>NZ_AP031405.1:0-3450000 GCF_055387595.1 Mediterraneibacter flintii
ATCATCCAACCTATCACCTGCTTGGTTATGCCCTCGACCTATTAGTAACAGTCAGCTCCACATGTTACCATGCTTCCACCTCTGCCCTATCTACCTCGTCGTCTTCAAGGGGTCTTACTAGCTTTTGCTATGGGATATCTCTTCTTGAGGGGGGCTTCACGCTTAGATGCCTTCAGCGTTTATCCCTTCCCGGCTTGGCTACTCTGCTATGCCCTTGGCAGAACAACAGATTCACCAGCGGCCAGTCCATCCCGGTCCTCTCGTACTAAGGACAGCTCCTCTCAAATATCCTACGCCCACGCCGGATAGGGACCGAACTGTCTCACGACGTTCTGAACCCAGCTCGCGTACCGCTTTAATGGGCGAACAGCCCAACCCTTGGGACCTACTTCAGCCCCAGGATGCGATGAGCCGACATCGAGGTGCCAAACCACTCCGTCGATGTGAACTCTTGGGAGTGATAAGCCTGTTATCCCCAGGGTAGCTTTTATCCGTTGAGCGATGGCAATCCCACTTTATACCACCGGATCACTAAGTCCTACTTTCGTACCTGCTCCACCCGTCGGTGTCGCAGTCAAGCTCCCTTCTGCCTTTACACTCTCCGAATGGTTTCCGACCATTCTGAGGGAACCTTTGAGCGCCTCCGATACCCTTTCGGAGGCGACCGCCCCAGTCAAACTCCCCACCTGACATTGTCCCCCAGCCGGTTCACGGCTGCTGGTTAGAAACCCAATACTGCAAGGGTGGTATCCCAACAGCGACTCCATGGTAACTGGCGTTACCATTTCCTTGTCTCCCACCTATCCTGTACATGCAATACCGAATCCCAGTATCAAGCTGGAGTAAAGCTCCATGGGGTCTTTCCGTCCTGGCGCAGGTAACCAGCATCTTCACTGGTATTTCAATTTCACCGGGTGCATTGTTGAGACAGTGCCCAAATCATTACGCCTTTCGTGCGGGTCGGAACTTACCCGACAAGGAATTTCGCTACCTTAGGACCGTTATAGTTACGGCCGCCGTTTACTGGGGCTTAAGTTCAAAGCTTCGTGTTGCCACTAACCTCTCCCCTTAACCTTCCAGCACCGGGCAGGCGTCAGCCCATATACCTCACCTTTCGGTTTTGCATAGACCTGTGTTTTTGCTAAACAGTTGCTTGGGCCAATTCTCTGCGGCCAGTCTTACCTGGCACTCCTTCTCCCGAAGTTACGGAGTCATTTTGCCGAGTTCCTTAACAATGCTTCTCCCGTCGGCCTTAGGATTCTCTCCTCATCCACCTGTGTCGGTTTACGGTACGGGTATCTTACAAACAATAGCGGCTTTTCTTGGCAGCTAGCTCACACGCTTCGCTACTCTTAGTTCGCTCCACTTCACGTCTTCGGATTGTGCACCGGATTTGCCTTATGCACTCCTACCTCGCTTGTACCGGGCTTTCCATTCCCGGCTCGTGCTCTCTCTCTGCGTCCCCACAGTTCTGTTATAAGATAGTACAGGAATTTCAACCTGTTGTCCATCGGCTACGTCTTTCGACCTCACCTTAGGCCCCGACTTACCCAGAGCAGATCAGCTTTACTCTGGAAACCTTAGATATTCGGCCGGAAGGATTCTCACCTTCCTCTCGCTACTCATTCCGGCATTCTCTCTTCTTAACAATCCACTGCTCCTTCCGGTACAGCTTCTTCTCGTTAAGAATGCTCCTCTACCAATATACATTCATATATTCCTAAGCTTCGGTAGTGTGTTTTAGCCCCGGACATTTTCGGCGCAGGACCTCTCGACTAGTGAGCTATTACGCACTCTTTTAATGTATGGCTGCTTCTAAGCCAACATCCTAGTTGTCTTTGAAATCCCACATCCTTTTCCACTTAACACACATTTTGGGACCTTAGCTGCAGGTCTGGGCTCTTTCCCTTTCGACCACCCAACTTATCTCGGATAGTCTGACTCCCATGCACCATCTACACGGCATTCGGAGTTTGATATCCCTTGGTAAGCTTTGACGCCCCCTTAGGAATTCAGTGCTCTACCTCCGTAAGACTTGCATGAGGCTAGCCCTAAAGCTATTTCGAGGAGAACCAGCTATCTCCGGGTTCGATTGGAATTTCTCCCCTATCCACACCTCATCCCCACCCTTTTCAACGGATGTGGGTTCGGTCCTCCATTGCCTTTTACGGCAACTTCAACCTGGACATGGATAGATCACCCGGTTTCGGGTCTGCTCCGTCTGACTTAACCGCCCTTTTCAGACTTGGTTTCCCTTCGGCTCCACACCTTTTAGTGCTTAACCTCGCCAGACGACGCAACTCGCCGGACCGTTCTACAAAAAGTACGCGGTTGCGCATTTAAAGCGCTTCCACAGCTTGTAAACATATGGTTTCAGGTTCTCTTTCACTCCCCTCCCGGGGTCCTTTTCACCTTTCCTTCACAGTACTATGCGCTATCGGTCACTAAGGAGTATTTAGCCTTACGGGGTGGTCCCCGCATATTCAGTCAAGGTTTCTCGTGTCTCGACCTACTCTGGATTCCGCCTTGTCATCTTAAGTTTCGCTTACGGGGCTTTCACCCTCTCTGGCTGGCTTTCCCAAAACCATTCTGCTACTCTTGATGAATCAATTATGCGGTCCGAACCCCAGGATGCACGCACCCTGGTTTGGGCTCTTCCGATTTCGCTCGCCGCTACTTTCGGAATCACTGTTGTTTTCTCTTCCTCCGGCTACTTAGATGTTTCAGTTCACCGGGTTCCCTTCCTTACCCTATGGATTCACGTAAGGATACTTGAGGTTTTCTCAAGTGGGTTCCCCCATTCGGATATCTCCGGATCGATGGGTATTTGCCCCTCCCCGAAGCTTTTCGCAGCTTATCACGTCCTTCATCGGCTCTTAGTGCCTAGGCATCCACCATACGCTCTTATTAGCATAACCAACTGACTCCCATTCACGGGAATGAATGGTCATCCACACGTGTATAGCGTTACACGCGTTGGTTCTAGGTCAATTTAGTTTTCCGTCTGTTTTCTTCAGACTCTGGTAATGTTCTCTTACATTTACCTCGGATGTCTTTTCGATATTTCTATCTCTTTCTTCTTTTATATGCAGTTTTCAAGGTACATTTAGATGTGTGACAAACCCTTAGGTTTTAAACCTTCACATCTTATCAGCTGACTGATTTTTTATCAGTCATTAGAAACCAGAACCTTTTCTGCTCTCTAATCACTGGTAAAAAACCTTCGTGACAGTTTCTTTATCTATTTAAACAGCACTTCCCTGCTGATTGGGTTGGCTTTGATAAGTTGTTGCTTATCCTTGCCTGTATCTATGCTTAAAGACTTCACGTGTTCTTTTCACGTATGCGTCCGGTTATTTCTTCAGAATCCCTATTTCCTTTGGTTTCTGAAGTTTCCTTTGCTTTGTCTTTTTTCTTTTTTAAATTTGGCGGCCACCTACTCTCCCACACCGTCTCCAGTGCAGTACCATCGGCCGTCTGCGGCTTAACCATCGTGTTCGGGATGGGTACGGGTGTTTCCCACAAACGCATCGCCACCAAAAAATCTTAAGTTCTTGGTGAGGTCTTTTCGAGCTTAGAACTAGGCTTGTTCTCCGCGCTTCCCTCTCCTTGAACCCTCAACAATAGACAACTGCTCCTTCATCGCTTTGCTATGCTCTGCGATGTGCCTTCTCACTAACCTCGCCTTCCGGCTCGCTAAGTGTTCTGTGCATACTTCTTCTTCCTTAGAAAGGAGGTGATCCAGCCGCACCTTCCGATACGGCTACCTTGTTACGACTTCACCCCAGTTATCCGTCCCGCCTTCGGCAGCTCCCTCCTTTCGGTTGGGTCACTGACTTCGGGCGTTACTGACTCCCATGGTGTGACGGGCGGTGTGTACAAGACCCGGGAACGTATTCACCGCGACATTCTGATTCGCGATTACTAGCGATTCCAGCTTCATGTAGTCGAGTTGCAGACTACAATCCGAACTGAGACGTTATTTTTGGGATTTGCTCCACTTCACAGTCTCGCCTCCCTTTGTTTACGCCATTGTAGCACGTGTGTAGCCCTGCCCATAAGGGGCATGATGATTTGACGTCATCCCCACCTTCCTCCAGGTTATCCCTGGCAGTCTCTCTAGAGTCCCCAGCTTTACCTGCTGGCTACTAAAGATAAGGGTTGCGCTCGTTGCGGGACTTAACCCAACATCTCACGACACGAGCTGACGACAACCATGCACCACCTGTCTCGAATGTCCCGAAGGAAAAACGACATTACTCGCTCGTCATTCGGATGTCAAGGGCAGGTAAGGTTCTTCGCGTTGCTTCGAATTAAACCACATGCTCCACCGCTTGTGCGGGTCCCCGTCAATTCCTTTGAGTTTCATTCTTGCGAACGTACTCCCCAGGTGGACTACTTATTGCGTTGGCTGCGGCACCGAATGGCTTTGCCACCCGACACCTAGTAGTCATCGTTTACGGCGTGGACTACCAGGGTATCTAATCCTGTTTGCTCCCCACGCTTTCGAGCCTCAACGTCAGTCACTGTCCAGTAAGCCGCCTTCGCCACTGGTGTTCCTCCTAATATCTACGCATTTCACCGCTACACTAGGAATTCCACTTACCTCTCCAGCACTCTAGATTAACAGTTTCCAAAGCAGTCCCGGGGTTGAGCCCCGGGCTTTCACTCCAGACTTGCTTATCCGTCTACGCTCCCTTTACACCCAGTAAATCCGGATAACGCTTGCACCATACGTATTACCGCGGCTGCTGGCACGTATTTAGCCGGTGCTTCTTAGTCAGGTACCGTCATTTTCTTCCCTGCTGATAGAGCTTTACATACCGAAATACTTCTTCGCTCACGCGGCGTCGCTGCATCAGGGTTTCCCCCATTGTGCAATATTCCCCACTGCTGCCTCCCGTAGGAGTTTGGGCCGTGTCTCAGTCCCAATGTGGCCGGTCACCCTCTCAGGTCGGCTACTGATCGTTGCCTTGGTGAGCCCTTACCTCACCAACTAGCTAATCAGACGCGGGTCCATCTCATACCACCTCAGTTTTTCACACTTGACCATGCGGTCCTGTGCGCTTATGCGGTATTAGCAGTCATTTCTAACTGTTATCCCCCTGTATGAGGCAGGTTACCCACGCGTTACTCACCCGTCCGCCGCTAAGTCACTTCGCTCTTCCTCCCGAAAGATTCATAGCAATGTGCTTCGCTCGACTTGCATGTGTTAGGCACGCCGCCAGCGTTCATCCTGAGCCAGGATCAAACTCTCGCATGTAGAACTTAGGCTTTGTCTTTAAAAGCCTTATGTTCGTTTGCGCTCCCCATGCTCTTAGCGAGGTCCCTCACGAGCTTAGTGCTGTGGGAGCCTCCTCTTTCTCATGGAAAACATTTGTCCAGTTCAGAATTAACCTCTAGCTAATTCTTATCCTTTTACTGTTCTTGGTTCGTCTGTATTCCATACAGACCGTTCGAAAATTTCTCTCTTAGAATTTTCAAGGATTGTTGTCTATTGTTCAGTTCTCAAGGTGCTTTACTTTGCTAACCTCACGGGTCAGCCTAAATATAATATCATTTATTTCTATTTTTTGTCAAGACTTTTTTTGATTTTTCTTGAACTTTTTTACAATACTTCTTTTGGATACTATATTTAGTGTTTTTCTGACATTATCTACACAACTCTATAGTTGAAACACAAAAACTACTGGATTCACCAGTAGTTTCTGGATAATGTCAAACGGAGAAAGAGGGATTTGAACCCTCGCGCCGGTTTCCCGACCTACACCCTTAGCAGGGGCGCCTCTTCAGCCTCTTGAGTATTTCTCCTGATTCTGAAAACCAACTGCAAAATGAACTATTTTACAGCACACATATTTTCTGCGATAACGCAAGAATTATTATACTAAAGTGAATTTGCAATGTCAACGGTAAAATAAAAGTTTTTCCGATATTTTGACCAATCCTACAGACTTTTTCAAATACTGAATTCTGTCTGTTCTGTATAACAGAATTGCTCTGATACTATTATCTGGATATTCATACAGTGACAGAGCTTTCATTTTCATCAATTGTTTTTTGTATCTTATCATGTACTAGTGCTGCTATTTCTGTTGTTTTCATCTCTTTATAGTCTTCATATTCTATTGGCTTTAAAAAATGCACCTGAACTGTTACCGGAGCAATTGTATTTCTATCAAAAGGCTGAAAGGAATCAATCAGAGCAACCGGAACAATCGGACATTTTGCACGTGTTGCTGCTTTAAAGCTTCCTCCTTTGAAATCGCCGATACGATTTCCACATTTCGATCTTGTTCCTTCTGCAAATATCAAATAATTTCTACCTTTTTTCACTTCATCCGATACGTCAAGAATCACTTTCATTGCCTGACGCACATCTTCTCTATCCAGCATATATGCTTTCATACAGGCAAATACCTGTTTTAAAAACTGGATATTTTTTATCTCTTTTTTAGCTACAACAGAAAATGGAACCGGGCACGCTTCTAATACTGCAAGAACATCGTATAGTCCCTGATGATTCGGGTAAAACATAAAACCATTCTGGGAAGGAATATTTTCTGCTCCATGCACATCAATATACACATTTCCTCCTCTGTTTGCATGTATCACAATCCATTTTAAAAAAGCATATTGATTTTCTTCTGTATATTTTTCTGTATGTGCCGCCCTGTAACAAAGGCGTATCCACATATATGGCACTAATAAAATATTTCGAAATACCATTAGTAAAATACGTTTCATTTTTTCATATCCTTCCTCTATATGCTTTGTACTGGCTTTAGCACATTTTAATAAGAAACCATATGCAGATGCTTAAACACATATCTGCTCCCTGCTCTGCTTTATAGTTTTTCTAAAGTGTAGGCTGCTTACTTTTCCAGGCAATACTCCCGAATCGCTGTTTCATAGAGATTTTGTCCCTTTGAATCTATTACAACAATAGCAGGAAAGTTTTCAACTTCAAGTCTGCGTATTGCTTCTGTTCCAAGATCCTCATATGCGATGACCTCTGACTTTTTAATACATTTCGAAAGCAGCGCTCCTGCTCCTCCTACTGCCGCGAAATAAACTGCTCCATTCCTGATAATTGCATCTACCACCGACGGACTCCTTTTTCCCTTTCCAATCATCGCTCCAAGCCCTAAATCTAAAAGCTGTGGTGTATACTTGTCCATGCGGCTTGCCGTAGTGGGACCCGCCGAGCCAATTGGATAATCTTTGCGGGCAGGTGAGGGCCCCATATAGTAGATTACCTGTTCCTTTAGATTTATTGGAAGTTCGCCGCCCTTCTGTAATATTTCATACATTCTTTTATGTGCAGCATCTCTTGCGGTATAGATGATACCTGTAATATACACATAGTCCCCCGCCCTTAATATCTTAGCGTCCTCTTTTGCAATCGGTACTTTTATATGTCTGTCCACCGCGACAACCTCCTCTTTTTAAGCCCCAGTTTTTAGCCGATATAAATGTTTTTGAATCCCCCACCTGAACAGCTCTTATTTTACAGGTTGATTTAAAATATTTATACCGGCTACTAAAATAATACTTTTTTAATTGTTATCCAATTTATCTTCCTTTACAGAATTTAATATCTATTTCTACTGTGTATATTACCTAAACATAAATAAATCACTCTTTTATAATACTCTTGTTATATGACGATTTACATGACAACAGATATTAATTCCCACAGGCAGGCCCGCTATATGAGTAGGGTATGTATTTACATGAACCGCCAATGCTGTTACAGTACCTCCCAGTCCCCCCGGGCCGATCCCAAGCTGATTGATTTTTTCTAAAAGTTCTTCTTCTAATTCTGCAGCCCATGAAATTTCTGAATGCTTTCCTGTTTCGCGGGTCAATGCTTCTTTGGCCATAAGAGCGCATTTTTCAAATGTGCCTCCTATTCCAACCCCTACTACTATAGGCGGACAAGCATTAGGCCCCGCATCTTTTACTGCTGTCAGCACCGCCTGCTTTACACCTTCTATTCCCTCTGCTGGTTTTAGCATAAATACGCGGCTCATATTTTCACTCCCAAAGCCTTTGGGTGCAACCTTTATTTTTATCTTATCTCCAGTTACAATCCTTATATGAAGAACTGCCGGCGTATTATCTCCCGTATTTTTTCTTAGGATAGGATCTCCAACTACTGATTTTCTTAAAAATCCTTCCTCGTATCCTCGGCGCACACCTTCATTTACAGCCTCTTCCAGACTGCCGCCTGTAAAATGTACGTCCTGCCCTATTTCGAGAAAAATCACTGCCATTCCTGTGTCCTGACAGATTGGTATCATATCTTCTGCCGCTATATGAAGATTTTCCTGAAGCTGACTTAAAATCTGGCGGCCGAGGACAGACTTTTCCTTTTTCTCTGCACCTTTCATAGCGGCTGTCATATCAGAAGAAAGAAAATGATTCACCTCTATACACATCTCTTTTATATTTTCTGTTATTTCATTTACATTTACTGTCCGAATCATAATGATGTCTGTCCCTCTTTTTTCCTATTTATAATATATTACAGAAGAATTTTTACTTCTCTGTTTGTCCGGTGATACTGGTGATAACGTACCCCCGCCGCATCCATCATCCTTTTAGATGCTATCACACTCGGGGTATCCGCATACTTGTCACAATCATATATCACTTCTTTAATGCCCGCCTGGATAATGGCTTTCGCGCATTCATTGCAAGGAAACAATGAGACATACAGCTTTGCTCCGACAAGACTCCCGCCGCTGTAATTTAAAATCGCATTTAATTCGCTGTGAGTAGAATACACATATTTTGTCTCAAGGGGATCTTCCCCCTCACGCGCCCATGGGAATTCATCATCTGAACATCCAATCGGAAAACCATTATAACCCATAGACAAAATTTTATTGTCCTTGCTCACAATGCAGCATCCTACCTGCGTATTCGGATCCTTTGAACGCATGCCTGCCAGCATTGCAACTCCCATAAAATATTCGTCCCACGATAAATAATCTTTTCTCTTTTCAGACATTCGAATTCCCTCCTGTATTTTACTTTGTTCCGAATATCCGGTCTCCGGCATCGCCCAGTCCCGGAACAATATAAGCGTGTTCATTTAACCGTTCATCCAATGCACCGATATACAAATCTACATCCGGATGCTCTTCCTGCATTTTCTTAACGCCTTCCGGTGCCGCAATGATACACATAAAGCGAATGTGCTTTACCCCTTTTTCTTTTAGCATATGAATTGCAGCCGTACTAGACCCCCCTGTCGCCAACATTGGGTCTACCACAAATACTTCTCGTTCCTCACAATCTGCCGGAAGCTTACAATAATATTCAACCGGCTGAAATGTCTCCGGATCTCTGTACAATCCGATATGTCCCACCTTTGCAGTCGGAATGAGGGAAAGCATTCCGTCCACCATTCCCAGGCCTGCCCTAAGAATCGGTACAACCGCTAATTTTTTTCCTGTCAATTCTTTTCCCCATGTTTCTGCAATCGGTGTTTTAATTTTAATATCCTTCAGCTTTAGATCCCGCGTTGCCTCATAACACATTAAACCTGCAATCTCACCAATTACTTCTCTGAACTCTTTTGTACCTACATCCTCCCGTCTGATATAGCTGATTTTGTGCTGAATCAACGGGTGCTCCATCACGTGAATCTCTGCCATCATTCTCCTCCTTTAGTATATGAATTTAATTTATTTGTCAACTTTTCTATTAACTTTGTCAAAATTTCATAACACTCACCGTAGGCAGTCAACGGCTGTCCGTATGGATTCGGAATGTCTCCTTCCACCTCCGTAAATTCATTGAGTGTATACACATTTTTTGTATTTTGATATTCAGATAAAATCTTTTTCTTCAGTCCCTCATCAATTGCCAGAACCAAAGTATCTTCTTGTAAATCTTCTTCTTTTAATTGACTAGAAAAATGTTTCTCAAGGCTTAATTGTCCACTC
The DNA here is from genome assembly GCF_055387595.1 of Mediterraneibacter flintii. NCBI lineage: Bacteria > Bacillati > Bacillota > Clostridia > Lachnospirales > Lachnospiraceae > Mediterraneibacter > Mediterraneibacter flintii. Next base: position 9,960 of record NZ_AP031405.1, read on the forward strand.
TTCATAATTGCTTCTATTTTCTGGTTTACTGGTTCCGGAAAGAGTACAATCAGTCCCCTGGAGTCAATCACATATTCTTGTTCCAATTCCTGTGCCCGAAGCAGTTCAGCCGCCATAGGCCCCCGACTTGTATCTGTACTGCTTACAAATAAAATCCGACGGTATTTCTGTTCTTTCACTATCGCAGCAGCAGATAAACGAAGATGACCTGCCGCCTTTTCCAGGCGATTCATAATCGCTTTCCCGATTCCCTGCATCGCAAAAGACTCACTATATATTGCATCCACATTTTCCTCGTCAAATTCTCTTAGAATACGATATAAATTTTTTGCAATTGTTTTTTCATTCTCTCTTGTCCCTATATTCTTAACAAGCCCATACCGATAAAACTGATTTGTTTCATTCGTAGCAATAATCCCAACGGATTTCCCTTTTTTGTATCCCTCATATGCCAACTGACGAATCGCCAGGATTTCTTCCCTTAAGTCTCCTTCTACGATCATCAGCCTTGCTTTTGGAGCATAATGCCTGTACTTCATTCCCGGCGCCTTCGGAGGCTGACTGCTCTCGCTGCCTAAAAGTGTTTCATCTACACTCACTGTTCCAATTATTTCCTCAAACATATCAGCCGTAATTGCCCCTGGACGCAGAATCATAGGCGGAGTTACTGTCATATCCAGTATCGTGGATTCAAGCCCTATATCCACACTTCCGCCGTCTAGTATCATATCTATTTTTCCATTCAGATCCTCTTCTACATGCGCTGCAGTCGTCGGGCTTGGACGCCCTGAGGTATTTGCACTTGGAGCAGAAACAAACCCTCCTGCCGCTTTAATAAGCTGCATAGCAACCGGATCGCTCGGCATCCGAACAGCAACTGTGTTAAGCCCGCCTGTTGTTCCATAGGGAACTGCTGCACTTTTTTCAAATATCATCGTAAGCGGCCCTGGCCAAAAATGCTGCATCAATGCTTCTGTCTCTGGAGGAATATGAACTGCAATTTTCTTTAAGTCCTCTCTATCCGCAATGTGAACGATCAGAGGATTATCGGATGGACGCCCCTTTGCTGCATACGTCTTTTTTGCAGCCTCCTCGTCCAATGCATTTGCACCAAGCCCGTATACTGTCTCTGTAGGAAACGCAACAAGCCCGCCTTGTTTCAATATTTCTCCCGCTTCCTGTATAATAGATTTCTCTATATTATTTTTATCTACTTTTCTTATTTTTGTCCTCATACGCTTCATTATACCATTATTTGTATTAAAAAAAAACTCCTTTATCTGCTTTCTAAGTATTCCATGACTCCATCTGCAATCGCTTCTGCAAGCTCCTTCTGGTATTCTTCTGTGACTAATTTTTCCGCCTCTTCGTAATTGCTTAAAAATCCGCACTCCATAATGACAACTGGCACTTCTGTTTTCTTTAAAAGATAATATGTATCGTTCGCCTTTGCTTCCCTGCTTCCTTCGGTATCTGCTGTTTTTATTGCTTTCTGGATGATTTCGGCTGCCGTTTTCGCCTCTTTTGAATGTGTAAAATAAAATGCCTGCGCTCCATGCACAGATGCTTCGTGGTAACTATTCTGATGAATGCTGACTGTTAGATCCGGAGAATTTTCATTGATGAGCTTCACCCTTTCCTTCAAATCACCCGATTGAGAATTTACCAGGCGTTCACCGTCTTCCCTTGTCATAAGCACTTGTACATCCCTTTTTTCCAAGTATTCCTTCAAATAAATTGCAATGCTCAAATTAACATCTTTTTCCAATGCATCATTTACCCCTATTTTGCCGGGATCCTGTCCGCCATGCCCGGCATCAACAATAACCAAAGGCTTCTCTCTTTTATCTACCTTCTGCGCCGTAGTTTCCATACTCTTATTCATATGACGATACAGATATTCTCCACCCGCCCGACATGCTGCTATCACACATAGCAGCAATGCGATTGCCCCTACAATTTTTATTTTCTGCTGCAAAAAAACATCCTCCTTTCCATATATTGTAATATATGCGAAAGAAGGATGTCCCTTTCACCGACTTCTTAAATCTAATTTACATACTGGAGAATCAAATCCCAAACACTTGCATTTTCCCAGCCGAGCTTCCATTCAGCTACACCTGCCAATTTATTCTGCTTAATCAGCTTTAGTTTTTCTTCAATAGATGTGCTGTCCTCAAGCCATATCTTATAAACGCCTTCATCTGTCTCCCACTGGGCATAATTCTGTTTTGCCGTATCGTCCCATTCTGCCTGGGCACCCACAGACTGAAGCATATCTGCTGCTTCATCCATTCCAAGTGCTGAACTAGTCACTTTATTTGGATAATTTGCTGCTTCCGTACCTTCGTCCTGAGCAAGCTCTTCCTCCGTCTTTGGAGACTCCAGCCACAGCCTTGTATAGAATGGAATACCAGCAATTAATTTCGTATTTGGCACTTTCTTCAATGCGTCTTCAATCCCTGTTTTTACATATTCATAAGACGACACTGAGCCCGCCTCATAGGAACCTTCTGTATGCTCGTCATAGGCCATAATAATTACATAGTCAGCCATTATTCCCTGTTCTTCCAGGTCATAATGTTCATTATAAGGCTGTGGCACATAATTATCTACAGAAAAAACAAGGCCATTTTGCCGGCATTTTACCGATAATTCTCTTACGAACTGAATATAATGTTCTCCACACTCATTTGAAATCAGTTCAAAGTCCAGATTAATTCCGTCTACACCCGACTGTAACGCCGCGGCAATAACCTGATTGATAACATTTGCTCTCTTTGACGTATAACTTAATACCTGGTATGTTTCATCATAAGAGTTAATTCCTCCATGAAAATCTCTAAGCACAGCCCACACCTCTAGCTTAGACTGGTGCGCATAATTCACATACTCAGAATTCGCTATAGATGAAATATTTCCTTCGGTATCTGCAAGATTAAACCATGTCGGAGCGATTGTTGTAAGCCCTTTTGTCCCTGCTATTGTCTCAAGAACATAATTATTTGCATCTTCATTTTCCACATTATGCCATGCCATATTTATAGTATGGTTTTCTGAAATATTTGTATATACGGGCTCCTCAAATTCATTAGAAAGAGTTTCTGTTTTCTCATCTTTCAGAGAACTCGTCTTTACATAGCCAATAAACCCATCGTTGGTAGCGACTTTTTGCCAGTCATTCTCATCTTCAAGAACTGTCACCTTATCCGATTTCTCTACTTCAGTCAAAATCGGACTTTTGACTCCTCCCTGATAACGTACCTCTGTATCTCTTTTTAGTTTGGCTGTCTGAACCTTGCCCCATTCACTTGTAATTACTGCTCGATCCGGCTGTTCATAAACAGAGTATGTCATATTTGTGTAGTGCTGTATAAACGGTAAAGCTATATATGCTGTCTTACCCTCTGTTTTCAATATCACATATTCTTCGCTTTTAGTCTCATTAATCTCTGTATATTCTTTGCTTCCTACTTCAACTGTTACATTTCCGTTCGGAAGTGTATAAAGAAGAACGTTTTCATTAGAATCCCAGTAAATTCTCTTATTGATCCTATCTCTGACTACCGAGTATTCTACATAAGGAGTTCCATCAAACATCTTTCCCGGCGGAACCGCCTCTGTATCCTCCGTGCTGCGAACTACCTGATTATTTACTATAACTGCAATATCATCTTCATTCACTAACCCATAATATTGATTCAAATCGGCTTTCTCACTTGATGAACCGTATCTTTTCCAAAATATAAATCCTGCAATAACTGCAATAATCACTATAATAAGAAGAAATGTCCTTATTATCATATTTCTTCTTCTACGCCTTGCACGGCTACTTCTGCGCCTTGATCTTTGAATGCTTGGATGTTCGGATGTTCTTTCCGTCTCCGGCCGTCTCCCCGTTCTGCGGGTACTGCTGCCCGGGCTTCTTCTCTGCCTTCCCTGCTGTCTCGCCCTGCGGGTATCTGCACCCCTTCTTTCTCTTTCGTCCATGCCGCACCTCCTAGTCAGGCCTTAGTATTCCATGTCTTACTATTTAAACACAGATTTGCGTATATTATACCATATTTTTTATATACGTCATCAATATTTTGCTATTTTTTACGACATTTTAAACGGTTTTGCCGAATATACATCAATTATTTTGTCCTGCATGTAAAGGGGTATTCCATGCCTATTTGTTTCCACTAATATTGATAAAAGCTAAAGATTCTATGTTTCCTTCTGGATTCAGTACATAATCCCGCATATAGCTTCCTTCTTCCTTCAGCATACATGCTGTCACAATTTGCATTGGGCTTGCTTTGCAGTCCTCCATAAAAATGTTTACTCCGTTTTTCTCATAATTTTCCAACTCTGCAAATAATTCTCTATAAGCTGCTTCGTCCCTACTCATGGTCTCCTCCTCTCCCTGGCGATTCTGGTAAACATGTAAAATCTGCCAATCAAACCATACAGAGGTATTCGTGACATACTGCCGGTTTTATGACAATCTGGAAGATAGTATGAATCACAGTGGATAACATCATTGTCGTGTGCTGATTTTGTCCTGACACAGGACTTAAGATTTTGAATTCTGATTTCCTTATCCGGAAACCAGTTCATACTGTACCGAGAAATTTAGAAAAGTAAATTGTATTCCTCCTTCCGTATAAACTCATATTTACCAAGGAATACTATCTTCTGTAACTGCCATTATAGATACTAAACTTTGTGTTTGCAATGTGTTTTTTGTTTATAAGTCAGGCTATTTTGTTGATAACCTAAATCTTGAGTTTATTTCGCTTTACATATTTTTGTTTTTTGTTTATACTAATAGTGAGAAGATATACTATTTGATATATCAATTCATAAGGATGTGATCATATGAAAATCGAAAAACTGAATGAGAATCAAATTCGTTGTACTTTGACACATGCTGATTTGGCAGCACGTCATCTGAAATTAAGCGAACTCGCATATGGCACAGAGAAAGCAAAATCTTTATTTCGTGATATGATGCAGCAGGCTTCCTTTGACTTTGGTTTCGAAGCAGAGGATATTCCGTTGATGATTGAAGCAATTCCTGCTTCTTCTGACTCCATTGTATTGATTATAACAAAGGTGGAGGATCCGGAAGAATTAGATACAAGATTTTCTAAATTTACGTCATCTGGTGATACGGAATCTATGAATTCCGAAACACTGGATAAATTAGAAGGTGCAGAAGAATTTCTCAACCTTTTAAATAAAGTAAAGGAGGCTGCATCAAGTACAGAATCCGAAACAAAAGACAATGACAGTACATCTATTCCTTTTACGGTACGCTTGTTTTCTTTTGAAACGATTGACTCTGTAATCCAGGCAGCGCATCTGATAGCACCGGTATATCAAGGTTCCAACACTTTGTACCATGATACAGAAAATAATATGTATATACTGGCACTTGCACAGTCGGAACATACTGGTAATGAATTTAATAAGATTTGTAATATGCTTTCCGAATATGGATCACCTGAAAAAGGGTCCGCCGCAATCCTCGCATTCTTAGAGGAGCACTGCGAGATTTTTATATCAGCTGATGCAGTACAAAAATTATCTGTACTATAATTTACATTTTTATCTTTCTAAAGCAGATAGTACGTGATTCAAAAAATACCGCCCGGATTAAATCCAGGCGGTATTTTTCATTTCTGTATTCTTTATTTTCCTGCTGCCTGCATCGCTGCATTAATCTTTTCTACAAGCAGGTCGCTGTCTATCCCATGAACCATTGCCGCTTCCTCTAAGGATTCCATCTGTGCAGAAGGGCATCCCAGACAGTGCATTCCAATTTCCATAAGAATCGGAGCTGCTTCCGGATAAACATTTAGCAATTCCCCAATTGTTGTATTTTTAGAAATCTGTGACATTTCTATTTCCTCCTTTTTATATTCAGTGTTTTTAATTATAATCCCTTACTTCCAAATAATCAACCGTCAGAAAAATAAATTAATTTTCTCACTTTTTTAGACTACTTAAAAGTCAAGATTTTTTCTGCTTTTTTTCGACAAATTCCTAATTTCATAACAACTCACCAAAACACGCGTTCTTTTTTTACAGTGAGTAATTCACCAAAAACACATGTTTTTATGTGGATAATGTGGATAACTTTTCAAAAATCTAATGTTTTCCACGTTTTTTTCTAGATTGAGTGTGGATAAGTTGAAAACTTCTTTTTTACCATCTTCGACTCTTTTTTACAATTTCATACAAATTTGTGCATTTTGTATATTGTTATTATTTTCCATATAACTTCTACGATTCTCTTTTTTTTGCTATTTTTTCATTTTAACGACAGCAAAAAACGCACTGCCTTTTTACTGAAAAAAACTGTACTTCTTTTTCATTTTTGAAGTACAGTTTTTATCCAAATCCGTAGTTTACAAAACCCTTCTTATTGTAATAATGTTTGTATATGTCGCACTGCAGATTCCTATACCATCCGCTTCGTTCATTGCATTGACAATATTTCCATCTCCCATATACAAACCGACATGTCCATCGTATAATACCAGGTCTCCCGGAAGTGCTTCTTCATAGCTTACTGGATACCCTACCGTTTCCATATCCCATGTTGTCCGCGGTAAATTAATTCCAAAATGAGCATATACAGATTGTACAAACCCTGAACAGTCTGCTCCTTCTGTCAGACTTGTTCCTCCCCATACATACGGGTTTCCAATAAACTGGCAGGCATAATCAATAACTGCTTGTCCTGTGGCTGACTGTGTTTGTACAATAGCTGCTTCCTGAGCTTGCATTGCCTCTGCGTCCTGCTGTGCTTTATTTTCTTCGGCTATGCGCTCCTCCTCTGCCTCTCTGGTTTCTCCATACGAATACGTCGTCTCTACTGTGATATAGTCTCCGCTGACCCATCCGGAAATATCACCTATTTCTACCGGATACCATCCTTCAACAGGTTCGCCTGTAATCATATATTCTTCATTTTGTTCTACCTGTGTCAGTATATTTGCCTGTGTTCCTTGTCCGTCGCGTACATTAAGCACATACGCTTCTACCTTCATCTTTTCCTTTTCAAATTCTCTCGCATGTGTCTCTGCGTCCTCCCCTGTGTAAAGAGAAGCTGCCGGAACATAGCCTTCTGCGTCTCCGGATTTTATCTTTGCCCAGTCACCTTGAAATTCCAATACTTCTGCAGCGGAATCACTATATAATTTTCCAACCCAGTCACTGGTTTCATCTGGGGCAGTTCTAATGTAGGTATAATCACCTACATTAGAAAATGCCATATTTGAATACTCACCCTCTGCTGTTGGTACTAAATACAGATTTAGATTTTCTTTTACTTCTGTTTCGTAACATTCTGTCAGTACCGATTCGATTCCTGCAACCGGCAAAACGGATTTTTCTTCTGTCTTTTGTTCCGCAGCTTTTACCGTAATTGCGCTCCCCGGAATCATAACTACTCCTGCCAGAGCAGAAATAATTATCTTTTGCCTTATGTGTGTCATCTTCATATAAAACCTCCTTGATTTTCAGTCTTTATCTTTTGTAGGAAGTTCTAAATGTTACACATTTGTTAAATTTGTTACGTTGCCATTATAGCAATCCCTACTATGACTGTCAACCAATTTTATAGTAATTTAATATACATACATCGACACTTTATACTTTTAATTTATAATAAAAAACAATTTATGCAATTATTTATTAACTATTTTGTAACAATTTGTCTGAATTATTCCTTCTATAATATATATTTATAAAGATTTTAAATTGTAACAGTTCAACCATACAGTATGCGGGAAGCATAAAATATGCTTGCATGGTTTTGCGAGTGTACATCTGTATGGTTAAACTGTTACTTTAAATTTTTTTTAATTTTTCTATTGACTTTTATCTTTTTTTGTATTATATTCTAATCACAGTAATCGTTACTGTTATTGTTTTGATATGAAAGGAGGATTCCATTGACAACTTTAAAATATAGTCGGCAACGAGAATCCATCAAAAATTATCTGGCAACAACAAAAGAGCATCCAACTGCCGATACCGTTTATCTTCAGATGAAGAAAGAATTTCCAAATATCAGTCTGGGAACTGTTTACAGAAATTTAAATCTTCTTACGGAAATTGGGGAGGCAATTAAAATCCCTACACCCAACGGCGGTGACAGATTTGATGGAAGGGTCGAACCACACAATCATTTTCTTTGTACTAAGTGCGGACGGTTGCTGGATTTAGAGCTTGACATGAAAAATATAGAAGAAGTCAATCAAATGGCCGGAACGAATTTTGACGGCATTATTCAGTCCAGTTCTATACTCTTTTACGGTGAATGCGGTGACTGCATTAAAAAGTCATAAAATATATAATTTAAGAAAAGGAGATAAAAGCTATGAAAAAATTTGTTTGTACAGTATGTGGTTATGTTTATGAAGGAGAGGCTGCACCGGCTGAATGTCCAGTCTGTCATGCACCGGCTGAAAAATTTAAAGAACAGACAGGTGACAGAGAATGGGCAGCTGAGCACGTAGTTGGAGTTGCTCAGGGTGTAAGTGAGGACATTTTGGCTGATTTAAGAGCAAACTTTGAAGGAGAATGTTCTGAAGTAGGAATGTATCTTGCAATGGCGAGAGTTGCTCACAGAGAAGGTTATCCGGAAATCGGATTATATTGGGAAAAGGCAGCTTATGAAGAGGCAGAGCATGCCGCTAAATTTGCTGAATTGTTAGGTGAAGTTGTAACAGACAGCACAAAGAAGAATCTTGAAATGAGAGTAGATGCTGAAAATGGTGCAACAGCTGGAAAATTTGATCTCGCAAAACGTGCAAAAGCAGCTAACCTGGATGCAATCCATGATACAGTTCACGAAATGGCAAGAGATGAAGCACGTCATGGAAAAGCATTCGAAGGACTTTTGAAGAGATACTTTGGTTAATTATAAAATATAAAAAAAGAAGCTGTCTGCACTTCTATGGCAGACAGCTTCTCTTTATCTAAAACAGTTGTTTTTACAAAATAAACATTTTATAATATAGGAATAAAGTCCCATTATAATAAAAAGGAGGATACGATATGTCAAAGTACGCAGGAACAAAAACAGAGCAAAACCTTATGGATGCATTTTCAGGGGAATCCCAGGCACGCAACAAATATACTTTTTATGCATCTGCTGCGAGAAAAGCAGGATATGTACAGATGGCTAATATCTTTGAGGAAACTGCTTCACAAGAAAAGGAACATGCCAAAATGTGGTTTAAAGAGTTCCATGGAATCGGCAGTGTAGAAGAAAATCTAGAAGATGCCGCAGCAGGTGAAAATTATGAGTGGACAGATATGTATAAACGCATGGCAGAAGAAGCTGAAGCTGAAGGCTTTCCGGAACTGGCTGCCAAATTCCGCGGTGTTGCAAAAGTAGAAGCTTCCCACGAAGCACGTTACAACAGATTGTTAGAACACTTCCGTTCTGGAGAAACATTTAAAGGCGAGGCGCCTCTTGGATGGAAATGTGGAAACTGTGGATTTATCTATGAAGGAGAAGAAGCTCCTGAAGTCTGTCCAGTCTGCGCACATCCAAAGGCTTACTTTGAAAGAAAGGCTGAAAATTATTAGAAATCCTGAAGTTTCTATTATTATACTATCTTCTATATTATAGCTGCGGATATATAAATATGTCCGCAGCTTATTTTAGTTCACCGATCTATTCCCCAAAAACATTCCTTGTAAAATGCAATCCCTTTTTCATATGTCATACTAGCTGGGGACACCTGCGTTGCAAAAGCTGGTAAAGATATATCTGCCCATTTTTCTGCTCCTTCTAAATATTCTGATTCATTTATTCCCATTTCTTTAAACGTCAATGGCAAACCAAAGCTTTTGATAAAATCAAACAAATAATTTTGTAATGCCAACAAAAGTTCTGAATCTGTACCTTTATATCCCAATCTTCTGGCAATTTTACTGTATGAAGAATGTGGTCCTACATATTTTAGTGAATATGGCAGCATTAAACCACAAATATTTCCATGGGATATAGAAAATGCCGGTCCGGGGTGATCGTATGAATGGACGATCCCAGTACAAGAATTCGTAATAGCCACTCCTGCAATAGAAGCAGCGATATGTAAGTTTTCTTTTGCCTGCTTTTTTTCTTCCACTGTAGTAAATTTTGATACAGCAACTGGCAAAGATTCTAAGATATCTAAAGCAGCTTCAATAGAATAAGCTCTTGTTATAGCCGTAGAATTTAAAGCAGTACTTGATTCAATCGCGTGAGCTAAGGCATCTAGAGCAGTAGAAATAGTTAAGGGAACCGGTAAGGAATCTGTCAGATCAGCATCCAACACCGCGTAATGCGGTATCAAAGTGTTATCTAATAGTAATTTTTTAGTTTTTGACACAGAATCAATAAAAACTGCTGCCGATGTAGTTTCCGAACCTGTACCACTAGTAGTAGGAACAGATATATGTACCGCTTTTTTCCCTAGTTTTGGTAATTTATATGGTATTGTCGCCTCTGTAAAAGTCAAATTCGGATTTTCATAAAATAAATGAATTGCCTTAGCAGAATCAAGAACACTTCCTCCGCCTACTGCCAAAATCATATCGGGTTGAAATTCATTTACTTTATCCATACATGCAAAGATATCTTCTATATAAGGTTCATTTCTTATCTGTGCTAAATACATCACGTCAGCGCCAGTAGAAGTCGCTGCATTTTCAATCTTTGTTCTCACTTCATCATTATAGCTACGTCCTCCTCTGATAATACCAATCTTTTTTTTACCCAATGAAGCAAAAAATTCAATAGAGCCGCGCCCGGTAATAAATGTAGGGGCATATAATTGATAGTTATTCATAAATAATCATCCTTTCCCAATTAGTTTAAACTAAAATAGCATTTCTATTGGATACTTTCAATTGACAATAGAGATAAAAATTTTTCTCAAATTTTGTATATATTACATATGTAATTTATATATAACATATGTAATATATACAAAAAATTACGGTAAATTATATACAAAATACCCAAAATTTTCAAAGAATATATTATAATTATTGACAATTTTTCTTACATAACATAAAATTTAACCATTACATTTGATATGTATATATTACATTTGTAACTTAGGAGGTAAAAATTATGAACACAACAGCAAGAATGAATCACATTATTCAACCAGACGGAAAAACTTTTATTTTAGCAATGGATCATGCGGCAAACTTTAACACTTTGCCAGCGCTAAAAAACCCTAAGAAATTAGTTAAAGATATTGCAGCGGCAGGCGCCGATGCCTTTCTTTCTACTGTAGGCATGGCAGAATTCTTAACAGATTCTTTTTTAGGGAAAGGGATTATTGTAAGAATCGATGGCGGAGTTTCTTTTTTGGGAGCTCGTTCAAAGGCAATGCAGATAACTGTGAACGCTGAAGACATTTCACGAATGGGAGCAGATGCAGTAATTACGATGAGTTTTCCAGGTTCTAGTTTTGAAAATGAATATCTGAGCAATCTGACAAGAGTTGCAATGGATTGCCATAAATGGGGAATTCCTGTATTAGCAGAGGCCTTACCCAGAGGCTTTGAGCCTGCTGATGATGCAAGAACTCCAGAAAATCTTACATTTGCATGCAGACAAAGTGTGGAATTAGGTGCAGACTTTGTAAAAACAAATTACACAGGCGATCAAGACTCATTCGCAAAACTTTGTGAAGCAACCTACAAACCTGTTGTAATTCTTGGCGGTGCAAAAAAGGTTCCGGTGGAACATCTATTACAGGAAATTAAAGACGCGCTGGAGGCCGGTGGTGCAGGGGTTGCAATGGGAAGAAATATCTGGGGACACGAAGATCCTGTAAGATATACAGCAGCCATTGCAAAATTAATTCATGAAAACTGTAGTATTGAGGCTGCTATGAAGGAAATGGGCATAAAAGTAGGAGTTTAGTTTATAGAGTCACTGGTCAGGAGGTTTTATGTATGAAAACATATAAAGTTGCAGTTATAGAGGATGTCAAAAAAATTGTATTCAAGGAGGTGAGAAAAAGAGAACCCGAAGACAGACAGGTATTAGTTAAAGTTGATTCCTGCGCGATCTGTACATTGGAGCAAAGAGTTTACAATGGCGTGATGAACAGATATCCATTTGCAGGCGGCCATGAAGCCGCCGGAACAGTAGAAGCGATTGGTAAAAAAGTAAAAGGTGTCCAAGTTGGAGATAAGGTAGCCGTACGTTTATTAAACTCATGCGGAGAATGTTATTACTGCAGAAATGGACATGAAAATCAGTGTACAACATCTTTCATTGCTGAAACACAGGAATGTGCAATGGGACCCGGAGGTTTCGCCGAGTATATGATGATGGATGCATCAGATGTCTATAAAATGGATCCCAAAATTGATTTGACGCATGCTGCGCTGTCAGAGCCATTGGCATGTTGTGTCCACAGTATTGAAAATGGCCAGATTGGACTAGGTGATGATGTAGTTGTAATCGGCGTTGGAATCATGGGAGCTTTACATATACAATTAGCTAAACTAAAGGGCGCGAGAGTAATCGCATGCGAATTAGACGATACCCGGCTGGAAATTGCAAAGAAGATGGGTGCAGACATCCTTATAAATTCCGGTAAATCTGATCCTGTTAAGGAAATCCAGAAAATAACAGAAGGACGGGGAGCAGATGCAGTATTTTGTACAGTGCCTGTGGCAGCATTGGCTAAGCAGGCTGTAGACATGAGTGGAAAATTAGGAAGAGTTGTATTCTATACATCATTCCATCCCGACAATCCCATTGAAGTTAGTCCAAATAAAGTTCATTCTACAGAACAGATAATTACTGGAACCGTAAATCCTATGAAAAAAGATTTCCTAATTGCAACACGTTTATTATCTGGAAAATTGATAGATGTATCTGCTCTGATTTCAGACTGTATACCGTTGGAAAACATTGAAAAGGCTATGGAAAAGGCCATAAGACCTGATACATATCGCATAATTGTAAGACCATAATTTAAAAAGTAAAAGGCAGGGAGATGGAAAGGAAATTAAATCTGCCAAAATTTCATCCTTTTCTTTCTCCTCGCCCTTCATCCAAAGCGATTGTAACATGTTCTCTTTAAAAATACAAATAAAGATTCTTTAATTTTAGTAGAAAGGAGAAAGTTACGAAATATATGTATATTCGTAATAGAATACAATATGGAAAATAATAAGGGAGGTTCATTAAATCTTTTAGCAGCTGTTACTATGATTGCCGGAGGTATGATCGGCAGCGCAATCTTTTCACTCTCAGGTTTAACAATGTATAGCGCCGGGCCAGCAGCTATTCTTTCATGGGTTATTGCAGCGTTGATTATGTTGTGCTATGGACTCGTCTGCGCGGAATTAGCTACCAGATTTCCAAAATCAGGCGGTGTATTCGTTTTTCCTACTAAAGCTCTTGGAAAAACAGAAAAACAAGGCAGATTTTGGGGCTGGATATCTGTATGGGGATATTTTAACGCTAATATTGTCGCAGTAGCATTTGCAGCTATTTATGTAGGAACATATCTTAGCGTCGGCTTTCCAGTTTTTGAAGGAATGCAGATTCCTCTGGCAGTAGGCTCCGTTATTTTAGTGTATTTAATGAATATTATGAAGATGTCCTCACTAGGGAAATTAAATAATATATTAGTAGCAGGTATCGTTATAACAATGCTTATATATATTGTAACTTCTGTTGTAACAGGCGCATTTGAGACGTCTAATTTAATTCCATTTTTCTCACAGGGAGCAGGCGGTAATCTAGGATTTATTTCGGTAGTACCTACTGCAATGACAGGGTATGGTTCGATTGTAGCAGTTTCTTTTATGGTACAAGAAGTAAAAAATCCAAATAGAAATGTTCCGCGGGCCGTATTAATTGCCATGACAATTGTATGTCTACTGTATTTGGGTATGATTGTAGCAACATTAGGAATGATTTCAGCTGATTTCCTGGCTGATAATCCGGGAATGCGCTATATACCTATGTACGCGGCAGCATTTACAAAATTAGCCTCTGTACCATGGATGTCAAAAGTTATCTCTATTTCTGCCTTACTGGCACTGATAACTACTATGTTAGTCGTAATGTCATTGACAGCCCGAGCAATGAAAGCTGTCAGCGATACTAAATTACTTCCGGAAGCTTTTGGTAAAATAAGTTCTAACGGAATCCCTGTTTTCGCTACATCAGTCGTAGCAATTCTTGCGGCAATTATATCTTTCTTCCCTGACTTCACAGAATTGTTAGTTAATTTAGGAGCTCTATTTGCTGTCATGGTAACTGTCATGACAAATATCTCTTTGATCGCTGCCCAGAAAAAATTTCCACTGCCGGAAGGAGCATTCAAAGCCCCTCTGGGTAAAGCGTTGCCATGGATTTCGTTAGTTCTCACATTTATATGTAATATATCTGCCATCATATCAGGAAATATATTGGTATATGCATTCACTCTTGGCTGGTATGTAATAGGAATTATTTACTATAAAATCAGAGTTCGGAAAATTGACAACTAATTTGTCTTCGGAGGATAATCATGGAAGTTTATAAATCAATTATGAAAATGAATAAAACTTGTGTTGCTTTTGGAGAATTTGACTGTATCCACAAAGGACACAAAGCAGTTGTAGAAACCGTTGTCCATACTGCAAAGGATAATACTTTGAAATCTGTAATTGTCAGTATACCAGAAGACGGTGCGGTATTTACTACAGAAGAAGAAAAAGAATATTTATTAAAAGATGCAGATATTGATTATCTTTTTACATACACAGAAAAAACAGAGCATTTTGTAGAAGAGATTATCATTAAAAAATTAGGCGCCAGGATCATAGTCGTTGGAGAAAATCATGCAAATCTGGAACAATTAAAAAAGACTGCTGCAGAATATGAAGTAAGCGTTATTCTGGTTAAAGATGTCAAAGAGAATGATATAAGTATTCATAAATCACTTATTAAAAAGGCATTTGAAGATTGTGACTATGAAAAAATGACAAGCCTTCTTGGGCATCCGTATATTATGTTAGGAAAAGTCGTGCATGGCAAAGCATTAGGCCGGACAGTCGGTATGCCGACCGCAAATCTCCAAGTACCGGACAAGAAGATCAAACCATTAGACGGCGTTTATTGCACAAGAATTATTTTGGATAATGAACTGTTCTTAGCCATGACAAATATAGGAAAACGTCCCTCTGTCGATACCTTTGATTATGTAACGATTGAAGCATTTATTTTAGATTTTTCCAGAGATATATATGGAAAACAATTAGTTCTGGAAGTGCATAAATTTATTCGCGGCGTTATAAAATTCGATAATTTAGAACAAGTACAGGCACAAGTACAAAAAGATATTACAGAAGTTCGGAATTTACTTGATAAGATCAGTTAAAGGATAATCATATCATTAACAATCATAAAAGCAGCCATAAGTGTAATATGTGAGCATATCAATGAACACTTTTGTCTGCTTTTATTTCTCTCAAATTAGAAATATAGTTTTAAATTGATATTGCTTTAAATTTTTCTTTATTATAAAATAAAAGTTAATATATATTAATAAATTGAGTCGGAAGTGTTTAAAATGTCATTTCAAAATTTATCGCCGGATACTATAAATGAATATAGACGTGCTGCGTATTATTACTATAAAAATCATCTAACACAAGAAGAAATCGCAAAGCGAATGAATATGTCACGTCAAAGAGTAAATCGAATCCTTTCAGCATGTATTAAAAACGGGATTGTAAGAATAAGCATTGAAGGGATAGAAAATTGCAATCTGAACTTAGAGTCAGAGCTCGAAAAAAAATATGGACTTAAAGAAGTCTGCGTTATTGAAAATGAAAATAAAGAAGAATTAAATCACAATCTTGGAATCCAGGCTGTTCATTATCTGCGTAGAAATATAAAATCTAACGATATCATTGGTATTGCTCGAGGACATGCAGTATCGGCGGTAGTAGATAATATGCCGCATATTACTACTGTAGACAATATTATTGTAACTCAGTTAACCGGAAGTATTAAAGAAAAAAATTCAAAACTGGGTGTTGATAAGTTAGTATATCAATTAGCTGATAAGCTACAAGCAAGGGAAGAATTATTATATTTTCCACTTATTGTGGGATCTGCAAAGCTAAAATATGCACTTATGCAGGATGCGGTATGTAAAAATACTTATTCAATCATGCGAAATTCTAATATTGCGATTGTAGGGATCGGTGTTGCTCAGAAACAATGGAAGCACATGGTTAATTTATATGATAAGGAAGATTTTTGTCATAAACAGTGGGCTGATTCAGTAGTGGGTGAAGTGTGCACACATTTTTATGACCGTAATGGAAATATGGTAGAACCTCCCTTTAGAGACAGAATGTTGACTCTTTCTCTAGAAGATTATAAAAATATACCAATACGTCTTGGAATAGCCGGTGGTTTAGAAAAATACACTGCTATTAAAGGGGCTGTTTTAGGCAAATATATTAATGTACTCATAACAGAAAAAAGCGTAGCCGAAAAATTACTAGAAGATTAAATATCTATAAATATAAATTGTCTATAAATAATCGGGCTGAAATTTTATTTAAGAAAGCTTTCAGCCCTTATTTTATATATCACATACGTGAAAATATCATATTTTCATCTCAAGATACACCATATCCACAAGCTGCACCCCTCCGTCATACACAGGATGATAATAGTTATCTAGAAAAAAGTTTTTAACCGAATATCCGGATCGTTTAAAACCACATTTTTCATAAAACGGAATCGTTGAAGGGCTATCGCCTGTTCCTACCTGCAAAGTATGAAAATGTCCCCTATAAGTATCTTTTATATATTCAATAAACTGTTTTCCATAGCCGTTTCTTTGACTGTCTGGTTTGACCGCCAAATTTTTAATTTCTAAAATCCCGTTTCCTTCATCTGTTACAACACAAACCGCTATGACATCTTTCTCAGACAAAATATACATTCTTCCCCTGTCTAAATATCTGTCAATCATACTTTCCTGCTCATCTCCAAGCAATAGTAGATTAAGATACTGCTTTTTGTTTTCAACAACCTCTATAATTTCCATAACTTTTTTATACTTTTCCCTTTGTTCTATATTTCTTTTTCCAGCAGCTTTTCTTTTTCCTTCCGTCTCATTTTTTTGATAGCATACTCACGTCTCATCGCCTCTTCTTTTGTCTGGAATTCCTCATAATATGCAAGCATAACAGGACGCCTGGATTTCGTATATTTCGCACCTTTGCCCTCATTATGATCTCGGATACGTTTTTCAAGATTATTTGTCCATCCCGTATAAAGGCTTCCATCTTTACATTTTACAATATATGTATAATTCATCTTCTGCCTCACTTTATAAAAACAAAAACTTCTGCAAAATATTTTATCTTCATAATTTCACTCCCTGTTTCATTTAATTTCCAAACTGAATTTAACAATTTTATTATATCATAAAAATGTAATTTTAGTCACAAATTAGGTCGTTCCGACGCGGCTTTTGCTGTACAGGCATGAACAAAGTGGGCAAGCCCACTTCAACTCCCCTGCCCTCCCTCACTCTTAAGAGGCTTGTCCACTTTGCGCGCCGCTGCAATACCGCAAAGCGGTAAAATTTCCTTATTGCGGCGTGCGCATCCCGCCCGGAGGGATTTTTGTATAATAGGAAATTTATCGAAATTTCCTATTATACAAAAAAGAACCTCTATCTTGCCGCAGCTTAATAGGGGTTCTTCGTCCTTGCTCAGTCTGACGGCAGATTTATTCCTGCCGTGTTTTTTACATAAAATCCAAAGGATTTACCGGTGTTCCGTCTTTTGTTATCTCAAAATACAGATTCGGTCCCTCTACAGAATAATATTTCGTCGGTTCACTTAAAGTCCCGATAAACTCCCCTGTACCGACATAGTCTCCGACTGCCAATGAGACATCACTTAACTGTCCATAAGTAGCAGAATATCCATTTCCCATGTCCAATGTCACCGTTGTTCCAGTCTGCGCAGTTTCTTCGATATTTGTCACAATTCCCGCAGCGGAAGCAGAAATCGTCTCGCCTACCTCACCGCCGATTATCAATGCCGGATTGTATTTGTACTGTTCCAGTGTCGAGAAAAATACAGTCTGATCCATACTATAATTAATCAATACAGCTCCGCTTGCAGGCCATGCAAGTACACTTTCTTCTGAAAACCAAAGATTCGATGTATCTCCTGTTGTCTCTACACCAGTACCTTCCCCCTGGTTTTCATCTGTCTGCTGTTCTTCTGTACTATCTGTCTTATCTTCCTCTTCTGTCTGTATAGATGTATTACTGTCTGCTTCTGGAAGGACAATCTCATTTGTTGTTGTCTCTTTACTTTTCTCTTCTGTAAGCTTTTCTGCCTGTTTTTCAGCCTTTGCTACCTGTTCGTCAATCTGTTTTTCATAATTGTTGAATGTAAATGCCCCAACCATTGCAATCACTGCAACAAAACAAATTACAATACCAACGGCGGCACCTTTGCTTCTGAAAAAAGAAGGCTTTTCGTTTTTATTCATTATCATCACCTCTGGCATTATTTTTGCCAGAAAAGTAATGGGTTATTCTACTTTTGCAAATATTTCTCCTACGTCAGTTAAATTTGTTCCCTCAAAAAAATATTGCAGAATTTCTTCATAGTTTTTTCCCTCTTTTGCCAGTTCATTTGCCATCCATTGGCTCATACCCAAGCCATGTCCTTTCCCTGTCGTTGTCACTTTAAGTTTTCCGTCACTGTCTTTTAAAGAAAACGCGCTGGACGGAAGCGAAAGGGCGTCTCTGAACTGATCCCCTGTGCATACGGTCTCTCCTATCCGCATATTTAATACGTAGCCTGCCGTATCATACGACTGAATTTCAAAGTCTGTAAATTCGTATCCTTTTTTAGCCCTCTCTTCTTCTTCGGCAACTAAAAAATCCTTGCATTTCTCCTGAATTTCCTTGTACTCAAAGGTATGTACCTGCATTTCATCCTCCGCCTCTTTATCCTGTGAACATTCTTTTACTAAAAGATACGGATACTCCTCACTTCCCAAAACCTCCTGAGCGCTCCTTGTTGAGCCATTGCTGGACTGATGAAAAGGAGTCCATGCATAAGTGTCATTATAATACAAGACTTGATTGCCTGTTTCTGTAATTGCTTTTGAATACTTCTCATAATATTTTTTGTATTCTTTTGAATTCCACTTTTTTTCCAGCTCTTCTGCTGTAAGATAGGATTCTGTCATTACTGGATCTTCTGCCCCGTCTATTGTCTTATACAATGCTGTCCTTGCCAGGACTGCCTGTGCTTTCAATGCCTCCTCCTCATAATTTTCCGGCATCTCCTTTGCCAGTACGCCAAGAAAATATTCGCTCCAGGGAACTTCTTTTATTTCTTCCTCATTCCCTGCCTGTGTCTTTACCTGGACATATATTCTGTCTGCCTTATTCTCTGCTTTAATATCTGCTCCATTTACAAATACAGAAATCACATAGGGCAGTAAAATAAGAATTAAGATAAAAGCTCCTACTGCTTTTAATTTCTGTCTTATATACCGTTGTCCCATAAAAACAGCCCTCCATATTCTAATATATGAAGGGCTGTGCTTATTTATGAATGCATTTCTTATTCTTGTTTTTCTGTCTTTTTCCCGTCATCAGACTGTACAGGTTCCGCCTCTGGTACAGGCGGTACCGGTGGTACGGGCGGCAGTGGTGTCACCGGAGGTACTTGAGGTCCCTCTTTTGGTTCCATTCCTGGATTATAATCTTTTTCTCTCATAACAAAGAAACAGATAGATTCATATAAAGGAATCGTGGCACTAAGCACCGCGTGGGCGATAGACATATTCTTAGAAGTAAACCTCGTCAGAATCTGGTGATTTACAAGTATAACAAGTACCTTATAAACTGCTTCGTAGAGTATACTCACCAGCACCAGTACAATCAACCAGACAATGAGTCCCATAATAGAACTAACCCCGAAAGATGCTGCACTGCCCATGCTTCCGCCCGAATAGCTCGCCAGGCTCATAAATGCATTTATTCCCATAATTCCAATCAGAATAATATAGAAAACCATTCCTACAGCTCCATAGATAAAAGGCAATGCCAGAAGCCAGATTCCGGGATTCTTGATTGTTTTGTTTTTCAGTCCAATTCTTCCTGCAAGCTCTCCCTGGAGATAAACTCGGGCAAATGGAATAAACGCAAGCCAAGGGTAATCCATTTTTTGCCTCTTTGCCATCGTATATACCCCGATTGCCTTGAATATATAACTGATAAGATAAAATACCAGACACACGACAAGGATTATCAGGTAGATGGATAAGATTCCAATAATAGCTGATTCTGATGATCCTGACGGTACATCATAACTATATTCATAACTGTAGCTCATAAGCTGCGCCTCCTTCTTATATCCATCATCAGACTATTCAGGCTGCCCTGACGGAACATATACTTTCTTCAGTTTCCAAATATCTGTTACATATTCCTCTATTGTTCTGTCAGAACTGAATTTTCCGCTGCACGCCGTATTGAGAATTGCCATCTTAGACCATCTTTGCTCATCTCTGTACGCCTCCTCAACTCGTTTGTGTGCCTCTGCATATGGCCAGAAATCCTTCAAAATAAAATACATATCCGGACGCGCTGTGCACTGCGTATTCAGTAGAGAATTATACAGATTCTTATACATATTGTGATCTCCATTTGCATACGTACCGTCCATCAACTGATCGATCACCCTCTTCAATTCCCAATCATTGAAGTAAATATCCAACGGATTATAGCCCCCCTGGTTCTCATAATTGATAACCTCCTGAGAACTTAAACCAAAGATAAATGCGTTTTCTTCCCCTACTTCCTGCACAATCTCTACGTTAGCCCCATCCATCGTTCCAAGCGTAGGTGCTCCATTCAGCATAAATTTCATATTTCCTGTGCCAGATGCCTCTTTGGACGCGGTAGAAATCTGTTCGCTGACGTCCGCAGCAGCAAAAAGTAATTCTGCATTTGATACACGGTAATCCTCAATAAAAACTACTTTTAACTTACCATTGATACTTCTGTCATTGTTCACTACATCTGCAACAGAATTGATAAGCTTGATTGTCTCCTTCGCACGCTGGTACCCTGCTGCCGCTTTTGCCCCGAAAATAAAAGTCCGCGGATAGAAAGACATCTCTGGGTGCTCTTTTATCTGATTATACAGATACATAATATGCAGGATATTCAAAAACTGGCGTTTATATTCATGGAGACGTTTTACCTGTACATCAAAAATAGAGCGCGGATCTAATTCTATTCCATTATGTTTTTTAATATATTCTGCCAAACGAACTTTGTTCTTATACTTAATCTGCATAAATTCCCGACGGGCCTGCTCATCATTGACAAGTGGCTTCAAATTCGCTATCTTAGACAAATCTGTAAGCCATCCGTCTCCGATTCTATCGGTAATCCATTCCGCAAGCAGCGGATTTCCATGTGCAAGGAACCGCCTCTGCGTAATTCCATTTGTCTTATTGTTGAACTTCTGCGGGAACATCTCATAGAAGTCCTTCAATTCCTGGTTTTTCAAAATTTCCGTATGAAGCTTTGCCACGCCGTTTACGGAAAATCCGGAAATAATTGCCATATTTGCCATTCTCACCTGGCCGTCCATCAGAATTGCCATTTTCTTAACCTTCTCTTCATTTCCAGGATATTTCTCTCTTACCTGGATTAAGAACCGGCGGTCAATCTCCTGCACAATCTGATAAATACGCGGCAGAAGGCGGGAGAATAAATCAATCGGCCATTTTTCAAGTGCTTCTGCCATAATTGTATGGTTGGTGTATGCACATGTCCTGGACATAACCTCCCACGCTTCTTCCCAGTTTAATCCTTCTTCGTCAATCAGAAGCCGCATCAGTTCCGGAACTGCTACAGTTGGATGTGTATCATTCATCTGAATAACTACTTTCTCATGCAGTTTCCGAATATCACTGTGCTTCTTTTTGTATTTTGCAATCATCGCTTGAAGACTCGCAGAAATAAAGAAATACTGCTGTTTCAGGCGAAGCTCCTTACCCGAATAATGGTTGTCATTTGGATAAAGTACATCTACAATCAGTTTTGCCAGGTTTTCCTGTTCCACTGCTTTGTGATAATTTCCTCTGTCAAATTCATCCAGCTGGAAATCTGTAATTGCCTTTGCGTCCCACACACGCAGTGTATTCACTACATGGTTTCCATATCCGACGATCGGCATGTCATATGGTATCGCCAGCACAGATTCATAATTTTCCTGAATAAAGATGTCTTTTCCTGTTTCTGGATCCTTCTCAAACCGGATATTTCCGCCAAAACGTACTTCCTTTGCGTATTCTTCTCTGCGCAGCTCAAACGGATTTCCTTCCTTAAGCCAATTGTCCGGCACTTCTACCTGGTATCCATTTTCAATTTTCTGCTTAAACATACCATAACGGTAACGGATTCCACAACCATATGCCGGATAATTTAATGTAGAAAGAGAATCCAGAAAACATGCGGCGAGACGTCCCAAGCCGCCGTTTCCAAGAGCCGGATCCGGCTCTTCATCTTCAATCGCATTTAAATCAATGTTCATCTCTTTAAGTGCTTCTTTTACTTCGCTGTATGCAGTCATATTAATCAGGTTATTTCCAAGAGCGCGTCCCATTAAGAATTCCATAGACATATAATAGACCGTCTTGGCATCCGCCTCATCATACGCCTTCTGAGATGCCAGCCAGTCATCAATAATTACTTCTTTTACCGCATAAGACACCGCCTGGAAAATCTGCTGCGGCGTTGCCTCGTCCATCGTTTTGCGGTAAAGTGCCTTTACATTGTCCTGAACTGCCGCTTTAAAAGTTTCTTTTTCAAATCTTTTGCTATACATATATATTACATACCTTCTTTCTCAACACCCATTGTGACAGCTTCCCCGTTTATCTTCCATTCTTTTACATAACCGGACGGCTGTCCCTTTAAAACACTTTCTGCCAATACTTCACTGCTGATAGCTTCGCTGTATTTTTCAAAAATTGTCTCGGCTTTCTGGCTTCCTTCATAAGTCAGGCGAATTCTATCCATTACTTCAAAGTCTGCTTCTTTACGCATTGTCTGAACTTTACTGATAATTTCTCTTACAAATCCTTCCTCTAAGAGCTCTTCTGTCAGATTTGTATCCAGAACAACTGTAATTCCGTTATCGTTTTCTGAAACATACCCTTCGATCTGCGCTGTATCAATCAGCAGCTCTTCTTTAAACAATGTAATCTCCTGTCCGTTTACATCCAGTTTCAATGCACCTGTCTCATTTAATTCATCCATTGCCGCATTTCCGTCTAATGCATCAAGGGCTGCTTTGATTCCACCTAACATTTTACCATATTTGGGGCCAACTGTCTTTAACTGTGGTTTAAAGGTATAGGAAGTAAATTCTCTTACGTCCTCTGTAAATTTTATTTTCTTTACATTCAGTTCATCTGTCACAATATCCTGATAAAACTCGGGAAGCGAAAAACCTGCTTTCACAAACATCTGTCCGATTGGCTGCCGGTTTTTAATATTAGATGTGTTTCTGCATGCACGCCCCATTACAACCAATTTCAGGACATTTTCCATATTTGCTTCCAGCTCTGTATCAATATATCTTTCTTCTGATACAGGGAAGTCACACAGATGAATACTTTCTGGAGCCGTTTTGTCAATACTGCGTACAAGATTCTGATAAATCTCTTCTGTCATAAACGGAATCATAGGAGCCGCTACTTTGGAAACTGTAACAAGTGCAGTATATAAGGTCATATATGCGTTAATTTTATCCTGCTCCATTCCCTTTGCCCAGAACCGTTCACGACTTCTTCTTACATACCAGTTACTCATATCGTCCACAAAATCCTGAAGCGCCCTTGCAGATTCTGGAATCCGGTAATTTGCAAGATTGTCATCTACTGTACGAATCAGTGTATTTAACTTAGACAAAAGCCATTTGTCCATAACAGACAGCTTCTCATACTCTAATGTATATTTTGCAGCGTCAAACTTATCTATATTCGCGTATAATACAAAAAATGCATAAGTATTCCACAGCGTCCCCATAAATTTGCGCTGTCCTTCTGTCACTGCTTTACCATGAAAGCGATTTGGAAGCCATGGAGCACTGTTGACATAGAAATACCAGCGGATCGCGTCGGCACCATATGTCTTTAAAGCGTCAAATGGATCTACCGCATTTCCTTTTGATTTACTCATCTTCTGTCCATTCTCATCCTGTACATGTCCTAAAACAATTACGTTTTTATACGGCGCTTCATTAAACAGAAGTGTAGAGATCGCCAGAAGCGAATAGAACCATCCTCTAGTCTGATCCACCGCTTCAGATATAAAGTCTGCCGGAAACTGTTGTTTAAATATCTCTTCATTTTCAAATGGATAATGATGCTGAGCAAAAGGCATAGAACCACTGTCAAACCAGCAGTCAATTACTTCCGGTACTCGGTGCATCTCCTTTCCACATTCTGGGCAGGTGATTGTCACGTCATCTATATACGGACGGTGCAGCTCTATATCCTCCGGGCAGTTTTTAGACATTTGTTTTAACTCTGCAATGCTGCCTACCGAATGCATATGTCCGCACTCACACTCCCAGATATTTAAAGGAGTTCCCCAGTAACGGTTTCTGCTGATTCCCCAGTCCTGTACATTCTCCAGCCAGTCGCCGAAACGCCCTTTTCCGATACTCTCTGGAATCCAGTTAATCGTATTGTTATTGGCAATCAGATCGTCTTTTACTGCTGTCATCTTGATAAACCAGGATTCACGTGCATAGTAAATAAGCGGCGTGTCACATCTCCAGCAGTGCGGGTAACTATGTTCAAATTTCGGAGCGTCCAGGAGCAGTCCTCTCTCCTCCAAATCTTTTAATACCATTGGATCCGCTTTTTTTACAAATACACCGGCAAATGGGGTTGTCTCTCCCATATTTCCTTTTTCATCTACAAGCTGTACAAAAGGAAGCCCGTATTTTCTTCCCACGTTGGCATCGTCTTCACCAAATGCCGGAGCAATATGGACGATACCTGTTCCGTCTGTCATAGTAACATACGTATCACATACAACATAGAAAGCTTTTTTGTTCTGTTTCTGCGCGCTATCGGCAGCACATTGATAAAGCGGTTCGTATTCTTTATACTCCAGATCTGTTCCTACATAAGTTTCCAACACTTCATATGCCGGTGTTCCTTCTTCAGCCAGTTTTCCAAGTACCTTGTCTGCAAGCGCCTGTGCAATATAGTAGACTCTCTCATCTACTGCCTTCACCTTCAAATAAGTCTCCGTCGGATGCACACACAGCGCTAAGTTGGACGGCAGTGTCCAAGGAGTTGTAGTCCATGCAAGAATATATGCATCCTCATTTTTTACCTTGAATCTTACGATTGCCGAGCGCTCTTTTACATCTTTGTATCCCTGCGCTACCTCCTGCGCAGAAAGCGGAGTTCCACAACGCGGACAATAGGGCACGATTTTAAATCCCTTGTAGAGAAGTTTCTTATCCCAGATCTGTTTTAATGCCCACCACTCTGACTCGATAAAGTTATTGTCATATGTGACATAAGGATGATCCATATCCGCCCAAAATCCGACTGTACTAGAAAAATCCTCCCACATTCCCTTGTATTTCCAGACACTCTCTTTACATTTGTCGATAAACGGTTCCAGACCATATTCTTCAATCTGATCTTTTCCGTCCAGCCCCAGAAGCTTTTCTACCTCCAGTTCTACCGGCAGACCATGCGTATCCCATCCTGCCTTCCTCGGTACCATATTTCCTTTCATTGTACGATACCGCGGAATCATATCCTTAATTACACGGGTAAGTACATGGCCAATATGCGGTTTTCCGTTTGCTGTCGGAGGGCCGTCATAGAATGTATACTCTGGACAGCCTTCTCTTTCCTCCATGCTTTTCTGGAAAATCTGGTTGTCTGCCCAAAATTTTTCAATTTCTTTTTCTCTTTCTACAAAATTCATGTCTGTGGAAACTTTCTTATACATCTTTTCTCTTTCCTTTCTATTATAATATTAAAGAACTATGCGGGTATGCCCGCTTCCACTTTTCTCCCTCTTTTATTAAGAGATATGGCCTGTTAGAAGACATTTATATAAACAGAACACCAAAGACATTTCCTGGTGGATAAAAGGGAACAAAGTTTCCTATACAATAAAAAGAGCTTTCGCCCTGTAATAGGACGAAAGCTTTATACTTACGTTTCACCACCTGTTACAACATACTTAAACCTTATAGTTCGTATATGTGTTCCTGATAACGCTGAAACCTGCGTCAGTCTCTACTCCTTTATTTCTCTACCTTCTATACGGAAAATCTCTCGCGTTTCGAGAACTGCGGCTCAAAAGTGATGTTCGTAAAATATCTTACTGATACCGGGCTTACACCGTCCCCGACTCGCTTGGATGTTCAGATATAATCTACTGTCTTTATCATAGCCTTTTCTTTATTTATGCTTATACAGGGTTATTATAAGTAGGATACATAAAATAGTCAAGAGTTTCTGGATAATCTTTCGGGTAATTTCTCTTATGCATGAGGAATATTTGTATATTCGCTGATTTCTCTACTAATCGTGCATAAGTCCTCTACTGACAGATCATGTAGGTTCTCATGCCCTGTAATTCTGGCGAACATTTTTAATTCTTCCAGAGAAACACGCAGGAAATTTGCCACTCTGGCTGCCGCCGCATCCTCATGCAGACGTGCCCTTAATTCTTTATCCTGTGTCGCAATACCCATAGGACACATACCTGTCCCACAGATTTTATACTGCTGACATGCCATTGCAATCAACGCTGAGGAAGCAATTGCTATGGCATCCGCCCCCATTGCAAGCGCCTTAGCAAAATCAGCAGATACCCGCAATCCTCCTGTAATAATCAAACTAATGTCTGACTGGATACTATCCAAGTATTTCCTTGCACGATACAGCGCATAAATCGTCGGAACACTCGAACTATCTCTTAAAAATTTCGGAGAGGAACCGGTAGCCCCTCCTCTTCCGTCTATCGTAATAAAATCTGGCTCGGCATATACGCAAAAAGCTAAATCTCTCTCAATCCTTCCTGCTGCAATTTTTACCCCTACAGGTCTTCCTTCCGAAGCATACTTCAACTGACTAATTAAATTTTTTAAATCTTCCTTTGTCTTTATTCCCGGAAATCTGGATGGAGCAATGATATCTTTCCCTATCGGCTTATTTCTGACTTCACTAATTTCTCTCGTTACTTTCTCTCCTGGAAGGTGTCCTCCCATTCCTGGTTTTGTCCCCTGCCCGATTTTAATTTCAATAGCATCTGCATTCCGTAAATTTTCTGGGGTTACACTATACAAATTCCCGACATATTCAAAAATATATTTATCTGCTGCTTCCATTTCTTCCGGTAGAATTCCGCCTTCTCCGGAACACATAGCACTGTGTGCCAAAGCAGAACCCCTTGCAAGAGATATTTTTGCTTCTCTTGAAAGTGCGCCAAAAGACATATGGGAAATATACACTGGATTTTCTAAGACAAGCGGTTTACGCGCATGTCTCCCAATTACCGTCTCTGTCCGTACCTGCGCTGTTTCTTCTAATGGCATAGGATCTAGCTGTGCCCCTAATATAAGAATATCGTCCCAACCTGGCATAGGCATTTCTGTTCCCATAGCAGCGGAAATGCTTTTCCCTGTCACAGCAATTTCATGTATTTCCTTCATATATCTACAGCTTTCGTCCTGCCTTACAAACTCTTTTGGGTACTCTAATTTTACTTCCTTTTTTTCTTTTATCTCTTCGTTTCTTTCCTCCTCATAAACGGTAAACTTTTCTGTCGGCTGATGACAGACTGGACATTCCTTTAAATCTGAAAACGGTCTTCTCTCCTGTTCCTCATCATAGATATAACCGCAAACACTACACCTGTACCTTTTCATACTCTCTTCCTCCTTGCGAATCAATCAGAAACCGTATAACACAGCTACTTACTTTTATTCTAGCATAGAGGGAATGAAGTTACTACTTACTTGTTTGGTTTGCTGTACATTCTAGTATTTTCTATATTTATTTTTTCT
Source organism: Mediterraneibacter flintii (assembly GCF_055387595.1). NCBI lineage: Bacteria > Bacillati > Bacillota > Clostridia > Lachnospirales > Lachnospiraceae > Mediterraneibacter > Mediterraneibacter flintii. The sequence goes on from NZ_AP031405.1 coordinate 38,112, forward strand.
GTGTCTTTTCTTTCTTCTTTTTACCTGCCTATATTTTACTATCAATATCCATACGATACATAATACTACAACCGCAATACCCACACTGACTGCTATCCTAGCAATGCTGGAAGATTTCGTTTTCTTAGACGTATCTTCCTTTTTCTCCTTCTGTGCAATCTTAATATTTTTATTCTCTTCTTTCTGACTTTCCACATATTTCTTCGTCAAAATTACACTTGCACTCCCAACATTTTGTCCATGATACGTATAGGCAGCTATTCCCTCCCTTGTTTCTTCATCTAAAAGAGTAATCTCTTGTTCTAATTCAGAGAAAGTCACCCCATTTGGCACTGTTACATATGCTTCTTCAGAAAAGGATTCTATTTCTTCAGAGCCTGTTGTGCTTATCTGGTTGTTTAAAGATATTCTATTAAAGTTCTCAAAGGCATAGTCCAGCGCTGCGCGGGTATCATCATAGGCTGCCACACCGTAATCATATAACACGACTGCTGCCAGACGCATTGTCCCATTGTCTGCCATCGTTACAAGTGTCGTTTTTGCCTGATCTGTATATCCGGTTTTTCCACCGGTACAATATGCATAATAATAGTAGTTCTCCGGCCAGAGCATTTTGTGATTTTGATAGACGATTCTCTCCTCATTCATCAGATTAGTAGGAGGAATCGTATAAGATAATGTTCCCATAACATTTTGGAATTCTTCTTGTTTATAAACTTCGGACGCTATCAGAGCCATATCGTGTGCCGTTGTATAATGTTCTTCATCATGCAGTCCATTCGCATTCACCCAATGGGAACCTGTACAGCCAAGCTCCACTGCACGTTCATTCATTTCCTGTATAAAGGCAGAATATCCTCCGCCCATTTTCTGTCCGATATTCTCCGCTACAGCGTAGGAAACTTCATTTGCAGACGCCAGAAGAATTCCATACAACGCCTCATCTAATGTGAGAATTTCTCCTGGCGTCATTCCTATACTGGCATCCCCGTACTCCAGAAAGGAAACACTATCTTCTGAAAAAGTAATCGTATCTGTCAATTCTCCGTTCTCAAGCGCTACCAGTGTGGTAAGCAGTTTTGTAATGCTTGCAGGGTAGTGCCTCTCATCTATTTTCTTTCCATATAGAACAGCTTTGCTGTCCATATCCATAACGACTGCGGAAGCCCCGTACACATTCGGTCCCTGCGGCCATTTCTCAAATGTATTTGTATCTGGCACTACTTCGTAGGATTCTTGTTTTTCCTTCTCCTCTGCCGCCTGTTTTTCTTCTTCTGTCATTTCTGTTTCGGATACAGTATCCGTCAAAGCCTCTTCTGCCATTACCTTCCATGACGGTTGTAGTATAAGCACAATAGCCAATATCATAAGTAAAATCTGTTTTCCTGATTTTCTCATTTTTTAACCTCCACAGCAATAGGCTGCCTTCTCGGTAAATACTTTGAAAATATTTTATCACTAAATAAGAAAAAAATACAGTTCAAGAATATCTGTCTAAAAGTCTAATCAAAAAATGAAAAAACGCCGGAAATCTTGAAAAATCAACATTTCCGACGGAATCTTCTGGCGTCGCTAAGAGGATTTGAACCTCCGGCCTACCGCTTAGGAGTTCCTTGCGGAACGTGGTAGCTAGTGGTTCGATTATCCTTACGGTGGCGTTTAACAGCGGAAATACAGGCAAAAGTCTCTGTTCCTTCTGGAAGCTGATAAACTGACCTATACTCAAATTTACTTTAAAGTGTGAGCAAACGGTTAGCAGAACGGAGCAAATCAGCCTTAAAAATCCACACGTTATATAAATCAATTTTACATCATTTATCACAAGAAAAAAAGATACTCGTATTAAAGAGGACGTTCAGAAATGAGCGTCCTTTCTCTTTGAGAATGAAAGGAGAATTAAAAGCTATGAAAAAGATATTGAAGCGATTAGCCACAGGCTTCCTTGCCTTTGCGACTATCGTTACCGCTTTGCCGACAACGGCAGTCCACGCTTCCGAGAAGCAATATTGGACAGAAAGTGCAGAGCGTGTCGGTATCGTTGAAAAAGTAATGAATGACGGTTCTATCGGTTCGACATTCAATGAGGGACACATGACCGTTGAGGGCGAGGACGCTTTCTGCGTGGATATTAACACCAACTTCCGCAACGGTTATAAGACCAGAGCCGACGCAAGCACACGCATGAGCTACGACCAGATTTCAGATGTTGCCCTCTCAATCGAGTATGTTAATCAGTATGTGCAGAGCCACAGCGGATTGAGCAGTCAGCATATCTATCTTTTGAAACAGTGCGTCGTATGGCAGAGATTGAGCGTTCATCTTGGCTGGCAATGCGATAACGTCAGAGCTTCCTATGATGAAATCTCAAAAGCCGTACAGGACGAAGTTTACGCTGGGGCGAAAGCCTTTGCCAGCGAGAACAAGGGACGCTATGAATGTGGCGGTTATATCTACTCTGGCGAGGGACAGGACATTGGACAGTTCTGGGCGAAACTTGCCGTAGGAAATGCCACCCTTAAAAAGACTTCCAGTAATGCCAGCATTACCGACGGAAACGGGCTTTACTCTATCGCTGGTGCGACATATGGTGTCTATTCTGATAAGGACTGTACGAAACAGCTTGCCACCCTTACGACTGATAACAGCGGAAATACTGATACCGTGGAAGTAAAGGCTGGAACAGTCTACATCAAAGAGCTTTCTGCTCCTGCTGGTTATAAGGTGGACAACACTGTCTATTCCTTAAATGTGGAAGCTGGCAAGACAGCGACACTCAATGTATCAGATACGCCAAAGGTCACAGACACCCTTATCGAGCTTTTCAAGATTGACATGGAAACACAGAAAGACGCTCCACAGGGCGACGCTTCCTTAGAGGGTGCGGAGTTCACATGGAAATTCTATGCGGGACACTATACCGCTGACAATCTCCCTAGTGAGCCTACAAAAACATGGGTGACAAAGACAATCGCTGAAAAGGACAGCGACGGCACTATCCATTATGTTTCCCGCCTTTCTGATGAATACAAGGTATCTGGGGACAGCTTCTATACACAGGGCGGAAAGAACGTGCTTCCTTTAGGAACGCTGACCGTTGAGGAAACGAAAGCACCTAACGGCTATCTTCTTGACGGTGCATATATGCAGACTGACGGAAGCGAGGAACAGATTAAAGGAATGTACCTTACACAGATTACCGAGGACGGCGACATTGCCGTACTGTCTGGAAGCAATCAGTACCATGTATCAGACAAGGTTATCCGTGGCGGTGTAAAAATCCAGAAAAGAGATTTAGAAACCAGCGATACCAAAGGTCAAGGAAGTGCGACTTTGAAAGACGCTGAATTTGAAATCATTTCTCTGAATGACAACGCTGTACTTGTCGAGGGGAAACTTTACAGCAAGAATGAAGTGGTAAAGACAATCCTTACCGACATTGAGGGCGTGGCTTCTACTTCTGCCGACCTGTTACCTTACGGAAAATACCGTATCGAGGAAAGCAAAGCTCCAGAGGGCTATCTGACGGACGGTGCAGAACCGATTGAATTTGAAATCACAGAGGACGGAAAAATCGTTGACCTTACAGGGACAGACACATCAATCTACAATCAAGTGAAGCGTGGCGACCTAGAGGGTGTCAAGATTGGTGCTGGCACACACCAACGTCTTGCGGGAGTTCCGTTTAGGATCACAAGCAAGACCACAGGTGAGAGCCACATTATCGTAACTGATGATAACGGGCAGTTCTCCACTTCTTCCGACTGGGCTTCCCATAAGAACAACACCAACGCAGGAAAGACCAGCGAGGACGGTATCTGGTTTGGAACAAGCGAGCCAGACGACAGCAAAGGTGCTTTGATTTACGATACCTATATCATTGAGGAATTACGCTGTGAGAGCAACAAGGGCTTTGAGCTTATCCCACCTTTTGAAATCGTGGTGTCCAGAAACAATGTGACCGTTGACTTAGGGACGCTTACTGATGAATACGAGAAAGAAATCTCTATCCATACCACAGCCACAGGCAAGGACGGCGAGAAATCTATCGTGGCAGGTAAAAAGGTAACAATCGTTGACACGGTTACGCTTGATGGGCTGGAAAAAGGCACAAAGTATCAGTTGAAAGGCTGGCAGATGTTGAAAGAGGAAAATGCCGAGCTTCTTATTGACGGTCAGCGTGTAGAGAACAGCTACACCTTTACTGCTGATGATGAAGAAATGAAAGTGGAAATTTCCTATACATTCAATGCGTCTGATTTAGGTGGCAAGAACCTTGTAACTTTTGAGGAACTTTACGACCTTTCCAATGAGGACGAGCCTGTAAAGGTGGCTGAACACAAGGACATTGACGACGAGGGACAGACTGTGCTTATCACAGAGCGTATCATCTCTATCCATACCACAGCGACCAGCGAGGACGGAAAGAAAGAGATTGAAGCTGGAAAAGACGTGACAATCATTGATACCGTTACTCTTGACGGCTTGGAAATCGGCACAAAGTATCAGCTCAAAGGCTGGCAGATGATTAAGGACGAAAATGCAGAACTTATCATCAATGGTGAACGTGTCGAGAATGACTATACCTTTACTGCCGACAGTGAAAGCATGGAAGTCCAGATTGCCTTTACATTCGACGCTTCCGAGCTTGGCGGGAAAGAACTTGTGACCTTTGAGGAATTATACGATTTGAGCAATCCAGATGAACCGACTAAGGTTACAGAGCATAAGGACATTGAGGACGACGGGCAGACGGTGACAATCACAGAAGTACCAGAAACACCGGAAGAACCAACAGAACCGGAACAGCCGACCACACCAGATACACCGAACAAGACAACAGACGCTCCAAAGACAGGCGATAATACAAACATTGCCTTATTCTTAGGGCTTCTTGTTCTCTCTGGTGCAGGCGTGGCAGGAACATATTTCTTCAAGCGTAGACGTTCATAATCGAATGGTCTGCTTATGATGAAGAAATCACGTTCCCCGCCGTATGTACTTATAACAGGAAATGAAAATTTAAACTGTTCCTTTTCTGTTAATCTGCTTGCGGATTGACGGAAAAGAACAGTCCACTAGGGGCGTGGGGAGTGTAGCTCCCCACATATTAATCACAGAAAGAAATGAGGTATGAACACATGAAATTGAAATATATCGTGCCTAACATGGCACAGACTTTTGGTAACTTGGAGTTTGCAGGAGAAAATGACGTGGAGCAACAGCGTGTCAATGGTCGCTTTGTCCCCGTAACGAGAAGTTATAACCTGTATTCCGACATTCAGAGAGCCGACGACATTATCGTGGTGCTTCCCGCAAAGACTGGGGAGAAGCGTTTCAAGTATGAGCAGAAAGTCAAGCTCGTCAATCCTAAGATTACCGCCGAGGGAAAGAACGTGCGAGGTCGTGGCTACACAAACTATATCTTAACGGCTGATGATATGCTTCCAGTCGAGGAAAGTAAGTAAAGGGGGATAACAGATTATGAGATTAGCGAATGGAATTGTGTTAGATAAGGAAAAGACGTTTGGAGTGCTGAAATTCTCTGCACTTAGACATGAAGTGCGAGTGGAGAATGAGGACGGGACGACCAGCGAGGAAATCAAGCGTAGAACCTATGATTTGAAGTGCAGTCAGCAGGAACGCACGATACAGGTATCTATCCCAGCGGAAATCCCTGTCAAGGACTACCCGTACAATGCCGAGGTGGAGCTTATCAATCCTGTTGCCGATACGGTGGCAAACGCCAACTACCGAGGGGCAGACGTGGAATGGTACATCAAGGCAGACGACATTGTACTGAAAAATAAAGGCGGTCAGCCCGCAGGCAATCCACAGCACCACGCTCCACAGGGACAGCAGAAAAAATAAAATTGTAGGATAAAATTAAGAAACTATTTTGCTTATCTTTGAAATTTTTTCAGAATAATATAGTAAAATATTGTACATAGTTTCAGAGAGGAGTGAGGATAGTGATTTTAATGATGATTATTCCAATCATTTTAACTGTATTTCCAGTAATGCTGTATCAAGTAGTTTTATTGTTGTGTAAGAGAAAATCAACTTCTACACATTATTTTTGGACATACACTATGATGATTTATGTATGGCTTGTTTTTTCTGTTACGGGTATCGGCTCTGTATGGGACATCATTTCAAAAGGCGGGCTGATTGAAACTTTTCAACAGGCAAATATTGGAATTATCCCGTTTCAGTCAGATGGTTTATTTACTTATTGCATGAATATAATTATGCTTATGCCATTGGGATTTTTATTGCCGTATATATGGAAAAATTTTAGAAATCCAATAAAAGTCGCCCTAACAGGATTAGTGTTTTCAGTATTTATCGAATTTGCTCAATTACCAACTAATCGTTTGGTAGATATTGATGATTTGCTGATGAATACATTAGGTGCGGTTTTAGGATATGTTGTATGGAAACTGATTGGAAATCATTTCTTTAACAAAAAAGAAAAACAGCGAACTATTTCATTGGGAAATTCGGAGCCAGTTATTTATTTAGTGTTAGCTTGTGCAAGTAATTTCCTACTATATAACTGGACATGGTTTCTTTAGAAATAAAGCGGTTAGTCTATACGATTAACCGCTTTTTCTATATTCAGAAAGGGGTGTTTATGAACCTATACAAATACAAGGGAAAGCGTATCAGAGCCAGCGACAAGAACCTTGTGTACCGCTTTTGTACAGGTACGCTCCTGCTCCTGCTCGTGGTGGTTCTCCTGCTACTGAACATGGGACAGCTTTTGCGTACCGATTGGGAGCATTTCAGCTTGCTTGATAATGGCGTGACGCTTTCCACATACAACTTCATAACCATAGGGATAGCGACTGGTGTTTGTACATTGGTCGCTTTTCTTTATTACCGCTTCTTCCATGACAGCTTTAAGAAGCTCCTGCACCGTCAAAAACTGGCACGCATGATACTGGACAATAAGTGGTATGAAGCCCAGACCGTACAGGACAGCGGTTTTTTCACTGACCTGCAGAGCAGATCAAGGGAAAAAATCGTCTGGTTTCCTAAAATCTATTATCAAATGGACACAGGACTGCTCCATATCCGCTGTGAAATCTCTTTGGGGAAGTATCAAGACCAGCTTTTGCGACTGGAAGATAAACTGGAAAGCGGGTTGTACTGTGAGCTGATCGACAAGACGCTCCATGACGGCTATATCGAGTACACCCTGCTCTATGACATGATAGCGAACCGTATCACGATTGACGAGGTAAAGGCTGAAAACGGGGGCTTGCGTCTGATGAAGAACCTTACATGGGAATATGACGCACTCCCTCACGCCCTTATCTGTGGCGGGACTGGCGGTGGAAAGACCTATTTCCTGCTGACAATCATTGAAGCCCTCTTACAGACCAACGCACAGCTTTTCATCTTAGACCCTAAGAACGCTGATCTTGCGGACTTGGGTACGGTCATGGATAACGTGTACCACACAAAAGAAGATATGATAGAGTGTGTCAATGCGTTCTATGAGGGCATGGTAGCAAGAAGCGAGGAAATGAAACAGCACCCAGACTATAAGACGGGTGAGAACTATGCCTATCTGGGTTTACCGCCCTGCTTCCTTATCTTTGATGAGTATGTGGCGTTCTTGGAAATGCTGGGGACAAAGGAAAGCATGAGCCTTTTAAGCCAACTAAAGAAAATCGTCATGCTTGGCAGACAGGCGGGTTATTTCCTTATTGTTGCCTGCCAGCGTCCCGACGCAAAGTATTTTTCAGACGGTATCAGAGATAATTTCAACTTCCGTTTGGGCTTGGGGCGTATCAGTGAGCTAGGCTACGGTATGCTCTTTGGAAGCGACGTAAAGAAACAGTTTTTCCAGAAGCGTATCAAAGGGCGTGGCTATTGTGATGTAGGTACAAGTGTCATATCGGAATTTTATACTCCCCTTGTTCCAAAGGAGCATGACTTTTTACAAGCTATCGGTTCTCTCGTCCTCATAAGGCAGGACGGGACGGCGACGTGCGAAGCGAAAGGCGACGGAACGGACTAGCCTTGCTGGTGTGGCGTAAGCCACGCCAGCGAAAGAAGCCCCTCGGTATCTAACAGAGGGGCACAATTCCGCTGGAAACTACGGTCAAAAAGTCTGGAAATCCCGCTTGATAAAAGGGTTTTCTCTCATTCATAGCTGACTGTGACAATCGGCGGAAAATATCACACTTTCACGATTGGGGGTATGCAGGCTGAATGAAAGCACCTTTATAACCGCCTTGAAAGAGAAACGTCAGTCTTACGGCGTGTCCCAGACAAGGCTTGCAATCATGGCTGGTATCAGCCGTGAACACTTGAACCGTATCGAAGCGGGAAAGGTAACGCTCACGGACGATATGCAGGAAAAGCTCATGGAAGCTGTCGAGAAATTCAATCCCGACGCTCCCATGTTCCTGCTGTTCGACTATGTGCGTATCCGTTTTCCCACGCTGGATATCCAGCACGTTATCAAAGATATATTGAAGCTCAATATCGACTATATGCTCCATGAGGACTACGGACACTACAAATACACCGAGCATTACTATCTGGGTGATGTGTTTGTCTACACCTCGCAGGACGAGGAAAAAGGCACGCTTCTAGAGCTGAAAGGAAAAGGCTGTCGCCAGTTTGAAAGCTATCTGCTGGCACAGGAGCGAAGCTGGTATGACTTCCTCATGGACGCTCTGGTTGAGGGCGGTGTGATGAAACGCCTTGACCTTGCGATTAACGACAGGGCGGGCATACTGGATATTCCAGATCTGACCGCCAAATGCAACCGTGAGGAATGTGTGTCCCTGTTCCGTTCTTTCAAGTCCTATGCTTCGGGCGAGCTGGTGAAGCACAACGAGCAGGACAAGGCGGGCATGGGACACACGCTGTATATCGGCTCTTTGAAATCGGAAGTCTACTTCTGCTGTTATGAGAAGAACTATGAACAGTACGCAAAGCTGGGCGTGCCGATTGAGGAAGCTCCGATAAAGAACCGCTTCGAGATACGACTGAAAGATGAAAGAGCCTATTATGCTGTCCGTGAACTGCTGACCCATTATGACGCAGAACAGACAGCATTTTCTATCATCAATCACTATATCCGCTTCGTGGACAGAGAGCCGGAGAAGCGAAAGACAGACTGGAAGCTCAATGACCGCTGGGCGTGGTTTATCGGGAAAGACCGCCCGCCTATCAAATTGACAACCGACCCAGAGCCTTACACGCTGGAAAGGACGCTGGGCTGGATAAGCCGACAGGTCGCCCCTACGCTGAAAATGCTGAAAAAGATAGACGCTGGCAACAGCACAAGCTATCTGAAAGAGATTGAGGACAACGCAAAGCTGACGGAAAAGCACTTGCAGATAATCAAACAGCAGACAGCGGACACAGAGGAGCTTATCACAGAGTAAAGGAGAAATTTGGTTATGGCAGAACTTGTCAAGGACTTGGTGCTGGTATCGCTGGGAATGGGTATCGGTGTCGTCCTTATGTGTATCGCACAGGTCAGCAAAATGGCTGATGAACAAATGGAAGAAATCAAGAAAGAAAGGATTGATAAAGAATGAATTTCGGACAGAACTTATACAACTGGTTTTTAAGCAACGCCCAGAGCTTGGTGCTTATGGCAATCGTGGTTATCGGTATCTACTTAGGATTTAAGAGAGAGTTTTCTAAGTTAATCGGCTTCCTTGTGATTGCCTTAATCGCTGTCGGGCTGGTATTCAATGCAGGCGGGGTCAAAGACGTGCTGTTAGAGCTGTTCAACCGTATCATTGGAGCGTAACAATCAGCAGTTTGCGGACACGCAAACTTACCTGTCCCCCCCCCTATGGGAGTTCGGGCATAGGGGGGAATGAAAGGGGGTGACGGAATGGTACACAGATAAAAAATAGTCATGCTATGAATTTCATTGAATGGCTGATTTTCAACTGATATAATGTAAGTATGGAAATCATAAATTAAATTTGCGAGGGTAGAAAATGAATGACAAAATGATTGTAAAGAACTTCTATGAGAGGATTGTTTCAGAAAATAGACTTGAAGAATTATCTAAATATGTATCAGAAAACTGTGCTCTGACTCTCGGAGACAAAACTGTACCTTTGGGGTTGGACGGCATGAAGCAACATCTAATATCCGTAAAAAAGACTTATCCAGACTATACAATGAAAATAGTACGTCAATTCAATGATAAGGAATATGTGATTTCTGAATTTATAATGGCAGGTACACATGAGGGTGAATGGATAGGTATTAAACCCACTCATAAGAAATTATCATTTACAGGTGTCAATATAGACAGAGTTGTAAATGGAAAAATCATTGAACATGGTGGTTCTGTAAATACATTTGAAACTCTCTTAGAAGCAAATTTAATTAAGCCAGTATAAGAAGTGAGGTGACTGTATGGAAATTCGACAATTAGAACCCTTTGAGATTGACGAAGCTATCACTTTGATATGGGAAGTATTTTTACAATTTGAAGCTCCCGACTATTCAGATGAGGGTATTCAATCATTTAAGGATTTTATTGAGAATGATGAAATCCTAAAGACGCTTGAATTTTTTGGAGCTTATGAGCAGGACGAATTGAAAGGTGTAATTGCTACAAGCGAAAATCGAAAGCACATCTGCTGTTTCTTTGTAAAAGCAAAATATCATAGGCAAGGAATTGGAAGAACTCTTTGGGAATATGTTTTAAACCACAGTGAAAGAAATGTATTCACCGTTAATTCTTCTCCATATGCTGTACCCGTTTATCGTAAACTGGGGTTTGTTGAAACAGATACGGAACAGTTAGCGGATGGAATGAGATACACGCCTATGAAGTTTGTAAATGCTTGTATGCAATAAATCAAAGTGTTTGGAGGGAAAAAATTATGCTTGATAAAATACCGAGTGCAGAGGAAATGATGACTTTGGTTGGGCAATCATTGTATGATGTATGGAATAAGTTATGTACTTTAATTGACGAAAAATATGAAATGGAACGTCTATGGAATAAAGGTGGAAAGGCATGGACTTATGAGTATAAATATCGCCGAGGTGGTAAGACACTCTGTGCGTTATATGCTAGAGAAAATTGTATAGGATTTATGATTATCTTTGGAAAAGACGAAAGAGCAAAATTTGAAGCAGAACGCAATGATTATTCTCAACAAGTCCAAAAAATCTATGATGAAGCTAAAACCTATCGAGATGGTAAATGGGTAATGTTTGAACCCACCGATACATCAATGTTTCAAGATTTTATTAAATTACTAGGAATTAAGAGAAAGCCAAATAAAAAGTAATAATTATCACGTTGGCGTATACGAAATCATAATTTTACAATTTCATATCCCACACACAAAGCGGTTACTCCTTTGGAGATCAACCGCTTTTTCTATACTCAAATTTCAGATTGGAGTGATTGATTGAAAGATATTTTTACCGATATGCAGGCAAAAATTGGGTGTCCGTATCTTTCCGACCTGCCCTATTACAAGCGTACGGTCTGGTTTGAGATGAAACGCCTTTGCCTGTCTGACTACCCTAAGAAACAGTTAGAAGATTTTTCACGCTATGTATTCGGTGTGCCTTACGCCGTCATACAGGAAGCGTTGACAAGAGAGGAGTGATGAAACATGGAAGAAATGCGTGTGCAGATTGAAGCCAGAGAACCAACAGACGGAGAAATCCGAGCCTTTTGGTTCACCCTGCCTATCGACACAGAACAGGTGGAAGAAATGCTGGGGATTGATGTAGATACAGACTATTACTATATCACAGGCAAGGAGCTTCCCTTTGCTGATGAAGTACAGGAAGATACCACCGTGGAAAAGCTCAATGACCTGTACCATACCTACGAAAATTTACCCTCTGATTTGAAAGAGGACTATACGGAGCTGATGTGCTATTTCACTGACCTTGATGAATTGCACAGATATAGAAACGACATCATTCATTACTCATGGTGTAAGAACATGACGGACGTTGCCCGCCACATTCTGAACAATGACCCAGACTTTACTTCCCTTAGTGAGAGCTTCACCCGCTATTTCGATTTTGAAGCCTACGGACAGTACCTTGACGACAACGGACGCTTTGTGGAAACCGACCACGGTATCTATGAGCTTCCGTAGAAAAGAGGTGTGTGCCTGTGGTTGACGACATGAGGGTGTATATAGCTAATCTTGGCAAGTACAATGAGGGCGAACTTGTCGGGGATTGGTTCTCTTTCCCTATCGACGAGGAAGATGTTGCGGAGCGTATCGGGCTGAACAGCTACTATGAAGAATACGCTGTCCATGATACCGACAACTTTCCGATTGAAATCGGGGAATATATCTCCATTCAAGAACTCAATGAGATGTACGAGATGATTTGTGAGCTTCCCGATTATATCACCGACGCTCTGGACGAGTTTGTTTCCCACTATGGAAGTCTGGAAGAGGTCTACGAACACAAGGACGACATTTATTTCTACCCAGACTGTGAGGACATGACCGATATTGCCTATTACTTCATTGACGAGTTACAGGTATTGGGTGAGATACCGCTACCGTTGCAGAACTATATCGACTATGAAGCATACGGCAGGGACTTGTCCATAGAGGGGACATTTATTGAAACAAGCCGAGGGATATGCGAGATACCATATTAGAGCTGGCAGATCAGCGACAGGAACTGTTGCTACTGACAGCTTTTTCTATCAAGGACAGTCTGAAAATGGCTGTCCTTTTCCATTACAACGAAAGGAGCTGAAACGAATTGAAGAAGATTAAGAGCTACACGGGTATCTGGAACGTGGAAAAAGTCTTATACGCAATCAATGACTTTACTCTCCCGTTTCCCGTTACCTTTACCCAGATAACGTGGTTTGTCATCACGGAGTTTGCTGTCATTCTCTTAGGGGACTTACCGCCGTTATCGCTTATCGAGGGGGCATTTTTAAAATACTTCGGTATTCCCGTTGCCCTCACATGGTTCATGAGCCAAAAGACCTTTGACGGCAAGAAGCCTTACAGCTTCTTGAAATCGCAGATTACGTTTGCTCTGCGACCAAAAGTGACCTATGCAGGAAAAGCCGTGAAGCTGGAAAAGGAAGTGTTCAGCGAACCCGTCACGGCGGTTAGGAGTGTGATGTATGTTCCCGATTAAGTATATCGACAACAACCTTGTCTGGAACAAGGACAATGAGGTATTCGCCTACTATGAGCTGATACCATACAATTACAGCTTTCTATCGGCTGAACAGAAATTTATCGTCCATGACAGCTTCCGTCAGCTTATCGCACAGAGCCGTGAGGGGAAGATACACGCCTTGCAGATAGCAACGGAAAGCTCCGTCAGAAGCATACAGGAGCAGTCAAAGAAGCTGGTGACGGGGCGACTTCGTGATGTGGCGATACAGAAGATAGATGAACAGACGGAAGCCCTTGTTTCCATGATTGGCGACAATCAAGTGGACTACCGCTTTTTTATCGGCTTCAAGCTCATTGTGACCGAGGAAAAGGTCAGCCTTGACAGCATGAAGAAATCAGCGTTTCTGACGTTCAAGGAATTTCTAAACGAGGTCAACCACACGCTGATGAACGATTTTATCTCCATGCCAGATGATGAAATCAACCGCTACATGAAAATGGAAAAACTGCTGGAAAATAAAATCTCCCGCCGTTTCAAGTTCCGTCGTTTGGACAAGAACGACTTCGGGTATCTTATCGAGCATATCTACGGCAGGGACGGCGTGGCGTATGAGGACTACGAATATTCGCTTCCAAAGAAGAAGCTGAAAAAGGCAACGCTTATCAAGCAGTACGACCTTATCCGTCCTACCCGCTGTCTGGTAGAGGAAAGCCAGCGATACATAAGGCTGGAACATGAGGACAGCGAGAGCTTCGTGTCCTACTTTACCGTCAATGCGATTGTGGGTGAGCTGGACTTCCCGTCCAGTGAGATATTTTACTTCCAGCAACAGCAGTTCACGTTTCCTGTTGATACAAGCATGAATGTAGAAATCGTGGGAAACAGAAAAGCGTTATCGACTGTCCGCAACAAGAAAAAAGAGCTGAAAGACTTGGACAACCACGCCTATCAGTCTGGAAGCGAAACAAGCTCAAATGTGGTGGACGCACTGGACAGCGTGGACGAGCTGGAAACCGACTTAGACCAGAGCAAGGAAAGTATGTATAAACTTTCTTACGTTATCCGTGTATCAGCTCCCGACCTTGACGAGCTGAAACGACGCTGTGATGAGGTCAAGGACTTCTACGACGACCTCAATGTAAAGTTAGTCCGTCCTGCTGGGGATATGCTGGGGCTTCACTCTGAATTTCTCCCCGCCAGCAAGCGTTACATCAATGACTATGTGCAGTATGTGAAATCCGACTTCTTGGCAGGTCTTGGCTTCGGAGCGACCCAGCAGTTAGGAGAAAATACAGGTATCTATATCGGCTATTCCGTGGACACAGGAAGAAACGTCTATTTACAGCCGTCCCTTGCTTCACAGGGTATCAAGGGGACAGTCACCAATGCTTTGGCGTCTGCCTTTGTCGGTTCGCTGGGCGGTGGGAAGTCATTCTGTAATAATCTTATCGTCTACTATTCCGTCCTCTTTGGCGGGCAGGCGGTCATTCTCGACCCTAAGAGCGAGCGTGGGAACTGGAAAGAAACGCTCCCAGAGATAGCCCATGAAATCAATATCGTCAATCTTACCAGCGATAAGGAAAATGCAGGGCTTCTTGACCCGTTCGTGATTATGAAGAACGTCAAAGACGCTGAAAGTCTGGCGATAGACATTCTCACATTCCTTACGGGGATTTCCTCTAGGGACGGTGAGAAATTCCCTGTCCTTAGAAAAGCGGTGCGAGCCGTGACCCAGAGCGATCAGCGAGGCTTGCTTCATGTGATAGACGAGCTACGCAGAGAGGACACGGCGATAGCCCGCAACATTGCCGACCATATCGACAGCTTTACGGACTATGATTTCGCACATCTGCTGTTCTCTGACGGTTCAGTGTCTAATGCTATCAGCTTGGACAATCAGCTCAATATCATACAGGTGGCAGATTTGGTACTCCCAGACAAGGACACGACCTTTGAGGAATACACGACCATAGAACTGCTGTCCGTGGCTATGCTGATTGTCATTTCCACCTTTGCCTTAGACTTCATTCATTCAGACCGCAGTATCTTTAAAATCGTGGATTTAGATGAAGCGTGGGCGTTCCTCAACGTGGCGCAGGGCGAAACCCTTTCTAACAAGCTGGTGCGTGCAGGGCGAGCTATGCAGGCTGGCGTGTACTTCGTCACACAATCCTCTGGCGACGTGTCCAAAGAGAGCCTAAAGAACAATATCGGTCTGAAATTCGCTTTCCGTTCTACGGACATCAACGAGATAAAGCAGACCCTTGAATTTTTCGGTATCGACAAGGACGACGAGAACAACCAGAAACGACTTCGTGACTTGGAGAACGGACAATGCCTGCTTCAAGATTTGTACGGACGTGTGGGCGTGGTACAGATACACCCTGTCTTTGAAGAACTATTGCACGCCTTTGATACCAGACCGCCCGTGAAAAGCGAGGTGGAGTGATGAAAGATAGGATAAAGGGGCTTCTGACAAGAAAGAAGCTCTTTCGTTTTTTCAAGATTGCTCTGATAGTCATTTTTACCTCTATTGTGTTCCTCTCCCTGTTCGGGACGGTGGCACACGCTTCTGGGCTGGTAGATGATACCGTCAATGCGGACAACCTGTATTCACAGTACCCGTTGGAGAATTACCAGCTTGACTTCTATGTGGACAATAGCTGGGGCTGGCTTCCGTGGAACTGGCTGGACGGTATCGGGAAGTCCGTACAGTACGGCTTGTACTGTATCACCAACTTTATCTGGACTATCAGCCTGTATCTAAGTAACGCCACGGGGTACGTCGTCCAGCAGGCGTATAAGCTGGACTTTATCAACGACATGGCAGACAGTATCGGAAAGAGCATACAGACCCTAGCGGGTGTGACGGAAAACGGCTTTGGAAGTACGGGCTTTTATGTAGGCTTCCTGCTCCTCATTATCCTTATCGTGGGTATGTATGTAGCCTACACAGGGCTTATCAAGCGAGAAACCAGCAAGGCACTCCACGCCGTTATCAACTTCGTTGTGGTGTTTATCGTGTCCGCTTCCTTTATCGCTTATGCTCCCGACTATATCAAGAAGATTAACGATTTTTCCAGTGATATAAGTACCGCTTCGCTGGATTTGGGAACAAAAATCATGCTCCCCGACAGCGACAGTCAAGGAAAAGACAGCGTGGACTTGATAAGGGACAGCCTGTTCTCCATACAGGTACAACAGCCGTGGCTACTCCTGCAATTTGGAAACAGCGATATAGAGGAAATCGGGGCTGACCGTGTGGAAGCTCTGGTATCGGCTAGTCCCTCTGCCGACGACGGGGCGACCCGTGAGGACGTGGTGAAAACGGAAATCGAGGATAACGACAACGACAATCTGACGATACCGCAGGTCATCAACCGTCTGGGAATGGTGTTCTTCCTGCTTATCTTCAATCTGGGGATAACGATATTTGTTTTCCTGCTTACGGGCATGATGATATTCTCCCAGATACTTTTTATCATCTTTGCCATGTTCCTGCCGATTAGCTTCCTGCTCTCCATGATACCGAGCTATGAGAACATGGCGAAACAGGCAATCGTGCGAGTGTTCAATACGATTATGACAAGGGCGGGAATAACGCTCATTGTCACGGTGGCTTTCAGTATTTCCAGTATGTTCTACAACATATCCACCGATTACCCGTTCTTTATGATTGCGTTCTTACAGATAGTCTGCTTTGCGGGTATCTACATGAAGCTGGGCGACCTTATGAGTATGTTCAGTTTAAACGCTGGGGACA
This sequence comes from Mediterraneibacter flintii, assembly GCF_055387595.1. Taxonomy (NCBI): domain Bacteria; kingdom Bacillati; phylum Bacillota; class Clostridia; order Lachnospirales; family Lachnospiraceae; genus Mediterraneibacter; species Mediterraneibacter flintii. The sequence goes on from NZ_AP031405.1 coordinate 55,003, forward strand.
GCCAGAGCATGGGACGCAGGATATTCCGTCGCCCGTATCTGTTCATGCGACACAGGGCTAGGCGTATGGAACACCGTATCGCAAGGGCTGTCGGTGCTGGAAGTGTCGCTGGTGCGGTGGCTGGTACAGTAGCCGGAACAGCCATGAATGACGGTTCTGGGAAATCTGCCAGAGCTGGTACGGGTAGAAAAGAGCGTCGAGAAAATGCGTCTTTTGGAAGCCGAGCTGGTTCTGCTGTGGGTGCGGTGCTTGATACGAAAAACAAGGTCAAGGACAAGGCAACGACTGTCAAGGAGAATATCAAGGATATGCCGACCCAGACTGCCTATGCCGTACACTCCGCAAAGGAAAAGGCAAAAGCAAATGTGTCCGACTTCAAGCGTGGCATTGTGCAGGGGCAGGAAACCAGACAGAGCGAACGTGCCGACAAGCTCCAACAACATAGACAGAATATCGCTGACAAGCGTATGGAGCTTCAAAAAGCACAGGAAGCAAGGCAGACTGGAAGAAAGACGGACGGATCAGCGACAACAGGAGCTACCCGTCCCCATGAAAGACCTGTGACCGCTTCTCCTGCTTCAAAGACAGACACAGGAAAAATGCAGGAAATCAAGCGTCCTGTCACTACTGACAAGGTACATACCGAGCTGACCACGCCACAATCTGTCAAGGAACGTCCGCTGGCTTCAAAATCTGATGAACCTATGCCACAGAAACACGGGACAAGGCTTAATGGTGTGGAACTGAACCGACAGACCACCAGAAAAGAGCGAAACATTAAGAAAGCGACCATAAACACCACGGAAAAGAAAGGACGTAAGAAATGAAGCTGAGACATATCGCCATTATCGGCAGTCTGTTTCCCTTTCTTCTTGCGATAGTGCTTTTCTTTGGTGTGCTTATCAGTGCCGAGGACGACGACGGGGGCGGTGGCTCTTCCTCATGGGTAACGGGTATGAACCTGTCCGCAGAGGTCTTGAAACATCAGCCTATGGTGGAAAAATACGCCAGAGAATACGGCATATCCGAGTACGTCCCCTATCTGCTGGCAATCATACAGGTGGAAAGTGGCGGGACAGCCGAGGACGTTATGCAGAGTTCCGAGAGCATGGGCTTACCGCCTAATTCCCTTGATACAGAAAGCTCAATCAAGCAGGGGTGCAAGTATTTTGCGTCTCTGCTTTCTTCAGCAGAAAGTCAAGGCATAGAGGATATAAACGTCGTGGTACAGTCCTATAACTATGGCGGTGGATATATCGACTATGTAGCTAAGAACGGGAAAAAGCACAGCTTCACGCTGGCAGAGAATTTCGCCCGTGACAAGTCTGGTGGAACAAAAGTCACTTACACGAACCCTATCGCTGTTGCCCGCAACGGTGGCTGGCGTTACGGGTACGGGAATATGTTCTATGTGGAGCTTGTCAGCCAGTATCTCACCGTCAATCAAGTATCGGGCGAGCTGGCACAGAAGATAATGAACGAAGCTCTGAAATATCAAGGCTGGGACTATGTGTACGGCGGGAGCAATCCTAATACTTCTTTTGACTGTTCAGGGCTGGTTCAATGGTGCTATGGCAAGGCAGGTATTTCCTTACCGAGAACGGCACAGGCACAGTATGACGCTACCCAGCATATCCCGCTATCACAGGCACAGGCTGGGGATTTGGTGTTCTTCCACAGTACCTACAATGCGGGGACGTATGTAACCCACGTCGGTATCTATGTGGGAAATAACCAGATGTACCACGCTGGCGACCCGATAGGCTACGCTGATTTGAACAATAGCTACTGGCAACAGCACCTTATCGGGGCTGGCAGAATTAAGCAATAGAAAGAAAGGAATGGAAATATCATGTTCAAGAAGAAAGAAAAACCGATAAAGGAAAAGAAAATCTGCACTATGAAAGTGGGGACGCATAAGAAGTCCGTCATTGCCCTCTGGGTGGTGCTTATCGCAAGCGTGAGCTTTGGTGTGTATAAGAATTTTACGGCTATCGACCAACACACCACGCATGAGATAGAAACCATACAGCTCCGCTTGAATGACACCAACGGCATAGAAAATTTCGTGAAGAATTTCTGTAAATCCTATTACACATGGAGCAACAGCAAGGAAGCAATCGAAGCAAGGACACAGGCTATCAGTGCCTATCTGACACAGGAATTGCAGGATTTGAATGTTGATACGGTGAGAACGGATATACCGACCAGCTCCACGGTCACGGACGTACTTATCTGGGACGTGGAACAGTCTGGGGAGAACGCTTTTTCTGTCACCTATGAGGTAGATCAACAGATAAAAGAGGGCGACCAGACAAGGGACGTATCAGAAACCTATACCGTGACCGTCCATGTGGACGCTGACGGGGATATGGTGATTATCCAGAACCCGACCCTTGCTCCCGCTATGGAAAAATCCGATTATGAACCAAAGACACAGGAAGCAGACAACAGTGTGGACGCTGACACAGTAAATGACGCCACGGCGTTTCTGGAAACATTCTTTAAGCTGTACCCTACTGCAACGGACAAGGAGCTTGCCTACTATGTAGAGGGAAATGCCCTTGAACCGATAAACGGCGACTATCTCTTTTCCGAGCTTGTCAATCCAGTATTTACGGCTGACGGCGACAACGTGAAAGTGAGTGTTGCGGTGAAATTCATTGATAATCAGACAAAGGCAACACAGGTATCACAGTATGAGCTGACGCTACATAAAGATAGCAACTGGAAAATCATAAGGTAGTCAATAGGCTTGCGTCATACATCGTATCGTATGCTACGCAAGCCTTTAACTCTTGCATATATTTATGATTTTGTATATAATTAACCCTCCATTAGTACACCAACCTTTGAAGTGATGATATACTTTTAGTAAGATAGGAGGTTTTTTGATGAATACATATCAAACAACAGAAGTTGCTCGAATAATTGGTGTACACCCAAACACAGTTAGATTGTATGAACAACTTCATTTAATACCACTGGCAAAACGCCAAAAAAATGGATATCGCATTTTTACGGATTTTCACATAGAGCAATTTCGTTTAGCCCGTACAGCTTTAAAAGTTGAAATTTTGCAAAATGGATTGAGAAAAAAAGCTATGAATATTATTAAAGTTTCTGCTACAGGAAATTTTGATATGGCTATTAAATTGACAGATGAATATTTATCACAGCTTGAGCGTGAAAAACATAATGCGGAGCAGGCAATACAAATTGTAAATGAACTCTTAAATGGAGAAAGTAGTCCTAATCAGGTATTATTGAAACGTAAAGAAGTATCAGAGTTTTTAGGCATTACAATGGACACTTTGCGAAATTGGGAGTTGAACGGTTTACTGTGTGTTAAGCGTAAAGCAAATGGTTATCGAGTATATTCAAATGATGATATAAAACGATTACGCATTATTAAAGCATTAAGATGTGCTAACTATTCTTTATCTTCTATTCTTAGAATGTTAAATGCTTTATCGGTCAATCCAGACATAAATATAAAATCTGTGATTGGTATGCCGGAAGAAAACGAAGATATTATAACCGCTTGCGATAAGCTATTGCTGTCACTTAATGACGCTTCTGAAAATGCTCGATTTATGAAAGCGACCCTAATTAATATGAAAAAATCCTTTTAAATACACCCTACATTTTAACACCAGAGTTTTCTCTGGTGTTATTATTTGTCCGTAAAATAAAGGAGGGAATAAAATTGAATACAACAATTAAAGTTGAACATCTCAAAAAATCCTACGGAAATACTTGTGTTGTCAATGATATAAGTCTTTCTGTAAATGAAGGTGAAGTTTTTGGACTTTTGGGAGCGAATGGGGCAGGAAAAAGCACCACGATTGAATGTATTTTAGGAACGAGACAGGCAGACAGTGGGACAGTAGAAATACTTGGAATGTGTCCGACAAAAGAGCGAAAACGATTGTTTGAAAACGTAGGCGTACAGTTTCAAGAGTCAAACTATCAAGAAAAAATTTTGGTGTCAGAGTTATGCGAGGAAACACAATGCCTATATAAAGAAGTTACGGATTATAAAATTTTATTGAAGCAATTCGGACTGTCTGACAAATTAAAAAGTCCTGTATCGGAACTGTCTGGCGGACAGAAACAAAAACTATTTATTGTTTTAGCACTTATCCCTAACCCTAAAGTAGTCTTTTTAGATGAATTGACGACAGGATTGGACACCAAAGCCCGCCGTGATGTATGGAAATGTTTATCGGAGCTAAAGAAAAAAGGATTAACTATTTTCCTTACCTCTCATTTTATGGACGAGGTAGAAAATCTTTGCGATAGGATTATGATTTTGAAAAAGGGAAATACCGTTTTTTCTGGGACAATTGAAGAAGCGATTGCCAGCAGTCCATATAAAGAATTTGAGGAAGTTTATCTTTGGTATGCAGAGGAGGACATGACAAATGAAAACATTTAAGACTATGCTAAAAACAGAATTAAAACTTTCTCTTAGGGGTATGGATATGTTCATTTTTGCTATCTGTATGCCTGTGGTAGTAATAGTTCTATTGGGTATTATTTATGGCGATAAACCTGCTTTTGCTGATGCTGAATATACTTTTTTGCAACAATCATTCGGTGCAGTATCTACAATAGCTATTTGTGCTGGCGGACTAATGGGCTTGCCTTTAGTTGTATCTGATTATAGAAACAGAAAAATTTTAAAGAGACTTAAAGTGACACCTGTTAAGCCGATTACAATTTTACTGGTCGAAATAACTATTTACTGTATTTATTCATTGGTGTCATTGGCACTCATTTATTTAGTGGCTTTTTTATTTTTTGATTTTCAGATAATAGGAAGTTTTTGGCAGTTTTTCTTATCTTTCGTGTTGGTAATGTTGTCTATGTTTAGCATTGGTATGATGGTTGGTGGAATAGCACCAAATATGAAAATCGCAAGTACCGTTGCCAGTATTTTATACTTTCCAATGCTAATTTTTTCGGGTGCAACGCTTCCTTATGAGATTATGCCTAATGCGTTACAAAACTTTGCAAATATACTCCCATTAACACAGGGAATAAAATTATTAAAAGGCACAGCGTTAGGTTTGCCGATTGATAATATCATCTTTCCTATCGGGTTAATGGTTGTAATTATCGTGATTTGTACGACTGTTTCTTTGAAATTCTTTAAATGGGAATAACTATGATAGTTTTAAAAAAGAAAGATATGAAAAAAATTCTTCAAGCTGGAGCAAAGGCCAGAGGTGTGTCGTTATCTGAGTTCAGAGCCGAGATACAAGAAAATATTGACAACACTATGAATAGTAAAGACCCAGTGATACAGAAACGCTTCAAGAAATACTTTGGAAACAGAACGCCTACACCAGAAGAATATATTTACACAATTACAAAAAAAGTGAAAATTTAAGTTTTCTTCCTGCTTCCTGCGGTGCAGATCAGCAGGAAGAACTTACCTTTAAAAAAAGTTGTGGTGCATTTTAAAAAATATCTTGAAAAACATTTTAATTGCCCTTACCATTGCTTTATCAAGCTTGATACCGATTGAAATGTGGGAGGTAATAACTTGGTTATTGAGGAATTTAAAGATATTAAAATTGCATATATACGCAGAACCGGTAAGTATGGTGCAGAAAACAAGCAACTAATGGAAAAGTTAAAAGAATATTTAAAAAGTAATGATTTATTCAAAGATGATACAACGATACTAGGTATAGCTTTGGACAATCCTTTATCAACGCCAGAAAACGAACAGCGATATGACGTGGGAATGATTATCACTGGCAAGGATATTCATTGTGATTTACCTATTCGTAATATTGATAGTGGGCATTACGCTATATTTGAGGTTCCACACGCAGAAAATGACGTGGCAAATTTTTGGAAGAATATTGACACATTAACTTCCGATTTGCCAGTTGACTATACGAAACCGATAATTGAGCGATATGCTTTCTCGAAAATCTCATTACATTTGTGTGAATTTTGTATTCCGTTAAAATAAAAGGTGGTGTTGCCGTGGAAAAGCAATCATGGATATTATGTCCTATTTGCAATAGTAAGACACGAGTTAAAGTGCGAAAAGATACAGAATTGATAAATTTCCCTTTATTCTGTCCAAAATGCAAGCATGAAACTTTAATCAATACAAATCGTGGAATAGTAAAAATTATTAAAGAGCCAGACGCTAAGACGCAGAGCCAATAGTTTGTAAGAATTTTCTTACAGATTATTGGCTTTTTTCATTAAATCCTGCTTCCTGCAAAGCAGATCGGCAGGATAATTTGTAAGAGGAAAAAGAAAACGAGAAGCCTATTTGCTTCCCGTCCCCTTATATTTCATGATACCGTCGATTGTTCCTTGAATGATTTTAAGTTCTTCATCTGTCAGCTCATCGAGCGATACGTCTATCTGCCTGCGGATTGTAGATTTTTTTGCTTTCTCCTGCGGATAGAAATATTCGTCAACAGAGATATGGAACATGGTCACTAAATCATGAAATAGCTGAAAGCTGGGGTGTTTCCCTATATTCTCAATATCTGCGATATGACGTTCTCCGTAAAAGACCTTATCGCCTAAATCATTACGGGAAAGCCCAGCTTTCTCTCTCGCTTTTCTGATTGCCAGTCCCAGCGGACGGAAATCAAAGCTGTGCGTATCTTTCTTTTTCCTCATTTTCAATCACCTGTCATGAGTTTATACTTCATGACACATGATTAGAATGTGTTAAAAATACATATATCATGCGTTAATAATTCATATCAATATTACCTTGACGGTAAATAAAAAAAACCGTTCTAAGGTAATATCTTTTTCCATGTCTTTCAATCTGATTAGGACGGTTTTGGATACCCAGAGCTGTCCTTTTCTTTTGCACTCACGGGACAACTTTGGGTAAGGGGGTTGTGTCATGATTGCGTATCAGCAAATACGCCAGTATTCACAACTGAATAACCGCCTTACAATGGTTATCCAGTCAACACGCCCTGAACATGAGTTAAAAATTCATATCACTTACGTTAGCAAAACAGTCTGTTGGTACATTCGTATTCTAATAGACTGTTTTTATTATATCCGAGATTTACAAATTCTTTTTTGTAAATCTTGGTAGCTGGACACCTCCTTGGGTAGTTGGGGTGCGGAAAGGGGGAAATGGACTTCCGTTCATTTCTACTTTGCACAGAAAGGAGGTGAAACAGTGGAAACATCTTCTTTCAGACAAGCCGTTGAAGCACAGTTCGATTGCCTTTCAAAGAAAGTCATCAAGCGAGCTGTGATGAAAGGCTACCGTGATATGAAGCGACGTGAAAAGCGTGAGTGTTCATTTTCTGATTTGCCAGATTATCAGCAGGAACGCTTTGGCGAGTGTGATAAGTACGAAAGCGACTACACCGTGTTTAACGTGCTGGGAATTGAAGTATGGATTGAAAATGACAAGTTGAGTGAAGCCCTTAAAGCTCTGACCGAGAAGAAGCGAAATATTATTCTGTTGTCCTACTTCATGGATATGGCAGACGGAGAAATCAGCCATTTTATCAATATCCCTCGTTCAAACGTCCAGTATCACAGAACAAAGACGCTTGAAACATTGAGGAAATACATGGAGGAACACAAATGAAGAAACATGAACGTTTACCTTTTGAGGTTATCGTATCAGCGACAGAGGGCGACCCAGAAGCCATTGCTACAGTGATGAACTTCTACGACGGATATATCTCAAAGCTCTGTTTGCGAAAGCTCTATGATGAACACGGAAATGTGTGTATGGTAGTGGACGCAGATTTGAAAAACAGAATACAGACAGCCTTTCTGGACATGATACTCAATTTTGAAATCGCAGTAATCTAAATACATACAGGCGGGCGTGGTGTTTTCCCCTTTCCAGCCACACCGCTTGTCATTCTATAAAAGTCAATAGTCCTGCTGTTGGCTTTTACAGGCTGACAAGCCGTTGCAGTTCTTTGAAAACTAAATAAAGCAGACAGATACGTTTGTGATACAGCGAGCCACGGGGACTGTACGCCATGACCTTTCCAAAAGAGAGCGAGCGACCCACACAGTGATCCGAGAGTGACCTTTGGAAAAGTCGCTCCGCTATGACCTGTATTCACAGAATAATGATACGTCCCAGAGGTGGTTTTGCTCATAGGAATGAGATTGGTTGAGATACCAGCGGAGCTTTTCCAGAGCCGTCTGTCTGCTTGTAAAAAAATTTACCAAAGCAATAAAATACTATTCCCTACATAATCATAGTACGATATAATGAATTATGTTAGACGAAAGTATTTATTGCTATCAATGAAAGGAGTCTTATTTGTGATAGATGATAGCAAAAATACGCAATCTCCCGAAATGGAAAAAAGGACTTATACGGTAGATGAAATCGCAAAACAACTGAATATCAGCAAAAAGGCTACATATGCTCTGGTGAAAAGCGGGCAGTTCAGTTATGTTCGAGCTGGTAGAGTCATACGAGTGTCTAAACTTTCTTTCGATAAATGGTTAAATCAAATTTAACTATTAAGGAGAGATAAGTTATGGCTACAATAAAACAAAGAAAAAAGAGTTTTTCAGTAATCTATTGGTATTTGGATAACACTGGCGAAAGAAAACAGAAGTGGGACACGCTGGGAACTAGAAAAGAAGCAAAACAGCGAAAGGCATTTGTAGAGTATTATCAAGAAAAGTTTGGCTATGTCATTGTTCCCTTAGAAGAACAGTTTGCACAGCAGATTGAGGACTCTAAAAAAGAGTTAGAGGTAGTCAATGAGGATATTACATTCCGAGATTTTTTAAAGATTTTTGTTAATCTCTACGGGACATCTAAATGGTCGCCAAATACATTTAGTAGCAAGGTCGGCTCTATTAGAAATTATATCAATCCGTATATCGGTGATTGGAAGCTCAATGAGATTACGACAAAGAAGTTATCAAAATACTACAATGATTTATTAAGCGTCCCAGAAGTACCGCAATCAAACAGAAAACCTAGCGGGCGTTGTGTTCAGCCAGCAAACATCAAGAAAATTCACGATATTATTCGCTGTGCTTTAAATCAAGCTATCCGCTGGGAATACTTCGACCCTAACAAAAGAAATCCTGCGTCATTGGCTACCTTGCCAAAAGTTCCAAAGGTCAGACGTAAGGTTTGGAGTATTGATACTTTCAAAGAAGCTGTTAAATCTGCGGAAGATGATTTGCTCGTTATGTGTATGCACTTAGCCTTTTCCTGCTCTATGCGTATCGGTGAAATCACAGGTCTTACATGGGAAGATGTGATTATTGACGAGGAAGCGATTGCCAACAACAACGCAAAAGTAATTATCAACAAGGAATTATCCAGAATAAATGCGGAAGCAATGCAAAAGCTGAAAGAGAAAGATGTTATTAAGATTTTTCCTACACAGAAACCGCATTGCACTACACGCCTTGTTCTGAAAACTCCAAAGACGGAAACAAGTAATAGAACCGTCTGGTTGCCTAAGACTGTTGCTAAACTATTAGTGCAGTATAAAAAAGACCAGCAGGAGATGAAAGAATTTCTTGGCAATGCCTATAACGATTACAATCTCGTCATTGCATTGGAAAATGGAAATCCTGTGGAAAGCCGTATTGTCAGAGACAGATTTCAAAAGCTGTGTGAAGAAAACGATTTTGAAGTAGTCGTTTTTCACAGCCTGCGTCATTTGAGTACGGGATATAAGCTGAAAATGACAAATGGTGATGTAAAATCCGTACAGGGTGATACAGGTCATGCGGAAGCAGAAATGGTGACAGATGTTTATTCTGAAATCATTGACGAAGACAGACGTTTCAATGCTCAAAAAATGGATAAAGAATTTTATTCCACCCTCAATGATGAGGAAGAAAAACCCGAGACAAAAACGAGTGTCAGTGACAGCGATATGATGTTGCTGGAGCTTCTAAAATCCCTGTCGCCAGAGATGAAAGAGCAACTCTTGAAGCAAACACTTCAAAATCAATCAAATAGCTAATTTCAAAAAGTGTTAGCAAAATTAAAGAAAATCAGCGATTTTTCATCAGAAATAAAAAAGTGTTAGCAAGCCATACTACCAAAACAGTCCTAAAAAAAATCGAATTTCTATATAAATAAAAAGCTACTAACTTACTTAATAGTTTGTAGAGGGTGTTCGCAACAAAAAAGCTGTAAACCCTTAAAAATAAAGGCTTACAGCGGATTTTCTGGCGTCCCAGACAGGAGTCGAACCTGCGACGTTCCGCTTAGGAGGCGGACCCTCTATCCTACTGAGGTACTGGGACATTATTCAATTTTATCTATAAAACTCAGCTAGAAAAAGCAAGTTAGGCGATTGCTCCAACACGCCCTTAGGAGGCGGTCGCTCTATCCAGCTGAGCTATAGCGACATTTCAAAATTGTCAAATTATAACAACTACTTTTCTTATGTCAGTTACCTTTTTAAAGGCACTCATTGACACATTTAACAATATAACACAATTATTTAAATTTCTCAATATCTTTCCTTATAAGTTTTCCATATTTTATTATCTGCCAAAGGTATTTTTCCTGGCATTATCGGAAAAATATTCATTAAAATTAATTGTATTTTTCAAAGTCTCTGTCATTTTATCATATCCAAATACATTTGGATGTAATCCTTCTAAACTTAATTCTTTACACATAGAATGTTCATCTTTGTTTAAAAAAAGTGGATAATAATCTACAAAAAAAGTGTTGTACTTTTTTGACAATTTCTTTAATCCTTGATTGTACATCCAAATATATTTTTGCCTGTCCTTTTCATGATTTGTCCATTCCATACAAGTAGGTAATAAAGAACAAAGTGCTATGGATAACTGTTCTTTTGCTGAAATAGTAAGTATTTTCTCCATATTCAGCAAAGCCTCCTGAAGAACATTGTCTAAGCTTTTTCCTGTTTCTTGTTTCCAATAATCAAATTCTAAATCCCAAGAATCATTAATTCCTGCCATTATGACCACAATTTTAGGTTTTAATTGTACGGCGTCTGCACGAAACCGATGGAGGAGGGACACTGTCCTGTCTCCTCCGATTCCACGGTTTAGTATCCGAAGTGGATAATCCTGAAAATATGCCGATAATTCCCACATTTGTATAATTGAGTCTCCGATAAATACTATATCTACTTTACAATTTTTTTGTACAATAATCTGATTTTTACAATCAAATTCCATTCTTCTTTCATCTGCTCTCATAATCTGTGAAAGATATCCCGGCTTAATCAATGGTTGATATTGCACTTTTTTATTTTGTATTATTTCTTTTGGATTACTCATTTTTTATCTTTCCCATATAAATTTATTTCTGTAAATTCCCATAACCGGCATTCCATGATTTTTTTCACATACAGTACTCATTCCCCCGATTGTAAAATGTGCCTCTTCCGGTATATCGTCCGCCTGGAGTTTTATTAAAATTTGGTTCCAGCCTTTTAAGAGCTTTGTTACTTTATAATTTGATAAGTCTCCTAAAGCGCCTCCGTTTCCAAGATTCGCCCGTAATGCAGTTTTTTGTATTGTAGTGTGGAGTAATTCTCCATTTAAATACAATTTCATAAACCCATTATTAGGTACTCCTAATACAACCTCTTTATCCTCACAGGAATAGATATGATGCAGAGCATAAATAATTCCTTTCTCTTTGAAACGTGCGCTTAACTGTAAATCATTTCCCGGATTCCATTGTTCTGTAAATCCAGAAGGTGGAGCAATAAACCAGGTTTCTTCATCTACGCCACAGTCATCTTCGAGCGTTTTTCCCTGATAAAATTCTGAAATCATCCAGCGGTTTCCACCTAACAGTATAATCGGAACAGCCGGAACGGCCGTCTCTTCCCTTATCTCTGTTCTCAACCATAAAATATTTGATTCTTTAATCTGCTGATAATCTGCCTGAATTTCATAACAAATTTCTGATTCTTCTTCCGCTTTTATCTTTATAATCTTTTTCTTTGCCTGTGGGGAATAAAAACCAACCGGCATTTCCAGAGAGACCTGTATCGTTTTCTCAATTAAATGAGGATTTTCAAACTTTACATATACTTTTGAAGTACGATTTCCTAAAATTGCAGCGTCATTCTTATACCGTACTGTTATATTTATTGAACCATATGTATATGTAATACTATCTGCCGCATACTTATCTAAAAATGTTAGCTTTGGAACAATTAATTTTACATTTTGGCTCATAGATCCATTATCCGAAAAGATCATTTCATTGCCCCAATATCGCATAACTTTTTCCGCTTCTTTACAAACTACTTCCGTCAATTCACGTATGTCTGTTGGCGCGGTCAGGTTCCTGATTCCACCTGTAGTCATATTTGTGGCAATTTCATAGCCTAAAGGTTTTATCCATTTTTCCGGCAGAGAAGATGCTCCGCCGATAATACCCAGTATTGCCCCCAGAGTTGCTGCCGTACAGTCTGTATCCCATCCACAGTTGACTGCCTTACAAATAGAATCGCCGAAGTCTTCTCCATAAAGCCATCCTATTGTCTGAAATCCAAGGTTTAATGGAGAATACTGAGCTACTGGGTGATAGAATGTCTCCACCAGGTCATTCCTGTTATCTTCATATTTCATTCCTGCATGATAATTATCTATACATCTTTTTACACATTGATATGTCAGACAAGAAGAAGGAATAGAAGATAATGCTGTATCCAGAAGAACAAATTTATCCCCATTTACAAAAGCACAAGATTCCAATACTGCATTAAAAATTTCCCCATAAACAGATTCTCCGCCTCCATGGTCTATAATTGCATCCTGGAATGCGTACCATGCCGCTAACTCCGGGCATCCCGGACTTATACATGCCCAAATTTCTGAACGGATTGGACTGCCCATACAATCTTTAAAGGAATTATTATGCCAGCCGCATACAGGCGGCAGCAACCCTTTTTGCATATTTTCTTTACATAGTCCATATTCATCAAAGTTATAGGCTATACAGTCTCTCCATGCCTCTGCTAAATCGACAGAAGTAATTCCCGGTCCTTTTTTTTGCAGCTCCTGCAACCAAATCAGCTGTAATTCCAGATCATCATTTGGAATTCCGCCTTCCGGAAGAAAAGGATACCAGTCTATATGAAACATTTGTTTGTCACCGAATTTTCCCTCAAGAGGTTCTCCCAATGTCCCTCCTGCATTCTTGCCCAGCCAGCATCCCATTACCTTATCACGAAAACAATTACGGTTAATTTCTATTCGAGTCATATTTTTTTCCTTCTATTAACATTTTTTTCAACGCATTTATGTAGAATTCTACTCGTTCTGGATTTAACTGAGCATCAAAAGGATATTTCGATATAAATGAAGTTTGCAGAAGCCCTTCCTTATACGTTTCCATTTCATCTATTGTTTCATTTAAAAGCTGTGATGCTGTTTTTCTTTCTAATAAAATCTCTGTTTCATCTTTTTCAGTTACATATCTTCCAAAACAGTACCCTCGTGCCGTAAGTCTAAATCCACGTACATACCACCGCATAAATTCAAAATGTTCTTTCATCTTCTGATATGCAGTTTCCTTTAATCCCATATTTCCCGCTTCAACTAAATCCACCAATTTTTCACACGCTATATATGCGTCTTCTTTATCTGATACGATTTTCATAATATTATCAGGTGACATTTCCAGTGCATCTTTTTTCTCTGGATCCCATTCACTTAAACTATGATGTGTTCCACCGATAAAAGTAAACTGCTCTGGCGTAAGATGCATACAACTATCGTTTGAAAATAAACAGCCATTTACAAAGTTTGTTTTTTCCACAATTGTCCATGTTGCATCCATAATTTCTTTTATTTGTTTTACACAGTTCTTCAATTCTCCTGGTGAAAGTTCGTCATTAATCAAATGTTCCCCCTGCAGCCAGCGCAAATAAATCTCTTCTTCACTGATATTTTCGTTATCTGCATATGCTGCTATTGCATATAAATTCACCATATTTAAATTATCGAAACAAGTCCAATCCTGTACACCTTCCCAGTCTGTTCGCGCCAAAAATCCGCTTACTTTGTGTTCTTTTCCATATTTTAGTCTGCGTTTAATATCAGAAAGCATTGCGGATGGCTGTACTCCCCAGCCGAAAAACTGACCATTTACATCATATTCTGTAATTTGTGGATGTTCTCCCACTTTTCCCATCAATGGATTATCCGGAAAAGTCGGATAAAAATCATGCGGCGTATTTTTCAGTGATAAAACAATTTCTTCCGGCATTTCCATAAATGCTTTCTGAAATCTTTCCTGTTCTGCTTTCGTATAAATAAAATCACGTATAATTAATTTCTTCCCAGCTTCTTTAAATGGTTTATATATTGCCATAATCATATTCTTATACCATTCTACCGGATCTAGATTACAACACCTTTCGCATCCGCATGCAAATGTATTACTAATAGCAAGTCTTGCCTCTCCTGTACCAATAGAGCAAATAATTCCAGCTAAATCCGGTAGTGCAAGAAATAATTCTTTATATTTATAAGGTAAAAATTCTTCATACCAGAAAGGATTACTCGGACATATGGTTCCATCTGCCTGCATAAGTTCTTTTTTATACTTCAAAACAAAATCCGAAAACCATAATTCTTTATTTTCAAAATAAATACTAACTCCAGCCTCTTTTGCTTCACGTATAACATGATTTATGTAATCTCTTCTGTTTAAATTCAAATTTTCCCGCAAGGCATGGTTTAATATAGGATGATCCACTTCCAAAAAAGCGTCATAATAACTTTTAGGCTCTCCGCTTCCTCCTAAAAACTTTGCGGGAAAAACTATTTTGTCTTCAATCCCCGGTTCATGAAATACCATTGCGTTCATATTATTACGTACCATAAAGTCTAAACGTCTTCTAATTTCATCCAGGTTCCATATCTGAGTAAAATCGTGAATTTCCATTGCCCGAAAAGTATAATTGTCCATTTATTCATTCTCCTTATGTAATATAATTATTTTTGTTTAATAAATACTTAATTTACCCTTTTAATCCTGATGACGCAATTCCTTCTACAAAATATTTCTGTAAACAGAAAAACATAATCACTAATGGAAGAATCGAAACACATGCCATTGACATAATCTCATTCCAGTTCGTAGACGCCGCGACGTCCAGCCCCATACGTAATGCAAGGGAAAGTGGATATTTTGATACACTGTTAATGTAAATCAGAGGATTCATAAAATCATTCCATGTCCAGATTGTTTGAAAAATACAAATTGATATCATAGACGGCTTTAATATGGGAATCAGTATTCTTGTTAAAATCTGGAAAGAATTACATCCATCAATTTTAGCCGCTTCATCGAGTTCTTTTGGTATTCCTCTTAAAAATTGTACTTCCTGATAAATAAAAAACGGGTAACATGCAAATAATGCCGGCATCCAAAATGGCATATAACTGTCCAGCCATCCGAAATCTCGAAACAAAAGATACCTTGGGATAATAAGGACAGCATTCGGAACCATTAATGTTGATAACATAACTCCAAACAAAAGTTTATTTCCTTTAAAAGAAAATCTCGCAAATCCATATGCAACTACCGTACATGATATTACCGTAAACAATACTGTAGGCACTACCATTACAAACGTATTTATAAAAAAATCAGTAAAAGTATACTGTCCTGAAGAATCCCATCCTTTAATAAAACCAGACCAGTCGAAATGTTCCGGTAACAAATTAACTGCGAGATTTATCTCTTCATTCGTTTTAAATGAGGCAAAAAACATCCATACTAATGGATAGATCATACAAATACCAATTACTGTTATCAATATAAAGGAACACCAACGTGTATATTTCTTCTTTTTCATCTTATTTTCCTCCTCCATCGCTGTAAAATACCCAATATTTTGAAGTAAAGAAAATAAATCCGCTTAAACAGAGTAAAAATATAAATAGCAGCCATGATTCTGCGCTGGCGTACCCGAGATCTGATTTTACAAAAGCATCCTCATATATTTTTAACGCCATAATATTTGTTGACTTCAAAGGTCCGCCGCCTGTTACTACATATGCCGACGTATAATTTTGCAAGGCATTGATCGTCTGCATTACAATATTAAATAACATAACCGGACTTATTAATGGAAGCGTCACTTTAAAAAACACTTTCACTTTGCCTGCTCCGTCAATTTGGGCGGCTTCATATAAGTCTCTCGGCACCTGTTTCAGCGCTGCAAAGAATAAAACCATGGAAGAACCAAACTGCCATATATCAATTAATCCAATTGTAAACAATGCATATTTGGGATCTCCTAACCAGTTAATATCTGTTCCTATGAGATTATTAATAATACCGCTTTTCATGAACATGACACGCCATAAAGCAGAAATTGCCACGCTTCCGCCAAGTATGGAAGGAAGATAATACATTGTCCGGAAAATTCTTATTCCTTTAATTTTCATGCTTAATATCATCGCTACGACCAAAGCAAATATTAATTTTGCAGGGACTACCATTATGATATATTTTATCGTTACCCACATGGAATTAAATAAATCTACATCTTCTGTAAACATTCTTATGTAATTTTCTATCCCTATAAATTGATATTCCCCGCCTAATTTAATATCCGTCAAAGAATACCGGAAAGAATTCACTAACGGAATTAATTGAAACATTAAAAATCCTATAATCCATGGAAATATATACAGATATCCTTTTGCTTCTCCAAGTTTTTTTCTTTTCATATCTTCTCACTTTCCAGAGGGTTGACAGGAATATCAACCCTCCTTAGTCTTTTTATTATTTTTGTAAACGCTCTAATGTCTCTTCGAGAAGACCCATTGTATCATCTGTTATGCTTTCTACGTTTCCTTGGTTATAAGCAATCTTTTCTACCCCATCCTGAAGAATTTCAACCACTTCTGTCGGTGTATAAAGATTCTGATGAATTGTTCCTGTTTCCCCCGCTTTATCAATTGCTGATACTAACACTGGATCAACATAACCATTTTCTTCACAAATCTGCTGACCTTTTTCTGTAGCAGGAAGAGAACGACATGCCTTTAATGTATTAATTGCTGTCTCATCATTATAAAAATAATTCAAAAAATCTGCCGCTACTTCCGGATGCTCACATTTTGATGAAATAGCAAGCATCTGGGGCGGTACATATAAAATACCAGATTCTTTTGCATCTTCAAATTGCGGCATATCCAAAGCTTCAGCTGTATCCTGAAAATCATAATATCCATCAAATATATTAGATGTAGCACCATAAACTACTGCTAATTCGTGATTTATCCATTTGGGATTTGTATTTAATTTTAATGCATATGGAGCACTGTCTGCCGCTGGTTCTATTACATTATTTTCATACATATCATGGATCAATGTAAACGCTTTTAGAAGTTCCTCTTTTGTAAAATTCATCTCCATTGTATCTTTATTAATTAAGTCTTCCCCTGTAATCTGTGCCATAATAGAACCAAGAAGTTCTTTTCCAAGTGTTTCAATGTCAATATTAAACAGATAATATTCTTCATTCACTTCATGGAGTGTCTTTCCTGCCTCAATAAAATCCTCCCATGTTTTAATTGTTTCTGTATCAATACCGGCTTCATCAAACAGCGCTGTATTTGCCAGCCAGATTCCGCCATTAATTCCTGTTGGCAATGCAATCATCTTATCGTCATAATAAGAAAAGTTTTTAATAAACTCCTGATTAAAGTCTGATGTATCTAAAATATCTGCATAATCTTCCAAATTTACGAATACATCTCCAATAGCCATTAAATCCGAGACTGTATTTGCATTATATTGAATAATATCCGCAGCAGTTCCACCCGAAAGCTGTGTCGTTAATTTTTCAAAATAACCGTCATATCCACCATATTCTGCCTCAATCTTTACATTTGGATGTTCCTTTTCATATTGTTCAATTACATCCAAAGTAGCCTGATGTCTGACATCATCCCCCCACCACATAAAACGCAAAGTTACTTGTTCATCTGAACTTTCCGTATTTTGCCCATCCGTTTTGTTTCCCTTGTCTGCATTTCCACATCCACTAAATGCTACTACTGATGAGACTGCCAAAATTACAGACATAAACAGTGACAAATATTTTTTCTTCATAAATCAGTTCCTCCTTCTTTTGATATTATTAAAGTAGCATACTCATATTTTTTCTCACAGATACGTTTCTTGACATTTATTCTGATATTATGATATGATTTTTTTATAAGTATCAATTATTAATATTTATACTCTTTTTATGTCATAAAGCGAGGAATTCATATGTTAAACTTAGTCATTGTTGAAGATGAGTTAAATATTCGTGAATGTCTTATTCATTTATTTCCTTGGGATTCTCTTGGTATAAAAGTGACTGCTAGTTTTTCCAATGGCCAGGATGCATATCATTATTTGTCTACAGAACATGTAGATATTCTTTTAACTGATATACGGCTTCCGAATATTTCTGGACTCGATTTAATTCGTATGCTGCGCGAAGATAAAAATCCAGTGGAAATTATAATTCTCACAGGATATAAACATTTTGACTATGCCAGACAGGCAATTCGCTATCAAGTACGTGATTTTCTTCTAAAGCCAATCAAATATGAAGACCTCACTAAGTCTATATTGAATATTAAAGATATGCTGGAAAAAGAATCCGAGGATTTTCCCGAACCCACGAACAACGGCGACAATACTTATCATACAAAACTCATTACAATGGCCAAAGATTTCGTACAGAATAATTTAAGCAACGCTTCTTTGGAAACTACCGCTATATATGTCCACCTAAGTCCTGGATACTTTTCTAAATTGTTTCACAAAATAACTCAATTAACTTTTTCGGATTATTTAATTCAATGTAAAATGGAACGGGCTGCAGAATTGCTGAATGATATTCATTTTAAGACATACGAGATTTCTTTGATGGTTGGTTATGATAATCCTAAAAATTTTACCCGGGCGTTTAAACAATATTTTAATGTTACTCCAAGAGAATATAGAAATCATATTATTAAAGAATAAGTAGGTCAGGAATTTACTTTATGAAACAAAAATATTTTATTAATAAATTTATCCGGTATTTTTTTCTTTTTTCTGTTCCTGTAATTATTATAGGACTTCTATTGACTGTCTACTCATTTTTTCAAATACGAGAAGATTCAGACAGACAGGCACAAAGCACTTTTCGAATAAGCAGCCAGCTTATGGAAGAAATTTTGACTAAAGGTGATGATATTGCCGATCTGATGAATACCAACAGCGCTATTTCTATGTCTATGTACCGTATCCTTAACCAAAATTCTATGGATTATAAAGAAAATATTACAAAAAATATAATGTTTTATATTTTTGAAAACTTAAAATCCAGCTCCTCTTATGTCGATTCTGTATATGTATATTTTCCAAACGAAGGGGATTATTTTTTTCAGACAAATAGCAAGCTTACATCTATAGATAATTCCGCTGACCAACAATGGCTTAATGAATTCAAAAATCATACAAAAAGGGATGAAAAATGGATTACATTGCGTTCTTCCCAAAATTACTATTTTGAAGATTCCCATAATGTAATAACAATATACAGACGGATTCAATATTATGATGGTGTTTTAGTCATAAATCTGAATCAGTCTGTTTTATCGGAACTTCTTTCTTCTCTTGAAAATTATCCGAATGAATCTATTTTTGTAACTGATTCAAATGGTGATATTTTGTTTTCAAATGCAAATGCAGATAAACTTAATTTAAAAAAGGATCAAGGAATTCATAAACAACTGTCTCTTTCCTTATCTGACAAGGGACATTATCTTTCTTCAGTAAAATATAATCATCATACTTATACAGTAAATGAATTTATCTATCCTGAATATAATCTTCATTTTTTGTCGCTTGTTCCTTCACAAGATATTTACCGCCTAATGTATAATATAATTTATTGCGTTATTGCAGGCATTATTATTGCCGCAATACTTTGTCTTTTATTCAGTCTTTATCTGACTCAAAAGAACTTTCATCAAATAGAACTTCTTATGGATATCCTTTGGCGGGCAGAAAAAGGGATTCTTCCCATTGATGGAAGCGGGGAACTTGTAGATACTAAAAAATTGGATGAATATAATCTGATTTTAAATCGTGTTATTCTCACATTTGTTGAAAATAATACATTGACTATACAGATAAACGAATGGCAGTTAAAGAAAACTATCAGTGAACTTAAGGCTCTTCAACTTCAGATTAATCCGCATTTTTTCTTTAATACGCTCCAATCTATAGATATGGAAATTATAAAAAATGAAGGGTATCAGGCTCCGGCCAGTAGGTTAATACATTCTCTTTCGGATATTTTGCGTTATGCACTTGGTGATTCCAGGACTTCTGTTTCTTTAAGGGATGAAATTCAATCTTGTAAAGAGTATATGGAAATTCAAAAATTTCATAACCCTAGGCAAATTGTACTTTTATGGGACTATGATGATGCTTTACTGGATTACTCCGTCATACGCCTTTTATTTCAACCATTACTTGAAAACAGTATTCACTATAGTATTCAATCACCACAGGATACCCTGGTGATTCGGATTAAAATTTATGATACTGGAGATTTTTTAAAATTTCATATTTTAGATAATGGAATAGGAATTGAAAAAAAACGACTAAAACAAATTAGAGAATCTCTTCATTCTCCAGAAGATCAAGAACACCACATAGGAATAAAAAATACACACAAGCGCCTTGTTCTTACTTATCCTGATAACCCAGGACTAACTATAATCAGTCATTTAAAACAAGGCACTTGTATCAGCTTTTCCATTCCAAAACATAAAAAGTAAAATTATTTGAGAAGGAGATTATCCGATATTTAACCATGTATTTTAAAAATTAATATATCCTTGCAGCCAGATAGTTCCTTTAAATCTTCTTCCGATTTCCGGTTCCCCCATAACTTCTGAAGCCGGCACGCAAATATCAAACTGTAATTCATTTACATCTAATTTCATTTGATATATTTTCTCTTTTGTTACGATATTTTCCCGTAGACGTACAGCCAGAATTTCTCCCATAATAGAGTATAAATCACATTCAACTCCATAAGGCATAAAATATGTGTCTACAATAGAAAATATATCTTCACTTATCAGTCTTTTTGAGACTTTTGAATAAATATCCATATCATCCAATGTCAAAGTCTCTATTGCCGTCTGATCCCCACTGCGTGCGGCATTCAGAAGTTTTTTTCTGTTTTGGGAAGCTTCTTGTTCGTTTCTTATCTGCTTTTCATCTTTCTGAACAGGAAACAATATTTTCCCCGAAAGTGCAAGCCCTGCAAACGTTACAGAGGTTTCCAGACCAGATACAAATCCTATCTGTTTTTCTTTCATGTATTCTACCCCATTTTGCAACGTAAAAATCAGACTAATTCCAACCTTGGGATCCTCACACACTCCTACATATTGTTCACGTTCTATTTTCTTTTCTACTGAAATTTCTGCATAAGTTGTTACTCCACTTCCTTCAAAATATGGGAAATAATAACTCATATCGAATTTCTCTTGCTCGTCTAATTCTCCGCAAAGTGTAATCCCCATATTTTGTCCATATTCTTTCTGAAATTCGCAGAAATCTTCTGATGTATGATAAGAAACAATCGTCTGATGTGTAAAATTCTCTTCCACCTGCTTTAAAACGGATTTTAGTTCTTTTCTTGTATGAACATTTCCAAAACCGATTGCTTTTAAATATTGGTGCATTTTGTTCTCCAATTTTATACTATTTTTTTGGCGTAATCTTCTCAATTCCTCCCATATATGGGCGAAGAGCTTCTGGAATTTTAACGCTTCCATCAGCTTGGAGATTATTTTCCAAAAATGCTATCAGCATTCTCGGAGGAGCCACTACTGTATTATTTAATGTATGCGCAAAATATTTTCCATTTTCACCTTTTACTCTGATTCCTAATCTTCTTGCTTGTGCGTCACCTAAATTAGAACAGCTTCCTACTTCAAAATATTTTTTCTGTCTCGGAGACCATGCCTCCACATCTACAGATTTAACTTTTAAATCTGCCAGATCACCAGAACAACATTCTAAAGTACGAACCGGAATATCCAGCGACCGAAATAAATCTACTGTATTCTTCCATAATTTGTCATACCACTGCATACTTTCTTCTGGCTTGCACACTACTATCATTTCTTGCTTTTCAAACTGATGAATCCTATATACTCCGCGTTCTTCTATTCCATGTGCTCCCTTTTCTTTTCTAAAACATGGAGAATAGCTTGTCAATGTCTGAGGAAGCTCTTCTTCTGACAGAAGCGTATCTATAAATTTTCCAATCATAGAATGTTCGCTGGTACCAATCAAATATAAATCTTCGCCTTCAATCTTATACATCATGGCGTCCATTTCTGCGAAGCTCATAACTCCCGTAACAACATTACTGCGGATCATAAACGGAGGTACGCAGTACGTAAAACCTCTATTTATCATAAAATCTCTTGCATAAGCAATAACAGATGAATGAAGTCTTGCTATATCTCCCATTAGATAATAAAAGCCATTACCTGCTACTTTTCTTGCACTATCCAGATCAATTCCACTAAAAGATTCCATAATTTCTGTATGATAAGGGATTTCAAACTCTGGAATAACAGGATCACCAAAACGTTCAATTTCTACATTCTCACTGTCATCTTTTCCGATTGGTACAGATGGATCAATGATATTTGGAATAGTCATCATAATTTTTTTAATTTTTTCTTCTACTTCTTTTTCTTCTGCAGATAAGGCTTCCATTCTGTCAGCATTTTCTGTTACCTTCTTTTTAAGTGTTTCTGCTTCATCTTTTTTTCCTTGTGCCATCATAGAGCCTATATTTTTAGAAATCTTATTTTTTTCAGCACGTAGTGCTTCAACCTCCTGCTTGATTTCTCTATTCCTTTTATCTAACTCCAAAACTTCATCTACCAACGTAAGCTTACTGTCCTGAAATTTATTTTTTATATTTTGTTTTACAATATCTGGGTTTGTTCTTACAAATTTTATATCTAACATGCTTCTATCCTCTCATTATCTTTTTTGATTTATTTTTTGTTTATTTCTTTTATATCATATGCTTCCTGATAAATTGCCTTTTCAAGAGATTCTCTCTCTTCTTCTGCTAATTCAATATAACTTTCACCTTTGACTATCTCTTTGATATAAGTGTAACAGCCTTCTCTGCTGTGCATCGCATTGAGTATCCAACCGTTATTATTTTCATCTAACATTGTCAATGCAAAACTTAAATTTCCTCCCATCTCATGGAATGCATCATATTTTACAATACCTATCTTTTGATAATTGTTTTCTATCTTTCTATAAATATCTTGAATACTATTTTGATTTTTCTTTGTAGTCTCTAAAATCTCATCTAACAGATTAAATCTTTCAAATATACTTTCTTCTAGATTTTTTCCATCTTTTCCCTTCATAAAAGACGCATAACTTGCTTTTAATCTGTTATATTTCATATTTGCACTTATTAGTAATGCAAATAGAACCACTTGTATCAAAAATAATAATATAAAAATATAGAATGGATCAATTCCTAAACTTCCTAATACTCCACTCTTCATATTTGCCTCCTTATTAATTATAACAATACATTTATATTCTTTTTGTTCTCCCCCAGAGTATCCTTTCAAACATATTGTAACAACTAAATTTATATTTAATCATTTTGAATAGTCATAATTAAATCATAAATTCGTTCTAATTCTTCTTCTGAATAATATTCTATTTCAATTTTTCCTTTTCCATTTGCTTTAGGATTTACACTTACTTTTGTCCCTATAACATTTTTCATTCGTTCTTCTAAATTTTCATAAACAAACGTATGTTCTATTTTTTCTTTTTTAACTTGTTTTTTTGGGTTTTTAAGGGATTTTACTAATTTTTCTGTTTCACGTACACTTAATTTTTCATCAAATATTTTATTTGCAAGATTATATTGTTGTTCTTCATCGTCAATTGCAAGCAATGCCCTTGCATGACCTGTACTAATCATATCATCTACAATCATTTGCTGCACTCGATCACTTAATTTTAAAAGTCTCATAGAATTCGTAACTGCTGTTCTGCTTTTTGATACTCTCTCAGCAACTTCATCTTGTTTTAAATTAAATTCTTCGAGCAGCCTCTTATATGCCATTGCTTCCTCTATTGGATTTAGATTTTCTCTTTGGATATTTTCTATTAAAGAAATTTCTACAATTTCTTGATCTGTATAATTTTTAATTAAAACAGGAACTTCTTTCATTCCGGCTAGCTTTGCTGCTCTCCATCTTCTCTCTCCTGCAATAATTTCATAATAATCTTTCTTTTTCTGAACAAGTAAAGGCTGAAGAATTCCGAATTGTTTTATGGAATCTGCCAATTCTAAAAGTGCATCTTCATCAAAATCTTTTCTCGGCTGTTCTCTATTAGGTTCAACCAAGTTAATTTTTACATTTATTTCTCCATAATTTTCAGCTTTTTTTTCTTCTGCAGATACACTCTTTTCCTTTTTTATATTATTTTCTGCTTTTGTAGGTATAAGACTGTCTAAGCCCTTACCAAGACCATTTCTTTTTACTGCCATTTTCACGCCTCCCCTTTATGAATCACTTCCTCTGCAAGCATCATATAACTTTCAGCTCCTGTTGACTTTGCATCATATAAATTTATTGGCATACCATAACTAGGAGCTTCTGCAAGTCTGATATTTCTTGGTATAATTGTCTTATAGATATTTTGATTCAAATTGTCTTTAACATTTTCTACTACTTGTAATGACAAATTTGTTCTGGCATCATACATGGTAAATACTACCCCTTCAATTTCAAGAGATGGATTTAATCTTTCTTTAACTAATTCAATTGTATGAATAAGCTGACTAAGTCCCTCCAAAGCATAATACTCACATTGTATTGGTACTAAAACTGAATCTGCAGTTGTCATAGCATTAATAGTAAGCATACTTAATGCTGGTGGACAATCAATAATAATAAATTCATAATTATTTCTAATTTTTTCAATCTCATTTTTAATTATAAATTCTTTATTTTCTACCCCTATCAATTCTATTTCTGCTGCGGATAAATTAATATTTGAAGGGAGTACATCCAAATTTTCCAGGACATTTTCACATATACAATCTTTTATGTCAGCGCTGCCTATAATTAGATCATATACATTATTTTCAACTTCATTTTTATCTACACTTAAACCACTTGTCATATTTCCCTGTGGATCCATATCAAGCGCTAAAACTTTTTTTCCAAGACTTGCTAGTGAAGCTGAGAGATTAATAGCTGTTGTTGTTTTTCCTACGCCACCTTTTTGATTGGCGATCGCAATAATTCTGCTCATTTTTGTACTCCTTTCTGATGAATACTTTATTATTATATCACCTTTCTATTTTATTATCTATAATAATGTTTCACGTGAAACATATTTTTTAATAAAAATATCGATTATTTTAAAGTAAATTTAATGTTTCACGTGAAACATATTATTGTTTAAGAATCACTTATACACAAAATTTTCAATTAATTAAGGGTTTATTTGAAAACTTAAGTGTAGTATAATAAAAGATATAATTTGAAAGTGGGTGATAAATTGAGTTGGAAAAGAAAATTGGCTGCTCTTGCTGTATTAACAGGTTCTGTTACAGGCATTATGCATACAGTAAATAAACTAGTATATTATATTTCAACTGTAGATAATTTATTAGATTATAATAAATATAATTACTATGAATGGCGTTTTGGAAAAATTGCTTATAAAAAACAAGGAACAGGAACTCCTATACTATTAATCCACGACTTAAATGTAGGTAGTTCATCTTACGAATGGAATAATATAGTGAATCACCTTTCGAAAACAAACACTGTATATACAATCGATTTACTCGGATGTGGTTGTTCTGATAAGCCGAACTTTACATATACAAATTTTTTGTATGTACAAATGATTAGTGACTTTATTAAGCATATAATTGGTAGTAAAACAGACATAATAGTTTCTGGCGAATCAGGCTCTTTTGTACTTATGGCCTGTTCAAATGATCCTTCTATTATTAATCGTGTTATTTTAGTAAATCCCGAAAGTCTTGTTTCTCTTGCCAAAGTTCCGACAAAAAGAACAAAACTAATGAAATATTTGATATGTACTCCTATACTTGGAACTTTTATTTATAATATAGCTGTAAATAAAAAAACTATAAGTCAAGATTTTTATTCTTCATACTACTATAATCAAAATCTAATTGATGAAAAAAGTATAATGACCTATTTTGAATCTTCACATAAAAAAAATACTCGTTCAAAATATCTTTATGCCAGTCAAAAATCCAGATTTACAAATTCAAATATACTTTATTGTCTGCATAAGTTAAATAACAGTATTTTTATTATAACTGGAAATTCAAATCCCGAAAACGGATTGATAGCAAATCAATATCAAAATCAACTTCCTTCTATTGAGATAATTGGAATAAACAAAACCAAACACCTCCCCCATATGGAGAGACCAGAAGAATTTATAGAACAAGTAAAAATACTATTCTCAGAAGAAAATTAAAATATAAAGTTAATTGACGAAATGGTTCGCGCAAGAGGGAG
Source organism: Mediterraneibacter flintii (assembly GCF_055387595.1). Classification (NCBI taxonomy): domain Bacteria; kingdom Bacillati; phylum Bacillota; class Clostridia; order Lachnospirales; family Lachnospiraceae; genus Mediterraneibacter; species Mediterraneibacter flintii. The sequence continues at coordinate 81,634 of NZ_AP031405.1, forward strand.
TGTATTGCAACGTTCGTCAGGGCTTCGCCGGAATTCCTCACTTTTGCAATACACTCCCTCTTGCGCTTACACTTTCGCCAGCTTAAGTTTATAATTTCAGACAAAAAAGAATCGACTTCACGCTGCTACAGAGTTCCAGTCAGAAATTTTTCCTTCGTCTATAGGGAAGTGTGCCCTAACAAAAGAAAACGGCTTCACGTTGTTATAGCCCTTCAATTAGAAGTATCTATACTACTTCCGATTGGAAATGCATGGCAACGTGAAGCCAATTTTTTCCGCTTGGAACTATAAACTTAAGCTGGCAAAAGTGTGAGTGTGAAAGAGATGCTTTGCGTGAGTGAGGAATTTCGGCGAAGCCCTGACGAACGATGCAAAGCATCTCTTTCACACCTCCCTTTTGTCGCTTAAATTTTATATTTCGTCAATTAACTTTATATTTACAATGGTTCTTTTGATGGTAATCCGGCTTTTCTTGGATATTTTTTTTGAGTAATCTTATTTTTTTGTATTTTTATAAATGATCTTCCTATTTCTGATTCTGGTATTTGAAATTTTATATTATTTTCTATTTTCCCGCCCAAAATTTTTACGGCATTTTTTGCCTGTTCTATTTCTTCATCTACAGTGCTGCTTTTATACGAAACAAATATACCCCCTACCCGTATATAAGGAAGACAATATTCAATTAATGTCGAAAGGTTAGCAACTGCACGTGAAACACTTAAATCAAATTTTTCTCTATATTCGTCTTTTTTAGCAAAATCTTCTGCCCTGCCATGTAAAGCAGTTATTCCGTCTAACTGTAGAGTTTGAATTACTTCATTTAAAAAATTAATTCTTTTATTTAATGAGTCTAAAAGAACAATATGTAAATGTGGAAAAGCTATCTTTAAAGGGATTCCAGGAAATCCGGCCCCAGTGCCAATATCAATTACAGAATCTATCTTCTCTATATCAACTGCCTTTACAATCGCAAGACTATCAATAAAATGTTTCTCATATACTTCATCACGATCAGTAATTCCCGTAAGGTTCATCACTTTATTCCACTCTATAAGCAACTCATAATATTGCTTAAATTGTTCATTCTGTTTATTATTTAAATCTATTTTTAAATGCTCTAACTGTATATCGAACTTTTCTGACATCTGATTATCACCTATATATTTATTTTTTTATAAATCATTTTTTTTGTAATAACTCTCCAAATATACAAGAAGAACAGAAATATCTGCTGGTGAAACACCGGATATTCTAGATGCCTGTCCTATAGATTCAGGGCGTAACTGGCTCAGCTTTTGCTTTGCTTCTATACGTAGGCTTTGAATATCATCATAATTAATATTTTGAGGTATTTTCTTATTTTCTAATTTTTTAAACTGTTCAACTTGTCTCTTTTGTCTCGTTATATATCCTTCATACTTAATATTAATTTCAACCTGCTCTTTAACATCATAAGGAAGCTCTACTCGCTCTTTATCTATAGGGACAAGCGCTTCATAAGACAACTCAGGACGTCTAATCAGATCTGCAAGTGTTGTGCCGGAAACAAGAGGGGTACTTTCATAAGAAGAAAGGAGCTTCTGCACTTCATCTGAAGTTCCTATATTTGTATGTTCCATTCTCTTTATTTCTTCTTCTATCATATTTTCTTTTTTTAATAAATTTTTGTATCTCTTCTCATCAATTAAGCCAACCTCATATCCTATTTTAGTAAGCCTTAAATCTGCATTATCCTGCCTGAGCAATAGTCTGTATTCTGCTCTTGATGTCATCATTCTATATGGTTCATGGCTCTCTTTTGTAACTAAATCATCAATAAGAACTCCTATATATCCCTCTGATCTGTCAATTACAATTCCTTCTTTTCCCTGCAGCTTCCTTGCCGCATTAATACCTGCTATCAAGCCTTGTGCAGCTGCTTCTTCATATCCTGAACTTCCATTAAACTGCCCGCCGCTGAACAATCCTTCTATATTTTTAAATTCTAGTGTACTCTTCAACTGTCTTGCATCAATGCAATCATATTCAATTGCATAAGCATTTCTGACTATTTTAGCATGCTCTAATCCAGGCACGCTCCGGTACATTGCATACTGGACATCTTCAGGAAGAGAACTTGACATTCCTCCTATATACATTTCTGTTGTATTTAATCCTTCTGGTTCTATAAATACCTGGTGCCTGTTTTTATCAGAAAACTTCACTACCTTATCTTCTATAGAAGGACAATATCTAGGCCCTGTTCCCTCTATCATTCCCGAAAAAAGCGGAGATCTATCCAGATTATTTTTGATAATTTCATGTGTTTTTTCATTTGTATAAGTTAGCCAACAGGATACCTGTTCAATCTGGACATCCTCTGGATCTGTAGTAAATGAGAAAGGGATGATTCTATTATCCCCTTTTTGTTCTTCCATTTTACTGAAATCGATTGTATTTTTATCAATTCTTGCCGGAGTACCTGTTTTAAACCGATACATCTTTATTCCAAGAGATTTTAAACTGTCAGTCAGATAATTTGCACTTTGCAATCCATTAGGGCCAGTCTGCATACTAACCTCACCATAAATACATCTTGCCTTTAAATAAGTTCCTGTACAAAGAATCACTGCACGACAACGATAGATAGCTCCTGAATAAGTCTGTATTCCAGTTATTTTTCCATCTTCTGTCAGAATATCCGTCACTTCCATCTGTCTTATATCCAGATTTTTCTGGTTTTGAAGAACTCGGCGCATTTCTTTCGTATACTCTGCTTTATCTGCTTGCGCACGAAGGGAATGTACTGCCGGTCCTTTTGAGCTATTGAGCATTTTTGACTGAATAAATGTGCGGTCAATTATTTTTCCCATCTCTCCGCCTAATGCATCTACTTCTCTGACGAGATGTCCCTTTGAACTTCCTCCGATATTAGGATTACAAGGCATAAGTGCAATACTATCCACACTGACAGTAAACATAATTGTTTTAAATCCCAGTCTTGCAGACGCGAGTGCAGCTTCACATCCTGCATGTCCTGCTCCCACTACGACAATATCATATACATCCTTATTTTCCCATACAGAATTTACTGAATATTTCATTGATTAAATCTTCTCCTATTGTTTCTCCTGTAATGCTTCCTAAAGCTTCATAAGCATCCATTAAATCTATGGAATAAAAATCTTCCGGCATTTTCTTATAAATACTTTCTGTTACTTTTTCCAGACTTTCCAAAGCTTCCTTCAATGCTGACTTTTGTCTCAAATTTGTAATATATATTTCATCATTAAAAGAAAGATTTCCTTTTATAAACATTTTCTTCAAAATTTCTTCAAATTCTTGAATTCCTTGTTCTTCCTTTGCCGATATATCAATCATAGGAATTTTACCGGATATGTCTTTCCCATCAGATATGGATTTTGATATAATTTTATTTATTTTTTCCTCCATATCCTGCTTTGTTATAACGGATTCTAAATCTGATTTATTTAATAAGATTATTGTTTTCTTATTATACACAAGATTTAGAATCTTTTCATCATTTTCATCAAGACTTCTGGATACATCTGCCACATAAAGAATAAGATCTGCATCTTTTACATATTCTTTTGCCTTTTCTACTCCCATTTTCTCAATTATATCTTCTGTATCCCTTATTCCCGCAGTATCTATAATATTCAAATTTAATCCTTGTATCTGTATTTGCTCTTCAAGAATATCCCTGGTTGTCCCTTCTATATCTGTTACAATAGCACGCTCCCTGCCAGAAAGCACATTCAATAACGAAGATTTTCCTGCATTTGGTTTTCCTACAATAACTGTCTGTATTCCTTCTTTCATAATTCTTCCATTATCAGAGGAAGAAATTAATTTTTTAAGTTCTATTTTTATTTCTTCTACTGTCTTTCTTAATCTTTCTCCATATCCATCCACACTGATATGCTCCGGATCATCTAATGCTGTTTCAATGAATGCAGTATGATATAAAATTTCCTTTCTTATATCCTCTATCTTCCTGCGAATACTTCCTTTTAACTGACTGATAGAACTCTTTAAAGCATACTCATTTTTAGATTGAATAACATCGATTACAGCTTCGGCTTGTGATAAATCCATTTTGCCATTTAAGAATGCTCTTTTTGTAAATTCACCAGGTTCTGCTGCTCTTGCTCCATTTTCTAATACTGTCTCCAGAATCTTCTGTATAACAAATATTCCTCCATGACAGTTAATTTCTACTGTATCTTCTCCAGTAAATGTTTTTGGCGCCTTCATAACTGTTACAAGAACTTCATCAATTATATCTCTATTTCTTTTAATATACCCATAATGAATCGTATGGCTATCCACCTTTGATAATATTTCTTTTCCCGTATAAATCCGATCAATCACTTTAAATGCCTCATCTCCGCTTATACGGACAATTCCAATTCCGGAATTTGTCATTCCAGTAGAAATTGCGGCAATTGTATCCTTTTTCATTTTCTACCTCATCAATCAAATATTAGATTTCCTATAAAAAATAAATAATAAAGAGACGCCTCTGTCTTCACGAAAGTTTCCGTGAAGCGCAAAACGTCTCTTTCGCTTCTATGTCCTCTTATTTCTTCAAAGTCACAACTACCTTTCTGTAAGGTTCTTCACCTTCGCTATGTGTTGTAACATATGGATCTGACTGCAAAGCTGAATGTATAATTCTTCTCTCATATGGATTCATAGGTTCAAGAGATACTGATCTTCTTGTTCTCTTTACTTTATGTGCAATATTCTTTGCCAAATTTTTCAATGTTTCTTCTCTTCTTGCACGATAATTTTCTGTATCCAGTTTTACTCTGACATATCCTTCCTGATACTTATTTGCAACACGATTTGCAAGATACTGTAACGCATCCAGTGTCTGTCCTCTCTTACCAATCAGAATTCCCATATGTTTTCCATTCATTTCAACACTCAATGCGCCATCTTCATCTATCTTAGAAGTAATTTCTACTTCCATATCCATTGCAGATAATGTATCTTTTAAGAAAGACTCTACTGCTCTTATCGCTTCATCTGTAACTTCAGCAAGCTCACCTTTCTGTTTTACAGCAGGTTCTTCTGCCATCTTTACAGGTTTTTCTTCTGTTTTTTCTGCAGGTCTGGCTTCAGCCTGTTTTGGCTTCTCTCGTTTTATTTCGGGTTTCTTAACAGGTTCTTCTTTTATCTCTGGTTTTGGTTCTGGTTTTCTTCTCGCTTCTATTACTGCTTGTTTCATACCAATTCCCAGAAATCCAGCGCTTCCTTTTTCAATCACTTCATATTCTAGTCTGTCACTTGTTACACCTAACTGAATCAATGCTTCTGTTATTGCATCATCGACAGTCTTTGCTGATACTCTGATACTCCCGTCCATCCCGGCTCCTTCCTGCGATAATTATTTATCACTATCTTCTTTTTTCGTTTTTTCTTTACTTACACTATTATTACTATTATATCTACTTACCAGGTTTGCCTTAGATGCAAGACTTCCAGGCTTTGCATTTTTCGTATATTCTGCTGCTTTTTTGAGCTTTTCTTCTTTTTCAGAATCAGAAACATTTGATTTTTTCTTAGCTGTAACATTTCTTGTATTCTGTGTTGCCATCTTGTTGATTTCTTTTGCAGAAGCTCCCTTTTTTTCGCGTTTCTTAGCCGCTTTTTTCTGATTTTCTTCAATCAGCTCTTCAACAGATTTTTTACTTAAATATTTATTGATTGCAAGCTGCTGTACACATCTTACCAAAGCACTTGCCGCCCAATAGAGACCTAATCCGGCAGGAAGAGTAAAACCAAACACAACTGAAATCAATGGCATTGTATAAATCATTGTTTTCATAGAACCTGCCATCGGATTATCTCCATTATCCTGCATTGCAGGCTGGGGCTGTAATTTCACACTGATAAACTGTGTAAGACCTGCCATCAAAGGAATAATCACTGCCATAATAATTCCTATAATTGAAAAATCATGCAGTGCAGTCATTAACATATTAAAAGGTTGTTCCCCGATATTTATACCTAGAAAACTATTTAAATGCCCTACCTGGCTTACTGTGTCATTTACGATTCCACTTAAAGAAGGCATTTTGTCAACCAAAGTATCCCATGTGGAATCCTGGAATTTATATAATGCATTGACAATGGTATCCGCTTTTGTATAGTCATAGGATTTCGGGCTCATAAGTACCGGACTTGCCTCTCCTATTTTTTCCATAATTTTTTGGAAACCATCTGTTGCCATAATCTGATTTACCACAGGCATATAAACATTTTTTACACCTTCTACATACTTCGGTATATTAGAAACTACCGGATAAAGTGCAAACAGAATCGGCATCTGTATTAACATCGGAAGACATCCTCCTGTTGGAGATGTTCCGTATTTTTCATAAATAATCTGCATTTCTTCCTGTTGTTTCAACATGGAAGCCTGGTCTCTTTTTCCTGCATATTTTTTTTGAACTTTTCTTATATCAGGCTGCATAACAGCTGACATTTTAGACCATTTCTGCTGTTTAATTGTAAGAGGAATCATCAGTGTATAAATAATGACTGTAAAAATAATGATACAAATACCAATGTTCTGAATTCCAATCGCATCCATCACATTATAGATTCCATCCATCAGTTTACCTAACAGCCAGGCAATCTGTTTGATAATCGGCCAGTCTCCATAACCGGCAGCTAAAATTCCATACATCTTTTATCCTCCTTAAGGTACCGGGTCATACCCTCCTTTTGCAAATGGATTGCAGCGCAGTATTCTCCATACAGTCAATGCTCCTCCTTTGACTGCTCCATATTTTTCAATTGCTTCGATCCCATACTGTGAACAAGTTGGTGTATAAATACAGTGATATTGTCTTTTTAATCCGGATAAATACTTCTGATAAAACCGGATTAACGCGATTAAAATCCGTTTCATCTTCTACCGCACTCCTTTATGTTTGTCCAATCAGACATATATATCATGAAGCTTTCCAAGGTGGATCAGTGCACTCTCAATATCATAATACTTCTTTTCTTTTGCACTTACTCTGGCAATTATAACAATATCATATCCACTCTGGAAATGTTCTTCTGAAAGTCTGTAACTTTCTCTGATTAATCTTGTAAGATGATGTCTTACAACACTATTTCCTACTTTTTTGCTGACGGAAATTCCTAAACGGTTTCTTCCAAGTTCATTTTTTAAAATATACATCACAAGATATTTATTTGCATAAGATTTTCCCTGCCTGTATACAATCTGAAAATCTTTATTTTTTTTTAGAGATTCAGAAAATTTCATTCATAACCTCATTCCATCTGCATTCGAATAAATAGAAGAAAAGGCCACATATATGCGGCCTACGCTGATAACCTTTTTCTTCCTTTTGCTCTTCTGGCAGCCAAAACTTTTCTTCCGCCTGCTGTACTCATTCTTGCTCTGAAGCCATGTACTTTAGATCTTGATCTTTTCTTAGGCTGAAATGTCATTTTCATTTACCATACACCTCCCTTTACTTGATATACTTTATATAATAAAGTACAAACAATATTATCTCATTATACAAAAAGACACTGCTCTTAATTATAGAAAAAAAACAGCGATAAGTCAAGCAATTCACGGTATTTTTTTATCCACACAATGTGAATAACTTGTGGATAACTGCAAAATAATCTGTAGATAACTTTTATTTTTATTATAAACTTATCTTAATTCTCAATATCTTCTATGTTTATAAACTTATACACATGGATTTTCCGTTGCTTATACACCTTTTTTGATGTAAAATGTAATAGAGAGATTTTGCCTTTATGTCTCTCTATTATATTGATTAGGAGTTATTATCCATGAATATTGTAGAAGAAAATTGGGAGCAGATCCTAAATAAAATGAAATTAGAATATTGCTCCTCAAATATTTCATATAATACCTGGATTGCCCCACTTACTGTATATGAGGTAACAGAAGATACTGTATACATACTGGTAAAGTTAAGAGCAAGCCTGGAACATATTGAGGAGAAGTACAGGCTTCCTTTCCGTGTATGCATCGGTGAAGTGACAGGAATCGAATATGAGGTTTCATTTGTCACAGAGGATCAGACTGTTATCAGGGAAAAGAAAAAATCAGCTGTTAAAAAACAAAAATCAAATGCTATATTTGAACAGGCAAATCTAAATCCAAAATATACATTTGATACCTTTGTTGTAGGAAGCAACAATAACTTTGCTCATGCTGCTTCTTTGGCAGTAGCAGAATCACCGGGTGAAATTTATAATCCTCTTTTTATATATGGAGGAGTCGGACTTGGCAAAACGCATTTGATGCATTCTATCGCCCATTTTATATTAGAAAATGATCCTTCTAAAAAAGTATTGTATGTTACAAGTGAAACATTTACAAATGAACTCATTGATGCTCTGAAGGTCGGAAAAAATGGAAATGAGCTTGCAATGACAACATTTCGTGAAAAATATAGAAATAATGACGTACTTTTAATTGATGATATTCAATTTATTATAGGAAAGGAAAGTACACAGGAAGAATTCTTCCATACCTTTAATCATCTTCATGTTTCAGGAAAACAAATCATCATTTCCAGTGACAAACCGCCGAAAGATATTGAAACACTTGAGGCAAGGCTCCGGACAAGATTTGAATGGGGATTAATTGCAGACATTTCTTCTCCTGATTATGAAACCAGAATGGCTATTTTGAGAAAAAAAGAAGAATTAGATGGTCTGGAACGCTATCATATTCCCGATGAAGTCATGCAGTATATAGCAAATAATATAAAATCCAATATCCGAGAGCTAGAGGGGTCATTAAATAAACTTATTGCTCTTGCTAATCTCGAAAACAGGGCAATCGATATACCTCTTGCAGCAGAAGCATTAAAGGATATTATTTCTCCTGATAGAAACCGTATTGTAACTCCGGAATTGATTATTGATATTGTGTCGGATCATTTTAATATTCCTGTTTCTGAATTAAAAGGGAAAAAACGTAATGCAGAGATTGTTCTTCCAAGACAAATCATCATGTATTTATGCCGTAAAATGACAGAAACGCCATTAAAATCAATTGGAATTATACTTGGAGGAAGAGATCATGCTTCTATCAGCCATGGAGTAGACAAAATTGAAGCAGCACTTCAAAATGATGAAGCACTTAATAATACTGTAAATATTATAAAGAAAAAAATAAATCCAATATAGTGAAAAAGAAGTACATTTATGTGAATAACTATGTAAAAAGTATGTGGATGAAGACGTAAATAACTATTTTAACCTCTTTTAGGTTTTTGTTATTCCCATTTTATCCTGTTCTTATACAGCTAGTTTCTACAAAGTTATCAAAATGGACAACCCCTTATTTTTTAAGGCTTTAAAGTACTTATTAACATATTCACAGTCCCTATTAAGAATAAGACGGAATTATTTTATATATTTCTATCTAAAAAGAAGGACAAAAATTTATTCCCCACAAATATATGGAAGTTGAAAGGAGTTATCTAACATGAAAATTGTTTGTACAAAATCTAATTTGGTAAAAGGAGTTGGTATCGTATCAAAAGCAGTTCCCTCTAAAACTACAATGCCTATTTTAGAATGTATATTGATAGATGCATCTGCTGAAGAAATTAAATTGACAGCAAATGATATGGAATTGGGAATTGAAACTAGAATTGAAGGAGAGATAATCGAAAGAGGAATTATTGCATTAAATGCAAAAATATTTTCAGAGATTGTAAGAAAGCTTCCGGATAATGATGTTGTAATTGAAACCGAATCTGATAACCAGGCTTTAATTACATGTGAAAAAGCTAAATTTAATATTGCAGCACAATCGGGAGATGATTTTTCATACCTTCCTGTAATTGAAAAAGATGACTTTATTACAGTTACAGAATTTACTTTGAAGGAAGTAATTCGGCAGACAATTTTTTCTATTGCTGATAATGATACAAATAAAATGATGACTGGAGAGCTCTTTGAAATTGAAGAAAATATACTGAAAGTAGTTTCACTTGATGGACATAGAATTTCAATACGCAAGATTGAACTGAAGGATTCTTATGCTTCTAAGAAAGTGATTGTTCCAGGAAAAACTTTGCAGGAAATTAGTAAAATTATCGGTGGAGAAGCTGAAGCTGAAGTGGATATTTCATTTACAAAGAATCATATTGTATTTGAATTTGATAAGACAGTTGTCGTATCACGTCTTATTGAAGGTGAGTATTTTAAGATCGATCAGATGCTTTCCAGTGATTATGAAACGAAAGTAAAAATAAATAAACGTGAATTATTAGATTGTATAGATCGTGCAACACTTTTAATTAAAGAAGGTGATAAAAAGCCAATTATTATAGATATTCGAGATGATTCTATGGAGCTGAAAATAAAATCACAAATTGGTTCGATGGACGAAGAAATTTTTATAGCAAAAGAAGGAAAAGATTTATTGATCGGATTTAATCCTAAGTTTTTAATAGATGCGTTAAGGGTTATTGATGATGAGGAAGTTGAATTATACTTTATGAATGCAAAAGCGCCATGTTTTATCAAAGATGAGGCACAAAGCTATATTTATTTGATTCTTCCGGTAAATTTCAGTGCAGTTGCATAGACAAAAGTAAAATAGGTCGGTCTGGAAAGGAAAAAAAGTGGAGATTATAAAATTACGCCAGCAAGATGAATTTATTAAACTGGGACAGGCTTTAAAAGCAGCAGGATTTGTAGAATCCGGTGTAGAGGCAAAAGAGGTAATACAGGATGGTCTTGTTACAGTAAACAAGGAAGTGGATGTAAGACGCGGCAGAAAACTTTATGATGGAGATGTTGTCGTTTTTAATTCCATGGAAATAAAAATTGAAAAATAGTGCAAAAAAGTGTAAAATAGGTAAGTGGTAATGGAGAAAGTATGGTAATCAAATCTTTAAAGCTTAAAAATTATAGGAACTATGATTTATTAGATTTGACCTTTGATCCAAAGACAAATATTTTGTATGGAGACAATGCGCAGGGAAAAACAAATATTTTGGAAGCGCTTTACCTGACAGGAACTACAAAATCCCACAGAGGCACAAAAGATAGAGATTTAATAAGATTTGGATGTGAAGAATCCCATCTTGAAACAATTGTAAACAAGAATGGAATTGACTTTCAAATAGACATGCATTTAAAAAAGAATAGTCCAAAAGGTATTGCTATTAATAAAATTCCTATCAGAAGAGCAAGTGAATTATTTGGGATTGTACATTTTGTATTTTTTTCTCCCGAAGATTTGAATATCATAAAAGATGGTCCGTCTGGAAGAAGAAGATTTATAGATTTAGAGCTGTCACAGCTTGACAAATTATATCTGAGCAACCTGTCTAATTATAATCGTATTATCAATCAAAGAAATTCCTTATTGAAAGAATTATATAAACAGGAAAAGTTGATGGAAACTTTGGATATATGGGACTTGCAGTTAGTCGAATATGGGAACAAAGTGATGGAAAGGCGTGAAGAATTTATTTGTCAAGTAAATAAAATAATTTCTGATATTCATTTTAAATTAACAGGCGGAAAGGAAAAAATTTCTATTATATACGAAAAGAGTATAGGAACACTTTCTCTTGAACAAGCACTGAAAAAAAACAGGGAAAGAGATATTCGGATGAAAAGTACTTCTGTTGGTCCACATAGAGATGATTTGTGCTTTATGGCAGAAAATTTAGATATTAGAAAGTTTGGCTCTCAGGGACAACAAAGAACGGCAGCTCTTTCTTTAAAGCTTTCAGAAATTGAACTGGTAAAAAAACTAATAAATGATACACCAATATTATTATTAGATGATGTTTTGTCTGAATTGGATAAACATAGGCAAAACTATTTATTGGACAGTATCCATAATATACAGACAGTAATTACTTGTACTGGATTAGACGAATTTGTGAATCATCGTTTTTCTATTAATAAAATATTCCATGTAAAAAATGGAAAAGTAGCGAAAGAAAATTAGGAGGTTTTTTAAATGGGTGCAACAAGTACGGAATTTGATGCTGAATATGGAGCAGACCAAATTCAGATATTGGAAGGATTGGAAGCGGTAAGAAAAAGACCGGGCATGTACATCGGAAGCACCTCCTTAAGAGGTCTCCATCATTTAGTATATGAGATTGTTGACAATGCAGTCGATGAAGCACTTGCCGGATACTGCGACACTATATTTGTCAGTATAAATAAAGATAATTCTATTACGGTAGTAGACAATGGTCGTGGTATTCCTGTAGGGATCAATCATAAGGCAGGACTTCCAGCAGTAGAAGTTGTATTTACAATTCTGCATGCAGGAGGAAAATTTGGCGGCGGCGGATATAAAGTGTCAGGAGGACTTCATGGAGTAGGCGCTTCTGTTGTAAATGCATTGTCTGAATGGCTGGAAGTAGAGATTTACCATGAGGGAAAGATATATAAACAACGTTATGAACGAGGAAAAGTTGCATTCAAATTAAAAATTGTAGGAGATTGTGATGCAGAAAAGACAGGAACAAAGGTAACATTTCTGCCAGATAAGGAAATATTTGAGGAGACAATTTTTGACTATGATACATTAAAGCAACGTTTTAGGGAAATGGCTTTTTTGACAAAGGGTTTGAAAATTATTTTAAGGGATGACAGAGAAGAAGAACCAAAGGAAAAGACATTTCATTATGAAGGCGGAATCAAAGAATTTGTCACATATCTAAACAGAAGTAAAACACCCTTGTATGAGCAGATTATTTACTGCGAGGGAATGAAAGATAATGTGTTTGTGGAAGTGGCAATGCAGCACAACGATTCTTATAGTGATAATACCTATGGATTTGTAAATAATATTACAACTCCTGAGGGTGGAACCCACGTCGTAGGATTTAGAAATGCCCTGACAAAGACATTTAATGATTATGCGAGAAAAAATAAGCTTTTAAAGGACAATGAACCAAATCTGTCAGGAGAAGACATAAGAGAGGGACTGACTGCAATTATCAGTGTTAAGATTGAAGATCCGCAGTTCGAAGGACAAACAAAACAAAAGCTTGGAAACAGTGAAGCCAGAGGAGCAGTCGATAATATTGTAAGTACACAGTTGGAAATATTCCTTGAGCAGAATCCAAATGTAGCAAAACTGACGGTTGAAAAATCTGTTATGGCACAGCGTGCGAGAGAAGCGGCAAGAAAAGCAAGAGATCTGACAAGAAGAAAATCTGCGTTGGAAGGAATGTCGCTTCCTGGAAAACTTGCGGATTGTTCAGATAAGGATCCCGTAAACTGTGAAATATATATCGTAGAGGGAGATTCTGCGGGCGGCTCTGCTAAGACAGCAAGGGATCGTGCAACACAGGCAATTCTTCCATTGCGCGGAAAGATTTTGAATGTGGAGAAGGCACGTCTGGACAAAATTTATGCAAATGCAGAAATCAAAGCAATGATTACAGCATTTGGGACGGGTATCCACGAAGATTTTGATATTTCAAAATTAAGGTATCACAAAATTATTATTATGACGGATGCCGATGTAGACGGCGCTCACATCAGTACTTTATTATTAACCTTTTTATATCGGTTTATGCCTGATTTAATAAAAGAAGGATATGTATATCTGGCACAGCCGCCTCTCTATAAACTGGAAAAAAATAAAAAAGTCTGGTATGCCTACAGTGATGAGGAGTTAAATAATATTTTGACAGAAGTAGGAAGAGACGGAAATAATAAAATCCAGAGATATAAAGGCTTAGGAGAGATGGATGCAGAGCAGCTATGGGATACAACAATGGACCCAGAACATAGAATACTGCTTCGTGTAACAATGGATGAAGAAACATCTTCCGAACTTGATTTAACCTTTACCACCCTGATGGGAGATAAAGTAGAACCAAGAAGAGAATTCATAGAAGAAAACGCAAAATACGTTCAAAATTTGGATATATAGCACTTTACAGCGACTATCCAGAAAATTTATGCAGAGCAAAAATCAAATTCATTTGTATTTTTGTTATGTATAAATTTTATGAATTGGCATTGGAAATGCCAATTCAGAGATAAAATCGAAGATTTTAGAACTGAGATAGGAAGCGGAAGCAACCGAAAATAGCGATAAAATCAAAGATTTTAGAGCTGGATAGTATGCAAAAGTTAAGTAAAAAAGGAGAAAAAAATGGAAGATAATATTTTTGATAAGGTCCATGAAGTCGATTTAAAAAAGACAATGGAAACTTCTTATATCGACTATGCAATGAGTGTAATTGCTGCTCGTGCTCTTCCTGATGTCAGAGATGGATTAAAACCAGTACAGAGAAGAATTTTATATTCAATGATAGAATTGAATAATGGCCCAGATAAACCGCATCGTAAATGTGCGCGTATTGTCGGTGATACAATGGGTAAATATCATCCTCATGGGGATAGTTCTATCTATGGGGCATTGGTTAATCTTGCACAGGAATGGTCTACAAGATACCCTCTCGTAGACGGACATGGAAATTTTGGCTCTGTGGACGGAGACGGCGCTGCGGCAATGCGTTATACAGAAGCAAGGTTAAGCAAAATTTCTATGGAGATGACTGCGGACATTAACAAAGATACAGTAGATTTTGCTCCTAACTTTGATGAGACAGAGAAAGAACCGGTCGTACTTCCGGCTAGATTTCCAAATCTTCTTGTAAATGGGACATCTGGTATTGCGGTAGGTATGGCGACAAACATTCCTCCTCATAATTTAAGGGAAGTAATTGCGGCGGTTGTAAAGATTATTGATGACCAGATAGATGAGAATGGGGAAACTACAATTGAAGATATATTGAAAATTGTAAAAGGTCCTGATTTTCCGACAGGTGCAGAAATTCTGGGCACCAGAGGAATTGAAGAAGCATACCGTACCGGAAGAGGGAAGATAAGAGTACGTGCTGTTACAAATATTGAACCTATGCAAAATGGAAAGAACAGAATTATTGTGACAGAGCTTCCATTTATGGTAAATAAAGCAAGACTGATTGAAAAAATTGCGGAACTTGTCAGAGACAAGAGAGTAGATGGAATTACTGATTTAAGTGATCAGTCCAGCCGTGAAGGTATGCGTATCTGTATCGAACTTAGAAGAGATGTAAATCCGAATGTTATATTAAATCAATTATATAAACATACACAGCTTCAGGATACATTTGGTGTTATTATGCTTGCGCTTGTAAATAATGAACCTAGGATTATGAATATCTTAGATATGCTGAAGCATTATTTGGAACATCAGGAAAATGTCGTTACCAGAAGAACTAAATATGAGTTAAATAAAGCAGAAGAAAGAGCTCATATTTTACAGGGATTGCTGATTGCTTTAGATCACATTGATGAAGTGATTAAAATTATCAGAGGATCCAAAACAGTTCAGATTGCAAAGGAGGAATTGATTGCAAGATTTGAATTGACAGATGTGCAGGCACAGGCAATCGTAGATATGCGTCTGCGGGCACTGACAGGTCTGGAACGTGAAAAGCTGGAAGCAGAATATGAAGAACTGATGAAACGTATTGGAGAGTTAAAAGAGATTCTTGCAGACAGAAAAGTTCTTCTTGGAGTAATCAGAAAAGAAATTTTAATTATTTCCGAAAAATATGGAGATGAGAGAAGAACACATATCGGATATGATGAATTTGATATTTCTATGGAAGATCTGATTCCGAGAGAAAATGTAGTGATTACTATGACAAAGCTTGGATATATCAAAAGAATGACTATGGATACCTTTAAGAGCCAAAATCGCGGTGGAAAAGGAATTAAAGGTATGCAGACGTTGGATGATGATTATATCGAAGAGTTATTTATTACTACAAGTCATCACTATATCATGTTCTTTACAAATACAGGAAGAGTTTACAGACTAAAAGCATATGAGATACCGGAAGCAGGAAGAACGGCAAGAGGAACTGCAATTATTAACCTGCTTCAGCTTATGCCGGATGAAAAAATAACAGCAGTGATTCCTATCTATGAGTATGAGGATGGAAAATATCTGTTTATGGCGACAGAGAAAGGACTTGTAAAGAAAACACCTATAGGTGATTATGCAAATGTCAGAAAAACTGGTCTTGCTGCAATTACACTGCGTGAGGATGACAGGCTGATTGAAGTAAAAGTAACAGATAATAAACAGGATATTATACTTGTAACGAAATATGGACAGTGTATCCGGTTTAATGAGCAGGATGTGCGCTCAACAGGAAGAACTTCTATGGGAGTGCGCGGAATGAATTTAAGTGATAATGATGTTGTTATCGGTATGCAAATGAGCAGCCAGGGAAATTATCTTTTGATTGTTTCTGAAAAGGGTATGGGCAAACGTACAGAAATGGATGAATTCACAAGACAAAACCGCGGTGGAAAAGGTGTAAAATGCTATAAAATTACTGAGAAAACAGGAAATGTAATTGGCATGAAGGCGGTTGATGAAGATAATGAGATTATGATAATAAATACAGAAGGAATTATCATAAGAATGAAGTGTTCTGATATTTCTGTATATGGAAGAATAACTTCAGGCGTGAAATTAATTAATTTACCAGAAAATGAAACTGTTGCAAGTACAGCTAAAGTAAGAAAAGCTTCTGCAGAAATTGATGGAGAACAGGTAGAAATTTCTGGAGAAGAAGAGGAATAATAAAGTTTACAAAGAAATAAAACCTGGTACAATAATTATAAAATAATAAACTTTTGTATCAGGTTTTATTTATTATTATTTAATAGTATACTATACTTATTCTGTTCGAAATGAAATAAGTTACTTATCAAGGTATAGTTTTTTGTAAAATTTATTCATATGCATTCTCTTTTCTTTATAAACGAGGAGATTCTTTTTATCAGGATGATAGATAAGACTCTCTTCATTTTTTTTGACTAGATTAAGGGCAGATGGATAATCTTTTTGATATTTTAATGCAACCAATGCGTTAATCAGACCGCCAAGAGAAGTTTGTTCAGGATTTTGACTTTTTATAAGTTTTTTTTGATATACATCTGCTTGTATCTGATTGAAAGATGAAAAATTAGTAAGTCCTCCACTGATATGTATTTTATCTGTATTTCCTACATAATTTTCCAGTACATCAATATTGTTAGCGGCTTCCATAGCAATAGATTCAAGTAAGGATCTTGCCATATCCTGCTTGGTTGTCTTTAAAGTTAAATTTAAAAAGCAGCCGGCTGCCTTTGTATTCCAGTCAGGAGTTCCGCGCCCCTGAAAATAAGGGAGAGCAATACAACCATTTGCCCCAGGTACAGATTGAAGTATATCTTGATTGATAGAATCGTAATCTTTATCATTCGAATAAAATTGTTCTTTAAACCAGTCATAGAGTGAACAACAAGAAATAATACTGGACTCAAGTACATATTTTCCTTTTTCTGCATGAGCTCCGCATATTACATTATCTTCCAGATTTTCAGGTACTCTGTCGCTATATGCAAGAAGAAAAGCGCCAGTGCCTGTTGTTAATTCCATATCTCCCGTTTGAATGATCCCTAAACCAAGAGCAGCGCACTGCTGATCTCCTCCTGCACTTACAAGAGGGGTTCCCTGTCTGATTCCTGTTGCCTGAAAGAATTCTTTGGTAGTAGTTCCAAGAATTTCTCCGGGGGAGATTAAATCACATAATTTGCCCTTATCAATCTCAAAAAGTTTCAGCAATTCATCATCCCACTGACGGGTTCTGATATTCATCAGAGAAGAACGGCTGCCATACGTATGATCTGTTTTAAATTCTCCTGTCATTAATAGAGCGAGATAATCAGCAATAGTAAGAAGCTTATATGCTGCTTTATATATTTCCGGCTGGTTTCGTTTTATCCATGTCATTTTACTTCCTGAAAATACATCATTGACTCTTGCACCGGTCTTTTTGACAATCAGTTTTTCGGCATACTTTAATTCACTGCAAATAGAGGTATTTCTCTTGTCCATCCACATAATTGCAGGGGAGAGAGGATGCGTATATTTATCAATAGGAATAACAGAAGAACGTTGACTTGTAAGAGAAAGCCCATCTATTTTTTTATTGTTTGTATCAGCCCATTCTGCAAGATTTTTGCCAATCTTATAGAGAGAGGATTTCCAGTCATCTGGATTTTGTTCAGCAAACGTTTCATTGAGATAATGTACAGAATAACGAATTTGATGTATGTGAAGAATCTCTCCGGCTTCATTATACAAAATCCCTCTCATACTGGATGTTCCTACATCAATAACTGCTATGTTCATAATATGTATTCCTCCCAAACAGTTTACGCTAAATAAAAAAATGAAATTTTATATTCCCATATTTACAAATAAAACGTTCTATTAATTCATTATTAATTTATCATATTTGTTCATAAAAATTCAATGTTAATTGTAGAATAATGTTATTTTTGTAATATAATAATATAAAAAATAGTATAAAAAGTATAAAAAATTGTAAATAATGTATAAAAACATAATTTATTATATGATTGAAATAGAACGTATATCATACATTTTATTGAATAGAATGTGCTATTTAGAAAAAAATCTGTATTGGTATCCTTTTACATATATTCTTTCTTATTAACAGGACAATTGCACAAATTGTAATCTATCTTTTTGTATGGTTTGACTAAAATAAAATTTGTTATTGATTTTTTTAAATACGTAGTATAAGATAATGCTCAGAAAGAACTTTATATAAAATATTTTAAGGATTGTAACTCTCTGAGGCATTACCTTTTCGTGAAAGGTATGCAGAGAGTTTTTTGTTTATAAAGGAGAATATTATGTTTGAATTTTTAAAAAAGAAAAAGACTCAAATCGTATCTCCAGTATGTGGAAAATGTATTTCAATTACAGAGGTACCTGATGCAGTTTTTTCTGAAAAAATATTAGGAGATGGATTTGCAATCATTCCATCGGGAGATGTAATTGTATCTCCGGCAGATGGAGAGATTACTACATTGGCAGACACAAAACATGCAGTAGGAATTAAAACAAAGGATGATATAAATATACTTTTGCATGTGGGGCTAGATACAGTAAAATTAAAAGGGGTAGGTTTTCAGTGTTTTGTGAAACAAGGAGAGAAAGTGAAAGCAGGAACACCTCTTATACATGTCGACCATACAGAAATAGAAAAAAGAAATATGAATCTAACAACTGTTGTCGTATTTACAGAAGGATATGACGGTATAGTAAATTTAAACTGCTGTGGAAAAGAAGTAAAAGCTGGAGAAGTATTAATTTCCTGAGAAGGAGGATTTCCATGAGAATTATTAAAAAGATTAACAATAATGTAGCAGTTGGTCTTGATAGTAATGGAAATGAAATAGTGGTGTTTGGTAAAGGGATTGGATTTCCGGAAATGCCGTATGAATTAAAGGAGCTTTCAAAGATAGACAGGACTTATTATAATATCGATCACAAATATTATAAACTTTTAAATGAAGTTTCTGAAGAAGTATTTTTCTTTGTTAATAAATTGTTGGATATAGCGAAGAAAGAAATAGATGGAGATTTAAATCCAAATCTTGTTTTTGTTCTTTCAGATCATATTAATTTTGCAATTATCAGAAATAGAAAAAATATGGATATACCTCTTCCATATTCTTATGAATTAGAATATGCTTATCCTAAGCTAACAAAAATAGCAGGATGGTTTGTTAAGAAAATAAATGAAAGAATGCATACAACTTTGGAAAAGGGAGAGATAACCAGTATTACCATGCATTTTTTAAATGCATTAGAAGGAGAAAAAATAAAAGAAAATACTCGAGATGAATCAGATTATATTGCAAGTATTATCAAGAATATTACTATTATTATAGAAAATTTTTATAATATGGATATAGATAAAAAGAGCTTTTATTATTTCCGTTTTAAGAACCATATAAAATTTTTTGTACAGAGGCAGAAAACAAAAGAAGATATTTTGGATGGAGGAGATGAATTATTCGAAGAAATAAAACGAACTTATCCAAAGGTATTTGAATGTGTAATGAAAGTAGATACGTATCTGGAAGAAGAATTTAAGAAACATTGCTCGAAAAAGGAATTGTTATATTTAATGCTTCATATTCAACAATTATATACAAAGGAGGATTGTAACCGAAAGGGCATTACCCCAAAAGAATAGCTTAGCTATTTTTTTGGGGTTTTCTGTTTAATGATGAAACATGCTTGCGCGCGGCATAGTTTATATAAAAAGTAAAAAGAAAAGGAGAAAGGGGAATGAATAAAGAGCAAAGGATTGCTTCACAAGTGTTAAAACTTGTCGGAGAAAAAGAAAATATCAGTCATGTTTTTCATTGTATGACAAGGCTGAGGTTTAATTTAAAAGATAATGGGCTGGCTAACTTAGAAAAAATAAAAGAGGTAGAGGGTGTTTATGGAGTACAGATAGCAGAGGGAGAATTACAAATTATTATTGGAGCAGGTGTAAATTCTGTATATAATGCTGTTTTAGATTTGACTGGTCTGGAAGAGACAGAAAGTATAGATGAAGATTTGGATGGTATATTACCAGAGAATAAACAAAAGAAAAACATAAAATGGTTTATTAATGGTATATTTAGTGTATTTTCTTCTTGTTTGTCGCCGCTTGTGCCATTATTTGTTGCAATAGGTATTTTTAATATGATTGCTGTATTGATTGGTCCTCAGTTTTTAAATTTAGTAGGGGAAGAATCGGACATCTATAGAAATTTCTATTGGGTCGGACAGACAATTCTTTATTTTTTGCCTGTATTGGTTGGATATACAGCTTCGCGAAAATTTGGCTCTAACACATTAATTACAGTGGTACTTGCTTGTATGTTGATATATCCGGATTTTGTAAGCCTTGTTGGTGAAGGAGCTTCTTATACAGTTTATGGAATTCCTGCGGCTGCAATAGAATATAGCAGTTCATTGATTCCTATAATGCTGATTGCATGGATACAAAAATATATTGAAAAGTTTCTTAATAAATATATACCTGATGTAATAAAAGTTATCTTAATTCCATGTGGTACGATTGCAATCATGCTACCTTTAAGTTTCTGTATTTTAGGGCCGATAGGAAATTATTTGGGAGTAGGTCTTGGAAATTTAATTTTCGGATTATATGATATAGCAGGTCCCTTGGAAACAACACTATTTGGTGCATTCTGTGTGATTCTGACAGGAACAGGTATTTCACGTCCTATTTTCTTTATTGCAATGACAACACTATTTGCGGCAGGGCAGGAAAGTGCAGTTATGCCGATTGCAATGGTAATAAATAATTTTATTGTAATGGGACTTGATTTAGGATATATAATCAAAACAAAATCTGCGAAAAAGAAACAATTTGGTATTACATGTTTTATTTCCTCTGTTTTGGGCGGTGTAAGTGAGCCATCAATTTTTGGAATTATTTTTAATAATAAAAGAGCAATGCTTACAACTATTATTGCAGGAGCAATATCAGGTCTTTATCTTGGCATAATGAATGTAACTTATTATTCATTTGGTCCAAGTAATATTTTAGGAGTAGTTGGTTTCTTTGGAGGAACACAGATGAACTTTATTCATGGATGTATTGCCGCCGGAATAGGTTTCATTGCAGCTTTGATAGTAATGCTGTTAATTTATCACGATGAAAAAAAATAAATAAAAATATATGGAGGTATGAAAAATGAAAGAGAGAAACATGATTTTAGCAAATATTGGTTCAGGATCTTCTTATCTGCCTGATATAGCAGAGATGTTGATTGAAAGAAGAGACAAAATGCAGGTAGAGGAATGGCGGTTGATGGATATTGATGAATACAGACTTAACTGTACAGGCAAATATGTACAGAAAATGTTTGAAGATGCAAATATGCCAACAAAAATAGTACTGACAAATAATTTAGAAGAAGCTGTACAAAACTGTGATTTTGTTATTTGTACTATTCGTCCTGGAAAATCAGATGCTCGGAATCTGGATGAGACAATCCCTTTTAAACACGGATTGATAGGACAAGAAACAACAGCTCCTGGTGGAATGGTAATGGGATTTAAGAGTATCCCGCCTATTTTGGAAATTGCTAGAGCAATAGAAAAATATGCAAAAAAATCATGTTATCTGATAAATCTTGCGAATCCATCTGGTATGATTGCAGAGGCATTAAATCGTCATTCTAATATTAAGTATGCCGGACTATGCAATGGGCCTACTGTTATTCGTACAGCAATGAAAGAAATTTATGGGCAGGAAAATCCAGATGATGTATTTGTAGAGGTAATTGGATTAAACCACTTGATCTGGTGTAAGGTTTTTGTAAAAGGAGAGGATGTAACAGATGAAGCATTTGAAAAACTGTTGGAATGGTCGGCAGAAAATATTCCTGCTCTGAGAAAGGAATTTGTAGAACCTGCATTAGAAAAATTTATTGGTTATATTCCAATGGGACCATATCTTGAATTTTATTATGATTTTCCAAATAGCTTTAAAGACTTGCAGGATTATTCGGGAAACCACTGGGCATCTATGTTGGAACATGTACAAAAACATGTAGGAGATGTGCTGGATGATTTAGTAATTCCTGAACATGCGACTAGAGCAGAGTGCGTAAAAATTGTAGAAAAGCGTACATTTGAATTATATGAAAAATTAGATCCCAGAGCTTATCCGCTGGCTGCAAATACCCGTGGCGGAAAAGGATATGGAGAAGCTGGAATTACATTGATTAATGCTATTTGGAACAATACAAATGAAATATTTAGCCCAGATATAGCAAGTATGGGATGTATTCAGGAATTTGATCCAAACTGTGTATGCACGACAACCTCTCTGGTAAACGCTGCCGGAATTCATCCTATGTGTTTTTCAAAACTTCCAGGTCATATGATGAGCAAAATTTATGCAGCTAAAGAGTATGAAAAATTGGCAGTAGAAGCGGCAGTTACAGGAAGCTATCATGCAGCTTTGGAAGCTTTGGTTGCAAATCCTCTGGTAAATTCCTATTATAATGCAAAAAGTGCATTAAATGAATTGCTCCTTTCAGAAAAGGAATATCTTCCACAGTTTAAAGATGCAATTGAAGCATTAGAAAAAGGACAAGAGCCATTAAATTAGTTTTTAAAATTATATAGCATAATGAAGACAGACATGGAATAAGATATATTATAAATTTGAAAAGGAGTCAGTATAAATGGAAAACAGACTTATTTCTGCTGTAGTGAATTTCCTTGTACGTGCAGTGATTGGCATGGCATTGATTTTTTTCATTAATCAGTTTGTTCTTCCTGATGAAAATACATTGAATGTAGGATTAAATGCTGTCTCCTTTTTGACAACTGGAAGCCTTGGAATTCCAGGTGTCTGTCTTCTTTAT
This sequence comes from Mediterraneibacter flintii, assembly GCF_055387595.1. NCBI lineage: Bacteria > Bacillati > Bacillota > Clostridia > Lachnospirales > Lachnospiraceae > Mediterraneibacter > Mediterraneibacter flintii. Next base: position 104,986 of record NZ_AP031405.1, read on the forward strand.
GGTATTTTATTTTATCAGACTTTGTGAGTATTTCACAAAATCCTGCAAATTTAGATTTATGTATAGACAAAGGAAAGATTGGCGTTTATAATTCGATTTACACACCAGAAATCAATCTGGTTTTCCATTTACTTAATCTTTTATTGTAAATGGTCTGCGGAATGGATAAAGAAATATATCCATTTGTCATACGTTCTATTCGTGCCGTAGATTCGCGGCAAATTTTTCAATTAATGGACAGTAAAAATAATGATGTAAGGAGGGAGAAAGTGGATTCAGGTCATTTTGTAATATGTGATCCTGAGAAAGAATATGCAGAGAATCTAACAAAGTTTATTTGTGAAAAAGAAAAAACGGATTTTCAGTTTCAAATTTTTTATGATTTGGAAAGTCTTATAATATTTTCCAATGAGATACCTATCGATATACTTCTGATAGCAGAAGAATGTATCCGTGAGGAAACACTTGGTATACCTGCAAAAAAAACATTTATATTGACAAAAAAGGAAAATTACAAAAAGGAAGAAGATAAAAGAAGTATATACCGGTATCAGCCGGCAGAAAAGATTGTAAAACTTATATTTTGTGACAGCAAGGAAGATATAAGTACAAAAGAAACTTCTTCACAAATAAGAAAAAAGCAGCATTCAGAAAAACAATTGGTACGGAAAGGGTTGATAGGAATTTATTCTCCTATACACAGAATTGGTAAAACAAAATTTGCAATCCAGCTAGGAATAAAAACAGCCAAATATGTTCCAACACTCTATCTGAATCTAGAAGAATATCCTGCGAGTGAATTATACTTCCCGGATCAAAAGGAAAAAAATCTTGGAGATCTACTCTATTATACGGGACAAAATAAAGATAATTTAGGATTGCGTATCAGTACTATAGCGGGACAGATAGATGAATTAGACTATATTATGCCAATACCAATTATGCGGGATTTAAGGGAAGTAAAAGAAAAAGACTGGATAAACCTTTTTGATCAAATATTAAAAAAATGTATCTATGAGACAGTGATTCTAGACTTGGGAGACAGTATAGACGGGTTATATTCAATTTTAAAAAATTGTTCTGCAGTATATACACATTATGTAGATGATCCGGTATCTAAGGAAAAAATTATGCGCTATGAACAGAATATCCGGCAGATGGGAATGGAGGAAATACTGGAGCATACTATACGTAAAAGGATTACAAGAAAAAATAGAAATAGTTTAACAGAAGAAAAGAAGGCATGAAAATGGTTAATACAGAATGGCTGTATTCAAAAATGATGCTTCAGATGGATATGTCAAAAGAGATACAGGATGAAGAACTAGAGCAGATGATACAGGACATACTGGAGGAAGCAGGCAGAAAGGAATATATCCCACTTAATGAAAAAATACAGATAAGTCGGGAATTGTTCAACGCATTTCGTAAGCTCGATATTTTACAAGAATTGATAGAAGATGATTCAATTACAGAAATAATGATAAACGGAACAGAACATATATTTTTTGAAAAAGAAGGAAAAATATTCCGTTCAGAGAGAAAATTTTTGTCACTGGAAAAGCTGGAAGATGTAATTCAGCAGATTGTGTCAGGTACAAACCGTTATGTCAATGAATCTTCACCTATTGTGGATGCAAGGTTAGAAGATGGCTCTCGTGTAAATGTAGTATTACGACCTGTTGCTCTGAATGGACCGATTATGACCATTCGAAAATTTCCAAAAGAAGCAATTTCGATGAGACAGCTGATACAATTTGGAAGTATCAGTGAAGAAGCGGCAGAATTTTTAAAAATACTTGTGAGGGCAAAATATAATATTTTTGTCAGCGGAGGAACTGGGGCAGGCAAAACAACATTTTTAAATGCTTTATCAGATTTTATACCGAAGGAAGAAAGGATTATTACAATCGAAGATAATGCAGAACTTCAAATTAAAGGAGTAGATAACCTTGTCCGGCTGGAAGCAAGAAATGCAAATTTAGAAGGGGAAGGCGCAGTCACAATCCGAGATTTAATAAAATCTGCCCTTAGGATGAGACCGGATAGAATTATTGTCGGTGAAGTAAGGGGAGAAGAGACTGTAGATATGATTTCGTCGGCAATGTTAAACGGTCATAGTGGTTCTATGTCTACAGGACATGCAAATAATTCTGCCGATATGTTAAAACGCCTGGAGACAATGATGCTGATGGGAATAGAGCTTCCCTTTACGGCAATTCAAAGGCAAATCGCATCTGCTCTGGACATTATCGTTCATTTAGGAAGACTGCGAGATAAAAGCAGAAAGGTGTTGGAAATAGCAGAAGTAACAGAGTATGAACAGGGAAATATTCAGCTTCGTACACTTTATACATTTCGAGAGGAGGGAACAGAAAATGGAAAAATTCAAGGAAGGCTTATGAAGGTGGAAGAGCTCAATTATACAGAAAAACTGCTGGCTGCAGGATATAAAAGGAATTGAATACATTGTAGGAATAGGAAAAGGAGTTCTTATTTTCGCGGTAATCTCTTATGTGTTTTATGAATCTTGGAAGATGTTCTTTCTATTGCTTCCTGCATTTACATTTTATATGAAAGACTGGCTAAAAACATACAGTCATAAGAAAGAACTGGAATTCAGAAATCAATTTAAAGATAGTATACAGACGATGTCGGCGGCATTAAAAGCAGGATACTCTGTAGAAAATGCACTTCGAGAGACGTATAGTGATTTGAAGTCTCTTTATAAAAAAGACAGCCGGATTTTAAAGGAGTATGAACAGATGATATATAAGCTGAATATAAACAGAACAGCAGAGCAAGTACTGGAAGAATTTTCTGACAGTGTAAATCAGGAAGATGTACAAAATTTTATTACTGTATTTACAGCCGCAAAGAAAAGTGGAGGAGACAGCATTGCGATCATATATAATTCTGTAAAAATAATCAGTGAAAAAATAGAGACAGAAAAAGAAATTCAGACTCTCTTAGCTTCAAAGATAATGGAATTTAAAATTATGTGTGTTATACCGTTTTGCATTATATGCTATTTAAAACTGACATTTGGAGAGTTTTTATCGGTTCTGTACGGGAATATTACAGGAATGATAATTATGAGTATATGTCTTCTTTTTTATATGATTGCGTATCAGATGGGAAAAAGAATCATACATATTGAGGTTTAAAGATTGAAAAAAAGCAAAAAGAAGGAATCTATATATGTAAAATCAGGGGTTATACTATTGCTGTCATTTGGCATATCGTCTTGTATCTGGTTTACAGACAATGGAAAAACCTTAAAACAAAATGAAAAGGGTGAGATACTTCTTAAAAGAAATGATTATGGACAGGGAGATAAAAAAACAGCTCTACATATGCAAGTAGAAGATATTGAACAGACAATGGAGATAGCTGTCGGAGAAAAAGAATATAGCGGCGAACAGCTTGAAGAAATATTTATACAGGCAGAAGAGGATCTTGAAACTTTAATATTAGGAGAGAATGAAAGTCTTTCAGAAGTCCGTTCAGACTTGAATTTGATTACAGAGATTCCAGAAAAGAGCATAGAAGTATCATGGGAACTTGACAATTATGAGATTATGGATATTCAGGGAAGTCTAAAAGAAGAGAATTTAAAAGATGAAGGCACACTACTTGGACTAAAGGCATTACTGACCTATAAAGAAGAAAGCAGGATCTATGAATTTTATGCACATGTTTTTCCGCCCAAAAAGACAAAAGAAGAAAAGCTGGAGAATCAGATCCATTTTTTAATAAATATGGCAGATAAAGAAACAAAAGAAGAAGAATATTTAACTCTCCCTCAAGAAGTTGAAGGTAAAAAAATTCATTGGAGCTATCCTTTAAATTTTAGGGCGGTAGAGATATTATTTCTGGGCTTCCTGTCAGCAACACTTTTTTATTTTTCCGAAAAACAAAAGCGTACAAAAGAAGAAAAGAAGCGAAAATATCAGATGAAAATGGACTATCCTCAAATTATCAACAGACTAATTCTTTATATGGGAGCAGGGATGACAATACGGACTGCCTGGTTTAAAACTGTAGAAGAATATAAGAAAAAAAGAGAAAAGACAGGTAAAAGAGCTGCATATGAAGAAATGGTACATACTATGTATGAAATTCAGAGAGGCAAAACAGAGAAAGAATGTTATGAGGATTTTGGAAACAGGTGTGGGATTTCTTCTTATAAAAAATTTTCTGTTATGTTATCACAAAATCTTCAGAAAGGTTCAAAGGGGCTTGCAGAGCTCTTAAAATCAGAAGCAGAAGATGCATTTGAAGAACGAAAAAATCTGGCAAGAAAAGCGGGGGAAGAAGCAGGTACTAAACTGTTAGTGCCGATGTTTATTATGCTGGCAATTGTTATGGCAATTATGGTAGTGCCGGCGTTCTTTTCTATACAGATTTAAAGAATAAGAAGGGGAGGATAAAATGAGAAAAATAAAGAAAAAAATAGAAGCGATGCTGATACATCGCAAATGTGTATCTGGAGTGACTGTAATTGAGATGGTATTGATTCTTGTTATTATAATAGCCCTTTTATTAATATTTAAATCGCAGCTTATCAATTTGATTAACACAATTTTTGATAAGGTGACAAGTGAAAGCGCAGGAATTTAAAATGTTGAAAGGGGAGGTTACTGCCTTTCTAAGTCTGATATTTGTACTTCTTATTTCCTTTGTTATGGGGGTAATGGAGGCAGCGGTAATACAAGAACAAAAAAGCAAAAGCAGGATAGATACAGACGTTGCTGTTTATTCTGTATTTGGAGAATACCAAAAGGAACTTTTTCAAGAGTACCAGATTTTTGGTATGGAAGGAAGCTATGAAACAGGAGATTTTAATGAACAAAATATTATCAGACGTATGCACTATTATGGAACAACAGGGATGCAGCATGAAATAGAAGCAATACAGCTTCTGACAGATAATCAGGGACAGGCTTTTCGCGAACAGGTAGTTACATATATGGAACAGAAAACAGGAATTTCGACAGTAAAGGAAATTGTTGATATGACAGAATCCTGGAAAGAACAGGAAATAGAAGGAGAGAAAGTAGGGGAAAAAGAAGAAAATGTATTAAGTGATTACGAGGAGTTAATTCCAGAAGGAGAAGAAGCTCCGGATTTAGGAGAAGAGAATCCATTCGCCTGCTTAGAGGAAATAAAGAAATCTGGAATTTTGTCTATGGTGCTGCCTGAAGAATTTCCGCTGTCTGGAAAAAATGTTGATTTAGACAGTCAGCCGTCTTACAGAAACCGGATAACAGGAAGAGGGGAACTTCCAGCGCGGCAGAATTTGGATGGGATTGAGGAAAAACTCCTCTTTTCAGAATATGTGTTGGAAAAATTTCAAAATGCAATGTCGGAGGAGGAAAAAGAACGTTCCCTTTCGTATGAGACAGAGTATATTTTATCTGGCAAGGAAAGTGATGAAAAAAATCTGGAGAGTGTTATACAGAAGATCTTCCTTATACGGATGGGGATTAACTATCTTTATTTACTTACTGATACAGTAAAACAAGGGGAAGCAGCAGCTCTGGCGTTGACGGTTTCAACACTGCTGGCAATTCCTTGGGCGGAAGAAGCTGTAAAACAATTAATTTTAATTGCCTGGGCAGCAGGTGAAAGTATTATGGACTTGAGATCGCTGTTGTCCGGCAATAGAGTGGCGCTTATCAAGACAACAGAGAACTGGCAGTTATCTTTATCTGGTTTGATGACCTTGGGGAGTGAGTCAGATTCTTTAGAAGGAACAGACTGTGAAGGTGGTTTTTCTTATGAAGATTATTTAAGAGTACTTCTTTTTTTAAAAGATAGCGGAGAAATTTCCATGCGATCCTTAGACAGAATAGAACAAAATTTAATATATGAACAAAATTTACCCTTTTTTCGTACAGATTTTTGTATTGTCAAAATAAAATTGCAAAATCAGGCTGTAGTAGGTGGAAAATTTACATACGAATTTCCTATATATTTTGGCTATGAATAATAAATGTAGCCAGGGCTGTAATACCATTTAGATAATGAAAAATGAAATGTAGTCTTTGGTTCTGGTACAGGTGCCCTTTCAATTCATCAGATCCCCAGATGAACGAAACATATTTTAAATTTTTGAGAAAGGAGAAGCTGTGATGTCCAAGCAATCGAATAGAAATAGAAAAATATCCAATCCGCAATCAGAAAGGGCATCTGTACGGGAACCAAAGGCAACTGTAACAATTGAAGCAGCCTTTGCAATTCCGTTTTTTCTGTTCGCATTTTTATGTCTGGTATATTTGATGGAAATTCAGGTAATAAAGGTAAGTATTCATTCTGCTGCGTTAAATGCAGGAAAGAATGCAGCAGAGGAGGTAGCAGTATATGAGTTTCTGGATATAACGAAGCTACAGTCAGATATAGTATATTTGATTGGTTCTGAGCGTTTGGATAGAAGTCTTATAGATGGAGGAAGTGCAGGGATTTCATGTACGGGATCTTATATGGAATCTGGAAACAATGAACTGTATATTAACTTGAAATATGGAGTCAGGCTGCCTTTTCCTACGTTTGGAAATCCTACAGCTAAATATATAGAAAAACTGAAAATAAAAGGATGGACTGGATATGAAAAAGGTATACCTGATTCCGAAGAAGATAAAATTGTTTATATTACAGATACAGGGACAGTCTACCATGAAGACTATCAGTGTTCTTATTTACAGCTATCCATTCAATTTGTTCCATATACTGGATTATCGGATTTGAGAAATAAAGATGGAGGGAAATATTATAAATGTGAAAAATGTGTACATGGAGATGCCTATACAGGTGTATACATTACAGACAACGGCAATAAATATCATAATTCCATTCAGTGCAGCGGATTAAAACGATCGATCCGTGCAGTAAAGAAATCTGAAGTGGCAGGGAGAGGAGGATGTTCCAGATGTACGAAATAAAGCATATAGTATGTATACTATATTTATTTTTACTTTCATTGACAGATATAAAAAAGAGGAGAATTCCTCTATGGGGTCTGATTATCGGAGTTGCTATGTCTGTATTATTTCAGTGTATAACCAGGGATAAGGATTTTATTTTGATTGTCTCAGGCGCAATGACAGGAATCATTTTTATTGTGGTGAGCAGAGTCACGAATGAAAAATTTGGATATGGAGACAGTATTTTAATTTTGGCGCTGGGAATTTTTCTTGGATTTTGGAATATTCTATATTTACTTTTTATAGCGTTTCTTCTTGCCGCCGTATATTCCATTTTTCTTCTTAGTGTATACCACCGAGGCAAAAAGGAAAGCTTTCCGTTCGTTCCATTTCTGGCAATGGGATATGTGGGAGGAATGATGCTTGGAAATTTCTAAATACAAGACAATAAAAAAAGAGGGAATAAAAGGAAATACAACTGTACAAATGGCATATATTCTGCCGCTTTTTTTCTTTTTTTTTATTTTGATTATTCATACAGTTTTTTATTTCCATGACAAAATTATATTAAATGGAATCGCCTGTGAGACTGCGATATTGGGTTCTCAGCTAGAAAGGAGACAGGATGAAACAGGAAAAATAAATCTGGAAGAATTTTTTAAAGAGAGAACAGAAAAGAAACTTATCTTGTTTGCAGAATATACTGTTACAGTCGATAAAACTAAAAAAGAGGTTATAGTTACAGTAGCAGCAAAAAAGAATAAGATGAAACTGAACATTGAACAGAAAGCAAGAATCATGCATACAGAAAAGAGGTTGCGTAGTTGAAAACAACATATGAGAAAGATTGGGATAAAACCTATCTTCATATTGATCTGGAAGAAACATTTAATGAAAATTATCAGCTTCAAATGATAAGAAAAAATAAGATACCAGGAATATTAAAAATGAAGGGAATAGGATTGAACAATGGAAGCAGATATACATTTACTGTCAATGGAATGCAGTCTATGAGGCAAACCTATGAAAAGACAACTATAAAAAAAGAGGATATTTGGCAGTTTATATCCTCTTTGATAACAGTCACAAATACACTGAAAAATTATCTCTTGACTCCGGACTGCCTGCTTTTAAGTCCAGATTATGTATTTATTGAAAATGGTATATATCTGTTCTGTTATCTTCCTATAAAACAGAAGATATTAAGTGAATCTTTCCATGAAATGACAGAGTATTTTGTTAAAAATCTAGACTATGAGGAGACAGAAGGTATATTCCTGGCATATGAATTACATAAAGCTACGCTTCAAGAAAACTATAATTTAGAACAGATATTAAAAAATTATGAAGAGAAAGAAATAGACAGAAGAAATGAAATGGAAGAATTGAAAGAAGGAAGAGCTAGATTTACGGAAGAATATATATTTACGACAGAGGAGGAAAGTTCAGAAATATACGAACCTGTTCAGGACATGGAAACTGTTTGTGAGATGGGAGGATGGAAGAAACCCTGGAAAAAAGTAACAGAAAAAATAAAAAAGAAACGATGGGGAAGTTGGGATGATCTGATTTTGGAAACAGATGGACAAGATAAAAGGTCTCAATTATAATGGAAAGGGTATAACAGCATTACTGTTTTACGAATAAGAGGAATATTCTATAATGGTGAAAAGAGGAATCGCTTTGGAGAGAAATCAGAAAGCAGTTTGTACTACAGGTCTTATAGTTATAAATATTGCAGTATTTATGTTTCTGACTTTAATAGGAAGAACAGAGGATGCAGTGTTTATGCTGGAACATGGAGCTATGTATGAACCTTATATCACAGAAGGACATGAGTATTACAGAATTATTTCAAGCCTGTTTCTGCACTTTGGGATTAGCCATTTGCTGAATAATATGGTAATGCTGGGAGCTTTGGGGTGGAACTTAGAAATGGAAGTTGGAAGAGTGAGATTTCTTCTTATCTACTTTATAAGTGGAATTGGAGGGAATTTTATTTCTCTCTATTCTAATATAGTTCATAAAGAAAATGTTGTATCCGCAGGTGCATCCGGTGCAGTCTTTGGACTTATGGGAGCTCTTCTCTATGTGGTGATACTGAATAGAGGAAGAGTTGGAAGACTGACCGAACGCGGCATGCTTATTATGGTTGTGCTCAGCTTGTATTTTGGCATAACTAGTTCAGGTGTGGACAATTTTGCACATCTGGGTGGTCTCATATGCGGATTCTTATTGACAGCGGTTATTTATCATAAAAAGAAGAAAAAAGAACCTGTTATATAGGAAGCTTAATTGTAAAGGTTGTTCCCTTCGTTGGAGCTGAATCTACGGAAATTGTGCCGTTATGTGCTTCGATAATTCTTTTGGAGAGGGAAAGTCCCAGCCCAGTGCCATCCTCCTTAGATGTGACAAATGGAGTAAAAATAGTATTAATTTTATCAGCTGGAATACCGCATCCGTTATCTTTACACAGGATAATCAGCATATCTTTTTTTCGTTGTGCTGACAGGGTGATAGCTCCATTTTCACCAACCGCGTCTTTTGCGTTACGCAGAAGATTTAACAATACTTCTTCTAGTTTTACTTTATCACCAGTGAAATCACCCAAATGTGATGGAACAGAAGAAGAAAATTCAATAGATGAATCTTCAGAATCCAGAGAGATAGCAAAAGAAACAGCTATATTTTTAAGCAGCTTCTCAATAGAAAAAACGGAATGGTGAAGTGTGCTTCCATTATTAAAGGTAGAGAGTTCATTAAGCAAATTGCACATAAATTCAACATCTTCCATTGTCTGTTTCCAGTGGGAGTATTGTTTTACTTCTGGGTGTTGGATCTCCATAACTTGTAGTGAAGATGATACAAGAGTAAGAGGATTCCTTATTTCATGGGCGATAGTGGATACAGTTGTGCGATGATTTTCTAAAAGCTGGCTGATGATCTGTTTTACGTCTTTGTTTTCCTCCATTAACTGATTCATTTTATTTATATCTATATTATGAAGCATGTAAAAACCTCTCTTTCTACTTCTAATAATTTTAGTCTAACACGATGAAATATAGTGTTCAATAGAATCAACATGACATGTTTCGACACAGACGGCAATGAAAATATTGAATGAAAATTCTTCTCTTTTTTCCCAAAATAGTCTATACTACTAGTAAAACATATGGGGAAAGAGGTATTTATAATGAAAGATAATAATTGCATTTTCTGTAAAATTGCGACTGGAGAGATTCCATCAGCAACGCTCTATGAAGATAAAGATTTTCGGGTTATACTTGATTTAAGCCCTGCGTCGAAAGGACATGCTCTTATTATACCCAAAGACCACTATAGAAATTTATACGATTTAGATAATGAATTAGCATCAAAGGCTTTGGTATTAGCAAAAAAAATGATCCAAAAGCTTACTGACATTTTAGGCTGTGATGGATATAATATTGTCCAAAATAATGAGGAAGTAGCAGGACAGACAGTCTTTCACTTCCATATGCATTTAATTCCGCGTTATAATGGAGATAATGTCGGAATTGGATGGAAGATGGGTGAGCTGTCTGAAGCAGATAAAAAAGAGATTTTAGAAAAATTAAAGTAAATTTGGGGATAGAATGTTGACAGGTAATCATGAATTTGATGAGATTTATAGCAAATACAAAAATCTTGTTCTCAAAGCAGCATACGATTATTCAAAAGATTACAATGAGGCGGAAGATATCGCACAGAACACATTCCTCCAGTTATACATCCATTACGATAATATGGAAAAGACGAATATTGTTTCATGGTTATATACAACAGCAAAGAATTATGCGTTGAACTACAGGAAGAAGGCTGCAAAAGAAATCTTTGAAAATGAAGACGACGCGGTCAGTATACTGGAACAAGAAAGAGAAAGCACAGAAGATGAATATATGGAAATGGTTCTTGATTTAGAGACAAAAGAATTTGTAAATCATTTATTTCTTGCATTACTTGAGAAAAATGAGAGATGGTATAAGGCTATTGTTTTGGCATATCATTTGAAAATTCCACAAGCTGAAATTGCAGAAGAAATGGGAATTAGCATTGAGGTATTACATAGTATTTTGCATAGAGCAAAAGAATGGATGAAGAAAAACTTTGGAGTAGAGTTTAATGAACTAAACGAGATCTAACAAATACCGAATGTTGGATGTCCAGAAAATCCGAACATTTTACATTCAGTATTTGTTAGTTATTGTATTAGGATTTTAAGCTGACATTTTCAATAAGCTGAATAATCGTCTGAATAGAATCCTGCTGGTTGGAATTTCTCATAGCATCTATAAATGTACCGCGGTCATTGTAAAGCTTTTGTACAGAATCTAGTAAGGTATCTTTGGAAAGATCCTCTTCTTCAAGTACCATGCTGAAGCCTTGCCGTTCAAAAGAACGCGCATTTAATATCTGATCTCCGCGGCTTGCATTTGCAGACAGAGGAATCAAAAGATTTGGTTTTCTTAATGCTAACAACTCACAGATAGCATTGGCGCCGGCTCTGGAGATAACAATATCTGCAAGTGAAAATATGTCACGAAGCTCATTTTTGATATATTCAAACTGGCAGTATCCTTTAATTTGAGAAAGAGAATTATCCAATTTCCCTTTGCCGCACAGGTGAATAACTTGAAATTTTTTTAGAAGTTCTGGTAGAGATTGCCGTATGGCTGTATTGACGACAACTGAACCAAGACTTCCACCAATTACAAGGATAACTGGTTTATCAGCAGAAAAACCACATAAGTCCATGGCGGCAATCTTATTTCCGGAAAGTAATTCCTGGCGGATTGGAGAACCTGTCAGAATCGCTTTTTCCTTTGGCAGTGTCTCTAACGTTTCTGGAAAGTTACAGCATACTTTTACAGCAGAGGGAATCGCAATTTTATTTGCAAGTCCAGGGGTCATATCTGATTCATGTATGATTGCAGGGACTTTATTTCTTTTTCCTGCAAGCACGACAGGAACAGAGACAAATCCTCCTTTCGAAAAGATTACATCTGGTTTTAATTGTTTGATTAAGGATTTCGCTTCACGGAAACCCTTAAGTACACGGAATGGATCAGTGAAGTTCTGTACACTGAAATAGCGGCGCAGTTTACCAGAAGAAATACCATGATAGGGAATTCCGAAAGGTTCAATTAATTCCTTTTCGATCCCTGTATAAGAGCCTATGTATTGGATATCATAACCTAATTCTTGAAGTTTAGGAATTAGGGCAATATTTGGAGTAACATGACCGGCTGTTCCGCCGCCGGTGAGAACGATACGTTTCATAATGAAAACCTCCAGATTTAAAATAATGATGCAGGCAGAAAAAGCCTATATCTTAATAGAAAACAAATATATTTTCATATTAACCTTATTTAATAAAATGTCAAGGAGAAAGTATTATAAAAAGAGGCAGATGGATGAAGAAATATAGAAAGTTATCACTGCAGGATGAAATAGACAAAGAGGCAAAGAGAATAGAAAAAAGAATATTGGAGAATCCAGACTTGAAAGATATTCAAGTTTCGGAGGAGTTCGATGCTGCTTTTTTGAAAAAAGTCCAGGAATATGAGAAGAAAAAAGCAGAAAGAGAAAAAAAGAAGATACATCCTACAGAAGATACAGAATTTGCAGAAGAACTTGTGCCAGATATGGACAAGTTGCCTTTTGACAGAAATAATGAAAAGGATTTTTCGAAAGGTAAGAAAGATGCTGCAGGTACAGTAACAGTATATCGCAGAAGAAAAAGAAGCTATCTTTTTGTAGCACTTGCAGCAGTATTTGTTCTTGTACTGGGAAGTGGGCTTACCAGTGTAAGAAGCAAATCATACTGGAAAGAATTGTGGAATAATTTTGTGGGAGATGAGAAAGTAAGTGGCATAGATGTTGAGGATATGGAAAAACAAGAAACAGAAGATTTAGACGAACTTGGGATTTATAAAGAAATAACTGAAAAACTAGGAATTTCAGTAGTTCGATTACAATATAAGCCTAAAGGAATGGTGTTAAGCAATTATAATTTAGATATTGAGCAAAAAAGAGCGCAATTGTTTTATAATTATAATAACAAAATAATAAAGTATACAATATATTTGAATGATACTGATTCTTCTTTAAGTCAAAAAGAATTAGACAAGTTGACAGATGTATTTATAGTTGAAAATGGAGACGAAAAAATACAGGTGGAAGAATATCAAAAAGATAGCGAATATAGATATATAGCTGATTTTGAAAATCGAGGTATTCATTATCAGTTGAAGGGTGTCATGGAAAGAGAAGAATTTAAGAATATCATAAAAAATTTAAAAATTTTATAAATTATGCGTAAGTTTTTGGCAGTTCAGTTGTTTATTTATTGAAAAGGTGAAAAATAATGCAATATAGAAGAGGTATAAAAAGTGAAAAAGAGAGTTTTGTCTATTTTAGGCAGTATTATGATGCTATGTTGTGTATTTACAGTATCTTTAACAGATGTACAAGCAGCAGGTAACGAATTGATCCAGGTAGATGGTTCTTACCTGACAACAGAAGATACATCTATTGGAAAGAGTCCGGAATCGATACTTAGAGGCGAGTACCTCATGGATGGAGAATGTTCTATCTCGAAAGCTGGAAGAAATCGGATCTATGTATATGCAGCAACAACGGCAGATTGTTATGTTGATTTTATTTCCGTTATTATCTATGTGGATCAGTATAATGAAGAGACTGGTAATTGGGAACAGATTGATGCTTGGTCTGTAGACGATACAGATAATTATTTTGTTGCCACTTCAAAATCTATTACAGTAGAAAGAGGATATTACTACAGGGTACATGCAGATCATATTGCAGGAATGGAAGATGAATATCCATATGAAGAAACTTTTTCCTATACAAATGGTATCCTTGTCCCATAACCTCCATAATTTGTAAAAGCCTCTCTTTTGAGTCTTGAAAGCAGGCGCCGTGATGAAGCGTAGCAGGAACTATTAACAATTGATTTGATTATAGAAAACCTGTACCGAGAAAACACCACAAACTTTACGCTAATTACGGCGCCCGCTTTCAGGATTCAAGAGAGAGGCTTTTATTTTTTGAAAAAAATTAAAATAAAATTTAATTGTGCAATATATATAAAAAATGAAAGTAATACATTTATTAATTGACAAAAATGTAAATGAAATGTTAGTATATAAATACAAAATGAAACGTTTCATATGGAGGTTAAATTGTCATCTTATAAAGATATAGTAAAGCTTACAGGACTGTCATTGGGAACTGTCTCCAATGTTATACAGGGGAAAGGTAATGTAAAAGAAAAGAATAAAGAAAAAGTTTATGCAGCAATGCGACAATTAGGCTATCGGATTGATTATCAGGCAAGAGGGCTGGCAACAAATAAAACAAGCTTGATCGGACTTATTGTAAGTAATATCGAAAATATCGCTGAGACAAAAATGCTAATGCCAATGGAGACATTTGCAGAGAATCATAAGTGCAGGATTATTACAGCAACTTCTCGTAATGATAGTGAAAGGGAAAGACGAAACTGTGAGGCAATGCTGAGCAGCAAGGTGGATGGGCTGTTTATCTTTTTTGAATCACTTGAAAATAAAGAATATTTTAGGAATTTAGCGGAAACAGAAAAGATTCCAATCATTTTTTTGGCAAGATACCTGGATAACTGTAAACTTCCTTATGTTGCTGTTGATAATCAGTATGCGGCAAAGAGTATGGTAGATTTTGTTTATGAGCGAGGTCACAGAGAGATTACATATCTAGATATTGCAGAGGAATCTATGTTGTCACCAAACAGAGACAGAAGGCTTGGCGTTGAGCTAGAATGTAAGAAAAGGGGGATAGTGTATAAGAAACGGGAATATAAAAGATTGGAAAACGATATGGAGGTCGGATACCATGCGGCGGAGGAAATGATATTATCGAAGAGTATGCCTAGCCTGGTATTTCCAAGAGACGATAGTTTTGCAATTGGCTTTTACAATGCATGTATTCGATATGGGATTCGTATTCCTGAAGATGTATCGATTATGAGCTTTGGAAATTTTTATCCGAAAGAAGTTACGCCAAAACGTCTTACGACTTATGACAGAAGATTCGACAAAGTGATCCACGAGGCTACGCTTATGTATTTGAAAATTAGAGAGGCAAGAGATAATGGATTGGAGGAAGATAAGATTAAGAAAAAGTTATTTGTAAAAGGAAACATTATAGTTGGAGAAACAATAAAGGATTTAACAAAGTGATTATGAAGATGGTTCACGTGAACTGTCTTTATAATTGGTAAGAAAATGAAACGCTTCAAAAATAAGGGAAGGAATGAAAATATGAAAAAGAGAATTTTAAGTATGTTTTTAGCAGCTGCAATGGTTTTTAGTATGACAGCATGTTCAGGAGACAACAAGGATAATTCTTCAGGAAAATCTGATGGAGATTCTATTACAATCAGTGTTCATCCGTCTGGACATGGCCTTCCTGCTTATGTAGCAGAACAGAATGGATATTATGAAGAGGAAGGGCTGAACGTAGAAACTTTAGTATATATTGGAGCGCCGCCTCAGATGGAAGCATATCAGACGGGAGCCTGGGATATTGGAACGACAGGCTTTGGAGGAATCGTCTTAGGAGTAGCGCAGAAGGATTTGAAAATAATAGGTCTAAGTATCGATGATGGAGCTTTGATGGGCCTGTGGACAAAAGAAGACAGCCCGATTGTAGAGGCTGGCTATAACGAGGAGACAGGATGTTATGGAACTGCCAAGGACTGGAAAGATGCGGAAATACTGTATACACAGGGAACAATTACGGATATTCTGTTGATTAAGACATTGGATAAACTTGGCTTGACCATTGATGATGTTGTCCGTACCAATATGGACTCTTCTCCTGCATTTACGGCATTTAAGTCAGGAAGTGGCGACATGGTGCAGGCAAATGCTTCTTTCTATTTTAATGCGGAAGAAGAGGGATGGGTTCCTGCGACCACAGGAGAAAGCCAGGAAATATTCTTACCGTGTGCAATTACAGCGAGTGAGACGATTATTAAAGAACGGCCAGAAGTTGTGGAAAAATGGGTGCGTGCTTATATGAAGGGTGTACAGTGGATCAAGGATAACCCAGAAGAAGCGGCAAAGATGTTTGTAGAATTTTCAGAGGCAAATGGAGTAGCGACAGATGAAGAAAATGCACTGAAATTTGTAAATGCACAGGTGATAGATATTCCGTCCCCAGAAGAACAGATGGAATATTTTGCGGAAGGGGAAAACGGAACCGTTTTACAGGACAGATTGGCAGAAGTAATGGATATTTATATCGATATGGGAAATTATACAGAGGAAGAAAAAGCGGCATTGATGGAAGAAGACAGTTATGACAGTTCTTTTATGGAAAAAATGGTAGAGGAATAGAATCTGGTAGAGTTCTCAAATTGAAAGTAATGTATTAGAGAAAGGAAATCATATGGAAAATCCAGCTAATATGGAAAATGCGATTCGTACACTCAGAAAGAAGGAAAAAAAGAAAAAACGGACGACAATTCTGTGCGGAATTATCAGTATTGCTGTATTTCTATGTGTTTGGCAGCTATTGTGTACATTGAAGATAGTAAGTGGAGATGTATTGGCATCTCCACTACAGGTTATTGACGCAATTATAACTAAAATAGGTGATCCCAGACCAGATGGAAATACTTTGATTGAAAATATTTTATCTAGTTTTAAGCTTGCCATGATTGGTTTTTTCCTGGCGCTTATTGTTGGCCTTCCTCTAGGACTTCTAATGGGGTGGTACAGACCGCTGGATAAATTAGTAAAGCCAATTTTTGAATTAATTCGTCCGTTACCTCCGATTGCATGGATACCGATTGTAATTGTACTGTTGGGTATCGGGACAGTAGCAAAATCATTTATTATATTTTTTACAACTTTTGTACCTATAGTCATTAATTCTTATACAGGCATTAGGGAGACAAATCAAGTTTATATCAATTACGCGAAAACATGCGGTTATTCTAATTGGAGAGTGTTCTGGACAATCGGAATACCGTCTGCTATGCCTTTGGCATTTGCAGGAATGGTCATTGCTTTAGGAAATGGATGGGGTACATTGATTGCGGCAGAAATGTTGGCATCAAGCAGCGGGCTTGGCTACATGATTTTTATGGGTAGAAATTACGGGAGAATTGACATTATTATAGCAGGTATGCTGGTAATAGGTTTGATTGGGCTCGGATTGACTACGGCGCTGAGTAAGATTGAAAATTATGTCTTGAAATGGAGGATAAATACGAAATGAAAAACAATGTAAAAAAATTTTCAACACGTGAAATCATCCTGAACATACTGCCGTTAGTCTCTATTATATTGTTTATCTTTATGTGGATTTTAGCTTCGGGAGAAGGAAAAATTATACCAGCTCCTGCTGATGTAATAGAAAGAGGAGAACGTTTACTAGAGAAACCTATCAATAATATTACATTGGCGGGACATATATGGGCTAGTATGAAACGTGTACTAAGCGGACTCGTATTAGCTTGTATTTTTGGAATTCCTTTTGGACTGTTGATCGGGTGGAACAAGAGATGCTGTGATTTTTTAAAACCTATATTTGAATTGATTCGTCCAGTGCCTGCTCTTGCGTGGATCCCATTGATGACACTGTGGTTTGGAATAGGAGAATCTTCAAAGATCGCACTTATTTTTATAGGAACATTGATGCCTGTAGTAGTAAATACATACTCTGGCGTCAGATTGATTCCTAGACTGAACATTGATGTTGCCAGAGCATTTGGAGCGACAGAATTTCAGATTGTGAAGGAGATAGTGCTTCCCTGTTCTTTAAGCGCGATTATGGCAGGAGTTAAAACAGCCATGGGGACAGCGTGGATTGTTGTACTTGCGGCTGAGATGATTTCGGCAAACTCAGGGCTTGGATTTATGATTATCAGGGGCTCTGATGTGGCCGATCTATCATTGGTTATTCTGGCAATGATTATCATCGGTGTGATTGGAGCAGTGCTTTCTTGGTTGTTGACACTTGCAGAAAGGAAATTATGTCCATGGAAAGAAGAAATAAATTAGAAATCAGAAATATCAGCAAGGTATTTTTAACGAAAAAGTCTTATGAAATAGCGATCGAAGATGTAAGCCTGGACGTAAAAGAAAATGAGTTTCTTGTGTTGCTGGGGCCAGGAGAATGTGGAAAAACCGTTTTACTGAATATTATAGCGGGCTTAATGAAGCAGACGGAAGGAAGCGTATATATAGACGGAGAAGTATCGCAGGGAATCAATAAGAATATTGGATTTGTATTTCAAAAATTAGGCATCATGCCATGGCTTACTGTTCGTGATAATGTGGCTCTTTCGGATAAGTTTCATAAGGTATCTAAGAAGGAAAGGTATGAAAGAACCCAAAAATATATAGACCTCGTAGGGTTAAATGGATTTGAAAAGCATTATCCGCGGCAATTGTCTGGTGGAATGAAACAAAGGGTAGGTATAGCGAGAGCTTATGCGAGTAATCCAGAAATTCTTCTTATGGATGAACCGTTCGGGCAGCTAGATGCACAGACAAGATATTCGATGCAAGAGGAGATTCTTAAGATATGGAATCAGAATAAAAAGACGGTTATCTTTGTCACAAATAATATAGAAGAAGCTGTGTACCTGGGTGATAGAATCGTTCTTTTTAGCGCGCGTCCGATGAAGGTAAAAGGAATTTATGACTTGAAAGACTTAAAACGTCCAAGAGATTACACAGATCAGGAATTTCTTAGAATACGAGAAGAAATCAGCAATCATACAGACCTGGTAATAAAATAAGGAGAGAATGCTGTGAAGAAGAATGTAAAAGTTCAGGTAAACAATTTATGTAAATCGTTCGGTGATTTGAAAGTAATTGAAGATTGTAGCTTTCAAATCAAAGAAGGAGAATTTGTATGTGTTGTAGGACCTACGGGGTGTGGGAAAACTACTTTTTTGAATGTACTTTCGAATCTGCTTGAGCCTACGTCAGGCGAGGTTTTAATAGACGGAGAAAAGGCGAGTCCCAGGAAACATAACTTGTCGTTTATTTTTCAAGAGCCGTCATCACTGCCTTGGCTCACAGTAGAAAAGAATATTGCATATGGGTTGAAAGCTAAAAATAAAGACAAAAAGTATATTCAAGAGCAGACAGAAAAAATACTCGATCTAATGGGACTTCAGAAGTACAGAAAAGCATACCCCGCAGAGCTGTCTACGAGTTCAGAACAAAAGATAGTAATAGGAAGAGCCTTTGCAGTAAATCCAGATTTGCTTCTGATGGACGAGCCATATGGACAGATGGATGTAAAAACCAGGTTTTACCTGGAGGATGAAGTTATTAGAATGTGGAAAGAACTGCAAAAGACAATTATTTTTATTACACATAATATAGAAGAGGCTGTTTATATGGCGGAAAGAGTACTGATTTTGTCCAATAAACCAGCGAAAGTAAAGGATGAGGTGGTAATTGATCTGCCCCATCCGCGGAGAGTAGATGACCCTAGATTTATAGAAATCAGAAATTATATTACAGAACAAATTAAATGGTGGTAAAGCTTATGGATAAACCGAACATTTTGTATATTATGGTAGATCATCAAATTTATTATAGGCATGGATGGGATTTTGGACCGAAAATAAGAAGAGACAATTTTGAAGAATTTGCCTTAAGTGGAGTAAATTTTACAAGAGCGTATTCTTCTAACCCCTTGTGTGGGCCGACGAGGAGATGCGTATTAACAGGTTTATATTCTCACCATCACGGAGAAATTTTAAATGATGTAAATGTGCCATTTTTAGAAAAGACATATCTGGATATTCTGACCGAGAATGGGTATAGAAATTATTATTATGGCAAATGGCATGCTGGAAATGGTACGGCGCTGGAACATGGGTGTGAAGGATACTGTTATCCATCGTATGGGAATCCTTATTTGACGCCGGAATATCAGAATTATCTGAAAGAATATAATCTACCGAAACCAAAGATCAAGATCGAGTGTACAATGGATCCGTGGAGACTGGATATTAAACCAGGAGAAATATATGTGCAGGACAAGGAGTGGACTAATGAGGAGGCATCCGGCATACTTCTGACGCCGAAAGAGACGCATGAAGCCTTCTTTCTGGCTGATATGGCGTGTAAACGATTGGAAAATATAAAAAAGGAAGGGAATCGAAACCCATTTTCTTTGAGGCTGGACTTCTGGGGGCCACATGCGCCCTATTTTGTGACACAGGAATATGCAGATATGTACCCTCCGGAGGATATTCCACAGTATCCCACGTTTGACTCGGCTCAGTTGGAAAAGCCGTCCTGCTATAGAAAAGAACATAATTTAGGAATTGCTGACAATGAGGGGAATCTGATTTATCCAAACCCTATACCCTGGGAAAAATGGCAGCTCTTATTATCACGGTGCTATGCACATTCTACAATGGTAGATGATGCGGTCGGAATTGTGATAAAGAAATTAAGGGAATTGGGGTTGGATGAAAATACACTTATTATCTGGACGGCAGACCATGGAGATGCGATTGCTTGCCAGGGCGGAAAATTCGATAAGGCGAGCTATATGGTGGAAGAAGTAATGAGGGTGCCACTGGCAATGAGTTATAAAGGAGTAATAAAACCAAAACAGGTTACAGATGCGCTTGTCAGCAATTTGGATATTCCAACAACTATATTGTCGGCAGCAGGACTTTCATTTGATTATGAGCCGGACGGAAAGAATCTTTTAGAGATGGAGGCATCTGGTTTTAAAAAGAGAAGAAAATTCTTTGTCAGTGAAACATATGGACATATTGAAAGAAATGTGGCAAAGTCTTTAGTGACATCTAGATATAAGTATACAGTGAATAAAGAAGATATTTCAGAACTCTATGATCTGGCTCTAGATCCCTATGAGACGAGGAATTTGATTTTTTCAGAATCACATTTAACATTAAAAAATGAACTAGATGAGATGCTCAAAAATTGGGTAAAAGAAGAAAAAGACAATTTTTTCGACGGAGACAGTGATTACATATTAAATGAATTTTTAAGCAAAGGGACAAGTAAACCAAGAGATTATTAAAGAAAAAAGCAATCGGATTATTTTCCGGTTGCTTCTTTTAATGCTTTTGCCAACTGATCAGGGCAAGAGGTTGTTTTAAAACCACATTTGATTCCCTCGATTCTGCGGATAGCCTCATCTACGTCCATTCCTTCGATAAGGCGGGAAATTCCCTGGAGATTTCCATTGCATCCACCTACAAAAGATACATTTTTTACTTTGTTGCCTTCGATATCAAAATGAATTTTCTGGGAACAGACGCCCTTTGTTTTGTAATCCATAAAAACACTCCTTTTTAAATTTTCCTGGCTTTGTCTGGGAATTTATTATGCAAATACCGCAAACTTAACAGCATTATAAATGTTTATTCCAATAATTACAACCATCAGGAAAATAAATAATTTATTTACTGTATTTTCATCTATTTTTTTATTGATCTTGCCTCCTATCGTACCTCCGAGAACCCCTCCAATCACCATGAAAATAAGATATGATACCTGTACATCTGGGATAGTTTTTGTAACGCAGGTCTGCACAAGACTTGTAATCTGGGAAAACATGATAATATACAGAGAACTTAAAGCAGCCTCTTTTGTAGACATAGAGAAAAACCAGGCGAGGACGACAAGATTGATAGGTCCACCGCCGATGCCTAGGAAGCTGGACATAATCCCCAGAAGAATACCGATGACAATACACAGCCAGACTTGCGTATACTGCTTTGTGCGGATATGCTTTTTGCAGAGGGTATAAATCAGTGTTCCTACAGTTATGAATATCAGTACAATTGCCTGGGTCAATCCTACGAGATTTTCATTTCCAACGGCATCCTTAAGAGTCTGAAACATAATCTTTCCCATGACTCCGCCCGCCGCCGCACCTATGGCGAGGGAGGTTGCAATTTTAATATCAAGCTTTGCAGATTTGGACTTGATATTTTTGTAGACAGAGATAACGGACATTGCAAGAACTGTACAGCCAGAAAGGAAACTAATACTGCTTACACTCATAATTCCGGTTGCGTCAAGTACCGGTTTGATAATGACACCGCCGCCGATACCGCAGATGGAACCTACAATGGAAGAAAGAATACTTACGATAAAAAAGATACAAATACCTGCCATGTTTACCTCCTTAAAAATTTTGCGATTTCCTCTAACCGTGATCCGGCCTTGGCAAAAAACATCCGGTAGCTTTCACAGAAATAGCTGCGATAAGCGCCGCTTTCAGGCTCTTTTATCCGGCTTCTTCTACATCCTCCACGGCAAAGAAAATAGTATGGACATGCCTTACATGTATTGCTGATATGTTTCGATTGTTCAATAAAGGCTTTTGCCCTTTCATTTTCAAAAAAATCAGATACTTTATTTTCATTGAAGTTTCCTAGCTTATATTCATCCAGCACATAAAAATCACACGGGTACACACTGCCGTCTGCCTCTACTACTCCCTGCATACTACAAATTCCCCTCTGCTCACAGGATTCAGGCGGATAGCCCATGCAAATCCCGATATAATTTTCGAACTGTCTTATATAGGGGGCTTTTCCGCGTTTCCAGTCTTTATACCACATATCAAAGAGTTGAATCAAAAACTCTCCATACATGGAAGGGGTGAGAGAATAGGAATTTTGCCGGTCTTCTTCCCCCAACGGCTCCAGACATGTAATGTACTGTTGGTAACTCCAGCCATTTTGTTTATATTCCTGATATATCTGCCGAATTTTTGGCGCAGTGAACGCATTTACTACTGTCAGAATGTTATATTCTACTTCATATTCTTCAAGCAGACGGATAGAGTTACGGATTTTTTTATAAGTGTCAGCTCCTGATTTTGTATGGCGGCAAGCATCATGTGTTTCCTGGGTACCGTCCACAGAGACTCCAACGAGAAAATGATTTTCTCTAAAAAATTTGCACCATTCATCGTTGAGCTGAAGTCCATTTGTCTGTATCGCGTTAGATACTCTGACTTTATTCCGGTTAAAACGATTCTCAAATTCTACTGCCTGCGCAAAGAAAGGAAGTCCCCGCAGCGTAGGCTCCCCACCCTGAAAGGCAAAGCAGATATCAGTCTGTGCATGAAATAAGTTTTTTTTAATTATATTTTTCAATGTATTTTCCGTCATCATTCCATAGGAGGCATGTTCTCTTTTTGCTGCTTCGTCGCAGTAGAAGCAATAATCACAATACATATTGCACTGGCTTGATGAGGGTTTTATTAATACGGTCTGTAAGTACATTTGATTATCCTTTATTCCTTTATTATCTTGCAGTTAAATATATGACATCTCATATAGTGTAACATAGATTAGAGTTTCGTACGCCTTTTTTCGCGATTATTTTTATAAAAATGACAATTTTGAAGTGATTCATAACAGTTTGGAGAACAGAGAGAAATTTATTGTTAAGTAAAAGGCTTAAAGTAGATTTTCAGCAGCTTCAAAATAGAGTGAAACACAGAAATATTGTTGGAAGGGCCTGTTTGATTTGTAGAAATATGTAGAACGGTTTTTGAGGAAAGTCCTTGAAAGATAGGCTATAATGTGCTCAAACGCAATGTCGGGCTGATAAGTTCCGGCAGAAAATATTGCGGCAGAATCAAAAATAGGAGGAATAGCTATGTTGAAAGAAGTAGCAGCGGACACCAATATTATTGTGTATCTGATGATTATAGTCGGTGTTATCGGAGTTCTGGCAAAAGTAATAAATCAGATTACATTGCGCAGATTGGTGAAAGCCGCAGGCAGTATGTCTAAGAGTACACACAAACTGATAAAATTGGTGCGTGCGAAATATGAGCATGCATGTATGGCACATGATTCAGTAGAAAATACAAATGCATTTGTAGAAAAATATATATTCGAATACCGAGGATTCCTGTTCCGGATACATACCTGGAGGCAGTTGGAACTACAGGCAATCTGGTTTTCAGGAATACTGGCGGCGCTTGGAGCGTCGGCTCACTATCTTTCCTACGGATTTAATGAATCCGTGTTTCAATATATTGCGGCAGGGGCGGCAGAGATGGTATTTTTGTTTGTAATCAGGCAGCTGTCGGACGAGCCATATAAAATCAATGCGGCAAAGATTTATATGGTGGATTACTTGGAAAATATATGCTCCTGTCGCTACAAGAAGCAGAAGACACCGGAGAAAGAAGCGATCAATGTAATTGCCGCGGATAGTACGGCAAAGATGGCTCCGATAAGAGAAGAAAGCGATGCAGCACCCGCAGAATCCGGCGTGCCTGCAAAAGCAGAACCTAATTTGTCTATCAATATAGAAGGAGAACCAAGAGATGTAAAAAAGGGAGAGGAGGCGCGTCAGAGTGTACGCAGGACTATGAAAGAAAAACTGGAAGAACAGGGAGAGCCGGCTTTGAAAGAGGAGGCAATCAGACAGATACTGGAGGAGTTTTTGGCTTGAATAACCCTTGCAGATTTGGTAAAATATGCTTATGACAGATAGCACAAAGAGGCTATGAGAAAGGTCAGCGGAGAGGAAGGGTATCAATGGCTAAAGTAACATTTGATTATTCAAAAGCATGTAGTTTTGTTCAGGAACATGAAATGGAATATATGAGTGGGCTGGTGGCTCAGGCAAAGGACAAGCTGCTTGAGAGGACAGGAGCTGGAAACGATTTTCTTGGGTGGATTGACTTACCGGTGGATTATGATAAAGAAGAATTTGCCCGTATCCAAAAAGCAGCAGAAAAAATAAGGAATGATTCCGAAGTTTTGCTTGTGATTGGAATCGGGGGATCTTACCTTGGCGCAAGAGCTGCGATAGAATTCCTGGGTCATTCTTTTGCAAACGTCGTTTCTAAAGACATTCGTAAATCTCCTGAGATTTATTATGTAGGTAACAGTATCAGCAGTACATATATTAAAGATCTGGCAGACGTAATCGGAGATAGAGATTTTTCTATTAATATGATTTCAAAATCAGGAACTACTACAGAGCCAGCCATTGCCTTTCGAGTTTTTAAAGAAATACTGGAAAAGAAATATGGAAAAGAAGAGGCCGCAAAGAGAATCTATGCTACGACAGACAAGGCGAAGGGAGCATTGAAAAAGCTTGCGACGGAAGAGGGGTATGAGACGTTCGTAGTTCCGGATGATGTGGGAGGACGTTTTTCTGTTCTGACAGCTGTAGGACTTCTGCCTATCGCGGTAAGCGGGGCTGATATTAAAAAATTGATGGAAGGCGCGGCTTCCGGAAGAAAAGCGGCTATGGAGAATGATTTTGCAGAAAATGACGCTTTGCAGTATGCGGCAATTCGCAACATTCTGCTGCGTAAAGGAAAGACAATTGAAGTTTTTGCTAATTATGAACCGAGCCTGCATTATGTATCAGAATGGTGGAAGCAGCTCTATGGAGAAAGCGAAGGAAAGGATCAGAAAGGAATTTTTCCTGCATCTGTTGACTTGACGACAGATCTTCACTCTATGGGGCAGTTTATACAGGACGGAAACAGAATTTTATTTGAAACAGTATTAGATGTTGAGAAATCAAGGGAAGAAATTATTATAAATGAAGAGCCGGTTGATTTAGACGGACTGAATTATCTGGCAGGGAAAAATGTGGATTTTGTCAATAAGAGTGCAATGAATGGGACGATTTTGGCACATACAGATGGAAATGTTCCAAACCTTATTGTAAAAATACCTGAGCAGAACGAATTCTATCTGGGAGAGTTATTCTATTTATTTGAATTTGCCTGTGGCATAAGTGGATATTTACTCGGCGTTAATCCATTTAACCAGCCAGGCGTAGAAAGCTATAAGAGAAATATGTTTGCTCTGCTTGGAAAACCAGGATTTGAGAAAGAAAGAGAAGAGTTGTTAAAGAGATTGTAAGTTGGTATGTAGGAAACTATGTAATGTAAAGTTCATGTAGGAAGTTCTATAAAAAAGCTGACGCAAAAGTTTGTTTGCGTCAGTCTTTTTTTGTGGTTCTATTTTTATGAAGTAAGAGGGAAACTTTAAATTCATTATCATCATATTCGAATTTGGGGATTCCCTGATATTTTTTAGCTATATCTAATACAGAACGGATTCCAATACCTTTTCTGTTCTGTGCTTTAGATGAAAGAAAAATCTGACCTTGCTGTTTTATTTTTCCCTCGTAACTGTTTTTGATTATAATGATGAAGGTGGCATTCGTAGGCATATATAACTGTACACGTATAAATCGTTTTTTTGAAAGCTGGCGGATACAGGCTTCTAATGCATTTTCAAGAAGATTTCCAAGGATAATACAAAAATCGGTATCCTGGATGGGGAGTGTATCTGTCAGGGAAACAGAAATTTGGATGTCAATTTGGTTTGCTAAAGCTTCTCTCTTATAATATCCAAGTATTGCATCTACAGCAGTATTACCGCTGTAAATTTCTGCCGCAGCAGGTTCCAGTCCGGAGATGCTGTCCTTTATATATTCTGCCATTCCAGGATAATCTTCTTGTGTTATAAATCCCTGAAGGGCAAGAAAATGGTGGCGCATATCATGCCGGATACGGCTTGTATCTTGAATATGCTGCTGCAGGTGCTCTAATTGTTTATGCTGTGCGGTAATCTGTGTGTCAGAGATATGCAGTTCTTCCCGAAACCGAGCGCTTTCACTTAAGCCTATAATCATTTTTAGTAGAATAATATACGTAGAAAATGATAGAAGAATCCATAGGAAAGGCAGCAAATAAAGTTCTGTTCCTGGGGAAAGAGTTTCTGTATTAAAAGAAGGTCCGATATACAGAGAATACAACAGATTATTACATAGAGGAACAATCCAGATGTAAGACCAGAGGGAAAGAGAACCACTTAGATCCAGGGCGGGACGCATCAGTTTCTTAAAAAATAAGAAAATAAAAGGGAATGTAACAACAATATTGATGAACATAGGCCATGCAGGGTAACCGGAGAAAACGGAAGGGAAATAACCGGTGACAGTATAATACAATAAATAAGAAAGCAGGATTACATTGTCGGCGTAACATTTGACAACAGAAGCTATAAAAAGAGCATGTACTAGTTTATAATCTACGGCAATATAAAAAATCAGCATTTCTGACAGCATAGTTATGGTAATGACACATGTCTGGATAATCCGAGAATTTTCCAGAAAATGTACGCTAAGAGCAGCTCCGAGAAGCGACAGAAGCGCAAAGACTGTGATGGAACTAAAGACGCGCAGCAGAAAAGGAGATTTAATTTTATCACGAAATGTATGATAAAGTATAAAAATAATGGGCAGAACAAAAAGAAAGATAACTATTAATGTGGAGA
Organism: Mediterraneibacter flintii; assembly: GCF_055387595.1. NCBI lineage: Bacteria > Bacillati > Bacillota > Clostridia > Lachnospirales > Lachnospiraceae > Mediterraneibacter > Mediterraneibacter flintii. The sequence goes on from NZ_AP031405.1 coordinate 132,286, forward strand.
GGGAAAGATTCATATAGGGCATCTCCTGTTTACATAATCAAACATATAATTTGCGTAGGCTTGTGTAACTTCTTGATGCTTTCCCTTAGAAATGGGAATACATACGCCAGTTTTAAGAAGAAAATCTCCGCCTTCTAAGGATTCGATATAGTCCATATTTACCATGCAGTTTCTGTAACACCAAAGAAACTGGGGATAGGGCTTCAGCATAGGAGAAAAGGCATCAAAGGACATATAAGACCGAACAACGTTTGAAGTAGTGTGCACCTGTATATAGTGGTTATGATAGTCTGTGAAAACAATATCGTTGATAAGAATTCTGGTATACTGACGCGCCTCTTTCAGTTCAATATAATGTATAAAGCTCTGAAATATTTTTTCAAAATGATCTAAAGCTTCGGACAAATCGGCATAACTGTAAGGCTTCACTAAGTAATCCAGAGCATGAAGGCGGAATGCCTTGACAGCATGCTCTTTACTTGCAGTGGTGAAAATAATCTGGCAATTTGGGTAATGCCTGCGGATAAGAGAGGCGATATGATCTCCGTTTATCTGCTTCATATAAATATCCAGGATGACAAGATCATAAGAATGTTCTTTCAGTGAGGAAAGAAAACGAGACTCATCATGGAAGGGTTCAATCGTCATATGAACCTGATGTTCCTGGCAGTATTTCCGTATATTTTCATATAAGTACTGTATATCAGATAAAGAATCATCTACAATAGCAATCCGCATGAAAATTCCTCCTAAGTATATATACTTTAAAGAGCACACCGCAATGTATGCCTGTTCAGGCTGGCGGACTTTGTCCGGTAAGGTATACCCTAAAGGGCATACGTAATTCATGCCTATTTAGGCTGGTGAATTCTGCCCGATAAGGGATTATTTATAATTTTATCGTATACTTTGTTATGTGCAAAGGGGAAGAACAGTAAAAATAACAGAATTATAGTAAAAAATTAAAATTTAGAAGATTTTTTCGTACAAAATAAAATGGTATATAAATATAGTTTATGATATAAAACAATCGTAAAATATGATTGAAAAAGAACATAATATATGATATTATGCAATTAATAAAACATATCCGTGTTAATCAGAAGGAGGAAATTTGATGAGTAAAATTGATGAGATAACTCGTGAAAGCTGGATTATGAGTACATTCCCAGAATGGGGAACATGGCTGAATGAAGAAATTGAAAATGAAGAAGTCAAACCAGGAACAGTAGCGATGTGGTGGCTTGGCTGCACCGGAATGTGGTTTAAGACGCCGGGAGGTTGTAATATTACAGTGGATCTGTGGTGCGGAAATGGAAAGAGAACGCACGGAGACGGAAAGATGAAAGTTGGACACCAGATGGCAAATATGTGCGGGGCGAGAGCGATGCAGCCGAATTTAAGAGCAGTTCCGTTTGTCATTGATCCTTTTGCAATCAAACAAGTAGATGCGGTTCTTGCTACGCACTACCATCAAGATCATATGAGTGCAGAATATGCTTCCCATGTAATAAAAAGTGGTATGATGACAGTGGATGAAAACGGAAAAGAAATTCCTGTTCCATTTATCGGACCGAAAAAGTCGGTAGAATTGTGGCAAAAATGGGGAGTACCGGCAGAGAGATGTATAACGGTAAAACCAGGGGATTCTATTAAAATCAAAGATATAGAAATAATCGCACTGGATTCTTTTGACAGAACCTGTATCGTAACTACAGATTCCCAGGGCCCCGATAGAGAAGATTTGGAAGGAAAATGCCCGATAGATATGGATGACAAAGCGGTAAATTACCTGATTAAAACACCAGGTGGGACTATTTATCACAGTGGGGATTCGCACTATTCTATTTATTTTGCAAAGCATGGCAAGGATTATGATATTGATGTTGCATTTGGTTCTTATGGGGAAAATCCGGTTGGTATGCAAGATAAGATGACCTCTGTAGATATTCTCCGTATGGCGGAGGCATTAAGATGCAAGGTAGTGATTCCCATTCACTATGATGTATGGACAAACTTTATGGCAGATGTCAATGAAATTAAGGTACTGTATGATATGAAAAAAGATCGTCTGGGTTATGAATTCCATCCGTTCTTCTGGGAAGTAGGAGGAAAATATGTATATCCTGCAGACAAGGATAAACTGGCATATCATCATAGGAGAGGATTCGAGGACTGCTTTGAGGCTCCTCAGAATATACCGTTCCGTTCTCTTTTGTAAATCAGAGACCACTTTTCATAGAGAAGGAGTCCTCTCCTTTAGAGATGTTATAAATAAAGAGGGACAGATAGAGAAAAAGATGGTATGATGATTAAGATAATGTATGGACGGGGTGTACAGTAATGAAAAGAGAACGGGCATATGTAGAAGGAAGAAGAAGGCAGATACTTGCTCTTATGAAAGAGAATCCGGCAGTACGGGTAGACGAGCTGGCAGAAAAATTTCAGGTGTCGCTGATTACGATCCGCAGGGATTTGCAATATCTGGAGGACAAAAATCTTCTTGTCAGATTTTACGGAGGAGCTGTCTCTGCAAAGACAGAGCAAAAAGAGGATGAAGAGGTGTCCATGTATAGGAGACTTATCGCCGAGTATGCAGCGACGCTTGTAGAATCTGGAGATTCCCTGTTTATCAATTCCAGCAGAAATGCACTACAAATATTAAAGTATATTAAATGCGACAATGTGACGGTCATTACTAATAATGGGAAGGCGATTCAGACAGATTATCCAGAAGGCATCAGCGTGCTGATGACTGGAGGGGAGCTACGCCATCCAAAGGACGCAATGGTAGGAGATTTTGCTATCCGCAATTTGCAGACAGTATTTCCGAAAAAAGCATTCGTTGGCTGTTCAGGCATTTCTCCGGTATCTGGGATGACAACAGAGATTGCGGCAGAAGTAAAAATGAATGAATTAATGATACAGAATGCGACAAAAGATGTATATGTACTCGCAGACCATACAAAGGTAGGAAAAAACAGCAGTTTTACAAGTGCTCCGGTTGAACATATCGGGCATTTGATTACGGATGAAAAAGCGCCGGAGGATGTTCTGAAACAACTGAAAGAACGGGGCGTGCAGATTCATCAGGTTAGGAGAGAGGAAGAAGCAGGAGGCGTAAGCTTTGAAAATAAATAAAAAGGTGTTGGGAAATCTTACAAAATGTTATTCTATCGCGCCGCTTATGTACAATGGAAAACAGCATATTCTGGTGGCAGCAGAAAAGCATGACCCGTGTTATCTGTTTGATGAAGAAGGAAACAAGGTAGACACAGTATGGGAAGAACCAGGCGGGGTTATGAGTATGGTACAGGTGCCAGGAAGCAATGGGGTATTTCTGGCAACACATAAATTTTATTCTCCAAACGACTCAAAGGAAGCGGAAATTGTGATTGTGTCACCGTCAGAAAAAGAAGGATGGAAGATCCGTACCCTTGTGGAGCTTCCTCATGTACACCGTTTTGATATAGTCACGCGCAATGGTATAAATTACTTGATTGCATGTGCACTCAAATCGGGACATGCATATAAGGATGACTGGTCGATGCCGGGCAAGACATACGCGGCAGTGCTTCCGGAGGACTTAAGCGGCTTTGATAAGGAACATCAACTGGAGCTGACAGTTATCAAAGATAATATGCTGAAGAATCATGGTTACTATAAAATGCAAGAAAACGAGATGGAGATATGCCTGATTTCTTGTGACGAGGGAGTCTATAAATTTATTCCTCCGGCAGAGATAGGAGAAAATTGGGAAATTGAGAGGTTGACGCAAACCCCGGGAAGCGACGCGGTTCTTGTTGATTTAGACAGAGACGGAGAACCGGAGTTGATTATGATTTCTCCTTTCCATGGGCAAAATATATATATCCTCAAGAAAATAGACGGGGAATACAAAAAAGTCTACACATATGATACTGCAGAATTTGCTCACGCAATTTATGGAGGGACTTTACTTGGGGAGCCTGCCGTTATCATAGGGCACAGGAAAGGAGAAAGAAATCTCCTGGCATTTACATATGATGAAAAGGAAAAGCAATATAAAGTAACGGTTCTAGACAGAGATTGTGGTCCGGCGAATGTATGGAAATATGAAAGAGACGGTAAGGAAGTGCTGATTTCTACAAATAGAGAGATTGATGAAATCGCAATGTATATCTTTTAGGGGATATCTTATACAATGAGACTGCTGAAATGTGCAGAAAGACCGCAGAATCGGTTTCCCTCACCAAGGATGAAGAGGGAAATTTAGTCATTATGGATATTGAATCATATAACCGTAGGGAGAAGATGTGTAGTGTAATCAAGGAGGCGGCGGGATTATAGTTGGCTTATCAAGTAACAATAGAATATTAGAGCGAAAATCGTCACTTAATTGCAGGTGGCGATTTTTTTGTCCTTGCCCGTGGTGTGGAGGTGGGCTTATATTTCCTATCCCATCTAAAGTTCGGAACGGAACTCCTTAATTGGGCGTGGATAAAATCAGAAATTCTCATGTCAAAGAAGATTTTACAGTGAACTTGACACGGCCAATGAGCTCGATATGGTACAGTCTTGCGGAAAGGTCATGACTTTAAGGATTATATCTACTCAGATACCGTTGAGTTTGATTTGCTCAGCATAACCGCTGCCTGATGGATGGAAACTCCTTTACGACAACCAGTACCAGCATTTGACGGAGTTGGCAATTCCTATCCAAGGACTTTGCAGCCCCTTTTCTTTTTACAATAAATTGTTTGGATTATACCCCATTTTCTGAGAAATTTTTTGAGAATATTCTAATAAATCAGCAATGACGCTTTTTTTCATTTCTTCTGTTAACATTGCCTTAATTAATCCAATACTAATACCAGCAATAACAATTCCATTTAGGGAAAAAATAGGTGCAGAAATAGAGATTACACCTATTTGATTTTCTTCATTTTCTATAGCGTATCCCTGTTTTCTAATAAGCGCTAATTCTTGTTCTAATTTTTTAGCAGAAGTAATTGTATTTGGAGTTTTTGCAATTAGTTTGTGTTTGGAGATATATGCGTGAATACGTTCTTCTGACCAAAAAGCAAGGATCGCCTTTCCCACGCCTGTACAATAGAAGGGAAGCCGGGAATTGACCTGGCATACGATAGGAAGAACAAAATTATATTTGCTAACTTCTATATAAAGGACTTCTTCTTCCGACTCAATTCCCAAATGAATACTAGCTGTATACTTTGCCGCTAGTTCCTCCATATAGGGCTTAGTTATAATACGGATATCTAAAAAATCTTCTGCTTTCATTGCAAGCTCAGCAAGAAATAATCCCAGATGATATTTTTTTGTATCAGGATTTAATTCCACATATCTATGCTGTTCCAGGGTCGATAAAAGTCCATAAGTAGTCGCTTTATTTAGATTCATTCCTCTGGAGATTTCTGATAAACCACAGGTGCCATTATTTTCGGCAATAAACGCAACAATTCTAAGTGCCCGGTCAACAGATTGAATGGTTATCTTTGATTTTTTATCGTTCTCTTGTATTGTTTTCATATCTGGTTTCTCCTTCTCCCTAATACGTTATCTTAAAAATTATGGAAAAGCAAGCAAAAATATTTTAAGTTGATTATTTGTGGAAAGTATCTAAAAATATATAAATTATTTTGTACATAATTTTTATTGACAGTAAATATATAGAAAGTTAATATATAAATACAATGGTTGTTATTATAATACAATGGTTGATATTATAAAACAATAAGGAGGAGAAAATGAAAAATATTAGTATGAAAACAGTGACAAAGGAAGAATATGAAAATCTTGAGAGATGTATGGAAGAATTGCCAGACCCGATAGGAGCAAGAAATTGGGAGCCGGATAATACAATTATTGAAAAGATTAAAAAAATGCAGAAAACAGAACGATTGAGCAAATTGAGAGAACGGGTTTTGGATTCAAAACAGCAGCTTTATATTAAAGAAAGGGGAAAACTAGTTACTGAAAGTTATAAAGCGACAGAGGGAGAGGATGCAAATATCCGTCAGGCAAAAGCACTTGCTCATATTTTAGAAAATTATCCGGTATATATCCGTGAAGATGAATTAATCGTGGGTTCTGTAACACCTACCCCGCGCGGATGTCTTTGGTTTCCGGAAATCTGCGACTGGTTGATTGATGAAATTGATACAATTTCAACCAGGGAATATAACCCAACATATGTAACAGAAGAAGATAAGGAATATTATAAGAAGGAAATTCATCCATACTGGAAAGATCGGTGTAGTTTCTCACGTATTCAGAAGCAGCTTCCGGAAGAGATACGGGAAAAACAGAAATACGGACTCTGGTCGTGCGGAATTTCTATGGAGCAACCGATTGGTCATATCTTGTCTTTGGATAAACATAGGTTAGAAAGAGGAATTAAATGGTATAAAGAAGAGGCATTGAGATTGATAGATACGGCGGATCAGACAGATCCTAAATATGTAGATAAATTACAATTCTGGAATGCTATTGTGATTATCTGTGATGCGGTACATGTATTTGCGGAGCGTTATGCAGACGAGGCGGAAAAGATGGCGAAAACATCACAGAATAAAAAACGTAGAGACGAACTTTTGAAGATTGCTAAGACACTTAGGAAAGTTCCGTGGAATGCACCAGATAATTTTTATGAGGCAGTACAGTCGGCATGGTTTATGCAGTTGATTTATTACTATGAGTCAAATGCAGTTGCTGAGTCTCCGGGAAGAGTAGATCAGAAATTTTATACATATTTTAAGAAAGACCTAGATAATGGAGAACTGACGCTGGAAGAAGCAGAAGATATTATAGCATGTTACTGGTTGAAACTGGCAGAGACAAACAAAGTATATACGCAAGGAGAGTCGCGCTATAGAACCGGAAATCCTATGTTCCAGAATATAAGCTTGGGTGGTACAGATGTCAACGGAGAAAGTGCGGTCAACGAATTAAGTTATTTATGCTTGAAAGTAGAAGAGTTTGTACATCTAGATCAGCCCAATGTAGCGGTTTGGGTAGAAAAAAATGTACCGGATGATTATCTGGAGACTGCTGTAAAAGTAATTCGAAGTGGCGGTGGAAAGCCTATGTTTCTGGGAGCCGATTCCAGAATCAATCATTTTAAAAAAGCATGCGGACTGTCTGAAAAATCGGCACGAACCTATGATTCTGTTTGTTGTTCTTTTATGTGGCACCCACACCTCCCTAATATGGATCATGCGGCTGACATTAATCCGGGAATTGCACTGGAATATGTTTTTACAAATGGAAAAGACAGAAAAACAGGAGTACAGGTCGGACCGCAGACTGGAGATCCGAAGGATTTTAAAAATATCGAAGACGTTTATCATGCTTTACAGAAGCAGATACAATACGGAATTAAAATGGCTGTGATGCATGCAAATACAATATATAAAGTATGGCAGGATTTTCTGCGTATGCCTTATACTTCTATGTTCCAAGGAACAAGTCTGAAAGATGGATTAGATATTACATGTGGCGGTTCATTAGGACATAGTGCTGCCATGGGCGTATCGGTAGGACTGGTAAACTGTATTGATTCGCTGGGAGCTGTTGAGAGAGTAGTCTTTGATGAGAAAAAGGCTACAATAGAGGAGTTGGTTACGGCTTTGGATAATAATTTTTCAGGGTATGAAAAACTTCAAAAAGCTCTTCTTCAGGCGCCTAAATATGGAACCGATAATGAATATGTAGATAAGTGGATTGTACCTATAGAACATACGATCAATCATGAATACCTGAAATATCCAATGAGATTTGGACGTTTACGTAAGAATCCGGTATATATTCATCTGTCGGCAGGAGTGTTATATGGAAGTATGATGGGGGCGACTCCAGACGGGCGTAAAGCAGGGATGCCGCTTGCAGAAGGAGGAATATCTCCGATGCAGGGTCTGGCTTTGAATGGACCTTCTGCGTCTATGCGCAGCGCTGCAAAGTGGGATTATTCGGAAATCAATTCTGTTGTATATAATCAAAAATTCCATCCACGTGCACTTGAGAAAGAGGACGATGTTCAAAAATTAGCCAGCCTGATACGGATTTATTTATGTAATATGGGAAAAGATGGACGTGGAGCAAACCATGTGCAGATCAATGTCGTATCGGCAGAAACACTTAGAGATGCACAGGAACATCCGGAAAAGTACAGGGATTTAATTATCCGCGTTGCGGGCTATACAGCATTTTTTACAGAAATTTCCAGAGATTTACAGGATGACTTGATTGCAAGAGTAGAATTTGAATCTGTAGGGTAAATATAGAGGTGACAAATGTAATGAAATCGGGATACGTATTTGATATACAGAATTGCTCTATGCATGACGGACCGGGTCTGCGCACGACAGTCTTTTTCAAAGGCTGTCCGCTGCGGTGCCTGTGGTGCAGTAATCCAGAATCCCAAATTCAACCCCCGCAGATTATGTTTTATGCAGATAAATGTATAGGATGTAAAGAATGCATAAAAGTGTGTGAGACAAAAGCGGCGGAAACAGGAGTAGGATGTACAGGCTGTGGAAAGTGCGCAGAAGTCTGTTTACATGATGCAAGAAGAATAGTAGGAAGAACTATGACCTCTGAAGAGGTATTTGAGGAGATAAAAAAGGATAAATTGATTTATGAGCGTTCCAATGGAGGTGTAACTCTCAGTGGTGGAGAAGTATTGATGCAGCCAGAGTTTGCAGTCGAGATATTGAAACGCTGCCGGGAAGAAAATATACATACGGTACTCGACACAACCGCATATTGCCGGCCAAAGATTTTTGAATCTGTAGCAGAATATATTGATCTGGCCTATGTTGATATGAAGGCAATAGACAATGAAATTCATAGAAAATATACAGGGGTAGATAATACATGGATCTTACAAAATTTTCGGTATTTAGATGATAATAAGATTCCATTTGCTGTACGAATGCCAATTATTCCAGGATATAATGATTCAGAAGAACTGATTGACAGAACCATTTCTTTTCTAAAAGAGCTGAGAACAGAATTTATGGTATGTCTGCTCCCGTTTCACGCATATGGGAAATCAAAGTATGAAAGAATAGGATGGAAATGGCCTATGGGGGAATTACCAAATATGGAACGCCACGAATTGGAACCAATGTATGAAAAGTTCAAAAAAGCAGGATTGCATGTGATGATTCAATAAAAATTTCAGGAGGAGTAAAAGGTGAAAATAGTAGTTTTGGATGGATATACAGAGAATCCGGGTGACCTAAGCTGGGAAGGGATTGGAAAGTTTGGCGAACTGATCGTATATGACCGGACAGATATTTATAATGAGGAGGAAATACAGGAAAGAATAAAAGATGCAGAAGTAGTCTTTACAAATAAAACTCCGATTTCCAGAGAAAGTATGGAAAGCAGCAGAAATTTAAAATTTATAGGTGTGCTTGCTACAGGGTACAATGTAATTGATATACAATCAGCGAAAGAAAAAGGGATAGTAGTTTCTAATGTGCCTGCTTATGGAACAGAGGCGGTAGCACAATTTTCCATTGCACTTCTTTTGGAAATCTGTCATCATATTGGACACCACAGCCAGACAGTAGCAGAAGGAAGATGGGAAAAGAGCTCAGATTTTTGTTATTGGGATTATCCATTGATAGAACTCTTGGATAAAACGATTGGAATTATCGGATTTGGAAGAATCGGACAGGCAGAAGGAAGAATTGCCAAAGCAATGGGGATGCATGTGCTCGCATATGATTTGTATCCAACAGAAAGTGGAAAAGAGATTGCAGAATATACAGATTTGGAGACACTGATGAGCAAAGCGGATGTAATTACACTCCATTGTAATTTGACACCAGAGAATACAGGAATGATCAATAAAGATACAATTGCTAAAATGAAAGACGGCGTAATTCTTATCAATAATTCGAGGGGGCAGTTGATCAATGAACAAGATGTTGCAGATGCTCTCAATTCTGGAAAAATCAGTGCGGCAGGATTAGATGTGGTGTATACAGAACCAATACGAGGAGATAATCCACTATTAAAGGTAAAAAATTGTATTATTACGCCACATATTTCATGGGCTTCTAAAGAAAGTAGACAGAGGATTATGAAAATCAGCGAAGAAAACCTGGAAGCATTTGTAAAAGGAAATCCGATTCATGTTGTCAACGCATAGTTTTCGTAAGAAAATCTTCACATATATTCTTTGTGAAGATTTTTTTATAAAAAAAGTGTGGTGAAATAATAAAAAGTGAAGTATATACACGGTATTTAGAATAGGGATGCGGATGAATGAATATTAAATTTGGAGATAGAAAACTCCGTAAATATCAGAAAAAGAGAGGATTGTTATTCTGAGATAAAAGTTGAAAAAGTGTGGTGGCATATATTTTGCTAAGTAAAAAGATAAATCCCAAAAGAAAGGATGGAAAAAGAGATGGGAAATTATCTATTATTTAGAATTGACAGCAGATTGGTACATGGGCAGGTATGCACTGCTTGGATACCGGAGAAAGGCATTAAAAGGGCGGTGATTATTCATGACGAATATGCACAGGATCCTTTTTTATGTGACCTGCATGAGATGGCAGTACCTTCCGGAGTGAGGTGCGACACAATAACAACTGAGGAGGCGGCAAAACAATGGAGAGAAAATCAGTTTGGAGATGAAAACACAATCGTAATTTTTCAGACGCCAGAACATGCGATGAAAGCATATGATGAAGGGATTAAATTTAACAGAATTCAAGTTGCTACGTTAGCAGGAGAAAAAAATTCTGTATGCGTATATAAACAGGTGAATGTCAGTATGGAACGCGCAAAAATATTTCAGGAAATGGATAGTAAGGGAATTAAAGTATATTGTCAAATGTTTCCTGCGGATACAGAAACATCTATGATAGAACTGCTTAATCAGTCGAGAAATAAAAAGGCATTGGGACTATAAAAGAGGGGAGGAATTTTTTTGATTACATTACAACAGGCGTTATTGATTGCTTTATTTTACTTTTTAATTTTGAATCCATGGTTTACTATGGCAGCTAATCAACTGAGAAATCCTGTTTGTATCGGGATTTTTCTGGGAATTATCATGGGTGATCCAATCCAAGGAACAATATTGGGCGGTATGATACAGACAATGAATATGGCGCCTACTACAGTAGGAAATACAATAACGATGGATTTGCAAATGGCATCTTTTATTGCAATTCCTCTTGCAATGGCAGCAAATTTGGAGACGGAAGTGGTTATGGCGGTAGCAGTACCATTTACAGTTATCGGAGCTTTTTTACAGCCATTGTGCCGTTCTTTAAATCAGTTCGGTATTGTGTTGACGGATAAAGCGGCAGAAAAAGGAAATACAAGGTTGTTTTATTTTGTTTCGCTGTTTTTCCAACCGATCATACAGTTCCCGATTTATTTTGGACTCATGTTTTCTGTATTATTTTGGGGACAGGGAGCCATGAATTCTATACTTGCAGCTATTCCAGAATGGATGATGATTTCTTTTATTACACTGGCAAAATTTCTCCCTGGTATTGGATTTGCATTATTCCTAAAGAGTTCAGGACATAAAGAGAAATTTCCTTTGTTTTTCCTTGGCTTCTATATTATGTATTTCTTTAGTGAACAGATTACATTGATCGGCGTTACGATCATAGCAGCATTAATTGCAGTTATGATGGTAAACAATAAGAAAACAGCAGAACAATAATAGAGATGGAGGAAAAATGATGGGTGAAGAAATAAAAGTTCCAAAGAGTTTAGATAAATGGACATTGTTTAAAGTATTTTATATGTCGAGTACCTTTATATCAAATTTTATTACATATCCCAGATTCTATGGGACAGGATTTGCAGCGGCTGTATTACCTGCGATTAAGAAATTATATAAAAACAAACCGGAAGAAATCAAAGATGCGATGAAATCATATGGAGAAGCTTATTATTTGGCAGAGCCTATGACAGGATGTGCGGTGACAGCCATTATTCTTCGCATGGAAGAAGAAAGAGCAGCAGGACACGACATCCCCCGGTCTACAATGAATAATCTAAAAACAGGCGTTATGGGTGGTCTAACAGGATTTGGAGACACAATTTTTACAAGTACATTGAGGCCGTTAGCGTTGTCAATCTTTACTCCGATGGCGATAGCAGGAAATATCATGGGTCCGATCGGGTTTATTCTATTTAAAACAGCATGCCGATATGGATGGGCGGTTTTCATGTTTACAACATGCTACAAGCTGGGTAAAAATGCTCTTGGGAGTATCATGAAACAGGGTTCCGGAATCATGGGAAAATTAACGGACGGGGTTATGACATTGAGTATGATGGTTATGGGTGCAATGGTGTGCAAATATGTGACGCCGTCTATTGCATTATCCTATACAAGTGGGGAAACTACGGCGTCTGTACAAACAGTGCTGGACAGTGCTTTACCGGGTTTACTGCCATTGGGCTCTGTATTTTTAATTTATTATCTTATGAATAAAAAGAATTTAAGCGTAATAAAGATTATTTTAATATTCCTGGTAGTTTGTATTATCGGTGCACTCTTGGGAGTATTTGCATAGGGAAACGGGTAAATAAAATGCAAAGAAAAAAGCGGGTAGAAGAGTTTGTCTTGTATCAATGGAATAAAGCAAAGAATGAAAAGCAAGATATACATATAACTGCGGAAATGACAGCGGCCGCATTAAATATATGGAGAAGCGATGCTTCCAGGGACTTAAATAGCCTGGTAAAAGACGGGATTTTACAGAAAACAGATACGTACCCAGTATGTTTTTTCCCAAAAGAGAAAAAAATATCTGATTTTTCGGATAAACAAAAAACGTTTGAGCCATTTGAATCCATAATAGGATGTAAAGGAAGTCTGAAGAGCCAGATCCAGATGGCAAAAGCCGCGGCAGTCTACCCGCCATACGGTCTTAATATTTTCATTGCAGGAGAAAGCGGTGTTGGGAAAACGATGCTGGCAGCAGAAATATGGCGTTATGTGTGCTATATGAGACAGAATAATTCCGTGCCTTTCGTTTCTTATAATTGTGCAGAACATGCGGATAATCCACAGCTTCTGTTATCTCATTTATTCGGACATAAAAAAGGAACTTTTACTGGTGCAGATCAAGATAAGCCGGGAATTATAGAGATGGCTAATGAGGGAGTATTATTTTTGGATGAAATACATCGGCTTCCAAATACAGGACAGGAGATGCTTTTTACGGTGATGGATAAAGGTGTTTTCATCCCATTGGGCGGTATATATGAAAAATCTGTTCATTTAATGATTATCGGAGCGACAACAGAATCCGTAGACAATGCTGTGTTAGATACGTTTAAAAGAAGAATGCCGATAGTGCTGAAAATCCCTCCTTTTCGAGAACGACCGCTTTCAGAACGGCTTGCATTGATTACTATATTTTTTACAAAAGAGAGCGAAAAGCTGAAAATGCCGATATACGTGGAGAAGGAAGCTGTACGGTATCTAATTGCTTTTGAAAGTAAGACAAATATAGGAGATTTAAAAAATGAAGTCCAGATTTGCTGCGCTAGAGGATATCTGCGTTATATTGAACAGGAAAAAACAGATACAGATTATATTTTAGTACAAAAGCAGGATTTGTCGAGAACTATTATTTTAGAACAGAACAGAGAAACGTCAGTGGAGGAATTCATAAATCGCGAAATAACCGGTGGAAAAATCTGTATCACAGCGCAGAAAACAGATTTGAATCCGGAAAATGAAAAACAGATTAGCTTTTTCAAAAACAGAAAAAGAGGATTGGAGGAATTTGCTTCGCCAGGCATATGGAAACTTGCCAGACAAATAGTGGAAACTGCGGAGTTAGAACTCGTAGAAGAATATAATGATAAAACTATACAGGCTATTGCGCTGTGTCTGGAAGAGATTCGTTTTTTTACTCATCAGGGAGGGGTACCGGATGAGTCGGATACATTATATGCTTTAACCAGCCTTCAGAATAGTAAGGAAGGAATTTTTGTGATGTCTATTCGTCCTTTGCTTGAAGAACATTTTGATATGAAATTAATAGACAGTGAAGTCTTACTACTGGCGTCGGTTTTAAGACAGCATGCAAATAGCTTTGACAGAGAAAAGTTGAGAAAAAGCAAATTTGGACTAATACTGGCATCATCCTGTAAAGAACGGGCAATTTCTATGGCTAAAAACATTAACAGAACATTTAGTGAAAAATTAGCGTATCCGGCTGAAATTAAATCGAATACAGAGAAAAATCTAAAGTTAGAAGAAATAATAGATGCGGTACGTAAATTGGGTAATGCTAAGGGAGTTATTATATTGACAGATGAGAGGACTTTATTTCATACCCAAAAGTATATAGAAAAGTATACCGGCGTAAGCTGTTATATTATTCCAAAACTAACCATTCAAATTGCTATTGAAATAGCTAAAATGATATTGGTAGCAGGTGATGGACAGGAAATTAAAGCAATTTTTAATATCGGAAGGCGGAGTGGCTCTTTGGAGAAGCTAATCAATATATTGACAGGAAAAGGAATAAAATAAATGATTTTATATTTTATCAGACATGGAAAGACAAAACTGAATTTTGAAAAAAGAATATCTGGAGCGCGTGTAGATGCCCCGCTTTCCAGTAGCGGTATCTTGGAGCTTAGAGATTATGTGAAGGAAAAGCTCTATCCGGCAGATCCGGGAAACTGTTATGCCAGCAATATGAAACGGACGCAGCAGACACTTCATGTAATATATCCGGATAGGGATTGTAAGTATACAGCATTATTACAAGAGAGAGATTTTGGAGCCATTGAAACAGAAAAAGACAGAGAGAAGATTATACGATGGCGTAAAAGTATTTTTGATGAACAGGGAAAGGAGAGGGAAGAAGCATTTGGATCCGGAGAATGTACTCGGATTTTTGCTGAAAGGGTAAATAGAGATTTTCAGAAATTTTTAGATGCACGTTTTGAAAATGAAGAAAAAAAGATTACAGTATGCGGTCATGGAGCATATCTGCGTCAGCTTGGATTTAATTATGGGATAATGCAGCTGGGCGATTATAGAAATTTGGTTTGTAATGGAAAAGGAGTTGTATTCGATATAAAGCAAATGCATCCAGGAAAATATAGCATGAAAATAATAGATTTTATTGGCGGAGGCTATATGCGAGAAGTCATGGAAATAAGAAAATTTTTAGAATAGATGGAATAATTAGGAGGCGTATTATGATACAAAAATTTAAACCAGATAAAATTGAAAAAGGCTTAACTGGAATTATTGTGTTAAGTCATGGCCCAATGGCGGTGGGAATGCTGGATTCTGCGGCTGTTATTCTTGGAAACGAAGTGAAAAACAGCGCAGCATTTTGTCTAGAAGCAAATGATGATCCAGAAAAATATGGGGAGACAGTGCAGAATGCGATTGAGTCGTTTCAGAATGACTGTCTGATATTTGTAGATATTATAGGCGGAACACCGTATAATCAGTTACTTCTTACTTCTAGAAAAAAAGGGAAGATTCCTCTGGCAGTAACAGGAGTGAATTTACCGATGGTAATCGTAGCGTCATCTTTACGGGCGTCTGGAATGAAAGGAGATGAACTGATAGAAACGATGATAGAAGAAACGAAAGCGGGAACAATCAATGTAAAAAAGCGGCTTGAAAAAATGGTGAAATAACAGGGGGGAGAATATTGAAGCTCATATGGAGGAGAAAATACAAGACAGAAAAAGAAGCACGTCAGTTTATGGCATTCATCCAGGTTATCCTGGTACAAGAAGTCGGAAAACTGGCGGAAAAAGAAGGGAAAGATGTAAAAGAGGCAGGGATACTTGCACTTCTGCATGGTATTGCATTACTCTTCTTAAATTTGGAGAGGGCAAATCAGCTCTCTTTTCTTGATGTGGAGAATATGATACGGTTAAAAGAACAGATTATTATGGTAAATATGAACTTTGCATTTGGAAAGAAAGAAGTAACAAATGAAAGAATTGAAGAATTTTCAAAATTAATATACGAAATATTAAAGCTGACAGGTTTGAATGGAACAGATGAAAAAGAAATAGTTATAGAGCGCATCGGTGCCTCTCTATGTGAGACTTTACTACTAAAAAATAAAGAAAATGTACAAAATATATTAAGGAAATTGCAGGAAATGACAGGCCGGGAAATAAGTAGAATCAGCAGGCTACAGAAGACAGCTTGTTAGAACAACTAACCTGTAAATTTTGATGAGCCCCCTTCTAAGAAGAGAAGTGAAATGCAGACTTTCTACTTGGAAGGGAGCAAACTTTTAAATGAAAATTTTTGAAAATATTCGGATGTTTTTCTTGTTATTCCTTGAGAGCTTCAATGAACTGTACAATTTTTTCTCCTGCCTCTTTTTCATCCGGTCCTTCTACTTCCAGCAAAAAAGTTGTACCTCGGGAAAGACCGGCAGATAGGATGCTAATAATACTTTTTGGATTTACTATTGCATTTCCAGAGATTATTCTTATATCACTCTGTACGTTCCGGCATAATGCGGCAAAATCGGACGCAGGTCTTGCATGGAGACCAGTTTCATTTTTTACAGTTACTTCTTTTTTAAACATGTTAAAAATCTCCTTTTTTTATATTTTTCTCATTTAAATAAATGAGATGACTCACTTCGTCAGATGTTTTAGCGTGCTCTATTTTCCGCATAAACGATGGATCTTTCAGCAGGTGAATCAGAGAAAACAGCGCTCTTAAGTGTTCTTTTTTATCGATAACAGATAAGAGAATAATATAAGAAACTGGCTTCGGACCATCTGGTGTAGGAAATAAAACAGAGGCTTGCAGGCGCGTAAGCGCTATACCTAGTTTATAGCTGTTTTGTCCCGGAGAAGCGTGAAGGAGGGCAATGCCTTCCGAAATAATATAATAGGCTCCGTATGTTTCTGTAATATGGATTATTTCTTTTAAATAGTTTTTGTGAAAATACTGTCTTTCAAATAGAGGAACCGCAGATTGATAGATGGTATCTTTCCAGTCTGTACAGTGGGTATCCAATTGTATAAATGCAGGCGTAAGCAGCTGGTACAGACAGGGAGAAGAGTCCCTTTCTAAGGAAGGCGGGGTATAATCGGCGGCATAATAAATAGCTTCTGTTATCTTCCCAAAAACCTCATCTGCATTTTTGTCAACAAGTTTATAGAATACAGGGCGTATAGCATTTATAATCCGTTCAATTGTATTATCAGCTATTACAGCAGCAGGCTTGATTCCGGCATTGTGCATATCCCTTATTTTTTTTGAAATTCGCATTAAATCCTGATTTGTAATATTACCGGAAACATTTATAAATTCAATGGGACTTTGGTAGATGGGAATTGCCGAGATCAGCAAATCGGCATCCTCCGGAGTCAGTGAGGATATTTCCCAGGAATTTATTAGGCGTGTAACATGAATATTTGTAAAACATGAAAGTTTTGCCTTTATAAACTGTGAAGTCCCTGTGCCGGTATTGCATGCGACGACGACACGGTAAACATAATGATTGGAACGATACCGTTCTATGGCGGCGCTAAAATGTATGGCGATATAAATGATTTCCGTTTCGCTAAGTGGGCGCTGAAAATAGTCCTCTACTGGTCTGATATTCTCTTTTACCGCGCGGATAACGTCAGATTGTGTATTGCGAATATCGTTTAAAACAGGATTGTCGTTTTTATCTGTTACGGAGATTGTAGCGATAGAAATCAAATGACTGGAAAGATTTTCTAGTAATTGAAAATCGTGTTTTAAATCAATATGTAGATAATCTGATATCTTATCTATCAATGCAGTTGTCAATAATTGTATTTCCATAGTGTTGCGAGAAGGTCCTGCAATACCGGAAGGAGAGATTAAATTTTTCAATGTAGAAGATAAAAATAGTATTTCTGAACGTATGACCGGTATATTACAGACAGCAGAAAGGAAAGACAAGATTTTTTCTGCACAGCAGCAGAAATCAGGTTCTCTGATTTGATACATATCGATATAATTTTTTGTATGTATTTTTTCTATTGCAAAGTTGAGATAATAATTTAATATAGTAAACGTCTGATCAGAAAGAGAAATCCCCAATTCATGCTGTATCTCGTAAAGTACATTTTGTGTGATTTTGCGATTATCTTGTCTGGTTACAATATTAGATTTTAAAATCAGATTCAGTAAAAATTCATTTTCTGTGACTGTTTGCTCAATAAGCTTTACAAGCGCAGAGCGCTTCTCGTTTTCCGTATTTTTTAAAATCAACCCCTTGTTAGAGGAAGAGTACATCTTTAATCCCAATTGCTGGGTATATTCCCGCAAAAGAACAGAAGTATTGATAAAGGTAGTCCGACTGACAGAAAGCTGTTCGGCCAGTTGATTAATAGTTGTGTATTTTTCTCTGAAGAGCAGAATGATGGTTGTTACAATACAAAGCTCTTCCTTGGAAAAATGATAGAAATATAAATTAGATTCAGAAGCTCTTAAGTTCACATATCGTTTAATTTCTGTGAAATTTTCCGGACAAATAATGACACCCTTCTTAATTTGTATTTTTTCATAGTGATGTTCGGATAATAGTTCATTGATCATATTAATATCATTGCGAATAGTCTGCGTAGACACCTGATATTTGTTAGCCAAATCTTCCAGTGTACATTCTGTCTGGTAGGAAAACTCTACAATAAGTTCGATAATACGCTTATACATAATTAAACACCTCTTTACATATTTTTGACAAAAACGTGAATTTAAGATAGTGCTTTTTAATTATATTATAAATATTGTACGATAAAAATATAGTTCATAAAATTTTATTTAGAAAAAATTACCTGAACTAAACATTTTAAATCGGATGGGATAGTATAAAAGTATATTCAGTGTGTGCACAGATTGAATCGGAAAAAAGAAAAAATTGGGACAGAATACTTATTTTAGGAATCTAAGGAAATTATCTATTAAGCACAAGAGGAGAAAACCTTATGGAAATTGTAAAGGAAATTATTTTAGGTATTTATAATGCCGGAGCAGCGGTATTTTTACCACTGGTATTTTTTATCGTTGGATTGTTCTTCAGAATGAAGCCAACGAATGCATTGCGCGCAGGGTTAAAAGCAGGCATTGGTCTGGCAGGTGTTTCATTAATCACAAATTACCTGATTACAACCTTAACACCCGTAATTGAATATTATGCAAAGACAAGCAGTGGCGCGAGATTTGACATTGTAGATGTGCCATGGTCCGTATCAGCAGCGCTGCCGTTTGCACTTCCTATTTCTGTATTTTTAATTCCATGTTTTGCTGTACTGACTGTTCTGCTGGTGCGTTTCAAGGTATTCCATACATTGCAGCTTTCTATATGGGATTATGGTCAGCAGCTGACAGTGATCGGGTTTATCTATGTATTATCAGGAAATATGATACTGGCCGTTATCTGTGGATTTTTAAATTTTGTTTTCTGTATATGGTGCGGAGATAAATATGCTCCCAAATGGTCGGAAACATTAGGATTGGACGGAACCACTTCTTCTAACGTAACACAGATGAGCATGGCGTTTCCGGTATGTTGGGCTGCGAATAAAATCATGGATCATATTCCAGGCATAAAAAATAATAATTTTACACCTGAAAAGCTCAGCAAAAAGATTGGTATATTTGGAGAACCTGCTGTAATCGGTTTGATTGTAGGTATGTTTATGGCGATTATTACAAAACAAGACATTACTTCTATATTCAGTATCGGCATGGGCGTTGCAGCTTCCATTGTACTAATACCTCATACGATCAAGATTTTTCTGGACGGAGTAGGTACTCTGACGCAAGGAGCGCAGGCATGGGCTGGAAATAAACTGGGTGAGGGTCATAAGGTTTATATAGCGTGTGACATGGCTATGTCGGTTGGCTCTCCGGTCGTTATTACGATCAACAGTTTGATGATCCCTCTGGCAGTTGCGTTTGCATTGATTGTTCCTGGATTTAGGTACTTTCCTACTGGCTTGATGGGAGGCATTATTTATATGGTAGGTATATGTACTGTATACTGCAAAAATGATTTCATACGTTCTTTTGTATGTTCTATGTTGTATGTATTTTTTATGATGTCACTGATGAACTATCTGGCTCCTGAAATAGGACAGGTTTTTGCATATCTGGATCCGACACTGACAGGAACGATTACATCTCCAACAGCATTGGATTGGTTTAGCATTATAGGATGTATTATAAAACGGTTGTTCTTTATGTAATTTTATAAGATCAGGAGTGGGAGTTCCCCTCCTGATCTGCAAAGATTAGTTTACTTCTGGGAAAGGGACGGAAAATGAAAAAAATAGTAAACGCGAAAATAGTGACTCCGTATAGATACTTGGAAGGGTATGATGTCGCATATGAGAAGGGAAAAATTGTAAAAATTGAAAAAAATATTGAAAACTGTGAGAAGATCATAGACGGACAGGGGCTGTTGCTGGCACCGGGATATATAGATTTACATATTCACGGAGGAGGAGGTTATTCCTTTATTGAAGAAAAAGAAGCGGCGGTTTGCCATGCAATGGATGAAGTTGTAAAACATGGAGTAACCTCAGTATTGGCATCCCATATGGTTCCTATAAAAAAATTAGGAAAGATTTACCGGAAATATATGGAACGCTCTGAAGGACCGGAAATTTTGGGGCTTCATGCAGAGTGCGTAGACTGGGAATATATTTATGGAGATCCAATGAATGAAGGAAAGAAGACGCCGGATTATAGTATAGAAAAGTGCAAAAAAATAGTAGAAGAAATACCGGTGATAAAGAGAATAGGAATAGATCCATGCATCAAAGGGGCGCCTGAAGTTACCAGATATTTCGTATCGAAAGGAGTGACAGTCTCTATTTCACACTGCGGACCGGCGGATTATAAGCAGATTATGAAATGTGTAGAGGCAGGTGCAAATAGTGCAACACATTTATACACAGGTATGTTTGGATTTTATCGGGATAATGATACGGGAGAAAGATTTCCAGGGTTGATTGAAGACTGTCTTTTGGAACCAGATATATATGCGGAAGTTATCGGTAATGGGAAACATCTCACCGGACCAATGTTAAATTTCATATACAAAAATAAAGGAGTACAGGGGATGTACCTTGTTACAGATGCGGCTACACGGAGAGAGCCTTTTGCAGAAGGGGAAGAAATGGTTGTTCCCAATCATTTACCAAACAGGATCAGTATAAAGACAATGGCTCCTATGGATTATATTGTGCAGCAAACATATCGTTGTTCTAATATCCCCCTGTTGGATGTAATCAGAATGGCGACCCTTACTCCAGCGCAGGCGATAGGAGTTGCTCACCGGAAAGGGAAAATATGTGAAGGGTATGATGCAGATTTTGTACTTTTAGATGGAGAATTGAATGTAAAGGCAGTGATTGCCAGGGGCAAAATCTGTAAGGAGCTTGAACACTAAGGAGGAGAAGATGAAAAAAGAGGATATTCTGGTGGTTGACGCAGAGGCAAGCGATTACAAAGAAGCAATTGAACATGCGGGAAACTACCTTTTTGAGAAAGGATATGTAAAGGAGAACTTTGTGGAAGAATGTTTGAAACGTGAATTGACATATCCAACCGGATTGCCATCAGCAATTCCGATTGCGATTCCACATTGTTCCAGTAAGTTTGTGAAGAAGGAGGGGATGTGTGTCTTAAGATTAAAAAAGGAAGTAGATTTTCATCGAATTGATGATATCGAACAACATGTCAGTACATCGCTTATTTTTAATCTTGCTTTAAAAAAAGATGAGGAACATGTTACATTTTTGCAGAAGTTTGTATTGGCGCTTGGAAGTGAAGACGGAGATTTTGCAAAAGAGTGTCTGACGCAAAAGAAAGAGGAAGTGGCGGAGTTATTCGCTAAATATGAAATTATATAAAAAATATACATGCAGGGAGAAGGGAATTGAAACATGGGAAAAAAAATTGTATTTGCATTTGATGGGAGACGGCAGCCGGATCCTTATCATGGGCGCGACGATATTGCGGGACTGATCAGACAGAGCGAGAAATATGGATATGAAGTCGTATGCACGTATGACGACGGTTTGTTTTGCGAGGGCGGAGATTACCGTTCTGTGGCGCGCAGAATTGAAGAAGAAGGACCGGACTGGGTTATTTATTCAGAGGAATATCTAAAGACGGTGGAAGACTGCGAAATTCTGGTTATTATGTATAATGGAGTAAATAAAGTTCTTCTGGAGCGTGCCAGGAAACTAAAATATATTGCCGTTATGCGCAGTGGTTTGGAAAATGTAGATGTGGAAGAGTGCAAGAAACGAGGCATTAAAGTAAGTAATTGCCCGGGAAAAGTCTCTGAACCGGTATCGGAAATGGCGTGTACGATGATTTTAGATGTGATGAGAAGTGTGACGGCGGTGAATAAAAGCTGGAAGCCCGGAAATGGTTTTCAGGCAGTGGAAAGCAGTAAGTTATCCTGCGAAACGACAGTGGGTATCGTTGGATTTGGGATAATTGGGAAAAAGGTAGTAAAAAAGTTAAGCGGTTTTGATTTTCGATTTATTGCCTATGATCCGTTCGCTGATGCAGAGGTTGCAAAAAAGCTGGGAGTACATCTGATCAGCCTGGATGAATTAATGAAAAATGCCGATATTATAACAATCCACGCACGTCTGCTTCCCGAAACAGAGAATCTGATCGATGAAGAAAAAATTGCGTTGATGAAGCCATCGGCTTATCTTATTAATACAGCGCGGGCAGGCTTAGTAAATGAAGAAGCATTGATTAAGGCTTTAAGGGAAAAGAGAATAAAAGGCGCTTCTTTGGATGTGTTTAAGGAAGAACCTCTTCCGGATAATCACATTTTACATCAGCTGGATAATGTGGTTCTTACACCACATATGGCAGGAAATGCGGGCGACGTTATGTTGTTATCAGTAAAGATGATGATGGAAGAAGTAATACGTTACATGAACGGTGAAAAATTAGAAAGTCAGGTTGTTTAGGAAGGAGAAAAAGAGTATGAAATATGGATTTATTGGTGTAGGAAACATGGGATATTTTATGGCAGGACATTGTCTGAAAGCAGGCTATGAAATGGTAGTCAGCAGTACACATGCAAAAGATGCTGTGGCAAAACTGGTTAAGGCAGGAGCAGAGGAAGTGGCTTCCAATGCAGAAGTAGGACAAAAAGCAGAACGCATTTTTCTTTGTCTGCCCAACGGGGATGTGGTAAAAAATGTTATAGATGAATTGATAAAAGCTGAAAATTCAGTAGTAAAGGAAATTTATGATTTTAGTACGGTAGGGCCGATGGTTTCAAAAGAGTTGGGAAAGGAAGGAGAAGTAAAAGGATATAAATACTACGACTGTCCTATAGCCGGGGGAGTTGCAGGCGCTGAGGCGGCGACGTTGTCTATTATGATTGGATGTGCAGACGAAGAATTTGAAAAGGTAAAAGAAGTCGTGTCACCGATGGGAAAACACATTATGCATGCAGGAACAGTAGGTTCCGGATCCGCAGCTAAGATGTTTAATAATTATTTGGGGGGCTCTGAATTAGTTGCATGCTGTGAAGTAATGGTGATGGCAAAACAACTTGGCATGGATGTAGAGAATTTGTTCCAAATTATCAATAAAAGCACAGGGCGAAATTTTGCTTCTGAAATGGCAATTCCGGGTTTCTTAAAACACCGTGATTTTACGCCGAAGTTTACGACGGATTTATTCTACAAGGATATTAATATTGCTATGCAGACTGCGGATGAACTGAAACTTCCGGTAACAATAGGACCGGCTACCCTGCAGGCGTTTGGGGCAACACGTGCAATGGGATGCGGGCAAGAGCATAGCATTGCTGTTGTAAAATATTATGAAGCATTAGCCGGGGTAAAAGTGAACGAGGAAGATTAGGAAAGAAAGGGTGAAAGAAGATGCTTGTTAATACAAAAGACATTTTAGATGCAGCGAAAAAAGGAGGCTATGCAGTAGGGGCGTTTAATGTGCTGACCCATCCTACAGTTGAGGCGATTATGTCAACGGCAGAAGAAACGAATTCCCCGGTTATCGTTCAGTTTAATGACTGGGTAGATCCGGATTTAGCTCCGGCAAGACGCAAAACACAATTTGAAGCAGATATGTTTATGCATTATCTGGTAGAACGTGCGAAAGCCTCTCCGGTGCCTGTTGCGATTAACCTGGATCATTGTAAGACATATGAGGGCTGTATCCGCGCAATACAATGGGGAGCTACCTCCGTTATGATAGACGGTTCAGAATTGCCGTTAGATGAGAATATAACCGTTACAAAAAAAGTGGTAGATATCGCTCATGTCTGCAATGTATCTGTAGAGGCAGAAATAGGGCATGTGGGAGGTCGTGGCGATGATGTAGTAAAAGAAGATATATATACGACGGTGGAAGAAGCAAAAAAATTTTATGAAAACACAGGGGTAGATATGCTTGCGGTATCTATCGGAACAACACATGGGGTGTATTTGAAAAAACCAGAATTAAAATTTGACCGCATTGCAGAATTAAATGAGGCAATTCCAATTCCATTGGTGATGCACGGGGGAAGCGGTCTAACAAAAGAAGACTATATAGAAGTTTCCAAAAGAGGGATTTCTAAGATTAATTTTGCTACATATATGTTCCTGGCAGGCGGACAGGCAATGGCAGATATCATTGGTGACGGTTCTATGAAAAAAGCAGAGTTTAACACGATTATGAAAGCAGGGGTGGAAGCACAAAAGGAGATTATTCGGGAGCATATCGGATATTTCGGAACTGAAAAATGGAATAAAAAGTAAGTTAGAAAATTATGAAGAAAAAATTGCAGTATAGAAGAAAATATATATGTTTGCTTCTGTTTTGTTTATGTAGTTTTGCTATAAATTTGTATTCGGCACAATTATCTCCTTTAGCAGGACAGTTGATGGATAAGTTCCATATTACCAGGGGTCAATACACATCTCTGTATATGAGTACACTGCTTCCATCGCTGTTTCTGGGAATACCCTGTGCATGGGCAGTAAAAAAATTAGGCATAAAAAAATGTCAGTGTACCGGAATGGGGATTGGTTTGGCGGGGCTTATAGTAAGACTACTCTTTGAAGATTTCATTTTATTTTATTTTTGTACACTGCTCATTGGATTTGCTAATATTGTTATCAGTACTATGGGAGTATCCACCTTTACCCAGGGTTTTAAAAAGGAGAGCGCAGGGATTGTTACAGGGTGCATGATTGCGTCTGGCGCTGGCGGAAAGATGTTGGCAGAATCGACAACCGCCTTATTTCCTGCTTTTTGGCAGATGTCTGTGTTGGATATTATTTTACAGTGTAGTATTTTAGCGGCCTGGATTATTTTGATGGACGACTTTAAGCCAAATGATACAGCTGCATCTGTTGCGCAGACTTTTAAACAGGTCATGAGAAATAAATACATTTGGATAGCAGCAGCTGGACTTATGTTGGTGTTTGGACTATATACCGGTATAAGCGCTCAGATGCCGTCCATTTTATCACAAAAAGGATACAGCACCTTTCAGGCAGGACTCATAACTTCTTTTATATCTGTGGGATACTTTGCGGGTGCTGTTGCATTGCCAAAGATTGCATCTATGTTCTGGGAGAAAAAGAATTTTATGATATTATTTGCAGCAGTGAGTAGTCTGTGTACGATGTTTGTTGCAGTTAGTATGAACAAGCTGGTGTTAATTTTATGCATATTCAGCATTGGCATGTGTGTTGGAGGATTACTTCCGTTAACGCTGTCTATACCGGTATCCATCCTAAATTTTGATATGCAGAAGAAACAGACAGCAGGTGCTTTGTTGACTACTTTTCAGTTGGGAGGGGCCGTTTTGATACCGGCATATGTAATTGTACCTTTAGCAGGAAATAGTGAAAATGCGATTCTTATATATACGGCAATACTAATGGCGGTGGAAGGAATATTTTTTTGTAAATTACCTAAAAATAAAATCAGGAGGGTTAGAAAATGAGGAGTTTAAAAGTAATTATTGCCTGTGGAAGCGGAGCCGTTACCTCTACTATGTGCGGCGGAGTGGTGAAAGAACTTGCAGCAGAAAAAGGAATATCTGTTGATGTGACAACTTGTAGCATCATGGAATTTGAAGCACAGAGAGAAGAATATGATGTGAAGTTTACTACAATGGCTTATAAATTTCCGGAAGGTGAGAAATATACCCTTAATATTTTCCCTTTAATTACAGGTATCAATGCGGCGGTATGTAAAGAAAAAATTGCAGAGATATTGTTGGAAGCAGCGCAGGATGAAGAGAACAGATAAATATGATACATGTCAAAAAAGAGGAATGTCTAATTCAAATTTTCAAGAAAACCCTTTCAAACTTTTTAAGAAATAGAGTATAATAATAGACAGCCGGAAAGCTTTCCGGCTGTCTATTCATGTGTAGAAAATGTTGTGAAGGAGGAATTGAAGGATGTTAAGAATTGGAATGCTGACAAGCGGTGGAGACTGTCAGGCTTTGAATGCGGCGATGCGCGGTGTCGTAAAGGGTATTTGTTCCAAAAGGGACGACGTGGAAATATACGGTTTCAAAGATGGATATAAGGGTTTGATATACGCAGATTTTAACATGCTGACTTCCAAAGATTTTTCGGGAATTCTGACTCGAGGCGGGACGATTTTAGGAACATCCAGACAACCGTTTAAATTGATGCGGGTACCGGACAAGGACGGACTGGATAAAGTGGAGGCAATGAAACATACGTATCACAAACTAAATTTGAACTGTCTTGTAATTCTTGGGGGAAACGGCACGCAGAAAACAGCGAACCTGCTCAGAGAAGAAGGGCTGAATATCGTTTCTCTTCCAAAGACAATAGACAATGATCTCTGGGGAACGGAGATGACATTTGGATTCCAGAGCGCAGTAGATATTGCGACAGACACGATAGACAGGATTCATACAACAGCAACTTCACACAGCAGAGTATTTATTATAGAGATTATGGGACATAAAGTTGGACATGTTACATTGCATGCAGGGATAGCGGGAGGAGCAGATATTATTCTTCTGCCGGAAATACCATATGATATTGATGTGATTGCCAAGGTAATTCAGAAACGTTCCGCCGCTGGCAAGCCGTTTACAATTCTTGCGGTGGCAGAAGGTGCAATTTCTAAAGAGGATGCAAAATTAAAGAAAAAAGAATACAAAGAGAAAATCGCAAAGAGGAAATATCCTTCTATTGCGTATGAACTTGCAGAGCAGATTCAGAAGAAGACTGACAAAGAGGTGCGGATTACTGTTCCAGGACATACGCAAAGAGGCGGTTCTCCCTGTCCATATGACCGCGTATTTTCTACCAGAGTAGGGGCAAAGGCTGCGGAATTGATCCTGAATGAAGAATATGGCTATATGGTTGCGATGAAAAAAGGCGAGACGACGAAGGTTCCGCTGGCTGAAATAGCAGGTAAATTAAAGTATGTAGATCCAGACTGTAGTATCATCAAGGAAGCCAAGATGACAGGAATCAGTTTTGGAGATAAATAAAAAGTAAGAGGTGTAATTCATGTCATATACGGCACTTTACAGGAAATTTCGTCCGATTGCGTTTGAGGACGTAAAAGGACAGGATCATATTATTACAACACTGAAGAATCAAATTAAAGCAAACCGTATCGGGCATGCATATTTGTTCTGTGGGACGAGAGGAACAGGGAAAACGACGGTGGCGAAAATATTTGCCAAAGCAGTGAACTGCGAACAGCCGATTGATGGAAGTCCGTGCGGAGAATGTGCTATGTGCCGTTCCATTGCGGCAGGGACTTCTATGAATGTGATTGAAATTGACGCAGCATCCAACAATGGTGTGGATAATATTCGTGAAATTCGGGAGGAGGTGACATACCGCCCTACAGAAGGACGGTATAAAGTCTACATTATAGACGAGGTGCATATGCTTTCCATAGGCGCCTTTAACGCACTTTTAAAGACATTGGAGGAACCGCCGGAGTATGTGATTTTTATTCTTGCCACAACAGAAGTTCATAAGATACCGATCACGATTTTATCCAGATGTCAGCATTATGATTTTAAAAGAATCAGTATTGAGACGATTTCCAGGCGCATGCAAGACTTGATGGAGAAGGAACAGGTAAATGTAGAGGAGAGGGCGATCCGTTATATTGCAAAAGCGGCGGATGGATCTATGAGAGATGCATTAAGCCTGCTCGATCAGTGTATTGCATTTTATTTAGGGCAGACACTGACGTATGATAATGTGCTGGAGGTGCTTGGAGCAGTAGACACAGATGTGTTCAGCCAGCTGCTGCGCAGTATCCTTTCAAGAGATGTGGCAAAGGTACTGGACACTGTGGAGGAGCTTGTCATGCAGGGAAGGGAACTCACCCAGATGGCAGCAGACTTCACATGGTATTTGAGAAACTTGCTTCTGGTAAAAACATCTGATAATATAGAGGATGTATTGGACGTATCCACGGAAAATATGATGCAGTTAAAAGAAGAGGCACAGATGATTGAGACGGATATGCTTTTCCGTTTCATTCGTGTGTTTTCAGAACTTTCAGGACAACTAAAATATGCGACCCAGAAGAGGGTACTGCTGGAAGTAGCGCTGATTAAATTATGTGTTCCGGCAATGGAGACAAAAGCAGACACCCTGTTGGATAGAATCCGCGTTATGGAAGAAAAGATAGAAAAAGGGATTCCCGCGGGGAATATGGCAGAGCAGACAGCATATATAAATGCGGACAGCAGGGCAGCGGATGCACACGAAGTACGTCAGAACAGCGCAGAGCTTCCAAAGGCTATTCCAGAGGATGTCAAAGAAGTGGTTCAAAATTTCCGTTCTATAGCGGACGAGGCGTCAGGGCTTTTGCGCAATTACCTGAAAAAAGCAAGATTAAGCCTGGGAGGTGACAATCGTCTTATGATCGTGATGCCGGGGAGCCTGGAGGCAGAGTTTGTCGGCAGAGAGGATCATATAAAGGAATTAGAAGCTCTGATTGAAAACCGTATCGGAAAGAAAGTAGAAGTAGAAGTGCGGCATGTAGAAGAAGGAAGGCACTTTGAAGATACATTCGTGGATATTGAACAGAAAATAAATATGGAAATTATAGTGGAGGATTAATCATGGCAAAACGTGGAGGTTTCCCGGGCGGAGGAATGCCTGGAAATATGGCGAATCTTATGAAGCAGGCACAGAAAATGCAACGTCAGATGGAAGAACAGCAGAAAGAACTGGAATCCAAGGAATTTACTGCGGCAGCAGGCGGAGGAGCTGTAGAAGTAACCGTTTCGGGAAAGAGAGAGGTACTGAAGGTAAAGCTTGCAGAGGAAGTAGTAGATCCAGAAGATATAGAGATGCTGGAGGATCTGATTGTGGCGGCCGCAAACGAAGCTCTGCGTAAGGTGGAGGAAGAGTCTGGCGCAGCAATGTCGAAGCTGACAGGAGGCTTGGGTGGCGGTATGCCGGGGATGTTCTAAAATGGAGTATTACAGTAATCAAATCAGCAGACTTATCGAGGAGTTTTCAAGACTCCCGGGAATTGGAAGCAAGTCGGCACAGCGGCTTGCTTTTCATATTATTAATATGCCAAAGGAGCAAGTGGAGAATCTGGCGAAAACGATTGTAGAAGCACGCAATAATGTACGCTACTGCAGGCAGTGCTGTACGCTGACAGACAGGGAGATATGTCCGATATGCAGTAACGAAGAACGGGACCAGAAGACGATTATGGTGGTGGAGACGCCGCGCGATCTGGCTGCGTATGAAAAGACGGGCAAATACAATGGTGTATATCATGTATTACATGGCGCGATTTCGCCCATGCTGGGAATTGGGCCGGGAGATATAAGACTAAAAGAACTGATGGAACGGCTTCAAGGAGAAGTAGATGAGGTGATTATCGCCACGAATTCTAGCTTGGAAGGAGAGACAACGGCGATGTATATCAGCAAGCTGATTAAGCCTGTTGGAATCAAAGTAAGCAGAATCGCAAGCGGCGTTCCGGTTGGAGGAGATCTGGAATATATCGATGAAGTTACCCTTCTGCGTGCTCTGGAGGGAAGAATTAGCCTTTGATGTCAGTATAGTACCAGATGTCAGAGAAACAAAAAGCGAGGAACACAGGCGGTGAATAAGAGAAAAGTAACGTCATCTGATGTGGCAAAAAGAGCAGGAGTATCGCAAGCAGCGGTCTCCATGATATTAAATAAGAAATACAATGTTTCGTTTTCAAAAGAAACGGTACAGAGAGTGGAAAATGCGGCAGAAGAGCTGGGGTATGAACTGCCTAAGAGGAAAACACGCAGGGAAGTTCGCCGCGAAAAGTTGTTGGTGGTGCTATGTCCAAATCTGACAAATCCTTATTATGTAATGCTACTGCAAGGAATCGAATCTAGGGCAACAGAACAGGGATTTGGATTATTTGTGTGTAACACACAGAGAGACTTAGAGCTGGAGGAAAGGTACTTAAAGATGATGCCGGGTCTGAATCCGCAAGGGGTTATTTATGCATGTAATCCAAGCAGGTGTTTTATGCATTTGGTAGAAGAACTCTCTGGGAAAATTCCTTTTGCCATCATTAACAATCAAAATGAAAAACTGGACGTGGACGCTGTGGAACTGGATAATGCAAAATTAGGACGTCTGATGGCAAAACATCTGTTGGAGTTAGGACATAAGAATGTGGCATATATTGCTCCGCCTCTGACAGTAAGACAAAAGCAGCGTTCAAAAAGAGTAGAGGGATTTTTAAAGGAATTTAAGGATGCGGGCCTGGGAGAAAATGTCATCATAAAGGCGGCAGATGAACAGATTGATAAAGATATTCCGGGAATTGATTCGGAATATCGGATCGGATACGACCTTACAAAAGAGCTTTTAAAAGAACATAAAAATCTGACCGCAATCGCAGGATTGAATGATATGATTGCTTTTGGAATTCTGGATGCACTCTATGATGAAAAATATAAGGTGCCAGGAGATATTTCTGTAATGGGATGTGATAATACTCTTTTTGCAAAAATGCACAAGGTCTATCTGACGACAATCGAGCATTTTGTTATTTATAAAGGAATGGACGCCTGTGATATTATTATGAAAAAGATGAATACGAGAATGAAACGTTACGCAGAAATAGAGCCAGTCAGCATTTACCATGTGGAGTATGAACCTAGAATTGTTGTAAGAGGAACAACGTCGTATCCGCACAGTAAAAAAAGAAAAATTAATACAAGAAAGTAAATTATTATTAATAATTTAAATCCATCCTTTTCCGTTTTTGAAAAAAGGGTAGATGTAAGCAAAAGCGAAGGAAAATTTGAACTTTTACAAGAAGCAATGACGGAAGTAAAGAATTAATAAATATAGATTATAAATACTATAAAATTATTAATAATTTCAAGCGCTATTGACCTGTTTTCCGAGATTGGGATATAATCGAAAATAGGTACAATTGGTTTAAAGTTCAAGGAGGAACAACGCATGAAATTTTTTATTGACACAGCAAATGTAGAGGACATTAAGAAAGCGAATGATATGGGAGTTATCTGTGGAGTGACAACAAATCCATCTCTAATTGCAAAAGAAGGCCGTGTATTTGAAGAAGTGATTGCAGAGATTGCTTCTATCGTAGACGGGCCGATCAGCGGAGAAGTAAAGGCAACAACAACGGATGCAGAAGGGATGATTAAAGAAGGAAGAGAGATTGCAAAAATCCATCCTAACATGGTTGTAAAAATTCCAATGACTTCGGAAGGATTAAAAGCATGTAAAGTGCTTTCAGCAGAGGGCGTTAAGACAAATGTGACGCTGATTTTTACTGCAAATCAGGCATTGCTTGCGGCACGTGCAGGCGCTACATATGTGTCTCCGTTCCTGGGACGCTTGGATGATATTTCTGTAAGGGGAACGGATTTAATTGCAGAGATTGCACAGATTTTTGAAGTAGCAGGAATTGAGACGGAGATTATCGCGGCGAGTGTGCGTAATCCGATCCATATTACAGACTGTGCTCTTGCGGGGGCGGATATTGCGACAGTACCATATAAGGTCATTGAGCAGATGACACATCATCCTTTGACAGATGCAGGAATTGAAAAATTTCAGGCGGATTATAAGGCAGTATTTGGCGAATAAAAGCAGCAGGAGGAAACCATGAATAAACTGGAATTAATGAAAACTGCAAACGAGGTCCGCAAAGGGATTGTAACGGCAGTACATAGTGCAAAAGCCGGACATCCAGGCGGTTCTCTTTCAGCAGCAGATATTTTTACCTACCTTTATTTTGAAGAAATGAATGTAGATGCAAAAGATCCGAAGAATCCGGATAGAGACAGATTCGTACTTTCTAAAGGACATACGGCGCCCGGCCTTTACTCTGTTTTAGCGCAGAAAGGATATTTCCCGATAGAAGATTTAAAGACACTGCGTCATACAGGATCTTATCTTCAGGGACACCCAGATATGAAGCACATTCCGGGAGTAGATATGACGTCCGGCTCACTAGGACAAGGAATTTCAGCAGCAGTTGGAATGGCGATTGCAGGAAAACTGCAGGGGAAGGACTATCGTGTATATACACTGCTGGGAGATGGAGAAATTCAGGAAGGACAGGTCTGGGAGGCAGCTATGCTGGCAGGACATAAGAAACTGGATAATCTGGTTGTGATTGTGGACAATAATAATCTGCAAATTGATGGGGCAATCACAGAAGTCAATTCTCCATACCCGATTGATAAGAAATTCGAAGCTTTTAATTTTCATGTAATCAATATAGACGGGAATGATTTTGATCAGATAGAAGCAGCGTTTAAAGAGGCAAGAACAGTAAAGGGATGCCCGACTGCGATCATTGCCAAGACTCTGAAAGGAAAGGGAGTCTCTTTCATGGAAAATCAGGTAGGATGGCATGGCAAGGCTCCGAACGATGAAGAGTATGAAATTGCAATGAAAGACTTGGAGAAAGTAGGTGAAGCATTATGCCAGAAGTAAAGAAAATCGCGACAAGAGACAGCTATGGCAATGCTTTGGCTGAACTTGGAAATGAGCATAAGGATATTGTCGTGCTGGATGCGGATTTGGCGGCAGCGACAAAGACAGGAGTATTTAAGAAGGCACATCCAGATAGATTTATTGACTGCGGAATTGCAGAAGGAAATATGATGGGAGTTGCGGCAGGTCTGGCGGCAGCCGGAATGGTTCCATTCGCAAGCTCTTTTGCAATGTTCGCGGCAGGACGTGCTTTTGAACAGGTGAGAAATTCTATTGGATATCCGCACTTAAACGTAAAGATTGGCGCTACACATGCGGGCATTTCCGTAGGAGAAGACGGGGCTACACATCAGTGTAATGAAGATATTGCTTTGATGCGTACGATTCCGGGAATGGTTGTGCTCAATCCTTCGGATGATGTAGAAGCAAAAGCTGCGGTGCGTGCGGCGTATGAACATCAGGGACCAGTTTACTTAAGGTTTGGACGTCTCGCGGTTCCGGTTATCAATGACAAACCAGATTATAAGTTTGAAATTGGAAAAGGTGTAGTATTAAGAGAAGGAAAAGATGTAACCATTATCGCGACCGGACTTCCGGTGGCAAATTGTCTGGAAGCAGCAGAAAAGCTGGCGGCAGAAGGAATAGAGGCAAAGGTCATCAATATCCATACGATCAAACCACTGGATGAAGAGCTTGTGGCTGCGGCGGCAAAAGAGACAGGTAAAGTCGTTACAGTTGAGGAACATTCTGTAATCGGAGGACTGGGAAGTGCAGTGTGTGACGTCCTTTCAGAAAAGGCTCCGACCAAGGTGTTGAAAATCGGAATCAATGATACATTCGGTGAATCTGGTCCGGCATTGGAGCTTCTGAAAAAATACGGACTGGATACAGAGAGTATTTATCAGAAGATTAAGGCATTTATATAGAAGCAGGAGGAAAGCTTCCTGCACTATAAATTTAAGAAAAGAGGGTATACAGTATAAAAATGCTGTTATACTCTCTTCTTTTTATGCGCTCCTTTAGACAAAAATGACTGAAATAGTGCGATTTCGGATATGATAGAAGTTAAATTGTTAAAGGAGGAAACAAAGGGTATGCAAAATGACAGAATACAGATTGAGAAGGTAATGTTAACGGATTTTAAAAAGTATCTACAGGAACGGGAGAATGCTCCTTCCACAATAGAAAAATATCTTAGAGATGTAAGGAAATTTATAGAGTATTCTTGGAGAGAAAAAATAATTAGTAAAGAGGTACTTCTTAGTTATAAGACGTGGCTGATGGAACAGTATTCTGTAAGTAGCGTCAATTCTATGCTTGTTGCGCTTAATCAGTTTTTACAGTTCTTAGATATGGGAAAGCTACGTTTAAAAAGAGTAAAAATGCAGAGGCAGGATATGCAGAGTATGGGAAAGGAGCTGCAAAAAGAAGAGTTTCACAAATTGATTCAATATGCCAGAGAACAGGGGAAGGAGCAACTGGCTATGATTATGGAAACGATTGGCGCAACAGGAATCCGTATCAGTGAATTGAAGTTTTTTCGTGTTGAAAACATTAGAAATGGGTTAATTAAAGTATGGAACAAAGGAAAATACAGACTTGTTATTCTTCCGCGAGTCCTACAAAAGAAACTTTTGAACTTTATTAAAAGGCAAAAAATCAGCAGCGGACCTATTTTTTGTACGAAATCCGGTAGAGAAAAAAATCGCTCCAATATATGGAGAGAAATGAAAAAGTTAGCTATAGGGGTTGGAATTGCGCCGGAAAAAGTATTTCCACACAATTTAAGACATCTTTTTGCACGCGTTTTTTATAAACGGACCAAAAATTTACTCAATCTTGCTGATATTCTGGGACATAGCAATCTGGAGGTGACACGTATATACGCGTCAGAAGGACTTGCAGAGTGGAAACGGAATATAGAACAATTGAAAATTTTAGAAATAAAAACAACATAATATTAATTATGTTGTTAAAAATTACTATAATTATGTGGAACTTAGAAAATACTTATTTCCCTTGATTTTATACTACATATTTTTAAAAGTCAATACTTCCAAAACATATTTCAAGGTAATAATCGTTAGGTTTTCTGAAGCTAATATCTATATTTAGGCATACAAAAAACACATAAAAATCAGTATGCCTGAAATCTATGCTCTCTTTTGTAAAAATCCCTAATAGAAAAAGTAAAAGCTTATAAAAAGGTAGATGATTTTCTAGCAGATATTCTTTCCAGACAAAGGATTTATAGTCCAATACAGAAAGAAACAACAACATAATTAATATTATGTCACTTTGCCATTTGTCATTCCCCATATTTCTTCAATTGCAAAACAACATAATTAATATTATGTTGTTTTGCCATGTAAATTACCTTTGCAGATAAATGGAACTGAAAGTATAGCATCTATAAACCAAATTTTTATAAGGGGAAGGGATTTCAGCAATGAGCAGGACAAAAAAAGGAAGAAAATTAAGGGGAGGAAGGAAGCTACGAAGGATTGGTGCAGGTATCGTATCAGCCGTAACCGTGATAGCAATGGCATTTGTACTTCTTCCCCAGGAATCTGTACAGGTTCTTGCAGCGGAAACGGCTGCGGACAATAATACGACAAAAGACTATATGCAGTCGCTGGGCGAGAATGCGTCTACTAGATATGCAGGACGCGTATGGACAGACAAGACTGTTTATACGGAAGATGCAGTATTTACTGGGGACGTGGGAAGTGTAACAGTGGAGAAGGGAGATGCAGATTTTCTGGTATCCTATTCGGCACTGTCTACTTCAATGGAAATAAGCGGATCGGCAGTGGCACCTTTGGATGTTGTTTTTGTTATAGATGATTCCAGCTCGATGGTAAACAGCGGATACTTGGATGATACGGTCACAGCAGTAAATCAGTCACTTGCCAGTCTAATGGAAATGAATGAAAACAATCGGGCAGCAGTCATATTATATGACACAGACAGTGCTTCACTGCTTCCACTTGGACATTATACATCCTCGGAGAATGGTACATTTATCAACTATACAGGCTCGGGGCGTTATTTTTATAATACAGTGGAACAGGATGTAGCATATAATAATCCTTCCTCTGACAGATGGGGTGTGGATACAGATGAATGCCTGGACATGGGAAGTAGTCGTGGGACAAACATTCAGATGGGTGTATATACAGGGATGAATATTCTGGCAGAAAACCAGGATACTACGGTTCAGGTGGACGGGACCACAGTCAACCGTGTTCCGGCAGTGATCGTACTTTCTGATGGTTCTCCGACTTATTCTTCTTCCAGTAGAAGCTGGTGGAGTCCAAGTAATGATAACAGACAAGGACCCGGAAGCAGTACATATTATGGGAATGGCATGCTTGCTATGGCAACAGCTTCCTATATGAAACAGCAGATCACAGATAACTATGCACAGGGTAATGCAGAATCTCCCTATGCGGCGCGGGTCTATACGGTGGGAATGGGAATTACCTCTCTGGACAACGAAGAATGGAGCTGGGGACAATCGTATTATACAGGCGAGAGGGATCTTGCCAATCTGACATTAGATCCATCCGGACAGGGTAATTGGAATAATGAGATCGCTGAACAAGTCAAAACGGCATTTGAACAGTATACACAAGGAAATAATGTTGAAATAGAGGTTGATTCGGGAGGCTGGGGAAGCAGTGGAACATATACCATGAGACACCCTGAATCTGGCGATATAACCTCTCTTACTTATAATGATGGATATTATGATGCGGCTGCCGCAGGGGATGTAGTGGGGGTATTTGAGGATATAATCAGTGAAATATCTATCAGCACGCCGCAGGTACCGACAGAAGTGACAGGCAGTGATCCGACAACAGATGGTTATATTACCTATACGGATCCAATCGGAGAATATATGGAAGTATCCGATGTAAAAGAGATTATTTTTGGCGGAACAGAATTTACAAAAAAAGAAACCTCTGCTGCAGGGCAGAAAGTGACATATACCTTTGAAGGCGAAATTAACAGCGAGGTATATGGCAAGCATAATCTAAGCGAGATTCAGATTACAGTGGAGCAGACAGATGATACACACCAGATACTCACAGTAAAAATTCCTGCTTCAGTGATTCCGCTGCGAGTAAATACAATTGCATTAGATGCGGATGGTAATGTAAAAAGTAATACAAATAACCAGGCATATCCTATTCGTATCTTATATACGATTCATGCACAGGAAGGAGTGGATCTGGAAACCCTCGAAGGTGTCAGTGAAGAATATATTGCGGAACATACAGGTACGGACGGCAAAGTAAACTTTTACAGTAATGTATATACGGGCAATACACAAGGAGACACATCTGTAGGAGATGCAAAAGTAGAATTTACTCCGGCAAAAACAAATCCGTTTTATTTTGTGCAGGAAAATATACCTTTATATACAGATGAAGGGTGCAGGGAACCAGCGGT
Source organism: Mediterraneibacter flintii (assembly GCF_055387595.1). Classification (NCBI taxonomy): domain Bacteria; kingdom Bacillati; phylum Bacillota; class Clostridia; order Lachnospirales; family Lachnospiraceae; genus Mediterraneibacter; species Mediterraneibacter flintii. The sequence goes on from NZ_AP031405.1 coordinate 169,741, forward strand.
ACAGTATGATAAAGGGGCGACCTATTATTTCCAGATTTACTATTATGACGGAAACGCGAAGCGTACAGCAGTGGTGAGCCGGAGTGCAGACCTAATGGAAGGTTATACGGAAGTTATACAGGGACAGCTCAATTTGAAGGAAGGTTCTCCAAGACTTGGAAATCTTCAAGATTTTACGCAACATAAAGAGGGAAATACAACGGATACTGCTGCCGCTTATTATTATCCGACATTTACAGGAGATCTTGATACAGGGCACTTTACGGTATATTTAGGAAATAACGGAGTTCTTAAGGCGGAAGCTCCAAGTTCTTTGACAATAGAAAAAGAAGTAACTGCAGAGGAGGGGCTAACTGCACCTGATAAGGCTTTTTCATTCCAGGTAACTATTCCTTCAAAAGCAGAAACAACGATACAGGCAGTTCTGCATACAGAGGGAAGTTCTGATTCTACAGTAGAACTAAAATTTGGCGGTGACGGTGTGGCCGAATTTGAACTAAAAGATGGGCAGTCCCTAGAAATACCACATATTGGCAATGGTACAGAATATAAAGTAGAAGAAAAGAATATCCCACAGGGCTTTGCATTTGTACAGACAGAAACAACAGTGGGAGAGCAGGAAGCAGTTATCGGAGATTCCAATCCGGCAGAAGGGACTATGACAACAGCAGATGCGCATGTTGTTTTTCATAACCGTTACAGCACAGAGCCACTTACTATAGATGCAGATGTTACATTAGGTCTTGCTGGGACAAAGATACTTTCCGGAAGAGAGTTTAAGGAAACAGACAGCTTTACATTTAAGCTGCGCGCAAGTCAGGTGACACCGAATGCGCCTCTTCCAGAAGAAACAGAAGTGACAATCGAGCCGGACAATGGTGACACAGCAGATTTTACCTTTGGTGAAAAGAGCGATATTACATTCACAAAACCAGGAGAATACCGTTATATTATCCAGGAAGTAAATCCGAATGTAGCGGAAGGGGGACAGGGTCTGCCAGGAGTTACTTATGATGCAACATTGTACCGCTTGATCGTGACGGTGAAGGATGAAGGCAACGGCACACTGTCAGAGACACATACTTTGGAAAAGCAGATTGCGGGAAGCGACACATGGCAGCCAGTATCGGCAGGAGAGCTGGATTTTACAAATACATATAATGCCGAAGCGGTGACAGCTTCTTTGAGAGGAACAAAGGAACTGAATGGAAAAGAACTTGTGGATAGTGCATATACGTTTATACTTAGCGCAGGTGGTTCCAGGGCAATAGGAAGTGAGGACGCATACCAGGAGGACAGCACTCAGCCTATGCCGGTAAATACAGAAATTAGTAATATCGCTGCCGGAGATATTGTATTTGACGGGATTACCTTCACACAGGAGTCAATCGGGAAACAATATCTGTATTATGTGACAGAGAAGCAGCCGACAGAGAATGGGCTGTATGACGGTACGCCACTCGAAGGAGCCGTTAAGAATGAAACAGGACAATGGGTATATGAAGGCGTTACGTATGACCATTCTGTAAAGGAGATTACAGCAGCAGTATCCAGTGAACTTGTAGAGGAGACAGAAACAGTTCGAGTGACAACAAGTGGGGAAGAATTTGTATTTACAAATACATATAAAGCCATAGGAACACTGGATTTGACAGGAACAAAGACGATAGACGGGCGCAGCTTCCAGAGTAGGGATACATTTACATTCACAGTAGAGAACACAGAAAAGCCGCAAGAAGTGGAGAAGGCGCCTATGCCAGAATCCTCTGAGGTGACTGTGACACCGACTTCCGGTAACAGTGTAGCAGTTGAGTTTGGTACAATAGAATTTACCGAAGAAGGGACATATAGATACCAGATCACCGAGACAAAAGGAAGCCTGGGTGGAATGACGTATGATACAGAGGCGAAGCTGGTAACCGTAACTGTAACAGATAACGGGGACGGCACAATGCATGTGGATACTTCATATTCCACAGGAGAATCACTTATATGGGAAAATACATATAAGGCGGTTTTTAACACAGATACAGCAGTGAACTTAAACGGAACAAAGAATCTGTCAGGGCAGAGCCTGGAAGAAAGTGAATTTTTCTTTACTGTAGAAGCAGTAAATGACGCGCCTATGGGGGAAAGCCTGGGAACAAATTCTAATGAAGCAGGCACGGACGAGGATGGAGATGGAACTTATACAGGCGATATCCGCCTTCTGAAAAATATTACGTATACAGAAGCAGGAGAGTACTACTATCTGATACGGGAACAGATTCCAGAAGTCCCACGTACTGGAATGACGTATGATGAGACTATATATCAGATTACTGTGAAAGTTACAGATGATCTACAGGGAACTTTGACAGCAGAAGAACCTATTATTGAAAAAGGAATTATGTCAGATGGTATCTTTACGAAAACAGAGGACGCACAAAGTATAGTATTTAATAATCAGTATGCGCCTCTTACTGTCAATGTTACACCTCTTACACTTACGAAGGTTTTAGATGGGGACAGGGCGGAAGGACTGAAAGAAGGGGAATTTTCCTTTGAATTGAGCCTTGTTTCAGCAAATCCAGAGGATGGAATTATACTTCCTTCGGAGACAATCATAACAAATAGTGCGGACGGTACAGTGCAATTCGGCGATATAACCTTTACAAAACCAGGAACCTATGTGGTAAAAGCGGCAGAATTAAAACCACAGGATGGTAAAGTACCAGGAGTAGAGTATGACAGCCATGAAATAACAACAACCTTTACTGTGCGTGATATAGATGGACAGTTGAGATACAGCAGAAATACGCAGGGAAGTCAGACATTTACAAATACATATAAGGCAGAAGGAAGCTTAGAGGGAAGTACGACTCTACAGGTTGAAAAAATTCTTTCTGGCCGTGAATGGCAGGAAGGGGATAGCTTTACGTTCCTTTTGACAGGAGATGAAACGACAGAACAGGCTGTACAGGATGGCTTTATCACGATGCCGGACAGAGAGATTATAATAGAGAATACAAGTGAACATAAGACTGCGGCATTTGGGAACATTACATTTAGTAAGCCAGGCGACTACATCTTCTATATTTCAGAAAAAGCAGGGGGAATCGGAGGAATTACATATTCAAAAGCACAATATACGATTTCTGTGCATGTCGAAGACAACGCGGACGGTACAATGACGGTGGTTTCTTCTATGGTACAGACAACAAATGATGCAGGTGAAACAGGTAGTATACCTGCAGCAGATAATACGGCTGTATTTACGAATACATATATAGCAGGAGAGATAGTTGTAGATGATACAGATCTACAGTTTACAAAGGTATTCACCGGAAAAGACTGGAATAAAGAAAACTTTGAATTTACCTTGACACCGACAGGCGGTAAAGATGACGAAGGAATAGAGATTACACCGCAAGATGTACCAATGCCGGACATAACAAAGGTATCTGTTGATACACCAGATACAACAGGTGGAAATTCTGCTACATTTGGTTTTGGGCCAATTACTTATACACAGGCAGGAGTTTACTATTATGATGTGACAGAAACCAATGGCGGTACGACACAGAATGGTATCACCTATGACGGAAGGACAGCGAAAATTACGGTTACAGTTACGGACGATTTAAATGGCAGCCTTGTCGCACATATAGAAAAAGAAAATGATACTTTCAGGAACAGCTATTCTACAGAAGTAGATTATGATGCCAAAGGCGGACTTTCTGTGGTGAAGAACCTCACCGGCCATGCAATGGCACAGGGACAGTTTACTTTCCATATTACACCGGCAGATGAAGCGTCAGCAGAAAAAGCCGGAATAGATCCGAGTGGAAAAGAATTTACCAACGCAGCAGCAGGCATGGAAAATGGAATAAGTACAGACACAATGATACCGCTGACGGGTCTTACATTTACGCAGGAAGATAGTGAAAAGACTTATACATATGAGATAAGAGAAACTGGAGAGCAGGCGGAAGGCTATACAAATGACAGCACTGTATATACGGTAGAAATATCTGTTTCAGATGATGGGGATGGTGTGATGACGGTTACGACTACAGTGACTCCTTCAGATGGAGAAGCACAGACATTTGTTTATAAAAATACAGAAGAAACACAGGCTCCAGTTGAACTTACATTTGACAATTTATATGAGGCAAAAGGTACGTTAGGAGGAGATGGTGAGGTTTCTCTGGAAGCAGCCAAAATACTCAACGGGCAGAATCTTGACGAGGGTATGTTTACCTTCCTGGTAAAAGATAAAAATGAAAATACAGTGACAACAGGAACGAATATGGCAGCGGCAGATGGAGAACAGGGAAAAATTGTGTTCGATCCAGTTACCTTTACGACAGAAGGATTGGAACAGGCTGTACAAGACGGTATTGCAGAGTATAAAGAAAAAGACGGAAATAGAATGTATATATTCCAATATACTGTATCGGAGGATGTGAGCAGCCTGCCGGAAGGAGTGACCGCAAATGCAGAACATTTTGCAATCACGGTAACTGTGGAAGATAAGGGAAATGGAAGTCTTGCTATTGCAGTTACATATCCGGATGAGGGACTTACATTTATCAATACATATGGTAAAGATGAGACAGCGCAGATTCTTATAAATGGATTTAAGGAGTATGAAGTACAGTCAGGAGACAATGCGCCTGATATTACAGGGGCGTATACCTTTACTTTGTCAGGAAACAATGGAGCGAAGCTGCCGGAGAAGATTACAGCCCAAAATGATAAGGCAGGCAATATATCTTTCGGAATGATCACTTATACGATGGAGGATATGATTGGAGCAGAGGAAAATCCGGACGGAAGCAGGACAAAGGAGTTTATATACACTGTGACAGAGGAAGGAGAAGTACAGGGAGTTGCCAACGATCCTGAAACAGAAAAGACGTTTACAGTGACGGTGACAGACGATGGAAACGGACATTTAAGTGTGCTGTCTAATCCTGTAGGAATACAGTTTACTTTCACAAACTGTTATTTTGTTACACCGACAGATCCATCTTCGCCAACAGACGGAAGTATAACACTCACAAAGGAATTGACAGGACGTAAGCTGAACGCAGATGAATTTACTTTCGTAATGGTAGATAAAAATGGAAATATCGTTTCCCAGGGAACCAATACCGAGGATGGCAATGTAATCCTTAGTGGAATCACCTTTGAAAGCCAGGGAACATATACTTATGAACTCCGAGAGGAAATAGGAACACTTGGGGGAGTCAGCTATGACAGCCGTATTTATAAGGCTTTTGCGTATGTGACGGATACAGGGATAGGCACCTTGGATGTTCAGTGGAGTATTACGGACAGCGAGGGAAATCCTGTAGATAAGATTGCATTTTGCAATACATATAAAACAGAAGGAACTGCAAGCGTACAGATCGGGGCATCTAAGAGGTTAGATGGTCGTGCCCTCAAGGAAGGCGAATTTACATTCTGCCTTAAGAATGAAGACGGGGAGACTGTGGCGGAAGCGATAAATGACGAAACTGGTAGAATACGGTTCGAGACATTGTCCTTTGATAAAGCCGGTACTTATGTATATACTGTATCCGAGATGGCAGGTGCAGACGAGACGATCCTGTATGATGATACGACATATGAAGTGACTGTAACGGTTGAAGATGATTTGCAGGGACATTTGAAGGCTTCTGTGGATACAGCAGGTAAAGAGCTTGTATTTACGAATGTTTATAAAGAACCTATAAAAGAGAAAGGTTCTTCTGCTCCTGGAACGGGAGATGATTCTGCGGTTAGGCCAGTTTTATTAACAGCGGTGGTAGCGCTAGTTATCTTGGCAGCAGCAGTTGTATTGATATTAAGAAGACGTAGATAAAGAAAAGGGGAAGTCGGTTAATACCGAATTTTAACCCCTGACACACAGAAAAGAGACAATCCCAGAGAATTCGGATTTTTTTAGGAACAGAATTCTCTGTTGGATTGTCTCTTTCTTTTTATCCCTCGTATTTTAGGGCGCAAAAGTCCCCTGTTCTGGATTGCAAGGGGCGCTCCATCCGTTAAGCGGCTTTCTGCTCCTTTTTCCCTTCGTATTTCTCGATTTCATGATGCAGGAACCGGTGGTATTTCAGGATGTTCCGGCCTATTGCATACAGCATGAACTCTTTATACACTTTTTCCGCTGAACGGTAATTAAAACGCCGGAAGTTTTCGTTCTCTTTGATATCTCCAAAGTGCCCTTCTGTCTGAATCGATCGTGTCTGGCGTTTCAGAATCCCTTCTTCACTCTGGATATTCGCATTGGATTCCTCCCGCAACGCTTCCCACCGTTCGTTGATCTTCATGACTTTATTGCGGTCTGGATTCTTTTGGGCATTGTATCTGTAAAGACATCTGGATTTATGCTCACAGCCGCTGCAGTCCGCACAGCCGTATACTTCCACCGTCTGGGTATAGCCGTCCTGTTCTTTGCTTTCTGTCCGGATATGGCGCAGTTCCCTTCCATCATGGCAGATGTAATAATGCTCATCTTCAAAGACAGCGTATGTCATGTTGGAATACTTCCCGATGTCCTCTTTGTATGCCCGTGTCTTTCGTTTCTCATGGTCTTGAAGTTTGATATAACTCCGGATCTCATTCTCTTTCAGATACAGCAGGTTCTTCTCACTGCAGTAGCCGCTGTCGGCAGTCACCGCCTCCAGCGTATCTCCAAACGCATTCCGGTGCTTTTCTAAAACCGGGATCAGCGTATTGTAGTCTGTCCGGTCATTGCTCACATATCCATGGATAATGAAGTAGTTCTCTACCGCGATCTGGACATTGTATGCCGGTTTTAACTGCCCGTTCATCATATGGTCTTCTTTCATCCGCATGAAGGTTGCTTCCAGGTCTGTTTTGGAATAGCTGTTGCGGTCTTTCCCCATGATCTCAAAACATTCCTTATATTCCATCAGGCGGGTCCCGCATTCTTCCAGTTCCTCGCAGAGCTTCTGGATTTCTGGTTTATGTTTCCCCTTCCCGTAAACAAATCCGATCCCCTCTCCCTGCGCAATCCGCATCAGGTTCCTTTGCAGCTTCAGGAGCTCCAGTGGGGAACAGTGGTCAATCTCAAGAATAGTGTTATTGGAGATTTTCTTATGTTTTGTCAGCTTTCGTTTCCTGTTTTCTTCAATAACCTTCCGGACTTTGTCCATTCCTTCGACCACAAACATCCGGGCATCCCCGAGGTCGTATTTGGGACCGTACCCGTTCTCGAGCAGAAACGTATTATACTTTGAATAAAGGGCATCTATGGTGTCCAGCAGGCCGGCAAGATGATAGTTGAGGCTGCCCCGCCAGACGAACGTATATCTGTTTGCGTTTGCTTCGATCTTTGTCCCATCGATGTAGAGCTCTTTCAGCGTGATAAGGCCTTCCTTTTCCAGACGGCGCATAAACTGGTAATTCAATTCATCCAGAACTTCTCCCGTCAGCTTTTTCCCTTTAAAATCGTAAAAAACATCCCGCCTCGGTTTCTGCCCTTTGGTCAGCCAGATAAAGGCAAGAACTCTCTGGCATAAGTCTACAATACGGTCAACAGCCCTGACCCCGCGCATGTTTGCGTAGGTAACAACAGCATACAGCATGATTGGGTTAAACCCGGTTCTTCCCTTATCTGAATAACAGGCCAGCAGGCCTGAAAAATCTAATTCCTCCATTACTTTTTTCAGGGTATAGACTGGATCGTCGTCGGGTAAACACAATTCAAAGAAACTGAAGTTGATTTTTTGTTGACCAATTTCAAAAAAATCGTTATAATAATCTTGTTTAAGCATAGTTCCATTATAACATGGAACGCAGAGAAGGATGGTTGTCGTTAGCCATCTTTCTCTTTTTTAGGGAATAAATTCAGGGGCAGGTGTGACTCGTGCGAATCACACCTGCCCCTGTTTAAGACTATCTATTTCCCGATAGCCCCTTTTATCTGTTTTTGGCTACCTGCGGGACGATTCCAGCAGGCCACAGTATTTATCTGTCAATGTGGTGATCCATCCTTCCTTTGTCCTGGGGAATGCAAACAGTGTGACCGGCCACATATGATGCAGGATAATATCTTTTTCTATATGGTTTAGATGAAAAAATTTCCTGGCGTGCTTATAGGCCGTCTTTGGATGGGTAAGGCCGTGGAAATGATTTCCTGTCTTCTTTGCATGAGTATGCCAGTCGTAGAGAAATAAATCATGGAGCATTCCCGCCCGCGCCGCAGAAGAAGCGTCCAAATGAAAAAAACGGCACCACTGGTAATTATAAAAGGCCACATGGAGGCAGTGCTGATAACAGTTCGTCTGTCCATGATGGGGATAGAGCTTCATACGTAATACGACGGGATGTTCCGCAATGTCTTTGATACATTCATAGAATTCTTCACCCCAGTCGCGTTTTAGATTTTCGTGTTTTTGTACTGCCTCTCTGTGCAGGTTTTTAAGTAGCTTATTATGCAGTCTGATCATCTTTTCTCCTCAAAAACATTCATAGTTTTCCTTATTATACATGAAAAGAAAAACGGATACAATGAGGGAATCACTCTTTCCAGCGTGCAAAATGGGTATTTTTTGAATTTGTCGAACTTACCTGACAGCAACTGCTAAAATCAGCCTGTTTTTGTATGCTATGCTAAGAAAAAATTTAAACAGAGGTGAGTATAATGGAGAGACAGATTCCAAAAAATGTGCGGCAGATTGGGAATGTCAGTGACAGTCCGAAGATTTATGTGGAGGATTATGTAGATACATTTTTTACACAGTTATGTGAGAAAGCAGAGGAAGGGCCTGTAGGAGCATTTCTTATAGGAGATATGCAGAAGACAGAAGAAGATGAATATGTGTATATATACGGGGCGGTACGTATACACGATCTGAAGCTTTCGGGAAAAGACTATGTAATTGATGAGGATACTTGGAAAAAGGCATATGAAGATTGTAAGCAGTATTTTGAGGATGGGGAAATGCTTGGCTGGTTTGTGGCTCATGCGGGCGTGCCTCTGACGCCGGAACACAGCACGATAAAGTTACATAAAAAATCGTTTCCGAAGAAAAATACCATATTTATTATGAAAGATCCGGTGGAGAAAGATGAGGTTTATTATGTTCATAAGCTCAATGATCTTATGGAGATAGGCGGACATTATACTTATTACGAGAAAAACCCCTGCATGCAGAATTATATGATTTCTGCAAGAAAGAAAAATGGGGTGTGTGCCTCGGAAACTGTTGAGGATAGAGCTGCAAAGGACTTTCGTAGTCTGGTTAGAAGCAGGGAAGAAAAGCAGCAACAGAAAAAAACAAACCGTATGATCTATGCGGTGAGTGCGTGTCTGGTTCTTGTAGTGATTATCATGGGAGTTACAATGGTAAATAATTTCGATAAGATGAAATCTGTACAGACTACGCTGAATAACTTGGCAGATGTGACCTCTTCTGATACGAGTTCCGTTGAGACGCAGGAGACAAGCGGCAGTGTAACTGCAGTGACAGGGGAGGAAACAAAACAGACGGATACGCAGCAGGACGCGTCAGCTCAGGACACAGAACAGGAAGATGGACAGGCTTTGGAGGCAGAAACGGAGAATGAGGACAAGCAGGGAGGTAGCGAAGACGTGAAAGTACAATCTGGCGAAAACGGCAGTGACGGGGTCTATATAGTAGAAGAGGGTGATACGTTGGCAATTATCAGCAAAAAGATGTACGGCGATGTAAATCATGTAGAATCGATATGCAAGATGAATGGAATCACAGATGGAAATCTGATTTACGTGGGCCAGAAATTGCTATTACCTTAAAATGATGTTATAATCGTGTGGAAAAGATGAAAGGCAGAAATTAAGGGGAGTTGTATGGCGCAAAAGAAAAACCCATATCTACGGGCGGTAAAGGTTCCGGATGTGGAGGAAATAAAAAAAAGGGAGAAAAAGCACCGCAGAGAAAAAATAAAAAAAATAGTCGTGATAACCGGACTGATAGTTCTTGCTGTGATTGGTACTATTTTGCTGCTGAAAAACAAAGCGTATGGGACAGCGCGGACAGCGGCAGAATATATACAGGAAACCTCCGATAGTAATCGGTATGCAGTATTTGCAGACGGGCTAGTCCGCTATAATCGGGACGGGGTTGTGCTGTTGAACCATAAAAATGAAGAACAATGGATTCAGCCCGCACAGTTTCAGAATCCTGCAATTGATGTAAATGGAGATACATTTGCAGTGGCGGATATTGGGGGGAACACTATTTTGGTTTTTACCGAGAAGGGGCTAAAAGGAGAAGTGGAGACGAATCTTCCGATTGAAAAGATTACGTTGTCTGATCAGGGAATTGTCGGTGTTCTTCTGAAAAATGAGAATACGCCGATGGTGATGGCGTATGATGCTACGGGAAATATATTAGTCGAGCATCAGGTGACCGTGGGAAATGCCGGGTATCCCACGGCGCTGGAAATCTCAGACGACGGAACGCTTCTTGCTGTTTCCTATTTATCTGTAAATGGAGCTGTATTGAAATCCAGGGTTGTATATTATAATTTTGGCGAGACAGGAAAGGCAAAAGCAGATAATGAGGTAAGTGCACAAGAATATGCGGATACGGTTGTTGGAGAAATATTTTTTATGGGGAACGACCGATCAGTGGTAGTAGGAGATCATTCCTTTGTTATCTACGAAGGTGCAGATATTCCGGAAAAGAAGAAAGAAGTAGAGCTAAAACAGGAGATAAAAAGTGTCTTTCATACAGACAAGTATATTGGATTTGTACTTTTAAATAATGAAAAATCAGGCTATGAAGTTCGTCTTTATGATAAAACAGGTAAACAGGTGATGAACCGAGGATTTACTGGGGAATACAGCAATGTAAAGATGGACGGAGACGAAATTATTCTGTATGAAGGTTCAAAATGCTGCATTATTACAGATACAGGAATTTTGAAGTTTCAGGGAGACTTGAAGGTGGATGTACTGGAAATCACCAGGGCATGGGGACTAAACAGATACTATGTGATGAGCGCGAATGGACTGCGCGTAATTTACCTGACAAAATAGGAGAACATATGGATAATTGGCTGTTGATCATTGTAGGAGTTATATTTTTGGTGAGTGTTGTAGTAGGATACATCCGAGGATTTTTCAAGATTGGATTGTCCTTGCTTTCTACTGTTTTGACTATTGTTATAGTGATTGTTTTGTCGCCTTATGTGGCAGACGCACTCCAGAAATATACACCGGTCAATGAACTGATAGAAAAAAAGGTTGTAGAAGCATTTATGCCGGAGATTTCTACAGAAGAGTTAGGCAGCGCGGATTTAAGCGGCACGCCTCTGGAAGGCTTGAATCCAGATGAAATTCAGGAATTAAATGATTTGGATTGGGATATGCTGGGGATTACTCCACAGGATATCTTAAGTGTCGTTGGGGAGATTCCAAAGGACATTCAGATTCGGGAAATTGAAGATGCCCCGATTCCAGAATTTTTAAAAAATGCATTAATAGAAAACAATAATGCCACGATTTATGATGAATTGGGAGTTACTACCTTTCCTGAATATGTGGCAGCGTTTATATCCAGGCTGGCAGTGAGGATTCTGTCGTTCCTCGTGACGTTTTTATTGGCAATCATTATAGTAAAGGCGTTGATGGTTGCTGTGAATATTATTGGAGAGCTTCCGGTTATCGGATTTTTCAATCATTTGGGCGGTGCTGTGTTGGGAGTCTTTATTGCTCTGCTTATCGTGTGGCTTGGTTTTTTGATTTTAACAGTTTGCTACTCGACTGCCGCAGGAACAGCATGCTTTGAAATGATTGAAAAGAGTTCGATTCTTACATTTCTGTATGAAAAGAATATTTTACTTAGTAAGTTACTGTCATTTTAGAGGTGGGGGGAATTACCTCTTTTCCTATAAAAACAGGATATGTTATAATAAAATAAAAGGGGACAGTCGAAGCTGTGATTGATATTAATAATTTGCAGGAATACTTTTTGAAAGATACGATAGTTATATCTGCACATGCAAAAAACAGGTGCAGAGAACGAGGGATTAAGCAAAAAGACATTAGGAATTGTATAATGACAGGAGAAATTATAGAGCAGTACCCAGAGGATTATCCATTTCCGAGTTGTCTGGTTTGTGGAAAATCTACAGATGGCAGAATTATACATGTCGTTATTAGTAACGAGGGAGAAACAGGGCGTATTATAACAGCATATATTCCAAGTTTAGATAAATTTGAGAGAGATTTAAAAACCAGAAGGGAGCATTCATTATGAGATGTACAAGCTGTAAAAATGAAGAAATGATAGAAACTAAAACAACATATTTTGCACAGCTTAAAAATTGTTATGTAATTATTGAGAATGTACCGTGTTTAAAATGTACACAGTGTGGGGATGTTGTTTATCGAAATTCAGTTATGGAAAAGGTAGATGATATTTTAGATGAGTTAGAAAAAATAGTAAGTAAAGTATCTATTATTGATTATTCTAAAGTGGCATAATGAAGAAAGCTTCAGAAAAAACAAAAATTAATGACTAGATATTGACAAGATCCCTTGTTGTATGATATTCTATCAAGGCTGTATGAAAACAGTCGTATGGGGGATTAGCTCAGTTGGGAGAGCGCCTGCCTTGCAAGCAGGAGGTCACGAGTTCGAATCTCGTATTCTCCATTATAAGAGTAGAAAGTGTATAAGTTTAATTCTATAACAGTACAAGAAAGAGGCGGATACCAGAATCGGTATCCGCTTTTTTGCCTGTCCTTTTAGTTTGGATTTAGGGTGGAAAAGTAAATGTATCACCCATTGCACCGGTAATTTCTTCATTACCAGCGCCATTGCGGTATATCCGTCGAGTTGCCCGAGTTAAAATAATTGAAATTTTCATAAAATATGTAAGAAATATCCCCTGTCAGATTATCTGACAGGGGCGGTCGTATTACGTATAATTAAAGATGGTTTTAATATAACCCGTTCCGGTTGTGAATGGGAAGTAGTTAATTGTTTTATCATTAACTCGGAAGCAATCCGTCCCATTTCTTCTGCATGCTGGCTAACAGTGGTAAGCTGAATGCTATGCAGAGAGGAGATGGATATATCATCAAATCCGATAATAGAAAGCTCATCTGGAATATGAAGTCCCTCTTCTATACATCCATCCATAAAGCCGATTGAGGTCATATCATTTACAATGATGACGGCAGTGGGACGGTGCACAAGCTGTAAAAACTCTTTTGAAAGTTGCTTTCCGTCCTCCAGCTTTAAGTTACTTTTCCAAATATATTCTTCTTTGACCGGCAGATTATAGTTTTGCATTGCTTGGCAGAAACCGCTGTATCTTTGTGTGGAAGCAGAAGAGGAAGAGGGACCTTCAATAAATCCGATCTCTTTGTGGCCAAGATTAATCAGATGAAGAGCTGCTTCATATCCAGCTTGAAAGTTGTCGGTCAACACAGAAGAGCCGGAATAATCCGGAATAATCCGATTTACCAGAACTTTTGGAATGGGAAGCCTCTCTAATTTCTGGGAGATTGCCTTGTCCTGCGCTGTGATTAGAATCAGACCGTCAAAATGGAACAATTCTGCCTTTTTTATAAATTCAAGTTCTTGTTCCGTATTATATTCGCTGTTAAATAATACCATCATATAATTGTGTTTTGCTAGGTGTTTCTGAATAATATTGGCAAGATCCGCATAAAACGGATTTCCCATATCTCCCATAATTAGTGCGATGATATGTGTATTCTCAGTGAAAGACTGACGTATGCTGCCGGGTGGCCGGTAGCCAATCTCATTACAAAATTTTAAAATTTTGTCACGCAGTTCCTCTCCGACCCCGCTTGAACCAGACAATGCACGGGATACAGATGCGGTAGAAATATGGAGCGCTTCGGCAATATCAGATATAGTATATTCTTTTCGTTTCATAAACTGTACTCCAAACATTTGATTTACCAAATTATATCATACTTTTAAAGTATTGAAAATCGGGAGATGGAATAGACATTTATAGGGGTTCCATCTCCCGAAGGGAGGACATATTAATTTTATAAAGATACCGGTATTTTCACAGCATATCCGTACAGCAGGGAAATCAGCATTTTGTAAAGTACATAGAGATTCCCTGGCCGCCGCCGATACACATAGAAATCATAGCATCCTTTTTATCTGTACGCATCAATTCATACAATACTTTTACTGTAAGTATACAGCCAGTTGCTCCGATCGGATGGCCGATGGAAATACCGCCGCCATAGATATTCACTTTTTGGGGATCAAGTCCTAAGTCACGACTTACAGCGAATGCCTGGCTTGCAAAAGCCTCGTTAATTTCAAACATGTCAATGTCTTTTAAGTTCAGATTTAATTTTTTAGCCAGTTTTTCGCTGGAGAATTTCGGTGAATATCCCATTAACTCTGCGTCAAATCCCGCTACAGTATAACCTTCGATTTTTAATTTTGCAGTTATGCCGAGTTCCTCTGCCTTTTCTTTAGACATTACGACAACAGCGGCGGCACCGTCATTTAAACTAGAGGAATTACCGGCTGTCACTGTACCGCCTTTTACGAAACAGGGGCGAAGTTTTGCCAGCTTTTCAATGGTCTGCCCATCTCTAGGTCCTTCATCGGTGTCAAAGATAGTTACATTTCCTTTTCTGTCTTTTAACTCCACAGGAAGAATTTCGTCTTTGAATTTACCTGCTTTGATTGCTGCACATGCTCTTTGGTGAGACTGAAGTGCAAATTCGTCCTGTTCTTCTCTGGAGACATGGTATGTAGAAGCAACATTCTCGGCTGTCACACCATTATGATTGCCGTCTAAGGGCCAGGTCAGAATATCAATGACACCGTCCTCAAATACTTTGTGTCCCATCCGTGCGCCCCAACGCGCATCTTTTATGTAATAAGGAAGCTGAGAAATGCTCTCTGCTCCGGCAGCGACTACAACATCTGCAAAACCAGTTTGAATTTCCATTACTGCGTCTGCAATCGCCTGCAAGCTAGAACCGCACTGCCTGTTTACAGAGTAAGCAGTGCACTCTTTTGGAAGTCCGGCTTTTAAGCTGATAGCACGGGCTACAAAACCATTTTCAGCAACTTCTCCTACCTGACCTACAATGACTTCATTTACATCATCTGGTTGGATTCCGGCACGCTTTACTGCTTCTTTTACAACCATAGCACCCATATCAATAGCCGAGAGGGATTTTAAACTTCCGCCAAAAGAAGCTACTGGCAGGCGAACGCCGCTAACGATTACTACATCTTTGAATTCATTCATATTTCATTCCTCCTAAAATTAATTTCTAAATTAGACGATCATGCCACCGCCGACATTGATAACTTCAGATGTGATATATGCAGCTTCATCTGACGCCAGAAATGCGACCATATTTCCAACATCAGACGGTTTTCCTGCATATCCCATGGGGATTCTCTGCATCATACTGTCCCAGGCAGCTCCATCATTGACAGTTTTTAATTTTGTTGTCATGTCTGTTTCGATAAATCCAGGGCAGATAGCATTGCAGGTAATTCCTTTTCTTGCATTTTCTCTGGCGGCTGTCTTTGTAAGGCCTACGACACCTGCTTTGGCCGCGGCATAGTTTGCCTGCCCGATATTGCCGAGCCAGCTTCCAGAAGAAATATTGATAATACGACCATAATTTTTGGTACGCATATATTTAAGCGCTTCCTGTGTTCCATAAAATGTTCCGGTCAGATCAATGGCGATAACAGTGTCCCAGTTTTCTACTGGCATTTTGTGTAACATACCATCGCGATTGATTCCGGCGTTATTCACCATGATGTCCAGGGTTCCATAGGTGTCTATGGCATATTTGACAAGGGCCTGCACATCTTCTTGTTTCGCCACATTTGCCTGAAAGGAACTTGCTGTTCCGCCGAAAGCTGTAATTTCCGCTACTGCCTTTTCCGCAGAAATAACATCAGCGATTACGACTTTTGCTCCTTCTTCTGCGAGCTTTACTGCGATTCCTTTGCCAAGGCCTCTGCCTGCTCCTGTTACGATTGCTACTTTGTCTTTTAGTCTCATAATTGTACCTCCTAAAATGATTTGTTTGCTATTATATTTTTAAGACCAAATGGTCCATTTTCACGGAAGAGTTCTGGATTCATAAGCTTTAAGTCCGAACTAAAAATTGGGCGGAATTCCATCAAGTCTAAAATCTGTGTTTGTAGATCTATGCCGGGCGCTATTTCTGTGAGTACTAGACCTTCAGGCCGAAGTTCAAATACGGCACGTTCTGTTACATAGTGCATTTTTTGACACTTACTGCGAGCGATTTTTCCGTTGTAGGAAATCTGAGAAACATTTTTTACAAATTTAGTCAGGCTTCCTTCCTGAAGAATATGAAGCTTGTTATCCTCAAAGCTGCATTTGAGGCCTTTTCCTGTAAAGGTAGAACAGAAAACAACATGTTTGGCGTTAGTCGTAATATCTATAAATCCGCCTGCACCTGTAGGAAGAGGGCCTAATCGGGTGGCATTGACATTGCCTTCTGGATCGATCTGTCCGGCACCCATAAAAGTAATGTCTACTCCTGCTCCGTTATAGTAGTCAAACTGATCGTCGTGACGTACCAGAGCAAAATTGTTTTTAGCGATTCCGAAATCTACACCTCCAAGCGGTATGCCTCCATAAATTCCAGATTCTACTGTTATGGTAACGTCTTCATCTATTCCTTCTTCGGAGAGAATTGGGCCGACTACATCATTTGGAATCCCAGTTCCTACATTCAATATATCATTCACAGAAAGCTCCATCATGGCGCGTCTTCCGATCAATTTACGGATAGTAAGAGGCAGAATGTCGGAAGTGGAAACCGGAACCTTTATATCACCGCAGTAGGCGGGATCAAAGGCAAAACTGTGTGTCTGCCGGTGATTGGTTTCCGGATCATCACACATGACAACTGCGTCAATAAATACGCCGGGAACAGTGACACGTTTGCAGTGAAGCTGACCGCTTTTTACTTTATATTTTGCCTGAGCAATGACCTTACCACCAAATTTCTTACATGCGAGAACAGCCGGAAAGACCTCCAGGCTCATTGCCTCTTCATCTGTTGTGAGATTACCGAGCTCATCTACATAGGTGCCGCGGATAATTACATAGTCGAGAGGAATAGGTTTATAACGCATATACTCTTCTCCGTCGATAGTGACGACATCGGAAATATCCGGAGCAGATTTTGTTATTTCATTCATTTTTCCACCGTCAAGTCTAGGATCTACAAAGGTTCCAAGACCGACCTTGGTAATTTTTCCCGGCTCACCGCCTGCCATAGAACGGAATAGCTGCGCAAACTGCCCCTGAGGGATACAGTAAGCCAAGATTTTATTCTCAGAAATCAATTCCATCATTTTAGGCTGGAGACCCCAATGTCCTCCGATAATACGGTGAAGCATGCCTTCATGGGCAAAGTGCTGGATACCTCTATCTCTGTCACTCTGGCCACAGGAATGTACCAATGTCAGATTTTTGGGACTCCCTTCTGTAAGAAAACGGTGTTCAACTGCTTTTAAGATTGTCTCGGAAGCAGATACAAGTGTCATGCCGATTGTGGCGATGGTACTGTTGTCAGAAATCATTTCTGCTGCTTCTGCTCCATTGATAAAACGTGGCTTTTTCATAAAGAACCTCCTGTTTAAAGATTTTGTGACAATAACTGTCGAATTTTGTTTTTATCGATTTTTCCATTTGGAGTAATGGGCAATCTGTCTGTAAAAATAAATTTTGTAGGTATTTGAAATGTGGCGAGGCTTTTTCTTAGCCTAAGCTGGATCTCCTCCGCTGTAAGGGAAATACCTCTAGAAAGCTTAATCATAGCTGCGGGTGTCTCCCCATATATGGCATCGGGTATTCCGACTACAGTAGCCTCTGCAATGCCAGGGATACTATAGAGTATATTTTCTACATCCAGGCTGCATATCTTTTCGCCGCCGCGGTTAATCATATCTTTTTTCCGATCTACAATATAAAGATATCCTTCCTTGTTAAGGTACCCGATGTCTCCGGTATCAAGCCATCCATTTTGGAAGGCTTTTGCCTGTAGGTGGTAGTATCCTGTAGTAACGACACTTCCTTTGATTAAGACGGATCCAGGTGTGTTGTAGGGAAGGAGCGTGCCCTCCTCATTGCAGATCTTAAGCTGTACGCCGGGAACTGGCTGTCCGGAAGAACCAATATAAGGACTGACTGCCGCATCATCCGGAAAAATAGTTGCGGGGGAGGAAGTCTCAGTGAGTCCATAGACGGTACGAAACCGTACGTGAGGCATCCACTGATGGAGTTTGAGTATCTTTGCTTTCGGCATATTAGCGCTGCCACAGGCAAGAATACGTAAGGAGGGAAGATTAGGCCATTCCCCCTCATGTTCCATTAACATGGAGAATACAGTGGGCGATCCATGTAGGAACGTAATATTGTACTGGTTTACTGCATTGAGAACTCTTCGCGCATTAAAGAATTTATGTAAATAGATACAACTACCGCAATGGATAAAAAGCCCTAGTAGCGCGAGGAGTCCGGTTACATGGTAGATAGGTACCGGAATAACCGTACGATCTGTCTCCGTAATATGAAAAATTTTCTGATATACAGTTATCGCGTGAATGGCGTTGTAATTACTCAAGCAGACACCTTTGCTCTGCGAGGTAGTTCCGGAAGTAAACATAAGAATAGCTGTATCATCCAGAGACCGGCAGTCTGTCTGCAAATTACAGACAACACCGCCTACAGGCAGCGTACAATGCCCTTGTCCGTTTGTGACGGGAAGAAGGAATATAGCAGAAGAGGGGAGCGTTCCTCGGAACCATTCTGAAAAATCTTTATCATAAATAACTCCAGAAAGTTCTACTTTTTCCATCAGAGAAAAAATTTCTGCTTTCCTATATTTTGTAGAAAGCGGGACAACAATGGCACGCAGCTTATTAATCGCGTAGAAAGCAGTACAAAATTCGATACTGTTATACATAAGAAGTCCGATACGAGAACCGGCACGGACATAGTACTGTGTGTAGAGGACACGAGAAAATTCCTCAACTAATTCAAAAAACTGCTGATATGTATAAGTTGCTCCGTTATCGTCGACGATACAACATTTATCAGGAAAGTGGTTTTTTGAATTTACAAGGGAGTCATATAGAGAGCAGGGGGTATTTTCATAGAGCTCCCAGTTTCCGTTTTGAAGCTGTACTTTATGAAGCCCTGCGCGTATGTCATCCTGCCACAATGTACTTCCGTCAATAAAAGACTTGTTTGAATAATCGTGATTCATACTCTGCCTCCATAGTGAGTATTTTGATTACGTTGTTCTTTGCGCATATAATACGTTGAAAATTTGAGAAAGTCAATAAGAAAAAAGTAAAAAATACTAAAAACAGAAAAATAGTTGCATAATAAGCAACTAAAAGTGAGGGGTTGCGCGATGTATTAAAGGTAATGAGTTTGATTGGTTACAAGTAACGTAAATTTTACTTAAAATAAAAAAGGATATATAGAAAATAAAAGATTGAAAATAGTTGCGTTATTCGCAACTGATATTGCGATATTTGTTGACGTCGAAAATAACCCATGCTATTTTTAAGTCAAAAGGCATGATATGTCAGGTGTTTTTCATTGGAAAACAGAAGAAAGGACGGTAATATGAAGAAAATGGATAAGGTAAAAGTAGGTCTTGTAGGCTTGGGGCTAGTTTCAGACTCTCACATAAAAGCATTTCAGTCTCATAAGAATGCTGAAGTTACGGCTGTATGTGATTTGGATGAACAGTATGCAAAAGAAGTTATGCAGCAATATGGAATTACAAAGTATTATGCTGATTATGACGAAATGTTAAAAGATGAGGAAATTAATTTGGTAGATATCTGTACACCGACATTTACACATGTAAAGATGACCGTAGCGGCAGCAGAGGCGAAAAAAAATATTTTGTGTGAAAAGCCGTTTTGTATGAATCTGGAAGAAGGGCGCGTTGCATGCGAAGCAGCGGAGAAAAATGGAGTTTCCCTTACAGTAGAAGAATCTTATCGCTTTATGACATCTATTATAAAAGCAAAAGAGCTAATTGATGCAGGAGAGATTGGAAAACCGACACAAATCAGACAGCGTTTTGGAGAGTGGGTTCCCAAAGAAGGGGTACTTGATACGAGAGAGACAACGGAGAATCACCGCGGTTGGAGAATGAATACAAAGAAAGCTGGTGGAAATGGATTTCCATGGATGTTTGATCATTGCGTACATTTTTTCACAGCAGCGGAGATGCTTATGGGAAGCAAGATTACAGAAGTATATTCAATGATGTCAGACAACTCATGGATTCACAAAAATAGTGATGACAAAGTGGAAATGTCCTTGCATGGCGGAACAGAAGTCGGCGATATTGCAATGCTGACATGGAGTCACGCGGATCCTGCATGTAAAGGTGTGTGGATGCGTGCCGAAGAAATCAACGGCAAATATGACTATATGACAGGATTTTCGATTACTGTAATCGGTGAAACAGGGATGATTGAAGTTCTTGGAGAAGGAGCTGGCGGGTTACAGTATAACGGTGAAGAAGTTCATTTGATTCTTCGCAAGAAGGATGGAACAGTACAGACGATGCGTTTTGAAGAAGGTGGCGATGATATATGGGAATCTGAGATGTCGTATTACAGCCACGCACACATGAATTTGATTCATCGTATGGTAGACAGTCTGCTGGAAGGGAAAGAGGTTCCTTATTCAGGAGAACAGGGCGTACATGATGTAAAAACAACACTTGCGGCAATCTGTTCTGCAAAAGAAGGAGTTCCTGTAAAAGTAGATGAAGTGACAGATGCCAGATATTTGAATTAAAAGAACATAATTAAATAGGAGGTGGCAGTAATGAGTACATTTATAAATCGATTTAGCCTGGAAGGAAAAAAGGCGATCGTAACCGGAGGCGCAAAAGGTTTGTGCAATGGAATGGCACAAGCACTTCACGATGCGGGAGCTGAGGTCGTGCTGTTGGATATTCTGGATATAGTGGATAAGTCTGCGGAAAAGATGGCTGTAGAGGGAGCGCCGGTACACGCGGTGAGAGGGGATTTATCAAAGCCAGAAACATTGGAAGATGTGTATGGAGAATGTCTCAAGAAACTGAACGGACGAGTGGATATTCTGTTAAATGGAGCAGGAATCCAATATCGCTGTCCGGCAGTAGATTTTCCGGCTGATAAATGGGAGAAGATCTTGGATATTAACTTAAGCGCTGTTTTTTATATGTCCCAGCTTGCAGGACGCACAATGCTTGAACAGGGGTATGGAAGAATTATCAATGTTGCTTCTATGACGGTTTACTTTGCAAGTGTTCTGATTCCGGCATATAGTGCAAGTAAAGCAGGTGTGGCACAGCTTACAAAGGCACTTTCCAATGAATGGGCGGCAAGCGGTGTGACAGTAAATGCCATTGCTCCAGGATACATGGCAACTGAATTGACAGCAAATATGAAAGAAGTAAACCCAAAACAGTATGAAGAAATCACCGGAAGAATTCCAATGGGACGCTGGGGAAATATGGAAGATCTCCAGGGAACGGCAGTATTTCTTGCATCTGATGCAGCAAACTATATTTCCGGAGCAGTGATTCCGGTTGACGGCGGATTTATGGGAAAATAAGGAGAGGTATGACTATGAGTGAAATGATGGAACAGAGAAGAAAAAGAGCGAAAGAGATTAAAACATTCGGTACGGTGCGAAAAGCAATAGAAGCGGGGCACCTGGAACAATTTCAGGATATTAGCCTTAGTGAGGCGGTTGTTTTAGGACTGATTAATCAAGGAGTAAAAACCTTTGTGGGAATTTTCGGACATGGAATGACAGATGTAGGCGAAGTGCTGCGTATATATGAAGAGGAAAATGCCGTAAAGACAGTAAATGTACGAAACGAGGTGGAGGCTGCTCATATTGCCTCTATGCTTAGATGGAAATACAATGAGGTTTCCGCAGTATTTACCTCCATCGGCCCGGGAGCTTTGCAGGCTACAGCAGGTTCTTTGGTTGCGCTGGCGAACGGACTTGGCGTATATTATCTGATGGGAGATGAAACAAGTCATAGTGAAGGCCCTAATATGCAGCAGATACCGAGAAGAGAGCAGGAGCTGTTCCTCAAACTTCTGTCAACATTCGGACCGGCATATTCACTGCATACACCAGAAGCTGTGTTTACAGCATTAAAAAGAGGAGATGCCGCAGTGAATGGAAGAGCGAAACAGACGCCATTCTATATGTTGCTTCCGATGAATATCCAACCCAAGATTATGGAAAAATGCAATCTACTGGAATTTGTTGAAAAATCAGTGGAGTCAAAAGTCGTAAGTACAGATGTAAAACTTTATGAATCAGCGGTTGAGGCAATTTGTAATTCGTCCAGAATTACTGTAAAAGTAGGGGGCGGTGCAGCTAATATTTCGACAGAGGTAATAGATGAATTTTTGGAGCTTACAGATGCCGTATATGTACATGGACCTCAGGTTTCAGGCTTGTATCCCTATTCAAAACCGAGAAATATGAGTGTTGGAGGCTCCAAAGGCTCGATCAGTGGGAATTATGCGATGAATGAATGTGATTTGCTTATTGCGATCGGGGCACGCGGTGTTTGCCAGTGGGATAGTTCAGGAACAGCCTTCCGTAAAGCAAAGAAAATCATTAACATCAATTGCGATTATGACGATCTGGCACAGTATGGTAATTCTGTACGTATCCAAGGTGATGCTCAAGAGGTGCTTTTAAGACTGAATGATTTACTTAAAAAGACGGAGCATAAAGCGGCAAATCCAGAATGGTTAAAAGAATGTACACAAAAACGAGATGAGTGGGAGGCATATAAACAGGCAAGATATGCTCATCCGGTTTTAGTTGATGAAAAACGTGGAAAATCTATTCTTACAGAACCTGCTGCAATTAAAGTAGCAGTAGACTTTGCTGACCGGCATGGATGCGTGAAAATATTTGATGCAGGAGATGTGCAGGCGAATGGCTTTCAGATTGTGACAGATGAAAAGCCAGGGCAGACAATCACAGATACAGGCTCATCTTACATGGGATTTGCAGTATCATCTACACTTGCATTTGCATTAGCAGGAGGCAAGGACTATCCGATGGCATTTACCGGCGACGGCAGTTTTATGATGAATCCACAGATATTGATAGATGCGGTGGAACATGGCTTAAAGGGGATGATCGTTCTGTTTGACAACCGACGTATGGGGGCAATTACCAGCCTTCAGTATGGACAGTATGATGTGGGATTCAAAACAGATGATACAGTTGCAGTAGATTATGTGAAAATGGCAGAAGCCGTAGAAGGAGTCAAAGGATTCTATGGCGGAGCTACAGTAGAAGAACTTGAAAAAGCATTAGATGAAGCATATGCGTATGAAGGATTGTCATTAATACATGTTCCTGTATATTTCGGCAGAGAAGAATTTGGTGGACTAGGTTCCTTTGGAGATTGGAATGTAGGTAACTGGTGTAAGAGAGTTCAGGAGATGAAGCATAAAATTGGATTCTAAGAAAAGGAGATGATAAAAAATGAAAATAGCAGTTATTAATGAAGTAAGTGCTTGCCAGAGAAATATAGATATTATAGCGGCATTAAATGCTGTAACAGATGCAGAAGTTTTAAATATCGGTATGAAAGAGTCCACAGAGGAGCCGCAGCTTACATATATTCATACCAGCTATATGGCGGCACTTTTGCTCAATGCTGGAGCCTGCGATATGGTCATCGGCGGTTGCGGCACAGGTCAAGGGTTTTTAAATGCGGTATTACAGTTCCCAGCCGTAACTTGTGGACTCGTTAGTGACCCACTGGATGCATGGTTGTTTTCACAGATAAATGGAGGGAATTGCGTTTCTCTCCCATTGAATAAAGGTTATGGATGGGCGGCAAATATCAATCTGAAATATGTGTTTGAGAAACTGTTTGCAGATCCATCAGGAGCAGGATACCCTCCGGCACGTGCAGAAAGCCAGGCACAGAGCAGAAAGACACTGGAAAGAATTTCTGCTGTTACACATAAAGATATGCTGACAATCTTGGAGGAATCTGATAAGGAGATTTTGAGAACGATTGCCCGAAATCAGACCTTTATGGAAGAGTTGGTACATGCTTCTATGGTGGATGAAAAATGGATTGAAATCTTGAAAAAATCCTGATTATATGTAATGATACTGGTAAATAGAGACCAGTATAAGGAGGAAAACCCCATGATACAGTCGTTGGCACGCGGGATCGAGATATTGTCTATTTTAGAAAGAATGGAAAGTGCGGGTGTGACAGAGATTGCAGAAGAATTAGGAGTGGACAAAAGTACGGCTTCCAGGCTGCTTCAGACACTCAAAGAATACGATATGGTCCGTCTTGATCGGCATACGAAGAAATATCGTCTTGGATTCAGGATATTGTATCTTGGGGAAGGGCTTCGTAATAATATAAATGTGGCATCTATAGCCCGACCGTATATGTATAAACTGTGTGAAACGATTGATGAGAGTATACATCTTGCAGCATTGAGCAACCGAATGGTGTATATTATTGATCAGGTTTTGAGCAAAAAAGAATATAAACTGTCAGCACGTATTGGTATGACAGAGTCCTGGCATTGTTCTTCTGTAGGGAAATGCATACTTTCTTATAAATCTGCCTCTTACTTAGAAGAAATCCTGGCAGGACATGAAATGGTGAAATATACGGATAAGACAATTATAGATGCCGATATGCTGAAAAAAGAACTTAAGTGTATTCGGGAAAACGGCTATGCGATTGATAATGAGGAGCGTACGCCGGGAGTATGCTGTATTGCAGTTCCTATTTTTGACTATCATGGGAATGTAAATCATTGTATTGGAATATCTGCACCGAAAGAGCAGTTTACAGAAGCTGCGATTAAAAATTACGTTCGACACATGCAGAAGTATGGAACAAAGATCAGTAGAGAGCTGGGATACGGGTTTAATAGGAGATAAAAGCAGGAGAGGTGTTCTTTGCGAAGGACACCTCTTATTATTTATATTTTATATAAGCGGTGTAATAGGTTTCTTTTTTCGGTATTCTTTTGGAGTACACTTCATTAATTCCTGAAAAACTTTGCTGAAATAACTGCCTGAACTAAAACCACAGCTTTCACTTACAGTGATGATATTTTTATCAGTCTGGAGCAGCATTTGCGCAGCGGTTCTAATTCGGTACTCATTTAAGTAGCTGGCAGGCGAAATTCTAATACAACGCTGGAAACAACGACTGCATTCTCTTGTGCTGATGTTAGCTGCCGCCGCGATATTTTCCAGTGTAATCTTCTCCATATAATGTGCATGGATAAATTCCATCATTGTTTTTAGACGTTCTGTGTCAATCAAATTTCCGCCTTTGTGATTGCTGCGCAGTTCTGCTGTGTCTTCAAACAGCAGACACCAGAATCGGCTTAATTCACTTCGTATCTCAAATTCATATCCAAACTCTTCTGTACGGTTTAATTCAATAATTTTCAGACATTTTTCTATCATGCGGATGCGCCTGTACGAGTCTGGACGGATAATATAAGTCTGGAAATCTTCATTTTGTATAATAGGAAGTAAATATTTTTGTTCAAACAGACTATTGTACATTCCTGACAAAAAATGCATGTCAAATATATGTGCATATGTTTTGCAGCCATTCATCTGTTCTTTGGCGCCTATATTGTGCATAACACCAGAATTAATAAAAATTATTTCGCCTTTTTTCAAAATATAGGTATTGTCCGCAGTACGAAGCTCTACTTCTCCTTCTTCTATGTAATCCAGTTCGAGAAGTGGATGCCAGTGCCAGGAAAGACACCGATTTATGCAGGTATTTAAGTCTGTGTAATTACAGATATAAGGGAATTCCACTGAATTTATAGGAAGAATTTCTTTTTGTTCTGCTGTTGTCTGGAAATTTGAACTGTGAATCATAGGAACCTCCTACTGTGTATGGATATAAATACAAAAAATTATATTTTTTGTCTTAAAATTACTCTTTTGTAAATTGAAATTTGTACAGTAAAAACATAAAAAAAGATGAACTGTACATAAAAAAGATTATATATTGGTTAAATTATACAAAAATATTGAAACGGAAGCAAGTCTTGATAGTAGTGTTTTTAGTCTGGAAAGACATTTCTTGTCAAAGCAGGAAAAAATATAATACATATATACAGAGCGAAAATAAAAAGAAGGAGGTTTTAGAATGAACCAAAAGAAAACAGGGGTGTCTCTGGGCGTCAGGCTGGCTTATGGAGGCGGCGATGCAGCAGCGAATATTGTATTTGGGATGATCTCTACAATCCTGACATTATTCTATACAGACTATGCGGGCATACCGGCAGCTACAGTAGGTGTTGTTATGTTAGTCACTAGAATATTTGATGGATTTTCAGATGTAATTATGGGATATATCATTGAAAATACACATTCCAAGTGGGGGAAAGCGAGGCCTTGGCTCTTATGGATGTGTGTACCATATGCGATTTCTGCAGTTCTGCTTTTTGCGGTACCAGATTCCAGTGTAATGACGAAGGCAGTTTACATGTTTGTTACATATAATTTATGTACAACGGTCTGCTATACAGCGACAAATGTTCCGTACAGTACATTGACGTCTATGATTTCCAGAGAACAGCACGATCGTGACATGTTAAGCATTTACAGAATGGGAATCGCTCCATTTGGAAGGATTCTGGCAGTAAGCTTTACACTGCCATTAGTGAAGCTATTTGGTGATGCACAGTCATCATGGATAAAAACAATGGCAATTTGGGCTACGATTGCTGTCATTCTGAATCTCTGGTGTTTTTCAAAATGCAAAGAGAACGTAGATATTCCGGCGCGCAATGATACGAAGGTACCACTTAGAAAATCTTTAAAAGCGTTGCTGACAAATCAGTATTTTTATGCGGGAATATTCTTCCAGATGTTCCAGAATATCCTTTTTGCAATTACAGGAACCATGCTTCCATATTATTGCAAATATGTATTCCACAATGATTCCTGGCTTTATAGTGCGATGTATACAGCGGAGACATTGTTGATGATTGTCATAACAATGGCGTTTAGCCCGCTTCTGCTGAAAAAATTTGGGAAAAAGAAGATGTCCCTTGGTGGACTGGTGCTTGCAGTTCTAGGACAGATTATCTTTATGTTTAATCCATATAATCAAACATTGGTATTTTTAAGCTGTATTTTGAGAGGAATTGGTTTTGCTCCGCTTAATTCAGTATTCTATGGATTTGTCAATGAGGCAGTAGAATTTGGACAGTGGAAATCTCATATACGCCAGGAAGGGCCGATTTTTGCAGGAAGCAATATGGGAACAAAATTTGGAGCAGGTGCAGCTTCAGCGATTATGACTTCTCTGCTTGGATGGGCAGGTTATATCAGTACATCTGGGACAGCAGTTGTGCAACCGGACAGTGCGGTGAACATGATTATTACCATTTATACATGGGGACCGGTTCTTGTGTATGCAGGATATATATTACTTCTGTTGCTATACAGACTGGATAAGAAATATCCGGCGATTATGAAAGAACTGGAGGAACGCGAAGCAAGAGGGGAATTATAGGTAGCAAAAAATTTACATAAATCTAAAAAAAACGGAGGTATTAAAAATGAAAGTAGATAAGGTAAAGGTAGGAGTAGTTGGTCTTGGGATGGTTTGTTATTCGCATATTGATGCTTATGAGGCACATCCGGACGCAGAGGTTATTGCGGTATGTGATTTGAATGAAGGACAGGCAAAAGCAGTAGCAGAAAAATACGGGATCCCTAAATATTACACAGACTATGCGGAAATGTTAAAAGATCCGGAAATTAATACAGTTGACATTGCGACCCCTACGTTTATGCATTCGAAAATGAGTATCCAGGCAGCAGAAGCGGGGAAAAATATTTCCTGCGAAAAACCATTCTGCCTTACACTGGAGGATGGGATGGCAGCGTGTGAAGCGGCAGAGAAAAATGGAGTTACACTGATGGTAGGCGAATCTTATGTATTTATGTCCTCTATAGAAAAAGCAAGAGAATTGATCGATGCAGGGGAAATCGGAAAACCAACGCAGATTAGGGAGAGATTTGGTGCATGGATAGAGAAAAATGGAGTTATGGATAACCGGCCAGTATCTGCAGACAGACAATGGCGTATGGATTCTTCAAAGGCAGGTGGAAATGGTTTTCCGTGGATGTTTGACCACTGTGTACATTTCTTTTCTACAGCAGAGTATCTTATGAATGATTCTAAGATCAAGGAAGTATATTCTTTAAAGAGTAGTCTAGACTGGATGAACGATCAGCAGATACATAAAGTAGAAAGTGATAAGATGCATTTATATGGTACAAACGCAGCGGGAGATATTCCGATTATGACATGGACGTATGAGGATTCTGCATGCCAAGGTGTTTGGATGCGTGCGGAGTATTTAAATGGAAAATATGATCCATATACAGGCTTCTCTGTCATTGTAAGCGGTGATAAAGGAATGATTGAAGTACTGGGAGAGGGTGGAAAAGGTCTGAAATATGAGGGAAAGGACGCACATCTTGTTTTGTACCGTCAGGATGGCACTACAGAGGCGTTCCGTTTTGATGAAGGTGGAGATGAAATCTGGGATTCTGAAGTATCTTATTACAGTCGGGCACACAGAAATCAGATCTTTGAATTTGTCGATAGCCTTATTGAGGGCAGAGCTCCAAGATATACAGGAGTAGATGGGACTCGTGCGGTGCGCACGACTATGGCTGCTATTTGTTCTGCGAAAGAAGATGTACCTGTAAAAGTTGCAGAAGTAGACGATGCAAGATACGATAAGTAAAGAAAAAGAAAACACCTAAAAGCTCTCCATGAAATGTTCCCTGTCAGAGTATAACTGGCGGGGAACATTTTCTTTTATGTTTTAGGATAGAAGTTTGTCTTGAGAAATGCCAATTATTGCAGGCGGCAATTGTAAGAATATTGCTTCCTATATAAGTAAATGTATGATAAAATGATGACAATAATATTTGTAGAGAGACTTTAAGCATTCAGATAAATACTATGAAGAATAGACTTGAAAAGAAAAAACATGTAAAAAAGGACAGAAGCAAAAAATACACCAGATATGATATATATATGGTTTTTGCGTGTATTCTTTTATTGGTAAGTGGAATTTTTACTGTATGGGCGGCAAAAGATACGCAGATGGCGCAGTGGTATTCCGTACATATATATCCGTTGCTGGTGATGTCTATAGGAAGAGCAGCCGGAATGGTTTCATTTTCTGTGTCAGAAATTTTGATTTACTTATTGTTACTGCTGTTTTTGCTTTCCTTTATTCAAATGATATGGAAAATATACAGGGGCAGAAAAAAGGGAGAAGCATTTTTTGAGTGGTTTTCCAGAGTATTTCTGGCACTGGGTATTCTTGTGTTTCTCTATGTTGTAGGATGTGGTATAAATTATCACAGAATACCGTTTTCAGAGGAGGCAGGAATAAGGACTGCAGACTATACAGTAGAGGAATTAGAAGAAATCTGTATATGGTTGACTGAAGAGGTTAATGAAAGGGCAGAACAAGTAAAAAGAGACAGCAGTGGTCTGCTGTGTTTTGGAGGCGTGTCTGATACAGAAAAGGGCGACCTGGCAGGGGAGACAAAACCAGATACAGTCCGTAGAGATGCAGTGTCAGCAATGGAGAAGCTGGGTGAAGAGTTTGCCTGTCTGAAAGGATATTATCCCCAGCCCAAAGGATTGGTGGTATCGGAGCTTTTGTCTTATCAAGGATTGACGGGAATTTATCTGCCTTTTACAATAGAAGCTAATTATAATGAAGATATGACTGCATACAATATACCATTTACGCTCTGCCATGAGCTTTCTCATTTGCGGGGATTTATGCAGGAACAGGAGGCAAATTTTATTGCATTTTTGGCATGTACAGAGTATGAGAGTATAGAGTTTCAATACAGCGGATATCTATCTGGATGGGTGTATTGCATGAACACTCTTTATGATGTATCTCCGGAGAGGTGGCAGGAGACAAGAGCAATGCTGTCCGCAGCGGCGGAACCGGATTTAGCGGCGAACAATGTGTTCTGGAAGGCGTACGACGGCACAGTGGCAGAAGTGGCAAATCAGGTAAATGATACATATCTCAAGGCGAACGGACAGGAAGACGGTGTACACAGCTACGACAGGATGGTAGATTTAATCGTGGAATATTTTTATAAAAAACTGTAACTTTTACAGGCGATAAAGGGTATTTTATATGAAAGGACGGGCACAAAAAAAGAACAAAATAGATGCGGAAGAGGCGCTTATGGAATACGGGGACATGGTGTACCGTATTGCATTGCTTCAGATGAAGAACAGAAGTGAAGCGGAAGATGTCTTTCAGGAGGTATTTCTGCGGCTGGTAAAATATCACAGCCGTATTGAGGGCCAAGAGCATTTAAAAGCGTGGCTTATCCGAGTTACGATAAACTGTT
The DNA here is from genome assembly GCF_055387595.1 of Mediterraneibacter flintii. Classification (NCBI taxonomy): domain Bacteria; kingdom Bacillati; phylum Bacillota; class Clostridia; order Lachnospirales; family Lachnospiraceae; genus Mediterraneibacter; species Mediterraneibacter flintii. Next base: position 200,256 of record NZ_AP031405.1, read on the forward strand.
GTAGAAAGCAGTTTGACAATGCGTATAGGAGAAAGACAGTACCGTTTTTGAAAGAGGAAGCTGCAGAGTCCTTTTATGAGATGGAAACGGAAGAATACGGTGTGTATGAAGCAGTACAGAATCTACCGCCAGATTATAGAAGCGTGGTGCATCTGTTTTATTATGAACAATATACAGTCAGACAAATCAGTGAGGTTCTCGATGTGTCAGAATCCGTAGTAAAGACTCGGCTTTCCCGTGCAAGGGCGAAGCTAAAGGAGATACTGAAAGGAGAATTTGGAAATGCAGGAGCAGTATAAAAACGCAAATGATAAAATTCATGCTCCGCAGGAACTTTTGGAGAGAACTAGAAAGCAGATAAGAGCCGAAAAAAACAGGCGCAGGACGGTATGTATTGTTAGATACGGCGCAGCAGCAGCGTGTTTTTGTCTGGTGGCTATAGGAGCATGGCAGTTTACTACAAGAGATAAGATATATATAGAAGAAGTGCAGATTGCAGCGGCAGAATGGACTGCCGGAAAAAATTTTGGAAAGGCGGAGAAGAACGATCGGGAGCAAAGCGCACAAGAGACGTCAGACATCAATATAGAGTTTCTTGCAGGAGACAGCAAAGACGTGGCGCCGCAGGAAGTATGGGAGCTTAAGACAAGTAAGATAAATGGTACAGAGGTGCATATTGGAAGAGAGGGTGCGACGAAGTGGTTTGCGGCCTATGAAAAAGAGGGTGATTATTATTATGTAAAGGGAGAGGGTATTTCAGAAAAAGAATTCCTGGCATATTTGCAAAAAAATCTGTAATTACTGTAACCTTAGAGAAGGATGAGAGGTATTATAAGTAGAACGCGGATAATTATAAGTACTCTGTAAAGAAAAATCAGGTTTAGTAAAACAGATGAGGGGTGGTAGGATGAGAAAACAATTAGCTAGGTGTCTATGTGCTGTGATGGCAGTAGTGATGCTGTCCTCGGGATGTACAATTAAAAAAAGCAGCGAAGATAAATATGGCGCAGTGATGGAGACGGAGAAGCTAGCAGAAAAGATCAAAGAAAAATATGCAGAGGATGAAAAATATGAGTATACAGAACCACTCAAAGATGTTGCACGGGATGAAAAGCTGACGCTTCAGATGGGATTTGACATTAAGGGCAGAGAGTTCACAGAGTATACGCAGATTGTAAATGTATTCAAGGATGCGAATCTGAAACAGGCTGCCGGCTGTCATTTTGAATGGGATGAAGAAGAACAGATACTTTCGGTTACTCCTCCACGCTGGGAAGCAGCGGGGATCGCTAGTACGAATCTGGGGGAAGAGGATCCAGGGTATAATCCGGCGGATAGTACTTTATTTGATAAAGGAGAATTAAATGACTGGGGAAACCTTCCGCAATATTACATGGTACAATATGTAGACAGTGAAACAGGGGAAGTGTTAGAAAAGCCGAGAGTAACAGTCTTTACAATCGAGCATGAGGTGAAGACAGCCCCGCGGGTAAGCCTGCAGATAAGCGACGAGGGAAAACCAGTATTTAGGTGGAAAGGTGTCAAGGGAGCAGAAAAATATTATGTTCTGTCTATGGAATATACGGAGGAGAATGGATTTACCGGAAGCGGGCTGGTGAGGGGAAGTACAGACAAGACACAATGGATACCAGATTCAACAGCACAGTTTATTACTTATACGGTATCGGAGGCAGAGAGAAGCGAAGCATATAATATAGAGAAATATGGGGAAGGAACGGAGGCGATTCCAAAAGATACGGAATATGATACATATTACTGTGTTGTCGCTGTATCAGAGGACGGAACTTCTGCGATCAGTAATACATTTGATGTAAAGGATATTGCACGAAAGGTTCCTTATACAGAAGAGGTGAAAATGAACCTGTCCGAAGGTGGTTCCAACTATGTAGACCATTTTGCGGATATGCCTTCTTATAAATGGATCACAATGTGCGACGGTACACTGGTTCAAAAATTGATTAATTATGAGTTTGACGAAGCAAAAAAGACGACGGAGACATGGGGCGAATATGAAAAGGATGATATGTCGGACTTAAGACTGGTGGAAGTAGAGATTGTAAAAGTGCCGTATACGATAGACGGAACAGACTTTAAAGGAACCGTTATTGTGGAGAATTATAACCCGAATACATGGGAAGAGGAAATGGAGGCGGTTTATAAGCGGCAGGAGGAGCTTCGCAGCAAAGGTGGGGCAATAGACATAGAGATGACGCAGGAAGAGGAAGAGACAGAGGAAACTGCCGGTGCGGTAAGTGTGTCCGCATATAAGGTTTCGGCAAACGGTGCTTTGAGTGAATATCTTGCTGTGAATATGATGAACGGCAGTACAGCAATAAGTCTGGAGGATTTTCCGGAAAGTGCAGATCAGGAGTATCTGCTGGATTCCTGGGAGGAAGCAGTTTATCAGAACCCTATGGTTCTAGGGGTAGAAAGCGCAGCTTTGTCGGGCGGCGGTAAAACGCTGACGGTCAAATATGATACAGACGCAGAGGAGATAAAACAGAAACAAAAAGAAATAGATGCAGAAGTAAAGCGGGTCATAAAAAAAATTATTACAGAGGACATGACGGAACTAGAGAAGGAGCTGGCGATTAATCAATATTTGTGCGATACGGCTGAGTATGACATGGACGCCCTGGAAAATGCAGAAGAAAAGGAATTTGCTGACGTAGATGCGGAATTTAACGATTCGTTTACACCATATGGTGTACTTCTGAATAAAAAGGGAGTGTGCTCTAGTTACGCGGGTGCATTTAAACTTTTGGCAGATGAGGCAGGACTAGAAAGTATTGTGGTAACGGGATATTTAGAAGGAGACCTGCCCCATGCATGGAATAAAGTAAAAATTGACGGACAATGGCAGATTGTAGACAGTACAAATAATGACAATGAGTTGATTTTTAATGCACTTTTCAATCTTCCAGATGACGCGGCCAAGAAGGTTTTGGTAGAGGATGCCCGATATGTGCTGGACGACAGGCTTTCAGATTATGAGGCCTCTACTGACGAGAAGGAATATTATCATATAGAAAAGAAGTTCTATGAAAAAAATGAGATTGCCTCTCCGGTGATAGAGGCGTTAAAAGCGGAGGGGAGTGCAGTTTTCAGAACAGATTATAATCTAAATGATGAGGAGTTCATGGAAATTGCTAAACAGGTTATCACCCAATATGAGAGCGATAAATTAAGCGGTTCTTATTGGATGGGAGTGATATATTTAACGAATCATTAATGGAAAAGGAGAGAAAGAAGTATGAAAAAGAACAGAAAAAGAGTTGCAGCGGCGGGAATTGCTGTGGTGATGACGGCATCTATGGTGTCCGGCTGTGGAACAAAGGCGACACCGGAGAATTTATTCAATGATATGTCGAAAAATATGAAGGACGTGGAATCCGTACTTTGTAACATGAATATGGAAGCTTCTCTGACAGACGGCACAGATAGTATGGAAATGAGTATGAAGCTGGAGGTGGAAGCAACCCAAAAGCCAGAAGCGGCGCACCTGAAAGGGAATGTTTCAATTGGTGTCAGCGGAACAGATATGAGTACAGAGGTAGAAGGATATTCAGTTAAGGAAGACGATAAGTATGTATCCTACAGCATGGTTGAAAATGAATGGTCGAAAACGGAAATGGACGAAAGTGAAGTGGATGTACTCAATGACAGTATGTTTGACGGGTTAAAAGATGCGGCAGACGATTTTGAACTGTCGAAGGATTTGACTGAAGTAGAGGGCGAAGAATGTTTCGAACTAACCGGAGACATCAAAGGGGATACACTGACTAGTTTGATGGATGAGGAAATGATGAGTTCCTTCGGCTTGGATGTTTTGGCGGATGAGGATGTGATGGCAGATGTGACGATTCCGTGCACTGTAGAAGTTTATAAAGATTCAATACTTCCGGCACGATTGAATATAGATATGAAGGAGGTTATGGAGTCTATACTGGAAGAGTCCGGAGAGGATGTAGAAGTATCTGATTATTTTATAGAGATGATTTATGCAGAATATGACAGTGTGGATGAAATTACTGTTCCAGATGAGGCGAAAGAGGCAGTTTCTGATTCTGATGCGGGCAAAGATGTTAAGGAAGATAACAAAGATACCGGAAAAAAGGCGTCAGCGGCTAAACAAAGTGAGGAGCTTGGAGAAAGCTGGGACAGTTATACGGTTCAGATCAATGATACAGTTATTACACTTCCATGTGAATTTGCAGATATAGAAGCAGCAGGATTGACCTTGAACAGCAGCTATACGCCGGAAAATTATGTGGTGAATGCAGACGAATATGAATTGGCATATTTTATGGATGCAAATGGAAATGAAATTATGGTTGACGTTATCAATACCTCCGGTGAAGCGAAGGAATTAAAAGACTGCTTGATCGGTGGAATTTCCGTAGATGACTATGGCGTGGAAAACGGAGGAATGACAGTTATTTTCCCAGGAGGTATTCAGATAGGAAGCACGAAGGAGGATGTGACAGCCGCTTATGGATCCTGTGAGGATGTCTACGAAGGAGACTATATGCATATGTATAACTGGTATGCAGCCGACAGCTATTTCAATGGCTGTGAAATAGATTTTGACGCAGAAACAGGCCTTGTAATGTCTATGTATCTGGATCGCCATGAATAAGAAACAGAAAGAGAAGCCGTGTAGCGGCTAATCCAAGTTGCTTTGGCTGACCTGTTGCATTTTTAAGAGAAACTTAGAAAAAAGGGCTTGCAAAAGAGAAGTATATATGCTAATATAAAAAACGGTCACTACGAAAGTGGTGACCGTTTTAAGGCTCCGTGGTCAAGCGGTTAAGACATCGCCCTTTCACGGCGGTAACACGGGTTCGATTCCCGTCGGAGTCATTATTGTCCGGTAAGTTTGAGAAATCTCACTGACGTGACGATGTAGTGCACACGTAAGTGCCTAAAAAATAGACACTAAGTGCTCATACTCAGGCGCAGTAGCCAAGTGGTAAGGCGTGGGTCTGCAACACCCTGATTCACCGGTTCAAATCCGGTCTGCGCCTCTTGTTAGATACCCTGAAATGCTTGATTTTCAAGTGTTTTAGGGTATTTTTCTTACATTATGGGTGGATAATAATCCTTTGAGAGATACGCGCATATAATTGTAATAGAGTGCCAGAAACGCCATTTTATGATTTGAACCTAATAATAGAAAAAGAATATGTAAAGGACTGGAGTGAAGCGAAGTTTATGGCAAAAAATGATATTGTACTGTCGCTTTCCTGAATAAAGCCGCAGCAGAGACGCTCCATGAAATCCATCGGCAGGGCGAAATTAGGATTATAGTCTATACTTATCTGGTAAATGATTTGGTTACTTCAATGAAAGCTTGAATTCAAGGGAATTAAATAAAGGAAGAGATATACTGGGAAGTGATACAACGTTATCAAGGACGTATTCCTGTTATATCTGGAGGATCTGATTATCACGGAGACAGGAAAAGAGGTGTGGAAAACCCAAGAGAAATAGGAGAATGTGGACTGACAGAAAGTGAATTCTATCAGAACCGAGTTTTATGTTCACTTTTACCAGAAATAAAGATGGAGGTGTGTAAGCGGTGAAAGAAATTTTTCATAGAATTAGCGTAAGAAAGTACCAAAAACAGGCAGTAGAGCCGGAGAAAATCGAACAGCTATTAAGGGCAGCAATGGCGGCGCCGTCTGCAAAAAACCAGCAACCATGGGAATTTTATGTAGTGACGGATAAGGAGAAAATGGTGCAATTATCGGAGGTAAGCCCGTATGCAGGATGTGCGGCAGAAGCTCCAGCAGTGATAGTATCTGTTTACCGGAGAGATACAAAACTTCCGGATTATGCGCAGATCGATATGAGTATTGCCCAGGAAAATATGTGGCTGGAGGCAGATGCCTTGGGTTTAGGGGGCGTATGGCTTGGTATTGCGCCTCGCAAGGAACGGATGAAAAAGGTGGAAGAAATACTGGAGATACCCGAAAGTTTAAGTGCGTTTTCAGTGTTTGTGTTTGGGTATCCTGCGGAAGAACGTCCGCAGCAGGATAGATTTGACAGAAGCAGGATTCATTATATTTGATGGATCCTGTTTATATTTATACCCTATAAGTGTGTAGGAATGTTAGGAGAAAAAATGAATAAATTGACAAAAAGAATACTGCAAATTTTATCTTATGAAAGTACAGAATGGAGCGTAGAAACTGCAAGAAAAATTACGGAGTTAAAAAAATTAGATCCCATTCGGGTGATCGCCAAAAAGCTGGATCGGGAAATTTATAATGGAGATTATAAAATTCCGGTAAGGCTCTACTTTGCTTCTAAGGACATGGAAAAAATTGGAGAAAAGTATGCGGGAAAAGTAATCTTGTTTTTACATGGAGGAGGCTGGGTGAATGAAAGTATAGAAACTTATGAACGGATCTGTATGCAGATGGCATATTCTACGCAGCAGTTAGTGATTTCCGTGGGATACAGGCGTGCACCAGAGTTTCGGTTTCCGGTTCCGCTGCAAGACTGTTATACTGCGGCAGAGGCATTATTTTGCGGAAAACTTTTGGAAAATGTAAAGCCAGAAGATATTACTGTAATTGGAGACAGTGCTGGAGGAAATCTGACAGCAGCGCTTACATTAATGGCAAAAGAGAAAGGAGATTTTATGCCTAAACGTCAGATACTCATTTATCCGGCAGTTTGGAATGACTATACAGATACTTCTCCATTTCTATCTGTAGAAGAAAATGGAAAAGAATATCTTTTGACAGCGGAAAAGATGGAAACTTATTTGAATTTATATCAAAAGGAAGCAAAAGATCGGGAAAATCCGTATTTTGCACCGCTACTTGCAAAAGACGTAAGAGGACTGCCAAGAACATTGATTCTGACAGCGGAATTGGATCCTCTGCGGGACGAAGGAGAGCGATACGGACAAAGACTAAAAGAGGCAGGAAATCAGGTGGAGATAAAACGCATACCAGATGCTATCCATGGGTATTTTGCATTGGGAATCAAAAATATATATGTAAAGGAAAGCCTGCATTTGATTTGTACTTTTTTAAAGGAGGAATGAAAAATGAAGGAGAAAAGGAGAAAATTGGATAATGCGGCACTGGCATTTCCGGCGGCTACAGATAAAAATGATAGCCGTGTATTTCAGATTTCTTGCGTGCTGACCGAGGAAATAGAAGAGGCTGCGCTAAGAAAAGCGGTAAATGCGGCAGTACGTCACTATCCTATGTTTCAGTGCGTGCTGAAAAGAGGAAACTTCTGGTTTTATTTTGAAAAAACAGAGATGCCTCCGGTTATACGCAAGATGGATGACACCCCGTGCCAGGCACTTTATATAAAAGAGGAAGAAACACTGCTGTATCAGATCATATATGGTAAATGTGAGATTCATCTTGAAATTTTCCATGCTTTGACAGATGGGACAGGTGCTATTGCCTTTCTCTGTGCGATAGTGCGAGAATATTTAGAAATTGTGCATCATCTACCAGGGGAGAGATACATATATCCTTCTGTAGAGCAACAGGAGGAAGATAGCTTTTCAAAATATTATTCTTCTGAAAAACAGGAAAAACAGACAAAAAAGAGTGAACATGCTGTTCAAATTACAGAGGATAAAATGCAGGATGGAAAAATGCGGGTTCACGAATATACAGTGTCATCTGAACAGCTTTTAAGCAAAGCAAGGGAGTACAGAGCTTCGATTACAGCATATCTGACGGCTGCCTTTTTACAGGCAATTGCGATGTCTTTGCATACAAAGCAGAAAAGAAGACCGATTGTGTTGATGATACCTATTAACTTGAGAAAATTTTATCCATCGGAATCAATGGCGAACTTTTTTGGATGGATGGAAATAGAGTATCGGTTCCGAGAAGGAACTTCCTTTATGAATGTGCTGCACCATGTAAAACGCCGGTTCATACAAGACTTACGGAAAGAACAGGTTGCGGCTAGAATGAATCGATATGTGAAATTAGAAAAGAATATATTACTTCGGATCATTCCACTAAAAATAAAAGATATTTTTCTGAAATGGGGAACAAAGCTTGGTAGCAAAAATGTAACAGGAGTATTCTCCAATATGGGAATAATAAAGATGCAGGAAAGTTATAAGCCATATATCAGAAGATTTGGGGCTATGGCAAGTACAGACAGGATACAAATGTGTTCCTGTTCTTATGAGGATGCGTTTTATTTTAGCATTACTTCTAAATATACAGAGGAGAAAATAGAGAATCTTTTTTTACAATTCTTACAGAAGGAAGGACTGGAAGTAAAAGAAATCAGAAATAGTAGTAAGAATGTACTATAAAAAATACATGAAAATTGTTGAATATTATATAGTTTTACCATATAATTATTTTTAATTGATAATTTTTTAACTATAACGTATAAAATTAAGGAGGGATTCCAATGTTAGACCAGACATATTATGAAAAAACGGATGAGATTATTGCGGAACATGGAGCCGAACAGGCATCTCTCATTCCTATTATTCAGGATATTCAGGCAGAATATCGTTATCTACCGCCGGAGCTTTTGGATTATGTAGCAGGAAAGCTTGGGATTAATGAAGCGAAAGCATACAGTGTCGCAACGTTTTACGAAAATTTTTCCTTCGAACCTAAAGGGAAATACATTATTAAAGTCTGTGATGGGACGGCATGTCATGTACGTAAATCTATCCCTATATTAGAACGGCTCTATAGTGAGCTGGGACTATCCAGCGAGAAAGCCACAACAGACGATATGATGTTTACCTTAGAGACAGTATCTTGCCTGGGAGCCTGCGGGCTGGCGCCGGTATTGACGGTCAATGATAAGGTATATCCGGCTATGACTCCGGACGCGGCAGCAGAGTTGATTCATGAATTGAGAGGAGCTTGAGCTTATGGAAAGGATTGAAAACAGAGAGATGCTTGAACAGGTCTGTCAGACCTCAAAAGCGCAGATAGAAAACAGCAGATGCAGAATATTGATTTGTGCCGGTACAGGATGCCTGGCAGGTGGTTCTGGTAAAATTTTTGAGAGAATGTGCGAGCTGGTGAAGGACAATCCAGATGTGGAAGTGCATTTTGGGCCAGAGATAGCGCATGGAAAGAAAGAGATACATAAAGACGGGGAAATCGGTGTGAAAAAAAGCGGTTGTCATGGCTTTTGTGAGATGGGGCCTTTGATGCGGATCGAACCGCAGGGAATTCTTTATACAAAGGTACAGTTGGAGGACTGTGACGAAATTTTTCACAGAACGATCGAAAAAGGAGAGCCCATTCGCCATCTTCTTTTTAAGCAGGACGGAATCGAATATAAACGTCAGGAAGACATTCCATTTTACAAGAAACAGACTAGAAATGTTTTGAGAAACTGTGGGCACATCGACGCAGAGCATATTCAGGAATATATTTCCACAGGTGGTTATAAGGCATTGGAGAAGGTGTTGTTTGAAATGACACCGGAGGAAGTGATAAAAGAAATCTCCGATTCCAATCTCCGTGGACGTGGGGGCGGCGGCTTCCCAACTGGATACAAATGGTCTCAGGTGGCAAGACAGAAGGAAAAGACACGTTATGTTGTCTGTAACGGGGACGAGGGAGACCCGGGAGCTTTCATGGACAGAAGTATCATGGAAGGCGATCCGCATAAGATGATAGAGGGAATGATGATTGGAGCCTATGCGGTGGGAGCAAGAGAAGGATATATTTATGTGCGCGCGGAATATCCGCTTGCCATCAACCGTTTGAAACTTGCCATCTCCCAGGCGGAGGAATGTGGTCTTTTAGGAGAGCATATCCTGGGAACGGATTTTAGCTTCCACTTACATATCAACCGCGGAGCAGGCGCATTTGTCTGTGGCGAAGGAAGTGCATTGACGGCCTCCATTGAAGGAAACAGAGGTATGCCGCGTGTAAAACCGCCGCGTACAGTAGAGCAGGGCTTGTTTGGTAAGCCAACCGTTTTGAATAATGTGGAGACCTTTGCGAATGTGCCGATGATTATATTGGAGGGTGCTGACTGGTTTAAGAGCATTGGGCCGGAGAATAGCCCGGGTACAAAGGCATTTGCCCTGACAGGAAGTGTAAAGCATACGGGACTGATTGAAGTGCCAATGGGAACGACACTGCGCGAAGTCATTTATGACATTGGCGGTGGAATCAAAGGGGATGGAGAATTCAAGGCGGTGCAGATAGGCGGCCCGTCCGGCGGCTGTCTGATTACTCCGCATTTAGATGTAAACCTGGATTTTGACTCTCTGAAAAAAATGGGTGCCATGATCGGGTCAGGAGGACTTGTTGTTATGGATAACCATACCTGTATGGTAGAGGTGGCAAGATTCTTTATGAATTTTACACAGAATGAAAGCTGTGGAAAATGCGTTCCATGCAGGGAAGGAACCAAACGCATGTTGGAGATTCTGGAGAGAATCGTGGCAGGAAATGGCAAAGTAGAGGATCTGGATCTTCTGGAAGAGCTGGCGACGACGATAACAGAGACGGCGTTGTGCGGTCTTGGAAAGAGTGCTGCGCTTCCTGTTATGAGTACGCTTAAGCTGTTCCGGGAGGAATATATGGAACATGTAGTAGACAAAAAGTGTGTTTCTCATACTTGTACGGCGCTTCGCAGGTTTATTATCAGTCCGGAACGGTGCAAAGGATGTTCTAAGTGTGCAAGGAACTGTCCGGTAGGGGCGATCAGCGGCAGAATCAAGGAACCATATGTAATCGACAATGAAAAATGCATCAAGTGCGGCGCATGTGAGAGTGCATGTGCATTTGGCGCAATACATATTGAAGGATAGGAGGACACAGGCATGAGTTATATGACAATTAATAATAGAAGAGTAGAATTTACGAATGAAAAAAACGTTCTCTCCATTATCCGTAAATCGGGGATTGACCTTCCAACTTTCTGCTATCATTCAGAGCTGTCTACATACGGCGCTTGTCGTATGTGTGTGGTAGAAGACGACAGAGGAAAGATATTTGCTTCCTGTTCTGAGACTCCAAGAGATGGAATGGTAATATATACGAACACGCCGCGTCTACAGCATCACAGAAAGATGATTATAGAACTTCTGCTGGCTTCCCACTGTCGGGACTGTACGACCTGTGCAAAAAATGGGATCTGTACGCTGCAGAAGCTGTCTAGGCAGCTTGGCATTATGGATGTGCGGTTTGAGAATAATAAAAAACAGCTTCCCAAGGATACCTCCTCCGAATGTGTGATTCGAGATCCAAATAAATGTATTCTATGCGGTGACTGTGTGAGAACCTGCGACGAGATACAGGGGCTGGGAATTTTAGATTTTGCATTCCGCGGCTCTAAGATGCAGGTGACGCCGGCATTTAATAAAAACCTTTCTGAGACGGATTGTGTAGGTTGCGGTCAATGTCGCGCGGTCTGTCCAACAGGAGCAATCAGCATCAAACAGGATGTAGAGCCGGTATGGAAAATTCTTGCGGATAAAAATATACGGGTTGTGGCGCAAATTGCGCCGGCAGTGCGTGTTGCGGTCGGAGACAAATTCGGCATTAAAAAGGGAGAAAATGCACTGGGGCGTTTGGTTGCAGCTTTGAGAAGAATCGGGTTTGATGAAGTGTACGACACGAATTTCGGCGCGGACTTAACGGTTATGGAGGAGTCAAAAGAGCTGGTAGAACGTCTGGAATCAGGAGAAAATCTTCCACTATTTACGTCCTGCTGTCCGGCATGGGTAAAATTCTGTGAGAGAAAATATCCGGAATTCAAAGAGCATATTTCCACATGCCGTTCCCCACAGGAGATGTTTGGCGCTCTGATAAAAGAAGACGCGAAGATGAAAGCAGATAAGGAACCCAGAAAGACAATGGTGGTTTCCATTATGCCTTGTACGGCAAAGAAAGCAGAAATCACCAGACCGGAGCATTTCACCGACGGGGTACAGAACGTAGATTATGTACTGACGACGACAGAAATAACAAGGATGATTCAGGCTGCCGGAATCGATCTGGCACAGGTGAAGCCAGAAGCAATGGATATGCCGTTTGGCCTTGCATCAGGAGCAGGCGCGATTTTCGGAGTAACCGGTGGTGTGACAGAGGCTGTGTTAAGGAGGCTGGTGAACAGCAACCGAGCAGAGGATCTAGAAGCCATCAGCTTTACGGGAGTCCGCGGCGCAGAAGGAATAAAAGAGGCGACAGTTAAGCTAGGGGAGAGAGACGTGCATATAGCGGTTGTAAATGGGCTTCACTGTGCGTCTGAGGTCTTGGATAAAATAAAAACAGGTGAAGTACACTATGATTTTGTAGAGGTGATGGCATGTAAGAGAGGATGTATCGCCGGAGGCGGACAGCCTGTGCCGATTGGGCCGAGAACGAAAAAAGCGCGTATGGAAGGAATGTATAAGATTGATAGTACCGCGCAGATTAAGCTGTCCAATGAAAACCCGATTGTGACGACGGTATATGAAGGAATCTTAAAAGGAAAAGAACATAAACTGCTGCATAATAAATAATAATATAAAAGCATAATCACAGAACCGTATTATTCTAAAAGAGGAATAATACGGTTTTGTTAGTTATAGAATTACTTTTTATAGGAAGAAGGCGGAATACCAAAATATTTTTTAAATACTTTAGAAAAATAAAAGAGATCGTTATATCCTACACGCTGTGCGATTTCTGTTAAAGTAAGACTGGTTTCAGTTAGAAGCTCTTTTGCTTTTGTAAGGCGTATTTGGTTTAAGTATTGACTGATGGAAAGCCCGCGTACTTTCTTAAAAATACTGCTCAAATAAGAGGGACTGATGAGTAGATTCTGTGCAATGAGTGTCAGGCTTAAGTCATTTCTGGCATAATAAGATTCAATAAAGCGTGCTGCTTCTGAAACAAGCTCTTGCTTTGTGCTTCCCCCTACGTCTACTTCATGGTTGTGTAACATGGAGATAAACAGATTACACAAACGGGGAGTCAAATAGCTAAAATCGTATCCGGCAAATAAAAGCTCTTTTAATTGCTCGGGATGTGTAAACTCCCATACAGACGCTAGATTTTGATGTGCGTCGGATCCTTTTTGCAGGAAGCTTGCGCTCAGCAAAGAGAGCCCCTGCTCCAGAAAGGCGAAGGAAGAAGGAGCATCTTCTAGGTGTGAAAAATAGAGTTCCAGGCACCTTAAGAGTTCTGTTTCATTTCCGGAAGAAAAACAGACTTCTATTTTAGGGAGCAGACTAGAAAGTACAGAGATATTTGGAGTAGGAACACTTTCGGAAGAATATACTGTATAATCTGTTTTTCTAATGTTGCTTAATACATAAGCATAGAGAGCATAGTTGTAATACGTATGCATATTTTGAATAGACAGATGGAAAGAGGGACTGATACCAATGCTGATATAAAGCTTAAAAAGCTCTTTTATTTTCGTTGCAATATTCTCTATGCGGTTAGAAAAAAATTCGGTTTTATCAGATAGGTCATCTGGAATCTTACACAGCAATACGATATGCCCATACACATCGGCGGTATGGACAGAAGTGAAATCTGGCTGTAAGAGTTCGCACAAGATATTACAGGCAGAATCGCGAAAAAGCTGTAGATGCTCTTGAGAGAGTGTACGAATATTCTGATACTGAAAATCAAAGATCAGAATACGATACCAGGTTTCAAGTGAAAGCTGATATTCTTTTAAACCATTGTATAATGACTCTATATCAGAGGTCATAATAGGATGGCTTGAAAAGAGCTTCTGAAAAAAGAGCTCTTTTCTGATAGATGCCAATAGATAATCAGCACGGTGCTTTTCTGACTTTATATGGGAAGCGAGAGCTTCTTCATCTAGTGTTTGTCTTATGCGAGAAAGTGCTTCTAGCAGTTTTTCTTCGTCGATAGGTTTTAGTAGATACTGCGTAACGCCGTATTCAATCGCTTTTTGTGCATAATCAAAGGTACCATACCCAGATAAAATAATAATTTTAGTAGAGATATTTTTTTCGCGCATTTCACGTATCAGGCTTAGTCCATCCTTCTGAGGCATAGAGATATCGACGATCGCTAAATGAACAGAGTTCTTTGTGAGAAAAGTAAATGCTTCATTCGCATTGGAAGCTTCTCCAACAATCTGAAAACCTGCATCTTCCCAATGGATACAGGTTTTTAAACGCTGTCGGATATAGTATTCGTCATCTACGATTAGTACATGATAGGTCATAAGACAGATTCTCCTTTTTCGAAATTTCCTCTCCCTGATGTTTTAGAATGAGGCGGATAGAAGTGCCTTTTCCGAGAGCAGACTCTAATTCTATCGTAACATTATCTGCACCCAGAAAGAGTAGGAGCCTTTGATACGTACTTACGATACCGAAACCGGAAGCCGGCTCTTGTCCAAAATTTTGGTGAGAGAGTGAATTTCTTAGTATACCCAGACGTTGTTCCGCTATTCCGGCACCATTGTCGGAGATAGAAATGATACAGCTATCTTTTTCGTATGTAACACAGACAGTGATGTGACCATTTTTCCCGGTGGGGATAATTCCGTGAATCAGGGCATTTTCTACGAAAGGCTGTAAAGTAAGCTTGGGGATTTTATATTGGGCGGCTTCTGGCTCCAGAGTAATGCTATAGGTATAAATTTCACAATACCGTTGCTGTAAAATATCCAGGTAACAGCGAGTGATTTCAAGCTCCTGGCTAATTGGAATGATTGGAATCCCCTTACTTAGCACCTTACTGTAAAATAAGGATACATTCTGGATTGTTTTAATTGCTTTCTGCTTTTCATCCACAGCGATCATACCACAGATGGTTTCCAATGTATTATATAAAAAATGCGGACTCATCTGAAGTTGGATATAAGAAAATTCAAACTGCCGTTTCAGAGAGCTTTCTTTTTCTATTGTATCTAGTAGCTGAAGTGTATTTTCTGCCATACTGTTTACACGGGAGGCGAGGCAGCCAATTTCATTTTCAGGACCGGTATCTGCGCGAACCGTATAATCCCCTTGAGCTATTCTCTCGACGGCATCTGTAAGATGAAGGAGAGGGCGTATAATGAAGTTCGTGATAGAGTGTAGGAGTATAAAACCAAGCAGGAGAGCTAAAAAACCTATAAAAAAGATCGTCATAACCAAAGTACGGGATTCTTTTAAAATGGCTTCTAATGGGAGAGTACTTACTAGTGTCCAGCCAAGTATCTCATTTTTATGAGTAGTATAGAGATACGTATCGGAGGCATTGAGGAAGCTCCCTTTAGAAAAAGGTGGATACATTTGCTGTAGTTCTTTTAGATCTCGATGAAGCAGAGACTTGTCTTCTGCGGAAATGATAGTTTGGTTACTATCAAGTATATAAAAATTATAATGATCCGCAATTACCGTATCATAAATAGACTGGATAGACTCTTCTGTCAGATTTAGCTCCATAATTCCAATGAGCTCGCCTCGGAACGAATATATTTTTCGTAGGAAAGAACAGACCCATTGAGGGGAAGATAAGCTTTGGGGATCATCGAAATAATGAAACCCATACCATTTGGAGCTGGCATCTTCTGCTTTAAATTCTTCAATATAATCCACGCTTTTTTGCTGTACAGAAGATATATTAGAACGTGCATCGCTAAACATATAAGAACCGTTGACATCATAAAATGCAATCGAATCTACAGAGGACTGTACAATAATAAAATCGTGAAGGAAAGAAAGAATACCGCTAGTATACAGGAATTGCTGGTAGGGATCTTCTGAATATGTATTGTCCTGCACCTGTGTAAGATACAGGGATTCAGATTCTAGTTTTGCGGTAAAGAGGTTAAGCTTTTCGTCTAAGAGGGTGAGTTCTCTGTCAGCAGAAACAACAGATTTATTCAATAAGGCATTTGAACTGATAAAGCCGACAGCGATGGAGATGCAGGTGATTAGGATAAAAATAATGACTGCATACATAACGGTCAGTTTTGTTTTAATGGAATGGAATTTCATAGTTTCCTCCAAGTAGGTTTACTTATATACTGTAAAAAATTATAACATATATAAAATAAGTGGAGAACAAAAAGAGTAAATAAAAGTACAAACGACTGAAAAATATTCCATGTATTTTCAAGGATGGGTATGATATATTGTTGCCAATACGAAAGGTGCACCATTTACAGTGATAGGAGGAAAATACAATGAAATGGAAAAGAATATGCAGTGTAGCACTGGCTACAGCTCTCACATTCTCACTTGCAGCCTGCGGCAGTTCAGGCTCATCAGACAAAGCACAGTCGAAAGCAGACGACGGAAGTGTTAAGATTACATACCTGTCTAGATATACAAATCCGGAGGACGCCAGGGCGAAATTTTTTATGGACAAACTGGAGGAATTTAAAGAACTGCATCCTGAGATTGAAATAGAGGATATTTCGGTTACAGATGCAGAAGCTTACATGTCGAAAATGAAATCTCTCATCGCAGCAGGTTCCGTTCCAGATGTGTTTGCATGCTCTTACGAGATGCCTCGATATGATTTGGCAAAAAATGAAACGATTGCAAATATAGAACCCATACTGGAAGCTTCAGACTGGACCGGGCCTACAGATAGAAAGTATTTCGTGGGATATGAATTTGAGGAAGAAGGACTCGATGGGGTATACGGAGTGCCAAATAACTTGGCAACGATTCAGATGTTTATCAATACAAAGGTCTTTGAAGATCTAGGACTGGAAATACCGCAGACATGGGAGGACTTGGAAGAGGTGTCAGATACGCTGATTGAAAACGGAATAACTCCGGTAGGACTGGCAGCAAAGAATAAGCCGAAATGTGTCCAATTTTTTACCATGTTAGGAGTAAAGATGTATGGTATGGAATTTCAGAAAAAATTCGTAGACGGGACAATAGACTGGAAAGATGAAGAGGTAAAAGCGGTACTGGATCAGTATAAAGAATGGGTGGATAAAGGGATATTCGGAGAGAATGCGATTTCGTATGCCTTTGAAAATGTAATGGCAGATTTTGAACAGGGAAAGGTAGCCACAATGTTCGAGATGAGTTATCAGTTTGCTAAGATTTCGTCCATGTCAAATAGTGCTGATATTACGTGTGTAAATGTATTCCCATTTGAGGATAAAATGGAATATAAAGGAATCTGGTTTACAGATTATTATGACGGAATGTGCATTGGTGCGAAAGAGGGAACTCCAGAATATGATGCGGCTGTGGAGCTGTTTAAGTTTATGCTTTCACAAGAGACATTCAATCAGTATGCCCAGGTGATGGGAGGAGGCGCATACCCGCTGGAAGTAGAGTTTGATGACAGCAGTGCCAGTAATGTTATGAAGGACTTTATGGAGGCTTATAAAGATTGTACGGATATCACAGCCATGTTGACGGCATATTGTGATGATACTGTGATTGCAGATGTGACGGGATCGGAACTACAGACATTGTTTGTTGGAAGGAACACTGATGAGATCGCAGATACACTGAATCAGGAATATGAAAAAGTCTTGAAGGACTAAATGGAGGCTAAAATGAAACTTCGAAAGAGGAAAAAGAACAGTGTGGAAGCGATTTTGCTCTCCATGCCGGCGTTGATTGTCTATTCCTGCGTGATTATTTATCCTATTTTAAGTATGTTTGTCACCTCGTTCTATGAATGGAACGGGGTGCCGGACTCGCCGAAAATTTTTGTGAAATTCGCGAATTACCAGAGTTTTTTTACAGATTATGCGGCGGAATACGCTATGAAAAATATAGGTATCCTTATGGCAGCAGGATTACTCTGTACGATACCGATCGCGTTTTTCCTTGCTACGGTTATCAATAAAACGTTCAGAGGAAAGAGAATATTCCGTGTGTTTTATTTTATGCCGGTGCTTGTAAACCGAGTAGCGATAGGGCTTATGTTTACATTTATCTTTTTCCCGGAGATAGGCCCGGTTCCAGTGCTTTTAGAACAATTACATATTGCGGAGAATGTAAATCTTTTAGGAAATGTAAACACAGCTATGTTTACGGTGGCATTTGTACATGTATGGTGTGACGTTGGATTTCAGATGATCATCTTATCCTCCGGTATGGCAGCTCTGCCAGGCGATGTTTTTGAGGCAGCGATGCTAGATGGCGCTACTCCGTGGCAGAAGCTAAGATATATTACCCTACCTATGATGAAAGGAACGTTAAAAATATGCGTAATCCTTGTATTAACAGGTTCTTTTAAGGTGTTTGACTTGGTTATGGCACTGACTGCAGGAGGACCAGGCAATGCAACGCAACTTCCAAGTACATTGCTTTACACAGCGGCATTTTCACAGAGTAAATTTGGTTATGCCAATGCGATAGCAGTGATGACGGTACTATTTTGTATGTGTATAACTGTTATTGTAAATTTCATATTTAAGGAAAAAGACGAGAAAAGAGCGAAGAGAAGAGGTGGAAATTCGTGAAGAAACAGAAAAAAAGATGGACGCCGGGACGTATTCTCTATGGCGCTTGCGCGCTCATCTGGTTTTTGACGGCGGCGTTTCCACTTTATTTTACCTTTATTTCCGCATTGAAAGAGGACAGTGAAATTTTTGCTAATTATTTTGTTCCCTCTTTGTCACCGAAGCTTGAAAATTTTGTGACGGCAAATGAGATGTCCGGGATTGTGAGATCCATCTTTAACTCTCTGGCAGTATCTGTCAGCGCGGTAGTGCTGATGCTCCTTTTAATCATTCCACTGGCATATGTTGTGGCGAGAAGGAAAATCAGACTTACAAATACTGTTACAGTCTACTATATGGCGGCTTTGATGGTGCCGATCCAATGTGCGATTGTGCCCATTGTACAGGGAGTAAACACAATTCACGGACAGAATAATCTTTTCGTTTTAGTTGTTATCTATGCAGCGATTAATATGCCTATGACATTTTTTATTATGACAGGAGCGATATCGGAGATAAGCAAAGAACTAGATGAATCTGCGGCAATGGATGGATGCGGGCTTTTACAGACAATTTTTAGAATCATCGTACCCATTGCAAAGCCAAGTATAGCAACGTGTTCGATTATTGCTTTTTTAGCAGTATATAATGAACTGGCACTGGCAAATGTGCTGATATCGGATAAAAAGTATCACACGATTTCTGTGGCGTTGCTAAATTTTAAAGGGGATTTCGGAACTTATTATTCCGTTATTTTTGCCGCAGTGCTGATGTGTATTATACCAACGGTGATATTCTATCTGCTGGCACAGGAAAAGGTCGAGAAGGGAATTAGTACCGGTGCTCTAAAGGGATAAAAAATAGAATCTAGAATAAAAAGGAGGATAATTTATTATGCCGAAAACAAATGCGGTTAATCCGTGGGAAAACGCAAAAACAGTGAATGGACTTGTCGCTGATGAAGTGATATCCATGCTTCAAAAAGCGATCAGGAGAGGATTGGAAGAGGATGCGGTAGATGCTGCATATGAGCTGTATCTAACGAGTAGTGAATTAGAACATGTTATGTGGAGACGCCTGATTATGATTGCAATGGAAGACATTGGATTTGGAGATATCCGTTCGGCTGCGATTGTATATGCGTATTATCAGGCAAAGGATCTTTATGACAGGGACAATGGAGACAGGCAGCTTCCGTTTATACAGATGATCCGTTATCTATGCCGGTGCCCGAAGGAGAGATCCAGCAGTTATTATCAAAATCTTGAGGCAATGAAATTCGACAGAGGATATAAGATCGATATTCCGGATTATGCTTTAGACAAGCATACAAAACGGGGAAAAGAAATGGGCAGGGATACAATGTTCTTCTACACAGATGGCGACCGGGTACATCCAGAATATGAAGATGAAGAAAACTTACATACAAAAGCACTGAAAAAAAGAGCGATGGAAGAAACAGAACAGAATGGAAATTAGTGGAGGAACGGCAATATGAAAGCGATTATGGTCATGTTTGATTCTTTGAACAGAGGAATGTTGCCGCCATATGGATACCAAGATATACAGGCACCAAATTTTGAGAGGCTGGCTCGCAGGACAGTGGTATTCGATAACTGCTATGCAGGAAGTATGCCCTGTATGCCAGCGCGAAGAGAACTTCATACAGGCAGGTATAACTTTCTGCACAGGAGCTGGGGCCCTCTGGAACCATATGATGACTCTATGCCGCGGATACTAAAAGAGAATGGAATTTATACACATATTACTACAGACCATTGGCATTATTGGGAAGAAGGCGGCTGTAATTATCTGAACCAGTATAATTCTTATGAATTTGTACGGGGACAGGAAGGAGATCCGTTCAAAGGACTGATACAGTTTGAAGAACCTGCTCACCTGGATGGACGTAAGGATTTCTGCGGCAGACAGGAATTTATCAATCGACACTATATGCAGGAAGAAGAACAACAGTCTATCACACAAAACTTCTCAAATGGTCTGCAATTTATCCGGGAAAACTATGAGGCAGATAACTGGTATTTACAGTTGGAAAATTATGATCCGCATGAGCCATTTTTTACACCTGAAAAATATAAAGAGCCATATCGTGATGGGTATGAAGGAATTATGTTTGACTGGCCAGGTTACCACGAAGTGGTAGAAACGCCAGAGCAGGTCGCGCATTGTATCAATGAGTATAAAGCACTTGTTACTATGTGCGATACATATCTGGGGAAAGTTCTGGATATGATGGACGAATACGATATGTGGAAAGATACCATGTTGATCGTCAATACTGATCATGGATTTATGCTGGGACAGCATAATTGGTGGGGAAAAATGATGATGCCATATTTTAATGAGCTAGTCAATATCCCGCTATTTATCTGGGATCCGCGGGCAAAGGAAGCAGGGGTACGGCGACAGGCATTGGTGCAGACAATAGATCTGGCACCTACGCTGCTAGAGTTTTTTGGACAGGATATACCGAAAGATATGCAGGGAAAGCCATTGGATAAAACTATAAAAACAGATATGCCAATTCGCGAATATGCGCTGTTTGGACAGCATGGTGTACATGTGAATATCACAGATGGAAGATATGTATATATCCGTTGTCCACTTCCTGAACGTGAGCAGGAATTATATAATTATATAATAGAGCCAACTAGTTATCCTGGTGCAATTACGACGGAAGAAATAAAAACTGCCAAGCTTCACAAGGGATTTTCATTTACGAAAGGGTGCCCACTGCTTAAAATTAAGGGGGGATATGGAATCCGCACGTTGAATTTCCCACCAAAAGTTTTAATGGAATTTGGAACATTGCTTTATGATCTGCAAGAAGATCCAGATCAGGAAAATCCAATTCAAGACGCACAGATAGAAGAAAGGATGATATGTGCTATGGTAAAACTTATGAAGGAAAATGATGCACCTGAAGAACAATATAAAAGATTAGGACTGGAGGCATATGTAGTTTAGGCTTGTAGAATAGAATATTTGGATAGATAGGCGGATTCATAAAAAACGGACTCTTTGGAGTTCGTTTTTTTATTTACAGAGAAACAGAAGATTGTTTTTCAGCACAAAAAAGCAGGGGGACTATTCGGTACCGGTAACGTTGTGGAAAGCCCTCTTTCTCACTTATAATAAAGCTATATTTGGTAAATATGTACATAAAATACCTATTAAAATCCGAAAATCAGTGCAAATTACACTGAAACGGGCTGCGAGAAGGAGGGAATTTATGGATACTTTTTTACAGGCAATTACGAACGGCCTGATGGTTGGGGGCATATATGCCCTGATAGGAATGAGCCTGACAATCATTTTCGGAGTTATGAAAATCATCAACTTCTGTCAGGGAGAATTATTGATGGTCGGAATGTATGTATCATTTGTTCTATACGACCAGTTCGGACTAGATCCATTCCTGGCCATTCCATTAGTGGCAATCATCATGTTTGCGATTGGAGCATTATTGCAATCGACAATTATCAACAGAGCAATGAAAAATACAGAGAGTGATGATACGAATGTCTTATTCCTGACAGTAGGGCTTGGAATTCTGTTTACAAATCTGTGCCTAATGTTCTTTAAATCAGATTATCGTACAGCAGTCAGTGCGGTTTCACAGAAAAATGTGGAATTGGGCAATATTACGATAAGTATGCCGAAATTAATCAGCTTTCTGATTTTGATAATTATGTCAGTTCTTCTATTTTTATTTTTAAAGCATACTACTCTCGGAAAACAGATACGCGCGACTTCACAGAATAAAACAGGTGCACAGGTGTCTGGAATTAAGACAAAGATGGTATATGCGTCTACCTACGGGCTGGGGGCGGCGCTTGCAGGTATCACAGGAGCCTGCCTGATGTCCTATTATTATGTGTTCCCGACAGTAGGAGCAGTATACGGAACACGCTCTTTCATTGTAGTAACACTAGGAGGATTAGGAAGCATACCTGGTGCATTTATCGGGGGCTTGGTATTGGGACTTTTAGAGACAATCGGTTCGGTTGTAGTCGGGGCATCATTTAAAGATACAGTCGTGTTCCTTGTGTTCATTCTGATTCTGGTTACTAAACAGTTAGTGAAGTCAAAAAGGGGGTAAAGGCACATGAAAAGAAAATTTGGTTCACGACAGATATTATTACTACTACTAATTGTGATTGTAGCGCTTCTCCCTCTTTATGTACAGTCGACCTATACGATTACAATCTGCATTATGACTTTTTATATGGCAAGCGCATCACTGGCATGGAGTGTACTGGGAGGGCTGACCGGACAGATTTCCCTGGGGCATGCAGCTTTCATGGGGCTGGGAGCTTATATAAGTACGTTGCTTTTAGTGAATTTCAATGTTTCACCCTGGATTAGTATTCTGATCGTATTTGTAGTTGTAGGCGCAATTACAGCATTGCTTTTATCTCCTTGTTTCGGACTGAGAGGGCCTTATTTTACTCTTGTTACTATCGCATTTGGAGAGACATTCAGAAATCTGTTTACGAACTGGGAATATGCAGGGAAAGGAAAAGGAATTCTTCTCCCATACGGAGAGGACGACTTTGGGCTGATGCGGTTTTCAGACAAACAGTCTTACTTTTATCTTGGGCTTGGCATGGTTGTATTGATTTATATCATCGTAAAAATGATTGACAAGTCTAAACTCGGTTATGGATTAAAAACCGTACGAGAAGATGAAGACACAGCGAACGCGATTGGTATCAATCCATGGAAATACAAAGTAATCGCGACCTTTATCAGTTGCGGTCTTATGGCGGTATGCGGCGTGTTTTACGCAAATTATTACAGATTCATCGATCCGGAAATTATGATCCAGACACAGTCTGTAGAGTATCTGATGCCGGCAGTAATCGGAGGAATCGGCAGTGTGACAGGGCCACTTCTCGGGGCAGTTATTATTACACCTCTTTCGCAGTTTTTGAATGCGACTTTAAGCAGCATTGCGGCAGGCTCAAACCTGGTAATCTATGCAGTGATACTGATTGTCGTAATTTTGTTCCAGCCGCGTGGAATTATGGGATGGTTTAACGGGAGTAAATTAAAAGCCAAAATTGATAGAGTGTTTGATTCCATTGATGGAAAATTATTTAGCAGGAAATAAACTACGGAGGAGGTACAGGGATGGGAAATATATTAGAGATTAAAAATCTTTCTAAGAATTTCAAAGGACTCAAAGCAGTCAGCAACGTCAGCTTTTCCGTAGAAGAAGGAAAAATTACGGGATTGATTGGCTCTAATGGCGCGGGTAAGACAACGCTTTTCAATATGGTAAGCGGAGTATTCCCGCCTACGGAAGGAAATGTGATTTATAAAGGAACAGATATTACGGGAATGAAACCATATAAATATTCTGGACTTGGAATCGCGCGTACTTTCCAGATAATGAAACCATTGGCACATATGACGGTGTTAGATAATGTGGCATCTGGAGCACTGTATGGAAAGAAGAAAATTGGAAGTCTGAAGCATGCAAAAGAATATGCAGAAGAGATATTAGAGTTTACAGGATTGTACGAAAAGAAAGACTGGCTTCCAGGAAATATGGGAACTGCGTATAAAAAGAGGTTGGAGGTTGCAAGAGCGCTTGCGACCAATCCAGATTTGTTACTGCTGGATGAGGTTATGGCAGGGCTGAATCCGACAGAGACAGATGAAGCAATTGAGCTGTTTAGGAAGATTAATAGTAATGGAACTACGATCTTACTGATTGAACATGTTATGAGGGCGGTCGCAAATCTTTGTGAAAAAGTAGTTGTCATGCATCATGGGGAGATGATTACAGAAGGAACTCCACAGGAGGTTATGAATGATCCGTATGTAATCGAAATTTATCTTGGAAAGGAGGAGGAAAGTGATGGCTGACAAATACTTTGAGGTAAATAACCTAAATGTAAAGTATGGAGACATACAAGTACTGTGGGATATTAATTTCTATGCCAAAAAAGGGGAAATCATTGCGATTGTAGGCAGTAACGGCGCCGGAAAAAGTACGACAGTAAAAACCTGTGCAGGGCTGGTAAGGGCGGAGAGTGGCTCTATTAAAATGGAAGGCAGAGAAATTGCCAAAGGGACTTGCAGACAATTTATCGATCAAGGTGTAATACTGATCCCAGAGGGCAGGCAGCTTTTCGCAGGGATGACCGTATATGAAAATCTGGAAATGGGAGCGAGCAGCCCGGAGGCTAAAAAGAAGAAAAAAGACACAATGGAGCAGATTTTCACATGGTTTCCGAAATTAAAGGAAAGAAAGAACCAGCTTGCCGGAACGCTAAGCGGCGGGGAGCAACAGATGGTTGCTTTTTCAAGAGGTATGATGGGACTTCCGCGGCTTCTGATGATGGATGAGCCTTCGCTTGGACTTGCACCGAATATCGTAGACAATATCTTCAGTATTGCGAAGGGAATTGCCAAGGAGTCAGGGCTTACTATTATTTTGGTAGAGCAGGACGTCCGTAAAGCGCTGAAAATTGCAAACAGAGGGTATGTAGTTGAAAACGGGCAGATTACACTGGAAGGAACAGCAGAGCAATTGATGAATGATCCGGAAGTAAAGAAAGCATATCTTGGAGTATAGGCTCTGCCGGATAAGCTGAAAAGCAGTCGACTGGTTATGAGCAAGCTACATGCGGGTCGTAGTATCCGCTTGACTAAGAAAGGAGAAAAGGGATGAAAAAGAGAATATTAGCAGTAGTGTGCGCATGTGCATTAACAGTATCTATGCTTATGGGATGTGGAGGAAAAGAAGAATCCGGCGGTTCCGGAGGGGACAGTGGAGACACGATTAAAATCGGTACACTGTATCCTCTGACAGGAGATGTGGCATCCATCGGACAGAATATTATGCGAGGTGTAGAATTTGCGGTAGATGAAATCAATGAAAAAGGCGGAATTGACGGAAAGCAGATTGAAATTGTACAGGGCGACTCTGCGGGCGATACAAAGACAGGAATGGCAGAAGCAGAACGTTTGATTACACAGGAGAACGTAGTGGCAATTCTCGGTGCATACCAGAGTAGTGTAACAGAGGTTGTGGCACAGGTGACAGAGCGCTATCAGGTTCCTCTTTTGACGGCGATCTCCACAGCAGATTCTCTGACAGAGAGTGGATATCAGTATTTCTTCAGACTGGCTCCGACAAATAGTATGTTCCTGCGTGACATGATTCAGTCTGTTGTAGATTTTTCAGGCCAGAATCCAGAAGTAAAGGCAGGCAGTATTGCGGTATGTGCAGACAACACATTATTGGGACAGGAGACGGCAGAATGGGCAAAATATTTTGCAGAAGAACAAGGAATTGAATATTTGGGAGAGGTGCTCTATACGAAAGGGGCAGCAGATCTTTCTTCAGAAGTCGTGCAGTTAAAGGATTTGAATCCAGATGTACTGGTTGTAGATAATTATATATCTGATGGGATCTTGTTGACAAAAACAATGGCGGAGCAAGGTTATAAACCAAGCATTATGATCGGAAAGGCAACGGCGTATATCGATCCGTCTTATATACCGGCAGTTGGAAATGCGTGCAACGGAATCGTCACAGCGGCAGAGTTTAACCCGGGAACAAAGGGCAAAGAGATTTCAGATGCTTTTGAAAAAGAGTATGAGGTGGCAATGAACGGACATTCCGCAGAGGCTTATACAGCAGTATGGGTATTAAAAACAGCGATAGAGGAAGCTGGAAAGGCAGATCGCGAAGCAATCAAAGATGCATTGACAAATGTAAAGATTGAAGGCTCTTTCCCGGGTGGAGAAGAGATTATTCTTCCTTACGATACAATCGAATTCAGCAATATGGACATGAACGGACAGGAACACACAAATACAAACGGCGGGGCAACACTTACCATTCTGCAGATTCAGGATGGAGAGTACAAGACCGTGTGGCCACTAGAGATAGCAGATGCAGAGCTTCAGTATCCTGCATCTTATGAATAAATAAAGGACGAGAAGAATATGCAGTAAGTTTGGAGGCGAAAGCGGCATGAAATTATTAGAAGGAAAAGTGGCAGTAGTAACAGGCTCTGCACGGGGAATTGGATTTGGCATTGCAAAAGTGCTTTCAGAGAAAGGCGCACGCATTGTCATTACAGATGTAATGGAAGAAGCTGCGAAGGAAGCGGCAGAAAAACTAAAAGAAGCAGGTGGAGACGCGATTTACGTTGTCAGTGATGTGTCCAAAAAAGAGGACGCGGATAAAATATTTGAGAAGACTATCGAGGCATATGGACAATTAGATATTTTAGTAAATAATGCAGGAATCAATCGGGATATGATGGCACACAAGATGACAGAAGAAGCGTGGGATGCTGTAATCGGCGTCAACCTGACAGGCGTATACCACTGTATTCGATCTGTGCTGCCTTATATGAGAGAACGTGAATACGGACGAATTATCAATATTTCTTCTGCTGGATGGCAGGGAAATATCGGACAGGCAAACTATTCAGCGGCAAAGGCAGGAGTGATCGGGTTGACAAAAACAATCGCCAAAGAAAATGCGAAGAAAGGAATCACCTGCAATGCAATCTGCCCCGGATTTATTGAGACGACAATGACAACCAGTATTCCAGAGAAAGAATGGAATATTATGGTATCTAAGATTCCGATGGGATATGTAGGAAAACCGGAAGATGTCGGCAAAGCAATCGCATTTCTGGCGTCAGATGAGGCGGCATATATTACCGCTGAGGTTATGAATGTAGGCGGCGGTATGGTTCTGTAAGCAGAGAAAGAAACAGTGGATATAAGGAAAAACGACAGAAGGGAGAATAAAAAATGCGTGAAGAGATTGTACTTGTATCAGGTGCCAGGACGGCGGTTGGAAGCTTTGGCGGCTCATTAAAACAGTTCGAGACAAGTGATTTAGGAGCTATGGCAGTGAAGGAAGCTGTTTTAAGAGCAGGTTTGAAGCCGGAGGACATCGACGAAGTGGTGATGGGCTGTGTAGGACAGTTCGCAGAGAATGCATTTATGGCAAGGCTGTGTTCATTAAAGGCGGGGATTCCTGTAGAAGCAGGTGCATTGACTGTAAACAGGTTGTGTTCATCGGGATTGCAGGCCATTGTGACGGCAGCGATGGAAATCGACAATGGATTTGCAGAAATTGCGGCAGCAGGCGGCGCAGAGAGTATGAGCAATCTTCCTTATTATGTGAGGAAAGCGAGATTTGGCTATCGTATGGGGCATGGAGAATTGGAGGACGGGTTGATTACAGCGTTGTCCGATCCAATGACAAGAGATCATATGGGAATTACAGCGGAGAATATCGCGGCAAAATTTAATATTACAAGGGAAGACCAGGATACATACGCCTATGGCAGTCAAATGAAAGCCGCGGCAGCAAAAAGAGAAGGCAGATTTAAAGAAGAGATTATTCCGGTGGAAGTAAAGGTAAGTAAAAAGGAGACGAAGATTTTCGCAGAAGACGAATTTATACGGGAGGACAGTACACTTGAAAAGCTAGCAAAGCTACGTCCGGCATTTAAAAAGGATGGTACGGTCACTGCGGGAAATGCATCTGGAATCAATGATTGTGGAGCTGCTGTTATCGTGATGAAGGCAGCGGAGGCAGCAAAAAGAGGAATCAAACCGATTGTAAGAATCGTGGATACCGCAGTAGCAGGGGTAGATCCGGCATATATGGGGCTTGGCCCTATTCCGGCAGTAAAAAAACTCTGGGAAAAAACAGGAATCAAGGATGAGCAGATTGGATTGTATGAATTGAATGAAGCGTTTGCTGCGCAAGCTCTTGCCTGCATCAGAGAACTGAAGCTGAATCCGGATAAAGTAAATGTAAATGGAAGCGGCATCTCCATCGGACATCCGATTGGCGCGACCGGCTGTATGATTACAATTAAACTGATGAATGAGATGGTACGGCGCCATGAGAAATACGGAGTGGCAACACTTTGTATCGGCGGCGGACAGGGGCTGGCAGTATTGTTCGAACTGATGGAATAGAAGACAGTGAAGTACAGGAGCAGTTTATAGATGGATATGAACTGCTCCTCTATATTCCAGGGGGAAAACAAAATGGAAATGAGAAATTTATATGATACTTTGAAAAACACGGCAGAAAAATATCCGGGTAAAACGGGCATTGCAGATGAAGAAGAAAGTATTACTTACGCGGAACTTTTAAAACGTACAGATAATCTGGCAGCATATTTTACAGACAAAATAGGGCTGAAAAAAGGAATGAGGGCGGGAATTGCCATGTTAAACAGTGTGCAGTATGTAGTTTGTGTCTATGCGGCGGCGAAAATTGGCATTGCCCTGGTGTTAGTTAACGTGAAGCTTCATGCTAAGGAAATTGCATATATATTGGAGGACACACAGACAGAATATATTATTCTTCAATCAAAGATATGGGAGAAGATTTCCCATGAAGTAAATCATACACGAGTAAAGAATCTTATTCTAGAGGCAAACGTAGTATGCGAACATATGGAAAATTACAAAATTTATAATCTGGCAGAAGGGATACAGTACCAGGGAAAAGCAAAGACGCATCCGGTAGAAGAAAAGCAGGATGTACCAGAACCAGAGGATACGATGGCGGTTTTATATACATCAGGGACGAGTGGTGTGCCAAAAGGGGTAGAACTGTGTCACCGCGCGATATTGGAGACAGTAATTTCTTATAAGAAATTACTGCGGCTGGATGCAGAACAGAGTACATTACTGGCAGTGCCACTGTTTCATGTGACGGGTTTTTCCTGCATTATGGCACTTTTCATTTATATTGGCGGGTTTATGCGAATTCTTCCTTCTTTTCATTCGAGGCGGGCGGCAGCTATCCTTTCAGAAGAACACATCAAACATTTTCATGCAGTGCCTACGATCTATCAGATGCTTGTGAATGTAATAGACAGAGAATATGACCTTTCTGGCTTAGAATCTGCAGTTTGCGGGGGCGGGTATATTGAGGACCGATTGATGGAACAGTTTCAGGCGATTGCGCCGAACGTGCGATTCCATCCTGCTTATGGGATGACAGAAACGGCGGGTGGAGGCGTACTGTTTCCAGAAAATTATCTTGAAAGCTCTAAGCGGGGGTCTGCAGGAAAGGTAATGGAAAACTGTGAGATTACTATATTTGATGAGAGGAATCGAGAACTTCCTGTTGGAGAGATAGGGCAGATTGCTTTTCGCGGGCCTATGATTATCAGACAATATCTGCATGGGACAAAGGAGGAAAGCTTCATTGGAGACTGGCTGCTGTCCGGTGATGTGGGAAAATTGGACACAGACGGATATATCTATGTGCTTGGCAGACTGAAATCGATGATAAACAGAGGCGGTGAAAAAATCTATTCTCGTTTTGTCGAGAGAGAAATCTGCGCCTTTTCAAAGGTAAACCAATGTATGGTATTTCCGGTGGAGGATTCCCTGTACGGAGAGGTACCGGGGTGTGTGATCGTACCGGAAAAGAATGTAAGCATTACAGAACAGGAAGTAAGAGCATTCTTAAAAGAGAGAATACAGAAAACGGAAATTCCACAATATATTGAATTCTGGGATACTCTTCCCAATACGGCAAGTGGAAAGGTAAAGGTTGCATATCTTACCAGTCTGTTTTCCGAAAAATACAGCGTGAAGGAGGAAAAAGAAAAGTGAAACATCCGGTTTTTATTTCCGCACAGCAGGCAGCGGATATGATACAGAGTAAAACAACACTGTGTACCATTGGAATGACATTGGTATCAGCAAGTGAAAGTATTTTAAAGGCAGTAGAGAAAAAATATTTGGAGACAGGAATACCGAACGGGTTGACGTATCTGCATACATGCGGACAGTCTGACAGAAAGAATGGGAAGGCACATCTGGCACACGAGGGATTGATAAAAAGAGTAATAGGAGGACACTGGGGGCTTTGTCCGCCTTTTATGAAACTGATTTCTGAAAATAAAATCGAAGCTTACAACCTGCCGCAGGGACAGATGGCGAATATGTTTCACAGCATGGCGCTTAGAGAGCCGGGCAAGATAAGTAAAATAGGACTTGGAACATACATAGATCCGCGTATCGAAGGTGGAAAGATGAACGCGGTGACAAAGGAAAAAGAAGACATTGTAAATGTGATTACAATAGACGGAGAAGAGTATCTGCAATATAAGCCAGTTCCTATCGATACGTTGATTATCCGCGGGACTTACTGTGACGAGAACGGAAATATTACGACAGAGCATGAGGCGATGGTCTTGGAAGTATTGCCGGCTGTGATGGCGACGAAACGTTATAACGGAAAAGTGATCTGCCAGGTGGAGAAAGTATTGAGAAATGGAACGATTGATCCGAAGAAGGTAACAGTTCCAGGCGTGTTAGTTGACGCAATTGTAGTGTGTGACAATCCGCTGGAGGATCACAGGCAGACTTCCTCTTGGTATTATGATCCTTCCTACAGTGGACAGGTATTTGGACAGGAATCCACTGTCGAACCGATTCCGATGAGTGTACGCAAAATCATAGGCAGACGTGCGCTTATGACTCTGGTTCCTGATGTGATTATCAATGTGGGAACAGGGATTCCCAATGACGTGATTGGCCCGATTATGGCAGAAGAAGGGATTGCACAGGATGTCACGATTACAGTGGAGTCTGGTATATATGGAGGAGTACCGGCAGGAGGGATTGATTTTGGAATTTCCAGAAATCCACAAGCGTTGATTCCCCATGACAGGCAATTTGAATATTACAACGGGGCAGGTATTGACTATACATTTATGGGAGCAGGAGAGATGGATGCCAGCGGTAATGTAAATGCAACGAGGATGGGAGACAGGGCGCCTGGAGCAGGGGGATTTATTGATATAACCAGCACAGCACAAAACGTTATATTCTGCTCCACATTTACAGGAGGAGGACTGGAAGTCGAGTATGGCGAACAGGGATTACATATTGTCAAAGAAGGAAAATTCAAAAAACTGGTAAAAAATGTACAGCAGATTTCTTATAATGGAGAGCTTGCCTATCAGAGAGGGCAAAAGATGTATTATGTGACAGAACGGGCGGTATTTTGTCTGACGGAGAAGGGGCCGGAGCTGATTGAGATTGCCAGAGGAGTGGACTTGGAAAAGGACATTTTGGGACAGATGGAATTCAGACCTCTGATATCAGACAATCTGATTTACACAGATACCTGTCTCTATATGCCAGAACGTTTTGGACTGAAGGAAAGAATTTATGAGAATGGAAAGAAGGAGGCGTAGAAAATGAAACCACTTAGATTACATCATGTAGGAATCATTATGCCGACAATGGAGAAAGCAGAGATGTTTTTGGAACAGTTTGGTTTAGAGAAAGATTACATGGAATATGTAGAAGCCTACCATGCATACTGTCTTTTTACAAAATATACAAAAGAAGAAAGTCCTGTAGAACTGATTATTCCAACAGAAGGGGTTCTTACCGAATATAGAGAAGGAAAAGGAGGATTACACCATATTGCATTTGAAGTGGAGGATGTAAGAAAGGCAAGAGAAGAATATGAAGCAAAAGGACTTCAGATGTTGGAAGAAAATCCGGTGACAGGAGCAGGAGGGATCATTGTTAATTTCCTAAGACCGAGGTATGGATTTGGCGTACTGGTAGAATTTGTCCAGAGAACGAAATAGAAATACTACTGTTAGAAAAAGAAGGTATCCCAAAGCAGGATGCCTTCTTTTCAAATTAGGAAGAATTATTCATGGAAGCCGTCAAAATAAAGTGCGATGATAAGGGGAACAGCTTCCTCAAGTATTCTTGGATCATAGCCTGTCAGCAGTTTCATTTTAGACAGGCGGTATTGCAGTGTATTTTTATGTATGAACAACTCTTCGGATATTTTTGAGATAGAGCCATTGTTTTTTACATAGCTTTTCATACATTGCAGAATTTCCGACTTCTGATTCATACTACATTTTTTAAATATTTCATTGAGAAAGGCTTCTCTTTTTGGCGCGGAAATATTAATCAAAAGCATAGATATATCCGTTTTCGTATAAATGCGGGCTTTTTCTTGTTTTTCTATTTTTGCCATATGACATGCCATATTGGCTTCCTGATAAGATTTACGAAGCCCTGTTTTATCGGTGCTGACGCCTCCTATACCACAGAAGAGGCGGCATTTATACAGTCCGCGCAGTTTCGATGTTACATTGTCGAGAATACCGGATACAAGTTCTTCTTCTTTTGCATTGTGTACGATGATGATTTTCATTCCCAGGCGTACAATGAGAGGATGGAGATCGGAATGGATTTCCCGTTTAATTCTGGCGAGAAGGTTTTCAAGATTTTGTTGTTCCTGCTCCTTCGAATAATTTTCTTCCGTACATATCTGGAGTACACTTATGATTTTGGGTTCATTTACATTGATATGTAGCATTTCACTTTCCAATTCATTCTTTTCACTGTCGTCTCCAAATAAAAGTTCAATGAGAAAAGAACGTTCCAGTTCTTCAACGGCAAGCTTCTGATTATTTTTATACCAGTCGAGGATCAGAATTTCCGTCATCTTTTTAATTACAACGCCCAGGGTTCGGACGTCATCTACATCCCCTGTAATACCTACGACGCCGATAATCTCATCTTTGATTACCAGAGGAAGATTGATTCCCTTTTTCATACCCTGGCAATCTTTTTCTACAATTAATTCCGGAAGCTGGCTTTCCATTAGATTTACAGCGCCCACATGAAGGGCGCCAATCCTCTGTGGATCGGTACTCGCAATAATACAGCCTGTCCGATCCATGATATTTACATCATTTTTAATTGTGGCGCCAACTTCTTCTGCAATTCTTTGCATTTGTATTTTTGGAATAACCATTATTTTCCCAGAAATCCGCCGTCAACTGGGATAACAGCCCCTGAAATATAGGCGGAAGCATCAGAGGCGAGAAAGACAACCAAGCCGGACAAATCTTCGGGTTTCCCCCAGCGGCCCATCGGAATACGGGAGGTGATTTCATTGTATTGTGCCGGATTGACTTCCTTCATATTTTGCGTCAATTCTGTCGCCATATATCCAGGGGCTATGGCATTAACGTTGATTCCCTGGGAGGCCCATTCGTTGGATAATGCTTTGGTAATCTGGGAGACACCTGCTTTACTGGCAGAATAGGCGGGGATAAGGACACTGCCGAAAAAGGAGGTCATGGATGAGATGTTTATGATTTTTCCGTAATGTTGGTTCAACATAGTTTTTCCTGCCGCCTGGCACATATAAAAAACTGCGCTTAGATTAATATCTAAGATTTTTTG
Organism: Mediterraneibacter flintii; assembly: GCF_055387595.1. Lineage (NCBI taxonomy): Bacteria > Bacillati > Bacillota > Clostridia > Lachnospirales > Lachnospiraceae > Mediterraneibacter > Mediterraneibacter flintii. Next base: position 233,922 of record NZ_AP031405.1, read on the forward strand.
CCATCTGTCCTGCGGAAAATCTGCGGCCGGACATCTATATTGGATTCCTGCCCCATTAAGCAGAATATCAACCCTGCCGTTTAACTTGTCCAGACATGCGTTGTAGATACTGTTCAGAGATGAGAAATCGGATAAATCTCCTTTTACAGCATGTACGGGGGCACCAGAAGCTTCCATTATATCGGCGGATTCAAAAACCGAGTCCAGGATATCGAGCAATACAACTTCAGTGCCTGCATCATGGAGCGCCTGTGCCATTTTGTTGCACAATCCTTTTGCGCCGCCTGTGACAATCGCCTTTCTCCCCTCCAGACTGAAGTTTTCTTTAAAAATATCCATAAAATTCCTCCCTTTCCATAATTTGTTATTAGATTATTATAGAAAAAGAAAAATATAGAAACAATGTTCCAGAATCCCAAAAAAAACCAGGAAAATTTAGTACCGATAACGGAAAAAATTGGCTTCACGCTGTTATGTATTTCCAATTGGAAGTCAACAAGTCTTTCTGATTGGAATTAGCTACAGTGTGAAGCCTCTTTTTATTGGAAGAACTGTGCCGCCGCTTTTACGAGATATTCGGTATCCTTTACTCCTGCCGTCTCATAAGGAGAGTGCATAGCAAGCTGAGGAAGACCGATATCTACAGCACGGATCGCCACCTGCGTACTGGAGATATTACCAAGGGTAGAACCTCCCGCCATGTCGGAACGGTTTACAAAAGTCTGTACCGGTACGCCTGCCCTGTGACAGAGGTCTTTAAACATAGCAGAGGAAATGGCATCTGTGCAGTATTTTTGGTTGGCGTTATATTTTATAACAATTCCTTCATTTAAATAAGGGCGGTTGGAAGGATCTGTTTTATCTGTAAAGTTGGGGTGAACGGCATGCGCATTGTCTGCTGAAATCATAAAGCTTTTTGCTATTTGGATAAGATACTCTTCCTTTGAAAATCCAAGAGAAGTATTGATTCTGGTAAGCGTATCGTATAGAAAGGTAGAGGCTGCGCCCTGCCTGGTTTGGCTTCCGGTTTCCTCATTGTCCAGCACACAGTGTACGGCGAGAGAGGTGGCCTTTTCACCTGCAAGAAAGCCTTTTAGGGAAGCAAAGGCACATTGCAGATCGTCCAGACGTCCGCTGGAGATAAATTCGTTGTCAGCTCCCCAGATGGTTCCCTCCTGCCGGTTGTATAAAAAGAGATCATGCCCCAGTATTTCCTCTTCTTTTACTTCGGCAGCCTCTGCAATCTGTTTCAAAAATGAGCTGTTCGCCGAGGTCGTTTTATAAAGTGGGAGAAGATCCTTCTGAGCGTTGTATTTATATCCGTCGTTGGCTTCCCGATTCATATGAATAGCAAGGTTGGGAATCAGAACCAGATCTCTGTCAATATTTATAAGCTTAGAAAGGAATTGTCCGCCTGCTTTAATGACCACCCTGCCTGCCACAGAAAGAGGGCGATCAAGCCAGGGAGCACAGAGCATTCCGCCATAGCGTTCCACGTTCAATTTTACATATTTATTTTCTACGGTAATTTCCGGATTTTCTTTGATTTTAAAGGACGGAGAATCGCTGTGAGATGCCAGAATACGATACCCGTCTATCGATTTTTCAGGAATGGAAAAGGCAATCAGTGAGGAGGAGTTTCTTGTGACGAAATAGTGTCCACCTTTTTCCAAATTCCATTTTTCATGCTCCTTTAATTCATAGAAGCTTTCCTGACGCAGTATTTTTCCCATTTCATAGACTGCATGAAAGCTGGTTGGACTTTGTTTTAGAAAGTGAAGAAGCTCCTGAGCAGTTTTCTGATACATATTCATACCTCCTGGTAAACGTTAATTCTTAACGGCTTTGCCGCCGCCGAGCTTTGGAGTGAGAATGTGCAAAGCACATTCTTTTATAAAGTGTCAAGAATGAATAAGTCTAGATATATCCTTTCTATACAACAGGATTCCCACAAGCATAGTTAAAAATTCTGCCGCCGGAAATGCGAGCCAGATTCCGGTGCTTCCAAACAAGAGTGGAAGAAGGTATACAAAAGCGACAACCAGAATACAGCCGCGCAGGAGGCATAGGGCAAGAGAGTGTATTGCCTTTGCCACAGATTGAAAATAACAAATGAACACCATATTGATGCCCAGGAAAAGAAATCCGGTAAAGTAAATGCGGACGGCAGGTGCAGCGAGGGAAAGAATTTCTGTGGCAGGATCCAGGAAAATATAGGTAAACAGGTTTGGGACAAGGAGTCCCGGAATAAGCGGAAGCATGCAGACAATCAGGGAGGTCCATATAGAAAGAGACTGGATTCTCAGAATCCGTTTCGTAAGCCCTGCTCCATGATTGCTGGAAAGGATCGGCTGTGCTGCCTGTTCTATACCTTTATACAGACAGGTAACGACAATGGCAGTGTTGCTGATGATACCATATACACTGACGCCGGTGTTTCCTAAGTAGTGAAGGAGCTGCTGGTTAAAGATAAATATAGTGAATCCGGAGGCAATCTCAATTACAAAACTGGTAAAACCGTTAGCAAAGATTTTTCCGAGAAAAACCGGTGAGAAAGCTTTTAGAGAAAATGCAAGCTGGTTTTTGGATGAGAAAAAATGGGTACAGAGAATAAGCACAGTCAAAGAAGAGCCGATGACTGTGGCAAGCGCCGCACCTTTCATTCCCATATCAAGAGGAAATACAAAGAGATAGTCCAGTATAATATTAGTGACGCCTCCAGTGATAACTGCATTCATAGACAGCTTTGGGGCGCCGTCATTGCGTACAAATGTCTGTAAAAAGGAAGAAAAGAAGAATACGCCCATTCCCCAGATAATATATGGGATGTAGTCCATAATATATGTAAAAGTATCTTCTGTCGCTCCGAGAAGCCAGGCAATGTCCTCCATAAATAAAACACAGAAGACCAGAGAGATAATCCAAAGGATAAAAGTGAAAATCAAAGCAGTGCTAAAGAACGCATTCCCCTCCGCTTTTTTACCTTTTCCGCGGGCAATGGACATCAAAACGGAGCCTCCTACACCACAGAGGAGCCCCATTCCAAAGAAAATGTTATAGACAGGCAACGCAATATTTAAGGCGGCAAGACCGATTGCGCCCAATCTTTGTCCGATAATGATTGTGTCCGCTAGTACATAGATAGAAGTCACCATAGTTCCGCAGATAGCAGGGAAGAGATAATGCAGAAATACCTGGCGTACGGGTTTGGTGATAAAATCATTTGTATTCATATGAACCCCTCCTTTTTTATCCATTTCAACTGACTGTAAGGATAACACAGAAAACATTTTGCTACAAGCAGAAAAGCATAGGAAATCTGAATGTGAAAAATCTATTTAAAAATGAGAATAACTTAATTTAATTTTAATCTAAAGGGTGTATACTCTTAAGACAGGAGAATACATAGGTCAAAAACTGCAGGCAATAATTCTTGCCAATAGGAAAATGAAAAGGGTATACTAAAAAAATGAGGTGATTTTATGCGGATTTTGATTGCAGAGGATGAAAAAAGCTTGAATCAGATAATTGCAGCCAGATTAAAAGAGGAACATTACAGCGTAGACGCCTGCTTTGACGGAGAAGAGGCGCTGGACTATATTGCCGGCGCGCAGTATGATGCGGTGATATTGGATATTATGATGCCAAAAAAGGATGGACTGTCTGTTCTAAAGACACTGCGCAGGCAGAATAAGAATACGCCTGTACTTCTGCTGACAGCAAAAGACAGTATAGAAGACAGAGTAAAGGGACTGGACGCAGGAGCGAATGATTATCTGGTAAAGCCGTTCGCTTTTGAGGAATTGCTTGCAAGAATACGGGTGTTGCTTAGAAGACCCGATACAGCAGAGAATTCTTGCTACCAGGAGGGAGGCCTTGAGGTGCATACAGATACGCACCAGGTGCTAAGAGATGGGAAAGAGATTCAGCTTTCTGGAAAGGAATTTTCCTTGCTGCGGTATATGATACAGAATAAAGGAATTGTGTTATCCAGGGAGAAATTAGAGCAGCATCTCTGGAATTATGACTATGCGGGCGGTTCCAATGTAATTGATGTCTATATACGGTACCTGCGCAAAAAGATCGATGAAGGATATGAAAAGAAGTTGATTCATACAGTGCGAGGAACCGGATATATATTAAAGGAGAGAGAATGAGAAAACTGTCTTTAAAAGTAAAGCTGACGATTGTATATACGCTTTTTATGATTCTGGTTACCTGTACGGCGCTTGGAATCTTATTTTCTTTAAGTTCGCGGGAAGTGTTGACTTCCACACAAAATCAGTTGGAAACTCGAGTACAGGAGAGCGTAGAGGATATAGAAGCGGAAGATGGAAAGGTAGAGGTAGACGCAGACTTTTATTCTGTGGAGAATGGAATCTATCTTGCAGTATATGAAAAAGACGGGTATTTCCTGTACGGAAAGGTACCTTATGGATTTGATGAACAGCCAGAATTTTCCGATGGAGAGATACGCAGAATACGCGAAAAGAATAGAGAATGGTATGTGTACGATCTCTCTTACCGACCGGAGAAAGGAAAGACGGTATATATAAGAGGGATAACGTCCGTTACAGACGCAGAAGAAAGCTTTCGGATTACCCTGCGTTTTTCCATGATTATACTTCCGCTATTGGCAGGAGTAGAGGCATTTATCGGTTATCGCTTTACGAGACGGACGCTTCTGCCCGTAAAGAAAATAACGGAAACTGTACAGGACATTCGTACAGATGCGGATCTGTCAAGGCGGGTAGAGCTGACAAAGGGACGGGAGCATGGAAGAGACGAAATGTATCATCTGGCGCATACATTTGACCAGATGCTTGGACAGCTTGAGGGTGTTTTTCAAAGGGAGAAGCAGTTTACGTCGGACGTGTCCCATGAACTGCGTACGCCGGTCAGCGTGATATTGGCGCAGTGCGAGGCATGTCTTTCTGATCAGGAACTATCTGAAAGGCAGAAAGAACCGATCAGGCTGATAGAGAGAAAAGCACAAGAGATGGCAGGAATGATTTCGAATCTGCTTTTACTGTCCCGCGCAGACGAAGGCAGGCAGAAGCTGAATAAAGAACGCCTGAACATAAGTGAGCTGACACAGATAATAGCAGAAGAACAGCAGCTGCTTGCAGAGGAAAAGAACGTGAAGATCTATACAGATATTGCTCCAGATATTTTTGCGCAAGTGGATGAGAGCTTTTATATCCGTCTGCTGGTGAATCTCATTTCTAATGCTGTGACATACAGCAAGGAGAAAGGAACAGTAAAAATATCTTTAAAGAAGAGAGGGGAAGAAATTGCGGGTATGGTGGAGGATGACGGAATCGGAATTGCGCCAAAGGACTTGCCATATATCTGGGAACGGTTTTACCGTGCAGATACCTCACGTACAGACAGTAGTCATTCTGGACTGGGTCTTTCTATGGTAAAGTGGATTGTTGAGGCACACGGCGGAAGAATCGAGGTAGAGAGTGAACAGGGAAAAGGAAGTAAATTTATATTTTATCTTCCTCTTTAATCTTTCTTTAATGTTTCTTGGATATACTGATAGCAGATAAATAAAAGAACAAAGTTTAGGAAGGAGAAAAATTGTATGATAAAAAAATATATGACGGCGGCGCTGGTTTCAGTTATGGTCTTAGGAGCACTGACAGGATGTGGAATTGGAGGCGGCAAAGATATAGGAAAAGATGCCGCGCTGGAGGCTGCATTAAATGATGCGGGAGTAAAAGAAGAAGACACTACGAGGCTGAAGGTTTCAGAAGATAGGGATGATGGAAGAAAAACCTATGAGATTCGGTTTGATGTAAATGGCAAAGGGTATGAATATGAGATAGACGCGACGGACGGCGATATTTTAAGCGTGGATACAGAGACAATTCAGAATTCGACAGTACAAAATAATACACAGGGGAAAGATGGTTCGGGAAATGAAAATACCGCAGGTAGCCAGTCAGAGCAAACACAGAACGGAACCGGCAGTACAGAACAAAATGGAACCGGCAATGCGGCACAGAACGGTACCGGTAATACAGCACAGAATTCTTCAAACGTAGCGCTTAGTATGGAAGAAGCAATACAAATTGCTCTCGAAAGAGTGCCTGGTGCGACAGACAGAGATGTGAGAATAGAACTGGATTTTGACGACGGGCAGTACAAATATGAAGGGGATATTATTCACGAGCAGAGAGAGTACGATTTTGAAATAGACGCAAATACAGGGACTGTTCTGGAATGGAGTGAAGAAAGAAGATAAAAATAAGGGCAGGCAGGGGAATACGAAATTCGGATTAAGATTTACCTGCCTGCTCTTTTATTCTGATAAAATTAAAAAGTGAAAGGAAATAGAAAAACTTGGAAAAAGAGGTCAACAAAAAGCAGTTTATAGTTTGACGAAAAGCAAAATTTGAGGTATAATTTAGGAGTTGCATGAATAATATATGCAGTGGAAGCACGTAAGCAACCAAAGGACGGTTGCTAAGTACAGTCAAGGAAACATCGCCTTGTAAATTCGAAAGAACCTCATTAACAGTGGCGATGTGGTTCGCACATAAGTGCCTAAAAAACAGACACTAAGTGCTCATACTCAGGCGCAGTAGCCAAGCGGTAAGGCGTGGGTCTGCAACACCCTGATTCACCGGTTCAAATCCGGTCTGCGCCTCTTGTCAGGCACCCAGAAATGCTTGAAAATCAAGCATTTCTGGGTGTTCTTCTTTTTTATTTCATTGTACAAATTCTATATAGCAATAGCATAAGTGGTGAAAGCGCCCTGTCTATATAATTTATTGCAGAAACAAAGGTTCAAATATATAAGAAGTTGACAATAATAAAAATGCAGAAGTAAATACAATAGATAAGGTATGTAACATACTGGATTGTAAGGTTGAGGATATTATGAGACATTATCCAGATGACAACACATTTTGCGTAATTGGAGATTAAAAAGAACAGTGTTTGACAAGATAAGTTTGTTTTGCTAAAATAAGAATAGAAAAAGGCACTACCGATAAGCGGTTAGTCCCAAATTTTTTTAGCTACAAAAAGTAACCGCAATCCTTTGGCTGAGGGGCGGTTACTTTTTTGTATGATTGATATATGCGACTAATATTGTTACAACGATACTAAGTATCATTAATACAATAGAGAGCATTTCAAAATCACTCATAAGTTTGCCCTCCTTTCCGCAGATTTCTCTTTACAGAGATTTCTATGTAATCAGAGGGTTCAGTCCCTCCGTAGAAGGACTAACCGCCTACCGTTTTTCTGATAGTGCCTAATTTATTCTAGCAAAAATAACATTTTCTGACAAGGAAAAATGCAGGTTTTAAAAACTATATAAAAGAAAATGAAAAAGTTGTACAAATCTTGTACAGTAATAGCAGAAGTGGCGCAACCCTCCCTTCTATACGGCTTTTTTGGTAGGTGCAGAGGTTCAAATCCGGTCTGCGCCTCTTTAAAAGAGATAGATAATTGTACCTTAATAGTAAAGCACAGGAAAGATGACTGTGTTGAACTATTAAGGTATTTTTTATTTAAGAGAAAGTGACAGGTAATATATAACGGATACGTTATAGTTTAATGGCTCTCAAGATGAGAAGTGTTATTTAAAGTCTGAACAAAAAATTCTCCATTTATATAGTCAATGATGGAGATAGATGCATGCAAAGAAAATTATTGTGATTGATGATGTAGTTGCGGCCAATGAAATGATGGCTATGGGATTACAGTTTGCAGCGCCGGCAGGGACAAAGGCACTCTGTTATTCGGTAGAACAGGCAGCGGCACAGTGGAGTATGGATTCATTTGGGAACGGAACGGTAATGGTCTTATTCCGTGATGTTCAAACTGCATATAAAACATGGAAGGCAGGATTCAAATACGAGAAACTGAATATAGGCAATATTCCAACTGCACCAGGACGTATAAGCGTGTATAAAACATGTTTTATGAATAAAGAAGAAATGGATTTGCTGAAAGAACTGGAGAAGGAAGGCGTAGAAATTTATTTGCAGTTTATGCCCCAGGAAAAAATCGTATCTTTTGACAAATTAAAAGAAAAACTGAAATAGAACGGAGGATACAAAATGATACCAAAGTTGCATTATGCGTTGGATACCCTGTCGGTAGAAGAGACGTTAGATTGCCTGAAAGCGGGAGTGGGAGAAACAGCAGATATTATTGAGATGGGTTCAAGCATTATTTTATCTGAAGGGAATAAGATTATAAAATATGTAAAAACTCTTTTCCCAGATAAAGAAATCGTTGCAGACATTAAGATGCTTATGCCAACAGCACGTGGTAGTGTACCGCCGCTTATGGACGCAGGGGCAGATGCTATTATCGCTGTCAGCAGTATAGATTTAGATATGATAGCTGTAGCTGTAGATGAAATCTATCATAAACGTAATAAGAAGATGTATATGTATATCCATATAGAAAATGGAAAAATGTATACAGAAGAATATATGGAAAAATGGCGCAGCGCAGGTATAAAAAATGTGATTTATCATTCTATTAATCCGGGATTTGCATGGAATAATAATGACACGGAAATAGTAAAAACTCTGTGTAAATCAGGTTTTGATGTATCTGTTACAGGAAAATTAAAACTGGAAAGTATTCAAGATTTTGCAGGACTTCCTATTTATTCTTTTATAGTAGGGACTGCAATTGCCAAAAGTGAGAATCCATTGAAACAGATACAACTGTTTAAAAAGGAAATAGAAACCGTATTTGGCTAAGAGCTGAAGCAGAACCCCTCGGTGTAGAGCATACACAGAGGGGTTATTTGCTAAAACTTTAACATGATTTTCATACGGACCATGCTAGAATATCACTGAAATTATGTGATAAAGGAATGGTAAAGTACGGTGGACAGAAAAGAAGGATATGGAAAGCTGAAGATTTTTCTTGGATATGCGCCAGGGGTAGGAAAAACCTATACGATGCTTCAGGAGGCAAACCGCCTAAAGGAGAGAGGGCGGGATGTGGTTATCGGGTATTTTGAACCGCATGGCAGGCAGGAGACAGAGGAGCAGATCGGAGAAATACCGCAGGTGCCATATCTGGATGTATGGCATAATGGGCACTGTTTTCAGGAAATGAATACAGAGGAAATTATCAGAAGACATCCGCAGCTTGTATTAGTAGACGAGCTGGCACATACGAATACGGAAGGAATGAAACATAAGAAACGGTATGAGGATGTACTAGAACTCCTGGAAAATGGAATCAATGTCTATTCCACAGTGAATCTTCAGCATCTGGAAAGTATGACGTTTTTAGTAGAAAGGATTACCGGAATCCATGTGACAGAAACTTTACCGGATAAGGTGCTGGAAGAAGCAGATGAGGTTGTGATCGTAGATATTCAGCCTAAGAGCCTGCAGAACCGTTTAAAAAGAGGGGCAATTTATGCCGACGGACATTCGGCGGAAGCACTGGAGCACTTCTTCCGTCTAGGCAACTTAAACGCACTGCGGGAATTGGCGCTGCGCAAGGTGGCAGATCAGGTAGATGTAGACTTAGAGGAATATCGCCAGCAGCATAATATTAATAGCTTCTGGCATACGACAGAACGGATCCTGGTAGCGATCAAAGCAAGTGAACAGAGTCAGCATCTGATCCGAGAGGGAGCTAGGCTGAATCAGAGGCTAAAAGGAGACTTTTATGTAATATATGTAGACTGTACCCACTGGCTTAGTGCGAAGGAAACCGAAGCGACGCGGACGGTGCTGGAGAAAAACTTTCAGCTTGCCAGACACCTGGGAGCAGAATGTCTTGTCTTACAAGGAAAATCGGTTTCAGAGGAGTTAATAAACTTTTCTGCCAGAAAACAAATTACAAAGCTGCTGATTGGACATACGAACCGAAGCTGGTTCGTGCGTGCAGTGCGCGGCTCTACTATAAATAAAGTACTCAAAAAGCTGGAAAATGTACAGGTGATTGTCACACCGAATGACTATTTTTAACAGGCTGCTGCTTCTGTGTCATTTTCCGGTATTCTAAGGGCAGAGGCGCCTTTAACTGGTGTAAGGAATTTATGTCCTTACACCAGTATGCTTTTCCGCCGTTTTAAGTAATTGCCACAGCCCTTTTCTCCTAGAAAATGGTTGTCTTTTACAATGACATTTCCCCGGAGCATAACCAATTCGATATCCCCTTTGACTTTCCAGCCCTCATAACAGGTGTAGTCGCATGCTCCATGCATATCTGTATGGGTCAGAACGCGACTTTTCGTCGGATCCAGTATGACAATATCGGCATCAGATCCGGGGAGGAGTGTTCCCTTCTGTGGATACAGGCCATACATGCGGCAAGGATTTGTACACAGGTACTTTACCATCTGTGGCAGTGTAATGCGGCCCTTCATAACCCCCTCCGAGAACAGAACACGTAAACGTTCTTCTACGCCGGGCGCTCCGTTGGGGCAGGCAGTAAAATCCATTGCACCTGCCTGTTTGTCTCCTGCAAATAGAAACGGGCAATGATCGGTTGCCACGACGTCAATGACATCATCTTTTAACGCCTGCCATAGCGCCTGGGTGTCTTCCTCTTTACGCAGAGGAGGGGACATAATGGCTTTCAATCCTTCCTGGTCATCCTGATAGAGAGAATCGGTCAAAGTAAGATATTGGGTACAGGTTTCTACTGCAAAATGCTTCTGATGGGAGGCCTTTGCCTTTTGTATCTCCAAAAGCCCTTCTTTACTGGATAAATGCACAATATATAAAGGCGCTTCCCCTGCCATTGCTGCCAGATGTAGCATGCGGTTTATCGCCTCCGCCTCACAGCGCGCCGGACGGCTCAAAGGGTGGTATTTCGGTTGTGTCAGCCCCTGCTCCACATAGGTTTTTCTAAGGTAATTAAGAACGCCGTCATTCTCACAGTGTACGGCAATCACGATACCAGCTTCCTTTGCTTTCTTGAGCACTTGATAAATTTCATCATCCTTTAGCATGAAATCATAGGTCATATAGATTTTAAAGCTTGTGATTCCTTCGTTGTCGGAGATTTCTTCCATTTCCTTTAATACAGATGGGGTGACATGCTGGATAACGCCATGAAAGCCATAATCTACAACAGCATTGCCGTCGGCAAGCCGATGGTATTCTTCTACTTGATGCCAGAGACTGCAGCCCTTAGGCCCAAACGCCATATGATCCACAATAGAGGTGGTTCCTCCGCAGGCTGCCGCAACGGTACCGGTGTAAAAATCATCTACAGCGCGATATTTGCCTGCCTGTAAATCCATATGCGTGTGTACATCGACGGCACCTGGGAGCACATACTTTTCAGAGGCGTCTAGGATCTCGGCATCCGGATCGGACAAGGTGTCTCCGATCGCCGCAATGATACCATTCTCTATCAGAATATCCCCTTTAAACACCTGGGAATCTGTTGCAATCCTGCCGTTTTTGATTATTTTTTTCATACCGCGCCTCCTTTTTCTATTTTCTTTTTGCCAATTTTCTGTAAAATCTGCATATATACTATATGAACAGAATACTACAATAAGAAAAGAAATTCAAGAATTGCACAAGGCAGAGAAAGACGTCTGGCAGAGATGCAGAAGGCTATGCAGGGAGGGCGGAAATATTAAAATTCTATGATCTCCTTGATTCATATTTTCGCGAGTATTATAATGCAAAACATGAGAATATAGAACAGAAAGGGAAGGCATATGCTTCAGATCAGACATATATGCAAAGAATACAGGACAGGGAAGCTGGTACAAAAAGCGCTGGACGATGTGAGCTTAAACTTAAGGGACAATGAGTTTGTTGCTATTTTAGGTCCCAGCGGTTCGGGGAAAACGACACTGTTAAACATCATTGGTGGATTGGATCGTTACGACACAGGAGATTTAATTATCAATGGAATTTCTACAAAAGAATATAAGGACAGAGATTGGGATTCCTATCGGAATCATACAATCGGCTTTGTATTTCAGAGCTACAATCTGATTCCACATCAGACGATACTGGTAAATGTAGAATTGGCGCTGACGATCTCTGGAATCGGCAAAGCACAGCGCAGAGAAAGGGCGTTAAAGGCACTTGAACAGGTAGGCTTAGGGGAACAAGTACATAAGAAACCGAACCAGTTATCTGGCGGACAGATGCAGCGTGTGGCAATTGCGCGGGCGCTGGTAAATGATCCGGATATTGTACTTGCAGACGAACCTACAGGAGCCCTGGACAGTGAAACCAGCGTTCAGGTTATGGAGCTGCTCCGCGAAGTGGCAAAAGACCGCCTTGTCGTGATGGTCACGCATAATCCGGAGTTGGCAGATGCATATGCCACCCGTATCGTAAAATTAAGAGATGGGAAAATACGGGAGGATTCGGATGCGTTTGAGGTGGAGAAAGAGAGCTTAGAGGAGCCGAAACACAAAAATATGGGGAAAGCGTCCATGTCGTTTCTTACGGCGCTGTCCTTGAGCTTCAACAATCTGCGCACGAAGAAAGCGCGGACGCTTCTGACTTCTTTCGCAGGCTCTATCGGTATTATCGGGATTGCGCTGATTCTGTCGCTTTCTACAGGGGTCAACGATTATATCCAGTCAGTGGAGGAAGATACACTGTCAGAATATCCGCTTCAGATCCAAAGCACAGGCTTTGATCTTACCAGCATGATGACCGGAGGCGAGACGGGGACGACAGGAGAAAGTGACAAGTCCGGCGACGTGCATGTAATCCAGATGGTTACGGATATGTTTTCTACAATGGATTCCAATGACCTGGAATCACTAAAGCAGTATTTGGACAGTGCGGACAGTGGTATTGAAAACTATACGAACGCGGTAGAATATTCTTACAATGCTATGCCGCAGATTTACCGACAGGATGGGGAGGAGATACGGCAGGTAAACCCAGATAAAACTTTTTCTGCGCTTGGGCTTGGATCCTCTACGTCGTCAAACAGCCTGATGTCCTCCATGATGAGTACAGATGTGTTTTATGAAATGCCTGAAAATGAGACGCTCTATGAAGGGCAGTATGATGTAAAGGCAGGACGGTGGCCTCAAAACTACAATGAATGTGTTCTGGTATTGACCTCCGGCGGGAGCATCAGCGACTTTATGCTGTACACAATGGGACTGCGCGACGCGGCGGAGCTTCAGGATATGATTGAGCAGTTTATCAATGAAGAGGATATTCATGTCCCCGAGGATATGGGCACGTATTCTTATGAAGATATGGTAGGGATTACGTTTAAGCTGGTAAATAGTTCTGACTATTATGAATATGACAGTCAATATAAGGTATGGAAAGACAAATCTGACAACGAAGACTATATGAAGCAGCTTGTAGAAAACGGAGAGGATCTCACAATCGTAGGAGTGGTGCAGCCGTCCGAAGATGCGAATGCAGTGGCATTAAGCGCAGGCATAGGATATCCGGCATCTCTTACAAAGCATGTGGCAGAGCAGGCAGAGAAAAGTGAAATTGTAAAGCAGCAGATAGCAAATCCAGATGTAGACGTATTTACAAACGAACCGTTTGGCACAGAGGGAGAGGAAGAAGAGTTTGATATGAATTCTCTCTTTACTGTGGATGAGGCGGCATTAGAAAATGCGTTTCAGTTTGATGAGAGTGCGTTTTCACAGGGAATGGGCAACATGAACATAGCAGATGCGTTTGTCGTGGACGGCGGCGCGCTTGATATGTCCGGTATGATAGATTTGGATGATATTCAGCTGCAGACGCCGGATATGCCGGATATGAGCCTGGGAGATATGCTGGACGGGCTGGAGCTTACCGTTTCCGAGGAAGGGATGGAAAATTTATCCGCAAGTCTTTTGGCAGGTTATCAGGCATATGCGGCACAGCATCCAGAAGCGGACTATTCTCGGTTAAATGAGTTTTTCCAAACGTATCTGGGTACAGAGGAAGCACAGCAGATTTTAAAGAACAATATTGCGGCAATTATCCAGAACAATGGAAATGTGTCTGTTTCTGTGGACCAGCTTGAGCAGATGGCGACAGATGTCCTGACAGGCTATCTGGGATATGTAAACGGCAAAGGATATGAAGAGGCAGAGAACTTAGGGCAGTATCTTGCCGAGTATTTACAGACAGACGGAGCACAGGGGATTCTTTCACAGTATACCTCCAGTGTCTTTCAGATAAGCGGGGATATAGAGATTACGCAGGAACAGCTTGAGAAGCTGTCCCAAGAACTGACAGACGGATATGGGACATATGCGGCCGCCAATGGCTTCCCTGACCCATCTATGATGGACGATCACTTTATGGAGTATTTAAACACACCGGAAGGAAAGACGGCGCTTTCCTACGGCGTGATGGGAATGTTGGATATGGAGAGCCTGGAAGGACAGATTTCCGGAGCAGTTGCAAGCTATATGCAGAATGCAATGGGTGTATATACAAAAGCAATGTCTGAGGCAATATCCGGCGCGATCTCTTCTGCTATGCAGCAGGTAGTCAGTCAGATCAGCAAAAATATGGAAAGCGTGATGCAGCAGGCAATGGGGCAGGTCGGTACGCAGTTACAGGAGAGTATGGGCAGTGCGTTGCGTATAGACGCAGAAGCGTTTGCCAATGCGTTTGAGATGAACATGAGCGAAGAAGAACTCACAGAGCTGATGATGTCCTTTGCTTCGCAGGAAGATGCATCTTATGACGGTAATCTCCAGAAGCTGGGGTATGTAGATTTTGACAGTCCAAGCGGGATCGACATTTATCCGACAGACTTTGAGAGCAAGGAAGAGGTTGTAAAAATACTGGATGACTACAACAGCCGTATGGAGAAAGAAGGAAAAGAAGAACAGGTGATTACCTACACAGATATGGTAGGTGCGCTGATGTCGTCTGTGACAGACATTATCGACATTATCAGTTATGTGCTTATCGCATTTGTGGCAATTTCGCTTATTGTTTCTTCCATTATGATTGGAGTCATCACCTACATCAGCGTACTGGAGAGGAAGAAGGAGATTGGAATTCTAAGGGCAATCGGGGCGTCCAAAGGAAATATCTCCCAGGTATTTAATGCCGAAACCTTTATCATCGGGCTGTTTGCAGGGCTGATAGGAATTGGGATTACACTGCTGCTCTTGATTCCAGGAAATGCTCTCATCCATCATCTGGCAGGAACAAATGACATCAGCGCGGTTCTTCCGGCAGTTCCGGCAGTGATACTGGTTCTGTTAAGTGTGGTGCTTACCCTGCTTGGAGGGCTGATTCCGTCCAGAAAGGCGGCAAAGAGCGATCCAGTAACGGCGCTGCGCACAGAATAGAGGAGAATAAAAACAAATAAGGAATAGAAGAATAGAATAGACAGGTATTGCAGACGATACAGCATAACAGGGAGCAGCACTCTCTGTTATGCTATTTTCTTTTCAATTTCTGTCAGTCGTTTTTGCATGTCTTCAATAATTTTCAACAATATAGTTGTATTATCATTTTCCAGCTTCGTAATTCTGTAATATTGTTCCAGAGTTTCTATATTCTTTTTTATATCGCAAATTTGTTTTTCCAGATATGTTTGTGTCTGCCCGATCTCATCGAGCAAGAGATTTTCTGTTTTTTGTATATGTGCAGATAGTTCTGTCCGCAGCATTTCTCTCAAAACATCTAAATCTTTTTGTTCTAACATTTTATGACTCCTTTCAGATTTTATACTTTTTATTGTAACATCTTTTATGGCGCTTATAAACCTCTTTTTTATTAGCGGCGGGCGACGTTTAGTTTCTATATACATTTACTATGGAAAATATTACTTCTTGAATATAGAACGTATGTTCTATAAAATAAATGCAAATAGATAATAAAAATGCAAATGGGAGGGAGAATGTTGAAAAGAGTAATTTTCCATGTGGATGTAAATTCGGCCTTTTTATCCTGGGAGGCAGTCTACCGTCTGCACCACCAGGGAGGCAGAAGGGATCTGCGGGAAGAGATTTCTGCGGTGGGCGGAGATATTGCCATGCGCCGCGGAATTATTCTGGCAAAGTCGGTGCCTGCGAAAAGGTATGGTATAAAGACAGGAGAGACGATTCTGGAGGCAAAAAGGAAATACCCTTCTTTGATTCTGGTTCCGCCCAATTATAATCTATATGAACGGTGCTCCGCGGCATTTATGAAAGTCCTGCGGCAATATACACCGAATGTGGAACCGTACTCTATAGACGAGGCATTTGCAGATATGACAGGAACGCAGGGGCTGTGGGGTTCTCCTGTGGAGGCAGCGCAGCAGCTTCGAAGGCAGGTAAAACGAGAGCTGGGTTTTACAGTGAACATTGGAATTTCTGAGAACAAGCTGCTGGCAAAGATGGCGGGGGATTTTCAAAAGCCGGACAGAATACACACTCTTTGGAAAAACGAAATAAAAGAAAAAATGTGGGGACTTCCGGTGAATGAATTGTTTTTCGTGGGAGGAGCGACAGCGAAAAAACTCTGCCAGCTTGGAATCCGGACAATCGGGGAGCTGGCGGTTACGGATGTGGAAATATTGAAACGGCATTTAAAAAAGTATGGCGAGGTTATATGGGCGTTTGCAAATGGAATGGACGTGTCGGTTGTACAGCCGGATACTCCTGCAAACAAAGGATATGGAAATTCTACCACGATTCCGTTTGATGTAACGAGGGCATCAGAAGCAAAACTAGTGCTTCTTTCTCTTGCAGAGACAGTGGCAGCGCGTCTGCGGGAGGCAAAAGTGCGGGCAGAAGTGATTGCCGTAGGAATAAAAGACCAGGAGTTTCATTACGCGAGCCATCAAAGGACGCTTTCTAATGCGACAAATATTACAAAAGAAATCTATTGTTATGCCTGCCGGCTGTTTGACGAGTTGTGGGACGGAAAACCGATCCGGCATCTTGGCATTTATACAGGGAAGATACAGAATGGGGAATGGATACGTCAGATAGATATGTTTGACAGGACGGATTATGAAAAATTACAGAGGGTAGATGAAACGATAGACAGAGTCCGGAGAAGGTATGGGATAGATGCGGTAAAGCGGGCGGTATTTACAGAAAAAGGGCTGAGAATCGATCATATGTCAGGAGGCGTGAGACGAAAATGAGCATGGGAATTGGAATCAATACACAGAAACCCGATGCAGGCGAAATAAGAGGTAGACAAGAAGACATTGCGTGCGGGGTGTGGTTTACCAGTGGCGGAAATCCGATACCACAGCTGGTCAAATATAAGGAAAGGGAGGAAGTACATAGTATTCGGAATATCCGCGTCCTTACCAGAGAGAAGAAATATTACTGTGGGATTCCTGTCATGGAGTATCTTTGCAGTGCTGTGGAGGAGGAGATGGAGTATCTGTTTAAACTCTATTATTATCTGGAAGAATGTAAATGGAAAATAGCGTGGTTGAAGGAACTGTAGGAAACGCAATGAAAGAATTGTTATTACAGCCTGATTTCAGTATAATAACTACAGTAGCAGAAAAGAAAGATGCGCAAGGCGGGTGAAAAAGATGGGACGCACATATGTAATGTCAGACATACATGGTATGGCAGAGCTTTTATGGGAAATGCTGGATCAGATACAGTTTTCTGCGAGTGATACCTTGTATATATTGGGAGATATGATCGACCGAGGGCCGGATCCGGCGGGGGTTCTTGATACAGTTATGGCGCAGGAAAATATCATTGCACTGATGGGGAACCATGAGGACGCGTTTGCAGGCTGGTATGACAGTATTTTAAAGGGCGGTATCTACGGATATTACTATAATACATACGATATTTTAAGCCGAAGTCCGTCAGGTTGTAATAAAATTGCAGAATATGTGCAGTGGATGAAGGGGCTTCCATATTATAAGAAGATAAAAGTAGACGGGAAGAACTATCTGCTTGCCCATGCTTCTACAGATGGAATTCTTTCCGTGAGAAACAGAAAAGACATCTGTCTTTGGGACAGTCAATTCGTGGAGAAGCAGAGTGGAATCCCGGGTTTTATCTCCATTGTAGGGCATGTTCCCACATTTATCCTACGGGGATACCCGAAGGATAAAGCATGTATTTGGCACAGTCCAAATGGAAGGATACTGGATATAGACTGTGGAGCAGTGTTTAAAAGGCATGGGGGTAGACTTGGCTGCCTGTGCCTGGAAACGGGAGAAGAGTTTTATACAAAAAGTATGGAGTGAAGGACAGGAAAAGTGGAAAGAAGGACAACATGAAGATTCATTATAGAATACAAGGAAAGGAAATCGAGATTGTACGGTGCTTTGGAACGGACAGAAGCGTGCGGGTGCCGGAGGTAATAGACGGTATGCCGGTGACGAAGGTCTCTGCCTATGCTTTTTCCGCAAGGAAAGACAGGGAGGAAAAGGATATATTTCTGTGCGAATCAGAAGAAGCTGTACTGTTCGGACAGGAGGAACACTTGCTTGCAGGCTGGGAGATCGAGGAGGTGAGACTGCCTAATACATTAAAAGAAATCGGAAATTATATTTTTTATGGCTGCAAAAAATTGAGGCGGTTAGAATTTTCCGACAGTCTCACACAGATAGGGAGTGGAGCCTTTACAGGATGCAGCGGGCTGAAAGAATTGCATGTGCATATGCTTGCAGGGGAAAAGTCCTGTGTCAAAGAGATCTTAGGAGACCTGTGGCAGAGAATAGATGTCACATTTACCCATGCGGACGGACAGGAAATACAGCTTGTATTTCCAGAGCATTATGAAGAGGCAGTGGAAAATACTCCGGCGCGGATTTTATTTACACAGCATCATGGCTCCGGCAATAATTACCGGCAGTGCTTTTATAATAGAGAACTAGATTGCCGCAAATATGACGAGCTTTTTTCTGTCGCAAAGGCACAGGACAAGACAGACGTTCTGGCGGATTTGATTTTCAAGCGTCTGCGTTATCCGGCGGAGCTTACAGAAAGCGCGTGTGAAAGCTATGAACAGTTTGTAAGGGACAGACAGCCGGACATCCTGGTGTATTTGGTAAAGAAGGAAAAGCTGGAGGAATTAAAAGAGATGTCCAGGCGGAAACTCTGGACGGAGGAAGGGCTGGAAATGGGAATTAAAACGGCGGCAGAACAACAGAATACAGAATTTTTAAGCTTTTTAATGAATGAAAAGCATAAATCGTTTCCCGAAAAGAAAAAGAAATTTGTGCTATAGGGATATATGAGGTAAAATGAAAAATAGATATGTCAGAGAGGAGGCGGCCACATGGAAAAGCGTCAAGGCAGTATAGCGGCAGAGGACAGGGAAGAGGCGCAGCGAAGGCTTCAGGAAATTGGCTGCCAGATTCTGCGTGCTTCCCGGGATGAGCTGTATCTTGGCATGCGGTTTATGGATGTTGCTTTGAGCAGCTTTATGTATTGCATGGATTCTGGTGTGTCTCCATTTGGGACAGACGGGAATACAGTTTACTTTCACCCCTCGCAGCTGGGAGGACTGTACCGGCAGAATCGAATTTTGGTAAACAGAGGGTACCTGCATATGGTGCTGCACTGTATTTTTCGTCATATGACAAAGCAGGGGATGGATGGTAGATATTGGAATTTAAGCTGCGATATAGCGGCGGAACATATCATAGATGGGTGTGACCAGAGGGCAGTGCGTTTTTCCAGGAGCCTTTTGCGAAGAGAAACGTATCGAAAGCTAGAGGCGGAAAAAAAGACACTCCATGCGGAACGGATTTACAAGCTGTTAAGACAGTGGGAGCTTCCACAAAGGGACATAGAAAAATTGGAGCGTGAGTTCTATGTGGATGATCACCGGTACTGGGAAAATCAAAATCCGCAGAAGAGACCAGATCCGAATCTGAATAAAAAATGGCAGGAAATAGATGAGAGGATGGAAACCGATCTGGAGACCTTTTCCAAAGAGGCGTCAGAAAAGAGTGGAAGCTTTCTGGAACAGTTGAAAATACAGAACAAGGAACGGTATGATTATAAAGAGTTTCTGCGGAAGTTTTCTGTTTTGCAGGAGGAGCTTGGTGTCGATCCGGATACCTTTGATTATCATTTTTACAGTTACGGGCTTTCTCTGTACGGCAACATGCCGCTGATTGAACCGCAGGAGACAAAGGAAGTCAAAAAAGTCAAAGAGTTTGCTGTTGTTATTGACACCTCCATGTCCTGTTCCGGAGCTCTTGTCCGGAAGTTTCTGGAAGAGACCTACAGCGTGCTGACGGAAGAAGACGGCTTCTTTAAAAAAGTCAATGTGCATATGATACAGTGTGACGAAGAGGTACAGTCAGATGTAAAAATCACCTCTTCGGAGGAATTAAAAGAATACATGGAACATCTGCAGCTTTTCGGAGAGGGCGGGACGGATTTCAGGCCGGCCTTTGAGCACTGCACGCGCATGGTAGAGCAGGGGGAGTTTGAGAATTTAAAAGGGCTGATTTATTTTACAGACGGATATGGGATTTATCCGAATAAGATGCCGCCCTATCAGACGGCATTTG
Source organism: Mediterraneibacter flintii (assembly GCF_055387595.1). Classification (NCBI taxonomy): domain Bacteria; kingdom Bacillati; phylum Bacillota; class Clostridia; order Lachnospirales; family Lachnospiraceae; genus Mediterraneibacter; species Mediterraneibacter flintii. Next base: position 254,337 of record NZ_AP031405.1, read on the forward strand.
TATTCCTGGAGGAAGAATATAAGGACGCGGACGTGCCCTCATGGGCTATGAAGCTGATATTGACAGGCGAAGAATGGAGAGAAAAGCATGGATATAAAACGGGCGAAACAGGAAATTAAAGATTCTATAGAAGCATACTTAAAAAAGGATCGGTTCGGGGAATATGTGATTCCTCTAGTGCGGCAGCGCCCTGTCCTTCTGATGGGCGCGCCGGGGATTGGAAAAACCCAGATTATGGAGCAGATAGCCAGAGAACTGAAAATCGGGCTGGTGGCATACACAATCACCCATCATACACGTCAGAGCGCTGTGGGACTGCCATTTATCAAAGAAAAAGAATTTCAGGGAAAGCGGTTTTCGGTAACAGAATATACAATGAGTGAAATTATCGCCTCTGTCTATGAGAAGATAGAAAAGACAGGAATAAAGGAAGGAATTTTGTTTATCGATGAGATCAACTGTGTATCAGAAACACTTGCGCCTATGATGCTGCAGTTTTTGCAGGGAAAAACCTTTGGGAACCAGGAAGTCCCGAAGGGCTGGATCATTGTTGCCGCAGGAAATCCGCCGCAATACAATAAATCGGTGAGAGAGTTTGACGTGGTGACTTTGGATCGTCTGAAAAAAATCGAGGTGGAAGCAGATTTTCAGGTGTGGAAAGAATATGCGTACAAGGAAGAAATCCATCCCGCAGTGATTTCCTATCTGGAGCTTCGCAGAGAAAACTTTTACCGGATTGAAAACACAGTGGATGGAAAGCTCTTTGCGACAGCGAGGGGCTGGGAGGATCTTGCCAGACTCATACAGGTATATGAAAGCCTGGGGAAAAAGACAGACCGGGACGTTGTATCCCAATATATCCAGTATCCTGTGATTGCAAAGGATTTCGCGAATTATCTGGAACTCTATTATAAATATAAGAAGGATTACAAAGTAGAGGAGATACTGGAGGGCAGATGGACAGAGGAAGTTTTAAAGAAAATCAGGGCGGCGGCCTTTGACGAGCATTTAAGTATTGTCAGTCTGTTAAATGGAAAGCTGGGCAGTCTTTTCACAGAGTGCTTTAAGATGGATGCATTTGTGGCGAAGCTTTACGAATATCTTCTTTATTACAGGGATAATCAGTCGGCAATGCTGCTGGAGGACGTTAAGAATCTGGCGCAGAAAGATATGGAAAGACAAAAAAAGGCAGAGCTTCTTACCAGACAGGAGGAGCAGATTTTCCAAGACGTGATTGATGCTCTGGAAAGATATGCGCGGGAATTAAAAGGAGAGCTGTTTATCGGAGATGCTGCGTTTGACGAAGTCCGCCGAATGTTTGCGCGCAAGACACAGGAAAGAGAAAGTCTTATGGAACACACAGGGGAGATACTGACGCATGTCTTTGACTTTATGGAGGCGGCATTTGGGGAAAGCCAGGAAATGGTTGCATTTATTACAGAATTAAATGCGAACTATTACAGTGTATGGTTTATCAAAGAAAATGGATGCGACCAGTATTACAAATATAACAAAGGGCTTTTGTTTGACAACCGACAGCAGGAAATACTGCAGCAGATGGACGAGGCAGAAGGGATGCTGAATGTAGGAATCAAATAGATCCTGCCAGAAAGATGTGATAAGATAAAAAGAAGTGGAGTTCAACCGGAGAGGGATAGAAAAGGAAGGAGAATGTAAAAATGGATGTCAGAGAGATGAGAAATGACGCGCTGGGGAAACGAGTTGTAAAGGCGCTCGAGTCCCGTAATATGGAGGCTTATTATGTAAAAACAAAGGAAGAGGCAGTCTGTCAGGCGCTGAAATTGATTCCAAAGGGAAGCACTATCAATATGGGGGGCTCTAAATCTGTAAGAGAAATAGGACTTACCGATATGCTGTCCGGTGCAGAGTATACATTTTATGACCGAGACAAGGCTGAAAGTCCGGAAGAGAAACAGGAAATTGCGCTCAAAGCATTTACCTGTGATTACTATCTTGGCAGTGTCAACGCAATGAGTGAGGACGGAGTGCTTATCAATATTGACGGAAATGCGAACCGGATTGCGGCATACGCGTTTGGACCTAAGAACGTACTTCTGATAGTTGGAATGAATAAGGTTGTAAAAACGGAACAGGATGCCATGAGCAGAGCCAGGAATGAGGCTGCGCCTGTTAACGCACAGAGATTCGGGATTGACACGCCCTGTGTAAAAAACGGGAGCTGTTTTGATTGCAAGAAAGAACAGTGTATCTGCTGTCAGATATTAGTTACCCGTTTCTCGAGAGCTGCGAAGAGAATCAAAGTCATTTTAGTAGGAGAGAATTTGGGATTTTAAGGAGTTATGGCAGAAATGGACAGAAGAAAAAAAAGAGGTGCGAGGAAGAAAAAAACAGCAGGCAGAAAAAATACGTTCAACGTCGTATCTACAGTTGTCTTATTGGCGGCAGTCTGCGTCTTTGTATTTTCGGCATATCAGCTTGTTATGATGCTGGTACCCTACTATGTAGGGGGAAAAGAATACGACGAAATTAAGGAACTGGCAATTATCACAGATGATAAAGGAGAAGGCTTCACGGTAGATTTTGACGCACTTCTCAAAGAAAATCCAGATACAGTGGCATGGATACGGTTTGAGGAGCCTTCTATTATTAGCTATCCGGTAGTGAAGAGTAAGGATAATGTGGAGTATCTTACAAAGACGTTTTCCGCGAACGACAACAAGTTGGGAGCGATTTTCATGGACATGAGGAGCAATTCCAGCTTTTCGGACAGAAATACTTTTATATACGGGCATCATTTAAACAGCGGGGGAGAAATGTTCTCTAAGCTGGAAGAATATGCAGAAGAGAGTTTTTGTAAGGAATACCCATATTTTTATATTTATACGCCAGACGGAAAAACGAGAACCTATCAGGTGTTTTCGGCAGGGGTGGTAAAGGATACCGCGGAAAATTATAATATGACTTATGCCACAGAGGAAGACTATGTAAAGTATCTGGAAGTGTGTCAGGAATCGTCAAATTATAAAGTGGACGTGGAATTGAATGCGCAATCGAAAATCGTAAGCCTTTCTACTTGTACAAATGTAAATGATGATGAACGTTTTCTTGTACAGGGCGTGCTGGTGGAAGAAGTAGGAGGAGAATAAATGCCGGAAAAATACGAGATCGGAGATGTTATCCGAATGAAAAAGCCACACCCATGTGGAAGCCATGAATGGGAAATTCTGCGGGTAGGGGCAGACTTTAGGTTAAAGTGTATTGGATGCGGACATCAGATTATGGTGCCACGCAGGCTGGTGGAAAAAAATACAAAGGAAATTACGAAAAAAGCTTGAAAGAAACCAGTTCTTATGGTATGATATTTAACCGTGACATACTGTCGTTATATGACAGAAATTAATTATCCTTGTTCCCGGCTTGTCCGGGAGCCAGAGACCATAAGGAGGTGCAAGAACACATGAACAAGTATGAATTAGCTGTTGTTATCAGCGCAAAGCTTGAGGATGAAGCGAGAGCAGAAGTCATCGAAAAAGTGAAAGCATTGATCGCACGTTTCGGCGGCAATGTGACAGATGTTGATGAGTGGGGCAAGAGAAGACTTGCTTACGAAATCCAGAAGATGAAAGAAGGATATTACTACTTCATCCACTTCGAATCTGACACGACTGTTCCGGGAGAAGTAGAACAGCGTATCCGTATCATGGACAATGTGATCAGATATTTGTGCGTGAAACAGGAAGCATAAAGAAAGAGGTATATATGAATAAGGCGATTTTAGTAGGAAGGTTGACAAGAGACCCTGAGATTCGGTATTCACAAGGAGAGAACGGAACAGCAGTCGGCAGATATACAATAGCTGTAGACCGCAGATTTAAACGCGACAATGAACCTACTGCAGATTTCATTCCGTGCGTAGTATTTGGACGTTCGGCGGAGTTCGCAGAGAAATATTTCCGCCAGGGAATGCGGGTTTCTGTTTCCGGACGTATTCAGACTGGAAGCTATACGAATAAAGATGGTATCAAGGTATATACCACAGAGGTTATTATAGAAGAACAGGAATTTGCAGAGAGCAGAGCCGAAAGTGAAGCGAACAGAGGCGCTTTCCAGCAGTCAGCTCCAAGTCCGGCGCCAAGCGTTGACGCGGGAGACGGATTTATGAACATTCCGGATGGAATTGACGAAGAATTGCCGTTTAATTAGAGAATTGTGAAAGGAGAGACTGGTCATGGCTTACGAAAAGGGAAGTAAACCAGAGGGCGGCTTCAAGAGAAGAGGCCCAGCGCGCAGAAGAAAAAAAGTGTGCGTATTCTGTGGAAAAGAAAACAATGAAATCGATTATAAAGACGTAGCAAAGTTAAAGAAATATGTCTCTGAAAGAGGAAAAATTCTTCCAAGAAGAATCACAGGAAACTGTGCAAAACATCAGAGAGCTCTTACTGTGGCAATTAAGAGAGCAAGACATATCTCTTTGATGCCGTATGTACAGGATTAATTACAGAATATAATAAAAAAAGAAAGCTGGGATTAGCGGAAAGCCGCAGAATCTCAGCTTTTTTCTATTTTATAGTTGACAAAAAAATATGGGGGGGGGGGTATACTGGATTTGATCTACATTAAGGTATTGAATAAGAAAGGGGATTTTGGGGAAATGAGAAAGAAAGTATTACCCATGCTGCTTGCTCTGTTTATGTTTGTGGCGTTGCTTCCGGTTACAGTCCATGCGCAGGATTACGCGGAGTGGAATGACAGTACAAGCCTTCCTGAAAGTGGCGTGTACAAGCTGATGACGGACGTTGTTTTAGAGACGGAATTTTCGGACTATCCGACGATAAGAGGAAATGTAGTCTTGGATTTAAACGGACATACGGTAAAGGTTGCAGGATACGGACAGTATGCGTATTTTATAAACTCCGGAGGAAGTCTTATAATTGAGGATAGTGTGGGGAGTGGAAAAATTACTAATGAAGGCGTCACTTCCAGTTCCAAAACACTGATTCAGGTAAACGGAGGCAGCTTTACTCTGACAGGAGGCACTTTAGAGAATACAGCTTCCAGCGGATATGCTCTGTTTGCAAACAGCGGAAGTGATGTTACAATATCTGGAGGGACGGTGCTAAATGTAGCTTCCAGCGGAAAAGCGCTTCATGTAAATGGCTCCGGTACTAAGGCGACCGTAAACGGCGGAACGGTAGAAAATACGGCGGAAGGCGCAGAGGCTGTGTACGTCAATAACGGGACATTTAGTTTGGAAAGCGGCACAGTGAAAACGAGTGCTACCTATAGTTCTAAGGCAGCCATTTATGTGAATAACAGTGCGGAGTCTGTGGTAATTTCTGGAGGAACCATTGAATCTGCTACAATGGGCATATATGCTGCTTTTACACCGGTATCAGTGACGGGCGGAGTGATTGATACGGCAGGATATGCTTTCCAGACCAGAAATACGACGATTGATCCGGCAGAGGGCAGTTCTGTAACAGTGAACAGTGGAAAAGAGCTGTTTTATACGTTCAGCGGTTCTGCTAATGCTGTACACGGTGGTGACTTTAATGCACCCGGAATTACAAAAGCATACACGAGCGATCAGCCGAGTACAACAACAATTACAGGAGGCACTTATAGTACAGCGCCGACAGAGTATGTGTCCGGAGAAGAGACGGTTATCAGTCATACCGGTACAGATTCCGGTACAGTTTATGTAGTGGGAGCCCAGGAGGAAATCAACGCGGCCGTAGGAGAACTGGCACAAAACGGTTCTAAAATTGATGTCGTAAAAGGAGATGCGGAGCTCACAGTTTCAATAGAAGGCGTAGAGGTAACGAATTCTGGAAATGGAACAGTCAGTGTAAATAACCAGGAGGTAGAGGTGGGAGAACCGGTAATTACACATGCAAATGTGCAGAAGGTAGAGGAGAAAGCTCCTACTTGTACAGAGGCAGGAAATAAAGCCTACTGGTATTGTGAAGAGTGTGGAAAATATTACGCAGACGCGGAGCTGTCCCAGGAGATTGCCCGTGAAGATACTATAATTGCTCCGATAGGACATAAGGCGGAGAAGGTGCCGGCAAAAGAAGCAACTGCCAAAGAGGATGGCAATATTGAATACTGGTACTGCGCAGAATGCGGAACATATTTTAAAGACGCTGCATTGACCCAGGAGATTACACAGAAGGATACTGTCATTGCGGCAACCGGAGAGAAAAACCCGGGAAAAGATAATGAGAAAACAAATAACAAAACACCGGATAAGGTGGCAAAGCTATCTTCTGTTCCTGTAACAGGAGATACAGCGAATATAACTGCCATTTGTATAGTGCTGGTAGTAGCGGCCGTCTGCGTTTTGGGAACGATTGTTGCTATCAGAAAAAATAAAGTGAAATAGAGAAGAACCTACTTCTAAAAGAGAAGAGGTGCTGGGTGGATTCCCTGTTGCGCGTAAAAATGCGGGCAGCAGGGAAATAACCAACTGCCCTTTATTATACACTTTATATCAGATTACAGGGAATAAAACAATTCAGCTTATCAATCGGTATCACTTCCTCGCACATGCAGATAATACCGCCGCAGCCACGTTCCAGTTTTGTTTTGTCGATCAGTTCATATTTTTTGACCTCCCTTCGGTCTGGATTTGCGGATTTTTTTATCTCTAATGGGTGAATCAGCCCATTTTCTTCCACAATCACATCAATTTCCTTTGCATTGGAATCACGGTAGTAGGTCAGATTCGCTTTATCTGCCGAATAAGAAAAATTTTTCAAAAGTTCAACGACAATATAGTTTTCAAAATAATGTCCGTTTGCGGCCCCGTTCATCAGGGCATCTCTGGTAAGCCACATGGACAGGTACGCGCACAGGCCGGTATCACAGAAATAGAGCTTCGGCGTCTTAGACAGACGTTTCAGTTCATTATTCGCAAACGGGGGAAGAAGATATACAATCCCCAAACCTTGAAGAATCCGCAGCCATTCTTTAGCTGTTGGCTGTGAAACTTCCGCCGCGTCAGCTAAGGTTTTATAATTCACCTGTTCTGCGGTCAGCGCTGCACAGGCGTTAAGAAACTTCCGAAAGCGTACTGAATCCGTAATGCCTCCTTCTTCCGCTACATCGCGCATAAGATAGGTTTCAATATAAGAATTGAAATATTCCTGTCGCTGCTCGGCGTCAGCGCTCAAAGCGTCCGGCATACCTCCGCGCCATATATGTTCAAATACATCTACAATATCATTCTTTTTGGCCGCTGTCTGCCGTTCCAGCAGGCAAGGCAAGGAGAAATCCAGCTTGTTTGAAAAGAGTTCTCCGTCTACTTCGTTTTTAGAAAGACTGTATAATTCTAAAATTCCAATTCTTCCAGCCAAAGTTTCACGGATATTTTTTATCATTTTATATTGCTGGGAACCGGTCAGCCAGAATAAGCCGCGTTCTTCGGTTTCATCGCACATGATTTTGATTTGTTCAAATAGTTCCGGCGCTTTCTGTATTTCGTCAATGATAATCGGCGGCTTATACGTTTGAAAGAACAGAACAGGGTCCGTCTGTGCAAGCATCCTCGCCATCATATTATCCATAGTAACATAGGTTCTGTTCTGCCCTTCTGCCAGGTGCTTTAACATTGTGGTTTTTCCTACCTGCCGCGCGCCCGTTACAAGGATTGCTTTAAAGAAAGAACTCATACGCAGAAATTTTCTTTCTAATGTACGCTCAATATATGTCATAATATAACCCCTTTTCTTTTTGATTTTAGGAAAATATAAAGTTTACTTTATTTTATCCTGAAATAACAATTCTGTCAACGGAGTCAAAAGGAATCACATACTTATTTGATATCTTGTCGTGCGGAGCATGCCCATGCGTAGCATCTAAGTTACAGTATGCCCGAATGGGTATAGTTTATCCTGCCCGCTGTTTTTTATTCTTTGATGGGGCCAATAAAATTACGAAAATTGAAGGCGCGGTAAGTTGCAATGCAGAAGATTACGGACTGGCTCTCGGCGAAGCGCACGGCGCAGGCTTTACGCCGGAACGGTTTGAGGCTGAGGTGGCACATCCGGAGGAGTTCTTGAGCATGGATAAGAAGAGGAACCCCTTTTCTTATTCAATTGATGGAAAATTATGTTGGACGGATTCCCTGTTGTGCGTAAAAATGCGGGCGGCAGGGAATTTTTTATGGTCGGAGGCAACTGACGGCAGCATATTTCTTATTTTAAATAGCATATAAGACTAATGCATTAGTCGGAATAGGACATGGAAAATGCATCTCAGAATATGATAGTATAAAATATCAGAGTGATATTTTCATAAAGCAGGAGGTGCATTTTTGCTATGCAGAGGACAGAACAATGGGAAATGGTAGAATTGACATTTCAAGGGAAAGAAGAGGGCAATCCATTCACTGACTATAAGATATACGTGGAGCTTGTAAACGAAGGTGACAGGAAAGTGATATGCGGTTTTTATGACGGTGGTGGTATATACAAAGTCCGATTTATGTGCTGCAAGACAGGGATATATCATTATAGAGTGTATGGCAGTTTTTCAGATATGCAGTATGAGGGTGAGATTGAGGCGGTCGCCCCGGCAGATAAAAATAATCACGGAATGGTGAAAACGGTTGAACAGTACTACCTGGCCTACTCAGATGGCACACCGCATTACTCTTTCGGGACAACTTGCTATGCATGGATGTATCAGCCGGAGGAGTTACAGGAACAGACATTGAAGACATTGTCTGACGGTATATTCAATAAATTGCGGTTCTGTATTTTCCCCAAATTTTATCCGTTTAATGAAAGGGAGCCGAAGATATATCCGTATAAGAGGGGAAAACGGAGGGGGATTGATGAGGAACGAATAAAACGCGCGATTACAATACAGTTTTCAGCGGAAAGGGAGAAAAAAGATATCACAGATTTCGACTGCTTTCAGTTTAATCCAGAATTGTTCCGTAAATTTGACAGACGGATTGCACAGTTATGTGATATGGGGATCGAAGCAGATATTATCTTGATGCACCCTTATGATAAATGGGGATTTTCTAATATGACACGGGAATGTGACCGACTGTATATAGAGTATGTCGTGGCAAGATATGCGGCATACCGTAATGTTTGGTGGTCCATGGCAAATGAATACGATATGATGACGAAGACAGAAGTAGAATGGGATGAACTGGGAGAACTTGTAAAAAAGAACGATCCGTACGGGCATATGCTCTCTATACATAACTGTAGGGAATTTTATGACTACAGGAAAGAATGGATTACCCACTGCAGTATGCAGCGCAATAATTTGTATCAATGCGCTGAACTTACGGATACTTATATGAAACAATACGGGAAACCTGTTGTCTGGGATGAAATCAGCTATGAGGGGAATATGCCGCAGGGGTGGGGAAACATCTCGGGCGAAGAACTTGTCAGGAGATTCTGGGAAGCATTTTTACGCGGAGGAGCCGCAGGGCACGGAGAGACATATGAAGGAGAGACGATATGGTGGTCTCACGGCGGTGCACTCTATGGGACAAGTGCCCCAAGGATAGGATTTCTTAGAAAAATCATGGAGGAGACTCCAGGAACATATTTAAAGTATACGAAACGGGCATTTGACGAGATTGTTGGTATTCCTTATCGGACGGAAGTGCGGGAAGAATGGACGTATTTTGCGCCTGTGAAGTACGCGGATTACGAGATACATTATTATGGATTTTGCCGTCCGTCGAGAAGAGAGTTCCACCTGCCGGAAAATGAGTGTTTTCGGTTTGAGATAATTGACACGTGGAATATGACTATAACAGATGCAGGCGTCCACAGCGGATATACAAAAATTCGGCTTCCCGGACGGGAATATATGGCAATCCGCATAAAGAGGGAAGACGCCGGCTCTAAGAACTGATTGACTGCGCTTTCTTCCGAAGCTCCCCGGGGCTAATGCCATACCTATGTGTGAAGATGCGGTAAAAATATCCCTGATTTTGATATCCCACATAATGAATGATCTGCCCGATGGGAAGTTGCGTTTCATTTATCATCCGAAAAGCTTCTCCCAGACGTATATTCTGGATAAAAGAAGCCAGAGTGACAGCATTTTCCTTGCGGAAGATCCTGTTCAGATAATCAGCGTTGTAGTGAAAATGTCCGGCAATATCTGCGGCGGATGTAGTGGGATAATGAGTCAGGACATAAGAATAGATACTGCAGGTCAGGGCGCGGTATGGGGAAATCTCATGCCGCATTTGGCGAATATGAAAATCCTTTTCCAGTATATGACGTACCCGCTTCGGAGAAACGGAGTCTGGCAGAGCTTTGCCTGGGCACCTGCCGTACAGCTCTAAGAGCAGTAGGCGGAAAAAAACGGACATATCAGAAGCATCTGCCAGGGGAGAGAGGACAGCATAAGTGAAATCGTGGCTATCAGGGAAGTCGGTATTTACACCGAGAGAAAATACAGCACTCTCCTCCGAATAAAGGAATTCTGCATGCGGAACACCAGGGTTGATCAGCAGAATCTCTCCGGGAAAGAGAGAGACTTTTTCTCCGTTTACAAAAAAATAGGATATTCCATCTGCCGCATAGATGAATTCCGTATTGGTGTGAGCATGAAAGACGCCACGCATACCATTTTTGAATGGCGTATTCCATGCGCGTAGAATAGGGGAAGATAAGGTGGTGTGAAATACTCTCTGAATAGAATCTTTTCCGGTATGCCATCCGGTCAGATACAGTTCACCATGCAAAGAGCGAAGATATCTGTCATGGCAAAAATGGAATGTTTTTACCATACAGTCAAGATGCTCTTCATAGCTTGCGGGCAGAGGAACCTCCGGGATATTCTGGTGTATAGTTTCGTATAAAATACTTTTCAGATTCATAGGATCACTCATTTCTTATTTAAAGGCTTAAAGTTATTTCTGAGCAGATTTTTCCGATATTCACTGGGCGGGTAGCCGATTATCTTTTTGAATACTTTGGTGTAATAGTTATGATCTTCCATTCCCACATAAAAAGCGATCTCCTGGATTGGCATGTTTGTCGTGCTTAACAGACGGAGAGAGCTGTGTATGCGGCAGTTTGTAATATAATCTGTAATAGTTGTACCTACTTCTTTTTTGAATGTTTTGGACAGGTATGGCGCGCTGACGTGGCAGTATTCCGCAAGTGTACTCAGATTCAGCGGGCGGCTTATATTCAAGTCAATATGATTTAATGCATCCCGAATTAGTTTGGAATACTGATTACGGGCTTTATTTTGTACCAAAAGACAGTATTCGCGTACCATTTTTTCATGAATTTTGTCCAACTGAGAGAGGGCAGTACTGTCACTGATTAGCTTTACAAATTTGCTGGAAAGCTCATGGAGAAAGACTGGATGTACATTGCTTCGCCCGGCGCCGAGCCTTAGCATCGTGTTTGTTGAATATAGGGAAGCCTTTTTGTCTGCGATAGAATTATTAATGCGCGGGGCATAGACTATGCTCATAAAATGCCTTGTGAGAGCCAGGGCTTCTACGGTATTTCCTTTTGCAATTGCCTGGAACAAGGGTTCTTCCAGAGAATAGCGTTCCTCGGTGGCGGCCATATGGAGGGTATAGTCGTCGATGGGAATATAGGAAGTATCGGTCTCTCTTGTGTTTTCCACTATTTTCGTATTAAAAGTGTACCCGGGACTGATATAGTTGAGTATATCTGACATGATAGATATAAGTCGAAAGTTGTCGTCGATAACAGGAAACTGGTATAGAAGTCCTCGTATACTCTCAATCTCTGTGTGGTTTAAATGGTGCGTGGAGATGAGTGAATCGAGATAGTGTTGGTCGATAGTGATACGCAAAAAAGGCCCTGCCACGACGAGATCTTCACAGTCAGGATAAGGATGAAAAAAGAGATAATTAATATTATATCTGTCGCTGTAAAAGTAAAAAGTATTATGCTCGGCCTGCGACAGGAATTCCCGGAGATTCTGATATAGAGTTTTCGAATCCTGCAGCCCTCTGCGCAATCCGACATCCATAAGGGAGAGATCGCCGAACGGGAAAGTATAATAATTAAAATTTAAAGACATTGTGTCTTGTAGCAGACGTTTTAAAAAATGAATTGTTGCAGCATCCATAATGGTTCCTCTTTTCTGTAATAGATTGCTGAAAATATTTTATCATAATTGCTAAAACATGAAAAGATAAATATGATAAAAGCAGTACAAAAAAATATATATAGATAAAATATTACTAATATATGTCCATTTTTTTATAACAATATAGTAAAATAAGTGATACACTAAGCGTAAAGAAAAATCAGGGAGGAGCAAATGACAGCGGATAGGAAATGGAGGGTTATTTATGAGTGAAACAGTATTCGAGGTCAGGCATATGCGTAAAACTTTCGGACCGACGGTCGCGCTCAAGGATGTTGATCTTATACTGAGAGCCGGAGAAATACGTGGGCTGATTGGAGAGAATGGCTCTGGAAAATCTACGGTCATGTCAATTGCCAGCGGCAAGCAGAAAGCAGACAGCGGCGAGATGATATACAGGGGAAAACCATGGGATCCGGAAACAATGATTCAGGCCCAAAAAGCAGGTATTTCTATGATTCTGCAGGAAGCCAATACAATACCAGGTATTACGGTAGCACAAAATATATTCGCCGGGAGAGAGAAGGACTTTTCAAAATTCGGCATTGTAAATATGAAAAAGATGAATGAAGCTGCCGCCGCATTGCTTGATAAATTTGGGATTAAACATATTCATGCGGCAGATCCTATTAATTATTACAATTTTGAGGACAGAAAGCTGGTAGAGATTGTCAGATGTGTGACAGAGGAGACCCAGATCTTAGTCGTTGATGAGACAACTACCGCGCTGTCGCTGGAAGGAAGAAACATTCTATATCAGCTGATACATAAAATGGCAGAAGAGGAAAACAAAGCAGTTGTGTTTATATCCCACGATATGGATGAGATACTGGAACACTGTTCAGTACTTACCGTGCTTCGGGATGGCGACATCGTAGGAGAACTGAGCAGGGCTGAGATGGAAGCTTCTGACGCTGTAAAAAGAATCCGCTATCTGATGGTGGGACGGGAAATCGGGGAGAAGTACTACAGGGAAGATTATGACGTCTCCCACAGCGGCGAAGCGGCGTTGGAGTTAAGACACATTACATTTGGAGAGATAAAAGATTTCTGTCTTACGGTTCATAAGGGAGAAATCGTCGGATTTGGCGGTCTGTCAGGTTGTGGGATGCATGAGATTGGAAGGGCAGCGTATGGGCTGGAAAAATTAGATGCAGGGGAAGTGCTGTGCGGTGGTCGCAAAATCAAATCCCCGGTTCAGGCGATACGGCAGGGGATTGGCTATATCTCAAAGAACAGGGATCAGGAAGCTCTTGTACTGGATGCATCAATAGAAGAAAATATCGTACTTCCATCGCTGCCGTCATTAAAAAGAGGAATCATGGTATTACCGAAAGATGAACATGATATGGCAAATCGCGAGATTGATGCACTCAGGATAAAGTGCCACGGAGGCAGACAACTGGTGAATACTCTGTCAGGAGGAAATAAGCAGAAAGTCTCTTTCGCAAAATGGTCTGCAAAAAAATCAGAAGTTATCATCATGGACTGCCCGACAAGAGGGGTGGATATCGGAGTGAAGCAGTCTATGTATGCTTTGATAGAAGAGATGAAAAAGGAGGGAAAGGCGGTACTGATGATTTCGGAAGAACTGTCAGAACTGGTCGGAATGGCAGACAGGATACTTATTATGAAAGATTTTAAAGTGACAAAAGAGTTCGCACGTTCACCAGAGCTGAAACAGACAGACATCGTTGAGTACATGATTTAACGGAGGAAGAGTGGAATGAAAGAAAAGAAAAATGCGATACCACTTAGAGAGTGGTGGAGAAAAAACGGGGCTGTCGCGGCATCCTATGGTGGATTACTGTTCTGTGTTATCCTGTTTTCAATCGTGACCCCGCTTCGAGGAGAGAGTATCTGGTCCCCGGCGAAACTGGCTACATTGATGTCAGATGTGATTGTGACAGCGCTGATGTCTGTTGGCGCAGTATTTATCTATGCTCTCGGTAATCTTGATATCAGTATCGGGAAACAGATTGGGCTTTATGCGACGATTATGGTGTTTCTGGGAAATATGACGGGAAGCCTGCTTCCGGGGGTTCTAATCTGCATTGTACTTTCGGTGGTAATCGCAATTATAAACGGAGCATCTGGACCACTTCTTAACATTATACCGATTATTCCGTCTGTAGTCGTGATGCAAATACTTTCAGGTATTATTACAGTAGTATTTTCCTCTTTAGGGACAAGGAGCATCACACTGCGGACGATAGACTATAGTGTGTTTAAATCGCCAGTATTGATGTTCATTGTACTGGCGGCCGAAGTGGCGATTGCAGTATTTCTGTTTAACTATACACAGATTGGTAAATACGCAAAAATGTTGGGGGCGAATAAAATAGCAGCCGGTCAGAGTGGGGTAAGCCTCATCAAGTTCCGGGTACTGTGCTATATGATTGCAGGGCTCTGCTTTGTGGTTGCATCTGTGTTCCAGATGGGATACACAGGATCTGCATCAGATTCTACGGGAACTGGCTTTGAGATGAACATTATGGTAGCCCTTATCTTAGGTGGAATGCCGATATCAGGTGGTATGAGATCGAGAATCTCAGCAGCCGTTGTAGGTGCATTTACATTTTCTATTCTGGATGTGGGCCTGCCTATGATTGGTCTTCCGACTCGAATGACATTTATTGTAAAAGCAGTTATTTTCCTGATTGTGGTATTGATGACCAGCAGGAAGAAAGACGGAGCATTACCTAAATAATATATAGGACAGACTATATATTTATAGAAAGTTCCTTCTCATATTCTAGAGAAAGGACAGAAGCCAACAAAACAAACGGAGGGAAAAAAGATGGCAAAACGTAAAAACACATGGAAAAAAGTAACGGCGGCGGCAGCTTCAGCTATACTTGCAGTATCTATGCTGGGTGGCTGTGGAGCATCGAGCGATACTTCGAAAGACTCTGGCGGAGAGGATGCGGCAAAAGGAGGAAAGCTTCTGCTTATGTCTAACGTAAACAGCGGCGCTATGTATGATTTTAATATTGCATTTATGGATACATGGACACAGGAGCTTGGATATACTTACGAGGTTATATACGGAGACAGTGCAAATGATCCTGCCGGCAATCTAAACGCGGTGAAGAATGCAATGACGGATGATGTAGTAGGTCTGATTGCGATGCAGGACGGAGGGCTTGTGGATATTATGACAGAGTATCCGGAACTATATGTGGCAGGAATGGGAAATGACATGCTTTCTGTATACGGAGAGGGCGGAGCCAATGCTGCCGTGGCGGATAACGATCATTTTCTCGGAAGCGTGGCAGGCGGCTATGCTGACGGGGAAGATACAGGAAAGATGTTTGCACAGGCAATTATAGACGCAGGGTATGAGAAAGTGGCAATCTGTATGTCTCCTGCATTTGCATACCCGCAATATGAAGTGGCAGATAAGACAATCCGAACAGAGATTGAAAAGTACAATGAGACGGCGGACAATCCGATTGAGATTGTGGGAGACGAGGCTACAGTACTGATGTTTAAACCGCTGGATGATACATTTTTTAATGAACCAGAGAACCAGGATCTGGATGCTATCGTCGGTCTGTGTGGAGGACAGCAGTTTATCTATCCACCGCTGTCAAATGCAATTGCAAATGGAACAGCAGATCCGGACACAAAACTTATAACATTAGGGCTGGAAAGTTCAAGTGATTTGGTCGCAGATGTGGGAACCGGGATTGTACAGCAGTTATTTGTTCCGAATTATGAAGAAATTTTCTTCTGTATGGCGATGCTTGACAATGCAATCCAGGGAAAACAGTACAGTGATTTCACGAAGTCTGAAGTGTTGGATGGGGTATATGTACACATTGCAAGTGACGAGATTATGACGAATATTGAGAATAACAGCCCGATGCTAGATGCGGATATGTCAAAGGCATCCGTATCTGTAGACGAAGGAAAAGAATATCTGACAAGGTACAATCCAGATGCGACGTATGCAGATCTGAAGGAATTTATATTATCAGATGCATTCTCTGAAAAGGCATATGAATAGAAAATGCGGATATAGGATTCAGAGAATATCAGTAGATAAAAAATAGGAGGTCAGTGCGGTTTATGAATAGAAAAATGGGGATAGGAAAACGGATCGCAGGTACACTTGTGCTGCCGGTGTTGATGTTTCTCATCATGCTGATCTTATGCTGGTCTAATGGAAAGATGTATTATGGGACATTGGATATGTGGAAGACGCTGATTGTCAATATTACCATTTCTACGACATGCGCAATGGGGATAGGACTTCAGTTTAATAATGGGCGTTTTGACTTTTCAGGCGGTGCGGTTATGCTGCTCTCGGCAATCATCGGAGGAAACATTGCAAAGAATATGAACAGTAACTTAGCGCTGTTTGCAATCCTCTGTATCGTGCTCTGCACCCTGTTGAGCGTGGGTGTTGCAGTACTTTACGTGTACGGCAGGCTTCCGGTAGCAATCAGTACGATTACTATGGCGCTGATTTATGAAGCGGTCACGCCTCTGTTCTTTAACGGAGCAGGGGTGAACCTGATTGCAAGTATGGAATTGAAAAAGGTGGCGATGTTTCCGGGAGTGCTGATTCCACTTGTACTGGCATTTGTAATCTATGCATTTTATAAACGCTTTACTTTGACGGGAAAGCAGTCAGAGTTATTAAAAAATAATCAGAATGTTGCCGTTGATATCGGTATCAATGAAAGGAAAAATGTTATTTTATCCTATGTATTCAGTGGTTTGATTTTCGGATGTGCGACAATGGTATGGGCGTCATCCACGATTAAGTCGGCCTCTTTTACGTCACTGTCTACAGTTAGCGACCTGTTTACGAATATCCTGCCGGTATTTATCGGACTTGCTTTGAGTAAATACTGCGGAGAGGCGCTGGGGACAGTGGTAGGCGCAGTGACATTGAGCCTGATGTCTTACGGACTGCAGGCGCTTCTGTCAGCGGAACTGGGAACTGCAGTTTCCATGGTGGTAACAGGTGTATTTGTATTTGTGTTTAATATTATTACAACACCTTACGGAAGTATTATTACAGCATGGTTCGAAGCAAGAAAACGTAAAGGAGCGTTGAAAAGAGTATGACTGTTAATTTAAAAGAAAAGCCGTTTTACCTGGAGCAAGAGGGGATTAACTGGGTACATGATACGATAGAGAAGATGTCGCTTGAAGAAAAAATTGGGCAGCTTTTTATTCATCTGGGGCAGAGTACGGAAGAAGAATACATAAAAAATATGGCGGAAAAGTACCATATCGGAGGCGCCAGGTATACTGAAACCGACGCGGAGAAAATTTTCCGACAAAATCAATATTACCAGAAGTACAGTAAGATTCCTATGTTTATTGCCGTGAACGGAGAGACAGGCGGAAATGGTATCTGCAGCGGAGGCACATTTGTTGCAACGGAAGCAGAATGTGAAGCAGCAGGGGATACCGGCGCTGCATATGGAATGGGACTAGTAGCTGGAAGAGAGGCTCATGCCCTTGGATGCAACTGGAATTTCGCCCCCATGGCTGATATGGTATTTAACTGGAGAAATACTATTGTAAATACAAGATCATTTGGGACAGACCCGGATATTGTGACAGAGATGTGCCGCGCCTATTTGAAGGGATGCAGGCAAAATAATGTGCTTTCCTGCGTGAAACATTTTCCGGGAGACGGGGTGGAAGAAAGAGATCAACATCTGGTGCTTGGGATTAACTCGTTATCCTGCGAAGAATGGGATGCATCATTTGGCAAGGTATATCAGGCTTTAATAGACGATGGGATTGAATCTGTCATGGCGGGGCATATTGCGCTTCCTGCATACAGCAGAAAGTATCATCCGGAACTTACAGACGACAAGATAAGACCTGCCACATTAGCCCCGGAGATCATCAGAGGACTTTTGAGAGAAAAGCTGGGGTTTCAGGGAATCGTTGTGACAGACGCTTCTCACATGGGAGGAATGCTTAGTGCAATGCCTCGATCTGAGCAGGTGCCCGGAGCTATTGCGGCGGGGTGCGATATGTTTTTGTTCTTTCACGACCCGGAGGAGGACTTTCAATATATGCTTGATGGCTATCGTAAGGGGATTATTACAGACGAACGGCTGAATGAAGCTCTAGAACGTATCCTTGGAATGAAGGCAAAATTGGGGCTGCACAAGAAGAGAATGCCGGATGTGATGGATGAAGGGCAGGTGCTCGGGTGCGAAGAGCATTACAGAATTTCCAGGCAGATCGCAGATCAGGCAGTCACTTTAGTTAAGGATACACAGAAAATTCTTCCGATAGATCCTTTAAAGAAAAAAAGAGCAAGGCTTTATTATCTCGAGAGTGCGCCTGTCTCGTACAAAGATGGCGGAGACCCGGCCAAAAAGATTGTAGTCGAAGAACTGGAAAAAGCTGGATTTGACGTAGATGTAAATGAATCCTATTATGAGCTGGAAATGCAAGAAATGTCCGTAATCAACAGATACAGGGCGATGGAAATGCCGAAGGTGGAGACATTTAAAGGCGATTACGATGTTGTATTTGTGTTTGTGAATATGAAAGGGTATGCACAGGAAAATAATGTAAGGGTAAAATATTCGGCAGCACATTCAAATGAGCTCCCGTGGTGGACGAATGAAGTACCTACAGTATGTGTATCCTTGAATTATACAAATCACCTTTATGATCTTCCGATGATGAAAACATTTATCAATGCATATGCGCCTACACGCGCGTGTATCCGTGCCACAATACAAAAAATTATCGGCAGGAGTGAATTTAAGGGCAAATATAATGAGAATGTCTGGTGCGGCAGTCGGGATACGAGACTTTAGAAAGCCGTCTTTATTTATACAAGGACACATCCAGATCAAAGAAGTACCAATGCACAGGAGGAGGTTATGAAAAGACCACATATTATTATTTTAAACCCTGATGAGATGCGATGGGATGCGATGGGACATATGGGAAACCCAGCGGCAAGGACGCCATTTTTGGATAAACTGTCGGATAAAGAGGCAGTTTTGTTCCGCCGTGCTTATTGCCAAAATCCAGTCTGCGTGCCAAGCAGGTGCAGTTTCCTGACGGGGTTATACCCACATACCCGAGGACACCGCACGATGCAGTATCTTCTTCGCGAGGATGAGCCAAGTCTGTTTAGCGAGCTAAAAGATGCGGGGTACTATGTGTGGATGAACGCACGTAATGATCTGGTGGCAGGACAGTTCCCGGGACTGGCAGACCGGCATGCGAGTGAGATATATTATTACGATAAGGATGAGAAGGAATCGGCAGCTGTTTCTAAAAATCAAGGACTTTATAGGAAACGGATAAAAGAGGAGACGAGGTTTCGCTATTCTCACTTTGAAGGGCTTAGAGAAGAAGGGACAGATAAAGACTGGGATGATACGCGGGCAGCCTGCAGAAGAATTTTGTGCCTGCCCGATCCTGAGAAACCGCTGTGCCTCTTCCTAGGCTGGACGAATCCACATCCGCCGTACCAGGCTGAAGAGCCTTATTTCAGCATGATTGACAGAGCAAAAATCCCTCCGGAGATAAAATTTGAGGAGACTGATGGGAAGTCTTTGATGCTTAAGAAGCTCCATGCATTAACACAGATGGGGGATTATACAGAGACACAATGGAGAGAACTTCGGGCGGTATATCTTGCTCAGTGCGCGAAAGTGGACGACATGGTGAAAATGGTGTGTGATACGCTTAAAGAAGCCGGAATGTATGAGAACAGCGCTATCTTTTTTCTCTCCGACCATGGGGATTTTTGCGGAGACTATGGGCTGCCGGAGAAAGCGCAGAATACTTTTGAAGACTGCCTGACTAGAGTGCCTCTTCTGATTAAACCGCCGAAAGGCTTTCAGACAGATGCTGGCATTACGGACAGCCTTGCCGAATTAGTAGATTTTTATGCCACGGTGATGGATTTTGCCGGAGTGTCGCCAAAACAAGACCACTTCGGGCGCAGCTTGCGCCCTGTACTTAATTCGCGGAGCGCGTCAGTACGTGAGTTTGTGTGCTGCGAAGGGGGAAGGCTGCAAGGCGAAGTACAGTGTGATGAGTGGCATGCAGAAGGAGAAAAAGGGCCTGCCAAAGAAAATCCATATTGGCCAAGGAAGACAGTGCAGTTGGATTCAGAAGCTCATGAGAAAGGTACGATGATATTTGACGGAAGATATAAATATGTGCATCGGCCGTCCGGGCGGAATGAATTATATGATTTACAGAACGATCCGGGTGAAAGAAAAAACATCTATGGGTCGAAAGTGGTCATTGGTCAGACGGAGAAAATGCAGAAGTTAATGCTTGACTGGTATCAACAGACATGCGATATTGTACCCAAGGATTATGACAGTCGTTTTACGGAAGAAGGTCTGTGGGCTGCCATGAGGACTGTCTGCCCATCAGAAATGGAAGAGGAAATACGCAAGTATCTCAGAGAAGAAAGTCCTGGTATCGTGCAGGCAATCCGTTATGTTCTAGAGAAAAAGGCTAAGAGATTACAACACACAGAGGAGAAAGAACAATGAAGATAGAAAAGTTAAGGACAAATCATCTCGGCAATCCAATTGGGTACGATCTGTCGGAGATATCACTATCATGGACAGCAAAGAGCAGCGGGAAAAAGCAGGAAGCGTCAAGGATCAGGGTGGCGGAGGACAAGGAGTTCCTCCGCCTTGTTTCAGACAGCGGATACAGAAAACTGGACAGCCTAGGACATATACCGGTAGACAAGGAGGGGCTTCCCTTAAAGCTTAAGCCATTTACACGATATTACTGGGATGTATCAGTGCGCGCAGATGATGGAGATGAAGGGGTAAGTGAAACAGCCTATTTTGAGACGGGAAGGTGTGGCAAACCCTGGACAGGAAAATGGATTACGGCTCCGTTTGAGGAACACCCTGTTTTCCGTGGAACATTTCAGGCAGAGAAGGGAAAAAAGGCTAGGATATGTCTGTGTGCCGCAGGGCTATATGAGGTGTGGTGCAATGGGAAAAAGGTAACGGAAGAAGTGCTGCTTCCGGGTTATCATAGCTATGACCTACAGTTGATGTACCAGACATTTGTTCTGGACGATTTTTTGTGCGGAGGGGTAAATGAGATCACGGTTATGCTCGGAAAAGGCTGGTACATGGGGCGTTTTGGATTTGGGAAAGGCGTTTCTGATATTTATGGAGACCGTATGGCGCTGATATGTGAAATCTATGTAGATGGAAAGTTAGAGGCATACAGCGGGAGAACATGGGTATGCAGAAAGTCCCCGATACTTGACAGCAATATTTACGACGGAGAGGTTTGGGATGCGCGTCTTGAAGATTACGGCGAATGGACGAGAGCAGAATACTTGGAAACGAAGGAAGCAGACTCCATGACAGGCAGGCTGACCGAAAGGGTTAATCCGCCAGTTACTATAGTAGAAAAGAGAAAACCGGCAGAGATTCTGACAACGCCTGGCGGTGATACCGTTCTGGATTTTGGACAGAACCTTGCGGGGTGGTTTGTATTTGAGTGTGATCTTCCAGAGGGACAGGAGGTCAGTGTGGACTGTGCGGAGTTGATGCAGGACGGAGAATTTTACAGGGAGAATCTAAGGACTGCGCGCGCATCTCTGACATATATATCAAAAGGAACAAAAGAGAGTGTACGGCCTCATTTTACATTTTTTGGATTTCGCTATCTGAGAGTAAGAGGCATTGTAGATTTAGAGAAGGCAGGGTTTGAAGCATGGGTTCTCTCTTCAGTGTCAGATAGGACAGGATTTTGGGAGACGTCAGATCAGAAAGTGAACCGGCTGATAGAAAATGCCAGATGGGGACAGATAAGTAATTTTATCGACCTGCCTACAGATTGTCCACAGAGAGATGAGAGGATGGGCTGGACGGGAGATGCGCAGATTTTCTGTGCTACTGCTTGCTATCATTATGATACAGCAGCTTTTTATGCAAAATACATGAAAGATATGTATCTGGAGCAATGTCAGATCGGAGGCAGTGTGCCATTTGTCGTTCCTTCGCCAAAAGTAGATTTGATGCCCGGGGCACGCCAGAGCAGCGGAAGTTGTGCGTGGAGTGATGCGGCAGTGATTATACCGTGGACGTTATATTTGTTTTATGGTGACAAAATGCTGCTTAAGCGAGAGTATCCGGGAATGAAAGCATGGGTGGACTATATCCGGACACAAGAGACAAAAGATCATCTCTGGAACAGCGGTTTTCATTTTGCAGACTGGCTAGCGCTGGATAACTCGGAACCAGGACCGATGGGAAAGACTGACCCGTATTACTGTGCAAGCGGATATTATTACTATTCAACTCTGCTGACAGCGAAGGCGGCTAAGGCGCTTGGATATGAGGCGGATGCGGTATTTTACAGGGAATTATCTGAGAAAATCCGTATCTCTGTACAGAAAAAGTATTTTGGTCTGGATGGACTATGTCTGTGTGATACGCAGACAGCCGATGTTCTGGCACTGGAGTTTGGTCTGTGCCGTGATGAAGACAGAGAAAAAATCGCATACCATCTTCACGATAAGCTGGAAGCAAATGGAATGCACCTGGATACGGGATTTATAGGTACGGGGTATCTGTGTAAATCCCTGGCACAAGCAGGACGGAACGAGGATGCGGTTAGTCTGCTTCTGCAGGAAGATATGCCAGGATGGCTGTATCAGGTCAGGATGGGCGCGACCACTATATGGGAGAGGTGGGACAGCATCTTGCCGGACGGACATATCAATCCGGAGGGAATGAATAGCCTAAATCATTATGCTAATGGCTCAGTATGCAGATGGATCTATGAAGAACTGTGCGGGCTGTCCCCGCTTGAACCAGGATTTCGCAAGGCGCTCTTTTGTCCTAAGCCTGATAGAAGACTGGAATTTGTAAAGGGGAATTACAAAAGTGCAGCAGGAACTTATGAATGTGGTTGGGAAAGGCGAGGGGATGAGTATATGTGTCATATCAAAGTCCCGTTTGACTGTTTAGCTGTTGTACGGATACAAGGACACCCTGTACAGGAGATTGAAGCTGGAGAATATGAGTTTCTGATTTCAGATACGGTGAAAGATGAGGTTATGAATCCGTATCTTCCATTGTGGGAATATGTGCCGGATGCGGAACCGAGAGTCTTTGGAGACAGAGTGTATGTGTACGGTAGTCACGATGCTCCGGGAACGGAAGAGTTCTGTGTGAGAGATTATGTTGTCTGGAGCGCTCCTTTGGATGATTTAGGAGCGTGGAGGTATGAAGGCGTATCTTATACTTATAAACAGACAGGAGAGACTTTGGAGGAAGCTGGTAATCTTGCAGCTCCGGACTGTGTCAAAGGTTTGGATGGAAGATATTATCTCTACTATAACCGCGGAGCAAAAAATGCCTGTGAAGTGGCAGTCAGTGACCGGCCGCAGGGACCGTTTGAATATATAGGGAATGTTGTGTTTCCGGATGGGACAGAACCCAAGGACAAGCTGTTTGATCCGGGAGTTTTGGTGGATGACGACGGAAAGATCTATCTGTACACAGGCTTTGTACCTACACCTGGATCGCCCTGGATTAATGTTGCGGGAAGGTACAGCCAGGCTTTTGAATTGGAGAAAGATATGAGGACAATTAGACAGGGACCGGTAGATGTGCTTCCGGGATGTCTGGCAGCCAAAGGCACAGAATTTGAAGGGCACGCCTTTTATGAGGCGTCTTCTCCGCGTAAAATCGGAGGAAAATATTATCTGGTATACTCTTCAGAGCAGAGTCATGATTTATGTTATGCTGTGTCTGATAAGCCGCTGGAGGGATTCCGATATCGTGGCGTTATCGTGTCAAATGCTGATATCGGCTATGCGGGAAATCAAAAACCCAAAACGCCTTACGGAAATACGCATGGAGGCCTGGCAGAGATAAAAGGACAGTGGTATATTTTCTATCATCGCCAGACACATGGCATCGAATGCTGCCGTCAGGGATGTGCGGAACCAGTATTCTTAAATGAAAAAGGAGATTTTGACCAGGTTGAAATGACAAGCTGCGGGTTAAATGGAGGGCCCCTACGAGGGATAGGAACCTACAGCGCAGCATATGCATGTAATCTGATGCATGAAAGCATTGGGAAGGAAAAACTGACAGTGAGAAAAAATGTCCGGAAAGAACAGCCGCATATTTTTGAAAGAAAGGAAGAGGGACAGGAGACAATTCAATATATCGCAAATATCCAAAAAGGAACAGTGGTTGGATTTAAGTATTTTAATCTGGGAGAAGCAAACAAAATCAGTATGGTTATGGATGCTTCAGAAGCCGGAGTGATAGGAGTATATCTGGATGAGAAATGTACAGAAAAAGCTGCAGAACTTGCCTTTGGAAAATCGGATAAATGGCAGCGGATTCAGACAAATTTCTGTACTCCCAGAGGAGTATTTCCGTTGTATTTTCGTCTGGAAAGTGATGCGGTTGTAAACTGGAAAGAATTTACGCTGCGGTAAAAATCAGCATATTGCTCAGCGGACATCGCAGCAGGAGGATATTATGTTTGAAAAGAGACATAACTATATTATTTGTGTAGATTCGGATGGTTGTGCAATAGACAGTATGACTATCAAGCATCAGAGATGTTTTGGTCCGGAGATGATAAAAGTATGGAATCTGCAGGAACACAAAAAAGAGATGCAGAAAAAATGGGATGAAGATAATCTGTATACAATTACAAGAGGAATTAACCGTTTCAAAGGACTTGTGCTTGCGCTTACATATGCGTGTCAAAGAGGATGGCTCGAAGAAGAGTTGTCTCTCTTGAAAGAGTGGACAGCATGTACAAAAGTTTTGTCTGCGAATAGTCTGCAAAAAGAAATCGTATTGCACAAAAATGAGCCGGGGTGCAAAACGTTGGAAAAGGCGCTTCTGTGGTCTGAACGGGTAAATCAAAGTATTGACAGGCTTCCAGATGTGGAAAAACCTGCATTTCCAGGGGCTAAAAGGGCGCTTCTGGCGGCAAAAAAGCGTGCTGACGTAGCGGTTGTCTCTGCGGCAAATGCGGAGGCAGTGGAGCGAGAGTGGCAGTACAATGGATTGGAAGAAACTGTGGATATTTTCTTTACACAAGAAAACGGAAGTAAGGCGGAGTGCCTTAAAAAGCTTCGGGAATATGGCTATGACAAGGAACATATACTGATGATTGGGGATGCCCCGGGCGATGTCGAGTCAGCAAGGGACGCGGGGGTACAGTTTTATCCAATCCTTACAGGCAGGGAAGCAGAGTCCTGGAAAAAATTTTCAAATGTCATTCTGGAAAGTCTGATTCAGGGGAAATATAGCTGCGAGTGGATGGCAGAAGAAACCAGAAAATTTTATGAAAAACTGGAAATAGGAAGATAGACTTTCCCATAGTGTTTCTACACCTGATTGCAGATTTATTGCAGATATGGTTTACGGAATCCTTACGTCCTTGTAAAATCGGAAGGAAAACGGTTTATAAAAATGGATAAGAAGAGGGAGCGATGTGACACCCTCTTCTATATTTATGGTTGATAAAAAAATATGAGGGGATGCACACTGCGCGCAAGAGGAAAATGGTTGCCGACACAACCGCGCTTCGGAGCGACAATGTGCAATGCACATTCTTTTTTACTCTATTCTAACGAAGAAGTTTCTGGTAAGATAGTGATGACAGAAATGTAAGAGAAGTAAGAGAGGGTGAAAGCATGAACAAGCTATCCAATTTGAAAAATAAGCTGTTGGTGGAGGAGACAAGAGATCGTATTTTCCGGTATATATTAGACAGCCAGATGGAGATAGGGACAAAGCTGCCGAATGAATTTGAACTGGCAGGGAAATTTGACGTGGGCAGAAGCACGATCCGAGAGGCGGTTAAGCAGCTGGTATCGCAGGGAATTTTACAGGTGAAGCAAGGTTCCGGTACATATGTGATAAATACAACGCCGGCAGACAGAGACCCGCTGGGGCTGCAGATGGTAGAGGATAAGATGAAGCTGGCGTTGGATCTGGCAAACGTGCGGATCATTTTAGAACCGGCTATTGCAGAGATGGCCGCGCTGAACGCAACTCCGGAGGAGGTAGAAAAGCTGTATGCCCTCTGTGAACGGGTAGAAAAGAAGATAGACCATGAAGATTCTTACGTGGAGGAAGATATTGCGTTCCATATAGAGATAGCAGTGTGTTCGAAAAATATGGTGATGGAACAACTGATTCCCATTATTGACACAGCGGTTATGATGTTTGTAAATGTGACCCATAAAAAGCTGATAAACGAGACGGTGATGACTCACAGGGCAGTGGTGGACGCGATTGCGCAGAAAGATCCGATTGGAGCGCGATCTGCTATGAGCATGCATATGGCTTTTAACAGAGATTTAATAAAGAAAATGATGAAAGAAGAAAAAAGAGCAGATGAATAAAGATTTTTCTGACATTTACTGATAATGAAATAGCTGCAAATCATCAGATGATTTGCAGCTTTATTTTTTTGAACTAAAATATAAAATTGGATATTTGGCGAAAAATACAATTTTTATTATGAAAAGTGCCTAATTTTATGTAATAAAAATATATAAAAAGTAGAAATATGGCGTGATGATTTGAAAAAAAGATTTTTATACACTATAATAATTTCGTAAAATATCAGATGATTTAAAAGAGAGAAGAAAAAGAAATCATCTGATGTAATGGAATCTGCCGCGCAGCCTGAACGGATTATCTTGTTGGCGGAATTAGAGCATGATTGCAAATTTTACACTATTGTTAAGCAATTCTAGTAACATTTAAGAAAGGGAGGAAAATGAATGAGCTTGAAAACAGGAATTATAGGATGTGGGAAAGTAGGAGATTTCCATGCAAAAGCCTATGCTGGATTAGAAAACAGTGTTTTCACTGCTGTATGTGATGCAAATTACGAGCGTGCGAAGGCTTTTGCAGATGCTTATCATGTAAAAGCTTACACAGACATTGCAGAGATGATCCAAACAGAGCAACTGGACGTAGTCAGTGTCTGCACCCCTCACCCACTGCATGCAAATCCAGCAGTTACAGCAGCAGAGAACGGCTGTAATGTGTTGATTGAAAAACCATTGGCTTCTACACTTGCCGATTGTGACAAAATCATTGAGGCGGGGGACAAGAACAAAGTAACGATCGGCACTATGGTGCAGCGGCGTTTCTACCGTCCATGCATGCGTATTCACGAGGCGATCAAAGACGGGAAGATAGGCAAGCCGGTTCTGGGTATGGTTACAATGCTCGGATGGAGAGATGAGGCTTACTACCAGAGTGATGCCTGGAGAGGAACATGGGACGGAGAAGGCGGCGGCGTACTTGTAAATCAAGCGCCTCATCAACTGGATCTATTGCTATGGTATATGGGCGAGGTGGAGGAAGTATACGGCGTGTGGAAAAATTTAAACCACCCATATATTGAAGTAGAAGATACGGCTGTAGCTGTCGTGAAGTTCAAAAGTGGTGCAATCGGAAACATTGTTACAAGTAACAGTCAGAATCCGGCGCTTTATGGAAAAGTACATATTTTCGGTGAAAACGGAGCAGGAGTCGGAGTGCAGACAGACGGCGGCGCAATGTTTATCGCAGGTATGTCTTCTATTACAGAGCCTCCTTATAACGACCTGTGGACGGTGCCCGGCGAAACGGAACAGTTGGAAGAATGGAAAAAAGGGGACTGCGACTTCTTCAACAGTGTGGATTCGATGTACTATTACCACCGTGAACAGATAGAGGATTTCCTGAAGGCTGTAGAAAACGGGACGAAACCACTGGTAGACGCCAGGGACGGACGCAAGACGGTGGAATTGTTCACCGCGATTTACCGGAGTACGAAGAGTGGAATGCCGGTGAAATTTCCACTCACTTAAAGAAAAGAGGAAATAGTTATGTATACATCTTATAATGAAGCCTGCGGTAAAGACTGTTCGGATCTGATGACAGATTTGAAATTGTGTGAGAAAGCAGGAATGGACTATATTGAGATACGGCTGGATATGCTGAGAGATTTTCTGAAAACAGGAACACTGGAAGAATTAACTGATTTTTTTGCAAAAAGCCGGTTGAAGCCACATGCAATTAATGCCGTATATCTGCGGCAGGATTTTCTAAAAGAAGATACAGATGCGGCAGACGATCCTGTAATGCAGGATTTTCTTCTGGCCTGCGAGGCGGGCAAGGCGATTGGCAGCCATTATATGATTATCGTTCCTCCGCTGGATCCAAGCGGAGTGTTTACAGGGGACGTACAGGAGGCAGAAAAAGACTGCATACGTATCTTAAAGAAGCTTTCCGAATTTGCACGTCCCTACGAAATGAATCTCTGCTTTGAACTGGTAGGCTTAAAAAAGAGCTGTGTGCGCACGATAGAGGCGGCAGACCGTATAGTACGCGCTGTGGATGAGGATAACGTAGGATTTGTCTTTGACTCTTATAATATCTATCTTTGCGGAAAGTGCAATGATTTTTCAAAGATTAGAGAGGTTCAGCCGGAAAAAATCTTTGCTGTCCATCTGATGAGTGCGGATGACGTGCCGGAAGAAGAAATGGGACAGGACAAACGCTGCTTCCCAGGGGAGGGAGTGGTTGACACAGATACCTTCCTGAAAACACTTGGGGAGACCGGATATAACGGAATGGTATCGGTGGAAACTTTCCGGCCGCAGTATTGGCGTCAGACGCCTGAGTGGGTAATTGAGAATGCATATCGGACAGTGCATGAGGCATTAAAAAAGAATGACTGCCTATCCTATTTATAATTATCTAATTTAAGAAAGAGAGGGAAAAAAATGACACCATTACAATTTGTGATTATGTTGGCTATCGCCATTGTTATCTTGACGATTCTCACGTTGAAATTCAAAATGCACCCGGTTATGGTGCTGTTCTTGACCGCTACGTTTTGTGGTCTTGCATCCGGGAAAGGAATCGTAAACACATTTGCTTCCATAACGGAATATTTTGGCTCGACCTTAGGATCTATCGGCGTTATGATTATCTTCGGAGCGATCATTGCGTCAGGAATCAATGACACAGGAGCAGCTACCAGTATGGTAAACTACTTTATTCGTCTTTTTAAGGGTAAATGCCTAGAGCTTGCGCCGTCATTGACAGGATTCATTATGAGTATCCCTGTTTTTGGTGATATTGCGATTATTCTCAACGCACCGATTTCCGCTATTCTTGCAAAGCGTAAGAAAATGGGCATGCAGCAGGTAGCTCCGTTTGTCAACCTGGGATTGACACTGACACACGGACTCGTACCGCCTACACCGGGTATTCTGGCAGTATCTGTTCTGCTCGGGGCGGATATAGGTACTGTGATTATATTGGGATTGATTTGTTCTGTGATTTCTTTTGCTGTCTGCTATCTCGGACTTCGCCCGATTTATGCAAAAAGCGAATATGTAGCTCCTCTGCCGCAGTATACGGAAGGGATAGAAGAGGTAGAGGATTCCGGCAACGTGGAGGCGCTTCTGATTAAAGAAGATCATGTTCCAAAGCCTCTTGCAGCCTTTACACCATTGCTTCTGCCGGCTGTAATGATTGCGGTTGGCTCTATCGGTAAGCTTTTCTGTGAAGAGGGAAGCGGTGCATATAAGTTCTTTGATGTTTTTGGAAATACCGTACTGGCTCTCTTTATCGGTATACTTGCCGTAGGATTTATGGTATTTGGACGTAAGACGAAGGTTATCGGCAAAGCAAATGATGATGGAAACGGATGCAAACTGACAGAGAAGAGCAGTTGGTTTGAAATCGTAATGAACAACTGGGTAGAGCGTGCGTTAAAGATTGCGATTAGTGCACTTTTGATTACGGCAATGGGCGGAGCTATGGGTGGAATCCTCCGCGAGAACGAAGCGATCCAGACTATCGGAGAAATGATCGGCGGCAGCGCGTTCCCGGCTCTTCTTGTACCGTTCATCATGGGCGCTATCTTGATGACTGTATGTGGATCTATGACTACGGCAGCTATGACAGCGGCTGGACTGATGGCAGGGTTAATGCCAGTTTTAGGACTGAATCCAGTAGTAACAAGCCTTGCAATCGGATGCGGTTCTATGGTAGGATGGCACGTAAACAACAGCGGATTCTGGATTTTCTCTTCATTATACGGTTTCAATGCAAAGCAGGGTATCAAATACTTTACGACAACAAATGCTCTTGGCGGAATCGTTGCATTTATCGTCCTTGCCATTCTTACAATGATCGGCATTGCATAATGTAACAAGGAATTAGGAGGTAGAGGAAAGATATATGGAACTGATAAGTCAGAAAATGAGAAAGCTGGCCCCAGAGCTGGATCCGCTTCGGATTGGGACAGGCTGGAAAAAGGAAGAACTGGAGAAACCGCAGATTATAATTGAAAGCACCTTTGGAGACAGTCATCCGGGAAGCGGACATCTGGATAAACTGGTAGAAGAGGTACAGCGGGGAGTGCAGGAGGAAGGCGGCAAAGGAGCGCGCTACTTTTGTACAGATATATGCGACGGCGAGAGCCAAGGGACGGACGGCATTAATTATAGCCTTGCAAGTCGGGAAATCATTGCAGATATGATCGAGATCCATGAGAAGGCAACTCCCTTTGACGGAGGTGTATTTCTCTCTAGCTGTGACAAAGGAATGCCTGGAAATCTGATGGGAATGGCGCGGGTCAATGTACCGTCTCTTATGGTTACCGGCGGTACCATGAGCGCAGGCCCTAACCTCCTGACGCTGGAGCAGTTGGGAATGTACAGCGCGAAGTATGAACGCGGAGAAATTGACGAGGAAACATTTAACTGGGCGAAATGTAATGCCTGCCCAAGCTGTGGCGCATGCAGCTTTATTGGTACGGCTTCTACCATGCAGATTATGGCGGAGGCGCTGGGTCTGGCTCTGCCGGGGAGCGCATTGCTCCCTGCAACCAGTCCAGACTTATTGGAATACGCATATCGTGCCGGCAGACAGGCAGTCCGTCTTGCCCTGGAAGGGATAAAGCCGTCTGATATTGTAACGGAGAAGAGCTTTGAAAATGCGATTCTCGTACACGCCGCTATTTCGGGAAGTACGAATGCACTTCTGCATATACCGGCTCTCGCCCATGAATACGGGTTAGAGATTACGGGCGATACATTTGACAGGCTGCACCGCGGTGCACACTATCTTCTGGATCTGCGTCCTGCCGGACGCTGGCCGGCAGAATTCTTCTATTATGCAGGCGGTGTGCCGGCGATTATGGAAGAAATCAGGGAAATGCTGCACCTGGATGTAATGACAGTGACTGGGAAGACACTGGGAGAGAACTTGGACGAACTGCGTCAAAATGGATTTTATGATAAATGCCAGAAATGGCTGGATGATGCAAACAGAAAGTATGAAATATCTCTGACAAAAGATGATATTATCAGACCGTATGACAAGGCGATTGGCACAGAAGGCAGTATTGCCGTATTAAAGGGAAATCTGGCTCCGGAGGGGGCGGTGATAAAGCATACCGCATGTCCAAAGGAAATGTTTGAGGCGACACTCTATGCCCGCCCGTTTGACAGCGAAGAAGAATGTCTTGATGCCGTACTGCATCACAAGGTACAAAAAGGCGACGCGGTCATGATTCGATACGAGGGGCCAAAAGCCAGCGGCATGCCGGAGATGTTCTACACATCAGAGGCGATAAGCTCTGACGCGGAGTTAGGTAGGAGTATTGCCCTCATTACAGACGGACGATTTTCCGGGGCGTCCACAGGGCCAGTGATCGGACACTGCAGCCCTGAGGCAGCCGATGGCGGACCGATTGCATTAGTAGAAGAAGGCGATTTGATTTATATTAACATACAGGAAAGAAAGCTGGAAATCGTCGGCATAAAAGGAGAAAGACGTTCTCCGGAGGAAATCGAGAAGATTCTGGCAGAGCGCCGAACAAGGTGGACACGTCGTGAACGGAAATATAAGCGCGGTGTGCTCCGGATGTTCAGCGAACATGCGGCCTCGACGATGAAGGGCGCATATCTGGAATTTGACGATTAAAGAAGCATAATTTTTGAAAAGTAGGCACTTACAGGGAAAGATGTAAGTGCCTGTTGTTTTTAGGATTGCAGCCTTTAATGTGTTCGTTTCTGAATCCATTGAAATCATCGCCAGGAATGCCATGCATAAGGTGATATAAAAGTTGAGTGCATTGATAGCACAAAGCTTCCGCACACGAAAGTTTTCAAATTGGAATATCTGCTTTTTGCAACGGAAATATTCTTCAATCTTCCATCTGGAAAAATAGGTTCTAGCCACCTTGATGACATCTTCTTTCGATTTTATTTCTTTATTGGTGGCAAGCATCATGGGATTTAAGGTAGTGCCTTTCGGTCAAGGGTACAAAGATATGTCCCCTCTGACCAAGGAACTGATGAAACTTGCGATGGAGAAAAAACTGGCTCACGGCGGGCATACTTTTCCTTTGAATAAAATATTGGTATTCGGACATACTATTTCCGGCGTTTAATAAATTGGGGAACATTTCTGTGTGATTTTTTAATAAAAAGTTCCCCAATTCCTATTGAATATTGAGGAGTATTATGGTATGATTTGTTCCCCAAAGGAGGAAATGCTATGGCAGTACAATATCAAGATATACAGGAATTGCTCAGAAGTCGAGCTGACCTTCACGCAAGACTGAATCTGATGCCTTATGATGGGACACCTGAAATCAAAGAGCGTGGAGATGGAAAATATCTCTATGTCAGAAAGCGTGTGGCAGGCAAACAGACATCGACTTATGTAGGTGCATATACAGAAGAACTTTATAATCTACTCCTTCGTAATGCAAAAGAAGCCAGAGAAATCAGAAAAGAGCTTCGTGGTATAGAAAAGCAACTTGCTGCCGCCGGATATTCGGAAGATGAACTTTCTGATGATGTGATAAACAATATCGCATTCGCACGAGCCAATATGAAAATGAATATCTATGATCAGGCTGTTTTGGAGGGCGTTGCTACATCTTTCCCACAGACAGAAGAAATCATAGAAAATGGAAAAGTATCCGGCATGACAGCTACTGATGTTCAAAAGATTTTGAACTTAAAACACGCATGGGAGTTTATCCTCGACCGTGATGTGGTTGCCAGCCGTTCCGACTACTATATGCTCAGTTACATTGCAAGGCTTGTTAATGAAGGTTTCTTTGCCGAGGGTGGTCGCATTCGTGGTGTGCCTGTCACGATTGGCGGTTCATCGTATGTTCCGCCGTTACCTAACGAACAGGATGTAAAAGACAGAATCCGTGAGATTACCGAAGAAACGGACGAGGCGATAAATATTGCTATCAAACTGTGTCTGTATTGTATGAAGACGCAGATATTTTTGGATGGCAACAAGCGAGCTTCTGTTATTTTCGCAAATCATTATCTGATTGCTCACGGTGGCGGTTTCCTGGTAATTCCCGAAAAGGAAGTGCCAGAGTTCAAAAAGTTGCTTGTAAAATATTATGAAGGCGAAGATATTTCCATTATTGCAGCTTTCATGAAAGAGCGTTGTTGGAAAACGATGTGAAATAAATAAAACACTGTTGGGGAACAAAACTTGCTGTTAAATGCAAATTTGTTCCCCAATATTTATTCCAAAGCAAATGTGGTCAATTCACTGATGGATAAGGTTGCCGCCAAGTGTGCAATCAAATCCGAACCAGCCCGAAAAACCAAAGCCGATGACCTTACGGAAACTCAAGTATAATGAAAAAGTAGAATAATCATAAAAAAGATGGTATAATAGGAACAATTGGCAGGATACTGCCTGTATGGGGAGTGATGGCAGCCTGTTTGCAGGGCTGTGTAAGTAAAATGTCTGTACTTGAAGTGAGGAAAGAACAATGAAGAAAAATAAAATGCGTTTAAAAGGGCAGCTTCGGATGTACATGCACTGGCCGTTGATTATGACTGTTCTTTTGCTTGCCATGAATATATGGATGTATATGATTGACAAGAAGGCGGGCATGATGATGTCTGCGTTTATTATTATCTACTTTGTGATTGCAGGCGTGCTGTATTTCTATAACCGTTCTCTTATTCTGGCTGACCTGATCCAATTCTCTACACAGTATAAAGGCATACAGAACACATTGTTAAAAGAGTTGGCGCTTCCGTATGCGATTACGCTGGAGGATGGGAGAATACTCTGGAAGAATGACAGCTTTGAAGCTCTGGTGGAAGGAAAGAAAAGAGAACCGTATTTAAACAAAATTATTCCCGCGCTCAATAAAGGGGTATTTCCAAAGGACGATATGGAACACATAGAACTGGAAGTAACCTTCAAGGAACGCAGCTATCAGGCAGTTCTGAAAAGAGTTTCTCTTGAGGGATTCAGTAAATCAGAGGAACTTTTGCAGATACCGGAAGAAAAAGAATATTTTATTGCTGTCTATTTAAAGGACGTCACAGAGCTGAACGCCTATATCAAAGAAAATGAAGAACAGCGTCTGATCGCGGGACTTATCTATATTGACAATTACGACGAGGTGATGGAGAGCGTGGAGGAAGTGCGCCAGTCACTTCTTGTTGCATTAATTGACAGGAAAATCAATAAATATATCGGAGACCTTGATGGAATCGTTAAGAAGCTGGAGAAGGATAAGTATTTTATTGTAATTAAGAAAGAAAGCTACCGGCAGATAGAGGCGGACAAATTTTCTCTGTTAGAGGAGGTAAAGCAGGTCAATATTGGAAATGCCCGCTGTGCTACTTTAAGTATTGGGCTTGGTTTAAATACCTCGACATATGCGCAGAGCTATAATTATGCGCGGGTTGCGATTGACCTGGCGCTTGCCAGAGGCGGAGATCAGGCGGTCATTAAAGATTGTAAAGGGATTACGTACTTTGGCGGCAAGAAGGAGCAGACGGCAAAGAATACCCGCGTCAAAGCACGTGTCAAGGCAGAGGCGCTGCGGGAGTTTATTGAGGCAAAAGATCAGGTCATCGTTATGGGCCATAAGATTGCAGACGCAGATTCCTTTGGAGCATGTATGGGAATCTACAGGGCGGCGGTGAGCCTGGAGAAAAAGGCGCATGTTGTTATCAATGAGGTGACGAGTTCTATCCGTCCGCTGTATGATGAGATAGCAGAGAGTCCGGCATACGAGGACGATATTTTCCTGACGTCAGAACAGGCACTGGATCGTATTTCTGACAGTACAATGGTGATTGTGGTGGACACGAATAAACCACAGATGACGGAATGTCCGGATCTGCTGAAGCGCTCTAAGATGACGGCGGTATTAGATCATCACCGTCAGAGCAGCAACATCATTGAAAATGCAGTGCTTTCCTATGTAGAGCCCTATTCCTCTTCTACATGTGAAATGGTAGCGGAGGTACTGCAGTATATTGTAGATGATATTAAATTCCCTTCGGTGGAGGCGGACTGTCTGTATGCCGGAATTATGATAGATACACGCAACTTTATGAATCGTACCGGCGTGCGTACCTTTGAGGCAGCGGCGTTTCTGCGCAGATGCGGCGCGGATATTACGCGCGTGCGTAAAATGTTCCGGGATGATATGGCGTCTTATCGGGCAAAGGCGGAGGCAGTCAGAAGAGCAGAGGTATACAGGAAGGAGTATGCCATTGCAGTTTGCCCAAGCGATATAGACAGCCCTACGGTGCTGGCGGCGCAGGCGGCCAATGAACTGTTGGATATTGGCGGAATCAAAGCGTCCTTTGTGCTTACCGTATATGAAGGGAAGATATATTTAAGCGCCCGTTCCATTGATGAAGTGAACGTACAGATTATTGCGGAAAAACTGGGAGGAGGCGGCCATATCAATTCGGCAGGGGCACAGTTTGAGCATACAGATATTGATGAGGCGGTGAATGCCTTGAAAGAAACAATAGACCAGATGATTGAGGAAGGAGATATTTAAAATGAAAGTGATCTTATTGCAGGATGTAAAGGCTCTCGGGAAAAAAGGAGAAATTGTCAATGTAAGCGACGGTTATGCAAGGAATTTTATTTTGCCTAAGAAAATGGGAGTGGAGGCAACCGGAAAGAACTTAAATGATTTAAAGCTGCAAAAAAATAATGAAGTAAAAGTAGCAAAGGAACATCTGGAAGCGGCAAAAGAATTAGCGGCAAAGCTGGAGGGCGGTAAAGTGACGCTCCAGATTAAAGTCGGAGAGGGCGGAAGGACATTCGGCTCTGTTTCCAGTAAGGAGATCGCTGCGGCAGTGAAGGAACAGATGGGACTGGATGTTGACAAAAAGAAAAT
Organism: Mediterraneibacter flintii; assembly: GCF_055387595.1. Classification (NCBI taxonomy): domain Bacteria; kingdom Bacillati; phylum Bacillota; class Clostridia; order Lachnospirales; family Lachnospiraceae; genus Mediterraneibacter; species Mediterraneibacter flintii. The sequence continues at coordinate 290,652 of NZ_AP031405.1, forward strand.
CCAGTTAAAAGAAACGATAAAGACACTTGGAACGCACAATGTGCCTGTAAAGCTTCATCCAGAAGTGACGGCAGAGCTGAAGGTTTCTGTGACAGAGGAAAACTAACGGGCAGGTAGACAGAAGTTAAGGAGAGATGTTCTTTATGGAAGCAGCCATTAAAAGAATACTTCCACATAGTGCAGAGGCAGAGCAGGCAGTAGTGGGAGCTATGCTTATGAATAAAGACGCGATTATCGCGGCTTCAGAGATCCTGTCGGGAGAAGACTTCTACCAGTCTGCATACGGGATTTTGTTTGACTCTATGGTAGAACTGTTTCAATCAGGGAAACCAGTAGATTTGATTACCCTGCAGGAGCATTTGAAAGAAAAAAATGTTCCCCCCGAAGTAAGTGGGATGGAATTTGTCAGAGAATTGATTGTGAATGCGCAGACCTCTGCGAATGTAAAGTATTATGCAGAAATTGTACAGGAGAAGGCGACCCTGCGGAAACTGATCAAGATAAATGAAGAAATTGCAAATATCTGTTATCTGGAAAACCAACCGTTGGAAGTGATTCTGGAACGGGCGGAAAAAGGAATCTTTGAACTCGTAGAACATGGAAACATGCAGGAGTATACTCCGATTAAACAGGTGGTGCTCAATGCTTTGGACGTCATTGAGAAAGCGTCAAAGACAAAGGGGACGGTGACGGGAATCCCTACTGGATTTATCGATCTGGATTATAAGCTTTCCGGACTGCAGCGTTCCGATTTGATTCTGATTGCAGCGCGTCCGTCTATGGGAAAGACCGCGTTTGTGTTGAATATCGCACAGCATGTGGCATTCAGGCAGAATCTTGCTGTGGCGATTTTCAGTCTGGAGATGTCAAAGGAACAACTGGTAAACCGTTTATTTTCCCTAGAGTCCCATGTGGATGCGCAGGTATTAAGAACGGGAAATTTGAAAGACACAGACTGGGAAAAGCTGATTGAAGGCGCGGGAACAATTGGAAAATCGAAGATGATTATCGACGACACGTCGGGAATTTCTATTGCAGAGATGCGCTCGAAATGCCGAAAGTATAAGCTGGAGATGGGGCTGGACTTAATCATCATTGACTATTTGCAGCTGATGAGTGGAAGCGGCGGCAGAAGCAACGAGAGCCGGCAGCAGGAAATTTCCGAAATTTCCCGTTCTTTAAAAGGACTTGCAAGGGAGCTGAATGTTCCTGTGATTGCGCTGTCTCAGTTAAGCCGCGCGGTGGAACAGAGGACAGATAAGCGTCCTATGCTTTCGGATTTGCGTGAATCCGGGGCAATCGAGCAGGACGCCGACGTATGCATGTTTATTTACAGGGAAGATTATTATATACCAGATACCGAGGATAAAAACATCGCGGAGATTATCATAGCCAAACAGCGTAACGGTCCGGTAGGGACAGTGCGGCTCGCATGGATGCCGCAGTATACAAGGTTTGGAAACGAACTTCGGCAGCAGGACAATGGATAAAAAGGCACAGCTAAGAAAGTAAAAACTTTTTAGCTGTGCTGTGTTTGTCTTATTCTACCGGTGCACATGGATGACTTCATCTTGTCCCATTTTTACCTGGCTGCCCTGGCTTAAAATATCCCGCATCATTTTTTCCTGTGCAGAGATATTTATATCTAATTCCGGAGGATAGCCGATACTATTTTCGCTTTTTTTCTCGAAGATATAGATATGTCTGAAATCAGGCGTAAAAGAAACGGAAGAGCCCGAGCTTCCGGGTATCGTATTATCAACAGAAATAATTTCTTCTCCGTTCATACGGAAATAGATTCCCATTTTATTCCCATAATCTTCAATATAGTCGACTTCTCCGCCCAGGGAATTGTCAGATAGTCCGGCGTGCAGATGGATATGTTCCGGACGGATCCCAAGGTAGAATTCGGTTTCTTTGGACGCAATAATCAGTTTTTCCCACATATCGGGGAGCTTCAGAGAATACTTGCCGCAGTGGAGCAGTCCGTTCTTCCAGACGGCAGAAATAATATTCGTTGCTGGAGACCCGATAAATTTTGCTGTAAATACATTGGCAGGGCGGTGATAGACATTATAAGGTGTGTCCAGCATCATCAGCTTTCCTTCACGCATAAGCGCGATACGGTTTCCGAGTGTCATAGCCTCTACCTGGTCGTGGGTGACATAGATAAAGGTCTGATGGTAGTATTGATGTACTTTTACGAGTTCCTTACGCGCCTGTAAACGGAGCTGGGCGTCCAGGTTCGACAGAGGCTCGTCCAAGAGCAGATAAGGAGAGCGCTTTACCAATGCGCGCGCGAGTGCGACGCGTTGCCTTTGTCCTCCGGATAACTCTTTTGGCTTCCGGTTCACATAGGTTTCCAGTCCGAAAATTTTTAATACCATTTGTAGGCGTTTTTCAATTTCTTCTTTCTCTTCTTTGTGTGCTTTTAAAGCATAGCAGATATTGTCTCTGACTGTCATGTGAGGGTACAGGGCGTAGTTTTGAAAAACCATAGATACGCCTCTTTTTCCGGCGGGTACGTCGTTGACGCATTTTCCTTCCATGACTAATTCTCCGGAGCTGATGGTCTCCAGTCCTGCGATCATCCGCAGAGTTGTGGATTTTCCACATCCGGAAGGGCCCAGGAGAATCAGGCGCTCGCCTTCGCGGATATGTAGATCTAAATGTTCGATCACTTTTGTTTTTCCAAATGTTTTTTCTACGTTTTTAAATATAATATCTTTTTTGTTTGCCATAATGAAACTCCTTGTATAATAAGCTTTTATCCTTTTATTCCCGACGACGCAAATGTACTCATAATATGCTTTTGGAAGATTAAATATAACGTGAGAGGCAGCAGCATTGTAATGACTGCCATTGCTAATGTTATCGTATATTCCACGCCGCCTTCGGAATCTGTAAATACCTGCATGGCAAGCGACAGGGTATAATTTTCTCTGCTGCGCAGTATCAGCGTAGGCCAGACATATTCATTCCAGGAATTAATAAAAAAGATGATGCCTGTAGAAATGATTGCCGGTCTGCATATAGGAATAATGATATTCCGTAAAATTTTCATTTCTGAAATGTCATCCAGATGAGAAATTTCTATCAACGGTCGGGGAACCGTTTTCATAGTCTGCCGTAAAAGAAAGATTCCCGATGCATCTGCCAGTTGCGGAAGGACAACGCCCCAGATTTTATCTACTAGATTCAGATTAGAGACAGTCAGATAGTTCGGGATCATTGTTACAGTAAACGGAATAAAAATTGTACATATCAAAAAGAAATAAATTACATTTTTCCCCTTAAAATCAAAAAATACAAATGCATATGCGGCTAATGTACTCGTAACTACTTTAAAGACAGTAACTGTCACAGCAATTATGAAGGTATTCAGCGTAATCTTAAAAATAGGGAGAGAAGATAAAATTTCTCCGTAATTGTCGAATGTTATCTGTGATGGAAGCAGGCTGCCGTTATATAATTCCTGCATGGATTTGAAGGAGCTTATGAATGCGAACAAGACAGGAACCAGCGCAATGATTACCAGAAGCACCATCAACAGATGCCACCCAATCTGCCGCTTATGAAGAGGGCGGGCGGTTCTTAAATTTTGATTAGTTTTCATAGTAAACTCCCTTCTCTACATATTTGAATTCCAGAACCAGAAGGAAAATAAAAATAAGCATCATTAAAATAGCATAAGCGGAGGCGGAGCCGGTTTTGTAAAAACCAAACGCTTCATTATACACGTTGTAGATCAGGTTACTGCTGCCATAGTCCGGCCCGCCCTGCGTGATCATGTTGATTGGAGTAAACACCTGCTGCATTCCCTGGACGATTGCGAGAATCAACACATAGATGCCGGTAGAGCTGCTCATGGGCACAACAATTTTTAGAAATATTTTGTGCAGAGGTATATTGTCTACTCTTGCCGCTTCAATGATTTCTAATGGAATACTTCCGACGCCGGATAAGGCGACGATAAAATTGTATCCAAATATTTTCCATGAAGTAATGATACTGATTACAACGATAACAAGCCCTTGCGTTGTGCTCCAGATAGGAACCTCCTGGCCAAATGCTTCCATAATTTTGGCGGCCGGTCCGGAGATCGGGTTTAAAATCCAGACAAAAATCATGGTTCCTGCTACAAGGGAGATGACACTCGGCAAAAAAATGGAGCTTCTATAAAAATTTTTACCTTTTTTTATAACGAAAGACAAGATAAAGGAAAAAATGTATGGAGCAACAAAATTAAAAATCAGAAGCAGGAAAATATATAAAAAAGTATTTACTAATATTTTCTGGATATTTGGATCCTGAAACATATTGATATAATTGGCGAAGCCGACAAATTCTTTTACCGGCTTCACCATGTTCCAGTCAAAAAAGCTTAGATAAATCGTATATATCAGAGGATAAAACATAAAAATTGCCAGGACGGCGGCAGCGGGAAACAAAAACAGATAGGGCCGGAGAGTTTTACCGGTTTTCCTGACCCTATCTGGTCTGCTTGCACTTGCCGCTGGCTTATGAATATTTTTCATAAAACTCAGCCTTTCTTTTATTCGAATAGTGCATTAATAGAATTCTGACATTCTGTAAGCGCGGTATTTATATCTTCACCGTTTAGAATCTGGTCTCTGGCATCAGAGATATACTGCTGTGCCTGCAGGCCGGAATCGCCGGGGAATGCAGCCCATGGAATAATATCTTCTACCTGTGAGGAAGCTGCCTCACGCAGACTGTCTTCCGCCAGAAGCTGCTGCATACCGTCAGAATTTAACGCGCTGTCTGTAGGAGCCACATAACCGGTTCCTTCTACCCAGTCTACGAGGTTGTCGTCTTCATACAAAAATTCAATAAATTTAGCGACGGCTTTCTTTTTCTCATCATCCTGTGAAGTTACAGCCAGTACGCATCCGCCGGCAGGTACTGCGCGTTCTTTTCCTTCAAATACAGGGAAAGGAGCTGTTCCGATTTCAAAAGAAGCAGATTCTTCAATACCTGCCAGGTTTGCACAGGAGGATGCCAGCATAGCAAGTTCCCCTGCGTTAAATGCCTGCAGTGCCTCATCTGTGCTGATATGTACAGAAGTCTTGTCATTCAGCGTCATATCTGCGTATAACTGGAACGCTTCCGCACTTGCCGGATCAGCTATCGTACATTCGGGAGTACCGTCTGTCCATGTCAGGAAGCTGCCGCCATTACACTCTAATAATGCCTGCAATGCCCAAGTATCATTTTCCTGGAGATGGAAAGCATTTTTTCCGGTTGTTTCTTTGATTGTCAAAGCGTAGTCCTTTACTTCCTCCCATGTTTCAGGAGCGTCTGTAAGTCCTGCCTCTTGCAAAATATCCTTATTGTAGTAGAGGATAGGATTACTTACTGCATAGGGAAAGCCTACAAGGTCTCCCTGGCTGTCTGTCCCAAGACTGATAATATTTTCTGCAAAATTATCAGAGATAAATTCCGGATTATCCGAATAGTTTTCCATCAATTCGTCCGGTGCTGTATAGGAAAAATTGTTCGGAAAATATTCGAGGTTAGAATAAGAAACCTGTACCAGATCTGGCGTATTGCCTGCCGCCGCATCTGCCTGTAGATTCTGCATAAGCCCGTCATATCCGTCATTATAGCGTCCAATGACTTCAATGTCCGGGTTCGCCTCGTTAAAGGCTTTAATCTGTTCTTCAACTGTGGGGCCTCCGCGGGTCTCGGAATTTGTGTGCCAGTATTCGATTGTCACTTTCTCTCCTTTAGAATCACTGGAATTTCCGCAGCCGCCAAGCAATCCGCCTAACATGGAAACGGAAAGAATCAGCATAATTATTTTATTTCTCTTCATTTTTTTCCTCCAAATTTTTTCATAATTCCTCTGTTGTGTTTTTTTCTGTCAAGAATAAATCTAAAAGGGATACCGAAAGAGTACGCCCTAAAGAGTACACCCTAAAGGGTATCCCGTAATACAGTCCCTTCGAGAGGGCGGGCTTCGCCCGATAAGGTATACCCTAAAGGGTATAAAAAACGGGGTTATAAGGTGTCAGGACATGCATGTGGGAAACAATATCGCCGTCTTCTTTTAACCAGCATGTGCAATACCCTTTTGTCTCTGTGTATACAACCTCTTGCTTTCTTGTCTCAACTCCATAGTTAAATGCTTCTGATGTCAACTGAATAAATGTTCCAAGCTTCCGGCTTTCTTGAAAATGAGCATGGCCACATAGATAAGCGATTACGTCGGTTTTTTGCAGCTTCTCGATAAAATTTTCTGGTAGTTTGGTCTGAAACCAGGACTGTTCACTTTTGAATGGGTGGTGCCCCAACAAAACAGTGCCTTTTTTATAGGGAGACGCTAATTGGCGAAAGAGCCATTTTTCCTGTTCGTCTGATATATATCCGTCTCCCTCCCCTTCTATAGAGGTATCAAGAACAATAAAACGGTAATCGTGGATATATTTCACATAATATACCGGCTTGTCAGAGATTCTCTGGCAGAAGCCTTCATAAAAGCTCTTTTTGAAATCATGGTTTCCCAGGACGGGAAGTACGGGCTTACCACATGCGTATGTATCAAGTAGTTCTTTTAAATAGGTGTAGTCTTGTGCACTTCCTTCGTGAACCAAGTCTCCTGTAAGCACGATTAGATCGTAATCTGCATTATAGATTTCTTTTAAAGCAGTGATAAAATAATCGGTCGGCATTGTCCGCTGCCGGATGATTTCATCCATATAAGTACCAGAATATTTACAACGTAAATGTATATCAGATAAGTGTGCTATTTTTAACATCATTTCCTCCTTTCTTTCTCGGGAGTGGGCTGTATACAGTAAGCTATTATATAGACGGTATGTTAAATAAAAAAGTAGGACGAGGTTAAATGCACGTTATTCTGGGCTTTATAGGGAAAAGCCTGACAGTCTGGAGGAAAGGATCTGAAAAATACCCTTTAGAGTGGGTTTTTAAAGAAATATATTTAAGGCAGAAAATCATGGATATGTAAAGAAATGCAAAAGAATAAGGGGAAACTGTATTAACATAGACTTTACACAGCAGGATAAAGAAAGATACAAAAAAGAGGAGGCAGGCTGTCGGGATATAGCCTGCCTCCTATAAACATAAAAATTAGTTATTCTGTTATGATTTCTGGCTGATGTAGCGGTATACAGTAGATTCGGAAAGCTTAAGCTGACGGGCTATCTCCGAAATAGCGCCTTTCATGCGGGGAATCCCGCGATCGGCAAGATCCCACACAATTTCCATTTTTTCTTTTCGTGTCATCCTTTCCGGAGAAATATTAGAATCAGCAATTGTTTTAGCGATAATAGAATCGGCAAAAGAAACGATAGGAATATCCAAATTTTCTTCTACTGACGTGTTCGTGCTGTTGTTCTTATCCATTGTAAGCACAGCGCCTCCTATATGAAGCGTTTCGATTAGCTGCTGCGTCGTTTTCATAAAGCTGCGGACGGCGGTGGTGTCCGTATTCAGGCAAAGCATGCCGATTAATCTTCCTTGATTTTTTATATAGAAAGTAGAGGCGATAAATTCTTTTCCCTTTGCCTTTGCTTTATAGTTGACAAGATAATCCTCGCTTTCATATTCTTTATTATTTGTGACTTGGAATGCAAAATCGGTAAGTGAGCTGCCGACTGCTCTGCCGGAATGAAAGCCATGTTCGATAGCGACGATCGACTGCTCCGGACAGGAAATATCGTGCAGCACAACCTCTGTATTTTCCCCCAGCACTTCTCCGAGAAACTTTACAAATGGAATAAACAGGGATAAAATTTCTTGGTCTGTCATTTTGTATGGTTCCCCTTTCTTTTATTTGTTTTTACTATACATTTTTCACAAAAATAAGTCAACAAAATTGTGATATTAGTAAAAAATTATTTTTTTAATAAAAATTTATTGTTAAAATCTGGGGGGGGGTGTAAAGTGAAAGCAGGTGAAGAGTTGAAAAATTGAAAAAAGGAGGTGAAGGAGATGAAAGAAAAGATAGAATCACCAAAAGCGCCTGCTGCAATCGGGCCATATTCCCAGGCTGTGATGGACGAAGGACTTTTGTTTGTTTCGGGACAACTGCCGGTTGATTCTGAAACGGGAGAGTTTCCGTCAGAGGATATTGCCGATCAGACAAGACAGTCTCTGGAAAATATTCGGGAAATATTAAAGGAGGCAGGTTATACGATGGAACGGATTTTAAAAACAACGGTCTATCTGCAGGATATGGGAGACTTTACAGCAATGAATGAGGTATATCAGGAGTTTTTCACAGCGCCATATCCGGCACGTGCGGCATTCCAGGTCGCGAAGCTGCCTAAGGGAGCAAAAGTAGAGATTGAAGCAGTAGCAAAATGAGCTTTGCAGTACGAAGGTGAAAACAGAAAGGAAGCGCCGGAACGTGTAAGAGAGAAGGAAACTTTGCATCTGGCGCTGATGAGAGAAGAGGTGCTTAAATGGAAGAAAATAAAAGATTAGAATTTCGAGGCAGCAGCTTTATGGCGTTAATCCCATTTGCTATTTTTATCATTATTACGATTTCGCTGTCATTCTTTAATGCTGCGGATCAAAATATGATGATTGGAGCAGGGGTTATTGGCCTGTTAGTGGGTATGTTTTTTGCTAAAAATCTGGGAGACTATTGGGATGCTGTTCTGGAAGGACTTGGTTCTAAGGTTGCCATGACAGCGGTAATGCTATGGCTGGTAGTAGGAATTTATGGCAATATCTTAAACAGAGGACAGATTGTCGAGGGTCTGGTCTGGCTGAGCGTAAAGATTAATGTCAGCGGCGCTGCCTTCACAGTCGCAGCCTTTATCTTTGCAGCTATCTTTGCTATGGCTACAGGCTCTGGATTCGGTACGATTTCTACAATGAGTTTTATTCTTTATCCGGCAGGTATCCTGTTAGGTTCAAATCCTGCTGTGCTCGCCGGAGCAATTCTCTCTGGTGCGGCGGTGGGAGATAACCTGGCTCCGGTATCAGATACTGCGATCATTGCCTCCTCCAGTCAGGAATACAAGAATAAAGACGGTGTGGCAGATATTGGAAGCACAGTACGTACAAGAGCAAAGTTCGTTTTGATAGCAGGCGTGATAGCGGCGGTTTTGTTCTTTATTTTTGGAGGCGCCGGTGAAGCTACAGACGCGGCGGAAGCTGCACGTCTGCTGGAAGAATACCAGAATCCAAAAGGACTGCTGCTTTTGATTCCTACAATTTTAGTCATTATTCTTGCGGTAAAAGGAATTAATATTTTCGCGGCGCTTGGAACAGGTATTGTGGCGGCAACTGTGATAGGGCTTGTATCAGGACTGTTTCCACTTTCTGCATTGTTTTCATTAAAGGACGGTACAGTGAGTGGGGCGATACCGGAAGGCGTAGCAGGTATGACGACAGTAAGTATCGTTTTGATTCTTGTTGTGGCAATGGGAAACATGCTGGTGAAGAGTGGGTGTATGGACGCGATTGTAGACTGGTTAAATGAGACGGTCATTAAAACACCACGCGGCGCGGAAGTCGCAATATGGATGCTCGCTACTATTTTCGGAATTTTGATTGCGGCGATCAATACAATCGCAAATATATGTGTTGCACCGTTCGTCAATGCGGTAGGTAAGAAGAACGGCTTACATCCGTACAGAAGAACCGAGATTCTGGCGACTACCATTTGTTCTTTCCCATTCTTCCTGCCATTTGGCGGATGTGTTCTCCTTTTATTGGGCGGTATTTCTTCCATGATGGATACATATCCATTCCTGCCAAAACTAGGCGGAGCAGATATGATGTTTACAACATTCTACAGCTGGGCGATCTGGGTCGTAATGTTTATTGTCTGCATAACAGGATGGGGGCGTTCATTCGAAGGAAAGAATGGAGAATATGTGCTTGCTAAAGATAAAAAAGAAGAAAAATAATTTGGGAATGATAATACAGGAGTGATAAAAGGAGGAACCAAGTATGCATGAATTATCTCAAATGATTAAGGAGGATATGAAGCCTGCACTTGGTGTGACGGAACCTGGAGCCATTGCATTTGCGGTGGCGAAAGCAAGGAGCTACACAAAGGGAGAGATAAAAAAGATTAATGTCGCAATGAACAGCGGAATGTACAAAAATGCATTTACCTGTGGAATTCCTAACAGTAAAGAGGTGGGCAATGTATTTGCAGCGGCATTAGGCGCGGTTGCGGGTAATGCGGATAAAGGACTGGAGTCTCTGGCGGATGTGACAGAAGCAGATAATGAAAAAGCACAGCAGATGATAGATAAAGGAATTGTGACGGTAGAATTAAGCGGAATTACCAGCAGAATCTTTATTGAGGCTTCTGTGGAGACAGAATCAGACTGTGCTGTTGTGACGATCCGCGATTCCCATACGAACATCACGAAAATTACGGTGAATGGAAAGGTAGAGCTGGAGACAGAGGCAGAAAAAAGGACAGAAGAGGAAGAAGGAGGAGAAGAGAGTCATTCTATCCATACCTATACGCTCCAGCAGCTGTATGATTATATAAGAACGGTAGATATTGAAGAAATTCGCTTTATAGAGGACGCATATAGAGTAAATTTAGAGCTGTTTCACGAGGGTCTGTCAAATCCGAGAACTACATTTGCGAGACATTTGCTGGAGTTAAACGGCGGAAAAGAAGTATCTGACAATGAGCAGGCAACGGCGTCTCTGATGTGCAATGCGGCAATTGAAGCAAGGGTAATCGGTCTGGATAAACCGGCAATGAGCATTACAGGCTCCGGAGCGCATGGCATTATCGCGACAATGCCTTTGTATGCTGCGTATAAGGTGAACGGGTATACTAAGGAGCAGCTGCTTCGGGCAACCGCTTTAAGTTATCTTGTCTGTATGTATATTAAAGAATATTCGGGACGCCTGTCGGCATTTTGCGGCTGTGCCATTGCAGCGGGCTCTGGTATGGCATGTGCACTGGTCTACCTGCGCGGCGGTACAGTAGAGATGATGGCGCATACATTGAATAACATGGCAAGCAGTATCACTGGTATGATATGTGATGGCGGAAATCAGGGCTGTACAATGAAGGGAATTGCGGCTGTGGATGCGGCATATAAATCTGTAGAGTTCGCTATGAAAGGAATCTATATTTCCAATGTACATGGTATCAATGGAAAGACGCCGGAAGAAACAATGCACAATATGGGTCTGATTGCTTCGCCGGGAATGGTGGGGACAGAAAAGACAATTGTGGAAATTTTTGAGGACAAGCTGAAGAAATAAAGGAAGAATCCCCTTTCAGGCAGAAGGACGGTACAGAAAAGGCCTTCTGTTTAGAAAGGGGATTTTTATTTATGTAAGCATCTTTCTTAATTTCATGATCGGGTTTGCTTTTACTGCTTCCTTGCGGTTTGCCTGCTGCTGGCGTATCAGGCAGTCCAGTTTTCGGAAGTGTTCTTCCTCCTGACGCTCCTTTGCCTGGAACAGAAAGTCCATTTCCCGTATGACATCTGTAGTTACAGACTTGCTTATCTCTTTTTTTAACGTTTCATTGTTGGAAGATACGACGTCTGTGAGAACGTCCCCGATAAGAGAGCGTACCTGCTCAAGCTGTGTGACAGTAATAACATCAGCGGCAGCAGGTGCAGAAGGAGCCGCCGGAATATCAGAAGCTACGATAGCTGGTACAGAAGGTGCGTTTTCCTGCACTTTTGGTTTGGCAGACTCTGCTGCTTTTAATTTCAGGCGGGTTTTAGTAAGTTCAGGAATTAAAGGCTTTAAGTCTTTCAAAAGCATACCTTCATCTTTTAGTTTTTTAATACAGCAAAACAGTTGTATATCATCTTTGGTATAATATCGGTGTCCCATTTCCGTGCGTCCAATTTTTAAATCCAGCTCTTCTTCCCAGTATCTTAGAACATGAGATTCGACGGAAACCTGTTTGGCAGCCTCGGAAATCATAAATCTGACTTCACCCATTAATTATTATACCTCCTTAAAACAATCTGAGAGCATGTCCATCAGCCTGTTATTATTATAGCACAGGAGGATTTCATAAATAGAAGAAATCGTTCGTCAAATTCTGTCAGCAGGGGACAAAGGACAGATGGCAAAACGGGATTCTGCAAAGAAGATCAGAGATCCCGTATCTGTCAGCCATCTGGATGAGAAAAATCAGCCTTCCGAAGCTTCAGCCGGCGGAATGTTTTGTTCGGCTGGTTCTGTATAACAAGAATTGCAGGGCTCGCATGAGCCGCACTCGCTTTTTAAGCGTTCTTCATATTTAGGAGGACCTAATTCTAACGGTTTGATTTCATAATCCAGAAGATCGCCGGATACAAAATCAAGACATACACTGTCTTCGTCAGGAACTACGCTGCCTTTCGGTACGACAGCTCTTCCGTTATGAGGGATGAGGTACTGTGAGAAGTATACGCTTTTAATATAGAAGGTAATTCCAACTGTAAGGGCAGGAGTTGTTGTATCAAAGTTGAGTATTTTTGGAATTGCAATCATGTTCAACCCCTGCTGTAAAGTATTATTCGTGGTGCTAAAGCCGATATAATTGATGACGGGTTCCTGCGTATTGCCGTCCTGGTAGGTTAGGCCATATGGAGCGAAGATTTCAAGCTCTACATCAGAAGGATTTGTGTCTTCGTCGTGATATATATAGTCTGGAATGGATGAGTTGGAAGCCAGGTATGTGGCGGTCTCGGTCAGTACACTTACAACGCGTTTAGAGCAGTCATATACTGTGACTGCGAAGGTAACGGCAAGGTTTGTCAGAGTTATAAGGTAACAGTTCGGACGGCCGGGTATCCGTGCGATTGTAGTCGCATCTCCACCCTGAGGGGCGAAAGATACATTTAAAACCTGGACGGAAGCACTAAGAGGAAGTCCGGTCGTAGGAAGAGCTCCTGTAATGGGAACTTCGCGGCACAGGTTAATACCGATTTCATCGTATACAACAGGTGCAAGCAGAGTCAAATTGTCTGCGGTTCCGCAGATAGGATTTGTGCAGACGTCTATGCAGTCAGAATAATTGGTAATACCGTTGCTTACATACCGTTTTTTAGAAGCACATTTGCAGCCTTTAGGCATATATTTTGGCATATGAAAAATCCTTTCTCGAATATTTCTTTGGTATATTTTATGCATAGGAAGTCTTTTGGTTCCGAGTTTTCTATCTGCATTTAAAAAATTGAAGAATTTGTGCATGGATGAGGGAAAATAAAAATATACTTGAAAAAAACAGGTAAATAAAAATGAATCGTATGTATAATTTGCCGGACGGGAGAAAAAGCATAGTATATGCGGAGGGAAACCGCATTATGCTTTATACATTTCCGGCGCGCAGAGGAAATATGCCCATTGTATTAAAGGAGGACTATATATCCGATTTGACATCTGTGTCCTTTTACGGAGTCATCTATTTTGCCTATAAGAATACAGAGGGAAACATTGTATTTGACGGAATCGGAGAAGGAGAAGAAAAAATTTTTACTTACGGGAATGAGGAAGGGACAAGGCAGGAGATAAAAGAAGAGTGGATTCACCTGACGCTTACAGTCTTAGGCGGCGAGCTTTATCTGATGTATTTACTTTATAAGATGTCTGAAGGAAAGTGGAAATTAAAAAGCGTCTCGCCTTTTGATGAAGAAAAAAACAGTGAAATAACAGAAAAAGAGGAGGAATTTGATTACTGGTTAGAAGAGACAGGAAAGAGAAAAATTTTGTCTGTGTTTACAGGCACAAGTCTGGAATACTGCATTTGGGAACGGGATCATTTTGTACCTTATATGGATGAACGGTGGCAGGCACTTTTTGAGGGAATGAAGGAGACTGCCCGAAAAGCAGAAGAGGAGAGGAAAGAAGAGCGTAGCAGGGAAGCAAAGAGACAGGAAGAACTGAAACAGAAGAACAAAGAGCTGGAACAAAAGATAGAGCATTTAGAGGAAATAAATAAAAGACTAGAGGAAGAAAAAAGGAAGGTGCAAATGGAATGTGAAGAAAAATTAAAATACGCCAAACAGCGGTATGACGAGCTTGCAGGTATTGCCGGAAAGCTGCAGGAAGCGTGCCGGAAATGGAAAGCTGCATATGGCGGAGAGGAGGAATGGATGGTATAGAAAAGGATTGACAAAAATATACGGGGGGGGGTAAAATATCCTCATAATCCATGCTAGTGTGGATAAATTGTGATAAACAAAAGGAGGATATTATGGGGAAAACAAGATACAGAAAATTACCAGTACTTTTCGCTGCTGTTTCTGTAGCTTTAGCCATGACTGTAGGTATGACAGTATCCGCAGAAGAGGGGGAAGTGCGGAAAAGTCTAGCAGGACAGGGTACAGAAGAAAATATTTGCAGCGTAGGAGGGATAGGATATACTTCCCTGCAGGAAGCTTTTAACGCAGCTTCTGATAATAGCGTAGTCGTATTGGAAAAAGACATTGCAGATTTTAAAACGGAAGATATTGTTACAGTATCTGAGGAAAAGAGTGTAATTTTTGATATGGCGGGACATACGATAACCGTAGATTCCGCAGCCTTCGAAGGACGTATATTTGTCAACAATGGTACTTTAACAATTACGGGAAATGGTACGATTGATACTACAGCGACTACGAAAGGCTACGGGCCGGTAGATAATTATGGGACGCTTACGATTGAGAACGGAACGTACAGAGCGTCAAGCGAAACCAATTCGGTGGGAATCTGGAACCGCGCTGGCGGAACGGCATATTTTTATGGCGGCACGTATGAGGGATTTCCTACGGCCATTCGTACGGCATATGGTTCAACAACGGTGATCAGCGGCGGTACTTATACGAACAACCGTTATCCTGCAATCGAAAATGACGGAGAAATGAAGATTACCGGGGGAACATTTAAAAATACGTCCTGTAGCTCCTGCGATTCGAGATGGGGATATACTGTCAGAAATGGTGTTGGAGGACAGGATTCGCATCTCGTGATTGAAGAATCATCAGAGGGTGCGGTTTCCATTATTGGTGTACAGGGGGCTTTGGCAAATTCTTGTGGATTGCTGGAGGTAAAGAGTGGCTCTTTTGAAACGGTTGCTTGTGAAACACATGGAAGTGCTCCTGCACATTATGCGCTTTATGTTGCGGGAGAACAAGGCGATTCAAAGGCGATTATTACAGGTGGTACGTTTAAATCTGTTTCCAAGACAGCGGTGATGATCGGAAATGACAACACGAATGGAGACGGGGGAATTAATGCCAACGCGACTACAGAGATAAAAGGTGGTACATTTATTGCTCCTGAAGGACAAAAAGCAGTTACGGGGGCTCCTAAGACGGGGAATCCAAGTATTTCCGGTGGGACTTTTTCCAGTGATGTAAGTGAATATATCATAGAAGGCGGAGAAACGATTCCAAACGAAGATGGCTCCTATGAGGTGCATACACACACAATGATTTATGTTGAGGCAGTCGCAGCGACTTGTACAGAGGATGGATACAGTGCACACTGGGAGTGCAGCGGGTGTGGAAAATACTTTAGTGATGAAAAGGGAGAAGAAGAAATAAATCCCGAGGATATAAAGATAGAGGCAAAAGGACATGTTCTCCAATATGTAGCAGCAAAAGACGCGACGGAAAAGGAAGCAGGAAATAAAGAGTATTGGACATGCTCTGCCTGTGGCGGTTATTTCCTGGATGAAGAGGGAAAAGAAGAGACAACACTGGAGGACGTAACAATTCCGGCATTGGGAGAAAAAATACCTGGTACAGGCGGAAATTCCAGCACAGGTGATAATACCGGACAGGTATCCGGAGCAGAGAAGAACAACAGCCAAACGTCCAAAGCAGTCCAGACGGGAGATTCTACACAGCTCCTTCTGTGGGAAATTCTTGCGGTTTTGGCGATAGGTACCGCGGGAAGTGTAATTATTGTGAGAAAATATAAAAGATACAGATAAGAGAACTGGATAGAAAAAGCATAAGAGGCGAACGACAAAAGAAATTATGGAATTGTACCGGATACGGGGTTAGAAATAGTCGGGAGTGCCGCAGGAATGTTATCAATAAATAACACTGCGGCATTTCCGGCTAATTTTGAAAGCTGGTAATTTATCCAATATATGCACCCAATAGGCAGAGAGCAATAATGAGCCAGACCATTTTGGCTGCAGAAATAGGAAAGCTTTTATTAGTAATAAGCAGATACACACTTCCTACTGTTCCGATACAGAGTATATCAGAGAGTCCGTCATGTACCCATCCTGATGGAAGAAAGTATAATATATCGGGGAGCTGTACGTTGATAGCAATGAGTGAACCGATAACAATACTTCCAAGAAGCATAAGAGAATTGGTGAATGTATCAAGTTTTTCTTTTCCTTCTGTAATAAACAACACACCTTTAGAATATCCGATTTGGAAAAGCTTCCAACGTATGATAAGCAAAAAAAAGCTAAACAGCAGACAGAGGCACATTCCGAGGATATTTCCATCCATTGCGTAGTGAGCGCTGATACCGGCAGTAACAATCGTCAGCATATTATTAAAGAGGGTATCTCCAATACTTGTAAAAGGCCCCATTAAACTAGTGCGTAAAAGGGAAGCAGAGTAGATTCCTACTACAGAATGTTCCTTTTCTTCCATAGCCAGGGAAGCTGCCAGAAGTGCCGCGCCAAGATAAGACTGACTATTAAAAAAATGAAACTGCTCCATGAGAGAATGTCGGCATAATTTTGTATTATCTGCATATATTTTTTGCAACACAGGCCCCAGAGCAAAGACGACACCGCAGCTTATATGAGTTTCGTAATTGAAGGCCGCCTGTACAGTACATAGATAACGGAAAAATACGTTTTTTAGATCTTTATCTGTTACACGATAAGCAGAGGAATCCTTCGATACTGTATGAGGGGTAGGCGAGATGTTTTCAGTATGTCCAGTTATCAATCTATCTGTGCCAGATGAAGTGGATACAAGCGTAGGCATGGCTGTGCCGTTATCTGGAGAAAGAGTGACAGGTTTAGTGGGATGAGAGGCATATTTTTTATAGGAGTGATATGCCAGTACTATGCCGATTATTGCAACGGCAAGAATCGGCATATGAAATATAGCTGATAAAATGTAGCCTGCCAGAATATAAAGAACATTTTTAACAGGTATATGTTTTATCAGAAGGCAAATTCCAAGAGCAGGTAGAATATTACCTGCTATTTTCATACCATCTAGGATCCAGGATGGCGCAAGAGAGAGTATATTATTAACAAATAGAGAACCGAGGAACAGATAAATAATAGCAGGAAGCGTACCGGTAAAAATACCTCTGCTAAAAGAACTGGCTCCGATAATTTTGTATGCGGTATGGTAGTTTCCGCGTCCTATTTGTCTTTGGACAATGTGCAACAATGCACACCCGAAGGTTTTAGCTAAAATATCAAAATTTACACTTAACGCGGCTACTGGCATACCGATTGTAAGTGCAATATTGAGTCCCTGTCCAGATGTAATAGCAAATGCAGTTCCGATACAGGCTCCGATCTGATAATCCGGCACAGAAGAACCAGAAGCACCATAAAGTCCTACCTGCATCAGTTCCATTGTACCGCCAATGATAAGGCCGGTATGCATATCCCCCATAATTAAACCAGTTATAAAACCAATCAGTGTAATGCCACCATATTTTGTGACAATCTGACAGTTATTTGTATCCCATTTTATCAATGTGATTGTCAGAATAATTGCTGCTATTTGTAGGTATGAAAACATATTTATCGCCTGCCATATTTTGTTCTATGATTCCCAGGTAATGTCTTTTTTCACGCGTCCCCATCCGTTGGCGGCTGCTTCCCATGCGGTTTCAGCAAGTCCTGGTAGAGATAAGCCTCCGTCTATAATAAGGGAAATGCCAGTAATATAGGATGCCTTTTCTGATGCAAGAAAAACGACTGCATTTCCAATATCTTCTGGAGTTCCATAGCGCTCAAGTGGAATACGACTGGAGAGATAACGAATTTTTTCTAAATGCGCGGGATCCTGTGTAGCCTCTTCTTGCGGAAGGAAACGGCGGGTAGCTCCGGGAAGAATATTGTTGATCCGTATTCCATAAGGGGCGGCATCAAGGGCAGCAGACTGGCAGGCGCGGTTAAGTGCTGCCTTTATTCCGCCGTATACAGCGTCACCCGGATGAGCGCTTGTGCCCCGCACAGAACTGATATTGATGATATTTCCGCGGATGGCGTGTGCTGCCATATAGGAAGAGGCTTCCCGCATAAGAATCAGATAATTACGCAGTAGAAGTCGATATAGATAATCCAGGTTTTCTTCTGTTAAATCAAAAATACTTTCTAATACAGTAACCCCAGCATTGTTGACAAGCAAATCGATATGACCAAGAGTTTCCACTGCTTTTCGGAAAAATATTTTTCCGGCATTATCTTCATTAAGCTCTGCTTTGATGGAGACAAATATGCCGTCAGCATATTTCTTCCTTAAATCATTTATTATAGTTTCGGCGTTAGACTTTCCATTTCTGTACGAAAATACAATATCATATCCGGCTTCTGCGAGACAGTATACAATTCCTCTGCCTATACCGCTGCTTCCACCGGTTATAACTGCCTTTTTTCTTTGTTCTAAATGTGTATTCATATGTAAATTCCTCGCTTTTCTATAAGAGTGCCTGCGTTTCTTCCTTTATCTGTGCCGAAAATGCAAGAAAAATTAAGAAATCTTTTCCGGTATTCCCGATGGAATGTGTACTGCCGGCAGGAATAAATACGGCATCGCCGTCGCGGAGTGGCTTTGTTTCACCGTCTATGGTGATTTTCCCTTCCCCAGAAATAATGTAATAGACTTCTTCGTGATCGGCATGGGAATGGGCTTCATAAGATTTTCCTTCCTGAAGCATGGCATATGCCACGTATAACATACCTTTCATACAATAATTTTCTTTTGCTGGATCATAAAATGCCTGTCCTTTTAAAAGTTTATAATCAATTCCATAGTTATGAACAATAGTAGGTGAAACATTTCGCCAGTTTTGAACTACCATAATAGCGCCTCCTTTTATATTTTGATAACAAATTCTTCTCTTTGCAGACCGGTCAGAATATCGTGGGTGTTTGCGGTTACGAGTACCTCATCTTCGATTCGCAGACCACCAACTCCAGGAATGTAGATACCGGGTTCTACGGTAATTACCATATTTTCTTCTAAAATTTCTTCAGATTCAGGAATAATAGGCGGATATTCCTGGCTACATATACCAATACTATGCCCCAGATAAGGATGGAACCATTGGGCATATGTGTGGCCTTCTAGAATCTGATAGGCACGGTCGAACAGTTGATAAAATGTAATTCCGGGACGAATAAGTTCGATAAGAAAACGCTCTATATCCCATACTAGGCGATAGAGTTCAAGCTGCTCTTGCCGTGCGGAACCCACAGCAAATGTACGTGTCCAATCGGAAGCATACCCATTTACGGTAGCTCCAAAGTCCAGAAGAACCATGTCATATTCTTGAATTATACGGTTACTTGGAAGGTTGACTGTTCTAACTGCATTCTCTCCTGACAATACCTTAGCGGTAAAAGGAACGCCATCAGAACCGTTTTTTCGCATAGAATATTCTAGTTCTGCTGTAAGTTCAAGTTCTGTTGTGCCCGGACGTATCTTGCCTCTGATCTCCTCCATGGCATTGCAGGCTATTCTTGCAGAGTCCCTAAGAGCTTGTATTTCCTCCGGAGATTTTCGCTTTCGCGCTTGCTTTAATGAAAGCGAAATGTCCTGCCATTGTATTGGTTTTATAAAATGCTTGAACTGTTCGGTAAGTTCTAAATAAAGTTCCAATTCCATGCCGTCCTTTTCAAAACCGAGAATCTGGCGGTTTTTAAAGGAATCTGTCAAAAGATTAGAAATTTGTTTCGCAAGACCGGTAATACCTTCGGTATAGGGAATAAGCTGTATGTCACCGAATGAAATAGGGTTCTTTTTAATATCGTCTTCTATGTAAGACTGCCAGTTTAGCGGAATGATAAAGAAGGTCTTTTCGGGAAACATAAGAAGGCAGTTTGGCCCAATCTGTGCAGGTCTTTTGGCAGTTGTAGAAAATCCTGATATATAAAAGATATTCTGGGATGAAGAGATTAAAATAGGATACCCTTTATCTTTAAAAAGTTCGGAATAACGCTTCATAATTTACAGTAACCTCCTTTTTACTTATCGGGCAGAACTACAAAAGCAGTGTCTGTGTTATCAGACGAAACATCTGCATTTTCTATAATAGCCAAAGTTGTGCCAGGCGCTGTTATGTGGGTATGCCAGACGCCGGCTTTAATATTATACAGACAGAGAGGAACCATTGGTGTACTGGTTATATTGCCTGCATCTTTTCCTTTTCCATCACCTGTATACAAAGTACAGGAACCGTTAAGGAGCAGGAAAACTTCATCAGAAGTGGTGTGCCGTTGCATTTCATGTACGTTTTCTCTATGAAATTTGGGAGTATCATTGAGAAAGGCAACACGCCACCCGTCAAAATATACAAGGGGATGATAACCTGCCTGCGTGCAGGGAATAATTTCGAGGAATCGTTTGTCCATAATAAACCTCCTGTTAAAATTCTTCTTTAAAATACATCAAAAGGCATTCGGACACAATATAAAAATAACAGAATTGCAATAGTTTCTATCTTGAAAATATTTTTCTGCAAATTATTCGATTTTCATAAAAAATATCTGTACCTGGACAGAAAAAGAGTAACTTTCTGCATGGTACAGATAATGGGCTATTTCTTTTTACGACTGGAAAGAACCACTTTTTTACAGGCTTCTACCTTGTCAACAGACATAGGGCGTCTAAGAATTTCAGCCTGGATAGAACCGATAATTTCAATTTCACAGATACTTGCAAGATGAGAGTATTGCAGGTCATCGGGAATATTATAACTATATAGCAGCTTTTCATCAGCCATTTTAGCCATTGTAGAGTTAGGAGTGGCTGTGATAACAATGACAGAAGCCTTATTTTTTTTCGCAATATTTAAGGCGTTGATGACAGAATGAGCTTCACCGCTGTAAGCAATACCTATGGCAACATCCCCTTTTTTCATGGTGTTTGCAATCAGCTTCATGTCGACTACATCATTGGCAACAATACTGGATATATTGACTCTAAGTAATAACTGCTGCGCGTACAGGGCGGAGATGTACCCGCCACTTTGACCGAAAAAGACGAGTTTACCTGCCGACTGAATAGCATTTACAGTGCGAATCAAGCTTTTTGGATCTAAAGTACGCAGGGTGTCAAAGATAGCATTATAGGAACTCTTTGTAAGCTTCTGCATAATTACATGTAAACCATCATGTTTGTTTATAATAGAATCGGCGGTGAGAGGCGGGAGAAGATTTTTCTCTACATAAACTTTTAACTCATTAAAACCTCTGTAGGATAAGGCTTGACAGAAACGAGTGACGGTAGAAGGAGCTGTTCCGGTTTTTTTAGCAATCATAGTGATGGAACTTTTAGCGACTATTTCCTGATTATTTAGAATATAGTTGGCAATTCGTTTCTGTGCTTTAGAAAAGGAGGAGTAGGAGGTTTTAATTCTTCCTACATATTCTACATCTTTGTTTTTTGAAAATATTTCCATATTTTGTTGTATATCCATTTATATTCCCTCCCGTCTGTTTCTGAAACTATGTATATTATAACACGATTTTATAAGTATTTGTGAAGAAGATGTGATAGCAGAACTTTAGGGTAAAATCGAATTTTTTGCAAAAAAAGTCATATGATTTTGGAAAGTGTTGTAATATGGAAGGTTTTAAGTTTACAATTTTGTAGGCTTTTGGTACAACATTAACTATAGAAAAACGGCCATTTTTCTTCTAAGAAATTCTGAATAAATATATAGGTTAAAAGGGTTAAAAGATTATGAAGATTACTCAGGTAAAAACGATTCTTACATCTCCCCGCCAGAATTATCTCTTTGTAAAAATTTACACAGATTCTGGAATATATGGAGTGGGAGATGCATCCTTAAACGGTAGAGAACGTGCGGTTGCAACGCTTATAGATGTATATCTGGCTCCTATGCTTATTGGAAGAAACCCCGAGCAGATCGAAGATTTCTGGCAGCTCGCCTACCGAGGCTCGTACTGGCGGGGAGGCAACGTAGAAATGAGCGCGCTTAGTGGGATTGATATGGCGTTGTGGGATATTCTGGGAAAGAGTGCCAATAAGCCACTATATGCATTGTTAGGGGGAAAAGTACGTAATAAAGTGCTGTGTTATTCACATATCTTTTTGGATGATACAGAAAATGCAAAAGAAAAGATAGCGGATTATGTACGTTCAAGACAAATTCAGGTAATACGACTGCGGGTAGGAGCTCCGGCTGCAAAAGGAACATTAGGCGTAAATGAAGAACAGATGACACCGTTTGTAGAAAATTGGGATTCGGAAGAAGAACTGGAACGTACAGTAGAATACTTTGCCAGAGTCAGAGAAGCAGTTGGTGAAGCAACAGGCATTATATATGATTTACATGAGCGTTTTAGCCCGGACAGAGCAGTTCGCGTTATCCGCCAATTAGAACCATATAATCCATACTTTATTGAAGATCCGATCGCTCCGGACTGTGTGGAAAGCCTGCGCTATATCAGAGAAAAAACATGTGTTCCTCTTGCATTTGGGGAATTGTATAAAAGTAGATGGGAATGTCTTCCTGCTTTAACTGGAAAATGGGTGGATTATTTAAGGTGTGATGTGATTCGAGTCGGTGGAATCACAGAAGCACGTAAAATTGCGGCGTTGGCAGAAACATATGATACGAAAATGGCATGGCATGGACCAAATGATGTATCACCGATTACACATGCAGTGAATTGGCATCTGAATATATCGGAATATAATTTTGGAATCCAAGAAGATGGAACAGTTGATGATTTGATTAAAGATGTAGTATCAGGCGGGCCGATATATCAGGACGGATGGCTCGTAATGGAAGAACGGCCGGGAATTGGGTGCGACATAGATGAGGATGCGGCGGCGCTGTATCCATTTCGAAAAGCCTACCTTCCTATTTGCAGACAAAAAGATGGCAGTATACATACATGGTAAGAAGGATAAGATGAATGGATATTCAAGTACAAGGAGGCAAAGAAAGATGGAGCAATTAGATTTTTTGTTAGATGCAGAGATTCCTGATAGTGGATGGAAATTTGAGGCGGAATTAAGCTGCCTTAGATATTCTCATAATGGCCCGGCGGATATCGATGGTTTTATAAAAAGTAAATATGGTTTGATATATAAGAAACTAAAAGAACTTGGCTATATGTATGAAGAAGACCCTACAGGGGCGCCCATTACAAAATATTATGAAAAGATGGGACTCAACAGGGAAATGTTTGAAAATGAAGATTACTATACGAGGTGGCTTCTGATTTCTCCGAAAGAGATAGAAAAGGAGGGTAAGAATGGGCGAAAATTTCCCCTTGTGATAGTAAATCATGGCGGTTCTCATGCAATAGGAGAAGATGAGTTTGTATGTGGTATGCCTTTTGTAGCAGCTAAAGAACGGATTATGGTCATGTATGCACAAGATACACGTTGGACTAATACAGACCGTATACTAAATATCATTGCGGAGAAATATCCTCTTGATACAGAACGGATTTATATGATAGGACATTCTGCTGGAGGGTATCAGGTGACGTCTACATATTTTCGGATACCGTCGCGACTGACGGCAGTGGCACCATGCGGGTGTGATATTTGGAGAGATTATGACAGTTTTAACGTCCCATATACAGAGGAAGAAATAAAAAAATTAACGGATACATTTGTCCCATTTATGCAGATAGTTGGGCAATATGAGGCGTCTGGATTTGCGCCAGTCAATAATTGGCATCCCCGTAAAGACTGGGGGAAAGAAAGGGATATGGAACCGTGGAAAGATCCCCGCAGAGATGACGACAGAGATCCTACTCGAATTCATGGAGGACGCAGAAGGTTTAGTGATATGCCAGTACCTCCGGAAGGGGCGGATATCCATGAATGGATGATAACCCGATTGAATAAAAGAATGCATTCATTGGGATGTGAAGAAAGAGATGCCAAAACATGTATTTCTTATTTAGAAAATCCAGATACAGAATTACATCATGTACTTGGTTTCTACGGCGACAGAGAAAAGATAGAATATCTTTACGGTTATAAACACTATATGGCAGATATTTACAACAAAGACGGTATCGATGCGTTCAGGTACGTAGTAGTGGAGAATTCTCCTCACTGCTGGCCGGTTACAACAGGACAACTGACATGGGACTTTTTTAAACAGTTCCGCAGAGATAGGGCGACGGGAAAAATCGTAGAAGAAGAATATAAAAATAATGATAGTCAAAGGGAATGAATGGAGGGGTTTCCATGGGTAAAGAAAAAACAGTGAGTAATGTACAAATGAAAATATGGAATCTGGGATTTACGTGTGTATTTATATCTTATCTGGCAATGTCAGTGGGACAAAAATTGGTAAATCCACTTATTTCGAGATACACAAATTATCTGGGCGGTTCTGCGACAATTATAGGACTGGTATCCAGCAGTTTTGCCATTGTAGCGCTTGCCTGCAAGATTTTTTCAGGACCAGTAATCGATACGTTTAAGAAAAAAAGTGTTTTAATTTTTGCATTGGTTGTAATGTGTATTTCCTATGCCGGGTATGCAATTTCTACGAGTGCGACAGAAATGCTTGTCTTTAGAATGATACAGGGACTGGGACAGGCGTTTACCTCCACTTGTTTTACTGTGGCGGCGACGCAGACGCTTCCAAAGGAAAAGTTAAGTGCCGGAATGGGAGTATTCTGGACAGCACAATCAATTCCGCAATTATTTGGTGCGGCATTAGGCGTACAGCTTGCGGATATGGTAGGGTATCATTTTGCATTTGGATTAGGCGCGGGGCTTATGCTTTTGGCAGTGATTATTACCTGCTTTATGAAAATTGACTCCGGAGAACCCCATGAAAAGAAAAAAGTGGAAATTAAGCTGTCCAATATTATTACAAAAGATGCTCTGCTTCCAGCTTCGTTTATTGGTATATTGTATCTTGGGTACTGCTCGATTGGTTCTTTCTTAATTGTATTTTGTGATGAACAGCATATTGCAGGAAATGCAGGATTACACACAACAGCATATGCAGTAGCTCTTTTAGTGGCACGCCCGTTTATTGGGAAAATGGTAGATCGCTTCGGTTTTGTCAAGGTAACGATAATTAATGTAATTCTTTGTATTGTTACATTCTTTATGATTTCAGCTGCAAGCAATATATGGATAATTATTCTTGCAGGAGCAGTTGTAGCATTTGGCTTTGGAGCGACACAACCGACGATTCAAGCGTTGGCTATGAAGTGCTGCAAATCAGATAAAAGAGGGGCGGCAAGTAGTACAAATTATATCGGTCAAGACTTAGGAAGTTTATTCGGTCCGTTGATTGCCGGAGTTGTGGCGGATACTTTTGGATATGTAAACATGTGGCGCATTATGACGATTCCATTTTTTATTGTTCTCGTCCTTCTTTTCTTGTCGCGTAGAAAGATTGGAAAGCTTGAATCAGACTTTGTGGCTGAGAAAGTGGAGAAGTGAGCAAACTACAGATGAAAAACTATATGTAAAAAGGATATGCAAAATATAGAAAGAGGCGGAGAAAATCTTCTCTGCCTCTTCTGCTTGTGATCACTTTGCGATTTATTTATTATTATTCTGCTGAGATAGCACCTGTTGGACAGGCAGCCTCACATGCCCCACAATCTACGCATGCATCAGCGTCGATTTCATATTTGCCATCGCCTTCGGAAATAGCGCCTACTGGACATTCGCCTTCGCAAGAACCACAGCTTACACATTCATCACTAATTACGTGTGCCATGAGTATGTACCTCCTTTATAAATTTACAACAGCATATACTTACTATTGTTACCCTCATTCTAATACAATTAAAATAAATATACAAGCAGTTTTGTGCTCTAAATTAAGTACAAAGAAATAGTTACTAATAAAAAATTAAGAAAAATTTCCTTTCTTTTTCCAAAAGTTTCGTGTATTGTATATAGGTAGTGTGTGCCCTTTGGGGTATATCGTATCAGGAGAACGAATATAAAGTTGGGGTTAAAATACTGGAGGCTGCAAAATGAAAAAGAGATTTGTTATACTCACATCGCTTGCCGTTTGTATAACAGGCATTTTAGGAGGGTGTGGCTCGGATAATGGAGGAAATCCTTTTACGGGAGACAAGACGAAGGAGCCGGCATATCAGGCGAACCTGAATGCGATTTCTCCGGCGGCATACAGAGATGCTGACGGTCTGGAGCTTGAGCCTGGTTCTTATATTTCTATTATTGGAAAGGACGACAGCTCTGCTTATTGGAAAACGGTACAGGCAGGTGTTGAACAGGCGGCTGAGGATTTGAACGCGGCACTGGGATACAGTGGGGAAGACAAAATAAAGGTGACATATAATGCGCCGGACAGCGTAGAGAATATTGATGAGCAGGTGAATATACTAGATGAAGAGCTTGCAAGGTATCCGGACGCCCTCGGTATTGCAAGCATAGATGAATCTGCCTCAACGGTTCAATTTGATCTTGCGGCAGAAAACGGAATACCGATTATTGCACTTGATTCGGGGAATGCTTATCAGGGTATACAATGCACCTGTAAGACAGACAATGCGGATGCGGCAAAGACAGGCGCATACAAGCTCTGTGATGAGATAGAGGATGAAGGGGAGGTTGTGCTTTTCGTCCATGATTCTATATCCAGTACGGCAAAGGAGCGCGAGGAAAGCTTTAAGGCGGAGATAGCGGCAAATCATCCAAATGTGACGATTGCAGAGACGATCTATTGTGATCAGCTCGATGAGATGAAGAAGACTGCTGCAGAGGAGATGAACGCCGAAAAAGGAGAAGAAGAGGCGGAAATCACGGCAGACAGCCTGAGTGATGAAGATGTGATCCAGTATTATTTGGATAAGCATCCGGAAGTAAAGGGGTGCTTTGGAACCAATATTACGGCTACGCAGTTGATTGTTACGACGTTAAGACAGATGGAAAATACAGAGAACGTAGTGGTTATGGGATTTGACGCAGGCGAGTCACAGTTGAAAGCTCTGGAAAGCGGAGAGATAAAAGGTCTGGTAGTGCAGAATCCGTTTGGCATTGGATATTCCTCGGTAATAGCTGCGGCGAGGAGTGCACTTGAGATAGGAAATGAGGCGGTAGTAAATACAGGGTATATCTGGGTAACACAGGAGAATATGGAGCAGGATTCGATCAAAGATATGCTGTATGAGTAAATATAAGTGATGACCGACTGAAAAATACAAAGAATACGTCTTGTATAAGGGCTTTAGCTCTGACACAAGACGTATTTTTATTTTAGAATAGTCAAATCTTCGTTTCGACGTTTTATATTCTACAGTGTTTTCTTTTATTTGATATTTAGTTCTTTTTCAGAATTCATAAAGAAACGTTTGAGCGCATCTTTTAATACCTTCTTATCCTTTTGCAAAAGGGCGGTCAAAACCTTACAGCGGTAAAGAACAGCGCTTTCTCTGGAGCTTGTAAGGCTTAAAATTTTGATGGAAAGCTCCTTACGCAAAGCGAGTGTTGTCTGAAGCAGCTTATTCATAATACTATTGCCGCAGTATTTTCCGATATGCAGATCAATATCAGCTAACAAGTGTTCCATCTGGCTGCCGGTTATTGTATCGGTATTTAAGTTGAGCAACTCTTCCCGAGCCTGTGTAACGTAGTCGCGGATTTCCTCATTCATTTGATCAAAGCATTCCAGGTAAACTTCGGTTTCGATGAGCTCCCGCGCTGTATAGATCTCATCAAACTGGTTTAGATTTTGATGATACATCCAAAGTACGGTTTCTTCTGGAATGTCAGAATTATTATCAGCTACATATGTGCCGCCCCCAGGGTGTATATTTACCATTCCGATCAATGCGAGGGCTCGGATTGCCTCTCTGACACAGCTGCGTGTAACTTTATATTTTTCGGCAAAAGCCCTCTCTGTAAGAAGCTTTTCACCAGACTTTACCTCGCCGGATACAATCATCTGTGCAATGCTTTCGATCACTTTGTCTGAAGCAGTTGTTTTGTTTGTTTCATTGCTCATTATAAAATCTCCTCAAGTAATCAGGTATAGAATGTGTATTGATAATAAAAAATAAAAATAGTTATACTCAAATATAAATATTTTAACACAGCTATAAGCGGACGGGCAATAAAATTGTTTAAAAAAGTATCAGTTCAGCCCGCGCCATTCATAAAACCGCACTTCGTGCTTATTGTGGCTGCCGCCACTGTTTTACTCATTGACGGGCGCTTTGCTCATCTGTATATCAGTCGCCGGATTCTTATGCAAGCATAAATCCGTCTCCTGCTAACAGATGGCTGAACTGATACAAAAAAGTAGCCGATGCATAAGTGTTCAGCTTTAAAGTATGAACTACTTAATTTCATCGGCCGTGTACTTAATTGTTATAAATTAATTTTTTGTCTATTACTGCATCCAGCTTTGCTTTTGCTGTATCGTTGAGAGGAAGCAGAGGCCGGCGAACATTACCAGCATGTATTCCCTGGCGCCCGAGAATATATTTGATGGAAGCAGGTAGACCCACGTTGAGAAGAACCTGGAGAATATCGGTCGAAGCGGAAATGATTTTATAAATTTCACTTTTTTTAGGAGTTTCATATAATTCTACGATTTTATTATACTGTGGCAGCATGAAATTAAAGGTACTGCCGATAAAGCCGTCACAGTGGTAATTCAGCATAGGAATCATACGGCTTTCAAAACCGCCCATAATTTTAATATCCGGATTGATTGCCTTGATACGTTTCATTCTATAAGATTGCAGATTGGTGTGTTTGATCATTCCGATAGCACCAGATTTTAATAGTGCCCGAATTTCTGCATCATCTGTGTTCAAATCAGCATGTGTGCTGGAAGGAATATCGTAATACAGAACAGGTCTTCCTACTGCTTCCGCTAAATCGTAATAATAATGCGCCAGTTCCTTTGTTGTAAATGCGAAATAAAAAGGCGGTGTAGAAGCGATGTGTTTTATACCGCAGGAAAGAGCAGCTTTTGCCATTTCGATTGCATGATCTGTACTGATAGAGCCGACATGTGCGTAGATATCGAGATCATGGAGTGTATTGCTAGCAAGCTCAAACATGTGAATACGTTCTTCTGTAGAGAGAAGAAAACATTCTCCGACACTTCCGCCTATAAAAAATCCGTCTGCTCCTTCTTTTATATTCTTTTTCCACAGCTTTTGCATCTCTGCATCGTCAATACGATTGTTTTCATCAAAAATCGTGATTGACGCGGAGATCATTTCTTTTCGGCTTATCATAACTCTCTATCCCTTTCTTCTATAAATCTTAACTCTAATTATAAACTTTGAAATTTTTATATGCAATAAAAAAATGAAAAAATTGGCTATACCAAATTGATTATAATTTATATAAAAAAGAAAAATGAAAATGTATTAATTAAAATAAGTATATGGTATAACCAATTTCACACCTTTATATCAGTATATTTGTTGAGAGAAATAAAATCAATAGTTAAAAATGCACATAAAATAGAATAATATTTTGTATAATTGTTCGTATTGACAATAAAATGGATGAAGTGCATAATCTTAATAAAATAAAATTGGTACTACCAATAGTTAAAAATAAAACAAACAATAAATGGAGTGGACAATGGAAGAAAAGAAGATATTAAAAGGAATTACATGGGCACATAGCAGAGGGTATACGTCTATTGTAGCAGTTTCACAGAGATTCATGGAGTTGAATAAAGACGTGGAGATTACTTGGGAAAAGCGTTCGTTGCAAGAATTTGCAGATGCTCCGATTGAAGAGCTTTCTAAGCGGTATGACCTGCTTATTATTGATCATCCCTGGGCTGGGTTTGCTGCAAAGCATGGGATTTTACTCCCGCTTCAGAAATATTTAAGCGCAGAGTACTTAAAGGATCAGGAAGAAAATTCCGTCGGAAAATCTTATATCAGCTATGACTTTGACGGGTTTTTAAGCGCTCTGCCAATTGATGCGGCGACGCCGATTGCAGTGTACAGACCGGATTACTTTGAGACAACAGGAGAAAAGGTACCGGAGACATTTGAAGAGGTTTTGGAGCTGGCGAAAAAAGGAAAGGTTATATATGCGGGAATTCCGATCAATCTTTTGATGGATTTTTATATGTTTGGTATAACCGCAGGCTATACGATGTTCAATGGAGAAGAAGTAATCGGCAGAGAAGACGGCTGTGCGGTTCTCGAGGAGATGAGAAGACTTTCTTCTCTGTGTACAAAGGAAATTTTTGACTGGGATCCGATTGCGGTGCATGAAGCGCTTTCTTCTGAGGAAAAATATGCATACTGTCCTTTTGCATATGGTTATACCAATTATTCTAAGGAAGGGTATGCAAAGCACCTTTTGAAAGCGTGCGATGTAGTGTCATATAAAGGAGAACATTTACATACAGTACTGGGCGGTACAGGTCTTGCTGTCTCAGCGGCATGTGAAAATAAAGAGACGGCGGTGAAATTTGCAGAATATGCAGTATCGCCTCTGATTCAAAGAACATTGTTCTTTGAGGCGGGCGGCCAGCCGGGACACCGTGCAGCATGGCTGGATGAAGAATGTAACAGAAGAAGTCTGGATTTCTTTAAAGATACTCTCAGGACGCTGGATGAATCCTATTTACGTCCAAGATACAGCGGGTATCTGTATTTCCAGGATCATGCAGGCAGCTATGTGCGTGAGTATCTGATGAACGGAGGAAATCCGGCAGAAGTTCTGGAAAATATGAATACACTCTACAGGAAATCAATGGAGGTGGATGCATGAAGCCATTAGAGGGAATCCTTGTCCTGGATTTTAGCCAGTATCTGGCAGGGCCGTCATGTTCTCTTCGTCTGGCGGACATGGGAGCAAGGGTAATTAAGATAGAAAGACCGGGCGGCGGAGACAACTGCCGGAAAATGTCTTTGAAAAATCTGGTAATAGATGACAACAGCGTATTATTTCATACGATCAACCGCAATAAAGAAAGTTTTTGCGCAAACATAAAAGATCCGGAAGATTTAGAAATTGTAAAAAAATTAATTGCAATGGCGGACGTTCTGATTGAGAATTTTCGTCCCGGTGTTATGAAGAAAAACCAGTTAGATTATGAGTCGGTTAAGAAAATAAATCCGAGATTGGTATATGGAACAATTACGGGATATGGAGCAGAGGGTCCCTGGGTGAGAAAACCGGGACAGGATCTGCTTGTCCAGTCTATGTCAGGACTTACCTGGCTGAACGGAAATGGAGAGAATCCTCCGACTCCATTTAGCTTGTCAGTCGTAGATTCCTATACAGGAGTACATTTGGCAGAAGGGATTCTGGCGGCTCTGTTTAGAAGATGTAAGACAGGAAAAGGCGCGCTGGTGGAAACAAGCCTTATTGAGTCGGCGATCGATATGCAGTTTGAAGGGATTACCACCTATTTAAACGACGGAGGGAAGCTGCCGGTCAGGGCGAATTATAATAACGCGCATGCGTATCTGGCTGCGCCGTATGGAGTGTATAAGACACAGGACGGTTATATCGCTCTTTCGAAGGGAAGCTTAAAGGCGCTTGCAGGATACCTGAATATTCCAGAGCTTGCACAATTCAATGACTACGAGGATACGTTCCAGAAACGAGATGAAATTAAACAGTTGATAGGGGATAAGCTCGTTACCAATACAACTGCTCACTGGCTGGAAATACTGGAAAAAGAAGATTATTGGTGCTCCGACGTGTATACATGGGAAACACTGCTGAACACGGAAGGATTCCAAGCATTGAATTTCCTGCAGGATTTGGATTTCAGAGACGGCAGAACGATCCGCACGCTTAGATGTCCGATTAAAGTGGATGGAGAGGCATACTATTCTTCTAAGAAAGCTCCGGATTTAGATGAAGACACAGACAGAATAAAACAAGAATTTGAGCTGGAAAAGGAGGGACTGGCATGAAACCACTTGAGGGAATAAAAATACTCGATTTCAGTCAATATCTGGCAGGGCCTTCCTCTACACTGAGACTGGCAGATTTAGGCGCTGAAGTAGTGAAGATAGAGCGTCCCGGCAAAGGAGACGGCTGTCGGGATTTATATGTGCCTAACTGCACAATAGAGGGAGAAAGCCCGTTATTTTGTGCTGTCAATCGCAATAAAGACAGTATTGCGCTGGATCTGAAGGCGGAGGAAAATGCAGAAATCTTAAAGAAGCTGCTTCAGGAAGCGGATGTGGCAATCTTTAGTTTCCGTCCGGGCGTGGCAGAGAAATTGGGTCTTTCTTATGAACAGGTAAAACAAGTAAATCCCAGATTGATATACGGAGAAGTGAGTGGCTACGGACAAACCGGCCCGTGGAGTACGAAACCGGGACAAGATTTACTGGCACAGTGCATTTCCGGACTGCCATATTTAAACGGAAATAAAGAGGACGCACCGACGCCGCTTGGACTGTCGTTGGCGGACATGTTTGCAGGACAACATTTGGTACAGGGAATTCTGGCGGCATTGATACGGCGTGAGCAGACGGGGCAGGGGGCTTATATTCAAGTAAATTTGCTGGAATCTATATTGGATATTCAGTTTGAAGTGCTTACGACCTATTTAAACGACGGACATGAGCTTCCGGTCCGAAGCGCCGTCAATAATGCGAATGCCTATATTTCAGCGCCTTACGGGATTTATGAGACGAAAGAAGGGTATCTTGCGCTCGCTATGTGCTCGATTGTTGTGTTGGGAGAGCTGCTCGGATGTGAAGCGTTGACAAAATACACAGATGAAAGTGAATGGGCGACGAAGCGAGATGAAATCAAAGGCATTTTAAAAGAACATCTCATGCGTGAAACGGCAGACCATTGGTTATCTATTCTGGAGAAGGCAGACATATGGTGTGCGAAAGTGCTGAACTGGAAAGAATTGTTTGAGACAGAAGGCTTTAAGCAGTTAGGTATGCTGCAGGGAATATATAGAGATGGAAAAGAAATATTTAAGACAACAAGCTGCCCGATAAAATTTGACGGGGAACGTTACTACAGTGAAAAACCTGTTCCCTCTATAGGACAGGATAATGAAAAATATATAAGGAGGTAAAGGAATTGGAGAAAGCTATTTACTATGAGGATTATGAGATTGGCTCTGTACGGGAGACAACAGGAAGGACGATAACGGAAACGGATATTGTTCTCCATGCCGGACAGACGGGGGACTTTTTTCCGCATCATATGGATGCAGAGTGGTGCAAGACGACGGATTTCGGACAGAGAATCGCGCACGGAACTTTGATATTCAGCGTAGGAGTAGGTATGACGGCAACGCTGATTAATCCGGCGGCATTTTCTTACGGATATGACAAGCTGCGTTTTATCCGTCCGGTATTTATCGGAGATACGATAAAGGTAAAAGTTGTACTGAAAGAAAAATATGACAGCCCGAAACATCCGGATAAAGGATTTGTCGTAGAAAACGTTCAGGTATATAACCAGAAAGAAGAATTATGTCTGGTAGCGGATCATCTGATGCTGTGTGATAAGAAAGAATTTCATGGTACAGAAGCATAAGGGTGGAAATCAATAAAAAACTGAAAGGAAAAGGAAAACAAATATGAATAACGTTTTATTAGCGCTTTTTTTGATTTCATATGTAGTTATGATAGTTGCCCTTGTGAAGGGGTATAATCCTTCTCTGGTCTTACTGGGGACAGGTATTTTGTGGGCAGTCCTGGGAGGTATGAACCTTCAGGGAGTGTTAAACGATCTGATTTCAGGACAGTTCAACGCGCAGGCGGTTTCGTTTATGACCATCATATTCGGTTCATGGTTCGCGCAAGTTATGATACAGACCGGAATTGTAAAGACAATTATAAGGACAGCGGTCGAGCTGGGCGGAGATAATCCGAAGATTCTGATTGCGATCATTATGATTGTTGTCAGTGTTATGTTTACTTCTCTATATAGTATCGGACCAGCGATCGCGGTCGGTGTTATTGTGCTCCCGGTTATGATTTCTCTCGGGATTCCGTCTAGAATCTCAATCGTGGCATACGGAGTATCTATCGCGGTAGCACAGCTTCTAAACGTTTCACAGTACGTTGTTATGAGAGGGCTTCTCTCCTACATAGATGAAATTCCAGAGACTATGACATCCCCGTGGACACCGTATGCGTTTGTTGCATTTGGAGTGGGCGTCGTAGTTAGCATTGCAGGTGTTCTATTTATGTATAGCTTATCTACGAAGAAGAAGGCAAAGAAAGTAA
The DNA here is from genome assembly GCF_055387595.1 of Mediterraneibacter flintii. NCBI lineage: Bacteria > Bacillati > Bacillota > Clostridia > Lachnospirales > Lachnospiraceae > Mediterraneibacter > Mediterraneibacter flintii. Next base: position 324,988 of record NZ_AP031405.1, read on the forward strand.
GAAAAGTAAAGAGCTGGGCGGTGAAAACTTCTGACAGCGATGAGGTTACGTTTGTTCCATGGTATGTCTGCATTGCAACGATCATTCCGGTGATCCTGATGATGGCGTTCAAGGTAAATATTTTCGCTGCATTTATCATCGGTGTTCTTTATGCAATTCTTACCGCTAAGATTACATATAGAAAGATCCGTATCTTCCCGATGATCAGCAAAACTTTTAAAACAGGGGCAGGCGAATCAGCAGGGATGATTATGTATATGGCATGTGCATATACAGTGGCAAGCGGAGCATCCGCAATCAGGCCGGTTCTGCAAAATACCCTGGGGGGGGGGTGTTGCCTGAAACAACATTAGGAATCACCATTTTTATGCTCGTATTAGTTCCTTTGTTTATGTATCGTGGACCTTTGGCTCTAGCTGGAGCCGGTGCGGCGATTTATGCGACGATTTTCGCCGTAGGTGCAGTTCCGGTTACTTATCTGTGGCTATTATGTTTCGCAGGAAACTCTATTTACAGTGCTGTGGATCCGACAAATTCAACGAATGTATGGACTTGTTCTTATGCGAAGGTAAAGCCGTTTGAATTTATCAAGACGGCACTGCCGATCAGTTGGATATATGGTATCGTCATACTTGGAATTTTGTATTATATGCATGGATAAAAGGGCATGGGTAAAAAGGAGGAGCTATGAGTAAAAGAAAAGTACGTATGGGAATAGATGTAGGCGGAACTCATACAAAAGCGGTTGCAATAGACAACGACACATTTGAGATTATTGGTAAGGTGCAGGTACCGACTACACATGACAGTGAACAGGGCGTTGCTGCGGGCGTAGTAGAATGTTTTCAGAAATGCCTGAAAGACAATGAGATCAATCCGGAGGATGTAATCTTTCTGGCACACAGTACGACACAGGCGACCAACGCTCTGCTGGAAGGCGACGTAGCGCATGTCGGTATTATCGCGACAGGAGGAAAAGGGCTTTCCTCTCTTCTTATAAAGAGCCAGACAAAATTGGGGAACCTTCCTCTTGTAACAGGAAGGTATATAGAAACACATACCCGTTACATCGACAAACAGAATTTAAATGAAGCGTCTGTACGCAAGGCAATTCAGTCTATGAGGGCAGAGGGTGCAGAAATCATTGTTGCCTCTGAAGTGTACGGCGTAGACGACGGCGAAGGAGAAAAACTGATCGCGAAAGTAGCAAAAGAAGAAGGGCTGAACGTAACACAGGCGTCCGAGATCAGCAAGCTTTACGGATTGACGACCAGAACCCGTACCGCAGCCGTGAATGCGAGTATTCTTCCGAAGATGCTGGATACGGCAAATTCTACAGAAAATAGCGTAAAGGCAACAGGGATACAGGCGCCTCTTATGATTATGAGAGGAGACGGGGGCGTTATGAGCATTGAGGAGATGAGAAAGCGTCCGATTCTATCCATGATGTCGGGGCCGACTGCCAGTGTTGTCGGCGCGCTGATGTATCTGCGTGCGTCTGTAGGTATTTATTTTGAGGTAGGCGGTACGAGTACAAATATTGGCGTAATCAAAAATGGAAGGCCGACGATCCGCCATGCAGAACTGGCTGGCTACAGGACATATGTCAATTCATTGGATGTACGTGTTCTTGGCGTGGCAGGGGGCAGTATGGTACGTGCAGATCATGGAAAACTGGTAGATGTAGGGCCGAGAAGCGCCCATATCGCAGGCCTGCCGTACAGTGCATTTGCTGACGAGAAGGATATTGAGGAGCCAGAATTGTATTTTGTAACACCAAAGAAGGGGGATCCGTCTGATTATTGTGCGATCCGCTGTAAAAACGGAAAGAGCTATACGATTACAAATACGTGTGCGGCAAATGTTCTGGGACTTACCAGCCCTGAATTTTATGCACATGGAAATCAGGCAGCTGCGAAAAAGGCAATGAAGCCACTGGCAGATTATCTTGGCGTTTCAGTTGAAGAGGCGGCGCGCCAGATTTTGAGCACTGCGTGTGCAAAGCTGATACCGGTCGTAGAAGAACTGATTGCCGAGTACAAGTTAGATTCCGATCAGGCAGTGCTTGTAGGCTGCGGCGGTGGAGCTGCCGCCCTCATTCCGTTCATGGGGCAGGCGATGAACATCAAGTATAAAATCCCGCAGAATGCGGATGTTATTTCCTCTATTGGCGTAGCGCTGGCAATGGTGAGAGATACGGTAGAGCGTATTATCCCGAATCCTACGGAGGCGGATATTACAGCAATCCGAAGAGAAGCGGTAGAATCGGTAATCAAGCTGGGAGCTGCTCCGGACAGTATTGAAACAGTAGTGGAAATTGATAATCAGAAACAGAGAGTCTCTGTATCGGCAATGGGTTCTACAGAAGTGAAGACAACCGATATGATGAAGGCGGTAGACGAAAAAGAGGCGAAAAAAATCGCCGAGGAAAGCTTTGGAAACAAAGGGCAGAAGATAGAGCTTGCAGGAAAGACCGACGCAATGTACGTATACACACAGGAGCGTCCAGAAAAGAAGCTGGGCAGAAAAGCAAAGGTGACACATGCGATCCGCGTTCTGGATCAGAAGGGCTTTATCAAGCTGCAGACAGCGCAGGGCACTGTGATGGATTCTACGATAGGAGCTCTGGAAGCAGATTTCAAAAAGCTGTTTGACGAACTGAGTACTTACAAGGGAGATGTCATCATTTGTCCGGATCTGTTTATCGTAGTAGGCGGAAGAATTATCGAGGTGTCCGGCGTATCGAACTTAGAGCAAGGAATCGGTATCATCAATGCAGAGATCAGCGGAATGCCGGCAGGCGAAACCGCGATCATGATCGGTATCAGACAGGCGATTTAATCAGGAGGCTATGACGTTGGACAGCATACAGGGAGATGTGATTTCCTATTTAAAAACCATACCGGAAGAAAAATGGGACGCCTATATTTTACGGCAGGATATGTTTTACAGACATTACACAGAAGAGATGTGTGCCAGTATCGTACAGAAAGCAAAAGAAGCCGGCCGTAGAAAGGCTTTTGAGATATTGACTGAAGGAGCAGATATAAATGAGCTTATCAGGAAGTACGGATTAAATGTAAAAGACGCGGAAGACAAAGAATTTATCATGCCGGATTCCATAAATTTTGCAGAGTACCACGACGGAAATATCCTGATATCGAAAAGGCTGCTGGAGGTTTTAGAACAGAAAAAAGAACTTTTGCGCGCGGGATTAGGCGACTTCAAGGTGTGGGACGTTTTGTTTTACCATGAGCTGTACCACCACTTTGAGGATATAGAGGATCATCTCGAAAACGCCGGAATCACTTACGAGGTGAAGCCTCTTCCCTTTATCAAAAAGAAAATATCCCCAGAGAGCGCCGGTGAAATTGCAGCATATGAATTTGCCAGACAAATGCAGAAAATAGATTTTCATCCGTATATACTGGGAATTATCGGATTGTATGAGTATAAAAAAGAAACGGCGGAAAAAATTATAGAAGACATTATGAAACTTTGATTCCTAAGCGAATAGCATGAACAAATGAAGCTGTGTGCATTACTCAAGTCTGTATCAGGCATAGTTTCAGAAAGCAGTGAAATTGATGGAGATAAGGGAAAGAAAATGCGGAACATGAAACAGAAGAGAATTGCGGAAATCATAAATAATCTGATCGCAGAGGGGGACAGTATCATGCTGGATGCCAGCGGTATTGCTCTGGAGATTGTCAGGCTTTTAGATAAAAAAGGTCTTACTGTTATCACAAATTCTGCATCAGTTGCTTTTCAGATAGTGAAGAAACCTGGCTGGAGAGTTCTGCTTACAGGCGGAACTCTGTCCAGCAAAAGCCATGCATTTGTCGGGCCTTATACAGACAGGACACTGCAGGGGTATCGGGTAGATAAAGCAATTATCTCCTGCGATGGAATTGCTCTTTCTGCAGAAATTACAGATGCAGACATGTACTATGCAAACAGCAGGAAAATGATGCTGGCCGCGGCGAAAGAAAAGATTCTGGCTGTTGAGAGTGAAAAATTTGAAAAGACAGCTTTTGCCGGTATCGGTACACTTCGTGAAATGACTACTGTGGTGACAGACAGAAAGCCTGACAGGGAGTGGGAAAATATTTTTGAAAAGAATAAAGTACAGTGCCTGTATCCAGGTATGTGTGAAAAAGGCATATCTTATCGGGCAAAGCCGACCATTTCGAAGGGAATAAATTACGGTGTATCCTTTAGGATATAGAAATAACATGATATGAAAAAAAGAACCTCTATTTGCCTAATAGGGGTTCTTTGACATTCTGAAGGTGCCCGACTGGATGTCCAACACAACAGTTAAGCCTTGCTCAGAGAAAATATAAATTCAGTTCCTACCCCTTCTGTACTGATGACATTGATATGTTCGTCGTGGGCGGAGATGATTTCTTTGACAATGGACAGCCCGAGACCGGTTCCTTTTTTGTCTTTGCCGCGCGAAAGATCGGACTTATAGAAGCGTTCCCAGATCTTGTTGAGTTCTTTTCTGGGGATTCCAATGCCGGAGTCTTTGACAGAGACAAAAATCTTATCATTTTTTTGAGTTACCTCTATGATGACAGAAGATTCATTTTCACTAAATTTAACAGCATTGTCTACCAGATTGTATAAAACCTGCTGGATTTTGCGTTTATCTGCATAGACCTTTGGAACATCAGGAAGGAGAAGAAGCTGTATGGATACGTGCTTTGCCGTACAGGCTCCTTCAAAAGAGGCGGCAGTGTTTTTAATGACTTCCTGTATGTCAAAAGAGGTTTTGTCTAAAAGCAGCTCTTTTGTGTCAAATTCATTCAGGGTGAGCAGGTCATGTGTCAGATCTGTCAGCCGTTCTGTCTCAAATAAAATGATTTTCAGATATTTTTCATGCAGATTAGGAGGAATTGTTCCGTCTGTCATTGCCTCTATATATCCTTTGATGGAGGTGAGAGGAGAACGAAAATCGTGGGAGACATTTGCCACGAACTTTTTCTGGTAATCCTCCATATCCTTTAGCTGGGAAGACATATAATTCAAAGAAGCGGATAAATACCCCATCTCGTCATGGGTATAAACCGGAATCTCGTAATCCAGATTTCCCAGTGCATACTGCTTGGCTGCTTCCGAAACCTGTGCGAGAGGCCTAAATACGAAGAAGTGAAAGCCGAGCAGAAAGATAAAAGAAAGAATATAAATCACGAGCAAAGTAATATAGATGGTGAACATCAGGCTGCTGCAGGTAGTATCGATAGAAGTGACAGGGCTGTGTATGAGCAAATACCCTTTGGTTGTGAAGCCCTGTGTTACGGGCGCCATGACAGTAATCACATCTTCATCAAAGTAACCGTGGTAGTCCCCGATAATATACTGATTATTTCCGATTTCTGCAGGATCAAAGTCCTCAATGCATTCAGGGTAAGTATTACTTTCTAAATTAGAAGAAGTAATCAGCACGCCGTCTTTGTCTACAAACCACAGAGAGGCATTCAGGTAGAGCTTCATTGCCTTTAATTGGGAGTGGACGGACCAGGAAGTCATATTTCCTGAAAAATAGGACGGCAGATACTCAGTGGCAATCAGATTCGCCTCCTTAAACAATGTCTGGGAGGTATTTTCTTCCAGGCGATCCTTGATTAGCTGTGGAGAGAGTGTGGCAGTCGCAAAGATGCTTAAAAAACCAAATATAATATATATAATAATAAATTTTAAGTACAGAGTACTTTTCATAGAGCAACTTCCTTTGCCGGTTTTTTATTTTGCTTCAAATTTATAACCGATTCCCCACACAGTGCTTAAGCTCCAGGTGGGATGATCCTTGATTTTTTCGCGCAGACGCTTGATATGGACGTCTACTGTTCGAGTATCTCCGATATATTCATATCCCCAGATGCGATCCAGCAGTTGCTCCCTTGTAAACACCTGGTTTGGGGAAGCAGCGAGGAAATATAGCAGTTCTAACTCTTTGGGAGGCATGTCGACGGGTTTTCCATCACAGAGAACGGAATAGTTGGTAAGATTGATAACCAGATCCTCATACTCTACGCATTTTGTCTTTTCTTTCTTGGGCTCTTCTGTTTTAGCGGGCTGGTAACGGCGAAGCACAGCGCGGACGCGCGCCACCATTTCTTTGGAGTCAAAGGGCTTCATAATATAGTCGTCAGCACCTAATTCTAATCCTAAAACCTTGTCAAATACCTCGCCTTTTGCTGACAGCATGATGATCGGCGTGGAAGATTTTGCGCGTATTTCCCGGCAAACCTGGTATCCGTCGATGCCAGGCAGCATCAAATCGAGTAGAATGAGATTAGGACGGTAAGTTTCGAACGCTGTCAGGGCGTCCTCGCCATTGTAAACCATTTTTGTATCAAAACATTCTTTTGTGAGATAAAGAGAGATAAGCTCTGCAATATTCTCGTCATCATCTACAATTAGAATTCTCTGTTTTCCTATCATAGCAGCCTCCTTATGATTATTTTATTGTTTTGACTTTTATTTTAACTCTACAATCGTAACACCGGCATCTCCTTCGCCAAACTCACCAAGACGGTAAGATTTGACATGTCTTTGGCGGCGGAGATATTCGTGGATACCTTTTCGCAGAGCGCCTGTGCCTTTGCCGTGTACAACCCGGACGGTATTTAAATGAGACAAAAGGGCATCATCCAGGTATTTGTCCAGTTCCATAACCGCCTCATCCACAGTTTTTCCCAAAAGATTGATTTCCGGACTGACGGACAGAGATTTGCTCATTTTGAGTTTTCCTTTATTTGTCCGCTTCATATTTTTAGCCGTATAGGATACAGGCTCTTCGATGATCTCTAAGTCAGAGAGGGGAACCTGAGAACGTAGAATGCCCATCTGTACGGTTACAGTTTGACGGGAATCGGGGAGAGAACAAATGGTTCCTGTCAGATTCATACTCAATACCTTTACAGATTCTCCAAGCTTGAAGTCGGAAGGCTTGTATATTTTCTGTGGCTTTTGTATCTGTATGGAGGAGGAAGAGGCAGTAGCTTTTATTTTCTGGCGCAGCCGTTCACGTTCCTTTTCCATTTCCGCTGCTGAGATATTTTCCTTCCCGAATTTACGGAAATTTTTTATAGTCTCGTCTGCAACCTCTTTCGCATCACGCAGGATAGCGGCGGCTTTCTCATTTGCTTCACGAATAATTCGATTTTTTTGATCCTCTAATTTCTCTTGTTTTTGGAGAGTCTTTGTTTTCAGCGCCTCAATCTCCCGTTTGTAGGCCGCGATTTCTTCCCGTTCTTTTTCTATCGTATGTCTGCTTGCTTCTAGATCAGATAAGAGATCTTCGAAGGAAACATCCTGCTCACTTAATCTTTTTTTTGCATCCTCAATGATATAGTCCGGAAGTCCCAGCTTTCCTGAAATTGCAAATGCATTACTTTTCCCTGGAATTCCGATTAAGAGACGGTAAGTCGGGCGCAGACTTTCCACGTCGAATTCACAGCAGGCATTTTCTACGCCGTCTGTAGAGAGCGCGTATACCTTCAATTCGCTGTAATGTGTGGTTGCCATGGTACGGATTTGGCGTTTGTGAAGATGAGAGAGGATCGCGATTGCCAGGGCTGCTCCCTCCGTAGGATCAGTACCTGCTCCCAATTCGTCGAACAATACGAGCGAATGGCTGTCTACCTTCTTTAAGAAGGATACAATGTTTGTCATATGGGACGAAAAAGTACTCAGACTCTGTTCAATGCTCTGTTCATCTCCTATATCCGCGTAAACCTGGTGGAAAACGGCAAGCTCACTTCTGTCGGAGGCGGGAATGTGAAGACCTGCCTGTCCCATCAATGTAAAAAGCCCGACCGTTTTTAAAGATACCGTTTTTCCGCCGGTATTTGGACCGGTGATGATAAGCAGGGAAAAATCTTCTCCCAGAGAAACGGTGATGGGAACCACCTTCTGCGTATGCAAAAGTGGATGGCGCCCTTCCCGTATATGAATTCTGCCTTCTGTATTTAAAAGTGGACGGCTTGCGTTCATGGATAAAGCTAAGGAACCCCTTGCGAAGATGAAATCTAAGTCCGTAAGAATTCTGTAGTCTGTACGGATTTCTTCTATATAAGAAGCCGCTTCTTCACTTAGACGGGATAAGATAACCTGTATTTCCTCCTGCTCTTTTGCATAGAGCTCTTTTAAGTCATTATTTAATTTTACAACCGCCATTGGCTCGATAAATAAGGTGGAACCGGTGGAGGACTGATCGTGTATAAGCCCATGTACCTGTCCTCTGTATTCCGCTTTTACGGGAAGGCAATAGCGATCACCACGCATGGTAATGATAGGATCCTGCAGATACGTGCGGAGAGAACCATTTACCAGATTATTTAACGTAGCGTGTATTTTGCCGTTGATGGATTCCATACTCCGCCGGATACTTCTTAATGTGCTGCTGGCGTCATCGCTGATTTCCTCCTCGGAGAGAATACAGCGTTCAATTTCACCGGAAAGCAGGGTGAGAGGCTCCAGACCATCAAAATAATTGTCCAGGCAGTCTGATGACTCCTCCTGTGTGTCGTGCCTGCCGTAAGATTTCACACGTGCGGCACCCTGCAGCAAACGGCAGATGCGCAGGAGTTCCCCGCTTCCCAATGCACCACCGATTTCCAGACGCTTCATGGATTCCTCTACGGGGGAGGCGTCTCCGAAGGAAGGACGGCCCTTTTTGATGATGCGTGTAAATGCAGCGGCGGTTTGTTCCTGGTATGTGTTGATTTTATCTATATCCGTCATTGGCTTTAAACGGCGGCAGAGCTGTTTCCCGCGAAAAGAAGAAGCTTGTTCTTCGAGCAGCAATGTGATTTTATCGTATTCCAGTTTATTTAATGTTTTCTGGTTCATATTTTACACCTTTTCATTTCATAGCTTTAAATCTACTCTTCATTTTACCTTATAATGAAAGCAAAGAAAAGGTTTTTTGTGACAGAGTGAAATGAAGTTGAACAATCAGAGTGAATCGGTTATACTATTGACTGAAGGAGATTAGAGCCTATGCCGTACGATGAAGACCCGAAACAGAGTCCGAAGGAGGGCTCTGGGAAAAAGGAAGAAGAACCTTTTTCTTTTTTGCAGGAAACAATCAAGCCGAAGCCTCTTAGCAGGGAAAAAATTTTGAGCCAGTTAGCCCGCATTGCTATATACGGGCTGATTTTTGGAGTTTTTGCCTGCTTTGGTTTTTTTGCGCTTAAACCATGGATAGGAAAACACTTTCAGGGAGATCCAAAGACCGTTACCATACCGGAGGATGAGGAAGCCAAAGAGAATGAAGAGGCAGAAGCAAACGAAGAGCAGGTAAATGCGACGGGACTTAGTGCGCTCAGTTATGAAGAAATGATGGAAAGTATGTATGAGACGGCTTCAGAGGCATATAAAGGGGTTGTTTCTGTGACGGCTTCTTCCAATACGGAAGACTGGGAGAGTACAGCAACAGGACTTAGGACAAGCGTAACCGGTGTGATAGTGGCGGACAATGGGCAGGAGCTTCTGATACTTGCAGATAATTCGATCTGTGCAGAGGCACAGGGGTGGTATGTTGTCTTTGCGGATGGAAACAGATACAGCGCTTCCTTGAAAAAGCAGGATAAAAACAGCGGTCTTGCTGTATTTGGTGTGGTGAGGGACAATATAACAGATACGACATGGAATGCGGTGAAAGTGGCGGAGCTGGGAAATTCAAATCTTTCTAAGCCAGGTGACGTGGTGATTGCGCTTGGAAATACATTTGGCTATGCGGACGGAACCGGATACGGCATCATCAGTTCTAATTCTTATAAAGAAATATTTTCTGACGGAGAGTGTCAAGTGCTCGCGACAGATATTGCGGCTTCGGAGGACGGAACGGGTATTCTTTTTAATCAGGAAGGGCAGGTAATCGGACTGATTTCTCCAAATATCTGGGAAGAGAAAGAAGGCGCTACGGCAAATGCATTTGCAATTTCTGACCTAAAGGCGGCGATTGAATTGTTAGTAAATGGGGAGAGTGTCCCTTATATTGGAATTTCCGGAACGGCAGTGACAAATGAGATTGCGCAGCAGCAGTCAATGCCGTCGGGCATGTATGTGGTGCAGGTGGACGCAGATTCACCGGCGATGGCAGCAGGAATTCAAAGTGGAGATGTGATACAGGAAATTTCCGGTACGGAAGTGATGAACACTTCCACATACGAGAAGGCTGTGCTGGAGTGTAAGACCGGAGAGAATGTAAAGCTGAAAGGGAGCCGCCTGGGAGCTGACGGATATGTGGATATTGAGTTTACTGTGACGGTGGGAAGCCAGGAATAGAATGCTGTAAGAAATAGAAGTATGCGCAGTAAAACAATTAAAAAATTGACAGTATAGATAGAAAGAGGACATGAAAAGCGTATGAGATATATTGACGGACTACATGAGGGTGAAACAATCAGGAACATTTATTTGTGCAAAGGAAAACGTTCTGCTGAGACGAGAAATGGGAAACCATATGACAATCTGCTGCTTCAGGATAAGACAGGAACTCTGGACGGAAAAGTATGGGATCCGAATTCACAGGGGATTGCGGATTATGATGAAAAAGATTTCATTGAGGTATACGGAGAGATTATTCAGTATAATGGCAATCTTCAGATGAACATTAAACAAATAAGAAAAGCACAGGAAGGAGAATATAATCCGGCGGATTACATGCCTACTACAGAAAAGAGTGTGGACAGGATGTATGAGGAACTGCTTGCCTATATTCGTCAGATTTCGAATTCTTATCTAAAACAAGTGCTGGAATATTATTTTGTCAACGATACAGAATTTATCAAGTCGTTCAAAGAACATTCTGCGGCAAAGACGGTACATCATGGATTTGCCGGAGGACTTTTGGAACATACGCTAAGTGTGCTCCATCTCTGTGAATATTTCGCGGGAGCGTATTCTATTTTAAACAGGGATCTGCTGTATACAGCGGCGATTTGCCATGACATAGGAAAGACGAAAGAGCTGTCTGCTTTTCCTGATAATGATTATACCGACGAGGGACAGCTGATTGGACATATTGTCATTGGGATTGAAATGCTCAATGACGCTATCCGTTCCATTCCGGATTTCCCGGAGAAGCTTGCCAATGAGCTGAAACATTGTGTCATTGCTCATCATGGAGAACTGGAGTATGGTTCTCCGAAAAAGCCGGCGCTTGCAGAAGCGCTTGCCTTAAATCTCGCCGACAATGCGGACGCGAAAATGCAGACGCTGACAGAGATTTTTAAAGGTAAAACAGGAACAGACTGGCTGGGCTACAACCGTTTGTTTGAGTCAAATTTAAGAAAGACATCGATATAATTTTGGAGAAAAAACATGCAGAAAAATGAAATTGTGAGAGTCACAATTGAAGATATTGGAATGAATGGAGAAGGTATAGGCAGAGTAAATGGCTATACCTTATTTATTAAGGATACGGTGATCGGCGACAAGGTTGAGGCAAAAGTGATGAAGGCAAAGAAGTCCTATGGTTACGCGAGGCTTCTTAAAATTATACAGCCTTCGAATGACCGAGTGCCTGCGCGCTGTGCATTTGCCAGGAAATGCGGCGGCTGCCAGATTCAGGAAATGGCGTATAAGAAGCAGCTGTTGTATAAAGAACGGAAAGTAAAGGAGAATCTGGAACGGATAGGGGGATTTGCCAAAGAGACGATTGAAAAGGTGATGGAACCAATCGTAGGAATGGGAACATCAGCAGTGCAGCAGCCAACCGTAGAAGAAAACTTGACGCCTGGAGCTAAAAGTGCATCTGACATTGTGTTCGGATACAGGAACAAGGCGCAGTTTCCATTTGGGACGGATAAGGAAGGAAATCCAATTACTGGATTTTACGCCGGAAGAACACATACGATTATCGCAAATACGGACTGTGCGCTGGGCGTGCCGCAAAATCAAGAGATTTTGGAAACGATCCTTTCTTTTATGAAAAAATATAAGATTTCTTCCTATGACGAAAGAATAGGAACAGGACTGATTCGTCATGTGCTGATTCGATATGGCTTTAAGACAGGGGAATTGATGGTCTGCCTTGTAATAAATGGCAGAAGGATTCCTCATGCAGATATTTTGATAGAGATGCTAAATACCGTAGAAAAAATGACGAGTATTACGATAAGCACTAATATGAAGCAGACAAATGTAATTATGGGAGATACCTTTGAGGTTCTCTGGGGACAGGACCATATAACGGATTATATAGGGAATATAAAATACGAGATTTCGCCGCTTTCTTTCTACCAGGTCAATCCCGTACAGACCGAAAAGCTGTATGGACTGGCGCTGGCATATGCGGGACTAAAAGGGACGGAAACTGTGTGGGACTTGTACTGTGGAATTGGGACGATTTCTCTTTTCCTCGCGCAGGGGGCAAAACAGGTATACGGTGTAGAGATTGTCCCCCAGGCAATAGAGAATGCCAGAAGAAATGCCAAGTGCAATGGTATCGAAAATACGCAGTTTTATGTGGGGAAGGCAGAAGAAGTCCTGCCCAGATATTATGAACAGTACGCAGAAACACATCCGAGAGAAAGTGCGCACGCGGATGTGATTGTTGTAGATCCGCCCCGAAAGGGATGCGACGTGGCGCTGCTTGAGACGATTGCAAAAATGCAGCCAGAAAAGATTGTGTATGTAAGCTGTGACTCCGCGACGCTGGCACGGGATTTGAAGTACCTGTGCGGGCGGGGGTATGAACTGAAGAAGGGGAGGGCGGTGGATATGTTTCCACATACGGTGCACGTAGAAACAATTATAAAATTATCCCGTAAAATCAAGGAAAATCAGAAAGCATAGAGCCTATAAATGACGTTTTGCCTACCTCCTGCCTACCAAAATCTAAACGGTAGGCAGGTTTTCTTTTTATGATGTGGCTTGTATGAACAGCTTGACAGCGTCATCTTTCATTTTGTCTGTATTAAATATATAACGCTCTAGCGTGGTTTTCAAGTCCCTATGCCCCAGGCGTTCCATAACGGTTTTTGGCTGCGCGCCGTTTTCGGCCAGTATGGTTCCATGTGTATGCCGCAGACAATGACTGTGAAAAAATGGGTTATTCAGTTCATTATGGACAACGCGGGCGCAATACTTGAATGATTCGGGAGTAAGCAGCAGCCCGTTTTCCCGGACGGACAGCGGCATGATTTCAAGGTACGGGGCAGAGACGTCCGCAGGTGCCTGTATTATGCTGCCGTCTGGCTTTACATAGGACTTGGTAAAGTATTGGCCATATTTCATTTGATTTAATTTCCGGGTATGGATTTCAGCCTTTAGAGCGTCCGCATATACTGGGTCTATACGAATATCACGCACAGAGTTATATTTTGGCGGCCGGTAATACCAGCCCTTCCCTTCTTTGGCCAGTTGGTGCCTTATATGCAGTGTATTCGTCTTAAAATCAATATCCTGAAGCAAATCAATACCGTAAGTCTCGCCGATTCGTGTACCGCAGTGATAGCCGGTTAAAATTGGGAGGTGAAAAATATTCCCAGCCGGAAAGCGTGCCAGAATAACCGCGTAATCTTCTTTTGTACAGATATATTCCGTATGTGCTTTTCGCTCTGCTTTGACAGCGATTCTAGGCGTTTTTACATAAATACAGGGGTTTCCCTTAATGTACCGGCAGGGCTGTACTGCGTAATTCAGCGCACCGGACAGGCAGCAGAGCATATTCTTGACCATGCTTTGCGAGTAGCCTTCATCTTTCTTTTGGTCGATCCATTTCTGTACTATGTCCGATTCTAAAGAGATAAGGCGGTACTTCCCCAAATGCGGCTTGATATGCAGGTCGATTTTATTCTTATAATCCCTCTGCGTATTATATGACAGGTTTCGCATGACGTAATTTTCATACCAGTAGTCAAGGAAATCCGCTACGCTGATTTCAGATGGCTTGAAAATTCTCCCGGCGTTCTCATATTCTGCCTTTGCTTGCGTGCCTGCGGTTATAGCTTCCGCTTTGGTGCGGTATCCACCTTTTGAAATCGGCTGTCTTTTACCGCCTATCCGGGCACCCTCAAAAGACCATTCCCAATTCTTGCCGCGTTTTCTTGTTCGTAATTCTCCCATGTATACCATTCTCCTTTCATAGCTGGCGGGCTGTGGTTAAAGAATGATATTTGACATATTCCAGAAGATTGACTATAATATACTTAACAAGGGAGCCGTTGGTCAGAGTACACCTGACCGCTGGCAAAATAAAGTTCTAAAAATAGCGCCTTAGTTTACCAGACGAGGGGCGCTATTTTTTGCGTTTAAATGTTACAACAAGGGTTATAACAGCGCAAAGCATAATTACAAATGTGAACAAGTCAGAGTATGTAACCATAAGCACCAACCCCCTTTCTGTTCGTCCAGCGGTTGGCGTAGCACCTCAACGGTTCCCTTAGTAAGTATATTATTGTCAATGTACAGCGGAAAACTCCACGCTATTTACAGAACGCAATTTTGCGTTGTGTGTCCAATTTTGGACTGGGCTATTCGGTGTCTTTTCTCTGGCTTTTAATAAATTCGGCAAACTTCCTAATTTGTTCTAGTTCTTCCTCTGTGTATTCATCACCGTCAAAATGTGCGGCGATAGTGTCTATATTTTTAAGGCCGTCATCGTGGTTATCTTTAGGGATATTGTCTTTAAAATCTTTTTCCCCGAATAATAGATAACTAGCAGAAACGTTAAGATAAAAGGCAATTTCATCTATTGCCTCAAGTGATATGCTTCTACTGCCATTTTCCCATAGTGCTATAGCTGTTTGAGATACCCCCATTTTTGCCGATAATTCTTGTTGTGTTATTTTTTTGTGTTGCCGAATCTTTTTGATTCTGCTGCCAACTTCTATATCTCTATCACTCATATCAAAAAACCTCCTTATTAAGGATAATAACAAATTGAAATAATACTTTCAATATCATCTTGACAATATTACAAAATGATATTATAGTAATATTGCAAAAAGAAATATTGCAAAATGATATAAGGAGGTACGCAAATATGAAAATCAATGACGCAAAGTTTGAAATCGCTCTTGCCAACAGTGGTTTGACTATTGGACAGGCGGCAGAGCGAGCAGGAATCAGCAGACAGCGCTATGCTATGATTTTGAATCAGAAGAACGCTATGCCGCAGGCTGTCGGAAGGATTGCCAAAGGCGTAGGCGTAGACGTAACAGACATCATTGAAACAGACGACTAACTACTATGGCGGGCTGTGGTTAGGGAATGGAACGGACAAAACAAACGAAAGGAGAGGAAAGCAAATGGCAGTACAGGAGTATAAGCCGATTTATACAGCGAAAGAAGTGTCAAAGCTGTTGCAGGTCAGTATTAACACAGTGTACCAGCTTATGAACAGCGGGGCACTTCCTTACCTGGTACTAGGTTCAAAGAAGATTAAGGGAAGCGACCTGGAACGTTTTATTGAAAGGTATCCGGTAGAGCAAGTGACGCGAGATGAAAATACTAGAGCAAGTGCCTAATGATGTTTTTGCTCAAATTTGCGCGGAAATGGAATCAATGGAGCAGTCCGGGGAATTTGAACAGTTATTCAATAACAACCCTGCAAAACCTACGCACCAATTTACAAGAACAGACTTTATGCATTCATTCAGCGCGGATATGAAGCTGTATAAAAGCACGTTTAAGAGAATCTTAGGCTATGACATCACAACGCCAGGATTCGCAGAGGACGCGCTTACACGGCTTGAATGGTTAGGGTGCAGCAGGGCGCGGGAGTATTATGAGACTGTAAAAGCGGAATGGCAGCAGGAACATGACGCACAGATGAAGAGCGTGGCGCATTGGTATAAAGGACAGTGTGAAAATGAATGGGAAAGTATGAAAAGAAAGGCGGTGAGGGAAAGAATTGGAGACCGAAGAAAGTCAGAATATAAATTTGAAGGATTTCCAGAAGATTGGTAAGAAGAGTGATGAACCTTATGACATACTTGATGATAAAATTGCGGAATACATAACGCGAAAACAGTTAAAAGTGTTCATTTTAAACGGCATTCCGTACATATATAGGCGCGGGTATTATCTGCGAGATGATGACGGGAAAATACTTAAGGCACATATAAAGAAATTAATCTGGCCGGAACTGATCACAATCGGAAGAATAAACCGAGTATATAACTTGATTCTGGCAGATTACAGACTGACAAAGAAAAATGAAGAGATTAACCAATACCCAGCGCACTGGGTCAACTTTAAAAATGGGATGTATGACCCGGTATTAGAAATCATGCATCCACACAAGCCGGAATACTGTTCTATCAATCAAGTTCCGCATAAATATGATTCAAACGCAGAATACAGCGGAACTGTTGTAGAGAAATTCCTTGAAGGAATATTCCCGGACAGGCAAGACCGCGAAATGTTTCTTACGTTTTGCGGGTACTGCATGACAGCAGATACAAGCCTACAGAAGTTTTTAATTATTATCGGTGTTCCGGGATCGGGAAAGTCAACGGCTATTAATCTTTTGATTGACGCAGTAGGCGCTGAAAATGTGAGCTGCATTACTTTACAGGATTTGAATGAGCGTTTCACCCCAACGGAGTTATTAGGTAAGCTGCTCAATGCCTGCGCTGATTTACCAAAGAAAGCACTGGAGCAGGTGGACGCGATCAAGCGGATTACTGGGGAAGATTTAGTAAAGGGAGAGTATAAAGGCGGTAAGGTGTTTGCGTTCCGCAGTTATGCAAAACTGATCTTTTCAGCTAATGAAATGCCTGTCAATCTTGACGAAAAGTCAGATGCTTTTTATAGACGTATGCTCTCTATTGAGGTTATGCAGAAGGGGGAAGATATTCCCGATCTGAAAGAGGGGCTTGCTTACAGTATGCCGGGATTTATCCGGGAGTGTATGGCGGCTCTGACAAGGCTATACACCACAAGACGGGAGATAGACAGCCCGAACAGTAAAAGGCTGGTGCATGAGTATCACAGGGAATCAGACAATGTACAGGCGTTTCTTGATGATCGGATCGAGTGGAAGCCGGGCGAACGGATAGAACGGACAGAGTTATTTAAACTCTACGAGAACTATTGTTATTTCAATCAGTGGACGCCATTGAGCAGCAGGAGCTTTTACAAGAACCTTAGAGGTAAGGGGTACCGAGATTACATGTCAAGCGGGAGCAGATACTTTGGAGATATGTGCTCTCAAAGAGCACTTACAGAGCAGGAAAGGGCAGATTTCAGACAAGCTACACTTGAAGAAAATACCGTATTTGCTGAAAATAATCCGAAATAGAGCAGAAAGAGCAGGAAATTTTAATTTCAAGTATAAGAGGGTAAAAAGAAATTATATAGTTGCTTTACACCTATATATAGATAGAGTTAAAAAAATGTGCTCTTTCTGCACTGATAGAGAAAGGAGAAAGAAAAATGACAAAAAAATATAGAGAAATTATAGATGAATTTTGTGAAGTAGCAGGTGATAATGATTCTTTTGCGTTGGAGGTGATGAAAATAGAACAGCTAAAACGAATAGCAGACGTGCTGGAGGATATAAACGGCGCCCTTATCAGCATGGGCGGAGATATTGAGGCCCTGGGCGAGTGCGTAGGTACAATACCTACACCATATACAAAGGGAAAAGCGTGCCGTTTCCTGCATATTGGCGGCAGTATAGACACCGGAGTATAAAGAAAATAGCCCCATAGGGCAGTACTCTCTACGGGGCAATATATCCTTAAAACGCTGGCGGGCTGTTGAAAGGATACAAGTACATGATAACAGAGTTTTAAAGAAAGGAAAAGGGAAAGATGGAAAAACGGGTTGCAGAATTGACGATCGAAGATTTAAAGCTTTTTACATATCCTAATCTTATGGCAGAGGTAAAAGAAACAACTTATTCTATATGTACCATAGCGGAGCACATGGGGCTTCCGAAACCATATCGGGAGTGGAATGACCCGGAAACATGGGACAAACTGACAGGAAAGACAGAAATATTGTGCGGTGAGGCGTTCGGGCTTGCTAATTTATTTGGTGTTTCAGCAGAATATCTTTTTAGTCATGAATTGAAAGTTGTTTGTGGAGAAACAGCGGCGCATTGGCGGTGGCTTGATAGAAAAGAAGAGGTAAAAAAAGATATTGAACGCAGCAGGCAGGTAAGAGAGATAGAAAGAGAATTAAGAGAAAAGCCGTATCTCCTCACATTTATGAAAACTGCTGTAACCTGGGATAGCGAACAAATTAATGATTTTATCAAGATGATTGAGAAAAGGAAAACAGCATAATAAAAAGCCCATACCCTTCCCAGTGAGCTGCGGCAACAGCAAAACCAGGGCGGCAGAGGATTAAAACAGAGAAGTGAACGGAGCTCCGGTTTGCTGGTAATACTGCCGGAGCATTTAGGAATAAAAAGACTGCCCTCCTGCGGATGGTACGCCAATACTGGAAGCAGGCGGCAGGAAGAAAGGAGGAAAGGCATGAGCGTAAGAATAAAGGTGTCTTACACAGAGGATAAAGAGCTGCCGGAAATTCTCCGGTTACTTTCTCCAGTGGTAAAAACATACAAGATACAGCCACAGAAGGGACGGTATAAGAGGGCGTACATTTTAACGAACAACGGAGGAACTACGGGAAACGCAACGCATAGGGGGCAGAATATCAAAACAAACAAAAATGGGGAGACAGATTGATATATTTTAATGTTTTGTTCGCTTTAAGTATCCGAACGTTTGCAACGTTTTAATGAGTTGTTATGCTATCATTTTGTTGTTTAAAATGCTTGTTACGCGTAGAATATTTTGATATAATTGATACAGAACAAATAGAATATATAAGTACCCCAGCAACTACCTACCTTCGTTGTTGGAAGCTGATATATAAGGCGTGGGAATGACTTACAGATAGAAATATCTAAAAGTTATTCCTGTGCCTTTTTGTTTGTTCTACATTCGTTTTTCATTAATTACCAATAGCCGACCGGGCGTTAAGCGGGGAAAGGAATTATACACATGGAAAATCAAAACATGGAAAGTCAGACAATGGCGCAAGAAGGACAGCAGGAAGGAACAAAAGCTAATCAACAGCCTTACCAGCAGTCAGAAAAACTGTTCACACAGGATGAAGTGAATAGGATTATAGGTGAAAGGCTTGCAAGGGCAAAGAGCACGCCGGGGGCAGATTATACGGAACGTGAGCAGGCTCTCAATGCAAGGGAACTGCGGTTAGATGCCAGGGAGAAACTGGCAGATGCAGGAATATCAAAAGAACTTTTACCTCTTGTAAATTGCAGCAGTAAGGAAGAGATGGAAAATAGTATAAAACTCATAAGCGCGCATTTAAAAGAGCGTCCTGCTACAGGGGGAACTTATCGGGTATCAACCGGAGGCGCCTCTACAGGGTCAGGGAATGGGCATGGAAATGCAGGGGACGCTGAAATACGTGCAGCTATGGGACTGAAAGGATAATGTAAAATGGCAATAGAATTAGTAACCAAATATTTGCCGTATGTAGACGAACAGTTTACAACTGAAAGTAAAAAGCAATTAGTAACAAATCAAGACTTTGCTTTTGCTGGGGCGCATACGGTAAAAGTTTATAAGATTTCAACCGGGACTATGAACGACTACGGTCGCACTGGCCCAACGGGTGAAAACTGGTCGAGATACGGTAAAGTACAATCTTTGGACGCAACGACAGAGACCATGACACTTTCAAAAGACCGTTCCTTTACCTTTGCTATTGACGCATTGGACGAGGACGAAACAGAAGGGCAGCTTGAAGCAGCGTCCGCTTTGGCCAGACAGGTAAGACAGGTTGTTATACCGGAAGTAGACACATATGTATTTGACAAAATCTGTAAAGGCGCAGGAACAAAACCAACAGCGATTACACTGACGGCCGATAATATTTATGATGAAATCATAAAGGCAAGTAAAGAGCTGGATAATGCGGAAGCCCCGGAGACAAACAGAGTTCTTGTAGTAACGCCGGATATTTATTTGTTGATGAAAAAGTCCCCGGATATAGTCTTAGAAACCGACATAGGGGAAGATATGAGACTGCGGGGCGTGATCGGAAATCTGGACGGGTTAACGGTAATCCGTATGCCCGCGTCAAGATTACCGGAAAATTTTGGATTTTTGGTAGTCCATCCATGCGCAACAGTGGCACCGACGAAACTGGAGAGTTACAAAACGCATGATAATCCACCGGGAATCAGTGGCGCACTGGTAGAGGGGCGTATTGTGTATGACGCTTTCGTACTGGACAACAAGAAAAAGGCAATCTATTATCAGGAAAATAAGGCGTCAGCGTAAGGCAATAACTTAATATTGATAAAAGCACCCTGGGCGTTTTCTCCTTGCGCCTGGGGTGTTTTTGAAAGGTGGCGTATATGGTGGACAATGAACAGCTAGTTGTCAGGATAAAAGCAGGAATACAGGAAGCAGAAAATATGCTGCAACTTTGGAAGCAAAACCAAAAATTTATTGAAATGCTGGCGGGAAAGTATGCGGCTTATGCAGAGACAGAGGACTTGAAACAAGAAGGGTATATTGCCCTATGTGAGGCTGTGCGGCATTATAAGCCGGAAAAAGGGGTATTGTTTATCAATTATGCCGCGTTTTGGATAAAGCAGCGTATGCGCCGTTATATAGATAATTGCAGCCGGGTTGTGCGTATTCCATCACATATTGTGGATGAAGTACGGCAATATAAGAAAATAGCCGGAGAATATAACAAGCATTATGGCTGTGAACCGTCTGACAGGGAGATGATGGCTTTTTTGTATATTAGCCAGGATAAACTTGACCAGATAAAAGAAGCGGTTCAAATGGGGCAAATACGAAGCCTTGACGAACCAATACAGAAGATGGACGAAAGTATAAATATAGGGGATACTATATCAACTGATAAGGATATGGAAGCGGATGTTATAAAGGCGTTAGATACAGAGAACATGAAGCGTGAATTGTGGCTTGCGGTAGATGACTTACCAGGGGAGCAGCCTGCTCTTATCCGGTTAAGATACCGAGAAGGATTGACGGCAAAAGAAACGGGTGAACATCTTGGAATAGGGGCAGAAAGCGTGAGAAATCTTCAGAATAAAGCCATGAGAACACTTAGACAGCAGGCGCATAAATATACATACCGCCGATATTATGAAGAATATCTTGCAGCTGCTCCAATCCATCATATAGGCATTGAGAGCTTCCAGAGGACATGGACAAGTGAAGTAGAAAGAGAGGCGTTGAGATGGGCAGAAAAGGAATTGGAATATATTTGATGAAGAACCATGAAGGGTATCACGATCCGACAGCAGGAAAGGCAATCAGGCGGACGGCTCGTCATAAGGGAAGATACAGAGGTAGCGAAACGCGACCTTTGACGTACCTGATCGGAGAGATGCCAGGCTTTCCAGTGATACTGAAATAGATGTTGTGCGCTGTTTGCGCTTATGGTAATATATGAACAGGGAAACCAAAGCCGGGCGGCTTACCCTCTGAATTTTTCGGAGGGGCAAACCCTCCAGACGAAAGAAAGGAGGGTTGCCAATGAATATTACATATTCGGATTTAATCCAATTTTGTATATTTGTTGTTGCCCTTGTTGGTCTGTGTTATCAGATTTTCAAGGGAAAGAAATAGCCGCCACTACTGCAATAGTGACGGCTTGCCGCTTGTAGCGGTGTAGCTTAGTTGGTATTGAGGGTAAGCCGCTTTTGGTTTCCCTTTTCTATTCATAATATAGCATATTGGCCGTAAATATTCAAGGAAAATTCGTAGTAGACATTGCCTACATTTTGCCTACCATGTACAGATTATGTATGATTATTGGTTGCGGAAATGAGTGATTGAGCGAATAAAGGAAACTGAAAAAAGCCTTGTTTTACTGCGTTTTCAGAGATTATATGTTAAACTATATTAAATAGTACAAGGCATATTCTTTATACGGTGCATGTGGAGACGGTAGTAATGTTGCAAAAGAAAGACTTATAGAAGTTTAGGTGTTTTACAGACATTTTGTGTTTGTAGAAGATAAAGATGGAAATCGAAAAGTGGCACGAGAAATGTTTTATTATAATCCTGACATGATTATTTCTTTTGGGGAAAATATAATAGATTATCATGCTTGAAAATAAGTGCATACAATCATTAGAAGAAATACCAAAAGACTACATAACGCCTTGCGGGGGTGTGTAGACAAGTGTTGCATGAATTTTGTGGGGAGGATGCACTGCTGGTATTGCTGGTAAAAGGAAATGGGGAATGGAAAGAGACTTCGCTTAATGAACTTCTTCCCAACAGTTTTTCCCTGGAATAAAAGTATCCTTATAAGCAGGAAGCTATGGAGGAAATGCAATGTCTAATATAAGAATTGAGACAGAAAGATTAATAGTAAGAAGATTTGAAGAAAAAGATATGGGAGCGTTGTATTTACTTTTGAAAGACGAAACAGTGAATACGTTCTTACCGTGGCTACCTGTAAAAAATATGGAAGAGACAAGAGATTTTTATGAAAAACAGGTTAGGGGTAAAACATATTATTATGCAATCTGTCTAAGAGAAGAAGATGAACCGATTGGTTATGTAAAGGCCGATACAGATGATAGTTATGATTTTGGATATGCACTTCGCAAAGAATTTTGGCACAAGGGGATAGTAACTGAAGCAAGCAAGATACTCGTGGAACAGCTGCGAAAGGATGGAATTCCCTATATTACAGCGACACACGACAGAAATAACCCGCGAAGCGGTGGAGTAATGCAGAGGATAGGAATGAAATATTGCTATTCGTATGAAGAGCTATGGCAGCCTAAAAATTTTTTGGTTACATTTAGAATGTATCAATTAAATTTGGACGGACAAGAAGACAGAGTATATAAAAAATATTGGAATCTCTATGAAAGACATTTTATAGAAAAAGGCATATAAAGAGATGTGCTATAGCTTTCTCTAAAAATGTATGCTTGTAAGGGAAATGGAAAATGCGTAGTGAAGAAGAAATGTTTGATTTAATTATAAGTACTGCTCAGAAGGATGACAGAATACGCGCTGTTTATATGAACGGCTCCAGAACGAATAAGAAGGTGAAAAAGGATATATTTCAAGACTATGATATTGTTTATGTAGTCAGGAAAAACAAGCCTTTTTATGAAGAAACAGCTTGGATCGATATTTTTGGAGAAAGGCTATATATGCAGTGTCCTGATGAGATAGACCGCTGTAATGGATTTCATGTTGATTTTGATAAATGCTATGGCTGGCTGATACAGTTTAAAGACGGAAATCGGCTTGATCTGCATGTGATACCGGAAGCAGAAGTAAAGGTGCTAGATGATAAATTATGTGTAATTCTATTAGATAAAGATGGAATTCTGCCAACAGTATCAGAGCCTACGGATGAGGATTACTGGATAAAAAAGCCCACACAAAAAGAATTCGAGGCCTGCTGTAATGAGTTTTGGTGGTGTCTGAATAACGTTGCAAAGGGATTGTGGCGTGAAGAAATTCCATATGTGCATAAAATGCTTTATGACGGAAGCCATCTGGAATTAGTAAAATTGTTGAATTGGAAAATAGGCTATGAAACAGAATTTCGGATTTCAACAGGAAAGGCGTCTAAATATTTGCAAAAATATTTAGATGGAGATATATGGAATCGATTTCTTGACACATATGCCAATGGTAATATAGATAACATTTGGCATAGTGTATTTGTTATGTGCGAATTGTTCAACGATACTGCATGTGAATTGGAACGGCGTTGGGGACATACTTACAATTTAAAAGAAGCAGAGGCAGGTTATAAATTTTTAAAGCATGTGCAGACACTGCCCAAAGACGCAAAAGAGGTTTTTTAGAAAGAGTATTGTATTTTAACGCGTAGCTTTGCCCTGCGTCTTTTTACTAAAAGAAGCAGGGCAGGAAATAGGGATTATACTTCTGCGTGATAGATGTCTAAGAACTCTTCTTCTGTTAGAAGGCCTCGTTTTTCAATTCCTTTTTCTTTTACTTTTGCTAAGATGGAAGTGATTTGTTCTGCATTTGCAGAGAGATTTAGTTTGTCAAGAAAATATTCAATAGAAGCTTTTCCACTCTTTTTACCAAGTACAATATCTCCTTCGCGGCCGAAATATCGTGGATCTGTAGCATACATAGCAAGTGGTTGCTTTACGACAAGATCGATACCAATTCCAGATTCACGGGTATAATTACGAATACCGGCTACAGGTTTGTTATTTGCGAGTTTTACACCAGAGATTTTTTCAACTTCTTTGCACATTTGCGGAAGTTTTTCTATTTTATAATCATTAGGCATGTCCATCATAATCTTCATGCACATCATGAGTTCTTCAAGAGAAGCATTTCCGGTTCGTTCACCTAACCCATTAATACATGAATGTACACAACTAGCGCCTGCGGCTATAGCGGCTAATTCTGTTGCAACTGCCATGCCAAAGTCGTTATGTGTATGTACTTCTACAGGGAGATCATTGGTCATTTTTTTCATCTTTTTAACAAGGTATTCTATTGTCTGTGGCATTGCACAACCCATTGTATCCACTACACCAACGGAAGTTGGAGCTGCCTCTTTCATAATCGCAGCCATCAAATTTTCTAAATCTTCTACTCTGGAACGTGTTGTGTCGTACGGGAAGTAAACAGCTTTCAGGCCCTGGCTCTTCGCATAATTTATACAGTCAGCACTTTTTTCAAATACTTTTTCCCATGTCCAATCAAATTGATATTTTAATTTTGGATAGCCGATTGGAACTTCGATGACAACACCATTTGCGCCGCAGTCTACAGCCATATCTATATCTTGGCGTGTTGCACGAGCAAATGTATAAATTTCCGCTTTAAGATTTTTCTTGGAGATTTCTCTGATGGCGTCCTGGTCCATTTTGGAGACCGCCGGCATACCTGCTTCAATTCTTTCTACACCGATCTGATCTAACATTTCTGCGATGCGCACTTTATCATCTTTAGTGAATACTACACCAGGAGTCTGCTCTCCATCTCTTAGGGTGGCGTCATGGATTTCTACTTTTTGTCCTGCAGTCATCAGTGATTTTACTTCATTTAGATCATTGTATGGGCTAGCCCACCATGCATCTTCTTTAAAATACGACATTGTTTTTCCTCCTTTTGTATATACCTTTATTATACATTTAAGAAATATTAACATATTATGTTAATACCTTTATGATAATTTCATCATACCTCTATATCTATTAGAAGTCAAGAGAAAATACGAAATAAGATATACGAAATATAAGGGCTGGAAGAGAAAGATCGGGAGTATGAAATAGAATGAAAATACAGAGAAATAGAAGAATGACACAGAAAAAAATATTCCCGACAGGAGTGCCTGTCGGGAATATTTGCTGAGAAATATATATCTGTTTATCAAAGAATAAATCTATATTATAAAAAGTTCTCCTGCGAAATACTTGTCTGCTTGGAAGCCTCGGTTAACATACGTCCTTGCATGATACGCAGATGATCGGTATTTAAACTATATGCTTTTTTATAATTTCTATCTTTTAATGCATTCAATATTTTTTTATGATAAGAATAAGAATGCTTTATAACACCTTCCACAGCGCTGGAGCGCTGGAGCTGTTCTTTTACAAACGGACTTAAGGCACTCCAAAACTGAAACAAAAACTCGTTTTTAGAGAGCATAATCAACTGGGAATGAAAATCATAATCTAGCTTTGCATATTCCTCTGGAGATTCACAGTTTTCCTGTTTTTTAAGATTTTTTTCAATAAAAACAAGAGCTTTTTCATCTAATCGTTCTGTAGCCAGTCGAAACGCTTCGCGTTCAATACAATTTCTGGCTTCAATATAATGAGAAAGCTGATAATTTCCGATTGTAAATAGAGAACGGATTGCCTCTCTTACGTTAGAGTTATCATCTGCTAAAGGCGGAAGAGAGGATTCTTCTACAGAAGAATCCTCGCCTTCTGCTGATTTTTCATCAGAAGTAAGAATAGACATCGCAGTATTGGCATCTACTACATAAGTTCCGTTTCCCTGTTTAATAGAGAGTATTCCAAAATACTCTAACTTTTTAAATGCTTCACGGAGCGTTGTTCTGCTGACTCCAAATTCTTGAGTTAACATTTTTTCAGACGGGATTTTTTTCCCTTCTTTAAAACGTCCGCTTTTAATTGCTTCTATCATCTGTTCTACGACAGCGTCTACCAGTGTAACACGTTTGACGTGTAATGAATTATTATTTGGCATGAGTATTTCACCATTACTTTCTTTCCTATATCTTTCCATATAATAATACCATACAACTCCCTTGAA
The DNA here is from genome assembly GCF_055387595.1 of Mediterraneibacter flintii. Lineage (NCBI taxonomy): Bacteria > Bacillati > Bacillota > Clostridia > Lachnospirales > Lachnospiraceae > Mediterraneibacter > Mediterraneibacter flintii. The sequence goes on from NZ_AP031405.1 coordinate 351,285, forward strand.
AATCAACAAAATTAGAATTGCTTGCCAAACATGACCTGGAGGAAGCTGTTTGCTTAAGGCCAGATTCCACGCAGGTTTTTAGCATCTATAACGCGTTTGACAGCGATCAGATAAGCACCTGTCCGTAAGGTGGTCCCTTTTTCTTGGGAAATATCCCACACGGACTTGAAAGCTTGATCCATAATTTCTTTTAATTGTTCATTTACATGTTCTTCACTCCAGTTTACAGATTGAATGTTCTGTACCCACTCAAAATAAGAAACAATGACACCTCCAGCATTTGCCAGAATATCAGGCACCAGTATGATGCCCTTCTTTTTTAGGATTTCGTCGGCTTCCACAGAGGTTGGCCCGTTGGCTCCTTCGACAATGACTTTGGCTTGAATCTTGTCTGCATTTCCAGCGTGGATCTGATTTTCCAGCGCCGCGGGGACAAGAAGGACAGTATCCAGTTCAAGAAGCTCTTCATTGGTAATATGAACGACATTTTCCTTCTTATAATCTTTTAAGAGATTTCCTCTTTTTTCGGATAAATATTGAATAATATCCGGGATATCTAATCCGTCGGCGCAGTAAAGTCCGCCGGAGACGTCACTTACTCCTACTACTTTCATGCCCGCCATATGTAAAAGCTTTGCAGAAACGCTTCCGACATTCCCCATTCCTTGAACAGCTACGGTTGTTCCTGATATTGGCAGATGTAAAGCGCGAAGAATATTAAGAGCAGTAATCATAACTCCCCGTCCGGTTGCCTCACTTCTGCCCAGGGCCCCGCCTAATTCCAGGGGCTTACCGGTGACGACACCTGGAACACAGTGCCCTTTGAGCATGCTATAGGTATCCATGATCCATCCCATGACATTTGCATTTGTGCCTACATCAGGAGCAGGAATATCTTGTTCAGGTCCTATAATAGGGGCGATCATAGCTGTAAAGCGACGAGTAAGACGGCGGATTTCCGCTTCAGATAGTTCGGAGGGATCGCAGACAATTCCGCCTTTACCTCCGCCATAAGGGATATTTACAACGGCGCATTTAAAAGTCATCCAAGCTGCAAGCGCTTTTACCTCATCTGGGTTTACGTTTTGATGGTACCGGATACCGCCTTTGGCAGGCCCCCTGGAAGTGGAATGCTGCACACGGTATCCTTCAAAGACTCGGACGCTTCCATCGTCCATACGCACAGGAACAGAAACCTTTAACTCTCGTTCTGGATGCAGGACAGCTTCGTAATCGCTGGAATCATATTGCAGAAGTGAAGCGGCATGCTTTACAGTTGAAACTACATTATCGTAAGGATTGTATTTTTCAGATGTTGTACACATTCTAATCTCCATTCTGCACCACTGACGCTTGAGGCGCAAATATAATAAAGATGGTGTGCGTCATTCACCATAACTCATTTTTGATATTTATGTTAGAGCTTTTCAAGTACTGCAGTGTTTACAATCCAATCTGCTTTCTCACCCTTAAGTACTTTGACCATCTGTTCTGCTGACTGAACAGCCATTTTTCTGGAACCACTGACAGTAAGGGCAGAAGAATGAGGACTGATAATAAGATTTTCCATAGAAAACAATTTCTGGTAAGTATCCAGAAGTTTTCCGTCTTTATCCGTTGGTTCTGTTTCAAAGACATCTAGGGCAGCACCTGCGATAGTTTGGTTTTCCAACGCTTCTATAAGTGCCTTTTCATCTACGATAGGGCCACGGGAACAATTAATAAAATAAGCAGAAGGCTTCATTTTCGCAAACTGTTCCTTACTCATCATATGGATAGTTTCTTCTGTCTGCGGCGTATGGAGCGTTACGAAATCTGCATTCTTCAATACACTATCCATGTCAGGCATCATTTTTGCTCCGTATTTTGCGCCGTCTTCCGGACTCAGACGTGGATCATACGCGATTACATTCATGTCGAATATATTGCAGTATTTGGCAACAATGCTGCCTATATGTCCGAGACCGATGATGCCAACTGTTTTTCCTTCTATATCATCGGGTTTATAAGTAACTTTGATAGCAAAATTTCCTTTCTTTTGTTCTTTGTCTGCGGTCATTATTTTGCGGCCAAGCATCAGGATGTACATCATGGTGTGTTCTGCAACGGATACAGTGGCGGCATGCGGAGTATTTGTCACGATGACGCCCTGCTTTGTTGCGGCCTCAAGGTCGATCAATTCAGTACCAATACCGTGACGTGCGATAACCTGAAGATTCGGGCATTTTTGAATCATTTCAGAGGTCAGACGGTTATGGCGGACAATGATTCCATCTATGGATTCATCCATCATAGAAAGAAGTGTTTCCGGTTTTGGATCTGGTGCTAGTACAACCTGTTCTATTGCGTCCTCAAGTATTTTCATGCCGTCTGGATGGATGAATTGAGTGATAAGGACTTTTTTCTTAAGTTTCATATAGATACCTCCTGTTAAGTTGACATATGAAATGAAAAGACGAAGCGGGATATGCTGTGAGTATATCCCGCCTTCGGTTGCTGGATTATTTAATCATATCGTCAGAAATCACCTTGATCGGGTTTGCTATTTTTCCGATACCTTCTACTTCTGTTGTGAGAACTTTTCCTTTGCCAAGGTCAACATGCTGAAATTTCACTTTGATATCTTTGCGTTTTTCAGCATGCTTTTCGTCTCCGCCCTGTACAGTTCCCCAAGATACAATATCACCGGCACAAAGAGTGTGCGCGCCAGAAAGGTAGCTGATGAGATATGGAATTTTGAAAAACATATCTCTGGTATTACCTGTCTGAATGTGTTCTCCGTCAAGCCATGCGTCGATATCCAGGTTATTTACATCTTCGATTTCATCAGCGGTAACCAGATATGGCCCCATAGGAGCGAAAGAATCGTAGCATTTATATCTGCCGGCATACGTCAGTCGTTTGTCGCCGCCTTCTTCAGCAGAACGTTTGGAAACAATCCATTCTCTGTTATCGCGGAGCCAGTGAGCAGTAAGATCATTATGTACAGTATAACCGTAAACATAACTTTCAGCCTCTTTTTCATCAATGAAACGCCCTTTTTTAGCAATGACAAACGCCATTTCAGATTCAGAGCCGACATTGCCGATTTCTTTTGGAATTTCGAGTGTGTCATAAGGGCCTACGACACAGGTTGGAACCTTGATAAAGTAATACGGATGTTTTGGCCCATCTGGCAGATCTGCGATTTCATATTTCTGTCTATTGTTGATTGCTATAGAAAAAATCTTGGATGGAGCAGGGATTGGCGCCATATAGGTGATTTTGTCAGTATCATAAAGTAGCTGCTCCCCTTCTGGACCGGCTGCATCTGGATTTTTAGAGGCATAAGCCATAGCCTCTCTGATACATTCTTTGCCTTCCTCCCCACTTTCGATAACACCGATCATGCAAGGAGGTGTCATAACATCTGCACGTTCCTGAGGTTTTGCCTTTCCTGCGGCTTTAAGTGCTGCTGCATATCCATAGTTTACATCCAAAATTTTACCATTTTCCATCAATACGCCTACGCGCTGTTCACGACCTGTTTTAAAAGTACAAAGTTTCATAATTTTTATTCTCCATTTCTTATTGTTTTATTTTTATTGTTTGGAACGGATATCTGCTACAAATTTCTTTAAACGTTCCATTCCTTCGGCGCAGTCTTCATAAGAAGTAGCATAGGAGAGCCGGAGGTTATTTTTAGAACCAGGGCCAAAGTCACTACCAGGAACACAGGCTACTCCATATTCCTCAAGAAAACGCTGGCAGAAGGTATCGCCGTCCATACCTAGAGAAGAGACATTTGGAAATACATAAAATGCAGCCTGCGGATATGCACAGGGCAGTCCGAGTTCTTTTAATGTACTATATATTAATTCGCGTCTCTTATTAAATTGTTCCATCATATAAGCAATTTCATCTGACTCCTGTGTGAGCGCTGCAAGAGCAGCATCCTGTGAGGAGGAAGTTGCGCAGAGTACAATTTTTTGATGTGCGCGGATTAAAATGGACATTAATTTTTTGCAGGCAGCAATGTAGCCTATCCGGAAACCGCACATGGAATGACTTTTGGAAAAGGACTGAATTGTAATTGTTCTTTCCCACATTCCAGGCAGACTAGCAATAGACGTATGTACATTGTCTTCATATAGAATACGCTCATAAGCCTCGTCTGCGATCACAAGAATATCATGGTCGATACAAATTTGGCTGAGTTCTTCTAAGCTTTCCCTGTCCATAATTGTACCGGTCGGATTAGAAGGGGTACAAAGCATAATCAGCTTTGTCTTAGAGGTGATGCTCTGCTTAAGGATCTCCAAATCAAAATTCCAGTTATCTGCTTCACGTAAAGGTACATAAACGGGAACAGCGTTTGCGATTTTGACAATGCTGTCGTAAGGGGAATATCCCGGATCGGATAAGATCACCTCATCTCCGGCATCCACCAGTGCAAGGACAGCGGCAGCCATTGCCTCTTCTCCGCCGACGGTAACCATAATTTCACTGTTGGGATCCGCGTGGATGTGATTTTCTTTTTCCAATTTTTTCGCGATGGCTTTACGCAGTGCTATAGTTCCGTAATTAGAAGTATAGCGTGTATTACCTGCCTGAAGAGAAGCACATGCTGCTTCGCGGATATACTTTGGAGTGACAAAGTCAGGCTGGCCGATTTCAAAATGGATTACGGATTTTCCATCGGCTTCTAATTGCCCGGCTCTTTCAAGAACGCGCCGGATTCCGGTAAATGTAATTGCCTTCATCTTTTTCGGTTCATAATCTTTCATGCCATTCATCCTTTCTCTCATTTTTATTTTTGTAGATACAACGGAAAATAGATGCTGAGTAATACGTGCTATTTTCACAATGGTGTATCAAACATACTATGATAATACCTTTTGAAAGGTATTCTGTCAATATGTTTCGACGCAATAATTTGTACAAAAAAATGCAAAAAAAACTAGTAATATGTGACAGTTGACATATTTTTGTTTGATATGCATAATTGATATAAAGGTATTATAATATTATGATATTATTTAAATTGCGCAATTATTTAAAGGAGGTATGAACTATGGATCAGATAGATTCATTATTAGAGGGGTCTGTGGACATGCATATCCACAGTGGCCCGGGACTGATAAGCCGTTCATTGGATCATGTAGAGGCGGCACAGGAAGCGATGGCTGCGGGACAGAAAGCGATCGTAATTAAAGATCAGCATATTCCATCGGCGGAAACGGCAAACATTATTCAGAAATATATAGTCCGGGAGGCGCCCTTTCATATATATGGAAGCGTAGCATTAAACAATGCGGCAGGTGGAGTGAATCCCCGCGTGGTTGAAGCGGCACTAGGTTGTGGCGCAAAAGTAATATGGATGCCGACGCTTTCGGCCAGGTTCCACAAAGAAGGACACGCGAAGATGACGGCAAAGGCACAGGCTGCAATGCCGAAAACAAAGTTTGCGCTTTCACAGGATCCGCCGCTTTCTATATTGAAGGAAGACGGGAGCTTATTAGACGAAGTATATGAAATTTGCGAACTGATCGCACAAAAAAACGTAGTACTTGGAACAGGTCATCTTTCCTGGCCGGAGACATATGCCTTGATTAAGGCTGCGAAGGAAGCCGGTATAGAAAAAATTGTCGTAGATCATCCGGAACATCTTTTAAAAGCCACGGCAGAACAGATGCAGGAACTGACGGCGCAAGGTGTCTATGTAGAACATGTGTTGGCGTTGGTATATTCGAATAAATCATCACATGAAAAGATTTATGAGATGATTCGTGGACATGGAGTTGAATATTGCGTAGTTGCATCTGATCTAGGGCAGGTAGGGCGTCCCCATCCAGTGGAAGGCATGCGGAATTTTATTTCAGATATGCTGAAATTCGGGCTTACAGAAGCAGAGATCCGGAAGATAACTTCGGAAAATCCAGGAAAGCTTCTTGGGGTATAAATAAGTATTTATAAAAAATGATTTGAGGAATGTAGTATGACTAGGGAACAAAGAGAACTTCTTGAAATAAAGGAAAAGCTTCGGCTGGGTGGAGGGAGTAAGGCAGTTGAAAAACAGCGTGGTTTAGGGAAGCATACAGCACGTGAAAGGCTGGAAATGCTTTTTGATAAAGGTACTTTTGTAGAAACTGGACTGTTTGTGAAGCATCATGCATCTGCTTTTGGTATGGAAAGCAAAGCTGCAGCGTCAGATGGGGTTGTGACGGGACATGGATATGTGCAGGGACATCTCGTATATGCATATTCACAGGATTTCACTGTCCTTGGGGGAACACTTGGTGAGATGCATGCGAATAAAATTGCTGCAGTACAAGAAGAAGCCCTAAAAACAAAATCACCGATTGTAGCAATCAATGATTCGGGTGGTGCCAGAATCCAAGAGGGTGTAAATGCTCTGGGTGGTTATGGAAAAATTTTTACAAATAATATCCGTTCTTCGGGTGTAATTCCTCAGATTTGTGCGATATTAGGTCCGTGTGCCGGCGGTGCCGTATATTCGCCGGCATTGATGGACTTTGTGTTTATGGTTGATGGTATAAGCCAGATGTTTATTACAGGGCCACGGGTATTAAAAGAGGTGACAGGTGAGGTTGTTTCTTCCCAGGATCTAGGCGGTGCAAAGATACATAACGAGATAAGTGGCTGTGCACATTTTAGAGATCGGACAGAGGAAGACTGTTTTGGCAGAATACGGAAATTAATAGAACTGCTCTCAGAGCAGAAGCTGCCGGAAAGAAAGGAGGGGGAACAAGAGCTTCGGCGAGATCAAAATATGGATTATATTGTGCCAGCGAATCCGCGGAAACCATACAGTATGCGGAGTGTAATTGATGGAATTGCAGATCGGGGAGAGTTTTTTGAGTATCAAGAAGAGTTTGCGCGGAATATAAGAACCGGTTTTATCCGGTTGAACGGGAGAAGTGTAGGAGTGATTGCAAATGAGCCTTCGATACTGGCAGGCTGTCTGGATATTAACGCTTCGGATAAGGCTGCCAGATTCATTCGGACTTGTGACGCATTTGGAATCCCACTTTTGACATTGGAAGATGTACCAGGGTATTTACCAGGAAAAAGCCAGGAATATGGGGGGATTATCCGTCATGGAGCGAAACTTTTGTATGCGTATGCGGAAGCTGATGTACCAAAAGTGACTGTAATTACAAGGAAAGCATACGGTGGTGCCTATATTGGAATGTGTTCTATACACCTTGGTGCGGATTATGTATTTGCCTGGCCCGGAGCCGAAATAGCGGTGATGGGGGCGGAAGGAGCCGCCAATATTATTTTTGCAAAAGAAATAAAGCAAGGAGAAAATGCAGAAGCGAAACGAAAGGAATATATTCACCAATACGAAGAAATTATGATGAACCCATATATGGCGGCGGAGTCTGGATATGTACATGATATTATCGTGCCGGGTGAGACACGCAAAAGAGTGATGGAAGCATTTCGGGCGTTGGAGCAAAAAACAGAACAAAGGATACCTAAGAAGCATGGAAATATCCCATTGTAAGGAAAATGCGGATAATTAAGTGAAGAAAGGAATTGTGAGATGAAAAAAGAAAAAACGACGGAAGTAAAAAAAGAGAGAATACGCAGAGAACCCAAAGTGTGGCAGGCATTTTTGGCACTTGTCTGCGTGATTGCCGCCGTTGTAGCGGCGATAAGAGGCGATGTAGGAATCCAGATGGGACTTGCTATGGGAGGATGCATCGCGATTGTATTTGCTCTTCTAATGGGAAATAAATGGGAGGACGTACAAAATACAATTAAACATGTTGTCGGAGATTCAGCTACCACTCTTTTGATTTTGATAAGTGTAGGTATGATGGTGGGCATCTGGATTATAGGAGGGACAGTTCCTACGCTGCTTTACTATGGTCTGAAGCTTTGCTCTCCAGCAGTAATTACTCCGTTGACTTTTGTGCTATGTGCCATTACCTCCCTGTTTACTGGAAGTTCTTTTGGCTCGATTGCTACAATGGGACTCGCCTTGTTTGGCGTGGGAATCAGTATGGATATTTCTGCCCCGTTGATGGCAGGAGCAGTGTGCTCGGGAGCATTTTTCGGAGATAAGCTTTCTCCATTGTCTGATACAACGAATGTAGCGGCAGATATGTCCGGAACCCGTTTGTATGACCATATTGGCTCCATGATGTATACGACAGTACCTGCTACGGTGATATGTCTGATTCTATATACAGTTTTAGGAATACACAGTGCTTCTGCAAATGCAGATTTGAGTAGCGTTCAAACCATTATGACTACATTGGAATCGAATTTTAATATTACTATTTTTGCATTGATTCCGGCGCTTTTGGTTTTGGTTACTTCCGCTTTGAAAATGCCGGCTGTACCTGCCATGTTAGGGTGTACCGCGGTCAGCGGTGTGTTTGCCTGTGTTTTGCAGAAAGCAAGTCTTCCAGCAGTTTTAGGAGCAGCGATGAACGGATTCGTATCGGATACAGGAGTCGACATGGTGGATACGATTTTATCACGCGGCGGTATGACATCTATGTATGGAACAGTTGCGATTATTATTCTTTCTGCGACCATGGGCGCTGTATTAGAAAGAAGCGGCGTCATCGAATGTCTGGTGAAAAATGTCCTGCTTAAAGCAGTACATAAACCACGCGGACTTATTCTCTCAACGATGGTTTACTGCTATTCCTTATTATTAATCTCTGGTCATCAGGTAATGCCAATCATTCTTGGGGGACGGACATTCCGGCCAGCATATGACAAAATGGGAATACAGTCAAAAGTATTGTCCAGGACGTTGGAAGACACGTGTACAATCGGTGCTCCGCTGGTTCCATGGGGAACATCGTGTGCTTATATGTATTCCGTGCTTGGTATTGGAATCGCATATATACCTTATGCGTTCTTAAGCTTTATCGTACCGTTGTTTGCAATTCTCTATGCATGCACAGGTTGGTTTGTATGGCGGAAAGAACCGGTTACGGACGCAGCAGAAGCCTAAGTTAAGAAAGTGGGAAATGTACGGCAGCCATTTGCTTTATGCAGGGCTGCCGTTTAGGAGAAAAAATGATTAAAATAAAAGCATCTGTAATAGCTAACCAAAAGATGACATATGTGCAGGATAATAATGCCTGTATGCAAATTGACTGTTCTGCCGGAATTAATGATCTTTTGCTGCCGGATTGTTGTCGAAAGTTGGGTCTGGCTGATTATCCAAAAGATAACGCTTTAATAGAAGAATTGGCTTGTTATTGGAAAAAGGTGGCGGATACAACGATGGATATGTTTCTTCTTGGAAACGGTTCTCAGCAGCTATTGTATCTTGTGAATAAACTACTAATTGAACAAGGGACAAACGTACTGGGCTATGCCCCACAGTATTCTTCTTACTGCTCAGATGTGCTGTTTTGCGGAGGAATATACCGTGCCTGTCCTATGGGTGAAAACTACCGATTTGAACTAAAACGTTTCACAGAACAGATAGAACAGACAGATACCTTAATATATTTGGATAATCCGAATAATCCTACAGGTCAATGTATTCCGTTGGAACAGATAGAATATATTGTAAGAGAAGCGGCAAAAGATAATATATGCGTACTTGTTGATGAAGCGTATGGCGAATATATGCGTTCTGAAAATTCTGCGATAACATTAATAAAGACGTATGATAATCTTATAGTTCTCCGCACATTTTCGAAAGGGTTTGGGCTTGCAGGGCTTAGGTTGGGGTATCTTGTAGCAAGGCCTGAGATTATAGAGGAGATGAAAAAGTTGACATCTCCTTATGATGGGAATACTCTCGCACGCCGTATCTGTGCGCAAGTACTAAAAGAGGCGGACTTTCTTTCAAATCTTCGAAATGTAGTACGTGGTTTGAAGCTTCCAATTATGAATACTTCGTTTACACATTTAAAAATAGCATGGACGGATGTACATGTTCCGATTTTTATGTTATACCATTCGCGGCCGGATTTTGAATTGGCAAAGGCGTTGTCGTGTGAAGGAATTAGCGCTGTGTCAGGAAAGAATTTTTATTGCGTGGGTCCTAATGCCGTCCGTATGCGTGTTCCACCAAGAGAAGAACTGGATGAGGTATTAAAAATCTTACGTAAAATCGATCAAATGCTATAAGAAATTGTTGGAAAAGAAATAGAAGTCAGTAATATAAGGTTGACAATTAAAATTATATTTGCTATATTACATATAGAACAAAACCCCCGGAGATATTCCGGGGATTCTTTTTCATTGTATAGGAAACTCCGTTCCCTATACAATAAAACCCTCCGTGGGATGCACACTGCGCGCAAGTGGAAAATGGCTGCTGACACAGCCGCACTTCGGTGCGAGAATGTGCAAAGCACATTCTTTTTAAGTATTAGGAAAGAGAGAGGTGATATGTAATGGCAGTAAAAAGAGACTACTATGACATTTTAGGTATTCACAGGAATGCAGATGAAAATACAATAAAAAAAGCATACAGGAAGCTTGCAAAAAAGTACCACCCAGATACAAATGCAGGAAATTCCCAGGCGGAAGAAAAATTTAAGGAAGTTACAGAAGCATATAATGTACTAAGTGATAAAGAAAAGAAGAAACTGTATGATCAGTTTGGACATGCGGCATTTGACGGAAGCCAAAATGCAAGGGAAGCCGGTGACTTTGGCGGGTTTGACTTTAAAAACGGTTTTGGCGGACAGAATGGAGGTTACAGAGAATATCATTTTGAGGGCGGCAATATGGATGATATTTTCAGTGATATGTTCAGCGGTATTTTTTGTGGCGGAAAATCAAGGGCACAGGGCTTTGGCAGGGGCGGTTTTCGTCAGAAAGGCGCCGATCTGAGGGCAGAAGTGAGTGTCACCTTTGACGAAGCGGCATTTGGATGTAACAAGATTTTGCATTTGCAGGAAGAAGATGGGAAAATACAGGCGTTGCAGGTCTCTATTCCGGCGGGGATTGATACGGGCAAGACAATCCGACTGCGTGGGAAAGGAGCACCAGGCATAGGAGGGGCAGAAGCAGGAGATCTTCTGCTGAAAGTAAATGTCGGGGAAAAATCTGGATTTAAGAGGGAAGGAATGGACGTATACACAGAAGCTTCCATACCTTTTACAACTGCGGTATTTGGTGGAGAGGCAGTGGTGAAAACATTGAAAGGAAATGTTGTCTGCAAGATTCATGCAGGGATTCAGCCAGGCACGAAAATTCGTCTGAAAGGAAAAGGAATTGTATCTGTAAAAAACCCGAATGTATACGGAGATTTGTATGTGAGGGTAGAGATACAGGTGCCGACGAATTTGAGTCCAGAGGCGCGGGAGAAATTAAAAGAATTTGACGCTGCCTGCAGAAAGCAGAAAAAAACAAATGTAGCATAAAAATAAAGATGAGAAAATGGGTGCGACGCTAAAAGGCGGCGCACCTGTTTTATACTAGTGCGAGAATTTTGTGCCACCCGTTTAAGAATCTTCCATAACCATGGCGATCGCCATAGCATCCTCTTCGGCAAGTGTCTGTGCACAAAGCAGGACATCCTGTACATAGGATTGTTCAAAATGCAGAGTGGATGCAATCTCTGTTATATTTTTTCCCTCTTTATAGAGTGACAAAATCTGCTCTACTTCCTGGGCTTTGTTGAGAAGTGTTTCATTGGTAATGGAAGGGTGATTTGATACATTCATAAGAAGCCTCCTTTACAAGTGAAATAGTAATATAGTACTATTATAACATTTTTGAGAGAAGATACCTAGCTTCTCATTGCAAGTATATTGTGCTTTCAAATCTAAGCAAGATTGAGTAAACACAGGCTTGTTGACGTACGCCTGGATTTCCTCTAATACTGGACAATAGCCTTTATTTGTCTAGTTCTTCATAATCCATATTATATCAATTTTGTATATCTATCTCAATAAAGAGTATTTTAGTCTGTTGGTCGTACTGTTTTTCTGTAGCAGAGAAAGGCGATAGAGGTTGACATTGATAATAATTGCGCATACAATAGTTGTATATACAACTATGAAAGGAGAAAGAAATATGCTTCGTCGGATTTTTTCTTACATGGGTGAATATAAGAAGTATATGTATCTGGCAGTTATCTGCATTACAGGGGAATCTGTCTTTGAACTGGTAATCCCTCTGATTATGGCAAACATACTGGATATCGGGGTTACGAATCAGGATAAAGTATACATTTTCCAGCAAGGCGGGATTATGCTTGTCTGCGCTCTGCTTGCCCTTGTACTGGGGATAGGGAGCGCACGTTTTTCCGCGCGCTGCGGCCAGGGGCTGGGAGCCAACTTACGAGAAGCGGAGTACGCCAAATTCCAGGAATTTTCTTTTGCAAATGTGGATCATTTTCAGCTCTCTTCTTTAGTGACGCGCATGACGAGTGACGTGACAAACATTCAGAATACCATTTCCGGCGGTATGCGTCCGGCGTGCAGGGGGCCGGTTATGCTAGTGCTGGCGACAGCAGTGGCATTTTCTATCAATCACAGGCTTGCTATTGTATTTTTCATAGCCTTACCAGTGCTTGCTGTTTTTTTGTATGCGATTATCAGCCATGTGCGTCCGCTGTATGCGAAAATGCAGTCGGCAATTGATCTGGTGAACCGGATTATCCAGGAAAATTTGACAGCGGTGAGAGTGGTAAAGGCGTATGTCAGAGGGGAATACGAAATAGAAAAGTTTGAAAAAGTCAATACCAATTTAAAAACACAATCAGAAAAAGCGTTTAAGCTTGCTTCTACGAATATGGCGGCAATGCAGTTTGTCATGTACGGGACAATACTTGCAATTCTCTGGTTTGGAGGAAGGATGATCCAGGTCGGAAATATGCAGGTGGGAGAATTGACAGGATTTCTAAGCTATGTACTTCAGATTTTAAATTCTTTGATGATGATTTCCAATATTTTTATGATGATGACGCGTTCTTTAGCGTCAGGTAAACGTATATTGGAGGTTATTGATGAAGAGATTGATATTCGGGAGGATAAAGCAAAAGACATAGAAGTCACCCGAGGAGAAATCGTGTTTGACCATGTGTATTTTAAATATAAAAAGGAAGCGCCAGAATATGTGTTGTCTGATATGCATTTAAAAATTCCGGCAGGAAGCACAGTTGGGATCGTCGGGCAGACCGGATCGGCTAAGACTACGCTGGTGCAATTGATACCCCGCCTATATGAAGTGACGGAAGGGTCAGTCTTAATTGACGGGAAAACAGTAGATCAATATCCGCTTAAGACTCTGCGGGACGCGGTAGCGGTCGTATTGCAGAAAAACACCTTATTTTCTGGGACGCTTCGTGAAAATCTACTGTGGGGGAATCCAAATGCAACACAGCGTGAGTTGGACGAAGCATGCCGGATTGCAGGAGTGGATGAGTTTCTGGGGCGGCTGGAAAAAGGATACGATACGGAGATGGGACAGGGCGGCGTGAATGTTTCAGGAGGACAAAAGCAGAGGATCTGTATTGCCAGAGCCATCCTGAAAAAACCGAAGGTACTGATACTTGATGATTCTACCAGCGCAGTTGATACAGCGACAGAGGCGCGGATACGAAGCCAGCTTGCAGAATTTTTGCCGCATATGACGAAAATCGTTATCGCGCAGAGAATTTCTTCTGTCAGGCACGCGGATTTTATTGTAGTTCTGGATGACGGAAGGATACAGGGGATAGGTACGCATGAAGAACTGCTTGAGAGTAATCGTATTTACCAGGAAATATATGAATCCCAGAAGGAAGGGGTGGATCTGTAATGGCACGTTATGCAGGATATAAACGTCCGAAGAATACAAAGCAGGCATTAAAGCATCTGCTTGCCTATATGGGAATCCACAAATGGATGCTGCTGCTGGTTGCGGTTCTTGTTGTAGTCAGTACATCCGCCAGTGTGATGGGCACGTATCTGCTCAAACCAGTCATTAATTCTTTGATTCTGCCGGGAAATGTAAGGGGGCTTGCTTTTGCAGTGGTGGGAATGGGAGGTATGTATTTGTGCGGCGCTTTGGCAACCTTTGCATATAATCGCCTGATGGTAAAAACAGCGCAGAAGATTGTAGGGGATATACGGCAGGATTTATTTGCACATGTCCAGAAGCTTCCTCTTCGTTATTTTGACGAGCACACGCATGGGGAGATGATGAGCCGGTTTACGAATGACGTGGACACTGTACAGGAGGCGTTAAATAATAGCTTTACAATGGCGATCCAGAGTTTCCTGACACTGACAGGCACTGTGATTATGCTATTTGTCTTAAATACGGTCATGGCGTTGATTGTCTGCCTGTTTTTAGGGATTATGTTTCTATTTATTAAATGGAACGGAAAGAGAAGTAAAGTGTACTATAGCAGGCAGCAGACGGAGCTTGCAGGGATCAATGGCTTTGTGGAAGAGATGGTAGCAGGGCAGAAGGTAGAAAAAATCTTTAACCATGAAAAGGAAGATATGAAGGAATTTCACAGAAGAAATGAAGCGCTTAGGAAAGCGTCTACCAGCGCTTTAAGTTATTCTGGTATGATGGTGCCTGCGATTGTGAGCCTTTCCTATGGAAATTACGCAGTTTGTGCCTGTGTGGGAGGTTTGTTTGCACTAAGCGGGATGATGGATCTGGGGAGTCTTGCATCTTATCTGGTCTATGTAAGGCAGAGTGCTATGCCGTTAAATCAGTTTACACAACAGATTAATTTTATCCTGTCGGCGCTGGCGGGGGCAGAACGTATATTTGAAATGATGGATGAACCAGTCGAGGAGGATGAAGGGAAGGTTACGCTTGTCAGGGCAGAGGAAAAAGAAAATGGTTCGCTTAAGGAGTGTGAGACATACACAGGAATCTTTGCATGGAAAAAAACGGACGGCAAAAAGACAGAGCTGATCCGTTTAGAAGGAGACGTTCGTTTTGAGAATGTCGTTTTCGGGTATGTGAGGGAGAAAACAATCTTAAATGGAATCAGCCTTTATGCAAAGCCAGGGCAGAAGATTGCGTTCGTGGGTTCTACCGGCGCGGGCAAAACAACGATTATCAATCTGATTAACCGGTTTTATGAGATACAAAGCGGGAGAATTTTATATGACGGGATCGATATACGAGAGATTAAAAAGGACGACCTGAGACGTTCCCTGTCTATGGTTATACAAGATACGCATTTATTTACGGGGACAATCGCAGAAAATATCCGTTATGGAAAGCTGAACGCTGCGGACGATGAGATACGCAAAGCGGCTGAGATTGCCAATGCGGATTCTTTTATACGCAGGCTGCCGGACGGATATGATACAATGCTCTACAGTGACGGAAATAATCTTTCCCAGGGACAAAGGCAGCTTCTCGCCATTGCACGGGCAGCGGTAGCGCAGCCTCCCGTCCTGATTCTGGATGAAGCAACCAGTTCTATCGACACAAGAACAGAACGTCTGATCGAAAAGGGGATGGATGCGATTATGGAGGGAAGGACGGTTTTTGTGATTGCACACAGGCTGTCTACAGTACGAAATTCTAAGGCAATCATGGTTTTGGAAAAAGGAGAAATTATAGAACGCGGAAGCCATGAGGAGCTACTTGAGAAAAAAGGACGTTACTATCAGCTTTATATGGGGATGTATGAGCTGGATTAAGAGAAAACAGGCAAGTTGAAAGAAAGTAAAAAGCGGAAACAGAGGAGATGGCAGAAGGATGGAGAAGGAAGAAATCAGAAAGACATTATTTCAAATAGAACAGGCAAGAAGAAAGATCGTGCAGAATTTTTTAAAAGAGATCGGTCTGACCCCAGGACAGGGGCAGGCACGTATTCTGCAATTTCTTGCAGCGCATGAACCCGTAACGCAGAAGAAGCTGGCAGATGCGTGTGATCTGGATGTCACGACGATGTCGAGGGTACTGGATCGTCTGGAAAAGGAAGGGTATTTAAAAAGAGAGAAAAACCCACAGTGCAGGAGATCGTATTTGATTGCGCTGACAGAAAACGGATATAAAAAGGCGGAGGAGATTGCAGAAGGATTTCAGAAGCTGGACGAAAAAATATGTGCGGGGTTAAAAGAAGAAGAGAGCGAGACTTTGCTGATACTTCTTCACAAAGTAGAAAAAGAACTGGAAAGGTAATGGTGTTTCCGGTATAAAAATGAAATTAAATATAGAAAAGCAGGGTTCACAAAAACGGTCAGTCGCTCTAAAATAAGGTGAGGTAAGGAAAACAGCGGGAGGAAAAGGGCAATGAATGAAAAGTTTTATTCCCTGCCAAAAGAAAAACAACAGCGGATTATACAGGCTGGTTACAGGGTATTTGGAGGCGGCAGCTATAAAAAATGTCCAGTCGGCGAGATTGCGAGAGAAGCAGGAATCAGTAAGTCGCTGTTGTTTTATTATTTTAAGAATAAGAAAGAATTGTACTGGTTTCTGTGGGACGAAGCAATACGCACTGTGGAGGAATCTATGCAGGAAGCAGGAATGGAAAAGTGGGCACAGAAAGGATATTTTGAACTGCTAAAAGAAGGGATGAGATATAAAATAAAATTGTTGGCAGAAAAGCCGGAGCTGTCACAGTTTATGATAAATGGATTTTATGAGGCGGATGTCGATATAGCAGATGAAGTGCAGAGACGCTGTAAGCTTCTCCTCTTGAAATATAACCAGCCTTTTTTGCAGGCAATGGAACAGGAGCCGTTTGTTACGGGGCTTGACTTACATATGCTGGTTCAGGAGAATTACTGGGCGTGCGACGGGTGCCTCCATGCATTGATGCAAAATGGAAGCCTGGACGCAGAGGAAGCGTGGGCAACCTTTGAGCGTTTGATCACATTTTGGAAAAGCATTTATTTAAGGCAGGAGTAAGGGAGATAGAGATGGAAAATATAATAGAAATCAGCCATGTCACGAAAGACTATGGACGTGGCAGAGGCGTGTTTGATGTTAATTTCTTTGTGAGGGAGGGGGAGACACTTGGGTTCCTGGGGCCGAACGGCGCGGGGAAAACGACGACGATCCGGCAGCTCATGGGATTTATCCGGCCGGACAGCGGGAAATTATCGGTTATGGGGAGGGATTGCTTTAAAGAGGCAGACAAAATACATGCTCTGGTGGGCTATCTCCCGGGGGAAATTGCGTTTATTGATTCTATGAGTGGTATGGACTTCATTCGGTTTGTGGCAGATATAAAGAAAATGAACGGGCTGGGCCGCGCACAAGAGTTGATAGAAATGTTTGAGTTGCATGCATCGGGGAAATTAAAGAAAATGTCCAAAGGGATGAAGCAGAAAATAGGAATTGTCTGTGCGTTTATGAACCCAGATACCCAGGTGTATATTCTGGATGAGCCGAGCAGCGGCCTGGATCCGGTTATGCAGAATCGTTTTATTGATTTGGTCTTAAACGAAAAGAAACAGGGAAAGACGATTCTGATGTCCTCCCATATGTTTGAGGAGATCGAAAGGACATGCGATAGGGCGGCGATTATAAGAGAAGGAAAAATCGTGGCGGTTGAGGAAATGGAAAAGCTCCAGGCGGGACGGCAAAAAATGATGGAAGTGACATTTGCTTCACCTGATATGGCAAAGGCATTTGCAGGGGAAATTCATGGAGCGCAGTATACAGAGGGTACGCGCAAAGTCAGAGCAAAAGTGGGAAAAGAGCTGGATACATTTGTAAAAAAAGCAGGGCGGTATACTGTGACAGACTGGAATGTACAGACACAGAGCCTGGAAGAATTCTTTCTGCATTTCTACGGAGGGGAGGAAGAAAAAGTATGAATATAACGTTGTTGAAAAAGGAAATAAAATCAAACTGGCTCCTGCTTACAATTTTTCTTGCTGTGCTGACAATGTACGGCGTTATGGTGACAATGATGTATGAGCCGGAGTTGGGGGAAAGCCTTAAGATGATGGCGGAAAGTATGCCGGAGATATTTGCGGCATTTGGCATGGCGGAAGTAGGAGAGACGCTTCTGGAATTTCTTTCTGGCTATTTATATGGAATGCTGTTTGTGGCGTTTCCAGGCGTGTTTATTATTATTTTGACAAACAGGCTGTGTGCAAAATATGTAGATAATGGCTCTATGGCATATCTGTTGGCAGGACCGGGAAAACGCCGAGAAATTATGCGGACACAGGCGATATTTATGGTGGGCTGTCTGGTTCTGATGGTGCTCTATGTGTTTGGGCTTTTGGCGGTGACAAGCAAGATACTTTTTCCAGGAGAACTGGATATGACAGGCTTCTTTTATGTAAATGTGGGGCTCCTGGGTATCCTACTGTTCTTCGGTGGAGCAGGATTTTTCGTATCTTGTCTTAGCAACGAATCCAGACATGCTGTCGGATTTACCTCTGTTGTGGTCGTATATACCATATTAGTACAGATGATTTCCCAGGTGGGAGATAAATTTGAAAATCTGAAATATATAACTCCTGTTACACTTTTTGATGTAGAAGGGCTAAGTTTAGGAGAAACAAAAGCCTGGATCATGTGTGCAGTGTTGTATTTGACAGGCATAGCGCTTATCTGCGCGGGGATTGTAAAATTTGACAGGAGAGACTTGCCTTTGTAGTTTTTATAGATAGACCGCCTCTAAAAGTAGAAACCATCCGTTTGGACTTTTGAGGCGGCTTTTTCCGTTTGATTGTGTCAAAGGGAAGTGAAAGACAGATATTTTCGATACTGCTCATCCCAGACAGCTTGATCTTGCGGGTGATATTCAAAAATCTGGAAGGAATTTCTAAGAAGAGCTGCCATTTCTTGTTCCTTTTCTATACAGCCCAAAGCATGAAACTGTATCAGAGCATTTCCGACAGCGGTTGCTTCAACAGGGCCGGCGGCGACTTTCCTGCCGGTGGCGTTGGCGATATACTGGCAGAATGCTTTATCTTGAGAAGCGCCTCCCAAAAGGTGCAGGGTGTCTGTCTGATAGCCGGTGATATGTTCTAATTCTTCTACACACTCTCTATATTTAAAGGCGAGAGATTCCATCACAGTTCGGTAGAATCCGCCTGGTGAGTCTATGGCAGACTGCCCGGTTTTCTGACAGTATGTATTGATAGCCTGCTCCATATTAGACGGGGCGGTAAAAAGTGGATCATCGGGATCGATGAAATGGGCAAATGCAGGGGCTTTGTCCGCTGCCAGAAGTAGTGTAGTGTAATCATTTGGCAGCCCTTTTCTTTTCCAGTATTTCCGAAGCTCCTGAATCAGCCACATTCCCATAATGGTTTTGACAAGCTTGACTTTTCCAAAGGCAGCGCCTTCGTTGGACAGTCCGCTTCTGTAAACTTCTTCTGTGACAACGGGTGTATCTGTCACCATGCCGATGACAGACCAAGTTCCTGAATTGATGAAAATATAGTGAGGAGCTTCTGTAGGAACTGCATAGGCAGCAGAAGCAGAGTCATGCTGGGCTGTGGCAATTAAAAGCAGCTCTCTGGAAGGGGGAATTCCGATAAACTCTTTCAGACGCGGAAGGACAACTCCTTTCTGAGCCCCCGTCATGGTGATTTCTGGAAATAGGGAAGGAGAAAGATGAAGTTTCATCAGTATTTCCGGACATAACTGCCGATTTTTGAGATCGTATATCTGGGTGGTGGAAAGGCTGGTATATTCCAGGCTTTTCTTTCCCGTAAAGAAATACCCCAGTATATCGGCGAGCATCAGGAAGGTATCTGCATTTTCAAAAATACGTGGATTACGTTTCTGTATGCCGAGAATTTGATATACTGTGTTGTACCACATATCTTGTACTCCGGTCAGAGAGAACAGCCCTCCTTTTTTAAAGAGAAATTCTGCTTTTTGTATCATGCCTTGTGCCTGCGAGTCTCGATACTGATAAGGAGTGGAAATAAGCTCGCCTTCCTGGTCCAACAGCCCAAAATCTACACCCCAGGTATCAATGCCGAAAGCTTCAGCCGAATCTGTAATTTGAAAAGCTTTTTGCAGCCCTGCCAGAATTTCATGGAACAAATAAAGCAGATCTGTATAGCATCTCTCTTGGATATAAAGACCTTCGTTAGAGAAACGGTGTACTTCTTGCAGCTGGAGTTTATTATCTGCGAGAGTCACCAGGATAACACGCCCGTTGGACGCGCCTAAATCAACGGCAATTACACTTCTTTTTTTCATAGATTTTCCTCTTTTATCCCTGCTCAATTACGATAGTGTATCTGACTTATGGTAAAGTGACAGGACAGAATGAAATTTGCCTCTTTTTCCGGGGATGGAAAGACTCCGTTTCTGAATGACTGTATCAAGTTCTTTCACTGCCTCATCAGGTATTGCTTTTAAATTACCAAGAAGCTTTGCGGCAATGACAGACTGCGCCATACATTCCATCATCTGCATCATTTCGACTCCGTCAGACGCGCCGTGTGGACTACACATGAGTGCACCGTGGTTTTCCATGAGGAATCCATTGGAATCTTCGATCACTTTATCGAATTGAAGAGAAAGAGCCTCAGACACGGGCGTCTCGTAAGGCACCATTAGGAGGGGGCCTACCTCGAGTATGGGTTCTGGAAGAACCGGCTCGGCAAGCAGAGAGGAATCTGCAATCGCGAATCCTGTCAAAAGCGGTGGATGCGCATGCACAACAGAACGAATATCAGGACGTTTGTTCATAATACGTATATGGAAAGGCGTTTCTCCGGTCGGTTTCTTTCCTTCAGGTACAAAGACAGACTCACCATTTAAATTGACAATGCAGATGTCTTCAAAACGGACAAGACGCTTGGGGGTCTGTGTAGGTGTAATTAAAATAAGATTGTCTTTTGTACGTAGGGAAAGGTTTCCGCCTGCTGAGGTGACATATCCTAATTCCGCCAGACGATGACTGGCATGTACGAGTTCAATGATTTCGTTTTCATATTTTATTTGTAGTTCCTTCATATTGCGATATTTCCTTTCTTGCCGGAAAGCTGTGCGTCTCTATATCTTGTAGGACAAAGCTGCAGAAAACACCGGCATTTATGAATAAAGTTTGTGCCGGAATGCATTCACTTCGCAGGGAAGTGAGGGGGACGCGGATGAGGCGGCATTCCGGCACAAACGTTATTTTTCCACAGAAAATTTTCCTGTGAAACGAAATTATTTCAGAGGCTCTGGACCTAATTCTACTTCTCCAAGTTTTTTCACCTCAAAGCCATTTTTCTTGAATTCTTCATAGTCAAAGGCTTCCAGTTCGTCATAGGCAAGTTTGTGGAATTCATAGAAATTTTTCCAGTCCTCATATCCGTCGCCTAAGTTATGCTCTAAGAACGCGTCAGCCATCGCGATTCCTGTCTGTGGAGCTACATAGTGGGCGCCCATGGACATTACGTTACAATCATTGCCGGTGATACAGCGCAGAGCCGACGGAACACTTTCTACCACTGCGGCATGTACATGGGGGCATTTGCTTGCGGCGATATGGATTCCCATACCTGTACCACAGAAAATCAAAGCTCTCTCAAACTCTCTTTCTGCGATTTTTGCTCCTACTTTCAGACCGATACGGTGGAACATTTCTGGATTTTCTTCATCCTCTGTTTTGACGCCGATATCTGTGACAGTCCAGCCTTTTGCTTTTAAATGCTCTACGACTGCATTTTTCAAAGGCACTCCGGCAATGTCTGCTCCTACTAGAATTTGTTTGTCTTTTACTGTTTTCATGTGAATCCTCCTTATATTTTTATGAATTTCTTTTTTCAATTTCTGAAATCATGTCGATACGGTTCTGGTGACGACCTCCCTCGTATTCGGCATTCAGCCATTCGTCTACAATCATTTTGGCGAGCTCTATTCCTACAACTCTTGCTCCGAAGGCAAGGATATTAGTATTGTTGTGCTGCTTTGATAATCTGGCAGAATAAGGCTCGCTGCATACACATGCCCGTATTCCATTTACTTTATTGGCACTTAAGGAGATACCGACTCCTGTGCCGCAGATAAGAATCCCGCAGTCTGCCTCCTTGTGGGCTACCAGGTTGGCAACCTTTTCGCCGTATATGGGATAGTCACAGCGTTCAGGGGAGTCCGTTCCTACATCCGTAACAGCAATCCCCTTTTCCTGGAGATATTCTTTGATTTTCAATTTCATTTCAAGGGCGACATGGTCATTGCCGATTGCAATTCTCATACATTTTTCCTCCGAAGCTTTCCTTATATATTGTTTTTGAATATACCGCACATTGCATCCTGCTCGATACGTTCCAGCATGCTGTAAGCCATGTGCAGATCACTGCCGGATACAACAACCCCATGCAAAGGCATGATACAACCGATGGGATAAGTCTCTGCCAGTTCACGCCGGCTGTCCCAGTATTTATAAATTTCTTCATGGAGATCTTTGGTGTATGCTTTCGTATACGGAATACATTCTACAGGGCCACGCTTCATTGTTGCTTCGGTAATGTTTGGTATCGGTTTGGACTGTGCTACATACACCATGCAGTATTGTGGATGTGCATGGATTGTTGCTTTGATGTGATTGAATTTTGTGAGAAGAAGAACATGCATATACCCTTCTCGGGAAAGTTTTCCTGTGCCCTCCAGAATGTCCATATTGGAATTAATCAGCAGAAAATCTTCTGGTTGTAATTCGCAGAAATGTCTCTCTGACATAAGAGAAGGGGAAATCAAAATGCGGTCATCATCTACGCGTACGGCAAAATTTCCCCCTGCCGCATTGGTAAGCCTTCTGTCCCACATGTAATGTGCGACCTTGCACATATCCTCACGATCTTTTAAATAAGATATTTCAGACATAAATACCATCCTTTCTGAATGTGTAAAAATGGGTTATTGTAAACGTTCTAAAAATTGCCGGCTGTTCTCTTCGTCTGTTGTATGAAAACCGACAGGATGCACAGACTTGGAGTACATGCCGTGGAAATCGCTTCCGCCGGTTACTAACAGGTGATAAGAAGCAGCTATATCTCGGCAGGTTTTAGTGACTTCGGGTGAGTTCTTGTAGTGCATACATTCAATGCCATGAATTCTTTTTTCGCGGGCGAGCCGCCGTATAAGATCGATAGAATCAAATTGCCCTGGATGGGCAATTACAACGATCCCTTCCGCCTGGTGCATCATGTCAATGACGTCCAGGGTGTCGGGATAATGGATGGGAACGTAGCAAGAGCCTTGCTTTCCTATCAGTTCACCCAACAATGGCCCGAAAGGTTGATTGGTAAGTCCTGCATTTGCCAGTGCCATCATAATATGCGATTCAAAAATAGAGGCACTTTCATGGGATAGCAGGAGTACGTCTTCCACTGTTACTGCCGGATATAGTTGTTGTATTTTTTCTGCCATTGCAAGCTTGGCATTTTGTCGGCGCTGCGATGTTTCGTCGAGTACGGGCTTTAGGACAAGGGGCCTTTTCGGCGCGTAGCAAAGTACGTGCACAGGACGGCCTGAAAAAGGATCCTTTGTCGTACATTCCACACCGGGGATCACGCGAAGGGAAGTTGCGCGGGCGTATGCTTCGAGCCGGGCGACTCCGTTCATTGTATCGTGGTCGGTCAAAGCGATATAGTCAAGTCCTTTGCGCAGGGCATATTTTCCAATTTGTTCCGGTGTAGCGGAACCATCTGAATAGATGCTGTGACAATGTAAATCTCCTGTCATAAGAACACATCCTTATTTTTCTTTTAACATAGCGAAGAATTCCTCTTGAAGCTCCTGCGGCTCATTGAGGTAGCGATACAGAGCCGGATTCTTAAGAAATTCTGTGTAAACCGGACAGTCTTTAGAAATTCCCAATTTTGGGCTGTCTGTAGGCACAACCACTTTTGGCTCGCATTCGAATACATAGTTTGGATTTTTTTCGATCTGATACCCATTTTCAGTCTTATATATATAGGTGCTCATACCGTGACTTTGTTTCACACTGTCATAGTAGTTCATGCTGTTTACAGATACCAGATTAATAAATACCAAGGTTCCCTCCCCGATGTTGACGGTACAGTGTCCGTAATCTGGAGGAATGACAACGGTTTCTCCGGCATGTACTTCTGCTAGGAGAAGGTCTTTTACTGTCATAGGTTCCTCTTTTTGATAATCGTCGACGCGCTGCATGACAAAAAGGGCGGTACCGTTTATCACCTGATAAAGTTCAGGGAAGCTATAACTTTTTCCTGGAATTGGAAGGTGAAAATGTCCGGCTGTCTTTTTAAATTCTTTGCCTGCTGTGCCTGACAGAATAACCGTAGAATCATAGCGCAAATCTACATCAGAAAATGTGCTGCGTGTGCTGTTATTTACGATTGCTTTATAGAAATCGTAGTAAGGCTCGTCTTCTGTTTTATAGTCTGGATCTGCCAAAAGCCCTGCCATTTTACCGGAATATTTGCGGGAATAGTCCTCCCAGCAAACATCAGGTTCATTGCTTGTAAGCTTTCCTGTTTTTTCGTCGAGTGCGATCGGCATGCCAAATAAAGTTAAATTTTTCATTTTTTCCTCCTGATTATACAAATATACGTATTATAAATTTTGATAGAATTTTATTGCCTTTGGATATTCTTCCGGAGTATACGCATTGAAAAGTCCGGATGTTCCAAGCACAAGGATATTTGCGCCCGCCTTTACAAGCTCTGGCGCCGTTGATTCTTTTACCTGTCCGTCAACCATGATTTCTACTTCCTTGCCGGCGTCGGCAAACATAGTGCGTATTTTGCGTATCTTCTCTATTGTAGCAGGTATCAGAGTCTGTCCGGCAAATCCTGGATCCACTGTCATAACACAGATTAAGTCTATATAGTCGAGCATATATGTCAGTTGTGAAATATCTGTGGCAGGATTGATAGCGAGCCCTGCCTTCTTTCCGAGGGAACGGATTTGCTTCAAAGCACGAATCGGATGCATCAGCGCTTCGATATGTAAGGTGATATAGTCGGCTCCACATTCTGCGAAGTATTCAATATATTCTGTCGGGTTGGTAACCATCAGATGTACATCCATAGGTGTCTTTGAGATTGCGGCAATATCTTTCATAAGATACCCGTTCAGACAGAAGTTGGGAACGAAATGACCGTCCATAATATCAATATGGTAGAGATCAACTCCGGCTTTATCCAGGCTCTCGATTTTTTCTTTTAGTTCCATCGTGTTAATGCACATGACGGAAGGTGATACTTTGTTCATAGTTTGTCCTCCTTAAAATGTTCATGGTTTAATTTATTCCACATATAAATCCCCGCGCCTAAGATTCCGGCAAAGGGATTATTGGATCCTTTCATAAAATCCAGCGAATTCGCAGGATAGGGCTTCCGTGCATAATCGTATATCTTTTGGCAGAGCTCTTGATAAGGAAAGTCTTTCATATGAATGACGCCTCCTGCCAATATGATATGCACGGGATCTAAAATATTAATTTCTGTAGACAGAGCTATTGCCATGAAATCAAGGTATTCATGCAACTTAGGAGTCTGTTCGTAATGAGAAAAAATATCTGCAAAGGGAATATTGGACAGATACGTATCATGGATGCGTTCTAATGCCTTTCCAGCGCAGAAAAGTTCGATACAGCCCTTGTTTCCGCAAGGGCAGGTTTCTTCTTTACTGTAAACGGGTATATGCCCGAGCTCACCGGCGACTCCGTTTTTCCCGTCTAAAAAACGTCCGTGTATGTAGATGCCATTTCCTAATCCTGTACCAACATAGAAAGAAACAATACAGTCCGCGTCCTCCAGGTGTTTCTGTCTTATATCATAAGAAAGCAGGAGAATTACATCGTGTTCTGCTATGACGGGAACTTTGAACCGTTCCTTCAGAGGCGCGGCGATATTCAAATCTGTAAAGGAAAGTAAATTTGGACAGGAGATGACGGTTTCTTTTGTGTGATCGACTGTTCCTGGAAAGCCGATACAGATTCCCTTCATATGATAATCCGGAAAGGAACACATAAAATCGGTGATAACCTGGCTCAAGATTTCAACGGGTGAGCCAGAACAAAACATACTGCGGCTGCTATATTTTATAGGCTCTGCAATGAGAGAACCATCCTGCAGGACTCCGCCGATTCTGAAATTCGTCCCTCCTATATCAATGCCAATTACATATTCTTTTGTGTCAGCTGATATATTCATAATCTCCTCCTTTTGTTCGTGCACATTATATCACTTTATAATGTGAGAAACAATAAAAACGGGTGAAAAACGGTCAAAAACGGAAATTATACCAAAAAACACATGGGATAAATGTGAAAAATTCACAAAAACAAAAGTTGATAACAAAAAATACTTGAAAATTTGCATAACAAGATCTATGATTGAGGCACAAACAAAAATAAACGGTACAAAAAAGAAATATAAATTACCGGTATTGTGAATATTTGAGAGGGGATTGTCATAATGATATGCACTGTAACAATAAACCCTGCAATTGACAGAGTGATTTATCTTACGCAGCTAAATAAGGATAATACGAACCGGATTAAAGAAGTAAAAGAAGTTCTGGGAGGAAAAGGCACACATGTATCTGTGAATTTAAGTATCCTGGAATGTGTAAATAAAGCGTTTGGTATTGATTTTGGAGAAACAGGACGCAGAATTGAAAATCTGCTGGAACAGGAACATATAGAGATGAAATTCCTTCACTATGATGAAGGGGAATCTAGAATGAATTATGCGCTGATTGAGGAGGATAAGACCTGTACTCTGATCAGTGAAAAAGGAAAGGTTATCTCAAAGGAACAGTGTGAAGAGCTGATAAGAAAAATATATGAAGAGGTAAAGGATGGAGACATTCTTATTTTGTCGGGAGATGCGTCTAATACAGAAATTCCTCTTATTTATACGAAGATGATAGAAGCGGTATCAGATAAGAAAGTAAAGGTATTTTTAGATGCCAGTTCTGAAAACCTAACAGGCGCTTTGAGATGGAAGCCATTTCTTATTAAGCCAAATGAGGATGAATTGTCCCAGATTCTGGGGGAGGAGATAAAAGGGGAAGAGAAAATCCTCGAAGGCATTCGGAAAATTTCTGAGACAGGAATTGCGTGTATTGCGGTGTCCTGCGGAGGAAACGGTTCCTACATATGGTATGAGAATGAAATCTATAGAATACATCCGCTGAAAGTAAATGTGATGAATACTATCGGCTGTGGAGATGCATTTTTAAGCGGAATGGCATATGGATTTGAAAAGGGACTGGAATTTACTGAAATTTTGAAATATGCAGCAGGCGTCTCTTCTGCGACGGCAGAATCCAACAGTACGGTTGGATTTGACCGGAAAAGAGCATACGAGCTGATGGAAAAAGTACAGATTGAAAAATTGTTCTAAATGATAGGAGAGAAAAGAGCATTATATGTCGGTGAGACATTTAATGAATAAAAAATTATAAGAAAAGGAGAGAAGTATTATGAAAAACAAAGCGGTACGCAGAACTTTGAGTATCCTGGCAGTCAGTGCAATGATGCTTGGGATGGTAGGATGCAGCGGTGGTTCTTCCGGAGGAGATGACGCTTCCGATGAAGGCGGCAGCGGCGATTCTGGAAAGACAATCGGTATTTCCATGTGTGCGATTGAATCACAGATGTGGGCAGAGTACCAGGAATCTATGCACGCAGCGTGTGATGAAGCAGGTGTGAAGTACACGGAATCTATCGCAGAAAATGACGTGCAGAAACAGAATCAGCAGATTGAGGATTTTATTTCGCAGGGAGTTGATGCGATCATTATCGCTCCGGCTGACGGAGATGCGGTTGTATCTGCAATTCAGAAGTGTAACGATGCCGGAATTCCGGTTATTATGGCAAACCGTGCGGCAGGAGAAGGTGCAGAGGTATTTGCAACGATTTCTTCTGACAATAAAGAAATGGTAAAACGTGAGATTCAGTATGTGGCAGAAAATGCTCCTGAGGGAACAAAATATAAATGCCTCGAACTCGTAGGAAGCCTGACAGACGTAAATGCGATTGCAAGACAGGAAGGTTTTGAAGAGGCGATCGCGGAGTATCCGGACATGTTTGAATTGGTAGCGACAGTTCCGACAGAGTGGAAAGGTGACCTGGCTCTTACTGGCGTACAAAATGCATTTGCATCGGATGATGATATTAACTTTATCTTTAACCCGTCCGACGCGCTTCTTCCATCTATTCAGTCCGGCTTGCAGCAGCTTGGCAAATATGAGAAGGTCGGAGAAGACGGACATGTTACTCTGGTTACATTTGATGGTGCAGCAGATGCGGTTACAGCTATCCGTGAAGGATATGTAGATGTTGTTTCTGTACAGGATGCTACAGAGCAAGGCAAACTTTGTGTACAGGCGGCACTGGACGCTATCGACGGAAAAGAGGCTTCTGACTATACAGACCCAGGCTTTGAAGTAAGTACAGAGAACTGTGATACAGAGTACGCAGACTTCGAAGGATATTGATTTAAATAAAACTAAACGGCAAAAGTGGAAGTGCCTCAAAAGGATTCCTTTTGGGGCACACTCTATAAAAAGATTAAGGTGGGTTTCAACGTGAGTATAAAGAAGAGTTTAAAATCTATTGATGCGATATTCTGGTTTGTAGGAGTCTTTTTTATAATTTCTCTGATTTTCGTACCCGGCTTTGCGCAGTTTTCCGCTATTAAAAGTCTGTTAAGCCAGACTTGCGTTCTGATGGTTTTGGCATGTGGTGTACATCTTACCGTATTGAATGGTGGTGTAGATTTTACCAGTGCAGCACTACTTGCGCTGACTACGGTTGTAGGTGGTTCTATCATCAGTACAGGGGGAGCTCTGGGAGGAAGCGGGCTGGCAATCTTTCTGGGAATTGTAGTTATGCTTCTGCTGGGAGCAGGATTTGGAATTATTAACGGATTTTCCGTTGTCACTTTTAAAATGCCGTCGTTCATTGTAACAATGGCGACACAGATGCTGGTAAATGGACTTGCTGTCGTATATACAGGTGGATCCAGTGTAACAGGAATGCCGGCGGCGTTCGGAAGTTTTGGAAATGGCAGTATTTTTGTGATTCCGTATATTTTAATTATAGCGGTACTGGTAGCTGTCTGCATACATATCCTGCTGACAAAGACACTGCTTGGGCGGCAGCTATATGCGGTGGGAACGAACCCGAAAGCTTCGCTGATTTCCGGTATCTCTACAAAAAAGACTATATTTAAAATTTATGTGATCAGCGGTCTTTGTGCAGGAATTGCAGGCGTTATTGAACTGGCATATATGCAGAGTGGTTCCGTAAACTATGGAAGTACAATGTTTAATGATATTATGGGCAGCATTATTGTAGGTGGGACAAGCCCGCTTGGAGGAAGAGGTAAAGTTATCAATACGGTTATGGGAGCATTCCTGATTACAATGATAGGAAGTGTTCTGAATATTTTAAGCGTGCCGTATTATATGATTACTTTGATTAAAGGTCTGATTATTCTTATTGCTGCAAGTCTTGATTTGGTTAAGACAAAGAAGAGCATGGCGCAGTAAAGTGTGTCCGTTATAGGATTAAGACTACAGATTGGAAGTGAATAAGATGAGTGAAAATATTTTGGAATTAAAAGGCATTACAAAATCATTTGCGACCGTCAAGGTATTAAAGGATATTACCTTTTCTTTAAAGAAAGGCGAGATATTGGGGCTTGTAGGAGAAAACGGCGCAGGAAAGTCTACACTGATGAATGTGCTCGGAGGAATTTATCAGAGGGACGGCGGAGATATACTGTTGGATGGGAAAAAATTCGAACCCAGCAATCCGAAGGTGTCCAGTGATGCAGGTATCGCATTTGTGCAGCAGGAGCTGAATCTGTTTACAAACCTGACGGTTATGGAAAATCTCTTTATCACAGAGATGAAGAGAAGTAAAATTGGTAGCATCAATAAAAAAGAGATGAAGAAAATTGTCCGTGAAAAAATGGAGGAACTTGGCGGTACTGGAATTTCACCGGATGATATTATCGGCAATCTTTCTATGGGACAGCGGCAAATGGTAGAAATCACAAAGTCGATTATGAAGGATTCTAGAATTATTATATTTGACGAGCCGACAACATCTCTGTCAAATAAAGAAAAAGAAAAGCTGTTTGAGATCATGCACAGAATGCAGGAGCAAGGGAAATCTATTATTTTTATTTCTCACATTCTGGAGGACGTGTTTGCATATACGGATGAAATCGCGGTCTTACGTGATGGTGAAATCATCTCCCAGAGGAAAACAAAAGAAGCAGACTCCAATACAATCATTAAAGAGATGGTTGGGCGTGAACTTACGAATATTTATCCGGTCTGCGAAAAAGAGATAAAGGACATTGCCTTTGAGGCAAAAAATATCTGTCAGAACGGCAGATTTGAAAATTTGAACCTACATATCAGAGAAGGTGAGATTGTAGGAATGTTCGGCCTGATGGGTGCCGGACGGACAGAGCTTTTGAGATGTTTGTTTGGGTTAGATGAGATGGACGCAGGAGAGCTGTTCTATAAAGGGAAACAGATAACACCGGTGAATCCGCAAAATTGTATTAAAAACGGTATGGCATTTATCACAGAAAACAGGCGGGAAGAAGGACTTCTGATTCCAAAGACACTCAAGGAGAACATTGTATTGTCAAGCTTGAGAGAACATAAAAAGAATCTGTTGTTTATGGATGCGGCGAAGGAAAAAGAAAATACAGATAAAATGGTAAAGAGCCTGAATGTGAAAACCTTTGATCCCGGCAAACAGACGGCAGGAACACTGTCTGGAGGAAACCAGCAGAAAATTGTATT
Source organism: Mediterraneibacter flintii (assembly GCF_055387595.1). Classification (NCBI taxonomy): domain Bacteria; kingdom Bacillati; phylum Bacillota; class Clostridia; order Lachnospirales; family Lachnospiraceae; genus Mediterraneibacter; species Mediterraneibacter flintii. The sequence continues at coordinate 381,930 of NZ_AP031405.1, forward strand.
TGCAAAATGGGTTCTGCGGGAACCGAAGATTTTTCTTCTGGATGAGCCGACTAGAGGTGTGGATGTCGGGGCGAAATATGAGATCTATACCATTATACAGGAGTTGGCGAAAAAGAATTCCTGTGTGCTGATGGTTTCATCAGAGATTGAGGAATTGATGGGAGTGTGCGATAGAATTTTGGTTATGAGCAACAATCGGATTACAGGTGAACTTACCAAAAATGAGTATGTTCCAGAAGAAATTATGAAGTTTGCGGTAGGAGGTGTGAAATAATGGAGAAAGCAAAAAAGCAGCCGTCTACAGTAGGAGCAGGGAAGAAGTTTGTGGACTTGTTCTGTACATACGGCTTGTACTTTATTTTTATTGTACTGATCATATTTTTCGCGGTGCAACGGCCGAATTTCTTCTCCGTAAGTAATTTCCTCTTGATTTTGAAGTCTTCTTCCGTTCTGGGCATTGCGGTTGTAGGAATGTTCTTTGTCTTGATTGTAGCAGGAATTGACATATCGGTATCTATGAATATGTATTTTTCTGCGGTTATCGGAGCGACGGTGTTAAATAGTATGGAACTGCCGCTGATCGTATGTTTCCTGGCGGCGGGGGTAAGTGGACTTTTGATAGGCTGTATCAATGGATTTTTTGTGGCGAAGGTAAAAATTGTTCCATTTATCGTAACACTGGCGACGTATTCAGTAGCAAAAGGACTGGGCTTGTTTTTTACGAATCAACAGATGGTATTTCTGAACAGTTCCGTTATGACTCTTGCCAATGCCAAAGTTTTTGGAATTTCTGTATTCGTATTTATTTTCCTTGGCATTGTCTTGATTGCACATTTTGTCCTTACATCTACCCAGTTTGGACGTCAACTATTTGCTTGTGGAAATAACCTGGTGGGCGCGAATAAAATGGGAATCAATGGTCCGCGAACTGTATTTTTAGCCTATGCGATCTGTGGAGCTCTTGCAGGAATTGCAGGAATGTTGAGTGCATGTAACTTGAGTGTAATCAATCCAAACTTTGCGCAGGGTGATGAGTTTGTTGTTATTTCCTCTTCGGTTATCGGAGGTGCCAGTCTGTTCGGAGGTAAAGGAAAGGTTCTTCCGGGAGCGATTATCGGTATTGTTATGATTCAGGCGATCATAAACGGACTGACGATGATGGGAGCATCTGCATACTCCTATACGATATTCAGAGGAATTATCATCTTTATCGCGGTTATGGTCGACAGTATTAAATTTAGTGGTGAAATAAGATAATTTATGCCGCAAATCCTTTTTATGCTGTATAATGTTAAGTATCAATTTTAAGCTATGGGAGAAATGCGGATGAGAACGAAAAACTATAGTATTGAACGAAAAACAAAGATACTTAAGACTTTGGAAAAGGATGGAAGAGTAGAAGTGGAGACACTTGCAGGAGAATTAAAGGTCAGTAAAGAGACAATACGCAGAGATCTAAGAGAAATGGAGCAAGAAGGACTTCTTAAAAGGACGCATGGAGGCGCTGTGAGCACTGGAAGCACACAGCAGTCTTATGAGTATCCATATCTAATGCGTGAGATTCAGTGCCTGGAGGAAAAAGAAAGGATTTGCAAAAAGGCGGCATCTGTAATTAAGGACGGAGACACGATATTTATCGACAATAGTTCTACGAATATCTCTATTTTGAAAAACATCAATCCAGAGTATTCTGTAACTATCATAACAAATTCTGTGCGACTTCTTCTGGAGAGCACGCGATATGCGAATGAGAATTTTGTTTTTATTTCCCTGGGTGGGATTTTCAGATATAAGAATTATTCCTGTGTGGGAGACATTGCCAATGAAATGTCAAATAAATTCCGCCCAAGCAAGGCATTCTTATCCTGCTACGGTGTGGATACAGAAGGAGCGCTGTTTGACAGCAGTATGTATGAGATAGAGGTTAAGCGAAATTTTATTGAGCTTGCCGGAGAAGTCTACATAACGGCAGATCATACAAAGATTGGAAGAAAAGGCGGAGTACAGCTGTCAGACATATCTCAGGCAGATTATCTGATTTGTGATCGTGCGCTTACAGAGGAAGAACAGAATAATCTGGATATGCAGAATGTAAAAGTATTGGTAGCAGGATAAGTAGACATGTCGGGATAGGAGAGGCATGAAATACTTAGGATTCGACTTGGGCGCCAGCAGCGGGAAAATGATGCTGGGGGAATTAGATGGACAGATTTTAAGGACAAAGATAGTCCATCGTTTTCCAAACCGGCAGATTTTGGCGGCGGGTGGCCTGTACTGGGATATCCTCAACATATATTGGAATTTAAAAAATGGAATAGAAAAAGCAGTTTATGAGTCAGGAGAAAAAGAGATAAGTCTGGGAGTAGATTCTTTTTGTAATGATTTCGGGCTTCTGGACAAAGAGGGAAGGCTTGTCAATCAGGTATACTGTTACAGAGATGAAAGGACAAAACGCAAGGAAAAAGAAATTTACTCCAAAGTTTCTAAAAAGGAACTGTATATGGAAACAGGAAGTCAGAGTGCGTTGTTTAACACAGTGATACAAATGGCGGCTATGGTAGAAGAAGGAGAAGGATACCTTCTGGACAGATGCAGGCATGCACTGTTGATTCCAGATTTGCTTGCATATTTTCTCACGGGAGAGATGCATACGGAGTATACACTCGCATCGGTGACTCAGATGTTGGATTGGAAGACTAGGAGCTGGCATAAAGGCATTATGAAGCGTTTGGGGATTCGGGAAGATATTTTTCCAGAGGTGATTCCGTCAGGAACAGACGCAGGCGTTTTGGACAAAGAGAAAAATCTGGAATTCACAAACATTTCCTTACATGTTGTATCTGTATGTGGGCATGATACGGCATCTGCGGTCGCAGCGCTTCCTACAGTAAAGGAACATGTCGCATATATCAGCAGTGGAACATGGTCAATCGTAGGAACAGAAGTGGAACGCCCGATTCTTACGGAAGAAGCTTTCCGCTATAATATAGCGTTCGAAGGCGGCGTGGATTATCGTTACCGTATGATTAAAAATGTAATGGGGCTGTGGGTGCTGCAGGAGTGCGAAAGAGATTATGAAAGGCAGACAAGGCGAGAGTGTTCTTTTGCCTATACTGCGCAGGAAGCAAAGAAGGCAGCAATGCTGAAGTTTCTGATAGATCCGGACGATGTGTGTTTTTATATGCCTGGGAATATGCTGGAGAAGGTAGCAAAGTACTGTGAAAAAACAGGACAGGGAAGGCCGGAAACATTCGGAGAGATCGCACGTACTGTTATGGAAAGCCTTGCAATGAAGTATCGGTATGTACTGGAGAAGATGGAAGAGATTCTGGGCTATCGTCTGGAAGAAATCTATATTTTAGGCGGTGGAGGACAAAACCGAATACTCAGCCAGTTTACGGCAGATGCCTGTGGAAGACTCGTTTATACCGGCCCGTATGAGGCAGGACTTGCAGGCAATCTGATTGTGCAGATGCGAGGGCTTGGTGAAATCGCTACATTAAAAGAAGGACGTCAGATTATCCGTGACTCATTTGACATCACAGAATTTGTGCCTGAAAAGTGCGAATTGTGGGAAGAAAAATACAGTCAGTTTAAAAGACTGCTTGACATGTGAGAGGTCGGAGCATATCCGGCTTCTTTTTAATAAGAAAGGATGGAAGAAAATGATACGAGAAGTCAATGAAAAAATAAATAGAGTAAGAGGATTTATGAAGGAGGAGAATCTGGATGCAATCCTTTTAACCACTACGCCGAACTTCTTCTGGATTACCGGAGGGAAGCGAGGATATGTGGACAGGGGAACGCAGGACGCAGCGGTAAAAATACTCATAGAGAAGGAAAAGGCTTATGTTATCTGTAATTCCAGTGAAAAATACCGCGTCATGGATGAAGAACTGACAGACGGAAGCTTTGAACTGATTGGATATCTGTGGCATGAGGACGAAGCGGAAATTTTAAAACCTTATCTGGACGGAAAAAAGCTGGGCAGTGATTCGGGCATTTATGGTTCAGAAAATGTGGGAGGAAAGATTCAGAAGCTTCGCTATGTGCTGACAGAGGAAGAAGAAACCCGCATGCGCGAAATCGGACCGGAATGTGCACAGATATTGGAAGACTGTGTAAGAGAGATAAAGCCGGGCGAAACAGAGCTGGAAGCTGCAGGAAGGGTGATGGGAAGATTGACGGCAAGGGGATACCAGATACCTGTCTGCCTGGTTGCCTCTGATGAGAGAATGTATAAATACCGTCATCCACTTCCCACCGAGAAAAAGATTGAGAAATATGCAATGATTGCAATCTGTGGGCAGAAGTATGGATTGACTGTGTCTATTAGCAGAATCGTGAGTTTTGGGCCTGTACCTGATGAAATCCAGAGAAAATATGAGGCGCTGCTAAAAATTGACGCTACCTACATTTTGAATACAAAAGCCGGCGTATGGTCGCAGGATGTATTGAATAAGGCATACGAAGCATATAAGGAACAAGGCTATGAGGCGGATTTCCACCTGCATCATCAGGGCGGCGCGCTGGGATATTTGACACGTGACTATTGTACCAACGAAAGAACGCAAGAACGTATTTATGATCATCAGGGATATTCATGGAACCCGACGATTGCCGGGGTGAAGCTGGAGGATACCTATCTCATTAACGGGGAACAGCAGGAGATTATTTCCGATACGGGGAACTGGGTATACCGAGAGGTGACAATAGACGGAAAGAGAATTCGGCGTCCGGATATATGGATACAGGAGAAAAAATAGAAAGAGGAGAAGGATATGTCTATAGAAACCAGAAATTATGAGATTGTAAAAAAACAGGAAGCATTGCTTACATTTTCCCATTTTGACAACGAATCTGCCTGGGAACTAGGAAACATAATCGTAGAATATGCGAGGGAAAAAGAGGTGTCTATTGCAGTGGAGATCTGGATCAACCATTATCGGGTATTCCGGTATGGGTTCCAGGGGACAAATGCATTTAACGACCTATGGCTGAGGCGGAAGGTAAATACGGTAAATATGCTGCACCGCAGTTCTCTGAGAGTGCATTATATGCCTTATGTGGGGGAGGATGATATTTATGCAGACGGACATTTAGACCCTTCTGTATATGGAAATATGGGAGGCGGATTCCCGATTTACGTAAAGGGTGTTGGTGTGATTGGCGTTGTAGCGGTATCTGGGTTGACGCATACACAAGATCATCAGATGGCAGTCGAGGGAGTGGCCAGGATGTTGGGAATTGAGAACTTGGAAACGGTTGAGGAGGAAGTTTAGATGGGAAAATCATATAGAGAAGAATTGGTTGGAGTATTTGGATATCCGGTAGATGAAAATCCGACAGTGGTTGTGGCACAGACAGCATTTGAAGATTTGCAGGTGCCATACCGTTACCTGACAGTAGAGGTAAAACCAGAGGACTTAAAAGAGGCAATTCGGGCGCTTCCGGCATGGAATATGAAGGGCATCCATCTGACAATTCCTCATAAAGTAGAGGTATTAAAATATCTGGATTATGTGGCAGAGGATGCGAAAATAATGGGCGCAGTCAATACGGTTTATGTGAAGGAGGGCAAGCTGTACGGAGAGAACACAGATGGAAAGGGTTTTATAAAATCTTTGATAAATGCCGGTATATCCATCAAAGACAAGAAAGTCTTTATGCTGGGAGCAGGAGGCGCGGCAAGGGCAATCGCAGTAGAACTGGCAAACGCGGGCGCAAGAGAACTGGTAATTCTCAACCGTTCCAGAACAAGAGGAGAGGAATTAAAAGCGCTGCTTGAGGCACATACAAAGTTAAAGGCAGAGTATCGGGAATGGAAGCATACGATGCCGATAGACGAAGATACAGACATATTGGTAAATACAACAAGCATTGGTCTGTATCCAGATGTAGATGCAAAACCGGATATTGTATTTGATACGATTAAGGAACATATGATTGTCTGCGACGTTATTCCGAATCATCCCCATACACAGCTATTAAAGGAAGCCGAGAAAAGGAATGCAGTGACGATAGACGGACTGGGTATGCTTATCAACCAGGCAGTGGAAAGTATTCGGATGTGGACTGGAAAGACCGCAGATGCTGAGAAAATGAAGAATGCTCTCGCGAAAGAGTATGGAATTACAGATGTACACTATTGATGACAGAAAGTGCGAATATATGAACGAAAAAAGACAGAAAGATAAAACAGAAATGAAACGAGAAGAGCAGGAAGAAAAAAAGGAAGAAGGTACACTTAGCACAAGGCGATGGATGGGAATTGTACTTATTATAGCAGGGATGTACTTTGGCGCTACCGGACTTTCAGGGGCAGTGCTGCCGTTAAAAGACGAGGGTACTGCAGCAGTGAACGGACTAGTGATTTTTACAGGTATCATTGGGATTCTGGGAATCGTTATGATTGCAGTAGGGGCATATCTGTTTATGAAAAAACGATAGAGTCGGTATACAAGGGGCAATATGTGTTACCCCTTTGTACACCGACGCTAAAGGAACTTTCTCTGTCTGTTGTGCATATGATAAATTAGGCAGCAGATAAAAGGAGGGTTTTAAATGCAAGTAACAGATTATGTGAAACCGGAACTGCTTGTTGTCGCACTTGTTTTATATTTTTTGGATACAGGGCTGAAAAAAAGTGCTCTGATAAAGGAAAAATATGTTCTTTTTCTAACTGGAGGAATTGGGATTGTTATCTGTGCACTGTATGTGTTCGCCACATCGCCATGCTCATGTCCGAAGGATGTTGCGATGGCGCTGTTTACGTCCATTACGCAAGGAATCCTGCTGGCGGGGCTGAGCACGTATGCTAAGCAGATGATTGGGCAGATAAAACAGAAGTAAAAATAAAAGGATACCCCTTATGGCACTTAGGGCCTGGGGTATCCTTTATGCTTGCATTTCCCGAGAAGAAATTATATACTTTTTAAAAAGAAAAAGGGTCAGATGACCTTTTTTTAAAATGGGAGAAATGTTATGCTAAAGATGTCTATATTTCAGGAAATTCCAGAGCGTCTGCGAAAAAGCGCTGTTCTTATGTCTATGAAAAAGGGGAATATACTGATTCAAAAGGGAGAAAAGACAGAGTATGCTTATTATATAGTAAGCGGCAAGGTTTATGTACAAGCTGCGTTTCTCAATGGAAATGTGTATCAGTTTTCTTATTTGGAGAAGGGAGAGTATATTTCGGATGTGGAAGTGTTGTCGGGGATCTATCGGAATGTTTCTACCTTGATTGCGGCAGAAGACATACAGGTTTTAAAAATTCCGGTTGCGGCATTTGCGGAAGAATTGCAGGCAAATAAAGAGTTTCTATATTATGTATCTATGCACATGGCAAGGAAAATGTACAGCAGTAGTTATGAACGTGGACAAAATCTTTTTAAAAAAGGGATATTCAAAGTTGTATTGTATTTAATTCGATACTATGAGACAGAGGCGGGGGAAAAGAAAACCGTAAAAATAAGAAAGACAAGGCCGGTCATTGCCAGTGAAATAGGAATCAGTATTAAAACCCTGAACCGTTCGGTACAGCAGCTATATAAAGAGCAGCAGGTTTCTATTGACAAAGGAAAAATCACAATAAATGAAGAGCAATTTCAGACGCTGCTTACTCTGGCGGAAAAGGAAAATTTGTATTGACCGGAGGACGGTAAGAAAGCAGGTACATGTCTGCGTGCTGCTGGGAAAATAAAGAAGAAAAGAGGAGAAAATATGTATAACATAGCAGAGATGAAAGAGTATATCGGGCAGATCATTGCATATCAGCCTGAGATAGGACTTGTTTTGGGAAGTGGTTTAGGCGGATATGGAGAAAAGCTGGAAAAACCGCAATTTATTGAGTACAGAGATATTCCAGGTTTTCCAGTATCAAAGGTGCAGGGACATAAAAACAGGTTTATTTTGGGCACATTATTCGGGAAAAAAATCATTGCAATGCAGGGAAGATTTCATTATTATGAAGGAATAGAACAGCATATGCTGGCATTGCCTGTCCGGATCATGAAAGAAGCAGGAGTAAAAACCATTATTCTTACCAATGCAGCAGGAGGATTGAACCCTACATTTACACCGGGAGATTTGATGCTTATAACAGACCATATTAATTTTTCCGGCTCTACACCACTACGCGGTGAAAATGATGAGGAAATAGGGCCGCGGTTTCCTGATATGACAGAAGTGTATTCGAAACAATACATAGAAAGAATACAGTGTATTGCAAAAGAAAAAGGAATAAAACTGAAAAACGGAGTATATGTAATGAATACAGGACCTGCATATGAGACACCGGCAGAAGTAAGAATGCTTCAGATATTAGGCGGTGACGCGGTAGGTATGTCTACTGTGCCGGAAGCGATAGCGGCGCGGCACTGCGGGATTAAAGTAATCGGCGTGTCCTGCATTACCAATATGGCGGCAGGAATATTGGATCAGCCGTTGTGCCATGAAGAGGTAATGGAAACAGCGGAAAAAGTAAAAAAGGATTTTGAATATCTGGTAGATATAATGATACAGGAGGTTATACCTGCAAGGAGATGAACCGATGCGGGTACCACCAGGAGAAAGGGGTTTACAATATGGAAGCAGAGAAAAGATATTTACAGTGGAAGGAAAAGACAAGGTGCCAGGAACAAATACAGAAAGAATTAAGTGAGATGGAGGGGCATCCGGAACAGATAGAAGAATGTTTTGGAAAAGAATTAGAGTTTGGAACGGCAGGGCTTAGAGGAAAGCTGGGGGCCGGAACAAACCGCATGAATGTGATTACAGTAGGCAGGGTTACACAGGGAATTGCAGAATATATTGCAGACAGAGGAGCACAGTATAAAGACAGAGGGGTAGTGATCGCCTATGACTGCCGCCACTGCTCGGAAGAGTTTGCCAGGCTGGCAGCAGAGATTTTTGCGGCAAATGGGATAAAGGTCTTTCTTTTTGCATCTCTTCGGCCAACGCCGGAGCTATCTTTTGCGATCCGTCAGCTAAAAGCAGCAGGCGGAGTCAACATCACAGCCAGTCATAACCCAAAACAGTACAACGGCTATAAGGTGTACTGGGAGACAGGGGCACAGGTGATGTCAGACATTGCGGACAAAATGCTGGAAAAGATCCAAAAGACAGATATGTTTGAAGGTGTACACCGCATGGAGTATAAAAAGGCAGTAAGCAATGGGAATATCGTCATACTTTCAGAAGAAATGGATGAAAAATATTTGCAGCTCGTGAAATCTCTGGCTATACATGAGAAGGAAGAACTGGCGACAGATATTGCCATTGTATATACACCTTTAAATGGGGCAGGAAGCAGACCGGTACAAAAAATTTTAAGGGAAAGGGGATTTTGTAATGTTTCCATTGTGGAAGAACAAAAAGATCCGGATCCGGATTTTACAACAGTTGGATACCCCAATCCTGAAGACAGAAAAGCGTTTGCCCTGGCAGAGAAGTTAGGAACAGAAACAAACGCGGAAGTACTGATTGCTACAGATCCGGACAGCGACAGAATGGCCGTAGAGGTAAGAGGTGAGAACGGAAGCTATGTCGCTTTAAATGGAAATCAGACGGGCGTACTTCTTATTGCGTACATTCTGGAGGGAAGGAAAGAGAAAAAGAGCCTGCCTGCAAAAGGTGGAATGATAAAATCCATTGTCACAGGAGATATGGGAGCAAAAATCTGTCAGGCATACGGCGTCAAAACCTATGAAACTCTGACCGGCTTTAAAAATATCTGCGGAAAAATACCGCAGCTTAAAGAAGAGGGAAGAGAATATGTCTTTGGTTATGAAGAAAGCATTGGGTATGCAATCAGTGAAGAAGTCAGAGACAAAGACGGAATCAGCGCTGCGATGTATATATGTGAGATGGCGGCGTACTATAAAAAACAAGGCAGGTCACTTTTGCAGGTATTGGATGCGCTGTATGAACAATACGGATTTTACAAAGAAGAGCAGGTCTCCTTTGTGCTGGAGGGCATGAAAGGAACAGAAAGAATCAAACGTATCATGCAAAGGTGCAGAGAAGAACAGTTTGTACAGTTCGGCGGAATGAAGATAGAAGAAAAAATTGACTATAGGAACGGGTATAAAGAAATTGCCAAATCAGATGTACTAAAATTCGTGCTGGAGGATGAAAACTGGTTTGCAGTCCGCCCGTCAGGAACAGAGCCGAAGATTAAGTTCTATTTTTACGCCAAAGCAGACAATGAGCGTGAAGCCTTAAAACGTCTGCAGAAAGTAAAGGAGGATGTACTCTCCTTTGCAGAAGGAATTGAATAACAGCAGAATGGAAAGATCAGCTATGGCTGGTCTTTTCTCTTTTATGGATTTTCTTGTGCTATAGGCGGAAACTGGATAGAATAGAGCATAGAAAGCAGGTGACAGTTTTGAATATAGAGGCATATGACACGGAGTCTTTGAGAAAGCTTGTCAGACTTCTTGAATATGAAAACAGGATATTGAAAGAGAAACTGAAAAGAGAAAATATTCCATATGAGGAAATACATCCTTTCGAAGAGATGATGGATGATGCAGAAGCGTACGATCCGGATCAGGGAGGACGTATTGTTTATCCCCCGTTTATTACAGAGGAGATGGCAAAACGCTTTTTTTCTATGTTTTGGGGAAGGGAAGATGTCTATGCGAAACGGGGCAGGAATGGCGGTTATTTTCCTCAATGTGATAACAGATGGAACGACAAGCTTTGTCCAAAACAGCAGGGAGAAAAGGTGTTTTGTGATGAATGTAAGAATAACCAATGGACAAGGCTGGATGTGAAGAAAATCATTGCACATTTACTTGGGTACAAAGAGGATGGTTCAGATGTAATCGGTGTATATCCACTCTTACCGGACGGAACATGTAGATTCCTTGTGTTTGATTTTGACAATCATGAAAAGGGTGCAGAATCAACGGATTTTGCGAATACCGATAATGAGTGGCATAAAGAAGTGGATGCCCTCAGAAAAATGTGCGAGATAAATGGCATTAAGCCGTTGGTCGAACGTTCACGCTCTGGGAAGGGCGCCCATGTATGGATTTTCTTTAAGAAAGCGATCGCTGCTTCCCAGGCCAGAAATTTTGGATTTCTGTTATTGGATAAGGGGTCCGCCTCTATTAACTTAAAATCTTTTCACTATTATGATAGAATGTATCCTTCACAGGATGTGGCAAGCAGCATTGGAAATCTGATTGCGCTACCTCTGCAGGGACAGGCCCTTAAAAGAGGAAATAGTGCATTTGTAGATGAAAACTGGAATGTATACCCCGATCAATGGGGGATTTTACTTAATAAGACAGAAAAGCTGAGAACAGAAGATATTGAAAAATATATGGCAAAGTGGCAGGCAGAGCTGGCGGAAACCAGAGGGGGACTTACCGGTACAGGTATGAATAACAGGCCAAAGCCTTGGAAAAAGAAGTGTGAGTTTATGAAAGCGGATGTTGTCGGTAAGCTTCATATGGTACTTAGCGATGGTGTCTATATCGATACATTGAATCTTATGCCGAGAATACAAAATCAGATTCGCAGTCTGGCGGCTTTTGATAATCCGGAATTCTATAAAAATAAGAGAATGGGATATTCAAATTATTACAATTTCAGCTCTGTTTATCTGGGGAAGGATATAGACGGTTATATTCAAGTGCCAAGAGGATTGAGAGAACGAATTGCAGAGGAATGTAACAAAACCGGAATAGCTATTGATATATCTGATAAAAGAGAAACGGGACGGCCAATCAGAGTTTGTTTCAAAGGAGATTTGCGGACGCAGCAGGAGCTTGCGGCGGAAAAATTGTTATCCTATTCAGACGGCGTGTTAAGTGCAGCGACTGCATTTGGTAAAACGGTTGTGTGCAGCTATCTGATTGCAGAACGAAAAGTGAATACACTTATTTTGCTGCAAAGTAAAGATTTGCTTAACCAATGGGTGGATGAGCTGAATAAATTTCTGGATATCAGGGAAGAACCGCCAGAGTATGAAACCAAGACGGGAAGAAAGAAAAAAAGAAATAGTGTGATAGGTGTTCTGCATGGAAATAAAAATACATTAACAGGCATTATAGATGTTGCAATGGCGGGTTCGATGTATAGTAAAGGGAAGTTTCATAAGCTGCTTCATTCCTATGGAATGGTAATCATGGACGAATGTCATCATGCGGCATCACATACATCTATGGAGTTATTGCAGAAAATCAATACAAAATATGTGTATGGAGTCTCGGCTACACCAAAACGTGGAGACAGCCTGGACAAGATTATTTATATGCTGCTTGGACCGTTAAGACATAGATTTACAGCTTTAGAAAGAGCACAGGAACAGGGGATAGGACATTATTTTGTTCCCAGATATACGAGAGTGGTTGATACGGCTGACAGTAAGGCGGACATTAATAAAGCGTATAGTTTGATTAGTACCAGTAAGGTCCGCAATGAAATGATTGTAAGCGATGTAAAAAAGAGTATTGCGCAGAAGAAGACTCCGGTTATACTAACCAGATTTAAAGAGCATGCGGAGCTATTGTATGATATGCTGAAAAGGGAAGCCGACTATGTATTTCTTTTATATGGTGGAAATTCAGATAAGGAAAATGCAAATATACGGGTGAAGTTAAAACAGATTCCCAGAGAGGAAAGCCTTATTTTGATTGCGACGGGCCAAAAGATAGGAGAGGGCTTTGATTTCCCGAGACTTGACGTATTGATGCTTGCCGCACCTGTATCTTTTGAGGGGCGCCTGGAACAGTATGTGGGAAGATTAAATCGTGACTATGAAGGGAAAGAGGCGGTTTATGTATATGATTACATTGACGTACATATGAGATATTTTAATAAAATGTATGGAAAAAGGTTGAGAACATATAAGAAGACCGGATTTTCTATATGGATGGAGAATACGAAATCTAAACAAATGATTAATGCGATATATGATTCCGGTAATTATACCGAAAAATTTGAACAGGACATTGTGGAAGCAGAAAAGGCAATCGTGATTTCCAGTCCGGATATCCGACAAGATAAGGTTGAGAGACTGTTATTACTGGTGAGGAAAGGACAAGAAAAAGGTGTGAATGTAACCGTCATTACGACAGAACCAGAGGAAGTTATATATGGTAATGTCGATGCATGCTGCGAATTGATTCGAGAGATGCAGCAGGCAGGAGTTAATGTAGTGACAAAAGAGGAAGTAGGAGAACATTTTGCTGTGATTGATGGTGAATTGGTATGGCATGGAGGAATGAATCTACTTGGCAAGGTGGACGTCTGGGACAATCTGATGCGTATAAAAAATCATCAGGTGGCAGCGGAGCTGTTGGAAATTGCAATGGGTACGGCAGAAAAACCGAAGGAAACAGAAAAAGGAGACGAATAATAGTAGGATTAACACGAGTGGAAGCGTAGACTTTGTTTATTGAGTATAGAATGATGTATTGCTTATATCAATACAATGTAGTATATTAAACATAGAAAAGGGAACACTGTTTCTATGAAAGGAGTTGTTGGTATGGCAAAATCAGCAAGTGTATATGCAAGAATTGACCCCGTATTAAAAGAACAGGCAGAAAGCATTTTATCCGCACTTGGTATTCCGACATCGAATGCGATAGATATGTTTTTTAAGCAGATTGTTTTAAAAAAAGGATTGCCTTTTGAAGTAAAACTTCCGTATGAAAGGCCGGTTTGCATAGATAGTCTTACAGAAGAAGAATTTCATGCAGAGCTTGAAAAAGGATATGCGGATTTACAAGCAGGGCGTACAAAGCCGTTAGAACAGGCGATTGCAGAAATGAGCAGGGATTTTAAGATATGAAATTTGAAGTTGAATTATCCGAAAAGGCAGACAGAGATTTAAGGAATATCTTTCTTTATATTGCGATAGATTTATGCGCGCCTGAAACTGCTGAAAAGCAAGTTAATCGCTTATGGAACGCTATGCGTTCACTTGATGAGCTGCCAGAACGACACCGTCGTTATGAAAATGAACCGTGGCGCAGTCGAGGCATGCGAGTCCTTCCTGTAGATAACTATGTTATATTATATATTCCGGACTTGGAAGAAAAGATTGTGTGCATTGTCGGTGTTATGTATAGTGGACGTGATATAAGCGAACAATTAGAGAAGATTTAATGGGATAAGAAAATTGAGTACGATATAAAAAAAGTAGTTGATCTTTCGACCAGCTACTTTTTTCTATCTGTTTTATCCAAATAACCGGTTTGCTTCCTTCATCCTTTCGGCAATGGAAACACCGAATGGGCAACGCTTTTCACAGCTCTTACAGACAATGCAGTCTTTGCCGGACGCAGACAACGCGTGATAGTGTTCCTTTACTGAGTCAGGGACCTGTGATTGCATAACAGCAAGATCATATAGCTTATTTACCATAGCGATATCAATGCCTGCTGGACAGGGAGCGCAATGACCACAATAGGTACATTGGCCATAATAGGCATGTGCAGGTGCCTGTGACAAAACTGTTGCATAGTCTTTGGCTTCCTCCGAAGCGGTTTCGTAGGCAACAGCTTCTTTTACCTGACGGACAGAATCGAATCCTACCATTACACTTGAGACGGCAGGGCGGGTCAAAGCATAGTGCAGACATTGTACTGGAGTTAAAGAGACACCAAAAGGAGAGGTCTGCTCCGAAAACAGCCTGCCGCCGCCATAACCTTTCATAACGGTAATGCCTACCCCTGCTTTTTCACAGTTCTTATACAGCTCGACACGTTCCGGTGCGATGCCGCGCAACTCCTGATGGTTCTGATAGGTATGCAAAGAATAATAGTCCTCCAGATTTTCTGTGGGTGGCAGCATATCGAAGGCGGGATTAATACTAAATAGGATGACCTCGATTTTTTTACTCTGTACAGCAAGGGAGGCAACCTCAGGATTGTGGGTACTAAGGCCAATATGACGGATGGTTTTTCTGGCTTTTAACTGTTCTATATAGGAGAAGAAATCTCCCCTCATCACCCTGTGAAATTCTGCTGGTTCGTCGATATAGTGTATCATTCCCAAGTCAATATAATCGGTACGAAGCCGCAGAAGCAGATCTTCAAATGCCGGAATGACCTTTTTCATATCACGTGTGCGTGTATACTGTCCGTTTTCCCAGATAGAACCGATGTGCCCCTGAATGATCCATTTTTCACGATGCCCTTCTATAGCGGCGCCAATATTGGAACGAACATTTGGTTCAGACATAAAGCAATCCAGTATGTTGATTCCCTGCTTTTCACAGAAAAAAATGATTTCATGTACCTCTTCTGCACTGTGCCGTTCCAGCCATTCTCCTCCCAGGCCGATTTCACTGACCTTTAGTCCTGTTTTTCCGAGTGCTCTGTATTTCATAATAATTCCTCCTTCTAATATATTTTATTTTCACGGATAAGATGCCGGACAGACAGGGAGAGTATTGCCTTCTTGAACTGTAGGAGGCAATTCCCTTATATACATGCCTATACGGTTTAAAATACTTATTCACAATTATACCAGAAAGAGGAGTTGTCCGACACTAGAATCTATATAGAAATCAATACTATATGGCAATCTCTTTAGAAGTAGTTTATAATAAACCAAGTTAGAACCAGCATATAAGGAGATAGTGCGGCCGATGAAGGGAAAAGTGAGAAATAATATTTTGCTGATGATGACAGCATTTATTTGGGGAAGCTCTTTTGTGGCGCAGAGTGCCGGAATGGATTATATTGGACCGTTTACATTCAATTCTGTTCGTTGTCTAATGGGAGCTGCGGTGCTGTTTCCTGTGATAAAATTTCTGGACAGACAGAAAAAAACGGTTGGAAGAATAGAAAAGGGAAAAGAGATAGAAGAAAATAAAAAGACTCGGAGAAAGGACAGACAGAGCCTGCTTCTTGGGGGCTGTTGTTGTGGTGTTATTCTGGGCGTGGCGAGTTCCTTGCAGTAGTGGGAATGTATTTTTTATGTATTACGAAAGGATTTGCCATTGGAAAAGGAGATTTACTCGTGTGTATTTGTTCGGTGGTTTTTTCGTTACATATCCTGGTAATCGATTATTTTTCGCCTCGTACTGACAGTGTGAAGCTGTCCTGCGTCCAATTCTTGATAAGTGGTGTTATGTGTGCAGTACCTATGCTGATCATAGAGAAACCTTCTTTGGAAGAAATCTTCGCTGCTTGGCTGCCACTCATATATGCGGGGGTATTGTCCTGTGGAGTCGCTTATACATTACAGATTATAGCACAGAAGGATACAGATCCGGCAGTTGCGTCGCTTCTTTTAAGTCTGGAGTCAGTATTTGCCGCACTGACCGGATGGGCTATTTTAGGAGAAAGACTTTCTGCCAGAGAGATGTCTGGCTGCGTATTGGTATTTGCGGCAATTATTCTTGCACAGCTTCCGGAAGGAAATACGGAAAAGAATGAGAAGAAAGACGGATAAAATTCCCCTTATCTCTTGTCATACTGCATTCATATCCCACAGATGTGGAGATGGAGACATTCCGTCTGATAAAGAGTAGTGTTTCGGGAACAGTATAGTACACAGACAAAACCCCTTACCTGCGTATATAACTGAATAAAAATACAGGGAAGAGCTTCCGCAGGAATGGTCTTCGTAGGGGGAATTTAGCTTTCGAGAGTATTCTTTACCCATACAGTTGGAGACATACCGGTATATTTTTTAAATAACTGACTAAAATATTGCGGATTATTACCATAGCCGATTTCTTCGGCAATGTTACAAATTTTGTCGCTGCCCTGCTTTAACAAAAGTTTTTTTGCTAATTCCATCCTTGTATTTGTCAGATAGGCTGAGAATTTGATTCCGGTCTGTCTGACAAACTGTTTACTGACATAATCTACATTCATAAACAAGTAATTTTCAGCGATCCATTTTAGTGAAAGAGAAGAATCGGCAAGGTGTTCATTGACATAGGCAAGAGTCTTTTCAATAAAGTCTTTGTATACGCCGGCGTTTTGGTTTGTCTGGAACAAATAAGGGCTGTGTTCCATGAAATAGGAGCGTATGGAATCCGCTGTTTCCAGTCCGCCCAGATGTACTAAAAATTCTGAAATGTCTGGATTATATTTCTTGTAATAAGAACTGTTATCCGCATATTTTAATATCAGACTGTTTATTATTGTTTTCATTAAATCTGTATCACTCATCTCGGAGAGCTGCTCCTGAAAGGTTTGTAATATCTGCATACTACCATCATCATTGTCTTCAGAGAGTGCTTTGGCAGTGTTATAGGCAAAATGAAGCAGAGCATTATGATTTACGGTTTTGATTTTATGAAGACCGTCCATCAGATATACGACTTCAAAACGGCGCAATTTTGTAAGCAGTGTCTGTAACAGGGCAGAAAGATTCGGGTACAGTTTGTATTCAGTCTGAAAATCCGTACGGCATGCGGGAAAGTGCATTTGCGACAAAAACAATGAAAAGTTATCGACATTTCCATCGGTATTCGGATAAAAAAGAACAAGAGTATTTTTTACATAGAGGATGAAACTGCGAGTTTCGGGAGAGGAAAGAGCAGACTCCCAATTCGCATGGATTTCCTCCAGGGCGGCCGTCAGACAATTTTCAGGAAGGTAGTACAGATAATGCAGGATATAATCAGTGTGCTGAAAATCTAAAAAATGTTCATACTGCGAGAGAAGTGTCTCCGGCGGAAGCTCATTGGAAAGACTCTCTGTGATAATACTGCGCAGGATAGTCTGATACAGAGTGTTGGCGAACAGCAGATTTTTTTCCTGGATTTCTAAAAATGCGCGGCGTCTTTGACAGTCTGCGGTTACTTGTTTCATTATATCTATAATTTGGTATTCGTTACAAGGTTTTAATAGATAATGCCGTACTCCGTATTGCATTGCCTCCTTTGCATACTCAAACTCTCCGTAGCCCGAAAGAATAATAAACTGAATATTCTGATTAAGCTCAGATACTTTCTGTATAAGTTCCAATCCAGAAAGACCGGGCATTTTTATATCCGTCAGAACAATATCCGGATATTCATCTAATACCATATCATATGCTTCTATCCCATTTTTACACAGACCAACGACTTCTATACCTAAGGAGTTCCAATCGATGAGATCGTGAATCATTTCTCGTATTACTCTTTCATCATCTGCAATTAATAAACGTAACATGTTTGAACCTGCTTTCTTTTGTGATTATAGTATGCTGCCGGTTTTATATATGGTGATAAGGAAATATTATTTCCGCGACAGCGAAATCTTCTTCATTGTACAGGGAAAGTCCGTATGTGTTTCCCCAAGTCAGCTGTATCCTGTGGTGGATATTTAAAAGTCCGATACCGAAACCGCTAGGTGTGTGTCCCCCTGCTTCTAACTTAGACAACAGGTTGTCTTCGAATTGGGAACCACTGTTTTTGACGCAGAGTTGTATGAGGTTATTTTCCGTTAAATGACCACATATATAAATATAGCAGCCTTCCGTCACCTCTTCCAGAGCATGTATGATAGAATTTTCTACTAGGGGCTGAAGTATCAGCTTAGGAAGAAAGGCGTCTTTTAGCATATCCTCTATCTCTATCTCATAATACAGCCTGTCATCATACCGTATTTGCTGGATTGTCATATAGTTCTCGATGAGTTTTAATTCCATGCCCAGCGTATAATTCTGCGTTTTGGAGCTTAAAGTCGTACGCAGTAGATTTCCGAGAGATTCAATCATCAGGGAAATGGTATCCGCATGGAGAGCCTTAGCACGCCAGTTGATAGATTCCAGTGTATTGTACAGAAAATGGGGATTGATCTGTGCTTCTAAAGCCTTAATCTGCGCTTCTTTCATTAACAACTCGTTTTTATAGTTGACAGTAATCAAATCTTGTATTTGACATGCCATTTTGTCAAATTGCTGATGAATGATACCCAGTTCGTCCATACGGGTACTATAATCATATCCTACATCTATGATTTTATCTTCGGATTTTCCGAAAGACTGCATTTTATCGATAAGTGTGTTAAAATGGCGTGTCAGGCTGTTTATAAGAAAACTTGAAAACAATATACACATGAATATACCAAATCCAAGAATAAGCAGACAGCGTACATACGCCTCCTGCAGGGTCTGGTGAATATCAGCGTAGGAAACAAGACATACATATTCCCAATCATAATTCGGGATATTGCCTTTTACTGCGAAATATTTCTGGCGCTCCAGTGTGACAATAGAATAGGTGTCATCGGAAATGTCGGATAGCTTTTTGACAGAAGTATCCGACATTCCTTCCGGACGATAGATGAGATTCGTTCCATCTGTTAATACATAATAAGCGGAATTATAGTCTTGATGGAAATTAGAAGCAGCAGAAATTAAGCGGTCTATATCTATCTTGAGCGTTAGGATACCCAGAGGTTCCAGACTCAAATGTTCTACCTCCCGGATAGAACGGGTAAGGAACAGACCGTCTTCTTTGGCAAATTCTGTTACCCATACAGCTTTTCCGCCAGCTTCCTGTGCGTACCGGTAAAGAGTGGGCGCGATTTCTTCGGGAATAGGTTCCGAAGAGGAAGAATAGGAGGTCATCTCAAAATTGTAATTATATAAATGGATAGAGGAAATATTATTTTGTTTATACTGAAGATAATAGTTCTGTATGACCGTATAGAGACGGTAATAATGTTGATTATTGGCGGTGGATATGTTTTCGTCGTGCATGGCGGATAGCTCTGCTTGTATCACACTGTCTGAAAAGATAACGTCAGCCAGTGTACCTGCAGCATCCAGCGTACGTTGGATTTCTGTAGAGGAGTAAGACAGGGAATCGGCAGTTGAACGATAAAGAGACTTTGTATAGGCGTTGATGATAATATGGATACCGGGTATAAAAATAAATATACACAGAAAAATATTTACAAATACGATGATAAATGTAAATTTATATTTTAAGGAAAGATTATTGATATATTTTTCTATTTTTCTTTTTAGTTTTTTCATACTTAGAGCCCCATTTCAAAACGATATTCGGTTGTTAACAGTGTAACAATTCTTATATAAATAGACAATGGATTATAGAGAAAAGACGGTTTTTTTGAAGAAAAAGACGGTTTATTTCATCGACTTGTTTCCGGGAATCCTTATAATAAAAGTTACGAGAGTAAGACAGACATAAGGTAAGACAAACCACATAAAAAGGAGGAAAAAATATGAGGAAAGCAAAGAGATGGACGGCATTCGCACTGACGGGCGTACTTGCTGTTACTGCACTGGCAGGATGCGGAAGTTCACAAAGCGACGGAGAAAAAAAGGAAGCAAAAGGGGGAGACAAACAGCTGACCGTTTCCTGGTGGGGAAATCAGGTTCGTAATGAAGGAACGCAGAAGGCGCTGGATCTGTTTGCAGAAGAAAATCCCGGAGTGACATTTGACGGTCAGTTTTCAGAAGGCGCAGATTATTGGAACAAGCTTGCTACGTCAGCGGCGGGAGGAAATCTTCCGGATGTTATTCAGATGGATTATGCATATCTGGATCAGTATGCAAGCAGCGATCAGCTTCTGGATTTAACTCCTTACATTGAAAATGGAGATATCAATGTAGAAAACTGCGATGAAGGCGTATTGAACTCTGGAAAAGTGGGAGACAAATTATATGCGCTGTGTATTGGCGTGAATGCGCCGGCCTTATTGTATAATAAGACGCTGCTAGAAGATAACGGGATCGAAATCAAAGACAATATGACGACAGATGAATTTATTGATGTTTGTCGTGAGGTCTATGAAAAAACGGGATATAAGACAAATATCAGTTATGGCATCAGCGTGCAGTATCTGGAGTGCTGGCTGAGAGGAGAAGGGATCCCGTTGTTTGAGGATGGCAAACTGGGTGGAGATTCTTCCAAGCCATATGAAGAATATTTTAAGATCTATGAAGAGGGAATTACAGAGGGATGGCATATTGAATCCTCTGTGTACGCAGAGCGAACGGTCGGAGCGCCGGAACAGGATACATTGGTTTACGGCTCTGGTCCGGACACACGTTCCTGGTGCGCGTTTGTATATTCCAATCAGTTGTCCGCATATAAGAATGCTGCGCCGGATGACATGGAAATTGGAATTACAACATGGCCGTCAGACGATCCTTTGAAATCAAATTATCTGAAGCCAAGCCAGTTCTTCTCTATTTCAAAAGATACTGAGAATGTAGAAGAGGCAATCAAACTCTTAGACTTCTGGACAAATTCTGTAGAGTGTAACGAAATTTTACTGGGAGAAAGAGGGGTGCCGCTGTCATCCGAAGTATCTGAAGCAATTCTTCCGAAACTGGATGAAAATGGACAGCTTGTGACAAGCTATATTAACGATGTTGTAACGCCGAATTCTTCACCAATCGATCCGCCGTATCCGGATGGTTCAAGTGAGGTGACGGATACATACTGGAAATTATTGGAGCAGATCTGCTATGGCGAGATTTCTGCAGAAGAGGCAGGAAAGCAGCTTTATGAAGAAGGAAATAAGATTTTAGCTTCAAAGGCAGAGTAGGCGAGAAATGGAGTAAGTGATGAAAAGACTGAAACGTATGATGGGGAAGGAGGAAACGGCAGGGTTTATTTTTACTCTGCCGTTCCTGATAGGATTTTTGTTCTTTATGATAGTGCCGATGGGAATCTCCTTGTACTATTCTTTTTGCAAGTTTGATATCCTGACCCCGCCTGAATTTATAGGGTTAAAAAATTATATAGATATGGTGGCGGATCCCACGTTCTGGCAGACAGTAAAAGTGACGTTTTTCTTTGCTTTTGTTTCTGTTCCGCTGAAACTGATATTTGCTTTGCTCGTGGCGCTGCTTCTGTTACGGAACACGAAATTGTCCGGCTTCTACCGCGCGGCATATTATCTTCCGTCTATTATCGGCGGTTCCGTAGCGGTATCTATTTTGTGGAAACGTATGTTTGCTGTGGACGGCGTGATCAATAAATTGCTGAATACAGTGGGAATAGACAGTAGTGTTTCATGGCTGGGAGAGAAAAGTACGGCAATCTGGGTGCTGATTCTGCTGGTTGTGTGGCAGTTTGGTTCCTCCATGCTGATTTTTTTGTCAGCGCTGAAGCAAATTCCGAGTACACTTTATGAGGCTGCAATGATGGACGGTGCGGGCTCGGTAAAGAGATTTTTCAAAATTACCCTTCCGCTTCTGACGCCGACGATTTTCTTTAATCTGGTTATGCAGATTATTAATGGATTTTTAACTTTTACCCAGTGTTTTATTATTACACAAGGAAAACCGATGAATTCCACGCTTTTGTATACGGTGTACATGTATCAACAGTCGTTTGAATTTAGAAACACAGGATACGGTTCGGCGCTCGCATGGGTAATGTTCCTTATTCTGGGATTAATTACAGCGGTTCTGTTTAAAACAAAGAAATACTGGGTGTATGAAGGAGGAGTTTAATCATGAAGAAAAAGACGGTACGTTCTATCGTTTATAATGCAGTGGTACTTGTCGTCGGACTGATTATGATATATCCTCTGCTCTGGATGGTTATGAGTTCCTTTAAGGATACAAACACCATATTTACGACAGCAAATTCTCTGTTGCCGGATAAATTTACGTTGGATAATTATATCAATGGCTGGAAGGGATTTGCAGGAGTTGGATTTGAAATATTTTTTAAAAATTCTTTTTTCCTGTCCATTGTAGGGACAGTGGGAACACTCCTGTCTTCTTCTATTGTGGCTTACGGATTCGCGCGCTTTCAATTCAAAGGGAAAAAAATTCTGTTTGCCGCAATGATTACCACTATGATGCTGCCGGCGCAGGTGTTGATGATTCCGCAGTATTTGTGGTATAACCAACTTGGCTGGGTCGGTTCATATCTTCCTCTGACTGTGCCGTTTTTCTTTGCTATACAGGGATTCTTCGTATATTTGATGACGAACTTTATCGGAGGAATTCCGCGCGAGCTTGACGAGGCGGCAAAAATTGATGGATGTTCTTATTTCGGAATATTCAGGAGAGTTATCCTTCCGCTTATGAAACCGGCGATTGTAACGGCGCTTATCTTTTCCTTTATGTGGCGTTGGGATGATTTCCTGTCGGCTCTTTTATATGTAAACCAGTCAGATAAATATCCGGTCAGCCTGGCGCTAAAGCTGTTCTGCGATCCGGGTTCCTCATCGGATTATGGCGCGATGTTTGCGATGGCAACCTTGTCCATTCTTCCGGCGGTAATTATTTTTATTGTATTTCAGAAATATCTGGTAGATGGAATCAGCACATCTGGTTTGAAGGGATAAAAAAGTATTTTTAAAGTGGAAAGAGCGTCTAAGAAAAAGATAAGGCGTTCTTTCGTTTTGTTATTATAGAAAATGAAATGAGGAGGTAATTTTTATGCTGTACGGCGTTTCTTTTTATCCGGAACAGAAAGACAAACAGGAATTACAACATGACATACAACTGCTGGAGGAATCAGGGATTAATACGGTACGGATGGGAGAATTTGCATGGTGCCGTTTTGAACCGGAAGAAGGGAAGTTCCACTTTACATGGTTAGATGAAGTAGTAGAGGAGTTGGGCAAAAAAGGAATCCAAACGATTATATGTACGCCTACTGCTTGTCCTCCGGCATGGCTGGTTGAAAAATATCCGGAAATTCTTTATGTGGATAACAGAGGAATTACACGTCCGTTTGGAGGGCGTCGCCATTACTGCTATAATAATGAAATCTATCGTCGTTATTCCGGCAGAATTGCGGAAAAAATAACGGAGCATTATGGAAAGAATCCTTATGTGGCAGGATTCCAGATAGACAATGAGCTGGCGCAGGAGGGAACGGGCAGGTGCCACTGCGCAGTGTGCAGAAAAAAATTCCAAAGCTATATGAGAAATAAATATCATACAGTGGAGGAATTGAACCGTCGAATTGGCGGAGTATTTTGGTCAGGGGAGTATTCGGATTTTTCTCAAATTGAAATTCCTGTCAATACAATAGAGGTTGGAGCGACGCAACAAATTGAAGCGTTTTATGAGAATCCGTCTGTCAGGCTGGATTTTGAGAGATTTGCGGATGAGAGTCTCAGAGAATACCAGGATATTCAGAAAAAAGTAATGAAAACGTACACGAATAAACCGGTAACGACAAATGCTACAGGACTTGCTACGAATAGTATCGATTATTATAAAGGCTTTCGGGATCTGGATGTATATGCGTTCGATTATTATCCAGAATTAAGAGACAGCAAAGCAGATACTTTTCCCTACGCTTTTGGCAGAGGAATAAAGCAAGGGCAGAATTTCTGGGTGATGGAATTTATGTCAGGCGGCGGTCATCGATTCAGTGGTTCCGGAAGAAGACAACCTAATCCGGGGGCATTGAAAAAAGCAGTGTTTCAGGCGTTTGCCAATGGAGCAGGGGCGATGCTGCATTTTCAGTTCAGAACATTTCCTTTTGGAGCAGAACAACTGAATTATGCGATTGTAGACGCGGATGGAGTGCCGCGCAGACGGTATTATGAAATGCAGGAAACAGCGCGGCTGCTCAAGAAAATAGAAAAGTATGAGAGCGCGGAATTTAAAAACGAGACCGCGATTTGTCTGGACTATGAGACCTATTGGGCGCTTCGCATTAAGCCGGTCAATGATCCGGTATTTGAGTATTTGCGATATTGCGGAGAAATATATCAATTATTGGAAGCACAGGGTATACAGGCGGATGTTATCTCTGTGAAAGAAGATATTACACCGTACAAAACAGTTATTTTACCCTCTGCGTTTATTTTAGACGAACAGGACAGAGAGAGGCTGAAAACCTATGTGCAAAACGGCGGAAACCTCGTCGCGACATTTTTAAGCAGCGTGAAAAACAGAGATAATATCGGATATACAGAAACACTGCCGGCGGGACTGACAGACGTATTTGGAATTGAAGTAGAAGAAGTAGAGCCTGTATTCGAAAGTAATCATGCGAATATAAAGCTGGAATTGGACGGGAAGTATCTGGAAGGGCAGGACGGAATCTGGTGCGATTTATTAGGTGGTACGGCAAAGATGATAGGCAGCTATCAGGACTCTTATAAAGCAGGAAAAGGAATTGTTTCCGAGAACTGTTTTGGAGAAGGGCATGCCTACTATATCGGAACGGCGCTATCCGCAGAGCTGATGGAAGAATTGCTGGTATGGATCTGTGATAAGGCGGGAGTTAGAAAACATCCGTTTCAAAAGAAAAATGGCGTAGAGGTGGTTACTCGTTTCTATGAAGGTCGTCCGGTATACTTTTTTATAAACCAGTCCGGGAAAGCGGCAGAGATAGATCTGGAGGAACGCTATGAAGAATGTATTGAGGAAAAACAGCTGGAAGAGAAGCTGCATCTTGACAGTCAGGGGATCGCTGTACTGACTCCGTCTGTCGCAGGCGGATTAAAAGTAAACCATGAGAAAAATCCTATAGGAATCCAGAAAATTGAACAGATTTCATGGATACTGCAGTCAGAGGAGAAAAATATAAAACAAATGTCCTACCGGATACAGATTGCGCAAGACGAGGGATTTGCCCGACTTATCTATGACAGCGGGACGATATATTCAGAAGAGTCCGCGTATGTACGAATCGGAGAAGTGGACTTGAAACCGGTACAAAAATATTATCTCAGGGTATATGTGACGGACAGCACAGGAAGAAGTGGCTGTCTCAAAGGGCATTTCGTAACTACTCTGCACAGAGAAGAAGAGTGGAAAGGAGATTTTATTACTGTAGAAACAGAGGCAGAAAAGGAAAAATCGCAAAGCTTTTACGTACGCGGAGAATTTCAGACGAAAGGGGAAATAAAGTCTGCATATGTAATGTCTACGGCATTAGGGGTATATCATGCTTATCTGAACGGAGAAAAAATAGGAGAGGATGAGCTGACTCCGGGGTGGACGTCTTACCGGAAGCATATTCGGTATCAGATGTATGATGTAAAGGAGATGCTGCGGCAGGGAAAAAATGTGATCGGCGCATTGGTCGGCGCGGGCTGGTATAAAGGTAAAATGGGATTTTTACTGCGCCGTAATAATTACGGAACCAGAGCTGCATTTTCCTGCCAGCTTTTTATAGAATATGAAAATGGTGGAACAGAGATTGTAAAAACAGATGCTTCCTGGAGAGGGCATAAAGGGCCGATACTGTTTTCGGAGATTTATGACGGAGAATACTATGACGCAAGAGAGGAAATAGAAGGATGGAATAAGACGGAGTGCAGTTGTGAAAAATGGGAGAATGTCCGTAAAGTCCCTTGGAATGTACAAACCTTGAAACCACAAAGCGGAGCAAAAGTAAAATGTATGGAGAAAATTCCGGCAAAACGGATTTTTACCACGCCGGCAGGAGAAACGGTTGTAGATTTCGGGCAGAACTTAACCGGATGGATTGCATGCCGGGTAAAGGGAAAAAGAGGAGATAAAGTAGAACTGAATTGTTTCGAGGTGTTGGATAGAGAGGGAAATGTATACAGGGAAAATCTAAGGACTGCTAAGCAGACTGTGACCTATGTTTTAAAAGATGAAAAAGAGGTCGTTTTTTATCCGAATTTTACTTATCAGGGCTTCCAATATGCGAAGATCGCATCTTATCCGGGAATACCGAAAGCTTCTGATTTTACTGCCTGCGTTTTGTATTCAGAGATGGAACACACAGGTGATTTCCATTGTTCCAATGAGGACGTTAACCAGTTGCAGCATAATATTCTGTGGGGAATGAAAGGAAATTTTCTGGATATTCCTACAGACTGTCCACAGAGGGACGAACGGGTGGGCTGGACGGGGGACGTGCAGATTTTCTGCGGTACCTCCTGCTATTTAATGGATACGTATGTATTTTACCGTAAATGGCTTTGCGATCTGACGATGGATCAGAGAGAAGACGGAGGCGTGCCTCATGTGATACCGGACTTTATTGGGGATTGTCCGGGGAAGGACTGGCTGTTAAGCCAGGGTACCCATTCTGCGGCGGCATGGGCAGATGTGGCAGTGGTACTGCCATGGACATTATACCGGATATACGGAGATATGCAGATTCTGGAAGAACAATACGAAAGTATGAAGAAGTGGATTCAGTTTATGGAAAGACACGCTGAAGATTATATCTGGAATTACCGTCTTCAATTCGGAGATTGGGTCGCTCTGGATGCTGAAGAGGGCAGTTATTTTGGGGCAACGCCAAATGAATTAACCTGTACTGCTTATTTTGCATATTCCACAGGGCTTATGGAAAAAATCAGTACGATTTTGGGAAAAACAGAAGATGCGGCATATTATCGCCGCTTATACGACAATATAGCAGAAAAATATCAACATTCTTTTTTTGATGAAACAGGACACCTGATGGCACAGACCCAGACAGCGCAGATTATTACCTTACAGTTTGGGCTGGCACCGGAAGAATACAGGAAAAATGTGCAGCAGGATCTGCTGCGGCTCTTGCAGAAGGAAAACGGGCACCTTGTGACAGGATTCGTGGGAACACCATATTTTTGTCATGTGTTGAGCGAGGCAGGTTATATAAAGGAAGCATATGAACTATTGCTGAAAGAGGATTTTCCCTCCTGGCTGTATCAGGTGAAAAACGGAGCAACAACGATATGGGAGCACTGGGATGGGAAAAAACCAGACGGAACTATGTGGAGTCCGGACATGAATTCTTTTAATCACTATGCTTACGGAGCTGTAGGAGAGTGGTTGTACCGGGCAGTAGCGGGAATAAATGTGGCAGAGGACGGAGCCGGTTATAAGAAGATTTTAATACGTCCGTATATTGGAGGCAGGTTAAGTTACGCCAGAGGGACGTTCCGTTCTGTTTATGGAAAGATAGAATCCCGCTGGCAGGAGGAAAATGGAACTGTGACGCTGCGGATACGGATTCCGGCGAATACAACCGCGCAAATCTGCCTGGAACAGGCGACGGAGATTGTAAAAAGCGGAGAGATAAAATTAACATCATCTAAGGAAGGATATACAGGAAGTTGTGGCTCAGGGACCTATACCATTGTATATCGGATATGAAAAGAAAAGGGAAAGGAAGAAAAGTGGAAATAAGAAGAAAACAGCCCGTATCAGGCTGTTTTTCTTTTTATCAGTGTAGTGGCGACTTCTGTTTTAAGAGGAGGCTGTCCGGGAGCGTTTATAATAGCGGATAACCTTTGGGCCGCTATTTCTCCCATATATTGCTTAGGCACATGTATAGTAGTAAGAGCCGGTTCAATGACACTGGTAAGCGGAAGATTATCAAATCCAAT
This sequence comes from Mediterraneibacter flintii, assembly GCF_055387595.1. Lineage (NCBI taxonomy): Bacteria > Bacillati > Bacillota > Clostridia > Lachnospirales > Lachnospiraceae > Mediterraneibacter > Mediterraneibacter flintii. The sequence goes on from NZ_AP031405.1 coordinate 410,156, forward strand.
GACAGCGATGTCTTCGGGGATTTTATAACCTTCTTCCTTAAACGCTTTGATGGCCCCGATGGCGATCAGATCGTTATCTGCAAAATAACAGGGAGCGAGTTCTTCATTTGCTTTCAGAATTTCACGCATATCTGCATAGGCGCCCTCTATAGAAGGGGTAAGACGGTGAATAATACTTTTAGAAGCAGACATACCACAGAAACGAATTGCTTTAAAAAATCCAGAAGAGCGTTCTGAAAAATTACTGATTTGATAAGCCGACTGCAGGTAGCCAGGCTGTTTTTTATATTTACGTATAAGATGCATGGCGGCAATGAAAGCACCTTGTATGTTGTTGATGAGGACGCAGTCGCAGGGAAGAGTTTCAAAATAGGCATCCAGAAGAAGTAGAGGACAGGACAGAGAGAGAAAAGGAGCGACATCTTTGGCTTCCATTTCAGTTCCCAGCAAAAGAATGCCGGAACAGTCAGAACCCCGTATGTCGGCAATCTGCTGTTCTATGGCTGCTGCCTCTTCATAGACATAACTGATCTTCAACGCAAGGTTCTGTCGTTTACACTCACGAGATATTCCTTCTGAAAGCTGAGAGAAAAATGGCGTGTCTGCAACAATAGCTCCATACTTTTTATAAATAATGAAATAAATAACATTGGTCAACTGCTGCCTGCGTTCCATGACTCTGGAAAAATCGTAACCATATTTTTCAGCGGTATCTATGACTAGTCGACGGGTCTGTGTACTTACGCCAGGTTTATGATTCAGCGCCATTGAGACGGCTGCTGCTGAAAGATTTAGTTTCTTTGCAAGTTCTTTTGCTGTGATTCCCATAGTTTTCCCCCTTTTTCATAATAATAAGAAAGGATATACCCTGGAGGGCATCCCGCAACACATTCCCTTCGGGAGGGCGGGTTTCACCCGACAAAGTATAAATTTTCCTTTCTTCTAGTATGAAGGATACAGTATAAAAAATCAATAATTAAGCAGATAATTAAGTGAATAATACTTAATTATTGGATGTGATTTAGTTAAACAAACATTATACTAAAATTAGAAATAAATAGTTACGGGATGGTGAGAAAGGAGAATCAGGAAAATGAAAAGAATAAAACTTGGCTATGTACCTACCAGGCGAAGCATTTTCAGTGCACCGGACGCGCTGAAATTTAGAAAGCTGACGGCACAGAAGCTGCAGGAATTGAAAGTAGATTATGTCGATATCACCGATATAAATGAGGAAGGGCTTCTGTATGATGATGCAGATGTGGAAAAAATTGCTGAGAAATTCAGAAGAGAAGGCGTGAACGGGATTTTGCTGGCACACTGCAATTTTGGTACAGAATACGTATGTGCACGTCTTGCAAAAAAAATAGGACTTCCGGTACTTCTCTGGGGACCTCTGGATGAAAGGCCGGAGCCAGATGGAGTCCGTTTAAGAGATACGCAGTGCGGGCTGTTTGCTACAGGAAAGGTATTGCGCAGATTCAGGGTGCCTTTTACCTATCTGACAAACTGCCGTTTAGACGATCCGGTATTTGAACGAGGAATCAGAGATTTTCTGGCGGTCTGTAATGTAGTCAGGACGTTCAGAAATATTAGAATTTTGCAAATCTCTACCCGCCCTTTTGATTTTTGGACAACAATGTGCAATGAAGGAGAGCTGTTAGAGAAATTTAACATACAACTGTCCCCTGTTCCTATGACAGAACTAATAGAAGCAGTAAAAGAGGTAAAGAAAAATAAGGAAAAAATGTTTGCTATGCTCTCTTATATCAGGGAAACAATGGAAATCCAGATTCAGACAGAGGAAGTGGAAACCGTAGCTGCCCTGGCACTGGCAATGAAGAGGCTGATAGAAAAATATGGCTGCCAGGCGGCTGCAATCCAGTGTTGGAATGCTCTGCAGACGGAATTAGGAATTATGCCTTGTGCGGCAAATGCAATTTTAAATGAGCAGGGGATTCCGGTTGTCTGCGAGACAGATATACATGGCGCAATAACAGCGCTTTTAACAGAAGCAGCAGGAATGGGAGAAACAAGAAGTTTCTTTGCGGACTGGACGATACGCCATCCAGATATTGAAAATGGGGAACTTTTGCAGCACTGTGGGCCATGGCCTGTATCTGTGGCGAAAGAAAAGCCAAAACTGACATATCCATTGGCGTTTGAACATCCAGGCAGTCTGACAGCAGAGGCGAAGCATGGAGAAGTGACTCTCTGTCGTTTTGATGGAGACAATGGAGAATATTCACTTCTGCTTGGCAATGCAAAAGGTGTAGACGGCCCCAAAGGCATGGGAACATATCTCTGGGTGGAGGTAGAAAATATCAAACGCCTGGAAGCAAAAATTGTGGAAGGACCGTATATTCACCACTGCGTCGGTATACATAAAAATGTGGTGCCAATTCTCTATGAGGCATGTAAATATATTGGAATAAAGCCAGACCTGTACGATCCAATAGAAGAGCAGGTGAAAGCATATTTACGAGGGGAATGAAAATGCTTGTTGAAAAGAACAGAGAAATTCCAGGAAAGGAAGTAGAAAATATGAATTTAAAAGCATTGGCATACAAGCTTAGAAAAGATACGGTTGATATTATCTGCTCGGGAAAAGCAGGCCATATTGGCGGTGACATGAGTGTGATGGAGATACTTACAGAACTGTATTTTTGCCAGATGAAAATAGATCCGGCAAATCCGGAGGATGAGGAAAGAGATTTGTTTGTTTTAAGCAAAGGACATTCTATGGAGGCATATTATGCGGTACTATCTGAAAAAGGATTTTTGGATAAAGCGGATGTAATGCAACGATTCAGCAAGTTTCAGTCTCCTTATATCGGACATCCGAATAATAAGCTGCCAGGTATTGAGATGAATTCAGGCTCTCTGGGGCATGGCCTGCCTGTATGTGTAGGTATGGCAAAAGCGATAAAAATGGATAAAAAAGACAGGCGCGTTTATGTAGTTATGGGAGACGGTGAGTTGGCGGAAGGTTCTGTATGGGAGGGAGCAATGGCGGCACACCAGTATAAACTGGACAACCTCTGTGCCGTAATAGATCGGAATCGCCTGCAGATTTCCGGAAACACAGAGGAAGTGATGGGACATGACGATTTGCATGAACGTTTCAGAAGCTTTGGATGGCATGTGATCGATGTGAAAGATGGAAATGATATTGATATGCTTCACGAAGCGTTTGAAGAAGCAAAGCAAGTAAAAGGTAAGCCTACAGTAGTGATTGCCAACACCGTAAAGGGAAAGGGTTCTTCGATTATGGAAAACAAGGCGGAATGGCATCATAAGGTTCCGTCTCCGGAACAGTATGAAAGCATTATGAGAGATTTAGATGCGGCAAAGGAGGCTCTTTTGTAAAATGGAAAAAACAGCGAATAAACAAAAAATATGCGAAGTATTATTAGAAGCGGCGCAGAAAGATAAAAATATTGTGGCATTGTGCAGTGATTCCAGAGGAAGCGGTTCCTTTACTCCGTTCGCGGAGAAATTTCCAGAGCAGTTCGTAGAGACGGGTATCGCAGAGCAAAATTTGGTGAGTATCGCCGCGGGCCTGGCTAAGTGTGGAAAAAAGGCATATGCAGTCTCGCCAGCCTGCTTTTTATCTACTAGAAGTTACGAACAATGCAAGATTGATGTAGCGTATTCCAACACAAATGTAAAGTTGATAGGAATTAGTGGCGGAATCAGCTATGGAGCACTGGGGATGAGCCATCATTCTGCACAGGATATCGCAGCAATGAGTGCAATTCCCAATATGAGAGTTTATATTCCAAGCGATCATCTGCAGACAGAAAAACTGATAAAAGCATTGTTAAAAGATGAGAAACCTGCTTATGTCCGTGTAGGCAGAAATGCGGTAGATACGGTATATGAAGAAGAAAACGTACCTTTTGAGATAGATAAAGCGTGTGAGGTGATAAAAGGAGATGCTGTACAGGACGATGTAGCGATTATTGCCTGCGGTGAAATGGTAAAACCGGCAAAGGGTGCTGCGGAAATGTTAAAAAAAGAAGGATATTGCGTATGTGTGCTGGATATGTATTGCGTGAAGCCTTTGGACAAAGAAGCAGTAGTAAAAGCAGCAGGAAAAGCTAAGATAGTTGTAACAGTGGAAGAACATTCTCCTTTTGGAGGACTTGGAGCGATGATTGCTCAGATTGTAGGAAGTGAGTGTCCGAGAAAGGTTATCAATTTATCTCTGCCGGATGCGCCTGTTGTTACAGGAACGTCAAAGGAAGTGTTTGATTACTATGGGTTAAATGCAGAAGGAATTGCGGCAAAGATCAGAGAAACATTATCAGCGATGGAGTGAGAAAAATGCCGGAAAAATATATTATCAGTGTCGATCAAAGTACACAGGGAACAAAAGCGCTGCTTTTTGACGAAAGCGGCGTACTTTTAAAACGTTCGGATCTGTTGCACAGGCAAATTATTAATGAAAAAGGCTGGGTATCGCACGATCCGGAAGAAATTTATCAAAATACAGTATGTGCCGTTAAAAAATTGGTAGAGACATCCGGGATAGATAAAAAGAAAGTGGCGGGACTGGGGATCAGTAATCAAAGGGAAACTTCGCTGATCTGGAAAAAGGAGGATGGCAAAGCACTTGCGGATGCAGTTGTATGGCAATGTGCGAGAAGTACGGAAATTTGCAGCCGTATCGAACAGACACAAGGAACGGCGGAAAAAATCAGAGAACGTACGGGGCTGCACCTTTCTCCTTATTTCCCTGCCTCTAAACTGGCCTGGCTGCTAGAAAATATACCTGGAGCACAGGAGCTGTTAAAAAGGCATGCATTATGTATGGGGACAGTAGATACATGGCTTGTCTACAGACTGACAGAAGGGAGCTCCTATAAAACAGATTATTCGAATGCCTCCAGGACACAACTGTTTAATATTTTCGAATTGAGGTGGGACGAAGATATTTGTCAGATGTTTGGGATAGATAAGGCGGATTTAGCACAGGTCTGTGATTCGGATTCCTGTTTCGGAAAAACGGATTTAGAAGGTTTCTTCCCGACAAAAATTCCGATACACAGTGTTATGGGAGATTCTCATGGCGCGTTGTTTGGTCAGGGCTGCATAAAGCCGGGGATGATCAAGTCTACATATGGAACAGGCTCCTCTATTATGATGAATATAGGAGACAGCCCTGTATTGAGTACGCATGGAGTAGTCACTTCTCTTGCATGGGGGAGAAAAGGAAAAGTTCATTATGTCCTGGAAGGAAATCTGAATTATACAGGCGCTGTGGTAACCTGGTTAAAGGAGGATATGGAACTGCTCACATCCGCGGAGGAGACAGAAATATTCTGCCGGAAAGCAGAACAGAATGATTCCCTGTATTTTGTACCTGCTTTTACAGGATTGGGAGCTCCTTATTGGGACAGCAATGCCAGAGGAATGTTATCTGGAATCACGCGAACAACGAAAAAGGCGGAGATAGTAAGAGCTGGAATAGAATGTATTGCTTACCAGATAGCAGATGTGGTAAATGCCATGAAGCAGGATGCAGATATGGAAATAGGAGAACTGCGCGTGGATGGAGGGCCGACCAGAAATAAGTATTTAATGCAGTTTCAAAGTGACATTTTGCATACAAAGGTTCTGGTACCTGTAGCAGAAGAATTATCCGGGATCGGTGCGGCATATGCCGCTGGAATCGGGCTTGGACTATATACAGAAGATATAGCCGATCATATCGACAGAAAAAAATATATACCACGTATGGAAGAGGAAACACGAACAGCAAAATATAAGGGATGGAAAGCGGCAGTCAGGCGTATATTGACCTGAGATAAATTTTACACGGTACAGGGTATAGAGATGGGGCCTATACCCTTGTGCTGCCGCAAGTATCCTGAAACGGTTCTTTTTGGTGTTGGATGGATTGCCTGTCCACTTGTATTGCTTACCGCATAAAGGTATTGATGACATGCAGGATTCCTTCATCATCATTAGATTTGGTAATAAAATCTGCGGTATCTTTTACAATAGACTGTGCATTTTCCATAGCAACGCCTAAACCGGCATATTCGATCATGGAAACATCGTTATAGCCGTCTCCGCAGCAGATCATCTGTTCAGCGGTCAGACCGATGCTGTTTAACAGCTTCTGGAGGGAATAGGCTTTATCAATATGCTGCGGCATAATTTCCAGGAAAAATGGTTCAGAACGGTAAATATTTAATAGGCCGTGATACCGGGCTTTTAATTTTGGCATACACTGCTCTAAAGCAGCAGGATCTCCGGGAATTAAGAGCTTATTAACCGGAAAAGCAAGGGCAGCAGGAAAATCCTCTACTATGCGTATATCCATTTTATTTATAAAGGATTCTTTCTGCGTATATTCATTTGGAGCAATACCGGAGATAATCGTTTCCGCATCATAAGAAAGAATGTCCAGTCCCGGGAATTCTTGAACAAACTGGTAAATAGGGGCGATTACCTCAGGTGGAAGCGTCTTGTTGTAAATGGCTTCTCCGGTAGAACATTGGGTAATACGGGCTCCGTTGAAGGAGAGAATATAGCTTCCATATTTGTGGAGATCTAACTTTTGGGCAAGGGGAAGTACACCATTGACGGGACGCCCGCTTGCCAGGACAACTTTTTTGCCCATTTTCTGTATTTCCAGAAGTGCTTGGCGTGTAGGTTCAGTAAGTTCTTTTCTGGAGTTTGTCAGGGTACCGTCCAGGTCAAGGACAAGCATCTGATATTCCATAACTATTACCTCATTTCTTTTAATCGTTCAACAATTTCAGGAAATTCCATTCCATGAGAAGCTTTGACAAGAACCGTATCGTTCTTTTTGAGTAGTTTATCTGCATTTTCCAGAAATTCTGCTTTTGTTTTAAAATAGTGTATCTCCATTTCGGAGCATAAAGATGTACGTTCGCCCTGTGCGCCCTTTGCCATGTGCGCAGAGTAATCACCGATACAGATCAGAACCTTGATTCCGGTTTTGGACGCGTAACGTCCTACTTCTGCATGTAGTTCGTTTATTTGAGGGCCGAGTTCAAACATATCTCCTAAAACGGCAACCGTACGTGTATCGGCCCTGGAAAGAACAGAAAGAGAGGACTTCATGGAAGCAGGATTGGCATTATAACAGTCGTCAATGATAGTAAGGTACTCTGTCTGAATCAGATTGTTTCTTCCGGCAAGAGGGACTAAATGTTCAATTCCCTGTATGATTTCTGCATCGTTCATTCCAAGTACACGTCCGACAGCAATGCCTGCCAGGGCATTGTATATCATATGTTTTCCCGGTATGGAGACATGAGCCGTAAAATCAGAATGCGGGGTAAAGAATCTGGCAGATGTGCCGTCCAAGCCATTGTCTTTTATATCTTTTGCATGATAAGGCAGCAAGGCGTCCAGTCCAAAATAGATGGGCGAGATTCCGTTAGAAGGCGAAAAGTTTTTTAGTTTATCGTCATCTCCATTTAAAATAATGGTGCCCTGTGGATTCATATAGTCAAACATTTCTGTCTTAGCCTTTAATATGCCATCCCGCGATTTTAAATTTTCCAGATGGGCGCAGCCGATATTGGTAATCACGCAGATGTCTGGACGAGCGATTTTTGCGAGTCGGCTCATTTCACCGAAGTCGCTGATTCCCATTTCAAGAACGGCGATTTCATGTTCTTCGCGCAGGCGAAAAACAGTCAGAGGAAGCCCGATTTCATTGTTAAAATTCCCCTCCGTCTTTAATACGTTGAATTTTTGAGACAAAATAGACGCAATCATCTCTTTTGTGCTTGTCTTGCCCACACTTCCTGAAATACCCACAACCTTAAGTTGCAAAACACGGCGGTAATATTCTGCCAGATCCTTTAATGCCTGTAAACAGGAGTTCACCAGAATATAGGGGAAGTCTGCATTGTCCAGCTTACGTTCTGATAGAGCACACAGTGCGCCGTTTTTCATTACCTGCGGGATAAAAGTATGTCCGTCCACGCGGGCGCCTTTTATCGCGATGAACAGGCTGTCCCGTTCTACTTTGCGGCTGTCAATTACGACACTGCCAACCTCTCTTATGGCAGCATCAGAACTGCCAAAATAGGTGCCGCCGCAGGCAGCGGCAATTTCTTTTAAAGACATATGTTTCATAAGGATACTCTCCTTTTTCGTTTTTTAAAATTATTTTAACCGATACTTTTGAAAAGCCTTGTCCCGATCCAGGTGTACATCCTTGAAAAACCAGATAATCCAGAGGAGAAACACAGGAATTGCAAGCCATTGGCTGATTAGAGTAAGCGCGGCTCCTGCAAATGCGAGAATTGCAAGCTGAAAATATAGATTGCGGATATCGCGGCTTATGCGCGCGCAGTCATAGTTTTTCTGTTCTTCGGGAGTAAACATATTAAAGCCAGAGACATAACGTGCCATCTTTTCTTTGCCGAAAGCAAATGGAAGAGCTGCAAAGAACATAATAAGTCCCATAAAAATACAGGAGACAGTAGCAATATGTGTTTCGATAAAATGATCCATATTAAAAGCTCCTTTCTTTCCCTTTGCTCTGTAAAGAAGAACGGATCAATATACCCTAAAGGGCATCCCGTAACACATTCCCTCCGGGAGGGCGGGCTTCACCCGATAAGGTATACCGGTCAATGATTACTGTGGGGAATAACGTGTTTCTAAAGATTTCTGGATAATAAGCTCGCACAGGCTTCCATAGTCGATTCCGACTGCACCTGCTTCCTTTGGAAGAAGACTTGCTGGTGTCATTCCAGGAAGCGTGTTCATCTCCAGGCAATAGAGATTACCTTTCTCATCCAAAAGAAAATCAGCTCGGCTGTACACGCTCAGTTTTAAGGCGCGGTAAGCTTTGACGGTCAGCTCTTTCATTTTGTTTTCTATTTCCGGACTGATGTCGGCAGGGCAGACTTCTTCGGAAGCGCCGTCCTGATATTTATTGGCATAGTCGAAAAATCCTGTTTTCGGGATGATTTCAATAGGAGGGAGCGCCTTGCCGTCTATGATGCCGCAGGCAAATTCGCGGCCTTTGATGTAAGGCTCTACAAGAATTTCATCTTCATACCGGAAAGAATTGTTTAATGCTTCTTCATATTCCTTTTCTGTATGTACAATATATACGCCGATGCTAGAACCACCGGAACAAGGTTTTACAACGACAGGAAGAGTGAGTGAAAAACGCGCCAGTGATTTATCGGTGTCATTTTTGTGAAGGCAGCCGCCGGCAGGAGTATCTACTCCGGCCTGTAAAAAGACTTGCTTTGTAAAATCTTTATCCATAGCGACAGCACAGCCGAGAGAGTCTGGGCCGGTATAACGGATTCCGAGCAGATCAAAGGTCGCCTGTAGTTTTCCATTTTCCCCCTCTCCTCCATGCAGGCCGAGGAAGGTAATATCTGCCATGCGGCATAATTCAATGACATTTGGGCCTAAGAAGCAGCTTGATTTGTCTGTGCGGGAAGCCTTAATTGCTTCAATGTCCGGCTCTGTGGTACGGATTCCCTTCGCGATTTCCAGCCCGTGTCCGGGCAGAGAAAAGACGTCCTCCAGATTAGCAGGAGGATTTTCTAAGCCTAAAAATACATCCAGCAGGTAGGCTTCATGTCCTTTTTCTACCAGCGTTTTACAGATTCCGGCGCTGGAGGAGAGGGAGACATCACGCTCCGTACTTAATCCTCCTGCCAGTACAATAATTTTCATAATCACAATCTCCTTTAACTTTCAATCTGTCATTTTTAAGTCAGTAAACATGCAAGCATATGTCTAAACACTCATAGAGTCTAACAATTTCGTTTTTGTGTCATAGAGTTTTTTGGATAGATCCACATATACCTTGTGCGGGTAGAAAAGACGCTTTGTCTCATCCCAGAGAGTCTCTTTTTCCTGCTTACAGTAAGCGGCAATTTCCATGACGGAAGGGGAGGTGTATACACATTCGCCATGGATAAAGACGGGCTTTAAGATTTCTCTCATGGTGTAGCTTCCCCCTGGAAGGCGTGTCTTTTTCCAGGTCGCATTCGGATCAAAAAGCAAGAGCTCTTCCGAAGTATCGTAGGTTTCGTCTACAAAACAGATGAGATCGGCGCGGATCTTTCCTGTTTCTTTATCATAGATTCGATAAATAGTTTTATTTCCTGGATTTGTAATTTTTTCTGTATTTTCTGAAATTTTAATTTTAGGTACAAATTCTCCTTCTTCATTCTGGATTGCGGCAAGCTTATAGACTCCGCCAAAGGAGGGACAATCTTTAGAAGTAATCAGATTGGTTCCTACACCCCAGGAAGTGATCGCGGCTCCCTGCATTTTCAAGTCATGGATGAGAAGCTCATCTAGGTCATTGGAAGCGGCGATAACAGCGTCGGGAAAACCTGCCTCATCCAACATTTTACGTGCTTTCTTGGAGAGATATGCAAGATCTCCGCTGTCCAGGCGAATACCGTAGCTTTTGGGCTTTATTCCGGCGTCTTTCATCTCTTTAAATACCCGTATCGCATTGGGAACACCAGATTTTAAAGTATCATAGGTGTCCACCAGAAGGGTACAGGAGTCTGGATATAACCGCGCGTATTCTTTAAAAGCAGTGTATTCATCTTTAAAACTCATAATCCAACTGTGGGCGTGTGTCCCCATGACCGGAACGTTGAACATTTTTCCGGCAAGGACATTGGAAGTTCCTACACAGCCGCCGATCATAGCAGCGCGCGCTCCGTAGAGTCCGGCGTCCGGCCCCTGGGCACGTCTCAAACCAAACTCCATAATACCGTCTCCCTGCGCGGCAAAGACAACACGCGCGGTTTTTGTAGCAATCAGGCACTGATGATTGATGATGTTCAGGATAGCAGTTTCGACAAGCTGCGCTTCCATGATAGGCGCAATTACTTTTATGATAGGCTCCTTGGGGAAGATTACAGTTCCTTCAGGAATGGCATAGATATTTCCGCTGAAATGAAATCCGCTTAGATAGTGTAGAAAATCCTCGCTGAAAATACCGAGCTTTCTTAAGTAGTCTACATCTTCATAAGAAAAATGTAGATTTTTAATATATTCAATTACCTGTTCCAGCCCCGCCATTATGGAATAACCGCCTTTATTCGGGTTCTCACGGAAAAATACATCGAAAATAACCGTTTCATTTTCCTGGGTTTCAAAATAGCCCTGCATCATAGTCAGCTCATACAGGTCTGTCAGTAGTGTCAGATTATGCGCACTCATAGTTCTCTCCTTTTTTATAAACCAGCCTGCCCTGGCAGGACAGACGCTCAATTAACAGGGAGTCACATAGTTACTGCGGCTTAGCCCTTGACGCATATTATAGCATATGTAAAGAAAAAGTAAAAGAAAAAGGAAGGAGGGAAGAAGGAGATTCGTAACAGTTCAGCCCGCGCCATTCGTAAAACCGCACTGCGTGCTTATCGTGGCTGTCGCCACCGTTTTACTCATTGATGGGCGCTTAAGCTCATACAGATGTACGCTCGCAAAAATATGCAAGCATGTTTTATGCTTCCCGCACACTGTATGGCTGAACTGTTCTGCAAAGAAAATTTTAATGATATATATCTTTCCAAAAGAAATAACTGTCATTCAGCGTTTTATCCAGATTTTCAAAGTCGCGGTTCTCAATGACATTCATCAGCTTTAAATGCGTGTCTATTAAATATTGTGCGTCTCCACTTTGAATGACCTTTTGGATTGTCTTTGCGCGGGAATCCTTTGTCAGCTCTACGACAAGAGAATTAATAAGCTGAATCAGGGAATTACGGGTTGCCTTTGCTATTTCATCGTGAAATGCAATGTCGGCGAGCAAAATCGCATCTGTATTTTCCGGGGTGTTTTTTAAAAGATTTACCAGCTTGTCACAACAATTTTTCATAGAGTAAAGCTCTTCTTTTGTCATATCTTTTTCAAGAATGATATGCATAATTCCGTTTTCTATCATTTTCCGCAAATCTACGAGATCGTTGTAAGCACTCTCCTTTTGGAGAATAATGTGGTAGAGCATGGGATTGATCATTTTGGCGGAGAAATCCGTACATACGAAGGTACCTTCAGGGCGTCTGATTTCCAGTACGCCGTAGGCGACAAGAATCCGGACGGCTTCCCGTACAGAATTACGGCCAACTTGAAACAGAGAGGCAAGCTCTGGCTCTGTAGGAAGCTTATCCCCGGGCTTTAATTCTCCGCTGATAATCGCATTGCTGATTCTGTCAATTACTAATTGTACGACGGAAGTGCTGTATATAGGCGCCAGAAAACGCTTTTCGTGTTCCATATATGTAAACCTCCAAAGTAAATAAACTACCAGTATCTATTTAGCATTATAACAGCTTTTAAGAAAAAAGACATAGGGGAAAATAATAAACATGGGATTTAGGGATGTTGCACAAAAATCATAATCAATAAATGTTGAGATTTCATAAATCGTAAAAATTATATAAAAATCTATTGAATTTTAAGGCAATGATTTATATAATACAAACAACATCCAACGTAGGATGTTGAAAAAACAAAAAGGCACGATTACGTCGTGCAAAATTTTTTGAGATTAAACATCCTATGTTAGGATGTTGGAAAGGCGGAAGAAATGCAAGAGGTATCAGTTGAAAAATTAAAAGAACAGGCAAAAGAACTTAGAAAGACGGCATTGACTATGATCTATAAAGCGCAGTCAGGACATCCGGGGGGCTCAATGTCAGCGGCAGACATTGTGACAGCACTGTATTTTCGGGAAATGAATATCCGTCCGGAAGAACCAAAGTGGGAGGAAAGAGACAGATTTGTTTTGTCCAAAGGCCATGTGTGTCCGATTTTGTATTCAGCTCTGGCGGTGAAAGGATACTTTGACAAAGAAATTTTAGGGACGTTAAGGAAACAAGGTTCTATTTTACAAGGGCATCCAGATATGAAAAAGTGTCCGGGCATTGACATCAGCACCGGCTCTCTGGGACAGGGAGTTTCCTGCGCGACGGGCATGGCGCTTGCAGGTAAAAGAGATAAGAAAGACTACAGAGTATTTACGCTGGCAGGCGATGGAGAATGTCAGGAAGGACAGGTGTGGGAAGCGGCTGAGACAGCGGCGAAATATAAGCTGGATAATCTGATTGTATTTGTAGATAATAACCGGCTGCAAAATGACGGAACCTGTGAAGACATCATGCCGACACAGGATTTAAAAGAAAAGTTTGCGGCGTTTGGATTCGAGGCATACCGCATTAACGGGCATGTGATGGAAGAAATCATAGATGTACTTGACATGGTGAGAATACATAAGAATGGAAAGCCCAAAGCGATTATCTGCAATACAGTGAAAGGAAAAGGCATTTCCTTTATGGAAAACGTTCCGGTATGGCATGGGCAGGCGCCGGATGAACAACAATATAAAAAAGCAATGGAAGATTTGGAAAGGGGTTTTGAAGCATGAACGGGAAAGCATTAAGAGAGGCATTTGGAGATGAGATGTTGGAATTGGGAAAAGAAAACCCAGATATTTATATCGTAGATGCAGATGTCGGAAAATCATGTAAAACACTGGCTTTTGCCTCCGCATACCCGAACCAGCACGTCAACGTCGGGATCGCGGAACAGAATGCCTGCGGAGTGGCGGCAGGACTTGCGACAACGGGAAAGATTCCTTTTATCAGCACCTATGCTGTATTCGGGTCTATGAGAATGTCCGAACAGATACGGCAGGAAATCTGTTATCCAAAGTTGAATGTGAAGATCGCCTGCTCACATGGAGGGCTGACTCCGGCAAATGACGGGGCAAGCCACCAGTCTATCGAGGATATGGGGATTATGCGGACACTTCCGAATATGACCGTAATCATGGGAGCAGATTATTATGCCACGAGAAATTTAATCAGAAAAGCGGCAGAATATGAAGGGCCGGTGTATCTGCGTTTTACAAGAGACGCGATACCATTTGTATATGATGAAACGATCGAATTGGAGATTGGCAAAGCACATCAGATACAAGAGGGGAAGGATATAGCTATTATTGCAAATGGAGATACAGTCTGCATTGCAAAAGAGGCGGCAGAAATACTGGAGACGAAAGGAATACACGTACGGCTTCTGGATATGCACACGATTAAACCGCTGGACAAAGAGGCGGTAGAAAAGTGTGTGAAGGAAATCGGAAAGATGATCACCGTAGAAGATCACAATATTCTCAATGGTCTGGGCAGTGCGGTGTGTGAGGTGACAGCAGAACTTGGCAGGGGAATCGTCCGCAGAATCGGCGTGCAGGATCAGTTTGGACAGTCGGCGCCTTATGAAGAGCTGTTGAAAATAAATGGGATTACAACAGAAAATATTATCCGGACAGCAGAAGAGCTCTGCCGGTAGAAAGGAGGAAAATACAGTGAAGATAGGGTTTGTAGGACTAGGAAACATGGGGTATAATATGGTTCACAACCTGTTGAAAAACGGCTTTGAAGTATATACATATGATGTGTTTGAGGAAGCTGTAAAACGGACGGAAAAAATTGGAGCATATGGAGCAAAAACACTAAAAGAACTGGGAAACACCGCGGATGTTGTTTTTGTTATGGTTATGAACTTTAAACAGGTACATAGCGTCGTGTTCGGGGAGAATGGAAACGGGGAAGGACTGGCAGATTCTATGGCGCCAGGGAAGATACTGGTTGTGTCCAGCACTGTGTCGCCGGAACAGACAAGAGAAGTTGCAGAAGCGGTGGAAAAGCGTGGAATCGCGTATATGGACTGTCCTGTCAGCGGCGGGAAAACTGGGGCGATAGACGGAAGGCTGATTATGATGGCCGCTGGAAAAAAAGAAATTTTTCTGAAAATACAAAAAGTTTTGGAAGCAATGGGAAGGAACAATACCTACCATGTCAGTGAAAAAATCGGCAATGGGCAGGTTATGAAAAGCATCAACCAAGTGATGATAGCAACGGGGATGGCAATTGTATCAGAGGCGGTCACAATGGCAGTAAAATCAGGGCTAAAACCAGAGCAGATATACGAGGTGATCTCAAAATGTACAGGATGCAATGATGTATTTAGAGATAAGCTGCCGTTGATTATGAAAAGAGACTTTACCCCTAGGGGGCCGGTGGATATTTTTATCAAAGACTTATCGATTGCTTTGGATATAGGCAAAGAAGTAAAAAGCCCAATGTTTGTGAGTGCTCTTGTAAAACAAATTTTTACTTGGAGCAGCGCGTGCGGATACGGGCAGGACGATCTGGGCGCTCTGATAAGAAGCTATGAGGATTGCGCGAAGATTGAAATAAAGGGAGAAGAAATCTGAAATAGAGAAAAATAATAATCATATAGGAAGAGATAGGAGGCGCTTTAGTTTGAAATTGGTAAAATTAATGAATAAAATACCTGGCGGAATCATGGTAATTCCTTTGCTGGCAGGCGTGATAATCAATACGTTTATTCCGGACGCATTGCAGATCGGCGGAGCTACAACAGGACTTTTAAAAGATGGAACAAATTGTCTCATGGGACTCTTTTTGATTTGCTGCGGGGCGTCTATCAGCTTTAAACAGGTTGGCGCGCCACTGTATAAAGGCGCCCTTCTGACAGTATTAAAGTTTGTGATCGGAGTAGCGATAGGCTGGGGTGTACAAATGGTATTTGGACCGGAAGGTTTCCTTGGACTGACACCGGTTGTTTTGATAGCGGTGTTGACAAATTCTTCAGGTTCAATCTATGCGACACTGGCGGCGAGATTTGGAGATTCTACAGACGTAGGCGCGGTCTCTGTTTTGTCGGTGAATGACGGGCCATTTCTTACGATGGTGGCATTAGGAGCCACAGGAATGTCAGATATTCCGTTTCTGACTTTACTGGCAACCATATTGCCTATCATCATTGGAGTTGTATGGGGAAATCTGGATAAAGATTTTAAAGAAATGGCGGAAAAGGCGCTTCCATTTATTATTATTTTCTTCTCTTTTGTACTCGGAGCCGGAATGAGCTTCATCACTGTAATAGAAGCAGGTGTCGCAGGAATTTTACTTGGAATTCTGGTACTGTTTTTCTCTGGTTTCCTTGTAAATCTGATTTATTGTCTAATATTGAGAAAACGGACGGCAGTAGGAGCCGCTGCTGGAACGGCAGCAGGAAATTCGGTGGCAACACCGGCGGCGATTGCGGCAGCAGATCCGAGTTTTGCCCCGTATGCAAATGCTGCGACAGCACAGTGTTCGGCGGCATGTGTGGTAACCGCTATTTTGTGTCCGGTTATGGTGGCATTTCTGGATAAAAGGATTAAGAAAAAAATGGAAAAAGAAGTGAAAACAAAAATAGAAGAAAAATAAACCAGAGATTTTAGAGAGGAGTCAGGAAGATGCAAAGATTAATATTAAAAAATGTAAATCTTTTCGATGGCGAAAATGATAAATTAGAGGAAAAAAAGACACTTGTAATAGAAAATGGAGTGATTGCGGATATTTTGTCAAAGGACAGCGAACAGGCAGAAAATGGAAAAGTGATCGATTTGTCGGGTTATACCTTGACGCCAGGCTTTATAGACTGTCATATGCATATGCTCCTGGAGGAGGTTACAGATAAGGAGGAGTCTCTGGCCACGACATCACCCGGAGGAGAGAGACTGGATACAGCGCAGGCAGCCGTTGCTTATTTAGGCGCGTATAATTGCCGTAGAATGTTGGATGCAGGTTTCACTACAGTGATTGACGGAGGAGGAAACAACTTTATCGAGTGTGCATTGAAAGAAGCAATTCATAAAGGATACATAGAAGGGCCGGATCTATTTATTGCAGGCAAACAACTCACGACAAATAAAGCACATTTCGTTGGATTTTCTATGGAGCCATACGGCCCTTATGGGATGCGCAAGGCGGTAAGAGATTTGATGTATCACAGTGTAGATCATATTAAGCTTCAGTTAAGCCCTCCGATCCGTATGATTGGAAGAAACTCCCAAGCCTGTGATTTTACACCGGAGGAAATCGAGGCAGCTATTGACGAAGCACATAACTATGCAACACCAGTACATGCGCATTTAAGAGGCGCCGAGGCGATCAAGCGTTTCCTGCGCGCAGACGGAGACCTTGTCGTACATGGAACGGGGATCGATGAAGAAGGGATTGAGCTGATGCTGAAAAAAGACCGGTATATGCTTGCTACGCTTCTGTCACCGACACCGACTCCGTCTAAAGAACTGGTAGCGGCAAAAAGCCAAGGGGTGTTAGACCTCCTGGCAAAGACAGCAGAGCGCCATTGGGCAAGCGTGAAAAAAGCATATGAAGCGGGCGTAAAAATCGCATTTTCTACCGACGCAGGGACACTTGGGATCAAAGTAGGTACGAATGCACTTGAATTTATGAATCTGAAAAAGATCGGAATGAGTAATGTAGAAGCCTTAAAAGCAGCGACCTCTGTGGCGGCATCCGCGATCGGGCAGGAGGATAAAATCGGATATATCAAAAAAGGGTATCGGGCGAATTTTGCGGTTCTTTCCGGAAATCCACTGGAAGATCTGCAAGCCACACAGAAAGTTGTTATGACAATAAAAGACGGCAAAATATTAAAAGACAGCAGAGAAGAGCAGGTGAGTTTATGAAAATCGTAGTATTGGACGGATATACATTAAACCCGGGAGACTTAAGCTGGGAAGCACTGGAAGAAATCGGGGAATGTACGGTATATGACCGCACATCCCTGACAGATACAGAAGAGATAAGAAGCAGAATCAAAGATGCAGAAATTGTTTTTACGAATAAGACGCCATTGTCTGCTGAAATATTGAAGGGATGCCGGAAGCTTCGCTATATTGGTGTCCTGGCAACAGGCTACAATGTAGTTGATATACAGGCAGCAAAGGAACAGGGGATTGTGGTGACAAATATTCCGACTTATGGGACAGCGGCGGTGGGACAGTTTGCCATAGCGCTTCTTCTGGAGATCTGTCATCATATCGGTCACCATAACAAGGTAGTACAGGAAGGCGCATGGACGCGAAATCCAGACTGGTGCTTCTGGGATTATCCGTTAATTGAATTGGCAGGAAAGACAATGGGAATCATAGGATACGGCAGAATTGGACAGGCAACAGGGAGAATTGCGCAGGCGCTGGGCATGAAAGTGCTCGCGTTCGATAAGCTTCAGACTGTGAAAGAAACGGAGCAGTTTCAATATGTAGATCTAAATACCTTATTTGCGTCATCTGATGTAATTGCGCTCCACTGTCCTTTATTTCCCGATACAGAGGGCATTATTAATAAAGAAAATATCGCAAAAATGAAGGATGGAGTGATTATTTTGAATAACTCCAGAGGGCCTCTTATCGTAGAGGAGGATTTGAGAGACGCATTGATAAGCGGTAAAGTTGCCGGGGCAGGATTAGACGTGGTATCTTCTGAACCAATCAGAGCAGATCATCCACTTTTAGGACTCGATAACTGTATTATCACCCCTCATATATCCTGGGCGCCTAAGGAGTCAAGGGAAAGACTTATGCAGACAGCAGTAGAGAATGTAAAAGCATATTTAAAAGGAAAACCAATCCATGTAGTGGGAGCCTGAATCAGTAGAAAAGCTCCTGCCGAATGGAATGAAATCAATTTGGCAGGAGCAGGATTTTATTTTGTAAAAGAAAATTGATATATACCCGGAGTCAGGCTGCATTCTGTATATCCGTTTATTTGTATTCCTCCAACTGGTTCACCGTTACATGTAACGTTTTTGCCGGGGATATATACCTTTGAAGTTGTGTTGTCGGGGATTTCGACAGTCATTAGCCCTTTTTTGAAATCTGTTTCTGCATAGAGTTTTCCATATATTGTATCATAAGATGCTCTTACCCAATCTAGTCCGCTGTTCTTAAGCGGCTTAATGGAACTTTTACGGTATCCTGGCGATTCTGAGCGAATTCCTGCCAGATATGTATACATCCAATTACCGACGCATCCGAACGCGTAATGATTCATGGAATCTTTATTTACACGTCCGTCCGGAAGGATTGTTTGCCAAGTTTCCCATATGGCAGTAGCTCCGTGGTTTACTTCAGTCGGTCATTTTTTGCGGACAGTTCAACACATACCTGTCTGTTTCGTTCTCTGCTCCTACGTTTCGTTTCTGTCCCTTGAGCCTTTCTTATCTTTCCCCTGCACTCTGGACAATACTTCGATATTGCGGAGCGGGGGACGTATTCAACACCGCACACTGTACAATTCTTAGGCTTTAATGCTGTCCACCGCTTTGTGGGTGTGATATGTAATTCACCGACAAAGCCGATGAATTTATAGTAAATCTTGATTTCCTGCTTCACTGTTCCGTCTGCCGATTTTTCACGCTCCGAAACAAGTATCTTGTCTATCAGTGCATTTATCACTGTTGCGTCCAGTTCTTTCAAACCTTGATAGTTGCGGATAAGGGAGAGGAAGTCACGGATTCCCTGCGATTTCTCGTAGCTTTCGTTAATCGTTTCCGTTACTTCTTTCAGTCTTGCTTCGATTTCAAGCTGTTCTTTCTGGTATTTCCCCGACATCATCTCAAAATTCCGCTCGGTGATACGCTCCATGACCTTATCCTCATAGAGAGAGGAAAACAGCCTGTCAAGCTCCGCAAGGCGTTTGTTCAGCTTCTTCCGTTCTTTCTCCATTGCCTTTGCTTTGCTCTGGTCTGTTTCCGTGAGCCGCTTCTCAATCGCCCTCACCGCCCTCTCGTCATTCACCGCCATATCTGCAAAACGGTTAATATCGGCAAGGACGGCGTTGAATAAGTCCCTCGCTTCAATGGCGTGTGCGGTACACATGACGTTGCCATACCTGCCATAATTATTACAGGTGTATTGTACGCAGTCGATAATGTCGGGGCGTTTCCTCCTGTTTGCGCTCATCGCCCGCAGAGCATAGCCGCAGTCCGCACACTTGATAACACCTGAAAAAATATTCTCAAAGTCACCCTTATTCTTTTCCCGTCTGCGGCTCGTCATAAGCTGTTGGACAGTATCAAATTCTTCTTGTGTGACTATGCCCTCATGGGTGTCGGGTATCACTTCCCATTCTTCTGGCAGCTTGGACGGTCTTTTCTTGCTTTTCATATTGGCGGCAATCCGCTTGTAGCCTGCAAGGTTTCCTGCATAGATAGGGCTTCTTAAAATATTCCTCAAGCTGTTCTCACTCCAGATATAACGGTTTTCTTCGTTGTCCTCAAAGTATCTCTCATAGCCTGTTGCTCCCTGCTCCGCCGCATAAGCGGCAGGGCGTAAAACGTGCTGGCTGTTGATGTGCTTGCGTATTTTTCCAAGTCCATTTCCCGCTAATGCAAGGTCAAATATCTCCCTTACAACGTGCGCCACCTTATCGTCAATCAGCAGATGGTTGTGGTCGGCAGGGTCTTTGATATATCCATAGGGTGCATACGTCCCCATAAATTTCCCCTGCTGGAATCTCGCTCGGTACGCCGATTTTATCTTAACCGACACATCGGCAGAGTACATTTCGTTTAGGATATTGCGGAATGGGGTGATGTCCATCGCCGATTTATTCAAGGTATCCACGCCGTCATTGACCGCTATATACCTCACATTATGCTCTGGGAAAAAGACTTCCAAATATAATCCGCAGTCAAGGTAGTTCCTCCCTAAACGTGATAAATCTTTCGTAATCACGCAGTTTATCCGTCCGTTTTCAATGTCCTTAATCATGTTCTGGAAGCTCGGTCTTTGGAATAATGAGGTGTGATAGCGATAGCGGCAAAAAGCTAATAAAATCAATGGTTTTGCGGACAGCGGATAGACAGGGAATGTGTTAAAAACTGAATACGCACACAAGCGGCGTTACCTTAACCCCTTTTGGGGAGAAAGTAACGCCGTTTTTTTATGCCCGCAGGAAAGGAGGTACAGCCGGAATGTATTTCATAAAAGGCAAGCAGCGGGCATTTGAACTGCTCATGCAGCAGAAGCCGGGATTTGACCGCTATCAATCCGGTTGTGCCGGAGATGATGAAGATTGCGGCACTTGCCGTTTCTACCGCCCCGGGTGGAAATATGAGTTTTGCGTTTTCAAAGAGTGTCCCTATTGCCCCGGCAAAAGGACGCGGAAAACGCCCGCCAGCATGGACAAATAGACGGGCAAAAGCCCTTGTGTCATGCGGCTTTGCAGACGCGAAAACGGCAAAGGGCATATTGCAATACCAAAACAGCCGAAAACGGCTTTCTAATTGTCCACGCAGACCAAGAGAGGAAGTGAGGAAAAATGGCAGTTTTCAGAGTGGAGCGAAATACGGGATATACCGTTATGAGCAACCACCACTTGCGAAACAAGGAATTGTCCTTAAAAGCAAAAGGCTTGCTTTCGCAAATGCTGTCCTTGCCGGAGGATTGGGATTATACCCTTGCGGGCTTATCCCATATCAACCGGGAGAAGATCGACGCAATCCGCGAAGCGGTAAAGGAACTCGAAAAAGCCGGATATATCGTGCGCAGCCGGGAACGCGACGAAAAGGGACGCTTGCGGGGCGCGGATTACGTCATATACGAGCAGCCGCAGCCGCGAGAGCCGGAAGCAGCTACCAGCGTCGGACAGCCGCCTATATTGGATTTACCTGCGTTGGAAAATCCAACATTGGAAAATCCAACGTTGGAAAAACCTACGCAGGAAAAACCTACGTTGGAAAATCCAACGCAATTAAATAAAGATATATCAAGTAAAGAAAAATCAATTACTGATTTATCAAGTACCCATTCCTTTCCATTCCATTCCCTAAATCCCTTGCCCTTTGAGCAGGGCGAAGCGGCTTCGCCGCCGGAAAGGAAAAGAACGGAAGCGAAAAGCAATAGCGCAGTAGAGATTTACAGGGAGATTATCAAGGACAATATCGAGTATGACATTCTCATTCAAGACCCCAAAATGGACAAAGACCGCCTAAATGAGATTGTTGACCTCATGCTGGAAACCGTCTGCACAGCGCGAAAGACAATCCGTATTGCCGGGGACGACTACCCCGCCGAACTGGTGAAATCCAAATTTTTGAAGCTGAACAGCAGCCATATTGAGTTTGTTTTGGATTGCATGAGGGAGAACACAACCAAAGTGCGCAACATCAAGCAGTATCTAAAAGCGGTGCTGTTCAACGCGCCGAGTACCATTGACAGCTACTATACCGCCCTTGTCAATCACGACTTATACGGCGGCGAATGAGCATAGCCGCATTTTACCGGGAAAGGAGTTGATACCTTGCAGGAGGAAGTAACCCAAAAAACGATTGCCCTATACGTCAAAGTGGGAAAAGGCGCGGCGCGGCTTACCGAACAGGCGTTGCAGAAAGCAATCCAAAAGTTTTTGGAGCAGAAAAGCAAGCCCGCGCATGGGAAACAGACCATGCGGCAGCTTATGAAGCAGAACGCGGGTGTTTCCAACATCGAGATCACCGACAGCAATATTAAAGCCTTTGAGAGTACGGCGAAGAAATACAACATAGATTTTTCGCTGAAAAAGGTTAAGGGCGAGCAGACCCGCTACCTTGTGTTTTTCAAAGGCCGGGACGCAGACGTTATGACCGCAGCGTTTCAAGAGTTTTCCGCAAAGAAGCTGAACAGGGAGAAAAAGCCCTCTATCCGCAAAGCCCTTGCCGCTGCAAAGGACAAGGCAAAGCAGCTTAACGCCGCCCGCGACAAGGTAAAGAAAATGGACAGGGGGCGCGAGATATGAAGCAGATTAACTACAAAAAGCTAATACTTCCGAATATCCCCTATGTGTTCTTTGTCTATCTCTTTGATAAAGTCGGACAGGCGGTGCGGCTTGCCCCCGGCGCGGATATTTCCGCAAAGATACTGAATATCACGCAGGGATTTTCCGCAGCCTTTGAAAGTGCCTTGCCGAGCATTTACCCGCTGGATTTGCTTGTCGGCATTGTCGGCGCGGTGATTATCCGCTTGATTGTCTATGTCAAAGGGAAAAACGCGAAGAAATACCGCAAGGGCGCGGAGTACGGCTCTGCCCGATGGGGAAACGCCGAAGATATTAAGCCCTACATAGACCCGGAGTTTCAAAACAACATCATTTTGACACAGACGGAACGCCTTACCATGAACAGCCGCCCGAAGCAGCCGAAGTACGCAAGAAATAAGAACGTCGTCGTGATCGGCGGCAGCGGCAGCGGAAAAACAAGGTTTTTCGTCAAGCCGAATTTAATGCAGCTTCATTCCTCTTACGTCTTGACAGACCCGAAAGGTACGGTTTTGATTGAGTGCGGGAAGTTGCTGCAACGGGCGGGCTACCGCATTAAGGTACTGAATACGATTAACTTCAAAAAATCTATGCACTACAACCCCTTTGTGTATATCCGCAGCGAGAAAGATATTTTGAAGCTGGTAAACACGTTGATAGCGAATACCAAAGGCGAGGGAGAAAAAAGTGCGGAGGATTTTTGGGTAAAAGCGGAAAGGTTATTGTATTGCGCATTGGTTGGCTACATCTGGTATGAAGCCCCCGCCGAGGAAATGAACTTTATTACCCTGTTGGAACTTATCAACGCCAGCGAAGCCCGCGAGGACGACGAGGAATATCAAAGCCCCGTCGATCTGCTGTTTGCCGACTTGGAAGAACGCGACCCCGACCATTTCGCGGTGAAGCAGTACCGAAAATATAAATTGGCGGCGGGCAAAACAGCAAAATCAATCCTCATTTCTTGCGGTGCGAGGCTTGCGCCTTTTGATATTAAGGAATTGCGCGATCTCATGTCCTACGACGAATTAGAACTTGACACGTTAGGCGACAGAAAGAGCGCACTTTTCCTCATAATGAGCGATACGGACAGCACGTTTAATTTTGTTATCGCTATGCTGCAATCGCAGCTTTTCAATTTGCTTTGCGACAAAGCGGACGACGAATATAACGGCAAATTGCCTGTTCACGTCCGCTTTTTGCTTGACGAGTTTGCGAACATCGGACAGATACCCCGATTTGATAAACTGATTGCCACAATCCGCAGCCGGGAAATGTCCGCTTCTATCATTCTGCAATCGCAGAGCCAGCTAAAAGCCATTTACAAGGACGCGGCAGAAATCATACTTGATAATGCCGACAGCACCTTGTTTTTGGGAGGACGTGGGAAAAATGCAAAGGATATTTCGGATAACTTGGGACGGGAAACAATTGACAGTTTCAACACTTCCGAAAATCGCGGCACGCAGGTTTCTCATGGACTTACTTATCAAAAATTAGGAAAGGAGTTGATGACACAGGACGAAATAGCAGTTATGGACGGTGGGAAATGTATTTTGCAGCTACGCGGTGTACGTCCCTTTTTAAGCGACAAATACGATATAACGAAACACCCGAACTACAAATACCTTTCCGACTTCGACAAGAAAAACGCTTTTGATGTGGAACGGTATATGTCTACCCGCCCGGCAATAGTAAAGCCCGATGAAGCCTTTGACATATACGAAATAGATTTGTCCGACGAGGACGCAGCCGCCGAGGAATAACGGCGGCATTTTCATTTTCAACAACATTTTTTGAGCCGCAAAGCGGCAGAAAGCGAGGTTTATATGGATTTCTTTAACAGCGCAGTTGGTGTATTGCAGACTTTGGTTATCGCGCTTGGCGCAGGTCTTGGCATTTGGGGGGCTATCAACCTCATGGAGGGTTACGGCAACGACAATCCGGGCGCAAAGAGCCAGGGCATGAAGCAGCTTATGGCGGGCGGTGGCGTCGCGTTGATCGGCGGCACCCTTGTTCCGCTTCTTTCCAAACTTTTTGGATAATGCCTAAAACAAATACCACCCGCCGCGCCCTCTCGGAAACGGGAGGGCGCGGGAAAGGAGGGATTAACTTTTGATATGGCAGATGATTGAAGATTGGTTTCGCGGCATTTTGACAGACGGGATTTTATCGAACCTCTCCGGCTTGTTTGACAGCGTAAATACAGAGGTTGGAGAAATTGCAACGCAAGTCGGCACGACCCCCGCCGGGTGGAACGCGGGCATATTCAACATGATACGCAGCCTTTCGGAAAACGTCATTGTACCGATTGCGGGCGTTATCATTACCTTTGTCATGTGTTATGAACTAATCCAGCTTGTAATTGAAAAAAACAATCTGCACGATCTCGACACTTGGATTTTTTTCAAATGGATTTTCAAAACCTTTGTTGCGGTGCTGCTGGTAACAAATACTTGGAATATCGTCATGGGAGTTTTTGACGTTACGCAGAGCGTCGTCAATCAGAGCGCGGGGGTTATCATATCCGATACAAGCATAGACGTTACCACTGTCATTACCGACATTGAAGCAAAACTCGACGCTATGAGCGTGGGCGGTCTTTTGGGGTTATGGTTTCAATCCCTCTTTGTAGGGCTTACCATGAAAGCCCTGTCAATCTGCATTATGCTTGTGGTGTATGGGCGCATGATTGAAATATATCTTGTAACGAGCGTTGCCCCTATCCCGATGGCAACAATGGTAAATCACGAATGGGGCAGCATGGGACAGAATTACTTAAAATCTTTGCTTGCGCTTGGTTTTCAAGCGTTTTTGATTTTGGTGTGTGTCGGCATTTATGCGGTGTTGATACAGACAATCGCAGCGACCGACGACATATCCGGCGCGATCTGGGCTTGCATGGGCTATACCGTCCTCTTGTGCTTTACCCTTTTCAAAACAGGGAGCCTTGCAAAGAGCGTCTTTTCGGCACATTAAGGGGGTGAGTTATGATTTGAAAATCGGCTTAATCGACGTTGACAGCCATAATTTCCCCAACCTCTGCTTGATGAAGCTATCCGCGTATCATAAAGCAAAGGGGCATACGGTGGAATGGTGGAACACAAAGGAGCGGTACGACCTTGTATATAAAAGCCGCGTCTTTACGGACACCTATTCCAAAGACACGATAACCGTTACCAACGCGGAACAGGTCATTTTCGGCGGTACGGGCTACGACACGAAAAACCGCTTGCCGCCGGAAGTGGAACACAGTTACCCGGATTATTCAATCTACCCGCAGTTTTTCGGGATTGCTTACGGCTTTTTAAGCCGGGGTTGTCCGAGAAATTGCGGGTTTTGCATTGTCAGCGGTAAAGAGGGACGCAAAAGCGTTAAGGTTGCGGATTTGTCCGAGTTTTGGAAATGGCAGCCGGAAATAAAAATCATGGACGCTAATCTGCTTGCCTGTCCCGACCATGAAAATCTCATTGAGCAGCTTATACGAAGCCGCGCATGGGTGGATTTTTCGCAAGGGCTGGATATTCGCCTTGTGAACAGGGATAATGTCAGCCTGTTAAATCGGGTACGGATAAAAGCGGTACATTTTGCATGGGATAATCCCGACGAGGACTTGACCGGGTATTTCCAACGTTTTTTGGATTTGACAGCTATTAAGAGCAGCCGCCAGCGGCGCGTGTATGTTCTTA
The DNA here is from genome assembly GCF_055387595.1 of Mediterraneibacter flintii. Classification (NCBI taxonomy): domain Bacteria; kingdom Bacillati; phylum Bacillota; class Clostridia; order Lachnospirales; family Lachnospiraceae; genus Mediterraneibacter; species Mediterraneibacter flintii. Next base: position 436,509 of record NZ_AP031405.1, read on the forward strand.
CCAACTACGGCAGCACTCACGAACAGGATTTATACCGCGTGAACACCTTGCGGGCTATGGGCTTTGACCCGTATGTGATGATTTACGAGCGTCCAACCGCCCCGCCTGTTACCCGCCATTTGCAACGGTGGGTAAACAACAAGCGGCTTTTCTATGCTGTTCCCCGCTTTGAAGATTACATTCCGGGCAGAAAGGAGGTTTGAAATGGCGTATGTAACCGTCCCAAAGGACTTAACAAAAATCAAAAGCAAGGTAATGTTCAACCTTACCAAACGACAGCTAATTTGTTTCAGCGCGGCGGTAGCAATCGGACTGCCGCTGTTCTTTTTGGTAAAAGGCAGCGTTGGAACGAGCGCAGCGGCATTGTGCATGGTGCTTGCCATGCTGCCTATGTTTTTGCTTGCCATGTACGAGAAAAACGGGCAACCGCTGGAAGTGATTATTCGGCAATTTGTGGAAGTGAAGTTTCTTCGCCCCAAAGAGCGACCTTATCAGACCAACAATTTTTATGCCGCCCTTGCGCGGCAAGAGCAATTAGATAAGGAGGTACGGGCGATTGTCAAAGGAAAAGAAAAACACCCAAAACGAAAAGCGTAAACTTTCCCGACAGGAAAGAAAACAGATAGATACCCTTATCCGACAGGCAAAGGGCGACGGGAAGCCCCATACGGCGCAGGACAGCATACCGTTTGAGCGAATGTATAAGGACGGGATTTGCCGCCTTGCAAACGGGCGGTATTCCAAGTGCATTGAGTTTGAGGATATAAATTATCAGCTTGCGCAGCCGGACGACAAAACCGCCATTTTTGAAGCCCTTTGCGATATGTATAACTCGTTCGACGCTTCTATCAGCGTGCAGCTTTCCCTAATCAGCCGCCATGCGAACAAGGACGATTTTAAGAACAGTATCACGATTGCACCGCAGAATGACGACTTCGACAGTATCAGAGCAGAATACACCGAAATGCTTAGGACGCAGCTTGAACGCGGAAACAACGGGCTTATCAAAACCAAGTTTCTCACCTTTACCGTTGAAGCAAAGGACATTAGATCGGCGCGGGCGCGTCTTGCCCGCATTGAAACGGACACCCTCAACCATTTTAAGGTGATCGGCGCGGCGGCGCGGGTATTGGACGGGAAACAGCGTCTTGAAGTGCTGCATGGGATTTTTCACCCGGACGGGGAACGCTTTAACTTTGCGTGGGAATGGCTACCCGCAAGTGGGCTTTCCGTCAAGGACTTTATCGCCCCGTCCTCTTTCCGATTTGGCGACGGGCGAATGTTTCAAATGGGCGGCAAGTTTGGTGCGGTTTCCTTTTTGCAGATCGTCGCGCCGGAACTCTCCGACCGTATGCTTGCCGACTTCATGGACGCGGAAAACGGGATTATCGTTAATCTGCACATTCAGAGTATCGACCACAACGAAGCAATCAAGACGATTAAGCGCAAGATCACCGACCTTGACCGCATGAAGATTGAGGAACAAAAGAAAGCAATCCGCAGCGGCTACGACATGGATATTATTCCGTCTGACCTTGCCACCTACGGCGGGGAAGCAAAAAACCTACTCCGCGATTTGCAGAGCCGCAACGAAAGAATGTTTCTGCTCACGCTGCTTGTCTTAAACCTTGCAGATACCAAGCAGAAATTGGATAACGAAGTATTTGGGGCGGCGGCAATCGCACAGAAATACAACTGCATTTTGACCCGCCTTGACTACCGGCAGGAACAGGGGCTTATGTCCTCTATCCCGTTGGGGGAAAACCTTATCCATATCCAGCGCGGCTTGACGACCAGCAGCACCGCCGTTTTCGTTCCCTTTACGGTGCAAGAGCTGTTCCAAAGCGGCGAAGCATTGTATTACGGCTTAAACGCCCTTTCCAACAACATGATTTTGTGCGACCGAAAGAAGCTGAAAAACCCCAACGGCTTGATACTCGGCACACCGGGCAGCGGCAAAAGTTTTTCTGCAAAACGCGAAATCACAAACGCTTTTCTTATCACGTCCGACGACATTATCATTTGCGACCCCGAAGCCGAATATTATCCCCTTGTCGGACGTTTGAAAGGACAGGTTATCAAGGTTTCGCAGAACAGCACGCAGTACATTAACCCTATGGATATTAACCTCAATTACAGCGAGGGCGACACGCCCATAGCCTTAAAGAGCGATTTTATCCTTTCCTTTTGTGAGTTGATTATGGGAGGTAAAAACGGGCTGGAAGCTGTTGAAAAGACCTTGATTGACCGCGCTGTTATCAGCGTGTACCGCAACTACCTTGCCGACCCGAAGCCCGAAAATATGCCGATTTTGGGCGACCTCTACGACGAGATCAAGAAGCAGCCGGAAAAGGAAGCGCAGCGTATCGCGGCGGCATTGGAACTCTATGTAAACGGCAGCTTGAACATTTTTAACCACAGGACAAACGTTGACATTCATAACCGCCTTGTCTGCTTTGATATTAAGGAACTCGGTACGCAGCTTAAAAAAGTCGGTATGCTTATCGTCCAAGACCAAGTATGGAACAGAGTAACGGTAAACCGCAGCGAGGGCAAGGCGACGCGGTATTACATCGACGAGTTTCATTTGCTGCTCAAAGAGGAACAGACCGCAGCATACAGCGTCGAGATTTGGAAGCGTTTTAGGAAGTGGGGCGGTATTCCGACAGGTATCACCCAAAACGTGAAAGATTTGTTGTCGTCCCGCGAGGTGGAGAACATCTTTGAAAACAGTGATTTTGTGTATATGCTCAACCAAGCCCAGGGCGACCGGGAAATCCTTGCCAAGCAGCTTAACATTTCACAGCAGCAAATGACCTATGTAACCCATTCCGAAGCGGGCGAGGGACTTATCTTCTATGGCAACGTGATTTTGCCCTTTATTGACCGTTTCCCAAAAGATACGGAACTCTACCGCGTGATGACGACCAAGCCCGGCGAGGTGTCAGCATGAAGATAGAAACGGATAAAATCTATTGCGGCGACAGCTTGCAGGTGCTTCAAACCTTGCCGGATAACTGTATGGATTGTTGCGTAACGTCCCCGCCCTACTATGCTTTGCGCGATTACGGCACAGACGGGCAGATCGGACGGGAAGCAACGCCGGAGGAATATGTTTCCCGCATTACAGCGGTTTTCCATGAGGTAAAGCGGGTGCTTACGCCGGAGGGTACTTGTTGGCTGAATATCGCGGACACTTATTGCGGCACAGGCAGCAAAGCCGACCACCAAGACCCGAAATATCCCAAAGGCAGGAACGGGCAGCAAGTGGCGGTAAACCACCGCGCCCCCGGCTGCAAGCCGAAAGACCTAATCGGTATTCCGTGGCTTGTAGCCCTTGCCTTGCGGGGCGACGGTTGGTATTTGCGCAGTTCTATCATTTGGCACAAGGGAAACGCCATGCCGGAAAGCACGCGGGACAGACCGACGCGCTGCTATGAATATGTGTTTCTGCTTACCAAGTCGAAGAAATATTACTACGATTGGCAAGCAGTAGCCGAGCCGATAGCCCCCACAACGGCGGTACGGCTGAAAAGCGGAGTTGGGAAAGGCAACAAATATGCCGCTACTGTTCCGGGGCAAAACCAACCGCAGAAAATCAACCGCCCCCGCGAAAAGGGCGCATACGCCGATGAGTTGATATGCCCCGTCCGCAGCCGCCGCAACGTTTGGCAGATCAACACAGCTTCCTATCGCGGCGGGCATTTCGCAGCTTTCCCGCCGAAACTTGCGGAAACGTGCATTTTGGCGGGCTGTCCCGTCGGCGGGATTGTCCTTGACCCGTTTTTAGGCAGCGGAACCACCGCAGCGGCGGCAAAAAGCCTTGACCGCCGCTATATTGGTATTGAGATCAACCCCGAATACTGTAACCTTGCGAAACAGCGGATTGGAGGTGAAAGCCCATGAGCAAGGAATGGAAAGCCCCGGACAAGGTAACGCAGAAAATGACCCGCGACGGTGCGGTTGCGGAAAACCTCACGACGGGCGAAACGTCCAGTATCAGCGAAAGGCCGCAGGAGGAAAACTATTCAGCCCCCGCAGGCGCGGCAGCGGAAAAGGTTGTGCAGCATATCGGCGCAGAGATTGAGCGACACGCAGCAAAAGGCGCGGAGAAAAAAGCCCTTGACGCGGCGCAGCCTAAAACCCATTCTTCCCGCTTGCAGTTTTCCGAAGCGGAACGGGCAACGCCGGACCTGCAAAAGGCAATCAAAAAATCCGATACGGCGGCTGACCGTTTAGACAAAGCGCGGGCAGCTATCCCCAAACAGACCAAAATCAAGAAAGAGCGCGTTTTTGACGAAGCCAAAGGCAAAGCAAAGACGCGCCTTGCTTTTGAAAAAACGGATAAGCCCCCAAACGGCAAGTTGCGTCATAACCCGTTATCCCGTCCGGCGCAGGAATTGGACGCCGCCGTACATGGAAAAATCTATGAGGTGGAGAAAGAAAACGTCGGTGTGGAAAGCGGACACAGGATAGAACTTGTGGGCGAGAAAGCGGGCGGCATGACGACGCGGGCAGTAAAACGCGGCATACGCAGCCATAAGCTGAAACCTTACCGGGCGGCGGCAGCAGCCGAGAAAAAGGCAGCAAAGGCAAACGCCGATTTTCTCTATCAAAAGGCGCTGCATGATAACCCCGCCCTTGCGCACTCTAACCCGATTTCCCGTTTTTGGCAAAAGCAGCGCATTAAAAAGCAGTATGCAAAGGCGTTGAAAACGGGCGGCAAGGTGAAAAAGACCGCCGAAGCCACCGCAAAGGCAGCAAAGAAAACGGCGCAGGAAACCAAACGGGCGACGTTCTTTGTCGTCCGGCATTGGAAAGGCTGTTTGATCGTGGGCGGGATTGCCTTTATCGTGCTTCTGTTTTTCGGCGGTTTGTCCTCTTGTTCCCTGTTCGGCGGCAACAGCGGAAGCGGCTTGATTGCGTCGTCCTATCTCTCCGAGGACGCGGATATTACAGGCGCAGAAAGCGCGTATGTCGCTATGGAAGCCGAGTTACAGGATATGCTGGATAACATCGAAAGCGAATACCCCGGCTATGACGAATACCGGGTAACGGCTGACGAGATCGAGCATGACCCGTATGTGCTAATCTCTATCCTCTCCGCTTGGCATGAGGGCGTGTTTACTCTCGATGAAGCGCAAAGCACCCTTGAAATGCTCTTTGATAAACAGTATATCTTGACGGTTACGGAGGAAGTCGAGGTACGCTACCGCACCGAAACGCGGACGGACAGCGAGGGCAACGAATACGACGTTGAAGTAGCCTATAACTATTACATTCTCAATGTGGATTTGGAAAACTTCAACCTCTCCCATGTTCCCGTTTACATTATGGGCGAGGAACAGCTATCCATGTACGCTATGTATATGTCGTCGCTTGGGAACAGACCCGACCTTTTCCCGCAATCCGGCTATATTTCAAAATACTATGAAAACCCGCCAGCGGATTATGAAATCCCGCCCGCCTATCTGGAAGATGAACAGTTTGCGCGGCTCATTGAGGAAGCGGAAAAGTATGTCGGTTTTCCTTATGTGTGGGGCGGCAGCAGCCCGGAAACCTCTTTTGATTGCAGCGGTTTTGTTAGCTATGTGCTGACGAACAGCGGCCTATACAATACGGGCAGACTTGGGGCACAGGGGCTTTACAACATTTCAACCCGCGTTTCCAACCCGCAGCCGGGGGATTTGGTTTTCTTTACGGGTACATACGACACACCGGGCGTATCTCATGTGGGTATCTACGTTGGCGAGGACGGGGACGGAAGCCCCGTCATGCTGCATTGTGGCGACCCGATACAATACGCAAAACTTGATACAAGCTATTGGCAATCCCATTTTTACGCCTATGGGCGGCTACATTACAACTGACTTTGAAAGGAGTTTATTTCTATGGCAAACACGAAACTTGACCGTATCGAACGGGATATTGAGAAAACGAGGGCGAAAATCCTTGAATACCAAAAAAGACTGAAAGACCTTGAAGCGCAGAAAATCGAGGAAGAAAATGCGCAGATCGTTCAAATGGTGAAAGCGGTACACCTTGACGGGGCGCAGCTTGCCGCGTTCCTCTCCGCTTACGCCAGCGGCGAAATTGCTTTGCCGCAGCCGGACGCAGACTATACCGACGAACAGGAGGAAACCGAAGATGAAGCATAAAAAACTGTTCCGCAGCGTTACCGCTTTGCTTGCCGCCCTTGTACTCATGGGCGGCTTTTCTGTTACCGCTTTTGCGGGCGGCGGTGACGTGAGCGACGAGCCGCCTACCCCCGTAACCGAAACCGAGCCGGAAGAAACGACGGGCGGCTATGAGCCGCAGCCTTTAACGCCGGAGGGCAACATGAGCCTTGTGGACGACATAACGGGCGAAGCGTCCGGCGATAAGCAGTTTATTACCGTCGTTACGAAAAACGGAAACTATTTTTACATCATCATTGACCGCGCCGAGGACGGAGAAAACACCGTCCATTTCCTCAATCAAGTTGATGAAAAAGACCTTTTGCAGCTTATGGAGGACGAACAGACCGAAGCCCCCGCTTGTAGCTGTACTGAAAAATGCGTTGCCGGAAGCGTCAACACCGATTGCCCCGTTTGCAGCGTCAATATGAGCGAGTGCGCGGGCAAGGAAGCCGAGCCGGAGCCGGAAGAAACCGAGCAGCCGGAGCCGGAGGAAGATAAAGGCGGCGGCATGGGCGGTGCTATTCTGCTTGTCGTGCTGCTTCTTGCCGCAGTAAGCGGCGGCGCGTTCTATTACTTTAAGATTATGAAGCCCAAAAAGGACGCGGCAAAAGGCAGCAGCAACCTTGACGATCTCGATTTTGACGAGGACGACGAGGAAGAATTAGAAACCGAGCAGGAGGACGAGGAAGTATGAAACTTGTAATTGCAGAGAAACCGAGCGTCGGGGCGGCGATTGCCGCCGTTATTGGCGCGAATGAAAAGCGCAGCGGATATTTTGAGGGCAGCGGCTACCTTGTGTCGTGGTGTATCGGGCATTTGATTAGCCTTGCAGACGCGGCAACCTACAACGAGCAGTACCGAAAATGGAAGTATGACGATCTCCCCATTGTCCCGCAGGATTGGCAGTTTACCGTTGCCAGCGGCAAGGAGCAGCAGTTTTCCGTACTCAAAGACCTTATGCAGCGCAGCGACGTTTCCGAGATTGTCAATGCGTGCGACAGCGGGCGCGAGGGAGAACTCATTTTTCGATTTGTCTACGAACAGGTAAATTGCCAAAAGCCCTTTTCCCGCCTTTGGATTAGCAGCATGGAAGAAAGCGCAATCCGCGAGGGCTTTTCAAACCTCAAAGACGGGCGCAGCTATGACAACCTCTATCAATCCGCGCTTTGCAGAGCAAAGGCAGATTGGCTTGTCGGGATTAACGCGACCCGCCTTTTCTCTATCCTCTATCACAAAACGCTGAATGTCGGCAGAGTGCAGACGCCCACCCTTACCATGCTGGTAAACCGCGACTATGCGATCAGCAGCTTTAAGAAAGAAAAATATCATGTTGTCCGTCTGGACGCGGGCGGTGTTTCGGCTTTGTCCGAAAGGCTGAACGAAGAAGCGGCGGCGCAGCAGATGAAAGCGGCTTGCGAGAAATCGCAAGCCGTTTGTACTTCCCTCAAAAAAGAGAAAAAGACCGTTGCACCGCCGAAGCTGTTTGACCTTACCGCGTTGCAGCGCGAAGCCAACCGCCTGTACGGGTTTACGGCGAAACAGACCCTTGATTATGCGCAAGCCCTCTACGAAAAGCGGCTTTTGACCTATCCCCGCACCGACAGCAAATATATCACTTCCGATATGCAGCGCAGCACAAAGGAACTCATTACCGGGCTTTGTTCGCTGCTTCCCTTTATGCGGGACGTGAAGCTGCAAGCAGACCTTACAAGGGTTTGCGACAACAGCAAAGTAACCGACCACCACGCTATTTTGCCGACAGCCGAGTTTTTGAAAACGGGCTTTTCTTCCCTTACCGACAGCGAAACAAAACTTATGACCCTTGTATGCGCGAAGCTGCTTTGCGCCGCAGCCGCGCCCTATGAATATGAAGCGGTTACGGCGGTTATCTCTTGCGGCGGTTATACCTTTACCGCAAAGGGAAAGACGACGCTTTGCGAGGGGTGGCGTGAGATTGAAAAGCTGTCCCGCGCCGCGTCCGAGGAACAGGACGAGGACGCAGAGCCGGAAACCGTTTTGCCGCCGCTTGCCGAGGGGCAGACCTTTGACAATCCGGCAGCGGAGATCTCCGAGCGTTACACGCAGCCCCCAAAGGCATTTACCGAAGATACGCTTCTGTCCGCTATGGAGAACGCGGGCAAGGAAGAAACGCCGGAGGACGCAGAGCGCAAAGGGTTAGGCACTACCGCAACGCGGGCGGGTATCATTGAAAAACTCATTAGCGCGGGCTTTGCCGAGCGCAAGGGCAAAAAGCTAATCCCCACAAAGGACGGGTATAACCTTGCCGCTATCCTGCCCGAAGTCCTTACGTCCCCGCAGCTTACGGCAGAATGGGAAACCCGCCTTACCGGGATTGCCAAAGGCAGCGACAGCCCGGACGATTTCATGCGCAGCATTGAGGAAATGACAGCGGGGCTTGTCAAGACCTATTCCGCGATTTCCGAGGATAAAGCGAAGCTGTTTACCCCGCAGCGGGAAGCAATCGGCACTTGCCCCCGTTGCGGCGCGGCGGTTTACGAGGGCAAGAAAAACTTTTACTGCTCCGACAGGGCTTGCAGCTTTGTGATGTGGAAGAATGACCGCTTTTTTGAGCAGCGCAAAAAGGCTTTCACAAAGGCGATTGCCGCCGCCCTTTTGAAAGACGGAAAGGTAAAAATCAAAGGTATGTACTCGACCAAGACGGGAAAGACCTTTGACGGAGTTGTGCTGCTTGCCGACACAGGCGGCAAGTATGTAAACTTCCGCGTCGAGCAGAACCGAAAATGATAAGGCTTGATGAAAAGCAATACCGCGCCGTAAAGAAAATGACCCGCGCCGCTTGTGCAAACAACGATTGCGGGAATTGTCTGCTGCTGGACGACGGGGAAACTTGCGTTTGTGTGCAGAGTATCAGCTATTCGCTGCTATGCCGCTATTTCCGCGAAGCGGTATTACCCGCCGACAGGCAGCTTTGCGAACAGATCACCCGCAGCGGGGAAACCGATTTGAAGCGTTGCGCGGTATGCGGCAGCACGTTTGCGGCGGGCAGCAACCGGGCGAAATACTGCCCCGATTGCGCGGCAAAGATACGCCGCAGACAGAAAGCCCAAAGCGAGAGAAACAGGCGTTTACGGATAAAAACAACTACATAGCAAGCACAGCAAACGAGTACCCGTTTGCGAGAAATGCCCGCGCTTCCCATAGAGAGCGCGGGCATTTTGCTTGTTGGGATAGTCCCAAACCCTTATATGACCGAGAAAGGACGTGATGAAAGAATATGCCGTATTCCTCATACGACCATGACAAATTGGAAACCGCCGAAACCATGCGGATAGAACGCCGGATATATTTTGAAGCAAAGGACAGGGAGATTGCCCCTTATGCTTCCTTGCCGATTGCGCAGCTACTTTCCATGCGCAGCGAAAGCGCGGCGGCAGAACAGGCGATTTTTGACGACCTTAAAGAACGCGCCGCCGCATGGGAAGAACAGGCGGGAAGAACGCTTTTGCTGGATAAAACACTTGAATATGTGAGAACGCCGCACGTCCAGCACACCGCTAACGAGTGGCAGACCACCGAGCATAACCGCCATATTCGCAGCAACCGGGTATATCAGATGAATTACTACATTTACGAGAATACCCGCTACGACAAAGAAGCGCAGAAATCTATCCCGTATTCATGGACGCTTACATGGAGCGTGCGCACCAACAGCCCAAGCAGAACCCAAGCGAAGATTGCCGGACAAGATAGAAAGGTTTTCACCGACAAGGCAGCTATGGAAAAGTATCTGAATGGGCGTATCAAAGCGTATGACCGTCTGTTTACGGAAATCTCCCCGCCTATCCCGCAGGAGTACGCCGACTATTTCAAAGTAAACGGTATGCTCATGCCGGACTACACCATAGAGGGCGAAGAACCCCCGCAGCAGCAACAGGCGGCAGCTATCCCCGAAAATACCGGGCAGGAAAAGGAGCGTGAACACATGAGCGAACAGTTTTCTATTATGATTGGCAACCGCAGCCGTTTTGAAGCGGGCGACCCCGACGGCTATTGGTTGGATATGCCCGCCACAAAGGAGCAGCTTCACGAAGCCATGCAGAGCGTCGGCATTACCGCCGACAACCCGCAGGATTTTTCCATTCGCGGCTTTTCCGACGACCCGGAAAAACATATTGCCTTGCCTTATGAAATGGTATGCGCCGCCGACGTGGACGAACTCAATTTTCTTGCGGCGCGGCTCGAACAGCTTGACCCCGCCGAGGTTGGCAAGCTGAACGCAGCCTTGCAGCAGAAAAACGGGCTTGCAAATATTGGACAGGTAATTGACTTCACCTACAACGTGGATTTCTACGTCCATATCCCCGAAGTACATAACTACCACGATTTGGGCGACTATTACTTAAATCAATCCGGCATGGTACAAATGCCCGAAGAATGGAAAGGCGGCATTGACCTTTCTACTTTTGGCAGGAACGCTGCCGCGCAGGAAAAAGGCGCGTTTACCGAGTACGGCTATATCGTGGAAAGCGGCGACGAGTGGGAACGGCAGTTTGAGGGGCGCGAAGTGCCGGAAGAATACCGCATTATGAGTTACCCGCAGCCGGAGCGCGGCGAACAGGACAAAGCCTATATGGACGCAGCCGAAACGCAGCAAGCAGACGCACAGGCCGCAGAGCCGCAGCAGCCCCGCCCCGTCGTCCCCATTATCCTTACTTCCGAAAAGCCCGCCGAAAAGGTAAAGGAGATCACCGCGCGTTTGGAACAGGGCGTACAGGCGATTTTTGACAGCGACCGCTACAAAGAGTTTCTTACTGCCATGTCGAAGTTTCACGATTACAGCTTGAATAACACTATCCTAATTGCCATGCAGGGCGGCAATTTGGTAAAGGGCTATTCACAATGGCAGAAAGAGTTTGACCGCCATGTAAAGAAAGGCGAGAAAGGCATTAAAATCTTTGCCCCCGCGCCCTACAAGGTGAAAAAGCTGGTTGATAAAATCGACCCCGAAACGAGAAAGCCCATGCTTGACCGCGAGGGAAAAGTGGTAAAGGAAGAAAAGGAAATCACCGTCCCCGCCTTTAAGGTTATAACCGTCTTTGATATTTCGCAGACCGAGGGCAAGGAGTTTCCCGACCTTTCCGTTAAACCGCTGCTTGCCGATGTGGAGCAGTACGAGGATTTTTTCGCCGCCCTTGAAAAAGCGTCCCCCGTCCCGATTGCATTTGAGCAGATCACAAACGGCGCAAATGGGTATTTCAGTTTGACCGACAAGCGTATTGCAATCAAAGAGGGCGTGAGTGAATTACAGGCGGTAAAGACCGCCATTCACGAAATCGCCCATGCGAAGCTGCACGACGTAGACTTAAACGCCCCGCCGGAGCAGCAAAACCGCGTTGACCGCCATACCTGCGAGGTAGAAGCGGAAAGCGTCGCTTATACGGTTTGCCAGCATTTCGGCCTTGATACTTCCGATTACTCTTTCGGCTATGTGGCTGGTTGGAGCAGCGGCAAGGAAATGACCGAGTTAAAAGCGTCCCTTGAAACAATACAGACCACCGCAAAGGAACTCATTACCGAGATTGAGGGGCATTTTACCGAGTTGCAGCAGCAGCGGCAAGCCGAGCAGGAGCAGGGCGATACCTTTTCCATTTATCAGTTAAAGCGCGGGGACGAAACAAGGGACTTGCGCTTTGAGCCTTATGACCGTCTGCAAGCGGCTGGACTTACCATTGACCGGGTAAATTATGAACTCGTCTATACTGCACCGCTTACAAAGGATATGACGCTGGGCGACATTTGGGAAAGGTTTAATATCGACCACCCCGCCGATTTCAAGGGGCATAGCCTTTCCGTTTCCGACATTGTTGTGCTTCATCAGAACGACGAGGACACCGCCCACTATGTAGACAGTATCGGTTTTCAGCAAGTGCCGGAGTTTTTGCAGGAGCAGCAGACCCCCGTATTTGACAAGCTGCCGCCCGAACAGCAGCAAGCCTTGTCCGACACCGTACAAGACACTTTGCAAATGCTGGTTGACGCAGACAAGCGGATTTATGGCGACGTTACGGGCAAGACCCTTGAAGCAATCGCGGCGCAAGGATATTCCTACAAGGACGGGCAGCTTGAAAAGCAGCAGCCGGAAGCGACCCCCGACAGCCTTTTGACGGGTGAAACCGTCAGAACGCCGAGGGGCAATTTTCATATTACCGATATGAGCCGTGAACAGATCGAAGCGGCGGGATTTGGTTTTCACCATGCGTCGGAGGACGGGAAGTATCTCATTATGGGGAATGGCACACAGGCTTATGCCATAGCCGCCGAGCAGCCGCAGCGGGATAATCCCTTAAAGCACGTCGAGGACACCATAGAGCAGAACGACAACAATTTTGACGGGCTTATCAACAATACGCCGCAAACGCCCACCGTTGCAGATTTTGAGCAGCGGGCAAAGGCGGGGGAAGCGATTTCCGTTACCGACCTTGCAAAAGCGGTAAAAGCCGAGAAACGGGAACAGCCGCAGAAAAAACCGTCCATTTTGAAGAAGCTGGACGAATACAAGAAACAGGCGGCGCAGCAGCCGAAAGATAAACAGAAAGAGCATAAAAAGGATTTGGAGGTTTGATAGCATGAATACCCGCTTTACCATTGAGGAAGAAAACATTGTTGCGATCTACGCCGAGGACAGCCGGGAAACAACGCTTGAAAATATCCTTGCCGCCATGCCCTACATGGACGAGGATATGCGCCAGCTTGCCGCCGCAGCGGTGAACAAGCTGCAAGCCATGACGGACAGCGAGTTTTCCGAAAGGGAGTTTATCTTGACCGACGAGGAATAGCCCATAGAAAACAGGGGCGCGGTTGCCGATTTCCGGCACCGCGCCCCTGTTCTTTTTTTGTCCTTGCGTGGACAATTAGAAAGCCGTTTTTGCGGGTTTGAATATACTTTATCGTCTATGCTGTTTCCCCGCGCTGGAAGCCGCAGAAACACAGGCGTTTTCAGCCCTTAACGTTCCACTTGCCACCCCATGTTTTGCGCCTTATCGCTCCTGCTCCCGCGCCCTGCTTTGGGACGGGTAAAGAATACTATCGACGTTCTTTTTGACAATGCCGTATTCTTGCATTTGCTTTTTCGCTTGGCGGTAATCCTCATACAATTTGCTTTTTCTGTCGTTTAAGCTGCTATACTCCTTGCGCAGCGCGGCGAGATCGGGCAGCTTCTTTATCTGCATTTCCTTTAATGCCCTTGCCGCAGCTTCAAACAGGATAATTTCGCTTTCATGCCCCCGCAGATACTTTTCCTTGTCCCGCGACTTCTTGTATTCCTCGTAAATCGGTTTTAATTGTCGGTATGTGGTCGTGTGCTTGATAAGCAGCGACAAATCAGACATACGCTGCTCTACGTCCTTAACCGCCCTTGCCGCCGCGTCATGGGCGGTCATAATATCGGCTATCTTGCTTTCAAGTTCGCTATAATACTCAATCTTGTTTTCGGTTAGGAAGTTCATGCTTTTAGCAGCCTGTTTCAGATTATGGATTTTTGCCCACCGTTCATAGCCCGCCGACTGTTGGGCTTTGATACTGTTTTCAAGATCGACGACAAGCCGGATTTTCTTATCTTCCCGCAGCGTTTTTGTTTTGGCAACATACACGCCCTTGATACGCTCCTTTATCGCTTCTTCCGTATAGGCCGCGCCGAGCGTCTTTGTGCGGGTAAACCGTTCCTGTCCGGCAGCGCGAAAGGAAATGTATTTGCCCTGTTTGATTTCATACCCCATTTCCTGCAAGCGGCGCAGCAGTTCGTCAAAATCTTTCACTTGGGGAATGAGAGTATCTATCGCCGTTTTCAGCTTTGCTTTGTAGCTTGTCCCTTGCTTTTCGGCGGTGTATTCTGCATAGCTTTTTCCCTTGTCCTGTCCCGGTACGACGACGGATAGCCCATGCTCTTTACATATCCTGTCGCTGGTGCGCCGGATAAAGTGATAGCTTTGCTTGTTGGAATGGTACTTTTTGTAGTCAACGAAGCTAACCGCGTTGAAAATCAAGTGATTATGCAGATGGTCTTTATCGACGTGAGTTGTCAAAACAAACTCATACTTGCCGCCTAATACCGCCCCGGCAAGTTCCATGCCGATTTTGTGCGCTTCTTCCGGTGTGGTTTCTCCCACCGCAAAGGATTGTATCAAGTGCCGCCCTAAATGTGTGCCGCGATCTCCGGCAGCTTCCCGCGTCCATGCAAACTCAATATCGGCGGTTTCCAGCCCGCAGCCGAAAGAGGACGCAAGCAGCTTCCCGTCTGTCTTTTCGGGATTTAAGATATAGTCTATCGCAGCCTTTAAGGTTGATTTAATAGGGTGCGTCTTTGTAACCGCCATATCTCGTCCACCGCCTTTTTAATGTCCTCTATATCCTGCCTGTAAACCGTCCCCGTCGCATTGGCGCGTTTTGCAATCTGGTTGATGTTCCGGCTCACCGCTTGCAGTTCCCGGATATATGCTTTTGTGTCGCTTCGGTCAACGACAAGAATATACCCGTCTATCGCCATTTTACGGAAGTATGCCCCATACTGCTTTATGGGAAGCTGCTTCATCTTCTCGTCGATCAGCCGCTTTTCTTCTTCCGTAACGTAAAACTTCATCTGTATATTTCTCTTTCGGTTTTCCATTTCCGCACCGCCTTTCGGTATAAGGGTTTGGGATTATCCCAACAAGCACTTTTCGCAAACGGGTACTCGTTTGCTGTGCTTGCTATCTACTCCTTATCCCGTTTCAAAGGCAGCGTTTGTTGCACTCTCTTTCTAATTTGGCGCAAAAAAAGATTGCAGCCCCTATGCGCTGCAATCTCCTGCTTCCCATATTGTGAGGTTAGTCCTCTGCTTGTTCGACTTCTGTTATCTCCCTTGCCGTTGCGGTTACAATCCGTATGCCTTTATCGCTCATACCGTCCAGCAGCGCGTCAAGCTGCCGCCGCCCGGTGGATTTCTCCGCATTGCTGTTCGGGAAGAAAAATTGATCTACCGAAATATGATACCGGGTTACAAGGTCATAGAATACCTGTAAACTCGGCTGTTGTCCCTTGTTCTCGATATTCGCAAGGTAGCGCGGGGAAATATATAACTCGTCGCTTACCTTTTTGCGGCTCTCGCCGTATTCATTTCTCGCGGCTTTTATAGCTGCCCCGAAAGCCTTAAAGTCGTACAATGGTACGGGTCTTTTTGCCATTTTCATTCACCCTGTTACATTTTACAGTTCACCTTTCTTTTTGGATATGTCCACACAATTCATATCATTAGGTTAAATACTTCCTGTTGTGTATTGACAGTAGACTGATTTTCTGATAAAATAAAATTTATGTAAAAGGAGGCGGCGTTTATGTTGCATAGCATGCGTATTAGATAAGCATTGAAAAAAAGGATTTTCCCATTTTCAACATGGGCTTTTTTGTCATGCTTATTTTGCGGATGCTATACAAAAAACTAACGACGTATAGATATAGTATAGACATAGTGCAAGCTATGCCTTAGTTTTGTTGTACTGCTCTGTGCATTATAAATGCAGGTCAATGCTCATGTTGAGGATTGACCTGCATTTTTTTGTGTAAAAAGGACGAGTGAAATATAATGCTTAAAAAATATTGGATAAAATGTCCGATTTGTAACGGAAAGACGAGAGTTCAAGTATTTCATAATACTGTATTAAAAGATTTTCCTCTTTTCTGCCCTAAATGCAAATTGACGCATATCATTGATGTAGAAAAATTAGAGATTGTAATCAAAAATACAGAAAAACAAACTTTTATTATTTAGAAGAAAGGATATAAAAATGAAACGTTTACCTAAATATACGCCTGCGGAAGTACGGAATGATCCATACGGATTTACTTACAAAGAAATGTCGGAAGTTATTGGCGAGAATGAAGCAAAAGCCTTATATGAAGAATTATATAAGCAATTACCACGCAAAAAAAATCTATCAATGTTGGTAAAAAATATTTGCAAAAGCAGTGATACTGAAAAGTATGTTTACGAACTGAAAGACAACAAATACATTGAAACGGTTTTTATCAAGCGGCGAGATGGTGGAACTGTTTGCGTGAGCACACAAGTCGGTTGTCCTGTTGGTTGTATTTTTTGTGAGTCCGGGCGAAATGGCTTTGTTCGTAATCTAACATCGTCAGAAATCGTACAACAGATTATATTGTTGCGTCGAAAAGTAAACCGTATCGTTTTTATGGGTATGGGAGAGCCTTTATTCAATTATGACAACTTGATAAAAGCAATCCATATTCTCCGAGATAGATATGGGCTCAACTTTCCAACCGACGGCATTACCATATCAACAGTTGGTCCGGTCGATCAATTAAAAAAATTGCGCGAGGAACATCTTAAAATTCAGTTGACAATATCTTTACACGCAGCAACACAATCTGCAAGAAATCGTATTATTCCTCACATGCGCATATATGCTATTGAAGATGTTGTTAAGCAAGCCTTATCCTATTCTGAAAGGCATAATCGCAAAATTGTCTTTGCGTATTTGCTTTTACCGGGTATAAATGACCGGCCCTCAGATGTAAGACAACTTGCAAAATGGTTTCGGGGCAAAAAAGTTATGATTAACGTGTTACAATACAACCCAACAAGCAATTCAAGAATTAAAGCACCACAGAAACGGGAAATAGTTGCATTCAAACATCAATTAGAGCAAGCAGGACTTGAAGTTACTATGAGAGTTTCTCATGGCAGAGAGATTAACGCGGCTTGTGGACAGTTAGCTAACACATATAATAAATTCAAAAAAAAATGATTAAAAGTGCCAGACGCATAGACGCAGAGCCGATAACGCATTAGGTCAAAAAACCTATGTGTTATCGGCTTTTTTATTTAATATTGCGCAAAAGCCGCTGTTCCCTATTATAGAATGGATTGCGGGTAGTGTATTAAAGTCGCCCTTTTTTAAGGATACGGCGGTATCGGGGAGGTATCGCCGTGTCCATTTTTATTTACTGTAACCCGCCTAATGCTTTGCGGTCAAAAAAAGCTATGCTCCGCAAGCGGGATATTCCGGCTATGAGTATGAACTGTCAATACATCTAAATACTTCTTACATTTCCTTTGCGCTCGTCCGCGTCTTGCGGACGGGCGCATTTTGCTTTTTTCAACTTTTTTCTGAAAAACGCACTCAAGAGCCATCTCCCGAACGGGTACGGAGCGAAAGGGGCAGAGAGGACAAGCCCTTAACTCCCGTCCTCTACTCCACGCGGGAAGGAGGTGAACTCTATGGAGCTATCTTCTTCCGACAAGGAAAGAATACAACATCAGTACGACGCATTAGCAAAGAAAACTTTGGTTGGCGAAGCGAAAAGCCACCGCCGCACTCTTGCGAAACGCGCAGCACGCGAAGTACCTTTTTCGGATTTGAGCGAAAGCGAACTCGCGCAGCTTTTCACAACGGACGAATACAAAAGCGATTATTTCCGTTTTCAAGTGTCCGGCTTTGATGTACTCGTCAAAAATGAACTGCTTGCCGAAGCCCTTAACGCTTTGCCCGAAAGGAAACGCGACATTATCCTTTTGTCCTACTTCTTGGACATGAGCGACGCGGAAATTGCTGAACTGCTGAATGTTGTACGCACGACGGTTTTCCGGCACAGGAAATCCGCGCTTGCGAAAATCAAACAGTATTTGGAGGGAAAAGCAGATGATGAATACCGTTAGGAAATCTGAAAATCTGTTGCCGTTCCCTGTCATTTCCGCAGCGGCAAACGGCGACACAACCGCCATGTGCGCGATCTTGAAGCATTACGAGGGTTACATAGCGAAACTTTGTACCCGCACGCTGAAAGACGACGCGGGCAATACCTATTCCTATGTGGACGAGGAAATGCGTAACAGGCTGCAAGTGCGCCTTATTACCCGCACCCTTGCTTTTCATGTAGGATAATCTTTTAGCCCATGCGGGGAGCGTGTCCCCTTTCCACGCTTCCCGTTATGGGCTATTTGTCGTTCCGTAACAGCACATCGGAAACGGTGTACTGTTACAGGCCGACAAAGCCTATTGTTCCTTGACAAAGAAAGCGGCCTTTGGTGCGCAGCATAACAGGCAACGGGTACATTCCGTCTGTACCGAGCCGGGCGGCGGGTACGCCATGACCGCTTTTCCCCGTTGGGGAAAAGTCGAGCGAGAACTACCGCGCCGTAAAACAAGTTTAGCAGCTTGTGGGCGACGACATACAAGGCGGCACAATGATACTCCCGCGTTGAACACCCTCAAAGTATTGCGCGGCGCACCCATAAGCATGGGCCGGGGTGAAACTCCCGTGAGGTTGCAGCTAACAACCGCCCGTTTTGCCTTTTGACGAATATAGTTTATCCATACAGGAAAAGGAGGTTTTTCTAATGGATAAAAAACAGACAATTACAACCGAACGCAAAATAGGGAAAATCACCTATCTTGTTCAAGCGTTGCCGAGTGAAAAGGCAACCGATACAATCCATAAAAAGATTGAAAAACTCATTGTAAAGGATTTGCAGAAAAAGCCCGGAAATCCGGGCTTTTTAGCGTCCGAGTAGTGCATTAGGCGGCGGGATATGGTATAATGATAGCAACACATTATACCTGTTTATTCGGCTGTCGGAAAGGAGGACTAATGTTACAGTCGAATAAAATCACCGCCCTTTACTGCCGTTTAAGTCAAGAGGATATGCAGGCCGGAGAAAGCGGAAGCATACAGCACCAAAAAATGATACTTCAACGCTATGCGGACGAACACCATTTTTTGAACACAAAGTTTTTTGTGGACGACGGATTTTCCGGCGTGAGTTTTGAGCGCGAGGGGCTGCAAGCGATGTTGCAGGAAGTGGAAGCCGGACGAGTGGCGACGGTTATTACCAAAGACCTCTCCCGTCTTGGCAGAAACTATCTGAAAACGGGCGAACTCATAGAGATTGTATTTCCCGAAAACGGAGTGCGCTATATCGCGATTAACGACGGAGTTGACACAGCGCGGGAGGATAACGAGTTTACCCCCTTGCGGAACTGGTTTAACGAGTTTTACGCCCGCGATACAAGCAAGAAAATCCGTGCAGTTAAACAGGCACAGGCGCAAAAAGGCGAGCGTGTCAACGGGGAATATCCATACGGCTATATCCCAGACCCGAACAACCGCCACCACCTTATACCCGACCCGGAAACCGCGCCGATTGTCAAACAGGTTTTCGCTATGTTTGTTAGCGGCGTGCGTATGTGCGAAATCCAAAAATGGCTTGCGGAAAACAAAGTCTTGACGATTGGAGCGTTGCGCTATCAGCGCACAGGACAGGCGCGGTATCAGCGGGCAATGATCGCCCCCTATACTTGGCCGGACAAAACGCTCTATGACATATTAGCAAGGCAGGAATATTTAGGGCATACCATAACCGCGAAAACTCACAAGGTATCCTACAAGTCGAAAAAGACCCGGAAGAACGAAGAAGAACAACGCTATTTCTTCCCAAACACCCATGAGCCGCTTGTTGACGAGGAAACCTTTGAACTTGCGCAAAAGCGGATTGCTACCCGCCACCGCCCGACAAAAGCAGCGGAGATTGATATTTTTTCCGGCTTGCTGTTTTGCGCTGGTTGCGGACATAAGATGTATTACCAACAGGGCGTAAATATCGAGCCGCGCAAGTTTTCCTATTCTTGCGGCGCATGGCGCAACAGGGCAAGGACAGGCAGCGAGTGTACCTCTCATTATATCCGCAAAAACGTACTTCTTGATTTAGTGCTGGAAGATATGCGGCGGATTTTGCGGTATGTTAAGGAACACGAACAGGACTTTATCTGTAAAGCTACCGAGTACGGCGACATGGAAGCGAGAAAGGCATTAGCGCAGCAGCAAAAGGAACTTTCCAAAGCACAGGCGCGTATGACCGAACTTGACACGCTTTTCCGCAAGCTGTATGAGGACAACGCATTAGGCAGACTGACAGATGAACGGTTTGTGTTTCTAACTTCCGGCTATGAGGACGAAAAGAAATCCCTTGCCGCAAGGATAGACGAGTTACAACAGCAGATCGCAACCGTTACCGAGCGAAAAAGGGATATATCAAGGTTTATTCAGATTGTCGGGAAATACAGCGACATACAGGAATTGACCTATGAAAACGTCCATGAGTTTATCGACCGTATCTTGATACACGAATTGGATCGGGAAACCAACACCCGGAAAATCGAAATCCATTACAGCTTTGTCGGACAGGTTGATACCGAGCAGGAGCCGACGCAAGTTGTCAACCATGACCGCCGTAACATGGTTGATGTAAAAAGTATCGCTATCTAACCTCAGCAAAATTCGTACCAGAGTACCCGTCGTCCACATACGTTTTTGCCAAATGCCAGCCCTGCTTTTTCACATAATCCGTGAGGATGGATTTCTGCGTGGCAATGCTCGCACTCTCGTTTTCCGTGCCATCGTCCTTTGACAAGCGGCAGTAAATGCCGACTTCATAAATCTGATTCCCCGTTCTTATCCCTGCCATACTGTTAAACCTCCGTCCTTGCTCTACTTAATTTCATGTTCCATTGCGTACATTCTAAGCGGATATATCCTCATTGTCGAAGGTGTCATCTTTGCCAATCCCCCTCCGTATATCTTCGGAGATAATCGGGATAAACGCTTCGGCAACGGTCTGTGTACCGACATATTCCCGACTGATAATTACCTGCACTTGTGCTTTTGGCATGATACGCTTTCTCTTTTTGTTCGTTGTCTTATCCTCGCCCATATTCAAATCTTCCTTTCCAGACAGGGCAGGGGAGCGTCTGAAAACGTCCCCACCTGCCAATCAGACACAATCAATCCCCGCTGTTCAATTCTTCCTGCAATGCTTTAAGGAGAGCCGCCGCTTCATCGGCAGTCAACGTGATTCCCTTTCCGCACTTCTCATGGTTGGGAGAAAAACTGCGGATGTCATACTTCGGCTCGTTCCCGTTCCATGAAATCAAGTTGATTTCCTTTGCGTAGCCGCTGTCGCTCATGGACAATACGGCGATTTTCTTTACAATCTCGTACTGGATTTCTTTCATTTTCTACCTCAACTTTCTGTATTTACCTCCCGAAAAAAGAAGATTAGCGGCTGTCCCTGTTCCGTTTCCTCTGCAATTCACGCTCTAACAGTTTGATGATGGCGTCCTCCATCTGCTTCGGCGTTGTGTTCTTCGGAAAATATTTTTTCAGCTTGCTTGTGTTGATTTTCAAGGTTTCTTTCTGGTTTTCCTTTTCCTCGGTCATAATGGAAAATATCATATCCATGTCAAGCCGCCCGCTCTGGCTAAGGCTTTTCATCCGCTGTGCCTGTGAGAGTGAGGGCGTTGCTTCTTCGCTCTCCATTGTGGCGAGTAGATTTTCCTGCTCGTCTTTCTTCAAAAAGGACAGCTCCACCGCAGGCGTGAGGGCGATTTTCCCCTCGTCCACCATCTGCAAAATCGGCGGTATCAGTTCCGTCAATCGGATAAATCTCTGCACGGTCATCCTGCCAACGCCGAAGCCCTGTGCCACCTTATCGTCTGTCCGCAACCTCGTCCCAACTTGTGACGAGGTTAAGTCTGTGCGGAAACCCTGCCGCTTCATGGCTTCGGATTTCATCTTGTAGGCAAACGCCCGCTCGCTCGGCAGGATATTTTCTCGTTGCAAATTGCTGTCCACAAGGGTGATGATGGCTCGGTCACGGTCTAAGGGCAGGACAAAAGCGGGGATTGTGTTTAACCCTGCAAGCTCCGAAGCACGCACACGCCGCTGTCCCGCAATGATTTCATAACCATTCCCGTCCTCTTTCGGGCGTGTGATTATCGGCGTTACGATTCCAAACTCTTTGATACTCTCTGCTAATTCTGATAACATTTCGTCCTCCACTACATGAAACGGATTATCGGGAAACGGGTATAAATCTGCGGTCTTTAATACCTTAAAATCCTGTCTCTTCATTCACATCCCTACCTTTCTTTTTTTCTGGTTCTGCCTGTTTTCTGTAATTCTTCCAATACCTCTGACGGTATTTTTTTCAATAACCGTTCCATCTGCTGATTGGTTTTCTGCAATTCAAATATCCTCTGGTTGGCTTTCTGTACCTTTAATTCCTGCTTGTACTTTTCATTACGCATACGCCCCGCATAATCGGATTCCTGCCCGATTCTCTCTTTCAAGCTGTCGATATAAGCTCTCTGTTTGCCGATTTCCTTAGAGAATTTCTCCACGTCTGGGAGCCACGCCGCAATCAGTTCCAGAGCCTTGTCACGCTTCTTTCCTGCGTTAAAGGCGTTAATGTCGGAGAGGGCAGACACGATTTCTTCATACTGTTTATCAAGCCTGCCGCCTAGTTTATAGAGCCATGTGGGGATGTGCTTGCGCTTTGTATCCATTGAGGACTGCCCCCGTTCAAGCGGATTCCACCGTGCGGACATCCGCTCATGGTAGGCGGTCTGCCACTCGGACAGGCTCTTTTGATTGCCTAAGATAGACTTCGCTGACAGCTTGTTGTCGGGCGTGAGCGGCACAAAGCACAGGTGCATATGGGGCGTTCTTTCGTCCATGTGGACGACTGCGGAGAGGATATTCTGCTTTCCCACACGTTCCGAAATGAAGTCAAGAGCCGTCTGGAAATAGGCTTTTTGTTCTTCTGGCGGTAAGCTGTTCATAAATTCGGGCGAAGCGGTGATGAGCGTTTCCACCATCATCACGCTGTCTTTCCTTACCTTACAGCCCGCTTCATCTACCATTCGGTTTATCTCTTTTTTGTAGGTGTAACGGGGTGGATTCACAAGATGGTAGTTATCTTTGGAGCGTCCCACGTCAATGTCTGGGTTGCTTTTATAGGCTTCTTTCTTCCTCTCGTTGTGGCGTTCACAAGCCGCAACGCCGCCTGCTTTGCGTTTCTGGAAACGCAGGATTGCATAGGGCATAGTTCATCATCTTCCTTTCTTTCGGCGGGTAACTGTCGCTTCCTGTCTTTGGTGCGTGACGGTCATGACGATGATGACGGTGTTTTTGGGATACCCCCTCATAAGAGCCGTAACCGTCACGCCGATATTCTTTTATCCGAAGCGGAAAGCGCAGGATAAGCAGGGCGTAAGCCCTGCCATAAGGGAGTCCAGAGGGAACGTCTGGCACACGACTTTGCAGGGCAAAGTGTAGTGTGTTACACCCTGTAAACGCAGTCGGAAAAATCGGGGGATTTTTCTGACCGCAGGGGTGGCTTTACGAGCCGAAAAGGGCGAGTAATGCCCACGCCTGCATGTTGCGTTTACGGGGTGTTCTCCCGTAGGGATGACAGCGGCGGGGGCATCCCAAAAACACCGTCATCATCGTCATGACCGTCATTCCCCACATCTTCCTGCCTTGCAAGGGAAATCATCCGCCCGTTGCTCCTGCGGCTGAAATCATAGCGGATATGGTTTTCAAGCAGGAAGTCAAGGCGGTACTCGTTCATCCACTTCGTCAAGACATTTGCCGCTGTCCCTGTTTCCCCCAGAGCGTCCAGTAACTCGGTGGCTGTGCCAGTCCATCCCTCCCTGCCCTGCATGAAATCAACCAGACGAAAAAGAACATCAGGTATCGCTTCTTTCGCAAGCTGTTCCTGCTCCTTACGTTCCACCAGTTCCCAACTGCAATCACGGAAGCGGAGCTTAAACTCCTGATAGGGTGTGTCCCTGCCCGTCACATATAACTTTGCGGCATTGGACGCACGGTTTTCCTGTTCCAGAACAAAGGTGGCGTCCGCACTCCCCGTCAATCCCGTCGTGCCAGACACCTTGTTGAACACATCGCTGTCGTTCTGCTTTCGGATGTGGTGTACGACAATGACCGCCAATGAGTGCCTGTCGGCAAAGTCTTTAATAAGGGAGATGTCCCCGTAATCGCTTGCATAGGCGTTGTCTTTGGATGCGGTGCGGATTTTCTGCAAGGTGTCAATGACAATCAGCCTGCTGTCGGGGTATTCTTTCAGATAATCTTCCAACTGCACAATAAGACCGTCTGACAGCTTATCGCTTGCCACCGCAAAGTGGAGCCGCCCACTTGCTTCGTCCGTCAAGCGGAACAGCCTGTCCTGTATGCGGCAGAACGTGTCCTCCAGACAGAGGTAAAGCACATCGCCCTCCCGTGTCGGCATATCCCATAAGGGGATTCCCTGTGACACACATAGGCAGAGCTTTAACATGAGCCAGCTCTTGCCGATTTTCTGTGAGCCGCAGAAAAGGGTTAAGCCCGTGGGTATCAGACCGTCCACTACAAAGGACGGTTTCTCAAGCGGCTCATAAAGGAGCGTGTCTGCATTGACTGTCTGTAACTTCTGCATGGCTTTCCTCCTTTCGGGCTGTGGTTTTGGTTTTGTTGCACATAAAAATAAACCTCCTTAAAAAGATTTACTCCCACGAAAAAAAGTGAGAGTATGTATTGCCGCCAATCCCACACCTATTAAGAGCAAACTTCTTTTTCGGGCGGTGACTGTCACGGTTGGAGATATTTCTTCATTTCTGCCTTGACCTTTTCCCTTGCAACCGAAACGGACTTCTGGATAGCGGAAGCGGTGCAATGCTCCATCTTGCCGATTTGATAAAAGTTGAAATCATACTCGTAGTAGAGCAGGAAACGCCGCCTTTGTATCTCTGGCAGTCGGGCAATAGCTTTGTAAAACAGTTCATTCCGTTCTTTTTCAATCATTCTTTCATCAAGCGATTTAGGCACTCTTAACGCACGTCTGTAAAGCGTTTCGTCCCATACCTCGTTAAACTCCCTGTGCCGCTGATTCCATTGCTGAAGGTTTCTATTTTTCCGTTCCATCTGCCGAAATTCAAAAAATAGCTGTTCTGATACTTCCAACTCGTGAGATTTCCCCTGCCCGTCCCTAAAACTGATAAAATACCTTGCGCCGCTTTCCGTGGATTCCTCCCGAAGTGTGTATGTCTTTGCCCCGTATGCCATTTCCTTTCCTCCCGAAAAAAATTGAGTGAGAGGATTGCCCTCCCACCCAATAGCCCGTGGAAATGATTAAATTTCCCCGAAAGGATAAAAAATAGGCTTTAATTTTTTACGGAGCCTTTCAAGGCGTTTATAGACCGCCCTTTCGGTAAGCCCTGCCATCGCCGCAATCTCCCTCGTGGAATAGCCCTGCATTTTCAGCAAGAGAATGAGCAGGGTATGCTTGTCCACCGTAAGCAGTGCCTGATACAGCTTCTCGTTCTCAATCTCGTCCAGTAAGTCCGCAATGGTATTCGGCTCTGCCTGCGGTTCGGTGTCTGCCATTCCCTCAAGGTATTCCCCAAAGTCGCTCGTCCATCGGTAAAACCGCCTGTTGGAATTAAAGTCTGCCCTGTCCTCTATGCGGATTTGCTCAATGACCGCTTCATCAACGCCGCACTCCCGCAACATCTTTTCCTCGGCTTCTTTCCAGATACGCCATTTTCTGTCCTCTCGTCCGTGGTTATATGCCATGTTCCTTTCCCTCCAATCTGAATTTTTGAAAATGTAAAAATCCAGATGGAGAGGCGGGGAACGACAACCAGCACAAGGACTAGCCCTGCGGCACATTCCGATAAAAAACGACAAAAGAAAAACCGCAAAAGCTCTGTGACCTCTACGGTTATAGGAGATACATATTCTGTTAAGTGGATATTCTACTTCTGGTTTCATGGTGAGAAGTAGCGTTGCATGGTTGGGGATAATTTTTTTAACTGGCTTCCTGCCATTCCCCGATATGTTGTGTATGTATAAATTCTGCGTTGCATGAGCAGATAGATTACTGCCCGAAAAAAGGAACATAAAAACCCTCCAAATTCAAAAACAAATCCAGAGGGTAATTTAAGGTATAATAAAAAAGCCCACCCGAATATCGTTTTTTTATTTGTGGGCTTGTCCTTTCAAATGCCAAATTAAAAAAAAGCCGATGATTCGTGAGTTATTCCACAAATTCATCGGCTCTGCGTCTTAAGCGTCTGGCTCTCTGATGACTGTTACTTTCAAATTATCAACTTTTATCAATCTTTCTTGCCTGCATTTTGGACAATAGAGAGGATAATTTTTTAAAACGCTATCCTTCCTAATTTTATTACGAGTTTTACTCCCACAAACAAGACACAATATCCATTCACATTTAATCATAATTACGTTCTAATCCTTTCAAATCCCATTCTATACAAAATATTTATACAATTTACACAAACTGTTAAGTCAACTTATGGAACATATGCCGAACCTTATCTATACGGCTATTCGGGCGGCGGGGTTGGCAAATAAATTTACCAATAGCTGGCTGGTATCCTTTTAACTCTGTCAAGCAGACTCCCTGCCCATTTGTGAAATAAGTTAAATCGTTCCTGTATTCTTGAATACATCTAGCAGGGATTTCTCCTTTCAGAATGACCTCGTCATTCTTTATCTGAGTACTTACAATATCTGCACAATACCTTGGAGCATCATGATACGCCCGTGAGAGATATTCCTGCGGTGCATAAATTTCAAAGTGGAGATATGGCTCTAATAGTTCTGTCCCTGCTTTTTTTAAAGCCTGCTCCAATACGATAGGGGAAAGCAGCCGAAAGTCTGCGGGGGTACTTACAGGACTATAATACAATCCATATTCAAAACAGATTTTACAGTCTGTCACTTTCCATCCATACAGCCCCTGCTCGCAGCCATAAAGAACCCCCTCCATAACCGCATTTTGGAACGATTGATTTAAATATCCAAGTGAAACTCTGCTTTCATACTGCACTCCGCTTCCAATAGGGAGCGGCTCTATGGACAACCCGACAGAAGCCCAGAAAGGATTTGGCGGGACTTCTATGTGGATGGTATATTCTGCTTTTCTAAGCGGTCTTTCCATATATATAACAGTAGGCTCTTTTATTTCTGCCTCCACATGATATTTTTCCTCAAGGATGGCACAAATGACTTCCATCTGCACATTCCCCAAAAAAGAAAGTATAATCTCATGCGTTGTAGTATCCACATAATATTTTAAAAGAGGGTCGCCATCTGAAATTTCTGTAAGTGCCCCAAGCAATATTTCCCGCTGTTCAGATTTCTTTACTGCAATCGTTGTTTGGAGCATAGGGAGAGGATTTTCAATAAATTTTCTCTGCGGCAACAGTATTTCGTTCCCCAAAATACTGTTTAGCTGCAAAACATCATTTGGTAAAATTACAATATCACCAGAGCAGGCTGTATCGGATGAATATAATTCACCGTTTGTCGGAACACACATCTCTGTGATTTTTATTTTCTCTTTTTCAGATATTCTAATAACATCCCTCAAATGCAATGTTCCGCTATATATACGCACATAAACAAAACGCCGCCTTTTCTCTGAATATTCAATCTTAAAAACCTGCCCGCATAGTTCAGATTGACCTTCAGGCGTTGATGAATAAAATTTACTGGCAATTACTTCTATAAGCTGCCGAATCCCCAGATTGTTTTTAGCGCTTCCGTGATAAACGGGAAATAACGTTCCGTTTTGGAATCTCCTGTTTTCTTCCTGTTCCAGTTCTGACATTTTAAACGGTTTCCCTGACATATATTTCTCTAATAGTTCATCGTTTCCCATAATTACCGCATCCCACTGTTCCATATCGTCATTGTCCGTTACATTTATATGGGGATGCTGCCCAACCTTTTGCTTCACTATAATTTCCGAAGAAAGCTTTGCTTTCATTTCCCGATATACCATTGGCAAATCAATCCCCTCTTGGTCAATTTTATTGATGAAAAAAATTGTCGGAATCTTCATTATCTGTAGTGCATGAAACAGTATACGGGTCTGTGCCTGTATGCCATCCTTTGCAGAAACTAATAATACTGCTCCGTCTAATACGGATAAAGAACGGTATACTTCCGCCAAAAAATCCATATGGCCTGGCGTATCTATAATGTTGACTTTTACATCCTCCCACTGAAAAGATGTCACTGCTGTCTGGATAGTGATTCCCCTTTGACGCTCCAAATTCATTGTATCTGTCCTTGTTGTGCCTTCATCTACGCTCCCTAGTTCTGCAATTGCACCACTGGTATACAATAAACTTTCCGTTAATGTTGTCTTTCCTGCGTCAACGTGAGCCAGAATGCCTAAGTTAATTATTTTCATGTGATTTTCCTCCTATCAACACCCAAAAAAGGGCATAAAAATACCCAGTGATAAATACTCCTATCACTGGGTAAATAACTCCAATAGCCCCAAAACACTTATATGTTTTCGGGCATATAAAATTACATGATAAAAGTATTCTTAAACTGGGTACAAAAAACTAAGCCCCATATTAAAAGTGAAACGGGACTGCTACTTTTTGTTCCCACTATCAAATTGACAGTTTATTTAAGAATACCTTGCCGCATATTTATTAACTCCTTGTATAATACTGAATCTAATTATATTCCTTAACCCTTTATTTGTCAAGCTGACAAACTAAAGCAGAAAAAGCGGCAGGATTTCCCCCTGCCACTAATCATCTGTTTATGCAAAAATAATTTCCTTTTCCACAATCTCCCTCGCACAAGCCCTTATGTTATTGAGGCATCCTGTCCATTCTAAGGCGTTTTCTGCCTTTAGCTGTTCCGTTATGCCCTGTGCCTGTTTCATACCCTCTATGAGCCTTTCAAAGCGTTCCTGTGCCTGTCTGTTGATGTCGGCAAGGTAGGCGTTTAGCCTGCCGCTTGTAAGAAGATTGGTGTATGTAACTTTACGGTACTGTTTTAGATAATCTAAATGCCGTTGCCCCCAGATGCCTATTGCCTGTTCTTCTTCGGCGGGTACAGTTAAGCACGGTATCAAATAATCCCCTTGCCTTTCGTATTTGCCGCCCAGTTCCTCAAATAATGATTTTGCCATTGTCTGTTACCTCCACATTCTTTTTTATTTTGAATGTCCGCAAAATCCGTCCTACATCATATAGCCAGGAAGGGCACTCTTCCTGGTACAAAATTTTCAGGGCAATATCTTCGTGTCCATATTTACAAAGTTCTTCCAACAGATATGGAATACTCATAAAGCCTGTATCCAACCTGTAACCGTTCTTTATGATTAAGTCAACTAAATGGTTTACAGCCAGAGGGACTTTTTCTTCCGGAAACATCTCAAATTTCAGGCCGAGAACATATAACCCTTGTAGTTCCTGCGGCATATAACCGTTTTTGTCTATATATTCTTCTGCGAAAGCTTCTCGAATGTGTCTGTTCAAAGTATAAAAATATTCGCTGTCCTTCTTTTCACCCAAAATTTCTGCGACCTCAGCTGCAATCCTGGCAGAGGCTGCATAAAAACATGTAGGTACGTATTTGTTTGTCAGCAGAGCGCTTCTTTCCATATCCGTTTTTCCGGTGTCCGGATTGATGCAGACACTTGGCGTTACCCAGTCGCCAAAATGAAAATTTGTATTCCACAAATATTTCTGTCGTTGTTTTTGTTCTTCTGACAGGTTTTTAAGTTCTTTCGGATAATGATTTTCTGCGACAGAGGAAATATAGTGAATCCATTTTTTCATCATCTGGTAGTTTTCTTTGAGGATTCTTTCATCTCGGTATATTTTATAAAGATTCCACGGAAGGAACGTACATACATCACCCCAGCCGGCAGAAGTGATATTATCAGGTAAAATCTGTTCTCCCAGTCCTGTAGACGCTGCCTTCTGGTATGCTTTTATAAATGGTACCACAATGGGTACCTGGCCGTCTGCGCTCTGTTCTTTCTGCATCATATGCAGATAACGGCGGAAAAAAGTTATTGCGTCAAGATTAAAGCAGGCAGTAGGAGAAATGACCTGTACATCTCCTGTCCATCCGGCTCGTTCCCGCTGCGGACAATCTGTTGGTATAGATAACAGATTTCCTCGAAGGCTCCAGTAGATATTCTGCTGCAGACGATTTAATTTTTCATTTGAGCATTCGAAGAATCCTGTTTTCTCCATAGAAGAACTCAAAACCCGAGCTATAAAATTTTCTTTTTTTACCACTCCGGGATAACCGGTTATCTTTACATATCGAAAGCCATGATATGTAAACCATGGTTCATACTCTTCGGACATTTCGCCTTTCAGAATATAGTGGTCTGTCTGGTCTTTGTAAATTCCTGTTATGTTTTGAAAGAAATTTCCATTTTCGTCTAATGTTTCAGAATGTTCCAATGTTATTTTAGTTCCACGCTCTCCGGATACCCGAAATTTTACTCTCCCTGCAATTATCTGTCCGAAGTCAATAACGGTTTCGCCTTTTGGCGTATGGATAATATCTACAGGTGAAATTTCATCTATACATTTTACAGGAGCGCCGTATTGCGCGGTCAGATTGTCCTTTTTGATATCTGCGATCTGTACATTCTGCCATCCCTCCGCTGGGTAGCCTGACCTGTTCCATCCGATGATTTCACGGGTTGCGTCATATGTTTCGCCAAGAAAAAGGTCGGAATAAGTAAGTGGTCCTGTAGAGGATTTAAAGTCTTCATCAGACAATATATACATTCGACTTCCATCTGAACAAATTAAATTTATCTGCAGCAATGCCGCGAGTTTATTGCCATACTGGCAGGAGTCTCCCGTACATCCAATCCTGCCCGCGTACCAGCCGTCTGAGAGAACAATGCCAACTGTGTTCTGACCGTCTGTTATCAAATTTGTTATATCATATGTCTGATAAGGAAGAATGTCATCATATGGTGAATTACCGGGAGCAAGTTCATCGGGATTTACGCAGACGCCATTAATTTCCAAACGGTATATTCCGTGAGATGTTGCAAAAGCGCGCGCACGTTTTATACTCTTATTAATATAGAATTCTTTTCGGAGAAATTTGCAGGGATAAATTGTCGAATAGTCGAATGCCACCCCTCCGTTTCCTGCTTCCAGGAACATTTCTTCCATACTGATGTCCCTGCTTTCCGGAACGGGAATCTGCTCCGGTTCAATCCAGTTTGCTTTCCAGGATGTTTCATTCAACAGCCCTGTAGAGAATTGTCCGTCTGCGTTTCCGCCGGAATTTCCATCATTGTCCCAGACAGATATTTTCCAGGTATAATACGTGTCGTCCGTAAGCTGTAGATCGGAGGCGTTGTGCCATACTTCGCTGCTGTTTATCCGGCCGCTGTCATAGAGCACATCATTTCGCTCTGTCTGGAAAATCTGCAAACGGAAGCTGCTCTGACTAAAGCGGCGGTGTTTATCTGTGTTTTTTATCTGCCAGTTAAACCGTAAATCTTTCTTGTCTACAACCGGATTTTTCTGATATTCACATTTAAGATTAATAGGATAAATATTCATTTTTTCTACCTTTTCTACAACAATATATTTTCTTTAATGTCTCTAGTTTTTCTTTTCGGCAATTGCTGCACGTACGTCTTCTAACATTTTACCTTTCAAAGGATAAATCAGAGCAAAAATAATCGCGCCGGCAAACGGTATAATCGGATAAAGATAGCGCATGATATTGAGGCCTGTTATTGTTGAAGCTGACTGTACCGATAAAGCGGCGTCGAAACCGCAGGCGCTTAGGAGAATTCCTAATAATCCGCTGTTGATTGCCTGCGCAATTTTGGCAGTCAGGTTATTTATAGAGTACATTACTCCGTCTTCTCTGCGTCCGGTTCGATAGAAAGTATAATCGGATACATCTGTACACATAATTGTGACGATAGTAGCGGGAGCGAAAGAGCAGGCACTGCCTACAAAAGTCAGTACAAGCAAAAGCGGGATATTCCTATCGCCAAGTATAAACATGGATACGTGACTTGCTATACCTATAAGCAAGAACATAACAAGCGCTTTTTCTCTCGACAGGCGTTTCAATACAGATGGAATAATGACAGTAACGCATGACATCGCGATTGTCATTATAAACATATAAATGGAGAGCAGAGCTTCATTATTAAGTACGTAGAGAACGTAATAGCTTCCCATTGCATTTCCGACAGACATTGCCAGCGTGAAAAGGAAATTGATTCCTTCGACTGCCGCAAAGGGTTTGTGAAGAAGATTACGGAATCTTTGCGTTATCTTGAGAGATTCCACCTGCGCTGTTTCAATTTCTTCTCTGGTAGATATGAAAGTCGTCCAGCCTGAGGCAATTAATATGATTCCGACAACAGCCATAGCCCATGGATAACCTTTTGCCAGATTGGATGTTTCACTTCCGCCGCCAAGCAGTTTAATCAGCGGATAGGCAAATGTACTTCCCAGCACAACTGCCAGTGTGGTGAAAAAGGTCTGGCAGGTTGCCAGAGCGCTTCTTTCTTTTGGGTTTTTAGTAAGCGTTGGCATCAAACTTAATACCGGAATATTGAAAGCGGTTGATAACATACTCATAATCACATAAGTGACTGCCGCCCATGTAACTTTGCCTACATTGGAAAAATTAACAGGGATAAATACGAGAACACCGAAAATGGCAAGCAGTGGAGGGACGAATAAGATATAGGGTCTGTATTTCCCCCAACGTGACTTTGTTTTATCTGCGATAACCCCCATAATCGGATCATTGACGGCGTCCCATATCTTGGTTCCCATCATAATCATTCCACCTGCGAAAGCGGATATTCCAAGAATATTTGTATAAAAAAGCATGAGATACGTACTGATTATAATATTGCACAGATCTTTTCCCAATGAGCTAACACCGTAGCCCAGAATTTTACCTTTACTCATTTGCAAAATCCTTTCCCGTTTTATTTTCATAACTATTTACAAAATTTCTCGATGCATCGTATAAGAGGATTATAACAAAATAAATATCGCCCAAAATATCTAATTATGATATATTTTATATTGATACTTATGATTTAAGGAGGAAAAAATGAAAAATCAAGGAAATGAAGAAATAAACAAGATGTTGACAGCGTTAAAAAAATATACGACATCCAGACCGTTGGACAAAACAATTCTCGTGCATTATAAAGATTATGATTTTTTGACAGACAACATTTTTGATGGTGGGATGAATATTTTTATAAACCGTCATTTGGCGTCGGCAAATAAACCTTTTCAGCGCCTTCACCGCCATAATTTTTTCGAAATTATTTACGTTTTGAAAGGGGAATGTATCCAGAATATCAATAATTCTGAGAAATTTGTATTAAAAGAGGGGAGTTTGTGCGTCATGAATCCTATGGTAAAACATAATATATTTATAGAAAATGACGACAACTGTGTGATTAATATTTTGATAAAAGCTAATTTATACTATTCTACTTTTCTTACACTTCTTAATTCTGAACAAAATATGAGCAGCTTTTTTATGAGTTATATTCTTTCGCAAAATATGGAAAGCAATTATCAGATTTTTGAAATAGAATCAAATGATACGATAAAAAATACAGTTTTTTATGTTATTTCTGAGTATTTAAAAAAAGAAAATTATTATGAAACGGTTATCGCGAGCCAACTCATCAGTCTTTTTTCACTGGTAAACAGAGAACATGAAAAAATTATTTCCAGTAATATTTTCAAAAACAAAACGGATTTGAAACTGGCTGCGTTATTTCAGTATCTCAGCCGCAATTATAAAAGTGCGACACTTGAATCTACGGCTGAGTATCTGCATTTTAGCCCTAATTATCTGTCTGCCTATATTAAAAAACATACTGGCAAAACTTTCCGCTATATTCTGGAACAGATTAAACTTAGCTATGCTTCAAATTTTTTATTGAATACAAATATGTCTGTCTATTCAATATCTGAAATTCTTGGTTTTAAACAACCATGTAATTTTTACGCTCTGATTCAAAAGTATTACCACATGACACCTACGGATTACCGAAAGCATTTATCATAATTGATATAAGAGCAGGAGCGATTTTATACAAGTTCCACATTCTTTTTGATTGTCTCTCGGATGATATTTTCTACATAGTCCCCGATATGCCGCTTTGTCTCTTTATCCAGTTCGTTTGGATATATGGGCTTTCCATATTCAATGACGACATGGACTTTTCTGATTTTGGGAAATTGATTTTCAAATATAGCAGCAGTGTTGTTCATAGAAATCGGTATAATAGCACATCCTGTCTTGGTGGCGATTTTAAAGGCGCCGTCTTTAAAAGGAAGCATGCTTAATTCTTCCCCTTTATTTCTTGTACCCTCCGGAAAGATACAGATAGAAATTCCTTTTTTAATATAGTCGATTGCAGTCAGTATAGTTTTCAGCCCTTCCTTTGGATTTTCCCTGTCCAGAAACAGGCAGTATACAAAACGCATCCAGGTAGAGAGCAGAGGAATGTGCTCCATCTCTTTTTTAGCCACATATCCGGTGAGGCGCCTGCAGCGGCTGTATGTCAACAGAATGTCGAAGAAGCTCCTGTGGTTGCCGACAAAGAGTACCGGCTCATCGGGAATATTTTCTTCTCCGATAATGGTTGCTTTAACGGAAGTCATTTTCAGGATAATTTTAAAGCCGAGCTGTACGATACGCAGGGAACTATAGTCTCTCTTTTCACGACTAAACTTTCCAATGATCCATTCTGCCAGAAATACAGGAATGGACAAAATAAGATAAAGCACAAGGAAAATAACAATACATATAAAACGAAACATTCGGTGAACCCTCTTTTCTTTAGAAATGTCACATGTAAAACAATAGTAACGTAAATACAGCCGTATTTCAAGCGTAATTTACGCTGAAAAGCTGAATAAATACGGATGGATATGGAGGCTTGCCATTTAGATAATTCATTTTCTGTCCGAACTATAATAAAATTATATTATGATAAAATAAATAAATATAATTTTACATTATGATATATGAAGGTATAATGAAAGTCAGAAAGATAAAAGATATGGAAGAACAGGAAAATAACGGAAAGGATGAGGATGATGTACGATATTATTATAATAGGAGCAGGGCCGGCAGGTATCAGCGCAGGTATTTACGCAGTGAGTCGCGGCAAAAGGACGCTGATTCTGGAAAAGGAAGCGGTAGGTGGAATCATCGGAAAGGTATCGGTAGTTACACACTATGCTGCCTTGCTTCCCGAAGAGACAGGAATTACCTTTGCAAAGCGTATGGAAAAACAAGCTTTAGACGCGGGGGTAGAGATTCTCTATGAAAATGTAACAAAGGTAGAACTTAAGGGAGCAGTAAAGAAAATTTATACAGAAAAGGGAAACTACGAAACGGCGAAAGTGATTCTTGCAAACGGCAGTACGCCGCGAAAACTCAATATTCCGGGAGAGGCAGAGCTGGCAGGTAAAGGAATCGGCATGAATGCTGCGAAATGTGGAAAAAATTATACCGGAAAAAATATATATGTTGTAGGCGGAGCAGACGGCGCTGTAAAAGAAGCTTTGTACCTGGCACAGTTTGCAAAAAACCTGACGATTCTTCACTTTGAGGATTCGCTTGGATGTATTCCGGAATTTTTAAACAGAGTAAAAGAAATGCCGAATATTTGTGTGCGCACAGGGTATCGGTTAAAAGCAGTGTATGGCGCGAGTCATGTAGAAAAGCTGGAAATAGAGCGCGAGAAAGACGGGAAAACGGAAATGATAGAAGATGACGGATGCGGAATCTTTATCTATGCCGGATCGACACCGAATACAGAATTGTATAATGGACTTGAGCTGATAGATGGATATATAGTGACAGATGAAAAAATGCGTACGAATCTGTCGGGAGTATATGCTGCCGGAGATATACGTGTAAAACAAGTGCGTCAGGCTGCGACGGCTGTTGCAGACGGTGCGGTTGCGGCAATTAACGCTGCGATGGAATAGGTAAACGACCGTATTATGTAAAGACATAGTACGGTTTTTTATGCTATATTCCTGAAATGTATCAAAGAGTGAGTGTGAAGGCTAGAACAGCAAAAAAGCAAAGTGAGGATATACAATAAATTCTACACCTGTGGTATACTAGTTCTACCAAGTTTAAAGCTTTTTCTGGATGTCTTATACGAACAATGGAGGGAATGATGACGGAACAGGAATAATATAGAAAAAGACAGATAAAAAGAAGAAATAAAAAATAGTTGTGACTTGCGCTGTGGTCAATCGAATGTCTGGATATTTATGAAAGAAAATGTTTATTATGGAAAGAGAGGAGATGTTTAAATGAGTGAACAGAAGAAAAAGATTAATTTTACAGTTGCCTGTGTAAATGAATTTGCTCAAAAGTATAACTTAGGTGTTCAAGAGGCGTTTCGCTATCTCTTTCAATTTAAAGGCATTGCATTTATCAAAGAAAATTATGATATTGAACATACGTTAGATTTTGAAACAGTACTAGAAGATTTAGGAACTCTGTGTCGAAAAAATGGAGGTATGCTATGAAATTATATCATGGGAGTAATATAGTGATAGATAACATAAATTTAGCAATGTGCAGACCATATAAAGATTTCGGAAAAGGTTTTTATTTGACAGATATTGAGGAACAGGCGGGAAAAATGGCGGTAAGAGTGTCTAAAATTTATGGGGGAGTTCCTATTGTGAATACCTTTGAAATAGAAGATGATTTTAGAGAATTAACAAATATTAAGATTAAAGATTTTGGAACTTATACAACAGCGGAATGGGCAAAATTTGTAATGAATAACCGGAACAGAGCATTTATAGATGAGAAAGATGTTTTGTGCAATAAAGATAACAAATATGATATTGTTATTGGACCTGTTGCAGATGATAATATGGCGTTATTATTCCGGCAATATGAAAATGAAATGATTGATTTTGATACATTGCTAAAAGGAATGATATATAAGAAAACGTCTTCTCAATATTCTTTTCATACTGAAAAAAGTATTAAACTTTTACGAAAGGTGGTTGATTAAAATGTGTAAGCAGAGCCAGTTGATTGAATATATGATACAGGATATTGTGGATATGATTACTACGGATCAGAAAATAGAATACGATGAAGCTATGAATAGATTTTATAATTCAGAAATTTTTGAAAAGCTCCAGGATAAAGAAACGGGATTATATTTAGAAAGTCCAGAATATGTATATGATCTTTTTAAAGATGAGATGAACTTTGGACATATCATCCAAGCGGAGATATAAAATCCCTAAATTTAGAACTGATATTTAATAAAAGTAGTATATGAGTATAATTTTTATATATTAGATTATCTTTTTAGTAGCGTAAACACTAAAGAAGAGAAGAAATGATTGGGAACAGCATAAGTCATATAGTTGTTCCACTGTAAATCATGCGCTTACAAGACACTGCAGAGTGTGCGGTATATTTGAAATTTCTATTCATGGACTTGGGCATACACATACAACACTTTTGACTACATTCTCTTTGCTTGGAGTTACTGTTTTATATTATTGAGTTTGGGAATATTGTATTATTTGTCAAATTAATAAATGACAATACACGTAAAAATGTGTGATATGACAATAAAATCGTTTTTGTCGTCAGTTTTATGTAAGAGTGTACACACTCTTCTAAATCATGTAATCGAATCTATTTTTTCTTTATAATTTTAATCCATGTTCACATTAAAAAAACAAGCCAATAATAAATAGCGTCACAAAGAGTACTGAGCCTATTGAAGTAAGACGTAATCCCTACTTGTAATACTTGAATTTTTTATCGCTAACCAATGCCCAGATTTCTTTACCACATTTTCAAACACCCCTAACTTCAACCAACTAGAATATTGAGCTTGGATACATAAAATGTTGTATGCTTCTTCATACATATTAAAATACATATATATGTCAACGAGATAGCAGTCTAAATCTATTTGAACTTGCAGTTTTAACTTTCCAAGTTCTTCTCCTAACTCATACATTTTTGAGATAAGTTCAAACCAATATTCTTTTCCACATTCCTTTATCAAATTGCTCTTGCAGAATGTATTTGAAAAAATACTCATATATACAGAATATGCTTTTTCTCTGTTCTGTTTTTCTTTGCGATTAATATCTGTTTGTTTTAGTCCATACTCCTGAATCTCCAATTTCTGAATGTGTAGATTCATCAATGAATATTTCACAAGGGGGGGGACTAAGCTACAATAACGGTTGGCATAATTCGTTGTTGAACTGACCCAAACGCTCCCTGTTTCATTTTCGGCCGTTTGGTCACTTTCTTTTCCTCGCATTCCAACCTTTGTAATCATAACTGCACCTGTACAAATACCGACACCGCAACCAATACAAATATCCATTGATTTTTTCAAAGCAGGATTTAAGCAATAATCAATCAACGTATGAATATATCTGGCTGCTTTTATTTCTTTGCATGATGATAAAATAATTTGGTCGTCTTCATTGCTATCCTGAAAAACCCCCATAATTCCGTCACCGGCAAGCTGCCGTGTATATCCTCCCGAATACCGAATTGCTTGAATAACGATACGAATAAATGAGCGATAAACTTTCACCATTTTTTAGATTTCAATTTATCTGTTAAGTCGGTAGACTTTCTCATATCCACAAACAGAACAGACAGGTTTCCCTTAAACACTTTGTTAGAATCTGTTATATCATTAAGCGGTGGCAATATGTCTATTATTTCTATTTCTTCAACAGGAAGTCTCAAAATTTTGTTGATAGTATTACTTACTACTTCAAATTCCGATGATGGGATAGATGATTCTTCCATAAGCACAACCTCCTCTAACTTTTAAAATCCTTTAGCATTTGCTGTAATAGTTGAGATTGTAAATATTCATTTCTAAATGCATCCATATTATATCCTTCTAAATCCGGAAAATAGGGCAGTCGATTGGTAAATTCGTCAATATTATATTTTTTAAAATTGGCTATGACGAAATCATTAAATTTCATTCTTTCATATTCAGATTCAAAAACAAGTATACATTCCATAAATCTTTGTCTTGCAGTAAGTTCCTCGTCCATATCATCAGTAATATAGAATAGATGAATTCTATGTTCGATTGAACCTTTAACGAAATACTTATATAAAATATCCCAATGGTGATAGCTTTCTTTATATAAAGAAATTCCGCCTGTTTCTGGGGTAGATGTAAAACACCTTCCACCGTCCAATGCGACCCCGCCCAAAGAATATAATAAGGTTTGATGATAATAAATGTTTATATCGTACCATCGAGGGTGGAAATCGTATTGATTAAATAAATAGAACTCATAACCGTTTCGGCAATCGTCAGCTGATGTTTCTTCAAGTGTAAATTCGGGAGCATATTTATAAAACTTTTTCCCATCATCAGAACCTACCCAATCACAAGGAGTTTGTAATAACAACAATGCACGATCAAGAACGGGTGCGTCAATACCAAACCGTTTTTTCCAAAGCCTTTCGATTATATTTATATCGGCTGACGAGTTTTTAGGGGTGTTGGTATCCATTATCCGAGCATAAATGTTGTTGGCAAACACACCTTGATATTGTTCTGTTAAATAATAAGGCGTGTTACGATCATTCCTAATAACAATAACATCTATTTCGCTTTTTCTAAAAGAGAGTGACTGCACATATACCGTCGGGCGAATACCGCCAGCAAATTTTTTCTCTCGCAAAAAAACAACAATGTCCTGCGTTTTTCTTCTGTGTGGGTCACTTGTAATATCACAAATAGAATAATCGGTTTCTTCATCAACACCGATAATAATGAGTCCGTCGTGATTAGAAAGATTATTCGCCATACATATAATATCGTGTAATAAATCGGATTTATTTTTATGCCACTCTTTTTTGAAATCCCAATATTCACCCTCTTGTCGAAGTTCTAGAAGCCGCCCTATTTCAGTTTTAATTGAAAACACATCCATTTTATTCACCTTGTACTATACCTTAATATATCGTGTTGCCCTCGATTTGCCGACTCGTTTTATCGCACCGCTTTTTACCATAGCGCCAAGAACAGCTTCAACGGTAGTTGGACTTACATCAGGAAGAATTTTGCATATCTCCGCTTTGGAAAGCGGCGTTAGACTATTTAGTATCGTAGCTTCAATACGGGCTTTCTTTGTAATCTTTTTTCCGTGAACAACAGCGAAACGTTTATCAAGTTCCTTATAACACATATAAAGCATGGATAAAAAGTTTTCGATAAAAGGGAAATAACTGTTTTCACCGGATTCCCAACCATCCGAAGATTGACGGAGAGATTCATAATAATATGCTTTGTATTTATTGATCTGTTCTTCAAAGGACACATATTTTCCCGCATCAAACCCATTTTTATATAAAAGCAACAGAGAAAGCAGGCGTGACATTCTGCCATTGCCGTCTCGGAATGGATGTACGCAAAGAAAGTCCAAAATAATACAGGGAATCAACAAAAGCTGATTCACATTTGCATCGCTACGAGCCTCCATATATGCAAGTTCTAGTTGCTCCATTGCTTTCGGTGTTTCGGCTGCGGGAGTAGGGCGGAAACGAACTCGTCTATTGCCGTCAGAGTCTATCTCTAAAATTACATTGTCATCCGTTTTGTACTGACCGCCGTATTCATATCCAGCAAAAGACATCATCATTTCGTGCAAACGCAAAATATCACGACTTCTGAAATCGATATGTTCAAAGCCTAAATGAATTTCATTTAATGCGTCCCTATAACCTGCGATTTCTGCTTCGTTATGATTAAGAGGGGCACTATTTTGATTTACAATGGCAGCGATACGTTCGTCGCTTGTAACAATTCCTTCAATAGCATTAGAACTTTTAATAGATTGTACCTTTGCAACGGCTTCAAGTTCAGTAAAAATCTGCCTGTATTTGTCTTTTCGTACACCTGCCATGGTCTTCAGAGAAGATATGTTTGCAGTTAAGTTTACAAGATTCGCAGGCAACAGGCCGTTATTCAAAAAAGAATAATCAAATTTTCTCATATAGCTCCATCCTTTCTGCACATAATTGTACTATATTATATGCAGAAAAACAAGAATATGGACATATTTTCTGCATATAATATAGTGTAATTATATGCAGATAGTGTGTGCCATAATGCGGAAAGGCGATACAACATTGTTGGAACTCTAAACTATCAAGTCGAAATTATGCCGTTAATGAAACACCATCCTTTTTCGATAAATTTTTCGTCAAAGTTCAACTTGGAAAAGTAATTGAATAAATGACGATAAATGCTTACGCTGATAAATCAAAAAATCTTCCAACAGCAGGGTATAATCCTGCTGTTTTTTTAATATGATATTAGAGAAAATATGCCGCGGAGAATGGGGATGGGAAAGAAAACATATAGGAGCATATGGATTTTCTGCCTGGCGGCGCTATTTCTGACAGGCTGTATATCGAGGCCGCAGAAAACAGAAAAATTACAGGACCTTTCATTTACGGTTCTCGACAAGGAGGCGGTGCCGGAAGAACTGAAATCCATGATCGAAGAAAACAAATCACAGCCGTTTAAGCTTACCTATGCGGACCAGGGGCAGTTGTATATTGCACAGGGATATGGGGCACAGATGAAAACAGGGTACAGTGTAGAGGTTCTGGCGCTATATGAGACGAAGAATGCTGTTTATATACATACCAATCTGCTTGGACCAGAGAAAGGAGAAAAGACAAAAGAGATTACCACATTTCCTTATGTGGTCGTACAGCTTAAATATATAGAAAAAGAGGTCATTTTTGATTAAGGAGGAAAAGATGGAACTGATAAAAAAGCAGATACATTATAATCAGGAAGGAAAAAAGATTTTCGATCAGTTTGTGCTGGATGAAGATTATAACGTGCCGGATGCGAAGGAAGACGTGCGGCAAATTGTTCAAAATACAGGTACAGTGAAAGTAGAGGACATTCGGACTGTAGAAAACTATATCCGGATCACAGGGAAATTTTATTTTCAGATTTTATATTTAGCAGACTCTTTGGAGGCACGCCCAGCGGTACTGGAAGGGAAAATACCTTTTGAAGAAATGGTGTATGCGGAAAATGATGAAAATGAGAATTATTATATGGAAAATATCAGAAATGAATTTACAGTCACTATGGTCAATTCGAGAAAAATCAGTCTGAAGGCTATGGTTGAGATGGAGATAGGAAAAGAAAAGTTAGAAGACGAAGAGACGACGACAGATGTGGAGAGTACGGTTCCAATCTATAAAAAAATGAAGCCGGTGAATCTTCTGAAGCTTAATACGACTAAGAAAGATACATACAGGGTGAAAGAAGAGATTACCTTGCCCGGTACAAAAGAGAGTGTAGGCGTAATGCTCGTAACCCATGTAAGCAGCAGAAAGCTGGAAATCAGGCCGGAGATGGATGCGCTTCTGATAAGAGGGGAACTGCTGGTATTCTGTATGTATCTGTCAGAGGAAGAAAAGACAGACTGGATAGAACAAAGCGTTCCCTTCGAAGGACGGCTTGCTTGTGACGGAGTAGAGGAAGGGATGTATTATCATGTACAGCACACACTGGAGGATACATTGGTGGATGCCCGTATGGATGAAGATGGGGAAATGCGTATTCTGGGAATCGAAGGTACGATAAATCTGCGGCTGAATATTTACGAGGAAGAACAGATGGAACTACTTGCAGACATGTATTCACTGGAACAAAGATGTGAATTCCAGACACGTGAAGCAGTATATGAAGAATTACTGATGCAGAATCACTCGAAATGCAAAATTGGGGAGAGACTGGAACTGCCGGAGTTAAAAGACAATGTACTACAAATCTGCCACAGCGAAGGAAACATTCAGATAGAGCATATCGAAAGAACAGAAGGAGGACTACAGATCGAGGGGATTTTACATCTGTCATTTTTATATCTGCGTGCGGATGACAGTATGCCTTTTGGAAGCTGGCAAGGAATGGTGCCGTTTTCTTATCTGATGGAATGTGCAGGCGTTCCGGAAGCTGTAAGATACAATATGTCTTATCATGTAGAGCAGCTTTTAGTTACACTGGCGGGAAGTGAGGCAGTAGAAGTAAAAGCGGTGCTTGCATTTGATGCGTTTCTTCGAAAACCGGTTCCCATGCAAGTGATTACAGAGGCCAAGTTAACAGAGGTTCCTTTAGGGGAAATGGAAAACAGACCGGGAATTGTGGGATACATTGTAAAAGCAGGAGACGAATTGTGGGATTTGGCGAAAAAGTATATGACAACAGTGGAAGGAATCAAAGAGATAAATACATTGGAGACAGATACGATAAAACCGGGCGATAAATTGTTGATTTTTAAAGAAAATATGAGTATACTATAAGTATAATGTATACAAGATACAAGACATAAGATAAGACAATCTGAAGAATACAATATGGAGGACATACAATGAGGCAGCTCTCATTAAAAGCGCTTGCAAAAATTAATCTCGGGTTGGATGTACTTGGGAAAAGGGAAAATGGCTACCATGATGTGCGCATGATAATGCAGTCAGTTTACCTGTATGATGATGTGCATATAGAAAAGACAGAAGAAGAGGGAATCTCTCTGGAGACGAATCTGCATTTTCTTCCGACAGATGAAAGCAACATAGCCTATAAGGCGGCGAAGCTGCTGTCAGATGAATTCCATTTAAGGCAGGGAGTGAAGATTGCATTAGAGAAGCATATACCTGTGGCGGCAGGATTGGCAGGCGGCAGCTCCAACGCAGCAGCAGTGCTGTTTGGAATGAACCGCCTGTTTGATCTGCATTTAACGCAGGAAGAACTGATGGACAGGGGCGTGAAGCTTGGGGCGGATGTTCCGTATTGTATTATGCGCGGGACAGTGCTGGCTGAAGGAATCGGTGAGAAGCTGACGATGCTGCCGGCTATGCCGAAATGTACGGTTCTGATTGCCAAACCGCCTGTCAGTGTATCTACAAAAATGGTATATGAAGCTCTGGATGCAGAAATTATACAAAAACATCCAGATATTGACGGACTGATCCGCGGATTGGAGCATCAGGCACTTTATGAGATAGCTGCCTGTATGGGAAATGTCTTGGAGGATGTGACGATCCCCATGTATCCGGTTATTGAAGAGATCAAAAAAGAAATGAAGGCAGCAGGGGCATTAAATGCGATGATGAGTGGCAGCGGGCCAACGGTATTTGGTTTGTTTGAAAACCGGACAGACGCCCGGAAAGCACAGATACGAATCAGAGAGAAAGCACTGGCAAAGCAAGCGTTTGTGACAAATG
Organism: Mediterraneibacter flintii; assembly: GCF_055387595.1. Taxonomy (NCBI): domain Bacteria; kingdom Bacillati; phylum Bacillota; class Clostridia; order Lachnospirales; family Lachnospiraceae; genus Mediterraneibacter; species Mediterraneibacter flintii. Next base: position 480,701 of record NZ_AP031405.1, read on the forward strand.
TACATGGAGTAAGGAGGAAATAGGATGGAGCCGAATTTTGAAGTAACAATGAACGAATATCTTCCTTTGAGAGACGTCGTGTTTCAGACATTAAGACAGGCTATTTTGCGAGGAGAATTAAAGCCTGGCGAACGGCTGATGGAAATACAGCTTGCAAATAAACTGGGGGTAAGCAGGACACCTATCCGAGAAGCAATCCGGAAGCTGGAACTGGAAGGACTTGTGCTGATGATTCCCAGAAAGGGAGCAGAGGTAGCGGAGATCACAGAGAAAAACTTAAGAGATGTGCTGGAAGTGCGCTGCGCGCTTGAGGAATTGGCAGTACAGCTTGCATGTGACAGGATTGATAAACAAGGGATTCGAGATTTACAGCAAGCGGCAAAGAATTTTGAGTCGGTGCTGGACAGTGCGGATATAACGAAAATCGCGGAGGCGGACGTGGCATTCCATGATATTATCTATATGGCGACAGACAATAAGAGGCTGATTCAGCTTTTGAATAATTTAAGGGAGCAGATGTACCGCTATCGAATTGAATATCTGAAAAAGAAAGAGTACTATCCCAGGTTGCTGGCGGAACATCAGGATATTATTCAGGCGATCGCAAATGGAGAACGGGAACGGGCTACGAAAATCACCAGCCAGCATATTGATAACCAAGTGGAGACGGTTGCCGATACGATCCGGCACAAGTAAAAGAAAAAATAGATAAAGGACGTGTGTTTTTTGAATAAAGAGGGAAGAAACGTCCATACTCTCTGTATCAGTAAGATGGAGGGAGATACATATGGACAGAACATATATAGAAAAACACGCAAATCAGTTGGTATTTTTTCTGGCAATCTTTATTGCCACACTTGTTACTGCTGCGGCAGTCTGGAGAGTACAGACAGTAGCAGCGGCAGAACGCCAGGAACATTTGTCGCAGGAAGTCTTAAGATTTCATGTTGTGGCAAATAGTGACAGTAAGAGAGATCAGGCTTTGAAGATAAAAGTCAGGGACGCAGTGATGGACTGGATGGAAGAAGCATTGCCTCAGGAAATGGATGTAAAGCAGACAACCCAGTGGGTGCGGGAGCATACAGATGAGCTGGAGAAAATAAGTAAAAAGACTCTGGAAGAAAATGGTGCGGACGATACAGTAAGCGCTGCGGTGTGCACCTGTTACTTCCCAGATAAGACGTATGGAGATGTGACATTTCCGGCAGGAAACTATGAGGCGCTGCGGATAGAAATTGGAAATGCGAAAGGACATAACTGGTGGTGCGTACTGTATCCGAATCTTTGCTTCCTGGATACGACAAATGCAGTAGTGCCGGACGAAGGAAAGAAAAAATTAAAAAATGTACTTACAGAGGAGGAATATTCTCAGATTACAGCCGAATCAGAGTTTAAGATAAAATGGTTTTTCTGGGGAGACGATAAATGACAGAATTTTTGGTCAGACATTTTGTAAAAGATTATAAAGAGGTAGAGAAGGTGTCCGTGCGGACGGCATATGGAGTGCTTGCCAGCATTGTGGGCATCTTCTGTAATGTATTTCTATTTGTTGTAAAGCTTGTGATTGGAATTTTCCTGCACAGTGTTTCTGTCACAGCCGATGCATTCAATAATCTTTCAGATGCGGGCTCTTCTATTATCAGTTTTGCAGGTGTAAAAATGGCGAGTAAGCCGGCGGACAAGGATCACCCGTTTGGACATGGCAGAATGGAGTATATCGCGGCGTTAATCGTATCCTTTCTGATACTGGAGGTGGGATTTACCTTTCTAAAGGATTCCTTTGGAAAAATTTTACATCCGGAAGAACTAAATTTCCAGGTGGTTTCTGTTGTGATATTGGCATTGTCCATTGGTGTGAAGCTGTGGCTTGGATTGTTTAACAGAAAGTTAGGTCAGAAAATTAATTCCAAGGTAATGAAAGCGATATTTACGGATTCGATGGGAGATGTGATCACGACAGGAGCAACGATTGTGTCTCTTGTATTTTTTGGAATTACGAAGATCAATATTGACGGATTTGTAGGAATTGGTGTGGCGCTTGTCGTGATGTGGGCCGGAATCGGCATTGCGAGGGATACGTTGGAACCGCTTATAGGAGAAGCGATTGACCCAGAGATTTATGAAGAAATCAAACAGTTCGTGGAAGGGTATGACGGGATAGAAGGAACCCATGACTTGATCGTACATAATTACGGACCAGGCAGAAGCATGGCGTCGATACACGCTGAAGTCCCAAATGACGTAGATGTAGAACAGTCCCATGAGATCATCGATCGGATAGAGAGGGAGGCCGCAAAGAAGCTGGGAATTTTTCTTGTTATCCATATGGATCCGGTGGAGATGAAGGACGAAAGAGTCCTTGAGATTAAGCGAAAGACCGAAGAAATACTGAACGAACTGGATGACGCGTGTAGTATCCACGATTTTCGCGTGGTGTACGGGCAAGAGCAGATCAATCTGATTTTTGATATGGTAATTCCAATCGAATATGAGGAAGAAAAAAGAAAGCATCTTCCACTTGCATTAACAGAACGACTACAGAAATTAGATGCGAGGTATCAGTGTGTAATAACTGTGGATTATAATTATGTTGCAAAAGAATAGAAGAGGGACTAGAATAGCAGAAGGAAAAGAAGGAAGGAAAAGTACATGTATACATTTGACAGCCAAGTGCGTTACAGTGAAATTGATCACCGCGGTACAATGACACTGCCGGCGCTGATTAACTATTTTCAAGACTGCAGCACCTTTCATTCTGAGAGTGTAGGACTTGGAATGAACGTTTTAAAAGAAAAAAAGAAGGCATGGATACTGTCTTACTGGCAGGTAGTGATAGAACGCTTTCCGAAGCTGGCGGAGAAGATTACAGTAGGAACCTTTGCTACGGAATTTAAAGGTTTGTACGGCAACCGTAATTTTTTTATGAAGGATGAGACGGGGGAAAGAATCGCCTGCGCGAACTCAATCTGGGTATTTATGGATCTGGAAAAGGGCCGTCCTGTACGTCCTGAGGAGGAATATATTCTGCCATACGGAACAGAAGAGCCGCTTGCTATGGAATATGAAGGAAGAAAAATTAAGATGCCGCAGCAGTGCGAAAACCTGGAACCATTTCCGGTCAGAAAATATCATATTGATACCAATGAACACGTCAATAACTGTCAATATGTACAGATGGCCTTGGAGGTTCTGCCGGAGGAGAGGAGACTTCGGCAGATTAGAGTAGATTATAAGAAATCTGCCGTCTATGGAGATATTATCTATCCGAAAGCGGCATTTGAGAATGACAGGACGATAGTAGAGCTGTGCGATACAGAAGAGAAACCTTATGCAGTAATAGAGATGAGAGAAGAATAAGAGGAGAAAAGTGATGAGATTAGGAGAAAAGCAGATGCTGACCGTAGTAAAAAAGGTAGACTTCGGCGTGTATCTGGGAAATGATGAGCAAAGAGTTCTGCTGCCGAAAAAACAAGTGCCAGAAGAAATTGAGCCCGGCGATCCGATAGAAGTATTCCTATATAAAGATTCTGCGGACAGGCTGATTGCGACAACGCGGGAACCAAAGATAACCCTGGGAAAGCTTGCAGTTCTTAAAGTAGCAGATGTAGGCAGGCTGGGGGCCTTCTTGGAGTGGGGACTGGAAAAAGATTTATTCCTGCCATTTAAGGAACAGACCGCGAAAGTAAAAAAGGGAGATTCCTGCCTTGTAAGTCTCTACATTGACAAAAGTGAGAGACTGTGTGCCACGATGAAGATATATCACCTTCTACGGACAGATTCTCCATACAAAAAGGATGACAAGGTAACGGGAATTATCTATGATACCAGTAAAGAATATGGCGTTTTTGTCGCGGTGGACAACCAGTATTCCGCACTGATTCCGAAGAAAGATTCGTTTGGAAGCTTAACGGTGGGGCAGGAAATCACAGCGCGGGTGACAGCGGTAAAAGAGGACGGAAAGCTGGATTTAAGCGTAAGAGAAAAGATTCCGGAGCAGATGGATAAGGATGCAGAGAAGATTCTGGAAGTGCTGAAAAGCTATGATGGTGAACTGCCCTTTACCGATAAGGCGGATCCGGAGAGAATCAAACAGGAATTCGGCATGAGCAAGGCAGCGTTTAAGAGGGCTGTCGGCAGATTGTTAAAGCAAGGGAAGATAGAGATATTAGAAAAGAGTATAAAGGGATAGAAGGTAAGAATGCTGCATGTGTTGCAACAAATGTGTTACGTAACATATTTGTGCAACGTATGCAGCGTTTTATATAATAGGAAATTTCGATAAATTTCCTATTATACAAAAAGCCCTCCGGGCGGGATGCGCACGCCGCAATAAGGAAATTTTACCGCTTTGCGGTATTGCGGCGGCGCGCAAAGTGTACAAGCCTTTCAAGATTGAGGGTAGGGGTGTTGAAGTGGGCTTGCCCACTTTATTCTAATAGAGAAGATATAAGAAAAAGAGCTTATAAAAAGTTGGCATGTGAATTGCTGTATATTTTGATGTAAAAAATACATTGAATATATGCAAAGGAGAGTGGATAGAATGGACTATACGAATTTATGGAAAGACTGTGCGGGGAAAAAATCAATTGTAGGCATTATTGGCGCAACTCGTGGGTATGGATATACTTTGTTAGCGCAAATCCCGAAGGTGAATCATATGAAGCTGCGGGTCATCTGTTCCAGGCATCCGGAAGAGTGCTTTGAGGTTCTCGCGGAGATTGGCTATAGAAAAGAGAACGTGGTTGTCTGCCGCAGCAAAGAAGAGATTGTACAGGCAGGAGAAGAGAAGGTTCTCATAGTGGAGGATTATAAGCTGGTTATAGAGTGCGGTATTACAGCGCTTGTCGAATGTACCGGAAATACGGAGATAAGTTCGGAGGTTGCACTTCTGGCGTTGAGACGCGGCATCAATGTTTATATGGTTTCAAAAGAGACGGACAGTGTATGCGGGCCTATATTAAATAAAACTGCGGAAGAAAATCACGCGGTATATTCACTGGTAAATGGGGATCAGCCGCGAAACCTGCTGGATCTGTACTCATGGGGACGTGCGCTTGGACTGGAGATTATAGCAGCCGGAAAGGCGAGCGAATATGATTTTGTCTGGGATTATGAGACAGGAGAGCTGACCTATACAGATGGAACAGACAATGTGAAGGAGCTTCCACAGATGAAGGACTGCTGGAGATACGCAGGGACTAAAACCCTGCAGAGGAGAAAGGAACTCTTAAAAAGTTATACAGAGGTGATTTCTGCAGACCTCTGCGAAATGAATCTGGTGTCGAATGTGACAGGGCTGGTTCCATCCTCTGCATTTCTAAGTTATCCAATCGCGAAGACCAGTGAGCTGGCAGATATTTTTATTCCTGAAGAAGACGGTGGAATTTTGAAGAAAACGGGCGTAGTAGATGTCTTCTATAATCTGCGGGAAAAAGACGAAGCCAGCTTTTGCGGCGGTGAATTTATTATTGTGAAATGTGAAAATAAGAAGATGTGGGATCTGTTAAAGAGCAAAGGGCATGTAATGAGTAAGAATGGAAAATATGCATGTATTTATCTGCCATATCATTATATGGGACTGGAGACGCCGCTGTCTGTTCTTTTAGGAGATTTAAATGGAATCGGTACACATCCGGAATGCAGGCAGGTTTCCGTAATGGCGGGAGTTGCGCAGAGAAATATGGAAAAAGGAACCGTACTGAAAGTGGCGGGGCATCATCATTCTATAGAGGGACTGGAACCAGAATTGATAGAGAGAAAAGCAGCAGATAATCTGGCGCCGTTTTACCTTCTGAACGGAGCTGTCCTTTTGAAAGAGGTTAAAGAAGGGCAGCCTGTCACGCTGGAGGATGTGGAACTATCTGGAAACGCATTTGAGATTTACATGCAAGGTTTAAAATTGTAAAATAACGATATAAACCGAAGAGGAGGAGCTGTTTGGTGAATATACTGCTGATTGTCCCGTATCCGAAATTGGAAAAAACAGTGAGAAAAGTTTATCAGGAATCTTTTAAAAGAAAAAATCTGCATGTAGACATACGTGTTCTGCGAGACAGAGAGGTGGAAGAAATTGATGCGGGTGAAAAATATGATCTGTTAATTGGTCGGGGGAATACGGCGTCCATTCTAAAGAAAAAATATCCGGATAAATCCATTCTGGAAATTCCGATTACCGGATACGACATTATGCGCAGTATTTTAGAAGCAAAGTCCCGTTTTGCGGCAAAACGAATCGCCATTATAGTCTCCTCCGCATATAACCATGATGAGACGGTGCTAAGTATGGTTTTTGGTTCTCATATTACGGTGAGAAAGATATTAGATTTCAGCAGAACCGCAGATTTTATAGACGCTTTGATCCGAGAAGGGTATGATACGGTGATAGGCGGCTATTCCGTAGAGTCAGCCGCAAAGGGAAAGGATATACATGCCTTAACTATAGAGACAGGAGAAGAGGCTGTTGCACAGATTTTAAATGACGCTGTCAACATGGTGGCAGTAATACAGACAGAAAGAGAAAAAAAGACCCTCTATGAGACAATCACGCAATCCTCCAAAGAAGGCATTGTATATGTAGGAAGGACAGGCTATATTGAACTGGTAAACAAAAAAATGCTACAGCTTGGGGGAAATCGCAAGGGTACGGTAAATGGAGAAAAGCTATCGGAAGTATATCCATTTTTTAGGGAATGCTGTGAAGCAGTATTACAGAAGGGAACAGCTCTTAGCAACGAAATTGCAAGGGTAGGTTCCAATGTATTTTCCGTAGATTATATGCCTGTGATAGTAGGACATAAGGTAATGGGTGTCGTGATCACCTGCCAGAATGTAAAGAAAATACAGCAGATCGAATCCCAGCTAAGGAAGAAGCTGTCTGAAAAAGGATTGGTGGCAAACTATACATTTGCAGATGTTATCCGTAAAAGCGAATTGATGGAAAAAACAATTAAACACGCAGAAAAATATGCAAAGGTTTCCTCCAGTATTTTGATTGTCGGTGAGACAGGGACAGGAAAAGAATTAATGGCGCAGAGTATTCATAATGCCAGTAACAGGCATGACGGCCCCTTTGTGGCTGTGAACTGTGCGGCGCTGCCGGAAAATCTTCTGGAAAGCGAATTGTTCGGCTATGTGGACGGAGCCTTTACAGGCAGCAGAAAGGGCGGAAAGGTAGGATTTTTTGAACAGGCGCACACAGGAACCTTGTTTTTAGATGAAATTTCAGAGCTGCCGCTGAGCTTTCAGGGGAAATTTTTGCGTGCTTTGCAGGAAAAGCAGATACGCAGGATAGGAGACGATAAAGTAGTAAACGTAAATGTACGTATTATTGCGGCGACAAATAGAAATCTGTCTCTCATGGTAAAAGAGAAAAAATTCAGGCAGGATCTGTTATACAGGCTGGATGTTTTGAAAATCTATATACCTCCGCTTAGAGAGAGAAAGGAAGATATTCTGCCGCTGTTTTACTATTTTATACAAAAGTATAATAAAAAATTTGGCAAGGAAATAGGTTTTTGTACAAACGAGGCAGAGCGTCTGCTGGAGAGCTACGCATTTGAAGGAAATATCAGGGAGCTCAGAAATCTGGCAGAAAGAATTTCTGTGATATGCGAGGAGGAACGAATCACCGAATATATGGTAAAAACAGCGCTGTATCCGGAGGACATTTTTGCAGTGCAGGAGCATATTGAACAGCAGGAAAAGGCCGCTTTATACGGGGAAAAGAAACCGACAGAACAGGAAAAGATTATACAGGCGCTGCACATCAGCGGCGGCAGGAAGAAGGATGCGGCGGCTTTACTGGGAATGGACAGGACAACACTTTGGAGAAAAATGAAGTTTTATCATATGGAATAAAAAAGAAGGACGTTGAACCAGAATGGAGGAGAGCTATGGAGACAAAGCAGAAGGGAATACTGCTGGGATGTGTAGCGGATGATTTTACAGGGGCATCGGACGCAGCAAGCTTTTTACAGGAAGCGGGACTGCGTACAATCCTGACAAATGGGATTCCCGAAAAAGCAGAGATACCCGAAGAGATACAGGCTGTTGTAGTAGCGCTGAAATCCCGTACGCAGGAGACCACGCAGGCGGTGTACGAGGCGCTTGAGGCAATAAAATGGCTAGAAAAGAGTGGGGTAGAGCAATTTTATTTTAAATACTGTTCTACCTTTGATTCGACGAAGCAGGGAAATATAGGGCCGGTTACAGATGCGATTTTAGAATATCTGAAAGTAAAATACACGATTTTATGTCCGGCGCTTCCGGTGAACGGACGTACTGTAAGAGGTGGATGCCTGTACGTAAACGGCGTGCCTTTGCATGAAAGCTCTATGAAGGATCACCCGCTTACGCCTATGTGGGACAGCCGTATCAAAAATCTGATGGAAGCGCAGGGAAAATATCCGGCATATGAGCTTTACAGTGAATCCATGAAGGATATTTACAAAAGGGCGTGCGAAGAGAAGCATTTCTACGTAATTCCTGATTATGAGGAGGAAGAGGACGGCGAGAAGATCGCAGCGGAATTTGGCGACTTGCAGCTTCTTACAGGCGGTTCCGGAATCCTGAAGCCTTTAGGGAAATATTTGCTGAAAAAAAATAATATAAAGCAAATGAAACAGGACGAAAAAAAGAAATATAGTTCTACAAAAACAGTACTTTTTGCCGGAAGCTGTTCCGCAGCGACATTGGGGCAGATTGCGGATTATCAGGACAAAGGAGGGATTTCTGTCCGGATTACTCCTTTGAAGTTGCTGGAGGGAACCCAGACGATAGACGACATACTCAAGTTTATACATACACATTCTGACAGAGATGTTTTGGTGTATTCTTCTGATACTGCTGATAAGGTCAGAGAAATACAAAAGTCCGGACGGGAAAAAATTGCAAACTTGATAGAAGATACTATAAGCGGTACAGCGGCAGAACTGGTAAAAGAAGGATACGGCGGCATTATATCCGCAGGAGGCGAGACCTCCGGAGCGATCATGAAAAAGCTGGGATTTGATATGTTTCTAATCGGAGAATCTGTGGCGCCGGGAGTACCGGTGATGGTACCGGTCGCATGCAGAGAGTTGAAGCTTGTACTGAAATCAGGCAACTTCGGACAGCTGGATTTCTTTACGAGAGCGTTGAAAATATTGAGAGGAAAGTGAGAAGATGACCGAATTAGAAAAAAAGATAGAGGACGCAATATGGGTGGCAAAGGAATTGTTTGAAAGAGGGAAAGCAACAGGATCTTCAGCAAATTTAAGCTTTAAGCATGAAGGCTGCATTTACATTACGGGAAGCGGTACCTGTTTTGGGAGGCTGACGCCGGAAAGTTTTTCAAGGGTAGATGAAACCGGCGCATGGACGGGGAAGAAGCCGAGCAAAGAATTGCCTCTGCACAAAATATTCTATGAAAAATCAGAAAGCATTGGAGCAGTCATACATACACACAGTTTCTATAGTGTTATGTATACATTTTTGAAGCATGAATGGACGACCGATATTGTACCGGACTATACGCCTTATCTGAAAATGAAGGTGGGAACGATCGGGCTTGTGCCATATGCGGCGCCGGGGAGCGAGGAATTGTTTTCTTATTTTAAAAAGGCGGCGCCGGACAGTGATGCGTTTCTCTTAGAACGGCATGGCTCCGTAGTTGGGGGCAAAACGCTCATGGATGCCTTCTTTGGTGTCGAAGAGCTGGAGGAAAGCTGTAAAATAGCATGGACGCTGAAAGAAAATAAAATATTACATGAGTAATAGAGGCTGGGCAGAGAAGCGTGTTATCTACTTGATCAGGGAGCTGCTGCAAAACAGATGAGAAATCACCTGTGGAGCAATGGCTCTCCTTTTTATGTCTGAAATCTAGTGTGTGCCAGATAAAATGTTGCAACAAATACAACAAAATGCAGCAACGGTGCAGCGTGAAACGAGCTGCCTCAAAAGAGAAGCCGAAATTAAGAAGCTAAAAAAGCGGAAATACGGGATTTTTCTGATACCTCGCAAAAAAGTTTAGAGAAAGATAAATTGGCATGTGGTTTGCTTATAATATATATAACAAACATATGCTGCGCGGCTGTGAAAATATAGTAGGACGAAAGAGAGGTAAAGGATATGAAGATATGTGCGACAATGAAGAAATTTCCGGGAGGGATGATGGTAATTCCATTGTTGATCGGATGTCTGGTGAATACATTTATTCCACAGTGTCTGGAAATCGGAGGGTTTACGACTGCCTTGTTTAAGAGTGGACAAGCGACGCTGGTAGGTCTGTTCATCTTTTGCAGCGGAGCTACAATCAATGTGAGACAGGTAGGAATGCCGCTATATAAAGGTGTAATACTGACTGGTCTTAAGCTGGCTATCGGCGTGATTATCGGGTACCTGTTAAATATGGCGTTTGGCCCGGCGGGAATGCTGGGCTTGACTCCCTTTGCGGCGATCGCGGCGATTACAAACTCAAACGGGGCAATCTATACAGCGTTGGCAAAGGAATTCGGTGATGATACGGACATGGGTGCGATTGCGGTATTATCCCTGAATGACGGGCCATTTCTCACGATGATCGCACTGGGCACGACAGGACTTGCATCTATCCCTGTTATTGACATCGTAGCTGCGATTATACCGCTTATCATAGGTATGATACTCGGAAATCTGGATTCGGATTTCAGAGATCTTCTTTCAAAAGGCTTGAATATGATCCTTCCGGTCAACGGCTTTGTATTCGGAGCGAACATGAGCCTTATTACGATCGCAAAGGCCGGAGTACCGGGAATCATTCTGGGGCTTATTACCGTCCTTTCCACAGGCGTGCTCACTTATTTTATTTACAGTGCAATCAGAAGAAAACCCGATCCTATGGGAATGGCGATTGGAACAGTAGGAGGAAATGCGGTCGCAACACCTGCCTCTGTGGCAGCAGTAGATACAAGTCTTGAACCATATGCAGCGTCGGCGACAGCGCAGATAGCCGCTTCGGTCGTTATTACGGCAATTCTGACGCCTGTTCTGACAGGCTTTGTAGCGCGCCGGAGCCAGAAAAAACTGCAGAAAAAGGCGGAGCAGAAGAAAGAGTAAGCCTTAAAAGGCAGGAGCTGTAAAAAAGAAAGAATATAGAAAGCACATAGAAGGCAAGAAGGAGAAGAAAATGGAACATTATATATTAAAAGCAGAAAATGTAATAGCAGGCCGTAATCTACAGACGCTCTGGAATGCGGCTGTGGAGGTGAAGGACGGAAAGATCGCAGAAATTTACGAGACGGAGGCGGAGATACCGGAAGAGCTCAAGGACAGAGTGACGGATTTGGGAAAGGTTACTTTGATGCCGGGAATGATTGACTGCCATAACCATCTTGCGCTTGATACTCGCTTAGAAAATCATCTTGTAAAAATGAATGACTGCGAGTGCGAACAGACCATTCGGGCATTAAAGACAATGAAGGACGATCTGGAGGCAGGTGTGACAACAGCCCGCTGTATGGGGGACAGATATTATATTGACGTAACTTGCAGAAAGGCGCAGCAGGACGGCAGAATTGCAGGCCCGAAGCTGGTTGTGAGTGGAATCGGAATGCGGGCTTCACATGGACATGGATATGTGGGAATGCCCTTTGACGGGCCAGAGCAGTTCAGAAAGCAGGCAAGGGAGAATATCGCACATGGAGTTGACTTCCTGAAAGTATTTACGACGAAGGTGATCAATGCAACTCCGTTTATTTACCATTTTATGAGTCCGGAGGAGCTTAAGGCAGTTGTACAGGAGGCAAGGAGTGTGGGAATTACGACCGCGTGCCACTGTTCAGGCGGCCAGGGGCTGGAAGACTGTCTGGAAGCAGGTATCGACTGCCTGGAGCATGTATATTATATTACGCCGGAACAGGTAGAAAAGGTCAAAAAAGCAGACAGATGGGTTGTATATACGCCAAGCTATGCTTTGAATGATAAATTACTGTTTAAGTTTTCACCACAGGATCGTGAAGGAAGCTTAAAAGAAAAAGAAATCATCTGTAAATGCCTGTCGGGAGCCATTCAGGGAGATCTAAAGTTCGGGATTGGAACAGACGGAATTCACACAGGACTGCCCCAGGAAGCGGAATATATTGCTTCTTTAGGTGCATCTAACACGAAGGTATTAGCCGGAATTACGGTGAATGCAGCAAAGCTATGCGGTGTAGACGATAAGACCGGAGCGATCGAAAAAGGGCTTGCAGCAGATTTTGTAATGCTTGCAGGAAACCCGCTTGATAATATCAGCGCCTTAAAGCAGGTGAAATCAGTGTATCAGGATGGAAGAAAAATACGGTAGGGAAAGGCAAAATTCAGGAATATATCTTGCAATCCCTTGTAAATAGGGTATAATAGCAATAGAAACACCAAAAACAGATATAGTTCTGTCAGGTGAAATATCCATTATATAGGATCAGAAAGGAGATTGTAAGATGAAAGTACAAAATATTACAGACATAGACGCATTTTTTAAAGTAGTAGATTCCTGCAAAGGAAGAGTAGAGCTGGTAACAGGAGAAGGAGACAGACTGAATCTGAAGTCCAAACTTTCCCAGTATGTATCTATGGCAAATATTTTTTCCAATGGAGAAATTCCAGAATTAGAGATTATTGCATATGAGAAAGAGGATACAGATAAGCTGATCAATTTCATGCTGAATGGCGGTCAATAGGTAAAGCTGGTTCTGGCAGCTGAATCAGGCATGTTATAAGGGCAGTTCCCCGACGGGAACGCCCTTTTTGTATCGAAAGAACAGCGAGAGGTGAAACATGAATTTTGCGCATTTGCACGTCCATACAGAGTACAGTCTGCTGGATGGATCCAATAAGATAAAAGAATATGTAGCGCGAGTGAAGGAATTAGGGATGAACAGCGCGGCGATTACAGATCATGGGGTAATGTACGGGGTCATTGATTTTTATAGAGAAGCGAAGAGCCAGGGAATTAACCCGATTCTTGGCTGTGAAGTCTATGTGGCGCCAGGTTCCAGATTTGACAGAGAGATTTCCGGCGGAGAGGACAGATATTATCATCTGGTACTTCTGGCAGAAAATAATACAGGCTATTCAAACCTGATGAAAATTGTCTCAAAAGGGTTTGTAGAAGGGTACTATTATAAACCGCGTGTAGATAAACAAGTGCTTCGTGAGTACAGCGAAGGGATTATTGCATTAAGCGCCTGCCTGGCAGGAGAGGTGCAGCGGTATCTGACAAAAGGACTGTATGAAGAAGCAAAAAAATCAGCTCTGGAATACAGAGATATTTTTGGAGAGGGGAATTATTTCCTTGAACTGCAGGATCATGGTATACCAGAGCAAACAATGGTAAATCAACGTTTGCTGAAATTATCTGAAGAACTGGGGATTGAACTGGTAGCGACCAATGATGTCCACTATACCTATGCAGAGGACGCGAAAGCCCATGACATTCTTCTATGTATCCAGACGGGAAAGAAGCTCGCTGATGAAAACCGGATGCGGTATGAAGGCGGGCAGTATTATGTAAAATCTCCAGAAGAGATGCGCACGTTATTCCCATATGCTCTACAGGCGTTGGAAAATACGCAGAAAATCGCAGACAGGTGTCATGTAACGATTGAATTTGGAGTGACAAAACTTCCAAAATATGACGTGCCAGACGGTTTTACGTCGTGGGAATATTTGCAGAAGTTATGTTATGAAGGGCTTGAAAAGCATTACGGCAACCCTTCGGATGCATTAAAAGAGCGTCTGGAATATGAGCTTACCACCATTAAAAATATGGGGTATGTAGACTACTTCCTGATTGTATGGGATTTCATCAAATATGCCAAGGACCATGGTATCTCTGTAGGGCCTGGCAGGGGGAGCGCGGCGGGGAGTATTGTGTCTTATTGTCTGGAAATTACGACTATCGATCCGATTAAGTACCAGTTGCTGTTCGAGCGTTTCTTGAATCCTGAGCGTGTCTCTATGCCTGATATTGATGTAGATTTCTGTTTTGAGCGCAGACAAGAAGTGATTGATTACGTAGTACGTAAATACGGGAAAGATCGTGTTGTGCAGATTGTAACCTTCGGTACACTTGCTGCGCGCGGAGTCATTCGTGATGTGGGAAGAGTTATGGATTTACCGTATGCTTTTGTGGATACAATTGCAAAGATGATTCCTACAGAGCTGAATATTACGATCGATAAAGCAATGAGAGAAAATCCAGAGCTAAAAAGAACCTATGAGAGTGACGAGCAGGTAAAATACCTGATCGATATGGCAAAACGTCTGGAAGGCTTGCCGCGGCACAGTTCTATGCATGCTGCCGGCGTTGTAATCTGTCAGGAGGACGCGGATGAATATGTTCCACTTTCGCGTGCCTCTGACGGAACAATCACAACACAGTTTACCATGACAACGTTGGAGGAGCTGGGGCTTTTGAAGATGGACTTCTTAGGCTTACGTACGCTCACTGTGATCCAAAATGCGGTACAGATGGCACGAAAGAAAACGCCGGATTTGGATATGACAAAGATTGACTATAATGATACCGCAGTTTTAGAGTATATCGGTACCGGAAAGACAGATGGAATCTTTCAATTGGAAAGTGGAGGAATGAAAGGCTTTATGAAGGAATTAAAGCCCCATAGCCTGGAGGACATTATTGCCGGAATTTCCCTCTATCGTCCAGGGCCGATGGATTTCATCCCACAGTATATCAAAGGGAAGAATGATGCAGGGTCGATTTTCTATGACTGTCCGCAGCTGGAGCCGATTCTTGAGCCTACGTATGGCTGTATTGTGTATCAAGAACAGGTTATGCAGATTGTACGTGATCTGGCAGGATACACATTGGGGAGAAGTGATTTGCTCCGTCGTGCAATGTCAAAGAAAAAAGGCGATGTTATGAGAAAGGAACGCCAGATTTTCGTATATGGGGATGAAAAGACTGGGGTACCGGGCTGTATAAACAATGGGATCGATGAAAAGACGGCGAACAAGATTTATGATGAAATGATTGATTTTGCAAAGTATGCATTCAATAAATCCCATGCCGCTGCGTATGCGGTTGTCGCCTACCAGACTGCCTATCTGAAATTTTATTATCCAGTAGAATTTATGGCTGCGCTTATGACGTCTGTGATTGAAAATCCTCCTAAGGTGGCAGAATATATTTATGCCTGCCGGCAGATGGACATCCATATACTTCCTCCGGATATTAATAGAGGAATCGCGAGCTTCTCTGTGGACGGCGGTAACATTCGATACGGACTGGCCGCAATTAAAAGTATCGGGAAACCTGTGATAGAGCAGATTGAAGCAGAGAGAAAAGAATTTGGCCCCTTTAAGAATCTGGAAGACTTTATCAGCCGGATGTCGGTGAAAGACATATTGAATAAAAAAGTAATAGAAAACTTTATTAAGTCCGGTGCGTTGGACTGCCTCGGCGGAACGCGGAAACAGTATATGAGTATTTATATTCAGATTATGGAGCATGTCAATCAAGAGAAAAAGTATGCAATGACCGGACAGATGACACTGTTTGATCTGGTAGATGAAGAACAGAAAAGCGAGTTCGAGATCAAACTGCCGGATGTAGGGGAATATGCAAAAGAGAATCTGCTCGCCTTTGAGAAGGAAGTGCTTGGAATCTATATCAGCGGACATCCTCTGAAAGAATATGAGGAGAAGTGGAAAAAAGTAATTTCTGCAACTACACTGGATTTCCAGCCGGATGAAGAAACCGGACGCACGAAAGTACATGACGGGGTGAAGGAAATCATAGGAGGAATGATTACAGATAAAACAGTGAAGCATACAAAGACAAACCAAATGATGGCATTTGTAACAGTGGAGGATTTGCTTGGAACAGTGGAGGTTGTTGTCTTTCCCAGGGATTATGAAAAGAACAGAGAATACCTGGAAATCGATAACAAGGTATTTATACGCGGCAGAGTATCAGAAGAGGACGAGAGAGCGAGCAAGCTGATTTGCGAGAAGGTAATTCCTTTCGAGAAGACGAAAAAAGAGCTTTGGATTCAGTTCCCCGATAAGGCAGCGTATCTGGAAAATGAGCAGATTATATACGGATACCTGGCAGATTCAGAAGGAGAGGACGAAGTGGTGATTTACTGTGCAAAAGAACGGGCGGTAAAACGCCTGCCGAAAAACCGCAACATTCGAATTGGACAGGAAATCTTAGGAAGATTGATGAATCATTACGGCGAGAACAGGATAAAAGTGGTAGAAAAAGCTATTGAAAACCATTTCTAAATGGGGTAGAATATTATCCAAAGTGTTAAAATTTAATCAATAATGTCAGTGTATATTGGCATCAGTATTGCTGTAAAAGCAAAAATGGGTTTAGGTTATTATTTTTGGGAAAGGTGGAATTGAAACATGGCAGAAACAAAAGAAAATACGGCAGCAGTGGATAAGGCAAAACTGCTGGATGAAATCGAGGATAGGATCCGTACTATAGGTGTGTTGACAAGTGGAGGAGATGCACCGGGTATGAACGCGGCAATCCGTGCAGTTGTCAGAACTGCATTGGCACGCGGATTAAAGGTGCGTGGAATCCGCAGAGGGTACCATGGACTATTGAAAGAAGAAATTATAGATTTGACAGCGCGGGACGTATCAGATACGATCCAGCGCGGAGGTACGATTTTACAGACTGCAAGGTGTCAGTCTATGCGTACAGAAGAAGGACAGCAGAAGGCAGCGGCGATTTGTAAGAAATACGGTATAGACGGATTGGTCGTTATTGGAGGTGACGGCTCTTTCGCGGGTGCGCAAAAATTGGCAAATCTTGGAGTGAATACAATAGGAATTCCTGGAACGATCGACTTAGATATTGCATGTACAGATTATACGATTGGTTTCGATACAGCAGTGAATACGGCTATGGAAGCGATTGATAAGGTGCGTGATACTTCCACTTCCCATGAACGGTGCAGCATTATAGAGGTTATGGGAAGGGATGCAGGATACCTGGCCTTATGGTGTGGAATTGCAAATGGAGCAGAAAAAATTCTTATGCCGGAAGAAAAGGATTTCAACGAGCAGGAGTTAATTGACGATATCCTGGAGAACAAAAAACGCGGCAAGAAGAACTATATTATTATTAACGCCGAGGGAATCGGTGATTCTATCAATATGGCAAAGAGAATTGAGGAAGCAACTGGTATTGAAACAAGGGCAACGATTCTCGGCCACATGCAGCGCGGCGGAAGCCCCACATGTAAAGACAGAGTATATGCTTCAACAATGGGTGCTATGGCAGTAGATTTGTTATGCCAGGGCAAGTCAAATCGTGTAGTCGGGTATAAGAATGGACAGTATGTAGACTTTGATATAGAAGAAGCTCTCGCGATGAAGAAAACAATTCCAGAATATCAGTATGAAATATCAAAAGTATTGGCAATCTAGGAGAGGATTGATAAAGTGAAGGTGACAGGAAAGAAAGCAGCTCCGATCGGTGTATTTGACTCTGGAGTAGGTGGTCTGACAGTAATGCGGGAGATTTCCCGTCAGCTGCCCTGTGAAAATATTATATATTTTGGAGATACAGCGCGCGTTCCATATGGAAGCAAATCTCAGAATAATGTGATTCGTTTTTCAGAACAGATCATTCGCTTTCTCCAGACAAAGCAGGTGAAGGCAATTGTGATTGCGTGCAATACGGCGAGTGCGCTTGCATTGGAGTCTGTACAGGAACGGTTTGCAGTTCCGATTATCGGGGTGGTAATTCCTGGAGCACGTGCAGCGGTTGAGGTGACACAGAATCGAAAAGTAGGCGTGGTTGGAACCGATGCTACAGTGCAAAGTGGTATGTATACCAAAGTAATCCACAAGATGGCGCCGGATATAGTGGTTCTGGAAAAAGCCTGCCCTCTGTTTGTACCCCTTGTGGAAGAAGGATTTAAGGAACATGTGGTGACAGAGGAAGTGATAGAGTACTATCTGGATTCTCTGAGAAATACAGAGATTGACGCTATGATTTTGGGGTGTACGCATTATCCGCTGCTTCGTTCTAAGATACGCGCCTTCATGGGAGATAAAATACAGATTGTAAATCCTGCTTATGAAACGGCAATGGATTTGAAAAAGCTTTTGAAACAGCAAGGAATAGAAAATGACGGAGCTACCCGAGAATGCAGGCATTATGAATTCTATGTCAGTGATGCTGCAGAAAAGTTCCGTAAGTTTGCCAATACAGTTATGCCGTTTGATGTACCGACGACAAATGTAGTAAATATTGAGGAATATTAAGATATGACGAAAGATGTAATCGTAAGCATTTCTGGACTTCATATGGATATGATGGCAGCAGCCTTCAAAGAGGAGGACGCCATTGAGGTTATGACTCCTGCAAGCTATTACTTGCGCAATGGAAAGCATTATATCATATATGATGAAGTGCTAGAGGGAATGGCAGGGACAATCAAAAACAAAATAAAAATTACAGGGACAGACAGCTTGGAAATTATGAAAACAGGGGCGTCTAATACACATATGGTTTTTGAAAAAAATAAGAAAAACCTTACCTATTACCGGACTCCTTACGGACAGATGCTTGTAGGCTTAAATACCCGCAGTATGGAAATTAACGTGACAGAAGAGAAGATAGACGTGCTGGTGGATTACGAGCTGGATGTCAACCACGAGCCGATGGCAGACTGCCGAATTAAAATGAATATTACATCAAAAGACAGTAAAAATTTTTCTGTATTGAGTTAAGAATTCAGATAAAAATACCTTGTTATAGAATCGGCAAATTTTATGCGTTTATAATTGAATATTTATTTAGAGAAGCGGTTAGTCTTTAGAGATTGACTGCTTTTTGTATACTTAAAACTTACCAAAGAACTGTTAAGAATATTGGTTTGCTTTTAAGTTAAAAGATACAGAAATAGTTCAAATAATTAATATGTATTTGGAAGAAGTGGATAAAAAATTACCCGAAAAACAAATATTTTACCGTTGATATGTTGAAAAAAGAGTGTTATTCTTTCTGCTATACTGGGAATTATTATAAAAGGAGGCAAAAGAATGAAGAAGAAAAGAAGAAGGCGTCTATATGCATTTTTGGCTGCAGGCCTTATGCTGATGACTGCTATTTTTTCAGGGGGGGGGGCGTAGCCCAAGCTGAAACAACGGATGGACTTAAAGTAACAGAACTTCAAACAGAGAGTTTAACAGATCCTTTGGGATTGGATGAGGCACACCCATCATTTAGCTGGAAAATAATGTCGGATATTCGGGGAACAGTACAGACAAAGTATCAAATTATCGTAAATCAGTTAAATGCAGATGGAAAAGTAGAAAAACAGGTGTGGGACAGCGGAAAAGTTAATTCGGGTGTTTCGGTGGACATTGCCTATGCCGGTGATGACTTAGAGGCACGAACTCGCTATGCCTGGACAGTGCAGGTATGGGATGGTACAGGCAACACAGCAGTTTCAGACACCGCTTATTTTGAAACAGGGTTGATGGATGAAGGTTGGAGTGGGGCACAATGGCTGGGAATGCCAGATGAATGGAACGGTGAAAAGTATCATTATAGCATTGCATATACATTCGTAATTAATCAAGGTGTTTTTGCTCCGGTTTTTGGCGCGTCAGATGAAGGAAATCTGTATATGTGGCAGGTAAAGGCAGACGGTTCTTCCATTGTTCCTCATACGTGTACAAACAACAGCTTTTCTACTTTAACATCTACATCAGCAGATATTCAAACGGGTATTAAGTATGACATGGAAATTGAAGTGAATGGAAGAGAAGTGAATACCTATTTAAAAGAGCATGATGGAGAAACATTTACAGAAGAACATCTCGTGGCATCAGATGATTTAGAAATCTCTCCCGAGCTTGGAAGAATTGGATTTCGCTCTTATATCGATGGGGAAAATGCAGATGTGTATTCTGTGAAAGTAACAGATTTAGATAATGAAGAAAATAGTCGTTCATATGATTTTTCGACACTGCAGGAAAATCCATTTACTGGAGGCGAAGTAAAAGATGGCAGCCTGCATGTGCAGATGCTGAGTACCCCGAATAATGTGATTCTTGAAAAAAATGCAGATGATGAGGAGGAAGAGACTCTTACCCAATATTCATTGGAATATATATTTAAGACAGATAGCGGGACAACGCAGTTTTCTCCGGTATTTGGTGCAAAGGATGAGAATAACTTTGTTATGTGGCAGATGAATAATGGAGGTATAATCCCGCATATCTGGACAAATGGCAGCCCTTCTTCTATGGCAGCACTTAATTATCCAGAAGGGCTTGCGCTGACATCCGATAATACCTATGCCATGAGGATTGAGGTAGAAGGGAAAACGGTCAGGACATATATAAAGACGTATACATTGGGAGAAGACATTACTTTTACAGAAGAAGATGCGGGGGATGCGGTTCAGATGAACAGCGAAATTCCATATGGACAACTGGGATTTCGGGCATATAATTCAGAAGGGTACAATGTATATTTAATAAGAGCAATAGATGAATCGACACAAACACCGATTATAGAGATGGATTTTTCCAATATAGTTGAAAATCCATTTACAGCAGGCGAGATACAAAATGGCGCATACCATTTGACAAATTGCACGCTTGCTAATAATACTACTCTTCAGAAGAATCCTGTAGAGTATATTGTCAAGATACCAGAAGATACCGAAAGTGCTGAAGAACAAGCTGAGCTTTCCACTATCAGCGAAGAAAATAAACAGGCAGAAGAAAACCCATACGGTTTAGTGCGTCCGACTGTGGATAGCAGAGGATGGGAATTTACAGACTGTAAAGTCCCCCGGCTTCGCAGTGAATTTGAACTTGAAAAAGATAAGATAGTAAATGCACGTCTATATACTACGGCGGCAGGTATTTATGATGTGTATCTAAATGGAAATAAAGTTGGAAATGATTACTTTAATCCAGGTAATTCAGAGTATAAAGATCGGGTGTTCTATCAGACATTCGACGTGACAGAAATGTTGAATTCTGGCGGTAAAAATGTAATCGGAGCAGAATTGGGAACTGGATGGTATGCAGGAGCAGAATATCAGCAGATCGCGTTATATTATGGCAGAGATTTGGCTTTTTTATCTAAACTGGTAGTTACATATGAAAATAATGAAGAAACGATTCTGGTATCCAACGGCGATAGCTGGCAAATTACTACAGATGGACCTTTGAAATACGCAAATATGTACCATGGGGAGACCTATGATTCAAACGATGAGATGAAAGGATGGACAACCACAGAATACAAAGGATTAGAAAAAGATGGCTGGAAAAACGCACAAGCGACGAATATTAAGAAACTGAAACTAGGAGAAATTGTATCCCAGAGTTTCCCGACGATTCAACCGGAAGAGGAAGTAATGACTGCACAGACTGCATATCAGATTGCAGAGGATACCTGGATTTATGACTTTGGACAGAACTTTGCCGGAGTGGAGAAGGTAGTGCTAGATGGCATGGATGCGGGAGCAGTTATACGTTTCCGCCATGCAGAGATGCTAAATTATGACGAGTCGGGAAACGTTGTATCTATTTTTCAGGGAGATTACGGTGGAGCGCAGGCGACAAATTTATATACGGCAAATGGGGAGGCTGAACAGAGCTATTCTCCGACAAAATCCTATACAGGCTTTCGTTATCTTGAAATAACGGGGATAAACCATCAGTTGCCTTTGGAAGATGTACAGGCTTTTGTTCTCCATACAGAATTTGAAGTGACAGGAGCAGTAGAAAGTTCGAATAAAAATCTGGAACAGCTTTATAAAAATACGACTTGGAGTACAAGGAGTAATTTCATGTCTGTTCCAACAGATTGTCCACAAAGGGATGAAAGACTGGGATGGTCATTTGACATTGGAATATTTGCCAGAACATCTACTTATATCACAGATAATGAGGCTTTTCTGAGAAAATATCTGGATGATCTGAACGACTGCCAGGCGGCAGATGGGGGATATTCTAATATCGCACCACGAGGAGAAGAATTTTATTTCTCTGCAGGAGAAGGCGGATGGACAGAAACGGCAACAATCCTTACGTGGGAGTTATATCAACAGTTTGGGGATTATAATGTCCTTACAGAATATTATGATAATTTGAAAAGAAATCAAGAATACTTAATGAGTTACTTTAAAACAGGGGATCCGTCTACGGATAAAGACGGGGGATATGATGAATACCCATTAATCAGAACAATTGAGCGTGCGGGCTCATGGGGAGATTGGATGTCATTGGAAGGCTGCGATTATCTTTTGGGTGATACAGCATATGCTGCGTACAATGCTTTATTAATGGAGAAGATTGCGCTTGTCATTGGAAACGAAGAAGATGCGGCAGTATTCCATGAGAATTTTGAGACATTGAAATCTGGATTTCAGGCGGCATTTTTCGAGACGGATAATGATGGAAACTATACTGGAAAAATAAAAGAAGGAACAGATACACAGGGAGCATATCTAATGGCAATCGCATTTGAACTCGTACCGGAGGGAAAAGTGGCGCAAGCGGCAGAAAATTTAGTGAAAGATATTGAAGAACATAACTATCATCTGACAACAGGTTTTCTCGGAGTAAATTTGCTTTTGCCAGTACTTTCCCAGACAGGATATTCAGATATTGCCTATGATCTGCTTCTTGCGGAGGATTATCCAAGCTGGCTGTATTCTGTAACGACAGGTGCAACGACAATGTGGGAAACCTGGAATGCTTATACAGAGGAAAATGGCTGCCAGAATATTAGTTTTAATCATTATATGTTTGGCTGTGTATTTGGATGGGTATTTCAGAATAGCGCAGGAATTTGGTTTGATGAAGTGCTGGAACCAGGCAGTACAGAAAAGGCAGCTTATAAACACTTTATTGTAGCTCCAGAAGTAGACAAAAGATCAGAAGAACATCTGCAGGCAGTAGATACAGGTGCAGGAGAAAAAGTTACCTATCTCGGGGCGTCTATTGATTCAGCGTACGGGCGGATTTCAAGCAAATGGACGACGAATGAAGATGGAACGATAACATATGATATTACAATTCCGGCAAATACTTCCGCAACAGTAAAACTTGATGCAAAAGATGGCTATGTTATGACGGAGGATGACGGAACTGGCGCTAAAAATGTTATGACAGAGGATATTGCGGGAATTGAACGTAATAGTGTAAAAGAGGAAAACGGTGTTATCAAAATGGAAGTTGGAAGCGGGACATATAAATTCAGGCTTATGAAAGCCGAAGAAGTACCGGAAATAGACGAGCCTTCTGATAAGCCGGATGAATCAGAAACAGATAAACCGCATAGTTCATCAGAAAATAAAAATAATCTGGGGACAGACGAGGCGGTGAAATCAGTAAAAACAGGCGATGAGACCTCCATAAACCTATGGTTGGCGTTTTTTGTGGTTTCTGCGGGCATAGCTGGCAGTGTGCTATTTGTTGTACGAAAAAGAAAAATAAAAAAATAATGCTGTAGTCTTAAAAATTCTGAAACAGGTATATAAGACAGTATCGGTTCAGGCAAACAGATATAAATATTTTTGCTAAATTTTTACTAGGTCTGTATCTGAAAATCTGTTATAATACATGTATGTAAAAAATATACAAAAGGGGTTGTAAATCATGGGATTCCAGCCTAAAATTGACAGACAGACAGACAGACAGACAGACAGACAGACAGACAGACAGACAGACAGACAGACAGACAGACAGACTAGCTAAGTATGTCCTTTTTGGCGTGCCGAAAGAAATAAATAATATTGTATGGAAAGGTATGTTGCACTTACGGTTTATCCGTGAGTGTAACATGCCTTTTTGTATTCCTTCACCGCCAGGAGGCTAGTAAAGCTACACTTATATTTATATCAGGATTTAAAGATACGGATAATGGAAGGGAAAAGGTGTAGTATGTACATAAAAAAGATTTTTCAAATATTATTTTTAACAGGGATAACAGCGCTGGCAATGCCTGTAGCAGCTTCTGCCGCAAGTAACGGACAGATATGGGTAAATGGGGAGAACATTGTACAAGCAGAGGAGCATAAGGTGGCCTGTGGTACGGGGAGCGCTTCATATGATCCGCAAACGAAAACATTGACATTGGAAAATGCCGTTATTACGCAAGGCAATTCCTATAAGCGGGGAATAGATCTTCCCAGCGATATAGACTTGAACATAGTACTGACAGGAAATAATTATATCACAGGCGAAGAAGTACTTTCTGACGATGGTGTAGGTCAGGGAATATATGCAGACGGAAATATTAAAATAAGTGGTACAGGAACGCTGACAACAGTGACAAATTTGGATGCTTTAAAGGCTATGGGCAATGTAGAGATTGATGGGGTTGCACTGGACTTAACGGTAAATAAAGATTATTTTGCTATACATGCCAATGGGGGAGATGTTACGATTCAAAATAATGCTGTAGTCAAAGCGGAGAACCAGAAAGGAACGATGGCAGGAGCATTAATAGCGGGATGGAATTCAGTAAACATTGAAAGCAGTAAGATAAATGCGGTGTCTTCCTGTGAGTCAGTAATACAGTCAGGAAACGGTAGTGTCAATATTACGGACAGTCAGGTGGAGTTGGAACAAAAGGACATTGGCGGTACGATTTACGCGGGAAATGAAATTGCGATTTCGGGCGAAAATACAGAGGTAACAGCCACTTGTGGAGCGAATACAAAGATGGCTAATATGTATGCATATAACGGTATAAGTATCCAAAGTGGCACTGTAAAATCTATTTCCGGAAATAATGGACTTTATACGGACAATACTCTTGAGATTTCCGAGGCGGCAAATGTAACAGTTGAAAGTGCCAATACCGGATATACAGGAATGCAGGCAGCGGAAATGACGATCAACAGCAAGAATGTAACGATAAGCGGAGGAACGCGGGCAATAAATGTATTTGACGGCATTATAAATCTCAACGTGCCGGCATGGGCATCTGTAAATGCTGACAGAACAAGTATGGAAAAATTTTCGGCCGAAGAATTTACAGTGTATAAGTGGATATCTACCAAGCCAATTTACCTTTCGGAAGTGACAGATGTTGTGTGGGACACTTCGGAGAGAGGAAAGGTTTCTTGGAGCAAAGTGGATTGTGCGGCAGGATATGAGTTACAGCTCTATAAAGATGGTATAGAAGAGGAAAATAAAGTTGGAAACGCTGTAAATGTTACAGAGGGAACAACATATAATTTTAATCAGTCCATAGTAGAAGCAGGTACTTACTATTTTACGGTAAAGGCATTGGGAGAAGAGGGATATTCTTTTGACAGTGATATTACGAAGAGCAACTCCTGTGAATTTGCGGCAATGCCTGTAAAACCGGTTCCGCCTGCTGAGACAGACCAACCTGACAAGACAGTTAAACCGGCAGACTATACGAAGACAGATAAGGGACAAGAAATACCTAAGACAGGAGACAATACGACGCCGGAAATATGGATTGCGATATTGGGAATATCCGGTTTTGTAGGTGTATGTATTCTTTTGGGAAACAGAGCAGGTAACAGGAAAAAACTGTAATTGTATTATAGCGCCGATAGCTGCAAAAGCTCTGTAGCTATCGGCAGCTTTTCATATAATTGTCATATTGTTATGGTAAGTCTGCCCATTTACCGTAGATCTGTCTTGCGGCTGTTTCCACATCTGCCGCATCTATATCCAAATACCGGCAGAGTCTGAGGATGCTGGGCGGCTCCAGACCTGCCTTTTTAAAGAGATGAGGGGTTTGGAAAGCTTCCTTACGTGTACCAAAGAAAAGAATCCCTTTATTTGCCATTATGATGAACTTATCAAAATTTTCAAAGACAAATTCCATATCATGTGAGATGACGATCACAGTTTTCTTTTTTTCTTTTAATTCTCGGAAAATATTTATCAGTGTATTTCGCCCAGCTAAGTCTTGACCGGCTGTAGGCTCGTCAAAGATAAAAATATCTGGATCCATGGCTAATACAGACGCCATAGCCACGAATCTTCGCAGAGAGAGGGGAAGCTCAAATGGATTTTTCGTTCTGTATTTCTCCATACCTGTAATATGAAGGGCTGCATCGATTTGTGCTTTGACATTCTGTCCTTTTTGCCTTACTATTTTTCTGCAAAAGCCTACTTCCTTTTCTACTGAGGGATGGAAAATCTGATCGTCTGGATTTTGAAATACATACCCAACATGATGCGCGATTTTTGCAGTTGTATATTCTTTTGTATTCATGTCACCGATCCAAACGTTTCCATCGGTGGGAGATAAAAGACGGTTTATAAGTTTCGCGAGGGTGCTCTTTCCTGCCCCGTTATGTCCTATCAGGGCGATCTGCTCTCCACTGTCTATTGTCAAATCTATATGTTCGAGGACAGATTCGCTGTCAGGATAAGAAAAGCTTACATTTTGAAATAGAATATCTTTCATAGTTTATCTCTTTTCTGTATGCAGTAGTCTGTTGATTACGATAAGTGCCTGATCATAGGTTATGGGAATTGAATCAAAGGAAATCCCATATTGTTTTAATTTATTACTCAAAAGTGCCGCCTGCGGAGGAAGGACGCCTCTGCCTATCAGATCAGGAGAGGCGAGAATGTGATTGGTATTCCCACTGTTCGTTAATCGTCCCTTTTCAAAAATAAGGACTTCATCTGCATATTCTGCAATCAGATCCGTTTTATGTTCCGCAATAATCACCGTTTTTTTCTGTTCCTTTAATGCTTTTACAATATCAAATACATTCCTTGTCTCCTGTGGATCTAGTTGACTGGTAGGCTCATCCAGAATCAAAATGTCTGGTTCCTGTACAAGAACAGAGGCAAGCGCGGTACGCTGCAGTTGGCCGCCGGAAAGATGGAGAGGATTCTTTAATGCCAGGTCTTTGATATTTGTCTTTTCCATAGCCTGTATAACTCTGGGCTCTATGGTATCGGCATCAGCTCCCATATTTTCCAGGCCATATGCCACTTCTTCAAATACAGTATCCTTCACACCGCTTAACTGTGTAAAAGGATTTTGGAATACATAGCCGATTTCTTTAGCCAGCAATCCGCCGTATTCAGAAATTGGTTTATTTTTCAATAGTACCTCGCCAGTCAAAGTACCTTGATAAAATGTAGGTACAAAACCTCTCAGAAGAGAACAAAAGGTTGTCTTACCGGAACCATTAGCCCCGAGAACTCCATAGATTTTTCCGGCCTCCAGGATAATATTGATGTCGATAAGAGCTGGAAATTTGCTTAAAGGATAATAATAGGTGATATTTCTACACTCTATGATAGGAAACATAACATTACCCTCCCTGCCAGTATAAATATAGTGCATAAGGCGGCAGCCATGATCGCATATGTTTCATGTCCGCTGCGCTTTACATTCAATAAATGGGTCTTGGGACATTCTACCAGAAAGCCTTTTGTCTCTAAAGCCAATACCCGTTCTTCGACACCGGTTATAGCGGTCAGAAACAGGGGGAGCAGTACAGGGATAAAAGCTTTTATCCGAAGGAGAAGGTTTCCGTCGGTTTCGATGCCGCGTGCTCTTTGTGCATTGAGAATCGTTTTACTGTTTTGTGAAAGGACATCAATCATTTGAAAGGTGGAGAGCATAATATAAGCAGCTTTGTAGTGGACGCCAGAGTCTTCCAGTGCACGAATGATTTCTTTGGTTTCTGTGGTCTGAAAAAACCAGATAAAAATACCTGCTATATTCAGCAGAGTAAATGACAGGGAAATACCGGATCTTATTCCTTCCTCATATAGAGTCAGGAAGAAGAGGCGGAAAACGAGTCTTCCTCCGGGGATTAAAAAAACCTGTACGAAGAAGATAATGGCCGCAAATTTTAGTATATCTTTTAAAATATTGTAACCATTTTTGGAGATTTCACTTACTATGAGCAGAAACACAACAATACCAAATTCGGGGATCAGAAGCAGCGGTAAAGATAAACTTGTTATTCTGACGGTTCCGATTACCAGTGTACAAAATATATACAGGACAACAATAATCAGTTTTGCTGTGGGATAGAGTGCTGCGATTTTGTTTGTTTTATAGATTTGTATTTGTTCTGTGTAGTTTGTTTCCATAACCGGTCACCCTTTCTTTCACTGTATGGCTGATGATTCCTACATAGGCGGAAGTTCCTTTTGGTCTTTGATAAATGTATATCCGCATTTATATTTAATCAGTATACGGGGAGGAATACAGCGTATGACAGACAGGCATATAATAAAAGACAAGATTCGGTCTAATACAGTAAAGATGCCTTCCGTTCCCAGAAAGGCTGTCCATATATTGA
Organism: Mediterraneibacter flintii; assembly: GCF_055387595.1. NCBI lineage: Bacteria > Bacillati > Bacillota > Clostridia > Lachnospirales > Lachnospiraceae > Mediterraneibacter > Mediterraneibacter flintii. The sequence goes on from NZ_AP031405.1 coordinate 508,981, forward strand.
CACCCGCCGCCATTACGACAGCTGTGATGATGGAAGTTCCGCCTCCGGTAATTCCGCCGTACAATAAAACAACAACAGGGGCGGAAAGGATAATTGTAATCGCTGATATGATGCATATAGAAATGGGCCATTTCCACCAGGAAGAAAACATATTTTTATTTGCAAGAAATCCGGTTACAAGCCCTACTCCTATATTTACTATGATAAAAGGCAAGACAGATGGATTGATAACACCGGATACCAAATTTGACAGTGCTCCTGTAGCTGCGCCAACCCAGGGGCCGCACAACATGGAAACAAACATAGTTCCGATGGCATCCAGATATAAGGGGAGCTTTAGAATCGCAGCGGTCTGGCCTCCTACAAAGTTTACAGCTACGCCTATAGGAATGACCAGAATTGCCAGCATAGAAAAATCATGTTTTAGGAAGTGTGTTTTGTCTCTCATAATTCCCCTCTTATGTAAAAAATGCTCAATGTTTTTCATTGTTTCTTGATTTTAATGTTACTTTAGCACAAATAGAATGGCTGAAAAATGACATTTGTCAGTTTATAAATATATTCAGATAGTAAAAAATAGAAAGTATGATTTTCCTACCATACTTTCTATTTTGTTCTATCCTATTCCTATTTTGTGCTTAAAATCTCATCTATTTTAGGTATGGATAAAGCCGCACCTTTACGTGAGACAGTGATAGACGCCGCTTTGGCAGCCATTTGCATAGATTCTTTCGCACAGAATCCTTTTAACTGCCCTGCCAGATAATATCCTGTGAAGGTATCTCCGGCAGCGGTCGTATCTATAGCTGTGACAGGATAGCTTTCTTGTGTGATATGACCTTCTTTCCCCAGATAGAGAGCACCCCGTTCACCCAGTGTCAGTACGATTTCAGCATGAGGAAAAGCAGCATGTACCTTTTCTAAAAGCACATTGTCATTTCCGGTATCTTTTATTAATTCCTGTGCCTCAATTTCATTTAGAATGAAGCAGCTGATGTGCTCCAGATTTATATCAAAAATCTTACTGTCCATCGGAGATGGGTTCAGCGCAATATGGATCCCTTTTTTGTATGCGCTTTCCACGATATAGGGAATTTCATTTATCTCATTTTGCAGAAGCAGCCAGTCATCTTTTTCAAAATTTTTTAAAACACAATCTATAAATTCACGTGTAACAGCTTGGTTTGCTCCTCCGTACAACAGGATGCAGTTATCTCCCTGGGCGTCATTTTGAATGATCGCATTTCCCGTTCGGGTTTGCTCGGAGGTCATAACATAACGGGTATCGACACCAGCATCTTTTAGAATATCCTCCAGAAATGTACCGTCTGTTCCTATCATTCCCGCGTGATATACATGTAATCCTGCTCGGCTTAACGCGACAGACTGATTCAGTCCCTTTCCTCCGCATGAAACACGCAGATTTTTAGAGGAAATGGTTTCTCCCTTCCGTACAAAATGTTCGACTTCATAGACGTAGTCTATATTCAGGGAACCAAAATTTAATATGTTCATTATCGTTTACTCCACTCGCAAGGTCCTGTAAATATATTCTTTGTATTTATCTGGATGCAGCTTACTGCAGATATATACATTCGGTTCTTTACCGGAGAAGTAATTTACATCCACCAGCATGGAACCATAGCTTGGCCCATTTGTAACGTCTACCTCGCAGTAATACTTGTCACATTTATCAATACATTCCGGATAAAGAGCTGCTGCCATTGCAGATGGATCTGCCATGTCAAGATAGGCATCCCCAAAGCGCTCCTTATTCATTTCCATTAAGTCTTTATTGCAGTCAATGGCAAATTTGCCAAGCGTACTTCCGTTCCTGATTTTGTCGATTTCCTGTGGGTTCAGCATACTGTCGCCCAGGCAGGCATCCCATCCTACATAGATAATCTGGTCTAGTCCGGATTCCGTAACGACCTTAGCCGCTTCTGCGTCCTGCCATATGTTAAATTCAGCCACCGGCGTTACATTTCCTGCGCCCAGTCCGGCAGTTCCCATGATGATGATGCGTCCTGCCTTTTGCATTGCTTCATAATCGAGACGGAGGGCAAGCGCAATATTTGTAAGAGGCCCGAGAGCGACGATGTCGATTTCTCCCTTTTCACTGTTGCGCAGATGTTCCAGCATTTTTAGAACGCCATGTCCTTCTTGGGCTTTTAATCGTTTTGGCACAAGCCCAATATCACCCATTCCGTCATTTCCATGTGTTTCATGGGCATAGATAAGCTCTTTCAGAAGCATTTTGTCTGAACCCTTATATACAGGCGGTTCGTAAGTGTCGGCATATTCGATCGTTGTCAATGTATTGATCGTTGCCTGATCTACATGTACATTTCCTGAAACGGTGGAAATCATTACAATTTCATAAGCTGGGTCATTTAATGCCATTGCAATCGCCATTGCGTCATCAGATCCACAATCTGTATCAATAATAATTTTCTTTTTCTGTTCCATAATAATAGTCTCCTTTTATATATGATTCGATAAAATATACCTGCACAAAGGCATGGTTTACACTTCTGTTTCGGAAGTGGAAAGTTTTACTACCGCTGCCGCAATGATACATACAGCCAACATAATCAGAGCAAAGATATAAGAGAAATCAATTCCCAGGCTGGCGATAACTGCTCCTGTGATAACTGGTGTGAAGAAATCCGCAAAACCGCTTGCAGTTGCGACTAAAGAGCTTGCGACACTGATTCTTTTATATCCGATACGCGTAGCGATAGATACGATAACGCTGAACAGTACGCCTAAGAAAAGTCCCGCGATAAACAGTCCGACGAAATAAACCGGCGTCGTGTTGATAAGCATAGCGGCAAGGATTGCAATAAAGGCTACGGCACAGTTCATAAGAAGCACAGTCTGGCTCTTGATGTATCTTAAAACAATAACGAATACGGCGCCTCCGATTACGCAGCCTACATTATATACAGTAAACATAAATGCTGCGGAAGCCTCGGAAATTCCTCTGCTGATTGCGAAGCTGGAAGTATACAGGCCGATTGCGCTGGATACTGCGCTGAACGCAGCTACAACAAGGAAGATTCCCACATAGACGACGTAAGGTTTTTTTGTATACAGCGGCTGGATGTGTTCTTCAGCCTCTTCTGCCTGCTGCTCTGTCTCTTTTGCAAAGAAAGTCAGAATAAAGATTAAGACGGCAACTGCTGCCAATACAAAATAAGAGTAGTAGAACGGCAGTTTTCCTGAGAGCATAATTCCGATCAGGAAAGGTGTTACAGAAGTACCGATACCAAAGAGTGTCTGTCCTCCGCTTAAGGCGCTGGAGTAATTCTTCTTAAATACCATGCTCAGTAAAACCGGAGTTACTGCATCCTGGGTTCCCATTCCGATTCCGCCCAGCACTGCGAACAGCATTCCTGCATAGAAGTTTATAATCAATGGGATTCCTAATAAAAAGGCACCTGTTAAAGCTGCGCCGATGGCAAGGACTTTGAGTGGGCCGATCTTTTCAACCATACGTCCGGTGATATAGACAGTCAATACACGCCCCAGGGCATATGCGGAACCTAATAATGCAACCTTATCTAGTCCGATTCCATACATTTCTACTAGCTGCGGAAGGCTGCTTCCGACAAGAACGCACGCAGCACCGGTTAGAAAATACATGGCAAACGCCAGAAAACCTAACAATTTGTATCTGTTTTTCATGTTTACTTTTACCTCTCTTCCTGTGTGGTTAGTTAAAATATCCGGATATGCTTTGTGTATTTTTCACAAAACTTTTTTCTAACTTGATATTAATCTACCATAGTTATATAATACAAAAAATGACACATGTCATTTTTGTGATTCAGTTTATGGAGGCAGTATGAAATGCAAACGAATCTGGAAAAGGCTCTGAAGATTATTTTAGAAAAGAAGTATAACACTAGAAATCCAGTGCTTTCGCTTGCGGAAATCGTTCCGTCTAAGGATCTTCTGATATTTGAAAAAAATGAGACAATTCTCAACCAGAAAGAGCCGCTGGATTACTTTTATTTTCTGCTAAGCGGGCGGGTTTCGGTGTGGAATGAAATTTCCTGGAACAGCAACAATATAATCGAATATTTAGAACCACTTGAGATTTTAGGGTTGATTGAATACTTGAATCATACGGACTACTACACTGCTTATATTTTAGCGGAGAGTAAATGTACAGTATTTAGAATTCAGACAGAAAGATTCATACAGATGATACAGCAGAATAATGAACTGTGTTTTCAGACGCTTTTCGTTCTTGGGAATATCGCAGCATTAAATATGGAAGGCGCAGAAAAACAGCATTTATTTACCCCTGGAGATATATTGGGGCATTATTTATTTTTACAAGCGTGCCATCGCCGTCCATATACCTGTCCTCTTACGAGAGTAGCGCTGGCAGAAAAGCTGCATATCAATCTGAGAACTCTATACCGGCATATCTATGCACTGGAAAGTCAGAACTATCTGCGTATAAAAAAGGGGAAGATTGTAATCGAAGAAGAACAGTACAAGCTTCTTGCTGAGAAATACGATGAAATTATCCTTTGAGAATAAGACAAAATTTATCCAAAAAAAACGGCATAGTCACGAATCACTATGCCGTACTTTATGTATTCTGTTTATTTTCCTCTCAGCCGAGCAAAGAATCCTTTCTTCTTCGGCGGAGTCTCCAGCGCGCCGCGCACGCCTCTTACTCCAGTTATGTAAATTCCGCTGATGACAGCTTTTACCTCTTTCTTTACTGGAATCAAAGGAAAGACCTGTGCGTCGCACATCAGGGTCATAATCTTGGGGCCGATTTTAGCCTTTACTACAGGAACCTTAGTACGGCGCAGGTATTTGGGTGTATTTTCTAAAACAGCAGAAGGAAAACCAGCGTCCCGCAGCTTCATCTTGCCTTTGTCAATGACCAGTATGCTGACCGTCTGCGCAATGGCATCCATTTGTTCTTTCTGTGCCGCCTGTTTCTTTTCTGCCTTTTTTCCCATTACATATAAAACAATGACTGCGATAATTAATATCACAAGAATTACAAGCATTATTATCAATGGTGTACTCACGATAGAACCCTCCTAATTACTCTGTTTCGCAAGTAGTATTGTATCATTGTTTGAGGACAAGTGCAAGCAATTTGATATTTTGGGGTTACTTTTCCCATGTAAAACGGGTATACTGTGTATATGGCTTGCTTTTCCATTTCTGGTTGGCAGAAAGTGGAATGTGTTATGCGTAAAAGAAAAGGAGTTTTTGACGAATTATGAGTGTAACAGAAACAATATGGAATCTGTTGGTGGCAGGGTATGATTTTATCATGGATAATCTGCTGATTATCAATATACTGCTGTCCCTTGTTATTGTTTTCTTTCAGAGGAGGTCTCCGCAGACAGTATGGACCTGGCTGCTCTTGCTCTACTTCATCCCGATTCTGGGATTTCTCTTATATTTGGTGATCGGACAAGATTTTCATAAAAGCAGGATGTTTAAAGCAAAAGAAATAGAAGGGGAATTAAAGTATGCGGTGCGTCGGCAGGAGGAGACGATATATAGAAAGCAGTTAAGGCTGGCAAATCCGGAGATGGCGCGGTTTAAGGATTTGATTCTCTATAATCTGGAGGCAGGAGAGGCAGTCCTAACGGATAACAATGAAGTGCGCATCTATACGGACGGGAAGGAAAAATTTCGGGCGCTGATAGAAGAGATGAAACAGGCAAAGCGGTATATCCATTTACAGTACTATATTATACGGAATGATGAACTGTGGAGAGAGATAGAAAAAGTCCTGCTTCAGAAGGCAAAGGAAGGCGTGGAAGTCCGCGTCCTTTTTGACAGTATGGGCTGCCGGACAATGCATAATAAGGATTGGGAAAGACTGGAGAGAGCAGGGATTCAGGTGGCAGAATTCTTTCCGGCACTGCTGGGGCAGCTGCAGCTGCGTGTGAATTACCGAAACCACAGAAAAATCGTCGTGATAGACGGTAGAATCGGGTTTGTCGGTGGATTTAATATTGGACGGGAATACCTGGGATTGGATACGAAGAAATTTGGCTATTGGAGGGATACGCATCTTTGCATAGAGGGGGCGGCGGTGACTTCTCTTGCTGTCCGGTTCGTGCTGGACTGGAACTATGCGGCGAAGGAAAATCTGTTTTTAGAGGACAGACTGTTTGAAATTCCCGACTATGTACGACATGGAAGAGATCCGGTGCAGATTATTTCAAGCGGCCCTGATTCACAGACAAAAACGATTCACGATAACTATCTTCGTCTGATTCACAGCGCAAAGGATCACGTTTACATACAGACACCGTACTTTATTCCGGATGAATCGATCTTCGACGCATTAAAAATTGCCAGCCGATCCGGTGTGGACGTCCGTATCATGGTGCCTTGCAAGCCGGATCACCCGTTTGTGTACTGGGCGACGTATTCTTATTTAGGAGATATGGTTGCGGCAGGGGCAAAATGCTATGTTTATAACAATGGATTTTTACACGCAAAAACGCTTAGTGTGGACGGTATGGTGGCATGTGTGGGAACCGCGAACATGGACATTCGAAGCTTTGGTCTGAATTTTGAAGTGAACGCGGTGATATACAGTGAGCGTACAGTACAGAGACTGGAGAGAGCATTCGAAAATGACATGACAAAATGTACGCATGTGACAAGAAAGATCTATGATCAGAGAGGACTCGTCATACGGACAAAAGAGCAGTTCTCCAGGCTGTTGTCCCCGCTTCTGTAAAAAATAACATGCGGTGTGCCCTTTAGGGTATACCTTATCGGGCGAAGCCCGTCGTCCCGAAGGGAATAAGTTGCGGTGTGCCCTTAGGGTATAGTTTTGGTGAAGAGTCACGTATTTTTGCGGAAGGAACTTTTCACTGAAAAGGAAATGTGGTATAAATATAGGAAGCGCATAGAAGGCTTCGTATGGGAAAAAGATAAAAGGAGAGACGAAAATGAAAAAGAAAATAATTGCAGTTATGATAAGCTTGATGCTGACAGCATCCTTAGCAGGATGCAGCGGTGAGATTTCAAATGATTATATTACAATTACCCAGTATAAGGATCTGGAAGTTCCACAGGTAGAAAGTACAGAGGTCACCGAGGAAAAAATAGAAAATGTAATTAACAGTAATTTGGAGCTGGCGGCTACAAAAGAAAGTGTTACAGATCGCGCCGCACAGGAAGGCGATACTGTGAATATGGATTATACGGGAACGATCGAGGGCGTGGCTTTCGAGGGCGGAACAGCCTCCGGCGCGACAATCGAGCTGGGAGAAAACAGCGGTTATATAGGGGCGACGGGAGATTATGAAGGCTTTGCAGATCAAATTGTCGGACATAGTACAGGAGAGGAATTCGATATTACCGTACAGTTTCCAGAGGATTATACAGCAGAGATGGCAGGAAAAGTGGCAGATTTTCATATTAAAATAAATGAGATCTACCAGATGAAGACACCAGAGCTGACAGACGAATGGGTACAGGAAAACAGCGAAGAATCTAAGACGGTAGAAGAGTATAAGAAGGAAATTAAAAAACAACTGGAAGAAGAAAATACAGAGTCCGTAGATGGAGAACTGGAAAATGCTGTTATGGAAGTATTTCTGGAGAAAGTGGAAGTGAAGAAATATCCAAAGGACGCAGTAGAAGAACAAGTACAGGAGGTAAAAGAATACTATACGAGTATTGCAGGCGCATACGGGATGGAATTTGGCGATTTCCTTGCCAATTATATGAATGGAATGACAGAAGAGGAGTTTAATGAACAGGCAGAGAAAGCGGCGCAGAATACAGTGAAGAGAAATGAAGCAGTCAAGCTGCTCGCTGAAAAGAAACATTTAGAGCCGTCAGAGGAAGAATATGAAAAGGAAATCGAAAAATATGCTGAAGATGCCGGAGCTGCGGATGTGGAGGCGTTCAAAGAGCAGTATGGAGAAGACTCTCTGAAACTGGCTATACTCACAGAAAAGGTGGCAGAATATCTGGCAGATAACTGTATTCAGGTAGAAAGCTCTGATACGGAAGCGGCAGAGTAAAAAAAGAAAGATAGATACGAAAAAGGAGTTCCTATTGTATAAATGGAGGTGTCTGGATGAAGCTGGAAAATGAGAGACTCTGCGTAGAGATTGTAGAGAGAGGAGCAGAGGTTGTAAGAATCTATGACAAAAAGAAAAATCAGGAGATTCTTTGGGATGGAAAGCCTGAATTTTGGAAACGTCATTCTCCAATTTTGTTCCCCAATGTAGGAAAGACGTGGAACAATACGGTTTTGTTTAACGGAATCCAATATCCTTCCTCCCAGCATGGATTTGCCAGAGACAATGACTTTCTTTGTGTAAAATCAGACAAAACAGAGGCAGTCTGGCTTCTGCGTTCTTCTGATGAGACAAAGGAGGTATATCCGTTTGACTTTGAACTTTATATTACATATATGCTGGAAAAGAACCGGCTTCATGTAAAATGGGAAGTAAAAAATCATTCTGAGGAGACCATGTATTTTACAATCGGCGGACATCCGGCGTTTTGGTGCGCACAGGATGCAGAAAGCAGAAATGAATGTTTTCTGAAATTCCCTGGCAAGGAAAGCCTTGAGTATATAGGAGTAGACTTGCCAACCGGCGCGGCACTGCCAAAGACAAAACAGACACTTTTCTTAAAAGAGGGATTTTGTCAGATTACAGATAAGCTTTTTGAACTGGATACGATGATTTTCGATGGAGGACAGATCGAGGAGGCATGGCTGTGCCACAAAGACGGAACACCTTTTGCGGGAGTAGTATGCAAGGGCTTTCCTAATTTTGGAATCTGGTCGGTAAGAGGTTCCCCGTTCGTGTGCTTAGAACCGTGGGCAGGACGGTGCGATGACAAAGGGTTTGATGAAGACATTTCTCAAAAACCTGGGATTAACCAGGTTGAGGCAGGGGAAATATTTCAGAAGGAATATACGATAGTGGTAGGATAACTGGTAATCACCCATAGAATTGGAAAGAATTCTGTGGGTGATTTTTTTAAACTAAATATAGAAAACATTAATATTTTACAGAGGAATAATTTATTTTATTCTTGATTCTTCCAATGCTATACTTTAAACATAGAAAATTCTCAGGCTGTTTTTATACGTATAGACGATAACCGAGAAGAAAAATAAGATGGAGAGAAGGAGGTTTATTATGTACAGTATTGACTTAAATAGTGACATGGGAGAAAGCTTCGGGGCGTATAAACTCGGCAGTGATGAAGAAATTATCAAATATGTTACTGCCGCAAACGTAGCATGTGGATGGCATGCGGGAGACCCAATGGTGATGGATAAGGTTGTCCGTATGGCGAAAGAAAGAAATGTAAAAGTAGGCGCGCACCCGGGGTATCCGGATTTACTCGGCTTTGGCCGAAGAAAAATGGCGCTTTCCCATAATGAAGTGAAGAACTACGTTAAATATCAGATTGGTGCACTGGCGGCATTTGCGCAGAGCTGTGAAATGAAGCTGCATCATGTAGCACCTCATGGGGCAATGGGAAATGCTTGTCAGTACGATGAAGATATATCGTCGGCAATCTGTGAGGCGATTTATGAGTATGACAGAGATTTGATCGTGTATTACTGCGCAGGGGCAGTCCTTGGAGAGATTGCGGAGAGTATGGGGTTGCGAACTGCTTCTGAAATTTTTGCGGATAGAGCGTATATGGACGATCTGTCTCTGGTTCCGAGAAACATGGAAGGTTCTATGATCACAGACGAAGAAATTGCAATACAAAGGTGCGTGAAAATGATTAAGGAGGGAAAGGTCACCACTATTAATGGAAAAGAAGCGGATATCAAAGGCGACACGCTTTGTGTACATGGGGACGGGCCGAAAGCATTAGCTTTTGTCAGGAAAATCAGAGAGAAATTTACAGAAGAAGGAATTGAAATAAAACATTTATAACGGATAAGCAGTGCGGTTCGTTGTCTGGACGGCAGACTGCCGCTTAAATTATATTTATGGGAGGAATTGATATGGAGTATAGAACAGCGAAGAGAATGGAAAGTCTTCCATTTTCGGGGATACGAGCAGTAATGGAAAAGGCTACAAAGATGCAGCAGGCCGGTGAAAAGGTAATTCATCTGGAAATTGGCCGGCCGGATTTTGATACGCCGGAAAAAATTAAGGAGGCAGCCTTTAAAAGTCTAAAAGCCGGACATGTATTTTATACCTCAAATTACGGGATACCGGCGCTTAGAGAGGAAATAGCGCGGTGGGAGACAGAACATCATGGTGTGAAATATGAGGCAGAGGAAGTGCTTGTAACAGTAGGAGTGGGGGAAGCGACGTACGCGTCTATGGCAGCGTTTCTCCAGGAGGGGGATGAAGTATTGGTTCCGAATCCGGTATGGCTGAATTATATCCATGTGCCGGCTTCACTGGGAGCAACGCCTATCACGTACAGTCTGAAAGAAGAAAATGATTATCAGATAGATTTTGATGAATTAGAAAGCAAGCTAAGCGACAGGACAAAAATGATTGTAGTTGTTAATCCGAGTAATCCGACAGGCGGGGTATTCTCCTTTGAAACACTGGAAAGATTAAGCAGGATTGCCATAAAGCACGACCTTCTTGTTGTCGCAGACGAGATATACAGCCAGCTTGTATATGACGGAACGAAGCATGTGAGTATTGCTTCACTTCCCGGAATGAAGGAGAGAACCATTACGCTCGGCGGATTTTCTAAAGCATATTCCATGACAGGATGGCGGCTGGGATATATGTGCGCGCCAAAGGAAATTATTCAGGCGTGCGTCAGAGTCCATCAGTATACTATCACCTGTGCTTCGTCTTTTGTGCAGGAGGCCGCAATCACTGCGCTGCGTGACTGTGCCGGTGATGTAGAAAGTATGAGACAGGAGTACCAGAGAAGGAAAGACTATATGGTAAAAGCGCTCAATGAGATAGAGGGCATCAGTTGTAACAATCCCCAGGGAGCGTTTTACATCTTTGTAAATATTAAACAGCTTGGGAGAACTTCTATGGAAATGGCTGAATACCTGCTGGAGCATGCAAAGGTAGCATTGGTGCCGGGCTCTGCCTTCGGTACGGAAGGAGAAGGGTATTTGCGTATCTCTTATGCCTGCAGCTATGAGGAACTCCAGGAAGCATGCGGACGTATTGAAAAAGCCGTGGCAGAATTGAGAAAGAAATAGCTGTCAAAATAGCGGAACCGGAAGCAGTCTTTTTGTTAAAGCCTGCTGTCCGGTTTCTGCTTTATCTATTTTCGGCAGGGGCCCATACTTCTCCGAAAGTAAAGGAAGGAAAAGGATCCTTTAAAAATTCTTCCAGAGCATGTTCAAAAAATTCTACGGCGCGTTTGCTGGTCGTCTTTGGATACCGGTGTCTGATTTTATAACAGATTCTATTCGGCGGCGGGTTTTTCAGTTCGCTGATGAAAAGAGGCCGGTAACGGGAAAGCTCGCTGATGACGGAAACAGGGGCAATCATCCAGTTTTCTTCTTTTTTCCACAGTCGATCCAAAAGTGTGATGGTATCTGCGGCGATATGGGGTCTGGAGACGGAGGAAAACCAACGATCGTGCCAGAGCTGGAAGTTATCATCCCAGCTTAAGAAAAGCTCCGTAGAAGGATCCAGCTCGTCTGTATGTACCTTTGCAGAGGGAATGGAAGGGGCAGCAGACTGTATGAGATAAAGCTTTTCTTCAAAAAGCTTCTCTGTGATAATATTTTTGTAATGCAGCTTGTGATAGACAAGTCCTATATCAATGTTATGCTCTCCAAGCAGACCGTATAATTCGGAAGAATGGTGAGACTGGATATTTAAGTCAAGTCGGGCATGGTCTTGCAGCAGCTTGTCATACAGGGGAGCAAACACGGCGATATTAAGGCTGTCGGTACAGCCGATTTTCAGCAGCAGGGTTTCCTGGTTCCTTTTTAATTCTAATGTTTCCTTCCACAACGACATCCATCGTTCGGCTATAACAATGAAGTCAGTACCCTTTGGGGTTAATTCCACTTGCTTGTACCCCTTATTCCGGACGACAAGAGGAAATCCCAGTTCATTTTCCAGTGAAGTCAGCCTGTGGCTGACAGTAGGCTGAGACAAAAACAGCAGATCGGCTGTGCGGCTGATACTTTTTGTATTTACAATCGTAAGGAAGGTTTCAATTTCTGACAGATTCATAGGCATTCTTCTCCTGTGTAAATATAGAATTTATTTATATTATACAAAGAAATTATTCGTTTTTCAATTAGAATTGTCTGTGCTATTATGAGGACAGATTAAAAGAAAAGAGGGTTTTAAAATGTCAGCAGGATGCAGAATAAAAAGAAATTTTCAAAGACCGCCGAAGGAATTGGTGGAAGCTTTCCGTGGAATCCCAGTGGCTAATATAGACGACAATTGCGGAAGAATCGCCGCTGTAGACGCATGTATTTATCCGTTGAATCCAAAGGCGCGTCTTCTTGGCACTGCTTTTACGGTAAACGCACCGGCAGGAGATAACCTTTTATTCCACAAGGCGCTGGATATGGCACAGCCGGGAGACGTTATCGTACTTGCCAATAAGGGAAGTATGAGCCGCGCCCTGTGCGGGGAAATTATGAGCAGCTATGCGAAATCCAGAGGGCTTGCAGGGATCATTATTGACGGATGTGTGCGTGACAGCTATACGCTCAGTCAAATGGATTTTCCGGTATACGCAAAAGGCGTGACGCCAAATGGACCTTATAAGAACGGGCCGGGAGAAATGAACTTTCCTGTTTCTTTCGCGGGAATCATTATAAATCCAGGGGATATTATTGTCGGCGATTCAGACGGGCTGATCGCTGTGCGGCCGGAACACGCAAAGGAACTGGCGGAGGCAGCGAAGGCTTATCATGCCGGAGAGGAAAAACAGATGGAGGGTATCCTAAGTCGAGGAGAATGGCCGAGGCCCTGGGTAGATTCCAAACTGGAGGAAGCAGGATTTGAATTTGTAGATTAGAAGCGGCAGCCAGAAAATAACTTCCACTTATACAGACAGTGGGAGACAGACAGGTATTGGGGAGAAAAGAACGGAGGAAGCTGTAAATGGGAACAAAAACATATAATCCTTATGAAAATATGGTTGCAGTTCTGGAACAGGCGGCAGAGAAGCTGGGGCTGAAGCCGGACGAGTATGAAACATTAAAATATCCGGAACGGGAGTTGATTGTGTCTATACCGGTCAGGATGGATGACGGAACGTTGAAAGTATTTGAAGGATACCGCGTGCAACATAACAGTGCAAGAGGGCCCTATAAAGGAGGTATCCGTTATCACCAGAATGCGAACCAGGATGAAGTGAAAGCGCTGGCGGCATGGATGTCATTCAAATGCGCGGTGGCAAATATTCCTTACGGTGGAGCAAAAGGTGGAATCAAGGTTGATCCGACAAAATTGTCCAGGGATGAGCTTATCCGTCTGACAAGGAGATATACGACCAGAATTCTGCCCCTGATCGGGCCGGATCAGGATATACCGGCGCCGGATGTGAATACAAACGGTGAGGTAATGGGCTGGATTATGGATACATACAGTATGTTCAAGGGACACAGCGTACCGGGAGTCGTTACAGGAAAGCCGGTTGAGATCGGCGGTTCTATCGGAAGAGCAGAGGCTACAGGACGCGGAGTGACTATCATTGCTGAAAAATGCCTGGAAGACTCGGGAATGGAGCCGCAGGAGCAGACATACGCCATCCAGGGAATGGGAAATGTAGGCGGTACGGCGGCAAAAATTCTGTATGAAGAAGGCAAAAAGGTTATTGCTGTCAGTGATTGGTCTGGAGGCGTAATGAAGAGAGAGGGACTGGATATTCCGGATATTCTGGCATTTCTCTCTGACAGGAGCAAAGCGTTGAAGGACTATGAAAAGGAAGGAACAGAACATATCAGCAATGAGGAGCTGCTCACATGTAAGTGTGATGTATTGATTCCGGCAGCATTGGAAAATCAGATTACAGAAAAAAATGCGGCACAAATACAGGCAAGAGTAATTGTTGAGGCGGCAAACGGGCCGACTACCATAGAGGCAGATCAGATACTGGCGGAAAGGAAAATAACAGTTATTCCGGATATTCTCGCCAATGCAGGTGGTGTAGTAGTCTCTTATTTTGAGTGGGTACAAAATATTCAGAGCATGGCATGGGAACTGGATGAGGTAAATCAGATGCTAAAAAAGGTGATGCTCAAGGCATACCATGATGTAAGTAATATGAGTAAAGAAAAAAGCAGTACGATGCGCATGGGAGCGTATATGGTGGCTATCAACAGGATTACTACGGCAGGAAGGCAGAGAGGCGGTCCGATTTCTATGGCATAAATGTGCTATAATGTATGGAGATAGGAAAAAAATGCAGGAAGGTCTGGCGATATGAGGACAGACCTTCCTGCTTTTGAAAAAAACGGAGGTGCTGTTATGGAGGCAAAATTTCTCATAGCTGGAGAACGGGCGGTTTCTGTTGAACTGGGCAAAGAAATTTGCCTGGAGGTAAACGCCAGAGTCCGCATGCTGGAAGAAAGGTTAAAAGAGGATCCGATTGACGGGGTGATAGAGGTTGTTCCCACATATTGCTCTTTGATTGTACATTATCGGCCGGAAGTGCTGCTTTACGGTACTCTGGTGGAGGAACTGAAAAAGAGGCTGACGGACATGAGAGGAACAGAAATGCCGGCGAAGAAGATTGTAAAGGAGGTACCGGTTTTATATGGCGGAGAGACAGGGCCGGATCTGGAGTACTGCGCACAGCTTGAACAAATATCAGTAGAGGAAATTATCCGGAAACATTCAGAACATGAATATTATGTCTATATGCTTGGATTTGCGCCGGGACATCCATATATGGCGAGATTTGAAGAGCCATTTTCATTTAAAAGAAGAGAAACTCCGCGTGTTAAGATTCCTGCCCGATCTGTAGTAGTACAGCAGAATCTTTCCGATCTGATTCCGTTTGAGCAGCCATGCGGCTGGAATATTATTGGAAGTACGCCTCTCGATCTCTGCAATTATGAGAAGGAGGAACCGTTTCTTCTAAACGCGGGGGACTGGGTGAAGCATGTGCCGGTTACACAGGCGGAATATGACAGAATACGAAGAGAGGTTGAAAAGGGAACATACAAAGTAAAAACGTATGCGAAGGAAGACGCAGGCGGGAAAGGGCGGGGATAATATGGGAATTATCGTAGAAAACGGAGGAATCCTGACGACGGTGCAGGACGAAGGACGATTCGGGTACCAGGCATATGGGGTATCAACTTCGGGCCCGCTGGACAGCCACGCTTTCCATATCGCGAATCTCCTTGTTGGAAATAGAATGGAAGAAGGCGCGCTGGAAATGACGTTTATCGGGCCGACACTTACCTTCACTTGCAGTAACATTGTCGCGGTGACAGGCGGTGATCTGACGCCGCTTCTGGATGGAAAGCCTCTTCCTATGTATCGGGCGGTACTCGTAAAAGAGGGGCAGAAGCTGTCTTTTGCGGGCGCAAGAAACGGATGCCGCGGGTACATTGCCTTTGCAGGAGGCTTAGACGTACCGGAGGTAATGGGAAGCAAATCTACACTGATCAGGAATAAACTGGGTGGAATTGAGGGACGTAAGCTGGAAAAAGGAGATAAAATCGGCTTTTGCCGGCCTAAGACAGAATTATCCGGTATGGAGAAGAGAACTGTGCCTGCGGATGTATACCCGCAGGGAGAAATTTCTCTTCGGGTGGTGCTTGGCCCACAGGAGGATGAGTTTACAGAGAAAGGAATCCGTAGTTTTTTCTGGAACAGCGGTGTCATCACGAACGAATTTGATCGGATGGGCTGCCGGATTGAGAGAGAGCCGATCGAGCATAAGGGAGATGGGAATATCAATACAGACGGTATTTCCCTGGGTAGCATCCAGGTGCCGGCGAACGGAAAACCGATCATTATGCTCGCGGACAGACAGAGCACAGGCGGATACGCAAAAATCGGAACGGTAATTTCCGTAGATCTGCCTAAAATTGCGCAGAGCCAGCCGGGATATAAGGTGCGGTTTATCGAAGTGAGCCTGGAACTGGCACAGAGCCTGTACATAAGAGAGTGGAACCGGATGCATGAGTTGGATAAAAAATTAAACAAATAAAAAGAAAGGTGAAAAATACTATGAAAATTGTTGTATTAGACGGATATACAGAAAACCCGGGCGATTTAAGCTGGAGCGCGCTGGAGAAATTAGGAGAGGTGACAGTGTATGACCGTACCTCGTATATAGAGTCTCCGCTGATCGCGGAGCGTATCGGCGATGCAGAGATCGTTGTCATCAATAAGACGCCGATTTCAAGAGAAACAATAGATAAATGCGGCAATATGAAGCTGATTGCCGTCCTTGCGACAGGATATAACGTTGTGGATTATAACTATGCAAAAGAAAAAGGAATTCCCGTTGTAAACGTACCGACTTATGGTACGCAGATTGTGGGGCAATACGCGGTAGGACTTCTTCTGGAAATATGTTCTCATTATGGACACCATGATAAAACGGTAAAAGAAGGAAAATGGGAAAACAATGCAGACTGGTGCTATTGGGATTATCCAATGATTGAATTATATGGAAAGACGGCGGGGATTATCGGATTGGGAAGAATCGGACAGGCTACGGCGAAGCTTTTAAACGCGCTGGATATGAAGGTGCTCGCCTATGATGCATATGAAAGTGAAGAAGGAAAGAAGCTGGCCACATATGTGACGCTGGATGAACTTTTTGCCAAATCGGATGTAATCTTTTTACACTGTCCTTTGTTTCCTGAGACAGAAGGAATTATCAATAAAGAAAATATCAAGAAAATGAAAGACGGTGTGATTCTTATCAACAACAGTCGAGGACAGCTTGTGAAGGAACAGGATCTGGCGGACGCGTTGAACTGCGGAAAGGTATACGCGGCAGGGCTGGATGTTGTATCTACAGAACCGATAAAAGGAGATAACCCGCTGCTGAAAGCAAAGAATTGCTTTATTACACCTCATATTTCCTGGGCGGCACAGGCTTCCAGGCAGAGAATTATGGATATTACCGTTGAAAATATCAAGGCATTCATTGCCGGAAATACGGTAAACCGAGTGAATGAATAACAGGATATAAAACAGGAACAAAAAAGGATACTCTTTCCTTTTATATGATGTGATATTTCCTCTGGGAGTAGTCAAGGGCTGATAGGAAAGTATTTTAGGAAATATGGTGTAACCTCAGTAAATGGGGTTATACCTTTTTCTTTTTTGGACAAAGGGTACTGTTTTGGATGCCCAAAATCGTCCGTCTTTTAATTTTATTGTTAATGTGGAAGTTTCAGATTTTACTTCCCAAAAACAAAATTATATTGTTTTTGGGAAGTGGACGCGGTATAATAACTTTGCGAGGTGATTTTCTATGAAACTGATCGAAAGAAAACAGTACTTAGATAAAATGATAGGTGTTATCGGAATTCCCGATATTAAAGTTTTGACGGGTGTGCGTCGTTCTGGCAAATCGAAACTGCTGGAAGCGTTCAAAGCCTATGTGCAAAAGAATATTGCTGACGCCAATATTATCCATATTAACTTCAATTTATCTAAGTATGACAACCTTAAAGAATACAAAGCGCTAAATGAATATATTGAAAGCAATTATGCGGAAGGCAGGGAGAATTTCGTTTTAATTGACGAGATTCAGATGTGCGATAACTTTGAACTGTGTATAAACAATCTGCACGCAACGGAAATGTATGATCTTTATATCACGGGTTCCAATGCATTCCTGCTTAGCTCAGATTTGGCAACTTTGTTTACCGGCAGAACATTTGAAATTAAAGTATATCCGTTTTCTTTTGCGGAGTATGTTCATTACTTTGACTTGACAGATAAATATACTGCATTCGATAACTATATGCTTGAAGGCGGTATGTCCGGCTCTTATTTGTATAAAGAGCAAGAGGATAAATATGACTATATTGAAACTGTTTTTGACACTTTGATTTTAAGAGATATACGTCAAAAGTATAAAATTAAAAATCCTGCTTTGATAGATAGAATTTCTCAATTCCTAATGGATAATGTGTCCAATTTAACCTCGGCGAGAAGCATTACGGATACTCTTACATCGAACAAAGATAAAATCAATCATAAGACGGTTGGCAACTATCTGAATTACCTTTGCAATGCTTTTGCCTTTTATAAGTTCCGCAGATATGACATTAAAGGCAAAAAATATCTCGCGTCTAACGATAAGTATTATTTGAGCGACCACACTTTTCGATATGCCAAGCTCGGAACAAAAAACTTAGACAACGGCAGAATCATTGAAAACATCATTGCTATGGAATTGCTCAGACGCGGTTACGAAGTTTATGTCGGCGTTTTATATAAAAAAGAGATTGACTTTGTGGCACTCAAGAGAAACGAGAAAATTTATATTCAGGTTTCGGATAACATAACCCATCCCGATACCTTTAAGCGAGAAGTGGATCCTCTGCTTAAAATCAAGGATGCCTATCCTAAGATGGTAATAGCACGAACAAGAAATCCCGAATATCAATATGAAGGCGTTAAAATTGTAGATGTGGCGGATTGGTTATTGAATAAATAGATTATTTCCCAAAAATGAAAAATTTTATATTTTGGATAACAACATTTTATCGCTTTAAAAAAATAAGGTACAATCAACGGATTTTTCTCCGAAGATTGTGCCTTATTTCGTCTGTGTATTATTTCTGAATTCACGATTTCGATTGCTCGACTGCGAATGTTATTCATTTTTTGAACCCGTAGTATTTTCTCAGGGGGATTTTTTATACAGACCTCGCTGATATGGACAATCCTTCTATTCTAATATGTACGTTCTTCCTAAAAGCATAGGAAGAAACGAACTTGTATTCCAGAAGGGTAAAAACATATACTGAACGTAAATAGAAAATATTACTTTAAGAAGGAAGGTAGACTAAATGGAAGAAAAGAAATCGTTATTCCGGAAAGATGCTGTTTTTTTTCTGGATCAGGAAAAACAATATGAAGGAGAAGACATTCTGCATTTTATAGGAAAAAGAATGGCAGAAAAAGGGTATGCAAAGGAAAGCTTTGAACAGGCTTTAATTGAACGGGAGAAAAAATTCCCTACGGGACTTCAGACAGCTCCATATCCGATTGCAATTCCCCATGCGGATATGGGACATGCCAACGCGTCTTGTATCGGAGTTGTTCGTCTGCGTGGAAGCGCATGTTTTTCAGATATGGTGGAACCGGACAAAAAGGTACATGCTAAGTTTATTTTTTGTATAGTTTTGTCGAAAAAGGAACAACAGACAGATATATTACAGGAGGTAATGCAGATTGCCGCGGATGAGGAGCTGATGGAAAAAATGGAACAGGCAAGGACAGAGGAAGAGCTGTATGATATGTTAAGCAAAAGAGGTTAAAGAAGGAGGACAAAAGATGTATCTGACTGAACGACAAAAGAGGATTTTGTCGCTGCTGCTTGCTTCAAAGGAATGGATGACCGGGGCGGAGATAGGGAGAAGGCTTGGCATAACAGACCGCACAGTGCGTAAAGATATACGGGAGATTAACGAATCGCTGAAGGAATACAAAGGTTCGCATATTGATTCTATACGTGGAACAGGGTATGTTTTAAAGACAAAAGAAAGAAAACAGATTTTGAAATATACGGGGAAGGGGAATGAAAACGAAACACTGCAAGGAAGGATTTCAAGCCTCGCATTAGAAATATTGACTGCGGATGAAGCCATATCCCTGGATGATCTGGAAGAAGCGTTTTTTATCAGCAGGACAACTCTGGAAACGGCTATCAGACAGATCAATGAAAAAAGTATAAAGTATGGACTCGGAACTGTAATCAAGCATAAGAGGAATATGGTCTGTACGGAATGTCTGGAGGAGGAACGCAGAAAAGGAATACATATTTTTTTGAAAAGACTGTGGGAAAGCAGGCAGATTGCAGAGGATGAGTTTGGCTTTTTGAACAAGAAGGAAATACAGGACATCCAACAGAGCGTATGGAAAGCCTTTGCAGCATATGCACTGAAGGTGACAGATCAGGATATGGAGGAGTTGGTGTTATGGCTGTATGTACAGAAACTTCGGTTAATTACGGGGAATGGACTAAAAACTGAGAAAAATATGGGGGGGGGGGTAGGAAAGAATATTCCTTTGGTTATTAAGCAGCTTACAGATATGATATTAGACAGTATGCAGGAAAAGTATCAGATTGTATACGCGGAGACGGAAAGACATGCTCTGGCAGAAGAACTCTGTAATTTGAGGCTTATGAAAAAAGAAGAGCGTTTTACACGGGAAGAGATTATCGCGATGATTGAGCCCTGTTATATCGTCATTGTAGAGGAGCTGTTAAACGATATTAAAGACAGGTTTATGATCGATTTTACCAGAGATGACAAGCTGTTTTCTGATTTGGTGATGCATATCCGGTTTTCTGCCCGGCCGCAGCATGAGAATATGAGTCAGGAAGCATTTCTTCTGGATATGATTAAGAGCAGATACCCTTTCGTTTTTGAACTTTCTACATATATTTTCGGACGTATCTATGACGCACTGGGGTTCGAGATGGATGAGATACAGTTAAGCTATGTGGCGGCACATTTGGGAGCAGCACTGGAAAGAATGGAACGGATAAACTCTACCAGTGATTTTACAATCGCCGTATGCAGTAATATGAGCATGGGAATTGTCCGTCTTTTAATGGCGAAGCTCCATTCTATGTATCAGACCCAGGCGAAGATCGCGGGGCCTTATCCATTGTATGACGTAGAAAATATGATGAAAGAAAAACCACAGCTTATACTTACAACCAACCTATATGGAATATTTGAAGAATTCGGTGTACCTGTGCTGACGATCTCGCCAATGCTTGAGCCGGAAAATATTTTGCAGATAAATGAAAAAATAAAAAGCATCCGGCAGAAATCTGTCATTCTGTCTCCGGAGCATGAAATAGAACAATATTTTGAACGGGAACTTTTTTTTCCGCATATGGATTTTTCGACCAGAGAAGAAACATTGAAATTTCTGGCGGACAGAATCGTGGAAAAGGGATACGCCCCAGAGAATCTTCTGGCAGATATTTTAGAACGGGAGAGAATTGCGCCGACTACATTTTCTAATTATATGGCTATGCCGCATCCGCTGCATATGTGTGCCTATAAAACGGTCATAGCGGTGTCTACTTTAAAAAACAGTGTACTGTGGGGAAAACAGAATGTAAAACTGGTATTTCTTCTGATCGTAAGGAGCAGCGACATGAAATATATCAGCGGTTTCTTCGATATTACTTCCAAGCTGGCCAGCCAGAAAAAGAAAGTACAGCGTCTTTTGGAAATATCGGATTTTGATGAATTTGTAGAAGAACTTGTTCCTATGTGATACGGAATGAGACGGTTTTTAATCTGAAAAGGATTTATATATAATGAAATCAGAAAAAACAAAGCGATGTAATGCTAAAGGAGGAATAATAATGAAATATCAGGAGACAAGAGAGAAAGTTCTTGAAATCGCGGTAAAATGTCTGGAAAAAGGATTGATTCATGGAACGGCAGGAAATGTATCCATGAGGGTTCCGGGAGAAGATTTGGCGATTATCACACCTACGAGAATTCCATACGATCAGCTGAAACCAGAGCAGCTTCCGGTAGTCAGCCTGCACGCAGAATGGCTGGAGGGAGAGTTTAAGCCTTCATCAGAAGCCCCAATGCATACGGCAGTTTACAGAGCAAGACCGAATCTGAACGGCGTAGTACATACACATTCCATGTACGCGACAGTATTTTCTATATTGGAAAAAGAAATTCCGCCTATGATGCCGCCGTCAACTCCGTATGCGCCTGTACCGGTTGCGCCGTTTCATTTACCTGGCTCGGAGGAGCTGGCGCAGTCGGCTGTGGAGGCATTAGGAGAGGACAAAATGGTCTGCACACTTCAGAACCATGGCCTTTTGGCAGCGTGCCCTACATTGGAAAGAGCTTTTTCAGCGGCAGAGTATATAGAGGAATGTGCGCAGCTTGCGTATTTAACACTGATGGCAGGCAAGATGAATCCGATACCGGATAAGGATGTACAGACACTGCGCGACCGTATGTTGAAAGGAATCGCAGTGTAAAAAGAGAGGAGGGAATCAAAATGGGAGAAAACTACCGTATTCTTGCAATTTGTGGAGCAGGACTTGCAACATCTACCCATGTGGCAAAGACATTACAGACAGGATTAGAACAAAGAGGGATTTCTACACAAATCCGGACATGCAGTGTGGCAGAGTCGTCAGGCGTTATGTTTCAGTATAAACCACATGTAATTCTGGCGACAGTATCTGTTGATTCTATACAGCCTCCTCAGGATACACCGGTTTATTCCGGCGTTCCGCTTCTGACAGGAATTGGCTCTTCTAAGGTACTGGATGAAATTGCAGAGTATTTGAAAAATAAAAATGCCGGATAATACAGGAGGTGTACTATGGATGCAGTAATGGATGTACTAAATAAAGTGGTGGATCTGGGTGCGTTTGTTATGATGCCTGTCATCCTGTTTATTATGGGGATGATTTTCAGGATGAAGGCAAGCGATGCGATCCGCGCCGGCATTACAGTCGGAATCGGATTTAAAGGTATCTCTTTGGCAGCGGGCCTGATCAGCACAACGATGAGCCCCCTGGTAGAAACTTTGCAGGAACTATGGGGACTAAAGCTGGACGGAGTAGATTTGGGAGTACCGGTTATCTCTACGATGTCATTCAGCGACGGAAGATTTGTGCTGATGATGTTCGGCGGTGTTCTTCTTGTTAATGCAGTGATGCTCATACTGAATTTGACGAAAACGCTGAATGTAGATATTTGGAATTTCTGGCATTATCTTTTTATAGGAAGTCTCGGAACACTCATATCAGGAAATATTTTTATAGGTTTGCTTGTAGGCGTAATTTATTCCGCGATTAACCTCGTGCTTGCCGATCGCAATCAGGATCTGATTTGTGAGGTATGCGGAGAACAGTACAGGGGATTGTCTTTCTGTACGATGGCATTTCCGATTCTGCTTCCTATCGGCAGGGCGATTAACTGGGTAATTGACAGGATTCCGGGTGTGCGTAATATCAATTTTAACTTAAAGAAAGTTCCTAAAAAGTTTTCCTTTTTTACAGAACCTATCATAATCGGGTTTGTAATAGGCGGGGCGTTGGCCGCTTTGGCAAGATATAGCTGGGATCAATGCTTAAATGTAGGTATGACGATGGCCGCGGCAATGTTTTTGCTCCCCAGAATGATTTCTATACTGATGGAAGGTCTGTCACCAATTGCAACTGCTACAAGAGAGTTCATGGCAGCAAAGTTTCCAAAACGCGAGTTCCGGATTGGTATGGACTTCGCACTTCTGGTAGGAGACGCGGACATGATTACACTTGGAATGCTGTTTGTACCGATTTCATTGATTATGGCAGTATTACTTCCAGGTAACCGTGTACTTCCGGTAGTGGGATTGACGAACTTAGCCTATATGATGATGGCTCCGGTTATATCGTCTAAAAGAAATATGTTCCGGGCGCTGCTGACAGGAATCATTATGGTTGCGCTTGTGTTCTTTATGGCAACGAGTCTGACGCCTTTGATTACAGAATTGGGAATACAGACTGGACTTGTAGAGGCAGGAGGAAACTATACACTATTTAATACAGGAGAACATGTAGGCTTTGTATTGCTGCAGATATTGAAATTGTTCTTCCCTTCATAAGACGGACAGGCGGTTTCGGCTTGTAATAAAGAGGTGAAAAAGCAAGAGCATGTGGATTTTAGTTCCATATCACTTGCTTTTTCTATAACAGCAGAAAGGAGAAAGTATGGTAGTAAAAAGAGAAGAGATACAGGAACTGTTCAGGGAAGCGGCGGACAAAGGAATCGCTGTTCCCCATTTTAACCATTCAGATTTCTGGGATATGTCATTTATAGTTGAGGCGGCAGAAGAACAAGGAGCACCGGTCATTATCGCCTGCCTGCCCAAAGTGATAGATGCGATAGGGATTGAAAAGCTTGGGGCGGTTGCGAAAGTAGTGATGGAGAAAAGCAGTGTTCCGATCGTATATCATCTGGATCACTGTCACAGTGTAGATACTTGCCTGAAAGCGGTAGATCATGGTTACAATTCTGTAATGATCGACGCGGCGGATCTGCCATTGGAAGAAAATATCAAAGCTGTAAAAAAAGTAGTGGACTATGCACATGCCAAAGGCGTGCATGTAGAAGCAGAGATCGGGCAGATAAAAAGCGCAGGCGAGGAAGGATATACGGTTGAGTCGGAGCTTGCGGCGTTGGAAGATGCAAAAAGACTGGCGGAGGAAACCGGAGTAGATGCTCTTGCAGTTTCCATAGGGAGCGAGCATGGATTCTATCAGCATACGCCCAAATTAGATTATGCACTTCTGGAAAAAATACACGGTGTGATTCAGGTTCCGCTGGTATTACACGGCGGTTCCGGTATTCCGAGAGAAATGGTACGAAAAGCGATTCAAAAAGGAATACGGAAAGTCAATGTAGGCACCCAGATACGTTATACATATATAAAAACATTAGGAGAGACAATACAGAATATGGGAGCAGGCACCCACACAGCAGATATAATGGAAGCAGTAAAAATTCCGGTAAAGGAAACACTGAAAGAATGGATTGTCACATGCAGGGGAGAAGCAAATAACGGCTGGAAATAGGAGGAAGAAAGTATGTATGCAAAAGAGGTAGAAATTGTAAATCCTACGGGACTACACGCAAGACCTGCATCTCAGCTGGTAAAACGCGCGGAGAAATATAAATCAAATCTCCAGATAATCAAAGGAGAGAGAATCGTAAACCCTAAAAGTATCTTCAATATACTTGCGGCTGGAATGGGAAAAGGTTTGACTATTACCGTATGCGCAGAAGGAGAAGATGAGAAAGAGGCTGTGGAAGATTTGTGTACGTTTATTTCAGAGTTAAAAGAGTGATTAGAAGATAATAACTAGGCGGAAATGTTCATGGATGTACAGCGGCCTGAAAAAGGCTGTTCCACAACAGAAGGAGAAATAAAACCATGAAAACAATGAAATTAGGAAAAACAGGAATAAATATCTCGAGGATCGGTCTTGGAACATGGTCTATCGGAGGAGGCTCTGCATGGGGCGGAGATCATGAACTGAAGACTGTAGTAGATACGATCAGGGAAGCGCCAAAGGTTGGAGTAAATCTGATCGATACGGCTCCGGGATATAATTTCGGAAACAGTGAAAAGATACTCGGCAAAGCGCTGGAAGGCATGAATCGCGAGGAGGTAGTCATTATTACCAAATGCGGTGTCACCTGGGATCAGGAGATGAAGGGCGATCTTTTCAATAAGGTCAATGGAATCCAGCTTTACAAAAATCTAAACAGCAAGTCGGTGAAAAAAGAAATTGTCGGTTCTCTGGAACGCCTCGGTACGGATTACGTGGATGTTTACATGACGCATTGGCAGGCGATCGAAGGCTCGGAGTATTATGTTCCGATAGAGAAGACGATGGATGTGCTAAATGAACTAAAGGCGCAGGGAAAGATCCGAGCTATCGGAGCAGCTAATGTGGACATCCGTCAGATTGAGGAATACTTAAAGTGGGGACAACTTGACATCGTACAGGCAAAATATTCCATTCTTGATCGGGGGATTGAAACAGACATTATTCCATGCTGCCGCGAGAACGGCATTACGATACAAGCGTATTCGCCGCTTGAAATGGGCCTGCTTTCAGGGACTATGCCGAGGGACTACAAGCCGGTAGGAGCGCAGATTCCGAAAAAATGGTTCCAGCCGGACAATATGCAGGCTGCAATGGATATGATGGATCAGTGGAAACCACTGTGTGATAAATACCATTGTACGATCGCTAATCTGGCATTGGGCTGGATTCTGGCTCAAGGAGATTTCCTGAATCTGTTAAGCGGCTCAACGACGGCCGAACAGATCCAAGAAAATGTAAAATCAGCAGAACTCGAGCTGGAGGCGGAAGATGTGGCGTTCATGCGTGAGCTGGCGGAAAAGATAGATAAGTAAAGAATGATAATTTTCAACATAAGTAGTAGAATAAATAGTAATCACTCATAGAATTGGAAAGAATTCTATGGGTGATTTTTTTGTATAATAGGAAATTTTGATAAATTTCCTATTATACAAAAAGCCCTCCGGGCGGGATGCGCACGCCGCAATAAGGAAATTTTACCGCTTTGCGGTATTGCGGCGGCGCGCAAAGTGGACAAGCCCCTCAAGATTGAGGGTAGGGGTATTGAAATGGGCTTGCCCACTTTGTTCTGGGGAAAAATTTCCTTCGGGATGGCTAGTTTAGCCCGATAAGGTATATTTATAAAGATAAAGAATGTAATAAAATTAAGCTGATAAAAATAATATGCACAAAAAATAGCGTTAATTTGGTATAAAAACACAATAAAAATAGAAAAAATAAATAAAAATTATACAAAATGCAAAAATGTTTTGACAAAATAAAATTTACTTGGTAAAATTAATAAACAAAATAAAATTTAGTTACTTAATTTTATTGTGGCGAAAAATATATGAGAAAGGGAGGAGAAAAATGGAAAAAGGATACAAGCTACAGTTGAAAGATATCTGTAAGAGTTTTCCAGGCGTAAAAGCACTTGATAATGTCAGCTTAAATGTACGTAAAGGAACTGTCCATTCGCTTGTTGGTGAAAATGGTGCGGGAAAATCAACAATGATGAAAATTCTTAACGGCTCATTAATGCCGGATGGGGGAGAGATATGGATTGACGGCAAAAAAGTAAACATTCGAACTCCGAAAGATGCAGAACAACTTGGAATTGCAATGATATGGCAGGAGTTACAATTCGTTCCGCATCTTACCATTCAAGAAAATCTTGTTATTAACGGACATCCTAAAAAAGGAAAAACACCATTTATTAATTGGAAAAAAATCAATGAAAGCGCAAAAAGTATTCTAAAGAAGGAAGGGATTATGCACGATCCCAAAACACTCTTATCTGATATATCAGTTTCAGACATACAATTATTAGAAATTGTGAAGGCAACAACGAAAAATGCAAAGATTATTATTATGGATGAACCAACTTCATCGTTGACACAGCATGAAACAGACCGATTGATGGAAAAAATAAAAAGATTGCGCGAAGAGGGAACAACAATCATATATATCTCCCATAAAATGGATGAAGTGTTTGAACTGAGTGACGATGTAACGATTATGCGAGATGGAAAATTTGTAGGGACATATCCGATTGCAGAGGTGAACCGTGACGAAATTATAGCGATGATGGTGGGAAGAACAGTAGAAAATATATATCCGGAACGAGATACTCCTATAGGTGATATTTTATTTGAGGTAAACGAATTATGTTGTGGAAAGCTGTATCAGAATGTGTCCTTTCATGTTAAAAAGGGAGAAATTGTAGGATTTGCGGGATTAGTAGGAGCAGGACGTACGGAGATTATGAGGGCGATAGCAGGATTAGATCCGTACGATTCAGGGGATATATTTCTAGAGAAAAAGAAGATTAACCCGAAGTCAGTAACAAACGCGGTGGATGCGGGTATTATGATGGCTACAGAGGATAGGCGCAGATATGGTTTAATTCCTATTAGGAGCATAAAAGAAAATATAACATTGGCCGGTCTCAAAAAATTATGTAAAGGACCTTTCATTAACAAGAAAAGAGAAAATAAAGAAGCAATGGTCTATTTCAATCGGATGAGAGTGAAAGCACCAAGTTTAAATACACCTACTTATACATTAAGTGGCGGAAATCAGCAGAAAGCTGTATTGGCAAAATGGATGATGGCAAATCCAAAAGTATTTATTATGGACGAGCCGACCAGAGGAATTGATGTGGGGGCAAAATTTGAAATATATAATCTGATGAATGAGATGATCCGCGAAGGTATGTCTATTATTATGATTTCCTCTGAACTTCCAGAGTTACTGGGAATGTGTGACCGAATTTATATTGTATGTGAAGGGCGTATTAACGGAGAAATAGCAAGAGAAGAATTCACGCAGGAAAGAATTATGAATCTCGCAACAGGAGGAAAATAAAATGAATACAAATAAAAGTGCAAAGGATAAAGTTGGTTTTCTAGTAAGCAAATTTGGAATTGTAGTTGTTTTATTTATATTAGTTATTGTATGTTCAATTGTCAGTCCAGTTTTCCTGACAGCTACGAACATTTTAAATGTACTTCGTCAGGTATGTGTGGTAGCGTTAGTAGCTTTTGCTGAGGCTGTTCTTATTATTTCAGGAAGTATTGATCTTTCAGCCGGTACTTTGATGTGTTTTTCTGGAATTATGGCAATTCCGGTATATGTATCAACAGGCTCTATTACTATTGCAATCGGAGCAGCGATTGTCTGTGGAATTGTATTGGAAGGAATTTCGGGTCTTTTGGTTTCTTTATTTAATTTACCTCCTTTTGTAGCAACTTTGGCAATGAATATGTCGGCGAGAGGTGCAGTGAAGTTGTATACAGGAGGCATGGTCATTACAGATACAGGAGAAAACTTCAGTTTTATGGGACAGGGATATTTGGGGATTATTCCAATTCCAGTTATTGTAATGCTCATTGCGACAATTGCGTTATGGATTGTATTAGAAAAGACACGTTTTGGAAGGAATCTGTACGCCGTTGGAGGTAATGCAGAGGCTGCAAGAGCGTCAGGAATTAATGTAAAAAGATTCAGATTGTATTCATTTATATTTGCAGGAATTTTTATTGGCCTGGCAGGATATATGTTTGCATCACGAGTGAATTCAGGCGTACCTACAGCGGGGACAGGATATGAAGGCCAGGGAATTTCAGCAGCGATTATAGGAGGAGTTGGATTTGCCGGGGGCACAGGTTCGGCAGGCGGAGTATTGGTGGGCGCCATTATTATGGGAGTTATCAGCAATATATTAAATTTAATGAGGGTAGATTCCTATTTACAGGAAGTGATTAACGGTATCATTGTTGTAGTGGCAGTTATTATAGACCTGCAGACCAAAAAGAAGCGATTAGGTCAGTAACTATGTACATAAGTACATAAAATAAAAAAATAAAAGGAGGAAAAGAGATGAAAAAAAGAGTAGCAGCGGTTATATTGGCATTCGTGATGGTATTGTCAATGATTGGGTGTTCAGCAGGAGGAAGCAGTGGAAACGAAAAATCGGGAGATGGTGGAGAAACTTATGATGTTGCTGTTATTGTACGCCTGACAGATATGTATGGAGCGTGGCTTAAGGTAGCATATGAGGCGGCTGAAAAGGAATTTCCAAATCTGAATATTACGGTAATGGATCATCAAAGTGACAACGCAAAACTAGTAGAGTGTATGGAAAATGCGGTACAACAACAATATGATTTTATTGTAGTTCAGACGGTATTAGGCAATTTTGAAGATTCCTTTGAACGGGCAATTGATGCAGGGATTCCTGTTGTCAGCATTAACTGTTATCAAGATTGGGTTGATAAGTATGCGGCGCAGGTATACTGTGATGAATACAAACTGGGGCTTGCTATAGGACAACGTGCGGCAGAAGAACTTCCGGAAAATGCACAGGTTGTTATACTAGACGGACCTGCTGGATTATTGTTGTCAGAACAGAGACATGACGGTATTGTAGACGGACTAAATGAAAGAAGCGATATTACGATTCTCGACAACCAAGATGCAAATTTTGAGAAAGATACCGCAATGGATAAGACAGAGGATTGGATTCAGGCATTTAATGGGGAGATTGATGGTGTTCTTGCGGCATCCGATTCGGAAGCTTTAGGAGCAGTTGAAGCCTTTAAATCAAGTGGAATTGATTTGAAAGATGTTCATATATACGGTATAGATGGTTTAACAGATGCCTGCAATGCAATTACGAATGGAGAAATGAGCGCTTCAACCTTACAGGACGCTACACAGTATCCGACACTTTCCTTACAGCTGATTATGGATCATATAAATGGAGATATTGATTTGTTTAAAGATTTGGAGCAGATTACCTTTGATCCAGAATTAATTGATTCTAACAATGTAGAGGAACAGCTGGAGTTCTACAAAGAACAAGGACTGGTAGAAGAATAAAGATAAAGAAGGAAGGAGCTGGAACCTTCCGGCTCCTTCTTAAGAGAAAACAATTAGCTGACAGGTTTGATACTATTAACCCATTCGATATTCTGCAATATTTTATTTGTAGCATAGAGACAACCACCAATGATAGTATTATCTTTTTGGGTGACACGTTCAACAGGCAGCATCCGAATATCAGGAAAGTAATCATTTCGGTGAGGAAGATGAGTGTGAACAGCATCTGTCAGCATATACAAAAAAGTTTCAGAATTAGGAAGTTCATCCCCAATAAAAATACAATGTGGATGAAGCAGAGAAATTAACTGCACTATTGCGTAGCCCAGAATATCGGCAGCATATTGAAAAATATTTAATGCTACTTCATCTGCAATATAGAACGCGTTAATTAGATCTCTGCTAATAAGAAACTCTTTTCCATAGAGTGAAGAATCAGGATAGTGGGAAACGATTTTTTGGGCCTTGTTCAATAAAGCCTGTGTTGTTATGGAATCCTGTAAAGTGACTTGTTTTCCAGTACAGTCGGTGACAAGGAAATTTCCAAAGGCTCCAGGAATTCGAATGGCATTTTTCAGGATAGTCCGATCCTGCATGATAGCAATGTCAATATCATAGCTTACATCAATATGAATTACAGTTTTATTATGGAGGTAATTAAGACTGCGCTGACAACTTAACCAGTAAATACCAAAGTTAGCAGTCGAATTGAAATAAACAGGAAGCTGAAAATCTTGCTTTAATGTACTGCTTAAATCAATGTATTTTCCACTACCTTCCAGCATAATACATTCTTTTTCAGTAAGGCGGAAATTACCCAGCAGAGACATGGCAATAGCTAATGGAGTTAAATTTTTTGCTTCGCCCAGTTGGATAAAGTGACGAATCTGTTTCTTTAATTCTAATAGTGATAAAGAAATATCATGGAATGTATCTATATAAGTTTTTTTAACATCGATACATACAGAATTAATATCATAAAGCCCCACTGCTATATATTGTGGGGTGATACGCAGGCCAATTGTACAAAATCGATCTGTGACAATAGAAAGACCAATCATTTTACGTCCGGAATCTCCGTCTACATAACCATTTTCGCATATTAGACCGGCAGCAAGTAATTCACGAGTAATATTTGTGATGCTGGCCTGTGTTAATTGGCTATATTGGGAGAGCTCTTTTCTGGAAATTACACCAGCATCTTTAATAATACGTAAAACCAGAGTCTTTGTGCTATTTAAAGCGGAAGAATGTTGATTTTTTTGAGGCAAAAAATAACTGGATAACGGTGAATGATATTTTTCCAAAAATATATCCCTCCCTATTGTTTGATAAAATTTATTAACTTTATTTTAGGTAGTGGACACAATTTTGTCAATATAATACATAAAAGGAATAAAATGTAAAATTTGGAAACTTATGTAAAGAAAGCTTATTAAATACATATTTAAAAGAAAAGGAGAAAGAATTATGGAGAATCAGACGGCTTATTTAATAGAAGCAGAAAAGTTTGAAATCAGAGAATCCCCTATGCCTGTTTGTAAAGATGATGAAGTTTTAGTACAAATGAAACATGTAGGAATCTGTGGTTCAGATGTTATGTTTTATCAGGACCCAACATTAGGCGGAGTTTTGGATGTAGAATTACCCATTGTTTTAGGGCATGAATGTGCAGGAATTGTCGTTGAAACAGGGAAGAATGTAAAACATCTTGTGAAAGGCGACAAAGTTGCATTGGAACCTGGAATACCGTGCGGAAAATGTGAGTACTGCTTGAGTGGACAATACAACCTATGCCCTGAAGTTAACTTTATGGCAGCCCCACCATGGAAATCAGCGGCATTACATAAGTATATAAGCCATCCGGCAGCATTTACATTCAAATTACCGGATAATATGGATACGATTGAGGGAGCAATGATTGAACCACTTGCTGTTGGAGTACATGCTGCCAACCGAGCGCAAGTACAGCCGGGAAAATCCATTCTTATTTTAGGAGCAGGATGTATAGGGCTTATGACATTACTAGCATGCAAGGGACGCGGGGCAACAGATGTTACAGTGGTAGATCTATTTGCGAATCGTTTAGATAAAGCACTAGAGTTAGGAGCTTCAAGAGCTATCAATGCCAAGGAAAAAAATGTGATAGAAGAAATAGAGTATATTACAAATGGGAAAGGCATGAACATAGTTTTTGAGACAGCAGGGAACAAAGCGACTGCACAACAAGTTCCATACCTTGTAAAAGCTGGAGGAAAGGCGGTAATGGTAGGAAATGTACATGGAAATCCGGAAATAGATTTATTTACTATGAATAATAAAGAAGCTGATATTTTATCTGTTTTTCGTTATAGAAATATTTATCCTATGGCGATTGAGGGAGTGGCCTCGGGAAGTATGCCGGTAAAGAAGATAGCATCGGATTTCTTTACATTTGATAAGGTGAATGAGGCGTTTGCATGTGCATTGAAACAAAAGCAAACAGCATTAAAAGTACTGATTGAATTTTAAATTAAGATTAAGCATAAACAAAAAGGAAGGTAGAGATTATGGCATTAGCAAAGTTAAAAGATGTATTAGTACCAGCGCGTGCAGAAAAGTATGGCGTTGGGGCGTATGATTTTACCAATATGGAGATGATGCTTGGAATTTTAGATGCTGCTGAGCAGACAAAAACGCCAGTAATTATTCAATTTCCTCATATTGATGAATTTGATGAGATTATTGATGTCTTTGCGCCGATGATGGTAGAAGCTGCAAAACGAGCAACTGTTCCAGTAGTTTTACACTTGGATCACGGAAAAACATTTGCTGCTTGTAAAAAGTGTGCAGATGTAGGGTTTACCAGTGTTATGCTTGATGCGTCTACAGAACCATTTGAAAAAAATGTTGCACTGACCAGGCAGGTAGTTGCTTATTGTAAACCTTTGAATGTGGATGTAGAAGCAGAAATAGGACATGTAGGAGAAGGGGAAAATCTGGAATCCTGTCAGTATACAGATCCAGATGAAGCCCAAAGATTTGTAGAAGAAACAGGAGTTGACGCTCTGGCTGTCTCAATTGGTAACGCACACGGAGCTTATAAGGCAGCGCCTAAAATCAATTACGAAGTACTAACTGAAATTGAGAAGAAGGTATCTATTCCTCTGGTACTACATGGCGGCTCAGGGATTTCAGATGAAGACTTCAAGAAAATAATCAAACATGGTATTGCTAAAATTAATATTTTTACAGAATTAACACAGCAAGTGAAAGAAGAAATGGATAAGATACCGGATACACAGATGAATATGTTTACAGCATTGGGAACAATACGAGAAGGATTTAAACAACGTACGCTTGAGAAAATTAAGCTATTCGAAACAAAACCAGTGTAAAGAAAGGAAACATGCATATGAAAACAGATGTAATATGTATCGGACTTACATGTGCAGATGTACTTATTCGTGGAATAGATTTTTCTAGTCCGTTTATAGCTGAAACAAAGCCGGCAAAAGAGGTTTCATTTCATGTTGGAGGAGATGCTGCAAACCAGGCGATTGTACTGTCTCATATGGGAATAAATACGGAACTGGTAACAGGACTGGGAAAGGACTCTATAGGCGATTTCTGTGTAAATACATTTAGAGGAGCAGGCGTTGACATAAGCAAAGTGATTTATGCTAAGGCGGCGCCTTCATCCATCAATGTAGTAATTATAAATGCAGATGGACAGAGAAATTTTATAAATAGTGGTATGCCTGAAAGTGTGTTTTTTACTCCGGATTTCGAACAGATTAAAGAGGCAAAAGTCGTTTCCCTTGGAAGTATGATGATGCCTCCGTTTACAACTGTTTCTATTATTGAAAAGACTGTAAAAAAAGCAAAACAGGAAGGCTGTATTGTCTGTGCGGATGTGATGTTTAATCCAGAAAGTTGTACCCTTGAGGAGCTGGGAAAGGAAGTCTTGTCTAACATTGATTATATTTTCCCAAATGAGGACGAGGCCAGACAACTTACAGGGAAGACAGATTTAGACGAGATGGCAGACATATTTTTGAGATATGGAATCAAAAATGTACTGATCAAAATCGGAAAAGACGGATGCTTTGTTAAAAACAAAGACATTAGAAAAATTTTCCCGGCTATTGCAGTCAAGGTTGTAGATACGACAGGAGCAGGAGACAATTTTGCAGCAGGATTTATTACAGGGTTGGTAGAAGGAAAAGACCTGGAAGGATGCGTTACTCTTGCGTCGGCTACGGCCGGTATAGCAATCCAACATATGGGAGCTAATACGGGAGTAAAAAGCAGGGAACAGGTAGAAACATATTTACGAGATACTATATAAGGAGAGAGTTATGGCAATCGGCAATATAGAAGGATTGGCACATATAGGAATTTATGTGAAAAATATGGAGGCATCTAAGAAATTTTATTGCGGTGTTTTAGGATTTGAGATTGTTTTTGAACGTTCAGAGCCTTATCGCGATAATAAGAAAGTACAAATTTCTTTTTTAAAGTTAGGAGATATGATGCTGGAAATGATTTGTGTGCCGGAAGTAAGTTATCCACCTGACGGATGTTTTCAACATCTTGCGTTTCGTGTTACAGATATAGAACAGGTGAAGAGGAGACTGGAGGAAAAAGGAGTACATATGGATGAATTGGTGTATTCCCCAGAGACATTTTCGCATGGGGCTAAGTGGGTCACTTTTTTAGGCCCTGATGGAGAACATCTGGAGATAAATGAAGTACTTTAGAAATGTATATGGCAAAGGAGGAAGAGATATGGAAAAAACAATGAGAGCGATGATTATTGAAACTCCCGGAGGTGGCCGCGCTGCGTCAAAAATTACAGATATACCATATCCGAGATGCGAGGATAACCAGATTATTATCAAGGTTATGGCAGCAAGTATATGCAAGCATTGTGAAGGACCGTATGATAAAGGGGCGATGCAACTTACAAAATCGGGGGATTATCCTATTGTTCTTGGACATGAATTTGCAGGCGAGGTTGTGGAAAAGGGCAGTAAAGTAAAAGATATAAAGATCGGAGATCGTGTAACAGTAGATAATACAGTCCTTTGCGGAGAATGTTATTATTGCCAGAAAGATTTGCCTCTTAAATGCGACAATTTTGGTTCTATGGGACACAACATACACGGAGGATTTGAACAGTATGTAGCTGCTTTAGCAGAGAAAGCGTTTCTCATTCCAGAAGGAATATCATTTGAAGAAGCTGCTTGTACAGAGCCAGTGGCATGCTGCTTAAGAGCTGTGGATCGGATGGACGTTACATATGGCGATAATATCGCAGTTTTAGGAGCAGGATCCATGGGGATGATACTTGCACAGCTATGCAAACATACTAGTGCAAATAAGGTGGTAGTGTTGGCATCTACGCAAAGTAAGCTGGATATTATTGAGAGAGAATTTGGTGTAAAAACAATTTTGGTAGATAGAAATGATTATTCTAAACATGAAAAAGCAATTGAAGAAATGTTTCCACATGGGCTGGACATTGTAGTAGATACAACAGGCTCAAAGGAGATGGCGTGGAGTGGAGTGCGGATGCTTGGAAGAGGAGGTAAACTTGTATTCTACACAGTTGTTGATGCGTTTGAGGTCAAAGACAGCGATATGTGGTTTAACAAAGAGATTTCTTTGATTATGTCGTGGTGTCAGACACATAATTATGGACGGTGTCTGGATTCTATAGAAAATGGTTATGTCAATTTGAAGCCTTTGATTACACATGAATTTTCTTTAGAAGACTATTTTGAAGCATTGGATACAAATTATGAAGACAGAAATTCTGTGAAAGTGCTAATTCATCCGCATTGGGAGAAAGGAAAGAAAAAGGTACATATTTGACAGAAGACGAATGAAGTTAAAGTAGGAGGAATTGGTATGGAAAAAACAATGAGAGCAATGATTATAGAAAAACCAGGAGGAGGCAGGGAAGCAACTAAAATTACTAATCTGCCATATCCGAAATGTGGGGACAAACAAATTATTGTTAAAGTGATGGCAGCCAGTATCTGCAAACACTGTGAAGAAATGTATGATAATGGCAGCATGGGAATGACAAAAGAGGAAGACTATCCAATTGTGCTTGGCCATGAATTTGCAGGAGAAGTGGTAGAGGTTGGTGCAAAAGTAAGAAATGTGCGGGTTGGGGACAGGGTGACAGTGGATAATACAGTTCTTTGTGGAAGCTGTTATTATTGCAAAAAGGATCAGCCCCTTTATTGTGAGAATTTTGGTTCTATGGGACATAACCTTCATGGCGGCTTTGAGGAGTATGTGGCGGCTTTGGGAGAAAAAGCTTTTGTGATACCAGACAGTGTATCTTATGAGGAAGCGGCGTGTACAGAACCGGTAGCATGTTGCCTGCGGGCAGTAGACAGGATGAAGGTTACGTTCGGAGACAAAATTGCTGTAATGGGAGCAGGATCGATGGGGCTGATATTAGCGCAATTATGTAAGCATACAAGTGCAAGCGATGTTGTAGTTTTAGCATCTACACAGAGCAAGCTGGATTTGTGCGAAAAAGAATTCGGGGTAAAAACAATCTTAGTTGACAGAGAAGATCACACAAAACATGAAGAAAAAATTGCAGAAATGTTTCCGCATGGATTGGACATTGTCGTTGATACAACCGGATCTGCGGCTATGAATAGCAGCGCCCTTAGAATGCTTGGAAAATGCGGAAAGCTGATTCAGTATACTTGGGTACCGGGGTTTAAAATTGAGGATGCCTGGATGTTTGCGAATAAAGAATTGTCTGTGATCGTATCGTGGTGTCAAACACATAATTATGGGAGATGCATCGAGGCAATTGGAAAAGGATATGTAAATTTAAAACCACTCATTACACATGAATTTTCACTTGAGGATTATCTGGAAGCACTGGATACAAATTTAAGAGACAGGAATTCAATTAAAGTGTTAATTCATCCACAATGGAAAAAGGGAGAAAAAGTGATACCCTAAAGGGTACATATATAAAGAAGAGGAGTACGTATGAAAAAAGCGGGTGTTTTAAATGCACAGTTAATGTGTGAACTTACAAAATTACGCCATACAGATAAGATAGTCATCTGTGATGCAGGTTTTCCTATACCGAAAGGAGCTATAATTGTGGATGTGTCTTTGGTTGAAGGAATACCGACAATGCCGCAAGTGCTAAAGGCAGTGTTAAATGAAATTATTGTAGAGGAATACGTCATTTTTGATATGATGAAGAATGTAAACAAAGAGTACTATGACTTTATAAAAAGCACATTTAAAGGAGAACAAAAGAAGGCGGAGGTTTCTATGGCTGCTTTTCAAGAAACAGCCATAGATGCGAAAGTCTTTGTACGTACAGGAGATTTAGCACCCTGTGCGAACATTATGCTGACTTCTGCATCAGGGGTATCTGCCATATGTGAACCAATGAATATTACATGCCGGTAACGGAAGAAAGGAGTGTATGAATTTATGAGATTTAAAGAATTTGGGAAAACAGGAGAGAAAATATCGGCCCTGACTGTGGGAACCTGGGCAATCGGAGGAGCTGGTTGGGGAGCAGTAAATAAAGCAGATTGTATTAAAGCAATTCACGCTATGTTTGATAATGGGGTAAACAGTATTGATACTGCACCGTGTTATAATTGTGGAGAATCAGAGAGGATTGTAGGAGAAGCGTTAAAAGGCAGAAGAGAACAGATATTTTTAACAACAAAGACGGCTTTATATCAGCCGGATCCTCAGACGCCGGCAATCAAAGATGGAAGGCGGGAGACGATTCTGCGTCTTTGTGATGAATCATTAAAGAACTTACAGACAGATTACATAGATTTGCTGCTGATTCATTGGCCGGATATTGAACATAATGCACCGATTGAAGAAACAATGGGCGCTATGAATGAACTGGTGAAAGCAGGAAAGGTGCGTTATCTGGGCGTTTCTAATTTTAGTATCGAACAGATAAAAGAGGCAGAAAAATATGGCATAATATCAGCTTCTGAACCTCCATACTCTATGGTAAACCGTTCAGAAGAAGAACTGATGAGGTGGTGTTACAGCCAGAACATTGCAAATATGACGTATGGTTCTTTGGGGGCAGGAATCCTGACCGGAGCGATAAGAGAACTGCCTAAGTTTGACGAAAACGACTGGAGACTGACATTCTATGATTTCTTTAAAGAGCCTAAATTCTCAAAAGTAATGAAGCTGTTGAAAGTACTGGATGAGATAGCGGCAGGTCATAATGCGCCGGTTGCACAAGTGGCAGTAAACTGGAATGCACAGAAGGACTTTGTTCAGACGGCTCTCTGTGGTGTCCGTAATGAGCATGAGGCAAATGAAAATTGCAGAGGGTTTGAATGGAGTCTTTCAGAGGAAGAGATGGCCGTGATTGATAAAGCAATAGAAGAATATTTATAAGGGCGTACATATTAAACAAGGTGTTTCAATTGTATGAATGATTTGATTTGCTCTGTTGGGTAATACCGACTTTTGACTATTGATTCTTGAGAAAGAGATCGTACTGTGAAATTCAGGCTTTTTCAAAGTCTTGAATCTGCACGGAACGGTCTCTTTATGTTATAATTATTCAAAAATACGATTTTTACAATATATTTTTCCACTTAAGAATAATAGAATGAAGTTTACAATGTGTATTGCTAAGTAAGAAGAAACGATGAAATTATAACCAAAGACGAGGAGAACTGCAAATGGAACTTGGACAAGGGATGGAGCAAAAAAATATTCAGACATTAAGATTGTCTCCACTCCAAATACAAAACTTAAGTGTGTTGGAAATGAACGGTCAAGAATTATCCATATTTATTGAAAATGAACGGATGGAAAATCCTATGCTGGAATTGGAGGACGGAAGTTCTAGGCAGAGTGAAGAGACGATAGAACGAATGCAAAATAATGAGTATGAAGAGGAAGACTATCCGATACAAGAGGAGAAAAGAGAAAATAGTCCTTATTCCTCGATCTCAGTACAAAACAATGAAAGCCTGACGGATTATTTAAAATCACAAATCTATTCCAAAGACAGAAAAAAAGAGTATTGTCAGTTATTAGAGACTTTGATTGAATGTATAGATAAAGAAACCGGCTTTTTTTCAGAACCAATCAATATTCTGAAAAAGATTCCGGGATATGGAGAAGATGAAATTATTCAGGCGATAGACACTATTCGCGAAATGGAACCGGTAGGAGTGGGAGCATTTGATTTATCAGATTGCCTTCTCATTCAAGTCCAAAGACAAAAAATAGAAGATCCATTATTGGAGAGAATAATTCATAGCTACATGAAAGAGATAGCAGAGGGGAAAATCAGCACGATTTCCAGAGCACTGCATATATCGACAGAAAAAGTCAGATATTATATCCGATATATCCAAACTTTAAATCCAAGACCATCAAAAGGCTTTGGAGAATCTGAAACGATTTATATTATTCCAGATATAAAAGCGGTATGGAATCATGGGAAATGGGAAATTACAATTTGTGGAAACACATCAAAAGATATTCATCTAAATCAGTTATATATGAATCTGGCAAAGAATGCAAAAGACGAAGAAATAAAAATTTATCTGGAAGAAAAGATAAAAAGGGCAAAGCAGATGATTAAAGCTGTGGAGCAAAGGGAGGAGACTCTGAAAAAGGTAGTTTTATACGTACTGATTCATCAGGAAAGGTTTTTAATAGACAGAGGACCAAAACAGATTCTGACAATGAAACAGATAGCAAAGGAGTTGGGAATGCATCCGTCCACGGTTACAAGGGCTGTAAAAGGAAAATATATAGAAACGCCCAGAGGGGTTATTTCTTTGAAGGCACTGTTTCCTCTTTCAAAAGAAAAACGCGAAACACCAGAGAAGGACAAGATGATAGTTGATAAGATTAAAATATTGATCTCGAAAGAAGATAAAAAAGCTCCATTATCTGATCAGAGAATATCTGAGAGATTAGCGGAAGAGGGAATCCAGATAGCGAGACGAACTGTAACAAAATACAGGGAGGCATATGGGATTAAAAAAGCATCAGAGAGGAGGAAGAATTGAAAATGAGAACAGAGATACCAGAGATTTGTTTGATTGCTCCTACAGAAGAACTTATGAAAAAAAGTGATAAGATTATCCGGAAATATAAAAAGAAAGTGCATGTATATCAAGGGTCTATTGGAAATGCAATAGAATTATCTGAAAGGCTGCTGAACCAGGGGGCACAAGTAATTATAAGCCGCAGGGGAACAAAGAAAATAATAGAAAAGAAATTTCCTGACCAGGTAATTGACATAGGATTGACACTTGCCGATTATATGCCTGTAATAGAAGAAGCAGCAGCGATCTCAGGAAAGACAGCCTTTTTTTCGTATGGAAAAATAAGAGAGGATGTAAAGGTGATATGCCATATGTTAAAGATAGAAGCAGAGTTTTACTCCTTTACAAATTTATCTGACTGTTACCATATTGTAGAAGAAGCGGTAAAAGGGGGAGCACAGTTAGGAATTGGCGGAGCAGATACGGAGAAAATAGCACATGATAAAGGACTCCGACATTTGGTAGTTGAAAATTCGGAGGAGTCGTTGCTAAGAGCAATAGAGATGGCAGAGCAGCTTTTACAGGTGAAGAAAAAGGAAAAGGAAAAGCAAAAACAACTAAAATTAAAGATGGAGAGGTATCAGCTAATTTTTAATCATACACATGATGCTATTATTGCGGTAAATAGAGAAGGTGAGATTGATGTTATTAATGATGAAGCAAAAAAAATATTGAAGCGGGGGACGCAAAATTTAAAAGAAACAGAGATGGTTGAAAAAGAAGCTGTACAAGATACACGATTGATGGAGGTTTTTCACACAGGAGAAAAAAAGCTTAACCAGTTAATGAGCTTAAATGGGGTGTTGGTTTCTGCTAATAGAATGCCGATCGTAGTGGATGGAAAAATTGAAGGAGTAATTGCTACATTTCAAGATGTTAAAGCGATACAGGATAATGAGCAAAGAATTCGTGTTAAGCTGCATCAAAGAGGATTGATTGCAAAATATCATTTTACGGATATTATAGGAGAGTCAAAATTAATGAGGGATAATGTGAATCTTGCCAAAAAGTTTGCAAAATCAGATGCAACCATTCTTCTGCAGGGAGAAACAGGAACGGGAAAAGAGCTATTTGCACAAAGTATACATAACGCAAGCAGAAGGGCAGAAGGGCCTTTTGTGGCGGTGAACTGCGGAGCATTCCCCAGAAATCTGCTGGAAGCAGAATTGTTCGGATATGTTGAAGGCGCCTTTACAGGAGCAAGTAAGGGGGGAAAAATCGGTCTTTTTGAGATGGCTCATAGAGGGACAATTTTTTTGGATGAAATTGGTGAGATGCCGTTAGAAACACAGGTACAACTGCTGCGTGTTTTGCAAGAAAAAGAAATAAGAAGAATTGGAAGCGACAGGGTAACACCAGTAAATATTCGAGTGATTACGGCTACAAATAGAAACCTGCATAAAGAAATTAGTAAAGGAAAATTCAGGGAAGACTTATACTATCGGCTGAATGTTTTGAACATTAAGATTCCTGCTTTAAAGGAACGAAGAGAAGATATATGTGAAATTGGATTTCACTTATATGAACAATGTAGTGGAAACGTTTCAGATGAGGAACAGAAATTTATTAGGAGGATACTCAATAAACTGGAACAATATAATTGGCCTGGGAATGTCAGAGAACTGGGAAATTTAATGGAACGGATTTATGTATTACTTTCACAAGGCGAGGAGCAGGATTTTGTAGAAGCATACATTTCTTCATATTTATATTTTCAAGAAAATAAAGAAGATGCGACAGAAAGATTAGATGAATGGGAAAAAAATCATATTCTTACAGAACTAAAAAAACAAAATTTAGAAATTGGAAAAACTGCGGAAGCAATGGGAATAAGTAGGAGCACTCTTTGGAGAAAAATAAAAAAGTATGGAATCGAATTTAGGTGAAACAATATAAAACAAAATTAAACATTTGTTGTAATGAAAAGAAAATTTATTAGTTTATTTGATGATAAATAAGTAAACTGATAAATTTTTTTTACTTAAAATATTGAATTTATAAGAAGAAAAGAAATTTTATATCGAAAAATCAAGTATTGGCACGATATAAAAAATAAATTGCTAATAAATAAAAGTAAACAAATTTATTAAGGAAGGGAGTGAAAAATATGATTTTTTCAAAACAAAATTTTTTTGAGACAAGTGATGGGACGATTTTATACTATGAGGATTATGGTGAGGGCAAGCCAATACTCTTACTGCATGGTTTTTGCTGTAGCAGTCAGGTGTTTAAAAGGAATATAGCAGGGTTGAGCCAAGATAATCGGTTAGTATTATTAGATCTCAGAGGACATGGATCCAGTTCAAAAACCTTGAAGGACATTACCATATCAAGAATGGCAAAAGACGTGAAAGAGCTTATAGAATATCTGCATTTATGTGATGTTACCCTTTTAGGATGGTCTATGGGCGGACAAGTAGCACTCATGTATTGGAGAAAATATGCGGGTTATGGTTATGTGAGACGTATGGGAATTTTGGATTCCACGTTATATCCATTTTCAGAAGAGGAATGGAATCAACATGGCAATAGAAATTATAATATGGATAAAGCAAATGACAGACTGATCCATATGCTGGAAGATCACGAGGCTGATGCATATGCAATGGTGGAGGGAATGGTAGTAGAAGGAACTTGCCAGGAAGATAAAGAATGGATACAAAAAGAAATTATGAAAACACCACCTTATATAGCATACAGTATATACACGGATTTCTTAGGAAGAGATTTTACAGAGTATATTCCGGCTGTTATGATTCCTATACTTTTTATAGGGAGTACATCTCCAGCTGTAAAGGGTGAATTGGCAATGGATTATTATGTAAGCAAATGCAGAACTTCATATGAATTGGTAAAAATAGGGAATTCAGGTCATTTCTTTTTCTATTTTCAGCCAGAAAGATTTAACAAAATTGTACTTGATTTTATAGAAAAATATCCAGTATAGGAGGAAGAAAATGAATAGTGAACGTGATTTAGAGAGCAGAGAATATGATGTGAATGATATTGTGGATGACAAAAGGTTTATAAGGTGCAAAAAAGAAATGTGGATTGTACTTCTCATTGGGGCAATACAGATTATTATTCCTACTATTTTGATTTATACATTAAATGGTAATGGAAAATGGTTTGCAGGAGTACCGATGTGGTATGGAGTGACGGCGCTATTTTATTTATGTATATCGCTTGTTTCGATTATTATTGCAAAAACAGTAATTAAGAATCATAAATTGGATGCAGTTGCAGATGATGAGGAGGTATAAATATGGATTTAGGTTTTACAGTATCAACAGGACACCAAAGAATGATCATTATTGTATTTTTTATTTATACAATAATCATTATGGGGCTGGGGCTTTATGTTAAATATGCAGGCAGGAGAGAGAATACTTCTCAAAAAGTAGCAGGTTTCCTGACGGGAGGAGGAAATCTGGGAGCTTTATCA
Organism: Mediterraneibacter flintii; assembly: GCF_055387595.1. Taxonomy (NCBI): domain Bacteria; kingdom Bacillati; phylum Bacillota; class Clostridia; order Lachnospirales; family Lachnospiraceae; genus Mediterraneibacter; species Mediterraneibacter flintii. The sequence continues at coordinate 552,652 of NZ_AP031405.1, forward strand.
GTCGGGTTGATTATGGTAACAAATATTATGTCCAGCGGCGGCATGGTAGGTGGGCCGGGATTAAGCTATGGCACAGGCTTTATCTGGTCGCTGTGTGTCTTTTGTAGTTTTATTAATATTTTCCTATCTTTGGGAAGTGTTGGAAAAAAGATGTCTATTATGGGAAGAAGAACAGGCGCTCAGACTGTACTGCAATTATTTAGACATAGATACCAATCCAAGGTTTTTTCGACGTTTTTAGGGCTGACTTTCATAGTATTCCTTCTCCCCTATGCAGGAAGTCAGTTTATTGGAGGAGGGAAACTATTTTCAGTAGTAACGGGAAACGGAAATTACAGGGTTGGCGTGTTATTGTTTGCTCTGATTACATTGCTCTATACGCTGACAGGAGGAATTAAATCTATTTCTAAAATTGCAGTTGTACAAGGAGCGATTATGATTTTCTCAGTGATTGCTATTTTTGTTGCAACAGGCGGAGAACTGTTTGATAAATTTGGAAGTATACAGTCAGCTATGGAATTTGTAGAAGAAACCAATCCGTTATTGTTGGATGCGAGTACATATGCACCGTTGATTTTTATTGGTACGGCATGTATACAAAGCTTTGCCTTAATTCCCCTTCCCCATGCATTGATGGGAACATTTACCTATAACAATACAAAGACACTGAAAAATGCGATTATTGTGGGCATTATTGGTTATACAATTATTCAGTTTACAATGTCTGGCGTGGGCCCGCTGGCGTATGCGGTCAATCCGAATGTAAGCGAGGGAGATTATGTAATTCCAATGTTGTTATCTACTCTGTTGCCTCCGGTAATGGGTGGTATTGTAATAGCAGGTGCAGTAGCAGCGATTCAGTCCACTGTAGCAGCTTTCCTAATTATTATTGCATCTACCATTGTGAAGGACTTGTATAAAACATTGATTAATCCAAATATTTCAGAAGAGAAGGAAAATAAAGGGAATCTTATTTTTACAGTTATAGCAGCAGTGATTGCAATTATAATGGCGATGTTCCCTAGTGATTACTTACAGGTGATTGTAAATTTTGCGATTGGCGGGTTGGCAGCCGGCTTTTTCTTCCCATTATTCCTTGGGTTATACTGGAAGAAGGCAACACCGGCAGCGGCAATAGTGGGTACAATAGCAGGCACAGTTGTTTATATTATAGCAACGGTGATGTCGGCACCTATTCATCCTATTTTACTGGCATTTGCAGTATCCGGCATTTTGATGGTGTTAGTAAGTCCAATGACGCCGAAGGTAAAAAGAGGAGTTTTTGAAGTGTGGTTTGGAAAAAATTATAATGAACAGTATGCAAAGGCAGATATTTCTGCTATAAAGTGAAATATGAGACGAATTAAAACATTATGAAACAATATAGCGGATCCAGAAGAGGTCAATCTTCGGATCCGCTTCATTTTTTGATTTGTACAGTATTTAAGAAGGCTTTTTTAAAACTATAAACAAAATAGTAAGAAAATTATATGTAAAATAGTTGTTTTAATTTGAATTGGCACGAAAGAGAAAAAGAATTGCTAGATATATATTATAAAAACATATAGAAAGAAGGTAAATAAAATGAAACAAACAGGTCTTTTAAGTGGAGTAAAAGTGTTGGACTTAACGCGGGTACTTGCGGGTCCCTATTGTGGGATGATGCTTGCAGATATGGGTGCAGATGTAATTAAGATTGAAATGCCAGGCAGGGGAGATGATGCCCGAAGAAATGCTCCGATTGTTCATGGGGAAAGTGCATATTTTATGAACTTGAATCGGAATAAACGGGGAATGACACTGAATTTAAAAAGTGAAAAAGGAAAAATGATATTTCGAAAGTTGATAGAGAGATCAGATATTGTATTGGAGAATTACCGGCCTGGCGTAATGGAAAAATTAGGATTGGGGTATGAAGAACTCCGAAAAATTAATCCGGCCATTGTATATGGAGCAGTGTCAGGGTTTGGACATTATGGGCCATATTCACAGCGCGCAGGGTATGACATTATCGGGCAGGCTATGAGTGGACTAATGAGTACAACTGGATGGCCAGATACGCCTCCTACACGTACAGGAACTGCAATTTCTGATGTGATGGGAGGAGCGAGCTGCTGTATTGGTGTTTTGGCAGCCTATGTAAACCGCCTGAAAACAGGAGTGGGAGATAAAGTCGATGTCTCCCTCGTAGATTCTATGGTGTCTTCTCTTGAAATTATCAATATGATTTATCTATGTACCGGACGAGTACCGAGCAGAATTGGAAATCGGTATGAGGCAATCTATCCTTATGATTCCTTTCATGCGAAAGATGGTATGGTCATCATTGCATGTGGTAATGACAAACTGTATAACATTTTAAAAGAAAAACTGAAAATGCCGGAGCTTCAGGATGAAAAGTTTGCAACGAATGTCGATAGGGTGAGAAATCACGCGCCGTTAAAAGAGATTATAGAACGCTGGACAAAAGACAAAAATATTGATGACATCGTGGAGGAGCTGCTTGCGGCGGGGATTCCGGCAAGTCCTGTCAATACAATCGACAGAGTAGCGCGGGATCCGCATATTGCAGTGGCACGGGAAATGTTTGTGGATTTGGAACATCCGGTGGCAGGAAAGATGAAGGTTACAGGAAATCAGTTGAAATTCACAAATAATAAAATAAAGATTGATACACCGGCGCCTCTGTTGGGACAACACACAGAAGAGATTTTAAAAAAAGAGCTGGGGATTGCCGAGGAAGAATATGAAGGTATGAAAGCAGAGGGAATTTTTTAGAAAGGAAGAATTGAATATGGCGAAGAAAGTAAAAATTGTGGAAATAGGGCCGCGGGATGGGTTTCAGAGTGTCAAAACATTTATCCCTACAGAAACGAAACTGAAGATTATAGACGGACTTGTAGAGGCAGGATATAAAAAGATACAGATGGGCTCTTTTGTAAGTCCGAAAGCGATTCCGCAAATGCGGGATAGTGCAGTGATAGCGGAGACGGTTTTAGAGAGATATAAAGGAGTAGAATTTTTTGCTCTTGTACCAAACCTCTATGGGGCAAAAGCCGCGGCGAAAGCAGGGCTTAAAGAGATCACACCAGTAATTTCTTTAAGTGAATCTCATAATATGGCAAATGTAAAAAGAACTAGAGAACAATCACTAGAAGAGATTAAGAAAATACGGGAAGAACTGCCGGATATGAAAATAACACAGGATATTGCAACAGTGTTTGGATGCCCGTTTGAAGGAGAAATGTCAGTTGAAGCATTGATAGAATTGGTAGGAAACATAAGAGAACTGGGAATTCATTCGTTTACCTTGTGTGATACAGTAGGTATGGCATATCCGACTTTGGTAGAAAGAGTTTTTTGTGCGATGAAGAAAAATTTCCCTGAAGATAAGTTCCATGTACATATTCACGATACAAGAAATATGGGAATATTAAACAGTTATATTGCATTACAAAATGGAGCAGACAGCATTCAGGCAGCAGTAGGAGGACTTGGAGGATGCCCTTTTGCGCCGGGAGCTACAGGGAACACTTCCAGTGAGGACCTAGTATATATGTTGGAACAGTGTGGGTATGAGACAGGAATTAATTTTGCTAAATTACTGAAGACAGCAAAATATGTAAAAGCCAAAATTGATGGAAATTTTAGTGGGCACCAGATAAATATACCGGAAAAACCATGTGTGATAACGCAGGAGTAAAGGAGCAGATATGAATAGAGATGAATTGGAAGAAGTGTGCCGTATAGTCCGTACAGACATTATAGAGATGATATATAATGCTGGTTCTGGGCATCCTGGCGGGTCGCTGTCAGCGGTAGAATTGTTGGCAGGGCTTTACTTTGGAGGAATTTTAAAAATAGACCCCAAGAATCCGAAATGGGAAGAAAGAGATTACTTTATCCTTTCTAAAGGCCATGTTGCCCCTGTACTATATAGTGTGTTGGCACGAAAAGGTTTTTTTCCTGTTGAAGAGCTGAAAACGCTGCGGAAAATGGGGAGTATTCTTCAGGGACATCCACATATGTCGCGTACACCGGGGCTGGATTGCTCTGGAGGTTCATTGGGGCAGGGTCTTTCTATTGCAAACGGGATTGCGTTGTCCTGCAAAATGCAGAAAAAGGGGAACAGGATATATTGTCTGATGGGAGACGGAGAATTACAAGAAGGACAGATATGGGAAGCGGTTATGACAGCAGCGCAGCATAGATTGGATAACTTGTGCGCGATTGTGGATTACAATCATATTCAATTAGATGGAAACTTGGAGGAAATTAAAAATCTGGGTGATCTGACGGAGAAATGGGCTGATTTTGGATGGAATGTGTTGGAAATCAATGGACACGATATAGGGGAAGTACTTTTGGCATATCAAAGCGCACAGATGCAAAAAGAAAAGTCAACGGTAATCATTGCAAATACTGTAAAAGGAAAAGGGGTTTCCTTTATGGAAAATGATTGTAACTGGCATGGAAACGCGCCAGATAATGAGCAGTACAAACGGGCTATTTCAGAAATCAGGAGAGGGGAGGTATAAAGCGGATGGAAAAAGAAAAAATTCCCATGCGGGATGGGTATGGAAGGGCATTGTTAAAGCTGGCAGAAGAAAAGAAAAACTTAATTGTTATGGATGCGGATGTGGCGAAATCTACCCGTACAGTATGGATACGCGAACAGTATCCAGAGAAGTTTATTGATATGGGAATTGCTGAACAAGATATGGTGGGAACAGCCGCAGGGTTGGCATTAGGCGGTATGCTCCCATTTGCGACGACGTATGGCGTGTTTTTAGCAGGCAGAGCGTGGGATCAGATCCGAACAACGATATGCTATAATCATCTCAATGTGAAACTAGCGGGAGCCCATGCAGGTATTTCTGTAGGAGCAGACGGCGCAACGCATCAATCGCTGGAGGATATAGCATTGATGCGTGTATTGCCAGATATGACAGTTGTAGTACCTTGTGACGCGTATGAGACAGAGAAAGCGACATTGGCGATTGCAGAACAGGAAGGGCCATGTTTTATCCGTTTTGAACGTGAGGCGGTTCCAGTTGTCACGAAAAAAGAAAGTCCATTTATACTGGGTAAAGCGAATATAATGAGAGAAGGGAAGGATATCGTTCTTTTTGCAAATGGAGCGATGGTACAGGAAGGATTAAAAGCAGCAGAGTCTTTGGAAAAAGAAGGAATTGATTTGATGGTTGTGAATGTACATACGGTGAAGCCGTTAGATACAGAAGCTATTTTGGAAGCAACGAAAAAAACAGGATGTGTTCTTACGGCGGAAGAACATCAGGCAGCCGGAGGGATGGGCAGCGCAATAGCAGAGTTTTTGATTCGGAATTATCCGGTTCCTATGAAAATAATCGGCGTGGAAGACAGCTTTGGAGAATCGGGGAAGCCGGAAGAACTGATGGAAAAATATGGACTGACTGCAGAACGGATTTATAAAGAGGCAAGGAACCTGTTAAAGAAAGGGGAACAAGGATGAAAATAGTAGTATTGGACGGATATACGTTGAATCCAGGAGATTTAAGCTGGGAAGAATTAGAACAATATGGAGAGTTGACGGTGTATGACAGAACCTCCTTAGATGATGAAAAAGAGATTATCCAGAGAATTCAGGACGCAGAAGTCGTATTTACGAATAAAACACCGCTGTCAAAAAATATATTTAGTTCGTGTGAGAATATAAAATATGTAGGGGTACTTGCGACTGGATATAACGTGGTAGATATTCTTGCAGCAAAGGAAAGAGGAATCGTTGTGACGAACATTCCAACTTATGGGACAAATGCTGTAGGACAGTTTGCAATTGCACTTTTACTGGAAATATGCCATCGGATCGGGCACCATGATAAAGCGGTGCACGAAGGAGCGTGGGAAACAAACAAGGACTGGTGCTTCTGGGATTATCCCCTGGTTGAACTGGCAGGAAAAACAATGGGAATTATAGGCTTTGGAAAAATTGGGCAGACGACAGGACGTATTGCCAGGGCCTTAGGGATGGAAGTAATTGCAAATGATGAATATCCAAATGACAGAGGCAGGGAGATTGCAGAATATGTATCCAAAGATGAAGTGTTTAAAAAGGCGGATGTGATCACGCTTCACTGTCCATTATTTGCTTCAAAGGAGGGAATTATTTGCAAAAAGAATATTGAAAAGATGAAAGATGGAGTCATTATACTAAATAACTCTAGAGGAGCGTTGATAGTTGAGCAGGATTTAGCGGAGGCTTTAAATAGCGGAAAAATATATGCGGCAGGTTTAGATGTTGTGTCTACAGAGCCTATAAAAAAGGAAAATCCCTTATTAAAAGCTAAGAATTGTATTCTTACTCCACATATGTCGTGGGGTGCAAAAGAAAGCAGACAGAGGCTGATGAAGACAGCGGTAGAGAATCTGAAAGGATTTTTAGAAGGAATGCCGGTAAATGTAGTAAATAGATAAAAACTAGGAAGAGAGATACATACATTTTGACGTTTCAATAGATTTGTTTTACTCTGCCGGGTAATTATGCAAAGCAAAGATTTGGTGTCACCTTTCAGAAAAAACGGAATCTGCTATAATCATATCTGCAGAATTTAATTGAAACCGCGGTGTAAAAGTTAGAAAAATAAGAAAATGGTTTAATCGTACCCCGACAGAAAACTACAGGGAGAAAGGCTTTAGTTTGGCTGTCGGGGATTTATAATGTGAAAAGATAAATTATGATTTTGAAAAAGCAATTATTAAAGAGTATGCTAAAGATTGGAACAAACATAAATTTTCTCTTTAGTATTCTACAAGATATTCATTTAGACTTCTAATACGCAAATGGCAATTTCCATTCCCTTCTATATTTTTTTCATATATGATAGGATCAAATCCAATTTCTATATTTTTCTTTATTTCCTGTCCCTGTATATCTTTATAAGAGATAGACAGAATTATTTGTGGAAAGTCCTGCATAGTTAACGGATTGTTATACTCAATATCCTCCGATAGAGGAAGCTTTTCATAACAATAACCAGATAATAATTCTAAATAAATAGAAGGTATCATTATCTGTTTTTTCATATTTTGCGAAATATAACTCTCTAAATCTACAGGATCAATACGTGTACGTGCAATTCTACGACCTGCATAATCGACTTCAAAAACATTTTCTTCTTTAAGAATAGAAACATCCATGTTACTGCCTTCTAAGTATAATCATCTTCTCTTTTGATTGGAATTCCGTCATTATCCCAATATAGAGAGATGGTGTTTTCATATACTCTGAGATCCGGTTTATATCTAAGCTCTCTTTCTTGCTTTAATTCATATACAGAATATATGGCGATAAGGAGTGAACCTAAGGATATACATATTGCTATTAACGAACCATAATTTGTTTTTTTAAAGGGATCGATATATTTGTTGTATTCTTCTGCTACTTTATCATTAGACACAGATAATCTAACAGCTACGGTTTATATATTCGTCTTTTTACGTTTTAATTTCCATAAATAATAGCGAACTTTTAATTTGGTAAACATTTTTACCCCTTCTTCATCTTCATCCTCTTTATTACTTTCAGCCTTGTAAACTCCTCCCTCTCTTTTTCTTCCAGTGCGTTGGTAATGCTATATACCAGCTGTGAATACATGGGAATAGTGATGTTTTGCAGTGCATTCGCCCGTTTTTGTGTCTTTTTGATATTCGAAGCGAGACGATACGCTGCATTTTCCACCATAGAGAGCTTGACTGTTAAGTCTTTTACCTTGCGGAATGCCTCTCGTGCGGTATCAATGGACTCGTGTGTGGTGCCGAAAGAGTAAGTCGGCGTACCGTCGTCCGGAATATATTTCACATGGGGAATTTCGGTACCCATAATGCTTCTTGTCTGAATGGTGATGGAGTTCTCAATGGGCACTGTGTAGGCAAGCTGATCCACCATATTGATTCCATGCTCAATATTTGCCCTCTGTAGGCACCGGTAGGCATAGGTAAAGGTATGATCGATTTCATCTTGTATATTGCGCGCTTCATCGATCAAATTCATAAGTTCTCGGATAAGAATATTTCGCTTTTTATCCATCAGATCATACCCTTGCTTTGCAAGTGCCAGGGAATTTTTTGCCAGCATGAGATTTCCTTTTGTAGGAAAGGTACGCGGATCCATGCGACTCCTCCTTTCAAAAATATATCAGCCTTCAAAACAGATATGCTATACCCTGTTGAAAGGAAGAGTTTTATTCCTCTTCCTCTTCTGTCGGGTGATAATATTTATCCAGAATCTTTGTATCTACTCGATCCAACTCTTCTCTTGGCAGACGACCGAGCAGCTTCCACCCCAGATCCAGGGTTTCTTCCATGCTGCGGTTTTCTTCGGGACCCTGCCCGATATAATTTTGCTCAAAATCTATTCCAAATTCCAAGTATTTTTTGTCAATGGGCGAAAGCTCATCCTCACCGATAACGGAAGCCAGGTTTCGCGCGTCTCCTACTTTGGCATAGGCGGAGAAAAGCTGGTTTGCCAAGTCCTGATGATCCTCTCTTGTATATCCTTCCCCGATACCGTCCTTCATCAGGCGGGAAAGAGAGGGCAGGATATTGATGGGCGGATAGATGGACTGCCCATGCAGGGGTCTGTCTAAAACAATCTGTCCTTCTGTGATATATCCTGTCAGGTCAGGAATCGGATGTGTAATGTCATCATTGGGCATTGTGAGGATGGGAAGCTGTGTTACCGAACCCTTTACGCCTTCTACAATGCCGGCACGTTCATAGATAGTGGCAAGCTCACTGTACAGATAACCGGGAAATCCTTTTCGGCTTGGAATCTCTCCTTTAGAGGAAGAAACCTCCCGCATCGCTTCTGCAAAAGAAGTCATATCCGTCAGGATAACGAGGATATGCATATTTTGTTCAAAGGCCAGGTATTCTGCTACAGTCAAGGCTACCTTCGGTGTAATCAGACGTTCGACTACCGGGTCATTGGCAAGGTTTAAAAACATGGCAACGTGGTCTGCCACGCCGCTTTCTTCAAACGTATGGCGGAAGAAGTCAGCGACGTCATGTTTTACTCCCATAGCGGCAAATACAATGGCGAACTGTTCCTCAGAGTTTTCGCCGAGGGAGGCCTGTTTTACAATCTGTGCCGCGAGCTGGTCGTGGGGCAGGCCATTCCCTGAGAAAATGGGGAGCTTCTGTCCGCGTATCAGGGTAGTCAGTCCGTCGATAGCAGAGATGCCTGTGTGAATATAATTTCTTGGATATTCTCGTTTTACCGGATTCAAGGGAAGACCGTTGACGTCCCGTTTCAGTGTGGAGATAATCGGGCCTAAATCGTCAATAGGCTGTCCGATTCCATTGAAAGTACGCCCCAGCATATCCGGAGAGAGCGCGATTTCCATTGGATGTCCGGTAAGTCGTGTGTGCGTATTTTTCAGAGACATATTTTCAGAGCCTTCAAATACCTGTATCACAGCGCGATCCTCGTACACCTCTACTATACGTCCAATTTTGCGTTCTGTACCGTCCACAATAAATTCAACGATTTCATCAAAGAAAGCATCCTGTATGCCTTCCAGGGCGATGAGAGGACCATTGATGCTGCTTAAGCCTAAATATTCGATTGACATGTGTCGGATTCCTCCCTTCTTATGCATTTTTTTCCAGGACACGTTGATAAAAAGCGTCAATATCCCGATGGTATCCGGCAAACAACTCTGGTCTGTCATTTGGTACGTCGTACTTGATAGCGATAACCTTGTCGAAAATGTTTTCTGCTTTTAGTACAGACATAGGATGCCCCATTGTGACGAGAGCACGTGCCTGGTTGTACAGATATAAGATTGTTTCCATCATCAGATATTGTTTTTCCATAGAGACACAGGTATCGTCTTTGTGGAAAGCATTTTGCTGCAGGAAACCGAGTCGGATGACCCGGGCGATTTCCAACACCAGTTTTTGATCATCAGGAAGTACGTCGCTTCCGATCAATTTTACAATTTCCAGCAGACTGCTCTCCTGATTTAAAAGTGCCATAAGGCGGTTGCGGTAATCTACAAATTTAGGAGAGACGTTATCCTGATACCAGTGGCTTAAATCATTCAGATATTCACTGTAACTGGTGAGCCAGTGAATTGCAGGAAAATGTCTGGAGTAGGCAAGGCTTTTATCCAGTCCCCAGAAACAACGGACAAAACGTTTTGTGTTCTGTGTTACAGGCTCAGAAAAATCACCGCCCTGCGGCGAAACGGCGCCGATAATTGTCACAGAACCGTCTGTTCCATTTAAGTTGTGCATCATGCCTGCCCTCTCATAGAAGGCAGAGAGACGGGAGGCAAGGTAAGCGGGGAATCCTTCCTCCGCGGGCATCTCCTCCAGACGTCCGGAGAGCTCGCGCAAAGCTTCCGCCCAGCGGGAAGTGGAATCTGCCATGATAGCAACGTCATATCCCATATCGCGGTAGTATTCGGCGAGGGTAAGGCCGGTGTAGATGCTTGCTTCGCGGGCGGCAACCGGCATATTGGAGGTGTTGGCGATCAATGTAGTCCTGTCCATCAGAGGATTTCCGGTGCGGGGATCTGTAAGCTCTCCAAATTCTTCCAATACCTGCGTCATTTCATTTCCACGTTCGCCGCAGCCGATATAAATAATGATGTCGGCATCTGCCCATTTGGCAATTTGGTGCTGGGTCATGGTTTTTCCTGTACCGAATCCGCCGGGAATGGCGGCTGTGCCCCCTTTGGCGATGGGAAACATTGTATCAATAATTCTCTGTCCGGTGATAAGCGGAACAGAGGCTGGAAAACGATGATGGGTCGGACGCGCTGTACGGATAGGCCAGTACTGTGTCATAGAAAGTTCTTTTTGAGAACCGTCGTTTAATTCCAGCGTTACAAGTGTTTCTTCGATCGTATACTCCCCGTCCGAAGCGACAGAAAGAACAGTACCTTCTATATTTGGAGGAACCATACACTTGTGGAGAATGGCGTGGGTTTCGGGAACTTCTGCAATAATATCACCGCTGTGCAGATATTGCCCTTCCTTCACTGTGATGTGCGTCTGCCATTTTTTAGATTTATCCAATGAATCTACGCTTACGCCGCGAGTGATAAACGCACCCGCAGATTCGGAAATACGCTCTAAAGGCCGTTCAATCCCGTCGAAGATATTATTGAGAATTCCGGGCGCCAGTGTGACAGAAACAGCATTTCCGCTGGCAATCACCTCTTCACCAGGCTTTAAGCCCGTTGTCTCTTCATAGACCTGAATGGTTGTTCTGTCTTTATCGAGCGCAATGACCTCACCTACAAGCTTCTGCTTTCCGACATAGACCATTTCAGACATACGAAAGCCCGTATTGCCCTTCAGATAGATGACAGGGCCATTAATTCCGTAAATTGTTCCAGTTTTAAGCAACTCCGTCACCTCCTAAAAACAAAAATGAGTCATATTCATTGCGAAGCTTTGTCTTGAAGGAATTATCAATGAGGATATTTCGCGCACGAATAACAGCGCGTACCCCTCCGATAAAGTCCTCAGCGCTGATTGTCAAGTGAATACCGGTGGCATCCTCCAAATCAGAACGCTTCGTTTCATCAGAAGGATTGATATAAATCACAACCGGATCCTCTCCGGCAAAATGTTTGGCATGATGGATGCAGTTTATAAGGTAATCCAGATAGCTTTCGGTTTTCATATAGTCATCAAGCAGGCTTTTGGTTTCTTCAAATATTTTATCTTTTAATTCCAACTGTACTTTTCCGTACTGTCGTTTTATTTCCAGCTGTGATTTTGCCATTGCCTGGTTTAGCTGCTGTCTGGCATTTGTCGTCTCAGCCTTGATGCGGGTCTGGGACTGGCGGATCGCCTCCTCTTTATGATCTGCCAATACTTTTTCCAGTGCTTCTTTGTAGGAATCGATGATGGCATTTCCTTCGCTTCTCGCCTGTTCCATCGATGTAGTCTGTAAATGTGCGATTTTTTCTTCCAGAGTCAAACAAAATTCCTCCTTTTCCATTCAGCACGTTTTTTCATTTCAGATGTCCTTCTTTATATATTTACAATTTAAGTCCGATTGCTTCAGTAATATAAGACGTGATAAAGTCTTTTTTTCGTCCGGTTCCGTGCCTGTCGGGGATTTCGACAAGAAGGGGATTTTTGCGTTCCAGACGGAATGTGTCAATGATGTCAGGAAATTCGCGGCCGAATTTTTCGGTTAGAAGCACAATGCCTACCGTTTTGTCTGCCAGCACATCTTCAAGCGCTTTGCGAAGCTCCTCGCGTTCATGTACAACAACACCGTCTACCCCTGCAAGTCTCATGCCCGTATAGGTATCGACATTATCACTGATTAAATACATTTTCATATTATAGGTTCCCCAGGATCATAAAAGAGATAATCAGCCCGTAGAGGCAGACACCTTCTGCAAGTCCTACGAAAATTAAAGATTTACCCAGAACAGAAGAGTCTTCGCTGATTGCTCCCAATGCCGCACTCGCTGCGCTGGCAACGGCAATACCGCCGCCGATACAGGATAAACCGGTAACCAATGCGGCTGCGATATAGCCCATTCCTGTTGCAAAACCAGAATCTGAAGTGACACTTCCCGCCGCCTGTACATCTGGACTTAACATCATAATGGAGGCGAGGGCAAACGCACCGAAGAAAAAGAAAGCATTGACGCCGAGCGTACGTTTATAACGCTTTTTATTCTTTTCTCCGATCAGATAGTAGCCAAATGGGATGATAATGCTTAAAATCAAAGCGATGATGAAGATAATTTTCGTTGCTAAAGTCATAGTATAATCCTCCTATTTTTTGTTTGTCTTTTTTGTATATGGCTGAAATGCTCTGCCAGTGCCTTTATAAAAGCGGCTGAACATTTCATAATATTCTAGACGCAGTACCTGGATACCTACGATTAGTCCTTCCAATCCGCATACAAACAGGTTTCCCAGTACAATGACAATCCAGTTTGGATTTCCCTCCTCTGCACCGGCGAGCATCAGCACAACCTCCATGATGGCTGCGTGGCTGACGGCGAAGGCGCCGATACGGATGAAAGAGATGGTGTTGGAAAAATAACTTAATAAGGTCTCAAATAATTCAAAGAATCCTTCCACAATGAACATTGCCTTGCTCTCTTCCATCTTGTCAGCGCGCTTTTGAATAAGCCTGGTCAGCGGTTTTTTAAAGAAAATCAAAAGCAGCGGCACCCCGAACATGACAGCCATGACAAATCCGGCAGGAAGAGAATTGCCGGTCATAAACAGTACAATGGAGACGATGGCGGAGGCATAGAAAATGAATCCGGCAACACCGTTGGCGTCAAACCAGGCGCCTTCTATATCGCGGCTTTTCAGTGCGTTGATAATATGAAGAATCATAGCGAGAAGAATGATTCCCATACCAAAGGCAACAGCAATGATAAATACAGTGTTCAGCTTTCCTAAAAACGGCAGTGTCGTCATATGGTCAATGGGACGCAGCCACAGAGCCGGTAGGACATTTTCAAAACCAAAAATACTCCCGAAGAGGAAGCCGAAAATGGTGGAAAAGATTCCGGCAGTTGCGATAATTCCGGCAAGAGGAGCCTTTTTAAAATGAAAGATCAGCCCTCCGCCAATAAAAAGCAAAAGTCCCTGTCCCACATCTCCGAACATAACGCCGAAAATAAACGAATACGTCAGGCCTACAAATACAGTCGGATCCATTTCGTTAGAAGCAGGAAGTCCGTACATCTGGATAAACATTTCAAAAGGCTTGAAAAGCTTGGGGTTCTCCAGCTTTGTAGGTGGTTCCCCGAAAAAGGTATCGTGGTCGTCCTCCACTACGACGAATACCCGATCGTCCTCTTTGATTTCAGCTAAAAATTTTTCTACGTCATCTTCCGCCATCCAGCCGCAGAGAATATAGTAATCCTCTTTTTTGTCTTCTACGCGGGCAGCAAGCTTGCGGACATCAAAGTTATTAGAAAGTTCTTCTAAACGGTTTTTGGCGGCGACAAGCTGCGGCGCACGATCAGAGAGCATTTCTCCGGCAGCTTTGTCCAAATCTTCGATTTCTATATGAATTCTTGCAATCTCGCTGTCTAAAGCCTGATAGGCATAAGAAGGAGTACCCTCAAATTCGTCCTTTAATTCAATCCGTTCAAAATGCAGAGAACGAAATACTGCGTCTACCTTCTGTACTTCCCCGGGAGAAACAAAATAAGCCCCGTACACATAGCTTTCATCGCGTTCTCCTTCTACGAAGATAGCGCCCAGATCTTCCATCAGATATTTGAGCATTTTGTGATAATATTCCACAGCAATTCGCCCAAACCGGTAATTGATGAACCGGTAATTTAAGACGTGATGTAAATCACAGTCCAAAGGACGGAAAGGTGCGATGACTTGCTGCTTTGCACGAAGCTGTTCGGTTTTCTTTTTTAATTTTTCCTTCTTCTCCTCAAGAGACATGTAATCTTCGTTCGCTTTTCTGACGATTTCAAACATGTCGTTGAGCCCCAGGGATGTGTCAGGAACAATATCCTGGACATTTGGAAGGAGCTCCACAAATTGTACTGCTTTATTTAATGCGTCACGGTATGGATTGATTTCTATAAAGGGGCGCAGGTTATCCACTGTCTTGAGCTCAGACAATGCAGATTCCAGTTGGATTTCGTATCGGGAAAGATAAAGATCTGTCACCCGATCAATGTCACTGCGCGGGCCGGATATATTAATAAATTTCATCTTTACAATCATTGTGTTCTACCTCCTACGTATGCCAACGTTTCGCCGGGAGACAGGCTGTACCGGATACACTCCATAGCGGTAGTCAGCTTTTTGAGTTCCTCTTCTTTTAAGAAGAGATAGGTATTGATTGCAGCGATAGAGTAGGGGTTACGTCGTCTGTCTATTATATAAAGATGATGGAGACAATCAGCGTACATCTGCTCGATCGTTAGATTCTGCCGGAAGTTATAATGACGGGCATAGGAGGTTTTTTCTAATACATTCATAAATTCCTCCAAAGATGCCGTCTCGACCAGTTCTTTTATCTGGTCGACGTGAACTTTATAATGAATGGGAATCAGCATCAAATAAATATCTGCCGGCTGCATGTTGTAATATTTCTTTGCGCGGTATATATACTGCAGATTCAAAAGATCAATTTTGGAGCCGCAGTCCTGTGTAAATAGATCTAAGTCTGTTTTTTTCAGCACTTTTTTCCGTTCTTTCCATAAAGAAGAAAAATAATACAGATCTAAAGTCAGCTCGTAGTCAAATAAAGACAGATGCTGCGACTCTTGTATCTTTTTCAACGGTTCATAATACTCGGTATCCTTTAGATTTTCAATCAATTCGCCGGTCGTATGCGAGCCGATCAGTTTTTCAATGGAAATCTGAGAATAGCGGTCGAAAAAAGCCTTCTTATAATGTAAGTCAAATGGCTGCCGATAGTGATTGATTACAATCCGCAGGCAGTAATTGATTAAATCAATCTCATAACGTTTCAGATAAAGCTTTAAAAAACGACGCTGCTGCTGTCCGCAGAAACGGTAAATCTTCGTATAATCATGGTAGAGCGACTGAATCAGAACTTTCTCAATATTACCGCGGTGCAGTTTATCATCCTCCAGTGTCTCAAGGACATCTGCATAAGATGAATTTTCTTTCAGGTAAGAGACAACCTCCAGAACGCTGCTTAGATTTGCGATTTCTTCAAATTGTTCCGGTTTTAACAGCTTTGCTTCCATTGCACGTATTTTTGTCACGATACCGCTGTAAGCTAGTATATTTCCCATAGGCTACACCTCGGTAATCCGGTTTAATAATTCTTTTGCGTATTTCGTATGATTCTCTTCGTATTCTTTTTTCAGCGCTTCCACTGTCAAATTACCAGCTCCACTCTGTGATTCCAGAAGCTTTCGCGTATTTTCTTCTAACTTGGCACGTATGGCCTCAATTTGGCTTAACGTTTTATTTTCTAATTGGGTATCAAAGGCTCTTCTTTTTTCATCGTATTCTTTGTCAAGGATTTCTTTCTGGGCTTCCGCATGTTGAACAATCGCTGAAGCGGCATCTTCGATTTCCGTCAATTTGTTTACAATAGAGTCCATAACAACCCTCCTGTTTGTTAAAAAATACTAATTTATTCTATCATACACCTTTTTTAGAAAAATGCAAGTTAAGGAATTGTCAATTTTTATAAAATGGTATCAGTTCAGACATACAGTGGAGGCAGCCACGATAAGCACGCAGTGCGGTTTTACGAATGGCGCGGGCTGAACTGATAATTTCTATAAAAACCCCTTTGACCATAAGTGGGGGCTTGTGCTATGTTAAAGGTAACGCCGGAATAGGGAGAATGTGGAAGGAGGACTATCCGACTTAGATTTTTCCAGAGTTTTATGCGAGGCGTAGTATTCCCCAGACAGGAAGCTTGTATACCTTATCGGGCGAAGCCCGCCATCCCGAAGGGAATAAGTTACGGTGTGCCCTTTAGGGTATACCTTATCAGGTGAAGCCTGCCGTCCCGAAGGGAATAAGTTATGGTGTGCCTTAGGACATAGTTTTTAAGGCATGGAAGAAAAGCGGGAAGTTTTGACAAAAAAGGAGGCATCATATGAGACTGCGTAATATACCCAGAGCAGAAGGAGTAATACAGCTTCACAGAGCTGTTATAAAAAGACCAGAGGCACAGAGAGGAAATTGGAAGCAGATATTTGGAAACGAAAATCCTATTTATATAGAAATCGGTATGGGAAAAGGACAATTTATTCTTGAAATGGCCCGCAAACATTCCGCGCTGAATTTTATTGGGATTGAGAGATATTCCAGTGTCCTGCTGCGGGCAATCGAAAAGTTTGATACAGAAGAGTTCCAGGAATTAGAAAATGTCCGGTTTGTCTGCATGGATGCCAGGAACGTAGAAGAGGTGTTTGCCCCGAAGGAAGTGGGAAAGATTTATCTGAATTTTTCAGATCCATGGCCGAAAGCACGACATGCGAAGAGACGGCTTACTTCTCGGGAATTTCTGGAGCGCTATGAAAAGATCCTGGCGGATGGAGGAGCTGTAGAGTTTAAAACAGATAATACAGAGTTGTTTAATTTTTCATTGGAACAAGTAAAAGAGGCAGGATGGGCATTGAAGCATTATACTTACGATCTTCACCATAATGAAGAGTTGAACCGAGGAAATGTAATGACAGAATATGAAGAAAAATTCTCTTCTAAGGGAAATCCTATCAATAAGATGATTGCAGTGAAAAAATAGTATAGAAGAATATTTCACATCTGCGGACTTTGTTCATATACTAATATATATTCCCAGTATCGGCATAAAGAGAGAAGAAAAGGAATAGAAAGTGGCATACCTTTGGATTTGCCGGCGTTTAAAATGGAGGAATGTTATGAGATGGAGAAAGAGTTGGAAAACCTGTGTAAGAGAGAGATTATATTGTATGCCGGGGATAAACAGGCGCCTGATGTGCCTGAGATGTTCTTTTGATGAGGTGTACCGGATTTTAAACACCGGTTTTTGCCATGGAGATGAAAAAGAAAGAAAATGTAGGTGAATAAAGTGAATGCATGGTCTCAAAAGAAAGAAAACAGGCGGATTTTGGTTACAGAAGATACTTATAGACAGGAAGTGCTTGCCTCCGATTTGCCTGTTCTGGTTGAATTTTATGCATCCTGGTGTGGAAAGTGTGCAATGATGCAGGAGACGGTGGCACAGCTTGCAGAAGAATACCAGGGGATTATAAAGGTCTGTCAGATCGACATTGACAAATCAGAAACACTTGCAGCGCAGTTTGAAGTGACAGAGGTTCCTACATTTGTTATTTTTGTAGAAGGTGAGCCTGTCGCGGCGGCAAGTGGAGTTGTACGAAAGAGTATGCTGAAAAAAATGATAGAGGACTTCAAATGAAGAAAATTTTGTGCCGGTGTTTAAGATTGCCGGCACAAGATATGTATGTTTCCATCAAAATAGGGTAAGATGAAAGATAGACGGCAGATTTAGGGTGAAATTGTAAAAAAAGAGGAAGAAAATAGAAAAAATCTCTTGCAATCCTAAAAAAACTGTTATATAATAGCACTTGCGTTACAGAAATAACAAGAAAATATTGAAATGCGCGATTAGCTCAGTTGGTAGAGCACCTGACTCTTAATCAGGGTGTCCAGGGTTCGAACCCCTGATCGCGCACTTGAAAATCACTGTTTTTGAAGTCGTTGGAGCTTCGGGGGCGGTGGTTTTTTTGTATGTTTTCAAGGAGGGGAATTAGATAACCTCTCTCTTTCTGTTTATATAATCCTTAAAATTTTTTCAAAGATAGCGGTTTCTTGTTCATTTATTGTTGTATCAATATGATAGTGACCAAAAAACCACCGTTTAAAGTTAACATTGCTTCGTATATCTTCCAAATAATCTGTCAGTATATCGGGTTTGAAATAGCCCCGAGATAATAGCATTACACTGCTGCTTGCTCCACAATGGGTTAATATAAAATCGACGTTATTGTTTGTTTGCTGGAGATTATTTAAAGCTTCGTTCATTTCCTCTTGCGACGGTAATTCTTGTTTCCACCAGGAAATTTTATTAACACGAAATAGTTTGTTAGGATTATTTTTCCATGTCTGAAGCTTTGGGTCATTTACTTCAATAATTCCGTCTCTGATATCGTGGCTTCTCGCGCCTCCAAATGTAAAAAAGCGTTTTTCTTGTATTTGAAATATTTGGCCACGCATTAGGTGGATTATACTAGAACGGATTTTATGTACCTTACCGCCATTCCATATCTCTGTTGGATAGTTGACTAGTCTATCGAAATTTTCATGATTGCCATCGACGAAGCAAGTAGTAAATGTTTTTTGTTCTAACCAGTCAAGCCTCTCCTTTTCGTATGTGTTTTCTCCTTTGTAATCCCAAACTAAACCGAAATCCCCAAGAATTATAACTAAATCTTTTTTACACAGCTCATTTTGCTGAGGAAAATTTTCTAGTGAAAATCGGTTTTGCGGATTGCCATGAATATCTCCAGTAATGAATACCATTATTCTTCCTCACCTTCTTTCCGATAATATCCAGAAGCGCTTACATATGTGATGCTGGCAATTAATTCACAAAGATAGCGATAACGTACTCCTTGCTTAGAATTAATTAAACCCAAATCAAAATCAGCTTTCAGTTGTTTATATAGCGCAGAATCACTAGGTAAGATTTCTTGTACTACTTCTAGATAGTCCACATACTCTTCTTTTGGGATTTTTCGAAAATCACTCCATGCCCAAGCTGGAACGCCCGATTTCCCATGCCAACCATATTTGTTTAGTACATTAATAGTTTCTTGGACGAAAGCTTTTTTTGTTTTTTCTTTATGCTTTGTATATGTGTATTCTCTTTTTAGATGGTCGGAGAGATTTCCACTGCAATTCGAGTCTAAATACCCTCGTTTCTCGAGCTGATTTAATGTACTTTGTAAGGCGGTGAGAAGAGCCATCTGTATGTTCTCGTTTTGTGATTTTGAAAATATTCGGCTTTCGTGAGGAATGTTGACAGCGATATATACCTGTGCTTTGCTCAAGCAGTTTTTCATTGTGCTCCCTCCTTTAAACTCAATTATTGCAAGAAATGTTTTCTAGTAAATAGCGAATAGCGGTATCGTACAATAGGGTGTTTAGCTCAACGTCTTTCATTTTGCGTCCACGGTAATACCCCAAAGCTACGATAATCTGTCTAATAGTTTCGTAGGGGACATGAAGTTGCTTTGCAATATCTGAAATCCATGCACTACGCTCTCCGTAAAGTTTATTAATAAGTTCTAACACTTCTCTGCTTGTCATTTTTTCCTCCTCTTTTAATATGATGTCATAAAAATAGCATACAAAAATGATATTGTCAACATCTATTTGATGAATTGATAGATGATAAATTGATGTTTTCGAGGTGAAAAAATGAGCGATAGAAAAATTTGGTATCTATCGCTTATGTTATAATGAGTTTATTGTTCTGAAATTGTTTTACTTTGTTCATGATTTAAACATTCTTTCAAGGCATATGAAACAGTAAATCCTTGTGTTACGCGTGAATCCCATTTTTTTGATAAAATTGTTTGCAATTTTTCTAAATTTTCAAGGGCTTCTTGAGATAGTGTTAAAGTTGTGCGTGCCATAATTAATCCTCCTCTATATTTTATTAATATTAAAATAACATATCAAAAAACATCTGGTCAACATCAAATTGATGACAAAATAGGAGGGGATATTGAACATGGGATAGATAGCATTAAGATGTTACTTATCCTGAAGACAATCTTAATTATATCATTGCTGTTTAAAGATTACTCTACGGCATTATTGGCTTCGTCCAGCCCTTTGACAGTAGAGACATTTATCGACTATCTAAAATTATTCTATGCGTCTTTAAACTATCCAAAGTTTTATTATCAATTCCAGATTTCAATAATTTATACTGACTAATATTTTTACATTTCATATTTTCCCATAATGGAGAGTAATCTATCATTGTAATTACCATCTTTTCCTACTTTTTGATAGAAAAATTTTGTTTCATTATATATCAATGCGAAGTCAGAAGTATAAGATAAAATTTCTTTCTAAGCATATTTTAAGTAGGCTATTATGTATAGGGATACATGAAATTATAAAGAATAAGAAATATATGATATAATAATACAAATGTATGGCATCCTGTATGACTGCGAAAAAAATATAAAAAGAAGGTGAATAAAATGATATTTTATTTTTCAGGAACGGGAAATAGCGCTTATATTGCAGAACGAATTTCCCAGGCGTTAGATGAAAGAATCTGCTCATTAAACCAGGAGATTAAGAACCATCGACTTTTTAAAGGAAAGACACCCGAACGGCTGATTTTTGTATTGCCAACCTATTCTTGGAGGATACCGAAGGTTGTGGAGGAGTGGATTTTAAAATCCAGATTTTATGGTACACCAGAAGCATATTTTGTGATGAACTGCGGAGGAGAAATTGGAAATGCGGCAAAGTATATAAGAAAGCTCTGCCGTAAAAAAGAGTTTCTTTACCGAGGATGTGCGGAGATTGTTATGCCAGAAAATTATATTGCCATGTTTTCTGCACCTGATGAGATGGAAGCAAAAGAGATTATTGCGAAAGCAGACCCCAAGATTGATGCAGTGATAGAACAGATTGCAGAGGGGAAAACGCTGGAGAAGGAAAAAGAAGGGTTCATGGGCGCAGTTTTAAGCGGACCGATTAACATTCTATTTTATCCAGCAGTAGTACATGCAAAAAAATTTTGGGCAGACGACCAGTGTATTGGATGCAGAAAATGTGCAGATGCCTGCCCGTTGAATAACATTACAATGGAGGAGAGAAAACCTAAGTGGCACAACAAGTGTACACATTGTATGGCATGTATTACAGTCTGTCCCACAAAGGCAATTGAATACGGAAAGAAAAGCGCGGGTAAACCGAGATACCGCTGCCCATACGGACAGATGAGAGAGATATGAGCTGGCAGTGAGTGTTTAGTTGAGAATTATACCGGACAGTATCCTGTATCAGAAAGAAATTTTTCCGCCTGTGCTCTGCTTTGCACACCAGAAGTAGCTCCGACAGACTGGACACAGATGGCAGCGCAGGCAGAGGCAAAAGACAAGGCATTTTTAAATGAACTGCCGCGCAGGAGAGCAGAAAGAAAACCTGCGGCAAAATTATCGCCGGCTCCAGTACTGTCTATTGCGTTTACTCTGAATGCAGGCATGGAAAGACTTATCTTATGATTTTTAGCAAAGCATCCATTCTGTCCGGTTTTGATGATGACATTTTTAACCCCATAGTTTAAAAAGACTTCTGCCATATCAGCGTAGTCTTTTTTCTTTGTATAAAATCTGGCCTCTTCTTCATTGGGGAAGATATAGTCAATATAAGACAAGGCTTCCTTGATGTCTTCAAGTGTGACGGGTGTTTGAAGCGGAAGTTTGGTATCCGCTGTTACAATGGCTCCGGAAGCTTTTGCATCACGGCAGATTTTAGTAATGATTTCTGGGCATGTTAAGGGTGGTCTGAAAAGACTGGCAAGAGAGACTATCTGTACCTTTTTAAACAGAGAATGGGAAATCTGTAAGAAATCGTTCAGACAGAAAAAGGCATTGATCGATTTTCGATTTCCATCAGCGTCTACGAGTAGAGGGGCAATAGGAGTGTGTACCGCGTTATTACGGATGATATTGGTTGTACATATTCCGCTGTCAGTAAGGAGGTTGGTTAATATATCTCTGGCAAGATCGTTTCCGAGGACACAGACAGTCTGTACGCTGTGACCCAGACGGGATAAAACAACGGACTCATTGAATGCATCTCCGCCAGGGGACAAAGTGACAGAATCAGCAGTCTGCACACGTTCTTTATAAGAAGCACTGTTCCATCCTTTTATGATACAGTCCATAAGAACCTGACCAATACAAAGGACTTCTGGTGTTGTGTGAGTATGTATATTCATTTTCGCAGCCTCCTCATGCTCTAAAAATAAAAGGTATGTCGGCCGTCTTCATCAGAGAAATACAGATAAAAACGGCTGGATGCTAAAATTATATCATATCCATATATATTTGTCATAGAAGGATAGACAGACTTTTTAGGCGAGAAATCGATTTACATGCATAAGAAAAAATAATAAGGAGTCGAGTAGAGCCTAAGAATATACGTTGACAGTCTATGAAAGCAGTGCTACTCTAATAATATGAAGTTAGCGATTGCTAACCAATCTGATATATATCAGTATTCTAAAGCTGGAAGTTCATAAAAGGAAAGAAGGTCTGTACAATGGGAAGATATTACCGATTGTCAAAGAAAATTACAGAAGAGACGGCAGAAGAAATATTAAGGGAGATACGGGAAATTGAAGGGGCTGGAGAGATTACATTTGTAATGGACAATACTTGCCTGTTTGTAGATGTAGACAGAGAAAAGTATCCGCAGATTATGGGAAGAGCAGTGAATATATGCAGCAGAGTAGGAAAAGGGTGTGAGTTGTCCTTCGCTGGTTTCGGGCAGGAAAATAAATAGTGTTGCTTGACATTTACCGTATTTATGTTTATGATAAAAATCAAATACATAGGAATGATAACAAGGGGAGCTTGTGCTACAGGCTGAGAGGAAGTTTATAACTTCGACCCATAACCTGATTTGGATAATGCCAACGTAGGGATTTACGGTATGTGGGATTGTGCCCTCCTTGTTTTCAAAAAATAACAAGGAGGGTTTTTATGTTTGATCTATTAGTGAATGGGGAAGGCAGTCTGACGGCAGCAGGTTATGCGGTGAGTATTGTCGCTGGAATCCTTCTATTTATAGCAGCGTCTTTCTTTGCAGGAAAAACCTCGGAGAAAAAGAAGATGACAGCAAAACAGCTTGTATTTTGCGGTATGGCGATTGCATTAGCGTTTCTGACATCTTATTTAAAAGTATTTGAAATGCCCTGGGGAGGCAGTGTGACCCTGTGTAGTATGCTGTTCATTGTCTTGGTAGGAAACTGGTATGGGCCGAAGACTGGAATTTTGGTGGGCTTTGCATACGGACTTTTGCAGTTTTTGCAGGAACCTTATGTGTTGTCCTTTTTTCAGGTATGCTGCGATTATATTCTTGCCTTTGCAGCATTGGGGACAGCAGGATTCTTTGCAAAAAGCAGATACGGGCTAGTCAAAGGTTATATTGTCGCTGTGATTGCGCGAGGGGCTTTTCATGCACTGGGAGGATACCTGTACTGGATGAGTTATATGCCGGATAATTTTCCGCAATCTTTAAAGAGTATTTATCCAATTGCATATAATTACAGCTACATTCTTGCAGAAGGGGCGATTACGCTGGTGATTATTTCTATTCCTGCTGTGGCAAAAGGACTGAACCGGATTCGACAGATGGCCTTAGAATAAAAGTGAGTGCCGGGGCAGAGGAATGATGAAATCCATAGAAGTGTTTATTGTAAATCTGTACAATAAATGATATGTAAAATTATAAGTTATCCACAAAAAAAGCCAGGATGGGAAAAAGACATTGACGTAGTCAAGATACAGTGCTATTATATAGGCAAATAGGAAAACGATTTCCTGCTTTGTAAAAGGAGAACTTATATGGCGGTTACGATTGCAGATATTGCGAAGGAAGCAGGAGTTTCCATTTCTACTGTTTCCAGGGTGATAAATAACACAAAGCCAGTGAGTCCGGAATTAAAAGAAAGAGTATACCGGATTATAGAAAAAAATCATTTTACACCAAACGCATTGGCGCAGGGATTAATTACAAAAAAGACAAATATCGTAGGCGTTATAGTACCAGATATTTCCAATGCGGTTTTCGGAGCTCTGACAAAGGGGATCAATAGTGTATGTTCCAACAAAGGGTATACGATTATGGTATGTGAATCGGGGGGAGAGCTTGAACGGGAATTAAATCTTTTGAACATTCTTGAGGACAGGCAGATTGACGGCGTTCTTTTCGCGGGAGTGGACGTTAATCAGGAATTGGTCGATGCTATGCAGAGAAAGGATTATCCGGTTGTCCTTGTGACGCAGGAATGCTCCGTAAAAGAAAATATAATTGATACAGTGACACATGATAATGTACAGGCACTTTATGATGTTGTGATGTTCCTGCATGAAAACGGGCATGAGAGAATTGCATATTTAGGAGGTCCAGAGTATGATTTTTCTTCTGGACAGAAGCGGCTGAAAGGGTATAAGGAAGCACTCAGTGCACTGAAGATTTCCGTCCCGTATTCATATATTGAACAGGTACAGTTTTCTTTTCAGGGGGGATATGAAGGTATGAAGCGCATCTATGAAGAGAATAGTATTCTTCCTACAGCCGTGGTAACGGGAAGTGATTTGATTGCAATCGGGGCAGTACAGTTTTTGAATGGCCAAGGAATAGGCGTTCCAGAAGAAATATCTGTAATCGGATTTGATGATTTAGATTTTGCTACTTATTTCAGGCCGGAGTTGTCTACTGTTAGGATTCCTTATTTTGAGGAAGGGGAGATTGCGGCGAAGGAATTGTTGAAATATATGACGGGGAGTAAAACAAAAGCCTCTACACATTATGTACCTCACAAGATTATTCGGAGAGGTACTGTAAAAGTATTAAAATAAAGAAGGTCAAGAGCTGAAGTTGGTTTCAGCTCTTTCAAAATAGTTGATAGGAAAACGCTTTCCTAATAGATAAAAAGAAAATGATAGTTCAATAATTTGAGAAAAGGATGAGAATTAAAAAGGAATATTCTTAAAAGAAAGAATATTCAGTTTTTTGTCAAAAAAGGAAAACGCTTTCCAATGCCAGAAGATTCTCCCAAAAAGGGGAATTATATAAAATAATAAATTTAAAAGGAGGAAACATGATGAAAAAGAGAATGAAACAAATTGCAGCGTGTATGATAGCGGCCACGATGGTTGCTGGATTGGCAGGATGCGGCGGGAACAAAGACGGAAACAGCGGTTCCGGTGGAGGCTCTGGAGACAAGATTACCCTGCACTTTTCTTTTGACCAGGGTGTGGGAGAACCTACGCAGCAGATTGTGGACAAGTTTAATGAAAGTCAGGATAAGATACAGGTTGAGACGGTTCTACTTCCACAGGATGCAAACCAGGTTCACGATGACTTCGTGAATAAACTGGCTTCCGGAGACACGAGCGTAGATATTATGGGACTTGATGTCGTATATGTTTCAGAATTTGCTTCTGCCGGATGGCTGATGGATCTAACAGACAAGGTCGATACAAGCGCAATGCTGGAAGGACCGGTAGCGGGTGCAACTTATGACGGAAAACTGGTGGCAGCACCGTGGTTTACAAACTCCAGTGTTCTGTTCTACCGGACAGATGTATTGGAAGCACTTGGAGCAGAGGTTCCCACTACATGGGAAGGCTGGATGGAGCTGGCCGACAAGGCAGTTGGTACAAATGGAATCGAATATGGCGCTGACTTCCAGGCAGCACAGGCTGAAGCACTTGTAACAAACTGGGTAGAATATGTATGGGGTAATGGCGGAGATATACTAGATGAAGACGGAAAGCCGGTCGTAAATTCTGAAAATAATATCGAAGCGACCAATATTATGAAAACACTGGTAGACGAGTATGCGCCAGAGGGTGTCACCACCTATACGGAGACAGAAAGTGAGCAGGTATTTAAAGAGGGTAAGTGTTTGTTTATCCGTGATTGGTCAGGATTCTGGTCAAGTGGACAGGACGAAGGCTCTAAGGTGACAGGAAAAATTGCAGCTACCAAGCTTCCGACAGGCCCAAGTGGGGAAGAATCTCATACATGTCTGGGCGGGCTGGATCTTGTTGTAAATAATGCAATCAGCGATGAACAGAAGGAAGCAGCAATAGAGTTTATCAACTATATGACAAGTGCAGAAACACAGAAAGAAATGACACTGATTTCTTCACAGCCGCCGGTAGTAAAAGATGTGTATACAGATGAGGAAATTTTGGAAGAAATTCCATTTTATGCAGATTTCTATGACATTATTATGACAGGAAAGTCAAGACCAATGTCTCCACAGTATGCAAAAGTTTCTGATGCAATTCAGAGAAACATTCACCAGGCATTGACAGGAGAGGCAGAGGTAGAAGATGCATTAAATACACTGCAAAGTGAAATCGAAGAACTAAACAGCGAAAAATAAGCACTTCGTGTAATCGTGCGCACGCCGCGTAACATAAAACCTGTCTTCTGGGCAGCAGCGCGGCGGCGCATAAGAGACAAAAGCTCTTTAGGACAGAGGGACAATCAATTTGAAGTGGGCTTGCCCGCTTTGTTTAAGGAGGCAACTATGACGGGTAAGAAGAAAAAGTATAATACTCTCCAGAAAACCGAGACAAGGGATGCCTGGATTATGATGGCGCCTGCGATTATCATGCTTTTGATCATAGCAGTATATCCAGTTCTACGCACAATCTGGTTGAGTCTCCATGAGATGGTACTGACGGATCCAGGCAGCGGCTATCCATTTATCGGCCTGGAAAATTATATAAATATTTTAAAAGATGAAAGAGCCCTAAACTCTATTTTATTTACATTGAAATTTACAGTTACTACTGTGTTTTTTGAATTACTCATCGGCTTTGCGGCGGCGCTTGTGATGAATAAAGCATTTCGTGGCAAGGGACTAGTCCGCGCGGCAATTTTAATTCCGTGGGCAATCCCGACATCCGTTTCGGCGCTGATGTGGAAGTTCATTTACAACGACCAGTACGGGCTGTTCAACGATATATTGTACAAGCTGGGGATTATTGACAGTTATCAGGCGTGGTTAAGCACCGCAGACGGCTCCTTTATGGCACTTGTTATTACGGATGTATGGAAAACAGCTCCGTATATGGCGCTGTTGATTTTGGCAGGTCTGCAGATGATTCCGGAGGATCTTTATGAAGCAGCAAAGATTGACGGGGCGAATGTCTTTCAAAGATTCCGATATGTCACTTTACCAAATGTAAAGGGTACAGTATTAGTCGCACTTTTGTTCCGTACACTGGATGCGTTTCGTGTATACGATCTGGTGTCTGTTATGACCGGAGGTGCAAATCAGACGGAAAGCGTATCTCTGTATGCGTACAACAACTTGATGAAATTCTTAGACTTTGGGTATGGTTCTGCGATGGCGGTATTGGTGTTTGTCATTGTGTTTATCATCAGCCTGATCTATATGAGGGCGATGGGCGACCAGCTGACCGGTTCATTAGACTGATAGAAAGAGGGTGGACAAATGAACAGAAAAATGACACATGGAATCAAACAGATTTTCTTTTATCTATTTGTCATCGTCTTTGTAGGGATTATTATTCTGCCGTTTCTGTGGCAGTTTCTGACATCGATTAAACCGATGTCAGAGATTTCAGCTATACCGGCGAAATGGATTCCAAGCGAGATAAATATACAATATTATTTTAATGTATTTGAAAAACATCCTTTCGGCAGATATTTAATGAATAGTTTTATCGTGGCAGTCTGCACGACTGTATTAGGCCTCTTGGTAGGAGCTTCTGCGGCATATGCGCTTGCGCGGCTGAGATTCAAGGGAAAGAAGATTCTTTTAATGGCGATTTTAAGTATCTCTATGTTCCCTGCGATTGCGACATTGAGCCCAATTTATCTGTTGTTAAAGCAGTTCAATCTGTTGAATACGTATCCGGGTTTGATTATCCCGTATATTACATTTGCACTGCCGCTTGCGATCTGGCTTCTGACGAATTTCTTCTCACAGCTTCCTAAGGGCTTTGAAGAGGCGGCTTCTATAGATGGGTGTTCCCGTGCCGGAATTTTCTTTAAAATTATGCTTCCGCTTATCAAACCGGCTATTTTTTCTGTAGCTTTGATTGTATTTATCAATGCATGGAATGAATATATCTATGCGCTGACCTTCATGACAAATGACTTGATGAGAACAGTACCGGTAGGAATCGCCATGTTCCCAAGCAATTATGAAATGCCTTGGGGTGATATGGCGGCAGGTTCTGTCATTGTGACAGTTCCGCTGATAATTCTGGTATTGATTTTCCAGAAAAAGATTATTGCCGGACTGACGACAGGCGGAGTAAAAGAATAAGGAGAGTAAGACAAAATGAAAACAGTAAAAATAGACGAAGCATTTGAAATATCTCAGGTGGTAGCGGGATGCATGCGTGCTGCTGATGCTGGGATGGAAGGGGATACCTTTCTAAGATTTGTAGAAGAGTGTATGGAAATGGGGATCACTACGTTTGACCATGCGCCGGTGTATGGAGGATATACCTGCGAGAAATTATTTGGCGACGCGGTTTTGAGAAAAAAACCAGAGCTGCGGAAAAAAATGCAGATCGTGACAAAGACAGGAATCGTACTTCCGGGAAAAAATGGAAACAAGACGATTTATTATGAATCCTCTAAACAAGAAATCAAAAAAGAGATGGAAGCGTCTCTTGTAAATCTAGGTACGGATTATGTAGACCTCCTGTTGGTACATCGTCCAGATCCATTAGCTGATCCGGCAGAAACAGCAGAAGCGCTGGACACTCTGGTAAAGGAAGGAAAAGTACGTTATATTGGCGTGTCTAATTTCATGCCTTCTCAGGTAGAAATGCTGCAAAGCTATATGAAAAATAAAATTGTGATTAACCAGATAGAATTGTCTGTTAAGAATACAGAAAATTATTTTAACGGCGTGACAGATGATGCATTTACAAGAAGGATGCCGCTTATGGCATGGTCTCCTCTTGGCGGAGGTAGTGTATTTAGTGGAGAAGATGAACAGTCAGTACGCCTACGAAGCGTATTAGAAGAAATCGCGTCCAGATACGGCACGACAATCGATACGATCATGTATGCATGGCTGTTTATCCATCCTGTCAGAATCGCGGCAATTACCGGTACAATGCAGACGGACAGAATGAAAAAAGCTGTGGAGGCTTTAGAGATAAAACTTTCCTATGATGAATGGTATCAGATTTTGGAGGCATCCAGAGGATTTCCTGTACCGTAGAGAAATGTATGGCTTATAAGATGAGCGTTTAAAGTGGTGAGGAAACGCTTTATGAAACTGGATTGGAGGAAGAATGGAAATGAAAAAGATTAGATTTGGACTGATTGGTTCCGGCTGGAGAGCAGAATTTTATATCCGCATTGCAAAAGCGCTGCCGCAGCAGTTTGAATTGACGAAAGTTCTGATACGGGACAAGAAAAAGGGAGAGCAGTTTAAAAAGGTCCATGATGTGGAGGTTGTACAGACAATAGAAGAACTGGAGGCAGACCATCCCGATTATGTGGTACTTGCCATCAAGCGTGGGATTATTTCCGGATATCTTCCGAAGCTTTTTGAAAAAGGGATTCCGGTTTTGTGTGAGACACCGCCGGGAGAAGATATAGAGGCGCTGAACAGTGTCTGGAAAGCATATGAAAAATATCAGGCAAAAATTCAGGTCGCAGAGCAGTATTTTGTACAGCCATTATATGCAGCATGGGAAAAGGTGATCAAAGAAGGGAAAATCGGAAGAGTAGAGAATATTAACGTCTCTGCTCTACATGGGTATCATGGAGCGAGCATCATCCGCAGATTTTTAAATGCAGGCTTTGAGAATGTAGTGATATATGGAAAAAGGTTCTGGTTTGATGTGACAGAGACATATGGACGTGACGGAATGATATTTGACGGAGAAGTATTCCAGTGTTCTAGAGATCGCCTGACGCTGGAGTTTGACAATGGGACAGTGGCCTATTTTGACTTTTCAGATCCGGCACAGTATCATTCTTTTATCCGTACCCGCCAGTTGACTGTGCAGGGAGTACGCGGGGAGATTGATGATATGACAATTCGTTATCTGACAGAAGAAAATATACCTGTTACCCAGGAATTAAACAGGATTGACTTAGGTGTTTATGGAAATCAGGAGTGGGCGCATTATGGAATTATGCTGGGAGAAGAATTCTTATATAAAAATCCATTTAAAAATGCCCGATTTAATGATGACGAGATTGCAGTTGCGACATGTATGATGAAGATGGGAGAATATGTAAAGACAGGACAAGAATTTTACAGTTTAAGGGAAGCGCTGCAAGATATGTATATTTCCCTTAAAATGGACGAAGCGCTGGCAAATCCAAATAAAGAAATCAGAACAGAGACACAAATCTGGGCGAAATAGGAGGAAATGATATGAAAAATCAGATTATGCTTATTACCTATGGGGACAGCCTGGGAAAGAACTTTCAGGAGATGGAACAGATTTTAGAAAAGCATTATCAGGGTGCAATAGGAAGTATCCATATTCTTCCTTTTTTTCCTTCTTCCGCAGACAGGGGATTTGCTCCAGAGAGGTATGATGAAGTCGATAAGAAATTCGGAGACTTTACAGATCTTGAACGAATCGGGAAAAAATATGACCTCATGTATGATTTCATGGTGAATCATATTTCTGCACATTCACCGTATTATATGGATTTTAAAGAGAAAAAAGAGGATTCCGCGTATAAAGATTTTTTTATACGTTATAAAGATTTTTGGGAAAACGGGGAACCGACACAGGAGCAGGTAGACAAAATTTATAAAAGAAAACCGAAGGCACCCTATGTAAATCTGACCTTTTCAGACGGCACGACCGAAAAGATCTGGTGTACATTTGGGGAAGAACAGATCGATCTGGATGTGAACAGTCCTCATGTAAAAGAGTTTATCGAACAGACCGTGCGGTTTATGTGTGAACACGGCGCGGGGATTATTCGCTTGGATGCTTTTGCTTATGCGGTGAAGGAACCGGATACAAGCTGCTTTTTTGTGGAACCGAAGATGTGGGATTTGCTCTATGAAATTGAGGCAGTGGCAAAAGAGTATCATGTAGATATTTTGCCGGAGATCCATGAACATTATACCATCCAGCTTAAGATCGCAGAAAAAGGATTCTGGGTTTATGACTTTGCATTGCCGATGTTGGTTCTGCATGCACTTTACACACACAGAGGAGACCGGCTGCAGCATTGGCTTACGATTTGTCCGCGCAAGCAGATGACGACGCTGGACACTCACGATGGGATTGGGGTAGTCGATGTGGTTGATTTGCTGTCTCCTGAGGAAATAGAAGAGACGAAAGAATTGCTTTACACAAAAGGAGCGAATGTAAAGAAAAAATACAGCAGTGAGGAATACAATAATCTAGATATTTACCAGATTAACTGTAGTTATTATTCTGCTCTCGGCAATAATGACGACGCATATCTGCTGGCAAGGGCAATTCAGTTTTTCGCTCCAGGGATTCCACAGGTATATTATGTAGGTATGCTTGCGGGAGAAAATGATCTGGAGCTTCTAGAACAGACAAAAGAGGGACGCAATATTAACCGGCATTATTATACAGCAAAGGAAGTAGAAGAGAATCTGAAACGTCCAGTCGTAGAAAGATTACGGGATTTGATGAGGTTTAGGAATACCTGTCCGGCTTTTGACGGGGAGTGTATTTGCGAAAGTGAAGGAGATAAACTGATAATCACGAGAAAAAGTAAAGATGCAGAGGCGGTGCTGAAAGCAGATTTGAGTACATATCATTTTGAGATCGAAGTGAAATAAAAGATAAGCCTGTAACGTACAGAAAAATAGACGGAGCTGCCGCATCTATGATTAAGAAATCATAGGTACGGCAGCTCTATACTGTTTGAGGAATATTTATTTTGTTTTATGGTGGCGCTTCTGGATGTAAAGTATTGTACCGATCCATACGATAGCTGCCATAAGCATTACCCCAATCCAAAGGGGAAGATTACTGCTGTCTCCGGTATGCGGACTGCCTGCCTCGCCTGCGCTGGAAATATTCTTGTCGGGTTCAGCTTGTACAGGCTTCTTTTCCAATGCAGTAATTGCCTCTTCAATCGCCTTGGCCATAGCGTCTACTTCATCTTGTTCCGTAATGTTCTTGCCATATACGACAGAGTTAATTGCCGCTTCTACCTTGGAAAAATCCGTATATTCGTCCTTATTCAAGGACTCTGCTTTTTTTATCGCTTCTGCCACCTTGTCATAGCTGGCAGGTTTATATTCCAACGCCGAAACTGCGTCTAAAATAGCCTGCGCCATTTTGTCTACTTCAGCCTGCTCTAATTTACTCTTATTCCAGTCAACCGCTTCGAGCGCTTGTGTGACGTCCGCATAATTTGTATACAGTTCTGCGTTTAATGCCTGGGCTGTTTTTACCGCTTCCTCAACCGCCTTATAATTTGCAGGAATGTTCTGCTCATCCCAATCAAAGGTTGGATGCTTTATTCCAATAACCCAATTTACATTTTGGTGCGCATTAGCTTTCAAAGCCTCTAACAAGGCAGTGTCTTTGAAATCTTTCACAGAGCTGCCGCAAGTATCAATAATTGTTGGATTACTTTCTAAATTTATGATGGCTGGCGGCCAGTTATCTGCACTATCCGGCCAATAGCAATTCTGCGGTGCGCCTGATTCTGTATTATACATAATCCAGGTAGGCGGATTGCCTTCTCCGGATTTTGTATATGCATTTTCTATCTGGCTTGTTGCTGCCATGCAGTTATTGAGCACTACATCTCCCGTACCGTTCTGCGATATATAGTGATAGCCCAGAATTCCTCCCGTCAGACTGGATTTGCCGATTTCCACATCACTGTCTTCTGAAAATAGTATTTTTCCGTTAAAATAACAGTCGGAAATGAAACCGTTTTGATCATCGGTATGAACCCATGCACCTATAATTCCACCAATCGCATGTCCCGTCCAACTTGTCACATAATCGATGATTGTCGCGGAAGAAGAACATCCGATTACGTTTGTACTGCCTTGTGCAAGACCTATCACGCCTCCTACATTACTACCGCCAAGCGGAGTTGTTGTCAAAGTTCCGGAAACGGAGCAGCTTATAATTGTTGCCTGACTTGTCTGGCAGGCAAGAATACCGGCATACATCTCACTAGTATTGACGACAGTTGCATCGGTCACATGAAGGTTAGAAATTGTTCCGCCTGTAACACCGCCAAATAGCCCCAGCTGGTTATGCACTTTTTGGGTGGTTGTCGTCATGTTTTTGATTTCATGCCCCTGACCGTCAAAATTTCCATAAAAAGCAGTACCATCAGACGCAGTAGGCAGATTTCCTATCGCGGTCCATTCATGCCCGCCCAGATCCAAATCCTTTTGCAGATAAAAAGTCTTGCCCGCAAAATCTGCCCCCTCTCCTGAATTTACAATTTCCGCCAACCCCGCAAGCTGTTCCGCTGTCGCAATTTCATAACTGTCCTTGACATCACTAGAATCAAACCATGAGGTATCAGCTGTACCATCCCAAGTATCTGTTTCATTTTCTGCCGCAAGAGTGGTCATTGGAATCAAAGTAAACAGCAGGCAGAAAGCGAACAGAGAGCTTAGAAATTTTCGTTTTGTTTTCATTATTTCCCTCTCTTTTCAAATATGTATTTGACTGTTGATATAAATTTATGCAACACAAAAAGGCGCATCCCGCCCGCAGTAAAACGAACAGAATACGCTTTTCAAATATATGTAATATTTAAGCTTGACAGGAAAAAAGGACACAATTATACTGCGCTTGCTTGCTTGCTTGCTTGCTTGCTTGCTTGCTTGCTTGCTTGCTTGCTTGCTTGCTTGCTTGCGGCCAGAATTGGCTCTTTTTCTCCATCATTGTCAAGACTCCTTTTCAAATATAATTATATATATTACAACATATAATCTGGAAGTTTTCAAGAGATTATGGTTTAGATTTCGTTAGGTTCCTCTATGTCTGATTCATTTTCACATATAGAAAAAATAAATACTTTTTCCAAACTAGAGACTGCGGCGTTTCATAATAAGATAGAAACGGAACGGGAATGATATATCTTAAAAGACATACCGTAATCCAATCCCTTCGGGAGGGCGGGTTTCGCCCGATAAGGTATACCCTAAAGGGCATACCGTAATACATTCCCTTCGGGAGGACGGGCTTCGCCCGATAAGGTATAGAAAAGTGCAGGAGGAAATGAATATGCTACATGAGGAAAAAGAAGAAAAATGGTTACTAGAGTTTCAGAGGCATATGGAAGAGGAGGAAAAGAGCAGTGCTACAATTGAAAAATACGAAAGGGATGTACGAAAATTTCTGAGTTTTCGAAATGACAGGGAGATAAGTAAAACGCTGACATTGGAATATAAGGAGCATCTGATACAGAACTATGCAGTTTCCAGTGTGAATTCTATGCTTGCTGCAATGAACAGTTTTTTGAGATTCATAAGGATGGCACATTGCTGTGTGAAACAACTGAAGGTACAGCGTCAAGTATACTGCATGGCAGAGAACGAGCTTACAAAAGCAGAGTATATACGGCTTGTAAAAGCAGCAAGAGAAAAGAAGAACAGGAGGTTAAGTCTGATACTTGAGACAATCTGCGGGACAGGAATACGGGTGAGTGAATTAAAATATATTACGATAGAAGCGGTAAAGAAGGGCAAAGCAGTTGTGACCTGTAAGAATAAAACAAGAGTTGTGCTGCTGCCTGTGCAGCTTCAGAAAAAATTACGACAGTATGCGAAGGGGAAAAATATATTTACAGGCAGCTTATTTATCACCAGGACAGGGCGAGAGATGAATCGCTGTAATATTTGGAAGGAGATGAAGCTGCTGTGTGAGAAGGCAAAAGTACTGCCTGGAAAAGTATTTCCACATAATCTCAGACATTTGTTCGCAAGAACTTTTTATAAAATAGAACATGACATTGTAAAATTAGCAGATCTATTAGGACACAGCAGTATTAATACAACACGTATATACACAGTAGCAACTGGAAAAGAACATCAGCAGAAATTAGAAGAAATGAGTTTGATTTTATAAGATAAAAAATAAAAGGTAATAATATTGAGATTTATTACATAATTGTCATTATGTAATAAATTTCTCTCTATGAGCCACATAATTGTCATTATGTAGCATTTTATATCTCATATTTTATTCTAAAAGAACTAGATAAGATTTGCAAGCGGTAAATCTAGATACAGTATTTTTCTTAAAAATAATCAAAGTTTAAAGAATTACATGCCAAATAGACTTTTCTATGTTTGTAGAAAGGAAAAGTCTTATTTGCTACGTTTAAAATAAAGAATTCTGATATTCTTCAACGATTTGAAAAGGAAACAAAATAGAATATCGCCCTCTTTTTTACATAAATTACAACATAATGACAATTATGTGATAAAAGGAGTGTAAAAATGTTAAAACAAAAATGGAAAAAAGTATTAAGGGGAATGTTTTTTAGCGTTATACTTCTGGCTTTTAGCATATCTGTGTATGCAGAAGAGCCAGATACCTCTGTGGCAGAAACAAAGGTTTCTTCCTATGAAATGCTCAAAAAAGCTGTAGAAGAATCGCAGGGAGAGACGGTATTGACAGTCGGCAGTGATATTGTTCTGGAGGAAC
This sequence comes from Mediterraneibacter flintii, assembly GCF_055387595.1. Taxonomy (NCBI): domain Bacteria; kingdom Bacillati; phylum Bacillota; class Clostridia; order Lachnospirales; family Lachnospiraceae; genus Mediterraneibacter; species Mediterraneibacter flintii. Next base: position 588,573 of record NZ_AP031405.1, read on the forward strand.
CGATAACAATTAAGGCGGGACAAAATATTACACTTGTGGATGACGGAGTAGCAAGGAGAATATCTACAGATTCCCAGAACAAGGCAGATAGGGCATTTGAAGTTGAAGCAGGAGGAAAATTTACAATAAAAACAAGCATTCCAGGGCGAAATGATTTATTAGTGATAGACGGACAGAATTTCGATATGCCGGGAGGAGCATTTGAGGAAGGGCAGATTATTACATGTAGTGGTCAGTTTGTGTTAGAAGGAGGTACGATTGAGAACAGCAACTGTGATACGGCGCGGTCAGGGGCAATTGTTGTTTCGGGAGAAGAAGCGTTCTTTCATATGACAGGTGGACTGGTAAGAAATAATTTTTATGAGAATCAGTACGGTGGTATCATAAGAGTCTCCTGCGGTGCTACATTTAACATGGAAGGCGGAAGTATTTCTGGAAATGATACATATCCGGGCGGGCAGGTGAATAATGCGACTATTTATGTTGCGGCAAAAGAAGGAAACTCTAGCTTTCAGATGAATGGCGGAGAAATTAGCGAAAATCATGGCTTTTTTGGTGGTGTATTTCTGGGAGAATGGCTCAGTCCCGACTATGTTTCTATTGCTTCCATGGAAATGAATGGCGGAAAAATTATGAATAATAAAGCTGAGAGATTTGGCGGCGGTATTATGGTATGTGGACAGGCGTCTTTGATTATGGAAGGTGGAGAAATATCCGGCAATGAGGCGCTGATAGGCGGAGGAATCGCGGCATATGATCTGTATTATGCCAGAGGTGGTTCTGGAAATTATGATATAGAGACGTGGAAACAATTTTTTCCGGCAGAGTTTGTTATGAATGGGGGAACAATATCTGGAAACAAAGCGTTTGATGGCGATGAAGAAAATGACGGAGGCTGTGGCGGCGGAATATATATTGGATCTGACAGTGTAGTGCTTAACGCAGGTTATATTACCAACAATACTGCACAGAGGCAGGGCGGCGGAGTGTATGTCGGTTCAGTACCCTATACATTACATATGTACAATACACTTGTCACAGAAAATACAGCAACGATTTTAGGTGGCGGCTTATGGTTCTGTCCTACCGGAGATGCCCATAATACCGTGACAAACGGAGGGGCAATTTTTGGAAATACGGCCAGGTCAGAGTCAGGGGTTGAGACAGAGGCGGCAGGAGATGACTTTGCTGCGGTACCCCAGGAAGGGAAAGAGCATTTCGTCACACTGGCAGATCGTATGCTTGGCGGCGGTGAAGCGGCATGGTATAAGGATGGCGGCGTGTTATCTACGGAACCGGATAAAGGAAATGTATTGGGAGAACCAGATGGCTCCGCCAGATATGATGAAGCGAATTCGGGAGATAGAATTACAGAAATTAAAGATAACAAAGATGGAATTGCACTGAAGTCTGTTGTATCAGAATCGGCGGCGCAGTTGGCACGAATGGAAGCAAAATTGTTTGTGACAGGGAATACGGCGCCGCGCGGAGGGGGAATCGGTTCAAACGGAGCGATTATTATCGGGACACCGCAGGATGAGTGGAGTTTGGATGTAATAAAAGCATGGGCAGATGAAATTCCTGAGGATGCGAAAAAAGAAGTTACGGTACGGCTTACGATTGGAGATTACGAATTGGACACAGTGACTCTGAATCAGACAAATGGCTGGAAGGCTTCATTTACCCAGCTTCCGAATCCGGATTCACTAAGCGAAGGATTAACAATTACTGCAATAGAAGAAGGAAATGAATATATTGCAGATTATACAGAGGTATCGAAGGATGGAGAAAATAAGAGGCTGGAACTTACGATCACGAATCATTTAAAACCTTCAGGGAACCTTATTGTTTCGAAAGAAGTGATAGAAGGAGATAAAGATAAGGAATTTCCATTTACGGTAGTATTGGGAGATACAACAATCAATGGAATATATAACGATATGGAGTTTAAAGACGGAATAGCGCAATTTACATTAAAGGATGGAGAAAGCAAAACGGCGATTGGGCTTCCGGCAGGAATCACTTATACGGTGGAGGAACAGGAAAATGAGGAATATACGGTGACAAAGGACGGAGATACAGGGATTATACCAAAGGGAGATACGGCATATGCACTCTTTAAGAATAAGAGGATTCATGGTACGGATACACCGGGGGAGAATCCTGAAGATCCAAAAGAAAGCTTAAAAAGTACAGATAAAACAAATAGCCCTAAGACGGGGGATGACTTTGGAGTATACATAGCTTTGGCAGTGACGGCAGCAAGTATATGCCTTATAGCAGGAAGCCTGTATATCAGAAAGAAAAAACAACTCTAAAGGGAACACCGTAATACATTCCCTTCGGGAGGACGGACTTCGCCCGATAAGGTATACCCCAAAGGGCATACCGTAATACATTCCCTTCGGGAGGGCGGACTTCGCCCGATAAGGTATACCCCAAAGGGCATACCGTAATACATTCCCTTCGGGAGGACGGGCTTTGCCCGATAAGGTATAAATAACAAGTGAAAAAGCTTCTTTCAGATGCGAAGAAATATTCTGTAAAAGCAGGGTAAGTACGTATCTGAAAGGAGCTTATATTTTATGGGACCAAGAGCTGTTCACAGTATATTTTATGATTCATTTGCATTTCTGTCAGGGGCAGCATCTACAAGGATAAGATTTTCTACGGTAAAATCGGGCCTTTTATTCGTTATCAGAGTCGCAACGTCTAGCCCAGAAAATGTATAAAGGCGTTTTAAGCCAAACTTAGAGTGATCACATAGAATATAACTTTTACTACAACGTTTAAGAACACTTTTTTTGATTGCCGCATCATGCTCGTTGCGTGTCGTATATCCTGCATATTCATCCAAGCCGCTGGTTCCAAGAAATGCTAAATCAAAATTCAGATTAGCGAGCTGCCCACTGGTTTCAGAACTCATAATAGCAGAAGAACCAAAATTGATATAGCCATTTGGCACATACGTTTTAATGTTTTTCTGTGCTAGTGTTTGGAAATTATTAATTCCATTTGTCACTACGGTTATATTGTGCGCTGTGATATATTCTACAATAAAGGAGGTTGTAGAACCCGCGTCAAGAAAGATACAGTCATTATCTTTAATCATTGAAGCGGCATGCTGCGACAAAGCACGTTTTACATCGACCCCTCTTTTAAAATTCAAGATATAATCATCCTGCCAATGTGCATTTTCATTTGTCTCGTGTGCCACTGTACTTGCGCCGCCCCACAGTCTTTTAATCATATTCTGGTTTTCCATTTTTACTAGGTCTCTGCGTATCGTTGTCTCGCTGACTGATAGCATAGAGGCAAGTTCCTGTACAGAGAGAGAACCTGATTTGCTCAAAATTTCTTCAATTTTTTCCCATCTTTTTTCTACTTTCATTGCTTATCCCCGTTTATTTTGATTTGAGCCTCCATTTAATACCAGCAGTTATGCATAGATGTATATGATATGATACCAGAAGCAAAAGACTACAGATTTTCTGAATGAAACATAAGCCTTTTTGAACATAAAATTTGATTAAATGAAGTCTCGTTAAGGTCAGTATAATATTCAAAAAGCGAAAAGTCAACTTAAACACATTAAAAATGATTGAAAAAGTGATTGAAAATAGATTTAAATGAATAAAATGGTTAAAATGATAAAATTATGATTGAAAAATGATAAAAATGATTGACAAATGAACTTAAAAAGATTATATTTAGACTAAATAAAAGAGGACGTAAAGTTTGGAGGAGGAATATGAACAATTATGTTACACAATTAAATTTAGGACAGATAAGACTACTGTTCGGAATAGGTGTGGTAAAAGAGACACCGGCAGAATTGAGAAGAGTGGATGTGAAATATCCATTTATTGTAACAGATCGGTTTTTACGGGAAGGAGGACTACTAAGCTCCTTGATAAAAATACTTACAGAGGAAAACTACAGGTTTGAAGTGTTTGACAAGGTGACGCCGGATCCGGGAGGAAGTATTGTAGATGAAGCAGTAGCATATCTGAAACAAAAAGAATGTGACTGTGTGATTGGCTTCGGGGGAGGCAGTGTGATGGATGTGGCAAAATGTGTGGCGGCCATGGCAGTAAATGAGGGAAAATTAATGGATTATGACCACGCAAATTCAGCGCATAAAGAATTTACAAAAAGCAGCCTGGCACTGATACAGATTCCGACTACGTCAGGGACTGGTTCAGAGATGAGCCCATATGCAGTAATTACAAATGAACAGGAGGGTAGAAAGGCAACAATTGGTTCGCCAATGCTGTTGAGCAGAATAGCATTAGTAGATCCAGAGTTGGTAAAAAATCTTCCAAAAGGGGCGACCGCTTCGACTGGTATGGATGCACTGACACACTGCATAGAAAGTTACACTACAAAGAAATCATTGGAAACACCAAACCCGATTATAGATGCACTGGCTTTAAAAGGAATTCATTACTTATATAAGAACTTGTACAAAGCATACAGGGAGGGAAGTAATTTATCCGTACGCGAGAAGGTAATGTGGGGAAGTGTTATCGGGGGAATTGTGCTTCAGTATGGTTCAGGGGCTAGTCATGGTTTGGGAAATGTATTAGGTGGAGAGTATCATGTTCCGCATGGAACAGCAGTAGGGATGTTGTTGCCGTATGTCATGGAATTTAACAAAGATGTCTGTGGCAGACGATATGGAGAGATAGCAGACGAGCTAGGATTAAAAAGTGTAGAAGAATTGATACAGAGAATGAAAGAATTAAAAGAAAATCTGGAAATACCGACACTTTTACATTATGTAAAAGATACCAATGAGATTAGCAGATTGGCACAGCTAGCTGTTTTAGACAAATGTACTAGGATTAACGGAAAGAAAATAGAACCGGCAGATGCCGAATCTATCTATAAAAAAGCATTATAAGGAGGAAAACATATGATGAGAAAGAGGGACATAATCAAGCAGAGATTTGAGGAATTTGTAGAAGCACTGGAATCATTTTGCCCAGAAAAAATCAGAAAAATCACAACAGAGGATGTAAAAGGGCATTTCTCAAATGTAGGAGAGGCAGAGGGGAAAGATGCACTGATAGAGTTGCTGACATGGAAGGGAAAAAAGATGAATGTTTCCCGGAGGAGAATAACAAATTTCGTTGTCAGAACACAGGGAGAAAAGGCGCAGCAATCAGCTTATGTTATGTCTTTGATTGGCTATGACAATGGAAAATTTTTGTTTCCCTTTGAATTTGGAGGAAAATATGTTGTTAGCTGGGAAGAACAGGACGGAGAGTGGAAGATAAAGGAAATCCGATATGATATGGATTGGGAGAAAGGGAATACATATTTTGCAAAAGATTGGAACTTCATCGATTATAAAATTTATGCTGGGCATAAACCTATGATCAGCAGTGAATATCAATCTCCGTGGGCAGTAGTTTTGGAGAATGACGAAGAACTGACAGAAGAAGAAAAAATTATGGAAAATATGTTTAAATATTCTTTCGGGCTGGATAATTGTGATTGGGCGCTACATCATAGTTCGTATACAGACGATATTATTTTTTATGCCGGAAACAGTGTGATGGAAAGCGGCGCCTGCAATCTTATTAATAATTTTAAAAATACAAGTCATAAAGAGCCTGCGCTGGAGCATGCAATTAAAATTATAGACATTCAAATTAATGGGGATGAAGCGGTGCTGTATGGATACCGGATAGAACCACATAGGCTTGGGTCTAAAAACCTGAACCGTGATACTCTGCACCAGAGCTTTTACAGTGCAAAATATAAAAATCTGTTAAAGAAGGTGGACGGAGAGTGGAAGATGTATGAGATTCATTATCAGAGTGGTGTCTTTTTCGAAAATGATAATGGTAAACATTATGTAGATACGATATAAGGGAAAGGAGGGAAATATATGGAGGAACTTCAGATGATTGCTTTTGAGATGATTACAACCGTCGGAGAGGCAAAGACATTTTATATGCGTGCAGTCAATCTAGCAAAAGAAGGAAAGATGAATGAGGCGGAAGAAGCAATCGGACAGGGGAATGCAGTTTTTGCAAAAGCACATGAACATCATTTTTCCTGTATACAAAAAGAGGCGGAAGGAGAACAACTGCCGTTCTCTATTTTGTTTCTGCATGCGGAGGACCAACTTTTGTCTACAGAAATAATGAGAGATATGGCAGTACAACTGATAGACGTTTACAGAGAGCTGAAGTGTTTAAAGGGGGAATAGACGAATGAAAAATGAGAAAAAACGAAATCCAATCATAGAAAAAGTAATGCGTATTACAGAGAAATTGAGTGCAGAAGTACATCTAAGGGCAGTTAGAGACGCCTTTCTTCTGACAATTCCTTTTTTGGTATTATCTGGTTTTATGACATTTATCGCATATGTTTTGCTCGCAGAGGACAGCATAGTATATAATGCCATTCCTGGAAATGTATCTGCGGCGATTATAAGCATCTGCAGCAAGACGATCAATGGAGGACAGAATATTTTAGCGCTTCTAATGGTTTTACTTGTATCCTATAACCTGGCTAAGTATAAAAAATACCATAATCCGTTAATGGCGGCTCTGATTAGTCTCGGTGCCTTGTTTATTATGATGCCGGATACTCTGTCTTATACTCCGATAGGGACAAATGGAATGTTTGTATCCCTTATCACAGCGTTACTTGTGACAGAGGCATTTCTTGCATTAAGTAAACAAGACAAGTTAAAGCTGAAAATTTCCGGAAATGTACCGCCTGCAATTACAGAAAGTTTTAATTCTATGTTTGTCATTATTATCATAGAGCTTCTTGTAGCGGTTTTGGCATTTGCCTGCAATGCAATTTCAGGAATGGGGGTACATGACATGATCAATGCAGTACTTCAAAAACCGCTTGTCGGAGTTGCAACGACGCTGCCTGCATTCCTGTGTTACTTTGGCTTTGGACAATGCTTATGCTATTTCTTTGGTATCCATCCGGCAGGAGTTATTAACCCCATCGTAGAGCCAGCACTTCTGGTAGCAATTAATGAAAATAATGAAGCATGGCTGGCAGGAAAAGAAATTCCTCATATCATAACACTTCCGTTTCGAGATGTATACGGTACACTTGGAGGAATTGCCTGCACATTAGGACTTTTGATAGCGATTTTCTTGGTGAGCAAACGGTCAGATGTTAGAAGTATTGCAAAATTGAGCCTTCCAGTCAGTGTATTCAATATCAATGAACCGGTTCTGTTCGGGCTTCCGATTGTATTTAACCCAATTATGTTCGTACCATTCTGCTTTACAACCACAATTATCTATATTGTTGCCTATGTAGCTACTGCTCTGGGATTGGTATCTAGATTGGTTGTATATACGACATGGTCTACCCCTATTTTTCTATCCGGCTATATGGCAAGTGGAGGAGATTTCAGAAATGTAATCCTCCAGGTCATCTGTCTGGGAATTGCGGTGCTGACTTATCTGCCGTTCGTAAAATTACTGGATCGCCAGCAGATAACCTCTGTACAGGATGATGAGCTGACAGAAGAGGATCTATCTTTTTAATAGAAAGGAATTGGCGGTGGGAAAGGAGTAGAAGGAAATATGAAAACAGTATTACTAGTGTGCAGCTTTGGAATGTCAACCAGCTTTATAACTAAGAAAATGAATGATTTGGCAAAGGAGAAAAATATACCACTTATGGTATATGCAAAGAGTGAAAATGCAATTGAGACAGAACTGGACAAGGTAGACTGCATTTTAATTGGTCCGCAGATTGCCTATCTGGAAGAGAAAATCAGACAAAGAGTAAATGGGAGAGTACCGGTTGAGTGTGTAGATGCAACAAGCTTCGGACGCATGAATGCGGCAGCGATCTTAAAACAGGCAATCAGGATGATCAAGTCACAGAATAACTAGACGCGAAAAGAGGGATGGTCTGTAAAGGACCATCCTGATTTATCTAATGAAAGAAAGCGAGACGGAATATGAAGTACATAAAATATAATTTAACCGGTATTCAATTGATTGCCGGGCAGGGAGCTTTTGAAGAATTAAAAAAAGAGATGAAACGCATGCATGTAATGAAACCTCTGATTGTTACGGATAAAGGAATTGTAGAGGCTGGAATTATAGAGAAGGCAGAAGTGTATTTGAAAAACAGTCAGATTCCATATGCTATATATGATGAAGTCTTTACAGACCCTACTGACGAATTGGTAGAAAAAGGTGTATATACATACAAAGAGAATGGATGCGACGCAATTATGAGTATTGGCGGTGGAAGTGCAATGGATGTGGGAAAATGTATTTCTATTATGTCAGTGCATACAGGCAAAATATTAGATTATGCAAGAAGTACACCAGAACACCGCCTTTTTGAAAAAAAAGGATGTCCGATCATTGCAGTTCCTACTACATCGGGAACAGGAAGCGAGGTCAGTCAATATGCAGTGCTTACCAATGCTGTAACACACAGAAAAACGACGATTGCATCTCCGTTCATTTTAAGCAATGTTGCAATTTTAGAACCAGAGTTTGCAAAGACGATGCCAAAAGAAGTGACAGCTTATACGGGAATGGATGCATTGGCTCATGCGATTGAAGCATACACATTCAAAACAGCAATGGAAGGAAATATACATATTGTAGACGCTGCGGCATTAAAAGCAGTGCAGCTGATTGGGGGGAATATTGTAAGGACCTATGAAAACGGAGAGGATATAAAAGCAAGGGAAAGGATGCAGTGGGGGGCTTTGTTGGCAGGGATTGCTTTGAATATTGGCTCAGGGGAAACTCACGCGATTGGTTCCATGCTTGCTAAATATTATGGAGTATGCCACGGCATTTCCGTAGGAATTCCACTACCGTACTGCATGGAATATAACATGTCATATGGATATGAAAGATTTGCTGATATTGCAAAGGTACTGGGCGTTGATACGGCAGGAATGACATGGGAGGAAGGTGCTCAGGCAGCGGCAGAGAAAGTAAAAGAAATACAGAAAAAGCTGCAGTTCCCTAAAATGACAGATTATATCCACAGTATGGAAGAAGTAGAGAAATTTAGTGAAGAATGTGCGAATAACAGCTGTTGTGTGAGTAATCAGAGAATGAATAACAAACAGGCGATAGAAAAAGTATTTCGCATGTGTATGGAGGCGAGATAGAGATGAGATACAGAAAATTATTTGAACCAGTCAAAATAGGAAATGTGACATTGAAAAACCGGTTTGTCATGCCGGCTATGGATAGCTCTACTACAACACCGGAACACAAATTTTCTCAGCAGTCAATTGAGTATCTTTCCGCCCGGGCAGAAGGCGGGTTTGGTCTGGTAATCGCAGAGTTTATGGCGGTTGACCCGTCAGGATTTGCGACACCTAACCAGGTGGGAATTTATGACGATTCCTTTCTGCCTAATCTAAGGGAACTGACAGAAGCGATTCACGCGAAAAATGGGAAATGCTGCGCGCAGATACATCATGCGGGTATTCAGACAAAGACAGATTGTATAGGCAGGAAGCCTCTTGCTGTTACAGGGATTCCGTCGACAAAATATAAAGAACCAGTCCATGAAATGACAACAAAAGAGGTGTATGCATTGATTGATAAGTTTGCCGAGGCGGGAATACGGGCAAAAAAGGCTGGATTCGATTTTGTAGAAGTACATGGGGCGCACGGGTATATGATTGCACAGTTTTTGTCAAAAGCCACCAATAAACGTTGTGATGAATTTGGCGGCTCCTATGAAAATAGGGCTAGATTTGCCACAGAGGTGATACGGAGAATAAAAGTACGCTGCGGAAATGATTATCCGATCCTATTCCGCATCAGTGCAGAGGAATTTATGAACGGAGGAAATAAAATAGAGGATGCGATTGTCTATGCAAAACTGGCGGAAGAAGCTGGGGCAGATGCAATTCATATTTCAACAGGCTCTGCAGCAGGTGGAAATATCGTAACGACATACTACACAGATCCAGGCTTTAATGTAGAAAATGCAGCGAGGGTAAAAGAGAGCGTCAATGTGCCTGTGATTTGTGTGGGGCGCATCAATGATCCAGCACTTGCAGAAGAGATTATCGAGTCGGGGAAAGCTGATTTGATTTCTTTGGGCAGACAGTCTATCTGTGACAGCGAGTTTCCTAATAAGATTTATGAAGGGCGTGAGGCAGAGATTTACCACTGTACAGGTTGTATGCAGCGGTGCTATTATTCCCCCGGATGTGATGAACAGGATAAAGGTATTTCGTGTATGATCAATCCATTTTCCGGCAAAGAAGGATGCTGGAAGATAGAGGAAGCAACGAAAAAGAAACGGGTTGCTGTAATAGGCGGAGGCGTGGCAGGATTGGAAGCGGCGTGGATTTTGGCAAGGAGAGGACATGAAGTACAAGTGTATGAAAAAGAAGCTATGCTGGGAGGACAGTACCGTGTTGCCAGTGTAACTCCGAAAAAACAGGATATGGGTAAAACAGTGCATACATATGAGGCTTTATGCAGGCGATATGGAGTGAAAATTTATCTGAATACGGAAATAACAGAAGAAAAATTAAAGCATTTAGATGTGGACACTATTTTACTTACTACGGGTGCAAAGCCGATTCTTCCTAAAATACCAGGGATTGATTCAAGAAATGTCAGTCAGGCAAATGAGATTCTAAGTGGAAAAAAGGTGATAACGGACAAAAAAGTCTTGATGCTCGGCGGCGGGATTGTAGGATGTGAATGTGCAGAATTTTTAAATCTCTATAACAATGTGGTCGATATAGTAGATAAAATTTTAACATTTGCGGACGGACTTAACAAATATCCAAAAGCAATCCTGCTTGCTTCTTTAAAGGAACACGGTTCTGTATTGTATCCGGAAACGAACATTACTAAGATAACAAAGGACGGTATCGAAGGAGAACATAATGGTGAAGAAATCTGCCTGAAAGGATACGATGAAATTGTTATAGCAGTAGGTTCTAAACCGGAATGTTCTCTGAAAGAACCTTTGGAGAGTATGGGAGTGGAAGTGCATGTACTGGGAGACGCTATGCAGGTACAGGATGCAAAATATGCGATTTTCAACGCTGCGAAACTGGCATTGACATTATAAAAGGAGCAAATAAGTGTATGAACAGAATACAGGATAATTTTTTATGGGGAGGTGCAGTAAGTGCCCATCAGTGTGAGGGCGCCTACTGTACGGGCGGCAAGGGGTTAAGTATTGCGGATGTTACGACTGCGGGTAGCAAAGACTGCCCGCGCAGAATTACAGATGGAATTGTAAAAGGAGAATATTATCCGAATCACGAAGGAATAGACTTTTATCACCGGTTTCGAGAAGACATTGGACTGCTGGCAGAGATGGGATTTAAGTGCTTCCGTATGTCGATTGCATGGACACGGATTTTCCCCCGCGGAGACGAAAGAGAACCCAATGAAGAGGGGATAAAATTTTATGATCAGGTTTTTACGGAGTTAAAACGACATAATATAGAACCGATCGTGACGCTTTCCCACTTTGAAACGCCCTATTGTCTGGTGAAAGAGTACGGCGGTTGGAAAAACAGAAAACTGATTTCCTTCTTTGAACGGTATGCAGAGGCAGTCTTTAATAGATATAAGGACAAAGTGAAATACTGGCAGACATTTAATGAAATAAACCATTGCAAGGCAGATTCTAAACTTGGAATGTGGCTTGCAGGAGCACTGGAAATAAAAGAAGGAGATGACAGAGAACAGATTTGCGCCCAGGCAGTACACAATATGTTTGTAGCCAGTGCAAAAGCAGTTATCTGTGGTAAAAGGATAAATCCTGAATTTAAAATCGGATGTATGGTTGGATATATTCCATATTATCCTGCTACTTGTAATCCGTGTGATGTAATGGCAGTAATGAAAAGAGAAGAAGAGGATTACTTCTTTACAGATGTGATGGTAAAGGGAACATACCCATACTACAAAGAACAGGCATATAAAAAGAAAGGAATTCAAATTCAGACGGAACCGGAGGATGGGAGTTTACTAAGACAAGGAACAGTGGACTACATTGGATTTAGCTATTATATGTCAAATGTGTACAGTGATAATATAGAGCATATTAAGGTTTCAGCAGGAGGAATTATAAGAACAATGGAGAATCCCTATTTAAAATCAACAAAATGGGGATGGGCGATTGATCCCTTAGGGCTGCGTATTTCTTTGAACAGGTTGTATGACCGATACGGCGTTCCTCTTATGATTGTGGAGAATGGATTCGGAGCTTATGACAAATTTGCAGAGGACGGAATCATCCATGATGATGACAGGATTGCCTATCTGAAAGCGCATATAGAGGCGATGAAACAGGCGATAACAGAAGATGGAGTAGAGGTGCTGGGATATACACCGTGGGGATGTATTGATTTAGTGAGTGCTTCCACAGGAGAAATGGAGAAACGGTATGGCTTTATCTACGTAGACAAAAACAACAGGGGAAAAGGAGATCTTCACAGAGAAAAAAAGAAATCCTTTTACTGGTATCAGAAAGTGATAAAAAGCAATGGAGAAATTTTGTAAAACGGTGGCGGTAGCCACGATAAGCACGTAGTGCGGTTTTACGAATGGCGCGGGCTGAACTGATATGTATTGATGACACATTGGTAGATCCGAAGAATGAGAAGATACTAGAATCTGCAGAAAAGATACTAAAAGAAGCGCAAAAAATAGGATACCGGCTCCGTATAGCAACGGGAAGGGCATACAGATGAGTGGGTAAAACAGCGCTGGTAAAGTTTGAGGAGGTGGAAAAAGGAATGGATTTGGAATTGGAGAAAATTAGAGAAGTACAAAGAGAATTTGTAGAAAGGCTGAAGGAGAACTGTTTTGTAGATTTGGATAGGGTTCTTAGCCATGATGTGAAAATAAACTGCTATATGACTGGCAGGGGAAAAGGGATTGGGGCAGTAGAAGAACTGCTGCGGTATCCTGGGCCTGCTCCGTCCGATGTGAAAATGAATATAGAAAATGAGATTCTAAGGCGTGATAAGGAGTATGCACAGCATAGCTTTCATCTTCTGATGTTATATACAGTCTGTGGGGAGAATAAGCAGTTTCATTTTATGCAGTATGGTGGGACAATGGTCTTATCCTATAAAAAACAGGAGGAAAAGTGGAAAATCTGTAAAATTCTGTTTGATTTATGTTGGCTGGACCAGAACAGCTATTGGGTGAATTCCTGGAAAATGCTAAATTTCCATGAACCATGGAATCACGAGCCAGTAATAAGAAAGGAGGACAGTGTATGGAGAACGGTTTCTGTATGTGAATATGCAAGAACAGACGAAGAAAAGATACGCGAGACACTGTATCATTTTGGTTGGGTTACAGACACAGAAGATTATGAACTATTGGAAATAATTGCCTTACGAAATGTTGTGATTGTGGATGGATACCATAATCAGCGGATTACATCGACGGATGAATGGAAAGAATTTTTAAAGGGAATTAATTATAGGGAACCAAGACTACATCATTCCTACCGTATCAGAGAAATACTGATAGATAAAGATAAGGCAGAGGCGCGGATGTCCAGAGTAGAACCAAACCGAATTGGAACAAAAGTAATCGGTGAACATAATTATTTTATGGATTGGTTTACAATGGACTGCAATGTGGAATTAATCAGGGTGGATAAAAATTGGAAAATAAAACATGTAGAATTTATAAAGAACATATATTCCAGTCCTGTTGTTTCTAACAAAGTTTAAGCATATCCGGATATCTGCGTAAGAGGAGAGGTGAATAAAATGAAAGTTGTTAAAACATTGAAAGTAAGCCCGGAGGAATTTTTTACATTGATTGAAAATTCATTGAGATATGATATTGAACAGTACGGAAGAAAAGCAGCAGGAGAATATGTGCTGGAGGAAGGTTTGGTCTATTATAAAAAGATAAAGTATAAGAAGAAGGAGTACCGGACGCGTACCGAAGTAAAGAATTTCCAAGCGCCGTGGGCTTACCAGGTATTGATAAAAAATGAGATGGGGAATTTTGTGATCTCCTACGATATTTCACAAAAGGAAGACAATGTGATTGAAGTAGTTTATCAGGAAAATACAGTAGATGAAAATGGAAATCCTAACACGTCTCTTGGCAGACGGATCTTTGGAAAACTGCAGGCAGGAAGAATAAAACATAGATTATCTTATATGGAAAAAAATATTCACGAACAGAGGAAGAAAAATGAATAACAGATAATCAATAAAAAGGAGAAAACAATGGCAGAATTTTTATATACAATTACAGATGAATTAGGACTACATGCAAGACCGGCAGGAATTCTTGTAAAAAAGGTGAGAGAACTCGGGGAGGGAGTAACACTTACAAAAGGTGAAAAAACAGTAGATGCCTCAAAACTGTTTGCGATAATGGGGCTGGGTATAAAGTGTGGGGAGACTGTCAGTGTGGCAGCCGAAAACGATAAAACACTGGCAGAATTAAAAAAGTTTTTTGAAGAAAATTTATAGTTATATGTATGTAGAAACGAACAGGAGATTTTTAGAATCTTCTGTTTTTTAGTTGCTGGGCGCTTAAGCTCATACAGATGTACGTTCGCAAAAACATGCAAGCATGTTTTATGCCTCCCGCACATTGTATGGTTGAATTGTTACACACAAATTTAGAGAACAGAATTTGGATATTGACAATTTTGGACTTTCGTACTATTGTATTAATAAGATAATACAAAAGGAGGCAGTGAAATGACCGCCGCTATATTGACCATGGCAGGAATCGTGTTATTTGCTTTGGCAGTTTCTTTGTCAGGAAAGAGAGAAATACGGAAAAAACAAAAGGCTTATATGGAGAAAAAATTTGGCACTGTTCCCTCTAAGACAGAGTTTGACGAGAATATAAGAAACTATTATGATACATTTTCGGATGCCTCCGGAGTGGACGAGATTACATGGAATGATTTGTCTATGGATGCTGTTTTCTGCCGGCTCAATCAGTGTGATACGTCCGCAGGGGAAGAAATTTTATATTACCAGCTTCACAGAGACGCGCTTTCAGAGGAAGAATACGAACAGATCGAACGTAAGATTAAAGCGGCCAGAAAGGAAGAAAACCGTCGGGATATTGAGAAGGAGCTGATGAAGATTGGAAAAAGTAAAGGCGCTTATTTTATACCGTCCTACATGGATGCGCTGGAAGAATATCAGATGAAAAATGCCTGGATTTATCAAGTACTTCAAATTTTGTTTTTCGCAGTGCTGGCTGCTTTTTTATTATTTCCAGTTACAGTGACAGGAATTATATTGTGTACCGTAATCGGAATAAATCTGGTATTGTATGCAGTTTTAAAGATGCGTTATGAAATTGAGATTCAGATGATAGGAACTGCAGTAGGGATATTAAGATGTGGAAATCAGCTTGTCAGAAAAAAAGAAGTAGCTTGCTTATATCCAGAGTTAAAGGAGGGACTTGAGAATTTACAAAAAGTGACGCGCAGTGTTACTTTGCTCCAGACACAGAAATACAGCGCTTTTTCAGGAGACATCTTTGGAATTGTATTAGATTATATACTGGGTGTGACAATGTGGCAGATTGTTACTTACAATAAAGTAATAAAAAGACTGGAAAGAAATGCAGCAGACTACATGATGGTCTATCGCTCGATTGGAGAGATGGATATGACAATCAGTATTGCTTCCTTCCGACAAAGCATTCCCTGGTACTGCCAGCCGGAATTTCAGGAGAAACAATCCATCGAGATGGAGGAGATTTATCATCCCCTTTTGGAACATCCGGTAGAAAACTCATTGAAGCTGGAAAAGAATTGTATCATAACCGGTTCTAATGCGTCTGGAAAATCGACCTTCATCAAAGCGGTAGCAGTATCTGCAATTTTGGCGCAGACAATACATACCTGTACGGCGCGGAGCATGAAGCTACCGAAGTGTCAGGTGATTACCTCCATGTCGGTCAAGGATGACTTGTCTGCCGGAGAGAGCTATTTTATCAGAGAGATAAAATATTTAAAGAGGATACTGGACAGTTTGTCAGAGGAGAGAACAACGCTCTGCGTAGTGGATGAGATACTGCGTGGAACGAATACAGGAGAAAGGATTCGGGCATCGACCGCCATTTTAAAGTATCTGTCAGATAAAAAGTGTATCGCGTTTGTGGCAACACATGATAAAGAACTGACAGAGCTGCTTGCCGGAAAATATGAGAATTATCATTTCAGCGAAGAAATCGGAGAAGAGGATATTTATTTCAGCTACAAGATAAAAGAAGGGCCGTCCACTTCCCAAAATGCAATTAAATTACTGGAGTTTGCAGATTTTCCAAAAGAGATTATTGAGAAAGCGAAGGAGAATATAGGATGAATACAGAAAAAAATCAAATAGAAAATGAAAAGGTGTTGAAGGCGAAGAATGGATATGGAATGTTGTTTCTATGGATTTTGGGAATATTAGCAGGAATTGCCCTGATGGTAGCAGGCCCTGTTCTTTATTCCTATGAAAAAGTGAATGGAGGAGTACTGGGAACAGCGATTGTGCTGGGAATCGTACTGATGTTGGTTTCTATTATCGGGTTATGCGGCCTAAAGGTATTAAATCCAAATGAGGCATATGTGCTTGCTTTGTTTGGAAAATATTATGGAACGCTGAAAGAAGCGGGGTTTTTCTGGGTGAATCCATTTTGTACTGCGCTGAATCCTACTGTGCGTCCGGCGGCTCCTGTTGTATCAGCAAACGGAGTATCACGCTCTGTCTCTGTGAGCATGGCAAATAAAAAAGTATCATTGCGTACAATGACGCTGAATAATGAGAAACAAAAGGTAAATGATGAACTGGGGAATCCGGTGGAAATCGGTGCGGTAGTTATCTGGAAGGTAACGAATCCTACAAAGGCGGTAGTCAATGTAGAGAATTATAAAAATTATCTTTCTATACAGTGTGATGCGATTATAAGGAACACAGCGCGGAAGTATCCTTATGATACGAGCGAGGGTGGAGACGAGAAATCTCTGCGGGGAAGCAGCCAGGAGATTGCGGCAATTATGAGTCAGGAATTGCAGGAAAAAGTAGAAAATGCCGGAATCCGGATTATCGAGGTAAGGATTACACATCTTGCTTACGCGCCGGAAATTGCATCTGCAATGTTACAGAGGCAGCAGGCGGCAGCGATTATTGACGCGCGGCAGAAAATTGTAGAAGGCGCCGTAGGAATGGTGGAGATGGCGCTTGCAAAATTAAATGAGCAGGAGATTGTCAATCTGGATGAAGAAAGAAAGGCAGCGATGGTAAGCAACCTTTTGGTAGTGCTGTGTGGGAATAAAGACGCACAGCCTGTTGTAAACAGTGGAACACTGGTATGATTTTCCTTAAATAATAGAAATCCATATGGTAAATTTGAATGACAAGGTACTTATATTTTGTTATACTTGTACCGTTACTGTCCCTATAACTGGCAACAGGAAGGGGATGGGCTTTTTCGGTTTTGGATGGGGAAATAAATAAAAGCTCTATTTGGAATGAAAAGCTTGAATTTTGATATAAAATAATATATTATATAGAAGATGTATTAACACGTCTTTTATAAATATGTTATAAGGAATATAGAATGAATATAATTTTAAAAAATGAAGCTACTCCACTATATTTACAAATTAAAAGTAAAATAAAGAAAGAAATCCGAACAGGAATATTAAAACCTGGAGATAAACTGCCGTCTGAATCTGAAATGCAGAAGAAGTATAATATAAGCCGGGTTACAATACGTAATGCAATGGCAGAGCTTGAATCAGAAGGTTATATTATTAAGGTGCAAGGAAAAGGAAGTTTTGTGGCACATTCGGATATGCTAAGGCTACCTGTAGGAGTAACAAGTCTGAGTGAAGATGTAATTATGCAGGGAGCCAGTATAAGTTCTTTTGTGATAAAGGCAGGGATTGAGAAGGTTAAAAGTAATCTTGATAAAGAGTTTTTTGGATTGGATGAAAATGGCGAAATTATGGCGATAAAAAGAGTGAGAATTATTAATGGAATTCCACTCATTTTAGAAGAGTGTCATTTTTCTTCTGAATTTTCAGAATTACAGTCGGAAGATTTAAGTCAGTCTTTATATGAGATCATACAGAACAAATATAAAGTATTTCCGACAAATAAAGGGCGAAGAAGTATAAAAATAACTTTTGCTTCAGAGCATATAGCAGAATATTTGGATGTGCCAACAGGTATGCCGGTCATAGAGAGTGAGATGTGTGTGTTTGATATGAGTGGGGAACCTGTACACACGGTAAAAGAAATTGTACGAGGAGATAATGACCGTTTTTTTAAATGGTATGTGTAAAAGAAAGTTTTAGAATGTATATGTGTGAAGGGATGCTATTATTAGCATCCTTTTTTATAGGGGTCGGATAGACCCAGTTGAGTACGTTGGAGTTTCTCAACAGAGAAACGGAAACGTGCGAAATATAATCCACCCGCTATGCGGGCAATGTCGTCAACTTAAGAGATATCGAAAAAATGCGTAAAAACACTTGACAAAACGTTCAAAAAATGTTGCCTCGCATTGATTACATTTTCAATGCGAGGTGTTTTTATGAATACAAAACTTTTAACGTCCATCTTACAATCTTCTAATGAGCTTATCACATCAGTAGATTTTCTGGCAAGGCATCGTATCGGTAATGCTTTTACACGTTCAGGAAAACTTCCTTTCTCCAACCTGATTTACTTTGTGCTCCAGTCGGTACATAAATCCATTCAGATAAACTATTCCCGATTTTTAGATATGTTCCCATCTGAGGTTCCTCCATTTGTATCAAAACAGGCGGTTTCAAAGGCAAGACAGGGCATTTCTCATAAAGCATTCCTTGAATTATTCCGTCTTTCTGTGCAGCAGTTCTATTTACGGACAGTAGATTTATGTACATGGAATAACTTCCATATTTACGCTGTTGACGGAAGCACGATACAGATTCCAGAATCAAAAGAGAATTATGAGGTGTTTGGAGGCAACCCGAACAAGACAGGAATAGTGTCACCCCTTGCTTCCGCATCTGTTCTTTATGATGTGTTGAATGATATTCTGGTTGACGTTTCTCTTCATCCTTATCGTTACAACGAACGGGAATCGGCCAAATCCCACATGGATTTTCTGCCCGGTTTTCCAAACAGCGTCATACTTTTTGACAGGGGCTACCCTTCCGAGGATATGTTCCGCTATCTAAACTCCAAAGGAATCCTGTTTGTCATGCGTGTGCCAAAAACATTTAAGAAAGCCATAGCAGAACAGAAAGACGCTTTGTTTACATATCCTGTTTCCCGTAATAAAGAATCCCTTACTTTAAGGAGCATTCACTTTTTACTGGAAGACGGCAGTGCCGAATATCTGGTAACAAATCTGATGCCTGAACAGATGGCTGTGGAGAATTTTCCGGGTTTATACCGGCTGCGCTGGGGAGTTGAAAGTAAATACAGGGAGCTTAAGAACCGGCTTGAAGTAGAAGCCTTTAACAGCGTTAAACCTGTCAGTATCCGGCAGGAGTTCTTTGCAGCGATGTATTTATCTAATCTGGCTGCAGTCATAAAATTGGAGGCGGATTCAAAGCTCATTATGTCTGCTGGCAACAGGCGTGATTACCAGTCTAACCGCAGTTATATATTAAACCGGATAAAAGGCTGTATCATACGTCTTTTGCGGTCGTCCCTGCCCCTATGCAATGAGATGATATGCCGGATAGTGGAAGAATCTTCCAAAATACGTTCGATTATCCGCCCTGACAGAAAGTTCGGCAGATACCGAAAACATACACGCCGGAGATATTACAGCCATATGAAAAGCTGCATTTAAATAAGACCACGACCAGAAGGATATGGGACTGTTTAAAAATCAACAGTCCTATTTGTGGTGCGATTATTTGCAACAATAAACTTAATTGCTTGGTATCATGCTGTTTTTTTGAAGCAAATACTCTTAAGTTGACGACATTGCCCGTTTTACGGGTGGGGGCGACTGAAAAAGAGAGGGAATGTTTATGAAAAGATATTGACATAAAGTGTTTTATAACATATACTTAGATTAAGACGTATTAATACAAGTTAAAAGGGCCCGATAAAATAGGTATTAGCGCATGAGTAATAATTAAAATAAGATTTATATCTATTAGATGAATATTAAAAAATTAAGGAGAAATTAGGAGAAACTATTATGGAAATCAGAGAAATTATTGAAAGAATCGTAAAGGAAAAAGAAGAAGTTGGCGGGGTTAAAAACGTAGTGTGGTTAGCTGCGGGTGGTTCAAATGGTGGAAACTACCCGGCGCAATATTTTATGGATCGAGAAGCAAAAACAATACGTTCCCAGATGTTTACAAGTAATGAATTTGTTTACGCTCCTCCTAAATTTATAGGAGAAAACACAATAGCAATTATTACATCTATGAGGGGAACACCGGAAACATGTGTTGCGGCACAGGTGGCGAAAGAATTGGGAGCAGTTACAATCGGACTCTATGTAGAGGAATCTTTGCTGACAGAGACATGTCATTATAATATCCGTTATGACAGTATTATGTTTGATGAATCAGATCAGAGCAAAACCAATTCGGCGTTCGGATTAAAAATTGCAATGAATATAGTAGATATTGTAGAAGGATATGAAAACTATCAAGATGCAATGAAGGCATTTGAAATTTTAGATGATATATATAATGAAGCAAAAATTTACTGTGCTCCACTGGCCGAACAATGGGCAAATAAAAATAGAGATAAAAAACTTATTTCTGTAATGGCAAGCGGCCCTGCATATGCGGCAGGATATACATTTTCTATCTGTAATCTTATGGAAATGCTGCAAATTCAGTCCCCAACGGTGAACTGCTGCGAATTTTTCCATGGGCCGTTTGAAGTAGTAGATAAAAATGAATCTATCTTTTTGCTGGTGGCAGAGGGAAGAACACGAAAGGCAGATGAAAGAGCAGTTAAATTTTTAAAAGAATATGGCGGAGAAAACGTATATATTCTGGATGCGAAGGAATTAGGCATTAACAGGTTTAAAGATTCCGTAAGTGAGTATTTTAATCATATGTTGTTTGCTCCTGTTTTAAATAATGTATATATGAAAACACTGTCGAAAGCGACAGGAGTAGACTATATGACGAGACGTTATATGTGGAAGGTAGAATATTAATTCAGAATGGAAGGTAGCGGAGAGGAGGGAGCATATGAAAAACGAATTTTGGAATGGGGCGCAGGCGGCGCACAGAAGAGTAATGATGAAGGCGGCAGGGTATTCAGATGATGATATTCGTAATAAACCGCATATAGGCGTTCCTAATTCTTATATGTCTGGTTCTCCGGGTTCGGCACATTTGCGGCAGCTTACAGAAGCAGTAAAAGAGGGGATTTGGGAAGCGGGGGGAGTGCCGGTAGAATTTGGTATTCCCGCTACGTGCGGAAATATTGCGAATGGCGCTGAAGAGTTGAAGTATGAGCAGGTTGGCAGAGATATTGTGGCGATGGCGATAGAATTTGTAAGCAGAGTACACAATTTTGATGGTTTAGCTATGACGGCAACTTGCGATAATATTATAGCGGGCTGTTATCTGGCCGCTATGAGACTGGATATTCCATCTTTGATTATAACTGGGGGCTCAATGCAGCCGGGACAGTATTGCGGCAAAGTAATTGTAGAGGCAGATTTGGATTCTGCACGATTTTCCGGAATATCTAATATGGAATTAAAGGAGATGGAAGATAGTGTGTGTCCTTCTTTTGGGGCATGTCCTTCTATGGGAACGGCCAATACAATGCAGATGCTTGGGGAAGTGCTTAATTTAGTAATTCCGGGGACATCCACAATTCCGGCATCAGATAATCTAAAACTCAGAAAAGCCAGAGAAGCAGGAAGATATGCAGTTAAACTGGCGAAAGAAAAGCGAAAACCTTCTACACTTATTACAAAAGAGGTGCTGTTGAATGCTGTTATGTTTGATATGGCAGTGGCAGGATCTACAAATGCAGTACTTCATCTTTTGGCATATGCATATGAGTTGGGAATTACACTTACGTTAGAAGATTTTGAGAAATATGCAGAAAAAATTCCATGCATTAATGCAGTGATTCCAAATGGAACATTTACAGTTGTGGACTTTCATTATGCCGGCGGAGTATTAAATGTAATGAAAATGCTGGAAAATCAGATTTATCAGGAGGTTCCCTGTATCTTTGGAACTACTTGGAAAGAAATTTTGGTAAATGTAACGGCAAATGAAAATGAAGTGATTCATTCTTTAGAAAGACCGGTATTTAAAGAGCCGGGGCTTAAAATTTTAAAAGGAAATCTGGCGGATAAGGGAGCAATTGTCAGACCAACAGCTGTATATGAAGAAGTGAAATATATGAAAGGTAAAGCAAAAGTATTCGATGGGGATCGCGCGGCTTTTGATGCGATATGGAAAGGCGATATAAAACCCGGAGACATATTAGTAATACGATATGAAGGATGTAAAGGGGCTCCGGGTATGAAAGAGTTGATGCTAAGTATAGATGCGCTGATAGGACTGGGGCTTCATAAAAGCGTAGGCTTGATTACAGATGCAAGATTTTCAGGATTTAACTATGGAGCTATTATCGGACATGTTTCACCGGAAGCATATGAAGGTGGGAATATTGCCTTAGTAGAAGAGGACGACGAGATAGAAATTGATATTCCAGGAGGAAGAATTTCACTTTTAGTATCGGAAGAAGAATTAAGCAGAAGAAGAGCTGAATGGAAAGTGCTGCCATTAAAAGAGAAGAAGGGTTGCTTAAATATTTATGCGCAGATGTGCCGCCCGGCGGAAGAAGGCGGCGCTATGCAGCCGTGGGATTTAAACTAAAAAGAAAAGAGGTGAATGTATGCTACTTTTATCTAAACAGGATATTAAAAGTATATTTACAATGCAGGATGCAATAGAAGCGGCCCGTCAGGCATTTAAGGTTATAGCGCTGGAAGAATGCGAACTTCCTCTTAGGACAAATATACAGGCGGCAGAAGAAGGCTGTTTTTTATTTATGCCTGCATATGCAAAAAAAGAAGAAACGGCAGCATTAAAAGTTGTAAATATTTTTCCCCGTAATGTCGAAAATAATCTTCCGACTTCTGTTGGAACGCTTCTGTTGATAGATGGTAAGACGGGAATCGTTACGTCTGTATTGGACGGGACACATGTGACTCGAATGAGAACGGGAGCCGCTACAGGACTGGCATTTGATATGCTTGCCAGAAGGGAATGTAAAATTGGCGCTTTGATAGGAACAGGCGGGCAGGCGGCTTCACAGTTGGAAGCAATGCTGTCAGTACGAAAATTGGAAATAGTAAAAGTATATGACGTAAATCAAAAGCGTACAGAACAGTTTGTTGCGCAGATAAAGAAAGAAGCAGTGGCGTATGGTACAGAAATCCGCGCGGTTGTTTCTTCCGATGAGGTAGTTGAAAATGCGGATCTTTTAGTTACAGTTACTTCTTCACATAAACCTGTATTTGATGGAAAGAAAATTAAAAAAGGAGCGACAGTTAGCTGTGTAGGTGCATATCAGCCGCATATGCAGGAAATGGATCCCGTCATTTTACAGAGAGCTTCAAAAATTTATTTCGATTCTATGGATGCGGTTTTGCAGGAATCAGGGGATATTCTTATTCCTCTTAAACAAAAATTAATTTCAGAACAAGATTTCACAGGAAATTTAGGAGAGGTAATATTAGGGGAATTACCGGGAAGACAGAATGATGATGAGATAATTGTGTTTGAGACGGTCGGTCTCGCTGCACAGGATCTAATTACCGCAAAACATATATATGAGAAAGCGATAGAAAACGGTGCGGGAACAGTGTGGGAGTAAAGAGTAAAAACTCAGATGAAAGGAACGGTTATGAGAAAATTTTTATTTGCATCACATGCATATCTGGCCGAAGGAGTAAAAAGCGCGTTGGAATTAATCATGGGAGAACAAGAGTCTGTTGAGGTAATGTGCGCGTATCTTCAGGAAGATTATGATATTAAACAGGAAATTAAAAAATATATGGATAATCTTTCAGAAGAGGCGGAATTGATTATAATAACTGACGTGTTAGGGGGAAGTGTAAATAATGAATTTGTTGAGAACATTGCAGGAAGAAAAAATATATTTCTGATTTCCGGACTGACATTGTCTCTTGTGATGAATCTGATATGCAGAAAGGATGAAGAATGCCCTACAGAAAAAATGATTCAGGAATGTATAGAAGAAGCAAAGGAATCAATATGTTTCTGTAATGCCAGAATGTGCGAAGAAACAGAAGATGAAGATTTTTAAGGAGGATTGGATATGGTACTAATAACAAGAGTAGACGAGCGCCTGTTGCATGGGCAGACAGCCGCTTCGTGGATACCGGCGATAGGAGCAGACTGTATTCTGATAGCAAATGACAGTGTAGTACAAGACAACCTGAAAAAAACAGCAATGAAATTGGCGAAGCCCTCCGGTACGAAGCTGGTTATGAAAAGTATAGAAGATTCTATACAAGCTTTAAATAGTGGAGTAACAGATAAATATAAGTTATTTATTATAGTAGAATCTATTGCAGACGCGGAACGAATCTCCAGTGAAGTGTCAGCAGTGGATAAAGTAAATTTGGGTTTGGTACGGGCGAAAGAGGGGACACGAAATATTTGCAAATCAGTTAATGTCCTTCCGGAAGAGGAAGAATTAATAAGAAAGATGATAGAGGCAGGGATAGAAGTAGAAATTCGTCAGGCGCCGAATGACAAGAAAATAAATGTAACTGCAGTATTATAAAAGTAGAACGGGAGCAAAAGATATGTTGAAAGTATTTTTGATTTTTCTTATAGCATGTGTCGGATATAGTGATTATTTTACAGGCAAATCCTTACTGACAAGACCGCTTGTTACAGGTCCTCTGGTAGGACTTGTTTTAGGAGATTTAGAGGCAGGGTGTGTAATAGGCGCAACGGTAGAATTGGCGATGATGGGAGCAGTAGGAATCGGGGCTGCGCTGCCACCGGAAGTTGTATCCGGCGGAATCTTGGGAACAGCATTTGCTATTATTGGAAACCAGGATGCTGGAATGGCAGTGGCGTTGGGACTTCCAATTGCTATGTTGGTAATGTTGCTTAGAAATGTATTGTTTATATTGGTTGTTCCGTTATTTATGAACAGAGCTGATAAATACGCGGAACAGGGGGATATAAAAGGTGTCGCACGGATGCACTGGTTTGGAGGAACTTTTGGAATGTATCTGCCGTTGGCAGTGTTGGTTGCAGTAGCATTTTATTTTGGTAGTAATGTAATGGAAAGTATTCTCAATGCAATTCCACAGTTCGTACAAGATGGGCTTACAATTGCGGCAGGTATTCTTCCGGCGTTAGGATTTGCAATTCTGCTTCGTATGATTGTAAATAAAAGGATTATTGCATTTTTAATTATTGGTTTTGTACTGACAGCATATCTAGGTATGCCAGTACTTGGTGTAGCAATTCTTGCAGTAGGCATCCTTCTTTTAATGGCATTTGGAGAAGAAAAGCGTCCATTAATGGATACAGGAGAAGGAAAAATGGAGGTAGAGGAAGATGAGGACTTCTAAAGAGCAGGTTATGGAAAATCAAAAGATTACAAAAAAGGATTTGATGAAAGTATTTTGGAGATCTATACCATTTGAAATTTCATGGAATTATGTAAGACAGATGCACTCTGGAGTTGCATATGCATTAGGACCGATTATAGAAAAATTATATAAAACGAAAGAGGAGCGTGCAGAAGCTCTGAAACGTCATATGGAATTTTTTAATATTACGCCGTATTTTGCTACCCTGGTTTTGGGAATTGTAACAGCTATGGAAGAAAAGAATGCCGAAGATCCAGAATTTGATGTAGCATCCATCAATAATGTGAAGGCCAGTCTTATGGGACCGTTATCGGGAATAGGAGACTCTCTGTTTTTAAATACGTGGAGGATTATTACAGCGGGAATAGGTATTTCTCTGGCTATGAATGGAAGTCCACTGGGAGCTGTTATATTTCTTATACTTTATAATATTCCTGCATTAATTCTTAGGTATTTTGGAATGATGAAAGGATATGAGTTGGGTACAGGCTTGATTGAAAAAGTACAGAAGTTGGGTTTGATGAGTAAGATCATGGATATGACAGGTATCCTGGGGCTGATGACGGTAGGTTCAATGATTGCTACAATGGTAACAATGAAAACCGGAATTACCTTTGGATCCGGTGAGGCTGTGACAGAATTACAAGCAATTTTAGACACGATTATGCCATGTCTATTGCCTGCGTGTGCCACTTTTCTTATATATTGGCTGTTAGGCAAAAATATTAAAACAACCTGGCTGTTAATAGCTATTATTATTGCTTCTATAATCTGTGCAAGATTTGGTATATTGGCAGTATAGTCCGGAGGGAGAAATGGATTTCAGGAATATAATTTTGTTTTCAGATATGGATGACACACTATTAAATGATAATAAACAGATTTCGGAGGAAAATCTAAGAGCTATCCAGCAATTTAAAAAGAAGGGCGGCCTGTTTACTATTGCGACAGGCCGTTCTGCAAGAAGTGTAAAAAAGTATATTCATCAACTGGATATAGATATGCCGGTCATTTTATATAATGGGGGCTGTATTTATGACTATGGCAGACGCTGTGCAGTATGGAAAGAGAAATATACAGAAAATACGATTAGGTTTTTATCTGATATAATTAGCGCATTTCCGCGCTTGGGTGTTCAGTTTATGGCAGAGCAAAATTCATATTGTTGTCATCCTACCCCTGTATATGAAAAGAGTATGATGAAAGAAGATCTTACTTACCAGATTATAGAGGGAGTGGAGGAGATCCCGGAAGAATGGATAAAAATAGAACTTATTTACGATTTGGTTGACGAGATAGAACTTATACAATATTTAGAGCAGAATATTCCGCAGGGGTGCAGATGGCTTCTGACAGGAAATTTTACAATAGATATTGTCATGCAGTGTGTTTCAAAAGGAAATGCCGTAAAGAGATATATGGACATATTCGCTTTACAGGGAAAGACGATATGCTGCATTGGAGATCATAACAATGATTTTGAAATGCTTCAGAAAGCGGATATTAGTTTTACAGTAGAAAATGCGCTGAAAGAAATAAAGGATAAAGTAGATTTTATAGTACAAAGTAATAATCATCATGCACTGGCAAATGTAATTAATTTACTGGCGGGTATATCTGAATAAGCAAGGGAAAAACAATCCTCGATAAGGCGCCGGAGAAAGGGGAATATTTTGAGCATAGGTCATCGTATATACACAATTGAGGCACATACTATGGGGGAACCTCTCCGTTGTATTGTAGGAGGGATGCCGTACCTTTTTGGAAACACAATACAGGAAAAAAGGGAATATCTAAAAAAGAATTATGATTATCTGAGAAGAGCGTTAATTTTAGAACCCAGAGGGCATAAAGATATGTTCGGCGCTGTGTTGACTGAACCAACAGTGCCGGAGGCAGACGTGGGCGCTATTTTTATGCATGGCAAGGGTTACCATAATATGTGCGGACACGGCACGATAGCAGTTAGTACGATACTAATTGAAAATAAAATGGTGAAAGTAAGGGAACCGGAGACTATTTTAAAAATAGAGACTCCAGCAGGACTCGTAACGGTTCGTGCAAAAGTAAAGGATGGATACGTTGAACAGGTGTCCTTTCAAAATGTTCCTGCATTTTTGTATGAAAAAAATTTACTGGTAGAGTCAGAGGAGTTTGGGGAAATTATAGTTGATATTGCATTCGGAGGAAGTTTTTTCGTAATTGCGAATGGAAATCAGTTTGGCATTGATATTTGTCCGGATAACGCTACAAGGCTGATGAAAATAGGAATGCAGATTTTAAATGATGTAAATACAAAAGTAAAAGTATGTCATCCTATATTGGAACATATTAATACAATTGATTTATGTGAAATCTATGGAGCTGCAAAATCAGAAACTGCAGATATGCAGAATATCACTATTTTTGATAATCAGATCGACCGTTCTCCATGTGGAACCGGAACCTGTGCGAAATTAGCGGCAATGTGGGCTGCAGATGAAATAAAGGCGGGAGAAAAATTTGTCTATGAAAGTGTGATTCAGACAAAATTCACCGGCAGAATAGTAGAAGAAACAAAAATCGGAGAGTTTAAAGCAGTTATTCCAGAAATTACAGGAAGAGCGTTTATAATGGGGAACAGTCAATTTATGATAGACGAAAGAGATCCGGTAAAACATGGATTTTTATTATCTTGAAAATTGTTAATTAGCCTGTAAGATGAAAGAAGGAAAATGACAGAAGGAAGAAGCAGTGAATGAACAGAGAGATTTTCATTAGAAATTACAGAATAGAAGATATGGAACAGATGTTAGCAATATGGAATGAGGTTGTAAAAGAAGGAAACGCGTTTCCGCAGGAAGAATGTCTGGATACGGAGACAGGAAAAAGCTTTTTTGGAAGCCAGACATATTGCGGTGTTGCGCAGGATAGGGAAGAAAAACAAATTTTAGGATTATATATACTACACCCTAATAACACAGGAAGGTGCGGACATATATGCAATGCAAGCTATGCCATTTCCAAGAAATACAGGGGGCTTCATATCGGAGAGAAATTAGTTAGAGACTCTTTGAAAAAAGGGAAAGAATATGGGTTTCGTATTCTTCAGTTTAATGCGGTGGTGGTATCGAATGTTTCTGCCAGACATTTATATGAGAGAATAGGATTCCGGCAGCTTGGTACAATACGAGGGGGATTTCGCAGGAAAAATGGGGAATATGAAGATATTTGTCTTTATGTAATTGACCTGTAATTACAAAAACATATAATATAAAGTAAAGATGTAGAGGAAATCCGTTCGCGGATTTCTTTAATTTTTAGTGCACAGACTTTTGTCTGCTTGTCATCTAAAATCATGCGATTTTCGATATAATGTATCGTTGAGAAACACCAGCCTTAATGACATTCACACTCAAAAGTGCAATTAGATTACAGGAGAGTATGGATTTCTCCCCCCAAAAAAAATTATTCAGAAAGCGCAGACTACTAGTTGCTTTTTAAAATATTCTGTGCGATATTCTGACGGATTGCTTCTTCCTTTGTATGTGACGCCTGATAGTCTATGAAGCGTGCCGCAATGTACAGGAAATCAGATAGGCGGTTTATATACTGCATTGCTTTTGGATCGCAGCCATAGTTTTGTTCTACCTTACGAAAGCGTCTTTCTGCTCTACGAGCGACAGCGCGCGCTACATCCAGGCGGGCAGACTGTTCACAGCCTCCGTACAGGACGAATTCTTTCGCACGCGGGAAAGAAGCATCCATACGGTCTATCTCTGCTTCCAGGTCAGACGTTTCCTGTGCGTTTAAATTGTAGTTCAGATTACGTGGCTCGGCGATTTTTGCCATAATCTGCATCAAGGTTTTTTGAATTTGTGAAATCTGGCTGTGCAGAGGTTCATCACAGAGCACCTTCGCGAGTCCTAAGTGGCTGTTCAGTTCATCAATCGTGCCGAGCAGCTCTATGCGATCGTCAGACTTGGAAACGGTGGTTCCGTTCATCAGAGAGGTTTTTCCGCTGTCACCCTGTTTTGTATATATCTTCATCTACAAATTTCTCCTTCCTATCAATGGACAGTATACATATCCTAATTTGCTTCGGAATTTTTATGAATTTTAACGAAACGGCAGCTTTTTGACTGCACGTGCACTGTTAGAGCCTGTTTTCCGAGCTTCTTCTGCTGTTGGATGAAGATGGCTCTCTATGTTTTTTCCTTTTTCAAGCCCCTGCATTTTGAAACATACGGCAGTGCCGAAGATGCCGATTCCCGATCCGAGCATAGAATCTCTTGCCGCTTTATAGGCGAGTTTTTCCATACATGCATCAGGAAATTCTGTTATCTCATAGAATACGCCTTCTTCCTCGATTCCAGCGCATACATTACGAAGCACCTGAGGACTGGCATCATGTGTGTAAATAAAAACAGAAGGTTTTTTAATTATCATTTTCGTAACCTCTTCTGGAAAGATTATATCTATTTGCCGATATAGGAGAGAACAAGTCCGGTCGCAACCGCGTTGCGTGGCCCTTCTGTACCGCGTATATTTCCGCGTCCGCATACAATACGGTATTCGGCAAATGCTTCCATCAACATTTCCGGTATCTCGAAATCCTGCGCAGAACCGCCTACCAGTACGACATTGGAAATATTTTTTAGATCGTGGCATGGAGCTACTTTTTTCAGTGCGCGGAAGGCGTTTGCGGTGAAGACCTTCCGTTTTGCATCTCGCCGTACCTGTACAATTTTTTCCATGGGTATATCTTGCTCTATACGTACATATCCGTTTTCTGTCAGAAGAATGACCCTGCCAAAAAAGCGAGGATCGATAGAATCCTCTACAAAGGTCATCTGTCCATTTTCCATCCGCATATGGAACAGGCTTTCTACCTTTGCAAGAGGGTATTTCTTTATCTGCTCTGCGATACGGCGGTCCCCAAGTCCCAGTTCTGTTTCTATGAGCATAGAGACTAGCTCTCCGGCGCCTGCCTGGTGCGTCATTGTCACCTGTCCATTTTCGGAAATAACAGCGGCATCTGTCGACCCCCCGCCCATATCTAAAATAGCGAGAGGCAGCTTCGTACCCGGTGTAGTCAAAGCGCCGAGACTTGCCATGACAGCCTCTACTCCGGCGACAGTGACGTCTGTACCCAGTTCCGTTTTCAGACGCGCTGCAATTTCCTGCATGGGAAGCTTCTGGGTCTTTACCATGGCGGCAATCCCGACTGCTTTTTCCAGACAGGTCTCCCCGGCGAGAGCGCCGGAAATGAGAACAGGTGCCAGCGTATCTACAGCAAGGATGTCTGTAATGCGTATATCGGACGAAGAGCCGGGATCAAGCTGATGCATTCCCTGTTTGATGCGGGTAAACATATTTCCGACATTGGTGTCGGCCTGTCCGCTGATGTCATATATGTCTCCGGCAGCGGATACAGCTTTCATAATTTTTTCTGCACCCTCATCCAAATTAATAGAAATTGTTTCTTTACCGTTTAAATAAATTTCACCGGCAGGAAGAACATTTTCGTGCACATTTCCGCCGGGAGTCTTTAAGACAACCGCGCTGCGTTTCCCGATCAGGCTTTTGGCGATCGGTGTGACGGTATGGGTCTCTTCTGCATTTAACTGTAACAATGTGGCGATTCCATACGGGTTGGAAAGCATATGGATCGTCTGTCCGGGGAGCGCAACCTCGATTGCCGCCAAAACTCCGTCCGGCAGCCTGTCGATATGCAGAACCTCATCAATGATGGGCAGCTTTTTATGCAGACGGTTATATACAAGAACCGCCTCGTCTGCCTGCAAAATCAGTCCTGTGATTTGGAGGCGCTCTGCGAGAAGATTGATCTGAGCAGCAATTTCCTCATAGGGATGCTCGCGGGATACAGCGACGATATAAGGAGTATCCTTTACCGCCCGCATAAGATTATCATATACCAGAATTTCACCTACTGCCTGTCCTGCTCCGGCAGGGGTAGAAGGATTGTGTCCGATCATAGAAGAGTCGGTTATAATCGTTTCTGTGAGTGTTTCCATCGCGGTATCCCCAATAACAGGAGCAGCTTCGTTTAACCGGACGCAGTGCAGACTGTCCGGAGCTTTTCCGATCTTTTCCATTGCCTGGTTAAGAGCAGTTTTTATGCCATGTACATTTTCGACAGTACCCTTCGTTCCGGTTGTAGGGCATGAAGAACTAGCGCGAAAGGTAAGGGTTCCATTTTCCGAAACTTCTCCCACGCAGACTTCTGTTGTGGAATTTCCAATATCAACTCCGGCGATTAATCTCAAAGCAAAATCCCTCTCTTTTCGTACACTTCGGCGGCTTCCATGACAAGCCTTGCACAGTTTCTGGCATTGTATTTTTCCAATAACTCCTGCGCCATCATTACTAACTCTAGTTTCGTGGAACGGTTAGGACGCAGCTTATCATACATTTTTAAAATAACGTCATCTGGAACATCCACCAGTTCTGCGGCACGCTCAAAATTTTTTTCCATAGGAGCGTTCCCGTTTTCCTTTGCCACCTGCCCTTGTGCGCGAAGTATTTCTTTGGATATTTTAATGTCATCCGGTGAGATATGATTTTTCATAACCTCATCCAATGTGATGTCGGTTAGTTTTTTACCTGTCTTAGAAGAGATACGCTCTTTTTCGTGTTCACCTAAAGGGTACTGCATCTATTTTCCCTCCCATTCAATGATTCCTACTTCGGGATCTAACTGTTCTGTCTCTGCGATATGCATGATTGCCGCCTTTACCTGGTACTTTGGACGAGACATGGGGTCATTGGTACAGGGGATAGGTATGACCTGCTCTCCTTTGACGTATTTTGCCGCGTTTTTCCCGATCTGACGGTAGGTTTCCAGTGACATAAGAGGAGCCTGCGGAAATAGCTCCAGATTGGAGAGAGGATACAAATCTCTTTGATGGATAACCGTTGTCCCTTTTGACTGGATACCGACGCCTATACCGGAACCAGAAAGTTTTGCCGCCTCCAGCGCCATGAAGCACACATCAGAGGTATCCAGTATCTTAACCACTCTTGGGTTCATACCTTCTTCTTCAATCCCTGCTTTTACATTTCGAAGGACGTCATTCAGAGGAATTCCACTGATAGTTTTCGTAATTTCCTTCTGAAAAGCGGCCCCGACGCCGATCACGACTTCCTTTGGGTCAGTGCCTTTGCGGGCGCGGGGATAATCGCGGTAAGAAGTTTTTTCTTCATTGATGCGTTCTTTTCCGGCCAGAGAAGGAAGCTGTTCTGATAAAGAAGTATCTGAAGCAGAAGGAGAACTGGCAGAAGAAGCGGCTTGCCCCATCTGTGTCAGGACGGCGTTTGTAATCTGTTTGATTAAATCTTCATTGATCTGCATGATTTCTCAACCTCCTATATATCTTTCGGGTTGATAATGTGAGGAATTTTTTTGATTTCCTCCCAGCGTTCACCCTCTACACGATACCCTGTGCCCGGCCCCATATAGTCGTTCGGTGTGTTGATTCCCGAAAGAACATGGAAATCTTTATCTAATATTGCGGCTGTCTGCATATAATCGCCTGCCACACGCTGTTTCAGCATATTAAGAACGCTGGAGGCAATATCCTCAAAGCCGGATTCTGCAAGAGCGCGGACGACGTCGATACCGGTAATCCCTCTTTTTAAGACATCCTCCGCAGCCATCAAATCTGCGGTGACGTCGCGGGAAGGCGTATCCTTGCTTCCATGTGCATAGGTTGCCGCCTCCACCTGCTCGTCTGTGACAGGAGAAAGCCCAAGATTACGGAAAACTGCCTGCACCGCGCTGGCAGCGCGGTTTCTTACGCGGATGACCTCTTCTTCTGTAACAGGGCGAAGGCCTCCGTCTACCTGCATGTCTCTCTGTAATACGTTATAGTCATCAAAGTCTTCGGCATCAAAGTTAGAGCCGGCAAACATATTGTCATAATTTGGTTCTGCGGCATAACCGGAGAAGATAAAATCCGTGCCCGGTAAAAACTGCAGCATAGTACGCGCGGTTCTTCTCATATCAGAATTGGAAAAGCTCTGATCGTTAGAGGAAGCGCATTCCAGCCCAAGCAGAGCCGCTACAAGGTTTTCGGCCAGCACTTCTCGGATTCCCGAAGGAACAGAGCCGGTGACTCCTATACAGCTTACACTGCCGTTTTGAATCCCCTGGCTTCCGGCGCCCTTTGTGGCATACAGACACCGGCATTCTAAATACAACATAGATTTTTTCTCACTGCTTCCCATCAGTACCTCTGAACCGGAGCCGGAGGTGAAACGAACCTTTAACCCTCTGGAAGCGTAGGCGGAGTTTAGGAAAGCCTTAGAATAAGGCGTGTCATCTCCGTCGATAAAGACCTTTTCTGTACCATATACAGACAAAGTCTCCGCATAGGTAGTCAGTCCGCGTATTCCCAATTCCAGCTCAGTCGCTTCTTCGGCAGAACACTGGGTAAGCACGCCGGGACGCCCTGCCTGAGAACCAATCAAAAGCGCCATTGCGCTTAGTGGAGCGTAACGTGCTACACCCATTGTCGTTTCTTCTTCGGCAAAGCCTCTTAAAGCGCCTTCTGCGGCGTCTGCAGCTATCTGTACCGGATCATCTTTCAGATTGGTGATATGAGCCTGATTCCCCGGCGTTCTTCGCGCGCGGATTTTCTGCATGCCCATCATCAGCTCCACGACATTTAAGTGATTCATTACTTCCGCCATTTTCGCGGGAGTGATACCGGAAATTAAATCCAGGATTTCTCTGCGTGAAACATGAATGTCTACAATCATTCTGGCAATATCCAGAGAAGAGACAGACATGGAAGCTTCAGCGCGTTCTATATGGATCGCGTAGTCAGCAATAAATTGGTCAATAAAGTCAAAATCTTGTCTTTTCTTTCCGTCCAGTTCTATAATTTTTCCATTTTCGACTTTGACGGAAGGGTGTGGATCGTAGGGGCTTTTCATAGCAACAAAGCCCATTTCCGGCCACTCATTGATATAACCGTCCAGATTTACCGGACGCCTGTCCAATGCTTCGATTCGTTTCGAACGCTTCATTTTGGCTTGTTCTCCTTACAAACGATATTTATATGGGTATTATACAATAATCACAGGGGAATAGCAATATAAGATTTCAAGAAACTGGTATAAAACCACATGTGAAAGAAATAAAAACCACAACAAACCACAAAATAGGATTGGTGTTTGAAGTATATAAAAAAATGTACAAAAAAACCGGCAACCCCCATCAGAAGTATAGATAAGACGAGAAGGAAACTTCTGCGGACGCGAAGATTGCCGGTAATATTAAGAATCTGTATTTATGCTTTTGCAGCTTTGGACTGGCACTGACAGCGGATCATCCAGTACGCAGGGCCGTCCAATGTCTCTTTTTCTATTTTCGTTTTGTAGAATTCCCCGTCCATATAGAAGCAGACAGCTCCCTTTCGCGGAAGAAAACGGTATTCCAAACTGTGTTCCCTACAGAAATGTTCAATACTTTTCTTTATCTCTGTTTGGTTCTTAGGGTGTGTATCTTGAAAAATAATCAGTTCTTTTTTCATTATTAAAATCCTCCTGTTTATTTACATGGAATTTATATTAAATGATATTCTTTTAGACAATTTTTCAATTCTTCTGCCTTTGACGGCTCCATCGGACATAACGGGAGTCTGCAAGGCCCGGTTTCAAAGCCCATCATTTCCATTGCTGTTTTTACTGGAATCGGGTTGATGTCGGAAAACAAAGCTTCGATCAGCGCTTCATATTTTAATTGAAGCTCTTCACTGTGGTGTACATTTCCGGAAAAATAGGAAGCACAAAGTTCACTTACTGCTTCCGGACAAATATTGGAAAGTACAGAAATAATTCCTTTTGAACCAAGTGCCAGCGCTGATACTGCCTGGTCATCATTTCCGCAATAAATATCCAGCCGATCTCCATAACGGGAAACAATTTTGGCAAGCTGTGAGAAATTTCCGCTTGCTTCTTTGACCGCACGTACATTTGGAATCTGAAGCAGCTCTTCATATGTAGAAGGCTGAATGTTCACACCTGTCCTCGACGGAATATTGTAGAGGATAAAGGGAAGGCCTGTAACCTTGGCACATGCAGCATAATGCATGACCAGCCCTTTTTGGGAACATTTATTATAATAAGGGGTTACGAGAAGTAAGGCATCTGCACCGGCTTTCTCTGCATTTTCACACAATAGCTGTGAGTGGGCAGTGTGATTGGAGCCCGCGCCGGCTATGACCGGGACCCGTTTGTTTACAACTTCACAGGTAAAACGAACCAGTTCATAATGCTCTTCTGTGCTTAAGCAGGCAGATTCTCCAGTTGTACCGGCAACGATAATCGCATCGGCATGTCCTTTGATCTGGAATTCGAGGAGCTCTTCCATTTTTTTGTAATTGATGGAACCATCCTCGTTCATTGGGGTGATAATGGCGGTGCCTGCTCCTGTAAAGATAGAATCTCTCTTAGGTTCACTGTCTTCTCTGTCCATAATGTCTCCTTTAATCTATTATTTTGTTTTTTTGTTTGCTCTGATTCTACCTCACCTGTTGTAAAAAGCGTATAAAGAATAAGAGGAAAGGTATAAAGACTGTATAAAAATCAAAAAGGCTGTGCCGCCCTCTTAAAAAATACAAAAAGGGCGGCGCAGCTTTGAAAGACAAGATTTAAGAAAAACAATTATTTTGAGGTTGGTTTAAACAGTTTAAAGGTATTGCTGAAGAAGGAGAAAAGCGCGCTTCCGGCAATTAGGCCAGCAGATACAACATTTAAATTTTTTCTTCCTTCATCACCGAACAGTTTTTCGATCACTACCCGAATTGCCAGGAAGATCAGACCGGCAATTCCGGCTACCGGATTGGTGATCAAAAGTCCTGCCGCAAACATGATACCAATCTGGCGTTTCAGACCGCTGATGAGCTGGATGACCCCGCCTAAAACTGCCCAGGTTAAGATGTATTTGAGCACGATCGGATCTACGCCTGCTTCAATCGTAGATTTATAGACAGAGGCAACAGGAGGAATCCTTCCTGCTTCAAAGTATGCTTTGTAAAAGAGGACAACAGCTACGATTGCGACAACTCCCCCTAACATTTCAGCGAAATACTGTTGTTTCCGTCCTTCTACTTCAAATTTGGCGTGCTTCCCTTTTCCGCGCAGTATCCAGCCGGTTTTTAAGTCGTAGCCCATATCTGCAAAGGCGGGGCCTGTACATGCCGCGTATCCCGCGAGGAATGCGAGCGCATAAGGGGGAAATCCGATAAACATTCCAAGCACAAGGAAAATAATAACGGTTGCCATTGCGGGGAAATATCCGGAGTGCATGGCAGATATTCCGACAAGGATTTCAGACACCAGTGCGGCAATCATTGCATAAATAACCCAGATGACCAGCATACCTGTACTCATTTCTGCAAAAAGCCCTCCGATAACTGCCATGATAATTGCACCGATTGTATAGAGGACGACGCCTTTTAACATAGCTTTAGACATATCCTCTGTGGAACGGGAGTAGACGTAAGACTGTTCTTTTGTCTCCTGGACTTCTTCTTTGATTTCTTTTTGAATTTCGGAGACAGCTTCTAATTCTGGTTCCAGAATGGTTTCTGCCTCTTCGATACCGGCAGTCTCTTCCACACTGTGCTCGGAGGCCGCAGCAGAGAGATTCTGTTCGCGTTTGTTTTTATAGCGGCGCACAATCAGGATGCCGGCCTGAATAAGGGCCACAAGTCCGGCGCCTACCATGACACCCTGGGGAACATAATAATCTGCAAGTGCATATCCAAACAGTCTGTCCCAGTAGCCATTGCAGAGAAGTCCGATACAAAATGCGGTCAGCGCTACGATATTTCCAAGCCCACAGACACCAATAATATCCATAGGAAGCCCAAAGTAGGTCCCAGCAATGCCGACGACTGTTCCGGAAATAAGAAGGACTGCCTTTTTACCCAGCTCAGCGGCGGCGAGAATGGTCTCTGCGGTCGCAATGCCGATCGGCCATGCTTCATTGGCGCCCATAAGCGGGGTATCAAACATCCAGTACATCATAGTAATGTCGATTAAAAAGGCAATGATACCGCCTATCAGAATTCCGGTGCACATCTGCGGTTGATCAAATACCCAGATAACAGAGACGCAGACGAGAAGTACATTTCCGGCTCCGAAGGTTGCACAGGAGATTGCCGTCTCGATAATGTTCTGCGTATGAATATTGCGGAACTGCCGCGTAAACCTCATAGGGATCATGCCGACTAGAACTGCGATCAGCGCTCCGATAATGGAAGTGTTGGTACTAAGTCCGAATTCCACAATCAGTTCCATACCAATAATTGCTCCCAGAATAGATGTCAGAAGGATGATGAACAATATAGCGGGACTAAAGGTTTTAGGATGCTTTTGTGCCACATAGTACTCGATAATTTCATCATCGGAGTTGAATTTGGGGATATCGTGTTTGTTGCTTGAATCCATATGTAGTCCTCCTTTACGCGGTCATTATAAAAGGCAGAAGGAGTGTTATTATAAAAAGTAAATTTTTAAAATAACACTCCTTTGCACAAGTATAATTTTGAAAATTTTATAAAAATATATGAATTTTCTTTAATTTTAAAATATTTATAAAAATTGTTCAAATAAAATATTTTTATGTTGTTTATAAATTGTATTTATATATAGCGACTGTTATAATGGAAAGAAATGATGGAGTAGGAGGTGGGGAAATGCTGGATTTCAGGCTGCATACATTTATGGATTTATGTGATTCTAAAAGTTATACAAAGACAGCGAAAAATTTGCATATGACACAGCCCGCTGTTTCACAGCATATCCGGTATCTGGAGAATTACTACGGGGTCAAGCTGATTCATTATGAAAAAAGAAAAATGTCTCTGACAAAGGAAGGAGAATATCTTTTTAAATCTGTAACCGGACTTTTAGAATCCTCTCGGATTATCCGGCGTGGGATTTTATCTCTCGGTCAGAAAACGCCTCCGGTATCCGTAGGAGCAGTGCCTGCTGTAGGAGAATTTATTCTGCCGCATTTAACAGCGGAATATGAAGAAAAATATGCTTTTTTAAATATTCATTCTGTGATTGGGCGGACAGATACATTGGAGAGAAAGATGCGCGCCGGAGAGTTGGATTTTGCGGTTGTGGACAGTGAAAAGACATGTCCGGAGCTGCCCCACTGTCTGATCGGAAGCCAGCAGATATGCTGCGTGTGCAGTCCGGCTCACCCGCTGGCTTGGAAATCTGCTACCTTTAAAGAGCTGACAAACCAGAATATTATCTATTGGGAAAAAGATTCTCATGCGTACCGGATACTAAATGAAAAATTAAAAAGACAGGGGCTTACGTTAAACGATTTTTCGATCACTGTGCAGTCGGACAGTATGGTTTCGATTCTTTCTTACTTAAAAGAAACACCTCGGATTTCTTTTTTGTTTAAAAGTGTGATTAAAGAAAAGCTGGACAAAGGAGAGCTTGCGGAAATCTATATAGACTCCTTCCATGAATCTGAGGCTTTCTACTGTATTTATACGGATGAAATACAGAAAAAAGAACAGGCGGCGCATTTTATGGAATTTTGTATTTCCAGAGGAATCGGGGAGTAACCGGATACATCAGAGGGAGGGATGTTTCTCCTTTATAAATACAAGCTCTTCCGGCGTGGACAGCTCTGGACGATAATGATACGAAAGAGAGGAAAAGCCGGTGAGCTCTCCGGACGTTGTAACCTGTTTTTCTGACATCCACCGCACCATCTCTCCGCGGGCCATTTTTGCCTGTGTTGCTTTTACCTTTACTTTTCCGTTTATCATTTCCCCGAAGATACAGGTTACACAGTGTATGTGCGGGGGAATATAAGGGAGGACTGCCTTGCTGTATTCGGCGGAGGCTAAGTTGATAATTTCATCCGTACCTTCTCTGGAAAGCTCTTCATACAGGGAACTGCCCCAGAAAGCATAGAGTCGCTGGAATGTATTGGTTTTTAGCTTTGCCTGCATTTCCAGACGGTATGGAATCACTCCATCTGTAGGACGCAGAATACCATAGAAGCCTGACAGAATTTTTAGATGCCGGTTTACGTATTCCCACTGCATGTCGGAAAAGACAGAAGGGGAGATGTATTGATACTGGATTCCCTCGTAGGCGAGAAGTGCAGGGGTCATATTTTGAGATAAGTGGTATGTGTGGAGCCGCTGATAGTTTTCCTGTGCAAGCTTATCACTGCACTGCCAGAGCTTTTGCAAATCAGACAGTGACTGCTCTTTTAAAAGTTTCATCAAGATATTGGTTTTGTCCAAAAAGACAGGAACAGTCAGCTCACAGGGGTATTCATCATAGACATTCATTTTTTTGGCCGGAGACAAAATGATTTTCAGCATAAAATATCCTTTCTTTTGCACATTTATTTTCAGCGCCAGACAGACACAAAAGCAGAAGCTGCTCTTTGTATCTATCATAGACGAAAAGGATAGCGAGGTAAAGCGGCAGATTGACAAAAGAGGGAAAGATACATAAGATAGGTTATATCCAAAAAGGAGAACAACACATATGAAGAAAAAAATCAATTATCTGTATGCAGCTTTGGTATTTATAGCTGTAATGTGCCTTATGAACGGACTTAGTTATTTCTGGTCGTTTCTTGCGATGATAGAGGGAATGCTGCTTAGAGGGGAACAGGGCGTGGACATTGTGTATACGTTCCTGATGGATCATATGAATTTTTACTCCGTGATGATCTATCTGCCTGTCGCCTTTTTGTTCGGCATATGGTTCTATCTCACAGTATTGTTAAAGGAAGGGACAGGTGTATATCTAAGAAAAAGTACAAAGAGGGTGTCTTTGGCATGCTTTGGCTGGACGTTCCTGCTTACATTGGCAATGCAGCACGCAACCTCTCTTATATTTTTATTATTTCAGCTTATCAGTCCAGAGGCACTAAGCGATTATAATGATTTGGTGGAAGGCTCAAGCATGATGCAGTATTCACTCCTGTGGGTGTTCAGTACGCTTATCTTGCCGCCCCTGGCAGAAGAAATTATATTCAGGGGGCTGATTATGAAATATCTGCAGCGTGCAGGTGCGGCTTTTGTCGTTGCAAATCTGATACAGGCGGTCTTGTTTGGAATCTTTCACCAAAATTTGGTGCAGGGAGTTTATGCAGCGGTTTTAGGTTTTATTTTAGGTTATCTTGCTTGGAGATACGACAGCCTTCTGGTACCTATGGTTATGCATTTTCTATATAATCTGACCGGAACGGTACTTGTGGATTTTGAAAATGCCTTTTTGCCAGACTGGGCGTTCGTGATTCTGATGTTTTTCAGTGTACCTGTGCTGGCTGTATCGCTGTTGATGATACATTTTGGAATTGGCGACAAAAAGAAAAAGGAGAGAGTAAGATGAAAAAAGTGATACTTGCATCTGGGTCTCCCCGACGCAGAGAGCTACTTGCGCAGATCGGAATAGAATTTGACGTCAGGGTCAGTGAACAGGAAGAAATTTATCACAGTACAGTTCCAGAAGAGATTGTAAAAGAGCTGGCGCTTCTAAAGGCAGAGCATGTGGCAGAAAATATGCAGGAAGAAGAGCGTGCAGGCAAAGTGATAATCGGGGCGGATACGGTGGTTGTACAGGACGGAAGGATTCTGGGAAAACCACAGGGAGAAGAGGACGCCTTTCGCATGTTAAAGAAACTACAAGGGAGAAGCCATGAGGTATATACCGGAACAGCACTTTTGTATTTTGAAGGGAAAGAGAAAAAGACGGTAAACAGAGCCGTAAAGACAAACGTGTATGTACATGCTATGACAGAGAAAGAAATACAAGACTATATCGCCTCTGGGGAACCGATGGACAAAGCGGGCGCTTATGGAATCCAGGGGAAATTTGCGGCATTTATAGAACGGATCGAGGGCGACTATTATAATGTGGTAGGGCTGCCTGTTTCGTTTGTATATCAATGCTTAAAACAGTGGAATCTGGCAGGCTGAATCTGTCAGAACAGGGGAACCCGATTAGACGGGATTCCACAGGGAATGCCCATTCTCTCTTAACCATTTCTGGCTTTTTTTGTAATCCGGCAGCACCTGCTCTACAATGGCATAAAAGGCTTTGGAGTGGTTCATTTCTATACGGTGGGCAAGTTCATGCACAACAATATAGTCTAAAACCTCTTCAGGAGCAAAAATGAGGCGCCAGTTGAAATTTAAGTTTCCGGCGCTGCTGCAGCTTCCCCACCGCGTTTTCTGTTCCCGGATAGAGATACGGTGGTAAGTAACGTGCATCCGCTTTGCATAATAGGCTGTTTTTACGGTGAAAATATCACGTGCCATCTGTATATAATGCGTTCGTTCCTTTTGGGTAAGCGGGTGTGGAGATACCCTGTCAGAGGTTCGTTTTTGTATCTGTGACAGATGTTTTAAGATCCAGCCCTCTTTTTCGCAGAGAAAGGCGTCGATAAAGGATTTCGGGCAGCGGCGGGGAGCGCGCACCCGCACTGTTCCCTCTGGGGTAATCTGAATTGCCGTAGTTTTTCTGTCGCTGTACAGAACTTCATAGTCAAATGGGTGCTTCATAACGTATACCTCCTACAAAAGCTAAGTGTAGCAGGGGGATAGAAAAAGTGCAAGAAAAAGGAGGCATATCATGAGTCAGGAAAAAATTTTGATCATAGAGGATGATGAAATTCTGGCGCAGGGAGTAAGGATGAATCTTTCCCTTGCCGGATTTGCGGCGGAGACGGCGAAGAATTTAAGAGAAGGAGAAGAAAAGCTTACATCAAAAGTATGGAGCTTACTTCTTTTGGATGTCAATCTGCCCGATGGAGATGGGTTTTCTTTTGCAAAAAAATTAAGAGAAAAGCAGGATATTCCTATTATTTTTCTGACTGCAAAGGATATGGATACAGATATGATGGAAGGGTTTGAAAGCGGGGCAGATGATTATGTCACGAAGCCGTTTCATGTACAGATTTTAATACAGCGGATACGTGCTGTCCTTAGCAGATATGCTGCCGGAAAAAAGGAAGAGAACCGTAAGAAAACGGGAAACCTGGAAATAGATTTCCAGGCATATAAAGTCTGGAAAAGCGGGAAGGAGCTGACTCTGACGCCGACAGAATTCAAACTGCTGCGTAAATTTCTTGAAAATTCGGGGATCGTCCTTACAAGGGGCGCCTTGCTGGAAGAGCTTTGGGACAAGGAGGGGGACTTTGTGGACGAACATACGCTGACGATTTTCGTCAGCAGGCTGCGTTCAAAGATTTCAGATGCAGAATATACCTATATCCGGACTGTTTATGGAACAGGATACCAGTGGACAGAGGAGAAAAAAAGATGAGTCAGTGGGGAATTACAGCAGTAGCTTTGGGCAGTGTGCTTTTCATTACAGGCGCAATATGGCTGTATATGCGGCGCCAGTATATTCTTTTTACAGAGGCAGTCTGTTCCAGTATTGATAAAATTCTGGAGGGAGACGCAGAGAATACGTTTCAGACAGAGTCAGATGAATTGTTGTCAAAAATACAGATGCAACTGGTGCGGCTGCAGGAGATAACTGCCTTCCATGCACAGGAAAGCGAACGACAAAAGCAGAAAGTACAAGGGATTGTTTCGGACATTTCCCATCAGTTGAAAACACCTATCGCGAATGTAGTTATGTACTGTGACACAGCGGTAAATCCGAAGCTTTCAGAGAGGGAGCGAGATATGTGTCTTGGAGTGCTGAAAAACCAGGTGGGCAAGTTGGATTTTCTTGTACAGGCATTAATACAAATGTCCAGGCTGGAGCAGAATATACTCCATCTGCATACAGATGCGGTACCTCTTATGCAGCTTTTGGAGGATGCGAAAGAAAGCATTGGGGCAAACGCGAAAAAGAAGAAAATAAAGGTGGAGATAAACTGTCCAGAGGATACGGAACTGTTCTGTGATGAAAAATGGACGCTGGAAGCATTGTTTAATGTTCTGGACAATGCGGTCAAATATTCAGATGCGGGAAGTACGATACGGATACGTTCAGAGCGTATGGAAATGTATACAAAAATCCAGATAGAAGATGAGGGCACAGGAATTGCTCCGGAACATATAAATGATGTCTGTAAACGGTTCTACAGAGAAGAACGTGCAGC
The DNA here is from genome assembly GCF_055387595.1 of Mediterraneibacter flintii. Classification (NCBI taxonomy): domain Bacteria; kingdom Bacillati; phylum Bacillota; class Clostridia; order Lachnospirales; family Lachnospiraceae; genus Mediterraneibacter; species Mediterraneibacter flintii. The sequence goes on from NZ_AP031405.1 coordinate 632,298, forward strand.
ACACGTGGAAGGACTTGGAATCGGTCTGTATCTGACAAGAGAAATCATAGAGAAAGAAAGCGGATATTTAAAAATCCAGTCAAAAGAGGGAAAAGGAACGCAGGTTACTGTATATCTTCAGAATGTCGGATGAGAAATTTCTGTTTCTTTTTTCATTTTTGAGAGGTTTTTGAAACATTTGCCTGTTATCCTCTAACTAAAAGATGGAGGTGTCAGAAAATGAGTATACTGGTTACGGAAAATTTAAAGAAATACTATGGGACAGGTGCAAATGAAGTGCGGGCATTAGACGGTGTTTCCATGGAAGTAGAGGATGGAGAGTTTGTCGCAATCGTTGGGACGAGTGGCAGTGGAAAATCTACTCTGTTAAATATGCTGGGAGGTCTGGACATACCTACTGCAGGAGAGGTTACAATTGCGGGAAAAAAGCTTTCTGGTATGGGCGACGAGAAGCTGACTATTTTCAGAAGACGCCGGATCGGATTTGTCTTTCAGAACTATAACCTAGTTCCTATTTTAAACGTCTATGAAAATATTATCCTTCCGGTATCCTTAGACGGAGGAAAACCAGACGAACTTTATTTAAAAAAAATTATCAGTCTCTTGGGACTGAAAGAAAGGCTGACAGAGATGCCGGGCAATCTGTCAGGCGGACAGCAGCAAAGAGTGGCGATTGCGCGTGCATTAGCGTCTAAACCTGCACTCGTGCTTGCAGATGAGCCGACAGGGAACCTGGATTCAAAGACCAGCCAGGATGTGATCGGATTGATTAAGACATCCAGCCGACAGTTTCATCAAACGGTGGTGATGATCACACATAATGAAGAAATCGCACAGACTGCAGACCGGATTATCCGGATTGAGGACGGAAAAATCATGGAAAGCAGGTGGACAGTATGAGCCGCAGCAAGAGAATCTCTTCGAATAATAACAGGAGATCTGTCTGGTCTTTAGCTGTACGCAGTGTAAAGAGCAGCAAAATGAAAGACTTTTTTGTAATTTTGACGATTGTATTGTCTGTCAGCCTTCTGATGGTGATGTCCCTGTTTTATGTCGGAATGAATACAGAGACAAAACGGACGGTCGCACGCATGCAGCATGCTATTTATTACAATCTGGAGGAAGAACAGCTTGCACAGATGGCGAAGGATGAACGAAGCCAATATGTGCTTTCCATGAAAGAAGGGCAGGCTGTCGAGGTGGACGGGAACATGGTTAAGCCTGCGGCGTATGGAAAAGCTCCCTTGAAAAACGAAGGCATAGAAATAGACACAGTGACTCCGACAGAGGGGAAAATACCAGAGAAGACAGAGGAGATTATGCTTTCGGATGCTTACTGCAAGCTGGCGGGAATAAAGGCGACTCCGGGGGAAACGGTTTCTTTTACATGGCTGGACGGTACAACAGAGAACTATCGTATCTCTGGCATTTACCACACAGAGGAAAACCAGCCCCTTTATACGGTGTTGTTCTCGGAAGCATATGCCAGAGAGGGCAGCCAGTTAAAGGAAGTTCCATGGGAAGGGATCGTCTGCTTTTATGGAGCAGATGAGATGACGCAGCCGGCGTTTGAGGAGCTGGTTTATGGCTTTGGGGACGACTGTGGCGTTACAAGAAAAGATATGAATATCAATAATTTCTTCTTGGATGCACTTCCGGGAGGAGATATGGCAATGCAACAAATGATGGTAGTCATCTGTGCAGGTATCGGGCTTCTCTTTGTCAGTGTACTTGTCATCTATAGTGTATTCTATCTTTCTGTAGTAGGAAGAATCCGCCAGTTTGGGCAGCTTCGGACGATAGGCATGACAAAGAGGCAGATTCGCAGAATGGTACGGATAGAAGGACTGTTTCTAAGTGCGCTGGGTATTCCGATTGGCTTGCTTGTCGGCGGCGTGGTCAGCTATGTAATACGGCCGGGCGGCTGGGACATTGTACACACGTTGATTGCAGCGGGAATTGTGACGGTAGCAGATGTAATTACTGTTTTAATTTCTGTGCAGAAGCCTGCGAAGAAGGCAGCTTCTGTCTCTCCGGTGGAAGCGGCAAAATATTCCGGTTATACAGGGGAAGAGAAGAAAAAGAAAAGGAAAGAGTCGGGCAGCCGGACTATAAGACTGGCAAGAAAGATTACGCCGACGAGTCTTGCTGTTATGAGTAATGCAAGAAATAAGAAAAAAACAGTACTTACAATGATTTCTCTTGGTATCGGCGGAATACTTTATATGCTGGCGGCATTTTTTGTGACCTCTACCAGTCTGGAGGGATACGCAAGGCAGGGAGAATATAAATATGGAGAATTTGTAATAGGCTATTCTTATAATGTGGCAGAGACAGCCGAACATGGAGAGACTCAGCTTCAAAAGGAACATCCTCTGGATGAAAAGCTGCTGCAGGAGATCGAGAAAACAGACGGTGTGAAGAACATGCATACGGTGCAAAGGCTGGAAGTATCTTGGGAGGCCCACGACACCCAGGAGGAAGGAGACGACAATGTAAGAAGCTTTCCCCAAAAGCGTATGGAAAAATTAAAGGAATTGAAGCATACCGGAGATTTTACTTATGAAAAAATGGTAGAAGAGGATGGGATTCTCTTTACCCGGGGAGGAGCCTGGGAGGAAGTCTACGGGTGGGAATTCAAACCAGGAGATAAAGTGAAGCTGTCCTGGTACGACGGAGAAGAGGAGAGGGAGAAGGAATTTACAATTATGGGTATCATAGATGCAAACGACTTTGACGAGGAACCAGGAGATACCTTTACTTCCTTTTTGATTCCAGAACAGACACTGAAAAGTATGACAAAAGGGCTGAACCTGAATGCAGAGCTGATTGTTGAGACGGATCAGAAAAAAGAAACACAGGTTGGAAAAGAACTAAAAGATATAACAGAACAATACCCTTACCTATCGCTGGGGACGCTGGAGGAACAAAGACTAATCGCAAAATCGCAGTTTACTACGTTGTTTTCTGTTATGCTGGGACTTAGTATGTTTATCATAGGGTTTGCATTGCTCAATCTTCTAAATACTCTGATTACGAATATACTGACGAGGAGCCATGAATTTGCCATGCTGCAGTCTGTGGGAATGACGAGGCGGCAGCTTTGTAAAATGCTGCGTATGGAAGGGCTTATATTGGCAGCCGGAAATCTGGCTGTATCACTGGTACTGGGAACAGCGGCAGGATACGCTATGATACAGATTATGAATTATTTCGGGGCGGACTATATGCACTTTGTATTCCCTGTCTGGTATTTCCTAGGATATGCGGCATTTATCCTTCTGGTTCCCGTTCTGGTTACGGAATATATGGTAAGAAAATTTCAGAAACAACCGCTGGTAGATAGGTTAAGATAAGAGGAGTCTTTTTTGTGTGACTTTCAAATAGGAGTGTGATAGAATAAAAGGAAAAAACGGAGAAGTATGGTATTAGATGAAGAACAAAGAAGAAAAACAGAGCAGAGAAGAAAGACGGGCGGGCGGACGTCTTAGAAATCTCAAGAAAGCGCTTGGCATGGAGCTGCGGGAGCATAAGAGTTCCTTTATCGTGTATTTTGTGCTGCGTTTCCTTGTTATAGCAATGATGATTCTGCAGATTTTAAACAGGAATTATGAAAATGTATTTCTATGTGCATTGACCTTGCTTTTGCTTGTAATACCGAGTTTCGTACAGGTTACATTTAAAATCGAGCTGCCGACGACCTTAGAGATTATTATTCTTGTTTTTATATTTGCCGCGGAGATTTTAGGAGAGATCAGCGAATTTTATCTGATGTTTCCATTCTGGGATACAGTACTGCATACGCTCAATGGATTTCTCGCCGCGGCAATCGGATTTTCCCTTGTAGATTTATTAAATCGCAGTGAAAGGACATCTTTTACATTGTCTCCGGTATTTATGGCTATCGTGGCGTTTTGTTTTTCAATGACGATCGGGGTAATATGGGAATTTTTTGAATTTGGAATGGATCAGATTCTGGGCTATGATATGCAGAAGGATACGGTAATCCATGTGATTCGTTCTGTGACGCTGGATCCGGCGGGGCATAATGTTCCTGCAATCATTGACAATATTTCCAGCACAGCCGTAAATGGAAAAGAGCTTGGGCTTGGAGGATATTTAGATATTGGCTTGATTGATACAATGAATGATTTGATTGTTAATTTTATAGGGGCGACAGTCTTTTCTGTGATCGGCTTTTTCTATGTAAAGAGCAGAGGAAAAGGAAAAGTCGCACGCCGGTTTATTCCGCGCAGAAAGAAAAGTGACAGAGATTTTCTGCGGATTGTCGCGGAAAACGCAGAAAAGGAATCGGAGGAACAAAAAGGACGAAAGGAAAAAGAATCGGAGGAAGCGGTCAGGGAGGGAAAGAAAACACAGGACAGCTGACAGGCGGCTGCGCGTAGGAAGGCTGTGTTTACGTCTTATCTCCTTAAAAATTTTTGTCCGCCGGAAGTGCTTTTTTACATCGTTTCCAGATAAGCCTCCACATAAGGAACAGAAAGAAAGCACCACATATCGTCGAAAGGATATATAGAAGGATAGCAGTAAGGTTTCCTGCCGTATCTGCAATCTCGCGGAATACGATCTGTTGCATAGAATAGTCTGGATTGATATAGAACATGTTGATTGTGCCAAAGGAATCGAAGGTCAGATTGATCCACTCTGCAATGGTGCAGCAGGCAAGGTATAGAAGTACCGTTATTCCAAAAGCAGGAACACGCAGACGGAACGCTCTCTGCTTAAATAATGTAAATCCGGCATACAGGCCGATCAAGATTAGGACAAAGTGCCAGAGATAGGAATGAACTGTAAGCAAGGCGAGAGGATAGTGCAGCCCGCTTGTGTCGGCAAAGGCGGCGATACCGCCTAAAAGACCGAAAGTGGAGAGAAAGACAAGGAAGCTTTCCTGTATTTTGAGGGGCACGAACGGCAGCAGAAGCATAAGATACATAGGAATACTGCATAGCTGGAAGGGCAGATACCACCAGTAATAGCTTCCGCCATTTACGACGAAGGTAAGCAGTAATTGTTTGAATATTTCACTTAAGAACAGACAGATTCCGCAGAGGAAAAAACTGCGGAATCTATTTTTATGTTCAAATCGCATAAAAACCTCCGGAATATAAAGTCAGCAATATCTGTGTATTATCAGTACAGGCATATGCAGGTGTTAGTTCTATTATAAGACAAATTTAGAAAAGATATAGGGGGAAAGTTTGTGAAATAATAGACAGATTTCTGGGCGTTTTTTACAAAAATATAGGACGAAAAAAATAGAATATTGTGTGTTGTGCAATTGAAAAATAAAAGAGGGTGTTTTTAGAAATGAAGAAGCGGCAAAATAGATAAAAATAGCGAAATGAGGATTTTGAATACAGACAAATTCGTGCAAAAACCGACTGAGTTCGGTTTTTGAAAAGGACTGAATTTTTTTGTTGACAAATCAACAAATTGCGCGTAACCTTTAAATGTCTTTTGGACAAGGGTTGTTTAAAAGACTGGAGGGGCATATGTTCAGGAAAGAACAGGCTTCTTTTTTGTATAATAGGAAATTTTGATAAATTTCCTATTATACAAAAAGCCCTCCGGGCAGGATGCGCACGCCGCAATAACGAAATTTTACCGCTTTGCGGTATTGCGGCGGCGCGCAAAGCGGACAAGCCCCTCAAGAGTGAGGGGGCAGGAAAGTTGAAGTGGGCTTTTCCACTTTGTTCTGCATGAATTTAAGAAGAAAAGGAGGAAGTGATACGGGAGATTTAACAGAAAAATTAATGGAAGAATTAAACTGTGAAACAGTGTTTGACCTTCCGGTTTTAGGCGGTATTTCAGAGTCCGTTGTTGTCACCTGGATCATTATGGCAGTTCTGGTAATTGCGTCTGTGATACTGGTACGAAACCTAAAGGTTGAAAATCCCGGCAAAGTGCAGCTTGCACTGGAATCCGCTATAGGGTGGGCGCAGGATTTCTTTGAAGGAATTATCGGAAAAGAGAACAGACGATATATCCCTTATCTGATAACTGTTCTTCTTTATCTGGGGATTTCTAATGCGGTTATGCCACTGTTTGGGTTCAAGCCTCCGACAAAAGATTTGAATGTAACGGCGGCTTTGGCAATTATGAGTATGTGCCTGATTGAATTTTCAGGCATACATAAGAATGGATTAAAGCACTGGGTGAAACATTTCGCCAAACCGGTACCGGTTGTAGCGCCGATTATGGTACTGGAGGTTGTAATCAGGCCGTTGTCTCTTTGTATGCGTCTGTTCGGCAATATGCTTGCCGGATTTGTGGTAATGGAACTTTTGAAGGTGTTTGTACCTCTTATCATTCCGATTCCGGTAAGCTTTTATTTTGATATATTTGACGGACTGCTTCAGGCATATGTGTTTGTATTTCTGACGGCGCTGTTTATGAATGAGGAAATGGAGTAAATAAGATTAAAGAAAAAGGAGATTGAATAGTATGGGAACAATTATTGCAATTGGAGCAGGTATTGCGGTTTTAACAGGTATTGGAGCAGGAATTGGCATTGGAATTGCAACAGCGAAGGCTACAGAGGCGATTGCCAGACAGCCTGAGGCAGAAGGAAAAATCAGTAAAACGCTGATTCTTGGATGTGCGCTTGCAGAGGCGACGGCGATTTATGGCTTTATTATCGGTCTGTTGATTATTTTCTTCTTAAAATAAAGACAATAACGGAAAGGCGGGTGAGACAGGTGCTGCAACTGAATATGAACCTTCTCTATACCATTATAAATCTTGTTGTTCTTTATCTTTTGCTTAGGCACTTTTTGATTAAGCCTGTGACAGAGATCATGGAAAAAAGAAAGAAGCTCATCGAGGAGGGGCTTTTAAACGCGCGGAACGCACAGGATGACGCGGCGAAAATGAAGCAGGAATATGAGAAGGCTTTAAGCGGCGCAAAACAGGAGTCCGCAAAGATCCTTGAGAAGGCGCAGAGACAGGCAAAAGAGGAATATGAGAAAATCCTGCAAAAAGCTGACGAGAAAGCGGCAGATATGATGGAGTCTGCGAAAGAATCTATCCGCGTACAGCGGGAACAGACGATACACGAGCTCGAGTCCCAGATTGCAGGCCTGGCGGTAAATGCGGCTGCCAAAATTGTAGGAGAAAAGGCAGAGAATCAAGGAAATCAGGAAATTTATAATCAGTTTCTAGAAGAAGTAGGTGAAGCTTTTGATGACCCAGACAAAAAATAGTACAGGGCAGATACCGGCAGCAGCGATACGGTACGCCAGAGTATTGTATGAGCTTCCGATTTCAAAGGAAGTGATACAGGAGGCAAGGGATATATTAAAAGAGACGCCGATTCTCTATGATGTGTTTATAAATCCTGTGGTTGCCGACTGCAGTAAAATGAGAGTGATTGGCAGGATTTTTCCGGAAGAAATAAGAAATTTTTTAAAGCTTGTATGCAAAAACCATAGAATGAATCTGATTACAGATATATTTGCTGCCTATGACAGATATTCAGATGAGAAGGAACAGATCATCCATGCACAGCTTATCTGTGTAGAGCCTCCGGATAAAGAGCAGCAAAAGAAGATAGAAGCGTTTCTTTTAAAGAAATACAGCGCTGTAGAAGTCAAGCTCACGATTCGTAAAGATCCGCGTCTGCTGGGCGGATTTATATTGCTTGTCGGCAATGAGGAGTATGACTGGAGTCTGAAAGGACGATTAGACAGATTAGAACAAAAATTGACCTGGAGGTGAACAAGGTGAATGCAATCAGTTCAGATGAAATTATCTCTATCTTAAAAGAGGAGATAGAAAATTTTGATAGTATGGCAAAAGACAGCGAAGTCGGAACGGTTGTCGCAGTTGGCGACGGAATTGCCACCATTTACGGAATTGACCACGCGATGTATGGGGAGATTGTTACCTTCGATACAGGCTTAAAGGGTATGGTACAGGACGTCCGGAAAAATGAGATAGGGTGTATCCTTTTTGGACATGATACCGGCATCAGAGAGGGAACGAAAGTAACCCGAACAGGAAAGAAGGCAGGCGTTCCGGTAGGAGAAAGCTACATTGGAAGAGTTGTGGATGCGCTGGGAGCTCCAATCGACGGAAAAGGTCCGATTCAGGAAGACGATTATCGGCCTGTCGAGCAGGAAGCGCCGGGAATTATCGACCGGAAATCGGTCAGTGTACCGTTGGAGACGGGGATCCTTTCTATAGATGCGATGTTCCCGATCGGACGCGGTCAAAGAGAGCTGATTATTGGAGACCGGCAGACCGGAAAAACTTCGATTGCGCTGGATGCGATTTTGAATCAGAAGGGAAAAGACGTCATCTGTATTTATGTAGCAATCGGTCAGAAGGCTTCTACAGTTGCAAAGGTGGTTAATACACTTGGAAGTCATGGGGCGCTGGACTATACGATTGTTATGTCCTCGACGGCGAGTGATTGTGCGCCGCTGCAGTATATTGCTCCTTATGCCGGTACAGCAATGGCAGAATACTTTATGTACCAGGGAAAGGATGTATTGATTGTATACGACGATCTGTCGAAGCACGCGGTGGCTTACAGAGCCTTGTCTCTTCTGCTTGGACGTTCTCCGGGACGTGAGGCGTACCCGGGAGATGTGTTCTATTTACATTCCAGACTTTTGGAACGTTCAAGCCGTCTGAGTGAAGAAAAAGGCGGCGGCTCCATTACAGCGCTGCCGATTATAGAGACACAGGCAGGAGATGTATCTGCATACATTCCGACGAATGTGATTTCTATTACGGATGGGCAGATTTTCTTGGAAAGCGATCTATTTGCCGCAGGTATGAGGCCTGCTGTCAACGTGGGACTGTCTGTATCTCGTGTGGGTGGTGCGGCACAGACAAAGGCGATGAAGAAAGCATCTGGAAGTATCCGTATTGATCTGGCACAGTATCGGGAAATGGAAGTGTTTACTCAGTTTAGTTCCGATCTGGATGCGGCGACGAAGGAACAGCTGGAATACGGAAGCGGCCTGATGGAGCTTTTAAAACAGCCGCTATGCCACCCTTTGAGCCTGCATGAAAAGGTGATTACATTATGTGCAGCTACGCATAAAGTATTGCTTGGTGTAGACAAGGCAAATATCAAATCTTTCCAGAAGGAAATGCTCGCATATTTTGAGACAGAACATCCGGAAATCGGACAGGAGATAGAGGAAAGCAAAGCGCTGACGGAAGAATTGATAGAAAAGATTGTTGAGGCAGCCGGAGAATTTAAAAAGAGCAGGTGTTAGCACATGGCAAATATAAAAGAAGTACAGGAACGTATCAACAGTGTCAAAGACACGATGAAAATTACAAATGCGATGTATATGATTTCTTCTTCTAAGATGACACAGGCGCGGAAAAAATTAGCGGATACAGAACCATATTTTTACGGACTGCAAGGAGAGATTGCAAGGATTTTGCGGCACCTGCCGGAATTGACGCACCGTTTTTTTGACAGGCGTGAGGGGGTGCCCAAAGAGGAGAGGAAAATTGGTTCCATTGTGGTCACCGCAGATAAAGGCCTTGCGGGAGCCTATAATCACAATGTGATAAAGCTGGAGGAAGAAATTCTGGCAAAGCCGGGAAAACACAAGCTTTTTGTGGTGGGAGAGCTTGGCAGGCATTATTTTTCCAAGAAAGAGATTGAAATTGATACGAATTTTCAGTATACAGTTCAGAAACCAACGATGCACCGGGCAAGGAACATTTCCGCGAAGATTTTAGAACAGTTTCAGAATAGAGAATTGGATGAGGTTTACATTGTGTATACCAGAATGGAAAATTCGGTACAGGCAGATGCAGAGGCAGTAAAGCTCCTTCCTCTGGAAAGAAGTGATTTCAGTGAAATGAAAATGCCTCTGAATATGTACCGAGAAGCGATTGAACTGTATCCTTCGGCGGAAGCAGTGATGGACAGCATTGTTCCAAATTATGTGACGGGTATGGTTTATGGCTGTCTGGTGGAGGCTTATGCCAGCGAGCATAATGCCCGTATGATGGCAATGAAATCTGCTACTGACAGTGCACAGAGCCTGATCAAAGATTTGTCTGTTCTATATAACAGGGCGCGGCAGGCGGCAATTACCCAGGAGATAACGGAGGTCTGCGCGGGAGCCAGAGCACAGAATGGGGAAAGGAAGTGAGCATGAATGATGAATAAAGGACGAATTGTACAGGTGATGGGGCCTGTCGTTGACGTAGTGTTTGAAGATGGAGAGCTTCCTTACATTAAGGACGCTCTTGAAGTAGAGAATAACGGCAAAAAATGTATTATGGAAGTGGCACAGCATCTGGGAAATAACGAAGTGAGGTGCCTTATGCTCGCGGCGAGTGAAGGGCTGCACAGGGACATGGAAGTGACGGCGACCGGTGCGGGAATCAAAGTTCCCGTCGGGGAAAAGACGCTGGGAAGATTGTTCAATGTTCTTGGAGAGACGATTGATGATGGAGAGAAAATAGAGGAAGCTCCCAAGTGGGTCATTCACAGAGATCCGCCGAGCTTCGAAGATCAAAGTCCGGTAGTTGAAATTCTGGAGACAGGAATCAAAGTCATTGACCTGCTGGCGCCTTATGCGAAAGGCGGCAAGATTGGGTTGTTCGGCGGCGCGGGTGTTGGGAAAACTGTGCTGATACAGGAGCTGATCCGCAATATCGCCACCGAACATGGAGGATATTCTATTTTTACAGGTGTAGGAGAGCGTTCCCGCGAGGGAAACGATCTCTGGACAGAGATGAAAGAATCAGGCGTATTGGAAAAAACAGCGCTGGTATTCGGACAGATGAATGAACCGCCTGGAGCGCGTATGCGTGTGGCAGAGACAGGGCTTACAATGGCGGAGTATTTTCGTGATGAGCAGCATCAAAATGTACTTCTCTTTATCGATAATATTTTCCGTTTCACACAGGCAGGAAGTGAGGTTTCTGCGCTGCTTGGGCGTATGCCTTCCGCAGTAGGCTATCAGCCGACTCTTGCCACCGAGATGGGAGAGCTCCAGGAAAGAATTGCTTCAACGAAAAATGGCTCCGTTACATCAGTACAGGCAGTCTATGTGCCGGCGGATGACCTGACAGATCCGGCTCCGGCAACGACGTTCGCGCATCTGGACGCAACCACTGTACTTTCCAGAAAGATTGTAGAGCAGGGAATTTATCCGGCGGTAGATCCTCTGGAATCCAGTTCACGTATCCTGGAAGCAGATGTAGTAGGCGAGGAGCATTATGAAGTAGCAAATAAGGTACTCGCTATTTTACAGAAATATAAGGAACTGCAGGACATTATTGCCATTCTTGGCATGGAAGAATTGTCAGATGAAGACAAGGCAACGGTTATGCGCGCGCGGAAGATTCAGCGGTTTTTGTCCCAGCCGTTCTTTGTGGCAGAGACATTTACTGGTATTCCAGGCAGATACGTGCCATTGAAAGAGACTATCCGCGGATTTAAGATGATTATAAACGGCGAGATGGACGCGTATCCGGAATCTGCATTTTTCAATGTGGGAACCATTGACGATGTAATAGAGAAGGCAAAAGCTGCAGAATAGAGGTGCATGTGTATGGATACATTTGGACTGAAAATTATAGCAAGCGACAGGGTATTTTATGAAGGCAGGTGCAGGCAAATAATTATACCAGCGCCGGACGGGGAGAAAGGAATCCTTCCGAACCATGAGAATATGGTGATTGCAGTGAATGTCGGAGACGCGCGCATGGAAGTGGAAAAAGGAAAATGGGTGGATATTGCGGTCGGCGCAGGATTTATGGAAATTGTAAATAACCGTGTGACAATGCTGGTAGACACTGCGGAACGGCCGGAAGAAATTGACATCCGGCGTGCAGAGGAAGCAAAAGAACGCGCGGAAGAACAACTCCGTCAGAAACAAAGCATCCAGGAATACTACCACTCACAGGCGTCGCTGGCAAGAGCTATGAACCGCCTGAAAGTATCAAAAGAAAAACCTTGGAATCTTTGACAAATATAAATTTAATTGATGAAATGGTTCGCGCAAGAGGGCGTGTATTGCAACGTTCGTCAGGGCTTCGCCGAAATTCCTCACTTTTGCAACACACGCCCTCTTGCGCTTACACTTTCGCCAGCTTAAGTTTATAATTTCAGACAGAACAGAACCGGTTTCACGCTGCTACAGACTCCCAATCAGAAGTTTTTCCTTCGTCTATAGGAAGGTGGCGCCCTAACTGAAATTCATAAAAAAGAGAACGGCTTCACGTTGTTATAGCCCTCCAATTAGAAGTATCTATACTACTTCTGATTGGAAATGCATAGCAGCGTGAAGCCGATTTTTTATGTCTGGAAATATAAACTTAAGCTGGCGAAAGCGTGAGTGCGAAAGAGAGGCTTTGCGTGAGTGAGGAATTTCGGCGAAGCCCTGACGAACGATGCAAAGCCTCTCTTTCACACATCCCTTTTGTCGATTAAATTTATATGTATCATTCTATTTATGTTCATCTGATGGACAATCGGTTTTCCGGCAGTTAGCTGTCTGGATATTCTGAATCTTTACCCAATGGAACAAAAGAAACTGCTGTGTAACTTAAGGGGAAAGTGTTGTAAACCGTAAGACTTTTCCCTATAATAAAGGAGGAAAAGTAAATATGGAACAAAAACAAAAAACATTGAAGGACTTGAATCTGCTGGATCGTTTTTTATTCTCACAGGCTGCTGATGACCCAGATACAATGCGGGACATGCTGGAGATTATTCTAGGAAGGGAGGTTGTCTTAAAACTCCTGCCCCAGACAGAAAAGGAGCAGCGCACCCATCCGCTGAACCGGTATGTCCGTCTGGATGTCTGGGCAATGGACAAAGAGGAGCGCATATACAATACAGAGGTGCAGAGAGAGGATACCGGAAATCTGCCGAAGCGAAGCCGGTTTTATCAGGCGCTAATTGATTCCAACCTTTTAAAGCCAGGAGAAGTAGGGTTCCAAAGCCTGAATCCTGTCTATATTATTCTTATCTGCCCTTTTGATTTATTCGGTTATGGATTATACCGATATACCTTCCAGATGCAGTGTAAAGAAGTACCTGGATTATCCTTGCAGGACGACGCTATTCGGATATTTTTAAATACCCGCGGGCAGCACACAGAAGGAGTACCACAAGAACTGATAGAGCTGTTAAAGTATATGGAGCACACCACAGAGGAGGTAAGCGCCTCCTGTGCCAGTGAGAGGATACATAATATCCAGAAACGGATCCGCACAATCAAATCCAGTGAAAAGATTGGAGTAAAATATATGCAGGCATGGGAAGAAAAGATATTGGATCAGGAGAAAGCACGTAAAGAAGGACAGATGCAAAAATTAAAAGAATTGGTAGAAAAGAAAGTAAAAAAGGGATATGCAGCGGAAGAGATTGCGGAGATGTTGGAAGAAGATATAGAAACCATTCAAAAATTAATAGAAGAATTATAGCGCCGGTGTACAAGGGGGGCTCCTTGTACACTGACGCTAAAGTTAATGAAGCAGAAAGCAGCGTGAAGTGCAAATCTTCCTTTTATAATTACATATCAGTTCAGCCCGTACCATTCGTAAAACCGCACTCCGTGTTTATTGTGGCTATCGTCACTGTTTTATTCATTGGCGGGCGCTTCGCTCATCTGTATATTAGTCGCCGGATTCTTATGCAGGCATAAATCCGTCTCCTGCTAACAGAGGGTTGAACTGATACGAAATTACAGATTACAGAAAGCTTACAGACTTGCATTTTGACATAGATTATACTACAATAGCTTTATCTGAAATCGGATAAATAGGTTTTTTGCGCCCTTTTATCCAAAAAATGAGTAAAATTTTGAAAAAAGGGGTATTCCATGAGTGAAAAAGAAAGACAACGCTCTCTTGTAGAGATTATGAATGATGTACTGAGTACAGTACGGAATTATTATGATTCAGAATATGTATATTATATAGAAAAAGAATATGACGACGTAGAGACTATCTATGAGTGGTGTGCAGAAAATGTACCGTGGCAGCGTGACAAGATTAAAATGCTGGAGGCGGAACAGCAGCCTAAGTGGATGAAACAGGAAATAACAGACACAACGGAAGAAAGCTACAGTATATTTGAACAGATTGGCGAAGAGGCAACAGCAATTCTGGCGGTTGTAGGAGTGCACAGAGGGGGCTGTGAGTTATCTTTGATGTATGCGATGTTGCCATTTATAAGACAGGCGATTGTATTGCAGAAACAGCAGAAGCAGCAGGAGTACTTAAGCTACCACGACGATTTGACTGGATTATTAAACAGAAACAGCTTTGTACAGTATCTGGCAGAAGCTGAGAAAAAGAAGCGAAAAACGCTTGGCGCTTTATCTGTGGACATCAACGGACTGAAAAACTTTAACAAGGAATTTGGGCGCGACTACGGGGATGAAGTGGTTATCCGCGTGGGAGAGGTGCTAGAAGAGTTCTTTAAAAGCGGTATGGTTTTTCGTCTTACAGGAGATGAGTACCTGGCTGTTGCCGAAGATGCGTCATACGAAGAATTTATGAAGAATATTCATGCGGCGCATGATAAATTAGATAATATCAGCCTTGGGCTCGTTACGATGGGATATGCATGGGAAAAGATAGATATCAATGTAGATAATCTGGTGGCGCATGCAGAGAATATGATGCGTGAAGAAAAACAGAAATATTATAAAAACCTGAAGAAAGGACACCATGAGCCGATCATAAAGCAAGACTTGCTTCAGGATATTGAACAGGGAAGTTTTATTGTCTGTCTGGTACCTAAGATCGATGTAGTGACGGAGGAAATCGTCGGGGCAGAGGCAGTAGTGCGTTACCATCATAAAGATTTAGGAATTTTAAATCCTGAAAAATATATTACACTGCTTCAAGAAACCCGTCTGTCTCATCATTTAGACCTCTATGTATTTGAAGAGGTATGTAAGACCTTACGCAGGTGGGAGAGAGACGATATTCCTATGATTCCTATATCTGTAAATTTTGCCGGAGCTACTTTGTGCCAGGTGGATATTGCAGATAAAATGATGGCACTGATTGAGAAATACCATGTATCCTGCGAATATCTGGAGGTGGAAGTTTCAGAATCCTATGCAAATATGAATCAGGAAATGCTTTCAGAGACGAGCAATAAAATCAGGAAGGAAAATGTAAGAGTTACACTGGACCATTTCGGGGCAAAGGATTCTAGTATTTCTATTCTTTCTGTGATGGAATTTGATGGTTTGAAACTGGACAAGGGGCTTGTGTCTAATATTGTAGGAAACAGCCGCAGCAGAATTGTGGCAAAGGCAGTGATTGAGGTGTGCAGGCAGCTTGGAGCATATGTCTGTGCGTCTGGAGTGGAAACACAGGATCAGTTAAATGTGCTGAATGAACTTGGATGTAATTATGCACAGGGAAGTCTTTTTAATAAACCGATTACGATCGATACATTTGAAGTGCGGTATTTAAAAGAGAGATAGGCGGTATCCGCGGGCAAAAGCAGTGCTTTGCAGCGGCTGGCTAAGAGATGAAAAGGTTGAAAGCATATGGTGAAAGCCTGGGTTGCAGATATTCGTCCGCTACTGGACGAGGGATGTTATAAAAGATATTATGAAGTGCTTCCTTCTTTCAGACAGGAAAAAGCGGACAAGATAAAGAGAAAATTAAACAAGGCACAGAGTGTAGGTGTGTGGAGCTTGTGGGAAAAGATAAAGAAAGCGTATCAACTGCCAGAGGACAGTAGCTTCAATCTTTCCCATTCTGGTTTTTTTGTGATGTGTGCGGCGGAACTGGAAAAAAATGTAGATGTGCAGGTCGGCTGTGATATTGAGCAGATAAGGGAAGCAAATCTAAAGATGGCACACCGGTATTTTTGTCCTGCAGAGTACAAAAGGATAGTAGAGGCAGCAGACAGACAGCGGCAGAATGAAATGTTCTTTAGATATTGGGTACTCAAAGAAAGCTTTATGAAAGCGACGAGAAAGGGAATGGCTCTTGCACTGGATACCTTTGAAATTGTTTTAGGCACCCCCTCTATACTGATAAATAAGCCGGCTGATTTTACAGATTCCTATTATTACCGCGAATACGAGATTGAAGGCGAGCCATATAAAATGGCGGTCTGTTCAACACAAGAAGAAATAGATTCTAAGATACGGACGGAGTTTAAACTGTGATGAGAAAATGGAATGTGAAGATGAAAAAAATACTGATAACAGGAATCGCGATAGGAGTCGTATTTGGTATCCTGCTTACAATCGCCGCGGCGAAGCATGTAGTAGATTCACATGAGGAAAAATTGACTGCACAGAATAAAAAGCTGGAGACAGAGAACAAAGAGCTAAAAGGCAAGGTGCAGATAGAATCAGCGGTAGGAGACAGCGCTGCAACTCTTTCAGGAGATGAGGACGGATGGGCTTTAGCGCTTGTCAATGAAAGTCATCCTTTGGCGACGGACTATACGCCGGAGCTGACGGAGATTGATACAGAACGATCTGTAGATACAAGAATTGTCGAGGAATTAGAACAGATGTTAAGTGATGCGCAGGCGGAAGGTTTAAGTATGTATGTGGCGTCTGCGTACCGTTCCTATGAACAGCAGAGAGAAGTGTTTAATTCTACAATGCAAGACTGGATTGTACAGGGGTATAATCCGCTGGACGCATATGATGAGACAAAGAAATCGGTTGCAGTGCCAGGGACAAGCGAGCACGCGACGGGGCTTGCGGTGGACATTATTGCCTCTGCTTATGAGGCGCTGGATGAAGCACAGGGGGATACGCCGGAGCAGAAATGGCTTATGGAACACTGTGCTGAATATGGTTTTATACTCCGGTATCCTTCAGATAAAGCAGAGGTGACAGGGATTATTTACGAGCCGTGGCATTATCGGTATGTAGGAAAAGAGGCGGCGCAGGAGATAACAGAAAAAGGACTGACATTGGAAGAGTATCTGGAACAATAAGGATTGCCGTAAAGTATTGTTTACATAAAAAGTATAGCCGCTGTATATCTGTACAGACATTGTGGCAGAAAAGGGCGGCATATTATAAAGATAAGAGGGAATGGAGAAGCATATTCCCGACAGAATCAGCAAAATGATGGATATCTTGTATTCTTACAAAATCCCTGCCGAAGATTTCTTTTGCGGCGGGGATATCTTTTTCAATTCCCATAAACACTCCAAGAACTTGAATTCCGCGTTTTCTTAGATTCCGTACTTCCTTGGCCGTATCTTGAATACCAACGCTGTCTGTATATTCATGGTTCTGATAAAAAGGGCCTTCTTTTGCACAGCGATCGTCACTGGGGCTTGCATCAGACAGCATAATGAGCAGTCTCTTTTCACAGGGAGATTCTTCCATCAGATGTGCGGCGCCTCTAAGAGCCAGACCGTCTCTGTTACTGCCGGCAGCAGTATATGAAAAGATGTCTTTGTTTTGGTTATTCTCCTGATAGGTGCGGTATAACCGCATCACTGTGTAGCCGCGTATGCTGCAATAGGAATATATCTGTACAGGAATATGCAGGCGAGTAAGGCTTTCTGCAAGAATGTAGGCTTGGGCGGCGATACTTTCCTGACAATCTTTTCTGGAAGAAGAAGCATCTAAAAGCAAATCTACTGAAAATCCGGCAGAAAGGTGTTCTCCTTTTTTTGTAAAAATACGGTTGTCATCGAGGCAGAAAGCACGCCAGACCTGAGAGGTGTTTAATCTGCCAGAGTGTGAACGGGGGGCTTCTTCATCAGACAGAAAATCTAAGGCATTTGAAAGCTTTTCTGACAAACGAAGGATGCTATTTTGATGAAGCGGCAGGGCGTTCCTGTAATACTGGATGTTTTTTTCCTTCTGTAAAATGGTTTCCTGGCGGAAGGTCTGTACTTCTTTCTGAAATTTTTCAGGACATGCAGTAAGCGGCGTAAGGGATGCGCGCGTAAAGAGTAGATGGAGCCCTGCGTGATTTCCTGTACAAAGAGCTTGCTCGATTTTGCAGGCAGTCTGCTCAGGATACATACTCTCTCCGAAACATGCTTGTACATACTTCCTAGAAAGTGCTTCCTTTTCCAGGTGTGTGAACTGAAAAAGAACACCTAATTGTCGGGAAAGTGTGCCGGCAAGACTAGATGCAGCCTTCTCTTTGGAGGAGGTATGCACCCTTACATAGCCAGAATGAACCCTGCCAAGAGAATAAAATGCAGGAAGCACTTTCTGGAGAAAGTAGGATCCGGATTTTTTTCTGGGAGCGTGGGGGATATACTGGAAATAGGTTTGATAAATTTTCTTTGTCTTTTCTATGATCTCACAGGAAGATAACTGGGCGCTGTAGGACAAGGAGCTTAATAGCTCTTTTTCCCAGCCGGACAGAGAACTGTCTTTGCCTAAAATTTCACAGAACCTTCCGCGCTGTAGTGCACAGAGAAGCACATCCGAGGCAGATTTATGCATAGCTTTCAGATTACGGGCAGCGTATTCTGTACGCAGTTCTTTCAAGGCAGGACGTAATGGGACTTCTTTTTCGTAAGCGGCATTCTCAAGTCCCAGCCAGAAAATTCCCTCATATAGCTCTCTCTGACTGGTTCCCAGAGAATGAAAGAGATGCTCTATTTCTGTTTTATCATACCATTTGTATACCAGTCCAATGATAAGATTCAGGTATACGTCAGCGGTGTTATCCTGGTTAAAAGCGAGATAGAGTGGCTCAAACGAATAGTCTTCGGCAGCAGTCCAGATGATGTTTTTTGCCCGTTTTTCTTCCTGTATATCATAGTTCATACCTTATACCTCGAATAATTGATTGTGTTCTAGATGCCTTGGAATCCTCGTATGGATTATATCGCGGATGAAGGTTTGTTCATAGATGTCAAAAGATTTATTCGTGATTCCCATATCCAGAGCAGTATGCGCTTCCAGCCCTCTTTCCATAAGAGCGACAGCATCTAAAAGACCGCGTAAGTCCAACGGTTTGGATGAGATTTCGGAGTTTTCGCATTTCTTTTGCAATTCTAGAAAGAGTGCTGCAAACTGTTCAGCATATTTGGTTTTTATCGCAGGAAATTCGCACTGCAAAAGTCTTTTAAGCTGTTCATGGGTGATCATAGGCATCTGAATAACGACAAAACGAGAGGTAAGCGCTTCGTTAAGCTCTTTTGTTCCGGCATAACCATAGTTCATGGTAGCAATGAAACGGGCAGCGGGGTGAAGGGGGATCCGTTCGTATCCTGGTACGTCAATGACACGGCGGAAATCAAGCGCAGCATGAAGAACAGCCAACGCCTCATTTTTTGCCATGTTGATTTCGTCAAGTATGCCGAAACCACCGTACTTTGCACACTGAAAAACGGGACCCGGGCGGAAAACTACTTTTCCATTTTCAAAAGTATCGCAGCCGATCAAAGTGGAGGCGTCCATATTTACGTGAAAAGAAATGTCCCATCTGGGACGCCCGAATATGGCGGCGAGATTCTCGGCAAAGATGTTTTTTCCGGTTGCTTTATGTCCTGCAAGGAGAAGGTTTTTCCCGCTTAAGATGGCGCAGACTGCCGCTTCCCATATTTCTTTCCCATAGTAAAATTGAGAGGGGACAGGAAGCCGGTCTTTTAGATTTTCAGGAATAGGATAACAATCGGTGAATTGTTGGATGCTTTCCAACAAAGCAGGTTGCAGATATTCTTCTTTTAAACGATTTAACACAAGAGTTCCTCTTTTCATATAATGCATGTTTTTCGTGCCTGTTCCGCATAAAAACAGATAGTTTTGACAAGACAGGCTACGTATGTATTATAAATAAACAAGCGCTTATTTACAACTGCTATATTATTGACGAAAAAACAGGGTTTTGATAAAATGGGAAAAGGGAAAAAGATAGGTTTATGAAGCAACGATTATGTTGCTTCTGGGATATTCATATTGGAGTATAAGAGTACATAAGGAGGAAAGTCATGGAAGACCTGACATTTGGAGAACAAGTCAAAATTATTCTGGGAAGAAAGGGAATGACAATCAAAGAGCTGGCAGAAATAATTGAGGCACAGACCGGAAAAAAGATGTCCAGGCAGAATCTGACACAGCGTTTAGGAAGAGATAATTTTCAAGAACAAGATATGCGGATGATTGCGCGGATATTAGGTTGTCCGTTCCAACTGAGCATATTATCTGGAGAGACGACATTGCAGAAAAAAGCGGAACCTACGGCAGAGAAGGCAGCAGCGGACAAAGTAGAACGTGACATGACGATAGGGGAACTTTATGAAATTCACCAGGAATTGTCAGAATTGGAAGAAGAAGCAAAGTCTGGCGAGGCAGTTGAAACGATAAAGGAAGAGCTGGAGAACCCAAAGAAAGAAAAATTTCCGACAGGAAGCATTTTTTTCCGCAGGAAGGAAGGAAGCTCGCCAGAGAAGGAACGCAAGGCGACGGAACAACGAATCTTACATGCAGCGGGCAGGGAAGAAAGAGTTCCCGTCAGTGAAGGTTCTGAAAAAGAAGAAGACTTTGAACCTGTTATTCGTCAAAATGATGAGCAGGAGGATCGGGAACGCGGAGAGGTCAATCCATATACAGGAAGGGAATACCAGTCAAACAGCGTACGTATGCACCCTACAAGGATCGGTTATGTGCAGGTGTATGACAGGAAACTGCACAAGTGGACAGATATGACAGAGTGGGCGTTTTTAGGATACCAGGAAAGAATGAAAGCGCTGCTTGGAAAGGCATATGAGCCGCCGATTTATCTGGACTAAATGCAGAAAGGACATAGAAGTCTATGGAATGGAATACACTGCTGTCCGCACAGCGTATGCGGGGAGGAAAAAGCAAGAAAAACTTCAAATCAACAGATCTGCGCAGCGAATTTGAAAAAGATTATCACAGGATTATCGGAAGTGCGTCATTTCGCAGGCTGCAGGATAAGACACAAGTTTTTCCGCTGGATAAAAGCGATTTTATAAGGACAAGGCTGACACACTCTCTGGAGGTTGCCTCTCTGGGGAAATCGCTGGGGCAGAACATTGGGGAAAATATTTTAAATTATAGAAAAGACAGCGGATTTACGATACAGATGAAGGAGGATATCTGTCATATTCTGGAATGTGCGGGGCTGATACATGACATTGGCAATCCGCCTTTTGGACATTTTGGCGAGACAGCGATACGAGAATGGTTTGAACGTAACCTGCCGCAGCTTGTATTTAAAGGGAGACGGGTGGAAGATATATTGACACCTCAGATGAAGGGGGATTTTTATCATTTCGAAGGAAATGCGCAGGCGCTCAGGCTAGTGACAAAACTGCACTATCTGGTAGATGAATATGGAATGAACCTGACATACGCTCTGTTAAACACAATTGTGAAGTATCCGGTTCCTTCTGATAAAATCAATAAAAAAAGCGGCAACATAAAAGAGAAAAAGATGGGATATTATGATGCGGACAGAGAAGTATTTGAAGAAATTTCCAGCGCCACAGGAGCAGGAAACTGCAGGCATCCTCTGACATATATTCTGGAGGCGGCAGATGATCTCGCCTATAAGACGGCAGATATAGAAGATGCGTTTGTGAAAGGATTTGTCTCTTACTATACACTGGAAAGAGAACTGTCTGATTTGATGGAGAAGCATCCGGACGCCCCTTTTGATGCATTGGGGAAACTGAAAGAGCTGTATGAGAGGGGAGCAAAAAAACAGCCGCAGAATCCGGAATCCTATGCGGTAAAAAATTGGATTGTGCGTGTGCAGGGATTTTTGATTAGCTGTGCGACATATGGTTTTACATCACATTATGACGAAATTATGGCGGGAACCTTCTGCCACGATCTGTTTTACGGCACCTATGGGGAGGAGTTGATGGAGCTATTGGGGGATATTGCATTTCGGTATGTATTTTCCTCAAAAACGATCTATAAAATGGAAGTATCCGAGGCAGTGATTCTCGATTTTCTTATGGACAGACTGGTACATGCAGTCTTGTACTATGATACGAAAGAGAAGCTCAACTCTATAGACAGTCGGGTGATTTCTTTTATATCAGACAACTATAAAAATGCCTACAAGCTGCAGGCGGAGGGAAAGACAGAAGAGGAAAAGCTGTATCTTCGCCTGCTGCTTGTGACAGATTATGTCTGCGGTATGACAGACAGCTATGCAAAACGTCTGTATCAGGAAATGAACGGGATCATTTAATATAACGGCACCAGTGTCCGAAATCTGCATCGTCGTTTCGTTCTTCTTCTTCTAATTGAAGCGCTTCTGTATAAGAACGGGTAAACTGTGGAAAACCGAACAGGCTGGCAGCCCGCGCTTCATGGGAGTCATAAATGCCCGGAACACCGAGCCAGTAATGACCATCTTCTTCTACAAGAAGGAGGTGGTTATAATTATGATAACCATGGAGCAGAAAGCTGTTGTTTGCAAGAAACCAATATTTTTTTGGAAGCAGACATAGCTCACTGCGGTCAATTTTCCGTGCAGTAGGATGAACGGAGTTCTCTTTTACAGCGGGCTTTTCTGCAGGAGCCTCGTGGTTATCGGATTCGGGAGCCTCTGGTGGAGCTTCTGCGGGAGCCTCTTGGTTATCGGATTCGGATGCCTCTGGTGGTGTTTTGGTGGTAGAATTCTCTTCTGGAGAGCTTTCCTGCAAGGAAGCGTCTTCTGCCGGCGGTGTCGGCGAGGGCGACTTGTCGGCAGAGGCATCCTTTGCAGGAGTCTCATGCTCCGGCATTTCCGAAGAGGAGTCTTCACCGGAAAGGGAAGCTTCCTCGTAAGGGATAATATTCTGGGGAACAATATGTGAGACAACCCAGAATTTTTGAGATTCTGTGTGTGACGCTTTCAAGAAGAACCCGTCAATTCTTTCCAGAGTGCGGCCCTGCGGGAAGACAGATTCCGAGACGGAAATCCGGACGGACAAAGAGTGCTCCATGCAGGAGAGGGAAGCAAGCTTTTTAGCGACACTATGTTCCCCGTCCTGGTAGAAAACATATAAATCTACACTGCTCTTAGCGTGGACAGAAATGCCTCTTGCCTGGATTTGCAGGATGCAGGTGTGATAATGCCGAGTGATTTTAAAAAATCCGACATTTCTTACTTTACGGATATTTTCATATTCATATAGATAACAATTACCGGGATTCATACTATATACCTCTGGTCTTGTCTTTCTTTTAAATCTATTCAGTACATGACTGAAAAAGAACCGGAGGAAAAAAGAAATTGAAAAGGAACAGGTTGCAGAATATGGGTAGAGAAACGCTGGAAACTGAGGAAGAATTAAGAAGTCTTCAAAGAAAGACAGATGAAAAATATATGAAAGAAGCGTTGAAGCAGGCGAAAAAGGCATACGCACTGGAGGAGACACCAATCGGCTGTGTGATTGTGAGGGATAACCGGATTATTGCCAGGGGATATAACAGACGTAATACAGATAAAAGCCCTCTCGCACATGCAGAAATCGCGGCGATTAAAAGAGCGAGTAAAAAGACGGGAGACTGGAGGCTGGAAGACTGTACTTTATATGTGACTCTGGAACCATGCCAGATGTGCGCGGGAGCGATTGTACAGGCACGAATGAAGCGTGTCGTAGTGGGATGTATGAACCCAAAAGCGGGATGCGCCGGTTCTGTGCTGAATTTGCTGCAGATGGAAGCATTCAACCATCAGGCAGCGCTTACAACAGGAATATTAGAAGAAGAATGCAGCCAAATGATGAAACAGTTTTTCAGAGAGTTGAGACAGAAAAAAACACTGCGTCCCAAACAGTCAAAAGAAGCTGAATAAAGGAAAGCAGTGCTGCTAGTCTTTTTTATGTGCATTGCGCTTCGAACCAGGTTCATAAACGTTACCCCGACAGTTAACTCAGCTCAGGCACCCTCACGGCACCCGGGAGGTTCTGCTTAGTGCTGCTTCGTTCCCGACCTGACACAGTTCACAGATTCCCGTCGCGTAAGACCCAGGCATCAACATCACTTATCGGGGGCAGCTTTACAAACTTTCGCCCTCTGCGCAATATCACCCCTGCTATAGCGGATTGCAGGTACAAGGTACCGCTAACACCCCGGCTGCACAGGTTCTAATTTTACATTGTTTTTTTTAAAATGTCAATGGAGGAGAGCATGAAAGTTTTATTGGCTGCAATAAATGCAAAATATATACATTCCAATCTGGCTGTCTACAGTCTTAAGGCATATGCAGAAAAGTTCGGATATAAGGCCAAAATCGCTGAATATACAATCAATCAGCCGCTAAATGAGCTGTTAGGAGAGCTGTTTGAGCAAAAACCAGACGTCATATGCTTCTCCTGTTATCTTTGGAACATTTCCTATGTAAAGGCGCTTCTTAAGGAACTTCCCAAAATTTTGCCCGAGGTACGGCTGTGGCTGGGCGGGCCGGAGGTATCTTTCAATGCCAAACAAATGCTTGCAGAGTATCCGCAGCTAGAAGGCATTATGTGCGGAGAGGGAGAAGAGACATTTCGGGAACTGATGGAACATTTTGAACAGGGGCGGCCGGAATTGGATAAGATACGCGGAATTGTATTTTGCAGAAAGACGGATGGAAAAATCATAGAGACGTCTCCAAGACAGGTGATGGATCTCAATGCGGTTCCATTTGTCTATGAGAACCTGGATTGCTTTGCAAATAAGATTGTGTATTATGAATCGAGCCGAGGCTGCCCGTTTTCGTGCAGCTATTGTCTGTCCTCCATAGATAAATGCCTGCGGTTTCGAGACACAAAGAAAGTGAAGGAGGAACTGCAATTTTTGATAGACAGCGAGGTGCCGCAGGTAAAATTTGTAGATCGTACATTTAATTGCAGGCGGGATCATGCAATGGAAATATGGACCTATTTAATGGAGCATGACAGGGGGATTACAAATTTTCATTTTGAAATTGCGGCGGATTTGTTGAGTGAAGAGGAGCTGGAGCTGATTGGGAAAATGCGCCCAGGACTGATTCAGCTTGAAATTGGGATTCAGTCTACCAATGAAGACACAATCAGAGAAATTCGAAGGACAATGCAGTTTTCGCGGGTGAAAGAGGTGGTGAAGCAGATACAGGAAAGGGGAAACGTACACCAGCATTTAGATCTGATTGCAGGGCTTCCCTTTGAAAATATGGCAAGTTTTAAAAAATCGTTCTGTGATGTATATGCTCTGAAGCCGGAACAATTACAGCTTGGCTTTTTAAAAGTTTTAAAAGGCTCCTGGATGCATGAGAAGGCAGAAGATTATGGGCTTTTATATCAGGACATGCCGCCCTATGAAGTACTCTCTACCAGGTGGATAGCGTATGGAGAAATCCGCAGGTTAAAAAAGATAGAAGAAATGGTAGAGGTGTACTATAACAGCAGGCAGTTTGAATATACGATAGAACTGTTAGAACAGGAATATTCGGATGCATTTACCATGTATGAAGCGATTGCGGCGTATTATGAGAAAGAAAATCTGGACAAAATAAACCATTCCAGACTGGCAAGATATGAGATTTTGTTTGCATTTATAGAAAAATCCCAGATACGAGATATAGAGAGCTACAGGCAGTCGCTGCTGCTGGACCTATATATGAGAGAAAATGTGAAACGGCGCCCCTGTTTCGTACAGGAGATACAGATAACAAAAGAGGAAGCAAGAAGATTCTATGAAAAGGAAGCGCAGGAATTCCATTATCTGAAGGGGTATGAACAGTACGACAGAATGCAGATACGTAAAATGACGCATTTAGAATGGATAGGAGGAAAGCTTCTTCTGTTTGACTATCAGAACAGAAATAAGCTTACCCACCAGGCGGCAGTATATGAGATTACAGAGGATACAGGAGAGGTTTAAGCGATAAAGATGAAGAAACGTACAGAGGAAATTATAAAAATATTGGATGAACAGTTTGGAACAGAATACGTCTGTTACCTGCATTATGAGACGGCGTGGCAGCTTTTGATTGCGACTATGCTAAGCGCACAGTGTACGGACGCGCGCGTCAATATTGTAACGGCAGACCTGTTCCAGAAATATGATACATTGGAAAAGTTTGCAAATGCAGATTTAAAGGAACTGGAACAGGATATTAAACCGACAGGATTTTATCATAATAAAGCAAAAAATATCATAGCGTGTACGAAGGCGCTGGTAGAACGGTTTGGCGGGGAGGTTCCCAGAAGCCTGGAGGACTTGACGTCTCTTGCGGGGGTAGGAAGAAAGACAGCGAATGTCATACGGGGGAATATTTACCATGATGCCAGTGTAGTGGTAGACACCCATGTAAAGAGAATTTCGAAAAGGCTGGGGCTTACTGTGAATGAAGATCCAGAAAAAATAGAGCAGGATCTGATGAAGGAGCTGCCAAAGGATCACTGGATTTTGTATAATATCCAGATCATCACCTTTGGGCGGACTGTCTGTACGGCGAGAAGTCCCAAATGTGAACAGTGCCGCTTGCAAAAATACTGTAAAGAGTATAAAATGTAGTTTATTATAATTAGATGAAGTTTCATAAGGAGTGGAATAAATGAATTTATATGATAAAAAATTCAGAAAAATTGTTTCTATTGGAATTCTTGTGATCATTGTGGCAATGATTCTGACAATGGTTTTGCCATATATCATATAATGCAGGTGGTATAAAGAAAGTGTGTGAGTAAGGCGGGGGAATGTATGAACAAGAAGAGAAAAAAACACAAAAGTGTCAGAAGCTATAAGCCGGATAGAAGGGCGATCTTGGGTCTGCTCTTTGTTCTTGCCTGCGCAGTTTGTGTCATTGTGCTTGTTCAGCTTTACTTACATAAAACAATTGATAAATATGAAAAGAATGTCATTATAAAAGGGGTATCTATCGGGACAACCGACGTCTCAGGCATGACAAAAGAGGAGGCAAAAAGCGCTGTTTTAGCAGATACAGAAAGCTGTGGACAAGAGCAGCTTATATTGACATTAGAAAACGGAAACCAGGGAGAGGCAACCTTGGCAGAGTTGGGGCTTACTGTAAAGGAGCTGGACAGCGTGATTCAAAAAGCGGCAGATTACGGAAAAGTCGGAAATGCAGTGAGCTGTTTTAAAATTTTAAAAAATTCTGAAAAGGGTAAAGAGAAGAAACGCTTCACCATTGCGTACCAGGTGACGGAAGAAGATGCGAAAAGGATACTGGAAGAACGTTTAAATCCCCTTTTGAAGCTTCCGGCCAATGCCCGTGTGACACAGGATGAAAACGGCGTAGTTGTAGTGGAGGAACAGCCAGGAGAGATACTGGATATAGAAAAGACAGTCAAAAATATCAACCAGTTTTTGGATAAGAAATGGGATAAAAAGGGCGGTACAGTGCAAGCAGAGGTCAGTCATACGGAACCGGATATAACAACAGAGGATTTGGAGGGGATAACGGATCTGCTTGGAAGCTTTACTACATATTATGGAAATGACGGTTCCGGCCGATCCCTGAATGTAGAGTCTGGGGCAAACCATATAAACGCTGCTCTGCTTCAGCCTGGAGAAGAGATCTCTGTCAATGGGGCGATGGAGCCCTACACAGAAGAGAATGGATATTATCCGGCAGCATCCTATGAAGGAGATCGGGTGGTCGAGTCTATGGGTGGGGGAATTTGCCAGGTATCGACGACACTGTACAATGCAGTGCTAAGGGCAGAGCTGGAGGTGACAGAGCGTCATCCCCATTCTATGCTGGTTTCCTACGTAGAGCCGTCTATGGACGCGGCGATTGCAGAGGATATACTGGACTTTAAATTTAAGAACAACTATGGCAGTCCGATCTATATCGAAACAGTCCTTTCTGACGGTTCCCTGACATTTAACATCTATGGAAAAGAGACAAGGAACGAGAATCGGTCTGTAGAATATGTAAGTGAAACATTAGAGACAGAGGAGCCGGAAGGGAAACGGTTTGTTGCCACAGAGGATGCGATTGGATATATAGCAACACAAAGCGAGGCGCATACGGGCATGACTGCGCAGCTTTGGAAGGTTGTCTATGAAGACGGACAGGAGGTAAGCCGAGACGTCATTAATTACAGTCAGTATGTGTCCTCAAAGGAAACGATCGGAGTGGGGACTGCATCGGACAATCAAGAAGCTGTTGAAAAAATAAACGCCGTCATTGAGACACAGGACGAGGACAAGATACAAAAGGCGATCCAGGAGATTACAGACGGAAATGGATAAAAAATAAATGAAACAAGAAGAAAATAAAGAGAGGGCTTCCATGAAGATTGGAAATCTATCGCAAACCGTGTGGAAACGGGATATAAAAAAGAAAATACAGATGAGACGCAAAGAGGTACTCTTTCCGATTACGATGGAAGAAAAAACTTCTGCCCTTGTCTCTGGAGGTAAGGCACACAGTGAAGCCTTTGTGTGGGCGGATGCATCTGTAAGTGGAACAACCGAGAAGCTTGGACAATATGCCATTCTTCGCGCGGCAAATGACGTCGCTGCGAAAGGAGCAGAGCCAATAGGGGTGTCTGTGCAGGTTTTAAGTCCTGCGGAAGAAAAGGAAGAAAAAATCGTACATATGGCAGCGGCAATGGAGGAAATGTGCGAAAAATTAAACCTTCAGATAACCTGTATAAGAGCAGAGGGCAGTCCTTCTGTCTTGCAAAATATTGTCTGTGTAACAGTGGCAGGCTTTTTAGATGCCGCTGTTCCTGCAAAAGACGCACGTCCGGGCAGGGAGATTCTTCTGTGCGGCTATGCCGGACTGGAAGGAACCCTGCTGATTGCGCAGGAAGCAGAGGAAGAGCTGGACAGACGTTTTACCCCTGCGTTTTTGCGTCAGACAAAGGAAAAGGAAAAATGGCTGTGCACACCGACTGTGATTCAAGGAGCATTCGCACATGGTGCCAAAACAGCGCGGCAGATAGGAAGCGGTGGGATTCTGGCAGCTCTTTGGGAGCTTGGGGAACGTTTTAACATAGGAATGGAAATAGAATTTTCAGACATTCTTATTTGCCAGGAGACAGTGGAAATTTGTGAGTATTACCAGCTAAATCCATATCAGATGACTTCTGCCGGAAGCTTGCTTATCACCACAGATAAAAGTACAGAACTGCTGGCGTTTTTTAAGCAGGTGGGAATACGAGCCAGAAGGCTTGGGGTTATCACGGATGACAATGTCCGGATAATCACAAGCGGCACAGAAAAAAGGTATCTCGACAGGCCGGCGCCGGACGAATGGCTGCGCTGGCAAAGCGACAGAGAATAGAAAAAATAAGAAAATCAGGAGGCAGTGACATGAATCAGAATGATTTGAGACTGGAAATATTAAAGTACCTGGAAAAGAACAGTCGGGTAGATTTGGGAGAACTTGCGGTACTGCTTGGCGTATCGGAAGTGGATATTGCAAACGCTATGTCCAATATGGAACAGGAAAAAATTATCTGCGGATACCATACATTGGTTGATTGGGATAAGGCCGGAGTGGAAAAAGTAACGGCCCTGATAGAAGTACGTGTAACACCGCAGAGAGACAGAGGATTTGACAGGATTGCAGAACGGATTTATAAATATCCGGAAGTATTTTCCGTATATCTGATTTCCGGAGGATATGATCTGCTTGTTACATTAGAAGGAAAGACACTCAAAGAAGTATCCCGCTTTGTTTCAGAGAAGCTTTCTACTATAGATGAAGTCATCAGTACTGCCACATACTTCATATTAAAAAAATATAAAGATTACGGAACCATCATGGGGCCGAAAAAAGAATCTGAGAGAATGAAGGTGACACCATAATGCGGACACCCTTATCAAAAAAAATTATTGATATTCAGCCTTCTGGAATCCGGAAGTTTTTCGATGTGGCAAATGAAATGGAAGATGCGATCTCACTGGGGGTAGGTGAGCCGGATTTCGATACACCGTGGAGAATACGAGAAGAGGGCATTTTTTCGTTGGAAAGAGGACGGACATTTTATACGTCCAATGCGGGGCTTCAGGAATTAAGAGATGAGATTTGCCGTTATCTGGAACGGAAAATCCATGTGTCTTATCATTCTAAGACAGAAACGCTTGTAACGGTCGGCGGAAGCGAGGCGATAGACATTGGGCTTCGCTGTATGCTGGATCCGGGCGACGAGGTTTTGATTCCGCAGCCTAGTTATGTGTCCTATCTGCCATGTACCGTTATGGCGGACGGGGTGCCGGTGATTATTCCCCTCCAGTATGGAAATGAATTTAAACTGACAGTGGAAGATCTGGAAAAATATGCGACGGAAAAGACAAAAGTGCTGGTTATGCCATTTCCAAACAATCCCACCGGTTCGATTATGACGTGGGAAGATTTAGAGCCGATCGCGCGGTTTGTAAAAGAGCATGATCTGTATGTAATGTCGGATGAAATCTATTCAGAACTCAGCTACAAGGGGGAGCATGTTTCGATCGCGAGCCTGCCTGGTATGCGGGAGAGAACAATTGTAATCAATGGATTTTCCAAAGGCTTTGCTATGACTGGATGGAGGCTGGGATATTGCTGTGGGCCGGCGGCGATCATTGAACAGATGACAAAGCTGCATCAGTTTGCAATTATGTGTGCCCCTACAACCAGCCAGTATGCGGCGGTAGAAGGCTTAAGGAACTGCGAGAATGAGGTGGAAGAAATGCGCAAGGCATATAACCAGAGAAGGCGCTTTCTTATGCATGAATTTGCCAGAATGGGTCTGGAGTGTTTTGAGCCGTTCGGCGCGTTCTATGTATTTCCGAGTATCAGGGAATTCGGCATGACATCTGAAGAATTTGCAACCCGTCTTCTCAAGGAAGAAAAGGTGGCGGTTGTGCCGGGGACGGCATTCGGCGAATGTGGAGAAGGCTTCCTTCGGATTTCTTATGCATATTCCCTGGAAGATCTAAAAGAAGCGCTGGGCAGGCTTGGGCATTTTATTCAGCGCCTGCGCAACGAAAGATAGGGCAGAAAGGAAATACCATATGCTAAACATTGTACTGCTCGAACCGGAGATACCGGCAAATACCGGAAATATTGGACGTACCTGTGTAGCGACAAATACGCGCCTGCATCTGATAGAGCCATTCGGATTTAAGCTGAATGAGAAGGCATTAAAACGTGCCGGAATGGATTATTGGAAAGATTTGGACGTCAGAACATATATTGATTTCGAGGATTTTAAAAAGCAAAATCCAGGCGCGAAAATCTATATGGCAACGACCAAAGCGCCGAAGGTATATACGGAAGTAAGGTATGAACCAGACTGCTATATCATGTTCGGGAAAGAAAGCGCGGGGATTCCGGAGGAAATACTTGTAGAATATAAAGAAAACTGCGTGCGGATTCCAATGGCAGGAGACATTCGTTCGCTGAACCTCGGAAATTCGGTTGCAGTTATTTTGTATGAGGCGCTTAGACAGCAGAAATTTGCAGATCTGGAGGTTACAGGCCATCTGCATAGGTTAAGCTGGGAGTAAAAGAAGAGAAGTCCCTAACAGGGCTTCTTTTTTTCTTTTATCAAACAGTTAATTTAAAACTTATATCAAGAAGCAGTTTTACTGTTTCGGCGCTGACAGTTCCATCTAATGCGACAGAAATCCAGTGCGCCTTATTCATATGATAGGCCGGATAAATGCCTGGCTTTTCCCGAAAAGAACCAAGCGTGACAGGGTCACATTTTACATTCAAAAGCTCCAGATACTCCATACCAGGCAGGCCCAGCTTTTCTTTAGGCACAGTCATACATAACGCAAACCATTTTTTGTTGCGGGTATGGCGGAAAACCATGTAATCTGGATACTTTGCCCAAGGAAAATCAGGATAGGTATGGTAAGCCTCAGCGATATATTCTTTTAATTCTATTTTGTTCATTTTTCACTCTTATCTCCTATCGTTATCCTGTCAAAGACAGAAATGTTCCTGCTTTGGATTATAAATCAGTTTTTATTATTGCTATAATATCATTCCATTATCTGGCAAACAATAAATGAAAGCTATGGGGCCAGGACAACCTCATAAAAAATATCCATCTGGAGAATGTTCCTCTGGATGGATATTTTTAAACGTTTTCTGCAATTTTCTTTCCTGTAAGATACTCTATTTCTGGCAAAATCGCATACTTCCTTTTTCTATGCGTCTATGTTTTTTTCGATGGTCTGATAAGTGATCAGCCTTTCCGGCTCATCTTTTTCAGTATAAGAAAAATAGTCTTTTATTTTTTCGTGCAGAATTGCCTGGTTTGTTTTCATTGCAAGGCAATAATGCTCGTTCTGTTCCACAATCTACTTTGCAATATGTTTTTGGTAGCCGATTGTATCTAACGTTAACACACACTCTGTAATACCCAGTTCCTTCAGCAATTTTGGGATTTCTTTAATCTCATTGGTTTCCCCCACTTTTAACTGCCCAATGGAAAGACCATAATTTCTCCAATATGCGGATATGATATAGAGGATGCTCCCGCCTTATACTGCCGCCGCACGTACAGCCCTTTTATCAATGGCAACTCATCATTGTGGCTCCAGTTTCTTATTTTTCTGGATGGTTGACAACACATCACGAATCCAAGGATAAAACATCTGCATAAACTTTTCGGGTTCTATAGTCGCAAACACACGAAGATAAAGTGTCGACAAAGGAAACCCCATATTTTAAATCCAGCATCTTAGAAAAATAAGACTCTTGAAGTTTCATAAAAAAGCCATGTTTTCCGCATCTGTGTATCCACATAAAATTGCATAGATACTCATAACGACGATATCCTCAAGATTATGCCTTAATCCACAGTTATTTCTGTTATCTTTAAATCGGAAAAATACACCCTCATTTCCATCATAAAAATCATTTTTTATGCGGTTACCCTGAGTATAGGGATATTTCTTCTTGACAAAAGTTGTACATTTTGATATAAGATTTATATAAGGACTGTAACTCCAAGCGGAGGCATGACCTTGATAAAGACATTTGTGTTTTTATTGGTTATGATCTGCTTGTTTTTTTATATAAAAATACTGTTCCGGTCATAAATACCAATAATCCACTTATCATCAAGAATCAGGAGGTATACGACAGAAATTATGTTTAAGCTGAGTTTTTTAAGTGTTGGTTCTGAACCGGACGACACGAATCTGTATTCCCCGGCACAGGGGAATTGTTTGGACATCACCGCATGTCCGGACGCGACATTTTCTAAGAAGATACTTGGGGATGGGTTTATGGTCATTCCGGAGACTAATATGATTTGTTCTCCTTGTGACGGAACAGTAGAGAATATTTTTCCGACGTTGCACGCCTTTGGCATCAGGATGAAGAACGAAGCGGAAGTTATGATTCACATTGGCCTGGAGACGGTAAAGTTAAACGGAAACGGATTTCGGACATTCGTTCAAAAAGGGGATACTGTAAAAGCCGGAGAGCCACTGGCAGAATTTGACGCCGCGTTTATGAAGGAGAAGCAGATCGATATGTCTACAATGGTTGTGCTGCTCGGAACGGCCGAGGCTCCCCACACGAAGCTGAATCTTAATAAGCACGTCAATATTAAAGATATGGTTATAAGGATTGATTAATGTATGAAATTAATTAAAAAAATCAACAATAATTTTGCTCTTGCGGAAGATTCAAAAGGCGAAATTATTATTGTAAACGGGAAAGGCATCGGCTTTTTGAAAATGCCCTGTGAAGCCACAGACTTAGATATCATTAGCCGCACGTATTATTCAACAGATTCCCGGGTTTATGAGCTGATCAAAAAGCTCCCGGAAGAGGTGATGGCTGTTTCAGAAACTATTTACGATATAGCGCGTAAGAGGCTGGGACAGGCGTTGAACAGCAATTTAATTTTCACTTTGGCGGATCATATCCATTTTGCAATCGTAAGAACAGATCGGGGAATCCGGTTTGGAGCCGGCGTTGTTTACGAAGTCCGTTACCAGTATCCGAAAGAATATGAAATCGGCGAATGGGCGCTAGACTATATCAACTATACGCTGAGAGCGAATCTGCCGCCTGAAGAAGCTTCGATTATCGCGATGCATCTGGCAGAAGGGAAGAACAATGTCGAACCGGAGAATTTTGATCAGAAAGCAAAAAATGACGAAATAATAAAATCGATCCTATTTATTGTGGAGCAGCAGATGGGCATTATCATCAATAAAAGCAGCTTTGACTACTACCGTTTCCTAATGCATCTTCAATATCTGCTGCAGAGGGGCATCACAGGATATCTGAAAACAGAGAATGAAAAGATGTTTCAGGAAGTGAAAGAGCAATATTCAGAAGTCTATGAATGCTCACTGAAAATCAAAGAATATCTGGCAGAGCAGACATGCGAAGAACTCTCAGATGAAGAATGTTTATATCTTATGTTGCACATTAATCGCTTATGTATAGCCGGGGACTGTAACCGGAATCGGGCATGACCTCATAAATGTAATCAATACTTATTCTGTATTGTTATGTTTATGGGGTTTTTTATTTCTATCAAGCAGAAGGAGAATACTGTTCTATTGCAGCACGAAAACTTGAAGGTGTGAACCACTTTCATTACTATTTTTGTGCCGTTAACTGAAAGACGGCAGAATGGAGATTATTATGAAGAATTATAAAGAGCTTTGCACTGTGCTGATCGAATTGGTCGGCGGTAAAAGTAACATTAAAGACGTCCTGCACTGTATGACTCGCCTCAGATTCACCTTAAAGGACAGAGGCCTTGCAAAAATGGATGAGATTGAAAAGACAGACGGCGTACTTGGAATCATCAAAAGCGAGGGTGAACTGCAGGTTATTATCGGCCCTATGGTAACGGATGTTTATCATCAGTTAGTCGAAATTCTTAATATTGAGGCAGACCGCCCCGACAACCCGGCTTTAGAGGGCGAACGGAAGAAGATGGGCATAAAGGATATTGGTAATAATATTATAAATGCAATCGCCGGCTGTTTCGGCCCGCTGGTTCCTATCTTCTTTATACTGGGTATATTTAATACCATCGCTATTATAATCGGGCCCAATCTCTTGAATATTGTTTCTGAAGAATCTGATATTTATACGAACTTTTACTGGATCGGGCAGGCTATCCTCTACTTTCTGCCTGTATATATTGCCTACGCTGCTTCTAAAAGATTTAAAGTCAACACGCTGATCTCTTTGACAATTGCTGCGTTTATGTTATATCCATCATTTGTATCGCTTATTGATGCCGGAACCGGATATACATTTTTCGGCATACCCATAACGCTCGTTAATTATTCTGCTTCTGTAATCCCGATTTTTTTGTCTGTATGGATTCAGTCATATATCGAGCGTATTATTAATAAATACCTGCCAAACACATTAAAATCAATACTCGAAGCCGCACTGGTTGTGGCCGTACTGCTTCCCATTACTTTAATTGCCATCGGTCCTCTCGGCACCTGGATCGGCATCGCGCTCTCCTGGTGTCTGGACACGCTCAATCATATTGCCGGGCCTTTGGCTACGACACTGGAAGGAGCCACCTCCCTTTTGGGAACAGGAATGGGGTTTACACGTCCTATCTTTTTTGCTGGAGTCACAACCCTCACGGAGCAGGGGGTAGAACGGATTATTCTACCAAGCTGCTTCATTATCCAAAACTGGTGTACGTTTGGAGCGACAGCAGCTTTTATTATTCGTTCGAAAACAAAACAGGATAAAACATTAGGTATCACTTGTTTTACCTCATCTTTTCTGGGGGGAGTATCAGAACCAGCTATATATGGTATCTTTTTTAACCACAAAAAGATCATGGCGGCAACGATGATCGGTGGTGCTGCGGCAGGGTTGTTCTGCGGTATTATGAAAGTTGCGGTTTATTATTTCGGGCCTTCCTCTTTTTTAGGTGTTTTAAGCGCCATTGGCAGCGGCGGAATGGGTAATTTCTATAACGCATGTATTATGGCCGGCATCGCATGTATCGTATCCTTTGTACTGACGCTTATTTTATACAAAGGGGAATAGAAGACCGTTTTATCGTGTCATTGTCAATCTGAAAAAAATTTAGTGAAGAAAGAAAAGGAGAAAGAAACGATGAATAAATATAAAGATCAGAATCTAAGTCCAAGGGAGCGTGCGGAAGATCTATGCGCTCTTATGAACCTGGAGGAAAAAATCGCACAGTTGTGTGGTTATATGCCATTTGCGCTGCTGGATTCAGAACTTGCCGTAGACCCGCAGAAAGCCGAAGCGATCGCAAAACACGGTCTGGGACGGCTGACACAGTTTGCCGGCATATCCGCAATCGATCCTCGCAAAATCGTAAAAGCCTATAATACGATCCAAAAATACTGTGTGGAACAAACCCGTCTGGGGATTCCTTTTATGACTCAGGCCGAATGCATCAATGGTCTGGTTGCCCCTTATGGGGCTCCTTTCCCCTGTCCTACTGTTGTAGCTTCAACATTTAATCCGGAGATGGCACGGCTCGTAGGAAAGTCCATCGGAGAACAGAATGCGGCCGCTGGAGTCAATATTGGGCTTTTTCCGACTGTCGATCTGTCCAGGGACGCAAGATGGGGGAGGATTACCGAGAACTTCGGTGAAGATGCATATCTAACAGCAGTTATGGCTTCCACTGAGGCAAAAGAGTATCAGAAAAATCCGAAGCTGATGTGTACTGCGAAACATTTTGTCGGATTCGGTCAGGTTATAGAAGGGCAGTACAGCGCAGAAATCATGGTTCCCGAACACACTCTGCGCGAAGACCACGCCTATCCCTGGGAAACGATGTTTCGTGAGTCTGACGTCAGAGGTGTCATGTGTACATACGGTTTATGGAACGGCGTGCCTGCCTCCGTCAGCAAGGAGCTTCTGACAGGGCTTTTAAAAGAAGAACTTGGCTTTCAGGGAAGTGCTATTTGCGATGGCAACTCTATCACCCAGGCTCATGAGTTGAATTATGTCGGAGATAATGTGGCTCACACTGCTGCACTTGCGGTGAAAGCTGGACTAGGCGCAGACACCCCTACGCCGAAGTATTTCCCACATTTGCGTGAAGCGGTTGAACAGGGGTATATTACAGAAGCGGAAATCGACCATCGTGTCGTAGAGATATTGGAGCAAAAGTTCCGCTTAGGATTATTCGAGGCTCCTTACTTCGATGAGAGCAAGGTGTCAGAAACCTTAATCAAAGGGAGGTATGATGAAGACTGTAAAGCGGTCCTCCGCGAAGGCATCACACTGCTCCAGAATAAAGAGCATTTCCTGCCATTAGAAAAAACATCGGATCACATAGCGGTAATCGGGCCGTTTGGAGACAGTTTTAAAGACTTTTTCGGCGGTTATACATTTCCCACATATGCCCGGATGATGTGGGGGATTGTAAAAAAACAGGAAAAAGGAAAAATGCAGGGAGTAACGGATGCAAACGCCATTGGCGACGCTTCCTACGGCGCGACGTTTGGCAACATGTTTAACGGCATGCCCGACGAGTGGCAGAGACGTCTTGTGGATGAAGACTTAAAAGACATCATATGCGACGAAATGTACAACGGGGAAACCATCGTGCAGGCCATAGAACGACAGACCGGGAGAAAACCATCCTTCGCGAAAGGAACAAATTTCAGTTCCGTTCACGAGAGTTATGAAAATGCGTTGAACCTGGCAGGAAACGCAGACATTGTCGTACTGGCTTTAGGAGAAAATGTCGGATGGGGAGAAGATTCTTTAGGTGGTGAAGGAAATACCAGAACTTTCTGCCTTCCGGAAAATCAGGAGAAATTGTTAAAGGAAGTGATTCGGAGAAATGAAAATGTTATTTTAGTACTAATTGCAGGACGCCCTCTTGTTCTGCCGGAGGAAGCGCTACAGGCAAAAGCCATCTTCAATATGTGGATGCCCAGCGCATTTGGCGGCACATGCTTATCAGAAATATTATTCGGCGCTGTGAATCCAAGCGGAAGACTGCCGGTTACTATGCCTCTTTCCTTGAAAAACACCCAGTCTTATTACGCCCAGATTCCGGGAAAACGATCCCCCCAAGGAGATGGTTTTGACGAAGTGCAGCGCTGGCCTTTTGGATATGGACTGTCCTACACAGACTTTGAATATTCCGATTTAAGAATAGATGAAACCACGCCTATCGACGGGAATGTAACTATTTCTGTCAAAGTTACCAATACAGGACATCGAACCGGGAAAGAAGTCTGCGAAGTTTATTTCCAGTTGAAAAACCGCACGGTATCCAGGCCGATCCGGCAGCTTGTTGCTTTTGAAAAGGTAGAACTGGTTCCTGGACAGACTGCGGAAATTAAATTCCATATTCCGGTGGATATTGTAGGATACTACAATATGGATCATATATTCGGAATTGAAAGAGGCCCTGTCGAAATCTACGTAGGCGGAGATTCTGAACATTGTGCTTTACACGGAAAAACAGAAGTGGTTGGCGATTTCCGAACACTTGATTATCACAGGAAACATATTTCACACTCCGAAGTGAGCATAATAAATTAATCCAAAGCCCGGAATATCATTATCCTTCATAAAGCCTCCTTTTGGCAAAGCGTCAAAAGGAGGCTTTTATTTATTGTTTATTGTGCACCGCAAGGCGTACAACATTTAAAAATATCCATCCAGAGGAGTATTTCCTAAATAGATATTTTTTATGCGGTTGTCTTGGCTATGGGGCGGCGAAAATAAGATATTTGAAAACTGGATTTCAGAATTGCATTCATAATATGTTTTTGTTATAATCATTATGTATAAATTTATGGAAAAGGGGATTGACAGATGATTAGAAGTGGAAGCATAATTTTAGCAAGCAAGCAAGCAAGCAAGCAAGCAAGCAAGCAAGCAAGCAAGCAAGCAAGCAAGCAAGCAATAATTTTGCCTCTTTTTATGTTCAGTCTGTAAATTCCTCAAATTTAAAAGGCGTATTCTGCCCATTTTATTATGGGCGGGATGCGCCTTTTTGTATGCGGTGAAAAGACAGAGCAGGAGGTAAAAGAAAGGTGAAACAAAAAGTAAAACAAAAAATAGTTATAATTATGGCAAGCCTGTGCCTTATGATAGGGTTAATGCCGCTGACAGCATATGCAGGAACGAGCTATGGCAATATTCAGGTTACGTCAGATAGTACATGGGGAGATACGATCTCTTATGATGCGGGAAGTAATACGCTTACTCTGACAAACTGTACGTTGACAAATACGAAATCTGTAAATATACCTGCGATTTATGCGCCAAATGGAGATTTGAAGTTGGAATTAGTCGGGACAAACAGTATTACGGCGAATCAGGGAATATTTACAAATGGCAGTTTAACGATTACAGGAGAAGGTAGCCTGAATGTAAACGGAACTACATACGCCCTTTATGGCAGCAAGGGTGTCAGCATCAGCGGCGCAAAGGTTACGGCATCTAATGCAAAAAGTAATGCCGCGCTCCTTGCCGGAAGCGGAGCAGTTTCGGTGACAGACGGAGCAGAAGTAAATGTATCTAATTCAGCGGGGATTGGTATCAGTGGAAGGGACGGCGTCAGCATTGAAAACAGCAAGGTTGTTTCAACGGTTACAGCGGAATCAGGGATTTATGCCGGAATATCTTCCAGCGCGGGCAAAGTAGAAATTACAAACTCATCCGTAGAAAGTTCCAGCGCTTGTGATGCGGGAATTTATGCAGGAAACAGTATCAGTATTAGTGGCAGTACAGTGACAGTCGAAGCTTCATCCTACGGGTATAGTATCGGTACAGAAGGAAATATTTCTATTTCCGGAGGAACTGTGTCAGCAGCCTCAGCAGGCGCTGAAAGTAATGCGATTTATGCCGGAGGCGCCATTGAGATTACTGATAATGCTTCTGTAACAGCAAAGGCAACCAATGAAGGAAGCTATCCGGCAGTGTATGGAACAAGTGGAGTTTCTGTTTCTGGAAGTAGAGTAGAAGCAGAGTCAAAAGGAGACGCTGCTATTTTTTCTCCCGCTACAGTTACACTGAGTAACGGGGCAGATATAATAGCAACAGGGTATTGGCCTGCAATCAAGGGAAACGATTCTGTCGAAATAAGTGGAAGTAAAGTAAACGCTGTTTCAGAAAATGATGTTGCCGTTTACTCAGAGGGGAGCGTCACAATTGGGGACAGTGTTGTAAAAGCGACAGCGCCGCAGGAAACAGAGAGTATTCTGGCAAACGATTCTGTCTCTGTGTCTGATTCCTGGGTAGAAGCTTCCTATGTAGAGGATGGATTGACGGCTGTTTCAGACAGTGTGATTTTCACAGGAAACACAGGAATGGTTACCGGTGATGCAGTCATTCCGGCAGATGTGGAGATTGCCGCAGGAATGAACCTTACAGTTCCAGACGGGACATCCCTTACAATTCCGGCAGATAAAACATTGACCAATCATGGAATTGTTTATGTGGAAGGAACAATTACCCGTAATGGGAATATAGTATGTGACAGTCACAACGGAGGTACGGCAACCTGTGCAAAAAAAGCAGAGTGTGAGTTCTGTGGAACAGGATATGGAGATTTGGATGAGAAAAATCACATCAATCTTATAAAAGTAGAAGAAAAAGCGGCTACACAACTAGAAGAGGGTAACATCGAATATTATTTCTGTGATGGTTGTGGGAGATATTACAAAGATGCGGCAGGAAATGAAGAGATTACTCTTGCAGAGACTGTGATTGAGAAGCTAAAAGGGAATACAGAAGCGAATAAAACAACAAATGATTCTTCTGTACAGAAAGGCAAATCAGACGATAAAGCAATCCCTTCAACAGGAGATAGTGAGAATATGTATATGTGGCTCACATTCGTTTTGATGGCAGGCATTGTGCTGACCGGAACGGAGGTAATCAGAAGAAAACAACGGTAAACGATCCGGCAGGATAGAATGGACAGAGCAAAAAGAACTGTCCCAGCCGGCTTATACAAAGATTTAGAAAGACCATCCCGACTTTTCATGGAAAGTTATGGGATGGTCTTTTTATATAAGCGGCGGCGCGCAAAGTGGACAAGCCCCTCAAGAGTGAGGGGCAGGAGAGTTGAAGTGGGCCTGCCCACTTTGTTTTAGCAGGAGCAGAAGGCGAAAGATATAAGATGATAGAAGAAATAGAAAATATAAAAAGTATATGAATAGTCGAATGAAAATATAGAAAAAGCGGGATACTTGTTAGAATAATAAAAAAATGAATGGAATAGTATGAAACTTATCAAAGAAAATTAGCTGTGGTTATAAATATGTTTTGAACATTCCGACTATTTATTGTATAATAGTTACAACGCTCTGTAAGGGGCGTTTATATTCGTTTATAATAGTGTAGGCACGTGGGATTTTACATGCGTGCTGCCGCATAAACGCGGGAAATATGGGCGTGTCAGGTGGAATTTTTTGTAAACGCCCAGGGAGGATATTTTTACAGATTATTTGACGAATGAAAATAAAGAACAGGGAAGGTGGTGAATCGAGTATGGTGGAAGAGACCATTCAGGCAATCCGCGAGACAGAAAGGCAGGCAGAAGAAATGATAAGAGAGGCAAAGCAGAAAAGCCAGAGTATACTTAAAGAAGCCCAGGAGAATGCCTTACAGTTAAGAGAAGAGAAAATCAAACGCGCGCAAAACGAAGCTTTGGCCGCGCTTGAAAAAGCACAGGATGACGCGGAAAAAGCACATGAAAACGCGAAGAAAAGTGTAGATGAGGAAGTGCTGGCGCTAAAGCAGGCGGCATCCAAAAAGCAGGAAGAAGCAATGCGTCTCATAATTTCACAGTTAGTTTCATCATAGAAGAAAAGGAGGGATAAAATTATGTCGGTATTGCAGATGCAGCGAATCAGTATCTGCGCGTTAAAAAAAGACCGTAAGCCGATTCTGGAAAAATTACAGAGTATGGGTATCATGGAGATAAGCCTGTCTTTAGACGAAGATAAGGATTTTCAGAAGATGGATACTATGAATGCGAGAATGAGCTTTGAAAAAGCGGCTGCCGCGGCAGATCAGGCGCTGGATATTTTAGAGTCTTATGCACCTGTGAAAAAATCCATGCTGTCCGCATTAGAGGGAAAAGCTCTGGTAGAAAAGGCAGTATATCAGAAGGTGACTGACCAGAAGGAAGAGCTTTTGAAAACTGCGAACAGGCTGTATGCTCTGGATAAAGAGAAGGCAGAGTTAAAAGCAAATATTCTAAAGCTTGAAAATCAGATGGAAAGCCTAAAGCCATGGCTTGCTCTGGATGTTCCTATGAACCTGACCGGAACGAAAAAGACGGCGCTGCTGCTTGGAACTATGCCGGGAACGGCGGGGGTGGAAGAGATTTTCCGTATTCTGGCAGAAAAAGCTCCTAAGACAGAAGGGGCAGATGTTCAGATAATCGCATCGGAGCCGGATACAGTATATCTCGCTGTACTTTGTATGAAAACGGATGTACGGGAAGTGGAGGAAGCGCTTAGGAGCGCAGGCTTTGCAAGGCCATCTCAGGTATGGGAAAACCAGCCAGTAAAGGAAAAGGTATATCTGGAAAATCAGATAAAAGAAATAAAAGGCCGGATTTCCGAAATAGAGAAGGAAATTAAGGGAGAGGCTACGATAAGAGAAAAATTGAAAATTCTCAGTGATTATTACAGAGTACGTGCCAAAAAGTACGAAGTTCTGGGCCAGATTCCACAGACCGGAAGGACGTTTGTGATAAGTGGCTATGTGCCGAAGCAAAACGCGCAGGAGGTGGAACAGCTTCTGAACGTAAATTATGACTGTGTGGTAGATGTAGAAGACTTAAAGGATGGGGAAGAAATGCCGATTCTTTTAAAGAATAATCCATTTTCTGCAAGTGTGGAAGGGATTGTGGAGTCCTATGGCCTGCCGCATAAAGGAGAAATCGATCCGACGACGATTATGTCATTTTTCTATGTATTTTTCTTTGGAATGATGCTTTCAGACGCGGCATACGGCGCGATTGTAGCGGCTGCATGCTTTATCGTATTGAAACGTTTTCCGCGTATGGGAGCAGGAATGAAAAAATCTTTAAGACTATTCATGTACTGCGGTATTTCTACCCTTGTCTGGGGAATCCTTTTCGGAGGATATTTCGGGAATATTGTGGATATTGTATCGGAAAAATTCTTTGGACATACTGTGACGGTTCCGGCGTTATGGTTTGTACCGTTAAATGATCCGATGAAGCTTTTGGTATACTCCATGCTGTTTGGAGTGATTCATTTGTTTGTGGGCTTGGGTATCAAAGGCTATATGTGTCTGCGAGATGGAAAAGTTATGGATTTCTTCTGTGACGTTGTGCTTTGGTTTATGCTTTTGGTAGGATTGATTTTGATGCTTCTGCCAAGTGATATTTTTGCATCTATCGCACAGACGCAAATTGTATTTCCGGCAGTAGTGAATACGCTCGCGAAGGTTCTGGCAATAGCAGGAGCTGTGGGAATTGTTCTGATGTCAGGCCGTTCCAGTAAAAATCCGGGGATCCGTATCGCGCTGGGAGCATATGATTTGTATAATGTCACAGGGTGGTTAAGTGACGTGCTTTCTTATTCGCGTTTGCTTGCTTTGGGGTTGGCAACAGGCGTTATCGCATCTGTCATCAATCAGATGGGAAGCATGATGCCGAACAATATTTTTGGAATTATCGGATTTGTTGTGATTTTTATTGTTGGACATTTATTGAACCTCGCAAT
Source organism: Mediterraneibacter flintii (assembly GCF_055387595.1). NCBI lineage: Bacteria > Bacillati > Bacillota > Clostridia > Lachnospirales > Lachnospiraceae > Mediterraneibacter > Mediterraneibacter flintii. The sequence continues at coordinate 675,848 of NZ_AP031405.1, forward strand.
TAATTTACTCGGTGCATATGTGCACACAAACCGTCTGCAATTTGTAGAATTTTTTGGAAAATTCTACGAAGGCGGGGGCAGGCCGTTTAATCCATTTAAAACAAATACAAAATATACAGATATAAAGGAGGAGACTTTAACATGAGTATTATGAGTGAATTAGGAATCGTATATGCGCTGCTCGGCGCAGCAGTGGCAGTGCTGTTTGCAGGGGCTGGCTCTGCGATTGGAGTTGGAATCGCGGGACAGGCGGCAGCCGGCGTTGTCACAGAGGATCCAAGCAAATTTGCAAAAGTGCTGATCATTCAGCTTCTTCCGGGTACACAGGGACTTTACGGGCTTTTAGTCGGATTTATCACATTGTCTAATATTGGAATTTTAGGTGGAGATATTGCGCAGATCGATGTCAAAACAGGACTTTTGATTTTGGCGGCATGCCTGCCAATCGGCATTGTAGGTCTGCTGTCTGGAATCGCACAGGGAAAGACGGCTGCGGCCTCTATCGGCATTGTTGCAAAGAAACCGGATCAGTTCGGTAAAGCGATGCTGTTTCCTGCAATGGTGGAGACATATGCGATTCTGGCACTTCTGATTTCTTTCCTTGCAGTAAGTGGAATTAAGATTCAGTAAAAAGACGGATGAAAAAGGAACGAAAAAAAGGAGAGCATGAATATGAGTGGATTAGAAAAAATGAAAAGCCAGATATTAGATGAGGCGCGCCACTCAGCGGAAACAGAAATAAAGAAAGCAGAAGAACAAGCGGCAGAAATGCGAAATAGGGCCAAGGCAGATGCGAATGCCGAGGCTGAGAAAATTCTGGAAAAATCGAAAGCAGATGTGGAAAGTTTCCTGGAACGCGCTGCTTCTTCCTGTGATATGTACAGAAAGAAGGCGGTGTTAAAAGCAAAACAGGAAGTTATCCAGGAAGTGCTTCAAAAGGCATATGAAAGAATCCAGAGCCTGGACGCACAGAGTTATTTTGAGATGGTAGAAAAACTGCTGGACAAATATACACTGGCGCAGGAGGGTGAGATTTATTTTTCAAAGGAAGATTTGGAGAGAATGCCGGAAGGATTTGAACAGAAGATTCGTCAGACTGCCGTTTTAAAAGGCGGTGCGCTTACTGTTTCCAAAGAGCCGAGGCAGATAGACGGCGGTTTTATTCTGGTGTATGGCGGGATCGAAGAAAACTGCACAATCAAGGCATTATTTGAAGCGAAAAGAGAGGAATTGTCTGATAAGGTGCATAGCTTATTATTTGCATAAAGCGTAACCTAAGCGCAGTGTTTTTGGACACAGCGTAAAGCGGATAAGGAGGATTAGTCTTGAAAGATTTGGAATATACTTACGCGGTTGCGCGCATACGTGCTTTAGAAGTCTCACTGCTTACCGGAGCTTCCATCGAACAGCTTTTATCCTGTGCGACTTTCGAGCAGTGCCTGCAGTTCTTAAGTGAAAAAGGCTGGGGAGACGCAGGCGGAGAGCTGGATGCGGTTTCTATGCTGAAGCGGGAGGAGGAAAAGACCTGGGAAGTGATTGCCGATGTTGCGCCGGATATGAGTGTGTTTGACGTATTTTCATATCCAAAGTTGTATCATAATTTAAAAGCAGCGATCAAGGAAGTATGTACGGAAGCGAGAAACGAAAATATCTTTTATGAAGACTGCAAAATTCCTGGAAGCGAGATGCTCCATATTGTAGAGAATAAGGAATTTGACAGACTTCCAGGGCAGATGGCACAGACGGCGCGGGAGGCCTATGATACCTTGCTTCATACGCGGGACGGACAGCTATGTGATGTCATTGTAGACAAAGCGGCGTTGGACGCAATTTATGAGGCAGGAAAGAATGCTTCCGACAAGATTATTCGGCAGTATGCGGATGCTACAGTTGCAATTTCAGATATAAAAATTGCAGTGCGTGCACAGAAAACAGGGAAAAGTGCGGAATTTATGCGGCGTGCTCTTGCACCGTGCGACAGTATCAGTGTAGAACAGCTTATGAAAGCCGCGCTTAGCGGTATGGATGCAATACGGGATTATCTGGCAGGCACGACATATGCAGAAGGTGCACTGGCATTAGAGGAATCTCCGTCAGCATTTGAGCGCTGGTGTGACAACCGTATGATAGAAACAATGAAATCCCAGAAATACGAGGCATTTTCTGTGGGGCCTTTGGCAGCATATCTGATTGCCAGGGAAAATGAAATAAAGACAGTTCGGATTATACTGACAGGAAAACAAAATGATTTTCCAGAAGATGCAATCCGAGAAAGGATAAGGGAGATGTATGTATAAGATTGCGGTAATCGGCGATTATGACAGTATTTACGGCTTTGCGACACTGGGTCTTAGCATATGTCCTGTTAAGAACCGCGAAGAGACAAAGGAAAAGTTAAACCAGCTCGCGTCAGGAAAATATGGAATCATCTATATTACCGAGGCCGCAGCAGCCGGATTGAAAGAAGAAATCGAAAAATATCAAGAGCAGGTCATGCCTGCGATCATCCAGATACCGGGCGTGTCGGGAAATACCGGCGCCGGGGTGGAAGGAGTGAAAAAGACCGTAGAACAGGCGGTCGGATCGGACATTTTGTTCGGTAACGAGTAAACTAGGAAGAATTGAATGAAGGAGGCAAAAGCCCAATGAGTACAGGCACAATTAAAAAAGTCGCAGGGCCTCTTGTTATTGCAGAGGGGATGCGCGACGCGAATATGTTTGACGTGGTTCGTGTCAGTAATCAGAGACTGATTGGCGAAATCATAGAGATACATGGCGACGAGGCTTCCATTCAGGTATATGAGGAGACTTCTGGCTTAGGGCCGGGAGAACCTGTAGAATCTATGGAGGTGCCAATGTCCGTAGAACTGGGGCCAGGCCTGATTACCAGTATCTACGATGGAATCCAGCGTCCGCTGGACGACATTATGAAGATTTCAGGAAATAGTTTAAAAAGAGGTGTAGAAGTTCCCTCACTGAAAAGAGATCGGAAATGGGAGTTTGTACCTGTTGTACAGGCAGGAGATAAGGTGGAATCTGGCGATGTTATCGGCACCGTACAGGAAACCATCGTTGTACAGCAAAAAATTATGGTTCCTTATGGTATTGAGGGAACAATTAAGGAAATCAAAGCCGGAGAATTTACAGTAGAAGAGACGGTGGCTGTCGTTGAGACCAAAGACGGAGAGAAAGAACTGACTCTTATGCAGAGATGGCCGGTTCGGCGCGGACGCCCTTACAAGAAAAAGCTTCCGCCAGAGATGCCATTGATTACAGGACAACGCGTGGTAGATACCTTTTTCCCAATCGCAAAAGGCGGTGTGGCAGCAGTTCCGGGCCCATTCGGAAGTGGAAAAACAGTCATCCAGCATCAGCTTGCGAAATGGGCGGAGGCAGACATTGTTGTCTATATCGGATGCGGAGAGCGCGGAAATGAGATGACAGACGTTCTGAATGAATTTCCAGAGCTAAAGGATCCAAAAACAGGACAGTCTCTTATGCAGAGGACAGTTCTGATTGCCAATACATCAGATATGCCCGTTGCGGCTCGTGAGGCGTCTATTTATACCGGAATTACAATCGCGGAGTATTTCCGCGATATGGGGTATTCTGTTGCGCTGATGGCAGACTCTACCTCCAGATGGGCGGAAGCTCTTCGTGAGATGTCCGGACGTCTGGAAGAAATGCCAGGTGAGGAGGGTTATCCGGCTTATCTGGGAAGTCGTCTGGCACAGTTTTATGAAAGAGCAGGACATGTCATTTCACTTGGAAAAGAAGGCAGAGAGGGAGCGCTTTCCGTAATCGGGGCTGTTTCTCCGCCGGGAGGAGATATTTCGGAGCCGGTTTCTCAGGCGACACTGCGTATTGTAAAGGTATTCTGGGGATTAGACTCCAACCTTGCATATAAGAGACATTTCCCTGCAATTAACTGGCTGAACAGCTATTCTTTGTATTTGGATGACATGGAGAAATGGTTCAATGCAAACGTGGCAGAAGGCTGGATGAAGAACAGGCAAAAGATGATGACGCTTTTACAGGAAGAAGCAGAGCTGGAAGAAATTGTAAAGATGGTTGGTATGGACGCTCTTTCTCCGGGCGACAGACTGAAAATGGAAGCAGCGCGCTCTATTCGTGAAGACTTCCTGCACCAGAATTCTTTCCATGAGATTGATACCTATACTTCATTGAAGAAACAATATATGATGATGAATCTGGTAACTGCCTTCTATGACAGAGCAGTGGAAGCGCTGGCGGAGGGAGCTTCTCTTGAAAAGCTTATCGCGATGCCGGCAAGAGAGCAGATAGGACGTTTTAAATACGTGACAGAAGATGCTCTGGATACAGAGTATAAAAAAGTAGATGAAGAATTAAGTGTAGAGATTGCGAATGCACTGGTAAAGGAGGACCGCTAAATGCCAAAAGAGTATAGAACCATACAGGAAGTAGCCGGCCCGCTTATGCTGGTGCGGGGCGTAGAAAATGTCACATATGATGAGCTGGGAGAGATTGAACTGGCAAGCGGGGAGACACGCCGCTGTAAAGTATTGGAAATCAACGGAAGTGACGCACTGGTACAGCTGTTTGAAAGCTCAACAGGAATCAATTTGTCAAACAGTAAAGTACGTTTTCTTGGGCGCAGCATGGAACTGGGTGTGTCGGAGGATATGCTGGGACGCGTCTTTGACGGTCTGGGACGTCCGATTGATGACGGACCGGACATTTTGCCGGACGCGCGTATGGACATCAATGGACTGCCAATGAATCCGGCAGCGCGCAGCTATCCGGAGGAGTTTATTCAGACAGGTGTTTCTGCGATCGACGGATTAAATACACTTGTCCGCGGACAGAAGCTTCCTATTTTCTCTGCCTCTGGTCTGCCGCACGCACAGCTTGCAGCGCAGATTGCGAGACAGGCAAAAGTACTGGGAAATGATGAGAACTTTGCCGTTGTATTCGCGGCGATGGGAATCACTTTCGAGGAATCGAATTATTTTATCGAGAGCTTCAAGGAAACCGGAGCGATTGACAGGACGGTACTGTTTGTAAATCTGGCAAATGATCCGGCGATCGAACGTATCGCGACGCCCAAAATGGCGTTGACGGCGGCGGAGTATCTTGCCTTTGAAAAAGAAATGCATGTACTTGTTATTCTGACAGATATTACAAACTATGCAGATGCACTGCGCGAAGTATCCGCAGCACGTAAAGAGGTTCCAGGACGCCGCGGATATCCGGGATATATGTACACAGACCTTGCCTCTATCTATGAGAGAGCAGGACGGCAGAGAGGGAAGAAGGGAAGCATCACAATGATTCCGATTCTTACCATGCCGGAGGATGACAAGACACATCCAATCCCTGATTTGACAGGATATATTACAGAAGGGCAGATTATCTTAAGCCGCGACCTTTACAGAAAGGGAATCGCACCGCCGATCGACGTACTTCCGTCACTGTCCCGTCTAAAAGACAAGGGAATTGGAGAAGGAAAGACACGTGCCGATCATTCCAATACAATGAACCAGTTATTTGCCGCGTACGCGCGTGGAAAAGATGCCAAAGAGCTGATGGTTATCTTAGGAGAAGCGGCGCTGACAGAAATCGATCTGATGTATGCAAGATTTGCAGATGCGTTTGAAGAAAAATATGTATCGCAAGGTTACATGGCAGACCGCAGTATTGAAGAGACCTTAGACATAGGCTGGGAGCTGCTTCGTATGCTTCCGCGCACAGAATTAAAGCGTATCGACGATAAATTCCTGGATGCGTTTTACGATAAACAGTAAAATGTATCAGAATACAGCATACAAGGAGGTGAGCGTAAGTTGGCATCAACACAGGTAAATCCTACCCGTATGGAATTGACAAGACTGAAAAAGAAACGGATAACTGCAATACGGGGACATAAACTTTTAAAAGATAAACGGGATGAGCTTATGCGCCAGTATCTGGATTTAGTTCGGGAGAATATGGAAGTCCGCAAAAAGGTAGAGGCAGGTATCCTGTCTGCGAATAAAAATTTCGTTATCGCAAAAGCCGGTATGTCGGAAGCGGCACTTCATACAGCGTTGATGGCGCCGAAACAGGAAATAAATCTTTCGCCTGGCGAAAAGAATGTAATGAGTGTAAATATTCCGACCTTTACGTATCAGACAAGGACGGCGGATGAGAACGATATTTATTCCTATGGATTTGCTTTTACATCCAGTGATCTGGACGGAGCAGTGAAGTCTCTGGCTGATATTCTGCCGGATATGATACGGCTTGCAGAGTGCGAGAAAGCATGCCAGCTGATGGCGGCGGAGATTGAAAAGACAAGAAGGCGGGTAAATGCGCTGGAACATGTTATTATTCCAGAAACAGAGAAGAATATCAAATATATTACAATGAAGCTGGACGAAAATGAAAGAAGTACGCAGATTCGTTTGATGAAAGTAAAAGATATGATGTTGGAAGAAGCACATCATTATAGCGAGAAGGCGTGAAATAGAAGAAGTGAACCGATTCTGAGAGGAAACGGCTCACTTCTTCTATTTATGGGCATGACTTTGTTGTGCTGCGTGAGTACAAGGGGCTTGTTATACAAAAAGAAAATGTTATATTCATATCTTCATTTTCCAGCCAACGGCTTCTTTTCGTTTTCCTACGAAATCTGCATAGAGCCCTTCCTGCGTTATAAGTTCTTTGTGTGTGCCCTTCTGGACGATTCTGCCGTCATCAATGACAAGAATCTGATCGGCATTTTTGACAGTCTTTAATCTATGAGCAATCATAAGGATTGTTTTGTTGCGTGTCAGTTCTTCGATAGCTGTCTGCAGGCGGTCTTCATTTTCTGGATCTACATTTGCAGTTGCTTCATCAAAAATGATAATGGGGGCATCCTTTAGGATTGCTCTGGCAATAGAGATTCTTTGCTTTTCACCGCCGGACAAAGAGGCGCCGCCTTCCCCAATGACAGTCTGGTAGCCGTCGGGAAGAGCCTCTATAAAATCATGGCAGCATGCCTTTTTCGCGGCGATTACGACTTCCTCATGGGTAGCTGTGGGAGCGCCGAACTTAATATTATTCTCAATTGTGTCTGCAAAAAGATAGACATTTTGAAAAACCATACTGATCTGGGACATCAGAGACTCCAGTGTATACTCTTTTACATCATGTCCTCCAATCTTTACAGCCCCTTCGTCTACATCCCAAAATCTTGCAATGAGACTGCAAAGTGTGGTCTTTCCGGAACCGGAGGGCCCGATAATGGCAGTGGTGGTCTTTTCTGGCATTGTGATAGAGATATTGTGCAGGATTTCTTTTTTATCATAAGAAAAGTTTACATGTTCAAACATAATCGTATGATCAGGAGGGACGATCGACTTTCCCTTGCTGTCCATCTCCGGAATATCGTCTACCTGGTTCGCATGATCGATAGAGCTGCTGGCGACGCGCAGAATTGACATGCCGCTTCCTGCAGACTCGATCTGTGCGAATACGAGGAAAGAAATAATGATTGTCATTAAAGCATCTGCAGGCTGCATACTTCCTTCTTGATAGAACCAGATACCAGCGACCATTAAAAGGACACTGAAAACTTGAAGCGTAATGCCCTGTGCCACTGTATAGGGAGTAAATAATTTCTCGATATCCAGGTTACTTTTTCGGTTATACTCCAATGCTTCGCGGACTCTTTTATCTCCTCTGCCGGTTAAATTGAAGGATTTGATAACACTCATACCCTGTATTTGCTCTAATACTGCTTCTACTAATTGGGCTTCAGACTCCTGTCGTTTGGGAGCTACAGAAGCGGACTTCTTTTCCATTTTGGAAGTAATAATCAGGTATAAAAATGTTCCTGCTATAACAAGAAGTCCAATACGCCAGTCAAACAGAAGTATAAGCAGAGTAAATACAATTGCGTTGATAAATCCGGTCAAGATCTTTACCAGTACCATAGGAGCAGTATTTTCTACATCATCCAGTACGGTAGTTGTGATACCGGTAATCTGCCCCAGGCTCTTTTCGTTGAAATACCCCATAGGAACTGTCTTTAATTTGTTACCGATATAAATCCTTTTATTTGCTGACATAAAATAACCGGCGTGGGTTTGCTCAAGCTGTGCAAAATAGTTCATACATGCTCTGCCTGCGATACTCACAAGCAAAAGGCAAAGAGAAAGAACAGCAGCCTCCTTTGAACGGCTTTTTTCTGTCAGTGCAAGAACGATATAATAAATTGCAGCAATCTGCAGCATATGAAAAACGGCATGAAAAAATCCTACGATAATCGACTTATTGATTTCCTTTCGTTCTGTACCTGCAAAAGTCCAGATTTTTACTAATGCATCAATCATTTGTCTCACCATCCTTTGCTCCAATGTGCGCCTGCCACATAGAAAAATACAGAGGGCAGTTTTTACATAATTGTTCGTGGGTTCCAGAAGATTCTATCCGCCCGTTTTGTACAACGAAAATTTGATCCGCATCTGTAATTGTAGAAAGACGGTGGGCGATTACAATTACGGTTTTGCCTTTGACAAGTCTTGCGACTGCTTTCTGGATAACGGCCTCATTTTCTGGATCTATATAGGCCGTTGCCTCGTCTAAAATGACAACAGGAGCATTCTTTAACATTGCCCGCGCAATCGCTATTCGCTGGCGTTCTCCTCCTGAGAGATGGGCGCCGCCACCGCCGACTTTTGTGTCATAGCCGCTTTCTAATTTCTGTATGAACCCGTCACATCCGGCTGCTTTGGCGGCTGCCTCCACCTCCATGTCTGTTGCGGCAGGGTTTCCCATTCGGATATTTTCCCGAACCGTTTCATCAAAAAGATAATTGTCTTGAGAAACAAAAGCAACGGCATTGTAGAGCTGTGGAAGAGGAATTTCGTTTAAATCGTGTCCGCTTAGAGTGATACGTCCCTTTTTTACATCCCAAAATCCGGCAATTAGTTTGGCGATTGTAGATTTTCCACTGCCGCTTGGACCTACAAATGCCGCCATGCTTCCCGCGGGAATTGTAAGGCTTACATCATGCAGGACTTCCTCTCCTTCATGGTATCCAAATGAGACATGTTCTACCCGAATTTCTGTGTGTTCGATTGACACAGGATGAATACCATGAAGCTGTTCCTCCCCTTCTAAGATCGAATCCACAGAACCTACAATGGTTCCCACTCTGGCAAGACTGTCAACGAAATCCATTGCCGCCAGAAGAGGGCCGGTAATACCAAGAGAGAGGATGACGGAGGTGATAAACGTACTGGTCTCAAGGCTGCCGTTTAAATATAAAAGCCAGCCGACAGGCAGAACAGTGATCAGGGTAGTAGGCAGGACAGAGCGCGACACAGAAACAGGAAGCTGGCAGCTTTTCATCCAATGGTAAAAGTAAGAAGCATTTGCTGTGACGCTGTCTGCAAAACGGGCATAGGAATGTTCTCCCTGGTTGAAAGCCTTAATGACCTCGATTCCTTGGACATATTCTACAATTGCAGAGTTCATGTGCTGTGTAGCTTTGACAGAGCCCTCGTATTTTGATGCATAATCCTTCATAGCAAAGCTCATAAAAAACATGCCCACAGGCAAAGAAACTAAAGAGAGCAGTGCTATTCTCCAATCCAGCAACAAAAGATAAATAAAAATCAGTACAGGCGCTAAAATATTGGAAGTCATTTCTGGAAGGAGATGTGCCAGCGGACGTTCCATACTTTCCACCTGATCTACAATAATCTGCTTTAGCTGTCCGCTGGAAGTATCTAATATTGTGCCGAGAGGCATTTTAGGCAATTTTTTGAGTATGCGTTCCCGTATATCCTTTAAAATTGAAAAAGTCGCATTGTGTGAGAGGGAAAGCGCTTTTGCATAGAGGACAGAACGAAGTATGTATCCGGCAAGCCCGAAGATACACCAGATGAGATAAAGTAAAAAGTCTGTCTCGTCCCTAAGTAGTGCAATAATAATATTGGCAGCGGAAAAGTAAGGAAACATACCGCATATAACACCGACACAGGCAAATAAAATAGAAAGCTTTAATTTTCCATGCTGTTTTTTGGCGAGTTCCCACAGACGCAGCATGGGACTCTTCTTTTTCATAGCGAAACCTCCTTTGGTTAGAAAAAACTAACTTGATAGTTTAAAGAAGGACTGTCTGAGATTGGCAGACAGCCTTACTGATGCTGTTCTTCCTTAAGAATTACACAAAAATTTTTATGTGGGAGAATATAGTTCATATTTTTCTGGGGAGAATATGGTGTCAAATCCTGCCATATGATATTTGGATAACATATTCATATAACGCAGGGCATCTGCTTTGTCCATGTTATGGCGGATCACCTCAAAAACACCTGTGAAATAAGCTGAAGTAACGATATGGATAAAATCTTCTGTCACCATGCCAGACTTGACAGATTCGCAGCCGATTGCCTCCATATATTTGTAGGTGGAGGCGACTTCCATTTCGACCAGCTCATCCAGAAAATTTTGGAACCGAGTGCCATATGAGGCATCTAAGAGAAGCTGGAATTCTTCAAAGTGCTCATACATAAAGTCCAGAACCTCTTTCATTCCTTTGCCAGAATATTCCGGCATCAGATCTTCCTTTTGTTCATCTCCGATTTGTTCAAACCGGTCTAAGACAGAAAGAAAAAGAAGCTTCATTTCTTCCACGACAGGCTCTACGATTGCTTGAAACAATCCCTCTTTATCTTTAAAACGGGTATAAATAGAGCCGGTACTAGTACCTGCTTCCTGTGCAATAACGCGGAGGGAAGCATCTTTGAAACCATTTTTTAAAAATTCTTTTTTGGCGCAGGCATACACCCTTTCATATACGCCTTCGATTTGCTTTGCCATATTCATCTCCATTCTAATCTTTCGTATCTTCATATCGATTGGAAAGATTCATAACACTGTTTCGAAACACTGTTATGAATATATACCTAAATGACAGATTTGTCAAGAGTAAAAAATAATATTGTTACCTTACAGGATTCGGGTGTCAAAAGGTAACTTATTTAAATTCTCTTGTCAATTTTCACAAAAAGTAACTTTTCAGACTCCGGTGCGCGGAGCATTCCGCTGAACCTCTTAATACGAAAATCACGTCAGCAAAGGCTTCCGTGATTTTTGAGTTTCATCTCCATCGCGCATAAAGTCGTCTGGCAAGTTATCTTTTTGTGAAAATTACCGGAAGCATTTGCAAAAGTTACCTTTTGACACCCGAATCCTTACAGAAAAAACATACCTTATCGGGCGAAGCCCGTCCTCCCGAAGGGAATGAGTTACGGTGTGCCCTTTAGGGTATACCTTATCGGGCGAAGTACGTCGTCTTGAAGGGAATAAGTTGCGGTGTGTCCTTTAGGGCATGGTTCTTTAAAAAGATGTCGGATGGAGCGAAAAAAGCTATACGGAGTAGATGAAAGCATAAAAGTATGATATTCTTTGAAAAAAGTTAGTTATAACTAACATGAAGGGGAAGGAGAGACGGTGAGACAATATATTGAAAATGCGGAATATGTGACGAATTACTGCGTCGAAGAAAGCTTTATTTCTCCGCAGGTGAGGAAAATCGAGATCAAGCTGGACGAAAAAATAGGCGAAATATATCTGACAGAAATATATCAGGGTGTATTAATTTGGGTGAATGATTTTTATGTGAAAAAATTCTGGATGAGAAAGACAGAAGAAAATCGATATTTGAAACTAAATTATGGCCTGGAAGGCAGATGTGAGGTTCCGCTTCCGGACAGCCGGTATGTATACGTAGGAAGAGGCGATTTAAGTGTTGACATGAATCCTGCCTCTGGATGGATGGTGTCGCCTGCTTCCAGATATGAGGGACTGGAGATTGTGATTGATTTAAATGCGGTCAGAGACGGAGCGTTATCTAACTGGAAGGAATATGGGATTGATGTAGCAGAACTGGCAGATTATCTTCAGAAAAGGAATGGAAGCTGGCTGGGAAAGACAGATATACAATGGGAGGCAGCAGCGCGGAAACTGGCCGAACACCTGAAAAGCGGCAAAGGAGAGACTGCGGATTTTCGGTTCTGTACATTGCAGCTGTTCTATCTCATGGGAAAGATGTTACAAAGAGAAAAAGGCTGTGTAAAAAGCTATCTGACGAAGGGACAAAGAGAGATGGTGCTGCGGATAGAAAAACAACTGTCAGAACATCTGGAAAATTCTTTTTCTATTGAAGAACTGGCACAGATGGAAGGAATCAGCGCCAGCTCTTTGAAGAAATATTTCCGGATGATGTATGAAAAACCTATTTCGGTATATACAAGAGAGTTGAAAATGAAACGGGCGATGGAGCTTTTGCAGCAGACAAAAAGAAGTATTTCCGATATTGCAATGGAAGTAGGCTATGCAAATCCGGGAAAATTTGGCAGTGCGTTCCGCCGATATACAAAGGTGACGCCGCTGGAATACCGACGCTTGAATAAAACTGAAGTACAGATACCAAAATAGAGGTGAGAATTTAGGAAAGGAAGGAAAGAATACATGAAGAAGCTAACACAGGCAGAAAGCGGAGAGAAAGGAATTATTGCAAAGGTAGAAGGAGATACCCGGTTTTTAAGCCGGATCACATCTATAGGGCTTACACCGGGAAGCCCCGTTACCGTTATCTTAAACGAGAAGAAACGCCCCTTGCTGATATACAGCAGGGACACAATGATTGCTTTAAATAGGGAAGAGTGCGGTAAGATTCAGATACAGGGAGGGAGAGAATAATGAAACAAAACAGGGAATCCGTAATTGCGCTGTTGGGGCAGCCGAATTCAGGAAAATCTACGCTGTTTAACGGGCTGACCGGAATGCGTCAGCATGTGGGAAACTGGCCGGGGAAGACAGTAGAAAAAAAGGAAGGGTATTTTACATATGACGGACTGCAGTATACAGTAGTTGACTTGCCGGGTTCATATAGTCTCTCGGCAAATTCGGAAGAAGAGGTGATTACAAGAGAATATATTGCTTCCGGGAAAGCAGACGCAGTGTGTATTCTGGCGGACGCCTCTCAGCTTGGGAGAAGCCTTTTTATGCTGGCGGATTATGCGGGCATTCAGATTCCTGCATTTCTTGTGCTCAATATGATAGATATTGCAGAAGAACAAGGAAAGACCATAGATGTTAAGGAACTGGAGAAAAGACTTGGGATTCCGGTTCTGCCATTTTCTGCTACGGATAAAAAGGGGTATGGAAGATTTTACCAGGTACTTAAGAAAGTGCTAAAAGATCGGACATTGGTAAATACAGAAGAATTAAAAGATCAGTTTGGACAGATTGAAAAATTCAAGGATATTTATGAGATACTTCCGAAAGAAGAGAAGCTATATTCTGCCGTATGGACTGCGGCGAAGCTGATAGAAAATGATGCGCCTGCAAAGCTTTATATAAAAGAGCATATGGCTGGAGAAGAAAAGGGAGAATTAGAAAAGCTGCTAAGTGAAATAAAAGACGGAGCGCTTTTGACTGGAGAAAAGAAGTTTGCCTGGATAGACTGGGTGCTATCCGGAATAGTAGGAGGAAGAAAGAATTCTCCTGTGTTAGGAAAATTTGACCGTCTGGCTACAGGAAAACGCTGGGGAAAACCGCTGGCAGTGCTGATTATCCTGCTTGGGCTGGTGGCGTCCTTTATCCCGGCGGCGCCGTTTATGCTTGCCAGTGCACTGATTCCTATGTTTATAACTCCGGCGCTGACGTCGCTTTTGTCGGCAGCTGGAGCTTCGCCGGTTATTGTGGGGCTGGTATGTGACGTAGGTGTAAATACGCTGTATTTTGCAATTTCCATGATCGGATTCGTGTTTGGAATTACATTTGTATTTGGACTGTTAGAAGAAGTAGGGTATATGGCCCGTATCTCTTATGTATTTGACGGGACTATGTCGAGAGTCGGGCTACAGGGCAAAGCAGTGATGCCGTTTCTTGTAAGCTTTGGATGTACAATCGGCGGAGCCGCAGGCACAAGAGTGATTGACAGCTGGGGACAGAGGATTTTGACGATCGCTTTGGCATGGGCAGTGCCGTGTGCCGCTACATGGGCGATTGTGCCGGTGATTGCGAGTGTATTTTTTGGAGCAGGAGCGCCCCTTGTGATTGTTATCATTTTTGGTGTTGCAGTGCTGCATATGTGGCTTACCTCAAAAGTATTCGGGAAAAGGCTTGTAAAAGAGGAGGAACGTACCGGACTGATTATGGAACTTCCTCCATATCACAAACCGAAGTGGGGAAGCCTTCTGCGCTATGTCTTTGGAAGGACGAAAGACATTCTTCTGCGTGCGCTGAAGGTGATTTTTCTAATCTCTCTCGTGTTTTGGATGCTCTCTTATTCAGGAGACGGGGCGGTAGAAAATAGTATCATATATAGGATCGGAACGTTTATAGAACCAGTGACCAGATTTTTCGGATTGGGCTGGCAGACTTTCCTTGCATTTATTTCGTCTGCTATCAGTAAAGAAGCTGCTCTGGGAGTTTTGAGTTCGCTCTATGCAGGTACGGGAACAATTTTTGCTTCTACAGTAGGAAGTGCAGGTCAGGCTGCGAATATAGGGGAGATTTTGACGGCAAATATAGCGCCGGCAGAGGCGCTTGCATTTATATTTGCTGTTACCTTTAATATTCCTTGCGTTGTGGCGGTTGCTTCTACCTATCAGGAAACACATTCTGCAAAGTGGACTCTGCGGATTGCCTTGTATTATCTGGGAATGGCGCTCCTGCTTTCGTTCCTTGTATATCATATTGCGGTTCTGATTTTCTAACAGAAGGAAGCATGTAGAAATAAAAAAGAAAGAGGTGTCAGATATGACAGAACTGCTGGAATTGCTAAAAGAAGGACGGACATGGACAACAGTAGGGTTAGCTGAAAGGCTGCATACAGACTGGGAGGACGTTCAGCGAAAACTGGAATTTTTGGAACAGGCCGGATACATAAAGCAAAGTACAGTATGTTACGGCAGTTGTAAAGGCTGTTCGGCACAGTGTGGGAGTACGGAATGCCTAAGCGGCATGCCGGTATTCTGGGAAATAAAAGAAAACAGGCGTGATGCCAATATCCAGTTATGACATGCAGGGTGTAATGAAATGACAAGAAAATGTATATGGGAAGAAAAAAATATATACTGAAAACCATACCCTAAAGGGCACACCGTAACTTACTTCCTTTGGGAGGGCGGGTTTTGCCCGACAAGGGATAAAAGCTATCGGTACGGTATGTTAAAAACAGTACCATAGCAGAATATAGAAGGAGGTTTTGAGTATATGGAGCAGACGAAAACAGATAAATCTATGAAAAGACGAGTGATTGTGTGGACAATTACCAGTTTGGCAGTATTGGTAACCCTGCTGGTGGAGGTCACCTTGACCCCTCTTGCACAGAGAGGAAATGGAACTCGTTTTTTAAGTACAGGAATGTGGTACAATTTGATATGGGTGGGCAGTATGTATGTAATTCCCGTAAGTTTATATATTTTAGGGATAAAATCTATGCGGTATGTGCTGGCAGGAGTAGTAGGGTTCTGGATAATTCCTGTTCCTGTGATAGGTATCATAGGGGCAGGAGCCTGGTATTGGTACCTGGTGAGAGAAGAAATATTTTATGCGAGTCTGCTCATTATGAGTATTCTGTCACTGTGTGCACTGGCAGTAAATATAGGATGGTTTATTGCTTGTTTTGGAAAGCGGGGAAAGTAACGCTTGACATACATACTATTGGTATGTATAATAAACATACCGTTAGTATGTAAATCAATGAGGAGGAAGCATGGCAAGAAATAAATATCCAGAAGAGACAAAGAATCTGATCATAGATACAGCTTCTAAACTGTTTATTGAAAATGGATACGAACACACCTCGATCCAGGATATTATCGAGCATCTGGGCGGATTGAGCAAAGGCGCAATTTATCATCATTTCAAATCGAAAGAGGAGATTATGATGGCAGTGGCAGAAAAGTTGTATTCGAATTCTAGTGCCCAGATGTATAAAATACGGGAGAGGAAGGATCTAAATGGACGGCAGAAGCTAGAAGAGGTATTTCGTATCTCTATCTTTGCAATGGAACAGAAAAATATGTTTTCTGCCGCGCCGGATATGATGAAAAATCCACAGCTTTTAGTAATTTTTCTAAAAGATGTAGTGCAGAAAGAAGCGGCACAGTTCTTTACAGAATTATTAGAAGAAGGGGTTGCAGACGGTTCTGTATCTCTAGAGTATCCAAAGGAGACTGCGGAGGTTCTTATGCTTTTAGGAAATGTCTGGATGAATCCTATGATATATGGATGTTCCCCGCAAGAGATGATTGGGAAAGCAAAATTTTACCAACATCTTTTGAAGCTTCTGAATCTGGATAATATTGTGTCGGACAGCATGATTTCCCGTTTGGAGGAATTTGCTGATATTTATCAGAAAACCCAGAAGGAAGGTTGAAATATAGGTGTGCACCCATGCATAAAGGAGTATATGACAGTATAGAAGGTCCGCGAACGGACTTTCTCTTTTACAAATATACATACCGACGGTTGGTATTATAATTATAAAGGAGGAAATACGAATGGAGAAGAATAAAGGATTTTCAAGAGACTTTTGGTTGGTTGTAGCAGGGCAGATTATTTCCTTATTTGGAAATGCGGTAATGCGATTTGCCCTTCCGCTTCATCTTTTAGATGTTACAGGCTCAGCGGCGGCGCTTGGTATTGTATCTGGATTTGCCTTTCTTCCGCTGGCAGTGATGGCTCCGCTTGGAGGAATTATCGCAGATAGAATAAACAAACGAAACATTATGGTTTTTTTGGATTTCTTTACTTGTGGGCTTACACTGCTGTTTCTGGCAGCTTACGGGAAGATTAGTTTACTCGGTCTGATTCTGGCCACCTTGTTTTTGCTATATGGAATATCCGGTGCTTATCAGCCGTCTGTGCAGGCGAGCGTTCCGCTGCTGGTAGACAGAGAGAAAATAATGCCGGCGAATGCGGCGATAAATATGGTGTCCTCCTTATCAGGTATGGCCGGGCCGGCGCTTGGCGGAATAGCCTATGCAAAATGGGGAATCCTTCCGGTAATGGCGGCTGCGTCTGTTTGCTTCTTTCTGTC
This sequence comes from Mediterraneibacter flintii, assembly GCF_055387595.1. Lineage (NCBI taxonomy): Bacteria > Bacillati > Bacillota > Clostridia > Lachnospirales > Lachnospiraceae > Mediterraneibacter > Mediterraneibacter flintii. The sequence goes on from NZ_AP031405.1 coordinate 692,922, forward strand.
TGCGGTGATGGAAATATTTATACGGATACCATTTGCCAGGAGGAGAAGAAGCCGGTCGTTGTTAAGAGAAGCAATCGAAGATATGAGAGGCGGCATCCGTTATATTACAAAGGAAAAACCGGAAATAGGGAAGCTGACAATCTGTTGTGCGGGAGTAAATATGGTCTTGTCGGCTCTTCTTATTATCGGGCTTCCCGTAGTAGTCATGCAGGTACTGGACTTTACAGAGGATACGGCATCTAAAATGTATGGATTCTTGCAGGGGATTCTGGCGGTCGGAGGACTTGCCGGAGGAATGGCAGCAGGCGTATGCAGTAAAAAGCTGAAGCTTCCAGGCAGCTGGAAAATTCTTTTGGGCTGTGCAGGACTGCTGCTTCCTATGGGGATAGCGGTATGTTTATCTGGCATGCCCTATGGCGCATATGGAATGATAGCGGTGGCAGGGATGGGAATTATGGCGGCCTCCTCCCTGTATGTAATTCAGATCATGTCTTATATCCAGATGACAGTACCAGACGAGATGATAGGGAAAGTCATTGCCTGGGTGATTGCAGTTTCAACCTGTGCACAACCCTTAGGACAGGTGGTGTACGGCTTACTTTTTGAATGGTTGAAGGAATCGGTATATATTATCTTTGGAACAGCAGCGGTAGTTTCAGCGGGAATCGCATATTATGCGAAACAGTTCAGCCCGCGCCATTCGTAAAACCGCACTGCGTGCTTATTGTGGCTGCCACCACCGTTTTACTCATTGATGGGCGCTTAAGCTCATACAGATGTACGCTCGCAAAAACATGCAGGCATGTTTTATGCTTCCTGCACACTGTATGGCTGTCTGTTACGGAAATATTCGCAGAAACTGAAAGAGTAATGCAGACAGATGGCAGGAGTGGTATAATAAGTATATCTATTTACGGGAATAGGTTTTTCTGTCTGAGGAGGGGAAATTTGCCTGTCATATAAATCGTATACCCAAAAGACATCCCTTAACTTATTCCCTTTGGGACGGCGGGCTTCGCCCGATAAGATTACGAGATAGAAACGGAGGTAAAATAATATGTTAGAATTTCGGTATGATACACAGCTTTTAATTGAAGGAGAAGACCTGGAAAGACAGTCCAAAGGTTTGAAGGGATAGACATATGAGGTGGATAGAGTGGGGAATTGCTGTTTTATTTCTTATTTTGACAGTCGTATTTCTTTCTGGAAAAGGCGCGTTTCTAATTGCCGGATATAACACTGCGAGTTCAAAGGAGAAACAGCGGTATGATCGCAAAAAATTGTGTCGTGTGGTAGGGGCAGGGATGGCAGTTGTTACGGCGACCATATTTTGCACGTTGGCCATGGGAGAAAATATGCCTGCCTGGATGCCGGACGTCTTTCTTGCCATAACGCTTGTAACTGCTGTGGTTCTTTTGATTCTGTGTAATACTGTGTGCAGAGTCAGAGAAGAAGTTTCAGAAAGGAAGGAAAGCCAGGAGAGGATCCTGCAAGAAGAGAAGTCGGGAGAAACACAGAAAAAATGGGGGATAAGAGGATCCGTTATTTTTACAGCTGTGATTTGTGTATTTGTAGGAGTACTGCTGGTTACAGGAGATATAGAGATTTCAGTGACACGAGAACAGATCGACATTGCAGGCTCCTACTGGAGCGATTATACAGTAGAGGTAGGAGATATTCTTTCTGTTTCTTATACAGAGGACTTGGAGACAGGGAAAAGGACAGGCGGATTTGGCAGCTTTAAGCTGGCAGAAGGAAACTTTAAAAACAGTGAATTTGGCTCCTATAAGCTGTATGCATATACAGGGTGTGACAGTTATGTTGTCATGGAAACGGCAGACAAGATGGTTGTAGTAAATTGTGATACGAAAGAAAAGACAAAAGAACTATACGAAAAAATAAAGGCGGCGGTGTACTAGTAAGGTGCACCGCCTCATTTTTGTTGTGTAGGAAACTCTGTTTTCTATACAACAAAAATTTTTCAATCCAAATTTCGGACTGTATTTAATTTTGCCGCTTTTAAAAATAAAAGTAGTCCAATGAAAAACATAACGGATAATGCACTGACCCCCATATTGACACTGCCGGTAATCTGGCTTAAGAAAGAGACAAACGCGGTTCCGATAATCGAGGCGCCCTTTCCGCAGATGTCATAGATTCCGAAATATTCTCCGGATTTTTCAGCTGGAATAATCTTGGCAAAATAGGATCGGGACAAAGCCTGTATTGTACCCTGGAACATTCCTACTAAAACGGCGAGAATCCAGAAATCTAACTGTGTGTCCAGCCAGTAGGCATAGATGGCAATACAAAAATACGCAGCGATACAGACAGTAATTATCTTTTCGGGAGATATTTTCTTTACCAGCCTTCCAAAAATCAGTACAGACGGAAATGCAACAATTTGTGTCACAAGCAGGGCTACGAGGAGCCCGTTACTGTCCAATCCCAGAGCCTGTCCGTAGGCCGTCGCCATATCGATGACAGTGTAAACTCCGTCGATATAAAAGAAGAATGCCAGCAGAAAGAGAAAAATATGTTTTTCTTTTACAAGCTCCCGAAAGGTATGACCCAGACGGCGGAAGCTGTCTCTTATTATATGATTCCCTGCCTGCGCATAATACCGTTGTTTGTAATTTTTCATCAGAGGGAGAGCAGAACAGCCCCACCAGACAGCAGTAATCAAAAAGGCTATAATCATGGATTGCTGTGCGCTTAAGCCTATATTTCCTCCGAACAGGACGATGAGAAGGCTTATGGCAAAGGGAATACAGCTTCCAATATAACCCCAGGCGTAACCATGAGAAGAAACCCGATCCATTCGCTCTGGTTCTGTTATATCGGGAAGCATTGCGTCATAAAATACGAGACTTGCAGAATATCCGGTCTTTGCAAGGATAAAGACAACAAGGAACCAGAACCAGGAAGAGAGAAAGCCCAGAAGAATACATCCGGCGATTCCTGCAGCCATAACAATTCCAAAAATTTTCTTTTTATAATTCTTAGTATCTGCGACAGCTCCCAGTGTGGGGCCGATAAGCGCTACCAGCAGGGTGCTGACAGAGACTGCATATCCCCAGTAGGCGAGATAGTCTACATCTGAAATTCCGGCATTTCCGGCAAGTGTATTAAAGTAGATGGGGAAGATGGTAGATACCATCATTGTAAACGCTGAGTTTCCTACATCATAAAGTACCCAGTTTTTCTCCATTTTCGTCAGTTTAAATTTCATACTCATTCCTCTCTTTTGGCGAAATATTCTATCTTCCTATAAGGGAAGAGTCTCCCAGTTTTCTCCGGCTCCAAATGTTCTGTGGAAACGCTGTGGAAGCTCTTTTTGTTCAAACAGCATCCTTTGATACTGGATAATCAGTCCTGCGGCAAGAGGTACTGCCCCTGCATATAGCCGCCTTAGAAGCTGGCAGTAATTTTCACAGGCAGAATTTGGCGCTTCACTCATCACCATTCCATGCATGGTATCATATTTTTTTGCCAGCTTCATGGCGCCAAAGAGAAACCGGCGTTTTTTCGGATTTGGAGCAAGCAGCAATTTGTGATAAAAAATCATAGATTTTAAAGCTTTTTTTATTGTATCCGAAGAGAGTCCCTCGAAGAAGGGAGCTATAATTTCGGCATTTACTGCTGTAGGGTGGATGTGTCGTACAGTGAGATACTTCACTGGATTGATATAGTCCTCACACAGAAGCAGCCTGTCAAATTCCATCTCAATTTCCGAGTGAGTGATCCCGCTTGTCTGTATTATTTTTTCGATATAAGGATGACATTCACTATCCAAAGCAAAGTGGCAGATAAAGCCATAGATATAGGCTCTGGCTGCAGCGGGATCTGCGGCTGTCTTTATGGTTTCTGCCGCCTGGTTAAAAAATATATCCGCCATTCTTTCATGCAGGTCATATCCTTGTTCGCTGACTGGATTTTTCATAAGAGCTTTATAATAAAACAGGATGTCTGGCCCATGAAGTCCAATGTCAAAAAGCTCTCTGTGGTTTTCTATGGCACCCTGCAAAGGACGCGGCAACGCGCTGATGACTTCTTTTCCAAATCTATAATGTGCATAGGTTGTCGGCATAATTTTTCTCCTTTTGTAAAATCTTTTTCACATCATAGGTATATATTATCACATAATCAGTGTAAAAAAAGTATTATGTTTGTGAAAAATAAAAGTAAATCTTGACATTTTAGTTTATCATTTTATATTATATAGTATACGGTCTTTATATTCTCAATTTGAATATCTGATTGGGAGAAGAATTTCGTATATCAAATCAACAAGGGCTTGTACTGGTTTCGACAGGGATCTTGAAGATGGAGAAGCTATCCGCAGGTTGATGCGTCAAATCACGAATTTAAAATTAAACGCTAACGATAATTACGAATTAGCTGCAGCCTAATTGCTGCATGTCAGCCCTAAGGCACTCACACTTTAGGGAACTGGCACCGACTATGTGAGAAACGATGCCGGCAAAGCTTTGAGCCGGCAGGCGTATGATGAAGCTACCTAAACTGTAAGGATGTTAGTTTCCGTACAGCGGGGGGAATCAAAAAGAACTAACTATGATAGTAGAAGTACATGGGATAGGTTTTTGGACGCGGGTTCGATTCCCGCCAGGTCCATATAAGGGGTATTAGCGCAGTTGGGAGCGCGCAACATTCGCATTGTTGAGGCCACGGGTTCGAATCCCGTATACTCCATTGTATATCGTCAGTATTTATGAAGGGGGTCCGTTTTCGTGTTGCATGAACTTCTTGAAATCCCGCATAGATTTTTTATCATCTTTCCGGTCAAAGAGTAGGAGCCATGCTTTATATTTCTCTTTGTCAGGAGGGGGGAGGCTCTTATCTGTCCCTTTGATAATGTTGAATATGACTTCCGGTGTAGGGAGAGCAACAATTTTCTGCGGAACTTTCGGTAGCTTGACATTCGGTGTATATCCGTTGATATACTGATGGATAACGGCAGATACCAGGCCATAAGCATTGCGAACGGTTTTGGGAGATATTGTCCGCGTATTTTTTGTGCAGCGCCGATTGGGGCGTTGACTTTCCACGGTGATGGCATCCTGCAGAATGTCATCTGTGAGGTTGCGGAGTTCAATGTCCATAATGCTCTGGAAACAGTTCTTGCGGATTTTCCAATATTCTTCTATTGTTTTTGGGCTTAGAGATACATTTGAAACAGTGATATATTTCTCAATCGCCTCAAATAGCGTGAGTCGATCCGTGTGCCGCGACTTTCTTTTGCGGTTGAGATAAAATTCATTCGCAAGAATCTCAGCTTCAATCTTTCCTCTACATGCCGGATCATTGCTTGTAAAGGATTCGTATATCCGCTTCTTTTTTGACCTTTTAGTCTTTGGATCAATTACCACCCGTCCTTGTTCATCAAACACGGGCTCATAATGGCTAAATACCTGACAACGCCAAGAGCCGGAAGGTAATTTTTTTGCAGTTGCCATAAAATCATCTCCTTTTTGTGTACAAAAATAACAGCGCACAAATGTTCTGTATTGTGCAGCTGCACCGAAGATGATACAATATTCCTGCGAGAGATTACAGCATAATCTTCGGATTGTGCTGGAACTGCTCCGGTATTGGCGTACCGGGGCGGTTGACATTTAAAGTATATTTGCTATAATATACTTAACAAGACAACTGGGATAGATAGATGAAGCCTATCCGTCCCGGGTAAGATGTTAAACTACGAAAAGTAGTCGCTTATCCTACCAAGATACGGGCGACTACTTTTTTCGTTTGTCAAAGAAACTTTTTACAAGAGTGATGATTGCGATAATCATTAGTACAAATGTAAATAAGTCATTATATGTAACGAACATAAGCACCACCCCTTTCGCAAGACTCCGAAACGGATGGATTCGCCCTCCCAGTTGCCTGGGTAAATATATTATTTTGGATTGCCCCGGACGGTGCCAGGACGGTTTGGTTTTTTAGAATATTTATATTTTACAAAATATAAAAGGAGCTTCCACAATGGGAAACACCTTCGATTAGTAAACTGAGTTACAAGCGGGACGGCGTATCCAGCATCTCAGGTACTCTTTCGAGTGTGTCGGGAGCCTTTCCGACCTTTTCAACTCAATTTATTGTATTCCCATTATATCATCAATTATAATAACGTAAAAGACCCCGTATTACTACGAGGTCTTCACATAATAGACTAATGTCTTCTTTGATGCCCCAAGGGCGATATTAGGAAAAGAATTTCTCTTTTCTGTTAATCTGTTATAGTTCATATTATGCTCGTAGTCAATGGAAATATTCCGCATTTCCGTAATATTTCTGTTGCTTTTCTTAGAAAATATATAAATCTTTTACTTTTTGATTAATTTTTTCCATATTCTCTTCAGATAATGAAATACCAGCAAGTACACCTTTCAGGTGTCGAGGATCAAATATACGTATTTTGCTTATTGTGGTTATTTGGTTAATTAGAGCAATACTTCCTGTTTTCATTCTCGAAATCTCAAGACCTATCTTATCAAGATATTCTTGAGTATTAGGAAAGTTCTCCCTTTTAGAAAAAGAGAAAAAATAGTCCACTAAAAAAATGGGCATGGGAAATAGACGATATTAGAAAAGATAAAAATCTTCTTCTTCAAAATCGTCATCGTCATCAAATTCATGTAGAAAATAATCCATATCCAGAAGGTCACTGTCGCTCATGTATTTAATATCATAAGGGGTCATACCTTCCGGAGGAGATTCGATGTATTGCTTCCTGAGTTTCTCTGCAAGTTCATGCTCACTTATGGGTTTCATGGGAATGCTGCCTCCGTTTCATACTTGATATTCTGATTGTATCACGAATGAAAAGGAGATAAAAGAAATTTACTTTTAGCAGGAGAACGGGGCAGGTACTTTCGCATTGCTTTTTCGTATAATTCTTGCAGAGAAACAGGATGATGGTTGTAGTAAATTTCAAGGAGGAGCATGGTTTTGCCACATTTAGGACACTTTAAAGGGTCATAGCCGAAAGAGGCTATGATGGAGCAGCGCCATTTGTTGAAGCTAAGGAGAAAAGGACGGGCTTTTTGGGAAATAGCCCGGAAAAGGAGTTTGTCTGATTCGCGGTGCCTTGCATAAAGACCATAGTAGCGAATCATTTTAAAGTGCTTTTCTGGGATGTGCTGAATCAGGCGGGAGATAAAGTCCAAGGCAGGGAGTGTTTCAACAACAAGTTTTTCATCCTCATGGCGGTTGTAATGAAAGGTGACGGAATCGCCATTGTAAGCATCAATGCGGGAAGTGGCAATGGGAGGGCGACCGAGATAGCGACCGATATATTTGGAGACAGCATAGGGGTTGCAAAGATTGGGTTTGGCATAAACATAAAAGCCGTTCCTGCAGTGTTGATAGCAAAAAGCTTTCATTTTTTTAAAAGAGGGACCAAGCTGCTGATGAAGTGAATTGAGGAGTGCGGTACAAAAGGCGCTGCGCAGAAAAGAGAAGTTGAAATGAGAGAGTTTGCGCCAAAAATTATCGTGGCTAAGCCCGCCTTGGGTAACAAGACAATGAATATGTGGATTCCATTTCAGGTCACGACCGAAAGTATGAAGGACGCAAATAAAACCGGGAGTAAAATTTTTGGATGTATTCACCTTAGAAAATAAGCGGAAGATAACACTTTGGACTGCGGAAAAAAGGCAGTTAAGAAGAGAACGGTTGTGGAGGAAGAAAGGGCGAAGCTGTTCAGGGATAGTGAAGACACAATGGCGGTGAGTGCAGGCAAGGAGCTTAAAAGACATAGAAGTGGTACGGTGGATGGAATACATGTTGCCGCAGGTAGGGCAAAAGCGGCTGTGGCAGCGAAAGGGAACGAACTTCCATTCTGCGCAGTGGGGACAGTGGTACATTGCGCCGCCGAAAGAAGGGTCACCGCAGTGAATCATTTTTTCAACATTCTCAATAACAGAGATACGGGGATGTAAAATATAAATCATTTCTTCATAATGGTCTTTAAAAATCTTCTGTAAAATATTCATAAGACTATTATGCAGGAAACTAACACAAAAAGAAACCCCTAATTCCCCCATGAATGGGGGATAGGGGGCTGAAGTGTCGAAGACACTTTGTTCTTTATGTTATGAAGGGAATTCCAGGTAAGAATATAGCAGCTAAATATTATCCGAGAAATATAGTTCTATTTTTTGGATACAATCTTTAGACATATTTCCATACATTCGTTCGTTGGAGACTAATGATTTTATAGCTTCAAGAAGATCATTTGGTATAAAATCATTATGCTCTGCATTAAAATTAAGGCTATAATCATAAATTTCTTTTGCGCTATTTAAACTTTTGATAAAATATATATAATCATGCCTAAGCGTTAAGCTGTCAGATTGTTTGGGAGACTTATCCAGCAGCGCAGATGGATTTATATGATTAGAGCTGATGCATGTTTTTAGATCGTCTTTATATTTGGTAATTTCAAAAGAAGCTGATTTTAATACAGGAATTAATTCTGTAGGAACAGCAATCGGTATAAATGTACTGATTCGATAGTTATTGTCTTCTTTTGTAAAATCGTAAAAATAAGTATTTTTGATTTCGTATATATCGTCTAAAATAGTAGTAAAAACAATATTGCCTTTTAATGTATGGATATTATTAGAGGATACATCAACGGACAGTAATCTGGCGTAGCATTGACGTTCAGAGCACGAAAGTGAAAAAGCTATAGGCCTTATAGGAATTTCTGCATTATAATCAGTAATTTCAACTTTTTTATTGAGATTTAGAAGAGAGGTTACAGATTTTTCGATTTTAACAGCTGTTCCATTTGCGGTGACACCCATAATATCTGCTGAAAATGCAGTATATTCAATTTGCACAGCAATAACCGCGTTTGCACCGCACATTTTTGCCTGATGTATTAAATTATCTAAAGCCATGTTGCGGGCGTTATTTAATTTTTCTTCATACATGGTACTGTTAGTCCCCAGTATATCGGCGATCCCAGCGCCTAAGCTACTCAAAAATCCTGTGCCGAGTGCCGCTTCACCAGAGCATAGCCCTAAATACTCAGTGATATTATATCCTTCAAAATTATATCCAGATGTTATTTGTATATTTTTCACAGTTATGCCTCCTAATATTTTAATGGAATATGTATCAATATTTATAGAAGTATTATATCACAGAATAGGAGGAAACGGAGACCGGTAAAGGAAGTGAGGCCGCAAAGAAATATGCCTTGATTGCGTTATTTATCCGAGGTGAAAGAGATTAAAAAAGTGTGAAATAACATTGAATTTGATTAAATTTTTATGGGAACATGCTATAATAATTGATACAGAATTAGTCATATTTTTACGTCGGGAGATACATATATGGAAAACTTTGTAAAATTACATAATATCACAAAGATTTATAAAATGGGAGAAGTCGAGATCCGTGCAGTGGACGGGATCGACTTCTCGATCCATAAGGGGGAATTTGTTGTAATCGTAGGGCCAAGCGGCGCTGGAAAGACAACGGTGCTCAATATATTAGGCGGGATGGATACAGCTACATCTGGAAGCCTTGTTGTGGATGGAGAAGAGATTACAAAATATTCGGCAAGACAGTTGACTGGGTACAGACGGGAAGACATTGGATTTGTGTTCCAGTTTTATAATTTGGTGCCAAATCTGACTGCACTGGAAAATGTAGAACTGGCGTTGCAGATCTGTAAAGACCCCCTGGATGCGAGAACGGTTCTGGAGGAAGTGGGGCTTACCGATCGGATGGATAATTTCCCAGCCCAGTTATCGGGAGGTGAGCAGCAGCGTGTCTCGATTGCAAGGGCGCTGGCGAAAAATCCAAAGCTCCTTCTCTGTGACGAGCCGACAGGGGCATTGGACTATAATACAGGAAAAGCAATTTTAAAGCTTCTTCAGGATATGTGTCGGGAACGTGGCATGACAGTGATTGTTATCACACATAATTCTGCTTTAGCGCCAATGGCGGATCGGCTGATTAAAATAAAAAACGGCAGGGTATCCAAAATGGAGATCAATGAAAATCCGGTGTCAATAGATGAAATTGAATGGTAGGTTGTTTTGATGAACAGAAAAGCATTGAGAAAAGATTTTTATATGGAAATCAGACGCAGTCTGGGACGTTTTCTGTCTATCTTTTTCATTGTGGCGATTGGCGTTGCGTTTTTTTCGGGTATCCGTTCAGCGGAGCCGGATATGCGGGTGTCAGGAGACGCTTATTTTGACGAGAAAAATCTGATGGATATCCAGGTTGTCAGTACGCTGGGACTTACAGAGGACGACGTCCATGCACTGGAAAAGGTAGAGGGAATCGAAGCAGTAGAGGGCGGGTATTCGGTAGATGCGCTCTGTACAGGGAATGAAAATGAAAGCGTGGTACATATCTCTTCTATCCTGCCGACAATGAACGAGGTGCAGGTGGAGGAAGGACGGCTTCCGAAAGCAGCAGATGAGTGTGCGGTAGATGTAGATTTTCTGGAAGCCGGTGAATATAAAATAGGAGATAAGATCACATTCCGTTCGGGGACGGAGGACGCGATTACAGATACATTGCAGACAGATACCTTTACAATTGTAGGTGCAGTCAGCAGTCCATGTTATATTTCCTTTCAGAGAGGCAGCACGACCATTGGCACAGGGAGTGTAGATGGATTTGTCAGTGTACCGGCAGACAGCTTTGATATGGATGTATATACAGAACTGTATGCATCGGTAGAAGGGGCAAAGGCATTGACTGCGTTTACTTCCGCATATGATGACCGAGTGGGAGAAGTGACAAGCCGTGTGGAGGAGATAAAAGAAGGACGTGAAACTGCTCGGTATCAAGAGGTGATAGATGAGGCGAATTCCCAACTGGAAGAGGCGAAAGAAGAATTAGAAGAGGCACAGTCCGAAGTAGAAGAACAGCTTGCGGAGGCAGAGCAAGAGCTGGAGGACGGGCAAAGCCAGATAGACAGTGCAAAGGCGGAGATAGAGAATTCTTTGAATCAGCTTGCAGCTTCGGAAAGTGAGCTGACGGCAAAGCAAGGGGAAATCGACAGCGCAAAGACCGAGCTCATCTCCAGGCAGGCGGAGTTGGATACGGCGAAGACAGCGCTGGAGACACAAAAAACTGCATTAGAGGCAGGAAATATTACAAAAGACGAGAACTACCAGGCGGCATACCAACAGGGATATAATACGGCGTTATTACAGGCCTACGAAGCGGTGGACGCAGAATTAAATACACAGGCGGCACAGATAGAGAGTGTGATTACTAAGCTGGAAGAAGAAATTCGGGCATTGGAAGAAGCAGGAGACACCAGTGGAAAACTGGAAGAGCTAAAAACACAGCTTGCAGTACAGGAAGCGGCTCTTGCGCAGATAAATAGTGATGCCTTTAGAAGTACGGTAAAGGAACAGGCAAAGGAAGCGCTAGATGCTGCTTTTCCCGAACAGTTTCATGAGCAGTACCGGCAGCAGGCATTAGAGCAGGTGAATGGGTATCTTTCTCAACTAGACACCGGACAGAGTCAGATCGATCAGGCGGAGGCACAGCTGGATGCCGGCCAGGGACAGCTTGACAGCGGCTGGGCACAAATCAGTCAGGCAAAAACACAGCTGGCAGCTGCACAGGAAGAAATTGCAGAAAAAGAGCAGGAGCTTATTGAGGGGTGGAGTGAGTATGAGGAGGGAAAAACAGAGGCAGAAGAACAGCTCACAGAAGGAAAAAAGAAGATACAGGATGCAGAAGATGAGATTGAAAAGATCGAACATGCGAAATGGTATGTCAATGACAGAAATGATGCGATAACGGATTATTCCGGATATGGGGACAATGCGGACAGGATGCGGGCGATTGGGGAAGTCTTCCCTGTTTTGTTTTTTCTGGTTGCAGCGTTAGTCAGTCTGACGACTATGACTCGTATGGTAGAGGAACAGAGGACACTGATTGGTACACTAAAAGCGCTTGGATATGAGCGACATTCCATTGCGGGAAAATATCTGGGCTATGCATTTCTTGCTACGGTCGGCGGCTGTGTCGTAGGTGTGCTGGTTGGGGAAAAGATACTGCCGTACATTATTATTACAGCTTATGGAATTATGTATACACATATGGATAGTATCATAGTGCCGTATAATCTGTCTTATGCTGTGGCAGCATCTGCAGCGGCGCTTGTCTGCACGATTGGCGCGACATTTTTTGCCTGCTTTAAAGAGTTAAAAGAACAGGCGGCAGAGCTGATGCGTCCGCCTGCTCCTAAGCAGGGAAAACGAGTTTTGCTGGAGAGACTGACTTTTATCTGGAAAAGATTAAGCTTTATATGGAAAGCAACAGTGCGCAATCTCGTACGATATAAAAAGCGGTTTTTTATGACTGTATTTGGTATCGGAGGCTCGATGGCACTTTTGCTCGTAGGTTTTGGGCTTCAGGATTCTATTTTTAATATTGGAGTGCTGCAGTATGAGAAAATACAATTGTATGATGGAAATGTAATATTAAATGAGGATGCAGCTGACGAGGAGAAGCAGGAGATATATGATTCGCTCCAGGCAGACAGCCGGACGGATATGACGGCAAAAAATCTTCTGACGCAGGTAAAAGTACACAACGGGGAGAATAAAGGAGAGGTCTACTTAAATGTGCCGGAAAATACAGAAGATTTTTCTGAGCTGGTGGTTTTTGAAAACCGGGTGACAAAGGAAAGATACAGCTTGGACAATGACGGTGTGATTTTGACAGAAAAGATGGCTAAGACACTGGATGTGGAAGCGGGCGAAACAATTGAGATACAAGATGACGTCAAAGGGGAGATTCCGATAAAAGTAGAAAGCATCTGTGAGAATTACATGGGGCACTATCTATATATGACTTCGGAGCTGTATGCCAAGCTATATGGAAAAGAACCGGAGTATAACGCAGTATACTTTAAGACACAAGACGGTACAACAAAACAGGCACAGGAAATCGGAGAAGAAATACTGGAAAATCCAGGCGCTTTGAGTGTCAGCTATACAACGGATATAGAGAGTCAGCTGGACGATATGCTGGGAAGCCTGGATATTGTGATTGTTGTACTTGTAATTTCCGCCGGAATGCTTGCCTTTGTTGTACTGTATAATCTGAATAATATCAACATTACAGAACGCAAGAGGGAACTGGCGACGCTGAAGGTGCTTGGATTTTATGACAAAGAAGTCAGCGCCTATGTGTATCGTGAAAATATCATTCTGACGGTGATAGGCGGTATATTCGGAATGATACTGGGGAACATTTTACATCAGTTCATCATTGTAACGGTAGAAATTGAATCTGTCATGTTTGGAAGAAATATTGATATTAGCAGTTTTATCTATAGTTTTCTAATAACACTTGCATTTTCTTTCTTTGTAAACGGTGTTATGTATTTTAAACTGAGAAGAATTGACATGGTGGAATCGTTAAAAAGTGTAGAATGACATAAGAAAGATGGTGAGATTATGGAAAGAGCAAAAATTTTGGTTGTAGATGATGAAAGCAGGATGCGGAAGCTGGTAAAAGATTTTCTCGTCAGAGAAGGCTATATTGTGCTGGAGGCAGGAGATGGCGTGGAAGCAATGGATATTTTCTATGAGGAGAAAGATATTGCACTGGTGATTCTGGATGTTATGATGCCTAAAATGGACGGCTGGCAGGTATGCAGGGAGATTCGGGAAGAATCAAAGGTACCGATTATTATGCTGACGGCACGTTCAGAGGAACGGGATGAATTACAGGGATTCGAATTAGGGGTGGATGAATATATATCTAAGCCCTTTAGTCCGAAGATTCTGGTGGCACGTGTGGGCGCTATTTTAAGGCGCACGATGGGGAGCGCCGCAGGAGAGCTGCTCGAGGCCGGCGGCATAGTGGTAGACAAAGCAGCACATATTGTGAAGCTCGACGGACAGGTGACAGATCTGAGCTTTAAGGAGTTTGAGCTGCTTGCATATTTTATGGAAAATCAAGGAATTGCGCTGTCACGTGAGAAGATTTTAAACAATGTATGGAATTATGATTATTTTGGAGATGCACGGACGATTGATACGCATGTAAAAAAATTGCGGAGTAAGTTAAAAGACAAGGGAGAGTATATCAAAACGATTTGGGGAATGGGCTATAAATTTGAGGTAGAAGAATGAAATGGTCAATCAGGAGCCAGATTACTGCTATTTTTATCGGACTGATCGTGTTGATTCTGGCAGGAATGTTTGTAATCAATTCTGGATTTCTTGGACAGTACTATGTGGCGCACAAGGAAAAAGATCTGGTGGATACCTATGAGGTGATTAACAGGGCTCTTTCGGACGGGAAATTTACATCTGAAAGTGTAAAGGACAAGGTGCTGAATCAGTCAGAGAAGACAAATATTGATATTTCTATAATGGATACGGCAGGGGGAAATATTATCTTTTCTACTATCAAGGACGAAAGAGGTCTGCTGTTTGGCAGAATGCTGGGCTATTTCTTTGATAAAAATCAAGGAGACGGGATTGTGCTGGAAAGTACAGATGCATATCAGATTTTAAAAGCGACAGATACGGCGAACAAGACAGATTACCTGGAGATGTGGGGATATTTTTCAGACGGTTCTTTTTTTACGATGCGCAGTCCCTTAGAAAGTATTAGAGAAAGCGCGAGTCTGGCAAATAAATTTCTGGTTTATATGGGGATTACAGGAATTGTGCTGGGAGGAATTTTAGTCTGGTTTTTCTCTAAAAAGATTACAAAGCCGGTTTTAGAGCTCGCAGAACTGTCAAGAAGAATGGCAAATCTGGACTTTAACGCAAAATATACAAGTGGAGGAAGCAACGAAATCGGAGTTCTGGGAGAGAGCTTCAATATCATGTCGAAACGTCTGGAAAAGACAGTGTCAGAATTAAAGAGTGCAAACAACAAGCTGTTAAAGGACATTGAACAGAAAGAAAAGATCGAAGATATGCGCAATGAATTTCTGGGAAATGTTTCCCATGAGCTAAAGACGCCCATTGCGCTTATTCAAGGCTATGCAGAGGGGCTGAAAGAGGGGGTAAACGACGATCCGGAAAGTCGTGAATTTTATTGTGATGTAATTATGGACGAGGCAGGGAAGATGAACCAGATGGTGAAAAATCTTCTGACGCTGAATCAGTTGGAGTTCGGATCGGATGAATTGGAGTTTGAACGGTTTGATATAGTAGGGCTGATACGTGGAGTAATAGCAAGCTGTGATATCTTGATTCAGCAGGCAGAGGCGTCGGTATCCTTTGTAGCAGATCTTGCCGTTTATGTTTGGGCAGATGAGTTTAAAACAGAGCAGGTAGTGCGCAATTATCTGACGAATGCGATCCATCATGTGGAAAATGAGAAGCGCATAGAAATCCGCGTGCTTCCAAAACAGGATACAGTTAGGATCACTGTATTTAACAGTGGAAAGCCGATTCCTAAGGAGGATGTCTCAAAGCTGTGGGACAAGTTTTATAAAGTGGACAAGGCGCATACAAGAGAGTATGGAGGGAACGGCATTGGTCTGTCTATTGTAAAGGCGATCATGGAATCTTTCCATCAGGCATATGGAGTACAAAATTTTGACAATGGAGTGGAATTCTGGTTTGAATTGGAACCAGACGTAAGCATAAAGAGCGAAGACTGCGTTAAAAATGAGCATTACGGACAGGAGAAGAAAGAGGGGGCTGTGGAAGGCCAAGCTTTACATGGAAAGGGAAATGAGGTAAAATACGAAGAGCTTCAGTGAGGTGTGAGGAACATGATTGCGATAATTGATTATGATGCGGGAAATATAAAGAGCGTGGAGAAAGCGCTTATACATTTGGGACAAGAGGTAATTGTAACAGGTGAGAAGGAACAGATTGAAAAGGCGGATAAAGTGATTCTTCCTGGCGTGGGCGCGTTCGGAGATGCAATGAGGAATCTAAGGCAGAGTGGGCTGGACAAGGTAATTCGGGAAGTAGTTGACAGGGGAACTCTTTTTCTGGGTATCTGCCTGGGGCTGCAGGTTTTGTTTGAAAGCAGTGAAGAGGCGCCGGGAGTACAAGGACTTGGTATCCTGGAAGGAAAAATTTTACGGATTCCGCAGAAAGAAGGTATGAAAATTCCGCATATGGGATGGAATTCCCTTTGTCTAAAAAACGAAGGGAGGCTTTTTAAGGGAATAGAGGAAGGTGCGTTTGTGTATTTTGTACATTCCTATTATCTGAAGGCAGCAAATGAGAAGATTGTGAAGGCTTCTGCGCAGTATGGCGTGTCTATTGACGCATCTGTAGAACAGGGCAATCTGTTTGCGTGTCAGTTTCATCCGGAGAAAAGCAGTGAAGTAGGCTTGAGGATACTGAAAAATTTTGTGGAGCTTTAACAGGAGGCGGGAGGCTATGTTTACAAAAAGAATTATCCCCTGTCTGGATGTCCATGCAGGAAGAGTCGTAAAAGGAGTGAACTTTGTAGATTTAAAAGATGCCGGAGATCCGGTGGAGATTGCCAGGGCCTATGATACAGCAGGGGCGGATGAATTGGTGTTTTTGGATATTACAGCATCGTCTGATGCGCGCAAGACGGTGGTAGATATGGTAAGAAAAGTGGCGCAGTGCGTGTTCATTCCATTTACAGTGGGAGGCGGAATCCGTACGGTAGAGGATTTTCGTGTTCTTTTAAGGGAAGGGGCAGACAAGATTTCGATCAATTCCTCCGCGATTAATACTCCGGAATTGATACAGGACGCAGCAGAAAAATTTGGCAGTCAGTGTGTGGTTGTCGCGATTGACGCGAAGAAAAGAGCAGACGGAAGCGGCTGGAATATCTACAAAAATGGCGGAAGAATTGATGCAGGTATAGATGCAGTAGAATGGGCGCAGAAGGTGGAGGTGTTAGGAGCAGGTGAGATCCTTCTTACAAGCATGGACTGTGATGGAACAAAGGCGGGGTATGATTTGGAATTGACGCATACGATTGCGGAGCATGTGTCGATTCCAGTGATTGCTTCTGGAGGCGCGGGGCAGCTTAAACACTTTAAAGAAGCTCTGACAGAAGGAAAGGCAGATGCAGTGCTGGCAGCCTCGCTGTTTCATTATAAGGAGCTTGAAATACGGGAGGTAAAAGAGTATTTGAGAAAAGAAGGGGTCTCTGTCCGTCTATAGTGCAAAAAAGACAGGTTTCTATATAGAATCATCTATAAGGCTATACAACAGAAAAATATACAAGGGAGGAATAATAACGGCATGGCAGGATTAAATGGCGACTGGTATGAAGCGCTGAAAGAAGAATTCAAAAAGCCCTATTATAAAAAACTATTTGAAACAGTAAATCAGGAATATAAAACAAAGAGGATTTTTCCGCCGGCAAAGGACATATTCAATGCATTCCATCTCACGCCGCTTCATGATGTGAAAGTTGTGATCCTTGGACAGGATCCATATCATAACTATGGACAGGCGCATGGACTATGCTTTTCAGTGCAGAAAGGAGTAGCAATTCCTCCTTCGCTGGAAAATATTTATCAGGAGTTGCATGATGACCTGGGATGTACAATCCCGCATCATGGCTGCCTGACAAAGTGGGCGGAGCAGGGGGTGTTGATGCTCAATACAGTGCTGACTGTAAGGGCACACCAGGCAAATTCCCATCGCGGGATTGGCTGGGAAGAATTTACAGACGCGGCAATTCTCGCACTGAACAGGCAGGAGCGACCGATGGTGTTTATTTTGTGGGGCTCTCCGGCACAGAGAAAGAAACGGATGCTGCGCAATCCGAAGCACTTGATATTAGAGGCTGCACATCCAAGCCCACTCTCTGCATTCAGAGGCTTTTTTGGCAGCCGGCCATTTAGTCAGACAAACCGTTTTCTAGAAGAACATGGTATAGAACCGATTGACTGGCAGATAGAAGATTAAAAAAACTCCTTTGGGAAGAAGGATAGCATGAAAGTTTTCTTCTCAAAGGAGTTTTTTATATAATAGGAAATTTCGATAAATTTCCTATTATATGAAAAGCCCTCCGGGCAGGATGCGCACGCCGCAATAAGGAAATTTTACCGCTTTGCGGTATTGCGGCGGCGCGCAAAGTGGGCTTGCCCACTTTGTTCAATATTAGGAAAGTTCTCCCTTTTAGAAAAAGAGAAAAAATAGTCCACTAAAAAAATGGGCATGGGAAATAGACGATATTAGAAAAGATAAAAATCTTCTTCTTCAAAATCGTCATCGTCATCAAATTCATGTAGAAAATAATCCATATCCAGAAGGTCACTGTCGCTCATGTATTTAATATCATAAGGGGTCATACCTTCCGGAGGAGATTCGATGTATTGCTTCCTGAGTTTCTCTGCAAGTTCATGCTCACTTATGGGTTTCATGGGAATGCTGCCTCCGTTTCATACTTGATATTCTGATTGTATCACGAATGAAAAGGAGATAAAAGAAATTTACTTTTAGCAGGAGAACGGGGCAGGTACTTTCGCATTGCTTTTTCGTATAATTCTTGCAGAGAAACAGGATGATGGTTGTAGTAAATTTCAAGGAGGAGCATGGTTTTGCCACATTTAGGACACTTTAAAGGGTCATAGCCGAAAGAGGCTATGATGGAGCAGCGCCATTTGTTGAAGCTAAGGAGAAAAGGACGGGCTTTTTGGGAAATAGCCCGGAAAAGGAGTTTGTCTGATTCGCGGTGCCTTGCATAAAGACCATAGTAGCGAATCATTTTAAAGTGCTTTTCTGGGATGTGCTGAATCAGGCGGGAGATAAAGTCCAAGGCAGGGAGTGTTTCAACAACAAGTTTTTCATCCTCATGGCGGTTGTAATGAAAGGTGACGGAATCGCCATTGTAAGCATCAATGCGGGAAGTGGCAATGGGAGGGCGACCGAGATAGCGACCGATATATTTGGAGACAGCATAGGGGTTGCAAAGATTGGGTTTGGCATAAACATAAAAGCCGTTCCTGCAGTGTTGATAGCAAAAAGCTTTCATTTTTTTAAAAGAGGGACCAAGCTGCTGATGAAGTGAATTGAGGAGTGCGGTACAAAAGGCGCTGCGCAGAAAAGAGAAGTTGAAATGAGAGAGTTTGCGCCAAAAATTATCGTGGCTAAGCCCGCCTTGGGTAACAAGACAATGAATATGTGGATTCCATTTCAGGTCACGACCGAAAGTATGAAGGACGCAAATAAAACCGGGAGTAAAATTTTTGGATGTATTCACCTTAGAAAATAAGCGGAAGATAACACTTTGGACTGCGGAAAAAAGGCAGTTAAGAAGAGAACGGTTGTGGAGGAAGAAAGGGCGAAGCTGTTCAGGGATAGTGAAGACACAATGGCGGTGAGTGCAGGCAAGGAGCTTAAAAGACATAGAAGTGGTACGGTGGATGGAATACATGTTGCCGCAGGTAGGGCAAAAGCGGCTGTGGCAGCGAAAGGGAACGAACTTCCATTCTGCGCAGTGGGGACAGTGGTACATTGCGCCGCCGAAAGAAGGGTCACCGCAGTGAATCATTTTTTCAACATTCTCAATAACAGAGATACGGGGATGTAAAATATAAATCATTTCTTCATAATGGTCTTTAAAAATCTTCTGTAAAATATTCATAAGACTATTATGCAGGAAACTAACACAAAAAGAAACCCCTAATTCCCCCATGAATGGGGGATAGGGGGCTGAAGTGTCGAAGACACTTTGTTCTATGGAATCTTTCATTTTTATAGCAGAATCACTCCATTGCCGGCTCCGATTCTGTCAGCCCCTGCTGCGATTAATTCTTCTGTAAATGCGCGGGTGCGGATACCGCCGCTTGCCTTTACCTGTAAACGATCCCCGACTGTTTCTTTCATCAGTTTTATATCTTCGATGGTTGCTCCGCCAGTGGAAAAGCCAGTGGAAGTCTTGACAAAAGCTGCTCCCGCTTCCTCGGAAAGCTGGCATGCTTTTCTTTTTTCCTCTTCTGTCAAAAGGCAGGTCTCAATTATGACTTTGACGATTGCCGGTTTGGAGGCGTCTACTACCGCTTTAATATCATCTCTTACAAAATCCCAGTCTTTGTCTTTCACAGCACCGATATTGATAACCATATCGATTTCAGAGGCACCTGCTTTTACAGCTTCTAAGGCCTCAAAAGCTTTTGCGGATGTCATCATAGCTCCTAGAGGGAAGCCGACAACACAGCAGGTTTTGACATCTGTTCCCTTTAGCTCTGAAGCGACAAGCGCAGCATGGCAGGTGTTTACGCAGACAGACGCAAACCCATGCTCCCTGGCTTCCTGACAATAACGGATGATCGTTTCCTTTGTAGAATCTGCTTTTAACATAGTGTGATCGATTTTCTTTGCAATATTCATTATTCTCCTCCTGTATTCCATAAATAAAATTAGATAATGGTACGTATTTTGGTTCTGTACTGACAGATACCTTAATTTATGATTATTATACCATAGACAAAACAGAAAAACAACTGAAACCGCTTTTATTTTTATAGGGGGGGGGCAAATGGTAAAAATATACAAAAAATAATATAAAATTATATGAAAATTGACGTTTTAATGAATGATAGTGAGTTTTGGATTGACTATATTGGAATTAAATGGTATGGTTGACTTAAGAAAAGTGAAAGCGGTTTCAAAAAATGTTTCATAGAAACAGAACAGAAAATTGAAAAACGGGAGGGTGCAAAATGAGCAAGGTTGTTGTATTTGGCAGTTTTGTAGTAGATTTGATGGCACGAAGTCCTCATCTGCCAGTTCCAGGGGAGACGGTAAAAGGTTCCGTCTTCAAAATGGGGCCGGGAGGAAAAGGTTTCAATCAGTGTGTAGCTGCTCACAAAGCAGGATCAGACGTTGTGATGATAACAAAACTGGGAAAAGACAGTTTCGCGGATGTGGCGCTCAACACAATGGATGAATTGGGGATGACGAAAGAGAGTCTCTTTTATTCAGATGATGTAGAAACGGGAATTGCATTGATTTTGGTGGATGAGAACACAAGTCAGAATGAAATTATCATTGTACCTGGTGCATGTAACACGATTACGCCGGAGGAAGTAGCAAAAATTGAAAACGTTATAAAAGAAAGTGAATATGTTCTGCTTCAGTTAGAAGTAAACCAGGATGCAAATGAGTTGGTTGCAGATATGGCAAACCGGTACGGATGTAAAGTGATTGTTAATACAGCTCCGTATGCAAAAATCAGTGATGAGTTTCTATCAAAAGCCTATATGGTTACGCCAAATGAAGTAGAAGCAGAAGAGCTGACAGGAGTACATGTAGATAGTCTTGAATCGGCACATGAAGCGGCGGAATACTTCTATAAAAAAGGTGTACAAAAAGTGATTATTACGCTTGGTTCAAGAGGAGTATTTGTTTCATCAGATGGAAGAGAAGAAATTGTTCCTGCATTTAAAGTAGACGCGGTAGATACGACTGGGGCGGGAGATGCATTTAATGGAGGGTTACTTGCAGCACTCTCCGAAGGAAAAGACATATGGGAGGCGGTACGATTTGCAAACGGGCTCGCAGCGCTTTCTGTACAAAAAATGGGAACCACCCCGTCTATGCCGAAACTAGAAGAGATTAGGAAATTTTTAGAAACACATTAAAGATTCATATATAAAAAGGAGGAAGAGAAATGTTAAAAGGTATTCCAACAAGAATTGGATCCGACCTGCTGAAAGCGCTTGCAGACATGGGACACGGCGATTTGATTGTAATTGCAGACGACTTTTACCCGCCGGTTACAAAAACTCCTGGCGGGATCAGTATTCAGGCGAAAGGAAATACGGCGCCGGAGATGATTGAAGCTATTTTGCAGCTTATGCCGCTGGATGTAGAGTATTGTGAACATCCGGTAGAGTATATGGTGCCGGACAAGGATGCGGGCATCACAATGGAAAGACCGAAGGTATGGGATGACGCGATTGCCGCTGTAGAAAAGAACGGATATAGTGCAGGGCAGGTAGGAGAAATTGAGAGAACGAAATTTTATGAAAAAGCAGGAAGAGCCTATGTAACTGTATGCACCAGTGAGAGACAGCCATATGGATGCTTTATTATGCAGAAAGGTGTTTTGTAAAAAGAAATTCAAACGCTTATTGTCGGGTGACAATTTAAGTAAAATAAAAAGGAGGAAAACTTATGAAAATGAAAAAGTTGGTAGCAGCGGTATTAGCGGGAACAATGGTGCTTTCTCTTGCGGCGTGCAGTAAGGGTGGAGATTCCGGCAAAGCTTCTGGAGGAGGAGACGGAGAAACTTATACAATCGTATATTTGACTCCTTCTACGGCTTCCCAGTTCTGGACTTATGTAGGAATTGGAATTGAAAATGCCATGAAAGATATGGAAGAAGAACATGGCGTAAAAATTGATTTCTCAACAGTAGGGCCGGCAGAGGAAAGCCAGACAGAAGAATATGTAACGGCATTTGAGCAGTGTATTGCAAAGCAGCCAGATGCGATTGTGACAGCGACACTGGCGATTGATGCGACAGTTCCAAAAGCACAGGAAGCTACAAATGCAGGAATCGTGCTGAATTTTGTAAACTGTGGCCTTGGTGTGGGAGATGACGGGGCCCATGAAGAAGCATACAATCAGTTCTATTATTGCTCTAACGATACCATTGGAGAGATGGCAGCAGAGGCATTCCTTGACATTGCAGCAGAAAAAGGCATTTCAACAGAAGAAGGCGTTCTTGGGATGAATACAAATGTTGAAAACGAAGCGCTGAACCACAGAGTTGACAGCTTCCGTGCATATATCGAAGAGAACGCACCGGGATTGGAAATGACAGATACATATTATAATGGAAACGTAGTAGAAACAGCACAGTCTAATGCTGAAAATATCATCTCTACATATGGAGACAAACTGATGGGTATGTACTCCGGAAATAATATTACAGGCGACGGCGTGTGTCTTGCTGTACAAGGTTCTGGAATTGCAGATAAGATCGTAAATGTTGCGGTAGATTCTGATGATACAGAGATAGCAGCCCTGGAGGGTGGTTATCTGGATGCGATTATTGTGCAGGATGCTTACGCACAGGGATATAAATGTATGGAAAATGCGATTCTGACGCTGATTAACGGAGAAAATCCGGAAAGTGAAAAACAGGTAAACTGCCCGCCAGTAGTTATCACAAAGGATAACATGAATGAGGAGGAAATGCAGGATCTGCTTGACCCGACACGACTGCAGAAATAAGAAAGGTGCTTGGAACAGAATAGTAGTTTGATGAATCTAGGGAGGCTGTAGGAAATTGGTGAGATTTGCCGCTGCCTCCCGTTGTTATCAGAAAGGATGGAATTATGAGCGAGACAATTATGAAGATCGACCACATAAGCAAATTTTATCCTGGCGTCACAGCGTTGAACAATGTGAGTTTTGAGATTAAAAAAGGTGAAGTTCACGCTCTATGCGGTGAAAACGGTGCGGGAAAATCCACACTCATCAAATGTATTATGGGAGTCGAGAAACCAGATGAGGGAAAGGTTTCGATGAACTATAACGGAGAATGGATAGTCAATGCCAACGCGTTGGAAGCGCAGAGTCACGGTGTATTCGCCAATTATCAGCATGTCAATATTGCCTTGGATTTAAGCATTGCTGAAAATTACTTCCTGGGCAGACAGCCTAAGACAAAACTCAAAATGGTGGACTGGAGGAAAATGCAGGAAGACAGCCAGAAGATTATCGATAAATTTGAGATGAACGTTAATCCGAATGAGAAAATAAAAACCCTTCCGATTGCTATGCAGGCGATGGTGACGATCAGCAAAATATCGGTAAATGATGACATCAGGGTAGTAATTTTTGATGAACCTACAGCACTTCTGGAAAATGAAAAAGTAGATATTCTTTTCAAGTTTATAGCAGAGCTGAAAGAAAGGGGAGTCAGTATTATCTATATTTCTCATCGTCTGGAAGAGGTTATGGATATCTGTGATACAGTTACAGTTTTAAAAGATGGTACATATGTGGATACAAAACCAATTTCAGAGGTGACGAAGGATTCTCTGATTGCCATGATGGTAGGACGTGAAATGTCAGATATTTATAATATCAAACATCAGGTTCCGGGAGAAGAAATCTTAAAAATTGAGAATTTTACAGACAGCAAACATTTTAAAAATATTAATTTCAGCTTGAAGAAAGGCGAGATCCTAGGATTTGTCGGATTGGTTGGAGCAGGCCGAAGTGAAATTATGCGTGCGCTGTGCGGAGTGGAAAAAAGGCTGTCTGGTGATGTATATGTAAAAGGGAAGAAAGTGAACATCAAAAATCCAAGCGATGCTATGAAATACGGAATCAGCTTTCTGACAGAGGACAGGCGGACAGACGGGCTCGCACTTCAACTTCCAATTAAGACGAATATCAATATGAATTCCTACGAAATGATAAGCAAAGGCGGCGTGATCTCTCTGAAGGAGGAAAACAACAGGGCAGAGGATTATTCAAAACGTGTAAATGTCAAGACACCGAGTGTAATGCAGCTTGTGGGTAACCTGTCAGGAGGAAATCAACAGAAGGTCGTTATTGCAAAATTGCTGTGCTGCGATCCGGATGTCCTGATTTTTGATGAACCTACAGTCGGCGTGGATGTGGGGGCAAAGGAAGAAATTTATAAAATTATGGAAGGACTGACAGCACAAGGGAAATCCATTATTCTGATTTCGTCTTACCTGCCGGAAGTTATGGGGCTGTCTGACCGGTTGATTGTTATGGCGCAAGGAAAGATAACAGGCGAATTTGCAGGGGAAGAACTGGCAGGCTTAAGAGAAGAAGATGTTCTGAAACGGGCATCCATTGAAGGTTAGGAGGGTCATTATGAATCATGCAAAAAAAGGAAAAAACAGTTCTTTGACCAGCGTGTTCCAAAAGACGGAATTTACGCTTGGCATTATTATAGTGGCGCTGTTTATAGTTGCCACAGTAGGGACAGATAATTTCTGTACAGTATATAATATTACAAACCTGATGAAACAATGTGCGATCATCGGTGTACTGGCAGTAGCGCAGACAATGATTATTATTACAGGCGGCATTGATATAAGCTGCGGCGCTATTACAGGGTTATCCTGTATGGTTCTTGCGCTCTTGCAGAGAGATACAGATGTAAACTTTTTCCTGACACTGATTATAGCGGTAGTCGTATCCGTCATTTGTGGTCTGGTAAATGGAATTATCGTATATGAATTCCAGGTTCCGGCTATGATTGCCACCTTAGGTACACAGACAATCATATATGGTACTGTAAAGATTATAAGCGGTGCCCTTACAGTCAGCGGCCTGGATCAGAGGCTTCTGGATATGGGAAATACAAATATCGGCGGTATTTTACCTGTTCTTGCTATTTTCTGGGTGATTGTATCAGTGATCATCTTTCTTGTTCTTAAATTTACTATCTTCGGACGGAACTTGTATGTAATAGGCAGTGGAGTAGAGGTAGCAAAGCTATGTGGTATCAAAGTACGCGGTATGTTTTACACCGTATATGCTTTTGCAGGTCTGCTGTATGGCATTGCCGGAATTATGCTTGCAGCACGTGTACAGAGTGCACTGCCGACAGGTGGAGAAGGATATGAAATGAATGCCATCGCGGCGGCTGTTATCGGAGGTGCATCACTGACAGGAGGAAGAGGTGCAGTAGCGGGGACGATTTTGGGTACTATATTGATGACGTTAATTAATAATGCAGGAGTGCAGTTTGGATTAAATACGCATGTACTGTCGATTACAAGTGGTGTACTGATTATTTTGGCAGTAACAATGGATATGCTTAAGGCAAGGAAAAAAGGATAGTACAGTTTAGAAAATATAACCCCTCGTTTTTCGGTATTCCGAAAGACGGGGGAGAGTTAAACTTTAAGGTGTATACAGCCTGTTTTTTTTCGACGAAATCTCTCAGTATTTTGTAATCAGTGCCCCTCTCTTTACAAGAATGCGTGTGTCTTTGTAAAAAGAGGATATGTAGTAATAAAATACCGCTTTATGATAGTTGACATATTCTCAAATTGTTGCTATCTTGTAAAAAGCTAAATAATTGCCAAATAGGGCGAAGGAAAGGTGTTTTCATGAATATCTATGATATAGCAAAAGAAGCGGGAGTGTCGCCGTCTACGGTTTCCAGAGTATTAAACAATAGAGACAATGTAAAAAAGGATACCAGGGAGAAGGTGCTTCAGGTGATAGAAGGCAAGGCATACAAACCCAACCTGCTTGCCAGATCCTTAAGTGTGGGAGTGTCGCGGAATATCGCGTTTCTGGTTCCTGATATTGAGAATCCTTTTTTCAGCAAGGTACTGCATGGTATTTCAGACTGTGCAATAGAGAAGGACTATAATGTTTTCATGTTTGGTACTGATGAAAATACAGAGCGTGAACATAAAGTTCTTGAAAATCTAAAACTAGAAATGATAATGGGGCTGATTATCACGCCGGTATCCGAGAAGGATGAAGAGACAGTAGAATTTCTGAAACGATTTGAACAGCAGGGAATTCCAATTGTACTGGTGGATAGAGATATTCGTGGCTGCAAATTTGACGGCGTTTTTTCAAATGATGTAGAAAGTGCCTGTGAGGCAGTAGAGTGTCTGATTGAGGAAGGACACAAAAAAATCGGTGTTATAACCGGACCGGAAACATCAAAACCAGGATATGACCGCTGTGCAGGATATAAAAGAGCACTGAAAAAGCATAACATTGAAATCAATGAGAACTACATTGTCAGAGGGGGCTTTAAGGAAGAAGGCGCCTATTGTGCAATGAAAGTACTCATGGAACAGAAGGAACCTCCAACCGCGGTTTTTTCCTGTAATAATATGACAACACTAGGCTGCTTGAGATATATGCAGGAAAAGGGCATGAAGCTGACACGAGACATTTCCATGGTTTGTTTTGATGAAATAAAGGAACTGGAATATACGGACATTCGCCTGACATCTGTGGCAAGACCTATCTATGAGATGGGATATGAGGCGATGCATATTTTAGAAAAGCGATATGAAGACAAGGAAAAGAGAGGATCGGACAGATATATCATTAGAAGGCATACAGTAAATCCAAAGCTTGTAAAACGTGGTTCTGAAAAATACTTGCAATTTTAATGTGAAAGTATTATAATATTTTCCGTGCAGATGTAGTTCATCGGTAGAACACCAGCTTCCCAAGCTGGGGAGGCGGGTTCGATTCCCGTCATCTGCTTTACGGAGATTCCCTGTATGATATAGCAGTTTAGCACTGTAATCATGCAGGGATTTTTTATTGTACTAGGAAACTTTGTTTCCTATACAATAAAACCCTCTGGGGATGCGCACGCCGCAATAAGGAAATTTTACCGCTTTGCGGTATTGCGGCGGCTATTTATCTCTTTCTCTGGCAGAAAAGGTTTGGATAAGCTGTTCTCTTTTTTCTTTAGGTATTTCCTGTATAGAAAGAACAGGTGCAGGCGTTCCTTCATAAGGGAGGAGCGCCTTTTCATACCATGACACATCTCGCCATTTTCCGCATTTATATCCTGTATTATGATAGGTTCCAAGACAAGAAAAGCCCAGAGCAGTGTGCAGGTGTTCACTTTTTTTATTGGGAATAGTGATCCCACTGTAAACAGTATGCACCCCCTGCTCTTGGAGCAGTGCGATTAAGAGTCGGTACAATTTTTGTCCGAATCCTCTGGAAGTATAATTCTCATCCAGATAAATAGATAATTCTGCGTTCCACTGATAAGCAGCACGTTCCATCTGGCGGTGTGCATAGGCGTATCCTATGATTTTCTTATCTTCCTCACAGACAAGATAAGGGTAAAATGCAGAAAACGTCCGGATACGTTCTTGGAATTCTTCTATGGAAGGAAGGGTCTCTTCGAATGTGATAGGAGTATCAATATACTGAGCGTAAATTTTCAGCAAATCTTCTGTATCAGATAAGCGGACAAATCGGATAGTCATAGGCAGGCTCCTTTTCTATGTAAATTATGAACAGTTCCAGACAACATTATAGCAAATCCAGGAAGCGGGAAAAAGTATTTTCGATCTTAAGAAATTCTTAAACAAATTCCCATACAAATATTTCAATCTTTTCTATAGACTGGAAAAGGAATAAGTATCCGAAACAGAAGATCGGGAAAAAGGAAAGATGAAGGAGGGGCGGTGTGAAAAAAATTATAGAAGTGAAAAACCTATATAAGCTGTACCGTGTCGGGGACTCTGCTGTACGGGCGTTAGACGGGGTAAACTTTGAGATATACGAAGGAGAATTCTGCGCTATTGTCGGAACTTCTGGTTCTGGAAAATCCACACTTTTGAATATGCTGGCGGGCCTGGAGAAGCCGACGAAAGGTGAGATCGTGATAGACGGACATCATATAGAGGGATTGAAAGAGGACGAACTGGTAAAATTTAGGAGAGAAAATGTGGGATTTATTTTTCAGTCCTTTCACTTAATCGGAACGATGACTGCATTGGAAAATGTCGCTCTGCCGTTAAGCTTCAGAGGGGAAGCGCGAGATATCCGTTTGAAAAAAGCGGATAGGATGTTGGATCTTATGAGTCTTAAGAAGCATAAGAAGCACATGCCAAATCAAATGTCAGGCGGACAGCAGCAAAGAGTGGGAGTGGCGCGCGCGCTCGTGACGGATCCCAAAATTATATTTGCTGACGAGCCTACAGGTAATCTGGATTCTCATACTTCGGAAGAGGTCATGCGGCTGATGCAAAAAATTGTGCAGGAACAGAAACGGACACTTGTTATGGTAACACACGACAATCATCTCGCAGAATATGCAGACAGAGTATTCCATATTATAGATGGGAAAATTGTAAAGATAGAAAACTTAGGAGGGAAAAACCATGAAATTGATTAAAAGGACAGCAAGCCTGCTCTGCGCGGCTTTATTAATGGCAGGAATATTTGCGCCGGCGGGAGTCAGAGCAGGAGATGCGGCAATTCCGCAGATTAAACTTTCTGTGGGAAAAGGACAGAATACACCTACATATAAGGCAGGAGAGAAGGTGAAACTGGAGCTTAATATATTGAATCAAGGGACAGCGCCGGCGAAAAATGTGACGGTAACGCCTGTCCTTGAAGATGCGGCGTCCTGGCCGTTTGATATTGACAGTATGAATTATGAGCAGGAGCTGGGAGAAATACCGGCAGGAGGAGAGGCGAAAACTGTATCCTGGGACTTTCAGGTGCGCTCAGATGTAGAGAGCAAATCTTACCGGTTAGATTTTGAGGTCAAATATGAATCGGAAGATGGCAAATCGGAGAAAGAGAACAAGTATGTCTATGTGAAAACCGTTGCAAAACAGACAGAGGAGCAGGGTGGAACGCAAAACGGCGGGGAAGGTGAACCGTCAGGAACAGGAGACGACGGAAGCGGCATACAGACATACGGAATGGACGGTGGAGGCATAGTCAACAGCGATCCCGTAGTGTCAGGCGGCGGTTCAGGGAACGCGTCCGTACCTCGCGTCATTGTGACCGGCTTTAGTACAGAACCGGGGGAAGTGAAGGCGGGGAGTGACTTCAAGCTGGTGGTACATGTAAAAAATACGGCGTCCTGGACAGGAGTATCCAACATGTTGTTCGATTTCCAGGCGCCCTCCTCCGGTACGGAAGCAGCGGCAGAAGCGCCCGCGTTTCTTCCCTCTTCTGGTTCTAGTTCTGTTTATTTGGAGAGTATTCCGGCAGGGGAGACAAGAGATATTGCAATTGAGCTGAATGCAAGGGCGGATTTGGTACAGAAGCCGTACAGCATTGCAATGTCGATGAAATACGAGGATGGAAGTCAGACACAGTACGAGGGAAATTCCAGTTTGGCGATTCCAGTAAAACAGGCTGCACGGTTCGAATTCAGTGAGATTAAGGCTGCCCCCGAAAGTATTGCAGTGGGGGAAGAGGCAAATATCACCTGCAGCTTATACAACACAGGACGGATTAAATTATATAATGTAAAGGCAAAATTTCAGGGAGACGGGATCGAAGGCGATGAAATTTTTATAGGAAATCTGGAATCAGGAGCGACAGGAACAATTGACGGGATTGTGACAGGGACCTCTGAGACAACAGAAAATACCAAATGTAAAATGGTAGTAAGCTATGAAGATGAAGCGGGAAAAGCCTCTACAGTAGAAAAAGAATTTTCTCTGGGAGTGACTGCACAGGCAGAACCGGCAGATATGTCAGCTATGATGACGCAGGAAGAGGAAAAAGGGCTCCCCCTCCTGCCTATCCTTTTGATTGTTCTGCTTCTGGTGATTGTAGTTGTAGTGGTGATAGTAGTTAAGGTGAGAAAGAAAAAGAAGACAGCCATGGAAGAGGAGGAGTTGTTAGATGAGGTGGACCGATTTATTGAGGATGAGCATATCGAGCCTTAGGCGCCGGAAGCTTCGTACATTTCTGACAATTCTTGGGGTGGTAATCGGAACAGCCTCGATTGTGGTGATGATTTCTCTTGGTCTAGGTATGCAGGAATCTGTGTACAGAGAAATTGAACAGTCTGGGGGGATGACAAGCTTGACTGTCACAGGAAAGCAGACTGATACTGGTATGTACAGTTCTTCTTTGGGAAGTGAGGAGGAGTCAGATAAATATATTACAGATGAAGTGATTGCGCAGCTAAGGGAGATGGAACATGTAAAAAGCGCCGAGCCGGTTCTCAGCATGAATGCAATAGCCCTGAAAGGAAAATATATCGGCTATCTGGAATTAAGGGGGATGACGCCGGAAGGGTTAAAACAGTTGAAAATGGATCTGGTGCCAGGCGGAACGTTGCCGGATCCGGACAGCCGGAATTTAGATCTTGTAGTGGGAAACGGGGTTATCCAGTCCTTCTATGAAGAATCTACAGGCAAGGGATACTGGGATACGGGTGAGCTTCCGGATATTGATTTTATGAAAGACCAGATGTTTCTTATCCTAGATGAAAGTACCTATTTTCAGTCTCAGGAGAACACAGATATGGGAACCGGTGGAGAGAACGGGGAAAACGGACAGGACGGAAGTGCAGCTTCTGCACAGAAGAAAACGGCTAAAAAATATGTGGTAAAGGCAAGTGGAGTAATAGAAGGAGATGTCAATGCATATAACGCGAATTATTATTATGTATACTGCGATCTGGACACATTAAAAGAGATGCTGAAAAAAGAATTCAGAGGAAGTGTGATTCCTGGACAGCCAAGTACGAAGTCAGGAAAACCTTACAGCAAGTTTGTGTATTCTTCGGCAACCGTACAGGCAGATGACATGGGAGAAGTAGATGCGCTTTCAGCACAGATTCGGGAGATGGGTTACAATGTAACAACAAATGCAGAATACATGGAAAGCATGAAGAAACAGTTTGCAATGGTACAGGCGGTGTTGGGAGGTATTGGTGCGGTATCCCTGCTCGTGGCAGCGATAGGAATTGCAAATACAATGATGATGTCTATTTATGAAAGAACAAAAGAGATAGGTGTTATGAAAGTGATTGGGTGCAGTCTGAAAAATATCAAACAGATGTTTCTGCTAGAGGCGGCATTTATTGGATTTGTAGGAGGTGTGATTGGAAGTGTACTAAGCTTCTTGATGTCTTTTGTGATTAACTTCCTGACTGGAAATGGAAGCACTGTAGGGCTGGACGGAAATATTTCTTATATACCACTGTGGCTTGTGTTAGCTGCTCTTGCTTTCGCTGTGTTAGTAGGGATGACAGCAGGCTATTTTCCGGCAAAAAGAGCGATGCGACTAAGTCCGCTTGCCGCGATAAGAAATGAATGATAAAAGAGTGAATGTAGTTATTCCTCTATAATTTGAATTTCCAGATAATCGAAGTCAATAGAATCTACAAAGTTATCCTGGTAAAAACGTGCTTTATCATGCCGTTTAAACTCAGAAATAGTTGAATCCAGCCAGATTGGCTTGCTTAAATCAAATTCGTAACAGATGGCATCCAGCGCATTGAAAATTTTATGCGTGCGGGTGTCATCTGTTTCGTCACAGATTACAGTGTCTCTAAGCATTCGATTGTCTTTAAATTCTTTTCCCCATAAACGAAACATAGTTCTTTCCTTTCTATTTCTATACGGCGTCAAAACGTGATTTCTTTTCGTACAGGAGAATTCCTGTCTTTTTGATTTCCTGAAGAAGCTCTTTTGAAAGGGGATTCTCCAGAACAGTGATTTCGATTTTAAGAAATGTCGGCGCTGTTTTTCTTACATCGAGAGAAAATGCAGCGGTATGCCGTCCACTGACTGCAAGCTGGATACTGCTCTTGGCAGAGAACGTACCTTCTGCCCTGGGGCCAAACAGCAGTACTTTCTCTAAATGATGTTTCTGGGCAAGAAAACAAATTTCGTGAAGTACTGACGGCTTAATTCCTGTGTTGGGAATATGCTTCATGGCAGACGACTCCTTTCTTAAAATATCGAATTTTTGTAACAATCAACTGGGAGGCTGAACTGCTGCGAATTTTCAGCTTTGTCTGTGGACATTCTATCACAATTTATATACAGGCTCAAGATAGAAATATAAGACGACAGCAGGTTTATTTTTAGATTTTTACCAGATGACATGGTATACTAAGGTATACCCGAAAGGGCATCCCGTAATACATTCCCTTCGGGAAGGCGGGCTTCGCCCGACAAGATTATTGAAAATGCAGCAAAAAGAGGATAGAAAAATGGCAGAAATATTAATAATAGAGGATGACAAAGGATTGAATGAGGGGATTGCCATCGGGCTTGGCGGAGAGGACTATCATTTTACAGGGTGCAGTACACTTGCCGAAGCCAGGAGAAGCATCTATGAAGAGAAAAAGAGGTTCGACCTTGTGATACTGGACTTAAACCTTCCAGACGGCAGCGGGTATGAATTTCTAAAAGAATACAGAAGTATAACAGATCAGCCGGTGTTGGTTTTGACAGCAAATGATCTGGAAATGAATGAAGTGATGGGGTTCGAACTGGGGGCCAATGACTACGTGACAAAACCTTTTAGTCTTGCTGTTTTAAGAGCGAGGATTTCGAATCTGATAAAGCTTGGCAGAGAAAGAGAAAATGCAGAGTACGCAAGAGGAAGATACAAAGATGAGAAATTATATCTGGATACAAATGAAATGAAGTTCATAAAAGAGGGACGAGAGGTGCTTCTAAGCCGAACAGAACAGAAGCTTTTAAAAATCTTGCTTGAAAACAGGGGAAATACAATTCCAAAAGAACGTATGCTGGAAAAAATCTGGCCGGACGGAACGGAATTTGTGGAAGAAAACGCACTCTCTGTAGCAGTCAGCAGGCTGCGGGGAAAGATAGAGGATAATCCCTCTAAGCCGCAGCATATACTGAATGTTTATGGGATTGGATATGTATGGAGATAGAAAGGGAATAAGAAAGAAGCTATGGACAGGTTCGTTAGGAGAAAGACATTTGAGATCCTGAATAAGATGGTGGATGAAGCTTTGGCGGGGACATTTACGGAATCGGATTATGATGAGAGTGAATTGTCAAAGTTAGAATCAAAATGGATGCGGTTTTTGAGCGCTTCTGTGCTTAACAGAGAGGCGCTCGAAAAGGAACGGCAGTCCATACAGGAGCTTGTCTCGGACATTTCGCATCAAGTGAAAACACCGATAGCAAATATTCTCTTGTATGGAGAGATTTTAGAGGAAAGACTTGAGGGCAGCAAGGAGAAAGAACTGGCGGAACACCTTTTAAAAGAGACAGAACGGTTAGAGTTTCTGATACAGTCTCTAATAAAAATGTCCCGGCTTGAAACCAACACTATTCAGGTGCTGCCGGAGGTACAGTCTCTTATTCCACTTCTCGAGGAGGTAGTGGAGCGAGGGGAGAAGAAACAAAAATTAAAAGGAATTCAGATAGAAAAGATAGGGTGGTCGGATACGCTTTTGGCGTGTTTTGATAAGAAATGGACTGAAGAGGCGATCTATAATATTTTGGATAATGCCTTGAAATATACAGAAGAAAACAGTAAGATAGTCATTCGGATCGTACCATATGAATTTTTTGTGCGGATTTGTATAAAAGATGAAGGGCCTGGAGTGACAGAGGAGGAAGCCCCTCTGTTGTTTAAACGGTTTTACAGAAGTCCCAGATTCAGTGAAAAGGAGGGTGTGGGACTGGGGTTATATTTATCGAGAGAGATTTTAAGAAAAGAAGGGGGCTACATCAAAGTAACTTCTCCAAAAGAAGGCGGAACGGAATTTTCTGTATTTTTGAAATGTTATTGAATGTGGAAGAGTCCGCCTGGGAAATCTTTCGAAAATGACAGATTTGAGAAAGTACACAGAAAGATTGCTGTGATAAAGTCAGATAATAGAAGACGGCGTCGGCGTACACTGCATGGGAGCTGCCTGCGTGTTCGCCGGCGTCTGGCTTTTTTACATCAAGGAGGCGAAAAGAATGGAGACAATTTTACAGGCAAGAGACTTGAAAAAATACTATGGAAGTGGGGAAAACCAGGTTCGTGCATTGGATGGGGTATCTTTATCCATCCGTCGGGGAGAGTTTGTAGCGGTGGTAGGAACTTCCGGTTCCGGTAAGTCAACGCTTCTGCATATGCTGGGAGGACTGGACAGACCAACCTCCGGAAAGGTGCTGGTGGATGGAAAGGATATTTTTCGATTGAAGGATGATGCTCTCTGTATTTTCCGAAGAAGAAAGATTGGATTCGTTTTTCAAAGCTACAATCTTGTTCCAGTGTTGAATGTAGAGGAAAATATTACACTGCCGATTGAATTGGACGGAAACCATATAGATACCATGTTTGTCCAGGAGATTGTCCAGGTATTAGGATTGGCAAATAAACTGGGAAGCCTGCCAAGTGAGTTGTCCGGCGGGCAGCAGCAAAGAGTTGCAATCGCCAGGGCGCTTGCGGCAAAACCGGCGATTTTGCTTGCCGATGAACCGACCGGCAATTTGGATTCGGTTACCAGCCAGGACGTCTTAAGTCTCTTGAAAGTGACAAGCGAACAATTTGGTCAGACTATTGTTATGATTACACACAATGAAGAGATTGCACAGATGGCAGATCGGATTATTCGAATTGAAGACGGCAGAATAAGGGGTGAATCCTATGAGTAGAGTGAGAAATCAGAAGGTCTTAAAAAAACTCTCACAGAGGATTCTAAAGTCTAGGAAAAAGAAAAACGTGATCAGCCTTGCGGCGATTCTTTTGACGACAGTTCTGTTTACAACGGTATTCTCTGTAGGTGGCAGCCTGATAAAAAGCAATACCGAGTCTACTATGCGTCAGGTTGGCGGAAGTACCCATGCGGGATATAAAAACATGACACAGGAGGAATATGAGATTGTAAAGCAGGATGAGAAAATACAGGATGTATCCTACAATATTATGGTAGGCGTTACAACGAACCCGCAGTTGAACAAAATACAAGGTGAGGTACGTTACTTTGAGCCTCTGGATGCAAAGCACAGCTTTTCCTATCCGACAGTCGGAAATATGCCGGAAAAGGAAGATGAGGCGGCGATGAGTACGATTGTACTGGACGCACTGGGGATACAGCATAAACTGGGAGAGAAAGTGACTCTGGACATACAGATACATGGCGCCGTACAGACGAAGACATTTGTGCTGTGCGGTTACTGGGAGGGGGATTCGGTTTCTCGTGCACAGGAGATATTAGTGTCGAGAAAATGGGCGGATAAGGTGGCGCCTGTAGAGACAACTCCCTTCTATGAGACAGACCAGACGGATCACAGCGGCTATATGAATGTAAACTTTAATTTCTCTAATTCTTTTGACATTGAAAAGAAGACAGAGGAATTGACGCAGCGCTGCGGCTTTGACGCGGATAAGACAAAGGCAGGGATTAACTGGGCATATGGGTTTTCTTCTGTAGATGCAGGTTCCATTCTGCTTATCGTTGTTCTGCTTGGAGTAATTATGCTCTCGGGATATTTGATTATCTATAATATTTTCTACTTGAGTATTTTTGGTGACATTCGTTTTTATGGGTTGCTTAAAACGATAGGGACAACGGGAAGACAGTTGAAGAAAATCGTGAGAAAACAGGCGTGGCAGCTTTGCCTTCTGGGGATTCCGGCAGGGCTTCTTATCGGATGGCTGACGGGGAGATTTTTTACCCCCTTTGTCGTCAATATGCTGGACGGAATAACGATGTATTATTCCGCTAATCCATTGATCTTTTTGGGCTCTGCGGCATTTACGATTCTGACAGTCTATATAAGCTGTATCAAGCCATGCAGAATGGCCGCGAAAGTGTCTCCGATTGAAGCAGTCCGCTTTACAGAGAAAAGAAAAAGGAAGAAAACGAAAAAAACAAAGAAAGCAACCGCGTTTCATATGGCGATTTCAAACCTGAAACGAAATACAAAAAAATTGGTATTGGTTGTATTTTCGTTGTCATTGAGTTTGATTCTTCTAAACAGCGCATATACAATTGTGACTGGATTTGACATGGATAAGTTTCTTTCCTCGTATATGGTCTCTGATTACATGGTAACAGATTCCAGTATGGTGAATCTGAGCGCTTCCTATGTGGAGTATGAGGGAGTGACGGAAGAATTTCTTACAGAGCTAAAAGAACAGGAAGGAGTAAAAAATATCGGCAATATTTATGTCTGCGGCAATTACCATTATTACTCCGATACAGAATGGGAAAGATTGGAAGAAATCATGGCGGATCCGGCTTATGCGGACTGGTTTGGAGACAGCATGCTCAAAGAATCCTTCGATTATGTCAGAGAAGAAAAAGCAACAGATATAGACATTTATGGGGTAAATAAAGTAGCAGCAGAGAAAATACAGCTTTCCGGAGGAAAAGAGATAGACTGGGAAAAATTCTGCACCGGAGACTATGTCATTGTCAATGCAATGGACAGTACAGAAGCAGAGGTATCCTTCAACAGTCCGTTTCTAAAGGCGGGAGATAAGGTGACGCTGGAATTTGAGGAAGGAAAGTCTAAGGAATACGAGGTGCTTTATGTAGGGCAGATGCCAATGGCGCTTGGAACACAGCATTTTCCACTGATACCGGAAAGCTTTATACTGCCGGACACAGAGTTGAAAAAGCAGTCTGGAATAAAGCAACCTATGCGGACGATTTTTGACGCGGAGGACGGGCAAAAAGAGGAGATCGCAAAGTGGCTGGCAGACTACTGTGAAAAAGTCAATCCAGATTTGGCACAGAGAACAAAAGCGGATTATCAGAAAGAATTTGAAGGTGTGAAGCAGGTATTTGTCATTGCCGGAGGAATTTTAAGCGCGGTGCTTGCATTGATAGGAATCCTGAATTTCGTGAATGTGACAGTGACCTCGATTCTTTCGCGCAGACAGGAGCTTGCTATGCTTGCGGCAATCGGGATGACAGGAAAACAATTGCGGAGAATGTTAAGAGACGAAGGGATCGTCTATGGAGTCTTAACCATATTAGTAAGCGCCAGTGCGGGAACCGCAATCGGGTATTTTCTCGTTGAGGCAGTGGCAGGACAAATGTGGATGTTTAGCTGGCATTTCACACTTCTGCCGATTGTGATATGTATTCCGTTCCTTCTCTTGATTTCTGTCATTGTTCCGGAAATGTGCTATCGGAATATGTGTAGAAATACAGTTGTGGAACGACTTCGGGCAACAGAGGATTGAGCCGCCTGTCAAGAGACAGCCGATATATGAAATGTAGTATATCGGCTGTTTTGCTGTAATTGTTCGGCCGTAGGATTCTGATGGACAGCGATATACTTTTCTGTTTATTTATGCTAAAATAGACAAGAATGTGTGCCTTTGCAGAGCGAAGTGC
This sequence comes from Mediterraneibacter flintii, assembly GCF_055387595.1. Lineage (NCBI taxonomy): Bacteria > Bacillati > Bacillota > Clostridia > Lachnospirales > Lachnospiraceae > Mediterraneibacter > Mediterraneibacter flintii. Next base: position 730,671 of record NZ_AP031405.1, read on the forward strand.
ACAGCGTTTACAGAGGAAAACATAGTATACAGGGAGTGCATGGAGATGAAAAAGCTGTTAGACAGAATTTTTATTGATGGATTGGGTGGAATGGCACATGGTTTGTTCGCTACTTTAATTATCGGAACGATCATTCAGCAGGCCGGTACGTTTATGGGCGGAGAAACAGGAAACCTCATCTTTCTTATCGGCAAAGTGGCCGCAGCGCTGACTGGGGCAGGAATCGGAATCGGTGTGGCAAGAAAATTAGAAGCGCCGCAGTTGGTAATTATATCGGCGGCTGTGGTAGGTATGGCAGGCGCCTTTGCAGACAAGCTGCTTGCCGGAAGTGTGCTAAAAGACGGTAGTATTGTCCTTACAGGCCCCGGAGAACCACTCGGAGCTTTTATCGCGGCATATATTGCGATTGAGATCGGGATCTTGATTTCGGGAAAAACAAAACTGGATATTCTTTTGACTCCTCTGGTTTGTATCGGAGCAGGGACGGCTGTGGGTCTGTTTTTAGGGCCGCCTATATCCAAATTTATGATGTGGCTTGGTTCTTTGATTAACTGGGGGACACAGCAGCAGCCTTTTTTGATGGGAGTTGTCGTGTCTGTGCTTATGGGGATGATATTAACCCTGCCCATCAGTTCTGCGGCGCTGGGAGTCATTTTAAATTTGTCCGGTCTTGCGGCAGGGGCGGCAACAGTCGGCTGCTGCTGTAATATGATTGGCTTTGCTGTGGCGAGCTTCAGGGAAAATAAGGTGGGCGGCTTGCTGGCACAGGGGCTTGGAACCTCTATGTTACAGGTTCCCAATATTGTAAAGCGGCCTGTTATCTGGCTGCCTGTGATTTTATCCAGTGCGATATTGGGTCCGGTGGGGACTATGCTTCTGCATATGACGAATAATGCGACAGGTTCCGGAATGGGGACTGCCGGTCTGGTAGGGCCGATCATGACATGGCAGGTTATGACTGCCAGTGAGCCTGCAATGGTTGTATTTGTAAAAATTCTTCTTATTCAATTTATTCTTCCGGCAGTTCTGACGCTGTTTATTTCAGAGTTTATGCGTAAGAAAAAGTGGATCCGGTATGGAGATATGAGACTTACAGACTGATGTGGATGTAACCGTTCAGCCCGCGCCATTCGTAAAACCGCACTGCGTGCTTATCGTGGCTGCCGCCACCGTTTTACTCATTGATGGGCGCTTAAGCTCATACAGATGTACGCTCGCAAAAACATGCAAGCATGTTTTATGCTTCCCGCACACTGTGTGGCTGAACGGTTACATATAGATTTATAAAAAAAGAGTGAACTCTGTGACAGAAAGGGTAAAATATGGTATACTGAACAAAGCAGGAAAGGAGGAAGCCCCAAGGTGAGAAGTGAACAGCAGATTCAGGATGCATTGAGAAATTATGAAGATGTTGATAGCTGGAAAACAGTCATTTTCCTGTACAATGCAGCATTAAAGGAAGTCGGAACGAAGCTGGAAATATTAAACGAAGAGTTTCAGCATGTACATAGGTATAATCCGATCGAACATATAAAGACCCGAATTAAAACTCCGGAAAGTATCGTAAAGAAGTTAAAAAGAAATGGTTATGAGACTTCTATAGAAAATATGGTAAAATATATCAATGATATTGCGGGGGTACGCCTGATTTGTTCTTTTACCTCGGATATTTACCGCCTGGCTGAAATGATAGGGAATCAGAGCGACTTAAAGGTTCTTTCTATTAAAGATTATATTAAAAATCCGAAGGAGAGTGGTTATAAAAGCTACCATATGTTGGTGTCTGTACCGATTTTTCTTTCGGACAGTGTGGTGGATACGAAAGTAGAAATACAGATTCGCACCATAGCGATGGATTTCTGGGCGAGTCTGGAGCATAAGATTTATTATAAGTTTGAAGGAAATGCTCCGGAATATATAAGCCGGGAGTTAAAAGAGTGTGCACAGATGGTTTCCGAGCTGGATGATAAAATGTTGTCTCTAAATGATGCAATCCTGGAGTGTGCGATGAATGCTGTGCTGGAGGAAGAACAGGTAACAGTGGAAGATGTCGCTGAACATGTTTTGGGAAGCAGGGAAAAACAAAAGGAACTGCAGTTTGGACATAAGTAATGTTTTGAAAAGTTTATAACGATAAAGTACGAGCATGGTATGCTCCTCATATGATAGGTAATGGGAATATGAAATACTATCGTATGAGGAGCATATTTATGCTTAAAAAGAATTTTTTTAGATAATGTAAAGTTTCTAAATACAATTTAACATGGGACACATATATTATTTTGAAGGTGAGGTCTAAAAATAAAAACATAATTATGCATAAAAATAAAACTGAAAAATTATATAAAATAACGAAAATATAAAAAATGTATTGTGAAAATATATAAAAAATAAGAGGGAAAATTGTTGTATTATGATAATTGACTAATATTTGCGTAAGATATATTATAATTACAAAAAGGGACACGTGTTTCAAAATAAAATGGAGGGAAATTTAATGAGTGAAGTAAAAAATAAAGAGCATGAAGGAAGAACAATGATAGAGTCCAAAAGTGATTATGAGCAAATTAAATGTGCATTTGAAAAATTTGTGAAGGCTTGGGAGACGACTGAAGTTGATGAAATTGACAGCGTGGTGGCAAAAGATACATACGCCAATTTTAGCATTTTTGGAGAAGCGTGCAGCAGGGACTTTTTAAAGCATAATCTGAAACAGAGGACAAGAAAGACTACATATGCAAGGTTTTTAATCAATAATTATGTATGCCTCATTGAAGGAAATAAGGCGCAGCAAATAGCAGGTATAGCAGCGCTTCTTTCAGACAGCTCAGGAAAGGAATATGCACATTATTGCTTCAATGGAATGTTTGCCAACAGTTGGGTCAAGACGGAAACAGGCTGGCAGATGAACAGTATCCGCTTTGATCTTCTGACAGATGATGCCAATATTTTAACCAGGGATGAGACAGGTTCCTTTATTACTGTGAAAGGGACAGGGGATCTTTCCTTTGTAAAAAATTGGAAGCCGATAATCGATAAAAATGGATTCTATTTTGGCACCAGACTTAATTCTATCTGTGCAGAGTATGATGCTCCCTGGTATGTGATTCAGAATCGAGAGAATATCGGGACAGATGAGGAGCAGATAGAAGAATTATTTTATAAGTATTGTTTTGCGATAGACATGGATAGTTTCGGATTATTTAAAGATGTATGGACAGATGATGTTGTTGCATATCTGCCGCCTCTTGGGATCCATGATAAGCGTGGAATCACAAATGTTTTAAAACTGAATAAATCAGGCTCGAGGCGCTGCCAACATATGGGAAGAGTAAAATCTATTGAGGTACACGGAGATACAGCCGATATTGTCATGTACCATATGGACAGCACAATGATTCAGCCGCCATATACGATTACCAAAGAGACAGAAAAGAAAGATATTGTTGGCTCGCGTTGGCGTATTCAGGCGAGAAAAGAGAATGGAGAGTGGCGTTTCAGCAAATTTTTTTATGAATATGGACCTTTTATAGAAGGAGAGTTTAAAGAGGAATAGAGATAGAAAGCTATTTATAAGCGAGGTGACAGTAAAAATGTCTGTGGCACAAGTAATCCTGGTTACTGGTGGAACGAGTGGAATTGGATTCCAGATTTCGAAGAAATTTATAAAGAAAGGTTTTTGTGTGATCGCTGCCAGCCTGGATGAAAAACAGAAGGTGGAGAAAGCGATGGATGCCTTAAGAAAAGCGGGCGGATGTGCTGAATATGGTTATCTGGATGTAAGTGACAGGGATAGTTGTAAGCAATTGATAAAATATGTTATAAATAAATATGGACGATTGGATGTCCTAGTCAATGCAGCAGGAGTGAGAGGGAAAGCAGTTCCTCCGTCAAAGACGGATTTTAACGACTTGGAAAAAACGATGCGCGTCAATTTTTTCGGGACAGTTATGATGTCTACTTTGGCGGCAGATTATATGAAAAAACAACGATCCGGCGCTATTATAAATATCAGCTCCATTAGTGGCTCAATGGTTACCGCTTCCGATTATGGGTATCACTGTTCCAAATGTAGTGTAGATATGGCGACGAAGATCCTGGCAAAGGAGGTTTCTCCATTTGGCGTACGCTGTATTTCTGTTGCGCCGGGAGGGGTGAAGACAGGAATGAATTCATCCGAATGGGAGAAAGAAGGTCGAAAGCTGCACGTCAGAAAACGGCTGCTCACAGGGGAAGAGGTGGCAGATGCCGTTTATTTAATGACAACGCAGGAAGCATCTGCAGTCAATGGGTCTGTTTTATTGGCGGATGACGGGTACACAGCATTTAAAGGAGTATTTTAAAAGAAAATGAAAGAGACAGAGTCTATGACAGAAAAATTTAAAGAAACAAATGAGAGGATACTGGCTATTTCCAGGCGTTTGTTTTCCCAAAACGGGATTGCGAATGTGGAGATGAAAGATATCTGCAAGGAGTCAGGCTGTAGCAGGAGTACGTTATACCGGCATTTTGCGTCAAAGGAAGCGATACTTTTTGTCCTGACAAATGAGTCTGTGATAAGAATTATGGAGGCTGCTATTATTCCTCCGCGAATGAAGTTTGCGAACGGATATGAAGCATTATCCTGGCAGCTGAGATCGCAGATTGCATATATGGAAAATAATGTAAATGAAATCACATTTATGAGGGATTTTGATTATTTTTATACACGGTTTATTCCAGAAACAGAAGAGGGGATAAAATTTGAGCGTGAGATGATACAAAACAGAGGGAGACAGGAGCTGCTAAAAAGTCTTTCAGCAGGAGTTCAAGATGGGAGTATATGTCCGGTTGAAAATCTTGAATTGATGGTATATACACTGGTTAATTCTTGTATCGCAATGGCACAGCGTATCCTGCCAAGAGAGAACATATACCGAAATGAAATGAAATATGGCAGAGAGATGCTGGAGACACAGGCAGAACTTTTGCTTTCTGCATTAAAAGCAAAATAAAAGTATCGTAAGGTATTTTTATTTTGCTTCTGAATGGGACATGTGTATCAAAAATACAGAAAAAATGGAGCATGTGAATCTAAAAAGGAGGGTAGAGCAATGAAACCAGTAAAAACGGCGATTATAGGATGTGGCATGATAAGTAATATTTACATCCGTAATTTACAGAATCTCTTTCATATTATCGATCTTACAACGTTATGTGATGTGCGGAAAGAAAATGCACAAGAGAAAGCAAAAATGTACGGAGTGCCAAAGGTAATGACGCTTGACGAACTTTCTTCATCTGATGAAATTGAACTTGCAGTAAATCTGACCGGACCAGGCGCGCATTACAGTGTGTCAAAAAAGATGCTTGAGTCAGGAAAACATGTGTTTTCAGAAAAGACCCTTGCAGTGACAATGGCAGAAGGGATAGAATTGGTAAATTTGGCAAATGAAAAAGGACTGTATCTGGGAGCAGCGCCAGATACTGTACTCGGTGCGGGGCTCCAGACTGCACGAAAAGCGATCGACACAGGATGGATAGGGAAAGTAACTTCTTGCTATGCATCTATCAATCGGAATCAGATTTTGAATTCAGAGCTATTTCATTTCATACAGAAGGATCGCGGAGGTGCTTTTCCGCTAGATGTAGGTGTGTATTATGCGGCTGCACTGGTCAGTCTATTGGGGCCGGTAAAAGCGGTGAGTGGCTTCTCTGTGAAAGCGCCGTTCCATGAGAAGGAATTGTTGTTTACGGGAGGCGAGGAAGAAGGATGGCAGTTAGAAGGCGATAATCTTCTTGCGGGAGCAATGCAGTTTAAAAATGGTGCAGTGGGAACATTACATTTGAATGGAATGAGTATTAACAGAGAACAGCCGGTACTTAAGATTTATGGGACGGAGGGAATATTGACTCTGGGAGATCCGAATACATTTTATGGGGAAGTAAAACTGCAAAGAGAAACAAAAGAAGCATGCGTACTCCCGTTTACCCACGGATATGATGGAAGTGCTGTTTTAGATGACCCTACGTCTTTTGAAAAAACCTATGGACACCGTGGAGTCGGGGCTGCTGAAATGGCATGGGCAATACGTATGGGAAGACCAGCCAGATGCAGCAAGGAATTTGCTCTCCACACATTAGAAATTCTACTTGGAATCGAACAGGCATCAAAAGAAGGAAAGGTATACCAAATGACTACAGATTGTAATTTCCAACCTTTAAGATCCGGATACTATTCCACTACATTTGGAACCGCAATGAGGGCGGATGCAGAAAGATCGTTGATAGAGTAATAAAGACAAGGAAAAGAGGAAAAGAAAATGGCAAAAATTAGAACCGCGCAGATCAGACAAATCGGAATTATGGTAAAAGATATGGAGAAAACAGTTGCAGCTTTCGAAAAATTTCTGGGAAGGAAAGCGGATTTCGTAGGTGTGACAGAAAAAGCAGAGGTGACAGGACAGAAACTTCATGGAAAAGTATGTTATGGACGTTGTCATCAGGCGTTATTTAATCTGGAGAATATTCAGATTGAGTTGGTATCCCCGTATGGAGAAGGAGACTCCGTCTGGAAAGAATGTCTTGAGAAAAATGGAGAGGGACTCCATCATCTGGCGTTTAAGACAGAGAATATACAGGAGGCAATAAAAGATTTAGAGCAAAATAACAATGCAGAATTAGTACAATATGGTACATGGCCGGATTCGCCAAAGAATGGACAATATGCATATATGGATATGCGTTCTGAAATTACGACATTTGTAGAACTTTTAGAAGCAGATGAAGGGGAGAAATGGGACGAAATTTAAGGAGCACAAAGACATGTATGAGAATCTATTTCACAAAGGAAAGATTGGCCGGCTGGAATTAAAAAACAGATTTGTTATGCCTCCGATGGACAGCGGTATGACGGAAGAAAACGGAGAAGTCAGTGAACGTCTTATTGCATATTATGCGGCGCGGGCGAAGGGCAGTTTTGGGTTGATTATTACGGAGTATACATCTGTAGACTATCCGGATGGAATGGCAAAGAAAGGACAGTTATCTCTATATGATGACAGATTTATTCCTAAGATGAAAAAACTGGCAGAGGCTGTTCACAGGGAAGGTTCCAGAATCTTTATTCAATTACAGCATCCTGGACGTGAAACGACCAGTGAAATTACAGGCAGGCAGACTGTGTCGGCATCCGCAGTCCCGTCTTTACTGCAGGGGAAAGGAATCCCTCGAGAACTAAGGAAAGATGAGATAAGAGGCCTGACAGAAAAGTTTGCTAAAGCTGCGCTCCGCGCAAAAACAGCAGGGATGGACGGAGTGGAAATTCAATGCGGTCACGGGTACCTGATAGCGCAGTTCCTTTCAGGAAGTGCAAATAAAAGAACGGATGAGTATGGAGGGTACCTCCTTAACCGAATCCGGTTTGCAAAAGAAATCATAAGAGCCGTAAAAGAGACGTGTGGCAGCGATTTTCCAGTTTCATGCAGAATAAGCGGAGAAGAGAGGATTCCGGGAGGTCTGTCTCTTCAAGAGAGCATGGTTATTGCAAAAGAGTTAGAACGAGCTGGAGCAGATGCCATTCATGTATCTACTGGAACAGTTGCCTCTATTCCCTGGCTGATCGGGCCGGCGGCTCTCTCAGGGGGATTTAACCTGAAAGCTGCAAAAGCAATAAAGCAGGCAGTACATATTCCTGTGATTTGTGTTGGAAGGATGACAGATCCATTACTGGCAGAATATGCATTAGAAGAGACAGCAGATTTTGTATCGTTTGGACGAGCTTCGATTGCGGATCCGGAACTGCCCAATAAGATAAAAGAAGGAAGAATAAATGAGATTGTACCATGCGTGGGATGCATTTCGCGTTGTTTTTATACAGAAGGCGTCATCCCCGGGGATAAGGCCATATCCTGTATGCCCAATCCTTTTTCAGGACATGAAGGTATATTAGAGATTACACCCGCAGAAAAAACAAAAAAGGTACTTGTCGTGGGCGGCGGCCCGGGAGGACTTGAGGCGGCATGGGTGGCTGCCGCAAGAGGACATAAGGTGACACTGTTTGAGAAGGACGCCCAGTGCGGAGGGCAATTAAGGCTGGCTGCAATACCACCGGGAAAACACGAAATGGCAAAAGGAATTGCATATCTTATGAATATGAACAGGAAATACAAAGTGGATATCAGGACAGATACAGAGGCAACTTTAGAAAGAATTAAAGAGGCTGCCCCAGAGGTTGTTATTCTTGCTACCGGTGCAATTCCTACGGAAATTTCCCTTGAATGTACGGACATGCCAATCACACAGGCAATGGATATTCTGAATGGAACCGAAGAACCGGCACAGACAAATTTGATTATCGGAGGCGGCATGGTAGGATTGGAAACGGCGCTCTATATTGCTTCCCGCGGCTATCATGTGGATGTGGTTGAGATGCAGCAGGCAGCAGGGAAAGATTTGAATAAAGGGGTAAGGAAGTTCCTTTTTGACGAACTGAAAGAAAAAGGGGTAAACATTTTTACTTCTACTCGGATAGAGAACATAGAAAATGGAACAGTTTCCTGTATAACTCCAGATGGAAAAATAAAGCGAAGGAATATCGGCAAAGTAATCAGTGCAGTCGGTTCAAAGCCTTTCGATCCACTGTCAGAAAAACTGAAGGAAAGTGAATGTAAAGTAATACGGATAGGAGATGCAGTCTGTGTCAGAAAAGCCTATGCAGCGATTGAAGAAGGTGCGCGGACAGCGCTCTGTATTTGACAAAATGTGTCAGGAAGGAGCAGTAGGATGAAAGAGAACAGGGTTGTATTGATAACAGGCGGTACGCGCGGGATTGGTCTTGCTGTGGCAAAGAAATTTCTCCAATACGGAAACCGTGTGGCAGTTGCCAGTATAGATGACGAAGAGACAGTAAATAAAGCTCTTTTAGAACTGAACGCAATAGGCGAAGCTGCGTATTTTAGATTGGACGTCGCGAATAAAGAAAATTGCCGGCAAGTAGTAGAACAGACCGTACAGAAATATGGAACGCTTGATGTACTTTGCAATATTGCCGGGATTGTAGGAGAGCTAAAGACGCCTTTAGAAGCTGACTTGAAAAAAGTGGAAGAAGTAATCCAGGTAGATCTCCTGGGGACGATCTACATGTCTGTCTATGCAGGAAGACATATGAAAGAACAGAAGAAAGGCGTCATCTTAAATACCAGTTCTATCTGTGGCTTTATGGCGACAAATGTAAGTGTGGGATACCATGCGGCAAAAGCGGGAGTGAATCTGGTAACGAAGGTTTTCGCGGAGGAACTGGGGATATATGGAATTCGCTGTGCGGCAGTGGCGCCGGCGACAGTCAGGACACGACTAATGGATCCATCTATTGAAGAAGAAGCAAAGAAACTGCATATGAAAGGCAGAGTGGAAGAGCCAGAAGAGATTGCAGGGATATTTCATCTCTTGTCACTGGAGGAAGCATCTGCAATCAACGGAACAACAGTTATGGCGGAAGATGGATTCTGTTCGTTTAAAGGAGTGTGGTAAGAGATGAAAGAGAAGAATGGAGAAATACTGGTTAAGGTGGAGGGAATCAGTAAGACTTTTGGCAATACGAAGGCGCTTACAGACGTTCACCTTGAAGTACGAAGAGGGGAGGTCAGAGGGCTGATCGGGGAAAATGGATCGGGAAAGTCAACCCTTGTATCCATGATCACCGGAGTGAATAAACCGGATACAGGAAAAATGTGGTATAGGGGAGAACCCCATAAACCGACATCTCTATTGGATTCCAGAAATAAGGGAATTGGGATTCTTGTTCAGGAATCCGGTACGATTAACGGATTGAGTGTTGCGGAGAATATGTTTTTGGGAAAAGAAGCCTCCTTTGGGAGAGGCGTTGTAAGGCGTAAAGAGATGGCGGAACAGGCGAAGAAAGCGCTGGAAAACATGGGAATTACAGATATTAAACCAACCGATCCTGTGGAAGCATATTCTTTTGAAGACAGAAAGCTAATCGAAGTAGCAACGGCATTAAACATGCATCCAGATTTGCTGATAGTGGATGAAACAACGACAGCTTTGTCACAGAAAGGCAGAGATCAGATTTATGAAATTATTAAAAACAGCAGCCAGGAAGGGCGGGGAGTGATCTTTATCTCCCATGACTTAGATGAATTGGTGATGCTCTGTGACAGTGTGACAATATTAAGAGATGGACATTACGTAGATACTTTGGCAGGAGATGACATCAATGTAGAGAAAATGCGGGGACTGATGGTCGGCCGTGAATTAGCAGGACACTATTACCGGGAAGATCAGGAGGAAACGCATAGTACAGAGGTAGTACTTGAGGCAGAAAATATCTCTTATGGTGAAAAATTTGAAGATGTAAATTTTAAACTCTATAAAGGAGAAATTTTGGGGATATGCGGACTGACAGATTCAGGAATGCACGATTTGGCAAAAGGGCTCTTTGGAGGGGTGAAGCTGGATAAAGGGGAAGTAAGACTTCCACAGAAAAAAGCGGTGATCCATAATACAACCAACGCAATTGAAAATGGTATAGGATATATGCCGAAAGACAGAGACAGGGAATCAATGTTTTTAGGAGCAAGTATTCAGGATAATATTACGCTTCCTGCCCTGGATCATTTGAAAGTAAAGGGGTTAGTAAGCCGGAGAAAGATGAAAAAGCTGGCAGAAGAAAATGCAAAGAAGCTTTCCGTAAAGATGAGTGGAATTACACAGCTGACGAAGGAGCTTTCCGGAGGAAATAAACAAAAAGTCGTTGTGGCAAAATGGATCGCGAATGACTCCGATATCTTTATTATGGACTGTCCGACCAGAGGAATTGACATTGGGGTAAAAGCGGCAATCTATGATCTTATGTCAGAGCTGAAAAAAGAGGGCAGATCCATGATCATGATCTCAGAAGAAATGCCAGAAGTACTTGGAATGGCAGATCGTGTACTTATTATGCGGGATGGCCGTATCACCGGTGAATTCAGCAGGTCTGAGGGATTGACCGAGACGAAGATTATCGAAAAGATGATTTGATGACAGATGACATAAACTGTAAATGTAAAAGAGGATAAAAAGATGAAGATAAAAAAATTTGATCTAAAAGCAGCGATTCCGTTTATGGGGTTTATTCTTATCTTCCTGCTCTTTAGTCTGACTACGGGAGGAAGATTCCTTACAGTTTCTAATATAGAGACATTGATTATCCAGGCATCCTTGGTAAGTGTGCTGGGCGTAGGCGCTTCCTTTGTAATGGCGCATGGAAATCTGGAATTTTCCCTCGGCGGAGCAACGGCAATAAGCTGTATGGCGGCGGCAATGGCGGGAAAGATTTCACCAGTTCTTGTGATTCCGGTAGGAATTATCGTTGGAATTCTATTGAGCCTGATCAGTGCGGTTGTACACACAAAGATGCATGTTCCCGCGTTTGTTGTCGGTATGTGCGTTATGATTTTGGGGAAAGGAATGACACAGACACTTTCAGCAGTGGTGGTTATGAATGCACCGGTCTCATTTACAAAACTGAATTTTTCTGGATTTTATGCGCTAGTGGTACTGATTGTATTTATACTTGGCTATATTGTGATGGAGCATACCAAGATCGGACTCTACAATAAATCGATTGGCTCCAATGAGGATGCCGCCCAGCTTAGCGGCGTATCTGTGGCAAAATATAAAACACTGGCATTTGTGATGAGTGGAATCTGCATAGGGATATGTGCATTTTTAACCTTGATCCGGTCAGGAGGTGTTTCCTCCACTTGCGGTCAAAACCTTGAAGTATATACATTGATTGCGGTAGTGCTTGGAGGAACTCCGCTGTCAGGAGGAACACGGCTTCGGCTTTACAGTGTTCTGCTCGGCTCATTTTCCTTCTATATGCTGAGCAATGGACTGGCAATCTGGGGAGTGAGCCCTGATCTTGTAAATATTATAAGAGGTGTGGTGTTTATCTTATTTGTATACTTTACATATGACAGGAATAGTAATGCTGTTGCAGTGTAAAACAAAGACAGAAATGCTATTCTGTAAAAAAATATACCTGTAAATAAAAATGCAAGATTGAATTAGAAAAAGAAAGGAAAAAGAAAATGAAAAAAGTAATGAAACGCATGGTAACAGCAATTTTAACACTTTGCCTGACGGCGGTTATGTTTACGGGCTGTGGTTCGGGAAATCCAACAGATGATGTGGCTGCGGACGGCGCAGCAGAAAGCACTGCTTCTGGATCGGAATCAGAAGATATGGATAATGGAGGAGATAAGACGATCGGTGTTGTTTTTTACAGTAAGACAGACAGCCTGGGTTCGGTTGTGTATGCTTTGGTAAACGAAGCAGCGAAAACCTGGGGAGTAAATGTGAGATGGGAAATAGGCGGACTTGATAATGATACACAGCTTAATTCTGTACAAAATCTGATCTCAGCAGGCGTAGATGGGATTGTGATTATTCCTCTGGCAGATACGGTTACACAGAAAACAGCGGAAATGTGTGAGGATGCCGAAGTATACTTCTCTCTTTGCTGCCGCGACATTATAGATGAAGATATCCGCAAGCAGGTAACTGCTAATCCGTATTTTGCAGGTATGTGCTATGAAGCAGACTATGATGCGGCAAAAGAGATGGTGAAGATTGCATCAGAGCAGGGATGCAAAAAAGCCAGCGTCGGTTATAATTCGCCGACTGTTCCCTTTGAAAAGCAGGTTACTGCTGGATTCAATGATGGTATGGAAGAGTACGGGGTGGACAAAGTAGCAGAGTATACGATTTCCGATCAGGGAGATGCAAACGTAACGATTTCCAATCTGGAGAATTTCCTGGATGCATATCCGGATATGGACTTAGTACTTGCAGGTGCAGGTTCTCAGGGAATTGCGGAGGCATCCGTACAACTTCTTGCAAATACAGGAGTAAAGCTGGCAACAAGAGACTTCTTTACCGGTATGGAAGAGGCATTCGAGAATGAAACACTCGCAGTAGCGATCGGAGGAATGGCACCGGATGCTTTGTACAGCCTGGCATTGTGCTACAATGCAGTGGCTGGGACACCGCTTTCTGATTCCTACGTTGAAGTACAGCAGAAATATATCTTTCTGACGAGTGCAGAAGAGTGTAAAGTCTATGAAGAGTATTTTGGCTCAGATTTGTCTCATGTAGGAGATGTTTATACAGAGGAATACCTGAACTCTCTGCTACAGTCAAATAATCCAGAACTAAATGCAGAGACATTACAGTCTATGATGGATGAATATTCTATGGAATGGATTGAGGAACAGGTACAGAAATAATATAAATATGTTGTTATTTTCATTAGAACAGATATATCAGAGGAGGCCTAGTCTGCTGCTGGATTTCTAGCTGGCAGCAGACGGGAAAAGGAGGCTACAATGAATAGAGTCGCAAAAGGAACTATAATAGCGATTAAAACAATTGCAATACCAATAGTTTTACTACTGTTTACGAAATTGCTTTTTCCGGGGAATGTTGGTTTTGGTACGGTACAAAACATGGTGTATCAGGCAGTACCGGCGGCAATTTTGGCATGGGGCGTCAGTTTCAATATGAAGATAGGAAACTGGGATTTCTCGGTAGGAGCAGTTGCAATGATTTCTGCAATTGTAGGAGGAAACCTTGCATTGAATTTTGGGCTTGGTCCGATTGGAATGTTGCTGCTGTGCCTGGCAATCGGGACTTTCTGTGGAGCAGTGACGGGGATGTTGTATTATCTGCTTAAGATTCCGACATTGATCGTTTCCCTGGGAATGGTATTTTTACTGGAAAGTTTATCCGCCATCATCTTCAATGGCGCTGGCGTTTTGGTAACAGGAGAGTATGTTGTGTTTTCTGACTTTATACCTATGATGGTGTTTGGAATGATTGTTTTTCTTGTAGCAATCTTTCTGTATTTTGGCAGACCGTTCGGCTATCATGTCAGGGCAGTAGGCAACGATCCGGCGATTGCCGCACAGGAAGGAATTGACATCTACAAGGAAAAATTGAAAGTAATCGTGGTAGCAAGTGCGTTTGCCGGACTGTATGCATTTGCAACATTGGCGCGGACAGGTGTGTGGAAAGCGTCTTCATCACCAATGAGTACAATGAGCACTTGTTTTGACGCAATGATGTGTGTGTTTATCGGGCAGGCGATAGGAGCCTCTACGAACCAGCTGGTAGGAATCTATTTTGGAAGTGTTACACTTCAGATCGTGAAGCTGCTTATTATACTTTCCGGTGTTAAAAGTACGTTTACACAGGCAATTGTGGCGATTATCGTCCTTATCTTTATGAGCATCTCTACTTGGAGAGAACATAACAATAAGATTCAGCTTCAAAAGCGGCGCGTGGAAGGGTAGTGAGGAATATGAAAGTGTGGAAAGTAGGAATTGTTGGCTGTGGTAATCTGGCAGAAACGGTGTATATTCCGCAGATGGCGCGGATTAAAAATGCACAGATTACGGCAGTGTGCGACAGGAATGGCAGACGTGCCAAAGCAGTTGCGGAAAATTTTGGGATTCCCCAGTGGTATGACAATGTAGATGATTTTTTAAAAAAATCGGATGTTGAAATTTGTATGAGTGTCGCTTCGATTATTGGGCGGCATGAAATAAATATGAAAATATTAAGTGCAGGCAAGCATCTGTATTCTCAGAAACCATTTGCGCCAGATGTAAAGGCAGCTACGGAACAGATTGAGGCAGCAAAAAGATACGGTGTGCTTCTTACAGCTGCTCCGGTACATAGGAATCGTCCAGAGATCAGAGAAGCTGCAAAGATGATCCGGGAAGGTATGATAGGACATCCTTCTTTGATTAAAATGGATGTTACACATGGCGGACCAGAATACTATCAGTATCGTGATTCGGATCCATCCTGGTTCTATAAAAAGGGGGCGGGAGCACTCCTGGATCTTGGCGTACATGCAATTGACCAGGTAGTAGCATTATTGGGGCCTGTGAAAGCAGTCTCCTGTATGGCTGCTATATCGGAGCCGATACGAACAATTCGTTCCGGAGCTTTGGACGGAAAGAAGATTGAGTGTAAAGAAGTTCCAGATAATTATTTGATTTCTCTCGACTTTGGTGGAGGAACACTAGGGATGGTCAATACCGGCTTTGTAGAGAAGGCAAGTCTTACACCTGCGGCAGGGATTGAAATCTATGGCGATAAGGGTACGATTGTAATCGACGGCGGAATTGGATATGAAGGGGTAGCGAAGATACATGTGTATGTAGACAAACCGGAGATTGGCGTACGCGGATGGATGGAACCACAGCCGATAAGAGAGGAGCCGCAGACAGAATATTTTCAGGCACAAGTACTCACAGATTTGATTGATGCAATAGAGAATCATCATGTGCCAAGACTTTCTCCGGAACATGCACGCCATGTAATAGATGTTCTGGATGCAGTAGAAAGAGCTGCAAATACAGGCGCCAGAGTGGAAACAATCACGACAATTTAATTGAATAGGAGATAAAAATGGAACAAGTATTTAAAGGGTTGGCGCATATTGGTCTTTTTACAGATGACTATGAAGGGACAATGTATTTTTATACTAAGCAGCTTCCTTTTCAGATTATAAAAGAAACGATCGAAAAACATGAAGGCGATACGAGTGGATATTATCCCATGAAATGGGCGTTGATAGAGCTGAAAGGACTTTATCTGGAAATCATGCAGTGTGCGAATAATGCATGTGCTAAAAAAGATGTGGCAGGGAATTTTGATCATTTAGGAATCAGTGTAAGTGATCTGGATGCGGCAATTGCTTTGCTTAAGCAAAAAGGAGTTAGTCCGGAACGATTTGAAAAGATTGTTGTAAATGACCAGCTGTTTCCAGGGCATACCTATCGTTCATGCCGCCTGAAAGGGAAGAACGGTGAATGGATCGGACTTTATGAAATGGATAATCAGAAATTCTTTAATTTTTAATAAACCTGAAAATGAAATGGAGACAAAGATATGGGAATTTTATGTATAGATATAGGAGGGACTTTTCTAAAACATACTATATTAGATGAGAAGCTTAATATTGAAAAAGTGGAACGTACTCCGACTCCCAGAGAAGCCCTTTCTGATTTCCTGCATGTATTTCGAAAAATATATGAAAACTATCGAGGGGTCACAGGCATTGCAGTGAGTACGCCAGGAGTGATCGACGTAGAATCTGGAAAAATGTATACAGGAGGTTCACTCGATTATATCCGCGATCTTGATATGGCGGATATGATGAGCGAACTATGTGGTGGACTGCCAGTCTCTATTGAGAATGATGCGAAGGCCGCTGCATATGCAGAATTAAAATCTGGAGCGCTGCAAAAAGCTAAAAATGGAATTGTACTTACAGTCGGGACGGCAATCGGAGGTACTGTGATTATAAATCGCGAAATAGTAAGAGGAAGAAATTTATTCGCAGGCGAACTGTCCTATGCAATTTACAAAGACGACGGTGTTCGGGATGAAAGTTGGAATTTGCAGGAAAATATGTGGGGATACAGAGGCGTTCCTTCTCAGATTATCAGAGAATATGGTACTGAGGGCATAGAGTGTGAGGAAATATTAAAACGTCTTACAAAAGGAGAAAAAAAAGCGGAACATGCAGTTCGGGCTGCAGCTCGGGACTTGGCGCTTCTTGTACATAACCTTCAGGCTGTGTACGATCCGGATATTGTGGCGATCGGAGGAGGAATCAGTGTGAATAAAGATTATATCCGCCTTGTAAGAGAAGAAGAGGCATGGATAAATCAAATGTTTGACGGGGTTGTGCCTATGCCGGATATTCGGCCATGTAGATACTACAACGACGCAAATTTATTAGGAGCCTATTATGCGTTTCAAAATATGTATCCTGAACATACGGCAACCTGGACTGCATGAAAGGAGATGTGTCTGTGAAAAAAACGTATCACTGGGGGATAATGGGGCCGGGGTTCATTGCGGATAAAGTATTGCCAGACTTTTCTTTGTCAGACGGAGGAAAGGTACTCGCGGCGGCGTCAAATACACCGGGGAAGGCAGAGGCATTTACGAAGAAGTGGGGAATAGAACGTGCTTATGAAAAGTACGAAGCATTGGTAGAAGATCCGGACATTGATATTATATATATTACAACGCCTAATGCATTTCATCATAAAAATGCAATCCTCGCAATGGAACATGGGAAACACGTACTGTGCGAGAAACCTTTTGCGGTCAACGCAAAAGCGGCGGAGGAAATGATTGCCTGCGCAATGGAAAACCACGTGTTTTTGATGGAAGCGATGTGGACACGTTTTATTCCTGCTGTACAAGAGCTCAAACAGCAGATTGCGGCAGGGAAAATTGGAGAGATACATCAGATTATTTCAGATTTTTCCTATGATGTACCTTTTGCACCGAATTATCATCTCTATGATCCGGAAATAGGAGGGGGCACATTACTTGATGGAGGTATCTATCCTCTTTCGCTTGCCGGATATTTATATGAAAACCTCCCAGAAGAATATTTTGGATATGCAAATTTGAGAAACGGAGTAGATATTCGGGATCATGTTATTCTTATGTTCCCTTCCGGTGGCATGTCCTCCTTTATTTGTGGGGCGGATACAGCTTCCCCTTGGAACAGCGTGATTTATGGATCCAAAGGTGCCATAAAGATTCCGTCTTTTTACGCAGCAAAAGAATTTCAAATATGCGAGTATAAGACAAAAAAAGAGGAATGGCAGCGATTCCCATATGAAGGGTTGGGGTATCAGTTTGAAATCAATGAAGTAATGAAATGTGTGGAGGAAGGGAGAGGACAAAGCAAAATTATGCCGTTGGAAGAATCATTGGGCTATATGCATATTATGGATGAACTGAGAAAAGAATGGGGCGTGGTCTATCCGCAGGATAAAGGAGAAATATAAGTGGAGTTTAACTGACAAAATTGAAGGGATTACTATATGAAAGTATTGCTAATAAATGGAAGTACGGTAAAGAACGGATGTATTTATACGGCTCTTTCTGAAATAGAGACTGTATTAAACAGAGCGCACATAGAAACAGAGGTATTACAGTTGGGGAACCAGCCTATAAGAGACTGTACAGGATGTGGATTTTGCCGTAAAGAAGGAAAGGGATACTGCGTGTTTAGAGAGGACATTGTTAATGCGTGGCTGGATAAGATGAAGAAAGCAGATGGTTTTATATTTGGAACACCTGTTTATTATGCACATCCTACCGGACAGATACTGGCATTTTTAGATCGTGTATTTTATGCAGGCAGAGACTATTTTTTGCATAAGCCGGCTGCGGCAGTAACGTCTGCAAGGAGAGCAGGGACAACGGCCTCTATAGACGTGCTGAATAAATATTTTTCTAACGCATGTATGCCGATTGTGTCATCTAATTATTGGAACATGGTATATGGAAACACACCAGAAGAAGTAAGAGAAGATGCAGAAGGTTTGCAGACTATGCGAAATTTGGGACATAATATGGCATGGCTGCTAAAGTGTATCAAAGCAGGAGCAGAAAAGGGGATTATAAGACCTCAGATGGAAACAAAGTCCTGCACAAACTTTATTCGTTAAGTGTTGAAAAAAGGAGAGAATGTACCTATGGAGAGAGTTGTATTTCCAGAGAATTTTTTGTGGGGCGGAGCTGTTGCTGCGAACCAGTGTGAGGGCGCCTACAATGAAGATGGAAAAGGGTTGTCTATACAGGATATTATGCCGAAAGGAATAAAAGGAGCGCCGACTGAGGAACCTACGGCAGAGAATATGAAACTTGTGGCAGTAGATTTTTATCACCGCTATAAGGAAGATATTGCTATGTTTGCAGAGATGGGATTCAAGGTATTCCGGTTTTCGATTGCGTGGAGCAGGATTTTTCCTAAAGGGGACGAAGAAAAACCAAATGAAAAAGGTCTGCAGTTTTACGACAATGTGTTAGACGAATGTCTCAAATATGGGATTGAGCCGCTTGTGACAATTTCCCACTATGAAACACCTTTGCATCTGGCAAGAAAATATGATGGATGGAGAAGCCGCAAATTAATTGATTTTTATCTTACATTTTGCAAAGTAATTTTTGACAGATATAAAAATAAAGTGAAGTATTGGCTGACATTTAATGAAATCAACTCTGTACTGCATCAACCTCTAATCAGTGGAGGGATTTTGACTCCGAAGGAGAAACTTACGCAGCAAGATCTGTATCAGGCAGTCCACCATGAGCTTGTAGCCTCTGCCGGTGCGGTAAAATTAGCGCACGAGATGATGCCTGAGTCCAAAGTGGGGTGTATGATTCTTGCCATGCCTACATATCCGCTTACTCCCAATCCAGAAGATGTGCTGGCGGCATTGAAGGCGGAACAAAAGAACTATTTTTTTGCAGATGTACAGGCAAGAGGAAAATATCCGAAATATCTGGACAGGTATCTTGCAGATGAGAATGTAAAGATTGAAATGGAACCGGAGGATGTAGAAATTCTGAAAAATACGGTGGATTTTATTTCATTTAGCTACTATGTCAGTGTCTGTGAGAGTGCGAAGAAGATGGAGGAAGGAGAAGGAAATCTGATCGGCGGGATACCGAATCCATATTTAAAAGCAAGTGAATGGGGATGGCAGATCGATCCAATTGGACTGCGTATTGTGCTAAACCAGTTTTATGATCGCTATCAAAAACCGTTATTTATTGTTGAAAATGGTCTTGGCGCAGTAGACAAACTGGTAAAAGATGAATCCGGAGAATGGACAGTGGAGGATGAATACAGGATTGATTATATGAAACAGCATCTATTTCAAGTAGGTAAAGCAATAGAAGATGGAGTGGATGTGATGGGGTATACATCATGGGGATGTATTGATTTGGTCAGTGCCTCTACGGCGGAACTAAAGAAGCGGTATGGCTTCATCTATGTAGACCGTGATGATTCCGGCAAAG
Source organism: Mediterraneibacter flintii (assembly GCF_055387595.1). Lineage (NCBI taxonomy): Bacteria > Bacillati > Bacillota > Clostridia > Lachnospirales > Lachnospiraceae > Mediterraneibacter > Mediterraneibacter flintii. Next base: position 750,567 of record NZ_AP031405.1, read on the forward strand.
GAAGCCTTAATCGGTATAGAAAAAAATCATTCTATTGGTATCGGGATGTGATCCGTACAAATGGAAATGTATTAAATATAGAATAAAATGGTGGCATGAAACCTTTCAGAAATTTAATTCTGGGAGGTTTTTATATATTTGAAATATAACTTTAATTGGAGAGTATAGAATTATTTTCATATACCTCTTGACAAAGTATTATTTTTGTGATTATATGAACATATGAACAGTAATTCATATGATAGAGATACAATCATTTGAAAGTAAATAGAAAAATTTGTCAAGGAGGGAAAGGTTATGGCACAAGCAGCATTAAAAGAAAAAATATATGAAGAAGCGCCGGAGGAACACTGTGGATGCGGGCATGACCATGCGGAGCATAGACATCACCACCATGACGCAGAGTGTGATCACCATCACGAACATCATCACGAACATGAAGGGCATGACCACCACCATGACCATCATCACGAACATGAAGATCATTGCGGATGCGGACATGACCATCACACACATGGAGACCACTGCGGATGCGGGCATGACCATCATACACATGAAGACCATTGTGGATGCGGGCACGATCACCACGCGCATGAAGGGCATCACCATGAAGAAGTGGAACGCAGAGCATTTAATCATGCATTTGACAATGTGAAGAAGGATATTTATATATTAGAAAATTTAGGATGTGCAAACTGTGCAGCAAAAATGGAGAGAAAGATACAGGAGTTGCCGCAGGTTGATTTTGCGAACATTGTATTTGCAACAAAACAGCTTCAGATCGTCCAAAACACGTCTGAAGATTTGCTTCCGGAATTTCAGAAAATTTGTTCTTCGATTGAAAGCGAAGTAGCTGTCAGAAAAAGAGAAGAGGGAACTGCTGGAAGGGAGAAAGAAAAAAGAGGGCGTTTTGCAGAAAATAAAAAGGATTTTTGTGAGATTGGAATCGGAGCAGTGCTTCTGATAGCTGGGAAAATGACAGAGACTTTCGGGGGCTATATTTCTCCAGTCTTATTTGTCGTTGGGTATCTTGTGTTGGGGCGGTCTGTATTGTGGACTGCGGTTAGGAATCTTGGAAAAGGACAGATATTTGATGAAAATTTTCTTATGAGCATTGCAACTCTGGGTGCTTTTATTATTGGGGAATATTCTGAGGCAGTCGGCGTTATGCTGTTCTACAGAGTAGGGGATTTGTTTGAAGAAATTGCAGTGGCAAGAAGCAGAAGCCAGATTATGGACGCAGTAGATATGCGTCCGGAGGTTGTAAATCTGGTACAGGGGGAACATACAGAAGAAATTCCTGCAAAAGACGCTAAAATAGGAGATATACTTCTTGTGCGGCCTGGCGACAGGATCCCTCTGGATTCTGTTATTGTAGAGGGAATGAGCAGGATTGATACATCTCCTGTTACGGGAGAGCCGGTGCCTGTTTCTGTACAAAAAGGGGATGCGGTTACTTCTGGCTGTGTCAATACATCAGGAATGTTAAAAATAAAAGTAGAGAAGGTTCTGGGAGAATCTATGGTGACCAGAATTCTGGATTCTGTTGAAAATGCTGCTGCAAGCAAACCGAAGATAGACAGATTCATCACAAGATTTTCCAGAGTATATACTCCATTTGTAGTTGCTTTAGCGGTACTGACCGCAGTGCTCCCATCTATTGTGACAGGTAACTGGAATTACTGGGTATATACAGCATTGACATTTCTTGTAATCAGCTGTCCGTGCGCGCTGGTATTGAGCGTTCCGCTTGCCTTCTTCTCCGGAATTGGAGCAGGCTCCAAAAAAGGAATTCTTTTTAAGGGCGGAGCTGCATTGGAAGCATTAAATGAAGTAAAAGCAGTGGTTATGGACAAAACCGGAACAATAACAGAAGGAAACTTTGCAGTACAGGGAATTGTACCGGAAAAGGGACAAGATGAGATAACTTTACTTGCGTATGCGGGGAGCTGCGAGCAGGTATCAACACATCCGATTGCAAGCAGTATTTTAATGGCTGCCAAAGAGAGAAACATTGCACTTGACAGACCTGAAAGTGTGGAGGAAATTTCCGGAAAAGGTGTCAGAGCAAAGGTAGAAGGAAAAGAGATACTCTGTGGAAATGAAAAATTAATGAGAGATTTTCAGATTCAGCTTCCGGAAAAGGCGAGGAGCACATATGGAACAGAAGTATTTCTGGCGGCAGACGGAGAATATATCGGAAGAATTCAGATTGCTGATGAAATTAAAAAGGATGCTTCTCCGGCGATAGGGGCAATGAAAAAACAGGGGATACTTACAGCAATGCTGACCGGAGATGCGCAGGAAAATGCACGTGCAGTGGCAGAAAAGACAGGTGTGGATGAAATATATGCAAGACTTCTGCCGCAGGATAAAGTACAGAAATTAGTCTCTATTCGGCAGAAGCATGGAAGTGTAATGTTTGTCGGCGATGGCATTAATGATGCACCTGTACTTGCGGGGGCGGATGTCGGAGCAGCGATGGGAAGCGGGGCAGACGCGGCAATCGAAGCTGCGGATGTAGTGTTTATGACCTCTGCGATGGAGGCAATACCACAATCCTTGATGATCGCAAAGAAAACAGGGACGATTGCAAAGCAGAATATCGTATTTGCTTTAGTAATTAAAGCGCTTGTTATGATACTTGGACTTGCGGGAATGGCAGATATGTGGATGGCAGTGTTTGCAGATACGGGAGTAGCAGTGCTTTGTATTTTGAATTCTATACGAGTTTTATATAAAAAATTCTAAATAAGGATATGAAAAACAGGCATATCTGATATAAAAATGTAAAAATATGGATAAAAGCGTAAAAAGCATAGGAAAACCCCTGAAAATGTGGATTTCCTATGCTTTCTTACGTCCACAAAGCTTGACCATGTTACCTGTTTCACGTATAATAAAATTTGAACGGCTGCTCATATGAAGGGAGAAGAACCTATGGATAAAATAGAAGTGGAGCACTGTGACTATATACATGTGCATGAAGATATTGTGAAAAATGTCCAGGAACATATGCCGCAGGAAGAAGAATTAAGAGATTTGGCGGATTTCTTTAAAGTATTCGGAGATACGACGCGGATTCGTATTTTATATACATTGTTCCAGTCTGAAATGTGTGTCTGTGATCTGGCACAGACACTAGATATGACACAGTCTGCAATTTCTCACCAGCTCCGAGTTCTTAAACAGATGAAGCTGGTGGCAAACAGAAGAGAAGGCAAGACCGTGTTTTATTCACTGGCAGACAGTCATATTAAGACGATTATGAATCAGGGAATGGAGCATATAAGGGAATAAAAGTAAAGCAGAAAAGGTAGTGCGTGATGGGGAAGGAAGTAAAGAGAAAGTGGCTGGAAATCGGTGTTGGAACACTTTTTTATCTGGCGGCATTAAGTACCAGAAAGTATCAGAGCCAGGAGAAAACAATACAGTGTATTCTATACTTAATACCTTATATAATTATTTCCTTTGAGACATATTGGGAAATGCTCAAAGGTATCCGAAAGTTTCAGTTCTTTAATGAAAACCTGCTGATGATACTTGCTACTATCGGTGCCTTTTGTATTGGAAAAAACGCAGAGGCGGCAGGGGCAATGCTGTTCTTTCAGATTGGAATATTGATAGAGAAAATAGCATTTGGAAGGACGAAGAAATCTATTGCAAAATTTATGGACATACGTCCAGATTCTGCAAATTTGAAAACAGATACCGGAGAAGAGTCGGTTCTGCCAGAAAAATTAAATATAGGCGACGTTATTATCATTAAGCCAGGAGATAGAATTCCTGTGGACGCGGTGGTTACATTTGGCAACAGTACCATTGATAAAAAGGCGCTTACAGGAGAATATGAACCCGTAGAAGTAAAGCCGGGAGACCGACTTTACAGCGGAAGCATTAATTTGAGTGGGGGACTTGAGGCGAAAGTAAAGAAGCTATACAGAGATTCAACCGCTTCTAGAATTGTTGATTTGGTGGAAAATGCCAACAATAAAAAGGCAGAGACAGAGAATCTGGCAGCACGGTTTACAAAATATTATACGCCAGTGGTGATTCTTCTGGGGATTCTTGTTATGATTTTGCCACCGATGATGTTGCCAGGACATGAAACAGAGAAATGGATATACCGAGGACTAATATTTTTGGTGGCGGCATGTCCAAGTGGTCTTTTGGTTTCTGTACCGCTTGCCTTTTTAGGGGGAATCGGCGCAGCGTCCAGGCAAGGAATATTGATTAAAGGATGCGATTATGTGGAGGCTCTGTCAAAGACGGAAACATTTGTATTTGACAAGACAGGGACATTGACAGAAGGGGTGTTTCATGTACGTGCAATAGAGCCTAAAAACATGACAGAAGCGGAATTGTTGGATATTGCTTCGGCAGCGGAGGCTTATTCTACGCATCCGATTGCGCTTTCGCTCCGAGAGAGCTGTAAAAGTGAGATTGACTTGGGGAGAGTAGAGGCAGTTCAGGAATTTTCCGGTTTTGGGATTAAGGCAAAAGTAGATGGCAAGGATGTAATCGTAGGAAATTATAAATTTATGATGAAGGAGGGCATTTTCTTTGCCCCTGCAAATGGAAGCGGTACAGCCGTATATGTAGCGGTTTCTGGAGAATATGCCGGTTATATTTTGATTGATGATGTGATCCGTAAGGACGTAAGGCAGCTGATGCGGTGGCTACATAAACATAATCTGGAAGCGGTTATGTTGACAGGAGACAATGAAGAGACCGCACATGCAGTTGCAAAAGAACTGCGGATGGACTATGTGTATGCAGAACTTTTGCCGGAGGATAAGGTGGAGCAGTTAGAAGAATTTATAGACAGCCAGATGGAGTCAGAAAAACTGGCTTTTGTAGGCGATGGCATCAATGATGCTCCGGTACTTGCAAGAGCAGACATAGGAATTGCTATGGGAGGTCTGGGAGCCGACGCTGCGTTGGAAGCAGCAGATATTATTTTGATGGAAGATGAGCCTTCTAGAATTATCAATGCAATTCGTATTTCAAAGGGAACGCTGCGTTCTGTGAAGGAGAATATGATATTTGCAGTCGGAATGAAGGTATTTTTGCTGGTGCTTGCCTTTTTTGGACTTGTAACTATGCAGAATGCCATTTTTGCGGATATGGGGGTTATGTTACTGAATATATTGAATTCTTTCTGGGTAATTAAATATCCGGAGTAAGGGGTGTAGATGATGAAAATACGGAAAATTCTGCCTGTGATTCTCGCTGTCTGTATGCTGACAGGATGTGGGAATGCGTTAAAGGACGGCACAAAACAGTTGGAAGAAGGAAACTATAAAAAGGCAGCGGAAAGCTTTGAAGAAGCAGTACAAAAAGAAGAGGATACAGCAGAGGCATATAGGGGACTGGGAATGGCACTGTATGAACAGGAGGATTATAAAGGGGCCTTGGAAGCATTTCAAAACGCACTGGATAAAGGCGTAAAGGAGACGCCTCAATTGTATAACCTTATGGGAATCAGTGCGATGCAGACAGAAGACTATGCAGGTGCTTCTGAATATTTTGAAACAGGTCTTGCGCTGGCTGACGCCAGAGCTTCAGAGGAAACGATCGATGGAGGACTTCTTCAGGAAATGCGGTACAATAGAATTGTATGCGCTGAGAAATCTGCGGATTGGGATACGGCAAAGGAAAAAATAGCAGAATATCTCGAAACCTATCCAGATGATGAGAGAGCAGTGAAAGAAGCAGAATTTTTAAAGACAAGATAGAGGCAGGAAGACCTGCCTCTTTTTGGCGCGATACACTCGGCAGGCGGTGCTGCACACCGGTAGTATGCGTCTCGTACAGAACGCAGCGGAGCGAAGAACTGCCGTATTGCCGAAAAAGGAGGAAAAGATGAGAAGTTATCAGATTACAGAATACTGCCATCGCTTCGTGAAAGAATATATCGCAGAAGGAGACTGCTGCGTGGACGCTACTGCCGGAAACGGCGGTGATACAGAATTTTTGTGCAGATGTGTGGGAAGAACGGGAAAGGTTTATGCATTTGATATTCAAAAGACAGCGATAGAGCACACCAAAATGAGGCTGAAAGAGGCGGGATATATGGAGCGCGCTGTGCTTTTTCAGGAAGGGCATGAGCAGATGGCTTCCTATGTAGAGGAAGAAGTGTCGGCAGTGCTGTTTAATTTTGGGTATTTGCCGGGAGGGGATCACCGGATAGCCACAAGAGCAAAGACAAGTGTAGAAGGGGTAAGACAAGGAATGGAGCTTTTGAAAAAAGGTGGAATTATGAGTCTTTGTATTTACAGTGGAAAGGATACAGGATATGAAGAAAAAGAAGCATTACTGGATTTTTTAAAAAGACTTGATTCTAAAAAATGGCTGGTAATTTTAAACTGTTATTATAATCGAGAGAACAATCCGCCTCTCCCTGTATTTGTTATTCGCTTAAAGTAGCGCTGACGGAAAAGAGGGAATTAGGAAGACGGATAAGAGGAGAAATGATGGTAGGTTTTGATTTGAGGGAAACAACAGAAAAGGTCATTCTTGTAGGGATTCAGTTGGATGGAGCAGAGGATGCAAAATGTTCTCTGGATGAATTAGAGGAGCTTGCCAGGACAGCAAAAGCAGAAGTCAAAGGAAGACTTATTCAATCAAGAGAAGCAGTGCATCCGGTAACCTATATTGGCAAGGGAAAGCTGGCGGAACTAAAAGAGCTTCTGTGGGAAACAGATGCAAACGGGATTATCTGTGATGATGAGCTGACAAGTGTGCAGCTTAGAAATTTAGAGGAAGAGCTGCAGTGTAAAGTTATTGACCGAACTCTCTTAATTTTGGACATTTTCGCGGCGCGCGCTGTTTCGGGGGAAGGAAAGATACAGGTAGAACTGGCACAGCTTCGTTATCGTGCTTCGCGTCTGTCAGGACTTGGCAGTTCTCTGTCTCGTTTAGGAGGTGGGATAGGAACACGTGGGCCAGGAGAAAAGAAGCTGGAGACAGACAGGAGACTGATTCGTGAGAGGATTAGCCGATTAAAGAGAGAATTAAAGGAAGTAGAAAAACACAGGGATTTAATCCGCAGGGAGCGAAAGGACTCCAGTCTGAAAGTGGCAGCCTTGGTAGGATATACTTCTGCTGGAAAGAGCAGCATTGAAAATAGATTGACGGATGCAAAAATCTTGGAGGATGCAATGCTTTTCTCTACACTGGATACAACGACAAGGACACTGTATCTAAGCCGTACTCAAAAGATTCTGCTGACGGATACAGTGGGATTTATCCGTAAACTGCCGCATCATTTGATAGAAGCATTTAAGAGTACGCTGGAGGAAGCAAAATATGCGGATATTATTATACATGTAGTAGATACCTCCAACCCGCAGATGGACATGCAGATGCATGTAGTGTATGATACGCTGCAGACACTAGGGGTACAGGGAAAACCGATTATTACATTGTTTAACAAACAGGACAAAGTAGAAGCAAAGAGCAGTATCAGGGATGGAGCTGCGGACTATTCTATTTTATGTTCTGCGAAAACCGGACAGGGGATGGAAGAATTAAAAGAAGTATTGATGGAAATTATACGCAGGGAGCAGATTTATATTGAGCGTTTATATCCCTTTACAGAAGCATGGAGAATTCAGCTTATCAGAAAGAATGGAGAGCTTCTTTTGGAAGAATATACCCCAGAGGGAATTATGACGAAGGCATACGTTCCCAAAGAAATCTATGGACAGGTATAGAGAGGAAAAGAGGGAAGAGTGCAGGAAAATCCAGAGGGAAGACAAAGGAGAAAGAAGGATAAAATATTGGAAAAACAAAAGGAAGCAGTACAGGCGGAAAATCCACTGGGGAGTGCTCCGCTGGGCGGGCTGATTGCAAAGTTTGCGATTCCGGCAATCATCAGCATGCTTGTAAGCGCCCTGTATAATATTGTCGATCAGATTTTCATTGGACAGGGAGTTGGGATGTTAGGAAATGCAGCTACGAATATTGCATTTCCGGTTACCATTATTTCAACGGCAACGGCATTGCTTCTTGGAATAGGAAGTGCGTCAAACTATAATTTGGAAATGGGGGCAGGACGGGAAGAAAAAGCAAGCAGGATAGCGGGGACTGGTCTTGGAATGCTTGTAATATGCGGAACTGGAATTGCAATCATTATCTTGTTGTTTTTGGAACCGCTTCTTCATTTGTTTGGGGGAACACCGGACGTTATGCCTTATGCGATGGATTATGTGGGAATTACAGCATTTGGACTACCGTTTTTTGTCTTGACTACAGGGGGAAATCATCTGGTAAGAGCAGACAGAAGCCCTACATATTCAATGACATGTATGCTGACAGGGGCGGTGATGAATACCATTTTGGATCCACTCTTTATATTTGGATTCGGATGGGGAATAAAAGGTGCGGCATGGGCAACAGTAATCGGACAGGTAGCTTCAGGCATTCTTGTGATTGTGTATTTTGTAAAGCTAAAGAAGATGAAACTGACAAGACAGATGCTGCGTCCTGGTGCTGTGTATCTGCGGGCTATTGTTTCGCTGGGACTTGCCTCTTGCATTAATCAGATAGCAATGGCAGTTGTACAGATTGCAATGAATAATATTTTGAGACATTATGGCGAAGCTTCTGTATATGGCAGTGACATCCCAATTGCCTGCGTAGGAATTATTACAAAAGTAAATCAAGTATTTTTGGCAATTTGCATCGGAATTTCTCAGGGGTGTCAGCCGATATGGGGATTTAATTACGGCTCGGGAAAGTATGACAGGGTGAAAAGGACATATCGTTATTCTGTTACTCTATGTACAACGGTTGCTGTTCTCTTTTTTGTGTGCTTTCAATTTTTTCCACATCAGATTGTGGGGCTTTTTGGCAGTGGAAGTGAACTGTATTTCCAGTTTGCCGAACATTATCTAAAGATTTTTATGCTGCTGACTTTTGTCAATGGAATCCAGCCGATGTCCTCTGGCTTTTTTACCTCCATTGGAAAAGCAAAGCTTGGAATTGTGATGTCTTTGACGAGGCAGGTCATTTTTCTCTTGCCCTTGATTCTCATTTTCCCAATTTTTATGGGAATTGATGGTGTGATGTTCGCAGGGCCGATAGCAGACGCCGCCGCATTTACACTCGCAGTACTATTCGCAAGAAAAGAACTGAAAAAGATGAAAATAGAAAGTTAATTGACGAAAATGATTCGCACAAGAGGGCGTGTATTGCAACGTTCGTCAGGGCTTCGCCGGAATTCCTCACTTTTGCAATACACGCCCTCTTGTGCTTACACTTTCGCCAGCTTAAGTTTATAATTTCAAACAGAAAAGAATCGACTTCACGCTGCTGCAGACTCCCAGTCAGAAGATTTTCCTTCGTCTATAGGAAGGTGGCTCCCTAACTGAAATCCATAAAAAAGAGAACGGCTTCACGTTGTTATAGCCCTTCAATTAGAAGTATCTATACTACTTCCGATTGGAAATGCAAAGCATCTCTTTCACATGTCCCTTTTGCCAACTTCCGCAGTGCCAGCTCAATTCCGCATACGCTCCATTTCGCTATCGGCAGTCGCCGAATGAAAAGAAGCAGGCAAACTCTGTGGCATGCTCGCATGTAAACAGAAGTTTGTCTGTTCTTTTCGCACTGCTTGTTGCTTCGTTAAATTTATATTTCTTCTATTAATTTTTGAATGGTTTCTATATCTTCTTCCAGCATTTCTGCAATCTCTTCTGCTCCATATCCTTTTTGTATTTTCTTTTCTACTAATTCCTGTAGTTTTCGCATACCACCTTGTGTTAAACCTTCTTTTAATCCAGAAGCGTGTCCTTCTTGACGTCCTTCCTTACGCCCCTCTTCACGTGCTTTTTCCTGCTCCAATATCTTTTCTTCCCATGCCTGCATGTATTTCACCCCGATCTTTTCACTGGATTTGATTGCATGGATCCGTTTCTGGATATTATGTATCCTCTCACTGGTACAAGAGGCACTTACTTCCTCTGTGGTATGCTCCATATACCTTAACAGCTCTATCAGTTCTTGTGGTACGCCTTCTGTGTGCTGTCCGCGGGTATTTAAAAATATCCGAACAGCGTCGTCCTGTAATGACAATTCAGGTACTTCCTTACACTGCATCTGGAAGGTATATCGGTATAACCCATATCCGAACAGATCAAAGGGACAGATAAGAATAATGTAGACGGGATTCAGCCTTTGGAATCCCACTTCTCCTGGCTTTAAGAGGTTGGAATCAATTAACGCTTGGTAAAACCGGCTCCGTTTTGGCAGATTCCCTGTATCCTCTCTCTGCACCTCTGCGTTGTATATGCGTTCCTCTTCATCCATTGCCCAGACATCCAGACGGACATACCGGTTCAATGGATGGGTGCGCTGCTCTTTTTCTGTCTGGGGCAGAAGTTTTAAAACAACCTCCCTTCCCAGAATAATCTCCAGCATGTCCCGCATTGTATCTGGGTCATCAGCAGCCTGTGAGAATAAAAAACGATCCAGCAGATTCAAATCCTTCAATGGTTTTTGTTCCATATTTACTTTTCCTCCTTTTATTATAGGGAAAAGCCTTACGGTTTACAACACTTTCCCCTTAAGTTACACAGCATTTGCCGCAAACGATATGGCGCTCTCTGCAAAGTAGACATTAAACACACAAATATATACCTCACCTGCAGCGTAAGTAATAAAACAGATGCTGTTACAGCATTTTCCTTTGTTTCATTGGGTAAAAATTTAGAATGCCCTGGCAGTTAAATACCAGAAAAACCGATTGTCCATCAGATGAACATAAATAGAATGATACATGTAAATTTTTAGAATATAGATTCCTTATATAAGAAATAAAGCTACTTTCCTTTTCCTAATATAGACAGATGTTAGAAAAGGTACCCTTACCTTAACACATTAGAAAACAAACTACAAGAAAAAATAGAAATTTAAGAAATTTCACTGAGAAAGAGCACGAAATGACAAATAATTTGGAATATGCTATATTAATTCCAGTAACTTGTAATGGATGAAAGTGCAGTGGTTTGCTTAAGGAGAGCTGCATGCCAGAGGACGGTCAAGAGAAGGTGGAAAAAGAATGATTCGTATTGCTGTAGTAGAGGATGAACAAAATTATATAGACCAGATTACAGAATATTTACGGCGTTATGAAAAAGAACAGAGAGAAGAGCTTCAAATATCAGTCTATCGGGATGGGGATGGAATTACCGCGGAGTATAAGGCTCAGTTTGATATTATTTTTATGGATATTCAGATGAAATTTGTGGACGGAATGACCGCTGCAGAAGAGATACGAAAAAAGGATACAGAAGTGATTATTATATTTATAACGAATATGACGCAGTATGCTATTCGGGGATATGAGGTAGATGCCCTGGATTATGTGCTGAAGCCGGTGACATACTTTGCATTTAGCCAGAAGTTGAAAAAAGCGGTTGCCAGAATAAAGAACCGTAAGCGTAAGTATGTGATGATTTCCGTCAAGGGAGGCGTGTTTAGGGTGGATGTGGAAGATATATACTATGTAGAAAGTCAGGGGCATAATTTAATCTATCATACGGCAGGCGGAGAATATACAACAGCAGGGACGATGAGATCTGCAGAGGAAGAATTAGAAAACATGGGCTTTTACCGTGGAAATAAGTGTTACTTGATTAATTTGGAACATGTGGACGGGATACAGGATAAGTGCGCCGTAGTCAAAGGAGAGAGTTTACAGATTAGTAGACCGAGAATGAATGATTTTATGCAGGCGTTGACAAGGCATTGGGGGGAATTAAGATGAATGTGGCAGAAGTGGATATTGTGAGTACGATATTACCGGATATTCCTCGATTTTATACGGCTTTGGCGGAATGGCTTGCCTGTCTTTTGTGTATAGCGGAAGTAAAGAGAAGAGTAACAGGATGGAGATTTATAGGTATATCTGTAGGCGCGCTGGCTATACAGGTGCTTTTTCTGGAAGTGACACAGGGCATGGAGAATTTCCTATGGATTCTCTGCATGGGTGCGGCAGTCGGACTCATGTATGGATATATTTATCTTTGCTGCCGCGTCAGTGGAAAGGATGCGGGATATTATTGTGTCCGCGCGTTTGTAGCAGCAGAATTTGCGGCATCTCTGGAGTGGCAGACATATTGTTGGCTGTCACTTCGAATGGCAATGGATGGGGTTGTATTTAGAATATTCTGGCTGGTACTGATTTACAGTTTCGTATTTTGCATTGTCTGGTTACTGTATAGAAAATCCGGTACAAAAGAAAAGTCATATCTGGTTACAAACAAAGAATTGGCAGCGTACATTATCATTGGGCTTGCAGTTTTTTCTATCAGTAATCTGGGATTTGTATCTGCAGATACGATATTTGGCGGACAGCAGAGCGCAGAAATTTTTAATGTACGGACTCTGGTAGATTTAGGAGGCATTGTAATTATGTATGCCTACCATGTACAGCGGATAGAGCTCCGCACGCGGCATGAGCTGGAGAGTGTGCAGAGTATTCTTTACAATCAGTATATGCAGTATCAGCAGTCACAAGAGGCTATGGATCTTATCAATTATAAGTATCATGATCTAAAGCACCATATTATAGCGCTGCGCGCAGAGGAAAACGCACAGAAAAGAGAAGCATACCTGGATAAAATGGAAGAAGAAATCCAGAACTATGAAGCGCAGAACCGGACAGGGAATAAAGTATTAGATACTCTTTTGACATCGAAAAATCTTCTCTGTATGAAAAACGATATTTCTATGACCTGTGTGGTGGATGGAAAGCTGTTTGAATTTATGGACGTTATGGATATATGTTCTATTTTCGGAAACGCGCTGGATAATGCGATCGAATGTGAGAAGCAGATACCGGAGAAAGAAAAAAGGCTGATTCATGTCAGTACATTTCTACAGAAAAGTTTTTTGATGATTCGTTTTGAAAATTATTATGAAGGGAGCTTAGAGCTCGAAGAAAGTCTTCCTGTTACGACTAAGAAAGAAAAAACATTTCATGGATATGGCTTAAAAAGCCTGCGCTATACAGTGCATAAATATAAGGGAGAAGTAGATATTCAATGCTGTGATAATTGGTTTAATTTGAAAATATTGATCCCTATGGATATGAATTTTTTGCAAAAATGAGGAAAGAAAATAAAGGGAAAAGGGAACTGCTCAGGGAAAGCAAATGGCGTCAAAATAAGCATAATGCATAAATTTTGGCGCTGTTTTTGTATAAAATACACAATACTATATACAATTTAAGCAGAAAAACAACAGTTTATGCAAAATGAGGCACAGAAAGAAAAGAACTGATAGAATCAAAGACAAGCAGAAAGCGTGTGAATGAAAGCACGAAAATAAAGGCAGCCGGAAAAGTAAAAAACGAAAATGGACTGCCGAAGAGGAAAAGGAGAGAGAAAGATGGAAAAAAAGGTGAAAAAACCAAAGAAAACCAGTGTAGTGATCATAAGTATCCTGCTGGTAGTTCTGCTTGCTGTAAATATTGCCGGAGGAATGTTTTACAATGTTATTACACAGTTTTTTTCTAAGGCAGACGTAGATAAGGAGAAGACGGCTGAGGCGTCAGAGGCTGCGGGTAAGGTGGTAGAAGAAATAGTGGATGAAGGTGCAGTGCTTCTTCATAATGAAAATGAGGCGCTTCCTTTAGACATGGACAGTGAAAAAGAGAAAAAAGTAAATGTCTTTGGATGGTCATCTGTGCATCCGGTGTATAGCGGAGTAGGAACGGGAGCAGGGAATACGGAAAACTGCATCAGTCTTTATGAAGGATTGGAAAATGCAGGGATTTCAGCGAATCCTGAACTTGAACAATTCTACGAAGAAAGTGACCTGGAAAGTAATACAGTAGACAGTATGGGAACATTTAATACAGACTATTGTAAGATTCAGATCCCAGTAGATGAGTATTCTAATGAGATGCTGGAACAGGCAAAAGAATATTCAGATGTAGCGCTGATATTTCTGAGCCGCACAGGAGGGGAAGGATATGAAGATCTACCTCTGGATATGAGCAGTCTTGGAGGTACACCTGACGAACATTATCTGGAATTAAGCCAGGAGGAAAAAGAGCTTATCAACATGGTAGATAACATGGGATTTGGTAAAGTGATTTTATTGTTGAATTCCAGCTATCCTATGGAATTAAGATTTTTAGAAGAAGGTAAAGTAGACGCAGCGCTTTGGATCGGTGGAATGGGAGAGACAGGCATGAACTCCGTAGGCAGTATTTTAAGCGGAGAGGTGAATCCATCGGGGCGTACAGTAGATACATATGCTTATGATCTGACTTCTGCTCCGGCGGTTGAGAATTTTGGGAGCTTTTCGTATACAGATTCTGAATTTATGGCGAGTGTTTTCGGAGGAAAGGAAGAAGAAGTACGGCAGGGATATGCTGATTATGCAGAGGGAATCTATGTCGGGTATCGATATTATGAAACACGTTGGGTAGATAATGAGACAGGTGAAGTAAATGAAGAAGAGTATAGAAAAGCAGTACAATATCCCTTCGGATATGGTTTATCTTATACAACCTTTGAGCAGGAGATAGCAGACTTTACGTCAGATGATAAAAATATCAATATGACGGTTAAAGTTACGAATACCGGTAATGCGGCAGGAAAAGAGGTAGTGCAGGTTTATTATACAGCTCCATATCAGACGGGAGGAATTGAAAAATCTCATGTTGTATTGGCTGATTTTGGAAAGACAAAATTGTTGGAACCAGGCGAATCAGAAGAAATTAAAATTTCTTTTGCTGTAGAGGAAATGGCATCATTTGATTACATTACAAATGGCTGTTATGTATTAGAGGAAGGCACATATGAAGTCAAATTGATGAAAAATGCACACGATATAATCGATACAAGAGATTATACAGTGGATAGTACAATCATTTACGATGAAGGAAATAAAAGAGATTCGGATGAAACAGCTGCTGTAGCAAGATTTAAAGATATTGAAAACGATGGAGTAACGGAAATTACGTATGTATCCAGAGCAGATTGGGAAGGAACGATTCCAAAAGATGTACCGCATGAAAGAGCAGCATCTGAAGAATTAAAGAAAGCATGGGAAGATCTGACTCCCCCAGAAGATCCAGAAGCGGAGGATATAGTGATTCGGGATAACGGATTGAAGCTGCAAGATTTAATAGGAAAATCCTATGATGATCCAATGTGGGAAAAACTTTTGGAACAGCTTTCCGTTGAAGACATGCAGTATCTCATAGGATACGGCGGATTCGCGACACAGGTGATTGAATCAGTGGATAAACCGTATACGATAGATTTAGATGGACCGGCAGGAATTAAGGCTCTGGTAAATGAAACAGCATATGAGGGTATTTCCTATACAACGGGTGTTGTATTGGCAAGCACATGGAATCAGGAGCTGGCGGAAAAGATGGGAGAGGCCTTTAGTGCAGAAGCTGTTGCGTGGGGAATCAGCGGTATTTACGGGCCGACTATCAATATACACAGGACACAGTTTAATGGCAGAGGATATGAAGGATATTCAGAAGATCCTGTAGTGGCAGGAAAGATGGCTGCGGGCCTTATAACAGGGTTTAATACAAACAAAGTATATAATTATGTAAAACATTTTGCTATTTATAACCAGTGTGCAAATACGTTGACAGGTCTGAATATATGGGGGAATGAACAAGCAATTCGGGAAATTTATCTGCGGCCGTTTGAAATTGCGGTTAAGGAAGGAAATGCCCACGCCATGATGTCATCCTATAACAGGATCGGTGCAAAATGGAGTGGCTCAGTAAAGGAACTGATGACAGATGTTCTGCGTGGAGAATGGGGCTTTGAAGGTATGGTTATTTCAGACTGGGTAGCAGCGGACTGTATGAATGCAGATCAGGGAATTCATGCAGGAAATGACTTGATGCTTGATACAGTAGGAAGTCCTGTAAATGATACGAGTAATGCAGGAAAACAGGCGATGCGAAAGGCTTGCCACAATATTTTGTATACGGTGGCAAATTCCACAGCTATGGACATCGGTTATTATGGCCCTACACCATACTGGCTCTATATACTGATAGCAGTAGATGTGATTGCTGTTGTGGGAGCAGGTGCATTTTACTGGAAATGGAGGAAGAACTGGAAGAATTTTAAAAAGAATGTTCATGTAGGAGAAAATGGAAAGTAAACAAAAAACGGTTATCGAGAAGATGACATTAAAGGAAAAGGCTGCTTTTTTAAGCGGGAAGAACGAATGGGAGACGAGAGATTTTTCCCACTTTGGAATCCCTTCTTTGTTTTGTGCCGACGGACCTCATGGAGTCCGTCGGCAGGATGGGGAGGGAGATCATCTGGGGCTAAATCCGTCTGTGCCGGCTACTTGCTTTCCCACCGCTGCTACTATTGCAAACAGTTGGGATGAATCACTGGGGGAAGAACTGGGCGAAGCACTTGGAAAGGAAGCTGTTGCCTTGCAGGTGGATATTCTTCTTGGACCTGGCTTGAATGTGAAAAGGAGTCCTCTGTGCGGCAGAAATTTTGAATACTTTTCGGAGGATCCCTATCTGGCAGGAAAAATGGCAGCAGCCTATATACGCGGAATACAAAGCCAGGGTGTATACGCATGCCCTAAGCATTTCGCGGTAAACAATCAGGAATTACACAGAATGTCTGTGAACTCTGTTTTAGATGAGAGAACCTTAAGGGAAATCTATCTGACAGGGTTTGAGATTGCTGTCAAAGAAGGCAGAGCAAAGTCAATTATGACAAGCTATAATAAAATAAATGGCGTGTATGCAAACGAAAATTCATATCTGCTCAAAAAGATTCTTCGGGATGAGTGGGGATTTAAAGGAATTGTAGTAACAGATTGGGGAGGCTCCAACGACCACACAAAAGGGGTAAAGGCCGGCTCTAATCTGGAAATGCCTTTCCCGGGGCTGGATTCGGCGCGGCAGTTGGTTCAGGCAGTGGAAGAAAAGAAAGTATCTATGGCAGAAATAGATTTTTGTGTAGAGGGGCTTCTACAAGCAGTAACAGAACTGTCCGGAAAGGAAAGCAGAAAAAAAGATTTTGAGGCGACACAACACCATGAATTGGCGAAGAAGGCGGCAAAGGAAAGTGCAGTACTTTTAAAAAATGAAGCGCACATTCTGCCGCTTCAAAAAAATACGTTAGTGGCTATAATCGGCGATTTTGCAGAGAATCCCAGATACCAGGGCGCAGGGTCATCTCTGGTCAATCCTACGTTTCTGGAAAATATCAAAACAGTAGTAAAGGATTATGAACTGGAGGTTTTGGGGGTTGCGAAAGGCTACAGGCGAACAGGAAAAAGAGATGAAAAGCTGAAAGCGGAAGCGCTTGCACTGGCAGAAAAGGCTGACATTGTGCTCTATTTCTTCGGACTGGATGAAATAAGTGAGGTAGAGGGAAAAGACAGAGAAAATATGCAGCTTCGCCAAAACCAGACTGCATTATTAGAAGGGCTTTGTAAAGTGAATTCTAATATTGTAGGCATATTAAGCGGAGGCTCTGCCATTGAGATGGAATGGAAAGACTGTTGTAAAGCAATTTTGCATGGATTTCTGACGGGACAGGCAGGCGCGGGGGCTATACTGGATATTTTGACTGGGAGGTCAAATCCGTCGGGAAAACTAAGTGAGACATATCCGATTCGCTGTGAAGATACTCCGGCTTATTTCTATTTCCCAGGCAAGGAATATTCGGCTGAGTATAGGGAAGGGCTCTATATAGGATACCGCTACTACGATACGGCAAAGATTCCGGTGTGCTATCCTTTTGGCTATGGACTGTCTTATACGACATTTTCCTATTCCGATTTACAGGTAAATACGACTGGAATTACATTTACAATTACAAACACAGGAGAATATGACGGGGCTGAAATCGCGCAGCTGTATGTCGGTCTGCCGGATAGTAAAATATTTCGCCCATTTAAAGAATTAAAAGGCTTTACAAAAGTATATTTAAGGGCAAAAGAAAGTAAAAAGGCAGAGATACCATTTGATGACAAGACATTTCGATATTGGAATGTAAAAACGCAAAAGTGGGAAACAGAGGAAGGAACATACCGGATCATGGTAGGCGCCAATATAGAAGATATACGATTGGCAGGAGAATACAAAGTCCAGGGAACAACGGAGGAATATCCATATAAAAAAGAGGAGCTCCCTTCGTACTATGCTGGAAAGATACACCATGTGGAGGATGCAGAATTTGAAAAGCTGTTAGGGCATCCGCTTCCAGATGGCAGATGGAAAAAAGCGCTGGATATCAATGATACCATTTCCCAGATGTACTATGCAAAGAGCATATGGGCGCGGCTGGTCTGGAAGTGTCTGGATCACAAAGAGAAAAGCAGCACAAAGAGAGGAACCCCCAATTTAAATATTCTGTTTGTTTATAATATTCCCTTTCGTGCTCTGGCGAAGATGACAGAGGGAATAGTCAGTATGGGTATGGCAGAAGGGCTTCTACAAATTGTGAATGGACATTTTTTTAAAGGCATAAAGAAAACAATTGGAGAATTTATAAAAAACCGCAGGGAAAATAGGGAATATGAAGCATATTTAAAGGCTGCGGCAAAAGCACAGACAGGAGGCATAAAACGGGAAGAAGATGCCAAAAAATAGCAGAAAGTTGGGGAAGAAGCAAGTATGAGAGGAATATCAGGATGGTGGGAAAAAGAGTGGAAAGCGTTTGAAAGAAAATATCCTCGGTTTTCAAAATGGCTGTATCAAATTTTCTGCTTTCTTGTATTTAGCATAGGAGTAACTGTATTTCAATATCTGGTCTTTACTTTTATGCCGGGCATATTGGGAAAAGAACTGGCAGGAATAGAATTTATGTGGCCAAAGATACCGGTGGATATCTGCAATGTAGAATTTACCTGGAGTCTTTTGGGATACAATATTCTTTACGACACGTCGGGGGCCGTTATGATCGGCGGGGGGCTTGGATATTTTATCAGTTACGAGACTGGCTCTTTTCTGGCACAATGTATTAATTTTCCGTTACAGAGGAATATTACCTTTAAAAGTAAAGGAAATGTTTTTTACCAGGCGTTTTGGTATTTTTTTTCCTGGATTGTAATTTCACTTATCTGTAATGGGTTTAATAATCTGTGGATGCCGGTTGCGGCTGTGTATGTATCGCCGGCGGTCTATAATATTTTAGTGACGGTGATTACCGGTGGCGTATCTATGGTGATTTTCTTCTTTGTATTTAAAATTATTTTTCCGGAGGGGAAAAAGAGATAAAAAGCATAAATAAAAAGAGGCTGCAGTTCTAGAGGACTTTCTCCAAAAGAGCTGCGGCTTCTTTGCACATAGGGAATATCCCTGGCATATACTGTTTATATAATGTCTGAATGGAAGTGTGAAAGTATGAATCATAAACTGCCGTATTATATGGCATATCCCATGCCGTTTGCGTATGATGACGACAAGATTGAACAAAGAGACATGGACTATATGAAAAGTATGTACCCAGATATTCCAAAAAAAATTTTGCCTTACGTGGAAGAGGAATGTGATCGGCAAGAGTACGACAACAGCATGATATATGATGAATATCCGGATAAATTACAGCTGCGTATGATGTGCAGCCGCATTTATGAAAAAGTAATGAAAAATGAAAAACTATTTTACGGTACAGAATATGCAGAGATGGTTTCCAATGAGAGGCAAAAAGAACGTCCGCACCAGGGACCGCCAATGCCGCCTCCGGGGCCAGGACAAAACTGGCTGCGGGACATGGTAGAAGTGATGCTTTACCAGGAACTTTTCAGACGCCGTTGTGACAACCGCAGATGCAAGCGCAGATTTTACTAAACAAAAAAAATATGATATACTTACAATCAATGGAAAAAAGCATATAAAAGGATGGAATACATATGAAGAGTAACCTTATCTTTATTGGAATGCCGGCGGTGGGAAAGAGTACGGTTGGCGTTGTGGTAGCGAAAAGGCTTGGCATGCAGTTTGTTGACACGGATTTATTGATACAGGAACAGGAAAAGAAACTGCTTCGTGAAATTATTGAGGAAGTAGGAGAAGAAGGCTTTTTAAAAATAGAAAATCAGGTCAATAAAAGTGTAAACGTGGAAAATTCGGTGATATCGCCGGGAGGAAGCGTTATCTACTGTGAGGAAGCCATGCAGCATTTTAAAGATATCGGTATTGTCGTATATTTACAGGCTTCTTATCAAACAATAAAAAGGAGGATACGAAACCCGAAAAAAAGAGGGGTCGTGCTGCGGGAGGGGCAGACGCTGCGCAGTCTGTACAATGAGAGAGTAAAATATTTCGAAAAATATGCGGACATTGTAGTATGTGAGGACAGATGCAGGATTGAAGAAACAATCGAGAATGTCCTTGACAAGATTGCAAAATGTAAAAAATAGCCCGAAACGGTTACATTAGCAAAAATGATTTTACAAATGCCGTTTTTGTGGTATAATGTCACAGTGTATTATGAAATAAGACTGATAAGAGTTTACCTAAAGGGCATACCGTAATTTATTCCCTATGGGATAGCGGGCTTCGCTCGACAAGGTATAAGCGGATATAAAGAATAAAACGGGAAAATAGAATATACGACTATAATTTATAATATCGAATAATCGAGGTGCGAAATGGAGCAATATATTATCAAGGGCGGCAATCCGCTTGTAGGGGAAGTGGAGATAGGCGGCGCCAAGAACGCGGCTCTCGCGATTTTGGCCGCGGCGATTATGACGGATGAGACCGTTTTGATTGACAATCTGCCGGATGTAAATGACATCAATGTCATGCTGGAGGCAATCAGTGGAATTGGAGCGACAGTCCAGAGGATTGACAGGCACACAGTGAAGATCAACGGAAGTGCTATCGGCAGTTTTAATATTGAATATGACTATATCAAAAAGATAAGAGCCTCCTATTATTTATTAGGGGCGCTGCTTGGAAAATATAAAAGAGCAGAGGTTGCACTTCCTGGAGGATGTAATATCGGAAGCCGGCCGATTGACCAGCACTTGAAAGGCTTTCGGGCACTGGGGGCGGATGTAGACATAGAGCATGGGAAGATTGTCGCGGATGCAGAACAGCTTCGAGGAACGCATTTATATTTCGATGTAGTTTCAGTGGGAGCTACGATCAACGTTATGATGACCGCTGCAATGGCAGATGGGATTACCATTATGGAAAATGTGGCAAAGGAACCCCATGTTGTAGACGTCGCGAACTTTTTAAACAGTATGGGTGCGAATATCCGCGGGGCAGGAACAGATGTTATTAAGATACGCGGAGTGAAGTCTTTGCATAAGTCAGAATATTCTATTATACCGGATCAGATCGAGGCAGGGACATTTATGTTCGCGGCGGCCTGTACAAAGGGTGACGTGACAGTGTTGAACGTGATTCCTAAGCATTTGGATGCAACGATTTCAAAATTGATAGATATTGGATGCGAGGTAGAGGAATTTGATGACGCTGTACGTGTAGTGGCGAAAAAAAGGCTTAAGAGTACGCAGGTGAAAACACTGCCGTATCCAGGATACCCCACCGATATGCAGCCGCAGATTGGTGTGGCGCTGGCGTTAGCGGATGGAACCAGCACGATTACAGAAAGTATTTTTGAGAATCGTTTTAAATATCTGGATGAGTTGGCGAGAATGGGTGCTGTTATTAAAGTAGAAGGAAATTCTGCGACAATAGAAGGTGTGGAAAAATTTTCGGGTGCAAGAGTAAGCGCGCCGGATCTTAGAGCAGGAGCAGCTCTGTGCATTGCAGGACTTGCTACAGACGGTATTACAGTTATTGATGATATTGTTTATATCCAGAGAGGATATGAATGCTTTGAACAAAAATTGCAGAGCCTGGGCGGTATGATTGAGAAGGTGTCCAGTGAAAAAGAAATACAGAAATTTAAATTGAAAATAGGCTGAAAAGCTAATAAATAGCGGGCCTCACCCGATAAGGCAAATAAATCTAAGCGTGCAGCATTAAACTGTATAAATTCAGTATTATGCGGCACGTTTTATTGTATTTAGGATTCGGGTGTCAAAAGTTACCTTTTGACACCCGAATCTATTTAGGAAACTTCGTTCTCTATACAATAAAATCCTACGGGAGATGCACACTGTGTGTCAGTAGAAACTGTCTGTTGATACAACCGCACTTCGTCCGGCGGGCCGCGCGAAATGTCAGTCTATTACAGAGTATTGACTTTTATATACTGAAATGGGACAATCTATAACAAGGTATATAGACAAAAGAAAAATTTACGGGGAAGACAAATCGGAGGAAAAACATGGAGGGTGGAAGATACAACAGACAGAGGCGCGAAGCAATGCGGCGAAGGAGAGCAAGGCAAGTCAGGAAGCAAATAGCGGTGATAGGAGGTATTGCGATATTTCTTGTGCTGACGGTTGTTATTGTCAGTATAAATCTGTATAAGGGTTCAAAAGAGAAAAAGCAGCGTGCCCTTGTAAAAGCTGCTGTGGAGGAATGCTATGCGGCGTTTTCAGCTTCAAAGGAGGAGGAAGTTCCTGCAGCCAAAATAGAGAAAGAGCAGGCAGACTTTGCTGAGTGGTTTGTAAAGCATTATACAGACCAGACAGAGGGAGCGCTTTTGAAAAAAGCAGAAAAGGGAGAACTTACACAGAAAGATATATATGAAGCAACTGGAGAAACATTACAGGTGCTTACAGATAGGAAAAAGGGATGGCTTGATGATGAACAGACGGCAAAAGAACATCAGATTTACATAAGGGAAGGCAGAGAAAAAAAGCAGGCAGAAGTGACGATAGCCGGGGACATCTGTTTTGCGGAAGAAGGCTTTGTGCTGGATCATTATGATGAGACAGATGGGCTGGAAGAATGTATATCACCTGAAATTTTGGATATTACAAATCAGGCAGATGTATTTTACTTAAATCACGAATATTGTGTAAGCGAGAGAGGGACACCGCTTGAGGGAAAGCTCTATACATTTAGGGCAAAGCCGGAGCGCATGGAGCTTCTAAAGGAAATGGGGACAGACATAGTTTCTCTTGCGAATAATCACGTTTATGATTATGGGGAAGAAGCGCTTTTGGATACTTTGGATTATCTAGATGAAGATAATTTGCCTTATGTAGGCGGAGGGCGTAACAAAGAGGAAGCGGATCGTCCGATTTACTTTATCGTAAATGGTATGAAGATTGGTTTTGTAGCGGCGACAAATGCGGAGATTGTATATTATACGCCTGCGGCAACAGAAAGCTCGCCGGGAGTATTAGAGGCATATGACACAACAGAGTATAACCAGATTATTAAAGAAACGGCAAAAGAGTGCGATTACCTGATTGCATATATTCACTGGGGACCGGAAGATACAAATCAGTATGCAGAGTATCAGACAGAGCAGGGAAAAGAATTTCTGGCGTCAGGGGCGGATATTGTAGTCGGCGGGCATCCTCATGTATTGCAGGGGATTGAGTATGTGGGTGGAAAGCCCATTATTTACAGCATGGGAGATTTCTGGTTCAATGATGAGACAAAATATACAGGACTTTTAAAATTAGATATTACGTATGATGGTCTTGCGGAGATGTCCTTTGTGCCCTGCTTGCAGACAGGGTATACAACCCAATACATAAGCGATAAGGCAGAACAAAGAGAAATGTACGATTTTCTGCAAGGCCTGTCACCAAATGCAGAAATAGATGATGAAGGAAGAATAACACAGAAAAATTGACGGTGAAATATAAATTTAACGAAGCAACAAGCAGTGCGAAATGAAGCGTATGCGAAATTGAGCTGGCACTGTGGAAATTCGCAAAAGGGTCGTGTGAAAGAGATGCTTTGCAACGTTCGTCAGGGCTTCGCCGGAATTCCTCACTTTTGCAACACACGCCCTCTTGCGCTTACACTTTCGCCAGCTTAAGTTTATAATTTCAGACAGAAAAGAACCGACTTCACGCTGCTACAGACTCCCAATCAGAAGTTTTTCCTTCGTCTATAGGAAGGTGGCGCCCTAACTGAAATTCATAAAAAAAAGAACGGCTTCACGTTGTTATAGCCCTCCAATTAGAAGTATCTATACTACTTCTGATTGGAAATGCATAGCAGCGTGAAGCTGATTTTTTCCGTTACGAATTATAAACTTAAGCTGGCGAAAGTGTGAGTGTGAAAGAGATGCTTTGCGTGAGTGAGGAATTTCGGCGAAGCCCTGACGAACGATGCAAAGCATCTCTTTCACACGTCCCTTTTGTCACTTAAATTTATATTTCTTTCATTTTATCTCCTAATTTGGCAAGTGTATCTGTCCAGAGGCTATATATATGTAGGAGTTTTTCGTAATAAGTGCTGCGTGTTTCATCTGGAAGGGATAGTTCTTCTTGTTTGTGGATTGTGAGGATTTTATTATATCCCTGCCATAGTCCAACAGCGTTGGCGGCAAGCGCGGCAGCTCCTAAAGAGGCAGCGTCTTGATCGATATTTGTTTTCAGAACAGGCATATGATAGATATCAGCAAATATCTGGCGCCAGAGAACACTTTTGCTTCCACCTCCACAAATTAACATTTCATTTTGTACATTTACTTGTTTCAATAGAATATCAAGTGCCTGCCTAAGAGCCATTGCTACACCTTCCATAGAGGCGCGTACCATATCCTCTCTTGTGTTTCCAAGAGTAAGCCCCATAAATCCCCCGTTTAAATTAGGGCTAGGTTCTTGTGCACTACCTCCCGCTAGACTGGGATTAAAAAGTACACCATTTGCTCCCGGAGGTACAGACGCAGCCATTTGATTCATAATATCATAGGCGGCTACATCATTTTTTAAGTCGCGGCAAAGATTATCTCGTATCCATCGAAAAGAATTTCCGGCTGAGAAGATAGATACAGCAGAAGTATAATACCCTTTTTTCGCATGTGCGAATACGAAAGGCCTAGTTGAGACATCGATGACAGGTGTTTGAGAGGTAACGGCTATCCAACTGGAAGAACCAAGAGAAGTATAGATAACACCTTCTTCCATTCCACGAGCACCCAAGGCCATGCAAGTATTGTCTACTCCACCACATGCTACAGGAGTTCCTTTTGCAAGCCCGCTTTCCAAAGCTGCCTCAGAAGTAACATAGCCGATAATAGAATCAGATGGAAGTATTTCTGGAAAAATGTCCTGAGAAATACCTGCCGCTTTGAAAAAATCTGGTTCATATTCCCATTTTTTTAAATTAAATACTCCGAAACCAGAGGCATAAGACGGATCTGTACAGATACGTCCGGTAAGGCGGTAGTTTACATAGTCTTTGGAGCCGAGTATTTTAGATGTCTCTGCAAAGATGGCAGGTTGATGTTCCTTCATCCACATAAGCTTTAAAATAGTATAACATTCCTCTGGATCTCCGTTGCCTGTGGTAGAATACCATTTGTCGTACGGAAGATCCTGAAAGAATTTTTGGATTTGGTCATCTGCACGCATATCACACCAGATTGGGACCTGTTCCAATAAAAGCTTTCCATCTTTATCCAGAGGGACAGAAACAAGACTGTGGCCTGATAAGGATACGCAGGCAATTTCTTCCGGCAGGCATTGACTATGTGCGAGAAGTTTTTTTGTCGCGGCGCATACATTGGTCCACCAATCTATAGGACGTTGTTCGCAGAACTTTTCTTTAGGAAAATAGGTTTCATATTGGTTGAATATTTCAGCATGTGAGATTCCTTCAGCATCAAAGAGAGATGCCTTGATCCCTCCAGTTCCTAAATCATATGCAATCAACTTATCTTTTTTCATAAATAAAATTCCTTTCTTCGTGATTATAATTGCTTGTATAAAGCTTCACTGGAAAGGTAGTCTGTAGAATAATTTCCAATCTGTTTTCCATCTTTAAAAAGGACGATTCGGCTGCACATTCCGATAAGCTCGGAAATATCGGAAGATAGAATTAATATGGATGCGTCCTTTAATGCAAGAGCATTTAAAATATTGTATAATTCCAATCTGCTTATGGAATCCAGATTTTTAGTTGGTTCATCATATATATACAATTTGGACTCGTTAAAAAGAGACCGGGCAATCAATAGTTTTTGTTTGTTACCAGAGCTTAAAAAACGTGTCGGAGTATGTACAGTGGCATTGTGAATACCAAGTCGTGTAATATAACTTTTGGCATAACGCTTTTCTTTAGATGCAGAAACGAAATACTTTTTGCGTGCCTTACGAAAATTAGAGGCTGTAATATTGAAAGGAATTCCTTGTGTAAGGAATAAAACCTCATCACTACTTTTCTCAGGTAACAGCCCGACATCTTTTAGATGTTTCACTATATAAGTTGACAGTGCTTTTCTCTGGGGTTTGGTAAGCCCGGTAATTCCAATAATTTCTCTTTCGTGTAGAGTGAAACAAATATTGGTGAGGGGGCAATCTGTACCTTCCACTTTAAGAAGTGTTTTGCCCTTAGAAAGAACAAGCCTGGGATAGCGGAAGTTCATATTTAAGTTTGTTATATGTGTAATAAATTCTTCCGATTCGAATTGCTTCTTTGTAAAATTGGCTGTAATAGTTCCATCTGTAATAATAGAAACCTGGTCGCAATACTTTCGTATCTCCGAATAATTGTGCGTAATTAAGAGAATAGCTGTATTCTGCTCCTTTAAATTCATAAGAATATCAAAAATACGTGTTGTTTGTGCGTAATTTAAAAATGTAGAAAATTCATCTAAAATTAGCACTTTGGGATGACAGATTAAAATACGCAGCAGTTGCAGAAGACGTAAATCTGCTTCTTCTAGTTCCCCTGCTCTTTGCCATAAATGAAAATGCAGATGATACATATCTAAAATTTTTTGACAACATTGTTCCATCTCTTTTTTAGATGGGGTGAATATGCGCTTTCCCCATATCAATTCTTCATTGCCACAAATGAGATTATCACGCACGGAAAGTTCGGGGAAAATATGAACCTCCTGTGTGAGCATATATATACCATTTTTCTGAGCAGAAAGAGGACACGTGATGTTCAATTCGCGGTCGTCTAAGAATATCTGTCCGGATGTTTTGGGCCGTAAACCGGCGAGAACCTGGGCAAAGACAGTTTTACCTTCTCCGTTATTGCCTATAATTCCATGTATTTCTCCGGAACGTGCCGAAAAATGGATACCATCAATTAAAGTACGATCTGCCACCATTGTTAAATTTCGGGTACATAGAGTAAAATCTGTCATAGAATCCACCACTTTACTTTTTATAGCTTCCAGTTTTCTAAGTTATAGGAAGTATATACACCTATCTGATGTTCGAGATAATAGTTTTTATATTCGGCTGTGATAGTATCATTTGTAATAATAATATCAGGAAAATCTAAATCTCCGATTTTGCGGAAAGCGCGTTTTCCAAATTTAGAACAATCTATTCCGAAGATGATTTCTTTACATTTTGGAGTAATTGTACGAATTAACTCCTGGACAGATAAGTCCGAAAGTGTGTATCCCGCATCAAAATCTACTCCATCCACAGAAAAAAAACATTTGTCCAGATAAATATTATGGAGCTCAGCAGAAATATCATCTGGATAAGAATAAAATCCGTTAGTGACAAGATGGCCGCCTAAAAATAGACACTGTATATTTGGAACTGCACTTAAAACTCCTGCTACCCAAAAATTATTTGTTAATACATTGATATTATTACGAGTGAGGAGTGCTTTTGCTATATAGTAAGAAGTTGTACCAGGACCTAAGAATATCCATTCACGTTCCTGAATGAGTCTGGAAGCTATTTCGCCGATTTCTTCTTTATCCTTATCATATACTGGCGCTGCTCCGGTAAAAGTCAGAGTGTTGTTTTCTTCTTCTTGTGCCGTGTTTAAGGTAGCGCCGCCATGGAACCGTGTCAGAAATCCTTCTTTTTCTAACTCCTCTAAATCATTTCGAATAGTTGCATCTGTAACTTCTAAAAGGCTACTGAGAGTAGAAACGTCAATTTGCTTACAGTCAGCCAGAATTTCTTTGATTTTCCGGAGCCGTTCTATTTTAAACATGAAGGTGCCTCCATTTCGAGTATTTATAGTTACATAAATTATAATATCACAGGAAGTCGAAAATAACAATATACAAATGAAAAGAAACAAAAATGAATATGGAAAATATGAACAAAAATAGTCTGAAAGAAAAATAAGTGAAACACATTTTTGAAATTAAACAAAAATAAAAGAAAATAAATAAAAATAAATGAAAAAATATTATAGACAAATACAAAAAAGCATGATATATTATTATCAAAATAAAAAACGAGCTCGGAAAAAAGGTAGTCTGTAACAAAAAAGAATGAAAGGAAAAGAAAAAGTTATGAAAAAAAGGAAATTAATCTCTATGGGTTTAACGGTCTGTATGTTAGCAGGACTTATTGTCAGTGGGTGTGGAAAGAGCGAAGGTGAAGAAAAGGGAAAAGAAGGAGAATCTGAAGGAAAATATAAGATTGGCTTTGCAAATGCATCTATATCAAACAGCTGGCGTGTAAAAATGCGGGATATGCTAATGGAAGAAGCGGATAAACTTGGAGTAGAGATTGTAGAAACAGATGCAAATGACGATGCAAATACCCAAAACAGTAATATCGAGGCGATGCTGCAGCAGGACTTAGATGCAATTTTGATTACTCCATGTGTAGAGGATGCGGTAAATCCAGGAATTGAAGCAGCTTATGAAAGTGGAATTCCGGTAATACTTTTTGACCGTACCTGTACAACAGAAGACTATACACATTTTGTGGGATACTCGGATGAGAAGAATGGAGCAGCGTGTGCACAGATGTTAGTGGATGCTTTGGAAGAAAAGAATGGGGAGGCGAAAGGGAAAATCATTGCGCTGGACACAATTGCGGGCTCGAGTACAGACAATAATCAGAAAAAGGGACAGGATTCAGTATTTTCACAGTATCCAGATATAGAGATTATAGAAAGACAGTATACCGATTTTGAAGCCAGCAAAGCAAAGACATTTATGGAAGACTGCTTAAGTAAATACGGTGAAGGAGAAATAGATGGAATTATTTCACAGGATGGGGCTGTAACACTTGCGGCAGTAGATGCGATTGAAGAAGCCGGAAGAATGGAGGAAGGAATTCTGATTGTCAATGCAGACGGCATTAATGGAATCGCTAAGATGGTAAAAGAAGGAACCTGCGTAGGATTTACACAGTTCCCGTGTGCGGCAAGCGTGGACGCACTACATATGGCAATTGATACAATCGAAGGAAATGATCCAGAAGAAAAGGATATTATGATGGATTCAATCATTGTTACACCGGACAATGTAGACGAATATTTAATTCCAGATGGAGATGATTATGATTGGACTTACTAAGAGTTAAATCGGGAGGGCTTATAAATGAAAGTAGGATTTTGTGTTGTCAATTATTCAGAAAAACCTGTAGAAGAAGTAGTAAAATTAGCGGCCGCTAATGGATATGAAGCGGTAGAGCTTCCGGCATATAATGAGAACGGACAGATAGACGTAGATGAAATGCTGAAGGGAAATAATGCAAAAAATTTGAAAAAAATGGTGGAAAGTCACGGTATGACTATCGCCTCTTTGTCTAACCATCCAGATTCCGCGTTGATTATGGGGCCTTACAGCAAAGGAATGGATACGATCTGTGCAGGAACTAAAGAAGAAAAAATTAAATTTGGGACAGAGAGCATGATTAAAAGTGCACAGCTTGCGAATGTGTTAGAGGTGCCGGCGGTAGTCGCATTTTCCGGTATGGAAAATTATGGACATATCAATGATTGGCCAGAGCCGGACGGCTGGAAGGATGAGGAAGAACAATTTGCCGAAAAATGGGGATATGTGTTTGACAAGTATAAAGAATATGGGGTAAAAGTGGCGTTTGAGCCGCACCCCAATAATATTGTATATGATACGCAGTCTACTCTTAGATTACTGGAGGTAGTAGACTATCACGAAGCATTTGGGATTAACCTAGATCCGGCAAATATTTTATTCTCCGGTATCGATCCGCAGCGGTTTGTATATGAATTGGCAGACAGAATTGTGCTGGTACATGCAAAAGACTGTGAGATTATTCAACACCAGCTTGCCAAAGGTGGTCTGAATATGTATATGCAGGACAGATGGGGAAGAAAGGATCGCTCCTTCCGTTTCAGAATACCCGGCTGGGGAGATGTAAACTGGAAAGGCCTAATCAGTGAACTGTATTTAAATGGATATGACGGAGTATTTAATTATGAACATGAAGATGTTATTATGAGCCGTGCAGATGGAGTGAAGAAAACGATTGATTATTTGAAACCGCTTATGATCAGTGCGCCATATGAGGGCAGAAGTGACAAATTATTTACGAAATAATCGGGAGGATAAAATGATGAAAATGATGAGAGCGCAAGTTTTGACAGAACCATATAATTTTGATTTAAAAGAGGTGCCGATTCCAGAGATTACAGATGACGAAGTGTTGGTAAAAGTAAAATACTGCGGAATCTGTGGTTCTGACTGGGGATCTTATACAGGAAAATATGCGGATGAGGTAGCGTGTATTCCGCTGACAACAGGGCATGAAGTATATGGAACGATTGAGGAGGTCGGAAAAAATGCAAAAGGGTTAAAAGTAGGTGATAGAGTTACATATGATATTTGTAAACCGTGCGGAACCTGTTACCACTGTCGAATTGGAGAGCCACTTTTGTGTCAGGATTTTAAGCAAATAGGAATTCATATGGATGGCGGATTTGCAGAATATGTAAAAGTACCGTGGAAAAATATTTATCTTGTACCAGATGAGGTTTCCGATGAAAAGGCAGCATTTGTAGAACCACTTACTGCCTGCTTAAATGCTTCCAGGAAGATGGACTGCGTTATGGGAAGAAGCGTTGTTGTAATCGGAGCAGGGCTCGGAATCATGCATGCACAGCTTGCAAAATTGCGTGGAGCAGCGCCCGTCATCGTGATTGACGCTAATGTGGATCGTTTAAAAATGGCAAAAGAGGTTGTTGCGGATTATACAATCAATGTAAAAGAGGCAGATCCGATTGAAGAAGTTATGCGTTTGACAAACGGAGTCGGAGCCGATTTTGTACTGGAGGCAGTAGGAAGCTCAAAAACATATGAACAGGCATTTAAGATGATAAGAAGAGGTGGCAAGGTAGAAGCATTCGGCATCTGTGCGGATGATGATTACGCAAGCCTTCCACCGGTATCCTTTGTATTGGAAGAGAAAAAAGTCAGTGGAAGCTGTGCGGGAATCGGATATGACTGGGGAGATGCACTTACACTTTTGAAATATAATCGTGTAGATCCAATGCCATTGATTTCTATGATTGTACCATTAGAAGAGCTGGAAGATGCTTTAAAAGAAATACGCAAAAATCCTAAATTAATAAAAGTTTTAGTAAGCCCGCTTGTAACAGAGCGCACGGTCCTCTACGAATAAAACAAGGAATAGACTGGAGGAATTAAAGTGGGTAAAGAAACTACAAATATAGCTGGGAAACCCAGCGTTATAAAGAGAATATTAAGGAATCCGATAAGCGGACCATACATTGCATTAATTTTGTTATTTATTATTTCTTCTATTGCGTCGCCGGAGATATTTCCGACCTTTTCCAATGTGGCGAATATCTTAAGACAGGCATCTGTTATGGGAATGGTCAGCATTGGGATGACGGTTGTTTTGCTGGTTGCGGGTATCGACTTGTCGGTTACATATATTATGGCGATCTGCGCTTGTGTTATGGCAAATATGATGGAGAAAAGCGTGGCGGCAGGAAATAATGGAATGGCGATAGGTGCATTGCTCTTCGTTCTTTTGATTGGATGCCTTGTAGGACTGGTAAATGGCAGTATTATCGTACTGCGCGGAGCAGAACCTTTTATCATTACCTTGGGTACTGGTCAAGTAATTAAGGGAATCACTTATATTTATACCAAAGGAGCTCCGGGCGGGACTGTTACAGAGTTCTGGAAAAATTTTGGCTCGGAATCTTTTCTGAATTTGATACCTTATGCGGTGATGCTGTATGCGGTTATGATGGTTGTGTTTATGATACTGCTGCACAAGACAGTATATGGTCGGCACATATATGCAATCGGAAGCAATGAAGAAGCTGCAAGGCTGACAGGCATAAAAGTAAAAATCAATAAAATTATAGCATACGTATTGTGCGGATTTACCGCGGCATTGGCAGGGGTCATGCTGCTTGCCAGAGTTCGTGTAGGAGAGCCAAATGGAAGCTCTGGATATGACATGGATGCGATCGCGGCGGTTGTTATTGGCGGAACAGCTATGTCAGGAGGTCGCGGGAACCTGGCGGGCACCTTGGCCGGTGTTTTGATTATGGCGATCATGAATAACATTCTGAATCTAGTAGGAGCAGATCCGAATCTCCAGATTGTCATCAAAGGCTTGATTATCCTGATAGCTGTCTTGATTCAGCGTAAAGATGATTAATGCTTTAGGAAAAGGAGAGTGACGGTATGAGTGAATATGCATTGGAGATGCAAAACATTACAAAAACGTTCTCGAAAGTAACTGCACTGAATCAAGTGAATTTGAAAGTGCGTCCAGGAGAAATTCACGCATTGATCGGCGAAAACGGAGCAGGCAAATCTACTTTGATGAAAGTATTGTCAGGAGTATATAAACCAGATGATGGAAAGATTTTGCTGAACGGTAAGGAAGTGACGATGCACAATCCTAAGGATGCGATAAAAAAAGGTGTGGCAATTATTTATCAGGAACTAAGCCTGGTTCCGGAATTGAATGCGATACAGAATCTAATGTTAGGCCAGGAAAAAAATGCCTGTGGATTTATTAAAGGAAAAGAAGAAAATCAATTCGCAAAAAGTTATCTGGATTATGTAAGTCATGGGACGATTGACAGTTATACAGTACCAGTCAAGCAATTAAGCGTAGCGCAGCAACAGATGATAGATATTGCAAAAGCGTTATCTTATAATTCTAAGATTATCGTTATGGATGAACCGACAGACAGTCTGACAAACAGGGAAATAGAAATTTTATTTGAGTGTGTGAGAAAATTAAAGGAAGACGGTATTACAGTGATTTACATTTCACATCGTCTGGAAGAAC
Source organism: Mediterraneibacter flintii (assembly GCF_055387595.1). Lineage (NCBI taxonomy): Bacteria > Bacillati > Bacillota > Clostridia > Lachnospirales > Lachnospiraceae > Mediterraneibacter > Mediterraneibacter flintii. Next base: position 783,639 of record NZ_AP031405.1, read on the forward strand.
TGTTTGCGCTGTGTGACAGAGTGACGGTACTCAGAGATGGACAATATGTGGCGGATGAGAATATCGCAGATATTGATAAGGATTGGCTTATCAGTAAAATGATAGGCAGGGACTTAAAGGATACTTTTCCGCCACGTCATAGAAGTGACAGCCGAGAAGTCGTATTGGAAGTAGAAGGGCTTACCGGAGAACGGTTCCAGGACATTTCCTTTAAACTTAAAAAAGGAGAAATATTAGGATTGACCGGTTTGGTTGGCGCTGGGCGTACGGAGGTGCTGCGGACTATTTTCGGGGCAGATAAAGCAAAAAGCGGTACGGTAAAAATATGTGGGGAAAAAGTAGACATTCACCATCCAAGTAAGGCGCTGAAATGTGGACTTGGATTTGCGACGGAGGATAGGAAGGCCCAAGGATTGTTTTTGAATCAGAGTATTGAGAAAAACATTACAATGGCATCTTTGAACAAAATTTCCAAGGCCGGATTTCTAAATAAACCAAAAGAAATAAAGATGTCGGCCGCATATTTTAAGAGCTTGAATGTAGCTGCCCCGGATACGAAAAAGTTGTGTAAATATCTTTCAGGTGGAAATCAGCAAAAAGTAGTTCTGGCGAAATGGCTTGCCTCAGAGTGTAAAATTTTGTTTTTAGATGAACCGACAAGAGGAATTGACGTAGGCGCAAAATATGAAATTTATCAGCTTATGGATCAGCTTGTGCAGCAGGGTGTAAGTATTGTCATGATATCGTCCGAGATGCCGGAAGTTATGGGGGTTGCGGATCGCGTTGTGGTGATGCATGAAGGAAACATGACGGGAGAAGTTATGCAGAAGGAATTTACAGAAGAAGGGATTATGAAGCTGGCAAGCGGAGAAAGAAAAATCGGATAAATTATACAGAACAAAAAATAGAAAGCATAAGGAGAAAAAAGATGGGATATAAAGAGACATTATTAAGTCCTATAAAAATAGGAAATAAGGAATGTGTAAACCGCTTCTTTGCGCAGCCGATGGAATGTGTGGATTCAGACGAAGAAGGAAACCCGTCTGATTTAACATATCAGCGATATGAAAATCTTTATAAAGGTGGTTTTGGGCTAGTTGACTTAGAAGCAATTACAGTTACAAATGAGAGCCGTGCGCGAAAGACGCAGCTTGAGATAATGCCGAGAAACGAAAAGGCGCTGGAAAGATTTATCAGGAAATTGAAAGAAGTAAATCCTTATACATTGATTGTGTTTCAACTTACACACTCTGGAGAAATAAGTGAACCAGATTTTTCTAGAAGGGTATGTGTAAAGCCTATGTATGGCTTGGGCGGCGATCTTCTTTCAGAAGAAGAAGTGGAACATATAATGGATCAATTTGTTTTAGCTTCTAAAATAGCTCAGGCAGTCGGGGCAGATGGGATCGACATGAAATTATGTCATGGATATCTGGGTTCTCAAATTATTCGTCCATTTAATGACAGAGACTGGAAATATGGCGGCTCCTGGGAGAGAAGATCTGCTTTTGCTTATGACCTGATGGAACGGATCCAAAAGGGAGTAAATGATAAAGACTTCCTGATTGGTTCAAAGATGTCCATGTGGGAGGGGCATCCAGGTGGATTTGGTTCTGCTGGACCGGAATCCCCGCTTATGGATATGACAGAGCCTTTAGATTTAATTAAAGGACTGGAAGAAAGAGGAGCGAGCTATTTTATAGAGTCGCTCGGGAATGTACATAGTGCAATGAATTATATGGAGGCACTGAAGGACGCACCGGAACTGTCCTATTTGCATATTTATTTTGCGAATATGATGAAGAAAGTGTTAAAACCAGAAACCGTTGTCATTGGTTCTCATTTCTCACCATTTAGGGGGAAAAAGAACAAGCTGTTGTCAGTAGATCCGGAAAAATCTTCTCTGTTTGCAATGGGCGCACATTGTATCGAAGAAGGCATGATGGATATGGTAGGCTTGGGAAGACAATCGTTTGCAGATCCGTTTACACCAGCAAAACTTGCGGAGGGCAGGGAAGACGAAATTCATTATTGTACACAATGTATGAATTGTGAAGAACTAATGATACGGCAACAGCCGGTGGGATGTGTAGCATATAATAGGCCCTATGCGCAGCGTCTGGTTGAAACAAGGAAGAAATATGGAAAATTAACAGAATTACATACTTGATATTCAAAATAGACATAGGCCTGAAAGAATGTGTTTAAACTGGCAGAAAGTTATGCTTGATTTGTATTTTTTAGATGGGGAATTTCTTACTGGCTGTAAGGAATATGAACCATAAATTTATTGTAGTAGAAAGGTGATAGATAAAGATGGAAGAAATAAGGAAAGATGTGTTGAGTAAAAGCGATATTGCCTATATGATGGATCCAAGTGTCCTGAAACTAGATACGACACTGGAAGATGTAGAGGCAATGGTAGAGCTGTGTAAAAAATATAACTGTGGGAGCTGCTTTTGCTGGCCGTGTTACTATCCGCAGCTAGTAGAACTTTTAAAAGGGACAAACACGAAGTTTGGCACATCCCTTGCGTTTCCTTCTGGACAGGAGGCAACGGAGACAAAGGTACAGATGGCAGAATATTTTATGACAATGAAACCGGCAGAAAATGATATGGTAATGAATGTGGGCTGGCTGAAATCTGGAAAATATGATCTGGTACTAGAAGACATTAAAGCAGTGAGAAAGGCCACAGAAGGAACATCCCTTAAAGTGATTATCGAAGCTATGCTTTTAACAGACGATGAAATCAGAAAGGCATGTGAACTGGTTATTGAAGGCGGTGCTGACTATGTAAAGACAGGAACAGGATTTTCAGCAGCACCTTCGACTCTGCATCATGTAAAAGTGATTAAAGATTGCGTTGGTGATAGAGTAAAGATCAAGGTCGCAGGAGGTGTGAGAAGTCTTGACACGTTGCTGAAAATGTATAAATTAGGGGCATGCAGATTTGGAATTGGGTGTAAATCAGCAGAAAAGATTCTCGCAGAAGTAGATGAACTTGGAGGAGACATTAATATAAATGATATTGTAATTGATGGCGAAATATAAAGTTAATTGACGAAATGGTTCGCACAATAGGGCGTGTATTGCAACGTTCGTCAGCTTCCGCAGTGCCAGCTCAATTCCGCATACGCTCCATTTCGCTATCGGCAGTCGCCGAATGAAAAGAAGCAGACAAACTTCTGTTTACATGCAAGCATGACACAGAGTTTGTCTGCTTCTTTTCGCACTGCTTGTTGCTTCGTTAAATTTATATTTATTTATGCTCGGTACAGATCAATGTTCATTTTATATAGGTCGCTTCTATAAGAGGCAAGGGAATACTCAAAAGGTTGATTCTCCTGATCGTATGCAACGGTGGAAATATACAGAAGGGGAGTGTTTTCCTCTATCTTAAGAAGTCCGGATACATAAGAATCAGCAGCTATAGCGTGTACATGCCGGTTGACTCTGGAAGCAGTGACATGAAATTTTTTATCCAGTATCTCATAGAGTGACTCCCGTGTTAGATCTTCTTTTAACAATTTTTTAAAACGTTTTGCACTTAAGAAGGTTTTGACATATACAATAGGGCGCTCGTTTGCAAAACGAACCCGTTCTATTTGAATAACGGGGCTGTTTTTGGGAAGATTTAATTTCAACAAAATTTCGGGATATACGCTGACTTCTTCGAGAGAAAGCACGATTGTTTTGGGAACAAGATTCTGCTTTATCATCTCCTGATTAAAATTTTCTATATTCTGTATAAAACTGCCCATTACTTTAGGGTGTGTGATAAACGTTCCCTTTGCCTTTACTCGGTTTAGGTATCCCTCCTGTACCAGTTCGGAAAATGCCTGACGGATGGTTGGGCGTGATATGTTAAACAGTGTACACAATTCTTCTTCCGGCGGGACGAGCTCTCCGTCTTTGAGTTCCCCGCTTTCTATATATTGTACCATATACTGCTTCAACTGATAATAAAGCGGTACGGGAATATTACGGTCCAATCGAATTTTCTTATATACCATATTCATTAAGAACACCTCCCATTTGTCTAAAATTTATAATTAATTATACTTTAGAGGATGGTTTGTGTCAAATATCATATCAAACAAATATTTTAATGTAAATATATTATACAAAATGATATAATGTATTGACATTAGTATGTAATAATGATATATATAATATATAAAAACAAAAGGAGGAAATGTAAAAATGATAGGAGGAAAAGAGCTTGCTAATATGTTTGATCATACGCTTTTGAAACCATATGCTACAAAAGAAGAGATGAAAAAGCTGTGTGAGGAAGCAAGGGAGAATGGGTTTAAGATGGTAGCAGTTAATTCTGTACAGAGTGCTTTTTGTAAAGAATGTCTGAAAGGAAGCGGTGTACATGTAGGGGCGGCTATCAGTTTTCCATTAGGACAGACCACAATTGAAGCAAAGGTATTTGAGACAGAAAATGCAATTAAAAATGGTGCGGATGAGATAGATTATGTGATTAACATCACAGAATTAAAAGAAAAAAATTATGACTACATACGTAGAGAAATGGAAAGTATCGTTGAGATATGCCGGAAAAACAATGTTATCAGCAAGGTCATTTTTGAAAATTGTTATCTCACAGAGGAAGAGAAAAGAATATTGTGCGAGATTGCTTTGGATGTAAAACCGGATTTTATCAAGACTTCTACGGGATTTGGAACAAGCGGAGCAAGAGTGGAAGATGTAAAACTGATGAAATCGATTGTAAAGGACGCGGTGAAAGTGAAAGCGGCTGGAGAAATAAGAGATTTAGATACATGTATGAAAATGATTGAAGCGGGTGCAGAGCGAATCGGAACTTCTTCGTCTATTAAGATTCTGGAAGAGTATTATGAAGAAGCAGGAGAAAGGCGGGAATAGAATATGATGAAGCATGTGCGGATATTTGTTGGGGCATTTGTAGTAGGCTTGGCGATTATGGGAGCATGGGGACAGATTTCTAATGAATATGGGACAATCGGAGGATGGCTGGCAGCATTGTTTATTGTGACGCCTACCTGGTTTGTAAATCATTACTGTGGTTTAATCCATCAAGACGGCGCATGGGTAGATCAAGGACTGGCTTTGGGAGCAGCAGGAATGTTTAAGGGACTTTTTCTTGACGGCGCAGGCGCTTTTGCAGAAGCTGTTCCACTGCTGGCGGTCGTATGTGTTGGAGGCGCTCTGGGTGGTATTTTTGCAGATATGGCGGATACGAATATTGCAAAAGAGAACGGAGAATAGACGTTCGTAACATATAGGGACAGACAAAAGAAAAACCGGAGGAAATAGATATGGAATGGGTAATAACAAGTTTTGCAGGGGCGTTTGCATTTGGCTTTATGGGAAAGTTTGCCTGGGGAAAACTGGTAGATAAGTTTGGTCCAAGTCCAGTTGGTGGATGTATGTGTGCAGGATTTTTGGTAGGTACTTTCTGGGTTTTGAATCATTTTCTAGCGCTGATTGTACAGACAGGAACAAACGTGTGGGTGGATCAAGGATTCGCAATTGGATGTGCATTTCTTTTTTCTGATGTAGCGCGCAGAAAGTTCAATGTACACTCACTGACAGGAATTATTCTGGCAATCGCGGGCGGCGCACTTGCAGGATATGTTCTGGCGCTGGTATAGTAGATACTAGAAATAAAGCGGTAAAAGTAGAATAATAGGTAAAAGGAGAAAGTATAGATGAAAAGTTTAGCTGTTTTTGAAGACCAGAGTTTGAAAATTGTAGATGTGCCGGTTCCTGAATATGGTGATTATGAATGTCTGGTAAAAATGGAAAGCTGCGGTGTGTGCAACGGGACAGATATGAAAATCATACATGGAAAATTAAAAGGCTTCGATACATATCCGGCATTGCTGGGACATGAAGGCGTAGGCAGAGTTGTCGAGAAGGGTGCGAAAGTAACTTCGTTTGAAATAGGAGATTTGGTAACGCTTCCTTTCATTGGAAAAGCACCGGAGGGATATTATAGCGGTTGGGGCACTTATTCAGAATACAACATTATTGCGGACTATAAAGCGAAACTGGCTAACGGTATACAGCCGGATGAATGTGATTATGCACAGAGAAAGCTTCCGGCAGATTTTGACCCGGTAGACTCTGCAATGATCATTACATTTCGGGAAGTACTCTCAGAGGCAAAAACATTTGGCTTTGAGCCGAACCAAAGCGTATTCATTATGGGGATGGGCCCGGTAGGGTTGTGCTTTGTCAAATTCGCAAAATTGATGGGAATGGGGCCTGTTATTGCGTGTGACAGAGACCGTACGGGGGATAAACTGGAATACGCGAAAAAAATAGGTGCGGATTATGTCGTGAATACAAAAGAAGACATTGTGAAATTCGCGAGAAAAATTTGTCCAGATGGAATTGATCACGTTGTAGATGCCGTGGGAATTAACTCCTTTATTAATCAGGCAATGGAGATGATTTCATATGATGGCAATATAGACGTCTATGGTATCTCCGAGACGCTGAAAACAGAAATCGACTGGTCAAAAGCTCCGTTTAATTGGAAGTTGAAATTTTCTACATGGCCGAGCAAAATTTTAGAGGGAGAAGCACATCTGCAAATTTGCAGCTGGATACAGTCAGGCGTGCTTAATCCGAAGGATTTTGTATCTCATGTATTTCCTCTTGACGAGGCACAGAAAGCATTCGATATGGTAAAAGAGAAACCAAAGGGAATGCGGAAAATCGTCATTAAACTGTCAGAATAAAAGGAGGGTGCGGGACTATGAGCTGTTATCTGCTGGCACATGATTTAGGCACGTCGGGAAATAAGGCTGTACTCTATGATTCAGATGGTAATCTGATCAAAAGTGTTACATATTCTTATCCTGTATTTTACAGTAATAATAACTGGGCGGAACAGAATCCAGACGACTGGTGGAAGGCCGTATGTGAGACGACAAGGGAGATGCTTGCGGATATAAATCCCGCAGATGTGGCAGGCGTCTCGTTCAGCGGTCAGATGATGGGTTGTGTTTGTGTGGACCAAAACGGCGAGAAACTGCGCAACAGCATTATATGGGCAGATATGAGAGCGTCGGAGGAGGTAAGTCTGATTCGCAGGCAAATTTCGGACAGAGAATTTTACCGGATTACCGGACACCGAATCAGTGCGTCATACGGCGGTGAAAAACTGATGTGGTTAAAGCGCCATGAACCGGAAGTCTATAAAAATACATATAAGATGCTGAATGCAAAGGACTATATTATTCTAAAATTAACAGGACGGTTTGTGACAGAATATACGGATGCGTCCTCTACCTGTCTGATGGATCTAAATAGGATGAAGTGGTCGGAACAGCTTTTGGATATTATGGGGATTCTTCCAGATAAACTTCCAGAGCTTTGTTCTTCGACGGATATTGCAGGATATGTGGGAAAAGAAGCCGCTGAACTGACAGGACTTCTGGAAGGTACTCCGGTTGTTTTAGGAGGCGGGGACGGTGTATGTGCAGCAGTAGGGACGGGATGTGTCAAAGAAGGAACCGCCCACAGTTGTATGGGAACTTCCTCATGGATTTCAATCACAAGTAAAAAGCCGGTATTTGATGAAGAGCAGAAGACGTTCACATGGGCCCATATTGTACCGGGATATGTATTGCCGACAGGAACTATGCAGTGCGGCGGAGGAGCATATGCATGGTTTACAAAGGAGCTTGGACTGTATGAAAGACAATGCGCGCAGGAGAGAGGGATTGGATTCTATGACGTACTTGAAGAAGAGCTTGCACAGACAGAAGTAGGAAGCAATGGACTTTTATTTTTGCCGTACCTGTTAGGAGAAAGAGCACCTCGGTGGAATCCTGAAGCAAAGGGCGGGTTTATCGGTCTGAAAATGGAACACAGCAGAAGCGATATGCTTCGGGCAGTGCAGGAAGGCGTGGCGATGAACTTGTCTATTGTATTAGATACATTCCGCAAATACGGGGAAGATATACAGGCAGTGACAGTGATAGGAGGCGGTGCAAAAAGTGCTGCATGGCGTAAGATACTGGCGGATGTATATGATGTTAAGATACGAAGGCCAGACAGTATGGATGAGGCAACCTCTATGGGAGCTGCGATAACAGCGGGAGTAGGAACTGGAGTATTTCAAAGTTTTGATGAGGCGGAACGGTTTTTAAAAATCGAGGAGGAAATCGTGCCGGATGCCGAAAATCACAGAAAATATGTAGAATTGAGAAAAATATTCAATGAGGCGTATGAAAGTCTTGTACCTGTGTTTGAAAAACTTTCAGCCTATAAAAAATAGTATAAGGCGTAACAGCCATACAGTGTGCGGGAAGCATAAAACATGCTTGCATGTTTTTGCGAGCGTACATCTGTATGACTGTTACCATAAGATAGGTAAAACCTAAAATAAATATTGACATTTTCTATCATACAGTGTAAAGTTCCTATTGAACCAAATAAAATGAAATAGTGTAAACTTTCTCTTATTCAGAGCAGTGGAGACACAAAGGGTCTGGGAAGCTGCGGCAACCCCTTCGTATTAAGGAAGGTGCCAACCTGAGCGAGTAATCGAACAATAAGAGGATTGTTATGAAATATCGACAGTCCGCTTTTGGCGGACTGTTTTCGTTTGGCACAGGCAGGTTAGCGGCTGGTTATGCTTAAAAGAGCTAAAGAAACTGCCTGTATCCAGAGGAAAGCAGGATGCGCAAAAGAGAAAGTGCAGAAAGGAGCTGTATATGGAAAAATTATTGTTTACATCTGAATCAGTGACGGAAGGGCATCCGGACAAAATGTGCGACCAGATTTCAGATGCGATTCTGGACGCGTTGATGGAGCAGGATCCAATGAGCCGCGTGGCGTGCGAAACATGCTGTACGACAGGTATGGTGATGGTGATGGGAGAGATTACAACAAATGCGTATGTAGATATTCCCAAAATTGTGAGAGATACAGTGCGTGAAATCGGCTATACGAGAGGAAAATATGGCTTTGACGCGGATACCTGCGGCGTCATCACTACGATTGACGAGCAGTCGGCGGACATTGCCCTCGGAGTAGACAAAGCGTTGGAGGCAAAAGAGCATATAATGGCGGAGGATGACATTGAGGCAATCGGCGCCGGAGATCAAGGAATGATGTTTGGCTATGCCTCCGATGAGACAGAAGAATATATGCCTTATCCGATAGCGATGGCGCATAAGCTGGCCCGACAGCTTACCAAAGTGCGCAAAGACGGGGCCCTGCCGTATCTGCGTCCGGATGGAAAGACCCAGGTGACAGTGGAGTATGAGGAGGATGGAACTCCAAAGCGTCTAGAAGCGGTAGTTCTCTCTACACAGCACGATCCGGATGTGACTCAGGAACAAATTCACGAAGATATTAAAAAATATGTATTTGATGCGATTATTCCGGAAAATATGATAGATAAGGATACAAAGTTTTTCATCAATCCAACGGGAAGATTCGTGATTGGAGGGCCACACGGAGATAGCGGATTGACGGGGAGGAAAATTATTGTAGACACATATGGAGGAATGGCAAGTCACGGTGGCGGAGCGTTCTCCGGAAAAGACTGTACGAAGGTGGATCGGTCTGCGGCGTATGCGGCACGGTATGCGGCGAAAAATATTGTGGCTGCAGGACTGGCAAAGAAATGTGAGATACAGCTTTCCTATGCAATCGGGGTGGCACAGCCGACTTCCGTGATGGTGAATACGTTTGGAACTGGAGCTGTGCCGGACAGAGAGCTGGTAAAGATTGTGAGGGAGAATTTTGATCTGCGTCCGGCAGGCATTATTAAAATGTTGGATTTACGCCGGCCAATTTATAGACAGACAGCTGCCTATGGACATTTCGGCAGAAATGACTTGCAGTTGCCATGGGAAAAACTGGATAAGGCAGACGCACTGAAAAGATATATCAAGGGAAAATAACAGGCGCTTTATGAATATTGAATTTGGCACATCTGGTATGCTATACTAAACACGTTATATAGTGAAAGCAGGTGCAGATTTCGAAAAGCAGGCACCTTAGCGGGCGCCTGTTTTTATTGTATACCCTAAAGGGCATACCGTAATTTATTCCCTTGGGGACGGCGGGCTTTGTCCGATAAGGTATGGGAAATTTTGTTCCTACAATAAAGCCCTTCGGTGAATGTGTACTGCAAGTGGAAAATAGCTGCTGATGCAGTCGTTGCGGCGAGGGAAAGGAGCCGAATATGAAATTAAAGACGAAACTGATTATTGCATTTATGACGGTGATGATACTTCCTACTATTTTTACAACCGTTGCAATGTATACATTTGCGCCACGCAAGGTAAATGAAATACAACAGGTATATCTGCTGATTGTTTTTCTGACGGCGGCGCTTCTTATCTACTGGATTTATCGTACGGTGTCGGTGCCTTTGGCAAAGCTTCAAAAGGCAGCGAGAAATATAAAAGAAGGAAACTTAGACTTTGAGATTAAAAGAGAAGCGGACGACGAGATTGGACAGCTTTGCCAGGACTTTGAGGAGATGCGGCTGCGGCTGAAGGCGAATGCTGAAGAAAAGGTGGCGTATGACAGAGAAAACAAAGAATTAATCAGCAATATTTCCCATGATCTGAAAACACCGATTACGGCGATTAAGGGATATGTGGAAGGAATTATGGATGGAGTGGCAGATACGCCGGAAAAAATGGACAGATACATCAAAACCATATATAATAAAGCGAATGAGATGGATCTGCTGATCAACGAGCTGACGTTGTATTCTAAGATAGATACGAACCGTATTCCATATAATTTTACAACGATTTCAGCAGAAAATTATTTTGGAGACTGCGCTGAGGATTTACACATGGAATTGGAGGCAAAAGGGGTGGAGTTCACATACCGTAATTATGTGGAGGTGGATTCTAAAGTGATTGTAGATCCGGAGCAGCTTAGGCGGGTTATCAACAACATCGTCTCAAATTCCCTGAAGTATATGGATAAACCAAAGGGAAAGATTACAATGAATTTAAAGGATGTGGGAGACTTTATCCAGGTAGAGCTTGGAGACAATGGAAAAGGGATAGCGGCAAAGGACTTGCCGTATATATTTGATCGTTTTTACCGGACGGATGCATCTAGAAATTCGTCAAAGGGAGGAAGCGGAATTGGGCTTTCTATTGTCAAAAAGATTGTAGAAGAACATGGCGGAAATATCTGGGCGACCAGTGAAGAGGGCATTGGAACGACTATGTATTTTGTAGTAAGAAAATATCAGGAGGTACCGATGGATGAGTAAACGCATTTTGATTGTGGAAGATGAGGAAAGTATTGCAGAGTTGGAAAGGGATTATCTCGAATTAAGCGGTTTCGAGGTAGAGGTTGCGACGGATGGAGAAGGAGGACTGAAAAAAGGGCTGGAAGAAGATTTCGACCTTATTATTTTAGACTTAATGCTTCCGGGGGTAGATGGATTCGAGATCTGTCGTCAGGTACGTGACCAAAAGAATACACCGATTATCATGGTTTCGGCAAAAAAAGATGACATCGATAAAATCCGTGGACTGGGTCTTGGGGCGGACGACTATATGACAAAGCCGTTTAGCCCGAGTGAGCTTGTGGCGCGTGTAAAAGCGCATCTTGCAAGATACGAGCGTCTTATCGGAAGCAATGTGGAAGAAAACGAGATTATTGAAATCCGTGGGCTTAAAATTGATACGACAGCGCGGCGTGTATGGGTGAATGAGGAGGAACGTAACTTTACGACAAAGGAGTTTGATCTTCTTACTTTCCTTGCAAAACATCCGAATCATGTATATACAAAAGAAGAGCTGTTTCGGGAAATATGGGATATGGAATCAATTGGGGATATTGCGACGGTAACTGTGCATATTAAGAAAATCAGGGAAAAGATTGAGTATGATACCTCACATCCACAGTATATTGAGACAATCTGGGGTGTGGGATACAGATTTAAGGTATAATGGACGGAAGGAAATACAACGATACGAAATACGGAAAGCAAAAACGAAGTATCAGAAAATTAAGATTCACTACCATGCAGAAAGTCGCGCTGGGATTTTTCGGGGTTATTTTTCTCGGCGGGGTTTTATTATGGCTGCCAGCCTGTAATCAAAAGCCTATCGCATTCTTTGATTCTTTGTTTACATCAGTTTCCGCAGTGTGTGTGACAGGGCTTGTGACAGTGATTCCGGCAGAACAGTTTACGCTGCTGGGAAAAATCATTTTAATGCTCTTGATTCAGATTGGCGGATTAGGAGTCATTGCGTGTACAATGGCATTTTTTCTTGCACTTAGAAGAAAAATTACCATGAAAGACCGGGTGATGATACAGCAGGCATACGGGCTGGATACGCTGACAGGACTTGTACGGTTTGTAATTCGAATTTTAAAAGGAACACTTTTGGTGGAAGGAATCGGAGCTATTTTGTTCTCTATAAAATTTGTGCCGGAATACGGGCTGTATAGAGGAATTGGCTATGGGATTTTCCACGCTATATCTGCATTCTGCAACGCGGGGATCGATATATTGGGGAACAACAGCTTTATAGACTATGCCAGTTCGCCGCTTATAAACTTTACGACGATGTTTTTGATCGTGATGGGCGGTTTGGGTTTTCCGGTATGGCATAATATTCGTGTAAATACGCAGAAAGTATGGAGGGGGAAGGAACCAAAGGCTAGGTTGTGGAGTAGACTGGGACTCCAGAGCAAGATCGTGCTGACGATGACGGCAGCATTGATTCTTTTGGGGACAGTCGGATTTTTTCTGCTAGAGTATAACAATCCGGAAACGATGAAGGAATTTAGTGCAGGGCAGAAGCTTATGGCGTCTGCTTTTCAGTCTGTCACGACGAGAACTGCCGGATTTGCGGCTGTGCCGCAGTCAGAGCTTACAGAAGGTTCCAGACTTTTAGGGTGTATTTTGATGTTTATCGGTGGTTCCCCTGCAGGAACAGCCGGAGGCGTTAAGACGACAACGATGGCGATGCTGCTTTTGACAGCGTTGTCTGTGTTGAGGGGAAGAAAGGATACAGAGTGCTTTGGAAGAAAAGTAGATGATACAATAGTACGCTCCGGAATCACGATCACGTTGGTGACATTTTTATTCTGGCTGATAGGAATTGTGGTGATTACGGTATTGGAGTCGGGCAGAGATTATCTAAATATCATGTATGAAGCGACATCAGCGATCGGAACAGTGGGACTGTCTGCGGATCTGACGCCTTCACTTACGCGAGGTAGTCAGGTAGTGCTGATGGTGCTGATGTATATCGGCAGAATCGGGCCGATGACAATGGCTCTGGTTTTTGCAGGGAAGGCAAGGGCAGGCGCGCAATTTAGAGAGCTGCCGGAAAAACGGATTATGTTAGGATAGGAGTATAGAAAGTATGAAGAAGCAATTTGCAGTGTTTGGGCTGGGCAGCTTTGGCTGGAGTGTTGCCTTGACGCTGGAAAGCCTCGGGTGTGATGTTTTGGTGGTGGATAAGTCTTATGAGAAAATACAGGAAATTTCCGATCAGGTGTCCTATGCTATGAAGGCAGACGTGTCGGATCCGGAGGCAATGCAGGCGCTGGGAGGCCGAAATCTGGATGGGGCAGTGGTTGCTGTATCAGAGAGCTTGGAGGCGAGTATCATGGCAACGATGCTCAGCAAGGAGATGGGTATCCCATATGTTTTGGCAAAAGCGAAGGACAGGCTGCAAGGGACGATTCTGGAGAAGGTCGGTGCGGATTCTGTCGTCTATCCGGAACGGGAGATGGGAAGCCGGGTGGCGAAAAATCTTGTATCTGGTACGTTCTCTGATTGGATCGAGCTTTCCTCAGAATACAGTATGGCAGAAACAGTGATCCCGGCAAAATGGGCAGGAAGAAGCCTTTCTGAATTGAAGATCAGAGAAAAATATGGAATTAATGTAGTTGGAATTATTCAAGATGAGAAGGTGAATGTGATGTTCGATCCACAGGAGCCTCTCCCTGTAGATGGCATCTTGATCGTAATAGGAGCAAATTCTGTGTTGGAAAAATTCCATACAGAATGATTTTGAAACAACAAAAAAGAGCGATGGATCAAATGTAGACAACTGTAAATGAACAAGGAGACAAAAGATACAGTGATAATCACAAGCACAGGAAATCAAAGAGTAAAAGAGCTGGTACAGCTTCAAAAAAAGAGCAGGATACGGAACAAAGAAGGCGTTTTTATCGCAGAAGGGCTTCGGATTGTGCGTGAAATGCCAGCAGAACGTATAAAAAGCCTGTATGTGTCGGAGAGCTGGTGGAAAAAACATAAAAAAGAGACAGATGGATTGGGAAAGAAAGTAGAGATTTTTTCAGATGCGGTGTTTGCCTATGTCTCTGACACAAAAACACCACAGGGCATACTGGCAGTTGTACGTCAGATGGAGTATGGATTCGCAGATATTACAGGGGAAAAGAAAGAGAAAAAGGCACATATCCTTGTACTGGACAATCTGCAGGATCCAGGAAATCTGGGCACGATTTTTAGAACCGCAGAGGCTGCCGGTGCGACAGGTATCTTGCTGAGCAGCGACTGTGTGGATATATATAATCCGAAGGTGATTCGCTCTACGATGGGAGCCATCTGTAGAATTCCTTTTTATTATGCAGAAGATTTGTCTGCAGAGATTGCAAAGATAAAGGAGAAGAAGATACATGTATATGCCGCCCACTTAAATGGAAGGCGTTTCTATGATGAGGAAGACTATACAAGGCCTTGTGCGTTTCTGATCGGAAATGAAGGAAACGGATTGAGAAAGGAAGTGGCGGACTGTGCGGACTGCCAAGTGCGGATTCCGATGGAGGGGAAGGCAGAGTCATTGAACGCGGCAGTTGCCGCGGCAGTCCTGATGTTTGAGACAGGAAGACAGAGAAGAAAGGAAAGAAAATGTTAGATAAAAATATTTTAAAGTCGCGGACGGAGTTGGTTATCTTTGATATGGATGGGTTAATGCTTGACACAGAACGCTATTTTTATCTTGGCATAGAAGAGGCATTTTCCAGAGAAAATATACAGGTCAATATGGAAGAATATAAAAAAACACTTGGAACTGTAAATAAAGTGGAAATGCAGAAGTTCAACCAAAGTGCATATGCAGACGAAGAGATAGCTAGAATGAAGGAAGAGGTGGTTGCCCGTCTTCGTGAAAAGCTATGTCAGGAAGGCGCTCCGGTGAAAAAGGGGCTCAAGGAGCTGTTGGAGGCATTGAGAGCAAGAGCGATAAAACGAGTAGTTGCGACGTCAACTCCGCGGGTATGGGCAGAGAAATATCTTGCGTCGGCAGAAATAGAAAAAGAATTTGCATATATCGTCACAGGAGAAGAAGTAAGAGCCGGGAAACCTCAGCCGGATATTTTCTTAAAAGCGGCAGAAAAAGCAGGTGTCGCACCGGAGAAGTGCCTGATATTGGAAGATTCTTATGCAGGTGGTCTGGCAGCGAAACGTGCGGGTATACCGTATATTATCGTACCGGATATCAATCCTCCTTCGGAAGAGATTAAAGGCAGCGCTCTTTTTGTGGCGGAGTCATTGTGTGAGGTGGCTGCATTATTCAAATAAATAAAAAAGCACAAGGGAAAACCATGCTTTTGTGGTCGCCCTTGTGCATAACAGCTATATTGGGTACTGCTTGCGGAATGAGAAAGCCGGCAGCACGAAAAGATATTGTGATATGTAGGAGGCTAAATATTTCGTGCCACTTCGTATCCTTCCCAAATAGCATTGCGGATATTACGTACCTGCTTTGCGTCTCCCAGCAGATAGATATGTGCATAGTCAAACTGACAATCATCAAATACCGGCTTTATAGAACGATAACCGATCGACAAGATCGTTTGATCACAGGATAATGTTTTGACTTCACCGTTTTTATCTGTTACTGTAATACCGTCTTGCGTTACCTCAGATAAATAAGCATCCCGAATGATTTTTACATTGTTGTAAGCTAATAAATCACGCAGCATCCATTCATTCATCGGAGGGAGCATTGGGCCAGACTTCAAGATATCCGATAATCCTTCTACAATAGTGACATTCTTTCCCTGCATAGCGAGATGAAGTGCGGTTTCACAGCCTACCAGCCCGCCGCCGACAAGGATCACGTTTTCTTTTGCAGGAACCTTTCCCGTTAAAATATCCTGAGCTAAAACAGCATTTTCAACACCGTGTACATTTGGAATAATCGGTACAGAGCCTTCTGCTGCGTAAATTACGTCAGGCTGTATTGCGTCGACGGCATCCTTATCAGCCTCTGTATTGGTAAGGACTTCAACGCCGAGACGCTTCAATTCCTGCTCATACCAAGCTACGAGATTTAAGTCATCTTTTTTGAAACTTGGAATACCCCCAATAATCAGAGCGCCGCCGATTCGGTCTTTTTTCTCAAATAAAGTGACCTTATGACCGCGCAGGGCGCTGACTCTGGCTGCCTCCATTCCGGCCGGTCCGCCTCCGATAACGACAACCTTTTTGGATTCAGCAGCTTTGGAAATTCCTTCGATTGTTTCACGTCCACATTCGGGATTCACCGCACAACTTCCCATACCATGCTCCAAAAGACGACCGAAACAGCCGTCGTGACATCCAAGGCAAGGACGGATCCTTTCTTCATGTCCTTCTCTTAGTTTATTGATATATTCAGGGTCAGTCAACAAAGGTCTTCCGAGGCCGACACCGTCAATGATGCCTTCCTGTAAAGCCTTTGCAGCCATGATTGGATCGTCCATCCGTCCTGCTACTATGACAGGAACTTTTGCAACTTCTTTCAGCCTTTTCGCCAAAGGCAGGTACATGCCCTTATTGAAATACATAGGCGGATGCGCCCAATACCAAGAATCATAGCTTCCGGCATCTGCGTCAAAGGCATCATAACCTGCTTCTTGGAGCATTTGTGCAACTGTCAGCGCCTCTTCGATGTCGCGCCCTTTTTCAGTAAATTCTTCACCTGGGAGCCCGCCTTGGCGCAGCTCTTTAATATAACTCTTGATGGAAAAACGTAAAATAACGGGATAATCTTCACCGCAGCGTTTTTTAATTTCCTGAACAATCTCTATTGCAAAACGGAGACGATTTTCTAAAGAGCCGCCGTATTTATCATTTCTTTGGTTAAAGATGCTCATTGTAAAACAATCCAGTAAATATCCTTCGTGTACAGCGTGAACCTCAATACCGTCAAATCCGGATTGTTTTGCGACAGCTGCAGCATCTCCAAAACATTTTACGATATGCTCCACCTCTTCTGTTTTAAGTTCCCGGCAGATGATCCTTGGATCCCAACGATTGCTGATCTGGCTGGGAGCAACATAATCTTCTGCATTTCCTGGAAGAGTAGAACGTCCTGTACCTGCTGTGAGTTGAAGAAATATTTTAGCTCCAAAGGCATGACATTTATCTGTCATTTCTTTTGCCTTTTTGGTGTATTTGTCCGGCATTGTTGTAGGACAGGGAAACAGGCATTTTGCATGTGGTTCAACATCATTTTCAACCCAGTTTGCGCCGGTAATGATCAGCCCCACCCCGCCTTTGGCTCTGCGAACGAAATATTCTACGCCTCGGTCTGTGTAACAGCCCTGTTCGTCATTTTCTGCTAATGTTCCCATAGGAGCCATGAAGAATTTGTTTTTTATCTGGAGCTTTCCAATTTGCATTGGATTAAATAAAGGCTTTAATGCTTCATTCATACTTACTTTCTCCTTAATAAACCATATACTTGATCAGGGTATATGATATGTTTTAGGTTTGGTGTGAACGCGTTCACTGAACATGTTCATAATAACATAAAAGAAGCGTTCCTTCAAGCGATTTTTGACTTTTCACACAGATTCATGTATATTAAAAATACTTTAAAAAGAAAGAGGGATCATATAAAATGCCAAACCCTTTGCACATGCTTAAAGCACAATCTACAAAAGAGCAGATTTTAGTTTCCATCGAGAAGCTCGTACAGAAAAAATCTCTCGATAAAATAACGATCAGGGAAATATGTAAAGATGCTAATATTTCCATAGGGACGTTTTATTTATACTTTTCATGTAAAGAAGAATGTATTTTAAATATATACCGGTCGGCTGATCAGGTGTTTCATAATCTGAAATTGTCAGAAGATGCAAGGAAAAATATATATGATATTGTTTATCATTTGTATGATATGGTTGATTTTGATAACATCTCGTTTACCAGACACATATATATGTGCCATCTTTCTTATTTTGACGATTATTTTTTCAGTGAGGAACGGGAGGTGTTCCAACTCTTAAAAAAGCAGATTCAGGCCATGGATTCAAGTTGTGATTGTGCAAAGCTCACATGGGAAATATTAGAGTTTTGCAGGGGCGCCATTTATAATTATAGTATCAATCCAAAGGAAAATGGGAGAATCTGGTTAAAGGAGACAGCGGAAAAGACAGTGGATTATCTGGAATTTCTCATCTGCCGGCAGTGTGGAAGGAAGAAGAAATAGAGGTGTTTTGATTGTATTTTTATACAGATATATAGTATACTACCAACAGAGGTGAGGTTATGGAGCCATTATTGGATTTGACAAAGGAGTACGGGATTGTTTTAGACGGCGGGGGAGCACGCGGGGCCTATCAGATCGGAGCATGGAAGGCGTTGAAAGAAGCCGGAGTGAAAATCAATGCGGTGGCAGGCACTTCTGTAGGGGCGTTAAACGGTGCGCTTATCTGTATGGATGATATAGAAAACGCAGAAAAAATATGGAGTGAGATGACCTTCTCGAAAGTAATGGATGTGGATGACAGATGGATGGAGGAACTCTTCGCCGGAAAACGGAAGATCGGGGATGTCATCTCAGAGGTGTGGAGTACACTTTCAGAAGGCGGTGTGGACATTACCCCGCTTCGCCGTCTGATTCACGAGATGGTGGATGAGGAGAAGATACGGAGTTCTGGAAAAGAGTTCTGCCTGCTGACCTTTTCTCTCACAGATATGAAAGAGCTGGATTTGAGCATAGAAGATATACCAGAAGGCATGCTGGAGGATTTCTTATTGGCAAGCGCCTATCTGCTTGGCTTCAAGAACGAAAAGCTGCATGGCAAGCGGTATATCGACGGCGGAGTCGTCAACAATGTGCCGCTGCATTCTCTTGTAAAAAGAGGATATACGGATATTATTGAAATCCGGATCTACGGGCCGGGAAGAGTGCCCAGGGTGAAAATGCCAAAGGACAGCGAGGTCTATGAGATCGGGCCGAGGGTACGCTTAGGAAGCATTATAGAATTTGATGGAAGAAGGAGCCGGCAGAATTTAAAGATAGGATATTATGACGCCAAAAGGATGCTGTACGGTCTGGAAGGATTTATATATTATCTGGAACAGAACCATGAAGAAATATGGTATAATGAAAAAATGAGCAGCATTTCAGACAGAGAAAAGGCGGAAATGGCATTTGTGTTGAAGCTGCCGATTGGATTTACAGACAAAGAGCTGTATCTGGCTATGCTGGAGGCGAGCGCGAAGCTGCTGCGTGTGCCAAAATATCAGATTTATACGGTAGATACGCTGGGCGAGATTGTAAAAGAGAGATATGAAGCGCTGGCGGATAAAGTGAATCTGCCGCGTTTTACACATGTATTTATAGATATAGGAGAGGACAAAAAGATGAATTTAAAAGGAAGAAATTTTTTGACACTGAAGGACTTTACACCGGAGGAAATCACATATCTGCTGGATCTGGCGGCTGATGTAAAAGAGAAAAAGAAAAACGGAATTCCGGTCGATCACTATAAAGGAAAGAATATCGCGCTGATTTTTGAAAAGACTAGTACGAGAACCCGCTGCGCTTTTGAAGTGGCGGCGCATGATATGGGAATGGGGACAACCTACCTGGATCCGTCAGGTTCTCAGATTGGGAAAAAAGAGAGTATCGAAGATACGGCGCGTGTGCTCGGACGGATGTACGACGGGATTGAATACCGCGGATTCGGTCAGGAGATTGTGGAGGAATTGGCAAAATATGCAGGAGTTCCGGTGTGGAACGGACTGACGAATGAGTACCATCCTACACAAATGCTGGCAGATCTTCTTACAATCCGTGAGAATTTCGGAACATTAAAAGGAATAAAGCTGGTTTATATGGGAGATGCCAGATTTAATATGGGTAATTCTCTTATGATCGCCTGTGCGAAGATGGGGATGCACTTTGTGGCATGTACGACAAAAAAATATTTCCCGAATGAGGAGTTGGTAAACCTGTGCAGAGGATATGCAAAGGAAAGTGGAGCTACCATTACCTTGACAGAGGATGTGCAAGCTGGGACAAGGGAGGCGGATGTGATCTATACGGATGTCTGGGTGTCCATGGGAGAGCCGGATGAAGTATGGGAAGAACGTATTCGTGAATTGGCGCCGTACAAAGTCACGATGGAAGTCATGGAAAATGCAAAGGAGGAAGCGATTTTCCTGCACTGCTTGCCTGCCTTCCACGACTTAAAGACAAAAATCGGAAAAGAAATGGGAGAACGCTTCGGTATTCAGGATATGGAAGTGACGGACGAGGTATTTGAGTCGGAAAAATCAAAAGTGTTTGATGAAGCGGAAAATCGTATGCACACCATCAAGGCAGTGATGATGGCTACATTGTAAGAAATAAGAAGATTGCAAAACCAGGGTGAGAACTTGTGAAAGCGGAAATTTTAAAAATGCTGCGGGAGAATGGCAGCTATGTGTCAGGACAGCAGCTCTGTGAGAAATTTGGAGTTTCTAGAACCGCAGTGTGGAAGGTGATTGGACAATTAAAAGAAGAAGGGTATCAAGTGGAGGCGGTCAGGAACCGTGGATACCGGATCATTGACAGTCCAGATGTGATGACAGAAGAAGAACTGAAAAGTCTGATTCGCACAGAATGGGCAGGACAGAATATTGCCTATTATGCAGAGACAGATTCTACGAATATACGGGCAAAACTCTTGGGAGAAGAAGGAGCGCCACATGGGACACTGGCTGTGGCGGATATGCAGAGCGCCGGAAAGGGCAGACGCGGTCGTGGCTGGGTTTCTTCACCGGGAAGAAGTATTTATATGTCCTTGCTTTTAAAGCCAGATATTCCTCCGGTAAAGGCACCTATGCTGACACTGGTGGCGGCGTGTGCTGTGGCGGAAGCACTGAAAAGCTGTACAGGACTGGAGATTCAGATTAAATGGCCCAATGATATTGTGGTAAATGGCAAAAAGCTGGTAGGTATTCTGACAGAGATGAGTACGGAGATTGACTATATCAATTATGTTGTGACGGGAATTGGAATTAATGTCAATATCGAGCAGTTTCCAGAAGAGATCAAAGATATGGCTACCTCCCTTTTTCTGGAAACCGGCAGCATGGTGAAGCGGGCGCCTGTGATTGTAGAAATTATGCGCTTTTATGAGGTGTGCTATGCAAAATTTATGGAGACGAAGGACTTATCTTTGCTCCAGGAAGAATATAACAAGCTGCTTGTAAACCGGAATCGGGAAGTACAGATTCTGGGAGTAAAGGAAACATACAAGGCGTATGCCCTGGGCATCAATCCGTCAGGAGAGCTTTTGGTGCGCAGACAAGATGGCACGCAGGAGGTCATATATGCCGGAGAGGTGTCTGTCAGAGGAGTCTATGGGTATGTATAAGGAAAAAAAGAGAAGGCATGCGGGAAGGAAAACAGATGGAGGAAGAAATTGTATTGTGCGCAGCGAGCGCTTATGAACAGAAATTTTATTTGAATCCAGAGTTTGACGCTCTGCCGGAGGAAATCAAGCAGGAGCTTCAAATTATGTGTGTGCTGTACACAGAGGACGTGGGAGGAATTCTTCTGCTCGTATTTGATGAGGATGGGAATCTGGAATTGAAAGTAGACCATGAGGAGAACGATTTTACATTTGATGAGATTGGCAGTGTGCTGAAAATAAAAGAGCTGCAGCAGACAAAAGTAGAGCTGTTCGAATCATTAGAACTATTTTTTAAGATTTTTTATCTAGGTGAAGAGTTCAAGGAGGAAGAAAATGCTGCTGACGATTGATGTAGGGAATACCAATATTACAATGGGCGTATTTGCCGGTGAGGTTCTGATCGGGACGTTTCGCATGACGACGAAACAGGCGCGGACATCAGATGAATATGGATTTACAATCTGTGGGATACTGGAACACAGGAATATATCGCCAAAGGACATCCACGCGGTAATAATCGCATCTGTAGTGCCGGATATTATGCATTCTCTGACAAACGGAATCATTAAATATCTGGAAGTAAAGCCACTTGTTGTATCGGCTGGTATTAAGACGGGGATTCGTATCGTAACGGAGAATCCGAAGGAAATCGGTCCAGACCGGATCGTGGACGCGGTGGCAGGATATGAGATTGCCAAAGGCGCAGTCATAGTAGTGGACTTTGGTACTGCAACGACCTATGACTTGATCGGGCCGGAGGGAACATTTGAGGCAGGCATTACAGCGCCGGGCATTGAGACAGCGGGACGTTCTCTGTGGGGCGGTACTGCGATGCTTCCGGCGGTGGAAATCAAAAAGCCGAGATCGATACTGGCGAAAGAGACGATCAGCAGTATGCAGGCAGGGCTTATATATGGGGCAATCGGACAGACGGAGTACATTATACAGAGGATAAAGGAAGAGGCGCCGTATGAGTCGCTTACAGTGATTGCTACCGGAGGTCTGGGGAAAATTATTGCAGAATCGACAGACAGCATTGACGCCTATGATCCGCAGTTGACGCTCAATGGGTTGAGGCTGATTTATAATAAAAATAAGAAATAATGGGATAATAGAGATGAAACAGTTCACAATCGGAAATGTAAAGCTTGACAACTGTTATATACTAGGACCGATGGCAGGCGTGACAGACCTGCCATTTCGCTTGCTCTGCAAAGAAAAGGGCGCGGGTCTTTTGTGTATGGAGATGATCAGTGCAAAAGGAATATTATATAATAATAAGAATACAGAAAGCCTTCTGACCATTCACCCGAATGAAACTCCGGTTTCTCTGCAATTATTCGGCTCCGATCCAAAGATCGTCAGTGAGATGGCAAAGCGGATTGAAGAACGCCCTTTTTCTATTCTGGATATTAATATGGGATGTCCGGTGCCCAAGGTAGTGAAAAATGGAGAAGGCTCTGCCTTGATGAAAGAGCCAAAGCGGGTGTACGAGCTTGTCAGTGCGACAGTGAAGGCGATTGAAAAACCAGTCACAGTGAAGATAAGAAAAGGATTTGACGAGGCACATGTCAATGCAGTCGAGATTGCCAAGATTATAGAAGAGGCCGGCGCTTCAGCGGTGGCAGTCCACGGAAGGACAAGAGAGCAGTATTACAGCGGAAAGGCGGACTGGGAAATCATACGGAAGGTGAAGGAAGCGGTGCGCATTCCCGTAATTGGAAATGGAGACGTCACATCCGCGGAGAAGGCGGTTAGTATGCAGCAAGTTACCGGCTGTGACGCAGTGATGGTTGCCAGAGGCGCACAGGGAAATCCCTGGATTTTTTCAGAATTAACCGCCTATGAAAAAACGGGAGAGATTCCTCCCCGCCCGAATGTAAACGAGGTAAAGGAGACAATGCTAAGACATGCGGCGCTTCAGATCCAATATAAAGGGGACTATACCGGAATCCGGGAGATGAGAAAGCATGTGGCATGGTACACGAAGGGGTTGCATGGCGCAGCCAGGCTGCGTGAGAAGATTAATAAAGTAGAGTCCTATGAAGAGTTGGTAAATCTCTTGACATCATTATAGGGATTGGTTATAATATTGAAATTGTGAAATATAATTGAAAAGAATGACAGCCTCTTCTGACAAGTAAGCGCAGGAGAGAAAATTTTATTATAACATATAACAAAAATACTGGAAAGAAAGGGAGCAAAGGTAACAATGGCAGAGGCAAAGAAAAGACTGCTTACGTATGCGGGACTGAAAGCTCTGGAGGATGAGCTTGAGACTCTGAAAGTAGTCAAACGAAAAGAAGTTGCACAGAAAATCAAAGAGGCGAGAGAGCAGGGAGACTTGTCTGAGAATGCGGAATATGATGCTGCGAAGGATGAACAAAGGGACATCGAGGCGAGGATTGAAGAGCTGGAAGGCATTCTGAAAAACGCAGAGGTCGTCGTTGAGGACGAAGTTGACTTTGACAAGATTAATGTAGGGTGCAAGGTAAAAGTATTCGATATTACGTATGATGAAGAGATGGAATTTAAGATTGTCGGTTCTACGGAAGCAAACAGCCTGGAAGGGAAGATTTCCAATGAATCTCCGGTTGGACAGGCGCTGTTAGGCAAGAGAGTCGGAGAGACAGTGGACGTAGAGACACAGGCAGGAATCATTCAGTATAAAGTGCTAGATATCAGCCGTTCCATGTAAATAGTTTTTCGAATCCAGCCTCCTTTTACAGGGGGCTGAATTGGCATATAAAGAAAGGAGAAAAGCAGTGTCCAAACAGCAGAATAATGTACAGGAACCAGATTTGAACCAGTTAAGAAAGGTGCGCCGTGAGAAGTTAGCTGAGCTTCAGGCAAATGGAAAAGATCCGTTTGCTATCACAAAATATAAGCAGACAATCCACAGTCAGGAGATTAAAGATAAGTATGACGAGTTGGAAGGAAAACAAGTTTCTATCGCCGGACGCATGATGTCCAAACGTGTGATGGGAAAAGCATCTTTCTGTAATCTTCAGGATTTAAAGGGAAACATCCAGTCCTATGTTGCAAGAGACAGTGTGGGAGAAGAGAATTACAAAGAGTTCAAAAAAATGGATGTAGGCGACGTGATTGGCATTGTAGGCGAAGTATTTAAGACAAAAACAGGAGAAATATCGATTCACGCGTCCTCTGTTACACTGCTCACCAAAAGTCTTCAGATATTGCCGGAGAAGTTCCATGGGCTGACGAATACGGATGTCCGTTATCGTCAGAGATATGTGGATTTGATCATGAATCCAGATGTGAAGGATACATTTATCAAGCGCTCCAAGATTCTAAGCGCTATACGCCGTTATCTGGACAAAGAAGGATTTATGGAAGTAGAAACACCTATGCTGGTCAGCAATGCGGGAGGAGCAGCAGCAAGGCCCTTTGAGACTCACTTTAATGCGCTGGATGAAGACTTTAAACTGCGTATTTCCCTGGAGCTGTATTTAAAACGCTTGATCGTCGGCGGCCTGGAAAGAGTCTATGAGATCGGCAGAGTGTTCCGGAATGAGGGATTGGATACAAGACATAATCCAGAATTTACTTTGATGGAGCTGTACCAGGCATATACAGATTATAACGGTATGATGGATTTGACAGAAAATCTGTACCGCCATGTGGCACAGGAGGTGCTCGGAACAACTACGATTGTCTACAACGGTGTAGAGATGGATTTAGGAAAACCGTTTGAGAGAATTACAATGGTAGATGCAGTAAAGAAATACGCGGGTGTGGACTGGAACGAGGTAGAGACGTTAGACCAGGCAAGAGCACTTGCACAGGAACATCATGTTGAATTTGAAGAACGCCATAAAAAGGGCGATATACTTTCACTATTCTTTGAAGAATTTGCAGAGGAGCATTTGATTCAGCCGACATTTGTAATGGATCATCCGATTGAAATTTCACCGCTTACAAAGAAGAAACCAGAGAATCCAGAGTATGTGGAACGTTTTGAATTCTTTATGAATGGGTGGGAGATGGCAAACGCTTATTCTGAGTTAAACGATCCGATCGATCAGAGAGCGCGCTTTAAGGCGCAGGAAGAACTGCTGGCGCAGGGAGACGAAGAAGCAAATACAACAGATGAAGACTTCTTAAATGCACTGGAAATCGGCATGCCGCCTACCGGAGGAATCGGATTCGGAATTGACAGAATGTGTATGCTGATGACAGATTCCGCGGCAATAAGAGATGTGCTTTTATTCCCGACAATGAAGTCCTTAGATGGTGTAAATAAGAAAAATGATGTAAATAATACAGCTTCTGAAGCACCTGAAAAAAATGTAAAAACTGAGTCTGAAAAGATTGATTTTTCTAAGGTAAAGGTAGAGCCTTTATTTGAGGAATTTGTTGATTTTGATACATTCAGCAAGTCAGATTTCCGTGCAGTAAAGGTTAAAGAGTGTGTTGCAGTACCGAAGTCAAAGAAACTGTTACAGTTTACTCTTGATGACGGAACAGGCACAGACAGAACCATTTTAAGCGGTATTCATAGCTTTTATGAGCCGGAAGAACTGGTTGGAAAGACTCTTATTGCTATCACAAATCTTCCACCGAGAGCGATGATGGGCATTGACTCTTGCGGTATGCTCCTCAGTGCTATTCATGAAGAAGAAGGCGAAGAAAAGCTTCATCTTCTGATGGTAGATGACAGAATTCCGGCAGGTGCAAAGCTCTATTAAGATGATGTAAAGATGTACCGTTTCACCAAATAGACGGGACGTACTTCATTTGATAAAAAACTGAAAAAACAGCGATTTACATCAAACTTACATCAATTGATGCAGAAATCGGTGCAAGCAAGAAAAAATCGCATAATTAGTGCAATGAGTGGGCAATTCCAATCGGGATTGCCCATTTTTAAAACAAACAGAAATACAAATCGGGAATTTGTATAAAATATTTTTTGAAAAAACTGTTGACTCCTACGTTGCGTAATGGTTTAAAGTATATTTATCGAGAGAGGAGGAAATGATGATGATGACAGTAAATGAAGTGAGTAAGCTTGCCGGAGTGAGTATACGCACTCTACAATATTATGACAAGATTGGTCTTTTACATCCGACGGGATACACCGATGCGGGTTACAGATTGTATGACGATGCAGATTTGGAACGCCTTCAACATATTTTGCTGTTTCGAGAATTGGAGTTTCCTCTTAAAGACATTAAGATGATTGTTAATAGTCCTGATTTTGACAGAAGCAAAGCTTTAGAACAACAAATAGAGCTGCTTAAGCTTAAAAAGGAACATATTGAGAACTTAATGAACTTTGCTCTTGGAATAAAATTGTTAGGAGTGAAACACATGGATTTTAAGGCTTTTGATAGAAGTAAATTAGATGAATATAGCAGACAGGCAAAGGAATTATACGGTAATACACCAGAATATAAGGAGATGGAAGAAAAGCAAAAGAATCGAACTGAAGAAGATGAGAAAATCTTAGCAGATAGATTTATGCTTTTTTTTAAAGAAGCCGGAGAGATGAAGAATATGAATCCAGCATCTGATGATGCACAGAATCTTGTAAGAAGATTACAGGATTATATTACCCAAAACTTATATACTTGTACAAATAAGATTTTGCGTGGATTAGGAAAAATGTATTCAGGAGGTGGAGATTTTACAACAAATATTGATGCATATGGTGGAGAAGGTACAGCAATATTTGTAGCAGATGCAATAGAGATATATTGTGATAATGCAGAGTAAAATTGAATTTTTATTTATGTAATGCACACGATAAATCCAGTTTTGAACTTGCCCTTTGAGAGAGGAGAAAATCCTTTTCTCAAAGGGCTTTTTCTATTTATATGGATATTCGCAAACTACAAGATAAAGCTAAAACTTCATATACTCTAAGCACAAGGAGGTTGAGGTTTGGCTATGAATAACAGTTTAGCAGAAGTACACCCGGAGCTTGTTTCGGAGTGGTCGGAAAAGAATTTAACGCTTACGCCTGATGACATTACTTTCGGTTCAAATAAAAAAGTATGGTGGAGAGGTGCTTGCGGTCATGAATGGCAGGCAAGCGTTAAGGCTCGTTCTAATGGAGAAAAATGCCCGATATGTTCCGGTGCGAGAGTGATTGCAGGTATTAACGATTTGACGACATTAGAGCCATTACTGGTAAAACAGTGGTCGAAAAAGAATAGGATAAAACCGACAGAGGTTTCTATTGGTTCTCATAAGAAAGTGATTTGGAGATGTGAGAAAGGACACGAGTGGGAAGCTGCGGTTAAGAGCAGGACAATAAATAAAACTGGTTGCCCGTATTGCTCCCATAACAAAGTGTTGGCAGGATTTAATGACCTTGCAACACTTCTGCCGGATATAGCAGCCGAGTGGTCGGACAGAAATTATCCGTTACTTCCAACTCAGGTTACGGTCTTTGCCAATCGTAAGGTTTGGTGGAAGTGTAAGGATTGCGGCAAAGAGTGGAACACCCTTATTTCTACCCGTTCCGGTGGGAGCAAATGCCCGTATTGCAGTGGGTACATATTCCTGAAAGGGTTTAACGATTTGCAGACAACACACTCTGAAATTGCTTCGGAGTGGTCGGAGAAGAACTTGCCATTGAAGCCTGATGAAGTAAATGCAAAGTCGAGGAAAAATGTCTGGTGGAGATGCGGTAAATGCGGTAACGAGTGGAAATCTGTTATCAATGCCCGTGTGAAAGGTACGGTATGCCCCGTTTGTGCAGAGAGAGAAGTCCTTGCCGGATATAATGATTTGGCGACAACGGACAGTCAGCTTCTTAGCGAATGGGATTATGAACAGAATAAACTGAAACCTACAGAGGTATCACGAACTTCAGCAAAGAGAGCGTGGTGGAAATGCAGGCACGGTCATTCGTGGAGTATGAAGATAAATGAAAGAACGATATTGAATAAAGGCTGTCGAATTTGTGAGCAGGAGTATTTGTCATTGTTTCCTACTTTGGCTGTCAGCTATTATTCTAATAAGAAAGGCTTGAAAGCAGAACTTGGCTCTGACCGATTGCTTGGAGTTCCGCTTGAAACATACATACCTTCAGAAAAGTTGGCTATTGAGTCAGGAAGTGCCGATGAGAATATAGAAATAATGAAAGCATATATGTGTAAGCAACGAGGGATAAGGCTGATTAAGCTGCCGATGAAAGGCACAGAACTGGATTATGCCAATAATTTAAAGAAAGCTTTTCAGAGCGTACATATATTTATTTCTTCTGATACCGAGGAAGATGTGGAGATAATCAAGAATACATTTGAAAGATGGAGGGACAGCCAATGAGAGAGAAAACTTATCATCTATACTTAAATGAAGAAGAACGAAGCCAAGTGATACAATTACTCATTGCACTGAAGAACAATTTAGCAGCTCAGGGACGATACACCGACGCAGTAGATGATGTTCTATGTAAAGTGCTTGAAGCAAAGAAAAAGAAATTGAAAATTGAATACATTTAGAACGTGTTTTGCCGTCTGTTTCCTAACCGGAGCAGGCGGCTTTTTTTATTTAAAAAATTTTTTTAAAAAAATTTTCGGAAAAGCGTCGATTTTGGGTGTGCATTTCATACCCCTTTGTCCAAATGAGTGAAGGGGTTCATTCCGGATAGCAAAAAACGGAAGCCTTTTCGCTTGAAAAATTGAATAAGTCATTCACTAAGACTTTATTTCTGATGATAGCCACTTTAGTAGGTACGCCGTGATTTCTGTATTTCAGAATAGCGAGAACTCCGGCTATGAGTATCAGGTTGCCCCTGATATGGCGATGACAGTCAGAATGATAATGATACTTCTCTACGGAGCTGGCGGAGTACCCGGCAGAGGTTAGAACCCTATGATACAGATAAGCAGTCTGTTCCTTAGTGATTTCCCATAAGCATTTTGCTTGGCAAGGGGTGTTGAGAACAAATATTGCTATGACCGATTAGGAAATGAGTCGGTCAGGTACATAGCCATAATGCGGTGGCTATGAATTTTCAGAAAGGAGGGCAAAAAGAAGTGTCAAACTGCAAAACGATTTCCGTATGTAACCAGAAAGGCGGAGTCGGAAAAACCACCACAACCGTTAATCTTGGAGTCGGGCTTGCAATGCAGGGCAAGAAAGTATTGCTCATAGACGCAGACCCGCAGGGCGATTTAACGACTTGTCTTGGTTGGCAGGATACAGACGGTTTGGGTATCACGCTTGCAACGAAACTCACAGATGTAATCAATGAAACGATGACAGACCCTATGGTTGGTATCCTGCACCACGAAGAAGGTGTTGACCTTGTTCCGGCAAACCTTGAGCTTTCAGCAATGGAATTTAACCTTGTAAACGCAATGAGCAGAGAAACTACACTCAAGAATTATCTGAGTCAAGTGAAGAACAGATATGATTATGTAATTATAGACTGTATGCCTTCACTTGGTATGGTTACTCTCAATGCTTTATCGGCGGCAGACAGTGTTATCATTCCGGTTCAGGCTCAGTATTTGCCTGCAAAGGGTATGACACAGCTTGTGCAGACCATTTCAAAAGTAAAGAAGTATATCAATCCGGATATTAAGATAGACGGTATGCTGCTTACTTTGGTGGATAGCCGAACAAACCTTGCAAAGAGTACGGTGGAAGCACTCAGGGCAAACTTCGGTAATCAGATAAGGATGTATCGAACACAAATCCCGATTGCCGTAAAAGCCGCTGAAACTTCTTCCAAAGGTAAAAGCATTTATGCTTATGAGCCAAACAGCACAGTGTCTAAGGCATACGCTGAATTTACAAAGGAGGTGTTAGCCGATGGCAGGAAGAAAGAGCGACTTCACTCTCACGAAGCTCGATGATTTATTTACCACGCAGGCACAGAGAGATGAAGAACAGCTTTCAAAAATCCGAGATATTCCGTTAGAGCTGATTGATGATTTCCCCGACCACCCGTTTAAGGTCAGGGACGATGAAGATATGATGCAGCTTGTGGAGAGTGTCAAGGAAAGAGGAGTTATTACTCCGGCAACGGTAAGGCAGAAAGAGGACGGCAGATACGAACTTGTTTCAGGACACAGACGAAAGCGAGCTTGTGAACTGGCAGGATTTGAAACCCTGAGAAGTGAGATTGTAGACCTGAACAGAGATGAAGCGACCATTTTAATGGTTGAAAGTAATTTCCAGAGGTCAGAGATATTGCCGAGTGAAAAAGCCTTTGCCTATAAAATGCGTTTGGAAGCAATGAAAAGGCAGGGACAAAGAACAGATTTAACTTCTACACCACTGGTGGAGAAGTTGGCAGGTAAAGATGCCCTTTCGGTTTCTCGTATTGGAGAAGAAGTAGGGGAAAGTCGTGAACAAATACGCAGGTATATTCGCCTGACAAACCTTGTTCCTGAATTGCTTGAATTTGTTGACGAGGGGCGTATTAAAATGCGTCCTGCCGTAGAACTTTCCTATCTTGACGAAGATTGCCAGCGTGATGTGGTTGACGAAATCGACCTGAATGACGCTACCCCGTCACACGACCAGACAATCCGTATGCGAAAGTTATTCAACGAGGGCAACCTTACAACAGAAGCAATCCACGCTGTTATGTCTGAGGAAAAGCCGAACCAAAAGGAAAAAATCGTGTTGAGGGGCGACAGAGTAAGACAGCTTATCCCGAAAAACATTCCCGTCAGTCAGACGGAGGATTTTGTCTGCAAGGCATTGGAGCATTACAACAAGTTTTTGCGTAACCGTGCAGAGCGTGACAGCAGATAGCCTGTTTTACAGTTCCCCTTTCTCACACTCTAACCCCTTAGTTATACTTCTACCTACCGAAAATGATATATATTATCTCACTTGAATATAACTATCTCAAAGTATATGTCTATCTCTAAGGGGCAATCGCACAGTATGAACGGACTGGAGGTGTATGGTAAAATGAAAAATTAACGAAAAATCCGTATTTGTTTTTCGGCAGGTAAATTCTGCCGTAAGAAAAAATCCATAAAGGCACATCGTAGCGATACGGTGTGTTTTCAATTTTTACAGGAGGAAACGCAATGATAAAGTCAAAATTCAAAAGAGTCACGTCGCTTTTCTTGGCGACCCTTATGTGTGTGACCACTTTTGCAGGCATTGGCTCGACAACAGCATATGCTGCTTCGGGAGAAAAAGCCGATGTTTATATGGTCGATTTCCCTCGTGATGGCGATGCTAATTACGATGGGGTATGGGGACACAGCAATTTGACCTTGAAAAATGGTTGGCATACCGGACGTTCCAATTTTACCAATCTTAAGGCTATTGGCTCATACTCAGGCAATGTTGCTTATTGTATTGAGCCGGGAATTTCGCTCAAGGTCGGTCAGACAATGAATAAGTATGACGAAAATTATTTTAATAACCTTGCAGCCAACGGGGTTATTTCCGGAGATGAAATCCGTCTTTTCGTTGGTCGTATTTTACAGTATGGCTATCGTGGGACAATCTCGACATCTTGGAGGTCACAGAATGAAGCAGCAGCAAACAGCATTGCACAGGCTTATGCTACACAGCTTCTTATCTGGGAAACTGTTATCGGAGAGCGTGATGCGAACTTCAATCATGTAGCAGCCAGTGGTTGCAGCAATGTGAAAGATGTCATCAATGCAAAGCATCCGCTCCGCAATAAGATTTTCAGTTATTACAACAGTATGGTGCAGAGTGTACAGAACCATGCAACCATACCGAGCTTTTGTAATAAATCATCCGGTTCGGCAAAGACAATAGAACTTGAGTGGAACGGAAGCAAGTACACAACTACTCTGACAGACTCCAATAATGTGCTGTCCAAATATAATTTCAAGGCAAGCATCAGTGGAGTGAGCTTTTCAGTGAATGGTAACAAACTTACTGTTTCTATGGATACTGCACCGAGTAAGGAATTTACGATTACCGCAACGAAGAAAAATGCAGTACGAAGAGGTGTGGTTGTATGGTCAGAGGGTAAACACGGTCAGAACTCCAGTGTGCAGGATGTTGTCAGCTATGCTCAGGAAGTAAGCGACAGTATCAACGGTTTTGTGAAGATGAAAGTCAGCTATGGTTCTTGTCAGATTGTAAAGACCAGTGAGGACGGCAAGGTTGACGGTATCAACTTCACGATTACCGGAAACGGTATCAATCAGACGGTTACAACAGCTAATGGCGGTAAGTTCCAGATTGATAACCTTATGCCGGGTATCTATACCGTAACCGAGCAGGCATACGATAAGTACGAGCCGCAGGAAACACATAGAGTTACTGTTGTGGCAGGGCAGGTTGCAAAGGTCACTTTCAATAACAAATTGAAGCGTGGCGACCTTCAGGTAGTGAAGTCCTCAGAAGATAACCTTGTTGAAGGTGTGAAGTTCCATCTTTACGGTACTTCTCTTTCCGATGATGCTGTTGACCAGTATGCAGTTACAGACAAAAACGGTGTGGCAACTTTCAAAGATGTGCTTATCAGTGGTTCTGAACCATATACCCTTGAAGAAGTAGACACGGCTATCCGTTATGTTGTGCCGAAAAATCAGACTGCACCAGTGAAGTGGAAAGAAGTAACCACAAGAAACTTCAATAACATTTTGAAGAAATTTACTGTAACAGTAACAAAGAGCGACGCTGAGAAAGGCGAAGCACAGGGCAATGCCAAACTTTCGGGAGCAGTTTACGGTATCTATAAGGGCGAAACGCTTGTAGATAAGTATGTTACTGATGAAAACGGTCAGTTCACTACTAAAGAATATGTTTGTGATACCGACTGGACAATCCGAGAAATTACTCCGTCAGAGGGGTATTTGCTTGATAAGACTATCCATGAAGTAGGTGCAGACCCGAAACTTTATGAGGTAGAACACAACCTTACTTCCAATGATGTAATCGAGCAGGTAATCAAAGGCAATGTGGCTATCATTAAACACACTGATGATGGAGAAACAAAGATTGAAACTCCTGAAAAGGGTGCTTCCTTTGAGATTTATCTGAAATCTGCTGGAAGCTATGACGCAGCCAATAAAGACGAGAGAGATACTATCGTTTGCGATGAAAATGGCTTCGGTCAGACAAAAGATATGCCGTATGGTATTTATACCGTACACCAGACTTCCGGTTGGGAAGGCAGAGAGATGATGGACGATTTTGATGTGTTCATTTCACAGAACGCACAGACCTACCGTTATCTTATCAATAACCGTAACTTTGAGAGCTTTGTCAATGTAGTCAAGGTGGACGCAGAAAGCGGAAAGAGTATTCCGTATGCAGGAGCAGGATTTAAGATTTACGACCCACAGGGCAATCAGGTCAAAATGACCTTTACTTATCCGACACCGACCACGATTGATGTGTTCTATACCGACGCAAATGGTTCTCTTGTAACACCTGAGAAATTAGATTACGGCAAGGGATATTCCATCGTAGAGGTACAAGCTCCATACGGATATGTACTTGATGATACTCCGGTATATTTTGATATTACCGAAGAAAATTCCACAGAGGAAGGCGGCGTAACTGTTGTGAAAGTCAATAAGCCGAATATGGCACAGAAAGGTACTATCACGGTTGAAAAGACCGGAGAAGTATTTAGTGGTGTCAATGTAAGTGGTTCTGAGGACAGTGATGTTATCTATCAGCCTGTTTATGAAGTGTCAGGACTTGAGGGGGCAGTTTATGAAGTCCGTGCTGCGGAAGATATTAGCACACCGGACGGTACACTCCGCTATTCAAAGGGCGAAGTGGTAGATACTATCACAACAAGCTCCGATGGATTTGTGAAGAGCAAAGAACTTTATCTCGGAAAATACGAGGTCAAGGAAATTACCGCACCTGATGGAATGGTAATCAGTGGCGAAACACATACGGTTGAGCTTACTTATGCAGGTCAGAATATCTCTGTTACCGAAACTTCCACATCATTCTATAACGAAAGACAGAAAGTGCAGGTAAGCCTTGCAAAAGCCATTGAAAAGGACAAGACATTTGGTATTGGCGATAACGGAGAAATCAAAAATATCAGCTTTGGTCTTTATGCCGCAGAAGATATTGTATCTGCAAGCGGTACAGTTATTCCAGCTGATGGACTGATTGAGATTGTCAGCGTAAATGAAAATGGAACTGCTGTTATGAAGTCAGACCTTCCGTTTGGTAAATACTATGTCAAAGAGATTGCAACCGATGAGCATTATATTCTCTCTGATACGAAGTATCCGGTTGTATTTGAATACGCAGGTCAGGATACCGCAACGGTTGAAATCAAAGTGAATGACGGAAAAGAAATCAAGAATGAACTTATCTATGGTTCTGTATCAGGTAAGAAGATTGATGAGAATGGAGAAGCACTTGAGGGTGCTGTTATCGGTATCTTCAAAGCCGAAGAAACAGAATTTACAAAGGATACTGCACTTATGACAACTACCTCTGCAAAAGACGGTAGTTTTTCTTTTGCAAAAGTTCCTTATGGCAAATGGATTGTAAGAGAAATCGAGCAGCCAAAGGGATTTGTTCTTGATGAAAAAGCGTATGAAGTCAATATCAGCGAAGCCGAGCAGGTAGTTGAAATCGAGATTGTCAATGAGTATGTTCACGGTAATATCAGACTCACGAAGGTGGACGCTGAATATCCGGATAACAAACTTACGGGTGCAACCTTTGAGGTATATAAGGACATCAATGAGAACGGAAAGATTGATGATGGCGATGAACTTATCGGAAATCTTGAAGAAACCGAAACCGGAATTTATGAGATGAAAGAGTTACTTTACGGAAAATATATTGTCCGTGAAACAAAAGCACCGGAGGGCTTCCTGCTTGATAAGGGAGAATACTCGGTTTTCATTGAGAAAGACGAAACAACTTATTCTGTCGAGAATAAGGCGGGTGTTGGATTTATCAATGAAGCTATGCGTGGAACACTGAAAATCGTCAAGACATCTTCGGACGGTAAGGTTAAAGGTTTTGCGTTCAGAGTAACCGGAGCAAACGGCTATGATATGACATTTGAAACAGATAAGAACGGCGAAATCGTGATTGAGGGACTTCGTATTGGCGAATATACCGTATCAGAAGTGGCAAACAATGCGTCTGCCGCATATATCACACCTGCCGACCAGAATGTTACTATCAAACTTGATGAAACAGCCGTTGTAAAAATGCACAATGAATTAAGGGATACTCCGAAAACAGGAGATGATACCAATATGAAACTTTGGTATGTTCTTGCCGGACTTTCTGCTGTCGGTATCGCTGTAACTTCTGTTGTTGCACATAAAAAGAAGAAAAAGGAGGGTAACGAGTAATGGAAGCAAAGACAATTATTGCTATCGCATTAGTCGCCGTTATCGTCGGCGGCTTTATCTTTCTTCAGGTTAAAAACCGTAAGAAGTAAGAAATAACCGAACATTAACCAGTCGGGGACAGAGCGTAAAAAACTCTGTCCCTTTATTTTTGGGAGGAACACTATGAAACAACAGAAAACGGTGGAGAGCCGAGTGCTTGAAATCTTAAAGGAATGCCCGATGTCGAGGTATGATGATATGCTTCTCATTCTGCATTATTACAACCGATACGGATATATTCCTGCCGGAAAACTTCCGCTTGAGGATATTGTCTTTAATTACAGGGCGTACGGACTTCCTTGTTTTGAAACCATACGCAGGGCAAGGCAGAGAGTACAGTCCCTTTTTCCTGAGTATTCACGCAATCCGCAGAAAGAAGAACAGAGCGGCAGTATTTCTATTGTAATCAACATTGGCTAAGGAGGTATTTTCGTGAAAGACAAAGCAACTTTTCAGAATAAGGTCAAGGTACTGAATAAACTCTTTGACTCCGGTTGTGATACGGAGAAAAAGTTGCAGCAGCTTGATATGGAATCAATCCTGAAAATCCCGAATATCACTATTCCCGATATGGGTGTGATTATGGAGCTTCAGAAGAATACAAAGTCCGGTAAGCTCTTTTCGTATTTGGGCGGAGGTTCTGATGAAGCAGTAAAAAGTAACAATGAGAAGAAAGAGCCTGCTATGCAGGAGCAGAGATAAGAAACGATAAGGAGGTGCAAGAGTAATGGCACGAAAATATGACCTTATTTCTGAACTTTACAACCGCACCTGCAAAACGGTTGTGTCAAATCCTCAGAACTGGCAGGCATTCTTAGCTTCGGCTTGCCGAAATTATAAGTTACGCTATGACGAACAGCTTCTTGTATATGCACAGCGACCCGATGCAACTGCGGTTCTTGAGATAGAGCAGTGGAACAAAATTTTTGGCAGATGGGTCAACCGAGGTGCTAGAGGTATTGCTGTTTTTGCTGATGAGAACCGTTCACGGCAAAGACTGACACATTACTTTGATATTTCAGATACTCACGAAAGCAGATATTCAAGAACAGTCCCGATTTGGGATATGCGTCAGGAATACGAAGCTGATGTGATTGAGACATTGGAAAGCACTTTCGGAGAGATTGAGAATAAGAGCAGTCTTGCCGAAGCAATTATTGGAGCAGCAAGAAATGCGGCAGAGGATAATATCCCTGATTATCTGCAAGACCTTTACTATGCAACCGAGGGCAGTTCCTTCGAGGAAGTGGAAGAGGATATTGTGGCTTTCATTTATAAAAATGTCGTGGCAAACAGTGTGGCATATATGATGATGT
This sequence comes from Mediterraneibacter flintii, assembly GCF_055387595.1. Taxonomy (NCBI): domain Bacteria; kingdom Bacillati; phylum Bacillota; class Clostridia; order Lachnospirales; family Lachnospiraceae; genus Mediterraneibacter; species Mediterraneibacter flintii. Next base: position 820,933 of record NZ_AP031405.1, read on the forward strand.
CAAGGCTTGGCATTGATACGGACGGTTATTTTGAACTTGATGATTTCAGAGATGTTACTAACTTCAATACGCAGGAAACACTCAATGCACTTGGATTTGCTACCAGTGATATTGCAGAAATGGGATTGACGGAAGTATCTAAAACAATTACTGCACTCAACCGTCAAAATCGCATAATTGTCGGTCAGGACAGAAATGAATACAATAAGGTTGAAAATAACGACGAAAGGAGTTTGGACAATGAACGAACTGACCTACACGATGGTGGGCGATTACAGCCTTCCGAACCTGAAACTTCCACAGCAGCCGGAAGTGACGTTGGGCAGATACGCTCAGATGAGGAGAGAGTTTCTGAAGGAACATCACAGAGTCCTTTACTACAATCTCCTGACGAGGGGCGAACTGACACATCACTTGGCGGAAGTGGAACAGAGAGCCAGCAAGATGGAGGAAACAATCCTGAGCCAGATGGCACAGAAAGAGGGAGTGACCGAACAGATGAAAGCGGAGGATATGATGAAATGGGTTCGTCTGATGAACTCCCTTCGCAGCTCGGCACAGGAAATCGTGAAAGCGGAAGTGATATTCGCTTAGAAGATATAAAACCGTTGCCGGATATGGGCGGGCAATTATCCTTTATACAAGAACGAGCAGAGGAACAAACAGCCTCTGCTTTTTCTATTCCAAAAGAAATTATAGATAATTATCTTGCGAGTGGAAGCGGCTTTGCGAATGGAAAGTACCGTATTTATGAGCAACTTCAAAAGAGTTTATCGCTTAAAGAAAATGCCGATTTTCTAAAGAAAGAGTATGGCACTGGTGGAGGGACATACGCAGGTGGTGTTTCGGACTATAATTATGATTGCGATGCAAAAGGTGTCCGTATCCGAAAAGGTTATGAGGAAAATGCACCAGAGATTCGTATGAATTGGACGGAGGTTGCAAAGGAAATTGGTCGCCTTATCAGCGATGACAGATACCTGAATAAAAAAGAATGGTGGAACTATCCTGAATGGCTCGCTGAGCAGGAAGTGAAGCGTACAAGAGTAGCAGAACAGGTTAAAAATCGTGAAGTGATGTCCACCGTACCAGCCGAAAAAGAGCCTGAAGAACAAGAAATGCCGCAAGATGTGGAGTATGAATATCATCTTGGCGATAAGGTGTATATCGGTGCTTCTGAGTATGAAATTTTATCTATTGATGACGAGAGAGTAATGCTCTATGACTATGATATGCCGTTGTTTAATAAGGAATTTTCACACATAGAGTTTGATGAAAAAGTGCGTGAAAATCCAATGAATGAGCATTTGATTGTAAAAGAAGTACCAACCGAAGAAAGAAATGTAACTGTCGATTATAACGATGCTTTTTTTATCAATCAGGATAATGCAACTGTTACTTGGATTTATTATAATCCGGACAGTGCAGCCGGAGGACAGTATGTCACAAATATACTGAATTTTGATGAAATCACAGAGATAGCAAAAGACAGTCAGACATCTAATGAGTTTTTTGATAGGCTTGGAAGTATCGCCAATCAGACACTTGCCGATGTCGGAACTGAATGGTTTTCGGAAGCAGAAAGCCGTTTTTTAGAAAAGCCGGATTTTACAGATTGCACGCAGGATACAATGCAGAGCCTTATTTCGGAAGCAGAAAAATCTTCAGTCACAGAAGTTCAGACCAATATGGGCAGTATGCCGATAGAGGATTATCGAGAGATAGTAGCTTCGCAGTCAGGTTTTGACAGCTATGATGAAATGTATAAGCAGGGGTATCGCATAGGAAACGGTTACGATAAAGAGCCTGAGCCGGTAGTTCCCGCTTGGGAGCAGAAGAAAAAGGTCAAGGGCTTTGACCTGCACCCTGATGTGCCTATGGCAGACCGTCATACCTTTAATCTCAGAGAAAATGAGGTTGAAACGGTAGGTAAAAAGGAACGCTTCCGCAGAAATATTATGGCGATACAGCTTCTTAAAAAGTGTCAGGAAGAAAACAGATTTGCCACTCCTGAAGAACAAATTATCTTATCAAAGTATGTTGGTTGGGGTGGACTTTCAGAAGCCTTTGATGAAAATAATTCAGCGTGGGCAACGGAGTATCTGGAACTTTCTTCGGTGTTAACACCGGAGGAATATGCTTCGGCAAGAGAAAGCACATTGACTGCGTTCTACACGCCGCCCGAAGTTATCACAGCCATTTATAAGGCAATGGAGCAGATGGGCTTTAAGGAAGGAAACTTATTAGAGCCGTCCTGCGGTATCGGTAATTTCATTGGTATGCTGCCGGACGCAATGCAGGACAGTAAGATTTACGGTGTGGAACTTGATACGATTTCCGCAGGGATTGCACAGCAGCTTTACCAGAAAACAACCATTGCGGCACAAGGATTTGAAGAAACAAATCTGCCGGACAGCTTCTTTGATGGAGTGGTTGGAAATGTACCTTTTGGAGATTTTAAGGTATCGGATAAAAGGTATGACAAGCATAAGTTTCTGATACACGATTACTTTTTTGCCAAGTCTCTTGATAAGTTAAGACCCGGCGGTGTGATGGCTCTTGTAACGAGCAAAGGCACAATGGATAAGGAAAACTCGGCAGTACGAAAGTATATTGCACAGAGAGCAGAGCTTCTTGGAGCAATCCGATTGCCGAATAATACCTTTAAGGGTAATGCAGGAACGGAAGTCGTTTCGGATATTCTTATCCTGCAAAAGCGTGACAGATTGATAGATATTGAGCCGGATTGGGTTCATCTTGATACCGATGAGAACGGAATTAAGATGAACTCTTATTTTGTGCAGCACCCAGAAATGATACTTGGAGAAATGAAAATGGTATCAGGGCGTTTCGGTATGGAAGCAACTTGTGTGCCGTATGAAAATGCAGACCTTGCAGCACAGCTTGATGAAGCGGTAGCAAACATTCACGGGGAAATCACGGAATATGAAGCCGAGGAAGAACTGGAGGAGGAAGATAATTCTATTCCGGCAGACCCGACAGTGAGAAACTTTTCCTATACGGTGGTGGACGATAAAATCTACTATCGTGAAAATTCCCGTATGACTCCGGTGGAGGTGTCGGCAACCGCAGAGAACCGAATTAAGGGTATGATTGCCATTAGAAATTCTGTCAGAACGCTGATTGAATTGCAGACAGAAGATTACCCTGACAGCGAAATCAAAGCAGAGCAGGAGCGATTAAACAGACTTTACGATACCTTTTCCGGTAAGTACGGACTCATTAACAGCCGTGCAAATACTTCTGCTTTTTCGCAGGACAGTTCGTTCTCTTTGCTTTCCGCATTGGAGATAATCGGAGAGGACGGAGAACTGGAGCGTAAGGCTGATATGTTTTCCAAGAGAACAATCAAGCCGCATACCCCGGTTACTTCTGTTGATACGGCAAGCGAAGCATTGGCGGTATCTCTTGGAGAAAAAGCCACGATTGATATGGACTATATGATGGAGCTTTCCAGCAAATCGGAGAATGAAATCTTTGAGGATTTGAAGGGTGTTATCTTCTTGAATCCGCTTTATGAGTATGGAAATTCTTACGAACCGAAGTATCTGATGGCTGATGAATACCTTTCGGGTAATGTCAGGGAGAAGCTGAGGATTGCAAAGAACTCGGCAGAACTCTATCCGGAAGATTATAAGGTCAATGTGGAAGCACTTCAAAAGGTGCAGCCGAAAGACCTGACTGCAAGTGAAATTTCCGTACGACTTGGTGCAACTTGGCTGCCGCCGGACGATGTGCAGGATTTTATCTTTCATTTGCTTGAAACACCACGCTATGCACAGTGGAATATCAAAGTTCACTTCTCTCCTTTTACGAGTGAGTGGAACATTGAGGGCAAATCTTACGACAAAGGAAATGTTAAGGCATATAACACTTACGGAACTTCCCGTATCAATGCCTATAAGATTATCGAAGAAACGCTGAACTTAAAAGATGTGCGTATCTTTGATTATATCGAAGATGATGAGGGAAAGAAAAAGGCTGTCCTGAATAAAAAGGAAACAGCGATTGCTCAGTCAAAGCAGGAAATGATTAAGCAGGAATTTCAGGACTGGATATGGTCTGACCCTGAACGAAGGGAAAGACTTTGCAAGTTCTATAATGAGAAGTTCAACAGCGTCAGACCCCGTGAGTATGACGGAAGCCATATTATTTTTAATGGTATGAATCCTGAAATTGAACTCAGGGAACATCAGAAAAATGCGGTTGCCCATATCCTTTATGGAGGAAATACGCTTCTTGCACACGCAGTCGGAGCAGGAAAAACTTTTGAAATGGTAGCGGCAGCACAGGAGTCAAAAAGGCTTGGACTTTGTAATAAGTCACTGTTTGTTGTACCAAATCACTTGACCGAACAATGGGCGGCGGAGTATCTGCAACTCTATCCGGCGGCGAATATCCTTGTTGCAACAAAGAAAGATTTTGAAACCAAGAACCGTAAAAAGTTCTGCGGCAGGATTGCAACCGGAGATTATGATGCAGTCATTATCGGTCATTCACAGTTTGAGAAAATTCCGATGTCCATTGAAAGACAGAGGGTAATCTTAGAACAGCAGCTTGAGGAAATAACCGAAGGAATTGCGGAACTCAAGCGAAACCGAGGGGAAAACTTCTCAGTCAAACAGCTTGAAAAGTCAAAAAAATCCATTAAGCAGAAATTGGATAAACTCAATGACCAGACGAAGAAAGATGATGTTGTAACCTTTGAGGAACTTGGTGTAGACAGGCTTTTTGTTGACGAGAGCCACTACTATAAGAACCTTTATCTCTATACTAAAATGCGTAATGTGGGCGGTATCGCACAGACGGAAGCACAGAAATCTTCCGACCTCTTTATGAAGTGTCGTTACCTTGATGAGATTACCGGAGGACGAGGAACAGTGTTTGCAACGGGTACACCTATCTCTAACAGTATGGTGGTGCGCCCGTAAGGGGCTGTAATAATCTTACCTTGAGCAAGTAATAGGGCAAGGTATCAAAGCGGAATAATCCGCACCCTATCGTCACCCGACTTATCCAAAAGGGGAAACCCGATGGGGAGTGTAGCATGTCGGAGGGCACGAAACACGGAAACTTCCAAAGTGTTTGCGTGGTAGTGGCGAAAAGTTATGAATAAGGATGAAAGCTAAACTGCCTGAATGACAGTCGGAGATTGGGCAAAATGTTGCTCCATGCGTAAGGAAGTTATACTCGCATGTACTCTGGTGGATATGAGTCGGCCATGCGTATCCACAAGATACCCAGAGTAAATCAGCCATAGGATAATGGAAAACGACGAACGTCACATCCGAAATCATAACAGGCTTATGTTATTACAGTTCTAAACGGGGATTGCCTAAGGTAAAATGCCGAAAATCGGCTATGAGTGCTATGAGAAAAGTGACTCTGAATATTTACTATGGCAACAGAGTCTCCGTAGTAGTCCGAGGACGGGAAAGCCGTCCACATGGCGAAGGGAGACAGTCTTTCTTCAATACAAATAATAAGGAAAGGTGCGTGAGGCATTATGAGAAGTCCCGAAAATGTATTGAAAAGTTTAAGTGAAAAAGCAAAAAACAAAGAGTACAGGTACGAGAGATTATACCGTAACCTGTACAACCCAGAGTTCTATCTGCTTGCATACCAGAATATTGCGACCTCTCAGGGGAGCATGACGGCAGGTGCAGACGGATTCACTCTTGACGGTATGAGCATGGAGCGCATTGAAAAGCTCATTCAGAAGCTGAGAGACCACTCATACCAGCCGAACCCTGCAAGGCGTGTTTATATTGCGAAGAAAAACAGCAGTAAAAAGCGCCCATTGGGGATTCCGTCAACGGACGATAAACTGTTACAGGAAGTTGTCCGTATGATACTTGAAGCAATCTATGAGCCGACATTCTCTGATAATTCACATGGTTTCAGACCGAAAAGAAGTTGCCACACAGCGTTAAAAGAAATCGTAACGCTGTTCACTGGTGCAAAGTGGATAATCGAAGGAGACATTAAGGCTTGTTTTGACAGCTTCGACCACCATATCACAATACAGCTTTTGAGAAAGCGCATAAAAGATGAAGCGTTCATATCGCTGATGTGGAAGTTTCTAAGGGCAGGATATATGGAACAGTGGACATACCATGAAACGTACTCCGGCAGTCCACAAGGCTCCGGTGTCAGTCCGATACTTGCCAACATCTATCTGAATGAACTTGATGAGTTCATGGCAAGGATGAAAAAGAGTTTTGACAAAGGCGATACAAGAAGCCGTAAAGTCCACAAAGACCATGATAAGGTACGCTGGGCTTATCGGAAAGCGCAGAAAAATCTGGAAATAGAGCGCACAGAAGCAAACCTAGCAGCATTTAAAGAAGCAAGGAAAGTGATGTTGTCCACACCACATTTAGACGAGATGGATGAGAATTACAAAAGACTTCAATACAACCGTTACGCTGACGATTTCCTGATTTCAATAACAGGTTCAAAGCAGGATGCTGAAAATATCAAGGAACAGGTAAAGATATTTCTAAAAGACAAGCTAAATCTCACAATGTCGGAGGAGAAAACTCACGTTACCCATTCCTCTGAAAAGGTGCGGTATCTTGGATACGACATAAGAATATCAAGAAGTCAGGACACAAAGCGGACGAAAAAAGGTCTGCAACGGGTGTGGTATGGAAAAGTGCAGTTATATATGCCGAAAGAAAAATGGATTGCGAAACTGCACGAATACGGTGCGTTTAAAATCAAAAAAGACGAAAACGGCAAAGAGATTTGGAAGCCACTCCACAGAGGGGCGCTTATGCCATTAGACGATGTGGCAATCATCAGTAAATATAATTCTGAAATCAGAGGATTGTACAATTATTACAGGTTAGCAATCAATGTATGCAATCTGGGGAAATTTCATTCTATCATGCGTGGAAGCTGTTTAAAGACGTTGGCGGCAAAATATAATTCTTCTGTTATGAAGATGTATAAGAAATACCGTAGCGTAAAGGGCGACTTTGGCGCAGATTACAAAACCAAGAGTGGAACAAAGCGGTGTGAGTTTTACAATGAAGGATTTAGGCGTAATAACAATATCGCACCTGAATTTGTAGACATTATGCCGAAATACAGAGGGCAGATAAAACCGAATAGTCTTGCAGGACGTTTAAAAAGCGGACAATGCGAGATGTGCGGAGCAAACCCCGTGAAAGTGTATATGCACCATGTAAAGCGCTTAAAAGATTTGAACGCTGATAATGAATTTGATGAACTGATGTTACTGAAAAGGCGGAAGTCATTGGCTCTCTGCCCGAAATGCTACGAAGAAGCAAAGACAAAATCACTTAAACTATGAAAGATGGCGAGCCGTGTACATCGAGAGGTGTAAGCACGGTTCTGGAGGGGGTTACGCCAAGACCACGGACGAAAGGAAGTATGGCGTGGCGTTTCCTACCTTATGAACTCTACACGATACAGCGATATTTACAGTACAACACGCTTGTGAAAAATGGTTTACAGCACTTCGACGCTTGGGCTTCCACTTTCGGAGAAACCATTACGGCAGTGGAACTTACACCCGAAGGAACGGGATACAGAGCAAAGACAAGGTTCGCAAAATTCTATAACCTGCCTGAACTTATGGCGATGTTCAAGGAGATTGCGGACATTAAAACGGCAGATATGTTGAACCTGCCAGTACCGGAAGCAAAGTACCATAACATTGCAGTAAAGCCGTCAGAAATGCAGAAAGAAATGGTTGCTTCTCTTGCAGAGAGAGCCGAGCAGGTGCGTGGCGGCGGTGTGGACGCAAGCGTAGATAATATGCTGAAAATCACGAATGACGGAAGAAAACTGGCTCTTGACCAGCGTATGCTCAACGATATGCTGCCTGATTTTGAGGGCAGTAAAATCAATGCCTGCGTCGATAACATCTATCGGATATGGGAAGAAAACGCCGACAAGAAATCGGCACAGCTTGTGTTCTGCGACTTGTCCACTCCGAAGAATGACGGAACATTTTCCGTCTATAACGACATCAGGAAGAAGCTGATTGAGAGAGGTATTCCTGAAAGCGAAGTGAAGTTCATACACGAAGCCGACACGGATATGAAGAAAAAAGAACTGTTCCAAAAGACCCGTAAGGGAGAGGTCAGAGTGCTTCTTGGCTCTACTCAGAAGATGGGAGCAGGAACGAATGTGCAGGATAAACTTATCGCACTTCACGACGTGGATTGTCCGTGGCGACCTTCAGATTTGGAGCAGCGTTCCGGTAGAATTGTCCGTCAGGGCAATGAAAATCCACAGGTAGATATTTACCGCTATGTAACAGAGCAGACCTTTGACGCATACCTCTATCAGCTTGTGGAAGGTAAGCAGAAGTTCGCAAGTCAGATTATGACGAGCAAATCTCCGGTCAGGTCGGCAGAGGATATTGATGAAACCGCATTGTCCTATGCAGAAATAAAAATGCTTGCAACAGGCAATCCGTATATCAAAGAAAAGATGGACTTAGACATTCAGGTACAGAAGCTGAAGATGTTAAAATCCAATTTCTTATCGGAGAAATACGGACTGGAGGATAAGGTCATCAAGTTCTACCCACAACAGATTGCTTACTTGAAATCCCGTGTAGAGGGACTTACAAAAGATGTTGAAACAGCAAAATTACACCCGAAACCGATAGACGAGCAGCCGCTTGGAATGATGGTATCGGGTGTTTCTTATTCCGAAAAAGCCGAAGCAGGTCAGGCAATCATCAATGCCTGCAAGTCAATGAACAGTCCCGATGCGATACCACTTGGCGAGTACCGTGGCTTTCAAATGGAACTGTATTTTGATACGGTGCAGCGTAATTATGTTGTGAAATTGAAAGGCGAAACGAGCAGAGATGTACCGCTTGGCGATGACGCTCACGGTAATATCGTGAGAATAGATAATGGCATTGAACGCTTTGAAGAAACACTTGCTGATACGAAAAACAGTCTTGAAAATACAGAAAAGCAGTTTGAAACGGCGAAGCAGGAAATCGAAAAGCCGTTTGCTAAAGAGGAAGAATTGAGGGCAAAAACTGCCCGACTTGATGAGCTGAATATCCTGCTCAATATGGATAAAAAGGAAAATGAGATTGTCGGCGGAGAGCCTGATGAGGGCGAAGCAGTCGGCGGCAGAAAGGAGAAATCGTATGAGAGATAAACAGAAAGGCGGTGGTCGATATGCCTTTTATCGCACCTGAGTTAATCGTTCAGGCGAAACAGATGGACTTATTAACCTACCTGAAAAATTATGAACCGTATGAGCTGGTTAAGTATTCAGGTAACACCTATTGCACCAGAACCCACGACAGTTTGAAGATTTCAAACGGGAAATGGATATGGTGGTCGAGAGGTATCGGTGGCAGGAGTGCTTTGGATTATCTGATTAAGGTCAAAGGTTACAGCTTCCTTGAAGCGGTGGAAACCATTATCGGACACACGGCGATTCAGGCTCCGGTCTATGAAAAGCCACAGCCAAAAGAGGAAAATAAACCGCTTCTTCTCCCTGAAAAATGTGCTTCCAACAGAGTGATTACAGAGTATCTTTTCGGGAGAGGAATAGATTTTGAAATCATCAATTACTGTATCTCTAATGACCTTATCTTTGAGAGTCTGCCGTATCACAATGTTGTATTTGTAGGCTATGACGAGAAGAAAGAACCGAAATATGCAGCCTACCGTTCCACGAATAAGCGTAGGATTATGGGCGATTGCAGTGGCAGTAAAAAAGATTATTCTTTTCGGCTTGGTAAGGAAAACTTGGAGGAAGTACACCTCTTTGAGTGTGCCATTGACTTGTTATCCTATGCCACGCTTGCGAAGCTGAACGGGCAGGATTGGAAGGAAATGAGCTTTGTTTCGTTGTCCGGGGTGTATTCTCCGGCAAAGAAAATTGAGGACAGTAAAGTGCCGATTGCACTGGAAAAGTATCTTGGCAGTAATCCATCTGTCAGGAAAATCCGTATCCATTTTGACAATGATATAGCGGGTAGAAAGGCAGCACAGACCTTAAAAACCATTCTGCCGGATAATTATGAAATCGTTGATGAACCACCAAAAGCAGGTAAGGACTTCAACGATTTTCTTTGTATGCGGATGGGAATTTACAATAAAAAAACACACGAAAGGAATGAAGAACGATGAATGATACAAAGATTAAAGTTCTCTTGGTAGAACCGGAAAAGTACCCGAAGGAAATTGTAATCGACGACAGTCTGGAAGCAATGCAGGAGGTTGTCGGCGGGGATATTGAGGAATATATGCCCTATGACGATGACGTTGCAATCATCTGTAATGAGGAAGGAAAGGTAAGAGGGCTTCCGCTTAACCGTGCAGTTTATGTGCAGGACAATGATAAGAAAGAAATGGTAGATATTATCTGTGGCAAATTCTTTATCTGTTATGCACCGCCTGAGAGTGAGAGCTTTCAGAGCTTGCCGGACGATATGATGAAGAAGTATAAGGAACAGTTCAAGTATCCTGAACGCTTTTCTAAGGAAGTGGGCGGCAATATCGTGGCTGAACCTTTTAAGCCGAAATCAAAGGATTATGAGAGATAGCAGCCTGAGAACGGGGCAACCCGGAGGAGATGTTTATTCTTAGCGAGCAGACCATTTGGATAAACACAGTTTCCCAAACGGTAAAAGGCTCGTTAGGGGTTGCCCCTAATACCCCGTGAGAAAGGAGAACTTGATTTGAGAGAGTTATTACTTATCGCCGCCGGAACACTGCTCGGCAGTTGTCTTGGCGTTACGATGATGTGCTTATTCCAGATTAACAAAGATTGCAGAATGCAGAGAAAGGAAGATACTGATTATGAGAAAGAGAAACATTCAGAAGATTGTTCGCTTTAACCGCAAGGAAGCACAGGACTTGGCAGCAAAGGCAAAGAAGGCTTGTCTTTCCGAAGCCGGACTTATCCGTTTACTTATCAGAGGTTACGAACCGAAAGAGAAACCCGATGACCGTTTCTATGATGTGATGAGGGAACTTTCCTCTATCGGTAATAACATCAATCAGCTTGCTGCCAAAGCAAATACACTCGGTTTCATTGACGCACCTATGCTGAAGAATGAAGCTGCGAAGTGGAATAAGTTCCAGTCAGAGATTGAGAGGACGTATCTTCGTCCAAATCAGAGCGAAATGAAATGGCAGTAACAAAGTTGTGGTCGGTAACAGAAAGGCTCGGTCAGGTCATTGACTATGCGACCAATCCCGAAAAGACTTCTGCCCAAATCAAAAGGGAGTTTTCGCCGGAACAGTATCAGGCTCTTGCAGATGTCATTGCTTATGCAAAGGACGAAGAAAAAACAGAGCGAGAATTTTATGTTGAGGGTATCAACTGTAATGTGTTGATTGCCCGTGACCAGTTCATAACGGTTAAGGAACAGTACCAAAAGACAGACGGTATCCAAGCCTATCACGGATATTTGAGCTTCAAGGAAACAGACATATCTCCTGAGATGGCACAGAAAATCGGAATGGAATTTGCAAATGAAGTGTGGGGCAAAAGATTTCAGGTCGTTGTGACAACCCACCTGAACACAAAGCACCTGCACTGTCATTTTGTCATCAATTCTATTTCTTTTGTCGATGGCAAACATTTGTGGGGAGAGGAAAAAGCGTGGTTCAAATTCCGAAAAGTTGCAGACAGGATTTGTGAGAAGTATGGACTTTACTATGACCCGAATCCGAACCGCAGTAAGCAGTCGGATTATCTGACGATGAAAGAAAAGGCAGGTATGCCGACACGCTACTCGGTTGCAAAAGAAGCGATTGATTATGCTATCGACCACAGCAAGACCCTGAAAGAATTTCAGTTTGCACTCAAGGAAATGGGATATGCCTATAACCTGAGTCCAAGCCGAAAATACTGGACGGTCATTCCAAAGGGATACGATAAGCCGATACGACTGAAAAATCTCGGAGCAGATTATACCAATGACCGGATTGTAGAGCGTATCAAAGAAAATCGTAACAGATGGGCAGAGATTGAGCCGTTCCAGAGGGCAACTTATAAACCAAGACAGTACCGTATGCAGACCAGAGGGCAGAAGCTGAAAAAGAAAGGCGGACTTTATGGGCTGTATCTGTATTACTGTTATAGACTCGGTTATCTGCCAAAGTATAAGAAACAGAATAACGCAAGGCTTCATTATCTCTTGAAAGATGATTTGATGAAGCTCGATAAGATTACTGATGAAGTAAGGCTGCTCGGACGAGAAAATATTTCCACGGACGAACAGCTTTTTTCATATAAGACTTCCTTAGAGGAGCAGATGAAAAATCTGATTGCCGGAAGAACACATCTCCGAAAAAAGATAAGAACAAATATTGATGATGGTCAGTTTCAGGCGGCAAAAGATGAAATCGCTTCTATCAATGGAGAATTGAAAAAACTCCGACGGGAAGTAAAACTCTGCGAGGATATTGCGGAGAGGTCAAAGGTTATGGAAGAAAACCTTGAGCATATCGAAACAGAGGAACAAAAACAGCAGAGAAAGGAGAAATCACGCTATGAACAACGGTGGTGACGCAGCAGAGCAGGTCGTTAGGCTTTCGCTTGAAGGATTTGAAGTTGCTGCAAGATTAAGCGGTTCGGCGGCGAAGAATATCGCATTGCTTTTGGTATCGGTTCTGAAGCAGGAGCAAAAGACGAAGGGCAAAGCAAGGCTTACCAATATGATTAAGTCAGGCAAGGAGCTGAAAGTCTTTTCCATTCCGCAAAAGGATTTGAAGAAGTTTACCGAACAGGCAAAACGCTATGGCGTTCTTTATTGTGTCCTCAGAGATAAGAACACAAAGGGAGAGAATGCTCCGGTAGATATTATCGCAAGAGCAGAGGACGCTTCTAAAATTCAGCGTATCGTTGAAAGATTTGAACTTGGCAAGGTGGATAAGGCTTCGATTGTCAGTGAAGCAGAGAAAGCTATCGCAGACCGTGAAGCGGTTGAGAAAGAAAAGCCGACCAAATCCAAGAGTGAAATCATTATGGAAGAAGCGGTCAGAAATCCGATGCAGAAAGAGGAGCGAGCAAACGCAAACCCCTCAGTCGCCAAAACAGACAAAAGCCCTCTGTCAAGGCAAAACTCAGAGCCGGTAGAAACGCAATCTGATAAGGGTGTTGCAAAGCCAGTGGAAAAGCCATCGGTCAAAGAGAAACTTGACCGTTACAAGGCACAGGCAAAACAGCAAAAAGAAGCAGAGCGTAAAGAGCCGGAGGTTAAGAAAGACGGCAAGAAGCCGCAGCAGAAAAACGGTCAGACAGTACACCGTCAGCCGAAGAAGAAACCCAAAACAAAAGAGAGGTAATTCACTATGACAAATGATTTCAAACCCGCAAAGGCTGGCGGTAATCAGCCAAGATTATCCAAAGAGGAGTATGCGGAAAAGAAGCGAGCAGAAAAAGAAAAGGTCTATCAGATGATTGATGACGCTGCCCGTGAGATTGTGAGTGACCCTGAGAAGTTCAAGAGCTTTCTTGATACGCAGAGTCGAATGGACAGATATTCCGCAGCAAATGCTCTCCTTATTTACAGTCAGTATCCGCAGGCAACACAGCTTAAAGATTTTGATGATTGGGGTAAGGACAATGTGAAGATTACCAAAGGGGCAAAGAGTATTTCTATTCTTGAACCAGTGGAATATACAAGAGCAGATGGCTCTCCGGGTATTTCCTACAATGTCAAAAAGGTATTTGATGTTACGCAGACAAATGGAAGAAAAGCTCCGGCGGTATCAGCAAACCGTGACCCGAAAGCACTTATCACGACAATGCTTGATGTATCTCCAGTGGAGGTTGCGTCAACCGATGAACTTCCGTATCCGAATATGGCAGCTTTCTATAATAATGAAAAGCAGACCTTGTATGTGAAGCGTAATGTGGGCGACAGCGTAGCAGTTGCTCAGTGTGTCGCTCAGGAACTTGGACACGCACAGCTTTCCATTAACAGCGAAAGTTACAGCCGCAGGGATATGGGCTTTCAGGCAGTGTGTATCGGATATATGCTTTGCAAGAAGTATGGAGTAGATACACAGAATTTTGCAATTAACCGCATTCCGGAGGGACTGGCTTCCAAAGAGCCGAAAGAAATCCGTGCGGAGCTTTCCAAGACCCGAAATGCAATGGCAGAAATTCACAGTCATATCTCTGATGAAATGTTCCGCAAGAAGCAGGAGCGTTCAAAGGACTATGAGAGATAATGGAGGGCAGATATGGAAAAAGAAAAACTCTACCACATTGCTTTGGACGATTACGAACACGGTGTTGTCATTCGCTCCTTAAACGATGAGAAAACAAAGTTGATGGAGGAAGGCAAGTCCGCAGATGCAGTAGACGACCTGCTTGTAAAAGTCGGAAATGCCCCATTGAAAAAGTTCAAAGTAATTGAAAGGAAACGCTCAGATGAAGCGAGATAATGACAGGCAGACTGCCATTATTTTATCCATTGTCGGTATCGTTCCGGTCATATGGCTGGCACTTCTGATTGCACCTTCCATAAGCGGAGGGTTGCCGGAGATAGCAGCCAATCTTGCGACACTCTTTGATAATCCATTTTCCATAAAATTATGTGAGGACAGTCTGAAAACTGTCCTCATTTTGCTTTTGTGCTATGGAATGGGTATCGGGATTTACTTTTCGACAAGAAAGAATTACCGCAGGCGAGAGGAACACGGTTCTGCCAAATGGGGCAATGTCAGAGCCATTGATAAGAAATACCGACAAAAGCCGCTGTCAGAAAATAAGCTGATGACTCAGAATGTGTGCATTGGGCTTAATGCCAAGAAGCACAGACGAAATCTGAATACGCTTGTGTGCGGCGGCTCCGGTGCAGGTAAGACAAGATTTTATGCAAAGCCTAATATTATGAACGCTGCCAGAAACAGTTATGTGATATTAGACCCGAAAGGGGAAATCCTGCGAGATACGGGACATCTTCTTGAGAAGAAGGGTTACGAAGTGCGTGTGCTTGATTTGATTTCAATGGAGAAAAGCCATTGTTACAATCCGTTTGTCTATTTGCAGAATGACAATGATGTGCAGAAACTTGTGACAAATCTTTTCAAGAGTACCACTCCGAAAGGTTCACAGAGCAATGACCCGTTTTGGGATACGGCAGCGTCAATGCTTCTGCTTGCACTTGTATTTTATCTGCACTATGAAGCACCGCCAGAAGAACAGAATTTTGCAATGGTAATGGAAATGTTAAGAGCCGGGGCGATTGAGGACGAGGACGACCCAAGTCCTTCTCCGCTTGACAATCTGTTTTCGGATTTGATGATAGATAATCCTGACCACATTGCTTTGAAGTATTACCACTCTTATCATTCCGGTTCTTCCAAAACATTAAAATCCATACAGATAACCCTTGCAGCAAGGCTTGAAAAGTTTAACTTGGAAAGTCTTGCTGCTCTTACTTCTGCTGATGAACTGGATTTGCAGTCACTCGGAGAGAAAAAAGTGGCACTGTTTGCACTGATACCGGATAACGACTCCAGTTTCAACTTCTTGGTATCCATTCTTTACACACAGCTCTTTCAGCAGTTGTTTTATGCAGCCGACCATATCCACGGCGGTTGTCTGCCGATGCCCGTTCATTTTATGATGGACGAATTTGCCAATGTTTCACTGCCGGACGATTTCGACAAGATACTGTCGGTTATGCGTTCCCGTGGGGTATCGGTAAGTATCATCTTACAGAACTTGGCACAGCTTAAAGCCTTGTTTGAAAAACAGTGGGAGAGCATTGTGGGTAACTGCGATGAATTTCTTTACCTCGGTGGAAATGAGCAGTCAACCCATAAATATGTGTCGGAGCTGTTGGGTAAGGAAACCATAGATACTAATACGTTCGGAAAGAGTACCGGAAGAAGCGGTAACTATTCCACCAATTATCAGATTAGCGGCAGAGAGTTACTTACCCCTGATGAGGTGCGTATGCTTGATAATCAGTACGCTATTTTATTTATCCGTGGGGAAAGACCCATTATGGATTTCAAATATGACATTATGAAACACCCGAATGTGGCACTTACCACAGACGGAAAGGCAAGTCCTTATATGCACGGAGAAGTCACAAAAGATATTGCTTCGATTGCTATTTGGGACATTGACCCTGCAACACTTCCTGAAAAGGAAATGGAAGAAACGAACTGGGAACTTCTTTCCGATGAGGAGATGGAAGCTCTGTTCATAAACAATCAAACGAATTAAATTTTGGAGGTATTCAACTATGACTATTTTTAAGAAAAAAGCAACTGATACTCAGGAAACAAAGAAACTGCCTATGACCGGAAAGGTTAAGAAAGGCTTCCGTGCTTATTGCACAATGGTCATTGTCGGTGCGTTGGCACTTGGAATGACAACCACTGCATTTGCAGCAAATGACCCGCTTACCGTAGTCAACAATCTGTCCGACTTTATCTTCGGACTTATCCGTGCCATCGGTATGATTTTGCTTGGCTTTGGTATCGTGCAGGTCGGTCTTTCACTCAAATCTCACGACCCTTCTCAGAGAGCCAATGGTTTCCTGACTCTTGCGGGTGGTGTCATTATCACTTTTGCGAAAGAAATCCTTACTCTTATCACAGGCTAAGATAAGAGTTACACAGTTATCGAGGGGTGTGCCAAGTTAAGGTACACCCCTTAATTGTAAGGAGGTGCTTTGAATGAGTGATAACTGGGTAGTTCAAAATCTTGAAAATGCCCTTGAAACTTGGAATGAAAAACTGTCGGAAATATGGACGCTCATCACAACTACACCGCAGAACTTTAAGGGCGGGAATATCTGGAAGGTTATCGTTGACATCAATGGTGCGGTTCAGGCTATCGGACTTGCATTGCTTGTATTGTTTTTTGTGATAGGTATGGTAAAGACCTGCGGAAGTTTTACAGATGTGAAGAAACCGGAACACGCTTTAAAACTATTTGTCCGTTTTGCACTGGCGAAAGGTGTTATCACATACGGAATGGAACTTATGCTTGCACTATTTAATATCGTGCAGGGTACGATTTCAACCATTATGAATGCTGCCGGATTTGGAACTCCGGAACAGACGACCTTACCCGCAGAGATGGTAACGACCATAGAGGATTGCGGATTTTTCGAGAGTATTCCATTGTGGGCGGTAACGCTTATCGGAGGATTATTTATCACGGTGCTGTCGTTTATTCTGATAATGACGGTGTACGGAAGATTTTTCAAGTTGTATATGTACACAGCACTTGCACCGATACCGCTTTCCACATTTGCAGGAGAACCGACACAGAATGTCGGCAAGAGTTTTATCAAGAGCTATTGTGCAGTTCTGCTTGAAGGGGCAGTCATTGTACTTGCTTGTATTATTTTCTCTGTATTTGCTTCATCGCCGCCAGTAGTGAATCCTGACGCAGCAGCAGTTACGCAGGTTTGGGCATATATCGGGGAACTGGTATTTAATATGCTCGTTCTTGTCGGTGCAGTGAAAATGTCTGACCGTATTATCCGAGAGATGATGGGACTTTAAGGAGAGATTTTGAGATGAACCAAAGAGATTGTAAGAAATGTGTTTACTATGGCGGTAAACGAAAAGGCAAAGTCTTTTGCTTGAATGATAAATGCGTGAGGGAGAAAGACCGAAATCGCAGGAAAGGAAACAGATATGGAAGTAAAAATTAACCGAGAAATCAGAAATTATACAGAGTCAATGTTTTTTGGATTGTCGCTCAGACAGTTCATTTTTTCTGTTCTCGCTTGTGGCGTTGCGGTAGGACTGTATTTCTTGCTTAGACCGTATGTTGGCACGGAAACCGTATCGTGGGTGTGTATTTTGGGTGCTGCCCCGTTTGCGGCACTTGGCTTTGTGAAGTACAACGGTATGACCGCAGAGAAAGCAATCTATGCGTGGATAAAGTCGGAGTTTTTAATGCCGAAGAAACTGGTATTTCACTCCACCAATGTTTATTACGAACTGATGAAGCCAAGCATTGAACAGAAGCAGAAGGAGGTATTGAAGTCAAATGATTAAGACTCTTACAAATTTGTTTAAGCAGGATAAAGAAAAATTTGTTGTACCGAAAGGTGTGCAGGACGTGATTCCCGTAGCAGCTATCTTTGATGATGGCATTTTCAAAGTGGGAAAGGATAAATATTCAAAGACCTACCGCTTTACGGACATTAACTATGCAGTGGCAAGTCGTGAGGATAAGGAAGCGATGTTCCTTGAATATTCTGAACTTCTGAACTCCCTTGACAGTGGTGCAACGACAAAAATCACAATCAATAACCGTCGGCTCAACAGACTGGATTTTGAACAGACAATCCTTATTCCGACAACCGGAGATAATCTGGACGAGTATCGAGAGGAATACAATAAAATGCTTCTTGATAAGGCAACGGGGGCAAACTCCATTGTTCAGGATAAGTATATTACCATTTCCATCAACAAAAAGAGCGTGGAGGACGCAAGAACATATTTTGCCCGTGTCGGTGCAGATTTGATTGCTCACTTCGGCAGGCTTGGAAGTAAGTGTGTGGAACTGGAAACAGACGAAAGACTTCGTATTTTCCACGACTTTTATCGTGTGGGAGAGGAAAGCTCTTTCCACTTTGATATTAAGGAAACAAGAAAAAAGGGACACGATTTCAAGGATTATATCTGCCCTGACACAATGGAATTTGAAAAGGACTATTTCAAGATGGGAAACCGTTATGGAAGAGTCCTTTTTCTTCGTGAATATGCGTCCTATATCAAGGACAGTATGGTAGCGGAACTTACGGATATGAACAGAAATCTGATGATGTCCATTGATAT
Organism: Mediterraneibacter flintii; assembly: GCF_055387595.1. Taxonomy (NCBI): domain Bacteria; kingdom Bacillati; phylum Bacillota; class Clostridia; order Lachnospirales; family Lachnospiraceae; genus Mediterraneibacter; species Mediterraneibacter flintii. The sequence goes on from NZ_AP031405.1 coordinate 839,745, forward strand.
TGTTCCCGTTCCGACTGATGAAGCAGTAAAGGAAGCAGAGAACCGTCTGCTTGGTGTGGAAACCAATATCACGAACTGGCAGCGTAGGCAGAATGCCAATAATAACTTCTCTGCAACCGTTCCGTATGATATGGAGCAACAGAAGAAAGAAATGAAAGAGTTCCTCGATGACCTTACGACCCGTGACCAGAGAATGATGTTCGCTGTTATCACAATGGTTATTACGGCAGACAGCAAGGAACAGCTTGAGAATGATACGGAAGCATTGCTTACCACGGCAAGAAAACATCTTTGCCAGTTCGCAACACTGAGATTTCAGCAGGTAGATGGACTCAACACGGTAATGCCGTTTGGAACAAGAAAGATTGATGCGTTCAGAACACTTACAACAGAGAGTCTTTCGGTATTTATCCCATTCAGGGTGCAGGATATTTTCCACGAAAACGGTATCTATTACGGTCAGAATGTTATCAGCAAAAATATGATTATCGCAGACCGTAAGCAGCTTTTGAATGGTAATTCCTTTATTCTCGGTGTATCCGGTGGCGGTAAGTCATTTGCAGCAAAGGGAGAAATCATCAATCTGGTTCTTTCTTCGGACGCAGATGTTATCATCATCGACCCTGAACGAGAGTATTCACGACTTGTCAATGCGATGGGCGGAGAAGTAATCAATATTTCTGCTACTTCCGATAATCATATCAATGCAATGGATATGAATAAAGATTACGGCGATGGTGCAAACCCTGTCATTTTGAAATCTGAGTTCATTATGTCCCTTTGTGAACAGCTTATCGGTGGAACAAATCTCGGAGCAAAGCAGAAGTCTATCATTGACCGTTGTACGGCAAGCGTGTACCGCAGTTATCAGCAGAATGATTATCAAGGGCATATCCCAACCTTGCAGGATTTCAGGGCAGAACTTTTGCAGCAGGACGAACCGGAAGCAAAGGAACTGGCACTTGCTATTGAGCTTTTTACACATGGTTCTCTGAACACCTTTGCAAAGCAGACGAATGTGGATACTAACAATCGCCTTATCTGCTATGACATTCTTGATTTGGGTAAACAGCTTATGCCGATTGGTATGCTTGTTGTCCTTGACTCTATCCTGAATCGTATCACACAGAACCGTGCAAAGGGTAAGAATACCTTTATCTTTATTGATGAGATTTATCTTCTGTTCCAGCACGAATACTCTGCAAATTTCCTCTTTACCTTGTGGAAGCGTGTGAGGAAATACTCTGCATACGCAAGCGGAATTACCCAGAACGTCGATGACCTTTTGCAGAGTCACACAGCAAGAACAATGCTTGCAAACTCAGAGTTCATTATTATGCTGAATCAGGCTTCCACAGACAGGCTTGAGCTTGCAAAACTCCTGAATATTTCCGACCTCCAGATGTCCTATATCACGAATGTGGAAGCAGGACACGGACTTATCAAGGTGGGAAGTTCGCTTGTACCGTTTGCAAACAAATTTCCTAAGAACACGAAACTTTATAAACTGATGACGACCAAGCCAGGCGAAGCGTAAGGAGGGATTTACAATGTCTAAAATTCAATTTCGCAATGCTGCACACAGAGATTTTGTATTGGAAAATCTGGATAAGTGCAAAGTCAACGACTGCTATCACAGAGCATTTTTCTATGTGATGGGTATTTCAGAAGAAACGAGAATGAACATCGGAAAGATGTTTGATTTCAAGAGGGACTGCATCATACCGGAAGGTATGCACGGCGGTTGGCAGACAAGTGGCACAGTCAAGGTCTGCCACCTTGCCTTTAATCTCTGGAATGGATTTACGGAAGAAGGCAGGGAAAACCTCTATACACCGGAGGAACTGTTCTGTTGCGGATATGCTCCGTATTTTATGGAGGGTATCAAGTTGAGGTATCCGGAGTATTGCAGGGATTTGACCCCGCCTAAGAGAAACGATATGGAAAGGTAAGAGAAAATGAGCAGAAAAATCTATATCAGTATTGCGGTGGTGCTTACAGTAGTGTTGTCTGTAAGCACCTTCTTTATTATCCGCAATCACATTGACTCTGCCAAGCAGAGTGAAGTCTATGATAACCTTGCGGAGATTGTGAAGGACGAGCCGCCAAAGGAAAATGAGGGTGTGACGTTTTCGGAAGATAAGGACTATCTTGCAGAATATCTTGAACTCTATCGGCAGAATGAGGATATGGTGGGGTGGATAAAGGTTGAGGATACCAATATCAATTATCCGGTCGTACAGTCTGTAAATGAGCCGAACTTCTACCTGAAGCACAAGTTTGATAAGACCTATTCCGCTTATGGCTGCCCGTATGTGCAGGAAAATTGCGATGTGCAGAAACCTTCAGACAACATCATTATATACGGACACCACATGAATGACGGTTCTATGTTTACGGGACTGATGAAGTACAGAAACAAGAGCTTTTGGGAAGAACATAAGGTTATTACTTTTGATACACTGACGGACAGACACCAGTATGAAGTGATTGCAGTCTTTAAGACGGTTGTTTATACAAATAGCTCCGACAGCTTTAAGTATTATGAGTTTACGGATACAGAAAATGCGGCAGAGTTTGATGCGTATGTTGCTAAGTGCAAGGAACTTTCTCTGTATGATACCGGAGTATCGGCAGAGTATGGCGACAAGCTGATTTCTCTTTCTACTTGTGAATATTCAAGAAACAATGGCAGGCTTGTTGTTGTCGCTAAGAGAGTGGATTAACCCCCACTCTCTATTATTTTTCGAGAAAGGAGGAAACCGATGGCTGATATAAAAACAAGAGATACAAGCAAAGGTACAATCAAGACCATAAATAAGGCAGCAGTTGCCACGGAGCGAATGAAGAAAGCCTATGTGATGACGAAAGATAAGGCAGAACATTCCACCAACGCTTCGGAAAATTCCGCAGAGGAATATGCTTCCGATAAAATCGAAGCGGCAACGGATAGGACTGTTCACGAAACAGCATACCGTGCGGATAAAGTCGGCAGATGGGGTGTGCGTGAAACAAGACAGAATTATCAGAAAGCCAAAACGGGAATTGAGAATTTCAAGACCAAGCGTGCAGAGAAGCAGCTTCAAAAACAATCGGTCAATCCTGTCGGAAAACAGAGCATCCGAACTCTGGAGCGTACGGAGAAAACAATTAAACAGTCTGCAAGGTCGGCAGGAAATACGACAGTCAAGACCGTATCGAAAGGTGCAACCAATACTGTTCAGAGGTCGGTCAAGACCGCAGAACAAACGGCAAAGACTTCTATTAAGACCACAAAAGAAGCTACCATTATAGCACAGAAAACAGCAAAAACAACAGCCAAAGCAACACAGAAAGCGGCTCAGACGGCAAAGAAAGCGGCGAAAGCCACAGCAGATACCGTCAAAGCGACAGCGAAAGCTACTGTTGCGACAGTCAAAGCGATTATTGCAGGGACAAAAGCACTTGTAGCAGCAATCGCAGCAGGCGGTTGGATAGCGGTGTTGATTATTATGATTGTCGTGTTGTTTGGTGCTGCCGTAGCAATGTTTGGAGGAGGAAGTGACAGTAATTCCTATACTCCGGTAAGTGCAGAGGTAGAAGCCTATGAACCCATCATACAGAAGTATGCCAAAGAGTATGGCATTCCTGAGTATGTAGAACTTATCAAGGCGGTTATGATGCAGGAAAGCGGCGGCAGAGGACTTGACCCAATGCAGGCAGCAGAGGGCAGTTACAATACGAAGTATCCGCACGAACCTAATGGAATTAAAGACCCTGAATATTCTATCCAGTGTGGTGTTCAGGAATTGAAAGCGGCTCTTACCTCGGCAGAGGTGGAAAGCCCGATTGATATGGAGCATATCAAACTTGCCTTGCAAGGCTACAACTTCGGTAATGGGTATATTTCTTGGGCAAAAACAAATTACGGTGGATATTCCTATGCCAATGCAGTAGAATTTTCGACAATGCAGGCTTCCAGACTTGGGTGGAGCAGTTATGGAGATACGCAGTATGTCGCTCACGTTCTGAGGTACTATCCGTATGGGCGAGCCTTTACTGCCGGAGGTAATCAGGCGATTGTTGAGGTTGCCTTGACACAGCTAGGCAATCAGGGCGGACAACCTTATTGGAGCTGGTATGGCTTTAACAGTCGAGTGGAATGGTGTGCTTGCTTCGTATCTTGGTGTGCTGACCAATGCGGATATATTGAAAGCGGACTTGTTCCGAAATTTGCAGGTTGTGTGGACGGTGCAAACTGGTTTAAGTCAAATGGAAAATGGCAAGACCGCACTTATGAACCAAAGGCAGGAGATATTATCTTCTTTGATTGGGAAGGCGACGGTACAACAGACCACGTTGGTATCGTAGAGAAGTGTGAGAATGGCACAGTTTATACCGTAGAGGGTAACTCAGGCGACGCCTGCAAGCAAAGACAGTACGCAGTCGGAAGCAGCAATATCTATGGATACGGTATTCCGGCATATTAAAAATTCCAGACGGTGTCTGGAAAATCGAAAAGATGGCTGCTCGGTTGAGTAGCCATCGGGTACATTATGAGAAATCGGTTGTTTCTCTGTTATTCAGGAAAATATGGTGTGTGTGATAAGTGAAGCTGAAAAGCATATCGGCATTTTCTTTACTGCCGTCTAAAAAGGAAATATCATCGGCAAGGATAAAAAGAATTGCTAACAGCTTCTTGATATATCCAGTGTAGCAGGCATAATCTACATAGATGTTGGCGATATATCCCTCGGCAAATTCTATCAGGTCAGCGTCAATTTCAAAGCTGTTGGATAACTCGTAAACGGTCTTGATGAATTTGTCCTTATCAGCAATTCGTTCTTTACTTGGAACACTTCTGCGGTTCTTCTGTATGAATTTCAAAAAATCATCAGCTTCCGTAAAGTCAGGAGTGATTGTGTTGCCAGTTCCCAAATCTGTTTTGTAATCCTCAAATTTCTCTTTTTCAAACCGATTACTGAATATTATCTTTTGTTCGTCCATTCCTTTTTACCCCTAAGTTTCTTCTATGGAGATTGTTTAACTTGGCTCTTGGGTTGTGATTTGTCTTTCGCCATTAACAATCGTGAATTACTACTTTTGTAGTATAACATAAAAATAGTTGGGAATCATCACTAATAGTTGGTTTAACTTCCTTTGGGTGCGTGTGATTTGAAATCGACTTAACCTATACTATTAGTTATAGAAACACACTAAGGGAGGTGATGTGATGAAGCTCGATACAATCGGCAAGAATATAAGAAAGTTCCGACTTGCGAGGAAATTACGCCAAGAAGATTTGGCTGAGAAAACAGATTTGACAACAAATTATATTGGTATGGTTGAGCGTGGAGAGAAAATTCCGTCACTCGAAACTTTCATAAAGATAGTAAATGCTTTAGGTGTATCATCGGATATGGTTCTTACTGATGTCCTCGAAACGGGATATACAGTCAAGAACTCTATGCTGAATGAGAAGCTTGAAAAACTTGCTCCTGAAGATAGAAACAGAATTTATGAAGTCATAGATACACTTGTAAAGCAATCAAAGCAAATACTTCCATAAAACACAGAAGTTCGTCCTAATCGACGAGCTTTCTTTTTTTAGTATAAATAATTTCTGCTATCGACAAATTTTTCGGGACTTCGACAGAGAGAATATGCTATAACAACAACTGTCAGTGATAGACACATACTAATAGACATAGGAGGAAGTAGAAGTGAACGACATTTTCAGACAAATAGCGAAAGAAAATGGAACAACCGAAAAAGCAGTAAAAGAGGAAATGCAGTTTGCCATTCGGGAAGCAATGAAAAGTGCTGAACCGGAAGCAATAGCTTTTTGGAAAGCAGTTGCACCGGACGGAAAAGAGCCGCCGATAGAAAAGGTCATAGCAATGATTGCATTGAATGTTAATAATAGAATGTATAATTGAGGTGCTTCGGCATCTCTTTTTTCTTATCCTCAAAAATGTCGTATTAGGTGTTTGCAAAAAGTGACACCTTGGTGTCTGAAGGGTTACATTTCTGTCTGAAATCTTGAAATGCCTGAAAATTTAATATATAATGTTAAATGGTTAACTGTAACGAAGAAGAATTATAAGATGAAGAGGTGTTACTGATGAAGATATGCTATAACAAACTTCAAAAACTTATGATTGACAATCAGATGAAAAGACAGGATTTAATGCGTGCAGCCGAAATCACATCATACGCTGCAACGAAGATAAATAAAAATGAGCCGGTATCTCTTGAAGTACTGATGAGGATATGTCAGGTGTTTCATTGTGACATCGGAGATATATGCGAAGTTATTTTAGACGAAGATTAAAACACGGAGGTAATTATAGATGGCAAGGGCTGCTAAACCAAAGAAAGAAATATCAATGGAAGAAGCACTTTGGAAAAGTGCTGATAAACTGAGAGGTTCTGTTGAGCCTGCGGAGTATAAGCACGTTGTTCTGAGTCTATTCTTCCTTAAATTTGCCAGTGACAAGTTTGAGGAATGCCGTAATAAGATTATTGCTACACACGGCGAAAAGTATGCGGATATGAAGCCGTTTTACACTCAGGAAAATGTATTCTATCTTCCTGAAGAAAGCCGTTGGAAATACATTATTGAAAATGCAAAGCAGGACGATATTGCTCTGAAGATAGATACGGCACTTTATACGATTGAAAAGAACAACCCGTCACTGAAAGGTGCTTTGCCGGATAACTATTACTCCCGCTTACATATTGATACGGCAAAGTTGGCTTCTTTGCTTGATGAAATCAATCGTATCAACACTGATGATAAAGAGAACGACATTATAGGTCGTATATATGAGTATTTCCTTAGTAAGTTTGCTCTTGCAGAAGGAAAAGGTAAAGGAGAGTTCTATACACCAAAGTGCATTGTAAACCTGATTGCTGAAATGCTTGAGCCTTATGATGGAATACTTTATGACCCTTGTTGCGGTTCGGGCGGTATGTTTGTGCAGTCCATCAAGTTCGTAGAAGCACATAGCGGTAATAAAAAGAAAGTGTCTATTTACGGTCAGGAATACACAAATACCACTTTCAAACTGGCAAAAATGAACTTAGCTATCCGTGGTATTTCTGCAAATCTTGGAGAGATGGCTGCCAATACATTTACCAACGACCAGCACAAAGACCTTAAAGCAGATTTCATTATGGCAAACCCGCCTTTCAATCAGAAACAGTGGAGAGCCGAAAATGAGCTTGTAGATGACCCTCGTTGGAATGGCTATGAAGTTCCGCCGACAAGTAATGCAAACTATGGTTGGATATTGAATATTGTTTCCAAACTCTCTCAAAACGGTGTGGCAGGTTTCCTGCTTGCCAATGGTGCATTATCTGATGATGGTACAGAGCTGAAAATCAGACAGCAGCTTATAGAAAATCATTTGGTAGAAGCAATCATTATTCTTCCGAGAAACCTTTTCTATACCACAGACATCAGCGTTACCCTTTGGGTACTCAATAAGAATAAAAAAGCTCGTGTTGTTGAACAGAATGGAAAGCTAAAACGCTATCGTAATCGAGAAGATGAAATACTCTTTATGGATTTACGACAGATGGGCAGTCCTTATGAGAAGAAGTACATTGAATTGACAGAGGAAGATAGAGCCAAAGTTACAAGTGTATATCATAACTGGCAGCAGGAAGGCTATGAGGAAACTTATGAGAATGTGCCGGAATTTTGCTATTCTGCTTCTTTTGATGAAGTAAAGGAAAAAGGATTTACTCTTGTACCGAGCAGATATATTGAGTTTGTCAACCGTGATGAGAACATCGACTTTGATACCAAAATGAAATCATTGCAGGGAGAACTCAAGGAACTTCTTGTTCAAGAGGAAAAATCCAAAGCAGATTTGCTTGCTGTATTTAAGGAGTTGGGATATGAAATCAAATTATGATATTTTAGAAAACCATATCCGACTGATTGATACTCGGAACAGAGAAAGCATAACGGACAGAGTTTTGGGAATTAACATAGACAAGTTCTTTATGCCATCGGTTGCAAATGTCATTGGTACGGATTTGAGTAAATACAAACTGATAACAAAAGGAAAGTTTGCGTGTAATCCAATGCACGTTGGTCGTGATGAACGACTTCCGGTTGCATTGTATGATGAGGAAGAACCTGCTATTGTTTCTCCGGCATATTTTATGTTTGAGGTAATAGATAATAGCATTTTGAATGAAGATTACCTGATGATGTGGTTTCGCAGACCGGAATTTGACCGTATTTGTTGGCTGCATACTGACGGAAGTGTTCGTGGTGGGATTACTTGGGACGATATTTGTAGATTGGAATTGCCTATTCCGCCTATTGAAAAACAGTTTGAAATAGTGAACAGTTATAAGGCTATTACGGAGAGAATTGCTTTAAAACAGAAGATAAATGATAATTTACGTGCTTCCGCTTCAATAATGTTTTTTAATAAAATTCGATATGTTCAATGCTCTGAATGCTGTCAAGAAACTGAAATTGGTAGATATCCGATTGAGTGGACTTTTTCCACTCTCGGAAATGTTCTTGATACAATCATTGACCGTCGAGGTTTGACGCCTACCAAACTTGGTAGCGAGTGGAGTAATGAAGGAATTATTGCATTATCTGCTAAGTCAGTTAAAAATCACGAACTTGTGAATTTAGATATAGCTAATCATGTTGATAATGATTTATACAATCGCTGGATGCCGCAGAAATTACAATCTCAAGATATTCTTATGACCTCTGAAGCACCACTTGGAGAATTTTATTATCTTGCGGATTTTTCTACATATTGCTTAAGCCAACGATTATTTGCAATGAGAGCCAATAAAACAATTATTGAACCTACCGTGTTGTATTTTCAGTTGACAGATTCCATTGGAAAACATCAAATTGATATTCGCAAAACAGGAACAACAGTTACAGGTATTCGACAATCGGAATTGATACAAGTACCTATCATCGTTCCGCCAATGAATATTCAAAAAGAGTTTGCACGTTTTTGTAATCCTATAATGATTACTATCGAAAAAAATGCTGATGAAATCAGACAGCTTTTCAAGTTGCAAGAAATGCTTTTATCACGGTTAAGCCGCTAAATTATCATTTACAATAGAACTCCCATCAGTGGCGGGAGTTAAAACAAGGGACTGCCACTGGTAGTCGTTCTCTTAAAAAACAAAAGGAGAATTGACTATGAAACAGAACCTAATCACAGATGTTATTCAAGGAATGTTACCTTACTTGAATAACGCACAGACAGAAAGATTGCAAGAGGTATTACAACATACACTTTTTGATTATGAGGTAACAAAGACGGAAAAAGATAAGGAACTTTCAGAACAGAATTTAGTAGAGTCTTTCTTATCGGCAAAGCGTATTGAAGGCTGTTCTGAGAAAACCTTGAAATACTATAATGCAACGATACAGTCAATGCTTGATGGCATTGGAAAAGGAATTAAATACATTGTAACCGATGATATTCGTTGTTATTTGACCGAGTATCAGGCTAAGAAAAAATCCAGTAAAGTTACGATAGATAATATAAGACGAATACTTTCCAGTTTTTTCTCTTGGCTTGAGGACGAGGATTATATTTTGAAAAGTCCAGTCAGGCGAATACATAAGGTTAAGACCGGAACGAACATCAAGGAAACTTATTCAGATGAAGCACTTGAATTGATGAGGGATAATTGCTCGGAACTTAGGGACTTGGCAATGATTGATATGCTTGCTTCAACGGGTATGCGTGTCGGAGAAATGGTGTTGCTAAATCGTGAGGATATAGATTTTAACGAAAGAGAATGTGTTGTTTTCGGCAAAGGTGATAAGGAACGAATAGTATATTTTGATGCAAGAACAAAAATACATTTGCAGAATTACTTAAGTAGCCGAAAGGACGATAATCCGGCACTTTTTGTATCATTACAATCGCCGTATAATCGAATGAATATCGGTGGTATTGAAGTGCGATTACGACAGCTTGGAAAGCGCTTGGGACTGAATAAGGTACACCCTCATAAATTCAGGCGAACGCTTGCGACAATGGCGATAGACAAAGGAATGCCAATAGAGCAGCTTCAGCAGCTCTTGGGGCATAGAAGAATAGATACGACATTGCAATATGCAATGGTTAAGCAGAGCAATGTGAAAATTGCTCACAGAAAATATATAGGATAAGGCGGAAAAGATATGTATAAAACCATTGAGGAACTTGTAACAAGGGTAGATGAAAGAAATAGTGATGGAACGGTTTCAGAACTGATAGGTGTAAGTATTGATAAATGTTTCATTAAATCTGTTGCAAATACAAATGGAACAGACCTTTCAAAGTATAAGATAATCCGTAAAAATGACTTTGCAGTAAGTTTAATGCAGGTCAGTCGTGATGGAAAAATACCGGTTGCAAGATTAGAGGAATATGAAGAAGCAATAATGTCGCCTGCATATCCTATTTTTAGAGTAAAAGATAAGAATATTATTCTGCCAGATTATTTGGAAATGTGGTTCAAAAGACCAGAATTTGATAGAGAAGCTGCCTTTATTGCGGTTGGTGGTGTGCGTGGTAGTATGCCGTGGGAAGAATTTGCAAAAATGAAATTGCCAGTACCGTCTATCGAAAAACAGCAAAAGATTGTGAATGCATATAAGATTGTTACAGACAGAATTGCATTGAAGCAGAGGATAAATGATAATTTAGCGGCTTAACTGGGTTACCAACAAGTCCTTTGTTTCATTAAGCCTATCTATTTCCTGTAAATTATGAAGTATTGCTGAAAATATTATATTTAGCTTATGTTCAAGTTGCTGCAATGTATTATCTGAAGGTGTTGGAATCTCATAATTTTCAAAAGATGTTTTGTTAATGTTTATCATTGTTGAGCTTCCCTCGCCTAATGTTCTTAATTCTACGGTATGAGCTTTTATCGAAAAATATAAGAAACACGGATATTTTGAAATTATCGCATTTATCTGTTGGTTTGTTTGTGCAATATATGATGTTAATGCCACCTCACCAGCATTTGCACCAATGCAAGCAACAACAACCGTATTTTCAGGAATATATTTATTTTTCTGACTATCAGCTCCCGCTTTTGAAAGTGAACATTCAGAACTGGTAATATATACATTTCCGTGCATATCCGGTGTTTTTATAAACGGAATATCATTACCATAATATTCAGCAACTGATGTTGGTGGTGTTTTTCCAGTAATAACCGTTCCAAAGTTATGGATTGGTTGTAAATCTGTAAAATCTGGTGCTGATGATGAAAATATAGCATTTGCTTGTGCTTCTAAATTATCATTTAACGGAGGTGGTATATATGACAACAGCAGAAATAATTCAAATAGTCATTGGAATATTGTCATTAGTGGCAACAATAGCTGTTTCGTTTTTGATATATTGGTTACAAACACGACACGAAAAAGAAATTCAAAAGCTACAAGATGAAAAGGAACAGAAAGAATTAGAAACGAAAGCACGTTTGTTTTTAATTGATAATGAGCCTGAGAGAGATTATTTACCGTGGTGTGTTGTAGCTGCTAATGTGCATCCACTTGAAAGACATTCCAGAAAGATTTATACGGAATATTGCCGTTGTACGGAAGAACTTCAGAATGAAATATTGCATCAAGCAGGATATAAAAGTAATTCAATACAAGGAATTCGTTGGGTACAGAAATGTATAATGGATTTGGAGAAGGATATTGAGCAATATAATTTAGGTAGAGATTACCTGTATGATGGAGCAAAGTATTTTCATAGAAGCTATGAGAGATACCGTGATTTGCAGTGGAATGGTACGCCAAGCGTGTTTGAACCCATAAATAAGAACAATAAATTCAGAAGAACTTTCAATATAAATCAACTCTCTGTCGGAGAATATGTAGATGAGTATTTTTATTACTATATTGACAAGAAAATGGAATTTAATGAAGATGTTCCTATTCCACCAATGGATTATGTATGGAATTCTCAAAATCTTGCAAATTGCGAAGAAGAAAAAGTGTGTATGTGGTTAATGGAATTGATTGAAGATATTGCTATTGTAATAAGAAATAGGAAACCTGATGAAGAAATAAATCAAAAACCATTGGAATATACAGATGCACAAGCTGAAACATTTGAGGATAAGTATTATGAGGTAATACAACAGCTTTATAATACTTACTATGTGAGTGCTGACGAAAATAAGAGAAAAAGAAAGAAATGCTAACGCAAAAGGAGTGAACGCAATGGCAAATTTTAATGAACACGCATTGGAAATGTCAATAATGGAGTTGTTCAAAGACGAGGGATACACCTATGTCAGCGGCGACCAGATACACAGAGAAAGGACGGAGGTTCTGCTTACGGACGACCTGAAGCAATACCTTTATAATCGCTATGCGAAAGACGGTATCACACCGAGTGAGGTGGATAGTGTCATTCTAATGCTGCGTAATATTTCTGGTACGATTTATGAAGCAAATAAAGCTGTATTCAAGTTGCTTTGCGATGGCTTTATTCTTAACCGTGAGGATAGAACGCAGAAAGACCTATATATTGAACTTATTGATTTCGACACTCCCGAAAACAATATCTTCAAAGTGGTTAATCAGTTTGAAATTGAAGGCGTAAATAATCAGTTGCGTATTCCTGATGGTATTGTATTCGTAAATGGTATTCCTGTTGTTGTTCTTGAATTTAAGAGTGCGGTACAAGAAAATACGACCATAATGGACGCATATAAGCAGCTTACAATCCGTTACCGTAGAGATATTCCGGAGATTTTCAAATACAATGCGTTTGTTGTTATCAGTGACGGAGCAAACAATAAATACGGTTCTTTCTTCAGCCCGTATGATTTCTTCTATGCGTGGAGAAAGATAAACTCAGACGATAAAGAACTGGACGGTATCAATTCTCTTGTAACAATGATAAAGGGACTTTTCCGAAAAGACCGTTTACTTGAAGTTATCAAAGATTTTATTTATTTTCCGGATAACTCAGATAAGGATTTGAAGATAGTGTGCCGTTATCCACAGTTTTTTGCGGCAAATAAATTGTATGAGAATATCAAGGCTCATCTTCGTCCTGAAGGAGATGGTAAAGGTGGTACATACTTCGGAGCGACAGGGTGCGGTAAGAGTTATACAATGCTTTTCCTTACCCGTATGCTGATGAAAAGCAAATACTTTTCTTCCCCGACTATTCTCATTATTACAGACAGAACAGACCTTGACGACCAGCTTTCCAAACAGTTTGTAGGTTCAAAGAAATATATCGGAGATGAAACTGTTGTAAGCATTGAATCCCGTGAGAAACTTCGTGAGGAGCTTCAAGGACGAGAGAGTGGCGGTGTTTATCTGACTACCATTCAGAAATTTACAGAGGATTTGCAGCTTCTTACAGACAGAACGAACGTTATTTGTATTTCTGATGAAGCACACAGAAGCCAAATCAATCTCGACCAGAAGGTTAAGATTACAGATTCCGGCGTTCAGAAAACCTATGGCTTTGCCAAGTATCTGCACGACTCTTTACCAAATGCAACTTATGTAGGATTTACTGGAACTCCGGTTGATGGAACAATCGAAGTCTTTGGCGGTGTTGTAGACGCATATACAATGACGGAAGCTGTTAAGGACGGTATTACAGTTAATCTTGTTTACGATGGTCGTGCAGCTAAAGTTATGCTTAATCAGGACAAGGTAAGACAGATTGAAGAATATTATGCACAGTGTGAGCTTGAGGGGGCAAATGAACATCAAGTAGAAGAAAGCCAGAAAGCAGTTGCCAAAATGGAAGTTATTATTGGCGACCCTGACAGACTTCGTGCTGTTGCGGAGGACTTTATCAAGCATTATGAAACCCGTGTGGTAGAAGGTGCAACCGTAGCAGGCAAAGCAATGTTTGTATGTTCCAACCGAAACATAGCATACGATTTCTATAAGATAGTAAAGGAACTCAGACCGGAATGGACAGAAAAGAAGATTTGTGATGACGGTGTTGTTCTGAGTGAGAAAGATAAAAAAGAGTTGAAGCCAATGGAAAAAATCAAGTTGGTTATGACTCGTAATAAAGATGATGAAAAAGACCTCTTTGATATGCTTGGCACAAAAGAGGATAGGAAAGAATTTGACCGTCAGTTTAAAAATCCGAAGTCAAACTTTAAGATTGCCATTGTTGTAGATATGTGGCTGACTGGTTTTGATGTGCCGGAGCTTGATACGATTTACATTGATAAGCCTATTCAGCAGCATACCCTTATTCAGACGATTTCCCGTGTAAATCGTGTATGCGAGGGCAAAGATAAAGGTTTGATTGTTGATTATATAGGTATCAAGAAAAATATGAACACTGCCCTTAAGAAATATACGAATTTTGAGAGCGAAGAATTTGAAGGTGTGGAGCAGTCTATCACGATTGTAAAAGACCAGTTAGAAGTTCTTGGTCAGATGTTCCATAACTTTAACAGCAGTGATTTCTTCAATGGTTCGCCTACCGAACAGCTTGCCTGCCTGAACCGTGCGGTTGAGTATGTGCAGTTGTCTGAAGAACTGGAAAGAAGATTCATGGCAGCAGTCAAGAGAATGAAACAGGCATTTAACCTTTGTAGTTCAAGTGAGAAATTCTCCGATGAAGATAAGGATTATATCCATTTTTATTGTGCTGTCCGTTCTATCCTTTTCAAGTTGACAAAGGGCGACGCACCGGATATTGAGCAGATGAACGCTCGTGTCCGCAAAATGCTTGAGGGTGCAATTCAATCCGATGGTATTGAGGAATTATTTGAAACCGGAAAGCATATATCGGTGGATATTTTTAGCGATGAGTATATGGATAAGATAAATGCTATTCAGTTGCCGAATACGAAAATCAAGATACTTCAAAGACTTCTTTCTCAGGCGATTGACGAGTTTAAGAAAGTCAATAAGATTATGGGTGTGGAATTTGCAGACAGACTCAAGAAAGTTGTTGATGAGTATAATAACCGACGTCGTGATGAAGCGTATGCCAACGAAGTCCTTGATGATGTTGCGGAGCAACTTGCACAGTTATTGTCTGAACTGAAAACAGAAAAGAACTCCTTCAAGAATATGGGTATAGATTATGAAGAAAAGGCTTTCTATGATATTTTGAAAGCAGTTTCCAAGAAATTTGAGTTTGAATATCCGGACGATAAAATGATTGAATTATCCAAGAGGATAAAGCTGATTGTTGATGATAAGTCACGCTATACCGATTGGTCTGCCCGTGATGATATTAAGGCAAACTTGCAAGTGGATTTGATATTGCTACTTGATGAGTTCGGCTATCCGCCAGTAACCATTGATGATGTTTACAAGGAAGTTCTTGAGCAGGCAGAGAACTTCAAGAAATATGCGAATTAAAAACTGATTGTATCAGGAGTAATTTTCAGAAGATAGAACTTAGAAGAGAAAGGAATTGGGTTATGTCAAAATTAAATGTTGACCAAAAAACAATAAAAGATTTATTTCAGAGTAAAAAATCGGATTTTTTAATACCAGATTATCAAAGACCTTATGCTTGGGGCGAAGCTGAATGCAGAACGCTTTGGGATGATATATTCTCATTTGCTATTCCTGATGAAGGAAAGACAGAATTTGATAGTAATAGCGAGTATTTCCTCGGTCCGATTGTAACTTTCAGAAATGAGGATAAATTAGAGGTTATTGATGGACAGCAGAGATTGACAACTCTTATGCTGCTTTTAAGAGCGTTTTATTCTAAGTTCGGTCATATGCAGGACAAGGCTTCTATATCAACAAAGCAGAATATTGAAAAGTGTTTATGGAAAACTGATGAATTTGGGGAGCCTGATATGTCACAGCTCAAGATAGACTCTGAGGTTGCTACTGATAATGACAAGGAAGAATTTCTTGAAATATTAAGAACAGGAATTGTCAATAAAGAAATGAAAAGCAAATATGCTTGCAACTTCAGATTCTTTCAGAATAATATTGATGAATTTTTGTCCAAATATCCTACTTACTTTGCTTATTTACCTACCCGTATTATGAATAACTGTATTCTCCTTCCGATTGAAGCTGAGTCGCAGGATACAGCGTTGCGTATTTTTTCAACGCTTAATGATAGAGGAAAGCCGCTGTCTGATGCGGATATTTTTAAGGCACAGTTTTATAAGCATTTTTCTAAATTGGGTAAAAAAGAAGAATTTATTGCTCAATGGAAAAAGCTCGAAGAACTTTGTGAGAGAATATTCCATCCGATTTCTGGTACACCGATGGACGAATTGTTTACACGATATATGTATTTTGTCCGTGCAAAAATGGGGATTGTATCATCTACAACAGAAGCTTTAAGAAAATTTTATGAGAAAAATTCTTATGCCCTTTTGAAAGACACTAATACATTAACGGAATTGATTGTATTGGCTGAATTTTGGGAAGATGTTTCCAATCAAGATACCGAAAGATTTTCAAATAGAGTTTTGAAGCGATTTTTTGTATTGAACTATGCTCCAAACGGAATGTGGACATATTTTGTATCCGTATATTTTATGCAAAATAAAGATGATGAAGGTTTGCTTGATGATGAGAAGTTCTATACATTCTTGCAAAAGATAACTGGATTTATATGGACATATGCTATTACAAATCCGGGCGTAAATGCACTTAGAACCCCGGTGTATGCTGAGATGGTAAATATCGTAAATGATAAGCCTGTTGAATTTTCAAAATACAAGTTCGATGCGGATACTATAAGAAGTATATTTGATAATTTCAGCTTCAATAATGCACGCCCAATTACAAAAGCAATGATAGCTTGGTGGGCATATCAGAATGATAAACAGCCACTACTTTCACTTGAAACTACTTTTGAGATTGAACATATTTATGCTCGGAATAGGAACGAGAAAGAAAATTCATTAACAGATGCTCGGAATGTAGAGTCATTGGGCAATAAAGCATTACTTGAGAAAAGAATCAACATTCGTGCTTCTGATTATCGTTTTGCTGATAAGAAGAAGTATTATGAGGGATTTACGAACAGTAAGGGTCAGGTAAAAGAGGGAACAGGTGTTGTTGAACTTCTTGACCTGACAGCTACATCGACTGACTTTACGGAGAATGATATTATTGACCGATATAAAAAGATGATTGATTGCTTTATCAATTACTTGCAGAAGAATGGCTTGCTAAAATAAGAGCATAGAATGCGAAAAATATGTTTCATTTGGAAAGGTACAGGGAATTGATTTGGAAAATAATAAAGCTGTTTTATTTGAATTAAATATAGAAAATGATAGATGTATATTTCCAAACACAATATCAGATGCAATTATTGATGCAAATAAAGAACTGAAAGATTTGGAAGATAAGCTTAATGAAACACTTGAAACAATAAGGCTGTTGACTCCAGAATGTGATAAGTTGGATTATATATTGTCTGCAAGTTCGGGTGCGTTATGTGGAATAATTGATGTTTTTCTTGTGGGTAAACCAGGAGAGTCACCATTAGGGGATATAACAGATAAATGGTTTGCAAATAGAACAATAGACTTTGCAAAAATATGTGGATATACGGGGGACAAGAATTCTTTATCATCAGCAATAAAATTTTTGGAGAAGAAATTTAAAATCCCATATGACCAAAGTGTTGGTGGAGGAATATTTCGTGAGTTGATTGATTTGACTCCATCAAACCATCATTTTAAATCGTTGGGACATAATCCAACACTTTTAGGTTTGTTTTTTTCCATCCTTAATCAGTTTACAAATACTTCAGATTTCGTATCAAATGGAGAATTGATTTCGTTAAATAATTCAGATGGGAAATTTGAACTTCAAGGAAAAAACATACCAAGTAAACTATTTTGCGGTATTGCAAATTGGATTGGTCATTTGATTTCAGATGTATCTGGTTCGTCAAGTAGTAAAGGCAGAGGAATGGGAATACCATCTCCAATATGGGCTTGGAGTAATGATGTAATTGCAATTAAGGCAAAACTAAATATTCCAGTGACTGAATTTGATAAATCCGTAAATGAGCTTGCTTTGAAGTTATTTGAAAAGGGATACGATGTAAGATTTCAAACTACTCAGGCAATACCAGTTTTTATCAATGAAATGGTCGTAAGATTGTTATATTCAATAAGACGCCTGATTGGATATTATATATCTGTACCTAAAAAAGATAGGAGTTGGGGATTACTTTGGAAATCGTGTGAACCATTTTCGAATGCAACTGTAAAGCGTATGCTGACAGTTGCACATGGGACATTTTGTATAATAGATATTGGCGATGCAACAATTAGAGGATTTGAAAAAGGAATAGGAAGTTTCAATGTTGTCGAATTCTTTATGCGATTGAATATAGTCGGTGTTGGTCGGTTGACAATCTCTCTTTATGGAGAAGCAAAACGAGGAATACAGCGTAGTAAAGCCAATAATGAAGCTATATTCATGAAAAGAGAAAAAGTGATTATAGATGATTATATGGAAGGATTGAAAATTCTATCCAAGACATATGATGATAAATTGTTGATGACTTTTGTTAGCGATTTTAAATCAAGTAATGCATATAAAGAGTCTTTTAACAAATCAGTTGAATTGGCAAAATTACGAAATGTGCCTGAAAATGAAAGAATAAAATCAAAGGCAGACATAGATTGCTATTTCCGAGGAGGTTCATTGAAATGAGTAAGAAGAAATCTAAATTACAGCAAGCACAAGACGAAGCACAAGCAGCGATAAATGAAACGAACAAAAAAATTGAAGAACTTGGAAAACATTCAAACAATTTATGCATTGAATTAAATAACATTCAAAAGTTATTTGATGAGATTCGGAATATACCAAGTGAAAAGAAAATAGAGTGTGAAAAATTAAAAAAAATCAGATTGAATTGGAAACAACAAGCTGAGAAAATAGAAAGTGATTATAAAGCAGCAGCGGTAAAAAATGCAGGAGCAGGAGCAGCCGGAGTAAGTGCCGGTGTTGCTGTTGCAGCAATGGGTCCGACAGCAGCTATGGGAATTGCAACTACTTTTGGAGTTGCTTCAACAGGAACGGCAATTTCAACATTAAGCGGGGCGGCTGCAACAAATGCAGCTTTAGCTTGGCTTGGTGGTGGAGCACTTGCAGCAGGTGGTGGTGGAATGGCAGCTGGAGAAGCTTTTCTAACCCTTGCGGGACCAGTAGGGTGGGCTATTGCAGGCGTTGCACTTGTAGCGAGTGGAATTATGTTTTGGCGGTCATCAAGTAAGAAAAAAAGAATCGAAGAAATTTTTACACTGATTAGCAAACGTGATGTCAAATCATATAAACTTGCAGTTGTTGAATTGAGTGAACGAATTACAAGAATTGATGAAGAAAGCAAATTGTTAAGAGATGCGATTGTAAAGGTAAAGAGTTTTGGCACAGATTATGATGCAATGACAGAAGCACAGCAGTATGAACTTGGGGCGTATGTTAATCTAATGTTGTCATCTACACAATTATTGGTTAATCCAATACTTGGATTGCAGCCTAAATATGGAAATGAAGATTTTGAAAAGTTTATTTCTTGGAAAGGAAGGAAAACAGATAAAGCATTGTGTAATGATTTCAAGACATTGATTATATCGTTTGCTAATCTTCTTTATAAAATAGATTTAGATGATAACGATAAAAGATTGTTATATAAGACTTTTAAAGGAAATAAAAAAATGCTTAGTGCATTAAATATGAAAAAGAAGGAATTTAAAATAGATATTTTAAATGCTGTTGAAGAAGCACTTTTGTATAGCTATAAATAGTTCGTGGTAAAATAGACCACAAAATAAAATTTAAATACTGAAGGAGAAGTGCAGATGCTAAATCTTGCTAAGGGATATAAAATATATGAGCCGGAAAGATTGAATGAGGAATACGAAGTGACAGATGACGTGACGTTAATGGCTAATGTTGATGTAGAAAAGATAAAAGAAGTATTCCAGCATTTCATTGTAATGCATGATGAACCATTATTTTTTATTTTAGAATTACCAGTTACGTGTGACAGAGAAAATCCAGTTGCTCCGGGAATATTAGAGGAAACACATAAAGATGTTTATTATATAGATGGGTGTTCACAGGAAGAATGTCTTGTATTATTGGAAAGATACGGAGAACTTCTTATCAATGACGGCATGAACAGATTTGGATTTGGCTGTCATGAGAGTCAGGACGAAATCATGCTTGATAAATATAACGTGGTAACGATTTATAGTCAGCAGTTGTCGAACTATAATGAGTTTTTTGAAGCTCATGGAATTGAAAAAGTAGAAAGTCTAATTACAGCATGGGATACATTTTCTGATGAAACACCGGGACAGGCTGAAAGATGTGATTATAAAGGAAAATCGGTGTATGATTTGCCAGAAGAATTAAAGGATTGGGGAATGTACTTAGCGGACACAAGAGCAGAGTAATTATTTTAGAAAGGGCAGGCTATGGAAACAAAGCCAAGAATTTTATACCTACAAAAGATTTTATTGGAAAGAACCGATGAAGAAAATCCTCTTTCCACAACACAGTTAATCAATATATTGAATGATGAGTACGGAATATCTGCACATAGAACTACAGTCACAAAAGACATTGCAGCACTTCAGGAGTTTGGAATGGACATTGTTACTATCCATTCTACTCAGAGCAAATACTTTGTAGCCAGCCGCAAATTTGAATTGCCGGAACTAAAACTGCTGATAGACGCAGTAGAGTCATCGAAGTTTATTACAAAGAAGAAAAGCGAAACGCTGATTGAGAAGATACATACGATGACCAGTCCGGGGCAGGTGGTAAAGCTGAAGCGTAACAATTACGTGGTCAATCGTATTAAGCCGGATAATGAACAGATATATTACATCATCGACGCTATAAATGATGCCATCAATGCAGGTAAGCAGATTTCTTTCCAGTATTATGATTATACCGGATTAAAGAAAAAGGTTCTGAAGAATAAGGGCGAAGTATATAAGTTCAGTCCGTATAAACTTCTCTGGTGTGGGGACTATTATTATGTTCTCGGATATTCTGAGAAGAAAAGCAAGGTTATCAATTTCAGGGTAGACCGTATTGCTTCAAAACCTGAGATATTGGATAAGGACATTATCCCTATGCCTGATGATTTTGATATTGAGAATTACACAAAGGAAGTTTTCTTTATGTTCTCAGGCGAGAAAGTTCTGGTGGATTTACGGTGTGATAACAGCCTGATGAAAACAATGGTTGACCGCTTCGGAGAAGATGTGACAACCCTTGCGTATGATATGACGTCTTTCAGGGTACAGACCGAAGTATCAGCAAGTCCTACCTTTTTCGGTTGGGTGTTTGGCTTTAATGGAAAGGTACAGATACTTGCACCGGAAAGTGTGAAAGAACAGTACAGACAGATGATTGCAAAAGCTGATGAGGATATGCAGGAAAGCGAATAGTGCAGATTTGAATTTGTGCAGACGGTCTGCACAAAGCGTGAAGTCAATATTAAAGAATGGAGAGGTGTTAGCAAATTGCGACACCTCTTTTCTTTTGCGAAAAACTTACTTGAAAAATTTTTCGTATCAGGTATAATAAAACTATCGAAAGCAATCTGCTTCCGATAGAAAAGAAAGCGAGGTGCAGGTATGAGAAGCAAGAGTCCTGAACTTATGAGTGAGATAAAAAAGTATATCGAGGATTATTACCTGCAAAACAGACAATCCCCATCAACTACAAAGATTGCTGAAGCGGTTGGCATTGCCAGAGGTACAGCATATAAATACTTGGTAGAGATGGCTGAGAAGAATATGATTGAGTACGACGGGCAGGAGATTCGTACTAATGTGACCCGTAAGTATAGTGGCGAACAGACACAGACACCGATTGTGGGTTCTATTCCTTGTGGCAGTCCTCAGTATGAGGAAGAAAACATTGAAGAATATGTATCACTTCCTACTGCTATTTTCGGCAAAGGAGATTTCTTCATATTAAGGGCAAGCGGTCAGTCTATGATTGAAGCGGGGATTGATGACGGCGACCTTGTGGTTGTCAAAAAGCAGGTAGAAGCCAATGAGGGCGATATAGTAGTTGCCCTTGTGGATAATCAGAATACATTGAAACGTTACTTCCGAGATGATGAGAATAAGAAAATCATTCTCCACCCGGAAAATAAGAAGATGAAAGACATCATTGTAGATGAATGCTGCATTCAGGGTGTGGCTTGTCACATCATCAAAGAACTATAACAGAGGACAGACGAATGAGAACACTTGAAGGAATTCGCTATCTAATCAATTTGGATAGTGCGGAAATACAACAGAACTTTGCCGGAGGAGTTGCACCGCCGGACAAGGTGGAGTCGGAGGTGGACACAACTTGAGTATTTATATGTCAAGAGCCGAGTTGGAAGAAATCAGCGAAGGCTTGATAACAGCTTATGCTAATAAGTTTAGCAATCGAGTGATTCAATCCATCGACATAGAACATTTCATTACAGAATTTCTTATGTTACGAATTGAATACGCTTCTTTCGCAGAAGATGATGCAGGTAGGATTGGTTTTCTGGCAGATGGAGCAACACCACTGCTGGTACATCAGGACGGAAAAATTATTCCCTTTGTTTTCCCGAAAGATACCATTGTACTTGATAAATTTCTTCTTGCTGAAAAGGAGCAGGGACGTCGCAGGTTTACAATGGCACACGAAGCGTCACATCATATCTTGAGTAAGATGTATGCAATGCCGAGTGAAGGACGCTTTCATGCAGAGTATGACAGTGAGCGTAGTTATTCCAAAGAGGAACTGGCTCAGATGTTTGCGTCTGTTGAGTGGCAGGCAGATACAATGGGAGCGTCGCTTCTTATGCCGAGAAGAATTATTGAAAATGCCTTGGCGAAATATAATCAATCAAATCCGATAAAGGTTTATGGCGATAATACCATTACTTCAAAGGATAAAGCAGTTATCCGCAGAATGGCAGCTTATATCGGAGTATCTTATACAGCCTTGGTTATCAGATTGAGAGATATGGGACTATTTGAGTATCACAATATCCTTGAGTACATTTCCAATGAGTTAAATCTGGGAGGTGTTTCGCAATGAGATTACAGACTCATGTAGCACCTGAAATACAAAAGAGGTTGCTTCTGTCAAGAGTAGAAGCAGAAAGCCTGAAAGAGCGTGATATTCTCTGCCCGACTTGCGGGTTTAGGATACAGAGAGTTTTTTCAGACGCAACCGGACATTTGAGTGTGAAGTGTCAGAAATGCAAGAATGTCCACATCTTAAATCTCGCTTATTTCCGCAGAATCCGCAGGAACGGATATGGCAGGAATTGCAGGCGATGAAGATTACAAGTAAATATCGAAACGATTTCTAATCGAGTAAGCGGAGATAAGCAATTTATTTGCTAAACTACCAAGCACCGTACGAAGCCGGATAAGTGAAGAATAGAAGTATTCTTTGCTGTCCAGATTCGACGGTGCTTTTTTGTTGCTGTTTTATTCGATTATGCTTCGTGCAGTATTAGGTCTTTTCCCTTACTTGGGAAAGGACTTTTATGTTTTATAACGCTTGGCAGTGCCAGATAGCTGAGTACCCGTAATCTCCGAATTTTGAAACTTATCAATTTTTCAAAATTCAAAGGAGATTACGAAAATGACAAACAAACTTACATTAACAGAACAAGAAGAATTATTTGCAAAGGATTGTAAACTGATAAACCTTAAATACGAATATAACGGTTATACCGGAGATGAAAGATGGGCGATTATTACGGAATTATCTGTAAAAGAGCTTTGGGAGAAGTATCCCCTTGTTATAGAAAGATATTCTCCGTTTGTGCATCTTTCCATTGCACAGGGAGAGGTAATTGACGATGCAAACCGAAATGAGGACAAGTATGCAAAGAGAAGCAGTCGCACACTTGACTGCTATGGATATGACGATGAAATGTCCTCACAGTTCCATAAAGAACTTGCCATTATGTTTGACGACCCATTTGAAAGAGCAGAGGAAGAAAGGCTTGAACTGGAAAGAGAAGAATTGCGTCAGTGTGAAATCAGGAAAGCAAGGATAGCACTTTCAATGTTGCAGCCACTTCAAAGGGAACGCCTTATGAAGAATGTGTGCTGCGGTCTGAGTTCCAGAGCGATTGCAAAGCAGGAGGGCGTATATTACAGCTCCGTAGATAAGTCTATTGCAGCGGCAAAGAAAAACTTTATCAAATTTTATGAAAATCTCTGATTTTGGGTGTGCATTTCAGCACCCTTTGTCCAAATGAGTGAAGGGGTTATTTCATTCCGGATACGAATGACACTTTAAAAATTAGATTCTTGTGAGGTTATGTATATGAAAGAAAAAATGATTTGTCGTGGGGATTTATTCTACTATGACTTTGGAGATAACAGTGGTTCAGTACAAAGCGGAGAGCGTCCGGTGCTTGTCGTTCAGGCGGACGATTATAACCAGAATGCTCCAACGATTATCGTTGCAGCGGTTACAAGTGTAATCAAGAAAAGATATTTGCCATCGCACATTATTCTCGGCGAGGAGTTTGGACTGAAGAAACCGTCAATGGTTCTTTTGGAGCAGATACGGACAGTCAATAGAGAGGATTTGCGTGAATACATAGGTACGGTAGATGACGATAAACTTTTCAGGCAGATAAACGCAACTTTGAAAAAGACTTTTGGACTTTGGGTTTACAAGCCGGAGGGGAAAGAAAATATTCGCTGTCTATGCTCGAAGTGCCTGAATGATTACATCCACAATCCGGACTATATCGTAAGACGACTTGACCCATTTGCAAAGCGAAAAGACAGATGTGATAAGTGTGATGGAGATGGTTGGGATTATGTTGTTACCGACAGATATTCATCAAAGAAAGAAAAGAGGGGAAGCAATGACAGAAAATAAAATCATTATTCCTATCTGGAAGAAGTCCAATCTTACAGTAGAAGAAGCCGCAGCTTATTGTGGTATTGGCTCAAGAAAATTAAGAGAAATGTCCGACTCGGAGTTTTGCCCTTTTGTTCTTTGGAATGGAAGTAAGCGACTGATTAAAAGAAGAAAACTGGACGAATATCTTGATAATGCGTATTCGATATAGCTGATTTGTAAAATGTGCGATGGGTCGGTTCGCATAATAGGCTCATCGCCATTTTTTAATTATCATAAGGGCAGAAAAAAACAAGGAGGTGCTTCCGTAATGGCAGATACAGAAAAGATTATCCGAAAAAAATATGATGTGCCGATATGGCATAAGTCTAATTTGACGATTGATGAAGCAGTTGAATATTCTGGTATAGGTAGAGAAAGACTGAGAAAACTGACAAGCCAAGAAGAATGCCCATTTGTTCTTCATATAGGAAATCGTCGAATGATTAAGAGGAGGATTTTTGATGAATACATTGAAAAACTTACTTTCCTTGAATGATGATGAACGCTTACTTGCCGAAGTAAGAACATATCAGGAAAAACTCATAAGCAATGCTGAAGAACCGATATGGGAAAGAAAGTGGCTGACAATCGAAGAAGCCGCAGCATATTCCGGTATAGGAAGAACGAAGTTGCGTGAGTTGTCTAATCAAGCAGGTTGTCCCTTTGCAATATGGATAGGCAATAAAATCCATATTGTGAGGGAACGACTGGACAAATATATAGATAAGCAGTTTAGAATTTAGGAGGATACAATGGCGACAAAAAGAAAAGATAAATCAAGGGTTGTTCTGAAAACCGGAGAGGTTCAGAGAAAAGACGGTACTTATCAATTTAGCTGGCAGGACAGCCAGATGAAAAGAAGATTTGTTTACGCAAGAACTTTAGATGACCTGAGAGAAAAAGAGAAGCGTATTCAGAAAGATAAATGTGATGGTATTAAGACCGAAGCACGATACACAACCATTGATGAATTATTTGACCTTTGGGCAAATATGAAAAGAGGGCTGAAGAATAATACCTTTGAAAATTACAAATATATGTACAATACCTTTGTTCAACCAGTGATTGGAAGTAAAAGAATATCAACGCTAAAAAAATCGGATATTAAGAAATACTACAATTATCTTGTTGATGAAAGAAATTTGAAGCCTTCAACGATTGATAATATACATACGGTTCTTCATCAGGTTTTACAGATTGCTGTCGATGATGACTTCATCAGAAATAACCCGTCAGATAATGTGTTGAGAGAATTGAAAAAAGCACATTGTTTTCAGTCGGAAAAGCGTAGAGCGTTGACGAAACCGGAGCAGGAGCTATTTCTGAATTTCCTGAAAACCCACCCTGTATATGAACACTGGTATCCGGTCTTTGCAGTAATGATAGGAACTGGACTTCGTGTGGGGGAAGTAACTGGATTGAGATGGTGTGATATTGATATGGAAAGTGGAATGATTGATGTTAATCATACTCTTGTATATTATGACCACAGAACTGAGGAAAGTAAAAGCGGCTGTTATTTCAATGTAAATACAACGAAGACTCCGGCAAGTATGAGGCAGGTTCCAATGCTCGGTTTTGTGAAAGAAGCATTTGAACAGGAGAAACAGAAGCAGAAAGATTTAGGGCTTCATTGCGAGGTCACGATTGACGGATATACAGATTTTATTTTCATCAATCGTTTCGGTCAGGTACAGCACCAAGCCACACTCAACAAAGCAATCCGAAGAATTATCCGTGATTGCAATGATGAGCAGTTTTTGCACAGTGATGAACCTGATGTGTTACTTCCTCATTTTAGCTGTCACTCGCTTAGACATACATTTACAACAAGAATGTGTGAAGCTGGAGTAAATATAAAGGTTATTCAAGACGCACTCGGACATTCAGATATTTCAACTACACTGAACATCTATGCTGATGTTACAAAAGAAATGAAAGCGGCAGAATTCAAAGGATTGGATAGCTACTTCAAAGTATAATATTGGACTTCACATATGGAGAGAGAACATACAGAGTGTTGTGTGTTCTTTTTTCTTGTTCTGAAGCAGGAAAAGATAAGGCTTCGTTACTTTGATGTGGATTGACATTGTAAATAAAAGAAGTTATAATTTGATGCATATTACTATGTGTTTTCCTATTTGATTATCACCCTACATCATCTACATCAAATTTTACATCATTTGCCCGCAAAATGACTCAAAGAAGGGCAAAGATATAGAGGAGGCGATAATTTGGAAATAAGTAATTTATATAGTATTAGTACGAGCTTGGGCGAGTATGAAGGAACCACAAAAAAGGTCCCGACAATGAAGTCACAGGGTGCTGCGAAGAATGCAGCTAACAACGAAGCACAGGGTGAAAAAGCTATTGTAGAAGAAAAGACGGCGGAAAAAATTGATTTTTCCAATGTGAAAATTGAGCCGCTGTTTGAAGAAATGGTGGATTTTGATACTTTTAGCAAGTCAGATTTCCGCGCTGTGAAGATAGAAGATTGCGAGGCGGTTCCGAAGTCAAAGAAGCTTTTAAAGTTTACACTGAACGACGGAACAGACCGCAAGCGCACGATTTTAAGCGGGATTCACGAGTATTACGAGCCGGAAGAATTGATAGGAAAGACAGCGATTGCAATCGTAAACCTGCCACCTAGAAAGATGATGGGAATTGATTCTGAGGGTATGCTGATTTCAGCGGTACACGAGGAAGATGGCAAAGAGGGATTGAACCTGTTGATGGTGGACAATAGGATTCCGGCAGGTGCGAAACTCTATTAAAGTGATGTAAGGATGTATCATTTTGCAGGACAAAACGAGATGTACTTCATTTGATGAATTTCCGAAAAAACAGCAATTTGTAATAAATTTACATCATCTGATGTGGAAATCGGTGCAAGCAAAAAAATCGCATAATTAGTACAATGAGTGGGCAATTCCAATTGGGATTGCCCATTTTCTGAATGGACGGAAACGCAAATCGAGAGATTGGATGTGATAATGATAAATACGAAAAATGCTTATGGAACTGAGATAAGGGGGTTATGATGAACGAGCGAATTCAAAATATTATGACGAATATAGATAACAAAGTGTTTAAAAAGATTGCAAAAAACTATTAAAAAATGTAATATGAAATCTGAAAAAGATACGGGATTTATTTGCAAATGAAAAATTTAATTGGAATTACACTCTTTGGAGTAATATAGACCGAGCAATTGCCAAAAAGTTTCGGTTGGGTGTTTGGATTCAATGGTAAGGTAGATACTTGCACCGGAAAGCGTGAAAGAACAGTACAGACAGATGATTGCAAAAGCCGATGAGGATATGCAGGAAAGTGAGTAGCAAAATGCCGTTTTCAAGAAAATAAAGATTTTAGGAGATATTTATATGAAAACTATCCGATTATTATACCCGGACTATGTAAGTGGTGGGCTGGATACATATTATTTTGGTGCGAATATAATGGCACATATTTTACCACAAAATGAAAACCAAAAACTTGTTAAGGTTGACATTGAACTACCCGATGGAAAAACACTGCCAATAAGTGATGGCATTTATGGGAAAGATATTGTTATACAAGGCATTAAAAATGCAATGGAAAAGATTACAGTAGAAAAGCCTGATAAGATTATTACGATTGGTGGAAATTGTATAGTGTCACAGGCTGCGTTTGATTATCTCCACGGGAAATATGAAAATGTAGGCATTATATGGATTGACGCTCATCCAGATGTTTCTATGCCTAAAGACGGTTATCCTAATGCGCACGCTATGGTGTTAGGATCTTTGCTCGGTAGTGGCGACCCAGCGTTGTCAGACTTGATGCAGAATCCTAAATTTAAACCAAATGAAATACTTTATGTTGGTTTACAAGGTCTGCATGATTATCAGAAGAAGTTTTTGGACGAAATAGGTGTTGATTATAAAGTTCAAACGGAGTTTTTTATTTCTAATAATGAAATTAAAGTATTTACCGACCGTTTTGAACACATTTTAGTTCATTTTGATATTGATGTGTTGGACGAACATTTTTTCCATTCCACATATTTTGCTAATCCGGAATTAGTCGGAGATGGTGCAGGTGGTGGAAAAATGACAATAGAAAAACTTTCAGAAATACTGCAATATATTCAGGAAAATACGGACATTATAGGTTTTACTATTGCAGAATATCTTCCATTTGATGAGTACAGATTGCATAAAATGTTTTCTGCAATCAGTTTGTTTTCTGATTAAAGAATTTTCGATTAGAATAACAATGAAGCGAGGTAGTGGATATGGAAAAAGACCCGTTTAAGGAATATTTAAGGGAGTCTGAACCGGATAAAGTTCATAAGAGCTATGCTTGGAGCACAGCAATCGGACTTCAGGCGGTGGACGGACTCAAACCATCTAAATATTTGATTGATACTGCCATTCAGAATATTGAGGGCAAAATCACGATGAAGGAAGCGCAGAGTCTTATCGACAGCTACTATAAAGAAAGACCCGTGCATTTGTCTGATGATGAGCGTACCGAAGAAGCAGATAAAGTTTCTTCCCGTATTGCGGAAATTCTTTCTGAAACAGCGTTCTCATTTTCTCCGAATGCGTATATCTCTATCCACCGCAAACTCTTTCAGGGCATTTACAAACACGCCGGAAAGATTAGAGATTACAACATCACAAAGAAAGAATGGGTGCTTGATGGGGCAACCGTTATGTACGGTAGTGCTTCAGAACTGAGAGCAACACTTGAATATGATTTTTCACAGGAGAAAGATTTTAGTTATAAAGGACTTTCTATGGACGAGATTATTCATCATCTTGCGGTGTTTATTTCAAGGTTATGGCAAATCCATATCTTTGGCGAAGGTAATACGAGAACGACGGCAGTGTTCTTCATTAAATATTTGAGGACGCTCGGGTTCTCTGCAACCAATGATATTTTTGCGAAAAATGCGTGGTATTTCAGAAATGCACTTGTTCGTGCAAACTACACGAATTTAAAAAAAGGTATTCACGAAACAACAGAATATCTGGAAGCGTTTCTCAGAAACTTGCTTTTGGACGAGAAAAATGAACTTCATAATCGAAGTCTTCACATAAGTGAACTTTTGAATGAAGAAAAAGTGGATATTGAGAATGAAAAAGTAGATATTCAAGACAAAAAAGTGGACATTGAAAGTGTACTTTCCGAAAAAGGCAGTGATTTCTCAGTAAAAACAACTGTTCATATCCGTAGACTCTTTGAGAGGTTTGGCTTTGATGAAGTGTTTGGAAGAAGTTCAGTTATGAAACTTCTTGAGCTGAAAAGTTCAGGTGCTTCCAAACTTCTTTCCAATCTGGTGCGGGCAGATATTATTGAACCGGTATCCGGTCACGGAAAAGGAAAATATAAATTCAAAAAGTAATTTAAAGGAAAATATTGAGAAATACAAAAAAATCAGTATTTTACTTAATGTTAAAATACATTGCTTGCATCAACGGGCAGTTCTGTCTACAATGGAGATAATCTATGGGAAGGAGATTATCCGAATTCTAAATGAAAATATGAAAGCAATTAGAAAATCAAAAGGACTTTCACAGCAGCAACTTGCTGTTAAGCTGAATGTAGTACGACAAACTATATCTAAATGGGAACAAGGATTGTCAGTTCCCGACTCTGATATGTTGATTATTATATCGGAAGTACTTGAAACACCCGTAAGCACATTGCTTGGAGAAACTGTTGCAGAGAACGAGACGGATGATTTAAAAGTGATTTCTAAAAAATTAGAGGTGATAAATTCACAACTGGCACAAAGGGAAATTATGAGAAGAAAGCTCCTTCATTGGCTGCTTATTTCTTTGTGTATGGTTATAATAGCAATTTTTACAGTTCTAACAGTTATAAACAGTCCATATTTAGGTTGGGATTACAGTGATCCGGAAATTGCTGTCTTGGGAGTGGCTTTTCATTCATTTGAATGGCTGTTTGTCAGGGTGGCGCCGATTATCTTTATCGGTGCAATGATTGGAGTTTTCTTGACAAGGAAGAAGGTATAAAGATAGAAAATCGTTTGAGCAGTTAGTCTATAAATCCTAGGTTAACTGCTTTTTCTATGATATAAGAAGCGTTGTTTCCTAATACAATAAAACTTTTCAGGAATGTACACTGCGCATAATTGGAAAATGGATGTTTACAATTTATTTAAAATTTCAAAAAGACTTGACTTAGAGTATACTCCAGGATATATGATGGCTTAGTAACGTAAAGCAAAGAATCATATAGGAGGGAAACGAATATGCAGAATTTTGATTATCAGACACCGACCAGACTGATCTTTGGAAAAGGAGTGATTTCCAATCTGCCTGAGGTGATGAAACCACTTGGAAAAAGGATTCTTTTGACATATGGCTCGGGAAGCATAAAAAAGTTAGGATTGTATGACAAGGTAAAAGAGCTGCTTGCAGAATTTGAAATCTATGAGCTTTCTGACATCCAGCCAAATCCGAAGTATGATCCGAGTGTACTGGATGGTGTACGTATCTGTAAGCAGCATACAATAGATGCTATCCTTGCGGTAGGCGGCGGCAGCGTACTTGACTGTTCCAAAGCGATTGCGGCAGGGGCAAAATATGACGGTGATCCGTGGGATTTGATTTCCTATAAGGTATCCGCGAAGGACGCTCTGCCGATTGTAGATATCCTGACGCTGGCAGCTACAGGGAGTGAATATGACTGTGGAGGGGTAATTTCCAGAACAGAGACAAATGATAAAATTGGATACGTCGATCCACATTTATTTCCAGTATGCTCTATTCTTGATCCGACGTATACATTTTCGGTATCGAGAAAGCAGACGGCAGCCGGCTGTGCGGATGCGATGAATCATGTCATGGAGCAATACTTCACGGAGGATACGACATTGTTGAATGACGGTTTCTGTGAGGCAGAATTAAAAAGCTTGATGGTGAATACCAAAATTGCCTTAGAACATCCAGAGGATTACAGGGCAAGGGCAGAATTGATGCTCTGCTGTACATACGGGTGCAATGGTATTCTTGCGCTGGGAAACAGTGCCTCCGGTTGGCCCTGTCATGGTATGGAGCACGCGCTTAGCGCTTACTATGATATTACGCATGGAGAAGGGCTTGCCATTCTTACACCGAGGTGGATGAAGCATATTCTGAATGACAAAACCGTAGGACGTTTTGTAAAATATGGGGTCAATGTATTTGGAATAGACAAAAATCTTGATAAATATGAGATAGCAAATAAGGCTATTGAGGAAACCTATAAATTTTTTGAATCCATAGGGCTTCCAATGCATTTAAAGGAAGTAGGTATTGACGAGACCAGAATCGAAGAGATGGCACATCATATTGCAGTAAATGAGGGGCTGGAAAATGCATATGCACCTTTGACGGAAAAAGACATTACCGCTATTTTAAGGGATTCTCTATAATAGTTTATACAAATACTGCCGCGTTTCGGCGTGAGAAAGCCCTGTTTGCTCAGAGCAGAAATCGTTATTCCGGTTATAGACGAAGAAGCGAATGTAACGTATCATAAGGTTTATAAAAGACAGAAGAAAGAGAGAGAAGAGATGATATTAAGTGTGAGCAGAAGGACAGATATACCAAAATATTTTTCCGACTGGTTTTTCCAACGGATAAAGGAGCAGTATGTCTATGTCCGTAATCCGTTCAATTCGCGGCAGATCAGTAAAATAGATATTTCACCGGAGGTAGTAGACTGTATTGTATTCTGGACGAAAAACCCCGAAAATATGATGAAGCGGTTGGATGAATTAGCAGGATATACGTATTATTTTCAATTTACCCTGACAGGCTATGGAACGGATATAGAGACAGATACTGCACATAAGAGAGAACAAATTATACCTGTATTTTGGAAGCTGGTGGAAAAAGTAGGAAGAGAAAGGGTAATATGGAGATATGACCCGATTCTTTTTACAGAACGGTATACAGAAGAATATCACTTAAATGCATTTGGACAGATAGCAGAGGCTCTGTGTGGATATACAGATAAATGCGTAATCAGTTTTGTGGATATATACAAAAAAATTAGAAAAAATATGGAGGCCCTCGGAAGAAAAGAGATAGACAAAGCGAGACTCATAGAATTTGCAGGTAAAATTAGGAAGGCGGCGGAAGCAAACAGGATACAGGTGTGCTCTTGTGCAGAGGAGCTCGATCTTGAATTATGCAAAATCCAGCATAACTGCTGTATTGACAAAGAACTGATAGAAAAGCTGACAGGCTGCAAAATCCAGGCAGAGAAGGACAAGGGACAGAGAACAGTTTGCGGATGTGTGGAGAGTATTGACATTGGCGCTTATAATACTTGCTTAAACGGCTGCAAATACTGCTATGCGAATTTCAAACCGGAAACAGTTAAGGAAAATTTAAAGAACTATGATCCTAAATCACCTTTGCTATGCGGTGTTATTTCGGAGAAAGATAAGATTACAGAGAGAAAAGTAAAGTCTCTAAAGGAAGAACAGATATGTCTGTTTGAATCATAGAGTAAAAGCCCTCCGGGCGGGATGCGCACGCCGCAATAAGGAAATTTTACTGCTTTGCGGCATTGCGGCGGCGCGCAAAGTGGACAATCCCCTTAAGAGTGAGAGGCAGGAGAGTTGAAGTGGGCTTGCCCACTTTGTTCGGTATCAGAGCTGGCTTTTACAAGAAAAACGGCAATTCCCAAGAGTATGGTCGCGCCTGCGGACATACACAGAAAGGTAATATTTAACCCGTGCATACCGGCATTTTCTCCGTATTGAGGGACAGAATTATCAGCGATTACTGTCATAATGCCCACGAAGACGGCAGAGCCGACCGCACCGGCAATGGTGCGCAGGGAGGTTAAAAGAGCAGTCGCATCTGCCACCTGTGTATTTCTGACATAGGAGGTCCCCCATGTGATAAGCGGCATCATAAGACAGCCGATTGCAATACAGCGGATGACATTATAAGAAGCAGCGATTATGACAGAAGTATGCATTGTAATGAAATACATTCCCAGATTACTGATGATAAGAAAAGCTGCGCCGTATATAAAGAGTTTCTTCATTCCCAGCTTGTCGAAGATTTTTCCGGCGAGGGGGCTGACGATCGCCATCGCGAGGGAACCAGGCAAGGTGACAAGCCCAGAAACTGTGGCGGAATATCCCATTATGGACTGTACATATAAAGGCATGATGACAGAAGAGCCCATCATAATAAAATACAACAGCATGCTTCCGATGACGCTTAAAGCGTACTCTGTACTTTTTAATATACCGAGTTCCAGAAATGGTTCTTCTATATGAAGCTGCCTGTATGTAAATAGAGCAGAGGTGATGATGCCTGTTGTCAGAGGAATGAAAACAAGAGGAGAAGTAAGGCCGTAAGCGCTGATATTTCCGATACCGAGAGTGACCCCGCCGAAGGCAAAGACACTTAAGATAAAAGAAAGAGTATCAAATTTCTTTTTATACGTTTCCAAAACATCATCAAATACAAACCATGCGATTATAAGTGAGAGAAGCATAACTGCAAGCGCCAGCCCAAAGATGGCTCTCCAGTTGATGACATCGACAAGGATGCCGGCCAGTGTGGGGGCAATGACAGGTGCAGCGCCGCATGCCAGTCCGTACCAGCCCATGACAGTTCCCTTTTTTTCTACAGGGTAGATGGAAAGGATAACGACCTGGGAGATGGACATTAAGATCCCATTTCCACATGCCTGCAATACTCTTCCTGCCATCATAACAGAGAATGTGTTTGAAAAAAGGCTGATGACCAGACCTGCGATAAAAATAGAAATTCCACCCAGATATAATTTTTTTGTGGGGAGCCTCCGGATCAGAAAGGCAGTGAGGGGCATAATGATCCCCATTGCCAGAGAATATCCGCTTGTCAGCCATTGACCTGTCGTGACACTGATAGACAGATCCGCAGCGATAGGAGGCAGAGCTGTTGTCATGGCTGTGGAAAGCATAGAGGAGGCAATCGTGGAAACCAGTATGTTCATAAATATAAATGTTTTTCTCCGGTCTGTTATTTTAGTTGTATCGTACAATTTATATATCCTCCTGTTTTGTATAATATTCTTTTATTTTTTCCAGAATTTTGTAAAGAGCATACTTATCATCATCAGACAGTGGGTCTGTGAGCTCATGGTGCTCTTTTAATCGTATACTTCTTACACGCTGGGCCTCTTTTCTCCCATCTGATGTGACAGAGATAATATAAGTTCGTTTGTCCGTTTCTGAAAGCGTTCTTGTAATGTATCCTTTTTTCTCCAGCTTTGACAGTATTTCACTTAAGGAGGTGGAACGAATCTCAAGAATATGGGAAAGGCGTCTCTGTGTGATTGTGCCTGCTTCGTCCAGGAGAAAGAGACACTTATACTGTCCGGAAAAAAAGTTCATATTTTTATGGCTGGATTTTGCGAGGTTTTCCAATTGCCGGACAACCTGGTAAAAAAGCTCAGTCAGCTCATGATCATCGGGATAACACATGATTTTTGTTTCCTTTCTTTTAAGAGGTACCTCTAGAATAATACAAGAGGTACCTCTTAATGTCAATAAAAAGTTTTAAATAGTGTATAGAATGATATAGATCGTTAAAAAAATAGCACTCACCTCTTGACAGTGCTAACAACTATGTGCTATATAATAGATAGAACAAAGGAAGAGGAACAAAAAGGAAGGTTCTGATTCCTTAGATTCTTTGCTTACAACACTTAAGTATTTGTCTAAGAGTGCTGATGGCAGCCGCGTAAGCGGTTCATAGAACAAAAAGATTAGAATTTGAAAGGAGAAATGACTTATGTTGATGCCTAGTATTTTTGGAGAAAATTTATTTGATGATGATTGGATGAACTTCCCGTTCGAGAGTGACTTCTGGGGAAAGAAGAATCCTCTGTATGGAAAACACGTAAAAAATATGATGAAGACGGATATTCGTGAGCATGAGGGCGGATATGAGGTCGACATTGATCTTCCTGGATTTAAGAAAGATGAAATCAGCGTCCAGCTGGAGGAAGGGTATCTGACAGTGTCTGCTTCTAAAGCTATAGACAAAGATGAGGAGGATAAGAAAGGGAAATATATCCGTAAAGAGCGCTATGCAGGGGCAATGCAGAGAAGCTTCTATGTAGGAAATGCTCTTACACAGGAGGACATCAGGGCAAAATACGAAAATGGTATTTTGCGGCTGTCGATTCCGAAGAAGGATGAAAAAGCAGTGGAGACGAAAAAGCATATTGCAATTGAAGGCTGATGCCAAAAGAAAGGTGTTTCGTCACATAGAGCATAAGAAAGAGCCCTGTCAACGTTGGCAGGGCTCTCTTTTCTTTCTGGAAGCTTACTCGATTTTCCACTTTCTTGCTTTTCGATTGGCAGTCCAGAAGTCCTTATACATACCCTCCTCTTTGAGCAATTCTTCATGCGTCCCAGACTGCATAATCTGTCCATCATTTAATACCAGGATTTGGTCAGCATTGCGAATAGTAGAGAGTCTGTGCGCAATTACGACTAAAGTCTTATCCTTAACCAGTTCACTAATTGCACGTTGTAACAATACTTCATTTTCTGGATCAACGCTGGCCGTCGCCTCATCTAACAGAATAATAGGAGCATTTTTCAGCATTGCTCTCGCAATAGAAATCCGTTGGCGTTCTCCGCCGGATAAATTAGCGCCTCCTTCGCCGATTCGTGTCTGATAGCCGTCCGGCATAGCCATAATAAAATCATGGCAGCAGGCTCTTTTTGCCGCATCAATTACCTGTTCGTGAGAGACAGCCGGACTTCCGAATTTAATGTTGTTTTCGACAGTGTCTGAAAACAGATATACATTCTGAAATACCATGCTCATATTTTTCAGTAAACTGTCGCAGGTATATTCCTTTACAGTATGACCGCCTACAAGGACAGCGCCTTTCTGAACATCCCAGAATCGGGCAATCAAACGAGAGATTGTTGTTTTACCGCTTCCGGATGGACCGACGATCGCAGTCATCTTCTTTTCCGGCACGCGGAAGCTCACATCCTTTAAGATCGTTTTTCCCTTTTCATAAGCAAAATCCACATGTTGAAATTCTATTTCCTGTGATTGTAAAGGAATATTCTTTCCACTTTCATCCAATACCTTTGCGTGCTTCATTTCCTCTACGCGATCCAGTGACGTCTCCAGAATTCGTATCATCTGTGTCATCTGTCCCATAACCTCCACCGGTGTGAAAACAGAAAAAGCTGCGAGCAGACTGACCGCAAGCATAGGGAAGCTCATTTCGCCGGACAGCATAATAAGCTGCGCACAAAGCATAATAAAACATGCGGCTATGCGGAAGATAGAAGAATATATCGTGTTTAACGGGGTAAAGGTTTTTTCCAGTGCGTAAGCTGCAGCCGCCCCTTTTTCGTAAGCGGCGCGTATAGTACTTAAATTTTTTTGACACATATTAAAGGATTTTACAACAGAAATTCCCTGGATATACTCTAAAGTCGATTGTATGGCTTCTGTCTGAGCCTCCTGCTGCTTTCGAGTAAGTTCCCGCCCCTTTTTTTGCATGACATTGTAAACAAGGAAAGAGAGGGCAACTCCCGCTGCAAAAATCATTCCGATACGCCAGTCAAAAAGCAGCAAAGCAGCCGTAATCACAATCATGCTGACAACGCCGGTTGTTACTTTATCGAGAATATGCATGGCATACTGCTCCAAAAAAACCAGATCTGTTGTTACGGTTGCGGTAATTTCGCCTAAAGATTTTTCGTGATAGTAACCCATGGGAACACTGCGAAGCCGATTTCCCAATGCAATCCGTTCTCTGGCGACAAATTCGAAGCCGGCTGTACTTTGCAGGCGATATACAAGATATTGAAATAAGATTTTCAATATAAGAGCTGCTGCAAGGATTCCCAATACAACGCCCCATGTATGACCATTAAGAGTCTGGTCCAGGAAGGCTTGTATAAGGAAATAGTATACCGCAGCCAGAGGCAGCATGCCCGCCATAGCATTCAAAAATCCACAGATAAAACTGCCCCAAAGCCGCCCCTTTAGATTACCAGAAAGATCGAGTACTCTTTTTATTATCTTTAACATTTGATTCTACCTCCGTCCTACATCATCCATTCCATGGTACTAATATGTGCTTTCCACATATCCTGGTAGGTATGGGAGGACAGCAGTAGCTGTTCATGGGTGCCATGGGCTGTAATCTTCCCATTTTCGAGTACGCAGATCTGATCTGCATACATGATTGTGGATAACCGGTGAGCTACGACAATCAGTGTTTTTCCTTTTGTAAGCCGGCTGATGGATTGCTGCAGCTTATCTTCATTCTCTGGATCAATAAAGGCAGAAGCTTCGTCTAATATAATAATCGGAGCGTCTTTTAAAATTGCTCTGGCTATAGCAAGACGTTGTCGTTCTCCTCCGGAGAGGCGTGTTCCGGCATCGCCGGCATCCGTATTAAGACCTTGTGGAAAACGGGTCAGAAAATCGCCGCAGCCCGCTTCCCTGGCAGCCCGTTCTACTTCTTCATCTGTTGCTTCCGGGCGGCCGATCCGGATATTCTCGCGCAGACTCATATAGAACAGAAAATTATCTTGTGAAACATAACTGATATGCTCCTCAAGCTCCTGTAGCGAAAGATTACGAATATCTTTTCCGTCAATCGAAATAACTCCGTCATTCACGTCCCAAAATCGGGCAATCAATTTAGCCAAAGTAGATTTACCTGAACCGGAAGGACCTACAAGGGCAGTGACGGTTCCGGTTTTTGCCTTTAAAGAAACACCCTGGATTACTTCTGCATTCCCATAGCCAAAATGCACGTCATGCAGCGCTATATCTCCACCTCGAATATGCTCTGGCTGCTCTGGAACAGGCATCTCTTGCATGTCCAGTAAAGCCTGTATTCTAGGCTGTATCTCATTGATAGCAGCCAGGTTTTCCATAAATTCCATCATTTTTTGTAAAGAGGACGAGATACTCATAGACAAAAGAATACAGACGATTAGTTCTGAAAGCGTTAAATGATCGTTAAAAATAAGGAGCATCCCGATTGGAAGGACAAATGTAATTGCGGAAGGCATGATTGCCTCTCCTGTACTCATAAATGGCCAACAGTGCCGATACCATTTTAAAGTAATATCCCGTACTTTCAGGATGGATGCCTTCAGACGATCCATAGGTGAGGTACTCTGGTCAAAGGCTTTGATGACCTCCATACCATTTACATATTCCACAATCGCGCTGTTCATAGCCGCATTGGACTCCATATATTCCTTCATTACTTCTCTGCGTCCAAAAACCATGCTGTAATAGACAATTGCGCCCAGGACGGAAGGAAGCAAAGCGGCCAGCGCCATCCGCCAGTCAATCGTAAGCAGATAGATGACGACAAATGCCGGCACCAGTATGGCTGCCGTTAGTTCTGGGATTGCGTGAGCCAAAGGATATTCCAGCCTTTCTGCGTCATCAATAATCAGCTGCTTATATTCACCGGAGGATTTCTGCTGTACCGTACCCATAGATACCTTTGCCATTTTTTCCATAATCCGGCAGCGGATATTCCGGATAATCTCATAAGCTGCTTTGTGGGAACACATGGTAGATTTCGCATACAAAATTCCCTTGCATAAATATCCTGCAAGAGCTGCCAATGTCAGGAACACTGCCAGATTCACTGTCAGTTCCCCCGTTAGTACACTGCTTAGTATGATTGCTACCGCGATATAGGGAAAAATGCCGAAAGCAGATGACAGGACAGACAGAATGACTGCAAAACGCAGCTGTCCCTTTTCCAATTCTGCAAATTTTAAGATACCTTGTAAAGGAGATTCCTCCTTTTGCTTTTTCAATCTTGTCACCTCATTTCTCAAACTGCATGATCTCATCATAAATACCATCTAAAAATTCCATGTCATGCGTAATAACAAAAATTAATTTTCCCTGCTTTTTCAATTCTTGAATCGTTTCTTTT
Organism: Mediterraneibacter flintii; assembly: GCF_055387595.1. Lineage (NCBI taxonomy): Bacteria > Bacillati > Bacillota > Clostridia > Lachnospirales > Lachnospiraceae > Mediterraneibacter > Mediterraneibacter flintii. The sequence continues at coordinate 879,607 of NZ_AP031405.1, forward strand.
AATCGTTGCATATTTTTTCCGTCCAGACCACTTGTAGGCTCATCGAACACTAAAATGTCGGAGCCGGATACAAAAGCGGCAGCTATGGTTACGCGCTGCTTTTGTCCGCCGGATAACGACAAGGGATGGCGTTCTGCTGCTTGCGATAAGCGAAGCTGTTCTAGAATGGTATCCATATCACAGTTTCTATGATTTTTTCGTTCTGCCAGTTCCAGCTCGTGACGGACGCTTTCTGTAAAAAGCTGATAATCGGTATCCTGCATTACAAAATAAGTTTGTTTATTCCGTTCTCTTGCGGAAACTGTTTTTCCATCAAAAAGAAACGTCCCTGCGGAGGGTTTTAATAAGCCGCAAAGTATTTTGGCAAAGGTTGTTTTACCGGAACCATTGCTGCCTACAATTCCGACCACTTTGCCAGTAGAACTCCAGTCGAAACGAAAATTCAAATCATGGAATATCTCGGTTTTATCCAGATGAATGGCCAGGCCGCGCCCTTCCACAGTCCGAGTGCTTTTCTCTTTTGTTACTGCCTTTGAAATATCGTGCATACTGATTTTCTGGAAGCTCCGTAATCCCATCCTTTTTCTTTTGGCTTCACTTAATTGTTCGACTTGTTCAGGAGACCAAATCTGCTTTATTTCTCCATTCTGAATGTAGACGTAACGGTCTGCAACACCCCTTAAATAAGAAAGCCTATGTTCCGATATAATCATCGTTTTTCCTTCACGCTTTAAATCCAGTAAAATTCCCCTTAAGATCTCCATTGTTTCCAAATCCAGATTTGCGGAGGGTTCGTCCAGTACCAGTACAGGCGTATCCATTGCGTAGATAGAAGCAACAGCCAGCTTTTGACGTTCCCCGCTGGAAAGTGCAAATAGGCTGCAGTCCTGCAGAGATTCCATATGCAGATTGTGAAATGCTTTCTTTATGTTCTGATTGATGTTCTCGGTGCTCATAGACAGATTTTCGCAGCCGAAAGCGACTTCGTCTGTAGAATTTACAGTGAAAAACTGTGAACGCGGATCCTGAAATACAGTACCGATATGACGACTGATCTCGTATTGGGGCATTTCTGGAAGATTTTTGTCGTTTAACAGTAGTTCTCCGGTTAATCTTCCTTCATAGAAATTTGGCACTAGTCCATTGATACAGCGAGTAAGTGTTGTTTTTCCACACCCACTTTCTCCGGTCAGGACAAGACATTCACCGTCCGGTATTGTAATATCAATGTGTTGAATTGCCTGAACTTCAGAATCAGCGCTATATTGAAAACATACATCTTTTAATGTAATCATTGAAATCCTCCCCGCCTTTCTATCCTAAATGGTCATATAAAAGAATACCTACGTCTACTGCCAGAACAAGCAGAAAATACACAATATCTTTTATACGAATTTTTGTAGGAACCCGTTCCCCGCGAGGGGAAGGATTTTCGATTGCCCGCGTTACTGCAGACGCAGATAATTCATCTGCTACGCGGACACCACGCATCATAAATGGAACCAGAATATATTCTGTAGTCAATACCGGCGCTTTTAAAAAGGTAAGAGGGTTCAGAGGAACGCCCCGCGTTTTAAGAGCGTCCCGAATCTGTGACAGCTCCTGGCTGATCGTAGGAATAAAGCGCAGAGCGACGGCTACGGTCAACGCCATTTTTCGGGGACAGTGAAGCTTTTGCATTCCGGTGACCAGTTGACTGACACTGATACTGCGGATGGACAGTATCATAATTCCCACCATAGGAGAAAGGCGATGAAGCAGGAAACAAAGCCTTTCAATGAATAGAGGCACCGGATAAAAAGCGGTCAGTTCAAACAGCAGGTCGATTACAGCAAAGTATACCGCCAGGCGCAGCGCTTGTCTGGGTAGTCTTAAATACAATAAAAACAGGAGCAGACCACATATTTCAAGAAATATTCCTATAGAAGAAGAAATCCAGAACATACATATTGCCGTAACCAGCACTTGTAAAATAATCATTCTTGGATCAATCCGGCACATATTTAGATAACTCCTGCCTTTTCAAAGTGCTTACGCAGCATTTTCTTTGCAATGAAAGCCGCCAGAACAGAAACAACCAGCATTACAGGAACAGCCACATAAGCTGCTGTCGTATGTGCCGCATTTATCAATCCTTGTGTAGCTTCTTCTGAATAGCCATGTGTATAATAGTAAGAAGAATAGTAATACAGTGGTGCAAGTGCGCCCAGATAATAGGCAGCCACATACAGGACAAACGTAACTGTCAGAGCTTTATAATTTTGGTATTGTGTTTTACTTGCGATCACTTCTCCGACAATACCAAGAATAAGCATCCAGAGCAGAACAAAGACTCCTCCGAACAATGCCCACAGAACACCGACAATCGCGCAGGTCATAAGTACCGCGCCTTTCTTATGTACCTTTGCCATAATCAGCATATAGAATGGTGCTGAAAACAGAGCGACAAAGGAACAGGAAAACATATAAATTGTCATCTCCATGCCTGTTACAGCTCCTATGAGCATTGTTACTACGTAAAGAATGGCTCCAAAGATACCAATGGTTGCAATATCCTTCATTTTTAAACCTTGTTGTTTCATTTTATAACTCTCTCCTTTCTTGGTTAGTTTTATCTAACTAAAAACGATCATATCAATTTCAAAAATACTTATGTGTCACATTTCCGCCAAAATATAGCACATTTCAGTATAACCATATTCATTTTGCAGAGAATGAAGATATGTGCACACAAAAACCGACGTATCCATTTTGGGTACGTCGGCATATATCTTTTTGTCTTATTTGACATACTATTTATTGCTTTTTCGCATTTCTCCCGGGGATATTCCGTAGTGTTTCCGGAACACGCGTATAAAATATCCTGTATGGGAATAGCCTACCATCCATGTCACATTGCTGGCAGTATATTTTCCTGTAAGCAGCAATTCTTTAGCGGTTTCCATTCTTTTTTCAGTAATATATTCGTTGACCGTACAGCCAAAGCAGTGCCGAAAGCCTTCTGTCAGGCGTTTTTCACTGATTGCTGTCCGCTTGGCAATTTGCGTAATCGTAAGCGGATGTGCGAAATTGTTGTTAATAAATTCGCGGGCCCTCAGCAGTGCTTCATACTCTCCGTCTGTAATTGCAAAACCCAGAATATTACTTGGAGATTGACAGATCACTTCTTCGCAAAAAACAGCGATTAGGCGTAAGATTTGCCCTTCTACATATATTTTTTTCAACTCGTCGCAATAAGAACAATTCATAATTTCAGATAATATTTTACTGACATTAGGCGTATAACAATATAGTTTTGTTTGTCCGGCTGTTTCAGTACTGCTAAGTGCATTGCGCAGACAAATTGCAGAAAAAATTTGCCGATAGGTGTTTCGATCCAATGTAATACTGACAGAACGACAACGCTGTCCACCGCGGAACATACTGCGGCAACGTCTGATTATGCCATAGCTGACCTGGCATTGTTGCGCGCCCAGAAGAAAATGATATTCTTTGTTCTCTTGCAGATAACACCATTCAAACCGGCCATCCAGACAAAAGTAGATTTGGAAAATTTCTTTTTCTTGAAATTCTTCTTCCATCACCGTATCTCTTGAAAAGACAAAGTCCGATATTGTCAGGCTCATACCTGAACGAATATCGATTGTCTGAATATTTCCCTGTCCGATTCCATCAGGAAAGCTGAATTTTGTAGTCTTAATCCGCCTTCCTTCATTTCGTTGGCCATTGAACAGCAGATACATAGAATTTAGTGCAATGGCATTTTGAGGATAGTCAATGAGCATGCGGCACCTCCATAAAATGAGATACAATACAATTTCATTATAGTTAGCGATGACTAATCGGTCAAGCTGTTCTTCGGGCAACAAATTTATATTTCATATTGACTTAGAGTTTGCTTCAAGTGCTACAGTAAATATATAAAATGGAAATGGAGGTTATGACTATGAATAAAAGACTGGTGACGTATTTTTCGGCAAGTGGTGTTACAGCAAGAGCAGCAGAGATTTTGGCAGAAGCGGCGGAGGCTGACATATATGAGATCAAACCGAAGGTTCCTTATTCTGCTGCAGATTTAAACTGGATGGATAAAAAGAGCAGAAGCTCTGTGGAGATGAACGACCCTGATTCACGTCCGGCGATTGCAGGGAGCACTGCTCATATAGAAAAGTATGATGCAATTTTCTTGGGGTTTCCTATCTGGTGGTATACGGCACCCACGATCATAAAAACATTTTTGGAAAGTTACGATTTCACAGGCAAAAGGATTATTCTATTTGCGACGTCAGGAGGCAGTGGGCTGGGAGATATAGCAAAGACATTAAAAAAGGTATGTCCGGAAGCAGACATAAAAAATGGAAAGCTGTTAAATGGAAGGCAGGACAGGGAGAGCTTGAAAAAATGGGCGGACAGTATGTCTATATAGGCAGAGGGGACTGCAAAAATCAATAACGAAAGGAGTAACAGATGGATACAGAAAAAATGCAACATGACTTAGGTGAAGGCGCGGTTTTCGAAACAGGGGAGCCTAATACTGCATTTGCAGAATATTTTACCGGACAGAGTTATCTAAAAATGCTCACGACAGATAGAATCGGTATTGGAAATGTGACATTTGAACCAGGGTGCCGCAATCATTGGCACATACATCATAAAGGCGGCCAGGTGTTGCTTGTGACCGGCGGGAGAGGATATTACCAGGAATGGGGAAAAGAGGCAAGGCAGCTTCATCCTGGTGATGTGGTAAATATTCCACCGGGGGTAAAACATTGGCATGGAGCCGCGCCGGACTCCTGGTTTTCCCATATTGCAGTGGAAGTTCCGGCAGAAGGGGCATCAAATGAATGGTTGGAGCCTGTAAATGATGAGATATATGGAACGTTGAAATAGTAAGTAAGAGAACATCCGGCTGGATGGACCATCCCATGCGGCCGGAAAATTTTTTAATCGGAGGGAAAGGAAATGACAGAAAAAGCAGAGCTGTATTACAAAAAATTATATCCAAAGAAGGAGCCGGAATTAAAAGAGACAGATCCAGAATTTGCGGAATTGTTTTATAACTTTTCCCTGGATGATGTGGTAAACAGTGATGGACTGAAAGACCGTACCCGTATGATGGCAGTCCTTGCAGCGTTAATAGGATGTCAGGGCGTGGAAGAGTTTGCAGAGATTCTTCCGGGAGCGCTTCATATGGGAGTGGCGCCTGAGGAAGTAAAGGAAATTACCTACCAGGCGGTGGCATATCTCGGAATAGGCAGAGTACGTCCGTTTCTGACAGTAGTAAATTGGGTATTCAGGCAACAAGAGATCCCGCTTCCGACCAAAGGACAGACGACAGTAGAAAGAAGGGAGCGAAAAGAAAAAGGAGAGGAAAAGCAGGTAGAAATTTTCGGAGAAGGGATGAAAGGCTTTGCAGAGTCCGGCCCAGATGAAAGTCGGCATATCAACCGATGGCTTTCGGAAAACTGTTTTGGAGATTATTATACACGCAGTGGATTGGATATAAAAGAACGGGAAATGATTACATTTTGCTTTATCGCGGCACAGGGAGGCTGTGAACTGCAGCTTATCTCTCACGCGTTAGGAAATATGAAGATAGGAAATGATAAAGTATTCTTGATCCAAATTATTTCTCAGTGTTTGCCGTATATCGGATACCCCAGGAGCTTAAATGCCCTTCGCTGTGTAAACGAAGCAGAGAAACAGTTATGACAGAGTATGTGCATTAGCTGATACCTGCCTTTCGACAAAAAATTTCCTTTTTCTGCATAAGTGTGATAAGATACCCTCATATGACAGAAAGGAAATGAAAAATGCAGTATACATTTTATGAGTTAGTCTGGCTGTACTATATCTATTCGTTTATTGGTTGGGTGGCAGAGGCAGGGGTTGCCGCCTACAAAAGACATACCTTTGTCAACCGCGGGTTTGTAAATGGACCGCTTTGTCCTATCTATGGGGCTGGTGCGGTGGCAGTGGCGGTTTTTCTTCCAGAGCTTAAGCATCGGATTGCTTTTTTGTTTCTGGGAGGCATGATTATTACTACATTTATTGAATATCTGACCGGCCGCCTGATGGAAAAGCTTTTTCAGAGAAAATGGTGGGACTATTCGAAAGAACGGTTTCAGCTAGATGGATATATTTGTCTGAAAAATTCAGTATTGTGGGGCCTTTGTTCCGTTGCCATGATCTGCTTTTTTAATCCACTGTTTTGTGAAGGGATTCTGTGGCTTCCCCAGTGGATAGGAGAAATTGTGCTGTGGGTATTGTCAGGGTTTCTCATAGTGGATTATATTGGTTCCGCACTTGCAGTTCTTGGGCTGAAGAAAAAAGGCGGGCGAATCGAACAGATTACAAAAGAGCTCAGAAAAACATCCAGAATATTGGAAAATGCTTTGACCCGTCAGATTCAGAAACGTATGGTAAAGGCATTTCCTAATATCGGACAGGAAAAAAGCATCGAGCAGGAAAAGTGTGTACCTAGAGTATTTGCGGAAGGGTGCGGATTCTATAAGCTGGCCTCTTTATTTTTTATCGGAGCGTTTCTAGGAGATATTGTGGAGACCGTTTTCTGCCTGCTTACGACAGGGAGGCTGATGAGCAGAAGCAGTGTCGTGTACGGGCCGTTTAGCCTTGTATGGGGAATTGCATGTGCAGTGCTGACCTGGATTCTCTACAGGTACAGAGAGAAAAGTGACCGGTATATATTCTTATGTGGTACATTTTTAGGAGGCGCATATGAATATATATGTAGTGTCTTTACAGAGCTGGCGTTTGGCACTGTGTTCTGGGATTACAGTAAAATACCGTTTAACCTGGGAGGAAGAATCAATCTGCTGTACTGCTTTTTCTGGGGAATTGCAGCAGTTGTGTGGATGAAGGGCATCTATCCCAAGCTATCGCAGTGGATAGAAAAACTTCCTGTAAAGCTGGGGAAGATTCTGTGTATCTGTATGCTTGTATTTATGTCTGTAAATGTGGTTGTATCGGCTCTGGCGCTGAACCGATACACAGAGCGTCAGGCGGGAAAGGAAGCGGAAACGGCAGTCAGTGTATTTTTGGATGAACATTTCCCAGATGCAAGGATGGAACACATTTATCCGAATATTATTCTGACGCAATAAGCTGCAGTTGGTGTTATAATAGGAAGGAAATAATGAAGAAGGAAGGAATATTTATGTGTAGTGATTATATGAATCGGGCAGCCAAAATGGAAGAAGAATTGAAAAATTGGAGGCGGACGCTTCATCAGATGCCAGAGCTGGGGCTTTCGCTAAGTAATACCAGCGCTTATATTGCGAAAGAGCTTGACAAAATGGGAATTGCATATCGAATATTGGATAAAGGTGCGGGAATTTTAGGAGAGATTGGAGGCAATGGTGCAACGGTTCTGCTTAGAAGCGATATGGACGGACTGCCGATTCGTGAGGAAAGTGGTGAGGAGTTTGCGTCTGTAAATGGAAATATGCATGCCTGTGGGCACGATATGCATGCGGCGATTCTGCTGGGGGCTGCAAAAATGCTGAAGGAGCAGGAAGCATCCCTGCAAGGGAAGGTACTGCTTTTATTCCAGAGTGGAGAAGAACCGTTAAAAGGGGCGATAGAGGTTGTAAAGCAGGGGGTAGTTGACTCTGTGCAGGCGGCATTTGCCATGCATGTGGCGTCGCAGCTTCCCACCGGTGTGCTGATATACGGTGAACATCCAATGTCCTCCTCTACAATTTTTGAAATTACATTTCAAGGGAAAGGCGGACATGGCTCCATGCCGGAATATTGTATTGATCCGATTCATGCCGGAGTACAGGCATATCTGGCGTTTGAAGAGCTGATTGCCCGCGAATGTGCAGGAAGTGACGAGGTAGTCCTTACAATCGGAAGCTTTCAGGCTGGAAGTGCGCCGAATATTATACCAGACAATGCAGTGATGCAGGGAACGCTTCGGACATTTGACAGAGAGAAAAAAGAATATATATTGGGACGTATACATGAAATGTTAGATGGAATTGACAAAATGTGCAGAGTCAGCCACACATTTACTATATTAAGTTCGGTAGATGACGTAGTGTGTGATAAGGAGCTTAACAGACAATGTGCGGCAAGTATACGTAAGCTTTCGGACAAGCTGGTGATAAAGGAACTGTTCCATGTGATGGGTTCCGAAGATTTTGCGGCAATTTCGCAGAAGGTTCCGTCCAGTTATTTTGGACTGGGGGCCGCGGTGGATGTACCTGAAAAATGTTATGGACAGCATAATCCAAAGGTTCGGTTTAATGAAGCTTGTCTTCCTGTAGGGGCGGCAGCTTATGCCCAAGTTGCAGCAGACTACCTGGAAAGATGGAATCAGGAGGAACAGAAAAAAGCATAGAATACCTTTTTGATTTATGAAATTTACGTTTTATTTCTCGTTCACATGTAGTTTCTCCCATTTTCCTGTCCGATACCGGAAATAGGAAATCAGATAATTTGCAAGCCACCCGAGAGGAACCGCCATCCAGACCATCGCGATTCCATATCGGGGAGCCATGCTGGCTGCAAAGAGAACGCGGATGCTTAAATTTACAAGGTTTGCTATAGTGAACATTGTCATATCTGAGGCGCCGCGAAGAACGCCGTCTGTAATCATTTTCAGCCCGATCAGAGCATAGAACCATCCCATAAAGCGGGTACAGCTTATTCCGGTAGAGAGGGCGAGTTGCGTCCCTTCTTCTCCGAGAAACATAAGGATAAGTGGCCGGCTTGCAAGCTCCAGAAGCAGACAGAGCACGACGGCGATCACTGCGACAATCCGATACCCAGTGTGATAACCCTTTTTTACGCGAGTATATTCTCCGGCGCCGATATTTTGGGCAGTATAAGAAGAGATTGCATTGCCGATGGCTGACATAGGGACAACGCAAAGACTCTCAATGCGCATGGCGGCAGAATATCCGGCAAGCATCTGTGCTCCGAAGCTATTTACGACAGACTGGACGAGCATCATTCCGATAGATACAGTAGACTGCTGCAGAATAGATGGAAGGGCAATTCGGGTCATAGAGACAAATGCAGAGGCAGAGAACCAGGAAGTTTTTTCACTCTGATATGCGCGCAGTTCTTTTAAGAAAATAAAGAAGGAAAGACCTGCCGAGATTCCCTGTGCAATAAACGTCGCCCATGCGACTCCGGCAACGCCGAGATGTAGAATATATACGAAGTAAATATCCAGAAGGATATTGAACAGGGAAGAGAAGATAAGCAGATACAGGGGAATACGGGAACGCCCTAACGCGTTGAACATAGAAGAGAGAACATTATACATGAAAAGAAAGGGAAGTCCCAGAAAATAGATCCGCAGATATTCTGCTGCCTGATCCAGAATATCTGCGGGTGTATTTAACAATTTCATGATCGATTCTCCTGCGGCGAATCCGAATATACCGAGCAGAATACTTAAGGCGAGAAAAGAGACAAGTGCCGTATGGACAGTAAGGCGCATTTTCGCGTAATCTCTTGCCCCAAATGCCTGTGAAACAATGACCGAAGCGCCAATTCCGCCTCCGATAGCGATAGAAATAAATACGGTAGTAAGAGAGTAAGAGGCGCCTACCGCAGCAAGCGCACGCTCACTGACGAAACGTCCTACAACAATAGAATCTGCCATAGTGTAGAACTGCTGGAACAGATTTCCAATCATCATAGGCAGAGAAAAGATAAGCAGGGCTTTCATGGGACGTTCGTGAATTAAATACTCTTTCTCCATATTTTTCCACCTTTCTAAAATATACTCTAAAGGGCACAACGTAATTCATTCCCGTATAGTATATGCAACTTTTAGCGTAGAATGTGTCCGTCTGTTGTGATTGTGATAGTCTGTCGGGGAAGAAGCTTGCCGCTGTTTTGCAATGCGTTTGCAACGGCAGCCTCGATACCGCCGCAGCATGGAACCTCCATGCGTATGACTGTGACATCTCGGATAGAATTCTGACGGAGAATTTCAGTAAGCTTCTCTGTATAGTCTACTGCGTCCAGCTTTGGGCATCCGATCAGTGTGATCCGTCCGCTTATAAAATCTTGATGAAACGAAGCATACGCATATGCCGTACAGTCTGCCGCGATCAGCAGAGAGGCATTTTCAAAATACGGCGCTGTAATAGGGGCCAATTTTATCTGGACAGGCCACTGCATAAGCTGCGAAGGAGTGTGTAAAGCAGAAGGGGCACGCTCTGTGTCTGGGACTGACGGTAAAGCCTCTTTGGAAGCGGAGCGCAGGAGACGCGCGCGGCTTCCTGGACAGCCAGCGGCGGAAGGCTGTAAGTTCGGCTTGTGTTTCTTTTTCATATTCGCCTCTACTGCTTCTTTATCGTAAGCCGCAGCCTCACGTTCTACAAAGGTAATTGCTTTTGTGGGACAGGCGGGCAGACAGTCGCCAAGACCGTCGCAGTAGTCGTCACGAAGAAGCTTTGCTTTTCCATCTACCATGCCGATAGCTCCTTCATGGCATGCTTTGGCGCACAGCCCGCAGCCATTACATTTCTCTTCATCAATCTGAATGATTTTTCTTATCATATAAATTCCTATCCTTTCTACTGTATCATTTGCTTTTACAAGGACAGTATACTATACTTTTTAACATAAAAATGTTGTTTTGACAACGAAAGGAACATGATTTTATGAAAATAGAGGATATTTCAAAGACAGTTTTGTTCCAGGAGATGGATAAGAATGCCATAGAGGAGCTTCTGCAATATTTAAGTGTAAAAGAAAAGACATACCAGAAAGGGGAAGTCATCTATCATATGGGTGACAGTGTGCAGAGCATAGGTATTGTGGTGTCAGGAAGTGTGAATATTACCAAAGGGGACGTATGGGGGAATGAGACGCTGTTGGATCATGTTGTATGCGGGCAGGTATTTGCGGAGACGTATGCCTGTGTCCAAACAGAACCAATGATGGTAGAGGTCGTTGCGGCGCAGGAAACGAAAATCATATTTCTGCATATAGGGAATCTGCTGCAGAGGAAGCTTCCGGCATGCAGGTGCTATGAGCAGTTTTTGAAGAATCTAATCCAGGTTATGGCTTCTAAAAATCTGCATCTCTCACGCAAGATGAGTCATGTTACTCCAAAGACCATTCGAGAAAGGCTGCTCTCCTACCTGTCTTATGAGGCAGTGAAGCACAGGAGCAGGGAATTTGATATTCCGTTTAACCGGCAGCAGATGGCAGATTATCTTCTGGTGGAAAGAAGTGCGTTGTCTAAGGAGCTGTCTAAGATGCAGAGAGAGGGTATGCTCACATACAGAAAGAATCACTTTCGCTTATACGAAAAAACGTAATGATTGTACCAATGCGGTTTTCAATTCATAAAAAAATATGATAGAATAAAGTATTACCAAAGGCAGCAGTCTTTGAAGACTTGTAGAATAGTATTGAAGAAAAAGTGGGGAAGACCGCATGTATCATATTGCGATTGTAGAGGACGAGAGAACATTTTCAGAACAGCTACAGGAGTTCTTAAAAGAATACCAGGAAGAGAAGAATATAAAGTTTAAAATTTCTGTATTTAAAGACGGGGCAGAGATTTTAGAGGAATATAAGCAGATCTATGATATTATTCTGCTGGATATCGAGATGCCGGAAATAAATGGGATGGAGACGGCAAGACGTATTCGAAAGACGGACGCAGAAGTTGTTCTGATGTTTATTACAAACATGGCATCCTACGCAATACACGGGTATGAGGTAGGAGCTTTGGATTTCATTATGAAGCCTCTGACATATTATACATTTTCGGTGAAGCTGACGCGGGCGCTAAGGAGGGTGAAGAAGAAAGAACAAAAAGAGATTCTTCTTACACTGCCGGATGGTGCGAAAAAGATAGAAATCCAGCAGCTTTATTATGTGGAAGTGCAGAACAGGATCCTGCATTATCATACAGATACAGGGGTCTATCGGATAAGGGGGACAATGCAGAGCGTGGAACAAAGGCTTGCACCATATCCGTTTGTAAAGTGCAATCACTGGTATATCGTGAATCTGATGCATGTGTCAGAAGTGAGAGGCAACATTGTAGTTGTCGGTGGAAGCAAGCTGGAGATCAGCAGGCGGAATAAGACGCCGTTTTTGAAAGCACTGACAGAATATGTGGGAGGGGCGTATGATGGATACAGTAAATAGCTGGATTTGTGAAATTGCCCTTCTGACAAGCGGATGTATCTATATACGCACGATTGAGAAAAGGGAAAAATTCCGCAGGGTGGTTTTGCTGGATGTGGCAGTATTTCTGCTTCTGGCGGGGATTTTGATTTACATAGTAAAGGCAGAGCTATCCTTTGGCAATCTTCTTATGCGAGCGTTAGAATTTCTGGTCATCGTGCATTTTATGTGTGTTGCCAGGAAATTGTCTGTAAAGGCGGGAATCTATTATGCGATATGGGCGTTTATGTCCTGGCAGATTTTATATGAAATCTGGTTTATGATAGAAGTGTCAAGAGAATACTTTTTTAAAGAAAATTTTGTAGTCAGTGTATGGATAGAATGTATGGTTTTTCTGGCAGGCTATCTGATCGCGGCATTTACCATCGCCAAGTGGATGCCGGAGAAGGGACGCAAGAAAATCGGCCCAAGACAGCTAAGTGCCGCATGCCTTACATTCTGTGTATTTGAATGTATCGCGTTCGCGCAGCAAAATAGAGCGCTTACGGAGAACGTAGAGAGATGGTCTATACTGCATGTTTCGCAGGTTTTACTGGCGGTTGTATTATATTTGCAGAATGAACTATTTAAAAAGAGTGAAATGAGGCAGGAATTAGACATGCTGAATTTCCTGTGGAAGAAAGAGCAGGAACAATATCTTCTTTCGAAAGAAAACATAGCTCTGATCAATCAGAAATGCCACGATTTGAAGCATCAGATACGGGCGATCCGGCAGTTAAAGCAAGAGGATATGGAGCAGTATTTAAAGGACATGGAGGAGTCTATACAGATTTATGAAGCAATTGTAAAGACAGGCAATGAAGTATTAGATACGATCCTGACAGAAAAAAGCCTGTACTGTAGACGACATGGCGTTACAATATCCTGTGTGGCGGACGGAACCCTTCTTGATTTTATCCAGACAGTAGATCTGTATGCAATTCTGGGAAATGCGGTGGACAACGCAGTGGAAGCGGTGGAGAAATTCCAGGAGAGAGAAAAGCGGCAGATTGATATTTTAATATACAAAGAAAAGAAATTTCTGGTGATCAATGTTGTAAATCCAATAAAAGAAAATTTGGTCTATGGGGAGGAAGGAACGTTTCCGATCACAACAAAGAAGGACAAGCATTATCATGGTTTTGGACTTCGCAGTATCGAACATATGGCAAAGAAATATGGCGGATGTGTGAATATCCATGAGGAGGACGGCTGCTTTTCTCTTACGATTCTGATACCGCTTCCAGAATAAAGAGAACCACATAGGTCACATTTTTGACCAGTTAGGTAAAATAAATTGTAATAAAAGAAAGAACTTTGTAAAGTATGTAATATAGAAGTACAAAGTTCTTTTTTTATATGGATTAGAGTGTCAAAAGTTACCTTTTGACACCCGAATCATCATAGGAAAATCCTTCGGGCAGTATGCACACTGCGCGTAAGAGGGAGCTGGCTGAAAACAGCATCTTCAAGTCCAAAAGGAAAACAGAGGGTTTGAAGAAGAAAGGAGGAGAATGAGAAGGACGGTAAATCTGATGAAGGACTGGAACTTCATCAATCAGAATGGCAAGAAACGCCTGGTAGACTTGCCGCATACATGGAATGACACCGACGGACAGGACGGCGGGAACGACTATTTCAGAGGAACCTGCATATATGAAAAGCAGATAGAAAGGCCCAAAACTGCGGAAGAAGAAAGAATATATCTGCAATTTCATGGAGTGAATTCCAGTGCAAAGATTATCTTAAACGATGAGGTAATCGGAACCCACGAGAATGGATATTCTACCTTTCGCTTTGATGTGACGGACAAGCTTAAAGAAGTCAATCAATTAAGAGTGGAAGTAGACAACGGTGTAAACGATAGAATTTATCCGCAAGTGGCAGACTTTACATTCTATGGAGGCATCTACAGGGATGTGGAATTTTTGATTGTATCAGAGAAGCATTTTGCTCTGGACTATCATGGAGGCTGCGGAGTGAAGGCGACGCCGGATGTAAAAGATAAAAAAGGGATTCTGCATGTCCAGTCGTATATAAATGAAAAGGCAGAAAAGGAAGACTGTTCTGTACTGCTGGAATTACAGGACAGTGCCGGAAACACAGTGGCAGAGGCGGCTGGGACGGACGTGACAATGGAAGTAATGGACGTCCATCTCTGGCAAGGGGTGAAAGACCCTTATCTTTATAAATTAAAAGTGCGCCTTATGCAGACAGGGGAGATACTAGACGAAATAGAAATAAACTGTGGATTTAGAACCTTTTATGTAGATCCGGATAAAGGATTTTTCCTAAATGGGAAATCTTTTCCTCTGCGCGGTGTATCCAGACACCAGGATCGCAGAGGAATCGGCAATGCCATCTCACAGGAACAAATGGAAGAGGATATGGAGATGATACGGGAGATTGGAGCGAATACGATCCGCCTCGCCCACTATCAGCATGACGCATATTTCTATGATTTGTGTGACCGTTACGGCATAATTGTCTGGGCAGAAATTCCATATATTTCTGTGCATATGCCAAACGGAAGAGAGAATACGTTTCTACAGATGACCGAGTTGATTGTCCAAAATTATAATCATCCTTGTATTGTGGCATGGGGACTGTCCAATGAGATTACTATTTCTGGAAATTCCAGGAAAAATAAAAAGGATATGCTGGATAACCACAGAAAGCTGCAGGAATATGTCAAGAAGATGGATCCGACAAGAGTGACTACACTTGCCTGCTATGCAGTCTGTCATCCGTTTCATCCGGTATCTAAGATCACAGACGTTGTGGCGTGGAACCTATATCTAGGCTGGTATGTGCCGGGATTGTTTTTAAATGACTGGTTTATGAAATTTTATCACTGGAAGTATCCAAAGCGGTGTCTTGGATATTCTGAGTACGGTGCGGAGGGAATGCCAAACCTGCACAGCGCCAAACCAAAGCGCGGGGATCACTCGGAAGAGTATCAGGCGAAATACCATGAATATATGCTGGAATGTTTTGAAAGACATCCATTTTTGTGGTCAACCTATGTATGGAACATGTTTGATTTTGCGGCGGATGCCAGAGATCAGGGCGGCGAGCCGGGGATGAACCACAAAGGGCTTGTGACATTTGACCGGAAGATAAAAAAGGACAGCTTTTATATATATAAGGCATGGTGGAGCAAGGAACCGTTTGTACATCTCTGTGGGAAACGTTATGAATACCGCGCAGAGAAAACAACGGAAGTTACAGTATATTCCAACCAAAAAGAGGTTACTTTATATCAGAATGGAAAGCGGATCTCCACCAAGCAGGGGCGGCATGTATTTCGTTTCCAGGTAGAGTTAGAAGAGGAGAATCATCTGGAAGCGATTGCCGGAGAGTGGAAAGACAGTGCAGTGATTTACAGGACATCAAATCCGCGTCCGGAGTATAAGGTGAAGAAAGGAAAGAGCCAAAACTGGGTATAAGAAGGAGGGTATTATGGAAGAAAAAAAGAAGGAAATGAAAACAAGGAAGAAAGCGTATAACAAAGCGCGGAGAAAAGCGATCCGCCCGTGGAAAGGATTGACGATATTCAGTGCAGTGCTTTCCGTCATTTTGATTCCGGCGCTGATCGTGCTGTCAATTTTTGACAATACTGTAGCAGCATTCGTAGGAGGAACCTTCTGGGAACTGCAAAATGAAGACAAAAATGCGGTGTATTATGAATCGGATTTTGCTTCTGTAGAAGAGATGAATGCATATGGACTGGAAATCTGTAAACAAGTGGAGGCAGAGGGGGCGGCCCTTTTGATGAATGAAAACAATGCTCTTCCACTTGACAAGGGAGCAAAGCTTAGCTGCTTTTCAAATTCTTCCACGAATTTGGTATATGGTGGTACAGGCTCCGGTAATATTGACGCTTCCAAAGCAGATAATTTAAAGACAGCCCTGGAGAAAAGCGGATTTGAAGTAAATGAGACGCTCTGGAACTTCTATGCCGGAGAAGAGACAGAAGAATATGCACGCGCCCAGGGTGGAATGGTAAGCTTAGCGAGTGCCTCTGTCTCAGAGGTACCGTGGGATGTCTATACAGAAGAAGTAAAGGACTCTGTAGCTTCCTATGGGGACGCAGCAGTTGTGGTATTGTCCCGTGTCGGAGGAGAAGGGGCAGACCTGGAATTTAAGGAAAAGAATTATCTTGCATTGGATGAAAATGAAAAAGAGATGATGGAGAATGTGGCGGCGATGAAAGCGGACGGAACCATCAGCAAGATTGTCGTTCTTATCAACTCAGCAAATGCACTCCAGGTAGATTTTCTAAAAGAAAATGTCTATGATGTAGATGCCTGCATGTGGATTGGAGACGTAGGAATTTCTGGTATAAACGCGGTCGCAGAGATTCTGTCCGGAGAGGTCAATCCTTCAGGAAGCCTTGTGGACACGTATTTATATGATAACTATTCCTCACCGGCTATGGTAAACTATGAACCTATCACATATGAAGGCTATGAAGAGGGCGTGATTCCGGAAAATGCGAGCACGTATATGATTTACCAGGAAGGCATTTATGTCGGTTATAAATATTACGAAACCCGTTATGAAGATTATGTTATGGGAACCGGAAATGCAGGGGAATATACCTACCATGAGGATGTCGCGTATCCATTTGGATATGGAATGAGCTACACAGACTTTGCCTACAGTGATATGAAAGTGCAATACAATGCTTCCTCCGATCAGTTTGAAGTGTCTGTAAAAGTAACGAACACTGGGGACACCTATGCGGGTAAAGAGACGATTCAGGTATACTCTCAGTCTCCATATACACAGTATGATATAGAGAATGGAGTGGAAAAGGCGGCAGTATCACTCTGCGGATTTGCAAAAACAGACAGCATTGCTCCGGGAGAATCTCAGACAGTGACAGTGTACGTTGACAAAAGAGATCTTGCGTCCTATGACACATACGGAGCAGGCACCTATATTCTGGATGCAGGAGACTATTACCTGACAATCGGAACAGATGCCCACGACGCAGTCAATAATACACTGGCGGCAAAAGGATATACAACAGAGAACACGAAAGGGCGCATGGACAAAGACGGAGATGCTTCCCTCGTGTATAAATGGAACCAGCCAGAATTCGACGCAGAGACGTATTCTGTATCTGCAAACGGAACAAAGATTGAAAACCAGCTTTCCAACGCTGACATTAATCTGTATGAAGGAACCGAACAGGAGATCACATATCTTTCCAGAAATGACTGGGAGGGAACCTTCCCTGTAGAAAGCCTGAAGCTGGAACTGACAGAACAAATGACAGAAGATCTCCAGGACGTACAGTATGATCCGGCAGACTATGAAGAAATGGAAATGCCGACAATGGGTGCGGACAATGGATTAAAGCTCTATGATATGATGGGACTGGATTTTGATGATGAAAAATGGGAGGATCTACTCGATCAGCTTACCTTTGACGAGATGGTAACTCTGATAGGAGATGCGTTCCATTGGACAATGCCTGTAAAATCGGTGGAGGCTCCGGGAACGAGAGATGAAAACGGGCCGCAGGGACTGACCGCTTCCCTGATTGCTTCTGACAAAACACAGATGGATGCCACCGCATTTACATCGGAAGACGTGATGGCGGCAACCTTTAATGTCGATCTTATGACGGAGGTTGGTAAGATTATCGGAAACAACTGTATTCATGCAGGCGTATCCTGCCTGTATGGCCCGGGAAATAATATTCACCGTACACCGTTTGGAGGAAGAAACTTCGAGTATTATAGTGAGGATGGCTTCCTGTCCGGTAAGATGAGTGCATATGAGATAGGTGCAATCCAGGATAAAGGAATCAATGTTGTAATGAAACATTACGCACTGAACGACAGCGAACAGGATCGAATCGGACTTGGCGTATGGGTAAATGAACAGGCAGCGCGCGAGATCTATCTGAAGGCATTCCAGGCTCCAGTGGAAGAAGGCGGAGCAAACGGTGTGATGACAGCGTATACACGCTGGGGCTGTATCTGGTCTGGCGGACACCGAGGATTGATGACCAATATTCTGCGTGATGAGTGGGGATGTACAGGAAAGAATATAACAGACAATGTATTGACAACTTATGTAAACGGAGTAGACGGCCTGATGGCAGGCGTGACCATTTTTGATGCGATGCTTCCTTACGTTACCGATCAGCTTCCAAAATACGAAGAGGATCCTGTGATTGTAAACGCAATGCGGACAGCATGCCACTACAACCTGTATGCAACGCTGCATTCCGCAGGGATGAATGGAGTAGGAGAGAATACGACCATTAAAACGGTTGACTTAACGGTACTTGTGATATTGAGAATTGCAGTAGCTATATTTGCAATCCTGTTTGTACTTTCTCTTGTAATGTGGATCTTAAGAAAGCGGAAATTCAAACAGACGGAAATTTATACAAGCTACAAAGAATATAAGAAAGCGTATAAGAGTGAAAGGCAGAAAGAATCATGAATGAGATGAAAGCGGCATCAGTAAATCGGGCAAAGCTCTATCAGTTGGTGCTTTTCCCCTTCAACAATGGTGCGACAAATGTATACTACATCCTGACGATGAATTATATAGCGTACCATGCGAATGGTGTTCTGGGGCTTGCTTTGATGTTTGCTACGACAATGGTGACGGTAATGCGTGTCTTTGACGCGTTTACCGACCCGATTATCGGGATGCTCATAGATAAAACATCTGGAAAACTAGGGAAATTCCGCCCGTATATTATCCTGGGAAATGGAATCATGGCGGTGTCCGCGGTGATTCTGTATTTCGGAACCCGTATGATCCCAGAAGACATGATGTGGCTGCGTTATACGGGATTTGTGTTGATGTATATGCTCTATGTCATCGGGTATACGTTTCAGACGGCGTGTACACGTTCTGGCCAGACGGTACTTACCAATGATCCGAAACAGCGCCCATTATTTACCATATTCAATACCGTTGCTTCACTGGTCGGCATGGGCTTGATTCAGATTGTGGCGACAGTGGTAGGCGGAAAAGTAGGATATGGATCAGAGGCATTTTTTAATTTTGTAATTCCACTGGCCATCATTCTTTCCGCAGTGCTTACACTGCTTGCGGTGATTGGAATCTGGGAGAAAGACCGACCGGAATACTTTGGAATTGCGGGAGAGAAGAAAGAAAAGGTAAAGCTGAAAGAATATGCGGATATTCTTGTGAAGAACAAGGAACTGCGCATGCTTATGCTGGCAGGAGGAAGTACAAAGCTGGCATTTTCCATTGCGACAAACGCCAGTGTGGCATGTATGCTCTATGCCTCTATGATGGGAAACTACAGCGGACTGTATCTTCCCATATATATCATCTGTTATGCGGCTTCTGTGCCCTTCTTTTTGCTCAGTGTAAGAACTGCACAGAAAAAGGGGCAGAAAGCGGCTCTGGCACAGTATACAAGGGTGGCGCTTATCTGCTATGTTGGGGTATTGGCACTCTTGCTGTTCTGGAAAGAAGGCAGTGTGCTTACGACTCTGTCACTTAGCCATCTGAATCTCTATACGATTTTATTTATACTTTGTTATGCAGTTGGCTACGGTGCATATTATTCTACGGCAGATATGCCGATTCCTATGGTCGCGGACTGCTCGGACTATGAAACGTACAGAAGTGGAAAATATGTGCCGGGAATTATGGGAACCTTGTTCAGCCTGGTAGATAAGCTGGTATCATCACTGGGTTCTACGGTGGTGGGAATTGCAGTTATGGTAATCGGAATCCAGAAGCTTCCAGATACAAACACTCCTTATATGGAGGGAATGAAATGGGTTGTGATCGTACTGTTCTGTATCATTCCTATGATTGCGTGGGTACTCACCTTATATGCAATGCACCGTTACAGCTTGTCCGGAGACAGGATGCGGGAAATCCAGGAAGTTAACGCAGCGCGCAAACAAGCGGTCAGTGAGGGAATGGATATAGAAGAAGCGATGGAAAAGTGGAAAACAATGGAAGATTTAGAAGAGAAAAAGTAAAGGTCTGACAAAACTAATAAAAAGACAGGTGTAAAAATCTATCGCAGAGGATAGATAAAAGAAGAAGCACCGACTTGTGTGACGGCGGCGGAAGCGCGTCATGCAGGCGGTGCTTTTTGTGATGCAGGAAACAAAAACCAAAATTTACAGAATCTTTCAACAAACGTGCAAAATATTCCTTGACATTCGGGGGGGGGGGTACTATTATAGTCATAGAATTTTATTTATAATTTCAAGGAGGCAGAAATGAGAAAGGGATTTATAAAGAGAGTGGCAGGACTTGCCGCAACGGCGGCTTTTGCGTTTACCATGGTGTTTGCCGTTGCAGCGGTTGACGTGCAGGCGGAGGACAAGCCGATAACGCTGACGCAAGGGGAGACGACGGCGACGTATGCCACGGTAGCGGAGGCGGTTGCAGCCGTGCAGACAGGCGGCGCGCAGGCAACGATTACGCTGACCCAGGATTTTACCGGGGCAGGCGTAAAGGTTCAGGCAGGACAAAATATCGTATTTGATTTAGGCGGACATACATGGGATATTACAGATACGGTAGGTTCGGCGGGGACGGAGACAAATGGATTGCAGCTTTTGCAGGGTTCCACGGTGACCATAAAAAATGGAAAGGTTACTTCAAGCACGGCGAAACTCCTCGTACAAAACTATTGTGATTTGACAATAGACGGCGTTACCATGAAGGCGGCTGACGGCAGCGGTAATTTAACCGTTTCCAACAACAACGGAAGCACGAAAATCACAGGCGGTTCGGTCATTGATGCGCCTGCGGGCGGATCGGCGTTTGACAGTGACAAGTGGGGCAGTTATGACGGTGGAAATGTGACGTTGGAAAATGCCGTTGTGAACGGCAATGTGCAGGCAACGAACGGTGGTAAGATAGAACTTCAAGGCGGAACGATAAACGGAAATGTTTTCGCAAGTAATTATGGAAGTGATGCGTTTAGCAAAGAGTCAGCGACGGTAACGGTTTCCGGAACAACAATCAATGGAAATTTTACCGTTCAAAATAACGGAGCAGGTACGATTTCCGGCGGTATGGTAACGGGTACGGTATCTTCTGAGGGAACGAACACGGTATCGGTAACGGGCGGAGAAATCGGAACGGTCGGCAGTCAGGTTACTATCTCGGGCGATTATGCGAACATCACCACAGCAAGTGGTGCGACCAAAACCGTTGTAGGAACCGCAAGGGTACAGGCAGAAGTGCAGGCCCTTCAATCGGGAGACAGCGTGGAGATTTATGTTGGGGAAGGAACTCAGCTGACGGTTGCGGACGGCGTGAAAGTCTCAAACAAAGGAAACGGCAATGTGGTAATCAACGGCGAGACGGTTGACGCAAACGAGAATGTCACGGTTCACACGCATCAGGCGCAGAAGGTAGAGGCAAAGCAGCCTACGGCGACGGAAGCGGGAAATATTGCATACTGGTATTGCGCGGGCTGTGACAAATATTTTTCCGACGAGGCTTTGACAAAGGAAATTCAAAAAGCGGACACCGTGATTCCTGCTACAGGTAAAACGGAGGACGGAAAAGGAGACGACGATAAGGGCGAGAAGCAGCAGACAACAGAAAAGGAACAGATTTCAAAGGTTCCGAAAACAGGAGATACCGCAAATATCTCTGTTTATGCGGCAGTGATGCTGGCGGCTCTGGCAGTACTTGGCGTAGCGGCGGCAGGCAAGAAAAAAATGTAAATCACAAGCAGATACAAGAAGAAAAAGGACAGTCAGCTTACCTGTCCTTTCAGACGGAAGACAAACCGGGATTAGAAAAGATAAGAAATCCCCGGTTTGTCTTTTTCTTTGAAAATTCAAGACAAAAAAGAAAAGCCGTTTTCTTAAAGACGGAAACAGCCTGTATCTTTCTTTTTTGCCAACTTCTTTATTCCCTATGGTATGGCGTATGTTCTCACAGATTTCCATATAGTCTTCCCATACAGCTTCCTGTGGTCTTTACTGTCTGTATATTTATGCAGATAAGGACAGCCTTTACATTCGCATGGCCCACATCAAGAGAGCTTTTGACAGAAAAAATGAATGGTGCTCAAGAGGTCAACAATACGGTTATTGAAGGAACAAAAGATACCGTTTATAAAGAATATGAAATTTCTGAATTGATAGGCAGTAAAATAGACAAAAGTGATCTGAATAAACCAGTATCGGAGATTACTAAAAAATATCATGCAATTTAGATGTAAAACAAGGGTTTATGAAAAAAATACTTGCAATTTGATTACACATATGATAATATATTACTCGTGTCAGAGATGATGCGGGTGTAGTTCAATGGTAGAACACCAGCCTTCCAAGCTGGATACGTGGGTTCGATTCCCATCACCCGCTTTTTTCATACCTAAAAATAAAATACCTTTTGAGTCTGCAAAAAGCAGGCTCTTTATTCTTATAGGGAAAACTTCATTTTCTATACAAGAAAACCCTCTGAGGATGCACATTTCAATGTTGTCAACTTAAATTAAAAAATGCGCACTGCGCGCAGCTAGAAAATGGCTGCTGACGCAGCCTTGCTTCGGCGCGAGAATGTGCAAAGTACATTCTTTATTCTTCTGGCAGGATACATACGCCGCGGTGGGAGATAAAAAGAGATAATTTTTTTGTTCCTACAGGCACAAGATATGCTATACTATATTTTAAAAGACACATCGTAACCCATTCCCTTCGGGTTTCGGCAGAACATTAAGAAGAAAGGCGATATACATTATGAAGTTTAATATAACCGACAATGTTGTTACAAGGGCGCTTTCGCGTATCTGTGATTTTGTGATTCTCAACATTTTGTGGCTGGTCTGTTCGATTCCGATCGTGACAATCGGCGCATCGACAACAGCTTTGTATTCTGTGATGCAGAAAATCGTAAGAAACGAAGAAGGATATATTGCCCGAAGCTTTTTTAAAGCATTTAAACAGAATTTCAAACAAGCTACCATAGTGTGGCTGCTGATTGCGGCACTGGGCTTGATTCTTTCGGTGGATCTAAATATGGCTCGTTCCTTAGAAGGGACTATACGGATTGTATTTCAGGTTATATTTGGATTTTTTAGTTTTTGGTTGTTTGCTATATTCTTATATGTGTTTCCTTTGCTTGCCCGATATGAGAACAGTACGAAGGCAACATTGAAAAATGCAGTGATTCTGTCCATTGCGAAACTGCCCTTTACGTTTTTGATGATGGTAGTTGTAGTAGTTCCTGTGGCAGCTTCCCTGCTTACTGTACGGACAATTCTTTTGTCGGTTCCAATCTGGATGGGAATCGGAGTTTCGATAGTGACATGGTTAAATGCGTATATTTTAAAAAGAGTATTTAAAATATTTGAAACAGATTAGAGAGGTTGGAGAGATGAATTTTTTAGAAGAACGGATCGTGAAAGACGGAGTAGTCAAAGAAGGAAATGTATTAAAGGTAGACAGCTTTTTGAATCATCAGATGGATATTGAATTGTTGGAGGAGATGGGAGGAGAATTCAAACGGCGTTTTGCCGGAAAGCATATTAATAAAATTCTTACGATTGAGGCGTCCGGGATCGGGATCGCCTGTATTACGGCGCAGCATTTTCATGTTCCTGTTGTTTTCGCAAAAAAGTCACAGAGTATCAATCTGGACGGAGAAATGTATGTGGCAGAGGTAGAGTCTTTTACTCATAAATGTAAAAACCATGTGATCGTCGCACAGAAGTTTTTAGGGCCAGAAGATCATGTCCTGATTATCGACGATTTTCTTGCCAACGGATGTGCTTTGCAGGGGTTAATTCAGATTGTGCAGGCCGCAGGTGCGACTGTGGAGGGAATCGGAATCGCCATTGAGAAGGGATTTCAGTCCGGTGGAAGAATTATAAGGAATTTGGGCTTTCAGTTAGAGTCTCTTGCGATTGTGGATGGAATGGATGCGCAGACTGGAAGTATTCAGTTTCGTCCCCAGGAGGAGAAGCAATGAGCCAGAAGAAACCAGCGCCGATAGAGGGGCTGGTTTTTGATATGGATGGACTGCTCGTAGATTCTGAAAAAATAGTGCAGAGATCCTGGGAGCATGTGGGGAAAATCTTAGGGTATCCGGATATTGGCTCTCACATTTATCATACGATCGGTATGAATGTGGTAGGCAGAGAGGAATATTTTAGGAAACATATAGCGGAGGACTTTCCGATGGAGAAATTCACTGCTATGACAAGACAGAAATTCCATGAAATTGTAGATACAGAAGGACTGGATATAAAGCCGGGGGCAAAGGAGCTGCTTCTCTTCGCGAAGGAACGCGGACTTAAGATGGGCCTTGCCACCTCGTCTCGCAGACAGCATGCGCAGGAAAATTTAACCCGACTGGGGATATTTGGCTACTTTGATGGTGTAGTCTGTGGGGATATGGTGACAAGAAGCAAACCAGATCCGGAGATCTATGAGAAAGCATGCCGTATAATTGGTACAAGACCGGAGAATACAATCGCGCTGGAGGATGCACCTTCAGGTATACAGTCCGCATATGGGGCGGGGATGCGCCCGATTATGATTCCGGATATGGTGGAACCGGCGGAAGAGACAAGGAAGCTTATCTGGCACCGGTTTGATACTTTGTTTGATGTAATAAAGCTGTTGGAGCATATTCTTCTATGAAGAGAAATAAGTGAATTTTATAAAATTAAGCTATAAATTCTGTGAATTTTGCACATTGTTATTATGAGACCGTTCTCCTTTTATTTAAGATTTCAGCAGCATTTTTCTTGCGAATATAGCGGCTCCGATGATTCCTTTTCCTACAAATGGAGTGGAATAAATAACGTCAAATCCATAAGACAGCACATCTTTTCCGACAGAGGCATTAATTTCCTTTTCGAACTGTTCTTTTGGGAAATCTTTCATTTCAGGAATGCCGCCTCCGATGATCAGTGCATCTGGATTAAATATGGTTGCCATAATTGCATATATATTAGCACAGGCTGATACAAAATCTAGTAGAGGCTCTTCTGTTTTGTGTAATGTAAATAATTCGCTGATCGGGGAATCGGGATAATATTCTTTCCGAATTTGCTGTAAGCGCCAACCAGAAGCATAGCATTCACAGCATCCTTTTTTTCCACAGCTACAGAGTTCTTCTTTGCCATAATAGGGAATGTGTCCAAGATCAAGTGCAGCCCCATTTTTCCCTTTTAAAAAGTCTCCGTTGATGATTACAGAAGCGCCGACACCTGTACCGATATAAATTCCAACCAGAACCTTTTTATCCTCAAGATGATGGGTTAGCGTGTCATATAACATTAGATTGTTGACATCATTATTTACAAAAACAGGAACGTGGAAGTGTTTTTTAATATTTTCTGCGATATTTACATGTGAAAAGACAGCTTCCCCAGATTGATTCCGGATATTTGTTGTACATATTACCGTGGCATTGTCATTTTCTACGGAAGAAGGAACACCAATAGAAATGGCGTCGATATGGGTGATATTTGTGTCGTACAGATATTCCTCAATCAACTTACAGAGCGTGCTAATAGGAGAAGAGGAGCTTGCAATGCACTCACTTTTCAGAACAAGTGGTTTGATTAAGTTATTTTTATTGTTTACAGCTCCAATTCTCAAATTTGTGCCGCCCAGATCAATTCCGATTATCATATTTTCCATAGTTTCTGCTATTCTCCATCCTTTTTATTTTTTGGAAATGTAGTGTCAGTATACAAGAGAAACATAGTATCCTTCGTATACTGACATTATTTGTAACTGTGAAGAGATGAAACAGTTAATTTTATATTAAGAAAAGCAAATGAAGATGTCAATACAAGAGTTTTAGTAAATAGTTATAAAAAACACGTGGACAAATTAAACAAAATAAATAAAAAAAATATAGTTTAGATATACATGTTGACAAATGAAAGGAGAGAGATATATAATCAAGAAAACGTTTACATACAGAGCGCGAAGTGGGGGAAAGTACAATGGAAAACAGGAGAGTTAGTATCAAAGATGTGGCGAAGAAAGCGAATGTGTCAACGGCTACGGTTTCCAGAGTTGTAAATAATAAAGATGGAGTAACACAGCAGATTTCAGAGAAGGTACAGGAGGTTATCAAGGAATTAGGGTATAGTCCCAATACAGCGGCAAGATCGCTCGTGAGGCAAAGAACCAATGCGATTGGAATCGTAGTAAATAATCTGCATGATCCATTTTTTTATGATTTGATCAAAGGATTTGAGACAGCGGCACAGCAGACAAGTTATTCGGTTGTATTTTGCAGTGCGCTGGGCGGAGATGTAAAAAGTAAAGAGAATTATGTAAAATACCTTTCGAATGGTGTAGTTGATGCAGTTATCCTATATGGTTCTTACCGAAGCGATGAAAGCATGATCAAGTATATACAGGATAATGAGCAGATAGAATTTGTGATGATTGAAAATGATGTACCGTCTTTACAGTGTAATAAATTACTGATCGATAATTTTGGCGGCGCAAAAAATGCAGTGAATTATTTGAAAGAGAAGAAACATCGAAAGATTGCACATATTTGTGGAAATCCGAATAAAAAGGTTACGATCGAGCGATTTAATGGCTACATACAGGCGATGCAGGAAGCTGATCTTGAAGTGAAAGAGGGATATATTCAGTATTCGTCGGCGGATTATAGAAGTGGGTATGAGAGAATGAATGCACTTTTAGATCTGGAAGAAAGACCTACGGCAGTTTTTTGTTCTGATGATGCGCTTGCCAGCTATGCTGTACGGGCGGTGCTTGACCGAGGATTAAGAGTTCCGGAAGATATTTCGATCATGGGATTTGATAATCAAAGAATTTTACCGGATCGATACAGGGGACCGGAAATTACAACGGTAGAACAGCCGTTGTACACGATTGGAATGGATAGTATCCGATTGGTGAGTGAACGACTGAGTAATACAGATACGAAAATGCCTGTAAGAAAAATGTATGAAACTAAGATTATAGAACGGGAGACCGTTTGTGAGTATCATGGATAAATTATAAAAACGGGAGAGCTGGTATGAAGAATTATAATCGGTTATTAGAGGGAAAACGAGTATTTGTCACAACAGGAGCCCGGGGGATCGGAAAAGAAATTGCATTATTATTTGCGTCACAGGGAGCTGTTGTGGCGGTGGGCGGGAAGAACGTGCCACGCCTTTGCCAGACAATCAAAGAAATACAAGAAGTATCCCCCAAAAGCCGCGGATATGAAGTGGAACTTGGAAATAAAGAGAATGTTGAGCAGGTAGGAATACAGATTTTAGAAGACTTTGGCGGTATTGACATATTGGTGAATACAGTAGGGATCAATGACCATGGCAGAGTCGATGAATGTACGGAAGAACAGGTGGAGAAAATGATTTCCGTGAATTATAAAAGTTTTCTTCGCTTTTCTAAAATTTTTTTACCGGGAATGAGAGAACGGAAGAACGGAAATATTATAAATATTTCTTCAATACACAGTGTAGAAACAATGCCAGGATTTGGAATCTATGCGGGAACAAAGGGGGCGATGAATGCGACATCTCGTGCAATGGCACTAGATTATGCATCAGAAGGTATCCGTGTAAATTGCATCTGTCCGGGTTTGATTATGAGTGACAATATGATAGATGAAATCCAGACATATCCGGAGGGAGAGGAAAGAGAACGATTTATGGAACTTTTATATCGGATGCAGCCATTAGAACCGGGAACAATGGAAAATATAGCAGATGCCGCACTTTATCTGGCAAGTGATATGTCAACGTATACGACAGGTCAGATTCTCATGGTGGACGGAGGCGCAAGCATTAAAGCTCATTGAGTAAAGGAGAACAAAGAATGGATTTTTACGAGAAAAACGGAATTATTCCGTATATTAATGCGCATGATACCTATACTATGTATGGCGGAAGCAGGATGGCGGAGAATACATTGCAGGCGATGAAGGAAGCTGCCGCTTCTTTTGTGGATCTTAAGCAAATGCAGATTCAATTTGGAAAGAAAGCAGCAAAATTAACAGGAAATGAGGCGGCATATTTTACAAATGGTGCAGAAGGAGCGTTGCTGCTATGTGCTTGTATCTGTATTGCAGAAGACAGTGAATATTATTATAGGAAATTACCTGAAATTGTAGGGACAAAAAGAGAATTTATTATTATGCGGGCACAAAGAAACGCGTATGATGCAGCATTGGCAGTTAGTGGTGCAGATATTGTGGAAATTGGTGATGCAGACGAAACACTAGAGATGGAATTGGAAGGTTCTATCAATGAAAAAACAGCAGGGGTGGTCTATTTTGCATCTACATTATATCAAAGAGGGTCACTTCCACTGGAAACTGTAATTGCAATAGCAAAGAAATACAACGTACCCGTCATTGTAGATGCTGCGGCACAGCTTCCACCGAAAGAAAACCTGAAAAGGTTTACACAAGCGGGGGCGGATATGGTGATTTTTAGCGGAGGAAAAACTTTATGCGGTCCGCAGGACAGTGGTGTGATTTTTGGAACGAGACAGTGGATTGAAAGATGCATTCGGTTTGGTGCGCCGGAACATGGAATCTGTCGTGTATCAAAAACGTCCAGAGAAGCAATGGCAGGGTTGTATATAGCACTTGAAAACTATGTACTTCAGGATGAAGAAAAAAGAGATGGTGAACTTCGTGAGATTTTGCGAAGGATTTCTGAAAGAGTAGCAAAAATAGAAAAAGAGATTACGTTAAAAATTATCGAACGGGGACCGGTAGGCCAAAAATATCCCAGATTATTTTGTTATCTTTCTGAAAAGAATAGTTCTGAAAAAATTGTAAGTTTTTTGAAAAAAGAAAGAATTTATATAGGAGAGGATAGAATAAACAATGCCGTATATATCAGCCCTTTAAATTTATATAAAGAAGAGGCAGATATAGTAGCAGAAGTGCTTTGCAAAGCACTCGAAGCAGAATAAAATATTTTTTTTAGCTTAGAAAGTAAACGTTTACAAAGGGGCAAAATATGAGAAAGAGTTTTTATGAAGCACATAAAAATGAAATAAAGAAGCTTGGAGAATCAGCGAAGAAACAGCTATTAGAAGATCACATTCCATTTTGGGAGCCAAGGGTTTTGGATCAGGAATATGGAGGATATTTTAACTGTTTTGACAGAGAAGGAAAATTGATAAAGACAGTGAAACCTGGATGGTTTGTAGGAAGAGATATGTATAGCTTCGCAGCTTTGTATCGATTTATCCAGAAAAAAGAGACATGGCTTAATATTGCAGAGCAAGGGTATCGTTATACAAAGGGAAATTTTTATGCAGGCAATGGGCGGTTTCAAAAATTGCTTACGAGAGAGGGAAAAGTTTTAGAAGGAACGACTTCGATTTTTACCGATCATTTTGCGATAAAAGGGTTATATGAATATTTTAAAGCTGTACTGCCTGACGAAGAAGAGCTTGCAAAAGTGCGGCAGTTGACAGAACAATTATTTCAAAATGTAAAAGATGAACAGGTTCTACGAAAAGAAGGAATCCGAGCAGGATGGCAGAAGCATGCAGTGAATTTTATGACGTTATTGGTTGCCTTGGAAAGTTTTGATTTATTTGGAAACCGATATGAAGATGTATTGAGAGAAT
The DNA here is from genome assembly GCF_055387595.1 of Mediterraneibacter flintii. Taxonomy (NCBI): domain Bacteria; kingdom Bacillati; phylum Bacillota; class Clostridia; order Lachnospirales; family Lachnospiraceae; genus Mediterraneibacter; species Mediterraneibacter flintii. The sequence continues at coordinate 909,372 of NZ_AP031405.1, forward strand.
GTGTCAGAAAATCGTTATATGAATTTGCAAACAGTGAACTGCAGGCACCATTGGAGTATGTAAAGCAGGACGGAAGACCAGAGTTGAGTGGAGAAGGAAGATTGGTAGATGCTGGACATGCTATGGAATCGTTATGGTTTGCGATGGAAGCGGGATGCATGTTAGATGAACAATCATGGAAACTGCGTGCAGAAGAGGTTTTGGATTGGGTGATCGAACGCTGTTATGATGAAAATTATGGTGGATTTATCCAACATATCGATGTGGCTGGGAAAGCACCGGAAGAACAATTTTTGGTGACGGATTATGAAGGAATACCGGCCGCATGGGACAGCAAAATCTGGTGGGTACAGGCAGAAGGTTTGAATGCGTTATTTATGAGTGCACTGTTGAATGAAAATGAAAAACATTTTATTTACTTTAAGAAATTATATGAATATACAGAACTTTATTTCAGAGATAAAAAATATGGGGAATGGTATTCAATTTTAAACAGGGAGGGAGGTGTTTTATGTGATTGGAAAGGTTTTGAATTAAAAGGCCCATATCATATTACAAGATGTTTAATGAAAATCAGTCTTCTTGCAGAAAAGTATTTAAAATGTAAAGAAGACGAGAATGAAAAGGAGGAAAAATCAATATGAAAAAAAGAGTTGCAAAAAGATGGATGGCGGTAGCGCTCGGCACAACATTAGTTGTATCTATGGCAGCAGGATGTGGAAAGGGAAGCTCTTCTTCTGAAGAACAAGAAGGTGTGAAAACCATTGAATGGTGGACACCAAACTGGGATGAAGTAGAAAGTAAAGAGATGGCAGCCGAATTTGAAAAAGAACATCCGGATATAAAAGTAGATATTGTGGTAACTGATTGGGATACATATAAAAGCAAAATTACAACAGCAATCAGTACAGATAATGCACCGGAAATATGCACCATGCTGTTGACAGATGTTGCTCCGTTTGCAAACAAAGGCTTGTTAGAGCCAATGGATGAATTGGGAAAAACAGCTGGAATTGATTTTGCAGATATTGTGGAACCGGCATTGGATATTACGTCTGTGGATGGAGAAGTATATGGAGTTCCTTTCCGATATGATGGTTCTGGAATTTACTACAATATAGATATGTTGAAAGCAGCAGGATATGAGACATTTCCAGAGACATGGGATGAAATGGTAGAAATGAGTAAGAAACTTTCAACAGATGGCAAATATGGTTTTGCATGGCCGTTAGGAAATCAGGCAAATGCGGCGACACGTCTGGTGCAGCAGATGTATACATATGGCGGAGATGTATTGGATGAAAATGGAAAATGTATGATGAATAGTCAAGCGGCTAAGGAAGCACTTAAAAATATTGTAGATTCAATTCAAGAAGGCTATGCTTCACCGGGAAGTTCTGAATTTGATAATACAACAATGAGAGAATCTTTTGGACAGGGGAATCTTGCATTCATGCTGACAGGTCCGTTTGATGTAGAGACATTGAAGACAGATTATCCAGAGCTTAATTTTGGAACAGCTGTTATTCCGGGGGGTTGATGGAATGGGAACAACAACAGCAAATGGCTGGTGTGTAGCATTGTCATCTAAGAGTGAAAATAAAGAAGAAGCAGCTGAATTTATGGCATATATCACAACACCGGAAAATCAGGCAAGACTGACAGACTCTTTCCCGGCAAGTAAAACAGCAATGGAATATGAACAGTTTGCAACAGAAGAGTTGAAACCATTTATGGAGCAGTTAGATAATTCAAAAGCAGAACCGACATATGAAAGATGGTCAGAGATGGAACCGATCATTTTCCAGTATATGCAAAATGCGGTGGCTGGAACGATGTCGGTAGATGAAGCTTGTGAAGCAATGGCAAAAGATATTGATGCATTACTTGCAAATTAATGAAAGGGAGGGACTTCCCTCCCTATAAATTATAAGAGGCGGAGGTAAAAATGAAAAAATTTTATTTGACAAGAGATGAAAAAAAGGCGATTCCATTTATACTTCCGGGAGTTGCTGTGACAGCATTACTTATCATATATCCATTATTTTATATCATATCTATGAGTTTTAGTGAGAATGCGATTGGACAGAACGGTTTTGCAGGGTTGACAAATTATCTCCGCTTGTTTAAAAATCCAATGTTTACATCTTCAATATGGAATACGCTGGTGTGGACATTGGGAACCGTGATACCGGCATTTCTGCTCGGATTTATACTTGCACTTTTGATCAATAGAAGAGGAACAAGGATAAAAGGTGTATTTCGTAGTCTCATATTTGTTGCGTGGATCATTCCGGGAGTTGTGAAGGCAACGGCATGGAAATGGTTGTTTACCACAGATGGAGGAATGATCAATCATTTATTGATGAGTATCGGAGTAATTGAAAAAGAGATTTCCTGGCTGTCCAGTCCTCAATATGCGATGTTATCGGTAATCATTGTTCAGGTATGGGCATGTGCACCATATGTTATGCTTATGATGACAGCAGGATTACAGCAATTACCGAGAGATCTGTATGAGAGTGCAGAATTGGATGGAGCCGGTTGGTTTAAAAAATTATGGTATATTACACTTCCAATGTTAAAGGATGTAAGTTTCATTTGTATTTTGATGCTGCTTGTATGGGCAATCAATGAATTTTCACTGATTTTTATTATGACATCAGGAGGACAGAAAACAACAACCCTTTCGATTTTGGTATATAATCAGTTCCAGGTTCTTAATATTAATTCAGCTTCAGCAAGTGCTGTAATGCAGTTATTGATCACAATGATATTTGCAGCGCTGTACGTGAAATTTGTCATTAAGGAGGAGAATTGATGGATACGAAAAAAAAGAAAAAATGGCTGGGACATATAGGAATTGTTCTAACATATATTGTTCTAGGATTCGCAGTGATCGCAGCATTATTTCCGCTTGCATGGGTTGCAAGTACTTCTATCAAACCCGGAAACGAGGTGTTTTCCAATCCTCCGTATTGGATTCCGAAAATGCCGACATTGAGCAACTATCTGTTAGTGCTTACGGAAAGTTCGATTCCAAGAGCATTTTTGAATAGTATGATTGTAGGTGGAATTTCTACTGTTATTGCACTTCTTTTAGGAGGAAGCGCCGGATATGCGTTTGCTCGATTCAAATTTAGAGGAAGTAAAGGATTGTCCCTTTTTATGTTGATCAGTCAGATGCTTCCATTAACAGTTTTGATGATTCCGATGTATTATATGGAAAATGCAGTGGGTCTGGTAGACACAAAACTGGGGCTTGCGATTGCACATTTGGCAATCAGTATGCCGTTGGTTACATGGATGGCAAAAGGATATTTTAAGGGAATCCCAAAAGAAATAGAAGAAGCAGCGGTGATGGATGGATGCTCGACGATACAGATGCTTTCCAAAATCGTGATTCCACTTTTAAAACCGGCATTGGCGGCAACCGGAATCTATGCTTTTATTTCATCATGGAATGAATTTGCGATTGCAAATGTACTTACGAGAAGTGAATCCAGCAGGACAGTTCCGTTGGCACTGAGTGAATTTTCATCTTTTTACAGGGTAGACTGGGGACAGACAATGGCGGCTGCAATGTTAATCACAATTCCAATTATTATTGTTTTTATGCTTGTACAAAAGCAGTTTGTAGAAGGATTAGCGAGTGGTGCGGTAAAAGGCTAAATAAAAATATAGAAGGAGAAATAAAAAATGAGTGAGACAGGAAAAAGATTAGAAAATTTAGGAATTACACTTCCGGTTAGAAATAGAAAGGGACAAGGTGTTGTAGATGCTTGTATAAAAGGAGATCTTCTCTTTTTATCCGCACATTTTCCGGTAGATGTAGAGGGAAAACCTGTTTATCAGGGAAAAGTTGGAGCAGAGATAGACAAAGATACGGCGTATGAAGCTGCCAGACTTTGCGGATTGAATATGATTGCAACAATGAAAGATTATATCGGTGAATTGGATCGAGTAGATTATTTTGTAAAAGCGCTTGGATTGATCAATAGTGCAGGAGATTTTTGCGAACAGCCGTATGTTATGAATGGATTTTCAGATCTTATGGTAGAAGTTTTTGGAAGAAGAGGTCAGCATGCACGTTCTGCAATGGGAGCATATGCATTATGGGAAAATGTTCCTGTTACAGTTGAGGCGATTGTAAAAATACGAAAATAGCAGGAGGGAGCATGAATGGACAGTATTAATAGAATCATCGAAGATGGACAGGAAAAAGAACCTGTATATAAAAAGAAAAGAGGAATTGTTCTTTTAAGACAAACAGATGATCTGATTTTTGTTTCAGGACATGGACCGGAAGACCAGATTACTGGAAAAGCACTTTTTTCAGGTAGAATAGGTGAAGATTTAACATTGGAAGAAGGATATGCAGCTGCAAGAGAGTGTGCAATTATTATACTGGGAGCGTTGAAAGATACACTCGGAAGTTTGGATAAGGTGAAGCGTATCGTGAAAGCATTTGGGTTGGTGAACTGCGGAGAAGGTTTCACTGATGTGGAAAAAGTATTTGATGGTTTTTCAGATACGATTGCAGATGTACTTGAAGAACGGGGGTATCATACAAGAACTGTAATGGGAACGAGAAATCTTCCAAATCATAATATTCCGGTTGAAATAGAAGTGATTGTGGAAGTAGAAAGCTGATTTGGGATGGCTGAAAAATATTTTGTGGCAACAGGATATGGCGATATAGAGAAGCATTCCAATCTTATTGTATTGAAAATCACTGATAACGGGAAAATACAAAGAGAACAAGAGGATTATTATGATGGCGGTCCCTCTTATCTAGTTGAAAAAGTTGTATCTGACCGTAGAAGTTATATCTATGCTGCCTTTGAAAAAACGAATGAAATTGTAAAATTTGTATGGGAAAATGGAAATCTGATTGAAGAAAAAAGATTTCAGGCGCCGGGAGAGGGCCTTTGTCATTTATGCTTATCGGAAGACCGTACCATGCTTTATGGAAGCTGTTATATGAGTGGTGACTTTTTTGCAGTGGATACAGAATTGACGCAATGTATTTGGATGAAAAAAGGGCAGAAAGAGTCGCATGCGCATTGTGTTTATCAGGGAAAAGAAAATCAGCTTTACTTGGTGGACTTAGGTTTATCCAGAGTGTGCAGACATCAGCAGAAGGGAAGGGCTTTGGGAGAATGCAATTTAAATTTTCCAATTGACGAAGGTGAAGGACCACGCCAGATATTACTGTGGAATTCGGAAAAGAATGCGGTAGTTATTAACGAGTGTGCAAGCACACTGTCTTTTTGGCAGATGAAACAACAGGTACAGCGAATATGTACCAAGAATACGACAATGTATGTAGGAAATAACGTACCGGGAGATGCGGATATCTGGAAAGAGAAGATTTTATTTGTAGGAAACAGAGGTACAGAAACAGTTTCGGCTTTTTCACTGGAGAGACTGGGAGAAAAGATCGGAGAATGGGATTGCGGAGGGAAATTTCCCCGTGGACTTTTGATTGCGGACGATGAAATTCTTTTGATTTGCTGTCAAAAGAGTGGAAAGCTTGTTAGTTGTCGGTGGGATGAGGAGAATACCCAACTCAATATTTGTGATTCTCTCGACCTTCCGGGAGTGACCAATGTGATTAAAATAACAGCAGAGGAGGAATGACTTTGAAAGATTATATTTTAAAAAACGGGAGGGTATATAATTCTCAAAGCCGGTGTTTTGAAGAAAAGAACATTGTAGTGTCAGAAGGAAAGATTACTGCAATGGAGGCAGGAATTGAAAAAGAAGGTATTACAGAAATTAATCTGGAAGGAATGATTCTATCTCCAGGATTGATTGATATGCATACGCACATATATCCATTATGCGGTTCATCGGAAGATACACTTCCGATGATTGATGGAGAAGCACATATGTTTCAAAATGGTGTGACAACTGCGGTAGATGCAGGAAGTTGCGGATGTAAAGATTTTTTTGATTTTAAAGATCGTTTTATAGATAAATCAAAATTGCGGATTTTGGCATTTATCAATATTGCCTATGGAGGAATGGTCAGCCTCGCTTCTGAATTGGAACCACGGAATTTTTATATAGAAACAGCGGCTGCAATCGCAAGAGAAATTAAGGAAGTTGTAGGCGTGAAAACAGCACATTATCATGTGGGAAAACCATTTGATGAGGAGCATCCGGCGTGGGCTTCAGTGGATGCTGCAGTGAGGGCAGGAGAATTGGCAGGAAAACCGGTTATGGCTGATGTTCAACCGTACTTGCCGGGACGTCCATATGAGGAACTGATTCTTCGACGGCTCAGACCAGGGGATATTCATACGCATGTATATGCGCAGCAATTTCATATCCTGAATGAGAAAAATGAAATGCAAGAGTTTATGTTGGAAGCAAGAAAAAGAGGAACTCTTTTTGATTTGGGACATGGTGCAGGAAGCTTCTGGTTCAGAAATGCAATACCGGCATATGAACAAGGTTTTTATCCGGATACACTGTCCACAGATCTATACCTACACAATGTAAATGGCCCTGTATATGGTCTGCTGAATGTTATGTCAAAGTATTTAAATATCGGAATGTCGCCAGAAGAGGTACTGTATAGAACAACAGCACGTCCGGCAGAGATTATCGGACATCCAGAGCTTGGAAAATTAGAAGTGGGTATGGATGCAGATATAGCTGTTCTGAAAATAAAGGAAGGAAATTTCGGATTTGCAGATAGTGGAAATGCGCGAATGCAGGGAAGACAGATGTTAGAATGTATGCTTACGATACGTGCTGGAGAATTTGTGTATAACCCAATGGCATATGGAATGCCAGATTGGAAGGCAGCTCCGGAAGCTTACCGGATTGCACCAGGAGTCATTGAATTATAAAAGAGAATGCCGGATGGACAAGGAGGAACGAAATGTGATTATCAATACAAGGGAAGAAATTATAGAATTGACACAGGAGTGGAAGGGAGAGCGATTAGAAGACGGACGACCGAAAGTTCCAGATGTATATTTAGATAAATTAAGAACAATGACATTGGAAGAAATCTGGCTTCCACTTTATGTAAAAGGATACCATTTTCAATATGAAGGTGGAATGAAGTATCTACATAGTGAAAAAAAATTAGTGGGAAGAGCAGTGACTTGCACCTTCATGCCGATTCGTCCGGATTTGGCAAAGGTTGTGCGAAAACAAGGAGAAGAAAAGGGCTGGGAAGGATTTTTCAATCAATGGGTTGTGGATAATCTTGGAAACGGAGATGTTGTAGTTGCAGATATGTTTGATAAAGTCTATAACGGTACTTTTGCCGGCGGAAATCTTACAACTGCGATTCATGTAAAAACAGGGAATGGCGGTGCAGTAATATGGGGCGGTGTTCGAGATATTGAGCAGATGAAAAAGATTGATACACAAGTTTTTTATCGGGGAATCGATCCTACACCGATTCGTGAATGTGTGCTGACAGATTTGAATGGCGCCTGCCGGATCGGCAGTGCGGTATGTCTTCCAGGAGATATTGTAATGGGAACAGAGAGTGGATTACTTTTCATTCCGAGTCATTTAGTAAAAGATGTGATCAATAGTGCTGAAAAGACACATGCAAAAGATATTTTTGGCTTTGAGATGTTAGAGAAGGGAATCTATACGACGGCGGCGATTGACAATTCAGTATGGAATCTGGAAATGATGGAACGTCTGATTGATTTTGTAGAAAATGATGATCGGTGTAAGAAATATAGAGGACTGGACTGGAGTTTGGAACTGGGGGCAGCAAAAGGCGCTCCGGAATGCTTGGAAGAAGTGCTAAAAACGTGTCTCATATGAGTCTGTTTTAGAAAGAAATGGAGGTAGAAATGAAAAGATCAGAAATAAATAGATGCATTAAGGAAATGGAAGAACTGGTCAGAAAAAATGGATTTTATCTTCCACCGTTTTGTAATTTTACCCCAGAGGAATGGAAGACAAAAGGCCATGAGTATGACGAAATAAGAGATAATATGCTGGGGTGGGATATTACTGATTATGGATTAGGCGATTGGGAAAAAGTAGGCTTTGCATTGATCACATTGCGCAATGGAAATCAGAATAATCCAAAATATTCTAAAGTGTATGCTGAAAAGTTGTTAATGTTAAAAGAAGGCCAGCATTCGCCGATGCATTTTCATTGGAAAAAATCAGAAGATATAATTAATCGCGGTGGAGGTACGTTGATCATTCATGTATATAATGATGACGGAAAAGAACAGTTGGCAGATACGGATGTTTTAGTAAATGCAGATGGAAGAAGTTATTTGGTTCCTGCCGGAACCGGCGTAGAACTGAAACCGGGAGAAAGTATTACCCTGTGGCCGCACCAATTTCATGATTTTGATGTGAAACCTGGTACAGGAGATGTTTTGATCGGAGAAGTATCCATGTGCAATGATGATAATACAGACAATTGTTTTCAGCCTCCGGTAGGGCGTTTCCCAGAAATTGAAGAAGATGAAGAGCCATATCGTTTGTTGTGCAATGAGTATCCGACGGCTAAATAGAAAAATAAGGGAACATATCAGTTTATGATAGGTGAAGCACATTCTTTTTTTATTCTTAAGAAATTCTTTAAAATCTTATAACGGCCTCCTTTAGAATTACAGTATATTCTGTAAATAGTTAAAGGAGGCTTATCTTATGAATATCCAGACATTGACGAATTATTTTCTTGAATATGGGGCCTTTTTTATTTATTTGATTGTTTTATTGGAATATTTGAACCTTCCAGGTTTTCCGGCCGGCCTGATTATGCCTCTTGCCGGTATCTGGGCAGCGAAGGGAGAAATCAGTTTTCCACTTGTGATGGTGCTGACTGTAGCGGCAGGACTTACAGGAAGCTGGCTTTTGTATCTGCTCGGAAGGCTTGGAGGGCCGAAAGTTATGGGCTTTTATTTCCGAAAGTTTCCAAAACATAAGGCAGTTATTGAGGAGAAGATGGAGCTGCTTAGAGAAAAAGGCCCAAAAGGAGTCTTTATAAGCAAGCTGCTTCCGATGGTAAGAACCATTATTTCGATTCCGGCAGGAATGGTACAGATGGAATTTATGAAATACACAGTTAGCTCTGCACTCGGTATTTTTATCTGGAATCTGGTATTTGTCGGCGCGGGATACTTTTTTGGAGAAGCGGCAATCCAGTTTTTATCATAGGAGGGGGACAGACATGAAAATAGCGATGCTTACAAACAATTACAAACCCTTTGTAGGAGGTGTTCCGGTTTCTGTGGAACGTCAGGCACAGGAGCTTGTGAAACGAGGACATGAGGTGACTGTGCTGGCTCCAAAATACGATGGATATATAGAGGATGACAGTACACCGGAGAGGATTCTGCGGTTTCATACGATGAAGCGCAAGATGGAAAATGGAATGGTATACCCGGGAATCTACATCAAAGAGGCGGCAGATTTGTTTCAGAGAGAAAGTTTTGACCTGATTCATGTACACCACCCTATGTTTACCGGGCCATGTGCCTTATACTTAGGGAAGAAATACCAGATTCCTGTGATCTATACCTGGCATACCAGATATGAGGATTATCTGCATTATATACGCAGCTTTCAGATAGAAGAGAACAGCCCGCTGTTAAAGAAAAAGATAGTTTCTTATCTAAAAGAAAAAGTAGTGCCGGGGTATATGCGCTGGTTTACAAATCAGTGCGATATGGTGTTTGCACCTTCTGAAGGAATGAAACAGCAGATGCAGTCGAACGGTACATGGACACCGACAGAGGTGCTTCCAACTGGACTGAAGGAAAGCTTTTATATACAGGACGCCGCGCATGCACAGAGTATACGCAGACAGTATGCAGAGGGAAGAGACTATGTATTGTGTACAGTATCACGTTTGGAAAAAGAGAAGAATCCGTTTTTTCTGCTGCAAGGAATTGCAGAAATAAAAAAGAGACTCGGAGCGAAGTTTAAAGTATTGTTTATTGGAGAAGGAAGTCAGAGAAAAAAACTAGAGAAGAAGGCAGAAGAGCTTGGAATACGTAAGGAAGTGGTGTTCACTGGCAGTATTCCCAACGAAGAAATACAGTATTATCTACAGGCATGTGATTTGTTTTTATTCGCATCAAAATCGGAAACACAAGGGATTGTGCTGGCAGAGGCTCTTGCGGCAGGAATACCGGTTATCGCGGTGAAGGCAGTCGGTGTGGATGACATTGTACACGATGGAAAGAACGGATTTAGGACTGGGGAAAATATAGAACAGTGGGCAGAAAAAGCAGTGCTGGCATTAAACCCCAGGCAACATGAGAGCTTGAAAAGACAGGCGTTGATTTCGGCACAGGCATACCGTGCAGAGCAGATCGCCCTGCACGAAGAAAGCTTGTACGTTCAATGTATTCTAAGGAAGCAGGAGGAACTTAACTCCAGAAGAAAACTGGAGGAAGGCTGGTCATACAGGGAAAGGAGAGGCAGCAGGGCATGAGAATGAAGAAAGTAGGGCAGTGGATACTGCAACATATTTTTACAGGATATTTGTTACTTCTTAAGAAAACAGTGACCATACAATGGCAGGAAGACACCCAGTATGGTGCGAGTCAGATTTTTGGTTTCTGGCATGAGGACAGTTTCTTTATGAATCTGGTGTTGGAAACACTGGCACATAAAACAAATCCGGTGGATGTGATTGTAACGGCAGATACGCGGGGAAACTATATTGAACATATGATAGGCAGGTGTGGAGGAAGTGCGCTTAGAGTGCCGGACGGATTTCGGGCATTTCGGGAATTAAAAAAGATTTTGCAGGATTCCTACGAAAAAACACGTTCTCTCGCTGTTGCGCTGGATGGGCCGCTTGGTCCCAGACATGAACCGAAAAAGTTGGCGTTTTATCTGTCAGAGCAGGCAGAAGAAGAGTTTGTCGGTATCAGTGTGTCCTATTCTTCCTGTATCCGTCTAAGTCACAGATGGGATAAATACGTGATTCCGCTTCCTTTTACGACTGTGAAAGTACATGTGCAGGATTATGGGATTGTAAAAAAGAATCAGATTCCTGTGCTTCCTGTAGATGCCAAACAGCAGGAATGTGGTATACTGGTAAAGGAATTTTGATGACAGACAATAACATGAGGAGGATAACATGAAGACAAACCATATCTTGATTGTGGAGGATGACAAGGAAATAAGGGAAGGGATTCAGATATATTTAAAAAGTCAGGGATATGAAGTGTTTCAGGCGGCAGACGGAATAGAAGGACTTGAGATTTTGGAGAGAGGAGATCCATCTGGCGATTGTGGATATTATGATGCCTCGAATGGACGGCATCCATATGACAATGAAGCTGCGGGAAAAGTATGATTTTCCTGTGATTATGCTTTCTGCGAAATCAGAGGAGGTAGACAAGATAACCGGTTTGAACCTGGGCGCAGATGATTATGTGACAAAGCCGTTTACGCCGATGGAACTGATGGCGCGTGTAAATTCCCAACTGAGACGGTACAAGAAATTTATGGAGAAGCTGGCGCCCAAAGAAAATCTCCATGTGATCGGCGGACTGGAAATTAATGAGGACACAGTGGAGGTATCTGTGGATGGTAGTCCGGTGAAGCTGACACCGATCGAGTATAAAATTCTTCTGTTGCTTGCAAAAAATCCAGGAAGAGTATTTTCAGCAGAAGAGATTTATGAAAGGGTATGGCAGGAGAAGGCGATTAACACAGATACGATCATGGTGCATGTGCGCAATATCCGCGAAAAAATAGAAATCGATCCAAAAAATCCAAAATATTTAAAGGTGGTGTGGGGTGTTGGATACAAAATCGAAAAACAAATATAGCTGGGGAATTCTCGCAATGCTTATCGTGGCAGCCCTGTGTTCTGCGGGAATGTTGTCCACGTACCGGCTTGTGGCCGAGGATATGGAAGAAGTATCCTCCGAGCGTTACATCACAAGAGAAGCCTATTATGGAGTTGCAGATGATTTGTGTGAGGGGATTTATTTTCTTTATAATGAGTATTCGAATGAGACAGATAAAGCGGATATTCTGGCTGACTATACAGAGAGTGGATTCCTATTGCTGCGCAAATACATGGACTGCGGCGTATTCGATAAGGAAGGAAATCCACTGATAGAAAATTTTTCGGCAGATACGGCAAAAAAATTGACTGCAGAGGAAACAGAGTATGCTTTTCGAGTTGAATTTACGTTTCAAGGGGACGGAGATCTTTCTGACATCAGTGTAAACGGAAGAGAGGTAGACGAACGAACGCAGTATTATGCGCAGAGAAGCTACCTAAAGGAAATGGAAGATACGCAGTTGTCTTATTGGAGTGAGATTTCTACTCCGCGGGACGTGACGATTATCTACGGCATGACAGAAGACAACTTAAATGCATATGTAAATGCTTCCAGTAGTATACAGCATATATCTGCTTATGGCATTATCGGATACAGCCGGCTGATGACGTTTATGATAGTATTCGCCATGATAACCGGCGCGGCGGCATTACTTCTTCCGTTCTGGAAAAAATTAGACATAGGGAGTGCGGCAATATTTCATGCTCCTCTGGAAGTCGCCTTGCTTGTTCTATGGCTGCTGCTGTATGGAATGGTTTATTTTCCGGCATCTGTAGTGATGGCGACGATAAACAAGGATTTACCGCTGATTATTCCAGGGCAGAACAGTCCGGCAAATGAGATGTTTGGCATATTGATTAACTTTGTCATGTGGCTTTGCTTCTATGTAGTTGTATATTGGAGTTTTACCTGTTTGAGGGCTGTATTTACTATGAAGAAGGAATATTTTGTGAAAAGGACACTGACAGCGCGCGCGATACGCTGGTTAAAGACGGGCGGAGGAAGCGTCGGGAAGAAAATCGGAAGTGGAATCGGTAAGGTATGCAGGCGGACAGGTAAATTTGCGGCAAAGCAGTATGATACCCTGCTGCATCTGGACTTTCAAGACAAAACGAACCGGACTATTTTCAAAATTATCGGAATTAATTTTATTGTTCTTGCGATTATATGTAGTATGTGGTTTTTCGGACTTTTCGCACTGCTGGTCTACTCGATTATACTGTTCTTCTTTTTGCGGAAGTACTTTCACGATTTGCAGGATAAATACAAATTATTGTTAAAATCTACAAACCAGCTTGCAGACGGTGATCTGGATACTCCGATAGAAGGGGACATCGGCTTGTTTAATCCGATTCAGAATGAATTGAAAAAAATCCAGGCAGGATTTAAAAAAGCAGTAGAAAAGGAGGTGAAGAGTGAGCGAATGAAGACAGAGCTGGTGACGAATGTATCGCATGACTTAAAAACACCGCTGACGGCGATCATCACGTATACAGATCTGTTGAAAACAGAAAAGGACGAAGAGAAAAGAAGGGAATATATTGATGTACTGGAGAGAAAATCCCTTCGATTAAAAGTCCTGATAGAGGATTTGTTTGAGATTAGTAAGGCGGCGAGCAAAAATGTCATTATGCACTATATGAAAGTAGATATTGTAGATTTACTCAAGCAGGTCGGGCTGGAAAATGACAGAAAGATCAAGGAAGCGAATCTGGAATTTCGCTGGAAGCTGCCGGATCATAAGATTGTTTTGAACCTGGACAGTCAGAAAACATACAGAGTATTTGAAAATCTGATTGTCAATATCACCAAATATGCGCTACCTCATACGCGGGTATATATTGAAATGACAGAGACAGACTCCCGGGTGCATATTTTTATGAAAAATGTCTCTGCCGCGGAGCTTGACTTTAATGTAGAAGAGATTACGGACAGATTCGTCCGAGGGGATTCTTCCAGAAATACGGAAGGGTCCGGTCTGGGGCTGGCGATTGCAAAGAGCTTTACAGAATTACAGCACGGGGAGTTAAAGATTGAGACAGAAGCAGACTTGTTCAAAGCAGAAATCGTATTTCCTAAAAATAATATAGAAGAAACAGAGGAGAACTAAGAAAACTGGCTTTGCAGTGTGAAAGAACCTTTAGACACTGCAAAGCCAGTTGTGTTATAATCTATGTCTTTACTCTCAAAACAGTTCAGACCACTATCAGCCATCAGTCATCTGAATGGGGATTAGCGCGGATTTCACATTTACATGAACGGGGATTTGAGTTATACGTTCTTTTTACAAATGAAAAATGAAAAACATATATGAGTTTTTTAATATATGTAATGAAAATGAACATTAGATATGGTATAATACCTCAATTAAAGACTCAAACCTGTGCTATGGCCCAATACAAGAATGGAGTAAAAGCCAGCAATATATTTTATTAAACTGAGACAAAGGGTATAGGAGGAATTATAGAAATGCCTGCAATAACTGTTATGATGAAGCCATCATCGGGAATGTGTAATATGACTTGTGATTATTGCTTTTATTGTGATGAGACGCAAAAAAGGATACAAGAATCATATGGATTCATGTCAGAAGAAACACTTAAAAATATTATCAGAAAGACAATGATAAATGCAGATGTATCGGTGAATTATGCCTACCAGGGTGGTGAACCTACTTTAAGAGGAATTAATTTTTTTAAAAAGGCCGTAGAATTACAGAAAAAATATAATCGAAAGAATCTTCAAGTGAATAATGCCTTTCAAACAAACGGACTTGCAATTGATGAAGAGTGGTGTCGTTTTTTCGTAGAGAATAACTTTTTGGTTGGTGTCTCTATTGATGGAATATCAGAAGTTCATGATGCTTACCGTCATGATAAAAAAGGTGGCGGTACGTATCAAAGAATCGTGAGAGCAACAGAATTAATGGATGATTATGGTGTAGACTACAACATATTAACGGTTGTAAATCAGCGCACAATAGAAAACATCAATACAATTTATAAAGAGTACAAAAAAAGAGGGGTGAAATATCAACAGTATATTGCATGTCTTGATCCGTTGGGGGATGAACATGGCAAGACGGAATATGGAATTTCAGCAAAACAATATGGGGAGTTTTTAGTACGACTATTTGAACTTTGGTATCGTGACTGGAAAAAAAACAGGCAGCCATATATACGGCAGTTTGATAATTATATCGCGATGATTTTAGGTTATCCACCGGAAGCTTGTGACCAAAGAGGGATATGCGGCGTGCAATATGTAGTTGAGGCAGACGGTGGTGCATATCCTTGTGACTTCTATATGTTGGATGAATACCGGCTTGG
Organism: Mediterraneibacter flintii; assembly: GCF_055387595.1. NCBI lineage: Bacteria > Bacillati > Bacillota > Clostridia > Lachnospirales > Lachnospiraceae > Mediterraneibacter > Mediterraneibacter flintii. The sequence goes on from NZ_AP031405.1 coordinate 924,517, forward strand.
CAACTTCAATGAGAATAAAATGAAAGAAATGGATAAGAAACGGGAAGATATAAGATTTATAGAACGTTCACGGCATCTGGAGCCAGAGTGTAGACAATGCAAACACTTTTATTTGTGCAGAGGGGGATGTCAACGTCATCGTGACTTTGTTTATGAAACAGGGAATTTTAGTAATTATTTATGTGAGGGATATAAATTGTTTTTTGATAAGTGCAGTGAACAGATGCTGGAAATAGCAGCTACATTACGATGAAAAAGATGTGGGTTTATGGTGGAGGATATTTTATGAAAGAAAATGCAAAAGACAATTTGTATCAAATCGTCAAATTTGTTGAATCACAAGACATGGAAAAAGAAATAGATATAAAAATGATAGTTCCATATTTAAATAAATATATGAAAATACGTGAAATACCTAAAAACCATTATATTACCAGGGAACAGGAAATGCTTAATAAAGTATATTATATTATTTGTGGGGCTTATGATATGACCCGACTATCCGAGAAAGGAAAGATGAAAGTTCAGGCACAAAGGAGAGCACCACAGTTTATTGGGATAGATAAAGCAATCGACAAGAATATGAAAGGCAATTTTACAAGCATAGCCCTAGAGAAATGTACAGTTTTAGAAATAGATCAGAAATATTTTGTGGAATGTATTAAAGAAAATGGGGATTTGGCGATAAAACTCATTAAAAATATTTCAGAAAAATTGGTGAATGCGTCATTGGAGATAGACCGTTTGGTATTTAACACGCCAAAGGAGCAATTGATGCACTATATATATCAATATTGGAAGGAAAGCCCTGCCAAGCATTCGATATGTAGAATTGAGGAAAAAAATAGTTATACAGCGGATAATGTAGGTATAAGTATAAGAACTTTTTACAGAGTATTGGATATTTTAAAGAAAGAGAAGTTAGTCTGTATACATAAAGGCTGTATAGAGGTGGATGAAAAACAAATAAAAAAAATAAAAGAATTGCTATCTCTGGAATGAAGAACATATGCTTGCGAAATGCCATATGGCATAGACAGTATCGGGAGATTTGCTATTATAAAGATACGAAAATTATATACTTTAAAGTGAATAAGTATCAGGAGGTTTAAAAATGGCAAAGAGACCCAATATTGTTTTTATTTTGAATGACCATCAAGCATATCATGGGCACGGTGTAAATGGCAGTGCAGGTCCTCTTCGACCTAAATTTGATGCATTTGCAAAAGAGGGAATCAACTTTATAAATGGATATTGCGTATCACCGATGTGTGGTCCTGCAAGAAGAAGTCTGCTGACGGGACTATACCCTCATACACATGGACAGATCCATAACGAAAATGATCCGGAATATGTACATCAAGTATACCTGGATAAACTGGCAGAAGAAGGATATAACAACTATTATTATGGAAAATGGCATGCAGGTCCAGGTTGCGCTTATGATCATCACTGCGAAGGCCTTTCAGAAACAGGTTACGGGAATCCGTATAATACACAGGAATACGATGATTATTTAAAGAAAAGGGGGCTTCCAAGAGCACAGCACAGAGTCGAGAGAGTCTTTACACAGGATGACTATGATAGAAAGAATTATTTTCCAAAGTTAAAAGAAGGAAAATTATATCAGTGTGAAGATTTTTGGTGCGGAGAACACGCTATTGGTGTCACAGTTACGCCTAAAGAAACTCATGAATCTTTCTTTTTAGCAAATTTAGCCTGTGATAAGCTGGAGGAACTGGCAGAGAAGAAAGCGGATAAGCCATTTATGTTGAGAGTGGATTTCTGGGGACCACATCAGCCGTTTTTTCCTACACAGGAATTTCTGGATATGTATGATCCTGAAAAAATATTGGAATATCCCACTTTTAATAGTAAGTTAAAGGACAAGCCTCATACGCTACATATGGAGGCAAACCGCCCGATTGGAGATGGAGAAAACATTATATATCCAAATCCTATTTCATGGGGGGAGTGGCAGAAAATACTGGCACATTGCTACGCGCATGGAACTATGCTTGACGCAGCGGGAGGAATGATTGTTGACAAAATTAAGGAACTTGGCTTGGATGAGAACACAATCATCATATGGTCAACAGATCATGGAGATGCAATTGCATGTCAGGGCGGTCATTTCGACAAAGACTCGCATATGGCCCAAGAGGTTATGAGGATTCCTATGGCAATGGTGTGGAAAGGAGTAATCGATCCAGAGCAGATATGCGATAAGTTAGTGTTTACATGTGACATCCCGGTGACAATGTTAGATGCAGCGGAGACAAAATTTTCTAACCCGGTAGATGGAAAAAGCCTGCTTGATCTGGCACTCCATAAAGAACAAGCTAATCAGTGGAGAAAGGAATTAATGTGTGAGACTTATGGGCATGGCTATGGACTTACAATAATCGGAAGAATGATTACGGACGGAAAATGGAAATATGTTTGCACAGAAGACGATCTGGATGAACTGTACGATCTAGAAAGTGATCCATATGAGAAAGTGAACCTTGCAACAATAGAAAAATATTATTCTAAAGTAGAAGAAATGAGAGAAAGACTCAAAAAGTTGCAACAGGAACATCATGATCCGATAAAATTAGAAGATTTGTTGACAAAAGCAGAAAAGTAAAGCGAAATCTAAAGGAAAAGAAACTATATCAGTGTGGAGATTTTGGGTGTGGTGAACATGCTATCGGAGTAACCGTAACTCCAAAAGAGACACAAGAATTCTTGGATTTATTTATGGGGAGGATGGTCACAGACGGACGATGGTTAGTAGACGAAAACACACAGGGAGGTAGATGAGATGAAAAAGCCCAATATTTTATTGATTACGACTGACCAACAGAGATACGATACTATCTGCGCTATGGGATATGAACATATGATAACACCAAATCTTGATCAGATAGCAAGGGAAGGATGCTGCTACCCAAATGCGTATTCTCCAAATCCTGCCTGTCTTCCGGCAAGACACAATATTATTACGGGATTACCAGCAAAATTTCATGGATTTGATGATAATTATTTTGATAAAAATGCAAGGACGATTCCACAAGATCTTCCTACATTTGCACAAATCTTATCTGACAGTGGATATGATACGATAGCTGTGGGAAAAATGCATTTTCAGCCATGCAGGCGGCATAATGGTTTTACAAAAATGGAACTTATGGAAGAGATTCCGAGACACTTAGAAGACGATGAATATGCAATGTATCTTCAGGAAAAAGGATATAAAGACATCCAAAGTATCCATGGAGTCCGGCATATACTTTATATGATGCCTCAGCGGTCACTGTTACCAGAAGAATATCATGGGAGCAGCTGGGTGGCAGAAAGGAGCGTTTATCATCTAAAACAAAATGATGGAAAAAGGCCATTTATGTTGTGGAGTAGCTTTATAGCTCCACATCCACCTCTGGATGTTCCTGAAAGGTGGGCAGATCTCTACAAAGATGTGAAGCTTCCGCCTGTGAAGAAAACAATAACCCCAATCTCTGAATTGGCGGAGGAACAAAGAGATATGACAGACTATCCCAGTGAGAAATATCTGCAAAGAGTACGTGAATTGTATATGGCAGCAATCTCTTTTGTGGATTATAATATCGGAAAGATAATACAACAGCTAAAAGATATGGGGGAATATGATAATACTTTAATCATATTTACCAGCGATCATGGAGAATTGCTTGGGGATTATGGTACATATCAAAAATTCTTGCCATATGACGGCTCTGCAAGGATTCCTTTTATAGCAAGATATCCAGGAAGAATAGAGGCTGGAAGTAAGGATGAAAGATTCGTCGATTTAAATGATCTTTTGCCCACCTTTTTGGATGTGGCTAAAGTGATGTATCCAAATCCGGAAATACTGCCTGGTGAATCAATTCTTGTTAAGCATGGTGTGAAAGATCGCACTGTACAGTATTTAGAATATAGTCATGGTAACAAACGGTGGGTGAGCATCAGAAACAGGAGATATAAATACAATTATTATTATGGCGGTGCGAAAGAAGAATTATTTGATATGCTTCACGATCCTGATGAAACAAAAAATCTGCTATTTGAGAATAGTTCATGTGGTATAAGAAATATCGCAAATGAGTTCAAAGAGCAGTTGATTGCTTATGAGAAAAAATATGGTCTGGACGGCTGTGTTGAAAATAATCAATTTGTTTTGTTTGACGATTATAAAAAAGTATTCCGCAGGGAGAATAATCCGCCTAAATTTACAAAGTATGAAAAGTACCATTATATAAGTCTTGAAGATGAGGTGAAGTTAGCAATTAAACAGGAAGAAGTAGTAAATATAAATGAAATGGATCTGACATTTTATGAAGAAAAAGGTTATTTAGACTTAGACTTATTAAAAAGAGAATAAAACAGTCAGTAGGCTCTTCTGCAAATTCAAAATTGTAGGAGAGCTTGTTAGTTTTTACAAGAAAAAATAGATTATGTTTGAAATAGTTGTACACTGAAGTTGTAGTAATTGAACAAAAATTAAGAGAAAAAATGTAAATAATATCTAAAATATAGTAAGTGTGCCATATGGCATAGAAACATGTAAGGTAAATCGGTTAGAGTAATAACAACTTATAAAGTCCTTGTAAAAAATAAAAGAAAGAGAGGAAAGTTGTATGACAAACAGTGGCAATGGGGGCAAAAATAGAAAAACAGACTATCTAAATTTTGGTAAATATTCGGTTGGTGGAGTAGGATATAGTATGACCAATCAGATTATACTGGCTTATCTGACATTCTTTTGTACAGATATTTTTGGCATTACAGCGTTTACAGTAGCGGGCTTGATGCTTGTTACAAAAGTAATCGATGCGATTACTGACCCTATTATGGGATTTATCGCTGACCAGACGAGAACAAAAAGAGGACGTTACAGACCATATTTGATGTTCGGGGCTCCCATATTAGGCTTTTTGATTTTCATGCTTTTCAGTTCGCCAGATCTTACGCCGGCTTTGAAGGTTATCTTCCTGTATGTGGCTTACATAGCATATTCGCTGGCATTTACAGTGGTCGGAGTACCATTTCAGGCGTTAGTACCTGTTTTGACAAAGGATGCAAAGGAACGATCAATTGTTGTATCATGGAAGAACATCATGGTTCAGGTGGGCAAATTTTTTATTACTTCTTTTGCACTGCCACTTGTAGAACTATTCGGCGGAGGAGTTATGGGCTGGAGAACATACGGAGGTCTTGTCGGAGTTCTGGTTACTATATGTTTCTGGAGCGTTGCTTCTGCAGTAAAAAAGTACGATACTGTTGATGTGGAAATAAAACGAAAAAAAATAAATTTCAGAAAAGAAGCACATTTGATTACAAAGAACAAACCTTTACTAATGCTTATCATTGCTTTTGGTACAGACATGATAGCAAACTCAGCGTTGATGGCAGCAAATGTATATTACTTCAAATATGTATTGAACAGAATGGATCTTGTCGCGATTTCAGCGACAGCATTGACTATCACAGGTGTCATTTCAAATATTGTAATGCCGGTATTGGTAAAGAAATTCGGGAAGAAAAGATTATATTGGTGGGGAACATTTGCGTCCATTATCCCATTGGCAGTTCTACTTGTAAAACCGGTTGTTCCTGCGAATATCTTAATGATTTTACTGGTTATATTTGGCTTAATTTCCGCATTGCCAAGTTCACTGGCATGGGCTATGCTTCCGGATTGTGCAGATTATGCGGAGTATAAGACAGGAATATCCGGAAATGGAGTGATAGCTTCAACATTTACATTTATGAATAAGCTGTGCATCGCAGTAGGAACCTCTGGAGCCAGCTTTATTCTAGCAATGGTTGGTTTTACGGCAAATTCGGTACAAACAGAACTTGTACTGGCTACAATTGTCTTTTTAAGATTTGGAATGCCGATTTTAGGATATATTGCCTCTCTGATTTCTATGCATTTTTATGAGATTACGGATGAAATGCACGCTGAAATCACGAAAGCACTTGAAAAAAGAAGGTAAAGAACTTATAAAATTTTATTGCTGAATGGTTAAGTTAGGAGGAACCATGAAAAAAAATCTTTTATTTCTTATGACAGACCAGTTTGTCTATAATGCTATGGGACATTTGACAAGTGGGATTCTGACCCCTTGTCTCGATGAAATCGCGGAAAAATCCATATGCTTTTCAAACTGTTATACAAATTCACCACTGTGCATGCCTGCAAGGGCAAGTCTTGCGACAGGTCTTTATCCAGAAGAGCTGGGGATCAATAATAATAGCTGTGAAGGGCTTAACTGCCACTCTGTTACTTGGATGCAGCAGATACGAAAAGCGGGATATGAAACAGTACTATTCGGTAAGGCTCACCTTCACAAATTCCCGGCAGATATGCGGGATAAGGAAGAACAAACAAGGGGATATGGATACGATATTGTAGATGAACTTCCGGGACCACGTACATATGGGAAAAAGAAATCAAGTTATTATGACTACTTGAAAAAAAGGGGTCTGCTTGAATGCTACTGCAAAGATATGGATAGACGTTATAAAAATGGACATGTATATGACAGCAGTCCAACGCCATTGGAGACGAGAGATTATGCAGATGTGTATATTGCTAATCGGGCAATTGAGTATTTAGAACACGTATCAGAAAAAAAGCCATGGTTTTGTACAGTAGGTTTTGGCGGGCCACATGAACCATGGGATACGCCAAAAGATTATGTAGAGCTTTATAAAGATATGATGCCGCCCCGGCCTCTTAATGCACCTTATACTTTTAATCCAAACCGTCCTAAGGGAGTGTATGATGAGATATTAAATGGCAAATATGATCCAAATCTTACAGAAGATATATTAAATATGACGTCGGACGATATTTCTGCTCTGCGTCGCAGCTATTATGGACATATTACCTTAATAGACGATCAGATCAAGAGAATCTTAAGCTGTCTTAAGAATAGGGGGATGTTGGACAATACCATCATTGTATTTACTGCTGACCACGGAGAACAAAATGGAGACTATGGTTTGCTATTTAAACAGACCTTTTTTGAAACTTCTATAAAAGTCCCGATGATGATTTTATTACCTTCAAAAGAAGGATGTGAAATAGACAAACCGGTTGAACTAATGGATATAGGTGCAACTTGCTGCGACTTATTAGGCATAGAACAAGAAATTGGTCATGCACGCTCATGGCTCCCATTTTTAAACGGAAGTGGAGAATTAAAAGAACGGATTATAGCACAACTTTATGGTGAAACAATGCTGTTAGAAAAATCGTATAAGGCAGTGTTTAACGGAACAGATGAAATCTATTTGCTATTCGATCTGAAAAATGATCCAAAAGAAAGTGAAAATCTGGCAGGAACTGCAGAGGCTGAAGAGATAGAAAAAAATATGAAAAAATCTTTGGAGCAATGGCGTAAAGGCTTGAGGCAGAGATAATTCTTTAGACTGCTTATAAGATGATTGGTGGTGAGGAGAAAATATGAATAATAGAAATGTTTTATTGATTACAGTTGACGATATGTCATGGGATTCTTTAGGGTGTATGGGATGTAGGGTCCCAGATATTACGCCTAATATCGATCGTTTGGCAGAAGAAGGGGTGTTATGTGAAAACTCTTATGTGGCCATAGCGGTCTGTCAACCGTCGCGCTCCGCATTGATGACTGGAAGGTATCCACATAAAAACGGTGCAAGAGGGTTTGAACAGATTGATTTTTGCGTTACCACGCTGACGGAACATCTGCGGGAATATGGGTACTATAACGGTATTATTGGAAAAGTGCCCCATTTACAGCCAGAAGAAAAATTTGCATGGGATTACGCAGCACATACGCTAACGGAAGAAGAAAGCTGGGGACGGGATCCAAAACGGATGTATGAGCATACGAAAAAGTTTATCAGGCAGGCAAAAGAGAAAAAACGTCCGTTTTTTCTGATGGCAAATTCCCATGATCCTCATCGTCCGTATGCAGGTTCTGAATTCGAAACACCAGAATTTTTGTCAAAATCTGGTAAATGTACCAAGAGAGAGACGGACTTAAATGACGGATCATATTTTCGTGGGAAATATGTGTCGGCAAGGAGATACTACAAGCCAGAGGAAATTGAAGTACCGGGTTATCTACCGAATCTGCCGGACGTGCAAAGAGAGGTTGCAGACTATTATTCGTCCGTACATCGCGCTGACGAAGCTGTTGGATGTATCCTAAAAGCGTTGGAAGAGGAGGGGATGAGTGAAAATACTTTCATTATGTTTCTTTCAGATAATGGAGCAGCGTTGCCATTCGCAAAAACAAATTGTTATCTTCATGGTACAAGGAGTCCGTTTATAGTGCGTCTGCCTGGTGTTATTCCATCCGGAAAACGGACAAAAGCTCTGATATCTTCAATTGACTATACTCCTACAGTACTTGATTTTTTGGAAATAGAGCAGATTGCCGGTGTTGACGGAAAGTCTTTGCGCAATGTACTGGAGCATGATGTACCCCATCAGTATGATACTGTTTTTACTTCTTTTTTTAAAACGGCTAAAAACGCCAGTACAGGGAAAGAACGACATTATCCAATGCGGTGCGTGCAGGGAGTAAAATATGCCTATATATTTAATGCATGGGCAGGAAATGGTGAAAAATTTTTAAATGAATCCACATCAGGGCTTACATTTCCCGCAATGCAAATTGCTGCTGAAACGGATGAAACTATCAAAAGCAGAGTGGATTTTTTTCTGTATCGAATACCGGAAGAATTTTATGACATAGAGAAAGATCCAAATTGTTTATATAATTTAATGGATGCTCCGTCATATCAGGGGCTGATCATATCCTACCGAAAAAAAATGCATCAATATATGGAGCATACGCAGGATGGCTTATTAGATATTTTTAAGAAAAAAGTGATGGATGCAAACCGTCTTCTGTCATAAAAAATCAAAAATATAATGAGGGATAGAGAATGAAAACAGAATTACTAATTGAATTAATGGGGTATTTTGGCTCGATACTCGTGGTTGGGTCCATGCTGATGTCTTCTATTGTAAAATTAAGAATCATTAATTTGATAGGAAGCAGTATTTTTTCTTGTTATGGATTTATTATTCATTCATATCCGATTGCATTCATGAATTTATGTCTAGCAGCTATTAATATTTATAATCTGGTGAAATTGACAAATAATGATAAAAACTATCACTTGTAAGAGGTGTCCGGATTGTCTGCTATCTATTTGAACTTCTTTCACGACCAATACTGAGTGGCATGATTATTTGTGGCATTTTAGGCGGAGTGGTGGGACGTGCTATTAATGCTAAAATTGAAAGCAGCATTGTAGATAAACTTTTCATAATACTTATGTTTGTTATTATCATGATCTGTTTTTATAATATATATTGTTTTTCCTAAAATATTTTAATGGGAAAACGGAATAATATGGTCTTACGGTATTAGTGATAGAACTAAAAATCTTAAGAACGGAAACCAGACAATGTTGATTACAACAACGATAAGCGTTTTTGGAATGACTTAATATTTAAGCGTAAATATTAGAAAAGGGACTGTCATCTTATGACATTGATTATTAACCTTCTTCTTTTGTATATATGAAAGATGTTTATTTATGTACAATGGAAGGAGGTTTTTTATGCCTTTTGAAAACTCTATAGTGATTTTCCCAGTGTGTTGTTTATATAGTTGTGTTATAATCAGGAAAATGATATTGTAATACAATCCTTTCAGGATAGCGGAGTTCGCCTGATAAGGTGTAAAAAGAAAGGGGAACAGAATTGGAAGAGGAAAAGAAAAAGGAATACAGGACACTGCGGCCCTGGCAGGGATTTCTGGTTATTCTTGTGGCGGCCGTATACCTGTTTTTGATTGCCCCGAAAATCGTAGGACAATTGGGAAGAATGGGAAGTATTTTAGGAGAAGCAGGTTTTTTCATTCTGTCTGTGGCTGCGGTCTGGATATGGAAAGGAAACTTAAAAGAAGTGTTCCCTTTCCGAAAGCCGTCTTTTACAGCTATAGCAGGGGTTGTTATTATGTGGATGGGGATGATGCTGGTACTCTCTGTCACTACGCTGATATTACAGTTGTTTTTCCCGGCAGTATATTTTGAGTCAGGGGTTGAGACAGCACTTGGATATGCGGGCACACCGGTAGTCCTGCTGACATTGATCTTAGCGGTATCTCCTGCAATTTGTGAGGAAGTGTTATTTCGGGGTGTGTTTGTCAACAGTCTGCGTCCCCTGAAAAATAAATGGGCGATCCTTCTCATCAGTGGTATCATATTTGGGCTGTTTCATGGCAGTCTGGCTAAATTCCTGCCGACGACTCTGGGCGGCATTGCACTTGGATTTATTTTCCTGGAGACAGGGAATCTGTTTTATAGCTGCCTGTATCATTTTATCAATAATATGTCCTCTGTTGTAGTGATTGCCGCTTTAGGAGATATATACCGGTATATGGCGCAGAGCAGCTATGGGCTTGAGATGCAGGAAATTCCGCTGGCAAGCATAGGATTGTCGGTGATTCTGTCAGCCGCAGCTCCGGCCTGCCTTTATATCGGCAATTATTTGCTGCACAGCCAGACAGAGGGCTATCGTGACACCTTGTTTCCGCGGAAAAAACCGGGTGTCGTGATTTCATTGATTGCAGTCTCCGGCATTCTATTTGTTTCCGGCGTGTATCTTTTTATCTATGGAATGATAGAGGCAGGGCCTATGTTGTATAAGTGAGAAATAGTAAGACACAGCAGAAAAAATACAGTATAATGGAAATAGAGTGTGAAACGGTATGGGAATGGCGAAGAGGAGGTACAAAGGATGAAGTATGAAATAAAAGGGGAAACACTGCCGGCGGTAGTCTGCTATCTGGACAGAGGAGAGCAGATGATCACAGAGAAAGGCTCTATGTGCTGGATGTCTCCGAATATGAGAATGGAGACAACCTCAAACGGTGGATTTGGCAAGGCATTTGGGAGAATGTTTGCAGGGGATTCCTTTTTCCAGAATGTCTATACCGCAGAGGGCGGGAATGGGATGATTGCATTTGCCTCCAGCTTTCCGGGGAGAATCATACCTTATGAAATTCTCCCTGGAAGAGAATTGATTGTCCAGAAATCCGCTTTCCTTGCTTCAGAAGCGGAGGTAGAGCTTTCTGTATATTTTCAGAAAAAACTGGGAAGCGGCATTTTCGGCGGCGAGGGATTTATCATGCAGAAGCTTTCCGGCAGAGGCATGGCGTTTCTGGAATTTGACGGACATATCGTAGAATATGATCTACAGCCCGGACAGCAGATTGTAGTCGATACCGGATATCTTGCGGCGATGGAAAGCTCCTGCATGATGGATATTCAGACTGTGCCGGGGTTAAAGAACATGGTGTTTGGCGGGGAGGGTGTATTCAATACGATTGTAACAGGCCCCGGGCATATCTGGCTTCAGACAATGCCGATGTCGAATGTAGCGGGAGAAATTTTTAAATTCATGCCTTCGAGGTAGAAAATACAGCCGTACTTCGCTTTAAAATCCCTTTCATGTGTGCGATTGCAGTTCCGTAATTGGTGATGGGAATTCCCTGATCCTTCGCACAGCATAGGCGGTATTGCATTTCGCGGTCGTTCAGCATACAGCCTCCGCAGTGAATAACCAACCGATAAGGGGACAAATCAGCGGGGAATTCCGTTCCGCTTGTGAAGGAAAAATGGATATTTTTTCCGGTATGGTTTAAAATCCACTTGGGCAGCTTGACGGTTCCAATATCATTGCATTGTCTGTGATGGGTGCATCCTTCGGAAATAAGAATCGTGTCATTGTCATTTAGTCGATCCAGCATGAGGGCGCCCTCTGTTAAAGTCTGTAGATTCCCTTTATATCTGGCGAACAGGATAGAAAAGGAAGTAAGGGGAATCTCCAGGGGGGTGTCAGCGGCAACTTTTTCAAACACCTGGCTGTCTGTGATTACAAGAGCAGGTGTTTTTTTCAACTGATGGAGGGTTTCTTTTAGCTCTGTATCCTGTACGGCGACTACGGCTGCGCCGGAATCCAAAAGATCCCGCATTGTCTGCTGCTGGGGCAAAATCAGACGGCCTTTGGGCGCGGCGTCGTCGATGGGAATGACAAGAACGACAAAATCTCCGGGAGCAACCAAGTCGCCCACGATTTTTTTCTCCTGCCTTTCTTTCGGCACACAATCTGCGATTCGATTTTTTAGCGTGTCTATGTTTTCTCCTGTATCCGCGCTTACCCATACACTGTTTTGTGTATCAGCGTATGGGGGCCGGACTAAATCACATTTATTATAGACAATGATAAAGGGAATTTTTTTCTCCTGAATTTTATTTAGAATCTCTCTGTCTTTATCGGTGATTCCGGTCCTTCCATCCACAACGAGGAGAGCAATATCTGTTTTGTTCAACATCTGGACTGCTTTTTTTATCCGCAGAGCTCCAAGTTCTCCCTCGTCATCAAGCCCCGGGGTGTCTATGAGGACAACCGGCCCCAGGGGCAGAAGCTCCATGGATTTTAGTACGGGATCTGTGGTGGTTCCCTGTACCTCAGAGACAATCGCCAGATTTTGTCCGGTAACTGCATTGATAATGCTGGATTTTCCGGCGTTTCTTCTGCCGAAAATCCCGATGTGCAGTCGGTTTGATGAAGGTACTGCGTTAAGGCTCATAATATTTCTCCTCTCTTTGCTTCGTAAGAATTGTTCTTACTTGCGATATTTAAAAGACAGATCAGGATTAAAAGCGGAAATCCCTGCGGTTATCTTGTTCAATCAGCCTCAAATTATCCAATACTACAGCGCGTGCCTTTTCGTTGGGAACGTTTAATACCTCTTTTTCAATCAGCTTGTCTCCGATTGCCTTTGTTTTCGGTGAGGCATAGTCTGTCAGATATTCCTTTAAGGTCATCAATGCATTCGGATGGCAGCAGTTCTGAATCTGCCCGCTTTTGCACAGAGACATGAAACGATCGCCGGTTCGTCCTTCACGGTAGCAGGCGGTGCAGAAGCTGGGAATATATCCCATTTCCATCAGCCAACAGACCACTTCATCAAGGGTTCTTGTATCGATAACGTCGAACTGCTCGGATTTTTCGGCATCTGATTCCGGTTCGCAGTAGCCGCCCACGCTGGTACGGGAGCCGCCGCTTATTTGAGAAATACCTAGGTGGAGTACGTGCTCTCTTGTTTTCTGGCTTTCACGGGTAGAAATGATCATGCCGGTATAGGGAACTGCGATGCGGATACAGGCAACCAGCTTCGCGAATGTGTCATCGTCGATACCGTTTTTAAACTCTGAAGAATCAATGTCATCCGCATCACGTAGACGAGGAACACTGATTGTATGAGGTCCTACCCCGAAAGCCGCCTCTAAATGTTCTGCGTGCATCAAAAGTCCGGCAAATTCATAGCGGTATTTATCCAGTCCAAATAAAACCCCCACTCCTACGTCGTCGATTCCGCCTTTCATTGCACGATCCATTGCTTCTGTATGGTAATCATAGTCATGCTTTGGCCCTGTCGGATGAAGGTTTAGGTAGCTTTCCTTATGATAGGTTTCCTGGAATAAAATGTAGGTGCCGATGCCTGCTTCTTTTAAAAGGCGGTAATTGTCCACAGTGGTTGCTGCAATATTGATATTGACTCTGCGGATGGCGCCGTTTTTGTGCTTGATGCTGTAAATCGTGTTGATACAGTCCAGATAGTACTCCATTGTATTACGTACAGGATCTTCCCCTGCCTCGAGAGCGAGGCGCTTATGCCCCATATCCTGCAGTGCAATGACCTCTTGGCGGATCTCCTCTTGAGTTAGTTGTTTTCTGGCAATGTGCTTGTTCTTGGCATGGTATGGACAGTAGGTACATCCATTGATACAGTAGTTGGAAAGATAAAGAGGGGCGAACATGACAATCCGGTTGCCGTAGAAATCTTTCTTAATCTGTTCTGCCAGTTTAAAGATTTCCTGATTTTTTTCCTCCAGGTCACAGGCGAGCAGGACAGAAGCCTCTCTGTGGGAAAGTCCTTTTCGTTTTTTCGCCTTTTCAATCAAGGCGTCAATCAAGGCAGTATTGTGCTTGTTTTCGTCTGCATAGGCGAGCGTCTCCAGGATTTCTTCGTGGTTGATAAAGTCCTCTGCGTGTTTTGAGTTTACATCATACATTGTTATATCCTCCATAGTATTATTTAGTAAGTATTATTTAATAAAGGTCATTTTTCTTCGGTTGTGTTTAAAGAATCGCCACGAGTGACTGTGATATGGCAGCCGACAGAATGTATGCGCTGTTCTAAGTCCTGTATGCATTCTGCCGCCTCCGCCCCCGTACAGATTTTATTGTCATAGAGCGCGTAGTCTTTGCGGACGTTCCCAGGTGAAAGATTTGGCATCACTACATTCGCACCGGCAAGAATTCCCTGCTCCCTTCCGTCTGGTGCGATCGTACCAAGCGCGGTGGTGGCGGGCAGAAGGACTTTGGGAAGCAGCAGGCGGATAAGAGCGAGCAAGAAAAGCGTCAACTCTAAAGTACCTGCGCTTTCGCCGGAAAAAGGCGTGTCGTGGTGCGGGATAAAAGGCCCGATCCCTACCATGTGCGGGTTGAGCTCTTTCAGAAAAAGCATATCCTCTGCCAGATTTTCCGGAGTCTGGTAAGGAGAGCCGACCATGAATCCAGTACCGACCTGGTATCCGATTTTTTTTAAATTCCACAGGCACTGCTGCCGGTGCGCGGCGCTTAGAGACGCCGGATGAAGCCTGGCATAATGGGAAGCATTATAGGTCTCATGGCGCAAAAGATAACGATTGGCTCCAGCGTCAAAGAGTCTCTGATAGCTTTCAAGGGAACGTTCTCCGACAGACAAGGTAATGGCACAGTCAGGGAAAGAAGTATGGATCGACTTTACAATGTCTTCCAGGACAGGATCGGTATAGTACCCGTCCTCCCCGCCCTGGAGTACAAATGTACGGAATCCAAGCTCATAGCCTGCGCAACAGCAGGAGAGAATTTCTTCTTTTGTCAGGCGGTAACGGTTTACATGCGGATTACTTCTGCGTATGCCACAGTAGAGACAGTCATTTTTGCAGTAGTTAGTGAATTCAATCAGTCCGCGTATATAGATGTCGTCACCGTAATATTTTTCACGTGTCCGGAGTGCCAGCGAAAATAAATATTCGCTCACTTCGCTGTCTCGGCTCTGGATAAGCTGTACCCATTCTTCTTTTGAAAGGGCATGGGTGCAGGCAAGCTTGTCGATAAGTTTATTTAAGCTCTTCATGTGTACTCTCCGATTATGCGTTTGTTTTGGCGTAGATAGTTTTTGTGCTGATTCCGGGAAGCATACCCAGTTTTCCGGACAGGGCGCTGATAACGTCATTTGGGGCGTCAATGGCGACGCTGATAATAGAGATCCCCTTTTCCCGGTAGGGGATTCCCATTCTGCCGATAATGTAAGTGGCATATTGACTTAATAGGTGGTTCAACTCGTCTATATGGGTATTTGAATTGACGACGATCCCGATAAGGGCTATTCGTGTTTCCGTGGCAGACACCTCCTTGTAGTATGTGTTTAATCTGTCCAAAGGCTCCCAGTGTGAAATAGCTTTAGTGGCAGGTCTTTCCTGGAAAACAAAAAGACCTGCGCCTTTTAAGCGCAGGTATGACAAAAGCAGAGGGAAACCCTCCTTTACTACCTTTTCATATATGCGCCTTCTTACTTAGGAAATTCCTTTGTAATCAGAACGAAGCTATGAAGAAATTATAGCATATTGAGAAAAAATACACAATAGAGGAGGAAAAGTTCTGCACAACAAACACATGAATGTGTTTCCCTGCTAAGCCTATTGAATTTTAAAAATTTTTACAAATCCATAAGCTCATCCAGATGTTTTTCTGGATTTGTTCCAATTGCATAACGTTCGTTTCTTTTTTATGCTTAACGGACGACGACCCACTTCTGATATCTTTAAGATATTCAATGCCAGTGATAACTTTCTATCATCCAGTGCCCCCGCACTGCTCTCTGGATCTTTTCTATATCTGTCGGAAGACTGCTGATAAAATATCTCTCATCCACTGCCTCTTTTCCATCCGCTTCTGTTATCGTATTCCGTGTCGGCACTATGCTCTTTAACCCGTCTACTTTTTCTTCCGGCTTAGCCACGAGATATCTTCTGTCTGCCAGTACTCCCGTTTCTCTATCTTTCCCCGTGGTTTTTCTATTTTTTTTGTATGCACATTTTTGCAGGAGTTCTTCATCCGAAAAATACCCTTTCACATCCTCCATCAGACTTCCTTGGGTCCCTTTATATTCAGGCTGTCTAATAATTCAGGGAGTGCTGTTATCTCATTTGTTTTTTCTTCCACGCACTTCTGCTCCAGACAGAACCCTCTTTCATCTACTGCACTGACGATATGATTGCCTTTCTGCTTTTTATTTCCATTTCCCCTCTGGGTTGGCAATCGTGGCAAAAAAACACAAGCATGATAATATCCATCCTTTTTTTCGAATATACCAGAAAATCAGGATAGATGTTTACAATTTATTCATTCATGCGTTTGTCGTGGGCTTCGCTCGACAAGGTATAGATTTTTGGCAATACTTTTGATAAAATAGAACTATCATTTGCGATGGTCAGCGTCGGTGTATCATATTGTTTCCTGCGCATCGGCGCCGGAAGAGAGAAAGGGAAAAACAGTATGACAGTGGATGAGATATTACAGAAGATTGTAAAAATTTGCAGGCAATATAATGTAAGGGAGGTATTTTTGTTCGGTTCACGTGCAAAAGGGACGCAACGAGAACGAAGCGATATAGACATTGCAGTTTCAGGAACGGAGGACTTTTCAGTGTTAGAAGAAGAAATCATGGCAATTTCTACGCTTTATAAGATTGACCTTGTAAATATGGATGAATGTGAAAATTCCCTATTACTGGAGGATATAGAAAAGTATGGACGTAAAATTTTGTAAAAGGTATGCATCCTTTCAGAATTCTCTGGCTTCCCTGGCGGAGGCAAAGGACAGAGACATGTCGGATTCTTTTGTATTAAGTGGGACAAGTGCAAAGTTTAGTATTACCTTTGATTTGTCTTGGAAAGTGATGAAGGATATTTTGATTCAATATTACGCGATTACGGGATTTATAGCTGGTTCTCCCAGAGAAGTATTAAAAGAGGCATTCAAAGCGGAATTAATTGACGGGGATGTCTGGATGGAAATGCTGCAGGTGAGAAATCAGCTTATACATGATTATGACGGAATGATTGTTAAAAAGTATTGCAGGCAGATCATAGAAATATATATTGATAAATTTTATGAATTCCAAAAAAGAGTAGATAGCATTGGTGTATAAGAGGCAACACGCCTCAAGCTGCGTGATTTCGGCGATTTTCAGCGTTATACTCAATCGTTGCACTTCATCAGTACGCCTCAATCGTCTGTCCTTCATCGACCGTATTGCTCTTTGTACACCGACGCTACAGTGTTGAGAGAAATATAGAAGCAGAGGAACAGATTTTTCTTGTCGTATATGTAAGCGTGTGATAAAATTAGACTAAAGTACAAACATCAGTCTAAAAAGTGGGCACGACAAATTTGCCGGACGTTAAGGGGGGAGAGAAGATGAGGCTGATTACAGATATACAGAAGTATTCGATCCACGACGGAGATGGGATCCGCACAACGGTATTTTTTAAAGGCTGTGCGCTGAAATGTCAGTGGTGCCATAATCCGGAGACGCAGAAGGCAGAAAAAGAGCTGCTGTATAAGGAAGATGGCTGTATTGGCTGCGGCGCGTGCAGTAAGGTCTGTCCGCGTGGGGCGGTCAGTATACAAAATGGCAAGGCGCATACGGACAGAAAAGTATGCACCGCCTGCGGAGAATGTGCAGATGCCTGTAGTCTGAATCTGCGGGAAATTGCAGGAAAAGAATATACGGCAGAGGAACTCGTCAAAGAGCTGAAAAAGGATGAAATGTTTTATGAAGAGTCCGGCGGAGGAGTAACATTATCCGGCGGAGAGGTGATGCTTTTTGACATGGATTTTGTGGAGGCAGTGGCAAAGAAGCTGAAGCGCGCGGGAATTGATGTGGCGATCGATACGTGCGGGTATGCTCCGCGTGAGAATTTTGAAAGAATTCTTCCTTTTGCGGAGACCTTTCTCTATGACATAAAGACGATGGATAATGCGGTACATAGGAAATATATTGGCTTTGGAAATGAACAGATTCTAAAAAATCTGGAATATTTAAGTCGTATGGGAGCAAGGATATACATTCGCATACCTACGATAAGAGAGGTGAATGGAGATGCGGCAAGTATGAAAGCGATTCTTTCGTATCTGAAGGAAAAGAAGATACGGGTAGTACAGATTCACCTTCTGCCCTATCACAATACAGGCAGTTCTAAATACGCGCGGATCGGGAAGCAATATATGGGGGAAGCGCTGCATGCTCCTTCGAAAGAAGAGATGGAAGGGCTTGCGAAGCTATTCAAAGAAGCAGGATATAAAGTGAAGATTGGAGGATAAAAGGAGGCAGTAATGGAAGAAAGAGGTATGAACGAAAGAATCAGGAAGCTAAGAAGAATCAGTTTAGACACATCGGCGCATATTGACTTAGAACGCGCAAAATCAGAGACAGAAACGTACCGAAAGTATGAGGGGGAGTTGTCGGTGCCGGAGCTTAGGGCGCAAGTGCTCAAAGAGTATTTCGCGTCTAAAACGCTCTATATCGGAGAAGGAGAATTGATTGTGGGAGAGAAGGGGGATGCTCCGCAGGCGGCGCCTACTTTTCCGGAGTTGTGCTGTCATACGGTGGAAGACATGCGTGTAATGAATGACAGGAAACTGATTCATTTTAAGGTAAACGAAGAAGATTACAAGGTGCAGAAGGAAGTAATGCTTCCCTATTGGGAGAAGCGCTCTATCCGGCACAAAATTCTGCGGGAAATGACGCCGGAGTGGAAGGCTGCCTATGAATGTGGGATTTTTACAGAGTTTATGGAACAAAGAGGGCCGGGGCACACGGTGGGCTCTGTGAAGATCTATGAGAAAGGATTTCAGGATTATAAAGAAGAAATTCAGGAGGCAATCGCACATCTGGATTTCTTAAATGATGCAGAGGCATATGACAAGAAGAATGAACTGGAAGGAATGAAAATTGCCTGCGACGCCATTATGATTTTGGGAGAACGCTATGCGGCATATGCAAGGGAGCTGGCGGAGAAAGAAGCGGATGAAACGCGCAGGGCAGAGCTGCTTCAAATTGCCGCTAACTGTGATGTTGTTCCGGCGCATAAACCGCAGACATACTGGCAGGCGATCCAGATGTACTGGTTTGTACATTTAAGTGTGACAAGCGAGCTAAATCCATGGGATTCATACAGCCCGGGGCGTCTCGACCAGCACTTGAATCCTTTCTATCAGAAGGATATAGAAGCGGGGATTCTGGACGAAGAGAGGGCGTTGGAGCTGCTGGAGTGTCTCTGGGTGAAATTCAATAATCAGCCGGCGCCGCCGAAGGTAGGAATTACGCTGAAAGAAAGCGGTACATATACCGATTTTGCGAATTTGAACACAGGAGGGATTACTCCGGAGGGTGAAAACGGGGTGAATGATGTCAGTTATTTGATTTTGGACTGTATGGATGAGATGAAGCTGCTGCAGCCAAGCTCGAATGTGCAGATCAGTAAAAAGACCCCGATGAAATTCTTAAAGCGCGCCTGTGAGATTTCGAGAAAAGGATGGGGACAGCCGGCATTTTATAATACAGAGGCAATCATACAAGAACTGCTCAACGCGGGAAAATCCCTGGAGGATGCCAGAAAGGGAGGAACAAGCGGCTGTGTGGAGACAGGGGCATTTGGAAATGAAGCGTATATTCTGACCGGATATTTTAATCTGCCGAAGATTTTTGAGCTGACTTTAAATAATGGATATGATAAAGTGGCAGGCAGACAATTAGGGCCGCAGACCGGAGAGGCGGCAGGATTTTCCACATATGAGGAGCTGTTCGAGGCATATAAAAAACAGATTGCGTATTTCCTGGATATAAAGATAAAGGGCAGTAATGTAATTGAGAGGATTTACGCGGAACATATGCCAGTGCCATTTCTATCAGTGATTACAAATGACTGTATCGCAAAAGGGAAAGACTACAACGGCGGAGGAGCCAGATATAATACGAAATACATCCAGGGAGTGGGGATCGGTACAATAACAGACTGTCTGGCAGCGGTAAAATATAATGTCTATGACAAAAAGAAATTTACAATGCAAGAATTATTAGAAGCGCTGGAAGATAATTTTGAAGGACATGAAAGAATCTGGAACCTGGTAAAAAATAAAACACCGAAATACGGAAATGATGATGATTATGCAGACGATATTATGAAGTCCGTATTTGCTTATTATCGGGAACAGGTTACGGGCAGGCCGAATATGCTGGGCGGCACGTACCGGATTAATATGCTCCCGACCACCTGCCACGTATATTTTGGAGAGGTGATGATGGCCAGCGCCAACGGACGCCTGGCGCACAAGCCGGTTTCCGAAGGGATTTCACCGGAGAAGGGGGCAGATACAAACGGGCCGACAGCCGTTGTAAAATCCTGTGCAAAAATGGATCATCTTCAGACTGGCGGGACACTTTTAAACCAAAAGTTTACACCTGGTGTCGTGGCAGGGGAAGAAGGACTTACCCAGATGGCAAATCTGGTGCGCACGTATTTTAATATGGACGGGCACCATATTCAGTTTAATGTAATCGACAAGGAGACCTTAATCGAAGCGCAGAAGCATCCAGACGATTACAAGGATTTGATTGTACGGGTAGCAGGCTACAGCGATCATTTCCGTAATTTGAGCAAGGCTCTGCAAGATGAGATTATAGAGAGAACAGAACAAAGCTTTCATTAAGAAAAAGGCGGTGGGACAATGTCGGAGGTGAGAAAGCATATTGTATTTCATGGCAGAGTTCAGGGAGTGGGATTTCGTTATACTGCAAAATATCTTGCCCAGTCTCTGGAGCTTACCGGATGGGTACGAAATGAATGGGACGGTACTGTGACAATGGAAGTACAAGGACGAGAAGCCCTGATAAATAAACTGTTGAAAGGGCTAAATGGCGGGCACTTTATTTCGATTGAATGGATGGATACGAAGGAAATTCCTCTAGAAGAAGAACGGGGATTTCGCGTACGATAAGGACAGAGAAAGAAAATAAGAAGGAGAAAAGAAAATGAAGCTTGGATTTATCGGAACAGGTAACATGGCGGGAGCCATCATGGGCGGTATCATCAAGAAAGGGGTTTTTAAGCCGGAGGAAATCATTGGTTCAGACATAAGCGAACAGGGAAGAGAGAGAATAAAAAAGATGTACGGCATCTGCGTGACGGCAGACAATAAGGAGGTGGCTTCCAGTGCAGAGGTACTGATTCTGTCAGTGAAACCGCAGTTTTATGAAGAGACGATCGCAGAAATAAAAGACTGTATAGAGGGAAGCAAGATTGTGGTTACGATTGCGCCGGGAAAGACATTGGAGTGGCTTAAGGGACAGTTTGGAAAAGAGGTAAAGCTTGTCCGTACAATGCCGAATACTCCTGCAATGGTGGGAGAGGGGATGACGGCCGCCTGCCCCAATGAATTGGTTACGGAAGAAGAAAAGGCGTATGTGCTGCATATATTAGAGGCATTTGGAAAAGTGGAAATTGTTCCGGAGAGGCTGATGGATGCGGTTGTCTCTGTAAGCGGCAGTTCTCCGGCGTATGTGTTTATGCTGCTTGAGGCGATGGCGGATGCGGCAGTGGCGGCAGGAATGCCGAGACAGCAGGCATATAAATTCGCGGCACAGGCAGTATATGGTAGCGCGAAGATGGTGCTGGACACAGGGAGGCATCCGGGAGAATTAAAAGATATGGTCTGCTCTCCGGCAGGAACAACGATTGAGGCGGTAAGGGTACTGGAGAAGAATGGGTTTAGAAGTGCGGTGATGGAAGCAATGAAAGCATGTGCAGAAGTCTCAGGGAAGATGTAAGATGAACAAAGACAGCACGAAGAAAAGTATAAAAACAAGAATAGTATCTGCGGCATGGCAGTTATTTTATGAGAAAGGCTATGACCAGACAACAGTGGATGACATCATTGCATTGTCAGGCACGTCAAAAGGCTCCTTTTACTATTATTTCAGTACAAAGGATGAGCTTTTGGAGACGTTGTCCAACGTATTAGATGATTTCTATGAAGAATTGGCAGGAAAGATGGAATCATCTATGAATAGCTTTGACAAGCTGTTGTACTTAAATGAAAAGGCACATGAAATGATCGAGAAAAAGGTGCCGATTGACTTGCTTGCTTCTCTGTATTCCACACAGCTTACCGCAAAGGGAAACCGACATCTTCTGGATAAGAATCGGGTATATTACCGTCTTATCACAGAGATTACCGAGGAGGGGCAGAGAAGAGGGGAAATCAGACAGGACAAACCGGTCAGCGAAATTGTAAGATATTATTCCCTGTGTGAACGGGCGCTGATTTCAGATTGGTGCTTAAACCAGGGAAGCTACTCGTTAAGCAGTTACACGAAAGAATATATGCCTGTTATGATGGCGTATTTCAGACAAAAATTGGAGGGATGAGGATGGGAATACAGGGAATCCAGAAGCTGACACTTTTAGACTTTCCTGGAAAGGTAGCCTGTACACTTTTTACTGCCGGCTGCAACTTCCGCTGCCCGTTCTGCCACAATGCTTCCCTGGTTACACATGTAGATGGGAAAAGGGATATACCGGAGGAGGAAATTCTTGCCTTTCTGAATAAACGGCGCGGTGTGCTGGACGGAGTATGTATCACAGGAGGGGAACCGCTACTTTGGACGGACATAGAAGCATGTATCCGTAAAATACGGGAACTAGGTTATCTTGTGAAGCTGGATACAAATGGAAGCAACGTATCGTTGCTAAAGCATCTGGTAGAGGAAGGGCTGTTAGATTATGTGGCGATGGATATTAAGAACGCGCCGGATAAATATGGACTAACAATTGGGATTGAGGGATACCATTTAGAAAATATTCTGCAAAGCGTAGATTTTCTGCTCACAGGTACTGTGCCGTATGAATTTCGCACGACAGTTGTAAGAGAGTTTCATAAGCGGGAAGATTTTGCCGCGATCGGAAGGTGGATAAAAGGGGCGGAAAAATACTACCTCCAGGGATTTCAGGATTCGGGTGATCTGATTGCGCCGGGACTTAGGGGATATACAAAAGAAATAATGGAACAGGCGCTTGCAATTGTCAGGAAAAATGTACCAAACGCAGAACTGCGCGGGATAGAGTAATAATATAGGAAATAAATGACAGTACACCAATATCTAGTGTGTAAACGCAGTAATAAAAACTAGATATTGGTGTTTTTTGTTGACACCATTTTCCATGAATGATACAATGAGTACAGTGTCCGGCAAAAGTAGTCTGCCTGGCATTTACTGTCCGTATACTATGGAAAAGAGAGAAAGATAAATACCTGCCATTGTGCAGCTGGGAGGATATAAAAAGAAAGGAGAAGGAACGTAACTATGTATCAGGTGACAAAGAGGGATGGGAAGATTGCAGAATTTAATCTGGTGAAAATCAGCGAAGCAATCCGCAAGGCATTTGAGGCGCAGGAAAAGCAGTACAATCAAGATATTATTGATTTACTCGCGCTGAAAGTGACGGCGGATTTTGAGCCGAAGATAAAGGAGGAGCTGGTCTCTGTAGAGGACATTCAGGACAGCGTAGAGTCTGTACTGATTAAGGCGGGCTATGCAGATGTGGCAAAAGGCTATATTTTATATAGAAAACAGAGAGAAAAAATCAGAAACTTAAACTCTACCCTGCTGGATTATAAAGAGATAGTGGACAGCTATGTGAAAATAACCGACTGGCGTGTAAAAGAGAATTCTACTGTGACGTATTCTGTCGGAGGGCTTATTTTAAGCAATTCCGGAGCGATCACCGCGAACTACTGGCTTTCAGAAATTTATGATGAAGAGATCGGAAAAGCACATAAAAACGCGGATATCCATATCCATGATTTGTCGATGCTGACTGGATACTGTGCAGGCTGGTCTCTAAAACAGCTCATCCAGGAAGGACTGGGAGGTATTCCAGGGAGAATTACGTCTGCTCCGGCTAAGCACTTAAGTGTTCTGTGTAACCAGATGGTAAATTTCCTCGGCATTATGCAGAATGAATGGGCGGGCGCGCAGGCATTTTCTTCTTTTGACACATATCTCGCGCCGTTTGTCAAGGCAGATCATCTGACATACCCGGAAGTAAAGAAATGCATTGAGTCCTTTATTTACGGGGTGAATATCCCATCACGCTGGGGAACACAGGCGCCGTTTTCCAACATTACGCTGGACTGGACGGTACCGGAGGATTTGAAAAATATTCCGGCAATTGTAGGGGGAGTAGATCAGGACTTCACTTACGGCGACTGTAAAGTAGAGATGGATATGATCAACAAGGCATTTATTGAGACGATGATAGAAGGAGACGCGGAAGGAAGAGGATTCCAATACCCGATTCCTACTTACTCCATCACAAGCGACTTTGACTGGTCGGATACAGAAAATAACCGTCTCTTGTTTGAAATGACGGCAAAATACGGTACTCCTTATTTTTCAAATTATATCAATAGTGATATGAAACCAAGTGACGTGCGGAGTATGTGCTGCCGTCTGCGTCTGGATCTGCGCGAGCTCCGCAAAAAATCCGGTGGTTTCTTCGGAAGCGGGGAAAGTACCGGCTCTGTAGGAGTTGTGACAATTAATATGCCGAGAATTGCATATTTGTCGGAGAATGAGGAAGAATTTTATAAGAGACTGGATCGCATGATGGATATTTCTGCAAGGTCTCTGCACATCAAACGGACTGTTATATCAAAGCTTCTGGATGAAGGGTTGTATCCGTATACAAAACGTTATCTTGGCTCCTTTGACAATCATTTCTCTACAATCGGGCTGATCGGAATGAACGAGGCGGGCTTAAATGCGAAGTGGATACGAAAAGATATGACGCATGAGGAAACACAGGAATTTACAAAGAATGTATTGAACCATATGCGGGAACGGCTTTCAGACTATCAGGAAATGTATGGAGATTTATATAATCTGGAGGCAACTCCGGCAGAATCAACCACATACAGACTTGCAAAGCATGATGTGGAGCAGTTTAAAGATATTATTACAGCGGCAGAGTGCAACGGAACACCATACTATACAAACAGTTCTCATCTTCCGGTGGGATATACAGAGGATGTGTTTGCCGCGCTGGATATTCAGGACGAACTACAGACCTTATATACGTCCGGAACGGTATTCCATACATTTTTAGGTGAAAAACTGCCGGACTGGAAAGCGGCTGCATCTCTGGTAAGAAAGATAGCTCAGAATTATAAACTGCCCTATTATACAATGTCTCCGACGTATTCTATCTGCCAGAACCACGGATATTTGTCAGGTGAGCAGTATAAATGTCCGATCTGCGGAAAAGAGACGGAGGTATACAGCCGTATTACGGGCTATTACCGTCCTGTGAAGAACTGGAACGATGGAAAGACACAGGAATTTAAAGAGCGTAAGGTATATGACATTACCCATTCACATATGAAAATAAAAACAAGAGCAGCGGCAGAGGAAGAGAATAGTGTGCAGGCGTCAGGAGTAGAAATGGGCAAGACAGAGACAAGGACATATCTTTTTACGACTAAGACATGTCCAAACTGTAAAATAGCAGTAAGTTCTCTTGAAAAGGCACAGATACCTTATGAGGTAATAGATGCAGAGGAGCATACAGATCTTGTGAAAAAATATGGCGTGATGCAGGCGCCTACCCTGGTTGTTGTGAAGGACAATGAGGTGAAGAAGCTGGCGAATGCGTCGAATATCAGAGAATACGCAAGGAAGGAACAGCAGGAAAAGTAAAAGATTGTAAAATCATTGTACACAGTTATGAGGCAGGGGCAAGAAAAGGAGGCAGCAGTTTATGTACGATATTGGAATTATAGGCGGAGGCACAGCGGGAATGACGGCGGCGATCTATGGACAGCGCGCCGGAAAGCGTACGGTTATCATAGAAGGTACAAATTTTGGAGGTCAGATTGTATCTTCTACCAATGTAGAAAACTACCCGGGAATTGCGAGTGTAAGCGGCAGTGAATTCTCTATGAATCTGCTGGATCAGGCAATGAAACTGGGAGCAGAAACTGTGGTAGAACAAGCAGATAGTGTACAGAAGGAAGATGGAATGTTTGTCATTGAGACTTCTGAAAAAGCGTATCCTTGCCGTTCTGTGATTCTGGCTACCGGAGTGACCCACCGCCATTTAGGAATAGAGAAGGAAGAAAAGCTGGTAGGGGCAGGAGTATCCTACTGTGCAACTTGTGACGGGGCATTTTTCCGAGGAAGAGACGTGGCAGTGATCGGAGGAGGAAATACTGCTTTGCAGGATGCCGAATTTTTGTCAAATTACTGTAGAAAAGTATATCTGATACACAGGCGAGATGAGTTTCGAGGAGAAAAAAGCCTCGCAGAACGTTTGAAAGAAAAAGAGAATGTGGAGTTTGTGCTAAGCGCCACAGTCAAAGAGATTGTCGGAGAGACAATGGTGGAAGGGCTTATCCTGAACAACAAGAAAACAGGGGAGGAGTTCAAGATAGAGGTATCCGGTGTTTTTGTGGCGATCGGACAAATACCGCAGAATGACAAGTTCAAAGATCTGATAAAGTTAGATGAGAATGGATTTATCCTGGCGTCGGAGGACTGTTTGACATCCTGTACGGGAGTCTTCGCGGCGGGAGATTGCCGGACAAAAGAAGTGCGCCAGCTTACAACGGCGGCTGCGGACGGAGCAGTGGCAGGACTGGCGGCCTGCAAATATCTGGCAGGGGAATAAACTGGTTCCACATAAGAGCAGAGGATTTTAACAGAGAGAAATAAAAAACAGATGTTCTGGAAAGGACATCTGTTTTTTATTTATAAAGATTAGAGTATCAAAAGTTACCTTTTGACACCCTAATCTTATAAAAGAATTAATCTAAGAATAATTTCATTCCCATCCACTGCTTCATGTGATTCAGCATTTTTTCGTCCGGCTCAAGTAATACACATGTATTTTTTTGCTCCAGAGAAATCATAACTGCATAAGTTTTAGCGTTAGGTTCTCCGGAAGTAAAGTCATATGTTTTTTCCGCATGATAGGAATTTAAACGCGGTGACTTTGAAGGAGCAATGATCTCAGCCTGCTGGATGTCAAAGCTTAACTTTGGCTTTCTCTTTGCTTTGCTATAAATCGCATCAATTTGTATATCATGGTTCAAGATAGCGTATTCAAATTCTACATTCAGACGCGGAAAAATAAGATAGTAAGCCAGAAATCCCAATATCAGCGCTGGAAGCAGAGCCAACATTCCAATCAGAGGAATACCGAAAAAGAGAATCACAACAATCAGAAGTACAATAAGGATTCGGATAAGCATATCGTAAGACTTAGGCTTACGGGCAATAATCTGTTCATACATAGCATCATTCATAATCAAAGGTTCCTTTCTGTCTGTAAATAATTGATGACCATCATTGCAATTTTATAGGTCATCGCGTCTTCAAATTTTCTTATATCTAATCCAGTTCGTTTCTCCACCTGATCCAACCGATAGATCAACGTATTCCTATGCATGTGAAGCTGTCTGGAGGTCTCCGCTATATTTAAATTGTTTTGAAAAAATTTATTGATAGTGACAGCAGTGTCTTCATCAAAGGTATGTGGAATCTCATTTCCAAAGATTTCTCTTAAAAAGCTTTCACACAGGCGTACTGGAAGCTGGTAAATTAAGCGTCCGGCGCCAAGCTCATTATATGGGAAAACAGTTTGCTCTGAGAAAAAGAGCTTTCCAACTTTCAGTGCCAGGCAGGTCTCCTCATAAGCTCCAGGTAAATCGGATAATGTGCGGATAAGCGAACTAAAGGATACACGCACATGCGTCAATGCTTCCGTATTCAAAGTATCCACAATCATCCTGGCACTTCTGGTACAGTCCTTTGCAGAGATGTCTTCAGACTTTACAGGCTTTATAACAGCAATACTCTGTGCATTTATTGGAACCAGATACGTTTTTGACTGAGACGGGAACAAATTTTTTAAAATTTCTAATACAGTTTCTTCATAGGAAGTTTTTGTTTCCAACAGAAATAAAACACGCAGTTCCTCTGCCTGTATATGCAGCCGCGCTGCGCGATCTGACAAGTCGCAGACAGGGAGTTTGCCGGTCAAAAGGCTGCGAAGAAAATCGGTCTTGTTATATTTTTCTTTATAGGCGGCGCCAAGACAATGAATTTGATTTAACACCGCTTCTATATCATCTTCGGCAGAAAGGTTTACATCAAGAGTAATACCGGTAATTCTTCTTAATTCATTCAGCGCTCGTTTTAGCTTGGGTGTCTGTTCCATAACGTACCTCTTTATTTTATGATTGCCAGGGAATCATAGATTTTCTTAGCAGAAATTTTGCACAGAGTAACCGCGGCAATGCTGGAAAAGGCTGCACCTTAAGTGCAGCCCTTTTGTTATTCTAAGTAATAAACTATGCGGTCATGCCGCCGTATAAAATAGCCACTGTGTGTCAGACAAGCTGCTATTCTTCATTGTAATAGATTAGTTTGTAATCGTCAATTCAGTTTCCTTGTCAAAAAGATGAATTTTTTCCATATCCAGGGCGAATACCGCTTTATCTCCGGTTCTTAAGGTTGTGCGCGGATTTACGCGGGCAGTCATCTGTGTTCCTTCTACATCGAAATACAGGTAAACCTCTGCACCAAGAAGTTCATATACCTTAATAGTAGATTTGATGACACTGTCGGGAGAATTACTGATAAACGCTTCGGAATCGTGTACGTCCTCCGGACGGATACCCAGGACAACCGTCTTTCCGTCATAACCACCATCAATAAGTGCCTGCTTTTTGGAAGCTGGAACCTTCAGCACGTGCTCTCCGATTGTCAATGTGACATCTTGACCGTTTACTTTTACAACGGCATCTAAGAAGTTCATCTGAGGAGAACCGATAAATCCGGCAACAAAAAGATTACAAGGTGTATTGTAGAGATTCTGAGGTGTATCTACCTGCTGAACAACTCCGTCCTTCATAACGACGATTCTTGTGCCGAGCGTCATAGCTTCTGTCTGGTCATGGGTTACGTAGATAATTGTCGCGCCTAAATTTTCATGCAGCTTGGAAATTTCGATACGCATCTGTACTCTCAGCTTTGCATCCAGGTTGGAAAGCGGCTCGTCCATAAGGAATACCTTCGGATTACGAACGATGGCACGTCCCATTGCAACACGCTGTCTTTGACCACCGGACAGGGCCTTTGGCTTACGATCCAGCAGTTTCTCCAAATCAAGAATTCTGGCTGCTTCTTTTACTTTTTTATCGATTTCTGCCTTTGGCACTTTACGAAGCTTCAGACCAAAAGCCATATTGTCATATACGGTCATATGCGGATACAGAGCGTAGTTCTGGAATACCATTGCGATATCACGATCTTTTGGCTCTACATCATTCATTACCTTTCCGTCAATCTCTAAAGTACCGCCGGAAATATCTTCCAGACCTGCAATCATACGTAATGTTGTGGATTTTCCACATCCGGAAGGTCCTACAAAGATGATGAATTCCTTATCTTCAATATCCAGATTGAAATCTTTTACTGCGTGGAATCCGTTAGGATAAATTTTTTGAATTCCTTTTAATGATAAACTTGCCATTTGTATAGCCTCCTTGAAAATTTACTTTTCGTTATCTTATGTACTTAGTATAATCGGTGCCGGCAGGAGGGACAATGTAACCAGTAACCAAAAAAAATAAGAAATTATGTACAGATCAACCAGAAATTAAGATAGGCTCTGTCTGACAGAGTATACCCTAAAGGGCACACCGTAATTTACTTCCTTCGGGATGTCGGGCGTTACCCGATAAGGTATGGAAAATAGAGTACAAAATACTTCAAAAAGTAGATAAAAATGGGAAAAGACCTAATATTTTTGTGTCAATATGTCTATGATATATTAATTGTATAGGAAATAGTTCGGTGATTTTAAAAGACAGGTGAGGAAATGATAAAAAGGCAGGATGTTCTTTTAACTAAGTTACTAATGAAAGACAAAATATCAATGAAAGATTTATCCGAAGAATTTCAGGTTTCGGAAAGGACACTGAGGAATGATATTCAAAGACTGCAAGAACTGACAGATGGAGAAGAACTGATTGTGATTTCCAAAGGGTTTATTCATATACGGGACAGTGAAAAATTTCAAAAAGAAGTACAAAAGGCTGCTAAAGATAGTGATTTTTATCAATATCGATTATCAGCGGAAGAAAGACGAATGGCAGCGATTATTATGATTATTTGCGAAGAAGAGTATACAACAGCAGATTATCTTGCAGGTCGCTTGTTTGTGTCCAGAAGTACGATGACAAAAGAAATTATTGAAATAAAGAACAGGCTGGCAGAAGAAGGGATTATTCTGGAAGCAAGAACAAAAAAGGGGTATCGGATCTGCGGAGACGAACTACAAATTCGCAGGCTAGCTTACAAGTTGTTTAAAGGGTTGAAACACGAAGAAGGGATCTATTCCTGGCTGATTGAGAAAGTGCTGCAGGAGAAGATAGAGGGAGCTTATATCAGGCAGGCGCTTCTACAATATGAAGCAGACTATAAGTTGGATCTCCTTGACACCTCATTTAAAGCAATTGAGACATATCTTCTAATTACAGTGATTCGCATTTTACAAGGGAATATAGCAGGTTCTTCTCCAGTGACATCAGAAAATCAGTTTAGTCAGGCAGCTTTGGAGTTACTGCAGAAAGTTTTGAAAGAGTTCGGATACGATGGGGAAGTGACAGAGGAAGAAGTACAGGGATTTAATGAGATATTCATGGACAATTTTAAAATTTCTAGTCAGGATTCTACTACTGATATAGAGATGGTTACAACACAAATGATTATTGCTTCTTTTGTATGGACAGTCTGTATGAGTTTAGACATCAAAGACAGAATTGGATACCAGAACTATGAATCATTGATGGAACATATTAAATCTACGATCTATCATCTGAGAAATAATGACTACAAAACACAGAATCCTTTGTGTGAAGAACTGGAACAGATGTATCCTGAAATATTTGAACATGTGGCGGAGAATATCAAAGATATTGAACGGATGATAGGAAAGAAAATGGAAAAAGACGAAATCTCGTATATTGTCATGCATATTGCTTCGGCTCTAGAACTGCTCAAAGCAGAAAAACAGGAAGTGTCTGCTCTGATTATATGTCCGGCAGGACTTTGCACAGCGATGCTGCTAAAAGTAAAACTGAAACAGAATTTTAATATCTATGTTGAGGACATAATTCCTGCACATAAGCTAGAAAAATACGATAGGAGCAATATAGATATGGTGATAGCTACAGTGCCGCTAAAGGATGAACTAGATATAGCTGTTCAGATTAATCCGCTTCTTTATGAGAATGATATTATAAAAATCCAAAATTATATAAAAGATAAACATATAAGAGAAAAAAAGAAGAACAGACAGCATAAGAAAGAAATCAGCAGGATTCTGTCTTATGTAGAAGAGTATAACAAAATTATTTCTGAAAATGATACGGTTGCACTTTTTTCTTCCGAGGAAAAGCTAGATAGATTGAATCAAAAATATAAACTAATGCCGGAAAAAATACAGGGAAATCAATGGTTTTATAGGGAGCTTTGCGAAGAGATGATGACGTTAGACTTGATAGTAAATGATTGGAAAGAAGCAATCTATGCGGCAGGGAGAATGTTAGAGAAGGTAGGGCACTGTTCAAATAAATATACAGAAAGGATGGTGGAATTGGTTCGGAAAAACGGACCGTATATTGTTTTTGCACCAGGTGTTGCAATCGCTCACGCGTCACCGCGGGACGGGGCGGTAAGTTTGGGAATTAGTTTTATCAGATTAAAAAATCCTGTAAATTTCGGACATGATATAAATGATCCCGTGAAATTCGTACTGGCAGTAAGTATTCCAGATGAAAATAGTTACCTCTCTGTTTTTTTTCATATGGTACGTTGTATGGCAAATAGGGAGATACAGACACTGCTTTTTGCAGCGGAGAATAAAACGGATATTATCAATATGATTAAGTTTTATGAAATACGTCAGTTTAATAATGAACAATAAATAAAAAAGGAGGTGAGCATATGCAGGGAAGGCCAGTTAAGATTTTGATTGCATGTGGCAGTGGCATCGCTACGTCGACGCTTGCAGCACAGGGAGTGCGTGAGATCTGTGAAGAACGTGGAATTGAAGCTGTGATACAGAAAAGTAATATGAGTGAAGTTATGTCCAAGGCAAGCCAGGTGGATATTGTATTTACAACCAATATGTACCGAGAAGAACTTCCGGTACCACTCATGAGCGTAACAGCTTTAATTACCGGTATAGGAGAAGAAGCTGTAAAAAAGAAGTGTGGAGATTTACTGGAAGAGGTTGCCTCAAAGATTTAGAAACTAGGAACGGCGAAGGAAAAGAGATTTATTAAAGGAGGGCTCATATGGAAATTTTAACGAATATAATTCAAGAAATTTTGAATATTGGAGCGATTGCATTTTTACCGATTATTGTTACTATTTTAGGATTGGTTTTCAGAATGAAATTCTTTGAGGCGTTTAAAAGTGGATTACTTTTTGGTATCGGGTTCCAGGGATTAAAACTTGTTATTTCTCTTCTGACAACAACGATACAACCGATTATTGATTATTATGCAGGTTCAGGCGTCTCCCACAGCTTTACTACGATTGATGTAGGCTGGCAGACCTTGTCAGCAGCGGCATGGACATCACCGTTTGCAGCAGTGGTTATACCAGGCGGTTTGATTCTTAATTTTGTTTTGATTAAAGCAAAGGTAATAAAAACATTAAATATTGATATATGGAATTACTGGCATATTCTGATGTCGGCATCCATTTTATATTATATTCTGGGAAATGCAGGTGTATCAGGTGCTCCGGCTGTGATTATCAGTTTTGTTTTTGCGATGGCGCTTATGGTATTTATTAATTTTGTAGGGGATAAGATCGCTCCATGGTGGCAGGAGTATTTTGGATATGAGGGAACAACTTGTACAACAAAAAGTTCAACTCTGGCGGCGATTCCGGTAGTTTTTGTAACAAACAAAGTATTGGACAAGATCCCCCATATTAATAAAATTAACATCAATTTATCCTGGATCAACAAAAAACTTGGAGTACTTGGCGATCCTGCTATTGTAGGTTTTATTGTAGGGCTTTTTATGGCAGTAATTACGTTACAGACACCTGCAGTTATGATACAGGTAGCAGTAGGAATTTCAGCGGTTATTGTACTTCTTCCAAGAATGGTAAGCTTGTTTATGGAAGGACTTGCTCCAGTAAGTAAGGCTGCAAAACAGTTTGTAGTGAAACATTTAGGAGAGGATAGAGAGATTTTGCTTGGCTGTGATTCTGCATTTGGACTTGGAGATCCAGCAGTAATTACTCTTGGGCTACTGTTGATTCCGATTACAATTGCGATAGCTTTTATCATTCCGGGCAATACGTATTTCCCGGTAGGTATATTGGCGTCCATTCCGTATTATGCTGGGATGACCTGTATGATTAGCAAGGGAAATCTGTTTCGAGGATTGGTAAATGGAACGATATTTATGGTTCTTCTGGTATTCTTTATGAATTTTATGGCGGACATAGCAACTACTTTTATAAGCGCCGCAGGAGTTATGGAGATCGCAGAGGGAACAAAAGTTACGGGAGCTTCTCTGGCGAATATTGTGGATATTATTGTAGTGGGCATCGCTAAAATTTTCGGAGCAGTGTAAATTTTTAAAATCAGGAGAGAAGATATGTTAGTGAATTCATACGAAATGTTAAGACAGGCAGATAAATCTACATATGCAGTTTTGTCCCCCGACTTTTTTAACCAGAATAGCCTGAAAGCATATATAGAAATAGCGGAAGAATTCCACAGACCGATTATCGTGGCATATAGCGGAAATATGAAAACAAATTTTCTGACTCTGGAAGATGCTGCCGAGATAGGGAGGTATTATGCTAAAAAAGCAGAAGTTCCGGTGTGCCTTCACATCGATCATGGATATGATCTTAAATTTGTGAAAAAAGCCATTGATTTAGGATTTACGTCGGTAATGATAGATGGTTCTAGTGATCCTTTTGAAACAAATGTAGAAAAAACACAGGAAATCGTTCATTATGCAAAAGAAAAGAATGTCTGTGTAGAGGCAGAAATTGGACATGTAGGTTCTGGAAAGAATTATGAGAACGAAGAAGAAAATGATTCAGTGTATACGGAAGTGAAAGATTGCGTTGAGTTTGTAAATAGGACAGGTATAGATTCTGTAGCTGTATCTATCGGTACAGCACACGGAATATATGCCAAAGGAACGCCGAAATTAAATTTCAAAAGGTTGAAGGAACTGAAAACAGTGGTAAACATTCCTCTCGTTTTACATGGAGGTTCATCCAGTGGGGATGAGAATTTAAAAAGGGCAGCCGAATTAGGGATCAGTAAAATTAATCTTTTTACAGATATTGCAATGAGTGGTTATAGACAGCTAAGGGAGTCAAATGCGCAAAATATGATGGATATGCTGGATGACGGAGATAGAGGGATGAAAACAGCTTTGCGGCATTATTATCATCTTTTAGGGAAATAGGAGTCAGTTATGAAAAAGATAATAAAAACACCTGTATTCGGTATCAATTCTAAATCTTATATGTATGGAGCAGCACTCTTGGAGCTTGCAGAATATGCGGATCACCTTGCAGAAGAATATGATATGTCTATTATGTTTAGTGCTCCGTATGCTGACCTGGGTAAGATTGCAGCAGAGACAAAGCATATTATTTTAAATGCACAGGGAATGGATCCGATACATACCGGCAGAGGAATGGGGCATGTGTTGCCAGAATCACTGGCAGAGGCTGGAGCTGACGGAGTCTTTCTTAACCACGCGGAACGGCCTATGACACTGAGCCAGCTAATTAAAGCGGTTTCCCGTGCAAAAGAATTACAGATGCATACAATTGTTTTGGCAGACTCTGTACAGGAAGCGCGGATGACAGCTCTGCTTAAACCTACGATGATTATATGTGAACAAACGGAATTAATAGGCACAGGAAAAACAGCGGATGTGAAATATATGCAAGAAACAAAAGAGGCAATTAAAGAAATACATCCAGGAATTATTGTATTACAGGGAGCCGGAAACAGAACCGCAGAAGATGTATACAACGCGATTAAAAATGGATCAGAAGGCTCAGGGGCAAGTTCGGGAATTTTCTTAGCAAAGAATCCGAAAGAAAAGATTAGGGAATTGTTTGAAGGCGCTTTAAAAGCGCGTGAAGAATTTGGAAGCAGGGTGTATGGGGAGGAGGAAATATGACGGTTAAAACAAAAGAACTGAGTTTACAGACGAAAGGGAAA
Organism: Mediterraneibacter flintii; assembly: GCF_055387595.1. Taxonomy (NCBI): domain Bacteria; kingdom Bacillati; phylum Bacillota; class Clostridia; order Lachnospirales; family Lachnospiraceae; genus Mediterraneibacter; species Mediterraneibacter flintii. The sequence continues at coordinate 960,061 of NZ_AP031405.1, forward strand.
AAGATAACTTTTTTTAACATCACAGAAGCAGTGAATCAGTTTATAGAAGAGACAAAAATTGTGGAAGGGATCCTAACCGTGCAGACAGAACATACAACTTGTTCTGTATTCTTTGAAGAGATGGTACACGATTTTGACATAAAAGGCGATGAGTTTCTTCAGGTGGATTTAAACAAAGGTTTAGAAAAGTTATTTCCAAATCAGACAAGCAATGATGGATATTATCGATATCCGGGACCGGAGCATCTGCGGTTGGCAGAAACAAACCAGGCATTTATTGACGATCCGTCTATTATGTTAAACGGACCGGCACATTTAAAAGCGACGATGTTGGGAGCGAGCCAGACGTTTGTGATTAAAAAATGTAGGATACAAACAGGCAGATGTGGAGACATCTATTTTGCTGATTTTGATTATTGCCGTCCGCGGTCCCGTAAAGTTCATATGTGTGCTCTGGGAGAATAAAATTCAAAAAATAAAGTAAATACAGGAGAAATGGAGGATTGGCAGATATGGAAGAAACAATGAAAATGGCACTCTGGTATGGCCCAGGGGATGTAAGGATAGAAGAACGTCCCATGTTTGAATTGGAAGAAGATGCAATCATCATGAAAGTAAAAGCGTCGTTGACATGCGGAACAGATGTAAAGACATACAAAAGAGGGCATCCAAGCTACAAGCCGGGGATTTCTTTTGGACATGAAGCGGCAGGAATTGTACATAAAAAAGGGAGTAAAGTGACAGGATTTGAAGTGGGTGACAGGATTGTTCCTCACAGTGCAGCGATGTGCGGCGAATGTTACTACTGCAAAACAGGAAGGAATGATGGATGCTGTGAACATAGAGTACGGATTAAAGGAGGTCATTCGGAATATGTTTACATTCCTGGACCCGTTGTACGGCAGAATACATTCCACATTCCAGATGATGTCAGTTATAAGGCAGCGGCATTGACTGAACCGCTGGCATGTGCGATGTACGGAGCAGATATGACAAAATTCAGTTATGGAGATACGGTTGTGGTAATGGGAGCAGGTCCAATAGGTCTGATGATTGCCTTAATAATCAAAAGAAGGGGCGCTCATGTTATACAAGCTGATTTTTCGAAAGACAGGCTGGAAGTCTCACGAAAACTTGGAATTGATACGACGGTAGTCTTGAATCAGGAGATGGATATTGTTCATATGATTCGAAATCTTACTCCGCAGAAACGAGGGGCGGACGCAGTCGTTGATGCGACAGGTCAGCCTGCTGCATGGGAAAATTGTATTATGATTGCCCGCAAAGGGGGCTATATCAATCTATTCGGAGGCTGCAAACCGGGTACGAAGATAACAATAGATACGCAGACGATGCATTACGGAGGATTGACGATTGCTGCTTTTTTCCATACGACACCAAAGCATGTGATGATGGCGAACGAGATGATTAATCACCATGAAATTCCGGAAGATATTTTTGTTACAGGGGAATATCGGCTGGAGAATCTGATTGATGCACTTGAAGCACATGCAAACCAACAGGGGATTAAAAATGCAATTATATATGAGTAGACGGTTGGTTTAGATGGAAAATTATGAGGATATTGTAGAGCGCATTGACAAGACGGAGGAAGAAGAAATGATAAACGAAATATTAATAATTGAGGATAATCCCGGGTCATGGGAAGAGGCGGTTCGGGCGGCATATAAAGAACTTCATGACAGGCATTTTGTAAAGGAATCTTTTTTACAAGGGTGCATGGAACGGGAAAAGATTTATCCGACAGGCTTAATGACAGAAGTGCCGGTTGCGATACCTCATACCGATTCTATTCATGTAATAGTTCCGGCAATTTGTGTAATAAGACTGAAAGATCCTGTTTTATTTCGGAATATGGAAAGCCCGGAAAATGAGGTGCCTGCACAGTTTGTATTCTGTATGGCGTTAAAGTCAGGAGATGCTCAGATTGACATGCTGAAAGCAATATTAAATACAGCGCAGGATAAAAAATTTTTACAGGAAGCAAAGACAGAATCTCTGGAGACAGTAAGAAAAAAATTGATGAGAAGATGGGAGGTAAAAGACTATGTATGATACAATTGAACAGGCGAAAGAGGATGTGATGTGGGGTGTAAGGACAATGGTTGAAAAAGGATATGCACTCGGTACTGCCGGGAATATAAGTGCCCGTGTACAAGACAAGGAAATGTTTGTGATTACACCTTCCTCGCGTTCTTATGCAACACTTAAAAAAGAGGATTTATGCCTTCTGGATATGGAAGGGAATATAGTAGAGGGAAAGTATAAGCCGTCTGTGGAGGCGGTGATGCACCGCTATATATTTGAAATGAGACCGGAGGTAAAGGCGATTGTACATTCTCATTCGAAATATGGTACTCTGGTAAGTTCCATTAAAGGAGTAACAAAATTACCGATTATAGATGTAGAAAGTATATCTTATTTAGGCGGTGAAGTGCCGGTCGCACCGTTTGCCCCCGCGGGTTCTCTGGAACTTGCAGAAAATGTAAAGGGAGCAATAGGTACAAGCGCAGGAGTGCTTATGGAAAACCATGGAACAATCGGAGTTGGAATATCTATGGAAAAAGCGATGATTGCCAGTGATAATATCGAAAGGACGAGCGAACAGTATTTGATACTTCTTGCATCTGGAAAAGAAAAAAAGGAGATACCAGAATCATACATAGAGACTGTAAAAAAGATTTCACTTAGAAATCGAAATATTGAAGGATAAAGGAATGCCAGGAAAGAAGAAGGAGACAATTATGGGAAAGTTTAAAATAGCGCCGGAAATATATGAATATGCTGACTTTGGGGGATTTATAAAAGATTTTCCGATACAAAAGGATGACTTAATACTGACGCAGAGATTTATTTATACTCCTTTTATTGCACCTTTTCATCTAGAGTGTCAAGTGATTTTTCAGGAAGATTTCGGAGAAGGAGAACCATCAGACGTAATGGTTGATGCGGTACTAGAAAAAGCTCATAGTCTGAAGTATCGCAGAGTTATTGCAGTGGGTGGGGGCACAGTGATAGACATAGCGAAATTGTTGGCCTTAAAGGCATTTCGCTGTGCAGAAGAAATTTTTTTAGACTCGTCTAAAATTATAAAAGAAAAGGAATTAATTATTATACCAACTACCTGTGGAACAGGAAGTGAGGTTACAAGATCTTGTATTATTTCATCTATAAAGAAACAAACAAAAGTTAGAATGGCCTTTGATGCGTTCTATGCGGACAAAGCAGTTTTAATCCCACAGTGTATACATACCTTGCCATATCGTTTTTTCGCCTATAGTTCTATCGATGCACTAGTTCATGCAGTAGAATCATTCTTGTCACCGAAATCAAATGCCTATACTGATTTGTTTTCAGTTGATGCAATAAGACTGCTTGTAAAAGCGTTTGACAAAATAGTGGTGGAAGGAGAGGAAAGCAGGCAGAAGTGGGAGTCAGATATTTTAAGAGCAAGTAATTATGCGGGAATATCTTTTGGCAATGCAGGGTGCGGTGCAGTACATGCTCTTGCTTTTCCGCTAAGTGGTAGATACCATGTAGCACATGGGGAAAGCAACTATCAGTTTTTCTGTGCTGTCCTGGATAAATATTATGAAAAGAATGCAAAGGGAAAAATGAGCAGATTGTGCGATATTCTGTCAGAAATACTTAAGTGTAAAAAAGAGAGAGCACTTTCCGAGCTTAAGGAGCTGTTAAATCAAATATGGCCAATCAAAAAACTCAGGGACTTTGGGATGAAAGAAGAGGAAATAGAAGAGTTCGCAAATGAGGTGTACGATGAACTTCAGCCAGTGCTTGCGACTAGCTATGTGCCATTATCCAGGGAAGAGTTGAAAAGGATCAATCAGAGTTTATATTAGTAAAAAAAGCATTTTCAAATACGAAGGCGTATGAGGCGTAAGGTTTCATACGCTTTTTATCATATATTTACATAGGTCATTCCCCTATGTTATTCTTTTTACAGAATCTATTGGAATCTGAATATAAGAAGGAATAAGAAATGACAAGAGAAAAGACCGGATTGATTACCTTACATACAGCAGTGCTTCTTATGGGACTTGCAGGACTTTTTGCAAAATGGCTGCATCTTCCCTCCATAGTGATTGTATTGTGGCGTGTTCTGTTTTCATGTCTTTTTCTTCTGATTCTTTTAAAAGTGAAAAAAGACAGTTTGAAATTGAGATGCAGAAGGGATTATTTATTTTTGATTGCGGCAGGAGCTGTGCTTGCTGTACACTGGACGACTTTTATGCAGTCTATACAAAGTGCCACAGTTGCAGTGGGAACACTGACATTTTCTACATTTCCGCTTTTTGTAACGTTTTTAGAACCGATACTATTTAAAGAAAAATTGAGAGCAGGCAACGTACTGTCAGCGGTAGTGATGCTTGCGGGAGTGGGGATCATTGTACCTCGGTTTGAGCTTGGAAATTCTATGACGCAGGGAATTCTCTGGGGGATGGCGGGGAGCTTAAGCTATGCGGTACTTTCTTTGATGAACCGAAAATGTATGGAGAAGTATTCCAGTATACTGACGGCGTTTTATGAACAGGCGACGGCGAGTATCCTTCTGCTTCCAGTGTTATTCTTCAACAAGGAGAAGGCGCAGGGAAAGGAGTTTTTACTTTTGCTTTTGCTGGGAGTTTTATTTACGGCAGTGGCGCATACATTGTACATTGAAAGCCTGAAATATGTAAAAGTCCAGACGGCAGGAATTGTATCCGGTTTGGAGTCGGTTTACGGCATTGTGGCAGCGTTTCTGTTTTTAAAGGAAGCGCCGACAGCGAGAGAGTTGATTGGAGGCGGCATTATACTTGGAGTGGTCTTTTATACAAGCATAGTATCGGCGCGCAAAAACGCAGACGGTTTAAAAGGAAAATAACAGGAGGAAGAGGTGAAGAAAACAGGATGGAAAAGGTATTGGAATATTTTACGATAGACGGGGCAGTCGGAGGCAGTCAGGCATGGTTTCACAATGTAGTTATGTATATGGGAGGATGCGCTGCGGCGACAGCATGTGACAGTAGCATTTATTTCGCTTTACATAAAGGATGGACAAACTTATACCCGTTTGATATACACCATCTTACAAAGGAAGAGTATGTGCGCTTTGCGATGAAAATGAAACCCTATTTAAAGCCAAGAGTGGGTGGAGTGAAGAAGCCTTCCATGTTTATAGAAGGATATGCGGCATATTTAAAAGATGTAGGCAACAAAACGTTGCACATGGAGGCGTTTGAAGGGGAACATTCTGATGAAGAGGCAGAACATTACATCAAGCAGCAGATTGATCGGGGGTATCCGGTACCCTATTTAATGTTGCGGCATCAGGACGAGAGGTATAAAGATTTTGAATGGCATTGGTTTTTGTGCTATGGGTACGAAATACGGGATAATAGGATGTGGATCGCAGTAGCTACATATGGGCAGAAGAGTATGCTTCCACTAAAGGAGCTGTGGAATACGGGATGGGAAGAAAAGGGAGGACTGATTGGATTTTATTGACGAAAGAAGGGAAATTCGTTACAATATGTGCAGTATATATGAAAGAAAAGAGGAAAAGAATATGGCAAATCCAGTAGTGACATTTGAAATGGAAAATGGAGATATTATGAAAGCAGAATTGTATCCGGAAATCGCGCCGAATACAGTGAAAAACTTTATTTCTCTGGTAAACAAAGGGTTTTATGACGGATTGATTTTTCACCGTGTAATCAGCGGATTTATGATCCAGGGAGGCTGTCCCGACGGAACCGGTATGGGCGGCCCAGGATATACAATCAAAGGAGAGTTTTCTCAGAATGGCTTTGCAAATGATTTGCTCCATGATGAGGGGGTCCTTTCTATGGCGCGTGCAATGCACCCAGATTCTGCGGGGTCACAGTTTTTTATTATGCATAAGAAATCTCCGCACCTTGACGGAGCATATGCGGCATTTGGCAGGATAACAGAAGGCATGGACGTGGTAAATAAAATAGCAGATACGGCAACGGATTACAATGATAAGCCGTTAGAGACACAGAGAATGAAAAAAGTAACAGTAGAGACGTTCGGTACGGAGTATGACGAACCGCAGAAAGCGTAACTTTTACGGAGAAAAACAATGAGAAAAAAGCTGACACAGCCGGCAGGTGTATGCCTGCTGGCGCTTTTTTGTTGCGCTCTTTGGGGAAGTGCTTTTCCTTGTATTAAGATAGGGTATGAGTGGTTTGAAATAGAAGGGGTGGGGAGTCAGATTCTCTTTGCAGGGTATCGGTTTTTCCTGTCTGGTATTTTTACATTTCTGATAGGATGTATACTGGAGAAGCGGATTTTGACAATGAAACGTTCCTCTTTTCCTTATATTCTGCGCCAGGGGCTTCTTCAGACGACAATACAGTATGTATGTTTCTATGTAGGGCTTGCGCATACTACTGGGACAAAAGGCTCTATTATCAATGGTTCAAATGCATTTTTTTCTATTATTGCGGCGCATTTTATCGTGAAGAATGAAAAGATGACTTGGACGAAAACGGCAGGTTGCCTGTTTGGACTGTGTGGAGTCGTTGTGATTAATCTCGCGCCGGGTGCGCTTTCCGGCGGATTTCATATGATGGGGGAGGGAATGGTGCTGCTGTGCAGTATGGCATACGGGATCAGTACGGTGCTGGTGAAGCTGATTTCTGACAGAGAGAGCGTTATGACAATCACTGCCTATCAGACTTTGTTTGGAGGTTTTGTATTGATCCTCATGGGGATGGCTTTAGGAGGAGAAGTAAGCGGCGGCGATTTTAAAAGTGTGTGCCTGATGCTATATATGTCTATCCTTTCTACGGGTTCATTTAGTATATGGACAATCCTTTTGAAATATAATCCGGTGGGACAGGTTGCAATATACGGATTTACGATTCCGATATTCGGGGTGTTATTTTCAGCAATATTTTTGGGAGAACAGATCGTGTCTATCCAGAATATTGCCGCCCTGGTTCTTGTCAGTGCAGGAATCTGGTTGACTTACAGGAAGCCTTGCAAAGAAAAAGAAGAGACGGTACAATAGAGAACGATATAAGAATATTTGGTGTAATCTTTGGAGACAAAAGCCGATGGAAATGATAGAAGCGAAAAAGCTTGTATATGAATATGAAAAACGAGATGAAGATGGGAATGTGACAGGTCTAAACAGAGCAGTCGATGGAATTGATCTGCGGATTTCTGAAGGTTCTTTTGTTGCGATTCTGGGGCATAACGGTTCTGGAAAATCTACTCTTGCCAAGCATTTGAATGCGATACTGGTACCGACAGGAGGTACGGTGTGGGTGGACGGTAAGGACACAAAAGATCCAAAGGAACTGTGGAATGTACGCCAGAGCGCGGGTATGGTGTTCCAGAATCCAGACAACCAGATTATCGGTACGGTTGTGGAAGAAGATGTAGGGTTTGGTCCTGAAAATTTGGGTGTGCCTTCAGAGGAAATCTGGCAGAGAGTGGAGGACAGCTTAAAGGCCGTCGGTATGATAAAATACAGGAGCCATTCTCCAAATAAGCTTTCTGGAGGACAGAAGCAAAGAGTAGCAATCGCAGGGGTGATTGCTATGGAGCCAAAGTGTATTGTGCTGGATGAACCGACCGCCATGTTGGATCCAAACGGAAGAAAAGAAGTGATCCGCACAGTAGAAAGATTGAGGAAGGAAAAAAATGTAACGGTCATTCTGATCACGCATTATATGGAAGAAGTAATTGACGCAGATGAGGTATTTGTGATGGATGGAGGCCATATTGTGATGCATGGGACTCCGAGGGAAGTATTCAGTCAGGTTGACCGGCTTAAAGAAATCAGGATGGACGTGCCCCAAGTGACGATGCTGGCAGAAATGCTGCGTAAGCGAGGGATTGCATTGCCGAAAGGAATATTAAGGAAAGAAGAGCTGGTGGAGGCATTATGTCGATTAAATTAGAAGAGATCAGTTACGTATATAGTCCGGGGACAGCCTATGAACAGCATGCGCTGAAAAACGTCAATCTGGAAATTCCTAAGGGACAGTTTGTAGGCATTATTGGTCATACGGGGTCTGGGAAATCTACACTCATTCAACATTTAAACGGTCTGGTGAAAGCAACCTCCGGCAGACTGTACTATGAGGGAAAGAATATCTATGAGGAAGGATACGATTTGAAGAAACTGCGCAGCCAGGTAGGGCTAGTGTTTCAGTATCCGGAGCACCAGTTGTTTGAGGTAGATGTTTTAAGTGATGTCTGCTTTGGGCCTAAAAATCAAGGGCTTTCTCCAGAAGAGTGTAAGAAAAAAGCTGTAGAAGCACTGCATCTGGTAGGGCTTTCCGAAGAGTGCTACGGACAGTCTCCTTTTGAATTGTCTGGAGGGCAGAAGCGCCGTGTGGCGATTGCGGGAGTTCTGGCGATGCATCCGAAAGTACTTGTGTTGGATGAGCCCACGGCGGGACTGGATCCAAAGGGCAGGGACGAGATATTGGATCAGATTGAAAGCCTGCACAAAAAGACGGGAATGACTGTCATACTGGTTTCCCACAGTATGGAAGATATTGCGAAGTATGTAGAACGGATTATTGTGATGAATCAAGGAGAAAAAATGTTGGACGGCTCACCGAAAGAGGTGTTTTCCCACTATCAGGAGCTGGAGCAGGTAGGTCTTTGCGCACCTCAGGTAACCTATATCATGCATGACTTAAAAAAGCGGGGATTCCAGGTGAGTACAGATGTAACTACAGTGGAAGAGGCAGCAGAGGAAATTATAAACAGCTTAAAGAGGGAGAGACAATGATTAGGGATATTACTATAGGACAATATTATCCGGCCAAAAGTGTAATACACCGTTTAGATCCAAGGGCAAAGATTGTTTGTACCCTGTTGTTTTTGGTTTCTTTATTTGTTCAGAACAGTCTTCTGGGCTATGTGATTGCCACCGCTTTTTTGGGGACGGTCATATATCTGAGCAAGGTGCCTTTGAAATTCATTGTCAAGGGATTGAAGCCAATTCTAATTTTGCTTTTATTTACGGTTGTGATGAATTTATTTTTAAATAAAGGCGGGGAAACGCTTGTGTCATTCTGGATCTTTCAGATAACAGAGAATGGACTTAGGGTGTCTGTGTTTATGGCAATCCGCCTGATGTACCTGGTCGCTGGTTCCTCCATTATGACGTTTACTACGACGCCGAATGCATTGACAGATGGAATTGAAAAGCTTCTTTATCCTCTGAATAAAATCAAAGTACCGGTACATGAAGTGGCAATGATGATGTCTATCGCACTTCGATTTATTCCGATTCTGCTGGAAGAGACAGACAAGATTATGAAAGCGCAGATTGCCAGGGGCGCTGATCTGGAGAGTGGAAACATTTTACAGAGAGCAAAGGCGATGGTGCCGATTTTGGTGCCGTTATTTGTGTCGGCATTCAGGCGGGCGAATGATCTGGCTATGGCGATGGAGGCGCGGTGCTACCGCGGCGGTGAGGGCAGAACAAAGATGAAGCCGCTTGTGTATCATGGCAGGGACAGGGTGGCCTATGTCATTGTGCTTGTCTATCTGGCAGCAGTCTTTTGCGTCGGACGTTTTGTTCCTTTTTCTATCTGGATATTCTGACAGATGCGCGTTACAGCCACTTCTGAAAAAAGGTGGTCAGCGTGTCAAATGGAATTATATCTGTCCGGTCGTATAAATCTGTATGAACAGCATTTGGAATCAACAGTAGTTCTTTGTTATTCCCTTTTAGTTTCGCGAAAGCGTCTTTGCTGAAATAGCAGGAATGCGCTTTCTCGCCATGCACAATAAGCACTGCACTGCGGATTTCGCTTGCATACTGTAAGATGGGCATATTCATAAAAGACATTGTGCCTGTTATATTCCAGCCGTCATTCGAATTAAGCGAGCGTTCGTGATACCCTCTGCTTGTTTTATAATAATCGTAATAGTCTTTCACAAAAAATGGCGCATCCTCCGGCAAGGGATCGATAACTCCGCCTCCTCTTGCATACTCCCCGTTTTTATAGTCGATACTCCTCTGTGCATTCCATGTCTTTTTCTTCTCGTAGCGAGCCGCTTCGCTATCTTCTGCATCGAAATATCCGTTCGCATTTACCCGACTCATATCGTACATAGTCATAGTGGCGGTTGCTTTTACGCGTGTGTCGATTGCGGCTGCGTTTAATGCCATTCCGCCCCAGCCGCATATACCGATAAGACCGATTTTTTCAGGGTTCACATTTTCTTGAACAGACAGAAAATCTACTGCCGCCTGGAAGTCCTCTGTATTGATGTCCGGTGAAGCCATATATCGGGGAGAGCCGCCGCTTTCTCCGGTGAAGGACGGATCGAAAGCGATTGAAAAAAATCCTCTTTCCGCCATTTCCTGTGCATACAGTCCGGCAGCCTGCTCCTTTACCGCCCCAAACGGACCGCAGACAGCAATAGCAGGTAATGTTCCGTTTATATCCTTTGGGGCATATAAATCGGCTGCTAAAGTGATGCCATAGCGGTTATGAAATGTTGCTTTATGGTGATGGACCTTATTGCTTATTGGGAATGTTTTGTCCCATTGTTCGACTAGTTTTAAATGTTCGTTCATTTTTCGTTTCCTCCTTAGCAGATCTTCCTGCCCATATCATAGGCATTTTTTAATGCCGCGTGTCCTTTGATTTCTCCGATTGCTCCAACGCCGCCAGCGAAGATGGTTTTGGCGAGGCGGACTTTTTCAAAACAATCGATCCAGCCCTGTAATCCCTTGATAACTCCGTCCATAGCAGTTTCTTCGGTGTCCGCGGCAGTGGCTAACAGGTATAGCTCTCTAAACATATAGTTAGATGGAAAGAGTGGATTAGAACGGTCAAGCAGAGTTTTCATCTGTCCGCACATTTCATAAAAATAGACAGGCGTAGCAAATACGATAACATCGGTCAAAAACATTTTCTTAATAATCTCATTTACATCATCGCGGATAATACAACGCTGTGTTTTTTGACAGGAAAGACATCCTTTACAAAAACCGATTGTTTTATTATATAGAGAAATTTTTTCTACGATATTTCCCGCCTCTTTTGCTCCACGTGTAAATGCATCTGCTAAAATTTCAGAATTTCCATTTTTTCTGGGACTGGTAGAAATAATCAATACCTTTTTACTCATTGCAGATCCTCCGTAACAACTGTTTTTATTATTTTGGCGGGTACTCCGCCTACAACAACATTTTCCGGCACATCTTTTGTAACAACTGCGCCTGCAGCAATAATGGAACCATTTCCAATCGTTACGCCTGGAACAATCGTTGCGTTTGCCCCTATCCAGACATTTTTACCAATAACGATGGGAGCTGGGTGCAAAGTGCCTCGTTTGGACGGTGAGAAATCGTGATTTAATGTTGCAAGTACAACACAATGACCAATCAATGTGCCGTCTCCAATCGTGATGCCTCCCTGGTCTTGAAAATGGCATCCTGAATTGATAAAAACATTTTTGCCGACTGTGATATTTTTCCCGCAATCAGAATAAAACGGCGGAAATAATCGGAAAGACGGGTCAACTGGTTTTCCAATCAGCTCTGAAAACAGGGCTCTTATTTCTTCCGGCTCATGGTAACGTCCATTTAATCGGGAGGTAATCTGCATTGCTTCCTCGCTGACCTTGTGCATAAACTCGTGCAGCTCTGAATTGCCAATCACCGCTTTTCCGCAATTCAGATGTTCTAAAAAATCATGTAAATCCATATAATCTCTCCTTATGTATCTGATTTCTTTATAGTATATAATCTGTCTGTGAAAGTATCAAATACCTATATAAAATAAGACTATATGCTTGACAGGCATATAATTAAAACGTATAATTTCACTAGTAAAAATAAGGGGATAGGATATATGGAAGTTCGTATCTTACGGTATTTTCTTGCTGTGGCAAGAGAAGAAAGCATCTCTAAGGCAGCTCAATATCTGCATATTACGCAGCCGACACTTTCGCGGCAGCTTATGGAATTAGAAGAGGATCTGGGAGTGAGGCTCTTAAACCGCGGAAGGCGCAATCACAAAATTACTTTAACGAATGAAGGGGTTCTATTACGTAAACGCGCAGAGGAAATTATTGCTTTGGTTGACAAAACGGAATCAGAGCTTGTTGCGGAAGATGAGATGATTAACGGGGATATTTACATTGGCGGTGGAGAGACAGACGCTATGCGTTTGATTGCCAAAGCTGCCCAAAATCTACAAAAAATGTATCCTCATATTCGTTATCATCTGTTTAGTGGAAACGCGGATGACGTAACAGAAAAATTGGATAAAGGGGTACTTGATTTTGGGATTTTGATAGAACCTGCCGATATAGAAAAGTATAACTATATTAAGCTGCCGGTAAGAGATTGCTGGGGGCTTCTTATGAGAAAAGACAGTCCTTACGCGAAAAAAGAAAAAATTTCACCGGAGGATTTAAAGGAAATTCCCCTTATTACTTCCAGACAGGCGTTAGTACGCAATGAAATATCTGGTTGGAGTGGACAAAATTATGAACAATTCAATATTGTTGCTACATATAATCTAGTCTATAATGCTTCTCTTATGGTTGATGAGGGATTTGGGTATGCATTATGCCTGGACAAGCTGGTGAATACATCAGAAAGCAGTAACTTATGTTTCAAACCTCTTACACCGCGGTTAGAATCACAGTTAGACATTGTCTGGAAAAAACAGCAGGTGTTTTCTAAAGCTGCTGAAAAATTTTTGACAGTGTTAAAAAAGGAAATTGCAATTACAGAATAGAAGGCGAAAGGAAACGGTATGAAAAGAATTAAATTGACCGTTGCGTATGACGGAACAAACTATTGTGGATGGCAGATACAGCCAAATGGAATTACAATAGAAGAAGTGCTCAATAAAAGGCTGTCGCAGGTTTTAAAAGAAGATATACGGGTAATTGGAGCCAGCAGGACAGATTCTGGCGTACATGCATTAGGCAATGTAGCGGTATTTGATACAGACACCAGTATTCCTCCTGTAAGGATCGCGTACGCTGTGAATCAAAAACTTCCAGAGGATATTGTGATAGTCAAGTCAGAGGAAGTACCGGCAGACTGGCATCCGCGGTACTGCGACTGTGAGAAAACGTATGAATACCACATATGGAATGCCAAGGTTCCAGATCCGACTCGGAGACTTACGACCTATTTTGTATCATATAAGCTGGATTTAGACAAAATGCGGCAGGCAGCAGCCTATCTGATCGGTGAGCATGACTTTGCCAGCTTTTGTAATGTGCGGACAAATGTTGAAAATACAGTGCGCAGAATTTATGAACTTACAATAGAGCAAAACGAATGCGAATGGATTATCCGCATCAGAGGAAACGGCTTTCTCTATAATATGGTGCGGATCATTGTCGGAACGCTTCTGCGCGTAGGGAGAGGATATTATACTCCACAAAAGGTAGAAGAGATACTTAAGGCGCAGGATAGGCAGGCAGCAGGGGTGACTGCGCCTCCGCAGGGACTCATTTTAAAAGAAATAACCTATCACAGCGGAAGCTGACGAAAACGATCCGCGCAAGAGGGAGTGTATTGCAACGTTCGTCAGGGCTTCGCCGGAATTTCTCTTTTTTATAACACACTCCTTACGCTTACACTTTCTCATACGCTTCATTTCGCTATGGGCAGTCGCCGAATGACAAGAAACAGGAAGCCCTCTGTTTATATGCAAGCATGACACAGAGTCTTCCTGTTCTTTTCGCACCGCTTGTTGCTTTGTTAACTTTATATTTCTTCCATTAATTTTTGAATAGTTTCTATATCTTCTTCCAGCATTTCTGCAATTTCTTCTACTGAGAATCCCTTTTGTACTTTCTTTTCCACTTGCTTTCGTAGTTTTTGTATGCCGCCTTGTGTTAAACCTTCTCTTAATCCAGAAGCATGTCCTTCCTGACGCCCTTCTTCACGTGCTTTCTCTTGTTCCAGTATCTTTTCTTCCCATGCCTGCATGTATTTCACCCCGATCTTTTCACTGGATTTGATTGCATGGATCCGTTTCTGGATATTATGTATCCTCTCACTGGTACAAGAGGCACTTACTTCCTCTGTGGTATGCTCCATATACCTTAACAGCTCTATCAGTTCTTGTGGTACGCCTTCTGTGCGCTGTCCGCGGGTATTTAAAAATATCCGAACAGCGTCGTCCTGCAAGGATAATCCAGGTACTTCCTTACACTGCATCTGGAAGGTATATCGATATAATCCATAACCGAATAAATCAAAAGGGCAGATAAGAATAATATAGACAGGATTCAGCCTTTGAAATCCCACTTCCCCTGGCTTTAAAAGGTTGGAATCGATTAGCGCCTGATAAAACCGGCTCCGTTTTGGCAGATTCCCTGTATCCTCTCTCTGCACCTCTGCGTTGTATATGCGTTCCTCTTCGTCCATTGCCCAAACATCCAGCCGGACATACCGATTCAGTGGATGGGTGCGCTGCTCCTTTTCTGTCTGGGGCAGGAGCTTTAAGACAACCTCCCTTCCCAGAATAATCTCCAGCATGTCCCGCATTGTATCTGGGTCATCAGCAGCCTGTGAGAATAAAAAACGATCCAGCAGATTCAAATCCTTCAATGTTTTTTGTTTTTGTTCCATATTACTTTTCCTCCTTTTATTATAGGGAAAAGCCTTACGGTTTACAACACTTTCCCCTTAAGTTACACAGCATTTGCCGCAAACGATATAGTGCTTTCTGCAAAGTAGACATTAAACACACAAATATATACCTCACCTGCAGCGTAAGTAATAAAACAGATGCTGTCACAGCAGTTTCCTTTGTTTCATTGGGTAAAAATTTAGAATGCCCTGGCAGTTAAATACCAGAAAAACCGATTGTCCATCAGATGAACATAAATAGAATGATACATGTAAATTTTTAGAATGTAGATTCCTTATATAAGAAATAAAGATACTTCCCTTTCCCTAATATAGATAGATATTAGAAAAGATACCCTTACCTTAACACATCAGAAAACAAACTACAAGAAAAATAAATATAAATTTAACTCACATCATTTTTTCTGTTATCACGCGAGAGGTTTTCTTTTTGTTTTCAATCGCACGATTTCCTAATTTTTTATAGACTTCTGCATAAAGAATGTCAACTAAAAATAACTGTGCAGTTTTATTTGCGATGGAACCTCCTTCCATTGGGCCTTCATTTGCGCCGCATAAAAGCAGGACGTCTGAATACTGTGCGGCAGGAGTTTTTAAAAACTGAGTGATAAAAATAACAGGCACTTTGGAGGAATGGCAAATATGTGCAATTTCAATACAGTCCTTCGTAATACCGGAATTGCAGAAAATAATAGCAATATCTTCCGGGGACAATAATGCTGCCTGTGTCAGCTGTATATGAGCATCTGAATTATAAATGAAGTTAGGAAGAATTTTCATAAACTTGTTTTTTGCTTCGTTTGCACTGGTGCCTGAACCGCCAAATCCAAAGAGATTGATTGTGCGTGCACTCAAAATCAAATTTACGGCTCGGGAAACTGCACTGAAGTTTAAAGTCTCAAAGGTCTGCTCAAGGGCAAGAATATATGCACGCTTTACGTTTGCAGCAGTTTCACGACAATTTGGAGTAGCAGCGACATCGATCGTCTCTTTTTTAAAGCTGGTTTCAGGACTAGATGTGCTAAGTGCAAGAGAAAGCTTGAAATCTTGGTATCCCTTGAGAGATAAGGTACGGCAGAAACGGAATACACTGGTTTCACCTACGTGGCAGAGCCTGGACAAATCTGTGATTGTGGCGTTCAGTGCAGCCTGGGGAGAGGAAAGAACAAAATCCGCAACTTTTTTTTCAGCCTTGGTCATTTTTGAATATCTGCTTGTGATTTCCGTCATCAGGGTAGTTGTAGCCATAGAGACACCTCGCTTTTCTTTACATTGTAACATAGGGGAAAAATGACTGTCAATTTAACCGGAACTAAGAAGAAAAAAGAGGATACGTACAGACCGATTAAATGTCATTAATTAAATATAATGATTCGGGTGTCAAAAGGTAACTTATTTAAATTCTCTTGTCACTTTTCACAAAAAGTAACTTTTCAGACTCCGGTGCGCGGAGCATTCCGATGAACCTCTTAATACGAAAATCACGTCAGCAAAGGCTTCCGTGATTTTTGAGTTTCATCTCCATCGCGCATAAAGTCGTCTGGCAAGTTATCTTTTTGTGAAAATTGCCGGAAGCATTTGCAAAAGTTACCTTTTGACACTCTAATCATATAATAGAATAAAAAAGAAAAAAATTCTTTTTTTATTTATTGTAAAAATATCATAAATTGAATCATAAATCAACTGATAAAATATAAAAAACACACAAAATACGTGTTGACAACTGAAAATAAAAATGATAATCTTATTTCAGAAAAAATATTTTTTGAAAATTCATCAAATTATAATTTGATAAAAAAGAAAAAATTTTCAAAAAATATTCCAACGTAAAATTTTAAAAAGGAGGATGTGTAGAAATGAAAAAGAAAATGGTAAGTGTACTTTTGTGTATGTCTTTAGCGGCTGGCATGCTGGCGGGCTGCGGGGGCGGTGAAGAGAAAAAGTCGTCCAGTGCAAATGGAGATAAGCCATATGCTGGAGAAAAGCTTACCGTACTGTATATGTCAGGTGTATATGCAGATGCGGCGAATAGCATGGTAGATGAGTTTGAAGAACAGACGGGGGCTACTGTGGAGGTTGTAGACTTTCCATATGCAACATTACATGAAAAAGCATTACTGGATCTGACAAGTGGTACGGGCTCCTATGATGTCATAGATGTAGCAAGCCAGTGGGACGGGGAATTTGCACCATATATGACAGATCTTCAGGAATTTATGGATAAGGATGATTACAGCACAGACGTTTTTATTGAAAAAGTGCTTGAAAACTGTGGTGTATGGCAGGGAGTGACGACAGGAATACCGAATGCATGTACTCCGCAGCTCTTTGCTTATCGTACAGACCTTTTGCCCGAAGGAATTCCAGATACATGGGAGGAATATCGAGAAGTAGCGAAATCTTTGACAAATAAAGAAGAAGGTATGTATGGTATATCCGTATCCGCAACAACCGGTCAGCTTGGAGGTACATTTGACTATGTACTGTGGTCTATGGGAGGCGCCTGGGCAGATGAGGACTGGAATGTAACGATTGATTCCGACGCGACGAGAGAGGCCCTGAAACATTTGAAGGAAATTCAGGATTACGCAGATCCATCGATTTTGTCATGGGGAACAGAAGAATCTATCAAGGCATTCCTCGACGGAAATGCGGCGATATGCGAGACTTGGCCAACACTGGGACTGACACAGGCGGCGGATGATGAAAGTCAGTCAAAGGTCGTAGGAAAATGGGCGCTTGATGTAATTCCACATGATGAGACAGGAACAACACTTCTGAGTGCTTGGGATGTATCTATTCCGGCGGCATCTAAAAATCAGGAGCTTGCATGGGAATGGATAAAGATGTATACAAGCGAAGAAAAACAAAATCAATTTTATGAAGAATATGGTATTCTCTCACCACGGGAAGCATTCTGGGAACAGGACGGCATCAAAGGTACATATATGGATACAGTAAGAGAAGCGCTTGATACTGCAAATATGTGGTGGAGAATTCCGGCATCTACAGAGGTAGATACAATGTTAAATACGGTAGTGAGCCAATATATGTCCGGACAGATTGAGTTGGAAGAAGCGGTTTCAAAAATGGAAGAGGGCATGGAGGCAGCATTGAAGAACGCGCCGCCGGAGGAAGGAACGAAGAACTATAATCTTTAAAAGAGATTCAGAGCAGGGCTGTCATATGACAGCCCTGTATGGAAAGGAAGAAAGGTATGGCAAACAGGAAAAAACATGTGCAGAAGAATATCAGAAAAAGCAAAAGCGATAAAGCGGCATCCTGGCTTTTTTTGACTCCGACGATGATTTTTCTGGGAGTAACGGCGCTGCTCCCATTACTTTATTCAGTATATTTGAGCTTTTTTAAGATGAAGCTGAATCTCCCCAATGCGGTTCCGGAATTTGTAGGACTTTCGAACTATATCAGAATGCTTACAGATGAAGCACTCCATGTCAGTACATTAAATACATTATTATTTGCGGTGGTTTCTGTGACACTGGAGGTATTGGTGGGACTTTTTGTTGCTATGGCGCTTTGCTCAGATAAAATGTGGGCGAGGATTATCACTTCGATCTTCTTGATCCCAATGATTATGGCTCCTGTAGCTGTCGGTACTCTCTGGCGCATGATGCTGGATTCTACAACAGGAGTTATTAACTATCTTTTAAGCTTTCTGGGAATACCAAGCATTACCTGGCTAAGCAGCACGAAAACGGCGATGATAGCGGTTATCTTGGTCAATGTGTGGCAGCTAGCTCCATGGGTGACGATTATCTGCGCAGCAGGACTGAAAGCGCTGCCTCAGGACAGTCTGGAAGCAGCAAGTGTGGACGGAGCGTCTAACGGTGTAATCTTCCGGAAAATTGTACTTCCTTACATAGCTCCGCTTCTTACTATTGTTGTGATGCTGCGCTTTGTAGATGCATTTAAAGTATTTGACACAGTGTATGTTATGACAAACGGCGGTCCAGGAAATGCTACAGAAATGCTTCCGAACTATATTTATAAGCAGGGACTGAAATTTTTTGACGCAGGATATTCTGCGGCTCTGGCGATTGTATTTGTAGTAGTTATGACGTTGGTAACTGTAGGATTTTTGAAAATGAGAGATAGGATGGAGGCGCAGATATGAAGAAAATGAAACACAAAGCACCGACTACAGACAACATTATTGGAAATTTTGCGGGGAAACCGGTGCGGGTTATCCTCATTGGGATTTCTTTGATTCTGATTGTGTTTCCTCTCTATTGGCTCATAACAAGCTCTTTTAAAATAGAAGGAGAGTATTTGTCCAACCCTCCGGTCTTATTTCCCAGTATATTTACACTGGATAGTTATCAGGAAATTTTCGGAAAGAACCAGCTTTTGCAGCATTTTATGAATACATTGATTGTGGCGGGCGGCTCAACGATTATATCTGTTATATTTGGAAGTATGGCGGCTTATGCAGTTGCGCGCGGAAGCATTGGAAACAGAGCGAGAAAATGGTTCGGACTATGGTTCATGGTACAGAAAATGTATCCGGCGATTGCTACAGCTATACCAGTTTATCTGGTTATGAGAAGCCTGCATCTGATCGATACAAAGACAGCATTGATTATTATGAATACTAGTTTTAATCTGCCGCTTGTAATCTGGCTTATGATGGGATTTTTCGAACAACTTCCTTTGGAGCTGGAAGAATCGGCTATGCTGGATGGATGTGGGTTTACCAAACGCTTTTTTCTGATTATTTTCCCCCTTACCAAACCGGGAATCATTGCCTCTGCGATTCTTGCGTTTGTAGGAGCGTGGAATGAATTTTTATTTGCTGTTATTTTGAGCATCAATAAATCAAAGACACTTCCGGTCGTCATTGCAGGATTTATCACAGATAGGGGCTTGGAATGGGGGCCAATGGCCGCTACAGCAGTAATTACACTTGTACCGGTTTTAATTCTTGTGTGGGTGCTTCAGAAAAATTTTGTTCAGGGACTTGCGATGGGAGCAGTGAAAGGTTAGGTATAAGAGATGAAGAAAAGAGTATTGTGTTTTGGAGATTCGAATACATGGGGATATGATGCTGTGACAGACGGGCGTTTTCCAGAAGAAGTAAGATGGACAGGCAAGCTTGCCGCACGTCTAGGGAGTGAATACGCTGTAATAGAAGAAGGATTAAGCGGAAGGACAACAGTGTTCGAAGACCCACTGAATGAAGGAATGAGTGCACTGTCATTTCTATATCCCTGTCTAATGTCACAGGCGCCTCTTGATTATATGATTATTATGCTGGGGACAAACGATTGTAAAGAACGCTTCTGTGCAACATCCAAAAATATAGCAGACGGAATGAAAAGACTAGTATGTAAAGCGGCGGCGACACCAGCGTGGAGAGAAAAAGCCAAGATTCTTATTGTTGCTCCGGCTCCCATTGCTCCACAGTGTGAGCAGTCAAAGGTAGCAGGGGAAATGGGAAAGTGCAGCGCTAAATCGGTAGAGCTTGCAGAAGAGTTCAGAAAATGTGCCGAGGAATGTGGATGTGATTTTCTGGACGCGGGACCTGTCTGTACAATGAACCAGATAGATTTTATGCATATGGATGCGGCGAGCCATGATAAATTTAGCGCTGAAATTGAAAAAATAGTAAAAAGGCGGGTATGATTATGGGAAAACCAGTTGAGACGATAAAAGGAAAACTAATAGTATCCTGTCAGGCGCTTCCGGAAGAACCACTACATTCTTCTTTTATTATGGGGAGGATGGCATTCGCGGCTATGGCAGGAGGTGCTGCTGGAATCAGGGCAAATACGAAAGAAGATATAGCCGAGATAAAAAAGAATGTGGATCTGCCTGTAATTGGAATTGTAAAAAGAGATTATGAGGACAGTCATGTATATATTACGCCTACTATGAAAGAAATTAGAGAACTGATGGAAGTAAAACCGGAAATCATTGCCGTAGACGCTACTGGAGGAATACGGCCGGGCGGGCTCAGTCTGAAAGAGTTTTATAAGGAAATCAGAAGCAATTATCCAGAACAACTTCTTATGGCAGACTGCTCTACTTTGGAGGAGGCAGTGTATGCGGACGAATTAGGGTTTGACTTCATTGGGACTACCCTGGTTGGATATACAGAACAAAGCAAAGGAATTAAAATAGAACAAAATGACTTTTTCTTGATCAGAGAAATATTAAAGCGTGTGAAACACAGAGTTATCGCAGAGGGAAATATCAATACCCCTGAGAAGGTACATAAAGTGATGGGGCTTGGTGTATATAGCGTAGTGGTAGGAACGGCAATTACAAGACCGCAGGAGATTACGAAAGAATTTGTAAGGGCATTAGAAAAATGAAAGAATATTATGTAAGCATTGATGTGGGAGGAACAGCCCTGAAATATGGTATAATAGACGAACACGCGCAGATTATAAAAAAGGATAGTGTTCAGACGAATACGGCAGGAAAAGGCGAAGGAATTCTGGAACAGATAGTAAAGATAACGGAAAAAGAACAGGAAAATTTTAAGATTTCTGGAATCTGTGTGTCTACCGCAGGAATTGTAGACTGCGAAAAAGGAAAAATTCTGTATGCAGGAGAACTGATACCTGGTTATACCGGCACAGAGATTAAAAAGCAGATGGAAGAACGGTTTCAAATACCATGTGCAGTGGAAAATGATGTGAATTGTGCGGGATTGGCAGAAGTAGTAAGCGGAGCTGCCGTAGGACGCAAAAGTGTCGTATGCCTCACAGTCGGCACAGGAATCGGAGGTTGTGTGATTCTGGATGGAGAGGTTTATCACGGATATGGAAATTGTGCAGGTGAAGTAGGGTATCTGTATATGGACGGAAGTGATTTCCAGACTCTAGGAGCTGGGAGCATTATGAGTAAAAAGATAGCAGGCAAAAAGAATGGCAGACCAGAAGAGTGGAATGGAATTAAGATTTTTGAATATGCAAAGCAAGGGGATGAGGACTGTATTAGAGCAATTGAGGAAATGACAGAAGTACTCGGGAAAGGAATTGCGTCTATCTGTTATGTCCTGAACCCACAGATGGTTGTGCTAGGTGGAGGGGTAATGGAACAAAAAGAGGTTCTGAAGCCCCTTATAGAAAAACAGATACAAAAATATTTAAAGCCGATTTTACTGGAAAAGACAGAAATTGCGTTTGCGAAACATGGAAATAATGCAGGAATATTAGGGGCTTTTTACAATTTTAAAAAATATTACAGGAAGGAGAAAAACAAAGAGGCAAGAGCATTTGAAACTTGACAATCTGTCAGGTAATTGATAGTATGAAACTAATTAAATGGACTGGATTGTTATGAATGGAGGCAAAACCAGATTTTCGAGGAATAAAGTAAGATTCTTTATATTCTGGAAATCTGGTTTTTTCATCTTTGTAAATCGTTCCATAATAATCTCAGCATAGAGGAGGAATCTAAAAATGAAAATCTACAAAGCAAAAGATTACCAGGAAATGAGCAGGATCGCTGCGAACATTATAGCTGCCCAGGTTATTCTGAAGCCAGATTGTGTTTTGGGGCTGGCAACAGGCTCTACGCCGATTGGCACGTATGACAGGCTGACAGAACTGTATGAAAGCAAAGACTTGGATTTTTCCCAGGTTAAGACAGTGAATCTGGATGAGTATAAGGGGCTTAATCATGCCAATGATCAGAGCTATTATTATTTTATGCACAAAAATTTGTTCGACCGTGTAAATATCAAAGAAGAAAACACCAATGTTCCCAATGGAATGGAGCCAGACGCGGCGAAAGAATGTGCAAGGTATGAAGAGTTGATTCGCTCTCTGGGCGGGATTGATTTGCAGCTTCTCGGATTGGGCCATAACGGACATATTGGTTTTAATGAACCTTGTGATATTTTTGAAAAGGAGACACACTGCGTGGAACTTACGGAGAGTACAATCGAAGCAAACAAACGATTCTTTGCTTGTGCAGATGACGTCCCAAGACAGGCATATACAATGGGAATCGGCACGATTATGACGGCAAAGAAGGTTCTGCTGGTTGCAAATGGAGAGGCGAAGGCAGATATTGTGGCAAAGGCGTTCTTTGGAGAAATTACGCCGCAGGTTCCGGCATCTATTCTGCAGCTGCATAAGGATGCGATACTTGTATGTGACGAAGCAGCATTGTCAAAAGTTCCGCGGTAGTGTGCGGTTTTCTTAAAAAGGAAGGAAAGATAGAGATGAAATGCACACTGGAAGTATGTGTGGACAGTGTTCAGTCTGCTTTAGAAGCACAGAAAGCAAAGGCAGACCGTATAGAATTGTGCAGCAATTTAATCATTGGCGGAACATCGCCGGGAAAGGCACTTTTTCAGCAAGTGAGGTATTACACGGATTTAAAAATCCGTGTATTGCTTCGTCCGCGGTTTGGAGATTTTTGTTATGATAAATATGAGTTTACCCAGATGAAGGAAGAGGCAGAAATGTATCGTGAACTAGGGGCTGACGCGATTGTAACGGGAATTTTGTGCCCTGACGGTACATTGAATGTAGAGCAGATGCAAGGGCTCATTAAAGCAGCGGATGGCTTGGAATTTACCTTACATCGGGCATTCGATATGTGTCGGGATGCGTTTATGGCTTTAGAGCAGGCTGTGGAACTGGGGATTGGAACGATTCTCACAAGCGGACAAAAAAATTCAGCATGGGAGGGCCGTAAGCTGTTAAAAGAGCTGGCAGAAAAAAGTGCAGGTCGTGTGGAAATTCTTGCAGGTGCAGGAATTACACCGGATGTGATTGGAAAATTAGTTTCCTATACAAAAATTACAGCCTATCATATGTCGGGAAAGGTTGTAAAGGACAGCGCCATGGAATTCAGAAGAACGGGCGTAAACATGGGAATTCCAGGGTTCAGTGAGTATGAGATCTGGCAGACAGATGCAGAAAAGATCAGAGAAGCAGCCGAAGTGCTTAAAGGAGTTTGCAAGGATGATTAAAGTAATTGCGTCCGATTTAGACGGGACGCTGTTAAATGAAGAACATAGAATATCAGAGAGAACAATTAAGGCAGTAAAGCGCGCACAGGAGGAAGGTATCTGCTTTATAGCCGCGACCGGCAGAGGCTACAAAGAGGCAGAGCTTGTGTTAGGGCCGGCTGGGATTCGCTGCGGCAAGATTGTTACCAGCGGATCAGAAGTAAGAGATGCGTCCGACAAGATTATCAAAACGATTGCGATGGAGAAAGAGGCTGCGGCGAAGATTTTAGAGATTTCCGAAAAAGCAGGGATTGCGGCGTATATATTTACGGATGAACTGGATGGAGTTATCGGCACGGAAAAAGAGGTAGAAGATTTTCTTGTCGCGCAGATACAGACGTTTCATTTAAACGGTACAAAAGAGGAAATTTTAAAAACCGCTGTGTTTGAAGAGTACAAAAAGAGTACAAATGTAATACCTGATAAAGAGAAGATATTAAAATCTAACTGTAGTATATATAAAATTTTTCTGTTTTCTACCAATCTGGAAATTATAGAAAATATTAAAAAAGAAGTAGAGCGTATACCGGACATTGCCTCGGCTGCGTCATCGCTGGACAATGTAGAGATTACCAGTGTACAGGCACAGAAAGGTCCTGTGCTGAAATGGTATATAGAGAGTATGGGATACCGCATGGATGAGGTAATGGTACTGGGTGATAGCCTGAATGACTATTCTATGCTGTCGATGGATTTTGGCGCCTGTGTAGCGATGGAAAATGCCGTAGAATCGTTAAAAGACATAGCGCCTTATCGTGCGCCATCTAATAAGGAGGATGGGGCAGCATATGCGATTGAAAAGGTGTTGGAAGGAAAGCTGGAGGAACTAAGAGCAGATAAAATAGTGTAAATACGCTCTTGACAAACCATACATAATAGGATAAGATTTCAGCAGATATGAAACAGGCATAGAAGGGAACAAGTAGTAAATGCTCTTCCTGTAAATGGAAGTTGGAGAAAACAGAAAGTAGCCGGCTGATGAGAGGCGCATGATACCGACATTTACGAATACATCTCGGAGCTGCGCATTGAAAGCATATAGAGTAAGAGATAAAGCGTTTTTAACGAAACAGATGTATGTGTGAGTAGACTGCGACGTGGGCACGCGTTACTGTGCAGGGGCTTAAAGCATTGAGCTCTGTGAGATCGGCAGTGTGAGCTGTCGGTAAAACAAGGTGGTACCACGATTGATTCGTCCTTATCTTTTCAGATAAGGGCGTTTTTTGTATACTAGGAAATTTATCGAAATTTCCTAGTATACAAAAAGCCCTCCGGACAGGATGCACCCTGCGCGCAAATAGAACTCTTTTTCTATCCGGTTATATATGCAAAAGAGCACCCCACATTTATGCCTATTCAGACTGGCGGGCTTTTCCCGATAAGGTATTAGTATATGGAGAGCAGAGGGAGGGAATATGAAAAAGAAACTAAGTCCGGCGAAAAAGAGAATCATAGAAAATTATGAGCGACAAAGAACAGAATTTATAGAACGGGGATATCAGGAGAAGTCAGAAGTAATTTCTATAGTGCAGGCGAATGTAATGGTACTTGCTGCGGCGCTCCCGCTTATTATTATAGGGAGGTTTATATGGGGAATATTTAATAGAGGGGATTGGTGGATAGGGGGATGGAATGTCCCGTTACTATGGCTTTTGGTTATCTTTTCTATGGCTATCCATGAAGTATTGCATGGAGCAGGCTGGTGTATGGGAGCGAAAGAAAAATGGAAGAGTATGTACATCGGAGTGATGTGGGAATCACTGACACCTTATTGCCATTGTAAAGAACCACTGCAGCCAGGCAGGTATTTAATTGGATGCCTGTTGCCGGGCGTGATTCTGGGAGCTGGTATATATATTGCTTCAATTATAACAGGAAACGCAATGCTTTTATGGTTGAGTATGATAAATATTCTGGGTGCAGGAGGAGATATATGGATTGCCTGGCGGGTGAGGAAATACCGCACAGGGTATGTGTTAGACCATCCCACAGAATGTGGTTTTCTTATATTTCAGAAACAGGATTAGACATTGTCCCAAATGAGGTGTAAAAAAGAAAGGAGAGAAGAAAAATGGGAATTTATGAAGAACTACAGGCGCGCGGACTGATTGCGCAGGTGACAGATGAAGAAGAAATCAGAGAATTAATTAACAATGGAAAGGCAACCTTTTATATCGGGTTTGACCCTACTGCAGACAGCCTCCATGTAGGACATTTTATGGCGTTGTGTCTGATGAAAAGGTTACAGATGGCAGGGAATAAACCGATTGCTTTGATTGGCGGAGGAACAGGATATATAGGAGATCCTTCCGGAAGAACAGATATGCGTTCTATGATGACACCAGAGCAGATACAACATAACTGTGATTGCTTTAAAAAGCAGATGAGCCGTTTTATTGATTTTTCAGAAGGAAAAGCATTGATGGTAAATAATGCGGACTGGCTTTTAGACTTGAACTACATTGAGTTACTCAGAGAGGTTGGTGCACATTTCTCGGTTAATAGGATGCTGACGGCAGAATGTTATAAACAGAGAATGGAGAAAGGATTAAGTTTTCTAGAATTTAACTATATGATTATGCAGGCATACGATTTTTATGCACTGTATCAAAAATATGGCTGTAATCTTCAGTTTGGCGGAGACGATCAATGGAGCAATATGCTTGCAGGTACAGAGTTAATTCGCCGTAAATTAGGAAAAGACGCGAGCGCCATGACGATCACATTGCTTTTGAATTCTGAAGGAAAGAAAATGGGTAAAACACAGTCTGGAGCAGTGTGGCTTGATCCAGAGAAAACGTCGCCGTTTGATTTTTATCAATATTGGAGAAATGTGGCTGACGCAGACGTGCTTAAATGTATCCGCATGCTTACCTTCCTTCCATTGGAAGAGGTTGACAAGATGGATAGTTGGGAAGGCGCGCAGTTGAATACGGCGAAGGAAATCCTGGCTTATGAACTTACGAAGCTGGTACATGGAGAAGAAGAGGCAAAAAAGGCACAAGAAAGTGCAAGGGCGCTGTTCAGCCAGGGGAGCGCGGCGCAGATGCCGACGGCAGAGCTAGAGGACGGAGATTTTGTAGATGGAAAAATTGATGTTCTCACTCTACTGGTAAAAAGTGGGCTGGTTCCCTCTAAATCAGAGGCAAGACGTGCTGTACAACAGGGAGGCACCTCTGTTGATGGAGAGAAAGTGACAGATATTGCGACATCATATGGACAGGATATGTTCTTAAAAGAGGGAATAGTTTTGAAAAAAGGAAAGAAAAATTTCCGTAAAATTATACTAAAACATTAATATTTATCGGAGAACATGAAATGAAGAGGAGGTAATCGTATGGGATTTAAAGAAGTAAATATTGAGACTTTGGAATTTAACCCTTTTACAAAAATTGGGAAAGATTGGATGCTCATTACGGCCGGAGATGAAAAAAAGCATAATACAATGACTGCCAGTTGGGGCGGTGTGGGAATTATGTGGGGAAAGAGTGTAGCTACCGCTTACATTAGACCGCAGAGATATACAAAAGAATTTGTAGATGCGCAGGAAACCTTTACGCTTTCATTTTATGATGAAACCTACCGCAAAGCCTTGAGTATCTGTGGGAGTAAATCTGGACGTGATTGCGAAAAAGAAAAAGAGGCAGGACTGACACCTTACTATGTAGATGGAACGACCGCTTTTGAAGAAGCAAATATGATTTTTGTCTGCCGTAAATTATATTGTCAGGAAATGGGCCCACAGTATTTTACGCAAAATGATGGAATTGATGAAAAATGGTATCCTGAGAAAGATTACCATGTAATGTATATGGCAGAAATAATCAAAGTATTAGTAAAAGAAATATAAATTTAACGAAGCAACAAGCAGTGCGAAAAGAATAGGAAGTCCCTTGTGTCATGCTTGCATGTAAACAGGGGGCTTTCTATTTCTTTTCATTCGGCGACTGCCGATAGCGAAATGAAGCGTATGCGGAATTGAGCTGGCACTGTGGAAATTGGCAAAAATGCATTCCTTGTCTGTTAGAAAAATTTTAATAGAAGGTACGCAAAAAACACTGTATCAGAACACAGGGCAGGACCCGCTTTACCTCATCCGTTCGAGTGGTTCTAAGCACAAAGTATCTGTGTGTCCATTGGAACATGCAGATACTTTGCACTAAGAACCAGGCGAACTGTATTCGGAACGCTCCTTGTCAATGCCCTGCTTATCTGACACAGTGTTTTTTGCTGTCACTTCCAGTAGAAGTTTTTTCCCCCGCCATTCGGAAGGCGCTTTGTCAGTTAAATTTCTATGAAAAGAAATCGACTTCACGCTGCCACGAATTCCCAACCAGAAAAATTTGTTTACTTCTGATTGGAATATATAGCAACGTGAAGTCGATCTCTTCCGCTTGGAAATATAAACTTAAGCTGGCGAAAGTGTAAGCGCAAGAGGGCGTGTGTTGCAAAAGTGAGGAATTCCGGCGAAGCCCTGACGAACGTTGCAATACACGCCCTCTTGTGCGGATCATTTTGTCAGCTTCCGCAGTGCCAGCTCAATTCCGCATGTGCTTCATTTCGCTATCGGCAGTCGCCGAATGAAAAGAAGCAGACAAACTTCTGTTTACATGCAAGCATGACACAGCGTTTGCCTGTTCTTTTCGCACTGCTTGTTGCTTCGTTAAATTTATATTTCTTCTATTAATTTTTGAATGGTTTCTATATCTTCTTCCAGCATTTCTGCAATTTCTTCTGCTGAGAATCCCTTTTGTACTTTCTTTTCTACTTGCTTTCGTAGCTTTTGTATACCGCCCTGTGCTAAACCTTCTTTTAATCCAGAAGCATGTCCTTCTTCACGTGCTTTCTCTCGTTCCAATATCTTTTCTTCCCATGCCTGCATGTACTTCACTCCGATCTTTTCACTGGATTTGATTGCATGGATCCGTTTCTGGATATTATGTATCCTCTCACTGGCACAGGAGGCGCTTACTTCCTCTGTGGTATGCTCCATATACCTTAACAGCTCTATCAGTTCTTGTGGTACTCCTTTGGTATGCTGTCCGCGAGTATTTAAAAATATCCGAACAGCGTCGTCCTGTAATGACAATCCAGGTACTTCCTTACACTGCATCTGGAAGGTATATTGGTATAACCCATAGCCGAACAAATCAAAGGGACAGATAAGAATAATGTAGACGGGATTCAGCCTTTGGAATCCCACTTCTCCTGGCTTTAAAAGGTTGGAATCGATTAACGCCTGGTAAAACCGGCTCCGCTTCGGCAGATTTCCGGTGTCTTCTTTCTGCACCTCTGTATTGTATATGCGCTCCTCTTCGTCCATTGCCCAGACATCCAGACGGACATACCGGTTCAGCGGATGGGTGCGCTGCTCTTTTTCTGTCTGGGGCAGGAGTTTTAAGACAACCTCCCTTCCCAGAATAATCTCCAGCATGTCCCGCATTGTATCTGGGTCATCAGCAGCCTGTGAAAATAGAAAACGATCCAGCAGATTCAAATCTTTCAATGCTTTTTGTTTTTGTTCCATATTTACTTTTCCTCCTTTTATTATAGGGAAAAGCCTTACACTTTACAACACTTTCCCCTTAAGTTACACGGCATTTGCCGCAAATGATATAGTGCTCTCTGCAAAGTAGACATTAAACACACAAATATATACCTCACCTGCAGCGTAAGTAATAAAACAGATGCTGTCATAATAGTTTCCTTTGTTTCATTGGGTAAAAATTTAGAATGTCCTGGCAGTTAAATACCAGAAAAACCGATTGTCCATCAGATGAACATAACTAGAATGATACATGTAAAATTTTAGAATATAGATTCCTTATATAAGAAATAAAGATACTTCCCTTTCCCAAAATATAATAGAAAAGGTACCCTTACCTTAACACATCAGAAAACAAACTACAAGAAAAATAAATATAAAGTTAATTGACGAAATATAAAATTTAAGCGACAAAAGGGTCGTGTGAAAGAGATGTTTTGCATCGTTCGTCAGGGCTTCGCCGAAATTCCTCACTCACGCAAAGCATCTCTTTCACACTCACACTTTCTCCAACTTAAGTTTATAATTCGTAACGGAAAAAATCGGCTTCACGCTGCTATGCATTTCCAATCAGAAGTAGTATAGATACTTCTAATTGGAGGTCTATAACAACGTGAAGCCGTTTTCTTTTGTTAGGGCACACTTCCCTATAGACGAAGGAAAAACTTCCGACTGGAACTCTGTAGCAGCGTGAAGTCGATTCTTTTTTGTCTGAAATTATAAACTTAAGCTGGCGAAAGTGTAAGCGCAAGAGGGCGTGTGTTGTAAAAGTGAGGAATTTCGGCGAAGCCCTGACGAACGTTGCAATACACGCCCTCTTGCGCGAACCATTTCTTCAGCTTCCGCAGTGCCAGCTCAATTCCGCATGTGCTTCATTTCACTATAGGCAGTCGCCGAATGAAAAGAAGCAGACAAACTTCTGTTTACATGCAAGCATGACACAGCGTTTGCCTGTTCTTTTCGCACTGCTTGTTGCTTCGTTAAATTTCTATTTCTTCAAGCATCTGTTTTGGATTTTCTGCGGGTTTTACTTTGAACAGTGCTTTTTGGATTACTCCATTTTCATCAATTAAATAGGTGCTTCTGACAACTCCCATCATAGTCTTTCCATACATCTTTTTTTCATGCCACACGTCATATGCTTGAATTACTTTCAATTCTGGATCAGAAAGAAGTATGAAAGGAAGGTTATATTTTTCAGCAAATTTTTTGTGTGAAGTGGAGGAGTCTTTGCTAATACCGATAACGATGGCTCCTTTTTCCGTAAACTGTGGGTAGAGTTCCCCGAAAGCGCAGGCCTGCTTTGTGCAGCCAGGAGTATTATCCTTTGGATAAAAATAGAGAATCACTTTCTTCCCTTTAAAGTCAGAGAGGGATATTGCATTTCCGTTTTGGTCGCTGAGCGTAAAGTCCGGCGCTTGTGTTCCAATTTCCAACATGTTTTAAAGCCTCCTAAAAAATAATGAATAAACAATAGTTAAGTGTATGAAAAGAATTATAACACAGATTACAGTACAATGCTTTCTCTTTTTTTGTGAAAGGATTTGTAGTGAGTGGATATGGAAAAGGCGCAAAAAGTAAAGTTATAATTTTAATAGAAAGGAGGTATGCCCAATATGCAGCAAGTGTATATGAATGCCAGATGCAGAGAGATATTACAGATGCTCCTGGAAAGCGATACATATCTGACCCAACAGCAGATTGCTGAGAAAATGCAAGTGTCGAAACGCAGTATTTATTATGACTTGTGCAGAATCAATGAATGGCTTGAATTTTACCATATTCCGGAATTGGAAATGGTCAGAGGAAAAGGGATTCTGATAGAGAAAGAACTGCGTTCTAAGATAGAGGCATGCGCCGAAGGAATTGAAAAGGATGAGAACTATATTCTTTCACCGATGGAGAGAGTACATCTGATTATCTGCATCATTATTTATTCAAAGGAACCGGTGTATATCGACCAGCTTATGGACTACTGTATGGTAAGTAGAAATACGATTTTTAATGATATGCGTGTGGTAGTCAATCAGCTCCAGGACTATGACCTAAAGTTGGAGTATGAGTCGAAAAGGGGATATAGGATCTCCGGAGATTCTATCAAAATTCGGGCAATATTTTTGGTGAATTTTCAGGAATTACAGTCCTTGTTTGAAAATAGAAGTCTGGATTTTATAGAAAGAGAAAGAATCCGTGACAATATCGAGAAGCTGAGAAAAATAGAGGAAGAACTAAATACGAAATATGTAGAGGGAAGCTTAGACTCTTTGGCAGTACTTCTTCCGTTGATGGATGGAAGAGATACAAATTTATATTTTCCTAATCTGAAAAAGGCAGAGCTGGAGAGTACAAAGGAATTTCAATTAGTGGAAAAATATTTTCCTAAACTGTCGGAGAAAGAGAAAATATATCTTTGCTTGCACCTGCTGGGGGCACGTGTAACAGTAGCCTCCAAC
Source organism: Mediterraneibacter flintii (assembly GCF_055387595.1). Lineage (NCBI taxonomy): Bacteria > Bacillati > Bacillota > Clostridia > Lachnospirales > Lachnospiraceae > Mediterraneibacter > Mediterraneibacter flintii. Next base: position 991,704 of record NZ_AP031405.1, read on the forward strand.
GATATTTTTGAGGAAGAGTCCAACCAGACGGTCTATGAAATAACGAAAGCGCTGATTGCAGAGTTTGAAAAGATCGCCTGCGTTACATTTGAAAATAAAGAGGAACTTGGACGGGCGCTGTTTGTTCACATTAATTCCTCCCTGTACCGTTACCAGTACGGAATTCAGATCATGGATACCATGAGTAAGGACATTATCCGAGAATATCCGGATTTATTTGATATTACGAAAGTCGTAAGTAAGTATATAGAAAGGCAGATTGGACTGCCGATTCAGGATGGAGAGATCGCATATCTGGCGTTGCACTTTGGGGCACATCTTCCTATCTCTAGAGACAGCCATAATTCTTTTCGCATCTTAATTGTGTGTGCAAACGGTATATCTACAGGAAATATGCTGAGGAGAGAGCTACAGAAGATGCTGCCGGAAGCGCAGATCGTAGATGTGATAGCGGCACAGAACATTCAGAATGCACAAAATATTTGTGATTTGATTGTATCTACTGTACGGATAAAAAGCGTGGTTCCGGTGGTGCATGTACATCCCATTTTAACAAATGCAGACAGAGAAGAAATTTTGAGGCATGTAAAGGAAAAACCGCTTCTGAGAGATGTGGAGAATTTGTTTTCGATTGTAAAACCGTATATTGGTGAAAAGGACTATGAAACGGTAAAAAAGAAGATTGATAATTATTTTTTCCGCGGGAAAAGAGAGGGATCCGGCGATACAAAAGGGAAAGCAAAAGGATTTTTAGATTACCTGGTTTCGGGGCATGTCCAAATTTACAACGAGGAATACCGCTGGACAGACGCTTTGCGTGAATCGGGGAAATGCCTGTTAGAGAATAAAAGCATTGAAAAGCGGTACATTGATGATATTATTTCCCAGCTTCGCTATTATGGCCCGTATATGTTTATCACATCAAGGGTAGTGCTGGCTCATTCAAAGCCGGAAGAGGGGGTAAACCGGCTGGATGTCTCACTCCATATATTTAAGAAGAGTATTGCATTTTCAGACTTTCATCGGGCAAATATCATTATCATGCTGGCAGCGGAGGATCAGGAGAGCCATCTGAAGATTTTAAGGGATATTCTGACTGTATTCTCTATACAGACCAAAATAGATGATATTTTGCAGTTGGAGACACCGGAGGAGGTTCTGGCATATTTGGGAAAATCACTGGAACATGGGGAAGATATATAAACAGGTGCAAAAAACACACGATCTTGCACAAAACAGGTACAATACTTGGACTTCTAAATAAAAAAATGAGATGGTACGATAAATGCGATTCAACAAGATGTGGGAGGGAACAGATCGTGATTTCAGAAATGCTGAGAAAAGAAAACATACAGATTCTGGACCATATAGATGACTGGAAAGAAGCAGTACACATAAGTATGAAACCTTTGGAAGATAAAGGGTATGTAGAACCGCGTTATGCGGAAGAAATTATCAGAAATACAGAAGAGATCGGTCCGTATTATATTCTGACAGAAGACATAGCATTGATTCATGGAAGACCCGAGCAGGGAGTTTTGAAAAAACAAATGGCAGTGACACTGGTAAACAAGCCAGTTAAATTTTCGCAGGACAGTTATCCTGTCAGAATACTGATCGCGCTTGCCGCTACAGATGCGAACTCACATATTGACGTTATGCAGGTATTGGCATCTATTTTTATAGATGAGAAAAAAATACAAAATATGGCAAACTCTAAATCTGTAGAAGAAATCTATACGTTCCTTTTAAATGAGGAACAGGAAAGGAGGCAAATCTTATGTTAAAAATTCTTACAGTATGCGGCGCAGGGCTTGGGAGCAGTTTCGCTTGCCAGATGAGCGTGGAGACTGTGCTAAAAGAATTAGGTGTGGAAGCAAAGCTGGATCATACAGATATTTCCAGTGTTGCGGCACAGACGGCAGATATTGTGATTTCAGGCAAGAATTTTGAAAAACAATTTGAACGTATCACACTGAACTGCCCTGCTGTTTTTCTGGACAGACTGGTAGATAAGACAGAGATTAAAGAAAAACTGACACCCGTATTAAAAGAAGTGGGGGCGTTGTAAAAAAACGGAAGAAAGGGAGAAAGTGAGGAAATTTATATGGCGGTATTAAATTTTATTATCAATAATATTCTGACACAGGCGTCTGTCATCATCGGGTTAATCGCGTGTCTGGGGCTGCTGCTCCAGAAAAAGCCGGCAGGTGTGGTATTGTCAGGAACGATGAAAACCATGCTGGGCTTCCTGGTGTTATCGGCAGGCTCATCCGTACTTCAGAGTGCGCTAACCTTTTTCGGAGCAGCGTTTAATGCGGCATTTGGGCTGGAATCAGCAGTTGTGGCATCTATCGAAAGTATTAACGGTCAGGCGATGGATGCACTTGGACTAGGCGGCGATATTGCGATCACTCTGGCAGGTATCTTTATCGTGAATATCATTCTGGCACGTGTCACCAAATTCAAATATATCTTTTTGACAGGCCAGGCACTGTTGTGGGAAGCGACATTGTGTGTTGTATTTGCATATTTTCTCGGACTGGAAGGGCTTCCGCTTATCATTGTAGGAAGTATTGTGGGAGGTCTGTTTGCAACGCTGATGCCTGCGTTTGCACAGCCGGTTGTGCGCCAGATTACAGGCAGCGACGACATCGCTCTGGGACATTTTTGTACCTTTGGATATATGGTAACGGCGCTGGTTGCAAAGCTGACAGGAAACAAGGAGAAATCCTCCGAGGACATTAAGCTTCCGAAGAGTCTGGAGTTTTTACAGGATACATATTTGTCTGTCATGGTCGTTATGATCCCATTCTATCTGCTGGCGGCAGGATTTGCGGGGCCACAAGCTTGTGCAGAGTATTGCGGAAGTACGAACTATATGGTGTATGCCTTTTTGCAGGCAATGCAGTTTGTAGTCGGGCTGTATGTATTGATGACAGGAGTAAGAATGCTGCTGGCTGAGATTGTTCCTGCATTCCAGGGGATTTCCATGAAGCTGGTTCCAAACTCAAAGCCTGCGCTGGATTGTCCGGTATTGTTTCCATACGCACCGAATGCGGTAATTTTAGGCTTCATCTTTACGACGATTGGATCTTTGATTGGTATGTTGATTTCTCCATATTTCGGAGCGTTTGTAGTTCCAGGAGTTATGAGCAACTTCTTCGCCGGAGGAACGGCGGGAATTTTCGCAAATAAGATGGGCGGACGCAGGGGCGTCGTGATTGGATGTATCGTACACGGTATTTTTATTATGATACTGCCGGCGATGCTTTCTCCAATGCTTGCGGATATTGGCTTCCAGAATGTTACCTGTACGGATGTAGATACCATCATTACTTCCTTCTTCTTTGTAATCATCAAGGGAATTGCAGGAATTTTCTAATATAAAAGAATGGCCGCAGAACAAATGGAGGTATGAAGATGTTCTTATTTGGAAAGAAAAAATCTTCTGCGAAGGAAGAAACTGTGCAAAAGCCGGAAATAAATACAGAAGAACTGTTTCAAAAGGCAGAAGAACTCAAAGCGGAATTAGACAATGCTTTAGACAAAGAACAGAAAGCAAAGCTTTTAACAGAAATAGGGAGCTGCTACTTTCAGGCGGAGGATACGGAGCAGGCAATATACTATTATGAACAAAGCCTGGAAGAAAATAAACAGCTTGGCAGGGCATATACAGATTTATTAAAGCTGTACAATCAGAAACGCCAGGAAGCTGCTGAGGCGAAGGATGATGAAAAAATAAAGGAATATATGGACAAGGTGCAGGGACTTATGCAGTTGTCAAAAGACGTATTGCGAGGCAAGGTTTAGGAAGGAGACAAAAATTTCATGTATAAGAATTTAATTGACTTGTTTAAAGAAAACGAAGGAAAAGGGGCGGTAGGGGCATTTAACGTACATTGTTTTGAAATGCTGCCTTCCATGATAAAGGGTGCGGAGGAATTAAATGTTCCGGTCATTTTACAGACCTCACTGGGGACGGCGGAATATATCGGCTTTGAACCACTGATCGCGGCGGTAAAAGCACTGGCGGAAACATCCTCTGTCAGTGTGGCGCTCCACATGGATCATTGTAAAGACATAGAAGCGCTGAAAAGAGCGATCAACTGCGGGTATTCCTCTGTCATGTATGACGGCTCCTCTCTGCCACTGGAAGAAAACATAAAAAATACAAAAGAGGTGGTGGCGTACGCACATGCACACGGTGTGTCCGTAGAAGGAGAGGTAGGCTCTATCGGCGGCGCAGAGGAAGGCGTGGTTGTGGCGAAGGACGCCGCTATGTATACCAGACCAGAGGACGCGCTGCACTTTGCTTCAGAGACAGGCGTTGACGCACTGGCAGTTTCTATAGGCACGACACATGGACAGTATAAGTCGAAAGCGAAGATTAACTATGAACTGCTTGCGGAATTGAAGGCAAAGCTGGGAGATACAGGGCTTGTACTTCATGGAGGCACAGGTGTATCGGATGAAGATATGAGACGGTGCGTGCGTGAAGGAATGAAGAAAATCAACGTAGGGACAGAGCTGAATAAATCCTATATAGAGGTGGTAAGCAGAACCTTTACGGCCGATGACGTGACACCGCTGACATCACTGCGGAAGCTTTTAGGGCCTGCGAATGACAGAATCAAAGAGATTGTAAAAGAGAAAGCGTCTTTATTTAAGCTATAAAGCGTAAAAAGCAGAGAATAAAAAGGGGAGGGGTGTCCGGTGGAGCCGGCGCCCCTTCCTGAGCGTAAGGGAGAAGATAAAATGAAAGAGACAATGATTCTGCTTGCCGGCTATCCTGCCACCGGGAAGTCTTATCTGTGTAAGCAGATTTTAGAGAAGTATCCTCAGTTTCAAGTGATTTCCCAGGACGATATGAAAGAGGCACTATGGGACGAATACGGATTTGACAGCATGGAAGAAAAGACAAAGCTGGAAATGTTAAGCTGGGAAAAGTATTATAAGGCGGCAGATGAAAAAATGCAGGAGGGGAGGATGCTGATTTCGGATTATCCTTTTAGTGAAAAACAAAAAGGAAGACTAGCAGATTTGGCAGAAAAAAACAAGTATCAGATGATCACGATCCGTCTTACCGGAGATATAGATATACTGTATGAGCGTTCCAGAAGTCGCGATCTGGATCCGTCCAGACATTTAGGGCATCTGGTGAGCAAGTATCATCTGGGGGATGAAATGGAAGATAGAAGCAAGGCGGATTGCATCGTAACGCATGATATTTTCAGAGAACGCTGTATGACAAGGGGATATGATACATTTGAGCTGGGGATTCTTATAGAAATAGATGCGACAGATTATAAGAAAATTAACTATTCAAAGATTCTGGAACAAATTGGAAGGAAAATAGAAAGTGGGGGAAAGGAATGAGTATTTTTTGTATTGGCCAATCTGCATATGATATTACGGTACCGATTGACAGACCGCTGATAGAAAATCAGAAATATCGGGTTGAAACGTTTAAAGAGTGTGGCGGAGGACCGGCTCTGAACGCGGCGTGTCTGTGTGCCATGTGGGGAGCAAAGGCACAGCTTGTATCCAGGATTGGCAAAGATAAATATGGAAATAAATTAAAGGCGTTATTACGAGAATATGGGGTGGGAACAGATTATTTGATACCAGATGAAGAAATAGAGACTCCATACAGTCTGATCGTTTCACGTGCAGAAAACGCAAGCCGTACTATTTTTAATTTTCCAGGGGTGAAAGCAGATATACAGTATACAGTTCCAAAGGAAAAGGCGGATGTGATTCTAAGTGACGGACATGAACCGGATATTACGCTGAAGATGCTTAAGGAAAATACAAATGCTGTGTCGGTAGCAGATGCGGGAACGCTTAGAGAGGGGACTTTTCGGGTAGCGCAGAAGGTGGACTACCTTGTCTGTTCAGAAGATTTTGCGGAACAATACACAGGAAAAACAATGAATCTAAAGGATTGGAAAGCCTGTCAGGAAATTTTCGCACAGATAGAAGCCATCAATCAGAAAATAGCAGTCATCACATTAGGAGAACGGGGGCTTTTGTACCGGAATGAAGAGGGAGAAATCTGTCGTCTTCCTGCCTGTCAAGTGCAGGCAGTCGATACATCAGGTGCAGGGGATATTTTCCATGGCGCTTTTGCATATGGGCTTTATAAGAAGTTCCCCCTTCTTGAAAATCTGAAACAGAGCTCTGTCACGTCGGCGCTTTCTGTGCAGAAGATAGGAAGTCAGGCGGCTATTCCGACCTTGGAAGAAGTGAGAAGAGCAGGGAGAGGGGAAAAATGAGTTTTTATCTATACAGCGCCAAATACGGTGCTGTATTTTTTGTCTAATAATGTATTGATAGAAATTTTGTCACAAAAACATAGGAAGAAAATTGGTGTTTTCATTTAAAGAATTGTAAAGTACGATAATTATAAATAGTTTTAAAACAAAAAATAGTGCAAAAAGTACATATGTATTTCCGCGGAAAAGAAATAGGCTATGAATAATTCATAAAATAAGCTGTTGGAGGAAAGGTAATGCTTAGTGAGTATTTAAATGAAAAAACAATTAGAACAAATATTGCGGCAAGTGACTGGAAGGAGGCGATACAAAAAGCGGGACAGATTCTTGTAGATGAAGGCATAGCCGAAAATACATACATTGAGGCAATGATTGAGAATGGGGAAGTAAACGGCGGATATTTCGTACTGGTGCCGGGAGTGGCAGTGCCGCATGCAAAGAGTGAGGCCGGCGTGAACAAGGTAGGAATGAGTCTTATGACACTAAAGGAACCTATCAATTTTATAACATCACCAAATAATCCGGTAAAGTTGGTTATCTGCCTGGCGGCCACTGATAATAATACACATATAGACGCTTTAAAGCTTTTAGCAGATTTTCTGGGTGATGAAGACAGTGTTTGTCAGGTGATGCAGGCAAAAGAGAGAAAGGAGGTCATAAATGTATTGAATAAATATAACTGACAGAGACTTGCTAAAAAATAAAAAAAGGAGGTGCACAAAAATGAAAATTGTGTGTGTATGTGCGATGGGGCTTGGAAGCAGTCTCATTTTAAGAATGAATGTAGAAAAAGCGTTGGAAAGACTGGATGTCAAAGACGCGAAGGTAGAGGTAGCGGATACTGGTTCTGCCAGAGGAGCAAATCCAGATGTGATTGTATCTTCTCATTCATTTTGTGAAGAACTCGCAGATATGAATGTACCTATGGTAGAAGTGGTAAATTATACAGATATTGCATACATAGAAGCAGAATTAAAAAAAATACTGGATAGATAACAGAGGAATCCCCTCCCTATGTGATGAAAGAAAAGGCTCTGGACAAGCAATTATTTTCGCCACAAAAGAGGGAATAGCTCCAACGGTAGTGTAGCATAAAATTTTATTTCTGTTAAGTGGGAAGAGAGAAATTCATATGAACATATATTGAGTATACAAGAGGAGGAAATGATGAATACAATTATCAGTATTTTGACATCTGTAATAAGCCAGGCAGCTGTGCTTGTAGCATTAATAAGTTTTATCGGACTTGTAGCGCAGAGAGCATCTGTAGAACGAACAATGACAGGTACTTTGAAAACATTTTTAGGATTTCTGATTATGGGGCAAGGCTCAAATATTATCACAGGTATGCTGGATCCATTAAATGAAATTATGATGGAAGCCTTTCATATTCAAGGGGTTATCCCTGTAAATGAAGCGATAACGGCGATGGCATCCGAACAATATGGAACAAAAATGGCGTTTATCGCGTTTTTTGGATTGATTATTAATATCCTTTTAGCACGTTTTACAAAATTCAAATATATATTCTTAAGTGGACATCATACGATTATTATGGCGGCGTTAACAGCGGTTATGCTTTCCATGTTTGGCCTGCCGACAGCCGGTGTTATTGCAATTGGAGCAATCGTGGTAGGCATTATGAGCGTTCTGACACCAGCTATTTCTATGCCGTTTGTACGTAAAATTACTGGAGGAGAGACATTTGCATTAGGACACTGGGCTACAACCGGTTATATTTTTTCCGGGTTTATAGGCAAGATTTTTGGAAAAAATCCGGAGGAGACATCTACAGAAAAGATGGAGCTTCCCAAGTGGATGGGATTTTTTAAAGAACCTGTCATATTGATGGGAATTGGTGTATTTATCATTGAAATTATTTGCTGTGCTTTTGCAGGCAGTGAGTTTGTAGCGAATTATGCGGGAACAACCCACATGGTAGTATGGGCACTTATGCAGGGATTTATTTTTAGTGCAGGTGTTTCTGTTATCTTGCTTGGTGTCCGTATGATTTTAGCGGAACTGGTTCCTGCCTTTAAAGGAATTGCGGAAAGAATCGTGCCCAATGCTATACCAGCGCTGGACTGCCCAACTGTTTTCACCTTTGCCCCAAACGCGATTATGGTAGGCTTTATAGGTTATACGATCGGACAGTTTATTGCTTTTGGAATCTGTCTGGCAACAGGAATGACTGTAATTATACCAACTTTGCTGCACAGCTTTTTTATGGGAGGTACAGCAGCGATATTCGCAAATGCGACCGGAGGAAGAAGAGGTGCTGTTATTGGCTCTCTTTTAACAGGTGTTTTAAACAATATGCTTTGTTCGCTGCTGTTCCCGGCATTTGCAGCTCTTGGGTTTGCGGGAACTACATTTGCGGATACAGATTTTTCTATCATCGGTTTAATCTTCTATGGAATCGCACATCTGCTGGGAGTTGCGTAAAATAAGGAAAGACGGAGGCATAAAAGTGAAAGAAGATATTTTCAGAGACAATTTCGAAAGACTAAGAGAAAGTATGAATACGGCGGATGACACATATTTTTTGCCGGCGTATGAATGTATAAAGGCTACAAAAGAAACGATAGAAAATGGCAACAAAGTGTTGTTGTGTGGAAACGGAGGAAGTGCTTCGACAGCGTCACATATCACAAATGATTTTATTGGACACATGAGGAACTGGGAGAGAACAGGATATCCGGCCATTGCTTTAACAGCAGACATTTCGGTATTGACAGCACTGACAAATGACTATGGATATGAGTATGTGTTTTCTAAGCAGGTAAAAGCGCTGGGTAAATCAGGAGATATTTTGTGGGCGTTCAGCACAAGCGGAAATTCGGAGAATATTATTCGCGCTGTCAAAGCGGCAAAGGAAAGCGGGATAAAAACGGCTGTATTTACAGATGCGGATGGCGGAAAGTTAAAAAGTATTGCAGATATATGGCTTCCGGTAAACAGCAGGCATGCAATGATCGTAGAAGCGCTTCATTTATTTTATGTACATAGTATTGCAGAATCAGTAGAAGCGATACTGTCTCCGGTTTAGAGAAAAGGGGGAGCCTATGCTGAAAAACAGAGGAATCTATATTTTAAAGCGGCTGTTGGAAGGGAAAACAGCATTTTCACTGACGGATTTGGCCGATGAGTTAAGCATCAGTTCCCGTGCTGTGCGGTATGAGTTAGATGAAATAGATTATTTCTTAAAGTGCAACGGCTTCCCCTGTCTGATAAGAAAAAATAAATCAGGAATCGGGTTTGCGGGGAACAAAGCGGAACGATGCCAGGTGCTTAAGCTTCTTGAGGAAAGTGGAGCGTATGGAAGAATACTATCCCAGGAAGAAAGAATGTTTACGATCTTTTATCGTTTACTTACGACGGATGAATATATAACAACACAAAAACTTGCGGATGAACTCTTTGTTTCCAGAAGTACAGTTATGAATGATCTAAATAAGATAAAACGGCATTATCCATTCGAAAGTGCAGAAATTCAAACAGTTGCGCATTATGGCATGAAATTGAAGGGAAAAGAGGAGGACATACGGGATTCTGTCGTAGACTTCATGCAGAAATATGTCAAAATAGAGGAAGTGCTGAGAAGTATTAAGAACGGCAGTAATAAAAAGAACAGGAAAGAAGTTAGTTCACTAGATTATATTTTCAAAGATATTCACTATGCCAGTGTAGATTTTTGCATTAAAAAGATAGAATGTAGGACAAACAGAATATTTCCAGATCATATCTATCTATATCTCTTTTCGAGTATTTCTGTTATGCTGCTCCGCATAAAAGAATATGGCAGGTATGAAGGCGGGGCGCCTGTAGAAGCAGAAGATCAGAAAAACAGAGAAATATTAAAAATGATTATCTGTGATATAGAAACAACGTCAGGTCTTTTTCTTTCAAGTTTTGATAAATATTATGCGGGCAAAATGCTCAATAGTATATTGTGCGACGGAAATCTCGCATATAAAAATATCAATTATATAGATAAGCAGGTTGTAATGCTAGATTTTATCGATAGTGTGGGGAAAAGTCTGGAAGTCGATTTCATCAAGGATAAAATATTGATAGATACGCTAAACACAGATATATGTACGATTTTGAACAAAGACAGACATCCATTGGAATTTAATGAGGATGTTCATTCTTATGTATTGAAGCTGTGTCCAGATATATTGCCTGTTGTAAGAGCATCTCTTCCAGTTTTAGAAAAGGGAATTGGAATTTGTCTGAACGAAAACTGGCTGAATCATATTGCATCTATATTTGTAGAGGCGTTACAAAGATACAGACCTCTGGTGGCGGACAAAAAAGAGGTTCTTATTGTATGTGCTTCTGGTCAAATTACTTCTAGATTACTAAATTACCGGCTAAATGCTATCTTTGAGGTAAATGTGGTAGATATTATTCCATATAACCAATTGGAAGAATATACAAAACATATAGAGGAAGAGATATTAATTATAAGTACGATTCCACTGGATACCAAATCGTATATAAAGGTGAGTCCTACGCTTACCCCCGAGGATATCAGGCTGTTGAAACAATATCTTCCCACTAGAGTGATAGACTATAATTTGTTGGCGAAGATCATGGATGCTGTAACGGACAACTGCCAGATTACAAATTATAAAGCACTTTACGACAGTCTGTTAGATATTTTAGGGTTCAGAGAGTACCATAGAAATTTTGAAAGACCGCTTTTAGAAGATATTATAAGGCCAGAAAATATAGTCATTGAGTATGGCTGTGATAACTGGCGGGAAGCAGTGGAGGCTTCCGGCAGTATCCTTATGAAAAATGGATATATAAAAAAAGAATATATAGATGATATTATGGATACCCTGGAGGAAAAACGGGAATACGTGGTGATTTCAAAGGGAATTGCACTTCCACATGCAAGATCCTTCAATCATGTGAACCGAATTGGAATGTCAATTTTAAGGCTAAAAAAACCTGTTCGATTTGGAAATAAATTTAATGATCCTGTAGAGTTCGTATTTGTTTTCTGTACAACGGATAATACATCCCATTTAGAAGCCTTGCGACAATTTAATATTATGATCAGTGATGAAGAAATCTTAAAAGAACTGCGTAAAGCAACAAAAAAAGAGCAAATTACAGAGCTTATAAAAAGGGTATCTCGGCTATAGAACAAGAAATCAGGGAGGCTTTTCATGTATAAAAATTTGGTGGATCTATTTAAAGAAAACGAAGGAAGAGGGGCAGTAGGGGCATTTAATGTACATTGTTTTGAAATGCTGCCTTCCATGATAAAGGGGGCGGAGGAATTAAATGTTCCGGTCATTTTGCAGACCTCATTGGGGACGGCGGAATATATCGGCTTTGAACCACTGATCGCGGCGGTAAAAGCACTGGCGGAAACATCCTCTGTCAGTGTGGCGCTCCACATGGATCATTGTAAAGACATAGAAGCGCTGAAAAGAGCGATCAACTGCGGGTATTCCTCTGTCATGTATGACGGCTCCTCTCTGCCACTGGAAGAAAACATAAAAAATACAAAAGAGGTGGTGGCGTACGCACATGCACACGGTGTGTCCGTAGAAGGAGAGGTAGGCTCTATCGGCGGCGCAGAGGAAGGCGTGGTTGTGGCGAAGGACGCCGCTATGTATACCAGACCAGAGGACGCACTGCGCTTTGCTTCAGAGACAGGCGTTGACGCACTGGCAGTCTCTATAGGCACGACACATGGACAGTATAAGTCGAAAGCGAAGATTAACTATGAACTGCTTGCGGAATTGAAGGCGAAGCTGGGAGATACAGGGCTTGTACTTCATGGAGGCACAGGTGTGTCGGATGAAGATATGAGACGGTGCGTGCGTGAAGGAATGAAGAAAATCAATGTAGGGACAGAGCTGAATAAATCCTATATAGAGGTAGTAAGCAGAACCTTTACGGCCGAGGACGTGACACCGCTGACATCACTGCGGAAGCTCTTAGGGCCTGCAAATGACAGAATCAAAGAGATTGTAAAAGAGAAAGCATCTTTATTTAAGCTATAAAGCGTAAAAAGCAGAGAATAAAAAGGGGAGGGGTGTCCGGTGGAGCCGGCGCCCCTTCCTGAGCGTAAGGGAGAAGATAAAATGAAAGAGACAATGATTCTGCTTGCCGGCTATCCTGCCACCGGAAAGTCTTATCTGTGTAAGCAGATTTTGGAGAAGTATCCTCAGTTTCAAGTGATTTCCCAGGACGATATGAAAGAGGCACTATGGGACGAATACGGATTTGACAACATGGAAGAAAAGACAAAGCTGGAAATGTTAAGCTGGGAAAAGTATTATAAGGCGGTAGATGAAAAAATGCAGGAGGGGAGGATGCTGATTTCGGATTATCCGTTTAGTGAAAAACAAAAAGGAAGACTAGCAGATTTGGCAGAAAAAAACAAGTATCAGATGATCACGATCCGTCTTACCGGAGATATAGATATACTGTATGAGCGTTCCAGAAGTCGCGATCTGGATCCGTCCAGACATTTAGGGCATCTGGTGAGCAAGTATCATCTGGGAGATGAAATGGAAGATAGAAGCAAGGCGGATTGCATCGTAACGCATGATATTTTCAGAGAACGCTGTATGACAAGAGGATATGATACATTTGAGCTGGGGGCTCTCATAGAAATAGATGCGACAGACTATCGCAAAATAAAGTATACAGAGATTTTAGAAAAAGTAGGCAGTCTTTTGAAGGAGTAAAGTCCTTCAAAAGACGGTGTGCCCTTCAGGGGATTTTCTTCTTGACTTTTCTTTTTTTTGTGATATACTTTGAAAGTCAAAGTATTTTAGAATCAAAGTATTAAGCTGTAAAAGCAGCTAGTTAATATGGAGAATGTATATGATTGGAAAAATATATGGAACAGGCTCCAGCCTGCCAAAACGAATAGTGAGCAACGACGATCTGGCAAAGATAGTAGATACGAATGATACTTGGATACGGGAACGAACCGGAGTGGCAAGACGGCGTATTATCAAGGAAGAAACAACGGTTTCTATGGCGACTGAGGCGGCCCAAAAAGCGCTGGAACAAAGCGGCATTGCAGCGGAGGAGGTTGATTTGATTTTAGTCTCTACGATTTCTTCCGAAGTGATACTTCCCTGTACGGCATGTGAAGTACAGAAAAATATAAAGGCAGTAAATGCGGCGGCGTTTGACATCAATGCAGCGTGCGCGGGCTTTCTCTTTGGATATAATACCGCACAGGCATATATCGCGGCAGGCATGGCAAAGACGGTGCTGGTCATCGGTTCAGAAAGCCTGTCGAATCTGGTAAACTGGAAAGACAGAAGTACCTGTATTTTATTTGGTGATGGAGCTGGGGCCGCAGTGTTAAAAGCGGAAAAAGGAAAGTTGCTTCCCAGCGTGAGTCATTCAGACGGCAAAAAAGGAGAAGCGCTTACCTGCCTGAGCAGGCATAGAAAGGGGAGCCCTGCAAGGACGCGGGATTTACAGGCCTATATGCAGATGGACGGGCAGAGCGTGTTTAAGTTCGCTGTGAAAAAGGTTCCAAAAGCAGTGAAAGAGGTGTTAGAAGAAGCAGGTCTTAAGGCAGACGATATTGATTATTTTATTTTGCACCAGGCAAACAGACGAATTGTAGAAGCAGTGGCGAAACGTCTGAAGACAGATATAGAGAAGTTTCCTATGAATCTGGAGGAATATGGAAATACATCCTCCGCAAGTATTCCGATTCTCTTAGACGAAATGAATCGTAAAGGGAAATTTGTAAAGGGACAGAAGATCATTCTTGCCGGATTCGGGGCAGGGCTTTCCTGGGGAGCAGCTCTTCTGGAATGGTAGAAAGTAACGGTTCAGCCCGCGCCATTCGTAAAACCGCACTGCGTGCTTATCGTGGCTACCGCCACCGTTTTACTCATTGATGGGCGCTTAAGCTCATACAGATGTACGCTCGCAAAAACATGCAAGCATGTTTTATGCTTCCCGCACACTGTATGGCTGAACCGTTACGGTAGAAAGTGAAAAAAGGTAATTACCGGCGTTGCCGGATTACAATATAGGATGCCGGAAGCATAGCAAAGAAAGAGTAGCCTTGCAAAACGGCATACAAAGATTGAAAGAAGAAATAAAAGAAAGGAAATGAAAAAATGTTAGAGAAAATCAAAGAAATTGTAGCAGAATCTTTAGGAGCAGACGCAGCAACTATCACAGAGGAGACTTCTTTTAAGGATGATTTAGGCGCAGATTCCTTAGATTTATTTGAAATGGTTATGGCGTTTGAAGAAGAATTTGAAGTAGAAATCCCATCAGAGGATTTGGAAAAGATTGCAACGGTCGGAGATGTTGTAAAATATCTGGAAGCTCATAAATAAATTATGACAAGGCAAAAGCTGGCGGGGGATTTCCCCCGCCGCTGCTAAAAAAGAGAAGAGGAAGGTTGTCAGCATGAAAACAAAAGTAACCGAACTATTAGGAATTGAATACCCAATCATACAGGGCGGAATGGCATGGGTTGCTGAATATCATCTTGCAGCCGCCGTATCCCAGGCAGGCGGGCTTGGACTGATTGGCGCGGCGAGCGCACCGGCGGACTGGGTGCGGGAACAGATAAGAGAAGCAAAGAAACTTACAGAGAAACCGTTTGGCGTAAATATTATGCTGATGAGTCCTTATGCGGACGATGTGGCGAAAGTGATTGTGGAGGAAGGGGTCAAGGTAGTTACTACTGGCGCCGGCTCTCCGGAGAAATATATGAAGATGTGGAAAGAGGCGGGAGTGAAAGTCATTCCTGTTGTAGCTTCTGTAGCACTGGCAAAACGTATGGAAAGAAGTGGTGCTGACGCGGTCATAGCGGAAGGAACAGAAGCAGGGGGGCATATTGGAGAGAATACGACAATGGTTTTAGTTCCCCAGGTTGTGGATGCGGTAAAAATTCCGGTGATTGCGGCAGGAGGTATCGCAGACGGCAGAGGAATGGCCGCAGCGTTCATGCTGGGCGCGCAGGGCGTGCAGATGGGGACGCATTTTGTAGTGGCGAAAGAATCTCAGGTACATGAAAATTATAAGAAATGCATTATCAAAGCGCGAGACATTGACTCCAGAGTGACAGGCAGAACGACGGGACATCCGGTTCGGGCCCTTCGAAACCAGATGACAAAGGTATATCTGGAGAAAGAAAAGGAAGGCGCGACTTTTGAAGAACTGGAGCTTCTGACCTTAGGTGGACTTAGGAAGGCCGTTGTAGAGGGAGATGTCCAGAATGGAAGCGTGATGGCAGGACAGATTGCGGGAATGGTAAAAGAAGAGCTGACCTGCCAGGAACTGATCCAGAAACTAGTGAGGGAAACAGACGATTTAATTGGAGGAAAGGGCTTCTATGAGTAAAATAGCATTTATCTTTCCCGGACAAGGAGCGCAGAAGGCGGGAATGGGAAAGGATTTTTATGAACAGAGTGAAACAGCAAGAAGGATCATTGACAGAGCGTCCGAATTGCTGGATATAGATATGAAAGCCTTGTGCTTTGAAGAAAATGAGAAGTTGGATCAGACGGAATATACACAGGCGGCGCTTGTGACGGTCTGTATGGCAATGGAAAAGGTGTTGGAAGAAAAAGGGCTAAAGCCGGACGTGACGGCCGGATTAAGCCTTGGCGAGTATTGTGCGGTTGCATCTGCGGGCGCAATGAGCACAGAAGACGCAATTAAGACAGTGAGAAAAAGAGGAATCTTAATGGAAACAGCCGTTCCGAAAGGAAAGGGCGCTATGGCGGCAGTGCTGGGCATGGAGAATGAAGCGGTAGAAGAAATTGTTGGGAAAATAGACGGTGTGACTGTGGCAAATTATAACTGCCCGGGACAGATTGTAATTACTGGATGGACAGAGGCAGTGGATAAAGCAGCGAAAGCACTGAAAGACGCCGGAGCAAGACGGGTTATGATTTTGAATGTCAGTGGCCCGTTCCATTCTCCGATGCTTCAAAAAGCAGGAGAAGAGCTTCAAAAGGTGTTAGAAGAGGTAGAGTTAAAGCCACTTGCGATTCCTTATGTAACCAATGTGACAGCAGAATATATAACAGACAGCAGCCAGACAAAAGAACTGCTTTCCAGGCAGGTAGCCTCATCCGTACGCTGGCAGCAGAGTATGGAACGCATGATAGAAGACGGAGTGGATACCTTTGTGGAAATCGGCCCGGGACGTACACTTGCAGGATTTATGAAGAAGATTAACAAAGAGGTAAAAGTCCGAAATGTCAGTTGCATGGAGGATGTAGAAAAGGTGGTGCAGGAGCTATGTTAAATGACAAAGTAGCAGTTGTAACAGGGGCTTCCAGAGGAATTGGCAAAGCGGTGGCGAAGAAGCTGGCTGCGCAGGGAGCGCTTGTAATTATCAACTATAATGGTTCGAAAGAACGAGCAGAAGAGGTGAAGCAAGAGATCGAAGCAGACGGTGGGAAAGCAGAAATCTACCAGTGTAATGTAGCAGAGTTTTCTTCCTGTGAAGCCTTTTTGGGAGAGATTGTAAAACAGTATGGAAGAATCGATATTCTGGTAAATAATGCCGGAATCACACGTGACGGCCTTTTGATGAAAATGTCCGAGGAAGACTATGATGCGGTACTTGATACAAACTTAAAAGGAACTTTCAACTGTATTCGTTTTGCGGCAAGGCAGATGATAAAGCAAAGAAGTGGACGCATTATCAATATGGCGTCGGTTTCCGGCGTTCTTGGAAATGCAGGGCAGGCGAACTATTCCGCATCTAAGGCAGGGATTATTGGGCTGACAAAGTCAGCGGCAAGAGAATTTGCCTCCAGAGGGATTACGGTCAATGCAGTGGCACCGGGATTTATTCGTACGGAGATGACAGCAGTGCTCTCAGATAAGGTAAAAGATACGGCGTGTGCACAGATTCCTCTTGGGAAATTTGGAGAACCGGAAGACATCGCGGAGGCAGTTGCTTTCCTCGCTTCCGATGAAGCAAGATATATCACCGGACAGGTAATAAATGTAGACGGCGGAATGGCAATGTAGAAGGAGAAGAGGTATGAAAAGAAGAGTTGTAGTAACCGGACTTGGGGCGGTAACGCCGATTGGAAATACAGTAGAAGAATTCTGGAACGGAATCAGAGAAGGGAAAGTTGGAATTGGCCCGATCACAAAATTTGATGTTTCAGACTATAAGGTACAGATTGCGGCGGAAGTAAAGGGATTTGTTGCAAAAGAACGCATGGATTTCAAAGCGGCGAAACGTATGGAGCTGTTTTCACAGTATGCGGTTGCTGCGGCGAAGGAGGCGTTTGAGGACGCGGGACTGGACATGAGCAAAGAAGATGCGTACCGTACAGGAGTGATTGTAGGCTCTGGAATTGGAAGTCTGCAGGCAGTAGAGACAAATTATACAAAGATTGTAGAAAAAGGCCCCAGTCGGGTGAATCCTCTGATGGTGCCTTTGATGATTTCCAATATGGCGGCAGGGAATGTATCGATTCAGCTTGGGCTAAAAGGAAAATGCACAAATGTCGTGACAGCCTGCGCTTCCGGGACACACTGTATCGGAGATGCGTTCCGCGCGATTCAGTATGGGGACGCGGATGTGATGGTTGCGGGCGGTACAGAGAGTAGCATCTGTCCAACTGGAGTGGCAGGTTTTACCGGACTGACGGCGCTTTCCACCTCTGCGGATCCAATGCGTGCTTCCATCCCGTTTGACAAGGACAGAGACGGATTTGTCATGGGAGAAGGCGCTGGAATTGTTGTATTAGAGGAATTGGAACATGCGAAGAGGCGAGGCGCGAAAATTTATGCAGAGCTTGTCGGCTACGGTGCGACTGCGGACGCTTACCATATCACCTCTCCGGAAGAGAATGGGGAAGGCGCAGGTATGGCAATGAAGCTTGCCATGCAGGAAGCGCAAGTGAAGCCGGAACAGATTGACTATATCAATGCGCATGGAACTAGTACGCACCACAATGATCTGTTTGAGACAAGAGCAATTAAATATGCACTTGGGGAAGCGGCAAAAGGGGTTGTTATTAACTCCACGAAGTCTATGATTGGGCATTTGCTTGGCGCGGCAGGCGGTGTGGAATTTGTTGTGTGTGTCAAGAGCATTGAGGATGGGTTTATCCATCAGACGATGGGAACGGTACAGACAGATGAGGAATGTGATTTGAATTATGCGCTGGGGGCTCCGGTTGAGAAAGAAATCAACTATGTTTTGACGAATTCTCTAGGATTCGGCGGGCACAATGCAACCTTATTGTTGAAGAAATATGAAGGGTAGAAATAGAAAATGAAATTTGAAGAGTTGTTACAGTTGGTAGAGGCTGTGTCAAAATCAGAACTGACAGAACTAAAATATGAAAAAGAGAATGAAAAGGTCTGCTTAAAGAAACAGGAAAAAGAAGTGAAAATCCAGCAGATTCTCCCTCAGATGGCGTCAGGCGTACCGATGCAGGGACAGGCGGATCTTGCCTCCTGCGGTACGGACACCTTCTTTGCACAGACAGCTCCGGCAGCAGCTTTGACGCCGGAGACAGGCAAGAGAGAGGAAGCAGATAATACAAAGACAGAAGGCAATATAGTAAAATCCCCTTTGGTTGGAACTTTCTATGCGGCGCCTGCTGAGGACGCGAAAGCCTATGTAGAGGTGGGAGATACTGTAAAGGAAGGGCAGGTTCTGGCGATTGTGGAGGCAATGAAGCTGATGAACGAGATTGAAAGTGAATTTTCTGGGGAAATCTGTGAAATCCTTGTAAAGAACGGAGAAGCAGTGGAATATGGGCAGCCCCTATTTGTGATTCGTTAGAAAGGAAAGGTGCGATAGATGAACAGTTTGAATATAGAACAGATTCAGGAAATTATTCCACACAGACATCCATTTTTGCTTCTGGATGCCATTGAGGACTACGAGCCTGGGCAGTACGCTGTAGGATATAAATGTGTCACATACAGAGAAGATTTCTTCAAAGGACATTTTCCGCAAAAGGCGGTTATGCCGGGCGTCTTAATCTTAGAAGCGCTTGCCCAGACAGGGGCGGTGGCAATTTTAAGTGTTCCGGAAAATAAAGGGAAAATTGCCTTTTTCGGCGGAGTACAGAAATGCCGTTTTAAAGGGATGGTATTTCCGGGAGATAAGTTAAAGCTTGAGACCAGGATCATAAAACAAAAAGGGCCTGTCGGAGTCGGAGAGGCGGTTGCCACTGTGGATGGAAAAGTGGTAGTCAGCGCAGAACTGACATTTATGGTAGGAGAGTAAGAACATGATTCAGAAAGTATTGATTGCAAACCGCGGAGAGATAGCGGTTCGGATTATACGGGCATGTCGTGAGATGGGGATTGAGACGGTGGCAGTTTATTCAGAGGCGGACAAAGAAGCGCTGCATACCCAGCTTGCGGACGAAGCGATCTGTATCGGGCCGGCTCCCTCGTCAGACAGCTACTTAAGTATGGAACGAATCATAAGCGCGACTCTTGTCTCTGGGGCAGATGCGATTCATCCGGGCTTCGGCTTCCTGTCTGAAAACAGTAAATTCGCCCAGCTGTGCGAAAAGTGCGGTATCATTTTTATCGGGCCGGATTCCAGTGTGATTGCCAGTCTGGGAAATAAATCGGTTGCCAGAAATACAATGGAAAGCGCGGGGGTTCCGGTTATACCGGGCAGCAAGGAACCGGTGATGGAAGCAGAAAGCGGAGAAAAAATTGCCGGAGAAATCGGGTATCCGGTGATTATAAAGGCAGCGCTTGGCGGAGGCGGCAAAGGAATGCGTGTCGCTAAGGATGCGTCTGAATTTGCAAACAGTTTCCATACGGCGCAGCAGGAAGCTGTAAACGCATTCGGCGACGGAACGATGTATATCGAACATTTCGTACAGCACCCAAGACATATTGAATTTCAAATTCTTGCTGACAAATATGGAAATGTGATTCATTTAGGAGAGAGGGACTGTTCCATTCAGAGAAATCACCAAAAGATGATTGAAGAGTCCCCGTGTATAGCGCTAAATGATACGCTCAGGGAAAAAATGGGAGAAGCAGCGGTCAAAGCGGCGAAGGCGGCAAACTATGTCAATGCAGGAACGATTGAATTTCTTCTGGAGAAAAATGGAAATTTCTATTTTATGGAAATGAATACGCGAATCCAGGTAGAACATCCTGTGACGGAGTGGGTGACAGGAATTGATTTGATCAAGGAGCAGATACGCATTGCAGACGGCAGAAGGTTAAGCTATACTCAGGAGGATGTCAAGATTACAGGGCATGCTATCGAATGTCGGATCAATGCGGAGAATCCGAAGAAAAATTTCCGTCCTTCTCCGGGAACGATTACAGATATGTATCTTCCAGGAGGAAAGGGCGTGCGCATTGATGCCGCTATTTACAGTGGTTATACAGTTCCGCCGTACTATGATTCTATGCTGGCGAAGCTGATCGTACATGCAAAAAACAGAAAAGAAGCTGTGATGAAGCTAAGAAGCGCCCTGGGAGAAGTCATTATCGAAGGGATCGACACAAATGTGGACTATCAGTATGAAATCCTGCATCATCCGGATTTTGTGAGTGGAGATATTGACATAGAATTCATCGAGAAGATGGGAAAAGAAAAGGGAGAATAATCTCTTTGGAGGAATTGTCTGATGAAATTGCAGAATATGTTTAAAAAGACGAGCAGAAAGAATTATATTGCATTGAAAGAGCGTCCGGAAGTGCCGGAAGGTCTTCTGCGCAAATGCAATAAATGTGGGGCGGCGATTATAGCAGAGGATGTAAAGCAGGGATATTATATCTGCCCCAAATGCGGCGGGTATTTCCGCGTGCATGCTTACAGAAGAGTTGCGATGATAGCAGACGAGGGAACGTTCGAAGAATGGGATAAGGAGATGGAATTTGTAAATCCCTTGTCCTTTAAAGGATATAAAGAGAAGGCAGAAAAATTAAGACAATCTACAGGATTGAATGAAGCGGTTGTGACAGGAAAGGTAAAAATCGACGGTATACCGGCAGTACTGGGGGTATGTGACGGACGTTTTCTGATGGCAAGTATGGGAGAAATCGTCGGAGAGAAGATTGCGCGTGCGGTAGAGCGTGCGACAGAAGAACAACTGCCTGTTATTTTGTTCGCCTGTTCGGGCGGTGCAAGAATGCAGGAGGGCATTATTTCTCTTATGCAGATGGCAAAGACTTCGGCCGCGTTGAAAAAGCACAGTGATGCAGGGGGACTGTATATTTCCGTTCTGACCGATCCTACAACCGGAGGCGTGACGGCAAGCTTCGCCATGTTAGGAGACATCATTTTGGCAGAACCAGGAGCACTGATAGGATTTGCAGGGCCGCGCGTGATTGAACAGACGATAGGGGAAAAGCTTCCGAAGGGCTTTCAGCGTTCTGAATTTTTACTGGAGCATGGCTTTATAGATTCTATTGTAGAAAGAGAAAATATGAAACAGGTTCTTTCACAGATAGTACGCCTGCACAGCAAAGGGGAAATTTTGTGTAAGAAGGACAAAACAAAGACAACAGACACCTGCCTGACAAAGAAAGAAGGAAGGCGGCACGTAAAGCTCCATACAAGAAGTGCCTGGGACAGAGTACAGATTTCCAGAAAGAAAGGGCGTCCCGTTGGTGCAGACTATATAGACAGTTTGTTTACGGATTTTATAGAATTACATGGCGATCGTTACTATAAAGATGATCCGGCCGTCATAGGTGGTATTGCCCGTTTTCATGGTATGCCAGTGACTGTGATTACACAGGCAAAAGGAAAGACAACGAAAGAGAACGTAAAGCGTAATTTTGCTATGCCTTCACCGGAAGGGTACAGAAAAGCGCTCAGGCTGATGAAGCAGGCAGAAAAATTTCATCGTCCGGTGCTCTGTTTCGTAGATACGCCGGGAGCTTTCTGTGGGCTGGAAGCAGAGGAAAGAGGACAAGGAGAGGCAATCGCAAGGAATTTGTTTGAATTGTCAGCTTTGAAAGTTCCAGTGCTCTCCATTGTGATTGGAGAAGGCGGAAGCGGCGGTGCGCTTGCACTTGCAGTGGCAGACGAGGTGTGGATGCTGGAAAATGCCGTCTATTCTGTGCTGTCTCCGGAGGGCTTTGCAAGTATTTTATGGAAAGACAGCGGACGGGCGCGCGAGGCGGCTGAAGTAATGAAGCTGACGGCGCAGGACTTAAAGGAACTGGGAGTGATTGAAAAAATCATTCCAGAGCCAGAGGATTTTACAGCAGACACGATACAAGAAGTAACCTTAGAGCTTGAAGAAGAGCTTGACAGATTTCTGGAGACATATACGCAGATAGACGGCAGGGAGCTTGTACAAGACAGGTATAAGCGCTTCCGGAGAATGTAAAATGCCAGCTTGAAGGCGGGCGGAAGGAAGAAGAGCATGAAACAGTTAAAAATCGGAGAGAAAACAACCAGATTTCCGCTTATACAGGGCGGCATGGGCGTAGGAGTAAGTCTTGGAAGGCTTGCAGGCGCTGTGGCAAGAGAAGGCGGCGTCGGAATCATATCCAGCGCGCAGATAGGATATAGGGAGCCGGATTTTGATAAGAATACGAAGGAAGCCAACTTAAGAGCGATCGGGAAAGAAATGGAGAAGGCAAGAAAGCTGTCTCCGGATGGAATCGTTGGTTTTAATATTATGGTCGCCTTGAGAGAATACGCCCAGCATGTGAAAGCGGCGGTCAAAGCAGGCGCGGACATTATCATATCGGGGGCGGGGCTTCCGACAGAGCTTCCGGCGCTGACAAAAGGGAGCAGTACCAAGATTGCGCCTATTGTTTCTACGGAAAAATCTGCAAAGGTTATTTTAAAATACTGGGACAGAAAATTTAAGCGTACGGCAGATTTAGTCGTGATCGAAGGCCCTTTGGCAGGAGGGCATCTGGGATTTCACAAGGAAGAGCTTGACACATATACTCCGGAAAAGTACAAGGAAGAGATTCGAAAAGTGATAGAGACAGTACGCTCCTATGGAGAAAAATACAAAGCGTATATTCCAGTGGTTGTAGCAGGAGGAATTTACGACAGGGAGGATGTAAACGAGGCGCTTAAGACAGGAGTGGACGGCGTACAAGTAGCTACCCGTTTCGTGACGACGGAAGAATGTGACGCAGATATTCGGTATAAAGAGGCGTATATACAAGCAGAAAAAGAAGACATTGCAATTGTGAAAAGTCCGGTAGGGATGCCGGGCAGAGCCGTACTCAATCCATTTATGAAACGTGTGGCAAAAGGAGAACAGATCCCGCACAGCCCATGTCATGGTTGCCTTGCAAAATGTAGTCCGGCGACGATCCCGTACTGTATTACAGACGGACTGATTGAGGCAGTGAAGGGAAATATAGAAAACGGTTTGGTATTCTGTGGTGCGAAGGCATGGAAAGCCAGACGAATAGAGACGGTAAAAGAAGTAGTAGAATCGCTGTTTGCCGTAGTATAGTATACCCGAGAGGGCATACCGCAATACATTCCCTGCGGGAAGGCGGGCTTTGCCCGATAAGGTATACCCTAAAGGGCATACCGTAATACATTCCCTGCGGGAGGGCGGGCTTTGCCCGATAAGGTACAGAAAGGAGGGGCCTTGCATGAATGCGTATGAGACAATCAATGATATTTTAGTCCACCTGTTCAATGAGATTTGGAAACGGGAGGAGGAAGCTATCATTACAGAAGAATATAAAGATATTACCAACAATGATATGCATATTATAGAGGCAATCGGACTGGGAGAAGAAAATACGATGTCCGTAGTCGCAAAGAAATTGGGGATTACAGCAGGGTCTCTTACAACGGCAGTCAACAGTCTGGTCAATAAAAAGTATGTGCTGCGAAAAAGAAGTGAACAGGATCGCAGAGTGGTGTATGTCAGACTGACAGAAAAAGGAAGAAAAGCATATCATCATCACGCAGAATTTCACAGGCAGATGACGAATGCTGTGATTGAGAAGCTGGCTGAGGAGGAGATTCCGATCCTTTTAAAGACATTAGAGGGACTGGCAGAGTTTTTCCGAGGCTATGAAGCAAAGTCAAAGAAGTAGACGTCTGCCGGAAAGGTTTTGACGTTTTGCATGAAATGAGTTACAATAAGGGTTGTAACAGGAAGACTTGGAATTTTTAAGAAGAAAATACTTGGACGTTTTACAGGAGGGAACAAGTATGGCAGTAAGAAAAACATCTTCAAAAGAGAAAACACCGGTAAAGGCAATCGAGACAAAGAAAGATACGACAAAGGCGATTGAGACAAGGGCAGCTGTGCTGAAGGAACCGGTGCCGGCGGAAAAAACAGAAGACAAAACAACAGTAAAGAAAGCAGCGTCAAAAAAGGCGGTGTCTGCGAAAAAGACATCTGTAAGAAAAGCCGCGAAGAAGGTGGAGCTTAAGACAGAGATGTTCCTTCAGTTTGCAGGAAAAGAATATACAGATAAAGAGATTCTCCAGAAGGTAAAAGAAGTGTGGACGAAAGTCCTGAAAAATAAAGTCAGTGACATGAAGGATGTTAAGATTTATCTAAAGCCAGAGGAATCTGCCGCATATTATGTAATTAATGGAGAGGCAACAGGTCGCGTCGACTTATAAGAATCAAAAAAGGCTGTCTTGGAAACGATTGCAGGTTTTCAAGACAGCCTCTTTGACATATAAGAAGAAAAAAGATTGGGAGGATACATATGAAAGGGGTCAGAGTAAGACAGATTGAAATTGGAAACGGAATACCTAAAATTTGCGTTCCCGTTGTAGGAAAAACACAGGAAGAAATTATAAAATATGCGGAGGAAGCAAGAAATTCTCCGGCTGATATGGTGGAGTGGCGTGCAGATTGGTATGAGGAAATTCTGTGCGAAAACAGGGCAGTCGAGACGGCAGGAAAAGTAAGACAGATTTTAAAAGAAAAACCGCTGTTGTTTACCTTCCGTACAAAGAAAGAAGGCGGAGAAAAGGAGATTTCGGTTCGAGAATATAGTGCATTGAACAGTCAGATGATAAAGAGTGGATATGCAGATCTTATAGATATTGAATATTTTATGGGGAAAGAGGTATCAGAAAGGCTGATGAGTCTTGCAAAAGAAAACCGAGTGAAAACGGTGCTCTCCAGCCATGACTTTGAAAAGACACCTTCACGAAAAGAAATGCTGCTTTGCCTCAAGGCAATGGAAGAGGCAGGAGCCGACATAGCGAAGCTGGCTGTTATGCCCCGCAGGAAAGAAGATGTGACGGAGCTTTTGGCGGCTACGGCAGAAGCGGCGGGTTGTCTGTCCTGTCCGGTGATTACAATGTCTATGGGAAAAGAAGGGATGATAAGCCGGATAAGCGGAGAAACATTTGGCTGCGCGGTAACCTTCGGAAGCCTGGGGAAGACGTCTGCACCAGGACAGATAGAGCTGCATGCCCTCCGGCAAGTGCTCAGTATTTTGCACGAAGCGCATAAAGGGTAGAAAACAGTAGACGAAAAAAGGAGAGGAGATAAAAGATGCGTTATGAGCAGGATTACGTCATGCGGATGATTAAGGAAATGACAGAGGTATTAGCGCGGATTATCTTCCATAGAAAAACGCCGTTCTATGAGCTGGATATGGAGAATAAATACCGTAGCGGGGAAGATTTTTATTTAAAACTCTGCAAGCTGGCAGATGCAGGAAAGATCAATGAGGCAGAAAACCTGCTGTACGAAAAACTAGACAGGGAGGAACAGGACTATCTGGAGATGGCGTTGGCATTTTATTATCATATCAATCAGTACACAAACGACTTCCTGGAGAATCATGGGTATTCCCGTACAGAGATAGAAGAAGGGATTGAGACAGTCTTAAAAGAATTTGGCATGGAAGGAATGCTGGAGGTCGCTAAACTGGAAATCAAATAAAAAGGGGAGAGTATGAATGAAAGAGAAGCGGAGAAAAGACAGAGAAGAAACGCTTAAAAGATTAAAGCAGCAGATGGAATTTATTGTGGAAGTGGACAAAGTAAAGAATATTTTCCGTCAGACATATCTTGCAGACGGAACGAGAAAGGAAAATGACGCAGAACATTCGTGGCATCTGGCTTTGTCGGCAGTTCTTTTGCAGGAACATATGGAGGAAAAGGCAGATATTACAAAAGTGATAATCATGGTACTGATCCATGACCTGGTAGAAATCGACGCAGGGGATACGTACGCCTATGATGAAGAAGGCACGCAGTCAAAAAGAGAGAGGGAGGAAAAGGGCGCGGACAGAATTTTCGGGATGCTCCCTGAGGATCAAGGAGAGATGTTCCGCGCTCTGTGGGAAGAATTTGAGGCGTATGAGACGCCGGAAGCAAAATTCGCACACCTTCTGGATAATTTTCAGCCACTTCTTTTAAATGATGCGTCTGACGGGAAAAGCTGGGCGGAACATGGAGTACATAAGTCCCAGATCTACAAGAGGAACAGACGGATTCCTGAGACGTCCGCCATAGTGTGGGAGCAGATGGAAAAAATTGTGGAAAAACATATACAAAAAGGGAATGTAAAAAAGACGTGCTGATTTGAAAAATTGCCGTTGTTCTTTGTTATATCTTTTTTATTTTTAAGGGGAGTTAGACAACAGTTCTGGCGATTATATATGTATATGAAGTACTGTGTGCACCATTAAGAAAATTAAAATAGGAGAAAAAGTTTCTATTAATGAAGGATTACAAATAGAGATTTTGTGGTGAAAATTTGAGCTTTTTAAATTGATAAATGCTCAAAAAATATAAAGGTAGATAAAAGCTGTAAAAACTTACGTTGAATTTTACAGCTTTTTGCGTATAATATAAGTAGCAGAAAAAATATAAAATCAAGGAAGGAGCTGAAAGAATATGGCAAGTATTTTACCAGTATCTGATTTGAGAAATTATAACGAAGTCCTGAAGAATTGCCGCAAAGGTGAACCTGTATATCTTACCAAGAATGGAAGAGGACGTTTCGTGGTTATGGATTTTGAAGATTATGAACGTGATCGTGCGGAAAAGAAGCTTTTGATGAAGCTGCAGGAAGCCGAAGAAGCAGTTAGAGACGGCGAAGGATGGCTGGATTTGGACGAACTGAAAGCACTTGTGGGGGAATAAGATGTTAAAATTGCGGATTAACCCGATTGTTGCAAAGGATCTGAAGAATATTCGAGATTACATTGCTGAAGACAACGAGGAATATGCGGCAAAAATCATAAAGGAAATTTACGGTAAATTTGAGAATCTTCAGATGTTTCCAGGAATGGGCTCAGATCTTTCCAAACGAGTCAGTTTTCGGACAGACTATAAATATGCGATATGGGAAGATTATGTGATTATCTACAAGGCAGGCAACGAGTATGTAGAGATCTATCGTGTGGGCAATCGTTATCAGGATATCACGAGAATCTTTGACTGATAACTGAAATTTGATAACAAATTGATAACACCGTTCAGTATAGTCTGTGGACTTTGGACAGTGGAGAAAATGCCGGTTACGGTCACACAGAACAGATTTTTCCTGGAGGGAGGAATAAAGAATGTATGAGCAAGAAGTAGAACAGCTTCAAAAGATGATTGATGAGAGCAGGAATCTTGTGTTTTTTGGAGGCGCCGGCGTATCGACAGAGAGCAATATACCGGATTTCAGAAGTGCAGAGGGGATTTATCATCAGGCGTATAAATATACTCCTGAAGAGGTGGTAAGTCACACATTTTTTATGAAGCATCCGGAAAGCTTTTATGAATTTTATAAAGAAAAGATGATGATACTGGATGCAAAGCCGAATCCCGCACATAAAAAGCTTGCCAAGCTAGAAGCAGCGGGAAAATTAAAGGCCGTAATTACCCAGAATATTGACGGCCTGCATCAGGCGGCAGGCAGCAAAATTGTCTATGAACTGCATGGAAGTATTCACCGCAATTACTGTATGCGGTGTGGAAAGTTTTATGATGCGGCTTATGTAAAAGCGTCCTCTGGAGTGCCAAGATGTACCTGTTCAGGTCTGGTGAAGCCGGACGTAGTGCTCTATGAAGAAGCACTGGATCAAACAGTGATAGAAAAAGCTGTTCGGGCAATTACAGAGGCGGATACGCTGATTATCGGCGGCACATCATTGGTGGTCTATCCGGCAGCAGGCTTTATTGATTACTTTAGGGGGAGACATCTTATTGTGATTAACAAGTCAGAGACAGCAAAAAGTGTAAGGGCTCACCTTACGATTTCTGCACCGATCGGAGAAATTTTAAGTCGGATTCAGGTGCGATAAAATACCTGAATCCGAAAAAGAAAATTAACGTTCCCATCTGCCGGAAGCACCGCAGGGAAGAACCAGACCGCTGTTTTTGACCGGAAGTCCGATTTCTTCAGAAACGACATGTCCCTGCCAGGGGTTTAATTCAGTTGCAATCAAGTAGGTTAAGACAGCCGGAGCAAGTCCGGTTGTATAAGAATTTACAAGAAAAAACAGGGCGTCCTTAGATAAAATTTGTGTACATAGTCTGATGAATGGATGTACCATATCTTCAATCTTCCAGATTTCCCCTTTGGGGCCTCTTCCATAGGAGGGAGGATCCATGATAATAGCGTCATAGGTATTGCCGCGCCGGATTTCTCGTTCTACAAATTTCACACAGTCGTCCACAAGCCAGCGGATAGGGGCGTCTTTTAATCCAGATGATACAGCGTTTTCTTTCGCCCAGGTGACCATTCCCTTGGAGGCGTCCACGTGTGTAACCTGCGCTCCTGCGGCTGCGGCTGCAAGCGTTGCGCCGCCCGTGTAGGCAAACAGATTGAGCACTTTTACCGGACGGCCTGCATTTCGTATTTTTTCAGAAAACCAATCCCAGTTGGCTGCCTGTTCTGGGAAGAGCCCTGTATGTTTAAAATTGAAGGGCTTTAGATTAAAAGTAAGAGGGCCATACTGTATCTGCCATTGCTTGGGCAAATCAAAGAATTCCCATTCACCGCCTCCTTTTTTACTGCGGTGGTAATGTCCGTTTTTCTTTTTCCATCCGGTGTCTGTTCGGGGAGTATCCCATATAACCTGGGGATCCGGACGCACTAAAAGATAGCTGCCCCATCGTTCCAGCTTTTCTCCTCTGGAACAGTCAATGACTTCATAATCTTTCCATTTATCTGCAATCCACATCTTATGTATCCTTTCTCATTACTGAAATCTTCAAAATCTGCATATATAATCTCATATACTGCCTGCTTTTTCAATAGTAGAAGTACAGATCCGAGGAAATACAAATAGAGGTCTGGAGGAAAGGCTGGAAGATTTTAGATAGAGGGGAGAGATGAAAAAATTACTTTCTTGGTTCGGTTCTTGTGGATAATAAGCCGATAATGTGGTAAAGTCAAAGAGCAAAGATAAAAACGCAACGTAAGAGGTGCGCTCTTACAGAGCCGGTAGGTAGCCCGGCCGCACCGTCTGGTGTAAGTAACCCTCCCTCCTTAGGGTCGTCCGTTCTTTGTTCATTACAATCATTTTTAAGGAGGAATTGTCATGGACAAAGTATCAGGCAGATTGACAGTATTTTTTGAGGGACCATTTTGGGTAGGTGTTTTTGAATGTATATCGGAGGAAAAACTATCTGTATGCAAGGTTACATTTGGTGCGGAACCAAAAGACTATGAAGTGTATGAATTTGTCTTGAAAAATTACTATCGGCTGAGATTTAGTTCGGCTGTGGCAACTGATGTAAAAGAGACTGTGCGTAATCCGAAACGGATACAGCGAGAAGTGCGAAAACAGGTACAGAACATAGGAATAAGCACAAAATCACAACAGGCTTTGAAATTGCAGCAGGAACAGTTCAAAATTGAACGTAAGACTTTGAGCCGAGAACAACGGGAGGCAGAGAAACAGCGGCAGTTTGAACTAAAACAGCAGAAAAGGAAAGAGAAGCACAAGGGAAGGTGATGGCCGTCCTTATACCTTCGTTTTTGGGCAAATAGATAAAATGTGGTGGAAAGAGATAGTTCAATGGCTAAATAGGTCTGAGAATAATAAACTTGTGATTTATTATAAGAGCGATATATTTAAAATAAAGAGATTGGATTTGTGTCTTAAATAAACTATATTGATAATAATCGTTTTTATTATTTGATGTATGAAAATATGCATAATTACGCATATTCTGTATATGATTTTAGAGAGAAGGCCCTATTGACTTTCTTCTTTGTGCTTGCTAGAATGTAGGTACAAAGAAAGTTTACCACTGACCGATATGTGGTATATAAATGGTCGGGTTGAAAGTATAGTCCTTCGCCGCAAGGCGGGGGACTTTTTCATAATGAGGATATACAAATGAAGAAATCAGGAAATCATCTGATACTTACTAGTGAGCATACTGCTAAAGAGATTGAGCGAAAAGCAAGAAAAATTATAGGAATGTTGAAACGTGGTATTAAATTTACTCCAACGCAGCCGAATGTTATGGTGATATTGAAGAAATTAAGGGAACGCAGATAACTGGTTTTATGGAGTTCAAATATATCTATACCTTGTCGGGCGAAGCTCGCCGTCCCAAAGGGAGTAAAATACGGGATGCCCTTTGGGTATACCTTGTCGGGCGAAGCTCGCCATCCCGAAGGGAGTGGGTTATGATATACCCGTTAGGTATAAGTAAAGACAAAGGAGTGTGAAAGTATGATAACAGTAAATGCAATAGGGGACGCTTGTCCTCTTCCAGTGGTTAAGACGAAAAAGGCACTGGAGAATTTAGCGGCGCCGGATATGGTGGAAGTATTTGTCGATAACGAGACTGCTGTGAAGAATGTCACAAAGTTTGTAAGCCAGACAGGGAAAAAGGCAGTTTCTAAAAAAATAGAAGAGGGCAGATACCAGATTTTGATTGACTGTACAGGAAACAGTGAGGAGAAAGACGGCAGCAAAGAGACACAGCCAGCAAAAAGCGGCGGTTGTGCGGAAAACACAGGAAACGCCGGCGGTACAGTGGTTGTGATTTCTTCAGACAGAATGGGAGAAGGAAAGGATGAACTGGGGAAGGTGCTGATGAAAGGATTTTTGTTCGCACTTACGCAGCTAGATGTCCTTCCTGAAAAAATCCTGTTTTATAACGGAGGGGCGCAGCTTACCTGTGAAGGGAGCGACGTACTCAAAGATCTAGAGTTTATGCAGGAGCAAAAGGTGGAAATACTGACCTGTGGGACATGTCTGGACTACTATGGATTAAAGGAAAAATTAAAAGTAGGAAGTGTGACAAATATGTACACGATCGTTGAGACAATGGCAGAAGCAGGAAAAATTATAAAGCCGTAATCGTTTCAATAACGAAGGCGACAAAAAAGGAGGTGCCTGTGCTGTGAGCAAAGAAAAACAGATTCGTCTGACACAGATGACAAAGACAGCCGGGTGAGCAGCGAAAATAGGTCCAAAGACCCTCTCCCAGGTTTTGGGGGAGCTGCCAAAATTTCAAGATGAAAATCTTTTAGTAGGAATGGAGACATCAGATGACGCCGCAGTATATAAAATTACGGAGGAGCTTGCTATGATACAGACCGTTGATTTTTTTACTCCGGTGGTAGATGATCCATATACATTCGGGCTGATCGCGGCTGCGAATGCGTTAAGTGATGTCTATGCGATGGGTGGAGTGCCGAAAACTGCTTTAAATATTGTGGGATTTCCGAACTGCCTTTCGCCGGATATTTTAGGAGAAATTCTAAGAGGAGGGGCAGAGAAAGTAAAAGAAGCAGGCGCCGTACTCTCAGGGGGACACTCTGTGCAGGATGATGAGCCCAAGTATGGACTGTGTGTTTCTGGTTTTGTCAATCCGAACAAAATGTGGAAAAATTATGGCTGCCAGCCAGGAGATGTATTGATCTTGACGAAGCAGATAGGAAGCGGGATCATCAATACAGCAGTGAAAGCAGAGATGGCATCTGAAAGTGCGGCAAAAGAAGCGGTGCAGGTGATGGCGTCTTTAAACAGAAAAGCAAAAGAAGTATTGGAAAAATACCCAGTCCACGCATGCACAGATATTACCGGTTTTGGGCTGTTAGGGCATATGGTGGAGATGGTGTCGGCAAGCAGTGTGTCTGTGAGAGTAAACGTAGAGGCAATTCCTTATATGGAGGAGGCGCTTGCCTATGCGAGGATGGGGCTTGTACCCGCGGGAGCATACAGAAACAGAGAGCACAGCCAGGCATATGTAAATATTGGAGATGTAGAGGAGGCGTATACGGACGTGCTGTACGATCCGCAGACGTCAGGAGGGCTTCTGGCAAGTGTTCCAAAAAAATATGCAGAGAGGATACTCTGTGAACTAAGACAGGTGAATACAGGGACAAAATCTGCTGTGATAGGAACTGTGGAAAGCAAAAGAGAGACATATATTTATCTGGAGAAGGAGAACGAAGCAGATGGACAGAAATGAATGGCTTCGCAGAATACCAAAAGTAGATCCGCTTCTGGACAAAGAAACTGTCAAAAAAATGGGGGAACAGTACGGATATAACATGGTAAAAGAAGCAGTACGCTATGAAATAGAAAATCTGCGTACATTTTTGCTTGCATGTGAGACAGAAAAAGCGGCAGAAGAAGCAATCGGGAAATTAGAAGAAAATATAGAATTGACCCTTGCAGATTGGAGCCGCCCGTCCATGACGAGGGTGCTAAATGGGACGGGAACGATCCTGCATACAAATTTAGGGAGGGCTCCTGTCGGTAAGAAGGTACTGGATTCTGTCTCTTATCTGGCAGGAGGATATTCGAATCTGGAATATGATTTGGATGAGAAAAGCCGCGGCGAGCGTTATTCTCATTTTGAAAAGCTGCTTGTAAAGATTACCGGAGCCGAGGCTGCAATGGCGGTGAACAACAATGCGGCCGCAATGCTTCTGATATTGAGTACAATGGCGAAAGGCGGAGAAGTGATTGTATCCCGCGGCGAGCTGGTGGAGATCGGCGGAAAATTCAGAATTCCGGATGTGATGGAACAAAGCGGCGCGGTTTTACGTGAGGTGGGAACGACAAACAAGACGCGGTTAAGTGACTATGAAAATGCAGTATGTGAAGAAACAAAGGCAGTTTTGAAAGTCCATACGAGCAATTACCGGATTGTAGGTTTTACAGAGTCTGTTGAAACAAAAGAACTGAAACCCTTAAAAGAAAGCTGTCAGATTCCGCTTATCGAGGATCTGGGCAGTGGGAGCCTGATCGATCTAAGCCGTTATGGACTTCCTTACGAGCCTACCGTACAGGAGACGCTTTGCAATGGAGCCGATATTGTAGCGTTCAGCGGAGATAAGCTCTTAGGAGGGCCGCAGGCAGGGATCATTGTGGGAAAGAAAGCCTATATTGACGCGATGAAGAAGCATCCGCTTACCCGCGCGCTGCGTATCGATAAGTTTACAGCAGGGGCGCTGGAGGCGGTTCTTTTGGAATATCTTTCAGAAGACAAGGCAATCAGGAATATTCCGGTACTTAATATGCTGACGAAAAGAGTAGAAGAAGTAAAACAAGACGCCGAAGAACTAAAAAGTATGCTTGAGAAAGCCTGCGGCGGGGCAGAATTTTTCGTGTGTCCATGCGAGGCGCAGATTGGAGGCGGCGCTCTACCTATGGAGGGAATCAAAAGCTTTGCTGTAGGAATAAAGCCAGAGAAAATTACGGCTGCGAAGCTGGAAAAGCGGCTGCGCAGCCTTCCTCTTCCTGTCGTGGCGCGCGTGGCGGAGAATCAGGTTTATCTGGACATGCGTACGTTTGAAATGCAATTTGCTTCTGCCTTTGTAAAACAAATAAAGGGGCTTGGTGTTCTGGAAGAGGTCTGTATAACAGTAAGAGGCAGATAAGAAGAGGAGAAGTTTCATGGAAAATGTGATCATAGGGACTGCGGGACATATCGACCACGGAAAGACAGCGCTTATCAAGGCGCTGACAGGACGGGACACAGACAGGCTGGAGGAAGAAAAACGGCGGGGGATCACGATTGATTTAGGTTTTACCTATTTTGATTTAAAAGACGGAAGCCGCGCCGGAATTATCGATGTGCCGGGACATGAAAGGTTTATCCACAATATGACCGCAGGCGTGGCGGGTATGGATCTGGTGCTTCTGGTGATTGCCGCGGACGAAGGGATTATGCCGCAGACAAGAGAACACATAGATATTCTTCATTTGCTGGGGGTAAAGAATTGTATTATCGTTTTAAATAAATGTGATCTGGCAGAGGAATCCTGGATTTGCATGGTAGAGGAGGAGATACGTAAGGAATTAAAGGGTACCTTTATAGAACAAGCGCCTCTTGTCCGAGTGTCGGCGATGACGGGAGAGGGAATAGGCAGGCTTACCGAAGAAATAGAAGAGATGGTGCACACAAGAGCCAGGGAGGAGAAACAGGAATTGCCGGTGCGGCTTCCGGTTGACAGAGTGTTTACGCTGACTGGTTTTGGTACGATCGTGACGGGGACATTACTCGGAGGCAAAATAGAAAAAGAGGATACTCTGACGATCTACCCGTCAGGGCTTACATGCAGAGTGCGCAATATACAGGTACACGAAAAGGATATGCCGGTTTGTTCGGCAGGGCAGAGAGTTGCCCTGAATTTAGCCGGCTGTACAAAGGAAGACATAAAAAGAGGACATGTACTGGCTCTGGAAGGTTCCATACAGAGCAGCCGCATTGTAGATGTGAAGCTGACTCTTTTAGAAAATGCAAAAAGAAGTATTAAAAATCAGACAAGACTTCATTTCTTGAGTGGGACAAGCCAGGTGCTCTGCCGCGCTGTGCTTTTAGATACACAGGAATTAAAGCCGGGAGAAAGTGCATACGCACAGCTTAGAATGGAAAAAGAGGTTGCTTTAAAAGAAAAAGACAGGTTTATTGTAAGATTTTATTCTCCCCTTGAGACGATCGGGGGCGGCGTAGTGCTGGACGCGCACAGTGTGAAAAAGAAACGTTTTCAAGAGGCGGTGCTAAAAGACCTGCAAGAGAGAGAAACAGAAGATATACTGACGATACAGATACAGAAGCTCTGCCATATTCCGACATCTGAAAGCGACCTGCACAGGCAGACAGGGCTTGCAAAAGAGACTGTGCAGCTGCTTATAGAGAAGCTGGAAAGACAGAGGAAGCTCCGGTGTATAAAGCTGCAGGGGAAACGATATTGGTGGGAGTCAGCACAGGAGGCGGCATGCAGAGGAAAGATAGAACGTTTCCTGGAGGATTATATGAAACGTTACCCATACAGGCTGGGAGCGCCCCGCGCGGAAGTGAAAAACCAGTTCTTTAAAGAAGGAAAGAAAAATGTATTTGACGCTTATATAGAAATGCTGAACAGAAACAGGGCCCTCATGGTTTGCCAGGAATTCCTCCTTCCGTGCGGGTACCGGGTCCCAAAGGAGGGGGCTTACCAGGAGGTGCGCAGAAAGCTGTATGGGGCGATAAAGCCGGCAAAATATGATTTTGTCAGGCTTTCGGATATTTCATTTGGGAAAATACCCAGACAGACGGTAGATGAGATTCTGACATTGCTTATGGCAAAGGGAGAGATTGTAAAGGTAGCGGAAGATACATTTACAACGAAGGCATATATGGAGGCGGCAAAAGAAACGATCGTGAAAAAATTAGAGAAGGACGGTAAGATTACGATCGCCCAGGTGAGAGATATGTTTGGCACGAGCCGCAGAAGTGCGAAGCCGATTCTGGAATATATGGATAGGATAAAGGTGACACGTAAAGACGGAGCAGAGAGTGAAAGGGTATCAAATCTATGAATTTAAAGCAGTTAGAGGCTTTTGTGAAGGTGGCACGGGAACGAAATTTTTCAAAGGCGGCAAAAGATCTGTTTCTTACCCAGCCTACCGTAAGCGCTCACATAGCCTCTTTAGAGAAAGAACTAAATGTCCGTCTGTTTGTGAGAAATACGAAAGAGGTAGAATTATCTGAGGATGGGAAAAAGCTATTTTACTACGCACAACAGATGGTGGAACTCGAAAAGCAGATCGAGGCAGAATTTGACAAGAGCAGAAAGGAAAGCAGCAGTCTGATTAAGATCGCTGCCTCTACGGTTCCTTCTCAGTATCTTTTGCCAGAAGTACTTGCCTGCTTTGGGCAGCTCTATCCGCAGATCCGCTTAAAGGTGATGGAGACAGACAGCAAAAGGGTGGCAGAGCAGGTAGCGGAAAATCAGGTGGATATAGGCTTTACAGGGACAGTGATAGAAAAGAGAGAGTGCGTGTATCTTCCATTTTACGAGGATGAGCTTGTCCTGATTGCGCCAAACAAAGAGCAGTATCGAGAATATGCCCGACAAAAGGGAAGCGTAGAATGGGTGAAGCAGGAAAACCTGATTCTCAGGGAAGAAGGCTCTGGGACGCGGACAGAGGCAGAAAAGAAGCTTAAGAAGATGGGGATCTACAGACAAGACTTACATATAAAGGCAAGCATTGAGAATACAGAGACAATCAAACGTCTGGTAAGCGGCGGTGTAGGGATTTCTATTTTGTCTAAGCTGGCGGTGAAGGACAAGCTGACGAGTGGAGAAATACTGGGGATTCCTCTGGAAAAAGAAGGCGGAAAAAGAAATATCCATCTTGTTTATAATAAAAATTTTCAGCTGTCAAATCCGGCAAAGGATTTCATGGAGCTTGTAAAGAAGGTCTATAAGGCGGATAAATGCCTGTGTACATCTGGAGAGATATAGAATATTCCTATAAATCAAGAGTTTATATGGGAATTATCGATTAGACATATAAGGGGACAGAGAGATATACTAAAAATACGGGAAACAGGAGAAAAATATGATTTACATGGATAATGCTGCAACAACCATGCAAAAACCAAAAGAAGTGGCAGAGGCAATATGTCAGGCATTGTCTGTGATGGGAAATGCCGGCAGAGGGGCCACAGAGGGTGCGCTGAGCGCGTCAAGAATCATTTATGGGGCGCGGGAAAAACTGGCGGCATTTTTTGGCGCTGAAGATGCGTCCTGTATTGCATTTACAGCAAACTCTACGGAAAGTCTGAATATTGCATTGAAGGGAACACTTCAGACGGGAGATCATGTGATCACGACTGTATTGGAGCATAACTCTGTCCTTCGTCCACTCTACGAATGTCAGGAAAAGGGAGTGGAGCTTACCATTTTAGGCTGTGATAAAAAGGGGAATATTTCTCTGCAAGAGCTAGAAGACAGTATTCATAAGGAAACAAAAGCGATTGTCTGTACACATGGTTCGAATCTGACCGGAAATATGATAGATATTGAAGCAGTGGGAAGAATCGCAAAAAGGCATAAGCTTCTTCTGATTGTGGACGCCTCGCAGACGGCAGGAATTTATCCCATTGATGTACAGAAGATGGGGGTGGATATTCTGTGCTTCACAGGACATAAGGGACTTCTGGGGCCGCAGGGGACGGGCGGGCTATATGTCAGGGAAGGTGTAAAGGTGCGTCCATTGTTAAGCGGCGGAAGTGGAATTGATACATACAATATGCATCATCCGGACAAAATGCCGACAGCGCTGGAGGCAGGAACCTTGAATGGACATGGAATTGCAGGGTTAAGCGCGGCGCTTGATTATCTGGAACAGACAGGGATTGACGTGATACGTGAGATTGAGTTAAAGCATATGAGACAATTTTTTGAATCTATTTCCCGAATGCCAGGTATTCGGATATACGGGGATTTTTCTGCAAAACAGAGATGTCCGATCGTATCTCTTAATATCTGGGACTATGATTCTTCTGAAGTAAGTGATGAATTGAACATGTCCTTTGGGATCGCTACCCGCCCGGGAGCGCACTGTGCGCCCTTGATGCACGAAGCATTGGGAACAAAAGAGCAAGGGGCGGTCAGATTTAGTTTTTCCCACTTTAATACAGAAGATGAAATAGAAGCTGCTGTTTTGGCAGTAAAAGAACTTGCGAAAAGGTAGGAGAGAGGGAAGATGAACTTATCAGATTCAAAGAAAAAACTGGCGTTAGCAGGAATCCTGTGCGGCGCGGTTGCGGCGTGTCTTGCATGGTTTGGAAATCCGGCTAATATGGCGTTTTGTATTGCATGCTTTATACGAGATACAGCGGGAGCTCTCGGCATGCAGTCGACAGAGACAGTACAGTA
This sequence comes from Mediterraneibacter flintii, assembly GCF_055387595.1. NCBI lineage: Bacteria > Bacillati > Bacillota > Clostridia > Lachnospirales > Lachnospiraceae > Mediterraneibacter > Mediterraneibacter flintii. Next base: position 1,030,009 of record NZ_AP031405.1, read on the forward strand.
TGCAAGACCGGAAATTATCGGGCTTGTGCTTGGCTCCTTTATCATATCTGTGCTGACAAAAGAGTACCGTTCAACGGCGGGATCTTCGCCTATGATACGTTTTGTACTCGGTATGGTTATTATGATCGGCTCGCTTGTATTTTTGGGATGCCCGCTTCGGATGATTATCCGTATGTCGGCAGGAGATTTAAATGCATGGGTGGCATTGATTGGATTCATACTTGGAGTGGGAACTGGTTGCATTGCTTTGAAGAAGGGCTTTAGTCTTGGAAGAGCACATCTTACGAACCGGATGAGTGGAGGGGTGCTTCCAGTGTTATTGACGGGGGTTCTTCTGCTGTCCGTATGTACATCCCTGTTAAAGGCGAGTGTGAGTGGCCCGGGAAGTATGCATGCGCCGATTCTTTTGTCTTTGGCAGGAGGATTGATTTTTGGAGTGTTTGCGCAGAAATCCAGGATGTGCTTCGCAGGAAGTATTCGGGACGTCATGCTGATGAAAAATTTCGATTTGCTGACGGTCATCGGCGGCGTATTTGTAGTCATGCTTATTTTTAACTTGGCGACAGGAAAATTTGTACCTGCGTTTGATACACCGGGGATTATCGCGCACTCTGAACATTTGTGGAATATACTCGGTATGTATGCAGTTGGCTTTGCGGCTGTATTGGCAGGAGGATGCCCTTTACGTCAGTTGATCCTGGCAGGACAGGGATCTTCGGATGCGGCAGTGACAGTTCTGGGAATGTTTATAGGAGCAGCTCTGTGCCATAATTTTGGACTCGCGGCGAGTGGGACAGCCTTAGATGCGAAGACAAATGAAGTTGTAGCGGGCGCGGTGCCGCTGTATGGAAAAATCGCAGTGCTGATTTGTATTGCGGCATGCTTTGTAATCGCATTTCTCAACAAGCGTAAAGAAAGTAAATAGACAGACAAAGGGGATGGAAGAATGAAAGAAGTAGATGCAAGAGGTCTTTCTTGTCCGGAGCCGTTAATGCTTACAGCACAAGCGTTAAAAGAAAATAACGGTCCCGTCCGGATCTTAGTGACAGAACCACATCAGAAAATGAATGTTGAAAAATATGCAAAAGACCACGGAAGAAAAACAGTATCTGAGGAAACAGCAGATGGGTTTGCGGTGGTGATTGAATAATGCTCAGGAAAAAAGAAAAGAAGCTGATTGTGACATTTCACACAACAGCAGATGCTATGGCTATGGAAAAAGCATGTAAAGAAGCGGGGACAAAGGGGCGTTTAATTCCGGTTCCCCGCGCACTTTCCGCCGGATGTGGTCTGGCATGGTGTGCAGAGCCAGAGGAAAAAGAGCAAATTGCACGAATCATGGAAGAAAAGAAGATTGAAAAAGAAGCCTTACACGAAATGCTTGTGTAAGGCTTCTTGGGTTATAAGTATCATCTTTTTTGCTGACGATATTCCGCCGGTGTCATACCAGTTTCCTGCTGGAAGGATTTATAGAAATAAGAGTGGTAATGATAGCCTAAATAGATCAATATTTCATTTACTGACATATCCGTATTTACCAGGAGGTTTTTGGCTTTATCCATCCGTAAAGTATGTACATATTGGGAATAGGTTAAACCGGTGTTTTTTTTAATCAACCGGTTATAATAATCTGCTTGATAGTGAAACTGTTCGCAGAGCTTTTCTAGACTGATATCCGCTATGTTGCTGTTAATGTATTTGGCAACAGCCTGAAAAAATTTTGTTCCTCGAAGGCGCTTAGAAAATGTATGGATATCAGTGGTATCTGTTAGTTTAAAATTATTTAAGAGTCGCAAAGTATGAATCTGAGCAATCCGTCCATATCCGGTAAGGGCCTGCTCCATCTCGTGGAAGATGGATGCAAGATTCTCTTCGATCTGCACCGCCGCGTCAGAACCGGCATGAAGTTTTAGATAGCTGACATCTCCTTTTAGTTTTCCCCGGACAAGAAAAAAGTCCCGGATTCTTTTGTTTGTCAGGTGATTAAAGAAATAGCTATCCAGTATCTTGTTGGTAATACAACAATAAAAAGCAATTCCTTCGCTCATGGAGCGAATATCTAAATGGGCACACATTGTGTCAAATATACAGATGTCATGTTTGTTTAATACAAGTGTCTGATTCTCAACTTGTGTTACCCTTTTTCCTTTATACACATAAATCATTTCAAAATAATCATGTCTGTGCATATTAGTATCTTCGTTTTCATTTTTCAAAAGATAGGTTTTCTGAGATACCGGCAATGGACAGGGAGAGTAAGTAGATAGTAGATATGTTCTGTCTTTGAGAGGACTGCAATATTCGATTGTCATAAAATATTCGTAGGGAATCTGCAGCACCTTATTAATATATCCATCAAAACTGTAGGGGTTCCAAAAATTCTCTTTTTGAGAAAAAGAAAGATATTTCACGCCATAATTCTCTAAATTTTTCTTGTATTCATTAGCGAAAACTTTTTCTATATGCTCTAAGATCCGCTGCATAAATGCTCCTCCTCGCATGGCATTGTAATAGTGATTACTCTATTATAGTAATACTAAATGGAAAATACAATAGAAAGTCGGATTAAAGTCATTGCAGTTTTACGAAAGTCGGATTAGACAGATTGCTGTATGAATTGATTTTGAATAGAATGAGCGTATCAATTAAACATACTAAACCATTAAGGAGGGACAAAAGAATGAGTAACCAAAAAACAGGTTTTTTACCAATGTGGAAAAAGATTGCTTATGGAAGCGGGAATGCAGGAGGCGGCTTTATCTGGGGAATGGTAACAACATTTCTGTTGATTTATTGTACAAATGTAATCGGCGTTAGTGCGGCGATCATAGGTACGTTATTGATGATAGCAAAAGTATTTGACGGAATTACGGACATTTTTATGGGAAGAATAATTGATCGGACAAATTCTAAAATGGGAAAGAGTAGATTTTGGTATCTGATCAGTTGTGCACCGCTGGGAATATGTATGTTTTTGCTTTTTAATGTTCCCGGAAGGATGGGAGAGGGAGCAAAAAATGCATGGATCTTTATTTTCTACCTATTAATCAGTGCTGGTTTTTATACGATGAATCAAGTTGCCTATAATGTGATGTTGGCCCGTGTAACAAGAAACCAACATGACCAGGTTACAATGAGTGGGGCGGCAATGCTTGGAGGAACTGTAGGAAGCGTGGCTGTTGCTTCTGCTACATCCGGTTTAGTTGAATCTTTTGGCGGCGGTCAGGAGGGCTGGACAATGGTTGCCTTGATTTATGCAATCGTTGGAGTTGCAATTTTACTGATTCCTTTCTTTGTATTGAAAGAATTACCGGAAGAAGAGTTTCAAACGGCAGTATCAACTTCAGATGCGGGAAAACAGGTTATAGAGGAAAAAATTTCGTTTGGTCAAACAATTATTGAATTATTAAAAAATAAATATTTTATTCTTATATTATTACTATATTTTGTTGGGTTTATTAATTCAGGAATGATGCAGTCAAGTATGGCTTATTATGCTGCATATTCATTAGAGAATCCGGACATGACCGGAATGTTAGGAATGTGCTCCACAATACCGCTGGTAATAGGAATTCCGTTTATGCCAAAGTTAATTGATAAGATGGGAATGAGAAAAGCGAATGTCTGTGGAACGTTTATTTCTTTGCTGGGGTGTTTGATCGCTGTTTTAGGACAGTTCTTAGGGGGCATTACGATTATTATTGCGGGGTTGCTTATTAAAGCAGCAGGTACAGTTCCGGGTTCGACAACCTATACGCCATTTATGGTTAAGGCAGATGAATACCATTATCAGAAAATGGGGCACCGTGTTACCGGCTCTCTGTTCTCGTGTGCGACAGTAGGAACCAAGGTCGGGCAGGGACTTGGAACAGCGATTTGCGGCTGGGTACTCACATGGGGCGGATTTGACGGCACAGCGGCAGTGCAAAGTGTGGCGGCCACAAATGCAATTAACTTTTTATATCTTGGATTTCCTGTAATTTTTACCATTATTACAGCATTTTTATATTCACAAATGAAAGTGGAAGATGAAATCAAACAGTAAATATAATTGAAATGATGCGAAAGGAGATAAAATGTTAAAAATTAAAGATTTAAAATGTATGCATCTGGTACGTCCGTTTGGAATTGAAGAGGCACCGTATTTCTCATGGGTGTTGGATAGTGATGAAGAAAATGTAATGCAGGCATATTATCGCCTGCGGGTGACAAATGAAGAGAAGGAGCTTGTCTGGGACAGCGGGAAGCAAAGGACAGATCAATCTACATATGTAAACTATGAAGGAGCAGAGTTAAAAAGCAGAACAAAGTATATTTGGACAGTTATTGTAGAAGATAACCATGGGAATCAGGCAGAAGCCGGCTCGGAATTTGAAACCGCTTTTTTGCATAAGTCTGACTGGAAAGCAAAGTGGGTGAAGTCTCCATTTCCGACAATGGAGAGGAAGGCTCATTTAGGAGACCAACCACCCGCCGTGTTATTTAGAAAAAAGGTAATGCTTGACAAGAAAGTGAAAAAAGCAAGACTTTATGCAACATGTCATGGCGTATATCATTTGACCGTTAACGGCGAGCGCCCGGATGATCGGGAATTCGCGCCAGAATGTACGGTATATCGGGATTATCTTTGCTATCAGACCTATGACGTTACAACCTATCTGTGTGACGGAGAAAACATTCTTGGCATGCATGTCGGGGATGGCTGGTATCATGGATTTATGACCAAGGCAGAGGATGATACATATGATCCTGCTTTTGCAATTTTACTACAGTTAGAAGTGACTTATACAGACGGTACAACGGGGTGTTTCGGTACTGACGAAACGGTAAAAGTAAAGGAAGGTCCGGTACGTTGTGCAGATCTGTATGCGGGCGAACGCTATGATGCGAATTTTATTCCGTATGGTTGGGATAAGCCAGATTTTGATGATCGGGATTGGGCAGACAGTATTGTTGCTGATTTCACCTATGAGACCCTTAAAGCGCAGTATGGACAGCCTGTTCGACCGGTGCGAATTTTGCCGGTCAGAGAAATTTTGACTTCGCCTAAAGAGGAGCGCATTATTGATTTTGGTCAGGTGATTGCAGGGCGGGTACGAATAAAGATTGATGTTCCAAAAGGTACCCAGATAACAATAACGCACACGGAGGGTCTGGATGCGGAGGGTAACTTTTTTGACAATAATCCAACTGCCGACCAGCGGATTGAATATATTTCCGACGGTATAGCCAGAACGTATGAGCCACATTTTACATTCCAAGGATTCCGTTATGCAATGGTTGACGGTATTGAAGAATTAAAAGCGGAGGATATTGTTGCAGTAGTGCTCAGTTCCGAAAAGGAAGATGTTGGAACATTTGCATGTTCCAATGATGATATAAATAGATTATACGAAAATACCCGCTGGTCACAGCGCGCGAATATGTTGTCTATCCCGACAGATTGTCCGCAGCGTGAAAAAGCGGGGTGGACAGGCGATATTCAGGTATATGCGAAAACGGCGTTACTGAATGAAGATGTCACGCCGTTTCTGACCAGATGGATGGAAAATCTTGCCTGCGAGCAGAGAGAAAATGGTTCGGTACCGTTTATCGTACCATTAGCAGGCGCTTTCGCCGGACAGTATAAGATGTACGAAGAGCAGTTCCATACACCGGACGGAGTGGCGCCGGCAGGGTGGGCAGACGCGGCGGTCTTAATACCGTACTATATGTATTGTCTGACTGGAAATACACTTATTTTGAAGCGGCAATATGGTTCGATGAAACAGTGGTGTGATTTTGTTTTGAAGACTGCAAAAGAGAACTGTCCAGATGACAGTACGCTTCCTGATGAGATTGAACAGTATCTGTGGGATACCGGACACCATTACGGGGAACATTTGATACCAAGCTATTCAAAAAAAGGATATGGAGAAGCGACCTTTGAGGCGATTCGTGTATCGACAAAATATGTCGCGCCAATCTATGGCTACTATTCGGTATTCTGTATGTCAGAAATAGCAAAGATACTGGGAAGAGATGAAGACGCCGCTTATTATGGCGGGATGTCCGGTAAAATGAAAACAGCTATTCAAAAAGGCGTCATGGATGAAGATGGGAATATGCCGGGAGATTTGATGGGAGCATATGCTATGCCGTTATACTATGGATTGGTACCGGAGCATTTAAAACAGAAATTTGCGGATAATCTGGTCAGAAAGATAGAGGAGAATGACGGTTGCCTAGATGTAGGATTTCTGGGGATACCGATTCTGCAGGATGCGTTATGCCAGATTGGAAGAACTGACTTAGCCTATGATTTACTCTTTAATGAAAAAGCACCATCCTGGCTTTATGAAGTAAAACATGGTGCCACTACAATTTGGGAAAGCTGGTTTGCATTGGATGAAAGCGGCGCGCCTTTTATCTCAGAGATGGCAGGAATGGTATTTTGTATGAGCCTCAACCATTATGCCTTTGGCTGTGTAGATGATTGGATGTTCCGCAATATCAACGGAATTGATTACGAACAGCCTGGATATAAGAAGATACTGATTCAGCCAAAACTAGATGAGCGCTTAGAATGGGCAAAACGAACGTTTGCATCGGAATATGGAGACATTGTTTCAGAGTGGAAGAAAAACGCAGGAAACTTCGAACTGCATGTTAAGATTCCATGTAATACAACGGCAGTGATCATTCTGCCAAACGGAGAACAGTATGAACGCGGCAGTGGGGACTATCATTTTCAGAGTAATATTTAAACACGAAAATAAATATAGAGTAAAGGAAAAGAGGAATATGGTTACAAAGTCAAATACATTAAAAGAAATCAGTGCATTACCTGAATTTGATGATTATGGAAAGAGCATTGTACCCTCTGAAGGACAGATGGCAGAGATGACGCTGGAACAGTTTGCAGGGCTTTCATGTTGGAATGCACAGAGTATGGCAGATGGCTATAATCGACTTTTGGAGATTGCTAAAACAGGACGGAAAATATATTATTCACTCTGGGATGAACAAGCAGATACTGTGTTAAAAGAGCGTTATTTGGTACATTTTGCAGTAGAAGAAAAGGCGCCATTTGTAATTGTGTGTGCGGGAGGCGGTTACCTGGGGTGTGCTTCGATGATAGAGGCGTATCCCACTTGTGTCCACTTGAACCAAATGGGATACCATGCGTTTGTATTAAATTATCGCTGTGGCGAAAATGCTAAGGCGCCCAATCCATTGGACGATATGGCCTATGCGGTTTCCTTTATTCTGGAGCATGCAGAAGAGTTAGGGGTTGATGAAACAGATTATGCCATTGCCGGATTTTCGGCAGGCGGACATTTGGCGGCATGCTTTGGGACAGAATCGGTAGGGTGGAAAAGCTATAGTTTACCAGCGCCCTCAGCAGTATTTTTGGGTTATCCTGTCATAACATTAGGAGATAAATCGCATGGATCGACAAGAGAAATGTTTCTCGGTAAGGAGAATCTAGGAGACGTTCAACTAATTCAAAAATATTCAGTGGAGCAGCAAATCACACCATCATATCCCCCTACATTTGTGTGGCAGTGTGAACAAGATGATACAGTGCCGATTGAAAACACACAAGTGATGGCGAAGGCATTGGCGGAGAACATGGTGCCATATATTTATGAAACGTTTAACAGTGATGCTCATGGTTGGGGAGCAGGAGATGATACGTTAGCGGCAGGATGGATAGAACGGGCGGTATCATTTTGGGAAAAGGAAAGGTAATAGCGCGATGAAGAACACAGAGAAATCGAATGGGTGCGATTTGGACAGCTTACGAGACAGCTAAAGATATTTAATATATAGTATAACGCCGGTGCACAGGAGTGTTTTGTCGCCTGTACACCGGCGTTACTGTATATTAAACACCATTTTCAAATGTATCCAGAACATGAGGAAGAAGCCTGTCACTATAAGCGGACAGGGAATAATCCCCCTCGCATAGTGCCCAGTCATAGAGAAGGGAACGCTCATACATGGTATATATTTTTGTCAGCTCTTCGACAGAGGAAGTGCCTTTAAATTCACCGGTCTGTATCCCGCCCTCGATGACTTCACGGATCAACTGGAAATAATACCGGTTGTCATCTAACAGGGAACGGCTGTCTTTTGTGATAAGCTGAGAAGAATACAAATAAGCCAGAAGCTTTAAATCAATGCTTGTCTCAATCATATAGAAGAGTTCGTGATTTAAAAGCAGCAGCTTTTCCCGCGCTTTTAGATTAGGATCCATGGAACTGCTGATTTCTTCATATTTCTGGTCGAATAAATCAGACAGGGTGGAAAGGAGCGCGTCTTTCCCCTTAAAATAGTGATAAAATGTTCCTTTGGAGGTTTTGGAAAGCTTTATAATATCCTCAACAGTGGTGTCATGGTAGCCATACTTATAAAATAAATTCCAGGCAGCTTTCACAATTTTGTTTTTGGTGGTTGATTTTTTTCGGGGCATAGTATTATGAAATTCCTTTCTAAAACCGCAGCGGTGATACGCCGGCCCAGTTTTATACTGTATTTATTATATACAGAACACCGCAGATTTTCAAGAATACTCTTGCAGACCTTATGCTTTGGCGCATGAAATTACAGCGCTTCTCCGCGTGCGACTTTGAAACCATATTTGAGAGGGTCATCTGGATCTATGACATAAGTTGAGACGCCGGTTATATACGCGCTTCCGGTAATCTGCGGTACAACGGCTTTAAACGGCCCCACAGTTGTCTCTTCTTTAATCACCCCTTTAAACTGAGAACCGATAAAACTTTCATACACGAAAGGCTCGCCGATCTTGATTTCTCCTTTGGCATAGAGTGCGGCTAATTTAGCGCTTGTTCCGGTGCCGCAGGGAGAACGATCTGACATATAATCCCCGAAAATAACGACATTTCGGTAATTGCATCCTGGCGTATCTGTATGACAATAGAATTCTACCAGATCTAAGGTAGTAATATCCAAGGCAGGATGACAAATAGGGACTTCTTGATTAATCTGACGGCGCAGCTTCATCCCCAAATCAGTCAGCTTTGGGATGGATTCTTTATCGACAGTCCATCCAAGCTGTTCTACATCTGTCAAGGCGAAGAAACTTCCCCCGAATGCGATATCATACCGGATTGTTTTTCCGTCAATGACAGTAGAGAGATTCTCTTTATAAAGAAAGGCGGGTACGTTTGTCAGGGTTACGTTTAAAACCTTCCCATTTTTTACTTCTGCTTTTGCGCGGATAAGTCCGGCAGGAGCATCCAGCACGATTTCTGTGTAGGGTTCTTTAGCGGGAACAAGACCAGATTCGATGAGCGCTGTGGTGGTTCCAATGGTTCCGTGACCGCACATATTTAAGTATTCTCCGGTATCCATGAAAATGACTCCAAAATCCGCCTCCTCATGGACAGGCTCGGTGATAAGGGCTCCGAACATATCGTGGTGTCCCCGCGGTTCATACATCAGTGCTTGGCGGTATTTGTCGTAATGCTTCGCAAGATATTGTTTTCTCTCTATCATCGTCTTTCCTTCTAATTTAGGAAAACCAGAAGTAATAATACGGGTAAACTCTCCGACAGTATGTGTGTCAATCGCATGAAAGACAGATTCAAAGGAATTCAGTTTAATGACAGGGGTATAATTCATGTTCATTCCTCCTAAATTAAAATTTTCATAATAGACAGATGAAAAGTATACCCTAAAGGGCACACCGTAATACAATCCCTTCGGGAGGGCGAGCTTTGCTCGATAAGGTATACCCTAAAGGGCACACCGTAATACAATCCCTTCGGGAGGGCGAGCTTTGCTCGATAAGGTATACCCTAAAGGACACACCGTAATACAATCCTTTCGGGAGGGCAGGCGTTGCCTGATAGGGTATGATTTTGTAAATGCCTATAAATAGACTGCATTCTAGTATTTTGTACGAAAAAGTATAGACCATATTCTAGTATTAAGTTCATTCTTTAAGTATTATTATGGCCGAAACCCCTTGAAAAGTCAATGATTATTTGTTACTATAATTTTGCAGTAGTAGCAGTTCAACCATAGAGTGTGTGGGAAGCATAAAACATGCTTGCATGTTTTTGCGAGCGTACATCTGTATGAGCTTAAGCGCCCATCAATGAGTAAAACGGTGGCGGTAGCCACGATAAGCAGGCAGTGCGGTTTTACAAATGGTGCGGGCCAAACTGTTACGTTGCGTTAATTGTGGAATATATGGGGGTAGAAAGGTAACTGGTGTGCCTCCTGGTCTTCAAAACCAGTGTTGGGCGCCTGCTGCGTCCTGGGTGGGTTCGATTCCCACATGCCTCCGCCAGAAGAATCACTGCTTACAGCAGTAAAAATAAAGGAGTGGCAGAGTAATGGAAAATCTTCAGTTTCTTTTAAAACAACATGTCGGCGCACCGTGCAGATCAGTGGTTGAAGAAGGTGAGAAGGTGGAGAAAGGAACTCTGATTGCAGTTTCGGAAGGTCTGGGCGCGAATCTGTTTTCCAGTGTATACGGAACAGTGAAAGAGGTCAGAGAGGATCGCATTATTGTCTGTCCAGATAAAATACAGAAAGCGGAATATGTACAGCTCCCAGAAGGAACACCCCTGGAGATGGTGAAAGAGGCCGGTATTGTCGGAATGGGAGGGGCCGGATTTCCGACAGGGTTAAAGCTGGATGTAAATTTACAGGGGGGAACCATTCTTGTGAATGCGGCAGAATGTGAACCGGGACTTTGCCACAATATCCGTCAGATAGAGGAACAGACGGATATCACAATAGAAGGGGCGAGGATTTGTAAGGAGATAACGAAAGCATCCAAAGTGATATTTGCAATAAAGGCGAAGAATAGACACGCGGTGGAAAAGCTAAGGGCTGCTTTGCAAAAGGAGGCGGATATGTATATACATCTGCTTCCGGATATTTATCCGATGGGAGAAGAAAGGGCAGTTGTACGGGAATGTCTGGGAAAGCTTTTAGATCCGGTACAGCTTCCGACGGCGGCAGATGCGGTGGTGATCAATGTAGAGACCGTACTGCGTATTGCAGAGGCGGTGAAGCTTAGAAAGCCCTGCTTTAGCAAAAATATAACTGTAATAGGAAAATTAAAGGGCGGAGAAGAACCACATGTGTATATGGATATTCCTGTCGGGACAAGTGTAAAAGATATGATAGAACGCGCCGGCGGCATTGACGGGGTATATGGAGAAATTATTATGGGAGGGCCTTTCACCGGCAGGGCGGTGAATCTGGAAGAACCAGTGACAAAGACAACGGGAGGGATTATTGTGACAATCGACTTTCCGGATCTGCATGGGGCTCCGGTAGGGCTGCTTGTATGCGCCTGCGGCGGAAGTGAAGAACGTATGCGGGATATATGCAATAAAATGCATGGCACAGTAGTGTCTGTAGCAAAGTGTAAGCAGGCAGCAGAGATGCAGAACAAAGCGTTGAAATGTGAAAATCCGGGGAACTGTCCCGGGCAGGCGGCAAAATGTCTCCAGTTTAAAAAGGACGGAGCGCAGTATATCATTATTGGAAATTGTTCTGACTGTTCGAATACGGTAATGGGTTCTGCACCGAAAATGAAATTGAAGGTATTTCATCAGACAGACCATGTGATGCGGACGATCCATCATCCGTTGTACAGAAGGTTGAGAGTTTCGAAGCAGGAGGAGCAGTTGCCGGGAGGAAAATAAATTCCAGGCGACAAAAAATTTTGAAATCATAAAGAACAGATAAAAGAAAAGATATAAAGAAAAGACAGGAGGAGAGAGGATATGTCTATTTCGGCAGAAACTGCGAAAGAACACGCGAAAGATCCGGCAGTGCTTTGTTGTCGGGCGGAAGAAGGAATCACAATCCAGGCGTCCAACTTAGAGGATCCGGCAATCTTTGACGATCTGGTGGATTCCGGACTTTTAGACTTGACAGGGGCACTTACCATTGAACAAGTGCTCGGAGCAAAATTGACAAAAACATGCGACTCTTTGTGTCCGCTGACTTCGGATGTGGTAGAAGGAATTACTGCGCCTACAGAGAAAAAAGATGAAAAGCAACAAAGCGTTGCTTTTGCGGATGAGACAGATCCGATTTTGCGTACGGGATCTGTGCAGAAAGATTGGACATCTGTACAAGGCGGCGTGTTGAAAATTCATATCGGCGAGGGGAAAGATATTGATATTGAACTTCCTGTGACGGCGGCGACGCCAGCAGAGTCTTCTGTTCAGACAGTGCCGGCAGCCTGCGGGGCAGTACAGACACCATCAGCAGACAAAATACAGGATCCGGAGGCAGAGACGGAAGAAAAGACAGTCCGCAGCCTTACAAGAAAACATTACAGAATCAAAGAGGTAAAGCGTGGGCTAGAGACGAAGATAGATAAAGATGTGCTTTACATCCGAGAAGGAATTGAGGCAGAATGTGTGGCTTCCCAGGAGCTAGTACACGATCTGAAAATCGACATTATTACGCCACAGGAGTACCATACGTATTCAGAGACGATTATGGATGTGCAGCCTATTGCCTGCAAAGAAGGAGACTGTGAGTTAGGTACGGGTGTGACAAGAGTTTTAGACGGCGTTGTTATGATGGTGACAGGAACAGACGACAACGGAGTGCAGATTGGAGAATTTGGTTCTTCAGAAGGATATTTGGACGAAAATATTATGTGGAACCGGCCCGGAGCGCCGGATAAGGGTGAAATTTTCATCAAAACACAGGTGACTATCGAAGCCGGAATGAATATGGAGAGGCCAGGGCCTTTAGCAGCGCACGCGGCGACAGATTATATTACGCAGGAGATCAGAGAAGCACTTAAAGCGTTGGAAGATGATTCTCTGGTGGCAGACATTGAAGAATTTCATCAAGTGAGAAGACCTGGAAAGAAGAAGGTTGTGATCGTAAAAGAAATCATGGGGCAAGGAGCAATGCATGATAATCTGATTCTTCCGGTTGAGCCAGTGGGAGTGTTGGGAGCAAAGCCAAACGTAGACTTGGGAAATGTACCAGTTTGTGTATCTCCGCTGGAGGTTCTGGACGGTTGTATCCATGCACTGACCTGTATCGGTCCTGCATCTAAGGAGATGTCCAGGCATTATTGGAGAGAACCCCTTGTTCTCGAAGCGCTTTATGACAAAGAGATAGATTTGTGTGGAGTGATTTTTGTCGGAAGCCCGCAGATTAACGCAGAGAAGTTTTATGTTTCGAAACGGGTAGGAACGATGGTGGAAATGATGGATGTGGACGGCGCATTCATAACAACAGAAGGATTTGGAAATAATCATATTGACTTCGCAAGTCACCATGAACAGATCGGTATGAGAGGAATTCCGGTGGTGGGACTTTCCTTCTGCGCGGTGCAGGGCGCTCTCGTGGTAGGCAATAAATATATGACAAATATGGTAGACAACAATAAATCGGAATCAGGTATTGAAAATGAAGTGCTTGCCTGCAATACGCTCTGTACAGAGGATGCACTCCGCGCCCTTGCCATGCTGAAAAACGCAATGGCAGGTGAAGAAGTGAAAAAACCGGAAAAGAAATGGAATCCAAATGTAAAGTCCTCAAACGTAGAATTGATTTCAAATGTTACAGGAAAGCCGGTGGAGCTGGTAAAAAATGAGCAGTCTCTGCCTATGAGTAAAAAGAGAAAAGAAAAATATGACTGACAGAAAAGAATTACAGTATGGTGATAAGATGATACGTATGGAAGGCGTGATTGTGGAGATCCATGAAGGCTGTGTCGGAATTGATTTAAAGGGAAGGCTTGGATTTCTGAAAATTCCCATGAGGATGCTGATTACCGAGTATCCTCTGAAAGTCGGACAGGAGGTCGCATGGAATATGAGCTTTGTAGAACAGCTTGGCCCGAAGGCAAATGAGAAGTACGTATCGAATCTTGACACATATAGCAGACATCGAAAAGAGATGGAAGAAAAAAATGAAGAAGGAGGCAGACAGAGGTGAGTTTAACGACGGTAAAAGGAATACAGTCAGAAATTTTTGTTCCAATTACTCCGCCGCCAGTTTGGACGCCGGTAAAGAAAGAGCTGAAAGAAATGTCCATTGCACTTGCTACAGCGGCGGGCGTACATTGTAAAAGCCAGGAACGCTTTAACCTGGCCGGAGATTCTACCTGGCGGAAGATTACAAATGATACGCCCTCGAGCGAGTTGATGGTATCTCATGGGGGATATGATAACAGTGATGTCAACAAAGATATCAACTGCATGTTTCCGATAGACCGCATCCATGAATTGGCTGCAGAAGGTTTTATACGGGCGTGCGCTCCTGTGCATGCGGGCTTCATGGGAGGCGGCGGCGACCAGGAAAAATTCAAACATGAAACAGGGCCTGCGATAGCCAAAATGTTCAAAGAAGAAGATGTGGACGCAGTGATCCTGACAGCCGGGTGAGGAACCTGTCATCGCTCTGCAGTTTTGGTGCAGAGAGCAATCGAGGAGGCTGGAATTCCGACAATTATAATTGCAGCGCTCCCACCGGTCGTCCGTCAGACCGGTACGCCACGTGCAGCGGCTCCGCTAGTGCCAATGGGCGCTAACGCAGGCGCGCCGAATGACGTAGAAATGCAGACGGGTATCGTAAAAGCAGCATTAGAACAACTGGTGAAGATTGATACACCGGGGAAGGTGGCACCGCTTCCGTTCGAATATGTCGCAAAAATATAATTGGACGAATAGAGAAGAAACCAGAGGAGTCGGTATTCTTCTCTATTTTTAAATTTCAGGAGCTATTTCTTTTATAATTTTACCCTCATGTATCTGTAGAATACGGTTACAAACAGGATAGAGCGTATCCAGGTAAGCGGAGATAATAAGTTGGGAAGTCTTCTTTTTCTGGGTTCGAAGAATATCCTGATAAAAGAGTGCCTTCTCATGCAGATCCATTTTTAAACAAGGATTATCATATATAATTATTCTGGCGCCACAGGCGACAGCGCGGCAGATGGAAGCTTTCTTTTTGATTAAAGGGTTATCTGTGATAAACTGATTGGCAAATAGGCGATACCCTTCATCGCAAAAATACTCACTTAATAAATCGTGTGTAAGATAGAGCAGTCTGCCTTTTTTCAGAACGATTCCTGCGGAGGAATTTGACTTAAGTGCACTAAAGCAGATATTTGCTCCTAAGTTCATATTGGTAAAAAAGTCATCTTCTTCCGGTATCAGCATAAGTTTATGCTGCTGTACATTTTGCTGTTCCGGAGAATATATATTCCCGTTTACGCGGATGGTTCCGCAGAGAACAGGGAGATTTCCGCGCATCAGTGCAAAAAGCGCTTTGCCGGAATGATAGTTTTTGTTCCACAGTCCCAGAGTCTCACCCTCATAGAGAGAAAAAGTAAGATCCTTTAATTTGTTATTCCATGTATATATGTGAGAAAAATCCAGTAATTTTTTAGAACTGTCGGCGGGGGAGATTTGGGAGAAAACACCGTTTTTTGGAGGCAAGGTTTCTCCTTCAATTAGGGACAGAATAAGAGGGAGCTCCATTTCATCTCGCCCTAATTCCGCAGTGATTCTTCCCTTACGCATGATACAGAGACGGTCTAGGTATGGGAGGATGCAATTTGCCTCGTTTTCAATTAGAACAAGGCTGATACCATGTATGCGCAAGATGTTGAATACAAGGGTCATCTCCTTTCTTGCAGAAGCAGACAGAAGGCTTACCACGTTATCGAGAACCAACACCTGACTGTTGCAAATAACTGCCTGCGCCATTTCAATAAGGAGCCTTTTATGAAAACTTAAATCTGCTATATAGGTATCGGCGGGTTCTTTTATCTTAAGCAGATCGAAAATATAGTTACATTTTTTCGCGTATTCTTTATAACTGTATTTTTTTCTGGCAAAGGCAAAGTTCAATTTGAGTGTATCACGGATGGAAAAGTTGTCGATGAGTGAACCTGATGGCTTAATCAGAAAAATTCCTTCTTTGCGGGCCTGTTCGATGGAACGGAGTACCTTTTTTTGTTCTTTTATATATACGATTCCTGTTTTAGCAGGGAACTCTCCCGTAGCTGCGCCTAATAATGTGGTTTTACCGGAATGGTTTCTGCCTGCCAGACCGACAATCTCTCCTGCAAAAACCCGAAAATCAGCATGGCGGACAATTTTGACAGCATTTTCTTCAAAACAGATATTATGCAGATACAATATTTCTTTTTTCATATAAAACTCCTATTGTCGGCAGAGAAGCAGAGGGAATGTTACCTCGGAGGTTGTCCGTATATTCGGAGTACTGCTTAAAGATATGCCGTATTCATTGCCAAAGGTCAGCTTAATTCGTCTGTTGATATTAATCAGGGCGATTCCGGCGTGTGTGTCTGTACCTGTTGCATGGCTATAATCCGAATAGGCGATGTGCATTGCATTTTCCAGAAATTCAAGACGTTCCTCGCTTATGCCAGCACCATTGTCTGTGACGGCAAGAATAAATTTATGCTCTGTTGTGTAGGCGCGAATCTGTATACGTCCTCCTTCTATTTTGTGCTCCAACCCATGGGTTATGGCATTTTCTACTAAAGGCTGTAATACCATGCGAGGAATCATATACTTATCAGGTAATTCTTCTTCTACGTCAAAGGAATAATCAAATTTATTATTAAATCGGAATTGCTGAACCTTCATGTAATTGTTGATGTTATCCATTTCCTGGCGAAAAGACAAAAGTTCCTGCTTGTCGGAAATCATGTTCCGAAATACGCGTGAGAGAGCTTCTGTTATATCAGAGATTTCTTCCATATCATGTATAAGGGCATATCCTCTGATTGAATCTAAAGCATTATAAAGAAAATGTGGATCGATTTGAGAGGATAATGCGTAGAGCTCGGCCTTTTTTCTTTGTTTTTCTTCAAATCTCTTCTGTGCATTGGCAAATTCCTGCTGCCGGATCAAATGATATAGAGTTGTATCAATCGTAGGAGAAGAAAAGATGTCTCCTGCCTTTTCTGCATCGAAGACAGAAGCGTGCTTTGTAATAAATTCTTCTATATTCCAAAGCTGGCGGATGAGCAGCAGATAAGTAAAAACTCCGCTTAATAAAAGAGAAAGCCCCAGGCATAGTGCAGTTTCGCGGTAAGAAAAATAGCCCTTTGCAGGAGGCTTTAGTTCGTTTAGCAGCCAGCCAAAGAATAAAAACGTACAGATAATGAGCAGAGTGTCTAGCAAAAACACAAAGATTACCTTTCCGGAAGTCAGAAATTTTAGATTCTTCGATACTTTCATTTTTCCCCTCCGTTTGTTCCTAAATGACGTTTTCTATATTCGGAAGGTGTGATTCCCACGGTTTTCTTAAATATTTTAGAAAAATATTTCGTACTGCCGAAACCAGACAGGGAAGCTGTCTCAAGAATATTATGTTTTACGTCTTTCAACAGATTTTTTGAAATGTCAATCCGATATTGGTTCAGGTAATCTAAAAAATTGATCCCTTCTTCCTTTTTAAATAGTCTGCTTAAATATACAGGAGAAAGATTTACTATTTTTGCCGCATCGGATAAGCTGATATCTTCGCTGTAGTGCTCGGCGATATACCGCTTTACAATCCGGATAGGGGGGGGGGTAGAACGACTGTCGGCAGACAGTTGATTTTCGGCTACCATGCGTGCAGTCTCTGTAGATAAAGAAGCAGCATATTTCTGCGGAGAAGATGCGGAAATATAGAGTTTAAGCATACGTTCTTTAAATGCAGTTTCGGATTCATTACATACACCGATGTCATGAAAATAGAGGTAGATTTTTTCAAGTAATTTTACGTATAGGCGATAATATAAAAGACTGTCTTCCTCCAGGACATAGTACGCCCTGGAATACATATCTTTTATGCAGCGTCGTATTTCTGATTCATTGAGAGAGGCTAACGCGTTGGAAAGTGCCTCTTTCCGGTAATCTATAATTGTATTGAGCAATTCCGGCGCAGCATGAAGCTCAGAAGGTGTAAGCAGCTTCTTATTCCAAAGTGCGGTTCTGGAAAGGAGACATTTTATAAGGCTAGAAGCCGCATCAGAGAATGACAGCGGCTCATTGCAAAGACTGCCTAAACAGATATGGAAAGACAGTCCGGCGAATTTCTTTGTACTCCGTTCGCAGTTTTCCAGATGCTTTTTTAAAACAGGGAGAAGGGACTCCTGTTTTTCCACTGTATAATTTAGAAAAAAGAAAGAAATATTTTTGTAAGTATATTCCAATGTTTCCATACATAATTCTTGCAGGGCAGAAAAAAGAACTGTACGGGCTTCCATGAGTAAAAGCGGAACAGTTTTGCCTGAATCCGAGGTGTTTGCCGACGCATCAAGAACCAGGGCGCACATCTGGAATATGCCGGGACGAAAATGCGTCAGATATTGCTCATTAATGGAAAATAATTCACATGGAAAAGAAATGTCCCCTTTAAGTACATGTTCAAAGAATATTTTCTGTGCCTGCTTTCTGCCTGCATCTAGTTGAATTGAGATTTCCTTTAGGGAGTTTTCTCGCTGCTGTGTTTCTGCCAGTTGTTCATATACACGGCGGACAGCACATTCCAGCTCTTCTTTATTAATAGGTTTTAGGAGGTAGTCTACCACATTGCTGCGCAGAGCCTCACGAGCATAGTCGAACTGCTTATGACCGCTGATTACGATAAATTTTACGTTGGTATTGAATTTGCGGACTTCGTTCATAAAGGTCAGACCGTCATAACCGGGCATACGTACGTCTACGATTACGAGATCTGGAACAATTTCCTTTACCAATGAAAGGGCGGCTACTCCATCGTTGGCTGTAGCGGCTATTTCCATTTGATATTTCCCCCATGAAATAAGTTTCTGAATTAACGCTACGACATAAATCTCATCGTCTACGATCAGCACTTTAAACATGAATATCCTCCTAATATGTTTCTACCTTCTATTCCATGTGCAGTGCAGTAAATGAGTTGTTTCACTGCCTACAGAGAATGATTTAATTAACGCTAATCAAAATTTTAGCAGATTTGGAAAGGCTTGACAATAAATAAGACTTTTAAAACCTGCAGTGGTTAAAAATGTATACTTTATGTAAAAAATGGTTCCTTTTTTTCGTGAAATTGACGGTATAAAATGTTTTTAACAACAAACGAAAGGAAGGAGTTGAGGAAATGATTGGAGATACTATATTAAAACTGAACCACATTTCCAAACTGTATCCGGGGGTTGTAGCGTTAGATGACATGAACATGGAATTCAGAGAAGGAGAAGTTCATGCTATCGTAGGAGAAAACGGAGCTGGGAAATCAACAATGATTAAGACGATCTCCGGAGCGATTGAACCTAGCCGGGGAACAATAGAGATATGTGGAGAGACCTTTGACAAGCTCACGCCTAAGCTTTCCAGACAGAAGGGCGTAGCGGTGATATATCAGGAATTTACTTTGGTTCCGGTATTGTCGGCAGCGGAAAATATTTTTATGGGAGAATATATGCTCAAAGGGATGGTTCTGGACAGAAAAGCAATGGAGGAAAAGGCAAAAGAACTTTTTGAAAGACTGCATGTCAGGATTGATCCAAAAGTGAAGGTTGCAGACTTGACAACGGGTTTCCAACAGATTGTGGAGATAGCAAAGGCAATTTCAAAGGATGCGAAAATACTGATCATGGATGAACCGTCAGCCCCCTTGACGATCACGGAGGTTGAAGCGATGTATGAGATTGTGGACAGGCTTAAGGCAGAAGGAGTCACGATACTTTATATTTCGCATCGTATGGAAGAAATATTCCGGTTATCCGATCGAGTGACAGTTATCAGGGATGGAAAGTACATAACTACAGTCAACACAGCAGATACAAATAAACAAGAGCTTATCCGACTGATGGTTGGAAGAGAGTTAAACGAATCGTATCCGGTTCGAAAAAAACCAGCAGGGGAAACGATTATGAAGCTGGATAAGCTAAGTGGAAATGGAATAAAAGACATCAGCTTTGAGATAAAGAAAGGAGAAGTTTTAGGACTGGGAGGGCTGGTAGGAGCCGGTCGTACAGAACTGGCACAGCTTATATTTGGCAGTGAACGGATCACCTCAGGGAAAATCATATATAAAGGAAAAAGTTTTCGGCCTAAGAATTGCCGGGAGGCGATAGAAAATAATATCGCTATGATTCCGGAAGACAGAAAAAGGCATGGAGTTGTCCTGGAGATGAGTATTCGGGAGAATACAACAATGCCGTGTCTGAAACATATATCAAAATATAGTGTGATTAAGTCTGCAAAGGAAAATGAAGTGACAGAAAAATATGAAAAAATACTGCGGATTAAAACGCCAACGATCGAACAGCTTGTGAAAAATTTAAGTGGAGGGAATCAGCAGAAGGTAGTACTGGCAAAATGGCTTGCTATGGATCCGGATATTATTATTTTCGATGAACCTACCCGAGGAATTGATGTAGGCGCAAAGCAGGAAATCTATGAGGTGATGAATGAACTGGCAAATCAGGGAAAAGCCATTGTTATGATTTCATCAGATATGGAAGAATTAATTGGAATGTCAGATCGGATTATCGTGCTGTGTAAAGGTAGGATGGCAGGAACATTAAATAAAAATGAAATATCACAAGAAACAATTTTAACGAAAGCGGCAGGTGCGGAATAAATGAAGAGAATTATAAAAAGTAAAGAATTTGCGGTTTTTATCGTACTATTGGCATTGATGTTGTTTTTCAGCATTGTGTCACCACAGTTTATGCAGGCGAAGAACTTTTTTAATATTGCGAAACAGATAGCTACAGTTGGTATTTGCTCAGTCGGATTTAGCTTTGTTCTTATTACTGGAGGAATTGACCTTTCGGTAGGATATCAGATTTCTGTAGATATTGTAGTGACGGCAGTGTTGATGAAAAATTTTGGAATGAACTGGATGCTGGCATGTGCTGTGGGTATGCTGCTTGGAACAGCGATTGGATTAATTAACGGTATCATTATCACAGAAACCCATGTAGCGCCTCTGATAGTAACTCTTTCCATGATGACAATACTGGAAGGAGTCAGCTTCTTAATTACAGGAGGGCTTGCAATCTTTAAGTTCGATGATGCCTTTGTAAAATTAGGACAGGGAACTGTGGCGGGAATCATTCCGATCTCCATCTTTTTCCTTCTCATTATTATTGCTGTCGGCGTGTTTATTCTTAATAAAACTGTTTACGGACGGTACTTTTACGCAATAGGAAACAACGTGGAGGCGGCGAAGCTGTCGGGGGTAAATGTAAAGAGGATTCAGCTTCTGGCATATAGTCTGTGTGGATTCTTTACTTCTATCGGGGCGATTTTGATGTTGGCACGGTTGAATTCGGCACAATCCTCCACAGGAGACGGGTATGAGTTTAATTGCTTGACAGCCTGCGTAGTAGGCGGGGTCAGCACGAACGGCGGGAAAGGAACCATATTGGGAGCATTTATCGGATGTCTGATTG
The DNA here is from genome assembly GCF_055387595.1 of Mediterraneibacter flintii. Classification (NCBI taxonomy): domain Bacteria; kingdom Bacillati; phylum Bacillota; class Clostridia; order Lachnospirales; family Lachnospiraceae; genus Mediterraneibacter; species Mediterraneibacter flintii. The sequence goes on from NZ_AP031405.1 coordinate 1,051,433, forward strand.
TCGGTGTGCTGGAGAATGGTTTGGCAATTATGAATATCAACGAATATGTGCAGAAGGTCATCAAAGGGTTAGTGCTTCTGGCAGCAGTTATCTATGACACAATGTCACTGCGGAAAAATGAAAAGGCGAAGAAAATGAAAGCAATTAATGCAGAAAACTGATGCATTATATGATATACCCAGAGGCGGGAAAAATAGCACTATAAAATATTAAAAAAAGAAAGGAAGAAAGGTTATGAAAAAGAAAGTGTTGGCGGTTATTTTAAGTGTGGCAATGATAACAGGGGTGGCGGCAGGATGCCAGAGCAGCTCCGGAGGAAGTGCGGGAGGAGATGAGGATTCTTATACGGTAGGAATGACTTTGAATCTAGGAAATCTGACCTGGGCAGAGTTGTCAGAGGCAGCAAAAGCACATGGAGAAGAATTGGGTATGACGGTAACTGTACAGAATTCCAATGATGATGCGACAACCCAGGTATCTCAGATTGAAAACTTTATACAGTCCGGCGTGGACGCTATTATTGTTGCGGCGGTAGAGTCGAACTCTGTAGAGGACGTATGTAAAGAAGCACAGGAGGCAGGGATCAAAGTAATTGCTTATACCCAGACGATTGAAAATTCAGATGCACAGTACTTAGTTGACGCCTACAATACAGGGTATGCCTGCGGCGAAAGAGCAGCGCAGTGGATCAATGAGGTCTATGGAGATGAAGCGATAGAATGGGCGCTTGAAGATCTCCCCAAATATCCTGAAATTATCGACAGGGCAAACGGGATTAAGGACGCGATTGCGGAACTGGCACCGAACGCAGAATTAGTAGCGACACAGCCGGCAGAAGTAATGGAGGATGGACAGAAAAATGCGGAAAACTTTATGCAGTCTAATCCAGATATAAAAGTCATTTGTTCGATTGGTTCTGGTGGAGGAGCCGGCGCTAACGAGGGGGTAAAATCCTATATTTCGGCAGATGAATATGACAAGTTCGGAATTTTCGGAATTGATGCTACAGAGCAGGAAATCATGAACATTATCAATGGAGATCCGCAGAAGTCTTCTGTAAGTCTTGGAGGAGGCGCAGTTCATGGGGAAACATTGATCGACATTGCGGAGAATTTCCGGCAGGGTACGGAGCAGGAGGAAATACAGTATATGCCGATTACAGTGATCGATTCCAGCAACGCACAGGAATATTATGATGAGCATTTCGGTAATGAATGAAAATAAACAGAAAAGGGAGAGATAAATTATGGCAGAAAAAATGAAAGCACTTGTATCTTATGCGCCGTATGACAACAGGTATGAAGAATATCAAAAGCCGAGGGCGGAAAAAAGAGAGATTGTCCTGAAGGTAAAAGGATGTGGTATCTGTGCAGGCGATATAAAGGCATATCACGGCGGTATACGCATATGGGGAACATCAGAAGAAAACAGATATATAGAAGCTCCTTGTATAGGCGGGCATGAATTTTTCGGCGAGGTCGTAGAGATTGGAGAAGACGTAGAAGACTACGCCGTTGGGGACGTTCTTGTGGCCGAGCAGATTGTTCCGTGCGGAGAGTGCAAATTCTGTAAAAGCGGGGCCTACTGGATGTGTACAAGATCAGCGGTGTTTGGGTTTAAACAATATGCAAACGGTGGGTTTGCGGAATATGTAAAGCTGGATAAAAATTGTCTTATCCATAAAGTGCCAAAAGAATTTACGGCAGAACAGGCTGTTTTGATAGAACCTATAGCCTGCGGTATGCATGCGGTAGAGCAGGCACAAATACAGCACAGTGATGTAGTTGTGATCGCGGGTCTGGGCGCAATCGGGACATCTATGGTCAATATTGCATCTCTGGCACTCCCGAAAATGGTGATTGGAATTGATGTAAAAGAAAATCGCCTGGAGATGGGAAAGAAATTCGGCGCAGATGTAGTTCTTAATCCGGCAAAGTGCGATGTGGCGGAGGAAATTCGGCGCCTGACAGATGGACTGGGGTGCGATGTATATATTGAAGCTTCAGGCAGCCCAAGAAGTGTAACACAGGGAATGGATGCTCTGAGAAATCTCGGAAGATATGTGCAGATGGGAGTGTTCGCACAGGAAGTAACGGCTGATTGGAATACAATCGGGGATGGAAAAGAACTGACAATTATCGGTTCCCACCTGTCAGCTCTTACATATGATTCTGTAATACAGGGAATTGCATCGGGTAAGATCAAGACAGAAGGGCTGATTTCCCATAAATTTAAACTGTCTGACTGGGAAGAAGCGTTTAAGGCGACAGAACTGCCGGATGCCATGAAGGTTATGATGGAACCATAAGGAGACGCTATGGAGGAAAGAAAGTATGCATATATAGGCGACATTTCTCAGCTTTTTCGTGTAGAAAATTACCGGATGGAGGGCGGAAGAAAAGACGGTGTACGTGCTACCCATATAATGAATGAAAGCGGACTCCAATTTACGGTCATTGCAGATCGATGCATGGACATTGCGTATGTGTCCTATAAAGGAGTGAATCTAAGCTATATCAATCCAAATGGGATTTGTGCTCCGCAGTATTATGACAATAGAGGAACAAAGTGGCTGGAAAATTTCACGGCAGGCTTTGTAACAACATGCGGGCTGGATAATATAGGCAGTCCATGCGTAGATGGGAAAGAATTAGGTCTGCACGGTAAAATCAGCAATATTCCGGCAGATGACTACAGTGTAAGAATGTTGGAAAAAGAAGAGGGAAACGAGGTACAGCTCACAGGGAGGATGAAGGAAAGCTTTCTGTTTGGTGAGAAGCTGCACCTAAGGAGGACGATAACTGCATATCAGGAGAAGAACAGAATTGTTCTGGAAGATGAAATTATCAATACAGGCTTTGAAGAACAGGAATATATGCAGCTATACCATTTCAATATCGGGTATCCCTTTCTATCACCTTCGTGTGAATTATTTATTCCAACAGAAGAGGTAAAAGGTGCAAACGAATATTCAGAAAGAAATCTGGGGAAATGGAATCAGATAGAAGAACCCTCAAGTACAGGAGAAATGTGTTTCTTACATCGATTGAAACGGCAGGGCGATACGACATGTGTAGGTATGTTTAACCATAAATTGCAGATGGGATTTACGCTTAAGTTTGACAATCAGACGCTAGATAAATTTCTTCAGTGGAGATACCTGAATAAAGGAGAGTATGTGTTAGGATTTGAACCTGCCACAAATTACATAGGAGGGAGAATAGAGGAACGTAAAAAAGAAAAATTAAAAACGCTTTCTCCTAGAGGAAAGGAAACACATAAGCTGCAAATAGATTTTTATGACAGACTGGAGGATGTGAAAAACAACATATTGTTATAAAGGAAATAGATGCAAGGGAGAGCCACAGCTGCTGAGTGTGCTCTCCCTATTGTAATGTCCTTTTCTCATTTACATTCTGAAGAAAATGGGATATACTCTCGTTGTAATGGAGTATTTTAGTATCGAAGTAACGGAGGGACGGACAAAATGTTTAAAGTGTTTTATCCCTATGAATACGTAGACAGTGTGTTTGCTGTTGATTACGAAAAATTGTACATAAAAGGTTACAGAGGACTTTTATTTGATATAGACAATACATTGGTGCCTCATGGGGATGATTCTACAGAGGAAGTGGATGCGTTCTTTTTAAAACTGCACAGCATGGGATTTAAAACGCTGCTTTTATCAAACAATGATGAGGAAAGGGTAAAGAGATTTAAGAAGAATATTGATTCATTTTATCTGTGTGATGCGCAGAAGCCAAGACCGGAGAAGTATTTAAAAGCGGTGAAGATGCTGGGGATGAAGAAGGAAGAAACAGTTTTTATAGGGGATCAGATATTTACAGACATTTGCGGTGCAAATTTAAGTGGTATTGCCAGTATACTAGTAAAGTTCATAGGATATGATCAAGAAACAAAAATAGGAATCAGAAGAAATTTGGAGAAGCTGATTCTAATATTATACGGATTAAATAAATCCTGCCAAAAAAGGCTGGGAGATATACAAAAGAGGGAGGAATCTGAACATGCTATGGAAAAGGGACAGGCTTTTTTGTGAAATCAGTCCAGTTTGCTATGAGATTGCACTTCAGAAAGAGATATTGAAACGCCATATAAAAAATTTTTTTGAGAAAGAAAAGTTCGCGGAAACGATACAGAGAGAAAAACTGCCAAATGTTGTAGCGGCTCATAGTTCAAATCTGATAAAAAGAGGGAAAGGAATAGATATTCGCCTGCAAGAAGGAAAAGCACAGAATATTAAGCTGGCGTGTGAGAAAATAAACGGACTTGTTCTTCGCCCGGGAGAAGTCTTTTCTTTTTGGAAGACCGTAGGCAAGACGACAAAGAGAAAAGGATATAAAGAGGGACGGGTTATCAGCGGAAATACAATAAAGGCGGGTATCGGAGGTGGACTCTGTAATTTAGGAAATACGATACACTGGCTGGTGCTGCATAGTCCTTTGGAGGTGACGGAATTTCATAAACATTCAGACGCACTGGCTCCTGACGAGGGCAAGAGAGTTCCGTTCAGCTCTGGAACATCTGTCTGTTACAACAGCATAGATTATCGCTTTAAAAATAATACAGAACAAAATGTGCAGCTTCTTGTGTGGTGTGAAGAAGAAAAACTATACGCAGAGTTAAGAAGTGAAGAGGCATATCCGCGGCGCTATGAGCTGGTGGAGGAAAACCATCACTTTGCAAAGGAAGGAGAAAAATATTATAGAAATTCAGAGATTTACAGAAATGTTATCGATAAAGAGACTGGCAAGGTTCTGGATAAGGAACTTGTTTTGAAGAATCATTCAGAAGTAATGTATGATTACAGCCTCATTCCTCGGGAGCAGATAAAGAACGAAATTTAAATATTGCCTGTGCACCTCGGAAATTTTGTGAAGGACGACAAAATCCTGTTATGCATACCTTATCAGGCGAAGCCTGCCCTCCCGAAGGGAATGTATTACGGTATGCCCTTTAGGGTATACCTTATCGGGCAAAGACCGCCATCCCGAAGGGGTTGTATTACGGTGTGCCCTTTAGGGTATACATATAGCGGCATACATTGTCGATCTGTTCGTTAAAAGTTTTGCCGAATTTGTGTTCAAAAAAAGCGCCGCCTATGGTAAAGGCCCAGGGAGAGGCTTCCTTGATTTCGTCAAGTCGTCTGTAACTGTCTACACTGCCTGCGATACAGACTGGAGCGTCTATTTCAGATACAAATCTCTTATTAAGAGAAAAGGCGTCCCCTGTATATCTGTAACCTAATAAATCAAAGCCATAGACTCCTTTTTCGAGATAAGATTGGGCTTCTGCAATCATCTCTTTTGGCGTACCGTTTAGAATAGATGGCCTGTCTGTAACCCTTCCAACGAAAGGCATGTATTTTAAATGGTGTTCTTTGCAGAAGGTGTTGATCGAGTCAAAAAATAACGTACCCAGCAGAATGTCACAGCCGCAGGCAGCAGCCATTTTGGCACCTTTCATACATTCTTCTTCCGTATATGCCACTACCTCCAGAAAGGTAGTTTTTCCGTATTCTTTCATATAAGTATATAATGTTTTCATTTGCGGCAGCGGAAGCGGCTGTTCTTTAAAGCCCCAGAAGTCTGCCTTGCTGCGCTTGCATTGCTCAAAAATTTCGTAGGCGTTTCTGACAGTACAGTCATGGTGTGTCAGCATTACAATCAAATGCGGACGGTGAGTCATACTAGTTCCCCCTTCTGAAATATATATTTTTTCCCCGTTGCTTGCGGCGGGGGCTTTGACTATCGAAAATTACCGAATCTAATTATAACTTGAGGGAAAGAGGATGGCAAATAATAAGAATAGACTGTCTGTATCATATGAACACCTGACACAAACAGATCTGACAATTTTCTGGAAAAAAATCTGGCAGCATATTATAATAAAGAAGGCATGGGGATAAAAGCAAAGCTGGGGAGGGATAAGAGATGAAACAGACAGGCAAAGCATTATACCAGATGTTGACAGGCAAACAGAAATGGAATTTTGTGCTTATAACGGTGATCATGGTTGTATCGGCGGGGGCTGCTCAATTACTTCCTGTCTGTATCGGAAAGCTGACCGATACTCTGCTCAGACATAAAACGGCATTTTCCTTCCAAAGAGTGCTGCCCTTTCTGCTTTTTATACTGGCAGTCAGCATTTTGAATCAGCTCCTTATTATAGGAAGAAGGCTGATGGTGGAAGATACGGCTACCCGGTTTGAGAAAACAGCACGAGTCTGCGCGACAGAGGCGCTTTTAAAAGCTCCACTGTCATATTTTCAGAGTAATATGACAGGGAATATCCACGGCAGGTTGAACCGGAGCTTGGATGGTACGGTAAAATTATTGAAATTGCTGTTTATGGATTTTGCGCCGGCAATCTTCAACGGAATTGCAGCGATACTTGTTATCTATTCACAGGTTCCGGCATTTTTGGCAACGATCATGATGCTGGTTATACCAGTGGGGATTTTGATTGTGTTTCGCCAGATTTCTACACAGAAAGGAATTCGGGTCAGACTGCTGGAAGAAAAATCAGAAATGGACGGCGTCATGGTGGAACTTTTAAATGGAATAGAAGTAATTCGGGTTTATGATACGGTGAAGGAAGAAAAACAGCGTTTTTCAGATAAATCCGAACGACTTCGGAAACGGGAAATGAAACACCACAAGGCGATGGCAGGATACGACTGTCTGAAATATATAAATGAAGCGGTCTTTACAGTTATTATTATCGGTGGATCTGTATATCTTGCAGGGAAGAATGTCATCAGCGTGGGAACAATTCTCACCGCGTATCTTTGCTTTACCCAACTGACATCGCCTCTGCGGGAGCTGCATCGCATATTGGACGAGCTTTCAGAATCTTGCGTGCTTGCAGAAGAATATTTCAAGATAAAAAATCTTCCGAAAGATTTTTCATATGAAGCGGCCGCACAACTGGCAGAAAAAGAAGAATTAAATAAAGCGCTCTGTGTGCAGATGAAAAATGTAAGCTTTAAATATGAAAATACAGAGAAACAGGTTTTGAAAAATATCAGTCTGGAGATAGAGCCGGGAAGTTTTCTTGGAATAGCAGGCACTTCCGGCGGTGGAAAATCTTCTCTTATCAAGGTGTTGTGCAAATTAGAAAAATGCAGGGGAATCTTTATAAACGGAGTTGAACTGGACGAGGTTTCGAGAGAGGAAATTGCGGCAAGCTTTACTCTGATACCACAGACTCCGTTTCTTATTGCAGGAACGGTCAGGGAAAATATCTGTTATGGCATGAAAACAAACGTGACGGAGCAGGAGGTAAAAGAAGCTGCACGCAGGGCATGTTTGGAAGAATATATAGAAAGTAAACCGGAAAGCTATGACTTTTTGGTGGCAGAAGGCGGAAAAAATCTTTCTGGAGGGCAAAGACAAAGGGTAGCATTGGCGCGCATCTTTCTGCGCAAGCCTAAAATATTAATACTAGATGAGGCAACCAGCGCTCTGGATAATACGACAGAAGCTAAAATTCAAGGGGAGATAGAAAAATTGCGGGAAGAGACAGGGATGACGATTATTTCCATTGCTCACAGACTGACAACCTTAAAAAACTGTGGCAGAATTCTAGTATTTGACGGTGGTGAGATAGTACAGACAGGAACGTTTAAAGAGCTTATACAAACAGAAGGCAGATTTAAAGAAATGTATACTGGAAAAAATATCTGAGCAGGATATGTTGGCAGAGAGGGAGGGAAAAAAGAAAGGATTGTACTGAAAAACGAAAAAGTTCAGCCCGCGCCATTCGTAAAACCCCACTGTGTGCTTATTGCGGCTGCCGCCACCGTTTTACTCATTGACGGGCGCTTAAGCTCATACAGGAGTACGTTCGCAAAAACATGAAAGCATGTTTTATGCTTCCCACACCCTGTATGGCTGTCTGTTACAAAAAAATACAATATTTTTGAAAAAAGTACTTGAAAAAAATGGATGAATCTTATATACTAAGAGAGCTGTGGCATGATAGCTGTGAAGCGTGAGGTTGCTGTCCGAGGTGTGAAAGCACTGTGTGGCAGGTTTTCCGTGGAGCGAATGTCAAGTTAGGAAACTGGCGACAAGTCACTGTACGTATCACAACTGATTACTGTTTACCATAAGGTAAGAGTAGGAAACAACGTGTGAGTTTCTCACGACACACACGGGAGAGTGTACAGTCACCGCTTGTCGTACTGAAGTCAAAAGTACGAAAAGGAGGCGACTTTTTTTATGGCAAGTCAAGTAATGAGAATCACATTGAAAGCGTATGACCATCAGCTCGTTGATGCATCCGCGAAGAAAATCATCGAAACTGTAAAAAAGAACGGGGCGCAGGTTAGTGGACCAGTACCACTTCCGACGAAGAAGGAAGTAGTTACAATCTTAAGAGCAGTACACAAATACAAAGACTCCAGAGAGCAGTTCGAGCAGAGAACTCATAAAAGACTCATCGATATTATCACACCGACGCAGAAAACTGTAGATGCCCTTTCCAGACTGGAAATGCCGGCAGGTGTTTATATCGACATCAAAATGAAAAAGCAGTAACAATCCTAAAATTTAGGATGAGCGCATAGGCGCTCCGCTGTAAATCACAGGAGGTAATTATAATGAAGAAAGCTATTTTAGCAACAAAGATTGGAATGACCCAGATCTTCAACGAAGAAGACGGCAGATTAATTCCGGTAACAGTTCTTCAGGCTGGCCCATGTGTAGTTACACAGGTAAAAACAGCAGAAAAAGACGGATATAGTGCTGTTCAGGTCGGATTTGTTGACAAGAAAGAAAAAATTGTTACAAAAGATAAGAGTGGCAAAAAAGAAATTGCACACAGAAATGGTGTGACAAGAGCAGAAAAGGGACATTTTGATAAAGCGGGCGTATCTGGAAAGAGATATGTGAAAGAATTTAAGTTTGAAAATGCAGAGGAATATACACTGGCACAGGAAATCAAGGCGGATATTTTTGAAGCGGGAGATAAGGTAGATGCTACTGCAATTTCCAAAGGTAAAGGTTTCCAGGGTGCGATCAAACGTCACAACCAGAGCAGAGGGCCTATGACACATGGATCTAAATTCCATCGTCATGCTGGTTCCAACGGCGCTGCATCTGATCCGAGTAAGGTATTCAAAGGCAAAAAGATGCCAGGACAGATGGGATGCAAAAAAATCACTGTTCAGAATCTTGAAGTTGTCAGAGTAGATGCTGAAAATAATCTGCTGTTAGTAAAAGGGTCTGTTCCAGGGCCGAAGAAATGCCTGGTAACAATCAGAGAAACAGTAAAGAACGGCAAATAATCTGGCAGATAAGAAAGGAGGAACACACAGATGGCTAACGTATCTGTTTATAATATCGAAGGTAAAGAAGTTGGTACAATCGATTTGAACGATGCTGTATTTGGTGTTGAAGTAAATGAACACCTTGTACACATGGCGGTTGTAAACCAGCTTGCAAATAATCGTCAGGGAACACAGAAAGCAAAAACACGTTCAGAAGTTTCTGGCGGCGGTAGAAAACCGTGGAGACAAAAAGGAACAGGGCATGCAAGACAGGGCTCAACAAGAGCTCCGCAGTGGACAGGCGGCGGGGTAGTATTTGCTCCAACTCCGAGAGACTATTCTTTTAAAATGAATAAGAAGGAAAAAAGAGCAGCTCTGAAATCTGCACTTACTTCCAGAGTAGAAGAGAACAAATTTATCGTGATAGATGAATTGAAATTCGACGAAATTAAGACAAAGAAATTCCAGGAAGTGTTAAATAACTTAAATGTGAACAAAGCATTGGTAGTTCTGGAAGATGGGAATACAAATGTGGAAATCTCCGCAAGAAATATTCCGGCTGTAAAGACAGCACGTACAAATACGATTAATGTATATGACGTCCTGAAATACAACACAGTAATCACGACGAAGGCTGCTGTTGCAACGATTGAGGAGGTGTACGCATAATGGCAAACGTTCAGTATTATGATGTGATCCTTAAACCGGTAATCACTGAGAAGAGTATGGAGCTGATGGCTGACAAGAAATATACATTCCTTGTTCACACAGAAGCTACAAAGTCTCAGGTAAAAGAAGCTGTTGAAAAGATGTTCTCCGGAACCAAAGTAAAAAGCGTCAACACAATGAACTTAGACGGAAAGACAAAAAGACGCGGAATGACTTATGGGAAAACAGCAAAGACAAAGAAAGCAATCGTTCAGCTCACAGAAGACAGCGCTGACATTGAAATTTTCGAGGGGTTATAAGACTTGCTGAAGGCAAGCGTAAGCGAAGGCTGAAGCTTAGTCGGGACCCGTTCCCAAGCGTTAGTGAAAGCGAGTGTAAACGAAGCTTGAACTTAGGCGTATGGAACCTGGCATCAAGCCGAAGGTTCATCAATCTAAACGGTGCAAATCCGTGAAACGAATAATTAGGACAAACGAAAGGAGAGACAGTAATGGGAATCAAAACATATAACCCATATACACCTTCCAGAAGACAGATGACTGGCTCAGATTTCTCTGAAATCACAAAGACAACTCCTGAGAAATCCTTGTTGGATTCCAAGAGCAAAACAGCCGGCCGTAACAATCAGGGAAAAATTACAGTAAGACACCGCGGAGGCGGCGCAAAGAGAAAATATAGAATTATCGACTTTAAAAGAAAGAAAGATGGAATTCCGGCAAAAGTAATTGGTATCGAATATGATCCGAACAGAACAGCAAATATCGCTCTTATCTGCTACGCAGACGGAGAAAAAGCATATATCCTTGCTCCGGAAGGATTAAAGGATGGAATGACAGTTATGAATGGACCGGAAGCAGAAGTAAGAGTAGGAAACTGCCTTCCGCTTTCAGAAATTCCAGTTGGTACACAGATTCATAACATTGAGCTGTATCCGGGCAGAGGTGGACAGATGGTTCGTTCCGCAGGAAACAGCGCACAGCTGATGGCAAAAGAAGGAAAATATGCAACACTTAGACTTCCTTCAGGTGAGATGAGAATGGTTCCGATTATCTGCCGCGCATCAGTCGGAGTAGTAGGAAACGGCGATCACAACCTGATTAATATAGGTAAAGCAGGGCGTAAACGTCATATGGGCATCCGGCCGACAGTACGTGGTTCTGTTATGAACCCGAATGACCATCCGCACGGTGGTGGTGAAGGAAAGACCGGAATTGGACGTCCGGGTCCATGTACTCCATGGGGTAAACCGGCACTCGGTCTTAAGACACGTAAGAAAAATAAAGCTTCTAATAAGCTGATTGTAAGAAGAAGAGACGGCAAAGCGATTAAATAATTAGATTCACAAGGAGGTTAGAACCTATGGCTCGCTCACTTAAAAAAGGACCATTTGCAGACGAAAGCTTACTGAAAAAAGTAGACGCTATGAATGCATCAGGTGATAAAACAGTTATTAAGACATGGTCACGTCGTTCTACAATCTTCCCGTCATTTGTCGGACACACATTTGCTGTCCATGACGGAAGAAAGCACGTGCCTGTATATGTAACAGAAGATATGGTTGGACATAAACTCGGAGAGTTTGTTGCAACAAGGACATACAGAGGACACGGCAAGGACGAGAAGAAGTCAAAAGTCAGATAATGATTCATATATTTTGAAAGGAGGGTTCATCCATGGCAAAAGGGCATAGAAGTCAAATTAAGAGAGAGAGAAACGAGCAGAAAGATACAAGACCATCAGCGAAGATTTCTTACGCCAGAGTATCTGTTCAGAAGGCCTGCTACGTTTTGGATGCCATCAGAGGCAAGGATGTACAGACAGCGCTTGGTATTTTAGCTTATAATCCAAGATATGCTTCAAGCGTAATAGAAAAATTATTGAAATCAGCAATCGCAAATGCTGAGAACAACAATGGTATGAGTGTTGAGAACCTTTATATTGAGGAATGTTACGCAAATAAAGGGCCAACAATGAAGAGAATCAGACCGAGAGCACAGGGAAGGGCATACAGAATCGAAAAGAGAATGAGCCACATCACAATCGTGCTGAATGAAAGATAAGGAGGGCAATAATGGGACAGAAAGTTAATCCTCATGGCTTAAGAGTCGGCGTTATAAAAGACTGGGATTCCAGATGGTATGCAGAAAAAGAGTTTGCAGACAATCTTGTGGAAGACCATGAAATCAGAACATTTCTTAAAAAGAGATTATACAGCTCAGGTGTTTCCAGAATTGAAATCGAAAGAGCATCTGACCGTGTAAAGATCGTGATTTATACAGCAAAACCTGGCGTAGTAATCGGAAAAGGCGGAGCTGAGATTGAAAAAGTAAAAGGTGAACTTGCAAAATATACAGATAAGAAACTGGTTGTTGACATCAAAGAAATCAAAAGACCAGACAAAGATGCGCAGCTGGTAGCAGAGAATATCGCACAGCAGCTTGAGAACCGTATTTCTTTCAGACGTGCTATGAAATCTTGCATGTCAAGAACAATGAAAGCGGGAGCACTTGGAGTTAAGACTTCTGTTTCAGGACGTCTTGGCGGTGCAGATATGGCGCGTACAGAGTTCTACAGTGAGGGAACAATTCCGCTTCAGACACTGAGAGCTGACATTGATTATGGATTCGCAGAAGCTGACACAACTTACGGAAAAGTCGGTGTAAAGGTTTGGATTTACAAAGGCGAAGTTCTTCCGACTAAAGCAGATAAGGAAGGGAGCGATAAATAATGTTAATGCCAAAAAGAGTAAAACGTCGTAAACAATTCCGTGGTACCATGAAAGGAAAAGCCTTGAGAGGTAACACGATTTCTTATGGTGAGTACGGTATCATCGCAGCAGAGCCTTGCTGGATTCGTTCCAACCAGATTGAGGCAGCCCGTGTTGCTATGACCCGTTACATCAAACGTGGTGGTAAGGTTTGGATCAAAATCTTCCCAGATAAACCAGTAACAGCAAAACCAGCAGAAACTCGTATGGGTAAAGGAAAGGGAGCATTAGAATACTGGGTAGCAGTAGTAAAACCAGGTCGTGTAATGTTCGAAATTGCAGGAGTACCAGAGGAAACAGCTAGAGAGGCACTTCGTCTTGCAATGCATAAATTACCTTGCAAATGCAAAATCGTTTCTCGCGCAGACTTAGAAGGCGGTGATAACAGTGAAAATTAATACATTTGTAAACGAATTAAGAGGAAAATCTGTAGAAGAATTAAATGAAGAATTAGTAGCTGCGAAAAAGGAACTGTTTAACCTTCGGTTCCAGAATGCAACGAATCAATTAGACAACACAAGCCGAATCAAGGAAGTTAGAAAAAACATCGCCAGAATTCAGACGATGATTACGGAAACCAAAAGAGCTTAGTGAGAGAACTTCATTTATAGCATGTTGAAAGGAGTAACAACTGTGGAAGAAAGAAATTTGAGAAAAACTCGTACAGGCAAGGTTGTTAGTGATAAAATGGACAAAACAATCGTTGTTGCAGTTGAAGACCACGTGAAGCATCCACTTTATAAGAAAATCGTAAAGAGAACTTATAAACTGAAAGCTCATGATGAAAATAACGAGTGCAATGTAGGAGATACAGTAAAAGTTATGGAAACAAGACCTCTGTCCAAAGACAAGAGATGGAGACTTGTAGAAATCATGGAGAAAGCGAAATAAGCTGTTTCGCATATAATTTTGAAGGAGGTTTACCTGCATGATACAACAAGAAAGCAGACTGAAAGTAGCAGACAACACAGGTGCTAAAGAATTACTTTGTATCCGTGTTATGGGCGGTTCTACAAGAAGATATGCCAATATCGGAGATGTAATTGTTGCGACTGTTAAAGATGCAACACCAGGCGGCGTTGTTAAAAAGGGCGATGTTGTTAAAGCTGTTGTTGTCCGTACTGTAAAAGGTACACGTCGTAAAGACGGTTCCTATATCCGGTTCGATGAAAATGCTGCAGTTATTATAAAGGATGATTTGAATCCACGAGGAACACGTATTTTTGGACCAGTAGCCAGAGAGTTAAGAGAGAAACATTTTATGAAGATTGTTTCCCTGGCTCCGGAAGTACTCTAGGAGGTGCCGAAGATGTCAACAATGAAGATTAAAAAAGGTGATATGGTGAAAGTCATCGCCGGTAAAGATAAAGACAAAGAAGGCAAAGTAATTGCTGTAAATAAAAAAGATGGAAAAGTTCTGGTTGAAGGTGTCAACATGCTGACAAAGCACACGAAGCCGAGTGCTGCGAATCAGAATGGCGGTATCGTTCATCAGGAAGGTCCGATTGACATTTCCAATGTTATGTATGTACACAAAGGAAAAGCTACAAGAATTGGATTTAAGATGGACGGAGACAAAAAGGTTCGCGTTGCAAAATCAACGGGCGACGTAATTGACAATTAATTCGAGGAAGGAGGTCCAGGACTTTGAGCAGACTGAAAGAAAAATATCAGAATGAAATCATTGACGCAATGATTAAAAAATTTGGATATAAAAATATCATGGAAGTGCCGAAGCTCGACAAAGTTGTAATCAACATGGGCGTCGGTGAAGCAAAAGAAAACGCGAAAGTGTTAGAATCAGCTATTGCTGACATGGAAAAAATTGCCGGTCAGAAGGCTGTTGTCACAAGAGCAAAAAACTCTGTGGCAAACTTCAAAATCAGAGAGGGCATGCCGATTGGATGTAAGGTTACATTAAGAGGCGAAAGAATGTATGAATTTGTAGATCGTCTGATTAATCTTGCGCTGCCACGTGTACGTGACTTCAGAGGTGTCAATCCGAATGCGTTTGACGGCAGAGGCAATTATGCTCTTGGTATTAAGGAACAGTTGATTTTCCCGGAAATCGAGTACGATAAAGTTGACAAAGTCAGAGGTATGGATGTAATTTTCGTTACAACAGCTAAAACTGACGAGGAAGCTCGTGAATTATTGACACAGTTCAATATGCCATTCACAAAGTAAAGGAGGGAAATTCATGGCTAAAACATCAATGAAAATCAAACAGCAGCGTAAAGCGAAATTTTCTACAAGAGAATATAGCCGCTGCAGAATCTGCGGACGTCCGCATGCATATTTAAGAAAATATGGAATTTGCCGTATCTGCTTCCGTGAATTGGCATATAAAGGACAGATTCCAGGAGTAAAAAAAGCCAGCTGGTAGGCCGAAAGCAGCTTGGCGAGGTTTTTTCGAGTCTAGCGCGAGGCCGTTCTTGGAGCTTAACGAGACGTTGTCGAGTTTAGCGAGAAGGACTTCGTTAGGGGCGCTGACAGACCAGAAAGCCTGACAGGCATTTAAAGAATAGAAGGAGGATACTTTCACATGAACATGAGTGATCCAATCGCAGATATGCTTACAAGAATCCGTAACGCAAATACTGCTAAACATGATACCGTTGATGTTCCTGCATCCAGGATGAAGACAGCGATTGCTGAGATTCTCTACAATGAAGGATACATTGCAAAATATGATATCGTAGAAGATGGAAACTTCAAAACAATTCATATTACACTGAAGTATGGCGCAGATAAAAATGAAAAAGTTATCTCCGGTCTGAAGAGAATTTCCAAACCAGGACTTCGTTTTTATGTAAACAGCGAAGAGATTCCGAAGGTACTCGGAGGACTTGGTATTGCGATTATTTCTACAAACAAAGGTGTAATCACAGACAAAGAGGCAAGAAAACTCGGCGTAGGCGGAGAAGTACTCTGCTTCGTTTGGTAGACCGAAAGCAGCTTGGCGAGGTATTTTCGAGCCTAGCGCGAGGTCGTTCTTGGAGCTTAACGAGGTATTATCGAGTTTAGCGAGAAGAACATACCCATTTAGTGCAGCTTGGCGAGGTTATTTCGAGCCTAGCGCGAGGTCGTTCTTGGAGCTTGACGAGGTATTATCGAGTTTAGCGAGAAGAACATACCCATTTAGTGCAGCTTGGCGAGGTTATTTCGAGCCTAGCGCGAGGTCGTTCTTGGAGCTTGACGAGGTATTATCGAGTTTAGCGAGAAGAACATACCCATTTAGTGCAGCTTGGCGAGGTTATTTCGAGTCTAGCGCGAAGCTGATAAATAAGAGTACAGAGGAAATAAGAACCTCATAAGTACTCAGAGCAACTGAAAACAGAGTGGGCTAAAGTCCCCATTCCGAAAATTTAAGTTAAGGAGGAAACAGGTATGTCACGTATAGGAAGACTGCCGATAGCAATTCCAGCAGGCGTTACTGTAGAAGTTGCAGATAACAATGTAGTGACTGTAAAAGGTCCAAAAGGAACTCTTGTAAAAGAGCTTCCGGTTGAAATGGAAATCAAAGTTACAGGCGAAGAAGTCATCGTAACAAGACCAAATGATTTAAAGAAAATGAAATCTTTACACGGGCTGACAAGAACATTGATTAACAATATGGTGATCGGTGTGACAGAAGGCTATCAGAAGGTTCTGGAAGTAAATGGTGTTGGTTACAGAGCCGCAAAATCAGGAAACAAATTGACATTGAGCTTAGGATACTCTCATCCAGTTGAAATGACGGATCCGGAAGGTCTTGAGACTGTCCTGGAGGGGCAGAATAAAATTACTGTAAAAGGTATCGATAAAGAAAAAGTAGGCCAATACGCTGCTGAAATCAGAGACAAGAGAAGACCAGAGCCATATAAAGGCAAAGGTATCAAGTATGCTGATGAAGTTATCAGACGTAAAGTTGGTAAGACTGGTAAGAAATAAATAAGGAGAGTGTGAAAATGGTTAGTAAGAAATCAAGAAGCGAAGTTCGTAGAAAAAAACACATGAAATTACGTAACCGTTTCAGCGGTACGGCTGAAAGACCACGTTTAGCTGTGTTTAGAAGTAATAATCATATGTATGCTCAGATTATTGACGATACAGTTGGAAACACTCTGGTTGCAGCTTCCACTCTTCAGAAGGACGTGAAAGCAGAATTAGAAAAAACCAACAATGTTGATGCTGCGGCATATCTTGGAAAAGTAATTGCTGAAAAAGCAAAAGAAAAAGGAATCACAGAGGTTGTCTTTGACAGAGGCGGCTTTATATATCAGGGAAAAATCAAAGCATTGGCAGACGCAGCGAGAGAAGCTGGGCTGAATTTCTAGGGAAGGGAGAACACAGATGAAACAGGAACGCATTGATGCTAATCAATTAGAATTAACAGAAAAAGTGGTATCAATCAAACGTGTTACCAAAGTTGTTAAAGGTGGTCGTAACTTCCGGTTCACAGCTTTAGTTGTAGTTGGCGACGGAAAAGGCCATGTAGGTGCAGGTTTGGGAAAAGCTACTGAAATCCCGGAAGCAATCCGCAAAGGGAAAGAAGACGCAATGAAGAAAATGATTTCTGTTGCGTTGGATGAAAACGAGAGTGTTACACATGATGTTATCGGAAAATTTGGAAGTGCTTCAGTACTTTTGAAGACAGCTCCGGATGGTACTGGTGTGATTGCCGGAGGTCCGGCGCGTGCCGTAATTGAGATGGCAGGAATTAAAAACATTCGTACAAAATCATTGGGCTCTAACAATAAACAGAATGTAGTGCTTGCTACGATCGAAGGTTTAAAATCAATGAAGACACCGGAAGAGGTTGCAAGACTTCGTGGCAAATCAGTAGAAGAGGTCGTAGGCTAAGATAGGCTTTCCCGTTTTCAATAGAACGGGGCAGGCTTTATCGCATAGGAGGTAAACAAAATGGCAAATTTGAAAGTGACATTAGTAAAGTCTACAATCGGTGCTATACCTAAGCATAGAAGAACTGTTGAAGCGCTGGGGCTGAATAAACTCTATAAGACAGTTGAATTACCGGATAATGCAGCTACCAGAGGTATGGTACAGCAGGTTAGACATTTAGTGAAAGTTGAAGAAGCATAAATTAAGAAACGATAAGGAGGTAACGTCATGGACTTATCAAACTTAAGACCGGCAGACGGTTCCAAACAGAGCGATAATTTCAGAAGAGGCCGTGGACACGGTTCTGGAAATGGCAAAACAGCCGGCAAGGGCCATAAGGGTCAGAAGGCACGTTCAGGAGCGCCAAGACCAGGATTTGAAGGTGGCCAGATGCCTTTATACAGAAGATTGCCAAAGAGAGGGTTTAAGTGCAGAAACTCTAAAACAATTGTTGGTATTAATTTAAGCGCGCTGGAAGTATTTGAAGACGGCGCTACAGTTTCCGTAGATACCTTAATTGAAAGCGGAATTGTAAAAAATCCAAAAGATGGTGTTAAAATTCTTGGAAATGGAGAGTTAACTAAGAAACTTACTGTTCAGGCGAATGCGTTTAGCGCAAAAGCGGCTGAAAAGATTGAGTCCCTTGGTGGAAAAGCAGAGGTGATCTAATGCTACAGACTGTACGAAGGGCATTTCAGATAGAGGATGTTAGAAAAAGAATTTTCTATACATTTATGATGCTGGTTGTTGTAAGATTCGGCTCTGAATTGCCTACTCCAGGCGTGGATCCAACCGTACTTCAGAATTTATTTGCGAGCCAGACCGGTGATGCATTCAATTTTTTTGATGCATTTACCGGCGGTTCCTTTACCAAGATGTCTGTATTCGCGTTAAGTATTACGCCGTATATTACATCTTCTATCATTATGCAGCTTCTGACAATCGCAATTCCAAAACTGGAGGAAATGCAGAAAGAGGGAGCAGATGGAAGAAAGAAAATTGCAGCGATTACGCGTTATGTAACAGTTGGACTTGCATTGATTGAATCCACTGCAATGGCGGTTGGATTTGGCCGTCAAGGACTTCTGGTAGAGTACAACTTTGTGAATACGGCAATCGTTGTGTGTACGCTGACAGCCGGCAGTGCATTCCTGATGTGGATTGGTGAACGCATAACAGATAAAGGAGTCGGAAATGGTATATCCATTGTTCTTCTGATTAATATTCTTTCACGTGTGCCAGATGATTTTGTCACATTGTATACACAGTTTGTAAAAGGCAAAACATTGGCAAAAGGAGGGCTTGCTGCCCTGATTATACTGGCTATTCTGCTGGTAGTAGTAGTATTTGTAGTCCTGCTGCAGAGTGGGGAAAGAAGAATTGCTGTTCAGTATTCCCAGAAAGTACAGGGGAGAAAGACTTATGGAGGACAATCTACACATATTCCACTGCGAGTGAATACAGCAGGGGTTATTCCAGTTATATTCGCATCTTCCTTGATGCAGACTCCGATTGTAATTGCTCAATTCCTTGGAAAAGGAAATGGAACCGGTATTGGAAGTCAGATTTTGAAAGGAATGAATTCCAATACATGGTGTGATCCGGAAAATCCGATTTATTCAATCGGGCTGGTTGTTTATATTTTACTGACAATATTCTTTGCATATTTCTATACATCTATTACTTTCAATCCGTTGGAGATTGCAAATAATATGAAGAAGAGTGGAGGATTTATTCCGGGTATTCGTCCAGGAAGACCTACGGTAGAATATTTGCAGAAAATATTGAATTACATTATTTTCATTGGAGCATGTGGACTTATCATCGTTCAGGTAATACCGTATTTCTTTAATGGTGTATTTGGGGCAAATGTTTCCTTTGGCGGAACATCCCTTATCATCATAGTGGGAGTTGTATTGGAGACATTGAAACAGATTGAATCACAGATGCTCGTACGCAACTATACAGGATTTTTGAATAACAAAGGAAGCAACATGAAGAACAGTTTCCTTGGATATTAATTAGATTACTTTAGCGAGGGTGACCCGGAAGAACTGTAAAAGCATATTCAGGGGCACACTCGTTATTGTGCATTAACGGAGGTATACGGGTATGAAAATTATTATGTTGGGAGCTCCAGGCGCCGGAAAAGGAACGCAGGCAAAAAAAATTGCAGCAAAATACAATATTCCTCATATTTCGACAGGGGATATTTTTCGGGCAAATATTAAAAACGGAACAGAGCTGGGGAAAAAGGCAAAAACTTATATGGACCAGGGGCTTTTGGTACCGGACGATCTGGTGGTAGATTTGGTGGTAGACAGGGTGAACCAGACAGACTGTGAAAATGGATACGTTCTGGATGGATTTCCAAGAACGATTCCACAGGCAGAAGCATTGGACAGAGCGCTTGCCAAGCTGAATCAGAAAGTAGATTTTGCGATCAATGTAGAAGTACCGGATGAAAATATTATTAAACGTATGTCGGGACGCCGTGCCTGTGTAGACTGTGGTGCGACCTACCATATGGTTTATGCGGCTCCTGAAAAAGAAGGAATCTGTGATAAATGCAGCGGAAATTTGATTCTCAGAGATGATGATAAGCCAGAAACAGTTGAGAAGCGTCTGCATGTATACCATGATCAGACACAGCCTCTGATTGAATATTATACACAGGCAGGAATTTTAAAAGAGGTAGACGGTACAGTGGACATAGATGTTGTGTTTGATGCAATCGTAAAAATCCTGGGAGAATAACAGATGGTATTGAAACCAGGAATGATCGTGAAATCAAAGGCAGGACATGATAAAAACTGTATATATGTAATTATTCATGTCAATGATGAATATGTATATCTTTCGGATGGGCAGAAACATACATTTGAAAGACTGAAAAGAAAAAATAGAAAACATCTGCAGGTGATTCTAAAGGAATATGTTGAGGATACAGCGGATGAGGTAGCAGTTAGGAATGTGATACTGAAATATTCCCTTAGAAAAAGCGGGAATGCAAAAATGCTGTAAATGCAGGAGGATTAAGTATGTCAAAGGCTGACGTAATTGAAATTGAAGGAGTTGTAGTTGAAAAGCTGCCAAATGCGATGTTTAAGGTAGAGCTGGAAAATGGGCACATCGTTCTGGCGCATATCAGTGGAAAATTACGCATGAATTTTATTAAGATTTTACCAGGAGACAAAGTAACTCTAGAGATGTCACCATATGATTTAAGCAAAGGAAGAATTGTTTGGAGAGATAAATAGAAGAGTATTTTTTGTAAGTCTGTTGGTGGACAGTAATAATTGCTCTAAAGTAGAAAAACGAATTTAGTTATTGACTTTATAGGTATTTAGGAGTTATACTATTAAGTGGCTGTTTTTGGGTTGGTGTGTCCAAAACAGCGGGAAATGTAGGCAGAGCAAAGCAGGGAAAGGAGGATTTAACATGAAGGTTAGGTCATCAGTAAAACCAATTTGTGAAAAATGCAAAATCATTAAAAGAAAAGGAAGCATCAGAGTAATCTGTGAGAATCCGAAGCACAAACAGCGTCAGGGATAGAAATGGAACACTTAATGAATCCGAATTAGGATAGACTTTATGTATGGAGATGTTCAAATCAAAAAGACGTAAATATTTGTGTAATTATTTAGGCGGCTGACAGCACGATACACCAGGAGGTGTGTAGAGCTGTTTAATATACAGTAAGGATACACCGTGACTGCGCAAGGTACCGGCAGAACGGGTAGTCTGCTGCACTTATACAGCGATTCGAAAAAGTGCAGGTGTATATTGCTTATAATACTCGGCGTTTGCATTGGCGGACAAAGTCCGTGCCGGGAAAGGGTATGCGTAAAAAGCATGCCTGGGCTGGGATATTGGGGAAAGAAAGTACCCGGTAGGACGAAACACACACATTCATCGTCCACAGCCTCAATTAGGGACAATATGTAACAACGTAAAGCCATGCACAGAACTGGCGGAAACGCGGCTGCAAGTTTACTTGCAAGACGCGGTTCAGACAGGAATGTATGTGGCGCACGCCACAGCGAGATTAAAGCGGCGAAGCGGCGGAATTGAGCTTGCATGGCGGCAAACAGCGACAAAAAAGAAAATGGAGGAAAGACACATGGCTCGTATCGCAGGTGTAGACTTACCAAGAGACAAACGTGTAGAAATTGGTTTGACTTATATTTATGGAATTGGAAGAACAAGTTCAAACCGCATTTTAGCAGCGGCAGGAGTAAATCCTGATACTCGTGTCAGAGATCTGACAAGTGAAGAAGTAAAGAAAATCAGTGCAGTGATTGATGAAACTCAAGTTGTGGAAGGTGATTTGAGAAGAGACATCCAGCTCAATATCAAGAGACTGAAAGAAATCGGCTGCTATCGTGGAATCCGTCATAGAAAAGGACTTCCAGTACGTGGACAGAAGACAAAGACAAATGCAAGAACATGTAAAGGTCCTAAGAGAACAGTAGCAAATAAGAAGAAATAATGCGAAAGTAACTTGACGAAAATGAAGGCTGCGTTTATATTGAACGGGCATTCAATCAAGCAAAGAATAAAAGAAAGTAGGTTAGTTTAAATGGCTAAAAAGGTTGCAAAAAAAGTAACAAAAAAACGTGTCAAGAAAAACGTTGAACGCGGACAGGCACATATCCAGTCATCTTTCAATAATACAATTGTAACACTGACAGATGGACAGGGAAATGCTCTTTCATGGGCAAGTGCAGGTGGTCTGGGATTTAGAGGTTCAAGGAAATCTACTCCATATGCAGCACAGATGGCAGCTGAGACAGCGGCAAAGGCAGCATTAGTACATGGTCTTAAAACAGTAGATGTTTTCGTAAAGGGTCCAGGTTCAGGCAGAGAAGCGGCAATTCGTGCACTTCAGGCTTGCGGAATTGATGTAACAAGCATCAAGGATGTAACACCGGTACCGCACAATGGATGCCGTCCGCCAAAGCGCAGAAGAGTATAATCTCAGTTTGGCAGGTTTTAAGTTTAGTATACACTGGAAGTAAACGAAAAATGCGGTGAAAATCCGCTGACATGTATAAAATTTAGGAGGAAAGACATGGCAGTAAATAGAGTTCCGGTTCTTAAAAGATGCCGTTCCTTAGGGATGGATCCAATCTATTTAGGAATTAATAAAAAATCTAACAGACAGTTAAAAAGAACAAATAGAAAAATGAGTGAGTATGGTTTGCAGCTGCGTGAAAAACAGAAAGCAAAATTTATCTACGGCGTGCTGGAAAAACCATTTAGAAATTACTATGCAAAAGCAAAACAGATGGAAGGCATGACAGGTGCAAACCTGATGATTCTTCTGGAATCCAGATTGGATAATGTAATGTTCCGTATGGGATTCGCAAGAACAAGAAAAGAAGCAAGACAGATTGTAGATCACAAGCATGTACTTGTAAATGGCAAACAGGTAAACATTCCATCTTATCTGCTGAAAGCCGGAGATACTATTGAAATCAAAGAAAAGCACAAAGGATGCCAGAGATACAAAGACATTCTGGAAGTAACAGGTGGAAATATGATTCCGGACTGGCTGGATGTTGATTCTGAGAATCTGAAGGGCACAGTAAAAGAACTTCCGACAAGAGAGGCAATCGATGTTCCTGTTGATGAGATGTTAATCGTCGAGTTGTATTCTAAATAATAGAATCTGCGCCTAAAAGGCACAGATTAGGTGAAATCGTACCCCTCAACATATTTTAACCCATAAGGAGGGTCTGTGTAGTGTTTGATTTTAATAAACCGAATATTGAAATTACAGAAATTTCAGAAGATAAAAAGTATGGAAAATTCGTGGTAGAGCCGCTGGAGAGAGGTTATGGAATTACATTGGGAAATTCCTTAAGAAGAATTATGCTTTCTTCCTTGCCAGGAGCTGCAATCAGTTCTGTAAAGATTGACGGGGTTTTGCACGAATTCAGTTCCATCCCGGGAGTAAAAGAAGATGTAACTGAGATTATTATGAACCTGAAATCTCTGGCAATTAAGAACACATCAGAATCAGACGAAGTTAAGACTGCATATATTGAGTTCGAAGGTGAAGGCGTTGTGACAGGCGCTGATGTACAGGCAGATTCAGATATCGAGATCATGAATCCAGATCAGGTCATTGCTACGCTAAGCGGTGGCAAGGACAGTAAGCTGTATATGGAGCTTACCATTACAAAAGGTAGAGGATATGTAAGTGCAGACAAGAATAAAAGTGAAGACTTGCCGATTGGGGTTATCCCGATTGATTCGATCTATACACCAGTAGAGCGTGTGAATCTTACGGTTGAGAATACACGTGTAGGTCAGATTACAGATTATGACAAGCTGACGTTAGACGTCTGGACAAAAGGAACAATGCATCCAGATGAGGCGGTAAGCCTTGCGGCAAAGGTTTTGAGCGAGCACTTAAAACTCTTTATTGATCTATCAGAGGTTGCACAGTCTGCAGAAGTTATGATCGAAAAAGAAGACGATGAGAAAGAAAAAGTATTGGAGATGAGCATCGATGAGCTCGAACTCTCGGTACGTTCTTATAATTGTCTGAAGAGAGCCGGTATCAATACGGTAGAAGAGCTGACAAATAAAACGCCGGAGGACATGATGAAAGTACGGAATCTTGGACGTAAATCTTTGGAGGAAGTACTTGCAAAATTGAAAGAACTGAATCTGGAATTAAACCAGGGAGATGAATAATCTCAGCAGAAAATTATTATTTGAATTATCCTGCCAGTAAGACCGATGAGCGTGGCGGGGGCATTTGATTAATAAGACCGAAGACGCATAACCAAATGTTGATAATGGAGGATTTAAAAAATGGCAAAGTATAGAAAACTAGGAAGAACTGCTTCCCAGAGAAAAGCTTTACTTAGAAATCAGGTAACAGCACTGCTGAACAACGGAAAAATCGTTACAACAGAAGCAAAAGCAAAGGAAATCCGTAAAATTGCAGAAGGCTTAATTGCAATGGCTGTAAAAGAGAAGGACAATTTTGATGAAGTTACAGTGATGGCGAAAGTTGCCAGAAAAGATAAAGATGGCAAGAGAGTCAAAGAGGTTGTTGACGGAAAAAAAGTGACTGTATATGATGAGGTAGAGAAGAAAATTAAAAAGGATCAGCCAAGCAGACTGCATGCTAGAAGAGAAATGCTGAAAGTTCTCTATCCTGTAAAGGAAGTACCGGCTGCAGGCGCTGGAAGAAAGAAAAATACAAAGAATGTAGACTTAGTAGACAAACTGTTTACAGAAATTGCACCAAAATACGCTGACCGCAATGGCGGATATACAAGAATTGTAAAGATTGGACAGCGTAAAGGTGACGCGGCTATGGAAGTTCTGATTGAGCTTGTATAGTTTTAAGAATGATTTAGAAACCCTATGTGAATTCGAAAAGCATTTACATAGGGTTTTTATTTATATAATAGGAAATTTCGATAAATTTCCTATTATACAAAAAGCCCTCCGGGCGGGATGCGCACGCCGCAATAAGGAAATTTTACCGCTTTGCGGTATTGCGGCGGCGCGCAAAGTGGACAAGCCTCTCAAGAGTGAGGGACTTGTCCACTTTGTTCTATCTATCCTGTAAAAATTGTTACCCTATTTTAGGAAGAACTTTGATTTAGTAATAGTCACTCAAGGTAAATTTATATAAAATTATCCTTGAAGAAATATAAAACTGTACACAGAGTACTTCTAGAGAATCATTGAGTATAGTAAAAAAGAAAATTTTGTATAAAATGCACAAATAATGTTAAAAAAATAACGTTAAAGTGTTGACAAATGGCATATTGACAATTATTTAACAACTCTGTATACTGAGAATTGTGGTTAGGAAAAGTTTATTATTTTCAATTACAGGAGGATTATTGAAATGGCGAAAAAAGAGAAGGTTGTAGTGCCGGATGTTGTTGACAGTGTAGAGACGCTGGAAGCAAAAATGAAAGCAATGCGTGAAGCACAGAAGATTTTTGCTACGTTTTCACAAGAACAGGTAGATAAAATTTTCTACGAGGCTGCTATGGCGGCAAATAAGCAGAGAATTCCGTTGGCAAAAATGGCAGTGGAAGAAACACAGAGAGGTATCGTAGAGGATAAGGTTATCAAAAATCATTATGCGGCAGAGTATATCTACAATGCATATAAGAATACAAAGACCTGCGGAATTATCGAAGAAGATGCAGCTTATGGCATTAAGAAGGTAGCTGAGCCAATCGGACTTGTGGCAGCAGTTATTCCTACGACAAATCCGACATCTACGGCTATCTTTAAAACACTGATTTGTTTAAAGACAAGAAATGCAATTATCATCAGTCCGCATCCGGCTGCAAAGGCTTGTACGATTGCAGCAGCAAAAGTAGTTTTGGACGCAGCAGTAAAGGCAGGGGCTCCGGAGGGAATTATTGGATGGATCGATGCTCCTTCACTGGAACTGACAAACATGGTAATGAAGGAATCCGATATTATCCTTGCAACAGGCGGCCCGGGAATGGTAAAGGCAGCGTATTCATCCGGAAAACCGGCTCTTGGCGTAGGTGCAGGAAATACACCCGTTATCATTGATGATACTGCAGATGTGAGAATGGCGGTAAACTCCATTATCCATTCTAAGACCTTTGACAATGGTATGATATGTGCTTCTGAGCAGTCTGTCACTGTTTTAGACAGTATATATGACGAGGTAAAAAAAGAATTCGCATACCGCGGCTGCTATTTCCTGAAAAAAGGTGCGGAGCTTGATAAGGTGCGTAAGACAATTATCATCAACGGCGCGCTAAACAGTAAGATTCCAGGAAAATCAGCTTATGAGATCGCTAAGATGGCGGGCGTTGATGTTCCTGAAGACACAAAGATTCTGATTGGTGAAGTAGAATCTGTGGATATATCAGAAGAATTTGCCCATGAAAAATTATCTCCTGTACTTGGTATGTATAGAGCGAAAACATTTGACGAAGCACTTGAGAAGGCAGCACAGCTGGTAGCTGACGGCGGATATGGACACACAGCTTCTCTGTATGTACATCCAGCGCAGAAAGAAAAAATTGAAAAGCACGCAGCAGCAATGAAAACATGCCGTGTATTGATTAACACTCCATCCTCCCATGGTGGTATCGGCGATCTTTATAACTTCAAACTGGCTCCATCCCTGACGCTTGGATGTGGTTCATGGGGCGGAAACTCCGTATCTGAAAACGTAGGAGTAAAACACCTGTTGAATGTAAAGACAGTCGCTGAGAGGAGAGAGAATATGCTGTGGTTTAGAACACCTGAAAAAGTATACTTTAAGAAAGGCTGTATGCCGGTGGCACTGGATGAGCTTGGAACTGTCCTGCACAAGAAAAAAGCATTTATTGTTACAGACTCTTTCCTGTACAAAAATGGATATGTAAATCCAATTGAAGAAAAATTAGATGAGATGGGAATTCAGCATACATGCTTCTTCGAGGTTGCTCCAGATCCGACTCTGCAGTGTGCACAGAAGGGTGTAGACCAGATGCGGCAGTTTGAACCAGATACAATCATTGCTCTGGGCGGCGGTTCTGCAATGGATGCCGCAAAGATTATGTGGATTATGTATGAACATCCGGAAGCTGATTTTGAAGATATGGCAATGGACTTCATGGATATCAGAAAGAGAGTATTTACTTTCCCGAAAATGGGTGAGAAAGCGTACTTTGTAGCGATTCCTACATCTTCAGGAACAGGTTCAGAGGTGACTCCGTTTGCTATCATTACAGATGCGGATACAGGAGTAAAATGGCCGATTGCTGATTATGCTCTGCTTCCGAATATGGCGATTGTAGATGTAGACAACATGATGACACAGCCAAAAGGATTGACAAGCGCTTCTGGTATCGACGTTATGACACACGCAATCGAAGCATATGTATCTATCATGGCGACAGATTACACAGACGGTCTTGCTATGAAGGCAGTAAAGATGGTATTTGAGAACCTTCCGTCAGCTTATGAGAATGGGGCAAATGACCCGAAAGCACGTGAAGAGATGGCGAATGCCTCCTGTCTGGCAGGTATGGCATTTGCAAATGCGTTCTTGGGTGTAAATCATTCTATGGCTCATAAATTGGGAGCATTCCATCATTTGCCACATGGTGTTGCAAATGCGGTTATTCTGACAGAGGTTATGAGATATAATGCGGCAGAAGCTCCTACAAAGATGGGGACATTCTCACAGTATCAATATCCACATGCGCTTGCAAGATACGCGGAGTTAGGACGCTTTGCAGGCTGTACCGGAAAAGACGACAAAGAAGTATTCGAAAACTTCCTTGCAAAGCTGGAGGATCTGAAAGAGAAGATAGGAATTAAGAAGACAATCAAAGACTATGGCATTGATGAAAAGTATTTCCTGGATACATTGGATGAAATGTGTGAACAGGCATTCAATGACCAGTGTACGGGCGCAAACCCGAGATATCCTTTGATGAAGGAAATCAAAGAAATTTATCTGAAATGCTACTATGGTAAATAATTAACAATCTTTTTAAGGTGAAAAAGTTAGTTAAAAAATGCACAAAATTAACTCCCAGGGCTTACATTGTCCTGGGAGTTGTTGTATAATAAGGGCAATTCAAAAAAGGATATAGAAGCGAAAAAATAGAATATCCGGAAAAGGAGGATGTGCCATATGAAATTAGAAAACAAAGAACTCATTGTGAAACGCCCTTATAAAGAAGTGTATAAATGTGAGGATGCAATTGTAAAAGTTTTCGAGGAGTCTCATCCAAAATCAGATGTATTTAATGAAGCCCTGATTACTGCTCGGATAGAGGAAACAGGTCTGGATATACCTAAGGTAAAAGAAGTATTCCAAGTGGACAAAAAGTGGGCAATTGCAATTGAGTATAAAGATGGAAAGACACTGGAAGAGATGATGGAATCCGATAAGAAAAATCTGGAGAAGTATATGGAAGACTTTGTGGATTTACAGTTGGAAATCCATAAAAAGACCTCTCCGCTGTTAAAAGGAATGAAGGATAAGCTGGTACGTCAGATTAACAGCCTGAAAGAACTGGACGCAACAAACAGATATGAGCTGCTGACACGCCTTGAAAGTATGCCGAAGCACAATAAAGTGTGCCATGGTGATTTTAATCCAAGCAACGTAATTGTAGGGAAAAATGGAAAGATGACCGTTGTCGACTGGGCGCATGCGACACAGGGGAACGCGAGCGCAGACGCGGCAATGACATACCTTCTGTTTGCGCTGAAAGATCAGGACACCGCAGATTTGTATATGAGACTATTCTGTAAAAAGAGCGATACCCCAAGACAGTACGTACAACAGTGGCTTCCGATTGTAGCAGCGGCACAGCTCACCAAAGATAACGAATTAGAAAAAGAATTTCTAATGAAATGGATTGATATTATTGATTATCAATAGGAAACGAGATGAAGATAGAAGAGATAGCAAAGTTGGCAGGGGTGTCACCGGCAACCGTATCGAATGTTTTGAATAACAGAAAAAATGTCGGTGAAAATACGAGAAAACGAATACTTGAAATATGCAATGCAAGTGGATATAGTCAAAAAAGAAAAAAGAAGCTGGAAAAGTATGACAATAAGACTATATTATTTAATTTCAGCGATTACGACAGAAAATTTTATTTGAAAATTATTCATGGCATCAGTGATTATGTATATTCAAGAGGGTATGATCTGATTATATGTACGAGCAAATCCTGTCAGCGGTTTATGGATTCCAGTATGACGAGTGGTACGATTATGCTGGATATGAAATGCAGCGACTCCATGCTTATGGAAAAGGCAGAAACAGGATATCCTATCGTGACGCTTGATCGGATTATAGAAAGACCGAATATCAAAAGTATTGTTGTAAACAATTATGTAGCCATGTGTGAACTGGTGCAGGGACTAGTTGACAGAGGATACAGGCGTTTCGGATATTTGGCCGGGATTGATACACTGGATAATCAGGAACGTTTTCAGGCATTTCAAGATGTTTTGTTTAAAAATCAGATCCGCTTTCGGAGAAGAGACTATCTGATGGGAGATTACCTGGAAAAAAGTGGATATCGTTCAGCAAAGCTGATGCTCCTGTCAGAGGATATTCCGGAGGTGCTTGTGTGCGCAAATGATAATATGGCAATTGGAGCGTTGAAAGCGCTTCGTCAGGAAGGAGTACGTGTACCTGAGGATATTGCGGTGACTGGGTTTGATGGGACAGATACGGCGGATCTTATGAATCTTACAACGGTGGATATTCCTAACTATGAAAGAGGATATCTGGCAGCACAGTTTTTATTACAGATGATAGCGGGAAATACAAATTGCGATATGTTTAAAATAGCAGCAAAGGTGCATTGGCGTGAATCTGTGGAAAATAGGAAAAAGGAATCCCGGTTTTATTAGAAATAGGGAGGAAAGAAAAGGAGGAAGTGGTCTTGTGCTGCGTCCTTCTTTTTTGTATAATAGGAAATTTTGATAAATTTCCTATTATACAAAAAGCCCTCCGGGCGGGATGCGCACGCCGCAATAAGGAAATTTTACCGCTTTGCGGTATTGCGGTGGCGCGCAAAGTGGACAAGCCTCTCAAGAGTGAGGGGCAGGGGAGTTGAAGTAGGCCTGCCTACTTTGTTCTAAATAGAGAAAATAAGAGGTGAAAATGAATAAAATTTTACTTAATATAAGTAAAATTTACTGAAATTGTAATTGAGAGTATACAAATTGCATGATATGTAATTGGTGTAAATGTAGAAAATGCACAATAAATATTGACTTAAAATATTTTAACTTGTAATATATATACAAACAAAGCGAACTTGTATTCAAGGAGGTAAAAATGAAAAAGTGTAAAATTTTATCAGTTCTATTGGCAGCGTCTTTGGGAACATCTCTGTTGATAACCGGCTGTGGAGGAAGTTCAGGAGGAGATGAAAAATCAGATGGAGGAAGTGGTGCAGGCAAGATAACCATTTTCCAGCAGAAAACAGAGATTTATGACCAATTAAAAGACATGGCGAAAGTCTATGAGGAAGAAACTGGAGTAGAAGTGGAAGTATGGCAGATTTCCGGAGATGATTACTATCAGAACCTAAAAACATACATGTCCAGTGAATCTGGCCCGACTGTTTTTTCACTTTCCTCTTCTACGGAGATTGAAGAAATGTCTGATTATCTGGAAGACATTGGAGATTTAGAATTTCTGGATAAGATTAATGAAGACTTGATTGCAAAATCAGGAGAGACAACAGTAGGAGTTCCGATGACTGCGGAAGGGTTCGGACTCGTATATAACAAAGATATGGTAAGTGAGGAGGAAATCAATACGACAGATGCCTTGATATCTTACATAGAGAGCAGCGCGGGAGAGGGAATCACAGGACTGGGACTTTCCCAGGAGGCGTTCTTCCTGATCGGACAGATCATGAATGTACCGTTTGCACTTCAGGAGGATCCGGTACAGTTCTGCCAGGATCTGTACGACGGTAAGATTAATCTGAAAGACGTAGAAGAGTTCCAGGAATTCGCAAAGCTCTACGAAGCGATCAGAGAAAATGAACAGAATCCTCTGGAGGTGACATATGACGCTAACTGCGGTAATTTTGCAACTGAAAAAACAGCAATGATTCATCAGGGAAACTGGTGCTATTCACTGTTTTCAAGCTATGACGTAGCGTTTGACATGGGGCTTGCTCCACTTCCTATTGCAGGAAATACAGCAATTTCAGTCGGTGTTCCGTCTGTATGGTGTGTAAATACAGATGCTTCTGATGAAGAAAAGCAGTTGGCAAAAGATTTCTTAAACTGGCTGTATACAAGTGAAACAGGCACTCACTATCTGATGGACGAATTTGGTTTTATCCCGGTTGTGGACGGTATGACGTCAGAAAACCTGGATCCTATATCTACGATTGTATCCGAAGCGATTGCAGAAGGGAATATTCTTCCTTGGACATTCAATGAAGAATGGCCAGCCGGAATTAACACAACTTATCTGGTACAAAATGCAGAAGAATACTTTACCAGTGATATGAGTACGGATGAATTTCTCGATATGCTGACAGAGTCATTTGTGACGGCGGCAAACGAATAGGAAAGAAAATCAAAGAGGGTGCTTTGAAAGAAGGCACCCTTTTTCATTCAAAAAATAGGGATTTAACAGGGGAAATTCCTGTCTGAATGAGAGGAGAAGAAAGAAATGAAGATTAAAAAAAGATGGTATGCATTATTTACCGCACCGTTAATGATTGTGTTTTTTATCATTATGGTGGTTCCATTCATAACAGGAATCGGTTATTCTTTTGTTTCATGGGACGGACTGGCAAAGAGTGAGAAAATCTTTGTAGGATTTGACAATTATGTAAAGCTGTTTTCAGATACACAGTTTCTTACTTCTATTGTCAGAACGACAGTATTTACTCTTGTTACAGTTGTTATCGTAAATTTACTTGCGCTTGCATTCGCGCTGCTCGTGACAACGAAGCTGAAAGTAAGGAATATAGCGCGGACAATGTTGTTTCTTCCGTATCTGATAGGCGGTCTGATTCTAGGGTATATCTGGCAGTATGTATTAGGAGAGGCGATGACTTCCTTGAGCGTGATGACCGGAATGGAGAATCTGTTTTTTAACTGGCTGGTAGATAAAGATTTCGCGTTTTATGCAATGATCGTAGTTGCAACATGGCAGATGGCAGGCTATATGATGATTGTCTATATTGCGGGTCTGGAATCTATATCAGACGATGTGATTGAAGCGGCGCAGACGGACGGTGCGGGTTTCTGGCAGACATTGTTACGAGTAAAGCTGCCTCTTTTAATGTCATCTATCACGATTTGCCTGTTTCTGACACTTTCTAACTGCTTTAAGATTTATGATGTGAATGTGTCTCTGACTGGCGGAGGGCCGAATAATTCTACGGAGATGGTATCTATGAATATTTTCAATGAGATATTTACAAAAAGTAATTTCGGATACGGACAGGCGAAAGCAGTTTTGTTCTTTATCATAGTCGCAGTGATCACACTGATACAGGTGAAGGTTACGAAGGATAAGGAGGTAACATTGCAATGAGAGGAAAATCAATCGGAAAAGCAGTTGTCAACATATTCGTCGTGTTGTGCTGCTGTATCTACCTTTTTCCAGTCTATCTGATTATTGTAAATGCTTTCAAAAGCAGGGCGGAATTATATGAAAATATTCTGGCATTTCCAAAAGAATTTACACTGGAATATTTTAAGGGCGCGTTAGATAAAATGGATTTCGTACTCGCTTTTAAAAATTCGATTATTGTTACAGTAATATCGGTTGCGATTATTGTGATCTTAAGCGCCATGACGGCGTGGATGTTCGTGCGTTCGAATAATAAGCTGAGTAAATTTCTTTTAAATCTTCTGATCGTGACTATGCTGATTCCCTTTCAGACGATAATGATGCCTTTGATGCAGGAAATGAATACGTTCGGAAAGATCTTCGGGGTTGCGTTTAAGGACTCTATAGGTGGACTGATATTTATGTATATCGGAGCAGGAGCAGGCATGGGAGTCTTTCTATATCACGGCTTTGTAAAGGCATCGGTTCCAGTTTCCTTGGAAGAAGCGGCAATTATAGATGGGTGCAGTACATGGCGCGTGTTTTGGCAGATTGTATTTCCAATTTTAAAACCGATCACAGTGACGGTGATGATATTGGACGTCATTTGGATTTGGAACGACTATCTTCTTCCGTCTCTGACGCTGACAAGCAACAATAATAAAACGATTCCTCTGGCGATGTCACTGTTTTTCGGACAATATAATATCGAATGGAATATGGCGATGGCCGCGTTGACCTTTACAATTGTGCCGGTGATTATTTTTTATCTGCTTTGTCAGAAACACATTATCAAAGGCGTGGCAGCAGGCGCTGTGAAAGGATAAAGATCGGGAAAGAAGATAGAAAACAGGAAAGGAAACAAAAACGGATGGAAAAGAGATATTGCGTCCAAAATTGTCAGATAAACGAGGAAAATATAATTCTTCAGGAAACGCTTTTCCATAATGCGAACGGATATATCGGTATCAGAGGTACGCTGGAGGAAGGCTGTCCGGAGGAATTTGACACCATGAGGGGGGCATATATTAATGGGTTCTATGATATTGCTCCGATGAAGCAGGCGGAGAAGCTCTGTAATCTGACAGAGGATAAAGAGACTATGTTAAACGTGGCAGATACACAGACGATTATCCCTAAGTTTTCAGGTGAAAGATTCTCTATGTTTACAGGAGCAGCAACAGAGTATGAACGGATTCTGGATATGGAGAACGGAATAACGGTAAGAAATCTGAAGTGGGAAACGAAGGATAAGAGGAAGGTAGAATTTTCCATTACAAGAATGACATCATTTGCAGAGAAATCGTTGTTTACAATCGATTATCAGATACGTTCAGATGATTTTGAAGGAGACCTGTGTGTAGAATCCTTGCAGAAAGGGCTTGTCAAAAACTATTTTAACCCCCACGATCCAAGACTGGCCGGGGAGAGTCATATACATTTGAAAAAGAAAGACGCATGGGTAGATGGCGAATGCAGCTATCTTGCCAGTGAAACGATAAAAAGCGGATTATCAGTGGTAAGTGCGGTGTCGCATGAAATATATATAAACGGAGAGAAATTTGACGGCGCTGTTTTAGAATATGCAGAAGAAGAGCATAAAGCATGCGTAAGCTTCTGTATACAGATACATCCGGGAGACAGGGTACGTATTGTAAAATACAGTGTGTTTCAAGATTCTGTGAGAAATGCAGACTGCCTGCAGGCAGCGCGGACTTGTATGAAGGAAGTAACGGAAAAAGGACTAGACTACTATTATAGCAAACAAAAAGAGTATCTGCAAAAATTCTGGGAAAATTCGGAACTGGAAATTAAAGGAGATGCAGATTTGAATTCTTCTGTGTGCTTTAATATGTATCAGCTTCTTCAGTCAGCGGGAACAGACGGATGCTCCAGTATAGCGGCAAAGGGATTAAGCGGAGAGGGATATGAAGGACACTACTTTTGGGATACAGAAATGTTTATGCTTCCGTATTTCGTATTAACGAATCCGGATATCGCAAGAGGACTTCTGAATTACCGCTATACTATTCTACCGCAGGCAGAGGAAAATGCAGCATTACTCGGACATGAAAAAGGAGCGCTCTATCCGTGGAGAACGATAGCAGGAAAAGAGTGTTCAGGATATTATCCGTCAGGAAGCGCACAGTATCATATAAACGCTGATATTGCATATGCAGTTGTACTGTATTATAAGGTGACGGGCGATTGGAAATTTATGTGCGAACAGGGAATGGAAATTCTGTTGAAAACAGCACGGCTATGGCTGGATGTGGGGAATTTTTATAAGGGAAAATTTCAGATTAATTGCGTGACAGGTCCGGACGAATATACTTGCATTGTGAACAATAATTATTATACAAATGCTGCGGCGAAATACAATATAGAGCAGTTTCTCCTGTTGACAGAAAAATTTATGGAAGAAAAAAAAGAGTGGGACAAATTTTGTTCCCTGCATAAATTGACGAGGGCGGAGCTAGGCGAAATGAAACAGGTGGCTGACGCTATGTACCTGCCTTATGATGACGAGCTAAAAATAAATCCGCAGGATGATTCATTTTTACAAAAACCGATATGGAATCTGGAAGAGACACCGAAAGAAAAGTTCCCTCTTTTGCTGCACTATCATCCACTTCATCTCTATCGTTATCAGGTATGTAAACAGGCGGACACTGTTTTAGCACATTTCCTGTTTCCAGATTATCAGAGTGAAGAAACCGTAAAAAATTCTTTTCTCTATTATGAAAAAATAACGACACACGACTCATCGTTGTCCACCTGCATATTTAGTATTGTGGCATCGGCACTCGGTATGAGAGAGAAAGCACTTTATTATTTTGGGGATTCGGCAAAAATGGATTTACTGAATACACATAAAAATACGAAAGACGGTATTCATGCGGCGAATATGGGCGGCTGCTATATGGCAATTGTCTATGGATTCGCAGGACTTAGAATTGAGAAAAACGCTCTTGTGCTCAATCCTTATGTACCAGAAGGGTGGGACGGATATACATTTCGGATCCGGTATCAAAATTCTCTGCTGTTTGTGTGTGTGGAAAAGAATGCGTGCAGTGTCCGGCTTCTTCAGGGAGATGCAGTACACATAGAATTATATGGAGAACCAAAGGAGACCATTCCAGGGGAAACGGTTGTAATCAATAGATGAGAAGGTGGAAATATGAAGTGTGATATGATTGAAATAAAAACAAAAAAAGCTTCAACGGCGAGGTTGTTTACCTATTTTTTAGAGAACTATGAAGAGATTGACAGAGACAGAAAAAGACCTGCGGTAATAATATGTCCGGGCGGCGGATACCGAATAACGTCAGACAGGGAAGCAGAGGCAGTAGCGTTACAGTATGCAGCGATGGGATACCACGCCTGCGTATTACGGTACAGCGTAAAACCGGAGGAATATCCGCAGGCCCTCTGTGAACTGGCATGGAGCGTAGGTTATTTGCGGTTGCATGCGAAAAAATATGGAATAGACAAGGACAAAATAATTGTTCTGGGATTTTCTGCAGGGGGCCATCTGGCGGCGAGCCTGGGGGTGTTCTGGAACAGAGAATGGCTGGAAAAGGAAACGGGCTTAAAGAAAGAGCAGATGTGTCCCAATGGTATGATCTTATGTTATCCGGTCATTATCTACAGAACAGACGGACATGTAGAAAGCTTTGAAAATCTGCTCGGCGTACAGTATACAGAAGAAAATGCGAGTAAGCTGAGCCTGGAAAAACAGGTGACTGCCAATACGCCGCCGACATTTTTATGGCACACCTATGAGGATGAAACAGTGCCTGTAGAAAATACATTCGCATTTGCAGAAGCTCTGAGGAAAGTAAATATACCGTTAGAAATGCATATTTTTCCGAAGGGGCCACATGGTTTATCACTGGCAAACGCAGAAACACAGGTAAAAGAGACTGGTTTTGGAATACAGGAGCACTGCCAGGAGTGGATCAAGCTGTCAGGCGAGTGGATAAAAGAACTGTAAGTGAAAAAATAGGGGTGGCAGATATGAAAAAAAAGGGAATTATTTTCGATTTGGACGGCGTTATCGTATCGACAGACCGCCTGCATTATCAGGCATGGAAAAAAATTGCAGATAAGCTGGGGATTGCTTTTGATGAGAAAAAAAATAATAGACTGCGAGGCGTAAGCAGAATGGAAAGCCTGGAAATTATTTTGGAGAGCTATCCAGACAGAGGGAAGATAAGCGAGGAGGAAAAGAGTAGACTGGCAGAAGAAAAGAATCAGTATTATGTGGAGCTTTTGCAGATGCTGGGGAGGAAAGACATTCCTTGTGAAGTAACGGAGACGCTGGGATATTTAAAAAAGAAAGGCTACCTTCTCGCAATCGGTTCTTCTAGTAAAAATGCGGGACTCATTCTACGCCGTACAGAGATGACAGAGTGGTTTAACGCAATAGCAGACGGAAATCATATCCAACATTCAAAACCCGATCCGGAGGTATTTCTTAAGGCGGCAGAATTTTTAAAGCTGCCGCCGGAGGAATGTCTGGTTGTAGAGGATGCAGAGGCGGGAATTCACGCCGCGATAGCAGGGGGGATGGAAACAGTTGGTATAGGAGATGCCTATTATTGTAAAGAGGCAGATTATCACATTCAGAAATTTGATGAATTAAAGAACTACTTATAAAGGAAACTGATGAAAACGATTCGCGCAAGAGAGTGTGTATTGCAACGTTCGTCAGGGCTTCGCCGGAATTCCTCACTTTTGCAACACACGCCCTCTTGCGCTTACACTTTCGCCAGCTTAAATTATAATTTCAGACAGAACAGAACCGGCTTCACGCTGCTACAAAGTTCCAGTCGGAAGTTTTTCCTTCGTCTATAGAAGGAGGCGCTCTAACTGAAATTCATAAAAAAGAGGACGGCTTCACGTTGTTATAGCTCTTCAATTAGAAGTATCTATAATACTTCCAATTGGAAATGCATAGCAATGTGAAGCCGATTTTTTCCGCTTGGAACTATAAACTTAAGCTGGCGAAAGCGTGAGTGTGAAAGAGATGCTTTGCGTGAGTGAGGAATTTCGGCGAAGCCCTGACGAACGATGCAAAGCATCTCTTTCACACGTCCCTTTTGCCAGTTTCCGCAGTGTCAGCTCAATTTACCAGCTCGGGAAGAATACATTATTTCCTATATTGATTCCAGCGTGTCCGGTGCCTGCGTATAGGAAGTAATAACAGTCAGCTACAGCAGCCAGTCGTGCGCCGTTCACAGCATCCTGTGCGACCTGCATGGAAAGGGAGGTAGGTCCCTGTAACAGAACTTCATCCAGGCGGCCGGTCCAGACGGGTTCAAACTGTCCGCTTGCATAGATAACCTCTGTGATAGTATTCCCAAACCTAGGATCAGCGACACGATTCATGATTACTGTTGCAACTGCAAGGAGACAATCATAATCCTGATATGCTTCGCATTGAATTAACGCTGCCAGCAGAGTTACCTCATCTTCCGCTACAACAGAGCCTCCGCTGTTTATAATCGTATCATCATAGGAGCCATTTACATTAGAAGAGCCTGCCTCCTGTGCAGCCTGCTGCTGCGCTGCCGCGGCGGCAGCCGCCTCCTGCGCCTTGACCTGCTCTAACTGTGCCTGGAACTGGGCTAAGTCTGTAGAAGTAGACGCAGCCTTTGCCTGCAGCTGTGCCTGCTGTGTCTCTAAACTGGTTTGAAGCTCTGTCAGGGAGGACTGCTGTGTCTCCAATGTTTCCTTCTGATCTGCAATTTGCTGCTGTGTTTCCTGGAGTTCTAACAGCATATTGCGGTCATAGTCACTGATATTCTGTATAAAATCTGCTTTGTTTAAGAAATCTGACAGATTTTCGGCGGAACAAAGCCATTCTAACAGTGATGCATCCCCATTTTCATACATATATTTAATACGGGTTTTCATATTGGCGTACTGTTTGGCCTCATTTTCTTCGGCGGTCTGCAGAGATTCTTCTGTTCTTTGGATTTCACCGTTTGTGATTTCAACCTGCATCTCTATAGTAGAGATCTCCTCGCTGATTGAAATCATTTCCTGATTTATACCGGATAATTGATTTTCAAGTTCGGAGGTTTTGCTTTCCAGGCTTTCCGAATCTTCTGCATATGCGGGAAAAAGGGAAAGTACGAGTACGAGGCAGCATACTAGAATAACACCTGTACGAAGCCTGCGCTTTGAATGCAATTCCATATTTTCAATTCCTTTCTGTATCTGATTATTTTCTATCAGATACTCCCTCCTACTGGCTATATATGCCTTTAAAAAGAGAGAGTAAACTTGTACGGAAGCTATTATACTATAAATTGCGTTATTAGGCAAATTTTGATAGAATATGTTATAGATTTTTTAGAAATATCCCGTCTACAGCCGAGAGTTTCATGCTTTTGAAAGCGTATACAAAAAAGACATACTACTTGTAATTCAGGGAAGAAGAGAAGGAAATGACAGAAAAAGAATTCTTAAGAAAGGAAAGCATAAGATGAAGAAAAAGATTAAAATGATTGGATTGGATTTGGACGGGACACTGTTCAATAATAAGAAAGAAATACTTCCATACACAAGAGAAGTGCTCCAAAGGGCAATTGACAAAGGAATTGTTGTATTGGTTGCTACAGGGCGTCCCTGGGCAGGGGTTCCGGATGAACTGAAAGACATGTCGGGGATGCGCTATGCAGTGACCTCCAACGGGGCAAGAGTGATCGAGACAAAAACACAGAAGGCATTGATCGAACATCTGCTTCCTGTTGAAAAAGCAAAAAAAATATTGGAAACCGCGCGGAAATATGATACATTACAAGAGGTATATTTTGAGGGCAGAGGGTACATAGAAGAAGAGCAGTTTGAGAAGATGTACCAGTATCATAAGAATCCGTATATGTGGCAGTATGTTCGTTCTACGAGAATAACAGTACCGGATATTATGACTTTTTTAGGACAACTGAATAAACCGGTTGATAAAACGCAGATATTGTTCGCTGATATGGAAGAAAGAGCGAGGGCATGGAAGGAACTGGAGCAGGACAAGGAGATCGTTCTGGTTGGCTCTCTCGGATATAATATAGAAATAAATGGTGCAGGCGTGAATAAAGGGCAGGCGCTTGTAGAGCTGGGCAAGATACTTGGAATTGAACGGGAAGAAATTATGGCATGCGGAGACGGGGACAACGACGAAGCTATGCTGAAAGAAGTCGGGCTGGGCGTGGCAATGGAAAATGCAGAAGAGCAGGTAAAAAAAGCGGCAGATTATATTACGGGAACGAATGAAGAAGAGGGCGCGGCAAAGGCGATTGAGAAATTTGTTCTTTAGAGGAGGAAAAGCATGTTAGAGGCATTAAAGGTCATAATATTAGGAATCGTGCAGGGGATTACAGAGTGGCTCCCCATAAGCAGCACTGGACATTTAATTCTTGTGGAGGAGTTTGTAAATCTGAAAGTGAGCCAGTCCTTTATGGATATGTTTAATGTTCTGGTACAGTTAGGCTCCATCATGGCTGTAGTTGTTATTTATTTTCACCGTCTGAATCCGTTTTCACCGAAGAAAACGCAAAAGCAGAAAATGATGACAATTCAACTCTGGATAAAAGTTGTCATTGGTTCTATTCCGGCAGGTGTGGTAGGCATCCTGTTCAATGACTTTATTGAAGAAAAGTTCAACAATTCTTATGTAGTTGCAGCTATGTTGATTGTATATGGTATTCTGTTTATTATAGTAGAGAACTATCATAAGGGCAAAACCCCAAAGATTAACAAAATATCACAGCTGACGATCCCTACGGTGCTTATTATCGGGGTATTTCAGATGCTGGCGATGATTCCGGGAACCTCTCGGTCTGGTGCAACAATAGTGGGAGCCTTGATTTTAGGGACTGCGCGAAGCGTTGCAGCTGAATTTACATTCTTTCTGGCGATTCCGGCAATGTTTGGAGCAAGCCTGGTAAAGCTGAGGCACTTTGGACTGGGATTTACGGGGATGGAAGTATTTTTACTTTTATTGGGAATGCTGATTTCCTTCCTTGTGTCCATCTTTGCTATTAAATTTTTGATGAAGTACATACAAAACCATGATTTCAAAGTATTTGGATATTACAGAATCGCTTTGGGAATCGTTGTGTTTTTATATTTTGGCCTGATAGCATTCCTTGCATAAAGATGTATTAAATGTAGTATAAGGGTTGATTTTTCGTAAAAACATGTTAAAATTATGAAGATGAGCTGTATTATTATGCAGAATGAAAGATGAAATTGGAGGAGAGAACGATGAAGAAGTTTTTAGCACTGTGTCTGACAGTAGCTCTTGCAACCGGTATGGTTGTTGGATGTGGTAGCAAGGACGAAGGAAAAAGTGGTGGTTCAGAGGATGAAAAGGGCGGGGCAGTATCAGCAAAGGTAATCGATATTGACCTTACAAATGAAGAGTACGCTTTTGGTATAGATAAAAACCAGCCGGAGCTTTTAGAAGAAGTAAATGCATTTATTGCTGAAATTAAAGAGGACGGAACACTGGATGAAATCTGCGACAAATATTTTGGCGGCGGTGAACCGGCGGCGGTAAAATCTGCGGAACTGGATGAATCCAAAGATCAGCTTGTAGTTGCGACAAACGCAGCTTTTGAGCCGTTCGAATATACACAAGGTGAAGACTATTATGGAATAGATATGGAAATTGCTTCATTACTGGCAGATAAGCTGGGAAAAGAGCTTGTGATTCAGAATATGGATTTCGATGCTGTATGTCTTTCAGTAGGACAGCAGAAATGTGATATTGCAATGGCTGGTTTGACAATCAGCGAGGATAGGAAGGAATATGTAACATTCTCGGATTCTTATTATCAGGCTTCACAGCGTCTGATCGTGCCGAGTGACAATACAGAGTTTGACGACTGCAAGGATGCAGAAGCAGTAGCGGCAAAGCTGAACGAGCTGAAAGAATCAGATGTAATTGGCGTACAGCAGGGAACAACAGGACAGAGCTATGTAGAAGGCAGTGAAGATCTTGGATTTGCGGGACTTCCGGCAAAATGCCAGACATATAAGAGTGGTTCTCTGGCAGTACAGGATATGCTAAACGGAAATATTCAGTATGTGATCATTGATGCTGCGCCTGCGGCTGCAATTTCAGAATCGATCAATGAGATGCTGTAATTTATAGAAGAGCCAGAAAAGAGCAAGACTTAAAATTAAAAACAGTGTAAGAAAACAGGATGAAAAAGAGGAAGGCGCAAGATATGAGGAAACGCCTTCCTTCTTTTAAGAAAGGGAAACAATGGGCAATTTTAGTCAGAAAATAGATAAGTTTATAGAGATTTTTCTGGAGCAGAATGGCTATGTGAAAGTAATAGAAGGGCTGCAAAACACACTTATGATAGCAGTCTGCGGCTTGATCATAGGAATTATCATAGGAACAATCATTGCTACCGTACGGGTACTGCCGAAATATAAAATACTGCCGAGAATTTTAAATGGCATTTGCGGCTTCTATGTGGCATTGTTCCGCGGGACTCCTGTAGTAGTACAGCTTCTGGTCTTTTATTATGTACTGCTTCCGATTATAGGGTGGAAGCTGACTGGCGTGCAGGTATCCATGCTTGTGTTCGGATTAAACAGCGGTGCATATATATCGGAAATTATGCGCAGCGGTATCCAGTCGGTGGATCCAGGGCAGATGGAGGCAGGACGTGCAGTGGGCTTAAGCTTTGGCGCCAGTATGTCGAAAATTGTTATCCCACAGGCAGTGAAGAATATTTTACCGACGCTGGGCAATGAATTCATTGCATTGATTAAGGAAACATCTGTAGTAAGCTTTGTAGGAGCAGCGGATCTTTATGTTGCATTCAATTACATTGGAACGAACAGCTACGAATTTATGGTTCCATATCTCGTGATGGCGCTGATTTATATTGCGCTTGTGCTGTTGATTTCCCTGCTTGTAAAATTATTAGAAAGGAGCCTGAAGAAGAGTGATAGACGTAATTAATCTGAAGAAAAGCTTTGGCGATACAGAAGTGCTTAAAAGCATCAATATCACGATTAACAAAGGGGATATTGTAGCTGTGCTCGGACCATCTGGCTCCGGAAAAAGTACATTCTTGAGGTGCTTAAACTGTATGGAGGATCCTACAGAGGGAAGCATTATATTTAAAGGTGTAGATATTGCAGATATGAAGGTGGACATCAATCTGCACCGCCGTAAAATGGGAATGGTATTTCAGCATTTTAATTTGTTCAACAATAAAACAGTGCTGCAAAATGTGATGATGGCGCCTTTTTATTTGAGATGCAAAGATTTAAAGAAAATAAAAAGAAAAAATTCCATAGTCCGGTTTACAAATATATTTCGCGGAAAGAATAAAAAAGAACTGCTTCCAGTCGATACAACAAAGGAACAGATAAAAGAAGAGACAAAGAAGCAGGCATTGGAGCTTTTAAAAAGAATTGGACTGGATGACAAGGCAGATGCGTACCCGTCGACTTTGTCGGGAGGTCAGAAACAGCGTGTGGCAATTATTCGTTCTCTTGCGATGAACCCAGATGTAATACTCTTTGACGAGCCGACATCAGCTTTGGATCCGGAGATG
This sequence comes from Mediterraneibacter flintii, assembly GCF_055387595.1. Classification (NCBI taxonomy): domain Bacteria; kingdom Bacillati; phylum Bacillota; class Clostridia; order Lachnospirales; family Lachnospiraceae; genus Mediterraneibacter; species Mediterraneibacter flintii. The sequence goes on from NZ_AP031405.1 coordinate 1,094,722, forward strand.
GTTGGAGAAGTTTTAGAATTGATGAAAAAGCTTGCCCAGGAAGGAATGACAATGGTTGTAGTTACCCATGAGATGGGGTTTGCAAGAGAAGTGGCATCCAGGGTCATTTTCATGGACGAAGGGCGTATTGTAGAGGAAGCGCCGCCGAAAGAGTTTTTTGAAAATCCAAAAGATGCAAGACTGAAAGAATTTTTGTCCAAAATATTATAGTCTAAAGTGGAGCGAATCCAACAGACAGAGGAAATGGAAAGGAACTATGGCAAAGGGAAGCATAGTTCCTTTTCGCGTTTAAGTAATAAAAGTTTGCTTCCATAGAAAGTGTACATATGGTATTCTGGTAAAAGTAAGACAGAAGCGGAGAAATAAAATGAAATATGAAAGAATAGAAAAGGGAATATTTATAGAAAGGCCAAACCGTTTTATTGCGTATGTGCAAATGCATGGAAAGCAGGAAACGGTACACGTGAAAAATACAGGAAGGTGTGCGGAGCTTCTTCGTCCTGGAGCAGAAGTTTATGTACAGGAAAGTAAGAGTGAGAACCGCAGTACAAAATGGGATTTAATTGCCGTTCAAAAGAAAGAACGATTGGTAAATATGGATTCTCAGATACCGAATAAAGTAGTAAGAGAATGGATCGAGTCAGGACATTTGTTTCCTGCGGTGACGTGTGTGCAGCAGGAAAAGACCTACAAAAATTCTCGGTTTGATTTGTATGTGGAGACGGAAGACCGTAAGATTTTTATAGAGGTAAAGGGGGTTACGCTAGAAGAAAACGGGGTATGCAGGTTTCCAGACGCGCCCAGTGAACGGGCGGTGAAGCATGTGAAGGAATTGTGCGAGGCGCAAAAGGAGGGGTATGAGACATATATATTTTTCGTGATTCAAATGAGCGACGTGCGTTACTTTACCCCGAATACAGATACGCATCCCGTATTCGCAGAGGTTTTAAAAGAGGCAAAAGAAAAAGGAGTGAAAATACTGGCATATGACTGTAAGGTAGGAAAAACCAGTATTGAGATACAAAAGAGGGTTCCTGTCGTGCTGGGCTCTCCGCGCCTGAAAGAAACCTGTGAGCCGCTTATAAGCTGGTTTAGAAAAAATAAGAGAAGGCTTCCCTGGAGAGAACGGGTGAGCGCCTATCGGGTATGGGTTTCTGAAATTATGCTTCAGCAGACCCGTGTGGAGGCGGTCAAGCCATATTATGAGAGATTTTTAAAAGAGCTGCCAGATGTACAGGCATTGGCGGAAGCACAGGAGGAACGGCTTTTGAAGCTCTGGGAGGGCTTGGGATATTATAACCGTGTACGGAACATGCAGATTGCGGCGCAGCAGATGGTAGAAAAATATAAGGGAGAATTTCCGCGTACCTTTGAGGAGATTGCGGCTTTAAAGGGAATCGGCAGCTATACTGCCGGAGCGATCAGCTCTTTTGCATACGGAATTGCCAAGCCTGCTGTTGACGGAAATGTATTAAGAGTGGTGTCCAGAATCCTTGCCAGCGAGGAAGACATTATGAAAGCGGGAGTGAGAAAGAAGATAGAGCAGCTGGTGGAAGAGGTAATTCCAGAGGAAGCTGCATCTGATTTCAACCAGGGATTAATTGAGCTGGGGGCGCTTATATGCGTTCCGGGCGGAGAACCGAAATGTAATATATGTCCGGTGAAGGGGACATGTCTGGCATATGAACAGGGAAAGCAGAGTAAGCTGCCTGTTAAGAAAAAAGCAAAAGACAGAAGAGTGGAAAAACGGACAGTTTTACTGTTTCGGGACACCCATACGGTGGCAATTAAAAAGCGTCCCGCGCGGGGGCTTCTTGCGGGACTGTATGAGTTCCCGAATGTAAAAGGACATCTGAACAGGAAAGAGATTATCGAATACAGTAAAGCTATTGGACTATCGCCAGTCAGACTAAAAGAGTTAGAAGATGCAAAACATATTTTCAGCCATGTAGAATGGCATATGAAAGGGTATGAAATTTTGGTAGATGAACTCGAAAAAAATTGTAGTGAAGAAATGATTTTCGCCGATGAAAAAGAGATTGACACTCGCTTCCCCATCCCATCTGCATTTGAGGCATACAGAAGCGTGATAAAAGAGAGGATATCGAAATAGGAGTGCTGGCATAGACAAACTCTAATGTGACAGCTTAGCCCGCGCCACTCGTAAAACCGCACTGCGCGCTTATCTTGGCTGCCGCCATTGTTTTACTCATTGACGGATGCGCACTGTATGGCCGGACTGTTACATTTCAATATTAGAGTATGCTCTGTTTTCTTGAATCTGTAGGATATTTGTGCTACACTAGAAATAGTGTTGGTGTATACTAACGTGTCGGGTGAATCAGGAAATAAAGGAGTGTATCCAATGGAAGAAAAGACAGAATTGTCAAGACAGCAGTTGAAATCAAGAGAGACAAAGGAGAGGATTTTTCGGGCGGCAAAGCATATTTTACAGAAAAAAGGGTATGAAGAGCTTTCTATCAAAAATATATGTGAAGAAGCGGGAGTATCGAATGGAAGCTTTTACCATCATTTTAAAACAAAGGATGATTTACTGTCTTACTATATAGAAGATCAGCCCAGAGTGAATCCAGATTATCTGGCTGTGCCAAAGAGTGCGCGGGAGGTAAAAAGGGCGATTATAGAGGTTTATCTGAATTATGTACAATATTGCAGAGAGCTTGGAGTCGAGTTTATATCGGGCTATTATGATACGAAGAACCAGGCATTAAATGCAGCAATCAGAACGGAGCGTCCCTACCCGATCGTAACGGTACAAAATTATGTAGAGAAAGCAGTACGCGCAGGTATCATTTCTCTGCGTGGAGAAATCGAAGAATTTACGACAGATATTCGCATGATTGTAATCGGCAACGTGTTCGAGTGGTGTCTTAGGAATGGAGATGCTGATTTTGAAGGAAACATGAGCCGTTCTCTGGAAAGGTACCTGGATAGTACTGTATGTGAGGGGAAAGAATAAAAGGCGGGAGCAGGAGATGGAATATATTTTTATAGTCAATCCCAAGGCGAGGTCAGGAACGGGAAAACTAACATGGGACAGACTGGAGCCGGAACTGAAAAAGAGAAGAATTGTTTATCGTGCATATTTGACCAGATATGCAGGCGAGGCAGCAGACATAGCCAGAGAAGTGACAAAGGATGGAAAAGAACATATCCTTGCTGTGCTTGGAGGAGACGGGACAGTCAATGAGGTTTTGAACGGAATCTGCGACCTTCGTAAAGTGATACTTGGCTATATACCGATTGGCTCAAGTAATGACTTCGCCAGAGGAATACAGATTCCAAAGGAACCGAAAGAAGCGCTCGACTTGCTCCTGGAGCGTAAGTATATCAGGGAAATGGACGTAGGCCTGATGATACGAAAGGACAAGCAGAAAAGATTTGCGGTAAGCGCCGGAATCGGGTTTGACGCGGCGGTCTGCCATGAGGTCTGTCTGTCAAAGTGGAAACAATTTTTGAATAAATTGCATATGGGGAAATTAAGCTATGCAGTGGTAGCTCTAAGGCGCCTGATAAAAGATCCGGCGGTACGGGCAGAGGTTTGTCTGGATACAGGAGAAAAAGCAGTATATGACAGGACATATTTTATCGCTGCTATGAACCAGCAATACGAGGGCGGCGGCTTTCGTTTTTGTCCTAAGGCATCGGCGCAGGACGGAAAGCTGGATGTCATTATAGTGTCAGGACTTCCCAAATGGAAAATTCTTTGTCTGCTTCCCACTGCATTTTGGGGCGGACATGTATACTTTAAAGGGGTAACTACTTTGCAGTGTAAAAGTATTGCGATACGTCTGGAAAGTCCTCTGCCTATTCATACAGATGGCGAACCGGTATTTTTAAGAGATGAAATGAAGGCATGTCTGTTGCCAGATAGGATTCGAATTATTACGGCTTGATAGGAGGAAGTCAGGATGTGGCTGTCTATAATTGGGATACTTCTATTGTGTATTATATTTTATTTGTTTCTTACAGCTCCGCGTCTGGGCGGAAGAAAAAGACTTCATCCATTTTTGGGAGTGCAGTGGGCTCATAGGGGACTTCACAATGTAAAAATGGGGATTCCAGAGAACTCTATGGCGGCGTTTAGAGCAGCGGTGAAGGAAGGATACGGTATTGAGTTGGATGTGCATTTATCCAGAGATAAAAAAATCGTTGTATTCCATGATGAGACATTTAACAGAGTGTGTGCGAGAGATGGCAGGGTGGAGGAAACAGATTATCGAGAGATGAAAAAATATAACCTTCTGAATACAAAAGAGAGGATACCGCTTCTAAAGGAAGTGCTGGACTATGTAGACGGACGCGTGCCTCTTCTTATAGAAGTAAAGCTTCCTACCGCAGATACGCGGATTTGTGAATGCCTGGAGAAGGAATTAGAAGGATACGGCGGGAAATATATGATTCAGTCCTTTAACTGTTTTGTATTGCGGTGGCTTAAAAAGAACCGTTCGGAAATTCTGCGGGGGCAGTTGTCTGAAAATCTTACCAGGGCAGGAAAAAAGCCGCATTATGTCTTTCGATTTTTTGTAAAGTATTTGCTGACAAATGTATTTTGCCGTCCTGACTTTATTTCTTATAAAATGTCTGATGCGGCAAACTTAAGTCTGTGGATGAACCAGTATGTGTTTCGGGCTCCGGTTGCAGTATGGACGCTTAGAAGTGAGTATGAAGTATGGAGGGCAAAGAGAAAGTTTCAGATGTACATTTTTGAACGAAACGGATAATATAATAAAAGGTAAAGAAATTCAAAAGATTTGTTAAGAATTGATGAATATTATTGTTGCCGAAATAGAATCGTGATATAATCGGGGCAAAGTTGTAGGATTTTTGTAGAGAAGGAAGTAGTTTACATGACGGCAAAGGAAAGAATTTTTAATTTCATAAAGAAATATAAGCATGCGTGGGTATTTCTTTATGCACTGATTTATATGCCGTGGTTTATGTACTTAGAAAAACATATTACGGTACATTCAGAATATCATGTAATTCACTCTGCGCTGGATAACAAAATCCCATTTGTTGAGTATTTTATTGTGCCGTATCTGCTCTGGTTTGTATTTATTGCAGTTGTATTTTTGTACTTTTTCTTTACTGATGTAAATGGATTTTATAAACTTGCAAAATTGAGCTTTATAGGCATGACTATTTTCCTTGTGGTTTCCACTTTATTTCCAAATGGAGTGGCGCTTAGGCCGATTGTATTCCCGCGGGATAATATATTTACGGAAATGGTGAAGATGCTTTACATGGCGGATACGCCTACGAATGTATTTCCGAGTCTTCATGTATTTAACTCACTTGCCGCATGTATTGCTATTTACGAAAGCAGGGAGCTGCGCAAACATAAGCTGCTCAGCATGAGCGCCTTTATTCTGGCAGGATTGATTATTTTAGCTACGATGTTTTTAAAACAACATTCGGTTATCGATGTGATGGGTGCATTTTTGATGGCGTATACATTGTATCAGTTTGTTTATGCAGCAGAGAGGAAGAAAGCACCGAATGTAAGTGAACAAAGGGTGTAGTAAAAACAAAAAAAGAATAGAAAAAGCGAAGACGGCAGTGTAGATTACCTGCCGTTATTGTTTTATAGAACGGCAGATAGAAAGAAATAGCCGTTTCCAAAAGAGTAGGATAGTGTTATAATAAAAAAAGCGTCTCGTCTATATAGACGGGAAAAGCGAATGAGCGCAGGAGGAAAGAAAAAGATGAAAAAGATCATGCTGACAGGTGACAGACCTACCGGAAAGCTGCATGTCGGGCACTATGTAGGTTCTTTAAAACGCAGGGTAGAACTGCAGAATAGAAATGACTTTGATGAAATGTATGTAATGATAGCAGATGCACAGGCATTGACAGATAATGCGGATGATCCGGAGAAGGTGCGTCAGAATATTATAGAGGTTGCGCTGGATTATCTTGCCTGCGGGCTGGAACCGGAAAAATGTACAATGTTTATTCAATCACAGATTCCAGAGCTCTGTGAGTTATCCTTCTATTATATGAATCTGGTGACGGTGTCAAGACTTCAGAGGAATCCTACTGTAAAGGCAGAGATACAGATGCGCAATTTCGAGGCGAGCATTCCGGTAGGATTTTTTACTTATCCGATCAGCCAGGCAGCGGATATTACGGCGTTTAAGGCGACAATAGTTCCGGTAGGAGAGGATCAGCTTCCTATGTTGGAACAGACAAAAGAAATTGTAAGAAAATTTAATTCTGTATATGGAGAGACGCTGGTGGAACCGGATATTCTACTTCCGGATAATCAGGCATGTCTGCGTCTGCCGGGGACAGACGGTAAGGCAAAAATGAGCAAATCTCTGGGAAATTGTATTTATCTGTCGGAAGAACCGGAGGAAATTCAGAAGAAAGTGTTCAGTATGTTTACGGATCCGGAGCATATCCGTGTGGAAGATCCGGGCAAGCTGGAAGGAAATACAGTTTTCACTTATCTCGATGCATTTTGCAGGCCAGAATATTTTGCAGAATTTCTGCCGGACTATGAAAACTTGGATGAGTTAAAGGAGCATTATAAACGAGGCGGACTGGGAGACATGAAGGTAAAACGCTTCTTGAATAAAGTGCTCCAGGCAGAACTAGAACCGATCCGCAATCGCAGAAAGGAATACCAGAAGGATATACCATATGTATATGAGATATTGAAAAAAGGAAGCGAGAAGGCCGAAGAGGCTGCTGCGCAGACACTGCACGATGTAAAAGAAGCGATGAAGATTAACTATTTTGATGATAAAGAGCTGGTTGCTATGCAGGCAGAACGATTTGCAGAATAAAGAAGCAAATAACAAAAAAGATTGTTCTGAATTTCAGAACAATCTTTTTTTACTACGTGCGATAGAAGATTCGAACTCCCGACCTTCTGGTCCGTAGCCAGACGCTCTATCCAGCTGAGCTAATCGCACACATGTGAAACACTTCGTTCACAGCGAATATTAGTATATAATATTGTAAGGATATTGTCAAGTGCTCAAAGAAAAATATTTGTAAATATCAGTTCAGCCATACAGTGTGCGGGAAGCATAAAACATGCTTGCATGTTTTTGCGAGCGTACATCTGTATGAGCTGAACTGATATGTAAATATGGATAAATGAAAAGGTGCCATAAAGCAGACTTAAGGCTGCATCTGACACCTTTCTTAATTGAAAATGCAAAATCAATATGGACGGAATAAATGCCTTGGAATTCCGTCCACCATAACAGGGGATACATCCCCCTGAATTAATGGACGCACATAATTTACAAATTCGTCTGTTACATAAGTACCACTTTCATTTACCCATTCTCTTGGAACCAGTTTTTCATCATTGGCTATTTTATGCACGTCTTTAACTTCTGTACCACTCTGGTAAGGATCATCAGACAGTCGTTTGAGAACAACCATCTTGCCGGAATCCCCTTCGTCTGCTGCCTTTACAGCAGCGCCGCCTACCTGATAGGCCTCCAGAATATCTACGCGGGAAGCGCAGTGAGAAGCAGAGCGCTGCAAAGAACTTAATTCAATGGCGCGAGTCTTACAGCCTACCTCTCCGGCAATATAGCTTGCCAGATAATTTGCGGTGCCAGACAATTGTTTATGCCCGAATGCATCTACAAAATCAATACTTTGTCCGAGTTCACATACATAACGTCCGTCAGAGAGCCGGATGCCTTCTGAAATTGCTACGACAACAGAGGGCTTTTTGCTAAGAAGCTCTTTTACCTTGTGCCCGAATGCCTCTATATCAAATGGAAGCTCCGGCAGATAGATTAAGTCAGGACCTGCACAGTCCTCCCCTTTTGCAAGTGCAGCCGCACCAGTCAGCCATCCTGCATTTCTTCCCATGATTTCTACGATAGATACGAGCCCTTTGTCATATTCCAGACAGAAGCTGTCGCGGATAATTTCTTTTACAGAAGTACCGATATATTTTGCGGCGCTTCCATATCCAGGCGTGTGATCGGTAAGAGCAAGATCGTTGTCAATCGTTTTGGGGCATCCGATAAAATGAGTGGGGTGTCCGGTAACGATTGCATAATCGGAGAGTTTTTTTATTGTGTCCATAGAATCATTTCCGCCGATATAGATAAATGCTTCAATATTCAGTTTGTCAAGAATGGAGAAAATCTTTTCATATACCTCCTTATCCTGGTGGATTTCCGGCAGCTTGTAACGGCAGGAACCCAGGAATGCTGCTGGTGTCCTTTTTAAAAGCTCGGCATCCAGTTCATTTGTGATGAATTCAGACAAGTCAATGTACCTTTCCTGCATAAGTCCTTGAATTCCGTGTAGCATACCGTATACTTTTTCCGCCCCTCTGTCTTTGGCGGTACGGTATACGCCAGCGAGACTGGAATTAATTGCAGCGGTGGGGCCGCCTGACTGTCCGACAATTACGTTTCCTTTCATGTATATTACCTCCGTCTCAATAGATTGTTACTTAATAGTTTAGTGCATTTTGACTAATTTGTAAACGGAAAAATAATTTATATAGTTAAAATGACGAAAAATGGCGAGATATATCATATAAAAAAAGAGAAATGCTATAATAAATGCAGATGTCTTATCCTGATAAGACAATTGTACGGTGGAAAGGAAAAGAAAATGAGAAAATATGATTATCTAATTGTAGGTGCCGGGCTGTACGGCGCAGTTATGGCACATGAATTGACGAAAAAAGGAAAGGCATGTCTGGTGATAGATCGGAGAAGCCATATTGCAGGAAATATTTACTGCGAAGATATAGAAGGAATCCATGTACATAAGTATGGAGCGCATATCTTTCACACTTCTGACAAAAAAATCTGGGAATATATGAATCAGTTTGCAGAATTTAATAATTATATCAATTCTCCTATCGCAATATATAAAGACGAATTGTATAACCTTCCATTCAATATGAATACATTTAGCAAAATGTGGGGGATCCGTACGCCAAAAGAGGCAAGGGAGATTATTGACAGGCAGGTAGAAGAAGCGGGCATTATAAATCCGCGTAATCTGGAGGAACAGGCACTTTCACTTGGAGGAAAGGATATTTATGAGAAACTGATCAAAGGGTATACCCAGAAGCAGTGGGGAAGGGACTGTAAGGATCTGCCGGCATTTATTATCCGGCGCCTGCCGTTTCGATTTACGTATGACAACAACTATTTTAATGACCGGTATCAGGGAATTCCAATCGGCGGATATACCGCTGTTGTAGAGAAAATGTTAAAAGGTGTAGAGGTAAGAACTGGCATAGATTTCTTTGAGCTGAAAAAGGAGAAGCCGGACATTGCAGAGAAAATTATTTTCACCGGAATGATAGATGAATATTTTGGCTACTGTCTGGGAGCGCTTAAATATCGTTCAGTGAGATTTGAAACAGAAGTTTTAGACTGCGAGAATTATCAGGGAAATGCGGTTGTTAATTATACAGAAAAAGAGGTTCCCTATACACGTATTATAGAACACAAGCATTTTGAGTTTGGAAAACAAGAAAAAACGGTTATTTCCAGGGAATATTCCTCTGAATGGAAGGTAGGAATGGAACCCTATTATCCGGTGAATGATGAGGAGAATACACATCTTTATGAGGAATATAAAAAGCTGGCGGCAAAAGAAGAGCATGTCGTTTTTGGGGGAAGACTTGGGGAATATAAATACTATGATATGGATAAAGTGGTTGCGGCTGCACTTTCTAAATTAAAAGAGCTAGAGGCATAGAAGCAGCATTGCTGTTAAGGAAAAAGGAGGAGGGAAACAAATGCGTAAATGGAGTCTGCGGATTTTGGTAATTCTTGCGTTCGCCGGCTTGGCCTTTATTCCGCTAAGCGGAGAGTTTAACAGATGGGGACTTATATTTGCCGTCTTTACGGTCATTCCGGCAGTATTTTTATTCGGAGTAAGCTTTATCAATAAACGAATTCTCCATGTTGTACTTACTATTTTGGCGGCTCTGTTGGGAATAGCGGGGATGTCGTTTCTGCTGATTACCACAGCGCTTGACTATGGTATGGCAGAATTGTTTGATGTGTCTGCGCTACATATGATTCACGGAATATGGATAACCTGGTTGATTTTCTGGATATTGCTGTTTTTAGCAATTGCTGGAAAAAAAGAAGGAAAACGTAAGATAGGTTTTCTGATCGCGGGTATTTTATTCGCAGCGAGTCTTTTATTAGCTGGAATACTGTTTGCTAAGGACAAGATAGCACTTCCTGGTCCAGAAGGGGAAGAGCAAACCGGACCATATGCATACACAGAGGAAGAGATTTCACAGGATGAAGAAACAGGTATCAGCTATGTAAATGACATAATTATGGTATTTTTTACGCCGGATACACCAGAGGAAGAGAAGCAGGCGGTAGTAGATGCACTTGAAGGAGAGATAGCCGGACAGGAGGAAGTGATTGATCTGTTGATGATCCGAGTGGAAGCGTCATCTTATGAAGAACTAGAGGCGCTCTGTGAGGAAGTAAGGCAGATGGAAGGAGTGCAGGAGGCATCCCTGGATTTGGCGGCTTTTACTGCACCTAATTATGAACCGAATGATCCTTTTGGAAGATACTGGTATAATTGTCTGTGGACGGATAACAAATGGGATGTGGAGTCTCCTTCAGGCAACAACTGGTGGGCGGAAGCAATTGACGCTCCAGGAGCATGGGAGCATAAAGATAAAATGGCCTCTGTCAGTGTAGGGATTGTAGATAATGGATTCGACATAGAACATGAGGATTTATCTGTTGGCCTGCTCAATGAAGGTGTGAATTCTTATGAGGATCACGGTACGCATGTAAGCGGTCTGGTAGGAGCCACGATGGACAATAAGAAAGGGATTGCAGGGGTGGCGCCGAATGCAAGGATGCTGGGCTGGGACTGGGAACCGACTAAGGCACAGACAGAGGCAGGAGGATGGAGTACGAGTAGTTCTATCTTGTCCGGAGTGGTCGCTTCTATAGAAGAAGGGGGCGAACGCACAGTTGTGAATCTGTCTCTTGGAATCGATCCAAAAGGCTTGAAAGAATCAACGGGGAGTGATGTGCTAGGCGACGAATACAGAGAGTATTACGGGGCGTTGGTATCGAAATATATGGCGGCTTTGCTGGTACGGGACTATGATTTTGTGATTGTAGAATCTGCAGGAAACGGAGATGCGAGTGGAATTGGTTATGATGCAAAAAATAACGGATATTTTTGTTCTGTGACAGAAGAAAACTGTGATACATTTGGCGGGGCGATAGAACCGAAAGAAATATTGGATCGTATCATTATTGTAGCGGCAGCGGCACAGCCTGACAAAAAAGGGGATTATACGCTCTGCAGGTTCTCTAATTACGGTGAGAGCGTTACGATTGCGGCGCCCGGAGAGGATATTTACAGTACAATAGTCGATGGATATAAAAAGATGGACGGCACATCTATGGCCTCTCCCATTACAGCAGGCGCTGCTGCGGCTGTATGGGGTGCGCAGCCGAATTTAAGCGGGGCGCAGATTAAAGAAATTCTTGTAGACAGTTCAGAAATACAAGTAAGCCCGAATGAAGCGATAGATGCCAAAGAAGGCATTGCGCTTTTGAATGTTGGAAATGCAGTAGAAAAGGCACTGGAAACAGAGGTGGAAGAAACAGACAACAGTGTATATGAAACGTACATAAAGGCAGCAGAGATTACAACAGTCAGGGGCAATTGGACAGAAAAGACGAATATGGAAATGGAAGTGCAAGCAGAAAATGGCAGGGACACATATCGAGTGAATGGGGAATCAGAGACAGAAATCTCAGGTTTTGACCGGCATGATATCAGCAAAGTGCACTTGGAAGGGGAGGGGTATAGCAGTAATGAAAATACAGATACCCGCTGGGAGATGCGTTATGCGGACGGTGTAGTGCGCTATGAATATATAGAACCAGTGAAGCAGGATTTGGAACAGGAAATACAGCCAGAATTTTTTAACTTTTTTAATCTGAAGGAAGCGTCTGTTCTAAACGGAAAAATGGAGGAAAATGAGATTTCCTTTGAATTAACCAGAGATTCTTTTGAGTCAGCGGCGGGCGCGGTACTGATTCAATTGAGTCAGAATGAAAGCTTCAGTTACGATAAAGTGACATTGTCTGCACAGATAGATTCCTCCAGTGGACAGCTTAACAGCCAGACAATTGAGATTGTCGGCAGTATGGACTACGAAGGAAGTAAACAGTATACAGAGTGTGTATTGGAATATAGATTTGAGGCAGAAGAAATAGAAGAAGGAGACTTGGTTCCGGGCAATGGCGACATGTCACAGGAACGAGATATTGTTCTTGTGCTGGATAATTCTGGAAGCATGGCGGAATCTGTTGTAGATGAAGGCGCCTCTTCGGACGTCCCGATTGAAGAAACGAGGGAAGCGGCGGTTAAGTTCATTGATACTATTTTAGAGGAAGATGCCAGTATCGGTATCGTAACTTATAATAATGGAGCGAAGATGTGTTCGGATTTCTCTAAAGAACAGGGGATTCTTGAAGCTTCTGCATATACGATTACGGCAAACGGGGGCACCAATATGGAAGCGGGCTTAAATACCGCAGAAGAAATGCTTTCCTATAGTAGTGCAAAGAAAAAAATTATCGTACTGATGAGTGACGGTATGCCAAACGATGGTAAGCAAGGTGCAGAGTTAGTATCCTATGCTGATTCGCTGAAAGAGGATGGAATTGATATTTATACACTGGGATTTTTCAGCAGCCTGGAAGAAGGGGAGAGAGCTTCCGCCCAGTCTCTGCTGGCGCAGCTTGCGAGTGAAGGACATCACTATGAGGTAGATGATGCAGAGAATCTGGTGTTTTTCTTTGATGATATTGCCGATATGATCAACGGACAGAAGTATATTTATATTAAAATTGCGTGTCCTGTGGATGTAACAGTGAAATCTGGAGGAGAGACGCTTACATCAGAGGAAAAAGCTCTCAATACAAGAACCACCTTTGGTACGCTGACCTTTGAGGAAGGAGAAACGGATATAGTAATAGACAGTGGAGAAGATACAGACAGTTCCGCGGCGGCAGATGCGCTTTTTGGCTTCATAGGGGAGCAAGAAAGCAAACAGAGAAAAGATGGCGAAGAAGAGGATGACAGAGTGAAGATTCTTCGTCTGAAAGAAGGAACAAAATACGATATCCAGATAGAGGGAACCGGGAACGGCAGCATGGACTATACAATCGGATTTATGGATGAAAATGGAGAGTATACTGATTTTCGGGAATTTGAAGATATAGAAATTACCAGAAGAACACAGATTGATACGGTGGCAGAGAATACTTCCAAAACAGTGCTGAAAGTAGATGAAGACGGTGATGGAAAATATGAATGGAAGTATAGAGCAGGTATAAATGAGCGTGGGAAATTGGTAGATAACACATGGATACTGTATGTTGTGGCAGGTGCGGCAGGAATAGCTCTTATTCTGGTGATTGTCTTAAAAGTCCGGCAGTGGCAAAAAAAGAAAAAATAATAGAGTAACAGTTCGGCTATACAGTGTGCGGGAAGCATAAAACATGCTTGCATGTTTTTGCGAGCGTACATCTGTATGAGATGAACTGCTACATATTAAAAAATGTATAAAAAGAAAACACTGGAAATCATGGAAAAATTGGAAGGAATCTATTATAATATTTACAATGCTGTACATATATATAAATTCGTATATATAGTATCTAGAGGCAGGGGGTGAAGGAATGAAGGAGAAGTTGAAGTACATCATAGCAGTTTTAACAGCAGGCACAGTAGGGGCATGGTTTCTTACATATGCTAAAATCGGAACGGCCGAATTTTCTCTGCTGGGAACACTAAAGGCAGGGCTGGGATTTTATAAAGGAACGGAAGAACAAGAACTTATATATACTGCTGCAAGAACCTGTCTGGAGCCGTATACATGGTGGATAGCTGTGGGGGTGTTTCTCATACTTCTGGGAGCGTTTTTAATTGCGGTTTTGGAAAAGAGAGCACCATATATTATTGGAATGACAGCAAGCCTTGTAGATTGTGCGGTATTTGCGACGCTTCTTTTTCTGTTGTATGGTCGGCTTAAAAAGGCAGAAGAGATCGTTTTGGATCTGGATAAAGGAAATACGCTTTCTTTACAGATTCCGGCACTTTTGATTTTGGCCGTATGCTATCTTGTTCTATTTCTTTTATCTCTGACAGGACTTTTGCTGTGGAAGCAGAAGAAACCAGAGGTAGACAGGGCTGCAGAAGAGAACGGCAGGTTGGAAGACAAGACAATAGAAATGCCATATGCAGAATATGAGACAGCAGGATATGAGACAGAGAAAATGGCAGTGCCCGGACAGGCGGAGCAAGTGTTGCAGGAGCGTCTTTTCGAGGAAGAACAGGAAAGGGAGAGGGCAGCTTTTTTGAAGGAGCAGGAAGAGCCCTTTGTTCAGCCAAGAGAAGAACGCGGCGGGGAATTGTGTGCAGAATCCGGACAGCTTAAGGGAAAGAGATACCCGATGAAAGAGACCGCGGAGATCTATTTTCTCTGGGCAGATGGATGTGCAGTGTTAAGTCCGTATGAGAGTCCGCAGGCGCTTGCGTCCGTTCGGTTTGAGCAGGAGCGCGCACAGTACTGTATAGAGCCGTTTGAAGTAAAAACAATGTTTTTGGAAAGCGGGCAGCCTCTCGGAAAAGGTCGGCAGTATTATGTTCCCAGAGGAACGAGAATATATCTGAAAAATAATGAGAATGTATTTGTCTTGATATAAGGAGGGAAACATGTTTTGTAAAAATTGCGGCGCCCCGCTGAAAGAGGGGGCAAAATTTTGCTCCAAATGTGGGACACCGGTATCTATAAATGCTTCGGGAGCAGTTGGCGGAAAAAACGAGAAATATACAGAGGGAAGAACAAGCTATTCGCAGACTCAAAAAAGGCTGCCATACCTAGCAATCGGTGTAATTGTGCTGGGCGTTATTGTTCTAGCAGTAGTTGGAAAATTTGTATTTGGGAGAGGATATGTAAAGCCTGTGAAGGCATTTGTCAAGGGAATAGAACAAGAGGATGGAGAAAAGATTCTGTCTGCCTACAGTGAAAATACAATCAAAAAAATGGAGGATAACTTCGGCGTAAAGGGCAGAAAACTGGAGAAGCAGATGGAAAAAAATTCTCTGTATATGATAACAGAAGAAGACCTCGATGGAGAAGACATCAAGATAAAATATAAAATAGAGGACAATAAAAAATTGGATAAAGAGGATATCAAAGATATTAAAAAGGACTTGAAAGAGTTTATGGATATCCGAGAGGACATCAGTGCGGCAAGAGAACTGGATGTTGTATTTACAATCTATGTTGATGGCGATGAGGAAGATGAGACAGACATAACAATGGAAGTCATTAAAGTAGACGGCAAATGGTATATCAATTGGGGAAGCTTCGAGTACTAAAAGATAAAAGAGGAGGAAAAAGGTATGTTTTGTAAGAATTGTGGAGCGCAGTTGAATGAGGGGGCAAAGTTTTGCCCTAAGTGCGGTACTCCGGCGGTAAACGGCAATGCTGGGGGAAATAGCGGAGGGTATCAGGGAGGAGCATCTCCGGTACAGCCGCAGAAAAAACCGCCGTATCTGGCAATTGGATTGATTGCGATTGTTGTGGTCGTAGTAATTGTTCTGGCGGTAGTGCTTGGAAAGACTGTATTTGGAAAGGGATATGAAAAGCCGATTAAGACTCTGATGAAGGGTGTGGAAGAACAGGACGGAGAGATGATTCTGTCCGCATTTTCCGAGAATACGATTGAGGCGATGGAAGACCAGTCAGGACTTGATAAGAAAGACCTGGAAGATATGATGGAAGAGCAATTTGAATATATGTTCTCCGGAGAAGACTGGGAAGATGAGGATGTGGAATTCAAGTATGAGATTGAAGACAGCAAGAAATTAGATAAGGACGACATTAAAGACATTGAAGATGAGTTGAAGGATTACTGGGATGTCAGGGAAGACATCAGCGCAGCAAGAGAACTGGACGTTACAATGACGATCTATGTTGACGGGGATGAAGAGGACGATAATGATGCTACTATCGAAGTAATTAAGGTAGATGGAAAGTGGTATATCAATCCGATCAGCCTGAACTAAAGAAGCTTTGAAAAAGAGGAGGGAAAAGGTATGTTTTGCAGAAATTGTGGAACACAAGTAAATGATGGTACAAAGTTCTGCCCGAACTGTGGAACACCAGTAGAAGTGCCGGGTAATGCGCAGAATGTAGGCGGTGCACAGCCAGCAGGGCAGTATCAGCAGCCAAACGGACAGCAGTATTATCAGCCGGCTGGAGGGAAACCTCCGAAAAAATCAAAGAAACCACTGATTTTTATTATTATAGCTATTGTTGTACTGATTGCAGTGATAGTCGGAGTTGTATTTGCCGTAAAAGGCTGCTCGAATGATTCTGGAAGTTCTTCTGGTGATTCGAAAAAGTCGGAAGCTTCGTCTGATCGTTCTGATAAAAAGGATGAAGACGAGGATGCGAAAGAAGAGGAAGAACAGAAAGAGGAAAAGAGAGAAGAAAGCAGCTTTGAAGAGCCTATAGCAAAACTGATGCAGGGGATTGAAGAACAGGACGGAGAAATCATGCTGTCAGCTTTTTCTGACGGAACGATAGAGGTGCTGTCAGAAGAGAGTGGATATAATGAGACAGAGTTAGCGGATTATCTTGAAGAAATGTTTATGGACTCTATGGGTACAGACATCAAAGTAGGCGGGTACCAGGTTGACTACGAGGTGAGGAGTGCCAATGAGCTGACAGAGGATGACATTGCGGTAATACAGGATGAGTTTGATTCGGCGGGTGTGTACGAGACGGTGGAAGAAGGAAAATCCGTAGATGTGCTGATGATTATCGGAATGGAAGCTATTACGGATGAAACATACACGGATGGAATGGTTCTGCAGGTGGTTAAAATTGACGGAAAATGGTATTTGGATCCGACTTCTATGTAAAATATAAGTTGGGATAGAAAGAGAGGAGCCTGCCGGAGGAAAAGCTGGCAGGCTCTAGTGTGATGTATTTAAAATCTATATAAGGAGAGCTGAAAATGATGGCAGATGAAGAAAAAACAGAAATTTTTCATTTAAAAGAGGAAGTGGAGGAAGAGCTGAATCAAGTGTATTTGGAGCTGGGAAAGCAGTATTATGAGGGCGGTTTCGAGGATCCGCTTCCACAGCTTCTTCCGCTGTTTGATAGAATTACAAGACTGAAAAATCAGCAGGCAGACAACAGAGCAATATGTCCGAACTGTAAAGCAAAGTTAGAGCCAGGCGCTGTTTTTTGCGGAAGCTGCGGAACAAAAGTAGGATAAAAGATACAAGTCTATATCATATAAGGGAGGTAATACAATGGCATTTTTAAATGATTTAGATAAAAAAATAACTATGCTTGGACAGGGAGCAATCCAAAAAACAAAGGAGGCGACAGATTCTGTAAAGATTTCATCGAATCTGCGGGGACTGGAGAATCAGAAAAAAGAAGTGTTCGAACAGCTCGGCAAGCTCTATTATGAACTCTGCACAAAGCAGGAGCAGGAAGCTGTGCCGGAGGCAGCAGAGTGGATTATAAAAATAAATGAGTTAGAAAATCAGGCAGAAGAACTGCGCGAACAGTTGAGAAAAATAAAAGGAACCATATTTTGCCCGAACTGTAATGCAGAGATTTCTGAAAACTCAAAATTTTGTAATGTCTGCGGTACAAAAATAGAAATCCCAGAGAAAGCTGTGGAGACATCGGCACAGATGCCTACAGGAAAAGTGTGCAAATCATGTGGTGCTCCGCTGGAGGAGGATCAGCTGTTCTGTGTAAACTGCGGGACAAAAGTGGAGACAGAGCCTGTGCAGGCGGAAGCAGCAAGTGAGCCAGTTCAATCAGAGGTGCAGCAGTTAGTATGCCCAAATTGCGGTAAAGAGTTGAAAGAAGGCCAGAAGTTTTGCACAGGATGTGGAACACCGATCGTCTAGGGAGGAGTAAAAATGCGATGTCCAAAATGTAACAGTCCTGTTGAGGAAGGCGCCGTTTTCTGTGAAAAGTGTGGTGCGCCTCTTGGAAAAAAGAAATCAAGGCTTCCTGCAGTCATTGTTTGTCTCGTTCTTATGCTTGGAATTTTGGCCGGCATTTGCGTGTGGATCGTAATGGGAGATTACCATGTAAAAGAATCGAAGAAGGAGTTGAATGCCAGAATCGAAGAATACAAAGGCGGGCTGGATGAGAAGAAAGTGTCCGAAGACTCCGGTGAAAAGGAAGAAATACAAAAGGACAACGATGATAAGGAACTAAAAGAGGAAAATGAGGACAAAAAGGATATAGAAGAACAGAAAAAAGTTTATGACTCTACGGAAGGCGGAATTCACAGATATGAATTTATTGTTTCTGACTGTACTTGGAGTGAGGCATACCAGTACTGTTTAAATGAAGGAGGGTATCTGGTAAGGATAAACAGCCAGGAGGAATATGATTATATTCTAAGTGAAATCAATAAAAAAGGAATGCAGGATATTCAGTTCCGTATTGGCGGAAGAAGAGATGCCGGCTCTGAGGAGTATTATTGGGTAAACGAGAAAAATGAACTCTATGGAGATAAGATAAATTCGGATTCTTACTGGTGTGTGGATGAATGGATGGAAAACGAGCCTAGCTTCAGGGATGGAAGTACAGAAGAAGACTGTCTGGATATTTTCTATTATCAGAACACTGGAAAATGGGTTTTTAATGATGTACCGAATGATATTTTATCTGTAGCTCCTGAATTTTCCGGGAAAATAGGATATATCTGCGAATATGAGGACTGATAAGGAGAAGATGAAAGGAAAAATAAAGAACCGGATATTTTTCTTTTTGGCAGTCCTGGCGTGCTTAATATGTATAGCGATTATTGGAATATGCATTAAGGAAATAGCAGAGAAAAGAACCACCGTACCGCAAGAAAGCCATAAGGGGAAAGGGGAAAACACAGAGAAGGTCAAGAGAAAGCAGACGGATGAAACACAGAATACAGAAAAGCCTTTGACAGAGGCAGAGAAAATTCTTTCCGAGATGACGTTAGAACAGAAGGTGGCGCAGTTGTTCGTTGTGACGCCGGAGACTCTGACCGGAGAGGAAGCTGTGACGCAGGCCGGAGAGACATTTCATAGCGCCTATGAGGCATATCCGGTGGGTGGATTTATTATGATGCAGGGAAATATTGTATCTCCAGATCAGATCGTACAGCTTAATGGCGCTGTAGAAGAACTAAGCGTCAATGTAACAGGGCTGAAGCCCTTTCTTGCAGTAGATGAAGAAGGCGGGACTGTGGCGCGTATTGCAGGAAGCGGAGCATTTCCGGTAGAAAATGTGGGGAACATGTGTGATATTGGTTTTGCAGGAGATACAGCAAAAGCATATGAGACAGGGGCATACATAGGAGGATACCTGGCGGAATATGGGTTCAATGTGGATTTTGCACCGGATGCAGACGTGTGGAGTAATCCGGCAAATGAAGTGGTCAGATACCGCGCGTTTGGCTCTGATGCGCAGCTGGTGTCCAGTATGGTGTCAGAGGCAGTAGACGGGTTTCACAGTGCAGGGATTTGTACGTCACTGAAGCATTTCCCGGGGCATGGAGGTACTTCTGAGGATTCCCACGATAATTTTGCCTATTCGGATCGGAGTCTTGAAGAACTGAGAAGCTGTGAATTTCTTCCTTTTCAGGCAGGAATAGAAGCGGGCAGCGAATTTGTAATGGTGGGGCATATTACTTTACCGCAGATAGCAGAAAGCGACACTCCTGCAACACTTTCCAAAACGGTTGTCACAGATATTCTAAGGGGAGAGCTTGGGTATACGGGAATTGTTATTACAGATGCGATGAATATGGGAGCGATTGCACAAAACTATTCTGCGGATCGTGCGGCAGTACAGGCAGTGCAGGCGGGAATAGATATGATTCTGATGCCTTCAGATTTTTATAGTGCATATCAGGGAATTTTAGATGCAGTGAAAAACGGAGAAATTACAGAGCAGCGTCTGGACGAGTCAGTGAAAAGGATTATCGACTTAAAATTAAAACTATAGTATTCTCAAAAAGCACTTGCATTTTTACTTTTCATAAAGTATGATACAAGTACTTTCTATTATTTCTATTTCATTTTTACTTTCAACATCAAATCTGATGAGATTCAAGGATTAAGAAAACAAGTCATGTGTGGATTGCAGATTCACAGCGGGAAAAGAAATTGAATAAAGAACAAGCATATGAAGTATTCCGGTTTATTGAGTATGGTACACAGTGCAGGCAGAGCTTGGATTGCGTACAGGGAATCTTACTGATTTACTATTTAAAAGAATATCCTCGGGTGGAAAAGGATTGTCTTTTTAAATGGTTTAGACAACTGTGCCATTTGATGGAACAGTATCAGAGATGTAAAAAGGGACGCTGCTATCGGTATTTGAATCCATACAGTATATTAGTTGCGAAAGAAAACTTGTTGCTGTTGGATTTAGAATCGCCTGAAAATGAAGCAGTGTTGAAATACATGCAGAAACGGGCGGTAAACGAACATTTTGTAAAACCTGTGTTTGAACGCAAGATAAACCAGGCAGCACAGGCAGATTTATTCTGTACAGGGAGAACGATGCAGTTCATTCTTTCATATGCACAGGTATATCCCGCGCTTACTAGGCGGGAGGAGCATTTGCTGGAGAAAGTAATCCAAAAATGTCTGGGGGAATCCGGCAGAAGCTTTGAGGATTTTTTTCAGGTACAAAAGGCGCTGCCGGAGTTAAAGGAGAGAAGGAGCAGAGGAAAAAGAAAAGGGGTTTTATATGGAAGTATCATTGTATTTGTAGTGACAGCCGGAATTGGAATCGCTGTAGCAGGCAAGCAGGACACAGGACAGACATCTGCAGGGAATACGGAAGGAGAGAGTGTGAAGCGTTCAGAAAAAGAAGTTTCTAAAGCGGAAAAGGCGAAGGAAAAGGACTGGCAAGAGGGAACAGCAGAAGCAGGCATTTCGGGACTGGGAGAGGAATCGGAAGAGGGAACGGATTTTATGATAGAATCGCTGCAGGAAGAACTCTTACTAAATACTGCCGCAGGCAATCAAGAGGTGATTACACGTGGAAAGGAATTAGAGGCAGAGATTTTAAGATGTCTTGCCGCCGCATATGAAAGAGAGGAAATGGGGCAGGAGGCGGCAGATGCGTACGGGAGACTGTGTGAAATCGAGGAACAGGCAGAACGGATAGAGCTGGCGGGGATAAAAAAGATGAAGCTGGAGGCAGGGCAGGGGCAATATACAAGGGCAGTGCTGACAGGGGAGGAGCTGATAGAAAGACTGGGAGAGTCGGAAGCTGTCGAAGAATTAATGGAAGAATATAAAAAGCAGGAGGAAAATGAAAGGGGAGAAAAGAATGAAGAATAGAAAAAAGGGATTTATTGGCATAGTGATTCTGGGCATGCTTATTACCTTTTTGCTCTGTACAGGACTTTCCTATGATGAAAACCAAAAGGGCGGGGAAGAAAAGAAGGAAGAAACGACCGGAGAAGAAAAGAGCTATGAAAATCCACAGATACTATGTCCCGAGCCGGATGGAGAAAACGGTTGGTTTCAGACAAAGCCGCAGATACAGATTATCCATACGGAAAGGCAGGCGATTGTCTGGTATGAATTAAAGTCCGCATCAGGAAAAACAATAGAGGGACAGTTAAAGATAGAAAAAACGGAGGAAGAGGGAAGTGTGGAGGAAACGGAAAAAGAGGAGATGTTCGTTGTTCCGAAGGAATTTTTGGAGGAGGGAGAAAATCTTATATCCGTTTGGATGACAGAGACAGAGACGAAAGAAGAACTGTACAGGGAAGAGATTACAGTGAAAATAGACGAGACCATGCCGGCACCTCCTGTTTTTTCTTATCCCTTTACAGATGACGGGACAATCTGTGTAAATACAGAATTCGAAATAGAGGTGAAAAGCGAGGACGCAGTGTCTGGAATCAGTGAGATTGTCGTTTTGCATAACGAAATGGAGATTGGAAGGATACAGGGCGGCGAGGGAAGCGTGACTATTTCTCCGCCATTTTATGGCGCTGTGGATGCGTATGCAGTGGACAGGGCAGGCAATCGATCTGAGGGCAGCAGATCGGCAGAAGTTTTATGCGAAAACGAGGCTCCGCTGCTTTGGATTACTACTGCGGACACACAAAACGGCTGGTATGCAGAGGCAGCAGAGGTGGCTGTGCAAATACAGGAACCAGCGTATGAAGGATATTCCGGACTAAAGAGGGTATGCTGTTATGTAAATGACAGAATAGTTACGGTAAAAGAGTACGAACGGGAGCAGGTGACACAGGATAATATTTTTCTGCGAATAGAAGAGAATTCTGTGTCCGGAGAACCTGTTCAGATAGCTATAGAGGCAGAGGATTATGCAGGAAATAAGACAGTGCAAAGCCAGGAGCTATATATAGATGGACAGATACCAGTCATAGAGGCAGAAGGTATCTATCAGTCTATGATTACTGCCGAGACTAAGACGGCAGTATTTACGGTGGGAGATGAGAACATACTGGAAAACTGCAATATAGAAGTCTGGCGGACAAGTCCTGCAGGAGACCGCCTGGAAGAGACAGATAAGCGTAATATTATATGGGAAGAGACAGAAGGGGAAAGAAAGGCAAGGCTTGTATTTGAAGAAGAAGGTAAATATGACTGTGTTGTTACTGCTTCAGATAAAGCAAGGCATATAAGTACGGCGGAATATACATTTATCATAGATAAGACAAGCCCTATAATACGTTATGTCAGTCACATGGAAGGAGTCTATATTCCTTACTTTGAATGGAATTATGGTGCAGAAGAAATGATACAAGATTTTATCGGATATACATATCAGATTTATCTGGACGGGGTGCCTTATTTTGCGGGAAAACGAGTGATAGATGAAGGAGTAAGGATTTTACAGGTGACCGCGGAGGATGAAGCAGGAAATGAGGCGGACGCTTATGCGGTATTTACAATCGACCATACTGCGCCGGAGATTTGTTGGAGAGGCGTGGAAGACGGAGCAAATTATGAGGGAGAAGCAGACTTTAGTATCTGGGTAGAGGAAGAGGGCGGACGTCTGCACAGGCTTGAAATAAATGGCGAGAAGCAGAATATCAGTGCAGACAGTCGGATTGTCCGGTATGAATTTTGTGAGCCGGGGGCGTATTATGTGACAGCGGAGGCAGAGGATTTAGCGGGAAACAAAAGCAGGGCAGAAATTCAATTTTCCATTGTGGAACAGATGTCTGCGGCAGAGCATATAGAAAAAGTATTTTCAAATAAAGGGCGTGGAACGGAGGAAAGGGAAAGAAAAGATGAGATAGTCTGGATTCCCGCAATACTTTTTGCAGGGGTTCTTCTGGCATCAGTCGGGAGGCTGTGTTATAGAAAGAAAAGACGGCACAGAAAAAAAGAACTGTAAAAAGGGAGGATGCCAGGTAGCCGTTTGTCGGCCCCTGGCATGTATTATGAAAAAGTTTATTCAAAATAGTATGATTCATACTTGATAACGTCAATGTTTATTATGTTTTCTATCTGATATATTCAGTATAGGCAAGAGAGATGAAGAAACAATGATAAGAAAATGAATGTTTTTTAAAAGAAAAATGAACAAAATATGAACGTGAGACTGCCGAGGCAGCCTCACGCTTAGGGAATTATGGCCAGATAGCTCTTGCTTTCTTCGCTTCTACTACTCGTTTGACCGCGATTAAATAAGCGCCGGTTCTTAACGTAGTATGTTCCTTCTGCGCAATATTCCATACAGCCTCAAAAGCCGGATCCATAATATTTTTCAGCTTTTCGTTGACTTCCTTTTCAGTCCAGCTTACAGACTGGATGTTTTGTACCCACTCAAAGTAAGAAACAACAACACCGCCTGCATTGGAGAGAATATCAGGAACTACAGTGATTCCTTTTTGATTCAGCATAGCGTCTGCTTCGGAGGCAATTGGCCCATTGGCAGCTTCTACAATAATATCCGCTTTGATACGATCTGCGTTGGAGGCATTGATCTGGTTTTCTAAAGCAGCAGGAATCAGGACTTTGACATCCAGCTCCAGCAATTCTTCATTCGTAATACGTGCCATTCCATCTTCTTCATATCCGGTGAGAAGATTTTTGCGGTCTTTTGAGAGGTAATCAATAATTGCAGGGATATTTAATCCGTCTGCCTTATAAATGCCGCCGGATACATCACTGACAGCGACAACCTTCATTCCTTCCTCATTCAGCAGCTTTGCTGTGATACTTCCTACATTTCCCATACCCTGGACGGCAACGGTTGTACCCTGTATGGGGACATTTAACTTGTTGAGAATGTTTTTCGTAGTGAACATAACTCCCCGTCCGGTAGCTTCATTTCTTCCAAGAGCGCCGCCTAATTCGATGGGCTTACCGGTTACAACACCATGTACACAATGTCCTTTGAGCATGCTATATGTGTCCATCATCCAGCCCATGACGGTGGCGTTACTTCCTACATCCGGCGCAGGAATATCCTGCTCCGGCCCGATCAGAGGAGCGATTGCAGCCGTAAAGCGGCGTGTAATGGCGCGAAGCTCGCGCTCTGAGAGCTTATTTGGATCACAGATGACGCCGCCCTTTCCACCGCCGTAAGGGATGTTGACAACCGCACACTTGAAGGTCATCCATGCAGCGAGTGCTTTCACTTCGTTTTCGTTGACTGCCGGATGGAAACGGATTCCTCCCTTAGCCGGCCCTCTAGAGGTAGAGTGCTGGATACGGTAGCCTTCAAAAACATGCGTGGTTCCGTCGTCCATGCACACGGGGATTGCCACCTTCAGTTCTCGTTCAGGATACTTGATCGCTTCAATATCACTTTCAGAATATCCGAGAATATCTGCCGCGTCTTTTACGGTTTTTAATACGTTATCATAAGGATTATATGTGTTTGCCATGATTCATTCTCCTTTACTATTTAACAATTTTTCAATTCCTGCAATTTGTATACATACTGTGAAAATATCCATTGCCTGTTCTAATTCTCCGAGTGTCGGATACGTTGGGGCTATTCGGATATTGCTGTCCAGAGGATCCTTGCCGTAGGGATAGGTGGCGCCGGCCTCTGTCATAATGACGCCTGCATGTCTGGCAAGCTCTACAGTACGTTTTGCACAGCCTGGCATGGTATCCAGAGAGACGAAATAACCGCCTTTTGGATGGCTCCATTTGGCAAGACCGCTGCCCTCCAGATTGCTTTCAAGTTTGTCTAGTACAGCGTCAAATTTGGGACGCAATTGTTTAGCCAGAAGCTCCATGTGATGCTTTAAGTTTTCCTTTGATTTAAAAAACTGTACATGTCTTAATTGATTTAATTTATCGTGTCCGATAGTCTGAGCAGACATATGCTTTTTTAATTCATTTATATTATCCGGACTAGAAGCAGTCAAGGCAATGCCGGCACCTGGAAAACTGATTTTCGAGGTTGAGAAGAAATAATAAGCGCGATCCGGATTATGAAAACGACTACATGCATCCAGAATATTTTTAAGAGGTACTTCCTCATAGATGTGGTGTATTCCATAGGCATTGTCCCAGAAAATACGGAAGTCCTCTGCGGCGGTTTCCATAGAGGCAAGCTGTTCTACTACAGGATCAGAGTAGCACACACCCTGCGGATTTGAGTGAAGAGGAACACACCAGATTCCTTTTATATAAGGATCTTCTCCGGCAAGCTTTTTCACCATTTCCATATCAGGGCCATCGTCCAGCAAAGGAACCGGAATCATCTCTATTCCCAACTCTTCGCAGATTTTAAAGTGGCGGTCATAACCAGGCACCGGACAGAGAAACTTTACCGGATGTCCGCTGTACTTATGGTAGTGCCAGGGCATAGAGCCATGGGTTCCGAACAGACAGAGGAAAGATAAGGTATCGAACATTACATTCAAACTGGAATTTCCACCGATAATGATTTGTTCTGGAGCAATGCCGAGTGTTTCTCCAAACAACCTACGACATTCTGGAATTCCTTCCAGGATACCGTAATTGCGGGCGTCAGTTCCATCTTCTAAAGTATAAGTGTTCATTTTGTCCATAAGCGGAGCGCTTAAGTCAAGCTGCGAAGGAGCAGGCTTTCCGCGTGCCATGTTAAGCTTTAAGTTTTGTGCACAGAATGCATCATACCGTCCCTGTAGTTCTCGGAGCATTGTTTTTAGCTCTGATGGGGAAGCTTCTGTAAATTTTTTCATCATATCCTCCTTTGGAATATATTGGAAACAGCTATTTCGTTTTTTCTTGCCTTTATTATAAAAAGGCTTTAGAATAGAAGCAAATACTTATATTTATATGGTAAATATAAGTAAATAATTATAAGGAGGAGAAAACCCTTATGTTCAGCGGTATGAACTATGTGTATGAGGTATATAAAGCGAAAAGTTTTTCCAAAGCGGCGGAAAAATTGTACATATCGCAGCCAGCATTGAGCGCTATGATTAAAAAAGTAGAGACCAAAATAGGAATGCCGCTGTTTGATCGCAGTATGAATCCGATACAGCTTACAGAATGTGGGAAAAAGTATATCAAAACAGCAGAGAAAATTATGGATCTGGAGGATGAGTTTGCCTATTATGTGGGGAATCTTTCAGAATTAAAGACAGGACATCTCTCGGTCGGAGGGACATATTTGTTTTCTGCATTTATTATTCCCCCTATAATTAAGACATTCGGAGAAGCTTATCCACATGTAAAAATAAGCTTGTTTGAGGGCGATACACCTCTTTTGGAAGGGAAGCTGTTTGCAGGAGAACTAGATCTTTTGATTGACAATTATATATTAGATGAAAAGATATATGAAAAGAAGGTTTTCATGGAGGAACATCTTATTTTGGCAGTTCCTGCATCATTTGCAAGCAACAAAAAGGCCAGGAAATATCAAATGACGGCGCAGGACATAAGAAACAATCTGCATTTGGATCCTTCTTTTTTGGGAGTGCCGCTGAAATACTTTAAAGAAGATCCCTTTGTAGTGCTTCGTTCTCACAATGATACGAGGGAGAGGGTGGAGGCAATTTGCCATAGAGCTGGAATACAACCGAATTATGTACTGAAGTTAAACCAGCTTCTCACGACATATCATCTTACAGAATATGGGATGGGAGTTTCTTTTGTCAGTGATACAGTAGTAAAAAGCCTTCCGGCAGATTCTAAGGTCATTTACTACAAGGTAGACGATCCGGAGACGATAAGAGAGGTATATCTATATTATCGGAAAAATAAATATCTGACGCGCAGCATGTCAGAATTTATGAAATTTGCAATACCAGGTATTGAGTTAGAATTAGACAAAAAATAAATAGCATGCTATGTAAGCGCAGGGAGGAAACAGACATGAATGTGTGGGAACAATTACGGGCAGGCAAACGCCTGACAGAAGAGGAGAAAAAGCAGATCTGCCATGAGATGGTAACGACAGAATCCAGAATGGAAAAACTGATTTTAAAACATTTTGCGGAAGAAGATTATCAAAAAGTAGAAGAACGAAGAATTGGCGGAGGGCTTATCGGCGGGAAGGCATGTGGTCTTTTAGCAGCGCGGAAGCTGATTGAGAATCTTTTGCCGGAATATGTGGAGCTGCTTGAACCACATGATTCTTTTTTTATCGGCTCAGATGTATTTTGTGGGTATTTAAAAGACAATGACTGTCTGGAGTTAAGAGAGAGGCAAAGGAAAGAAAAGGAACATTTCAGGGAGGGGGAAGAGTTAAAGGAGCGCCTTAGAAACGGGAACTTCTCTGAAGAAATAAGAGAGGGATTTTTAAAAATTATCCGGCATTATGATAAGACACCTATTATTGTACGTTCCAGCAGCTTTTTAGAAGATGGCTATGGAAATGCTTTTTCTGGAAAGTATGAATCCATTTTCTGCATGAGCCAGGGAGAAGAGGAAGAGCGTCTGTATGAATTAGAGGAGGCAGTTCGAAAGGTATATGCAAGCACGATGAATCCGTCTGCCCTGGAGTATAGAAGAAAGAGGAAGCTTCTGGGTGCAGATGAACAGATGGCGCTTCTGGTGCAGAGAGTGGAAGGACAGAGGTACGAAAATTATTATATGCCTGTGGCAGCAGGTATGGGCTGCTCTTATAATCCTTATAAGTGGATGGAGCATCTAAATCCGGATGCAGGAATGCTAAGACTTGTGGCAGGGCTTGGGACAAGGGCGGTGGAACGTACGCCGGGGGATTACCCGAGATTGGTTGGATTGGACAGGGCACAGGCAAATATGAGGACAACGGTTGCAGAGAGGCATAAATTCTCTCAAAGACAGGTAGATGTATTGGATCTAGAGCAGGGGATGCACAGTACGATTTCGCTGGACAAAATAATAGAACTACTTCCTTCCTGGCAAAAAAAGATGGTTTTAAGCCATGACACAGAGGCAGAGTATCTTCTGGCCCAGCGTGGTCGGTACCGGAAAATTTATTTTTCAGACTGCCAGGGA
This sequence comes from Mediterraneibacter flintii, assembly GCF_055387595.1. Taxonomy (NCBI): domain Bacteria; kingdom Bacillati; phylum Bacillota; class Clostridia; order Lachnospirales; family Lachnospiraceae; genus Mediterraneibacter; species Mediterraneibacter flintii. The sequence goes on from NZ_AP031405.1 coordinate 1,123,225, forward strand.
CTAGTAGACAACAATGCGTTTATACGTATGATGCGCAGAGTGCTGAAAATGTTGGAGAAGGAGTACGAACGACCGGTAGATGTGGAATTTGCCCTGTCAAGCCCGCAAAAGGAGGTATGGAGGGTAAACCTATTTCAGTGCAGACCTCTGCAGGTGTCTGTGTCAGAACAAATACAGATACCAGAGGAAATGGAGAAGGAGTTTTTATTTGATGTGAGGCGTACGTCCATGAGACGCTCCAAAAAGGAGAGATTAGATCGGATTGTGTGGGTAAATCCGCAGAAGTACTATGAGTGTCCCCATGCAAAGAAGCCGGATGTGGGGAGGCTCATTGGCAAAATTAACCAGTATTATGAAGAAGAGGACAAAAAGCTTATGCTGCTTGTGCCCGGTAGAATCGGAACTTCTTCTCCAGAATTGGGAGTACCTGTAGTGTATGCGGATATCAGCCAGTTTATCGCGATCTGTGAAGTGGCATACAGCAAGGCTGGATACCATCCGGAATTATCCTATGGAAGCCACATGTTTCAAGATTTAGTAGAGGCAGACGTCTATTATGGGGCGATCAATGAAAACAGCAAGACAAAGGTGTACCGCCCGGAGCTTTTAGAAACCTGCAGAGAAATTCTAAAGGATATTTTTCCGGAGGAGACAGAGCTTTCAGAAATTGTAAAAATTTACGATACGTCAGACAGGGACACGAGACTGATTTTGGATGCGAAAGAAGGCAGGGCAGTCTGCCTGATTCACAATAAAAATTCCGAGTGCTGTTCGCGGAAAAAGGATTAGAGCACAGATTTACATACTTTTAAAAATTTCAGGTTGCCGGACGTAAAAAAGCTGTCTTTCATCCATGCAAAACTAAATGCATTGCGAGAAGAAAAACCGCGGATATAAATTTGCTCTAAGGTTCCATTATCCAGATTTTCCTGCACGACAAAACGATAGATAAAGGAGATTCCTATATTTTCCATGACGAGCTTTTTGACAGCGTTTATCGTGCCGATTTCTACATAAGAATGGAAATTGCCAAGCTCTTGATTGTGCTCATGGAGGATATGCATGAGGTTTCGGTGGGAGTTTGTGTCATTTTCGCGGAAAATAAGCCGGTAGTCGTTGAGCTCGTGGAAATCGACGGTATGTCCGGCAAGAGGGTGCTGCGGCGAACAGACGCAGACCGTCTCCATCTCGAATAGCTCTTCACTTTCGTAAGTGGAGGAGGGACAGTAGGCATCTGTGATACAGCATTGAATCCTCCCTTCCTGAAGCCAGGTAAGGAGTTCGTCAGCCTCTCCTAAATAGAGGCTGACTTTCTGGTTTGGATATTTTTTTAAATATTCTGCGATCATATGCGGAACGAGGGATTCTCCGGCGGTTGTGACAGTACCTAATTTTAATTCGCTGTTTTCTTTCGGAGGCGCCATCATTTCTTCCAGAATAAGGGCAGAATCAGAACGGATAGTCTGGGCAAAAGAACGTAAAAGCTTTCCTTTTTCGGTAAGGTGGAGACGACGCTTTTCATCGTAATAGAAAAGCTTGGTTTTGTAGTATTTCTCAAGATATTTTATATGCTGGGATACAGCAGGCTGTGTGATGTTTAACAGACTGGCGGTCTGGGTATAGTTGCGGGTCTCGCAAAGTGACAGAAATGTAGCAAGCTTTAAATCTAACATAGGAAAAACGTCCTTTCTGAAAATAGAACTGAAAAATATGGGTATAACCTGTACTTATCAGGGTATAAAATAATATGATTTCATTTTAGAAGAATATTTTGGTATAATCAAGGAAAATATACATAGTTTTACAGCGGTTTATTTGTGAAAATTGCGGAAAGGAGGGAAAGAATGAAAATAGGGATTGTGCAGTTTGCCTCTATAGAGGGGGAAGTGAAAAGAAATTGTGAACATTTTGAACATGAGGTAAAAAAGTATTCAAAGAATGGTCTTGATTTACTCTGTTTTCCTGAATTATGTATCAGTGGGTATAAATTTGAAAGCGGAAAACAGATGGATGAGAAAGCATTTGTATCCGAGCTGGCACAGCGGTATAAGCAGCCGATTCTCGCCGGAGTACAGTCTGTCTGTCAGGGAAAGTATTATGATGCAGTCTGTCTTTGGGATGAAGCAGGCGATATAGTAGGTGAATATAAAAAGATTCATCTGTGGGCTTCCGAGAATGACTACTTTGCAAGAGGAAATGAATTGGTGGCAGTTTCGTTTCGAGGCTGGAAAATCGGCATGTTGATCTGCGCAGACTTAGGATTTGCGGAGATCTCTACACCACTCGCGCTTGAAAAGGAAGCAGATCTTATCATATACCCGAGTGCATGGGGATATGGCTGGGAGGAGCTATTCTGCGGGTGCGCTAAGACAAGGGCGGCAGAAAACCAGATATATACGATTGCGCTCAACCGTGCTTGTGGAGATGAAAAGTACTGTGGGAATTCGACGGTAAACAGCCCAGATGGGACTGTACTTTTAAGGTTGCAGACTACGGGAGAGGCGTATGGAGAAATTACGCTTGAGAAAGAAAAGCTTAAAGAAGCAAGAATTGGAATTCCATGGCGACAGATGAAGCAGCCGGCAATATATAAGGAGATAGCGGATAAAGGAAAGTCGTAGAAAAAGATGAGGAGGATATGATATATGTTTGATGAAAAACCGATGAAAAGTGAAGGGGCAGTTGCAGCAGACGAGCCTATGACGCCGATACCGTTGGAGCAACGTGAAAAATGGGTGACTCCGGCAGTTGTATTCGGAGGATTAGAGTTTAGTGTATCTGTTTTAATGATTGGTGCTACTTTGATTGGCTCATTTGGACTAAAGGGAATGATACCAGTCGTCTTGTTTACGTTTTTGATCCTTACATGGGGCGGAAATACAATCAGTGGATATATGGGAGCTAAAACAGGGCTTTCCTCCTCTGTTATCGCAAGGCAAGGGTTTGGTGACAAACAGGCAAAATTCATCATTGCACTTGTAATTGGCGTGATCAGTATGGGCTGGTGGGCGATTCAGACCTCCGTAACCGGAAATGCATTGTGTGTGATTTTAGGCATTGATTATACGGTAGAGAAAGTACCGTGGGCAATCGTGACAATCATTGTAGGTGCTCTGTTTGCGGTTCCGGCTATTATCGGATATTCTTCGATGAAATGGACAGATTATCTCGCAGTGCCCTGTGGGCTTCTTCTATGTGTGGTAGGAATTTACCTGGCTTTGAAAAATGTGGGATGGTCTCATATTATGAGCTATCAGGGAAGTGGAGAACTGACATTTGCGGCAGGTGTTACTACACTTTTGGGAATGAATGTATCACAGTTTGTTATATCGGCAGACTATACCAGATATGCAAAACCAAGATGGAAAGATAATATCCTGATTCCGCTTGGAATTATCGCAATCGGAATTCCACTCGTATTTATCGGAGGAATTATGGCGGCGGGTAACGGTACGGCAGACATTGTGGCAGTTATGCAGGGACTTGGATTCCCAATCTGGGGATTCCTTGTACTGTGGCTTGCTTCCTGGACAAGCCAGTTGGTAAACAACTATACAATGGGGCTTTCCTTTTCTAATATTCTGAATGTAAAAACAGGAAAAGGAAGAGCGATGGTAACATTAGGAGCTACCGTTATTTCGATTATTCTTTCTCTATGGGGAATCCTGGATCACTTTACAGATCTGTTGAACCTGGCAGCGTTGCTTTATCCGGCAATCGCTGGGGTCATGTTTGTGGATTTCTTTGCAAGAAAACAAAAATGGGAGGACAAGACAGGTTGGAACTTTATCGCTACGCTGGCAATGGTTATCGGCGCGGTTGTCGGGTATGTGACTACTTACGTAGTAAGTATCGGAATTCCACCACTGCAGTCTCTTATTATTACGGGGCTTGTATATTACTTTGCAATGAAGCTCAAAGCGAAGGCGGCGCCGGATAAATTTACGGAAGGTATGTTTTAGATACTATAAAAATGAAAGATAGAAAGGAAGGACGAGTATGGAATATCCAATAGGGATTGAGATGACAGAAGGGTATCTGTCATACGAGGTGCAAGGTGCGGCAATGAAGCTGGTGCGTGATGTGATGCTGGTAAAGCAGGGAGAAAGTGTTGTAGTAACAGCGGATACATCGACGGATATGCGTGTGGTGGAGGCTGTGATGAAAGCGGCGTACACAATTGGAGCAGTCCCTGTATTAATTAAGTATCCAACGACAGGAAAAGCATTTGAAGAGCCGGCATTGCCGGTGGCAAACGCCGTGGCAGCAGCGGATGTATGGATTGAGTTTGCATATTACTGTGTGATGCACTCTCCTTGTTTCCAGAAAGCGATCGCGAATGGAGCAAGATATACATGCCTTTGCGGAATGGATACGATTATGCTGGTGAATACAGTTGGGAAGATCAACTATGGAATGGTAGTCGAGTTCGGAGAATATCTGACACAGAGAGTGCAGAAGGCAGATGAAGTTATTGTACGGGACGCAAACGGAACCGATCTGAAAGCTTACAACCGCGGAAGAAAGGTGAAACATTCCGGCCAGCTTGCCACAAAGAAAGGGTATCCGATTATGTTGGGCGGCCAGGTAAGCTGGTGCCCTGTGGAAGAGACGATTGAAGGTACGATTGTGTTTGACGCAGCGCTGTTCCCTCCGGCAGAGATCGGCATTTTGAGAGATCCGGTGAGGGTAACATTCCATGAAGGAAGAGTGACAGACATAAGCGGCGGAGCGCAGGCAGAAATTTTTAAGAAGTGGATAGATTCTTTCCAGGATCCGAATATGTACCGTCTGGCGCATTATTCGATAGGATTTAATCCAGGCGTGCGCAAAGCAACAGGAAGAATTGTAGAGGACGAACGAATCTTTGGATGTATTGAATTCGGTATCGGAAGCCAGGGCGCAAGCTTAAACGGCGCGTTTTGGGATGCCGCTGCACATACAGATGGGGTAGTCTCAAAGCCGACCATTATCCTGGACGGAGAAGTGATTGAAGAAAACGGAGTCTACAAAGATCCGGTATGTATCGAATATTGTAAAAAACTGGGGATTGCAGAGTACGAATAATCCCACCGTAAGTTTAGTGAAAAATAAATTTATATAAAGAAAGGGAGGATTTCATTATGGAGTATCCAATTGGAATCGAAATGACGCCAGATTATTTATCTTATGAAGTGAGCAAGGCAGCTTACAAGCTTGTAAAAGAAGTTATGCTTGTAGAACCCGGAGAAAACGTAGTAGTGACCGGAGATACTTCTACAGACAAGAGAGTTCTGGATGCGATTATGAATGCTGCTTATATTGTGGGAGCGAATCCGGTTCTAGTTTACTGCCCGACCACAGACGCTGCGTATGCAGAGCCGGTTGCACCGCTTGGAAATGCAGTGGCAGTAGCAGATGTATGGATTGAGCTTTCCTATGCATCCATTATGCTGTGTGAATCCTGGAGAAAAGCAATTGATTTTGGCTGCCGTTACATCAACCTGACGGGAATGGATGTGACCATGATTGTAAACTGCATCGGAAAAGTAGATGTAGCAGGAGTAGTAGAGTTAGGCGAAGCATTGAAGGCGAAAATGGAGGCTGGAAATGAAATTATTATAAAGGACGATAACGGCACATACCTGACTGCGCGAAATGAAGGCAGAAAAGTGCGTCATTCCGGACAGCTTGCGACATTTAAGGGATACCCGTTTATGATGTGCGGACAGATAAGTTGGTGCCCGATTGAGGAGACGATCAATGGAACACTGGTATTTGACGCGGCAATCTTCCCGCCGACAGATATGGGAATTTTATCTGAACCAGTAAAACTTACACTGGAAAATGGACGTGTGACAAAAGTAGAAGGCGGAAAAGAGGCAGAACGTTTTGATGCATGGCTGCATTCCTTCAATGACCCGAACATGTTCCGTCTGGCGCATTATTCACTAGGATTTAACCCGGGTGTATCGAAGGCTACGGGAAGAATTGTAGAGGATGAGAGAATCTTCGGATGCATGGAATTTGGAATTGGAAGCCAAGGCAAGATGATACGGGGAAGCTACTGGACAGCGGCATCCCACACAGATGGCGTAGTATCGAAGCCTTCTATTATACTGGATGGAAAGACAATAGAAGAAAAGGGAAAATACGTAGATCCTGAGCTTGCAGCAATTTGCAAGAAGATGGGTGTAGCAGGATATTAAGGTTCCGGTAGAGAGGGAAGAAGGAAGGAGGGTACTCGTGAATTTTGCGTGTACTCTCCTTTTTTACGGAATGAGTAAAAAGGAGAGCGTATGAAGGATAAAAATACAAATACAGAAAAGACAACATTTGAGAAAATAAAATTTTCAGAGCCGGTAACAATTATTTTTGGCTCTATTCTGGCGATTCTGTCAGGAATTATCTGTATGCAGATCATGGGAAAAGTAGGTGTATCCGCGAATACTTCGATTCTGGGTGCAGTATTCGCGATGCTGATTGCGAGAATACCGATGACGCTGTTTAGCAATTTCAAGAGTAAAGAACGGCAAAATTATATCCAGACAATTGTATCCGGCGCAGGATTTTCAGCGGCAAACTGTGCGTTTGTGGCGGTGGCGATCCTCTTTGTCATGGGAGAGACAAAGGCGATTCTTCCGATGGCAATTGGAACGATTTTTGGAACCGTTGTTTCTGTATATACGGTAGGGGCACTTTTCGAATCTCCACTATTTCCGGCAAAGGAGGCATGGGCGCCGGGCGTTGCTACAGCAGAAGTCATTGAAGCCGGTGACGAGGGCGGTGATAAGGCAAAAAGAGTTATACAGGGAATTGTTGTCGGTATCGTAGGAAGTATCTTTAAGCTTCCTGTAGGAGCAGTTGGAATTGTATTTATCGCAAATATTGTCTCTATGTTAGCCCTGGGGATAGGACTTCTGATACGTGGATATGCATTGCCTATAACCGGTTTTGATATTGGAGCGACAAATATTCCACAGGGAGTTATGGTTGGTGCAGGACTCGTAGCACTGATTCAGTCTGTATATTCCATCTATCAAAGCTCCTCCAAGAAAAAACGTGCACAGGCAGAACGCATGGAAATGGAAGAAGGGCTTACCGTATCGGCATCAAGGACGAAAAAGACTTTGATTGTCGCACTGCTTACGCATGTGGGAGGCGGAGTGCTTACTGGAATTATCTGCGGCATTTTTACAGGAATGTCTCCGGCTACTTTGATTCTTTGGATTGTATGGACAGCATTTTCTTCCATCGCTTCTATGATTATTATTGGAAAAGCGGCGATGTACTCCGGCTGGTTCCCAGGCTTTGCTGTTACGACGATTTTTATGACAATCGGCGTCCTGATGGGATTCAATCCAATCGCGGTAGCGGTTATGACAGGATATATCAGCGCTGTAGGTCCATGCTTTGCTGATATGGGATATGACTTAAAAACAGGATGGATACTCCGCGGGAGAAGTAAAAATAAAGAACATGAGGTGTACGGGAGAAAACAGCAGGTATATATTGAGATGCTGGGAGCAGTCATCGGGATTGTAGTTGTTATTTTCTTTGCAGATATGACGATGAAGGACGGATTAATTCCGGCAACAAGTTATGTATTTGCAACTGCGGCAGAAGCCGGAACAAACATGGCGCTGGTGAAGGAACTGCTGATCTGGGCAATCCCGGGAGCGATTATCCAGTTTATTGGAAGTAAATACATGTTTGGTGTATTGCTGGCAACAGGGCTTTTGATTAACAATCCGATTTATGGAATCGGCGTTGTGATTGCAGTGATTATCCGTAAGATTATCGGGGACGAATTTATGAACTGCCGCGATGCAGGATTGATTGCAGGAGACGGGCTATACAGCTTCTTCTCCAGCCTAATAAAAATGTTCATATGATCTGTTTTATTAGTTGGCCGATTGGAGAAAGCTTAAATTGGAATAAATTAAGAATACAGGAAGGGAAAAGACATGAATGTAGAGAATGTAATTTCATATTTTAAAAAGGTATGTTCTATACCAAGGGCGTCGGCGGATGAAGGGGCAATTGCAGACTACATAGTCGGGTTTGCCAAGGAACGCGGTTTGGAGGTGCACAGAGATGAGATAAACAATATCATTATCCGGAAACCAGGCACCGTAAAAGGGGCTAAACCAGTGATACTGCAGGGACATCTTGATATGGTGTATGTAAAGGAAGAAGGGAGCAGCCACCGTTATGAGGATGGAATCGAAGTAAAAGAAGATGAGGAATATTATTTTGCAGATGGAACGTCTCTGGGGGCAGATAATGGAATTGCTGTGGCATACTGTTTAGCAATTTTAGACAGTAAAGACTTAAAGCATCCGGATTTGGAAGTCATCTTTACTGTACAGGAGGAGACGGGACTGATCGGGGCAGATAAGCTGGATATTTCTTCCTTGAAGGGAACACGTTTTATTAATTTGGATTCGGAGGAGGAAGGGGTTTTCTATACAAGCTGTGCAGGCGGGCTGCGTTGCCGCATGATCTGGAATCTGGAAAAGGAGGTATGGGAGGAGGAGAGCGTCCCTGTAACTGTAAATGTAAGAGAGCTTGCGGGCGGTCACTCCGGCATCAATATCGGAAAAGGATTGGGAAATTCGATTGTGCTTTTAGGCAGGCTATGTTACGCTTTGAAGGATACCAAGGCAAGAATCTGCGACATGGAAGTAGAGGGCAAAGCGAATGCGATCGCAAATACGGGAAAGGCTTGTTTTTGTGTAAAGCCGGAAGAAAAAGAGAAAGTGGTGAACATCATCCGCGATACAGAAGAAATTTTCCGTAAGGAGCTGCAATATACAGATCATATTTCGCTGGAAATAACGGAAGGGCTGCCTGTAAAAGATGCAATGGTGTATACAGAAAAGTATCAGACAGGCATTACAAAAAGCCTTATGCTGCTTCCATACGGTGTAGCAGGGTATTCCTTTGCAATAGAGGGATTAATTGAGACATCTATGAGCATGGGAGCGCTGACAACAGAAAATGGGAAGATGACATTGCTTATGTCAATGAGAAGCTCCGTTGAATCGCAGAAATACTTTTTGAGAGATAAAATTCAGATCATTGCAGAAGCGTTTTGTGACGAATGTATTTTTGAGAGTGACTATCCAGGATGGCAATACAGGGCAGAATCGCCTTTGCGTGAAAAAGCGATTGAGATATATGAAAGATTATCGGGAAGGAAAGCGGAATTGTCGGCAATTCATGCAGGTCTGGAGTGCGGATACTGGGATGGAAAGAAGCCTGGAATGGATATTATCTCTGTAGGACCGAATTTGTATGATGTACATTCTACAAAAGAAAAAGTTTCCAAAACTTCTATATCAAATATGTGGAACTGGCTAACAGAACTTTTGAAAGAACTGTCAGAGGTATAATTTTAGTAACAGTTCGGCCATACAGTGTGCGGGAAGCATAAAACATGCTTGCATGTTTTTGCGAGCGTACATCTGTATGGCCGAACTGTTACTAATTTTAAGAAAATTTAAGAACCTTGTACTTTAAATAGCAGATAAGGTATGCTATTCTAAGTGCAAGGTTTTTTGTATAGGAACTTCGTTCTCTATACAAGAAAATCCACACTGGAAGCAGGACATAACAGTATGTAGGAGGTACAGATGACACGAACCGAATTTCTGGACAAATTAAAAGAAGCATTAAAAGGAAGCTTAAGTGATAGAGAAGTACAGGAAAATGTGGAATATTACGCACAGTATATAGCAGAAGAGACAAGGAAAGAAAAAAGTGAGGAGGAAATACTTTCCATGCTCGGCGATCCGTGGATTTTGGCGCGTACAATCATAGATGCGAGTGATGGAACTGACAGAGAGACGGTTTATGGAAGCGGACAAGATACAGCATATACACAATACAGGACAGATAGGAGATATGACCAGCAGAAGAATGGAAGATATGAAGAAGAAAAGAGGAGAGTTCATATACTAGGGCTGAATACTTGGTGGAAAAAACTGCTTCTATTACTTTGCGTTGTCTTGGTGATCGCTGTAATTGTGTCATTTGTTACGGGGATTATCCGCCTTTTAGCACCGGTATTGATACCGATTATTGTGGTTTTGCTGCTGGTACGGATGGTAAAAAACAGACATGAATAATAGTGTATTGTTTTGCAGAAATATAAATTAGAGAAAAGAAGAAAAAGTAAAAGACCGATGGGGGAGCCATCGGTCTTTTGAGGGGAGTATAAATAATTAATAAGGGGTTGTAGAAAGTAACCTTCCTACAAAAGATAGTATAATATATGAAATTGGAAAAAGCAAGCAAAAAAAGAAAAATTCTGTAACTTATTTGTAGATTTTCTGAATAAAAAGTGTATCATCTTCAAACAATATCTATGTACCAAATAAACAGGAGGGATACACAATGGCAAAGAATTACAGCAATACAAACAATTCAAACAAAAATGCAAGCAACAGCTCTTATTCATCTTATGCAAATGAACAGAACAAGAACAAGACATCTAACTGCGGCAAAAACTCTAACAGCAACTCTTCCAAAAACAAGAATAGCAAGAGTATGAACGCATATGATGAACAGGACAACTACTAAACAGTGTATATGTCTGTCCTAAACAAGGGTGTATAAACAGACTGTCAGGGGCGTAGGAAAGTTCAACTTTACTACGCCCCTGATTTATAGTAATATGGATACAGACGAATTTTAGAACGGAGGAGTTCATGGAGAAATTGGAATTGATTGCCCCCTGTCATTTTGGCCTGGAATCTGTACTGAAAAAAGAGATTCTAGAGCTTGGCTATGAGATAGCGCAGGTAGAGGATGGCAGGATTACATTTTATGGGGATAGAAGCGCTATATGCAGGGCGAATATATTTCTTCGGACAGCAGAACGAATTTTGCTGAAAGTAGGAAGCTTTCCGGCTAAGACGTTTGAGGAACTGTTTGAAGGAACAAAAAAATTGGCATGGGAAGAATACATACCGAGAGATGGGAAATTTTGGATTACAAAAGCGGCATCTGTAAAAAGCAAACTATTCAGTCCTTCCGATATACAGTCGATTATGAAGAAAGCGATAGTAGAACGGCTAAAGGTAAAATACCATAAGGATTGGTTTGAAGAAAATGGTTCTGCTTATCCGATTCGGGTATTTTTGATGAAGGATGCAGTGACAGTAGGGATAGATACCTCCGGAACCTCGCTGCATAAAAGAGGGTATCGTCAGAGACAGTCCAAAGCGCCGATTTCAGAGACACTGGCGGCAGCTCTGATTCTTTTAACCCCATGGAAAAGAGACAGAATTTTAGTAGATCCTTTCTGCGGAAGCGGTACCTTTCCGATTGAAGCGGCGTTGATTGCCGCAAATATAGCGCCTGGTATGAATCGGAGTTTTACAGCAGAGCAGTGGGACAATCTGATACCAAAGAAAGACTGGTATGAGGCAGTGGACGAGGCAAACGACCAGATACAAGAAAATATTGAAACAGATATTCAGGGGTATGACATTGATGAGGAAGTAATTAGAGCTGCAAGGCAGAATGCGCAGGAGGCGGGGGTTTCCCATCTGATTCATTTGCAGCAGAGAGCTGTAAAGAATTTAAGCCACCCGAAAAAATATGGGTTTATTGTTACCAATCCTCCGTATGGAGAACGGATTGAGGACAGAGAGTCACTCCCAGGGATCTACAGAGAGTTCGGAGAAGGATTTGCGAGACTTGACAGTTGGTCGGCATATATGATTACGAGTTACGAAGATGCAGAGAGGTATTTTGGAAGAAAAGCCGATAAAAACCGCAAAATCTATAATGGCATGATAAAGACATACTATTATCAGTTTTTAGGTCCGAGACCACCCAGACAAAAGAGATAGAAGGTAAGAAAAATGGAAAAGAGAATTGTTTTTGCAACCGGAAACCAAGACAAGATGAAAGAAATACGAATGATACTGGAAGATTTGGGAATTCCAGTTTATTCGATGAAAGAAGTAGGGGTAAATATTGAGATTGTGGAGGATGGAACGTCCTTTGAAGAAAATGCGGAGATTAAGGCGAGGGCTGTATCCAGAGTTTTAAAGAATGATATTGTTCTTGCAGATGATTCAGGACTTGAAATTGACTATCTGGACAAGGCGCCAGGCATTTATTCTGCGCGGTTCGCCGGAGAAGATACTTCTTATGATGTAAAGAACAGAATTTTTCTGGATCGTTTGGAAGGTGTTCCAGAAGAGGAACGTACGGCACGTTTTGTCTGTGCTGTAGCGGCTGTATTCCCAGATGGCACTTCAAAGACAGTGCGTGGAACGATTGAAGGGAGAATCGCCCACGAAATATTAGGAGAAAATGGATTTGGATATGATCCTATATTTTACGTGCCGGAATATGGGTGTACAACAGGTGAAATGTCCCCAGAACTGAAAAATAAGCTCAGTCACAGGGGAATAGCACTTCGTGCTATGAGAAAAATTCTGGAAGAAAAATATGGGAAGGAAGCATTATGAAAGTATTAATTGTCAGCGATACGCATGGAAAACACAGGAGTCTGGATCGTGCGCTGGAAGAGGCAGGAGAATTTGATATGTTTATTCATCTGGGCGATGTGGAAGGCGGTGAGGAATATATCAATGCTGTTATCGACTGTGAGAAACATATGGTGAGAGGAAACAATGATTTTTTTTCAGAGCTTCCGCAGGAAGAAGAGTTCTATATTGGAAAATATAGAGTATTTATTACACATGGACATAATTATTATGTATCATTGGATACAGAGTGTTTGAGAGAGGAAGGAAGATCGCGGAATGTGGATATTGTGATGTTTGGACATACACATCGTCCTTTTCTGGAACAAAGTGATGGAGTTACACTATTGAATCCAGGAAGTCTTTCTTATCCGCGCCAGGAAGGGAGAAAAGGAAGTTATATGATTATGGAAATAGATGAGAAGGGGAGAATTAAATATAGGGAATGCTATCTGGAATAGTGATATAAATGAGGATGAGAAGCACAAATGCAAAATTGTGTTAAAAAAATGAAAAATTTTGTTGACATGTGCCCTTGTCTATAATATAATAACTATTGCGTCACGGGAAGACAGAGTTGACGAGCAATATCGGGGTGTGGCTCAGCTTGGCTAGAGCGCCTGGTTTGGGACCAGGAGGTCGCAGGTTCGAATCCTGTCACCCCGATGGTTTTGCGGGTGTAGTTCAATGGTAGAACACCAGCCTTCCAAGCTGGATACGTGGGTTCGATTCCCATCACCCGCTTTCTCACAGTAGAATGTGAGGGGTCTGATAGACAGGGGATATTTCATAAGAGTCTGTAGCTCAGCTGGATAGAGCAACGGCCTTCTAAGCCGTAGGTCGAGGGTTCGAATCCCCCCAGGCTCGTTATGGTGGGTATGGTGCAGTTGGTTAGCGCGCCAGATTGTGGTTCTGGATGTCGTGGGTTCGAGTCCCACTACCCACCCTTTTTCTTGCATAAGAAAAGCTGGCATGCAGTGTCAGACACAAGTCTTTAATGGGCTATCGCCAAGCGGTAAGGCACAGGACTTTGACTCCTGCATTCGCTGGTTCGAATCCAGCTAGCCCAGTTTACTGAAAATAGTATATGGACATAAGGGCGTGTAGCTCAGGTGGTAGAGCACTTGACTTTTAATCAAGTTGTCCGGGGTTCGAATCCCCGCACGCTCATTAGACAAAGACAGCGGAACTCCTCGTGGAGAGTTTTGGCTGTTTTTTTATATAATAGGATTCGGGTGTCAAAAGGTAACTTTTGCAAATGCTTCCGGCACTTTTCACAAAAAGATAACTTGCCAGACGACTTTATGCGCGATGGAGATGAAACTCAAAAATCTCGGAAGCCTTTGCTGACGTGATTTTCGTATTAAGAGGTTCATCGGAATGTTCCGCGCACCGGAGTCTGAAAAGTTACTTTTTGTGAAAATTGACAAGAGAATTTAAATAGGTTACCTTTTGACACCCTAATCATAATAGAAAATTTCGATAAATTTCCTATTATACAAACACATGTATTCTAATTCTACAAATACTGTAGACGCTGATTTTTAATAGGTCTTGACATTTGGATAGATATTGTATAAAATTAATATGCTGTTTTTAGAAAGCTTATATTGTTATGCGGATATGGCGGAATTGGCAGACGCGCCAGATTTAGGATCTGGTGTCTACGACGTGCAGGTTCAAGTCCTGTTATCCGCATTGAATAAACCCTTTGAGAATACTTAGATATAGTGTTTTCAAAGGGTTTTTCTATTTTTTTATAAAAGACAGGAACGAATCTTTAGATATGCTGCATAAAATAATACGAAACATATAGTTCAGAGAAAGAAGAGGGACCTTGGTGCAATACCCCTCTGCCTGCTGTGGCAGGAAAGAAAGGAGATCTTAAATATGAAAATAGGTTTGAGAGGCGGACATAGCCCGAACTGTAAAGGGGCTGTTGGAATCCTTGATGAACAGACAGAGGTAAGGAAGATTTATAATGCTCTTGCTCCTATACTACAGGCGGCAGGACATACAGTTGTCAACTGCAATTCTGATGCGTACAGCGTAAGCGGTGAGCTTTCAGAAGGTACAAATAAAGCGAATTCAAATGGTTGTGATGTATATATTACTATTCATATGAATGCTTCCGGAGGTGCGGGAAACGGGACAGAAGTGTGGCTGTATGACGGAAGCAATGGGACAATGAATAGCATCGCAGATAATATCTGCAATAATTTTGCAAAAAAAGGATTTCAAAACCGAGGGAGAAAATATAATACAGGTTACCATGACTTAAATGCTTCCGCTATGCCAGCAATGATTGTGGAAACGTTATTTTGCGATAACAGCCATGATGTCGATTTATATAACAGTTTGGGGGCATCCGGCGTTGCTGAATTGATTGCAAAGGGAATTGCAGGACAGACTGTATCCGGTGGTGTAACAGTGTCCGTACCGCCTTCTACTTCTTCAGTATCGGAAGGAGATGCAGGGGTTGTATTTACCTATGCTGTGAAGCTGACAGACGGAACGATCCTTCCGTTTGTAGAAAATCTGTCCGACTATGCAGGGCTTCCGGGAAAAACAGTGGCAGGGATTGCAGTAAGAGTAAATAAAGGAACCGTAAAATACAGGGCACACAGTAAGGAAAGTGGATGGTATCCGTATGTAACGGGATGTGACTGGAATGATATTATAAATGGCTGGGCGGGGGATAATGGAGCTACTATTGACGCTGTGGAGGTCTATTATGAGACACCGGCAGATATTGTAGAAAACTATGGCTACCAGAAAGCACAATACAGGGTTGCCCCAGTGGGCGGCGCTTATTATGCATGGCAGTTTGACAATGAGAAAGATGAGCAGCAGGATGGATATGCTGGCGTGTTCGGAATAGCATTCGACAGATTCCAGCTATTCTAAATCTTTATTTTGCCGCCGGCTACTTTTACTGAAGTAGCCGGTGATATTGGAGAGCTTAGGGAAGAGTTTGAAAAAGAGCGAGAATTATAAAGAAGCAAGAAGTATTTGTTGAAAAAAATAAAAAAGAATGGAAAAAGGAGCAGTTCTCTGCCTGGAACCACTCCTTTTTAACTATAGCTTTATGTATTCTGGACTTTTATCTGCGGTATGCAAATCGGGGAAGTCCATTTTCTTTTGGGACAGATACTTCTCCCTGAATCAATGGCTGAGCATAACGGATAAACGCCTCTGTCACATCACAACCGTCTTTGGTAATCCAGTCCGTAGGAACCGTTTTTTCCTGATTACAGATAAGCGTGACATCCTCTGTTGTGTAATCTACTGTATAAGGATCTTCTGCTGCACGTTTCAACGCGATCATTTTTCCGCTTTCTCCTTCCAATGCACATTTGACACCGTAGGCGCCGGAAGCAACTGCCTCTTTTAGATCTGTGCCGGAAAGCATAGAGGAGGAACATCTCTGGCATACGTTGAGTTCAATGGAACGCACTTTGACGCCGAGCCTTTCTTTTACAAGGTTTTCCAGATATTTGCCAGACCCTGTCAGCATTTTATGGCCGAAATTATCTACGCCGACGTCGTTTGCAAATTCACAGACAAACTTGCCATGTTCATCATGGATACCTTCGGATATGCAGACAACAAGATTAGAGGTTGTCTGAAGGGCTTTTTCAATCTGTTTTAAAAAGGCTTCCTGGGAGAAGTTCGTTTCCGGCAGGTAAATAAAAAGTGGATTATCTCCTTTGTATTTACGTGCAAGGGCGCTTGCCGCCGTAAGCCATCCTGCATGTCTGCCCATAATCTCCACAATGGTAACAGACTTTTTGTTGTCATAGACAGAAGCGTCAGTTACGATTTCGCGGACAGTAGATGCCACATATTTTGCGGCACTTGGAAATCCCGGGGTATGATCCGTTAGAATCAGGTCGTTATCGATCGTTTTGGGAATCCCGATAAAACGAATGTCACTGCCCGTCTTTTGCGCGTAGCGGGAGAGCTTGCTGACCGTATCCATAGAATCGTTACCGCCGATATAAAAGAAATATCCGATTTTATAATCAGAGAATTTCTGAAATAGAAGAGGATAGACCGCATCCTCTAGATTCTCTGGGAGCTTGTAACGACAGGAACCAAGATAAGAGCCTGGAGTGGTTTTTATAAGTTCTAGTTCTCCGGATTTGTCAAGTGGTTCCATATCCATAAGCTTTCCATTTAAAAATCCTTCAATCCCATTTATCATGCCATAGACAGTGCCAAAAGAGTCCTCGCGGTTAAGTGCTTCATAGACAACCCCGTAAAGACTGGCGTTGATGACGGCAGTGGGGCCTCCAGACTGTCCTACAATTACATTTTTTTTCATCTTGTTTCCTCCTGGATTAAAATCATCTGAAATCACCGGTGTGGGTATACCGGCCTCTATAATTACTATAAAGGAAAGAGACAGAATTTACAATAAAACAAATGAAAAGATTGTGCTGTACGAGGAGTATTTTCCTTTTAATCGGGGAAAAACAATGCTATAATGAGTCTGTATTTAGCATAGAAAGGATGAGAAGGAGCATGAAGTATATATCATTTGCAATTCCCTGTTATAATTCGGAAAGTTATATGGAAAAAGCAATTTGTTCGATTCTTGCAGGCGGTGAGGATGTAGAAATCATCATTGTCGATGACGGCTCAAAGGATGGAACTTTGGAAATTGCGAAGAAATACGAAAAAGAATACCCTGCGATTGTCAAGGCGGTTACAAAGGAAAACGGCGGACACGGAGATGCGGTTAATTGCGGGCTTCAGGCGGCGACAGGAAAGTATTTTAAAGTGGTAGACAGTGATGATTGGGTAAATAAGGATGCACTTTTGAAAATTTTGGAGACGATAAAGAAATTTGTAGATGCCGGTACAGAAGTGGACATGGTGATTGCAAATTATGTATATGAAAAGGTCGGGATGGAGAACAAGAAGGTAATTCGGTATAGTAATGTACTGCCCGAGAACCAGATATTTAAATGGGATGATATAGGACGGTTTCGGCTGGATCAGTATATTTTGATGCATTCTGTTATTTACCGGACAGAGATGCTCAAGCTTTGCCAGTTAAAGCTTCCAAAGCATACATTTTATGTAGACAATATTTATGTCTATTATCCACTTCCGCATGTCAGAACGCTTTACTATATGGATGTGGACTTTTACCGGTATTTTATTGGAAGAGAAGATCAGTCGGTCAATGAAAAAGTTATGATAAGTAGGATAGATCAGCAGATTTTTGTCACAAAAACAATGATTGCAATGTATGAGTTGAAAATGATTCCAAGTGGAAAGCTTAGAAAATACATGATCAATTATCTTGCTATTATGATGACAGTTTCCTCCATTCTGTGTATCCGATCCAAAAAGCAGGAAAATTTGGACAAAAAGAAAGAATTGTGGGATTATCTAAAGAAAAAGGATTACGGGACATACTTTAAAATTCGATACGGCATTCTGGGACAGACAATGAATCTTCCAGGGAAATCAGGACGTAAAGTGTCGTCTCTTGCCTACACAGTAGCGCGGCGTCTGATTGGATTTAATTGACCGGACAGAAAAAAGAGACCGCAAAAGAGTCGGAGGGATAGTAAAATTATTCCAGAATAAGAATAAAATTGAAGCCATGGCACATACTAGTAATAAAAAGAAAAGGAGTATGTATCATGGCTTGTAATTTTTCACAGAGCAAGACAAAAGAAAATTTGATGCGGGCATTTGCAGGGGAAAGCCAGGCGCGGAATCGTTATACAATCGCTGCCGAGAAGGCCGAGAAGTCAGGAATGTATACAGTGGCGGACATATTTTTGTATACAGCAGATCAGGAACGCGCCCATGCAGAAAGGTTTTATGAGCTTCTAAAGGAGATGTCAGGACAGACGATTCAGATTGACGGGACATACCCTGTGGATCAGCAGGAGACTCTGGCAGAGCTTTTAAGGGCAGCGGAACACAATGAGAAGGAAGAATATGAGGATGTATATAAAAATTTTGGGGACACAGCGAAAGAAGAAGGGTTTTTAGAAGTGGCTTCTGCGTTTTATCAGATCGCGCAGATTGAGCATATCCATGAGATACGCTTCGCCAGACTGGCAGAGATGTTGGAAAATAATACGTATTATGCCAGTGAAGAAGTAAGCACTTGGATGTGCACAAACTGTGGTTATATCCATGAAGGGAAGCAAGCGCCGAAGGTATGTCCGGTTTGCAGACACGAGCAGGGATATTTTCTGCCGGACGAATTTATTCCTTATAAAGGCTGATAGGAATTAAGGAGTTATATAATGAGCCAGAAATCAGAAAATCTATTGAATCTTGCACTAGAGGCGACAGAGGAAGAACGAATGAAATCTCTGGAATTGGAAGTCGGATATCATCCGATCGAAAAAGAATGGGATTTGATTGTAAAGTATTCAGGGTCTCTGTCTGAGATACGTAAGACGGCGGTATCCGTTACAGAATTGATGAACGGATATGCGGTACTTACGATAGAGGAGAAACAGATAGAAAATCTGGCACGTTTTCCTGAAATTGAATTTATAGAGAAACCGAAAAGACTATTCTTTGAGGCAGAGAATGGAAGGAGGGTTTCCTGCATAGATTCTGTGCAGCGTCCTCCTCTTTCTCTGTCAGGGAGAGGCGTGCTGGTAGGAATTATAGACAGTGGAATTGACTATACAAACCCGAACTTTTGTAATGCAGACGGAACTACCAGGATTCGCGCACTGTGGGACCAGAGTATTCAGGGAAAACCACCTGCAGGGTATGCATTGGGGACAGAGTATACACAAGAACAGATTAATATGGCTCTGGCACAGGAAGGAAGTATTGAAAGTAAAAAAGAGATCGTGCCGAGCAGCGATACATCAGGACATGGAACGGCTGTAGCAGGGGTGGCGGCCGGAAATGGACGTGGAAGTGAGGGGATGCGGTACAGAGGGGTTGCTTATGAGAGTGAATTGATTGTTGTAAAATTAGGAAATGCCAGAACGGACGGATTTCCGCGGACAACGGAGCTGATGCAGGCAGTAGACTATGTGATACGAAAAGCATTAGAATATCGGATGCCGGTCGCGGTTAATATCAGTTTTGGAAATACATACGGTTCACATGATGGAACCACCCTGCTGGAACGATTTATAGACGCTGCATCAGATGTATGGAAAAATGTAATCTGTGTGGGGAGTGGCAATGAAGGAAACAGCGCGGGACACACATGGGGAAGAATGAATGAAGAGGAAGAAGCGGAGGTACAGCTGGGTGTACAGATGAATGAGCCGGCTCTCAATCTGCAAATATGGAAATCTTATGTCGATGAGATAGAGATATCTGTTGTCAGCCCATCAGGTGTTCATGCGGGACCCTTTAAGGAAATACTGGGGGCACAGCGTTTTGTGATTGGGGGAACAGAGCTGCTGGTGTACTATGGGGAACCAAAGCCATTTAGTGTCCGGCAGGAGATATTTATAGATTTTTTGCCCAGAGAAACCTATATAGAATCTGGCGTCTGGAAAATCCTGTTGGAACCGCAAAAAATTACAGAAGGGATATATCAGATGTGGCTGCCCAGTGAAAATGTTTTAAACAGAGGAACCGCTTTTTTAAAACCCTCTGCGGAGATGACACTGACAATTCCTTCTACGGCTTCTAGGGTGGTTACAGTGGCTGCATATGACGCATTGACCTTTTCCTATGCAGATTTCTCAGGGCGAGGGTTGACCGCGTACAATACAGGAGAGATGCAAAAACCGGATCTGGCGGCGCCAGGTGTGAATGTAACAGCACCGTCGGGAACAGGATATGGAAAATTCAGCGGTACTTCCTTTGCGGTGCCCTTCGCGTCCGGAAGTGCGGCATTGATGATGGAATGGGGAATTGTTAAGAAAAACGATCCGTATCTGTATGGCGAAAAAGTAAAGGCATATCTGCGCAGAGGAGCACGCAAGCTTCCCGGATATGACAGGTGGCCGAATCCACAGCTTGGATACGGGACACTGTGTTTAGAAGAAAGTATTCCGAGACAGTAAAACATTGAAAAAATAAGAAAAGTACACTAATATATTTATAGGTGAAAAATGAAAATGACAGGGGACAAAAGAAAATGGAGAGATTGAGTACACTATGTTATATAGAAAAGGACGGCAAATACTTGATGCTGCACAGGACGGTAAAAGAAAATGATGTCAATAAAGATAAATGGATTGGAGTAGGCGGACATTTCGAGTATGGAGAAAGTCCGGAGGAATGTCTGCTAAGAGAGGTAAAAGAAGAGACGGGATATACACTGACTTCATGGCAATACCGGGGGATTGTGACATTTGTATATGGAGAAGATGTGGTAGAATATATGTCTTTATATACTGCGGATGGGTTTACAGGGGAGTTAATTGCCTGTGATGAAGGAGAACTGGAATGGATTGAAAAGGAGAAAATTTCCAGCCTGGAGCTTTGGGCAGGAGATAAAATCTTTTTCCGGCTTCTGGAGGAGACGGAAAGTTTCTTCTCCCTGAAACTTGTGTATGATACGCAGGATGTGTTAAAGTATGCCGCCCTTAACGGAACGCCGATGGAATTATTCGATGTGAGAAGGGAGGATGGCACGAAAAGCGGAATTGTACAGGAAAGAGGTGTGGTTCACAGGGAAGGACTGCTTCACAGTACGTCGCACGTGTGGATCGTGCGTGAGAATAATAAAAGCGGATATGATGTACTTTTACAGAAAAGAAGCGCACAGAAAGATTCAAATCCAGGCTGCTATGATATTTCCTCTGCAGGACATATCGAAGCGGGGGCAGATTATTTGGAAAGCGCTTTGCGTGAGATGAAGGAAGAACTGGGGATAGAGGCGCTGCCAGAAGAATTGCAGGAGATTGGAATTCATAGGGGAGGGTTTTCAGATGTGTTCCATGGACGCCCTTTTAAAGATAATGAGTTGAGTATGGTTTATCTCTACCGGAAACCAGTAGAGATTTCCAGGCTAAAACTTCAGAAGGCAGAAGTAGAAACGGTCATATGGATGGACTATGAGGAGTGCAGGGAAAGAATGAAAGAGCATACCCTTCCAAACTGCATTTATCCAGAGGAATTTGATATGGTAGGGGAGGCGTTGAAAAAGATATGTCTGACCGAATAAGCCATGAATTTGCCCCTGTATTTAACGAGCAGTCCAGAATTTTGATTCTGGGGACTTTTCCGTCCGTAAAGTCAAGGGAACAAAAATTTTATTATGGACATCCGCAGAATCGGTTCTGGAAAGTGATTGCACGGCTTGTAAATGCAGAAGTACCTCTGACAATCGCGGAGAAGAAAATGTTGCTTTTAGACAACAAAATTGCTGTATGGGATGTGATTGAAAGCTGTGAAATTACCGGCTCAAGCGACAGCAGTATTAAGAATGTACGGCCTGCGGACTTACGCATGATCTTAGATCGTGCGCCGATTCAGAAGATTTATGCAAACGGCAGCACTGCAAAAAAATTATATGACAGATATAGTCTGGAGAGGACAGGAAAAGAGATTACAGGACTGCCGTCTACCAGTCCGGCAAATGCGGCATATTCTCTTGAGAGGCTGCTGGAATATTGGAAAGATATAAAAACCTGTCTTTAAATTTAGAAAAAGGCCGTTGCAACAATCTTTTACGGAATATTTACAAAAGGATAACCTCAGTTTGGTGGCTGCATAAAAATAACTCTGTTAGCATATATTAGTAAGCATTAATGTGAAAGCAGAGAAAGAAGTGAAAGTTTGAAGCAGGACAGAGAAGGGCTGAGAGGATTTCTCACCGAAGGAGCTTTCCCAGTGAAGGGACAGTGTGTCATCAACCTTTTGTTGACAAGGCTTGAGATTATGAATATGGAGCTGTCATTGGAAATGGGGAGGAGCATTATCCAGACAAAAAGCGGAAGGCTAAAATCATACAAAAGTACATGTAAAAAGCTAGAGAAAAAAGGACTGAAAAGAAATGTGCAGGCGGTATTAAAGAAGATACACGATTTGATTGGAGTGCGTGCGATTTGTTATTATGTGGATGATATATATAGGATAGAAAAAAAGTTAAAGGAACAGTCAGATTTTCGTATTGTAAAAGTAAAGGATTATATACAGAATCCTAAAATATCAGGGTATCAGAGTCTCCACGTAATTTTAAAGGTTCCGATTGTATTTCAAAAAGAGATACAGTGGATGGACGCAGAATTGCAGCTTCGGACAGCAGCGATGGATTTCTGGGCAAATTTGGATCATCAGCTGCGTTATAAGAAGGAAGGTGAAGAGCTGCAGTCCATAGATGAGGAATTAAAAGAATGTGCCCAGATGATTCAGAAACTGGATACAAAAATGCTGCATATCAGAAAAAAAATAGAACGGATATAGATAGGATTTGATTTACTAAAAGAACTGTATTATACTTGGTTAGTAGAAAACGCAGGAGAGGAGTTCGGTCAGATGACTGACAAAGGCATAACACATGGAAGATTTCAAGTACTGCATTTAAAACATATGGAGTATTTGTTGGCGGCGAAGATGCGTTGCCAAAAACTATACATCGGGATCACACATCCGGATATTTCTGTATATCCTGCAAACTCTTCTTTAGATATACATGGCACGACAAAGAGGGATAATCCGTTGACTTATATTGAGAGATACGAGATGCTTTTAGATGCTCTGCTTGATTTTGGAGTGAAAAGGGAAGAATTTGAAATTATTCCGTTTCCGATAAGCCATCCGGAGATTCTGATGGAGTATATTCCTTCAGATGCAGTTCACTATATGAATCTATGTGGGGCATGGGATGAAGAGAGAAGAAGGATATTGTCAGAGCTTGGAGCGAAGGTTGAGGTTCTTTTTCAAAAGAGTGAAGAGGAAAAAGGAATTACTTCCTCCAGGATTCGTGAAATGATTGCGGATGAAGAGGCTTGGGAGATGTATGTCCCCAAAACAGTATATGCATATATTCTTACGCATGGGATTGAGAAGAGAATTCAGCAATTGCAGTATATATATACGCCGTCCTTGGAATAATGGCTGACAGGGAACAGGAAAGGCCGGCCAAAAGCAGTGAGTAGGTTGGGAAATAAAAAATGGAAAAAATAAGAGCCAGGTCCGTAAAAGGCCTGGCTTTTGTATGGAAAGCAGAGGAGTATATCAGATAAAGCTTATGGAAGTACAAATGCATACATTACGATAAAGTGGCAGGCACTTCCGCCCATCACAAAGAGGTGAAAGATTTCATGGCTTCCAAAATTTTTGTGTCTGCTGTTGAAAATTGGAACCTTAAGCGCGTATATTACACCTCCTACAGTATAGATAATTCCTCCTGCCAACAGCCAGCCAAAAGCTGCGGGAGACATATTGTTGAGGATTTGTGTAAACGCAAGAACACAGGTCCAGCCCATTCCGATATAGAGTACAGAAGACACCCATTTTGGGCAGTATACCCAAAAGGCTTTAATTAAAATGCCGATGAGAGCGATTCCCCATACAATACTTAAAAGAATGATACCGGTTTTTCCCTTTAGAACAATCAGACAGATGGGAGTGTAACTACCTGCTATTAAAACAGAAATCATCATATGGTCTATTTTTTTTAAAATTGTATTTGCCTTTTTGGAAATATCAAATGTATGGTAAGTAGTGCTTGCGGCATATAATAAAATCAGGCTTGCCGCATAGATGGCAAGTGAGACTATATATATTTTGCCTGGTTCATTAGCTGCTTTAATCAGAAGGGGAACTGCTGCAAAGATAGCCATTAACATTCCTATAAAATGTGTAATTGCACTGCCAGGTTCCTTGATGTGTTGTTTCTTTTTCATAGATTACACCTCCTGCGGTTTTGAAATGTTTATAAGTAGTTTTAAATACTACATTAAGTATATGTATATATTATGACAAGTATTCGAAAAAATCAAGTAAAGTGATGAAAAAAATAAAAAATCCTGTGATGAAAACGTTACTGCGTTAAACGCTTGTTTTCATCACAGGATTTTTATCTGTCTCTTACAGTTAAAAAAAGGCAAAATAAAGCTCCAGGAACGTAATTTTTATTATGCAATAATGGTTCCTGTTTTTTCCTTCAGGCCTTCTTTGACTTTGTCGAAGGAAGTAATCAAGGCGCTGCGATTCTCGCCGTCTTCGATAAATTCAATGGCAGCCTGAAATTTCGGGAGCATATTATAAATACCGAAATGTCCTTCAGCCATATATTTTTTTGCCTGTTCTACAGTGATTTTTCCTAATTTTTCTTCATTTTCTTGTCCGAGGTTGATACATACCTGCTCTACACTCGTAAGAATGATCAGTTTATCTGCATTTACTCCTTCTGCTAACTTTCCGGCTGCAAGATCCTTCTCAATTACAGCGCTGGCACCTTTTAAATGGTTGTCCTGTTCCATAACAGGAATTCCGCCTCCTCCGGCAGCAATAACAATCTGATCTGCATCAAGAAGGGCGTTGACAGCATCAAGCTCTACAATTTTGACTGGATTCGGCGCTGATACGACACGACGGAATCCTTTACCGGACTCTTCAATGACATAGTTTCCCTTTTTGCGCTCTTCATTTGCTTCCTGTACATTCATATAACGACCGAGTACCTTGGTCGGAGTATAAAAGGCCTCGTCATATGGATCGACGATCACCTGTGTAAGTACAGTGCTGACGGTGCGGTAGATACCACGGTTTAAAAGCTCCTCCCGAATTCCGTTTTGTAAATCATATCCAATATAACCCTGGCTCATGGCAGAGCAGACAGACATTGGAGCAGCAGTATAATCAGGATGTGCCTTTCCAAACTCATTCATAGCGGCATGAATCATACCGACCTGGGGAGCATTGCTGTGTGTAATGGCAACCTGGTATCCTTCCTCTATCAGATCTGCGATAGATTTTGCGGTATTTTTTACAGCGATTTTTTGTTCCGGCAGGGTGGTTCCCAACGCTCGGTGCCCTAAGGCAACTACAACTCGTTTTTTCATAGTATTCCTCCAGTTTGTCTCTGCTGTCCTCTGCATCTGAAGCTTAAAGAGAGACAGAAAGTGCCGGACAAAGAGACTTCATAATTAATAAAAAGTATAATCGTTTTTCAGGGAAAATGCAATATTATAAATGCACTGTCACATAAGAATGTCCGGTATGTACAAGGAATTTTTCCAGTATATCCTCCATTCGTATTTTCAGGCTGGAGGTATTGATACAAGGATGACAGCCTATGAATTCTTGTGCCAGAATCTCCTCATCTATAAGGAGGTGGACGCGGTGGCATGTATCATTCATAAGTCCAAGTACGCTGGCACTTCCTGGTGAGGTATTCAGTAATTCTTCCATAAATTCCGGCTCTGCAAAAGAAAGGCGAGAGATATGAAGCTGGTGGGAAAGGTCTTTTGTGACAAATTTTTTCTCTCCCGGCATTAAAAGAAGATAAAACTCTGTTTTCTGACGATTCCTAAGAAATAGATTTTTGCATGGCATGATGCCGAGCACATCTTCGATTTCCCGACATGCTTCTATAGTGGGAGCAACGTCGTGATCTACGCCCGTATAAGAAATTTCCAGTCTCTGCAAAAGATCATACACCCGTTCTTCTTTAGAAAGACGGGCAGTGCAGTCTGGCTTTTCTGTAAAAAGTTGCGTATGTACCATAATGATTCCTCCAATCAGAAAGTGAAAATTGAAAAAAGAATGTCCGCGGCAAAAAGAACCGTCAATAGAATACACAGCCAAATTCTTTTTTTACGGGTCAGCTTTAAAAATAAGCGGTTCCATCTGGGAGCGAGGGAATAAAAAAACGCACAGCCTAGAAGAGCAAATGCTACAGTACCGCCCATATAAATACGTCCGTTTATATTTAGAAGGTAGGAACTGTAATTCCAAAGTCTTATGTGGAGTCCGAATTCTGTAATCCAGTTGACCGCATATTCAAGTAAAGAATACATTCCCATAATAAGTAGAAATACAAAAACAGGCTTTGCAGATAATTTGCGCATAACAATAAGAATACAGATTCCACATAGTCCATAGAGAGGAATCCATGGACCGGTAAGAAGGCTGCGGCTTGTAAAGGTGCCATCTCGCAGCAGTGTGATGCCTACTTCTAAAAGCCATCCAAATATAGAGAAAGCAAAGAATAAAAAATACAAAGACATAAAAGAGTATTTCTGCTGTATTTTAAGGGGAGCCTTCACCGCATATTCCGGCGGCTGGATAGAATATAAAAATGCAGGATACTGGGCCGGTGCAAAATAAGCAATTTTCGTATAAGGCCCCTGTGAGTCATCGTAAAGTGCTTTGCTGATCAACAGTTCGTCTTCGGAGAGTACATGTTCGAGCGCCGGATCATTGAGTTTTTCATAACAAGGTGAGCGAAGAAGGACATAATTGCGCCGGAGAGTCATATATAATTCTGCTTTTGTGCCAATTACATATGGATTTACAAATAAAATATCCAGAAATCCTAAGGTAAGAATAGAAAGACATTTCCACCCTAGAAAAGAAAGATCCAAAAGAAATAGCTTCCATTTATGCTGATGAGTAAGCTGCTTCGAGAGGTAAAATGCATGTTTTCTTCCGACAGCAGGATTTTCTGAAAGAATAAATGGAATCATGCTATATTCATAGTGCTTTATAATTCCCCCGATAATTGTAAAATTCCACAGCAGCTGAAAAAGAGAACGGCAAAACATAACCCAGGCTGGTTTGAATATAAATCTCAGCTTGTACAAATAGAAGATCTTATTGATTCTGGTCTGAGGATAATTTCTAATCTCCAGGAAGAAGCGTGCCTCTCCGACCAAAAGAAGATTCGAAATAAAGAACTGATAACCAAATGAAAGAAATACTCCTATCATTAGAAAAAGTGTAGAGTAACTCAAAGGATCCAAAAGAAGGCTGTTGAATGCACGCAGGGCAGAAAAAACAGCTGAAGAGGTATTGGTATATAAATCAATTAAAATGTCAGCTATCCGAAAGGAGTAACTGTCCAGTGCTTCTTCAGTACCGGCATCATCAGAAATATATTCGATTGTATCATTCAAAACTTCAGAGTTTGAATCTTCCGGCATATATGCAGACTTGGTCTGATATTGTGCTGTGAGAGTATGCTGACTGAAAAATGTTGTAGCCAGTGGGTAAGAGGTAGTAAGTGTGGCAATTAAAAAACAGACGGATATCATACGCCAATATCCTGCCTTGACGTGTTTCCTCGCTGTTTTCTTAAGTGTCGATCGTTTCCACATTTTTACAATTCCTCCGGAAAACTTAAATTAACCTTATTATAGTTGAGATAATTTGCATTTGCAAGTAAAAAGGGGCTGCCTGGAAAGGCAACCCCAGATTGTCAAGGAACCCCTGTTAAGCTAAGACAAAATAGAGGCTCTATTGCTCCGATTCGATTTCCATAGTCCGCATTTGTTCTTCTGTTGTGTGGAACCGTTTTCCATAATCGAGCCAGTATTTTTCCGCTGATTTTATGAACTGTCTTTTGCTTAAAGGCAGAGTAACAGAGAGCACTTGGCTTTTCCCCTGACAGACTCCTTTTACGAAGGAACGAATCTTCCGGCGGACAAGAAATGCAAAGGGAGTTTTAAGAATCGCCTCTCCCGATCCGATCTGAAGGGTCATCCCGTAAGAAAGTCTGGCTTTTTTGCAGAAATATTGCAGTATTTTAACTGCGGTATCATTTTGCTGCGGTTCAAGGAAGCCACAGTTGATAAGCACATGGGCCTGCATACCTTCTGGGAGGTGCGCCTGTTCCAGATATTTTAGAAAGGGAAACAGTACAGACGGAACGGCGTCCGCATACAGTGGAAATACAAACAGGATGTGCTGGTATTTTTGCAGATCGAGTTCCTCTTGCTTTTTTGAGGTTACAAGATAGGTGTCTGCCTGTCCTTTCCAGTATTTTTGTACGAGCTGCGCATACTGTTTGGAGTTGGATTTCGGTGCACGGGGACTTCCGTTTACAATTAACAATCTTTCCATGCGTTCACCTCCTGATGTATAGCGTCTTTGATTTCTTCTTCCTTAACAAACCGGATACGCCAGTCGTTAAAGGATACATTCTTTGCGTTGCGGGAGACAAACTCTTGAAATATATTTTGTTCTTCTTTAGAGGTATCTCCATAAGCGATAATAACCGCTGACTTTTGTTCTACATTCCTTTGTACATGGTGTGTTTCCCCTTGATGCAGGCGTATGAAAGCCTGCTGTACTGGAATAGAGCGTTCTAGCAGACGCTTTAAGGGTTCATCATACATCCCACAGTACAGACGACTTACATAAATCAGCTTTTTACTCTTTGCGATTAGGGGATAGAGCGTTACCGCGTCGTCGCGGATAACACACTTTCCCGGCGTCTTTACCCAACAGGAAAAGCATCCGGTACAGCCTTTAATCTGCTTGTGATTTAAATCGATATAATAAGTGTCCGGCGCAGAAGGAAGTCCTTCTGGCAGGGGGAAATCTGATATGAGTAAATGCAATCTACCCTCTCCTTTCGTTTGTTAGTTTCGTCCATTTTAGCAGAAGAAAAAGTAAGGCGCAATACCTAAAAAAGATAAGTGGAGAAGAAAAAGTAATGGGGAAGCAACAAAATAAAATTTTGTTGCTTCCCCAAATGCTTTTAAACAGCAGGTCAATTTGAGTAGGGCGGAGTAATCCGGCCTATTCAGACTGATACCAGCCCCACATATAAAGAATCGGAAGAATCAGATCTATCACATACAAGAAGGAGAAGCCCGCGATAAAGGAAGAGTATATAACACTTCCAAATTCAAGTACGAGATAAATAACTGCCATAATCAAGACGGATTTTTTTGATTTGTGCAGTACACCGACGATACCGGCAACCAGAACGACACAGGCGGATGCAATCATATATACATAGTATCCGGTAGAAGGAGCGCTCTGTCCGAGCATTTCATAGGACTGTTCCATTAAATCCGGCATAGTGACTGCCATTACAGTAGACATAATAGAGCCTAAGACAGAAAGACTTCCAAGAACAATCACAATAATTGAGACAACTTTTAACATTTTGCTAGGTTTTAACATACTTATATCCTCCACATAATTAAAATAAAAATTTATACTTGTTTGAGTATTCTATAATGTATATATACTATCAGCATATGACTTTTCCTGCAAGAGCTGTGTACCAGGCTCTTACATGCGCCTTAAAGCCTCAATCGGACTTAGTTGGGCAGCCTTACGTGCCGGATAAATACCAAATACAATTCCAACACCACAGGAAAAAATAGTGGCAACTACTACAGCAGGCCAGGAGAGCTGTGCGTGTATACCGCCGATTTCCAATGCACTGATCAATGCGGTAAGAGCTCCTCCAAGCAGTATGCCGATAAGACCTCCCATGCCGGAAATAATTGCGGATTCACATAAAAACTGAAAAATAATGGAACCTGTTTTTGCACCTAGTGCTTTACGGATGCCGATTTCACGAGTACGCTCTGTAACAGAGACGAGCATAATATTCATAACGCCGATTCCGCCGACAATGAGAGAAATACCCGCGACCAGCGCTACAAATGCTGTCACGCCATCCATAATGGAACCAAACATATCAGAAAGATTTAATGGTTTTTGCTGCATGAACGGGGCATCTCCAAGATTCTGGTGTCGTGCATTTAAAATCTGTACGGCGGAGGAAGCTGTTTTAGAGGCATCCTCCGGATCATATACGGTGACAGATACAGAGGAGAAGGCATCCAGTGGAATTCCAAAAGACTCCGCAGTCGTGTATGGCATTTCCAACGTAGATATGGACTTTTCCATTCCCATCATCTGATAAGTCTGTTCGACCTCCATCATATCGTCGGAGGTTTCACGAATTCCTACAATTGTCACCTCCTGAATACCGCTGTCAACCGCAAGCTCCAGACTCATTCCAATGACGTTGGTATTTCCAAAGAGATACAAGGCTGCGATTTCATCAATTACACAGACGGGGTTCGCATTGGAGACATCATTGTCCGTAAAATATTTTCCCTTTACGAGAGGAGAAGTGTACTGCGCGTTTTCATAGTCTGGTGTAGTAAAGGTAATATAAGTATCGAAGGTTCCTTTTCTTGTCGTTGCTTTTCCAATAGAAGTCTCTGCGGCAGATACGCTTTGCACACTGTCATTTAAAGAGGTCTTCAGATAAGCAATATCGTCTCCGGTAATGATTTTTGTGTCGGTGACCTCGTCTTCATTTGCCTGGATAGTTACAGTATTGTTCTGCTCATTGGAAGCGTCAACCACATCTTTTTTCAAACCATTGCCGATAGAAACAATCGTGACAACGGAGGTGATGCCGATGATGATACCGAGCATTGTCAGAAAGGAACGGCCTTTGTTGGAACGGATATTATCCAGAGCCATTTTTACATATTCAAGAAATTGTCCCATAGTATGTCCTCTTTTCTTTTTAGAGCAGAAGCATTATTCTTCTTCCTTTTCGACTGCAACTGCCTTCATTCCTTCTTTTATATCCACATTCAGATCATTTACAACCTTGTCACCTTCTTTTAGTCCACTTTTGATTTCTGTATGCGTAGTAGAAACTGTTCCAAGCTCTACAGGCCGTTCTTTCACGACGCCGTTTTCCACCACATAGACGAAATCTCCGTCAGAGGAAGCATTGATAACTTCGTTGGGAACAATGAGCACGTTGTCTGACTTGGCAACGGTCATTGTAATTTTTGCGGTTGCCCCGATACAGATATTTTCATCCGGGTTACTGATATGGATCTTGGCTCCGATGACAGGAGTTCCTTTTTCGTTTTTTACAGCGATTTTATTGGTTTCTGTCAGGGTACCCTGATAGGTATGTTCACCGACTTTAATAGAAACGGCGCTGCCAGTTTTCATTTTTTCATAATCATCCGGAGAAACTTCGATTTTTACCCGAACATTCTCTGTGCTGGCGATTGTAAAGAGCGCCACACCCTGCGTAGCCATGTTGGTCTGCAGAGCGTCTACGGAGGCAATTACACCATCCATATCAGCTTTCATTCCCTCTTTTCCCTTTTCCAGAAGTTCCTCCGGAGAGAGCGCTGCGAGCTCTGCGAGGTTATCGCTGATGTCCAGGTTGTTCAGCTCTGCCGCACTCATACCAACAGAAGCAGAGCTGCCGCCTGCCGCCGTATAAGCGGACTGCCACTGGGCGTAAGCTTCATCATACTGGGCTTTTAATGCAGTATATCCGGCATCGTCCACATTCGGATCCACAAGGGAATTGAGCTGGCTGTTGGCGTCGTCGATTGCCGCCTGTGCCGCATTGCGCGCCGAAACGGCGTTGTCGTAATCTTGAAAAACAGCTTTGAGAGAGGTTAAAAGTTCTTTTTCTTGTGGGGTTAAGTCTTCTCCCTTAGACTCTAGTTCGGCAATCTGCGCGCGTCCGCCGGAGTAGCCGGAGTCAATACTATCAATAATGGACTGGTTATAGCTGACCGTCTTTGTGTTTTCTGCAATCACTGCGTTTAATTGTTCCCGTTTTGCCTGTATCTCCTGTGCCTGTGTACCGGCCAAAGCAAGATTTGTCTGGTACTGCTCGTAAGCGGTGTTTACCTGCGCGGCAAGTGCATTTACAGTGTCTGCAAGTGCATTTGCGGTTTCTGCTGCCTGAGCGCTGGCTGCATTTGCCGCATCGATTGCCTGGGCATTCTGTGCGCGGGCTGCCTGTGAGGTATTGAGGCTGGATTGTAAATTTAGCTGTGCTTGTTCATTGCTGCGCTCTAAATCGGTTGTATCAAACGTGACAAGCAGATCCCCAGATTTGACGGTTTTGCCTACTTCGGCGTTGCATTCTTTGATAGGCGCCGAGACGGGAGAATAGTAAGTCTTTGTGTTTTCACTTTCAATCGTTCCCGTAGAATTGTAAACTTCTTTTACATTTCCTTTTTTGACTTCCGTTACTTTTAATGTACTGCTTGCAGATGCCTCCTTAGAGCCTCCTGTGAGTTTGGAAAGTCCAAAGGCGCCAAGCAGGAGAACGGCGAGAATTGGCACGATGACCCAGGCGGGCAATTTCTTTTTTGGTGGTTTGGAGGAGGTGCCGGCTTCTTCATCTGGAAAATCGTCTTCCAAAAGGATATCTGTAGTGTCAAAGTGTTCTTCCTGTGTGTTCTTCTTTTTAGAAAACATAGTGTGTATCCTCTCTTTCTTCATTCAAATAATCGTCTTCGATTCTGCCGTCTATAATACGGATGACACGATGAACCTGACTGGCGATTTCATCATCATGGGTGATAATGATAACCGTGCGTCCGCCTGTGTGCAGTGCTTTTAGGATATTCATAATTTCTTTGGTAGATTTGCTGTCCAGATTTCCTGTCGGCTCGTCTGCCAGAATGATAGGAGGCTGTGCCGCAATTGCGCGCGCCACAGCGACACGTTGTTGCTGTCCGCCGGAGAGTTCGTTTGGCTTATGCTTCATTCTTGTGCCAAGTCCTACTTTTTTCAGCGCCTGTACAGCAATGCGGCGACGCTTTTGTTTGCCAAGTCCGCGGTAAATGAGGGGGAGTTCAACGTTGCCTATAGCATCCAGATTGGCGACGAGGTTGAAGCCCTGGAAAATAAATCCGATTTCTTTATTCCGAATTTCAGATAGAGCATTGTCAGACAGACGAGACACATCTTTCCCATTCAGAAAATAGTTACCGGAGGTTGGAATATCCAGACAGCCGAGCATATTCATCAGAGTCGACTTACCAGAACCAGAATGTCCGATAATCGCGACAAATTCACCTTTTTGAATTTCAAGGCTGATTCCGTCCAGTGCTCTTACCTCGTTTTCGCCGGGATTATAAATTTTATGTAAGTCCTCGACTTTAATGAGTGGTTCCATGTAAATTCCTCCATCAATATAAGTATGATATATTGTATTAGTTAAATAATACAATATACTTGCCCCTTTAAAATGTCAATACATTTTTATAAATTTTTCTCTTTTTGCGTATCAGTTCAGCCATACAGTGTGAGGGAAGCATAAAACATGCTTGCATGTTTTTGCGAGCGTACATCTGTATGAGCTTAAGCGCCCATCAATGAGTAAAACGGTGGCGGCAGCCACGATAAGCACGCAGTGCAGTTTTACGAATGGCGCGGGCTGAACTGATATGTAATGACATTTGTCAATAGATAAATCACAAAAATCATCACAAATTTTATGTTTTTGTTTTGGAGACATCCTGAAAAGGCTTTAGACATATCAGTCCCCGGCATTGGCCACTCTGATATACGTGGATTCGGATCGCTCCTTACCGACAGGTCAATGGTCCGCCGTGAGCCCTGCTGTCTGTTAGCGTGGATCATAGTTCCCTATGCCGACATAGTTCAGTCGCAGATAGCTCGAACCTTGAAAGATGCTAAAGCCCTTCCAGGGTGTCTCCAATCGTTCGGTTTTCCTGCCGTAAGCAGCACTATCCTGCTTACGGCGCTTGTTTATCCGCCATAACTGCGGAATGGAAATGTCAGGGCTGCCCGGCACCGCCTGCGGCGGCTCGGCCTTGATATTTCTGGGACGCTGTGATAAATCCTTGTTTATCTTTCCGTCAGATTTCCTACCATCATCCCCCATATAAAGCACGCCAATTCTCTTGCAATCGCTGTCTTTACAACATTCACCTTTTTCCCTTTCGTCAAAACCATCGTATAATACTTACGCCGAAAACGTTCGTTGGCTTTGTCGGCATATGCGATGACATCTGCCGGGTTACCGTACTGTCTTTCCTTCAATGCCTTTGATTTAAACCCGACACGTCCCCGCGTGTAACTTTGGGCTGCTTCTACCAACAAGGTACGGATGTGGCTGTTTCCCGCCTTTGTGATCCCCAGTCTGTTCTGGGACTCACTGCTGGAACGCTCCCCGGGCACAAGCCCCAGATAAGCAGCAAAACGCTGGGCAGAAGAAAAACGTTTGAAATCTCCAACCTCAACCATTGTAGAAAGCGCAGTCTGTATCTTGATTCCAAGAAAACAGGATAGTTTTTTGACGCCCTCCCTGTATTGCGGTTCGCCTGCAAGTTCCTCAATGCGTCTGTCCATACGTTCGATCTTATCTGTCAGCTGATCGTAGGTAGACAGGTATTCCATCAAAATATCACGATAAAGCCCTTCCGGTTTTAAAGCCCTCAGCCATTTGAGATGAGCCTGTGTCCACTGGTTTACAGTTGCGTCATAGCGGTAGCCATGCCGCAGGCAGAACGCACTGATTTGCTGCTTTACTTTTTTGAGGGCAATCTTATGGTCGTTACGCATCCGGATATATTCCTTCACCTGTTCATCTTTTTCGGAAGGAATGTGTACCGGGCTGTAATCGTGATGTGCCAGACATCTTGCGATCAGTGCGGCATCGCGTTTATCCGTTTTGACCTTTTTCCTGCTGGTTGGCTGTGGTATTGTTGTCGGGGCGAGAAGGATACATTTTACGTTATGGTCCATGAGTTCGTGGTATAAGGTGTAGCCAAGGCATCCCGCCTCATAACCACAAATAAACAAAACATCATCGCCATAGTGGAAACGCATAGCTTCCAGATAATTCAGGACTTTGCTGTAATGAGGGGCTGTTTTTTGAGGATATTCAGCCTGCTCTTTTTCATTTGTGTAGCAGCAAAGTGAAAAACTTTTTTTGTGTACATCCATTCCTACGTAAACTGTGTTATAATTCATTTGATGACCTCCATTTGTATGCGGTAATCCCTGTTACCATTTATTGTTCCGATTTATAGTATACAGGTAAATCCACGAACCTACAAATCGGAGGTCATTACATATTGTCTGTTACCTTTTTGCTGTAGAGAATTTAGTCGAAAAGCATTTTATAATTTGTCGGGAGAGGCATCATAAAGAAAAAACTCCATCTCTGCATTTTTACCCTTCATGTCTAAAGTACATCTATACATTTGACGCCGTGTCATTTTCTGATGCTCATAAAAACCGAAATTGCAGCTTGAATCTGTATATAAAAAGAAAGTGTT
Source organism: Mediterraneibacter flintii (assembly GCF_055387595.1). Lineage (NCBI taxonomy): Bacteria > Bacillati > Bacillota > Clostridia > Lachnospirales > Lachnospiraceae > Mediterraneibacter > Mediterraneibacter flintii. The sequence continues at coordinate 1,158,683 of NZ_AP031405.1, forward strand.
AAGCTGTTCTTGTTTCATGTAGTTAAGCATGCTGTGAAATAATTGATTGCCTAATCCTAGTCCGCGGTACTCCTCGTCTAGGACAAACAGAGCAACCTCCCCGTCATACTGCCTGTCGGCCTGTCGAAAAAGACGTGCATCTATCTGGCTGATATGCTGAAAAAAATGAAGCAGCTCTCGTCCTTCTTTTCTAGAGAGAAGCTGGCATAGCCCAGTGAACCAGCGGAGATAATATTTAAAAGAACAGGTGCGTTTTGTATGATTTTTTGCTAAAATAACGCCTGCCGCAGTGCCGTTTACTTCTGCAACCTGTGACCAGGTATGGCGTATAAGACAGGAGGCGAGATAAACCTTTGCCAACCTGCGGGCGCTTTCTGGAGATGTAAATGTATCATACTTCCAGGTTCTTCTGATGATGTTTTCTAACGCATTTAAATCCGAATGGTTTAAGGGTCTTAAGATAATTTTGTTTTCCATAGTATTTTTCCTTTCTTTTTGTTTCTGTACGATTTATACTAAGGATAAACTATCTAGTAACTGTAAAGTCAAGGAGGAGTTGTCCGGTGAAAAAGAGGGAAACATTGAAGCTGACTACAGCACAGTTTGCAAAGCTGCATAATGTGAACAGAAGAACGCTGCACTATTATGACAACATTGAGTTATTTTCTCCTGCCTATAAGGGTGATAATGGATACCGATATTATGATTACGCGCAGAGTATGGAATTTGAGTTTATCAGGATGCTAAAAGAGCTGCATTTAAGTATTGAGGAAATCAGAAGATTCACAGCCGGACTGGATGAACAGGAGTTTTTGCAGATAGCGGCAGAAAAACAAAAAGAGATTGATGAAGAAATAGGAAAGCTGCGGCGCATAAAAAAAGCACTTATTAAAAAGCAGGAAGAGGCCTTGCTCTGTCAACGTGTCAAAGATATGGAGATCGGGATAATAGAATGTAAAGAAGAATATTTTCTGACAGTACCATACAAGTTTGAAAATGATAATTATTTGGATGTACTTCAATATATACAGACTGTGTGGAAGCCGGAGCAGTATCGGGCAGGGGTTGGCAGTTATATTTCCCTGGAGAAGGTAAAGAAGGCACAGTTTGAAGAATATGACGGTCTGTTTTCACCGGCATATAAAAAAGAAAAGAAGATTCTGACAAAACCAAAAGGAAGATATTTGTGCGGGTATTTAAAAGGAACCTGGGACAGACTGCCAGAACTATATGGTAAAATGCTTTGTTATGCGAAAGAGTGTGGATTAGAATTAACTGGATACGCATATGAACAAGGGATGAATGACTTCATAATTGGAAAAGAGGAAAATTATGTGACACAGATAACCATTCAGATTGTAGAATAGTACAGAGGGAAAATAGAGTATTTTTATATGATGAGGTTTATGATAAGATAAGTGGGAAGATTAGCGTCGCCCCTTATACACCGACGCTAGGAAAAGACAGGAGAAAGAGATGAAATCACTGCTGGTATATTTAAAAGACTATAAAAAAGAAACAGTGCTTGCGCCGCTGTTTAAGCTTCTGGAGGCTTCGTTTGAACTGATTGTACCTCTTGTTATGGCAGCAGTCATTGACGTAGGAATTGAAAATAGGGACAGGCCGTATATTATAAAAATGTGCCTTATCTTAATCGCGCTTGGAGGGATTGGCCTTATCTGCTCGATCACAGCACAGTACTTTGCTGCAAAAGCGGCCACAGGGTTTGCGGCAAAGCTGCGTCACGAACTGTTTTGGCATATACAGAAATTTACGTTTACACAGATGGATACTATCGGAAGCGCAACGCTGATTACAAGAATGACAAGTGATATAAACCAGGTGCAGGCAGGCGTAAATCTGGTGCTTCGTCTATTTCTGCGCTCTCCGTTTATCGTGTTTGGCGCAATGGTGATGGCATTTGTTGTGGATGTGAAGGCTGCTTTTGTTTTTGTGGTTGTAATTCCGCTGCTTTCTATTGTTGTATTCGGAATTATGCTCATTACTATGCCTCTATATAAAAAGGTGCAGGCGAACCTGGACAGAGTGCTTCTTGTGACGCGGGAGAATCTGACCGGAGCGAGAGTGCTTCGTGCCTTTAATAAGGAAGAAAGCGAAAAAAAACGGTTTTTATCTGGAAATCAAATTTTGACAGATGCACAAAAATATGTCGGACGTATAGCAGGACTGATGAATCCTCTTACTTATATCATTGTAAATGCAGGAACTATCCTGCTGCTTTATACAGGCGCGGTTCGGGTGGATAAGGGAATACTGACACAGGGAGAAGTCGTCGCACTTGTCAACTATATGTCGCAGATTCTGGTAGAGCTTGTAAAGCTGGCAAATTTGATTATTACAGTGACAAAGGCGATTGCCTGTGGAAACCGTATTGAGAAAATACTGGAGGAAAAACCGGACAGAAAAGACGGGAAGTGGAAATGGGAGGAAAACGAGGAGACCCCTTTCATAGAATTTAAGCATGTTTCTCTTGTTTATGACGGAAATGGCGCAGAATCTTTAGAAGATATTACATTTACAGCAAAAAAAGGGGATATCATAGGGATTATCGGAGGAACTGGATCTGGAAAGTCTTCTTTGGTGAATCTGATTCCGCGGTTCTATGATGTCACAAAAGGAGAAGTGCGCATTAACGGTAAAGATGTCAAAGAATATGAGACCGAAAGCTTACGCGCGCGGATTGGGGTTGTCCCGCAGAAGGCGGCGCTCTTTAAAGGGACGATTGCAGAAAATATCAGATGGGGAAAGGCGGACGCCACCGAGGAAGAGATTGCAAAGGCGCTTGAAACGGCGCAGGCAGCGGAGTTTGTAGAAAAAAAAGAAGGAAAGCTTTCTTATAACATTGAGCAGAATGGAAGGAATTTGTCTGGAGGACAGAGACAAAGACTGACGATTGCAAGAGCGCTTGTCAGAAAACCGGAAATTCTCATTCTGGATGACAGTGCTTCTGCGTTGGACTTTGCCACAGATGCGGCGCTTCGAAAAGCGCTCCGCGCAAGAAAAGAAAAAATGACGGTGTTTATTGTGTCTCAAAGGGCAGCGTCAGTACAGGAGGCAGATCAGATTATTGTGCTGGACGACGGAGAAATAGCGGGGAAAGGAACACATAAGGAGCTGCTTCTTAACTGTCCGGCGTATCAGGAGATCTATTATTCGCAGTTTCCAAAGGAGGCGGAAAATGGAAGATAAGAAAAAAGTAAAACAAACAGAGATATTGAAAAAAGTGTTCCGCCGTCTTGGAAAATACCGAATTTTTCTAGTGTTTTCTATATTGTTGGCTTCTCTGTCTGTCGCTTTAACTTTATATGTGCCGAAATTAATCGGACATGCGGTGGATTATATCATAGGTGCAGGTGCGGTAAATTTTGCCGGTGTATATAAGGTGATGATTTCCATTGGAGTATGTACGTTGGTTACGGCTTTTGCGCAATGGATTATGAATATATGCAATAATAAGATGACGTATCAGATTGTGCGGGACATTCGCAATGAGGCATTTCAAAAAATTGAAATCCTTCCTCTAAAATATATAGACACCCATCCACATGGAGAGCTGGTAAGCCGTGTGATCGCAGACGTAGATCAGTTCGCGGACGGGCTTTTGATGGGATTTACACAGCTTTTTACAGGGGCGGCTACGATCTTGGGGACGTTCTGTTTTATGTTGTCAGTGAATGTAAAGATTACTTTTGTGGTTGTATTGATTACGCCGGTGTCATTTTTTGTGGCAAACTTTATCGCAAAGCATACCTTTGCCATGTTCAAGCTGCAGTCAGAGACACGAGGGGAACAGACAGGGCTGATTGACGAGATGATAGGGAATCAGAAAGTAGTGCAGACATTTGGCAGAAAAGAAGAAGTGACAGAACGTTTTGACGAAATCAACAAGCGCTTGCAGAAATATTCTCTTCGGGCAACCTTCTTTTCGTCCATTACGAATCCTGCCACGCGGTTTGTAAACAGTCTGGTATATACGGGTGTCGGGATTACAGGGGCATTTTCAGTATTAGGGGGCGGATTAAGCGTTGGACAGTTGACCAGCTTTTTAAGCTATGCAAACCAGTATACAAAACCGTTCAATGAAATTTCCGGTGTAGTGACAGAATTGCAGAATGCAGTTGCCTGTGCACAGAGAATTTTTGAACTGATTGAGGAAGAGCCGGAAATTCCGGATGGAGAAAGTGCAGTATGCTTAAAAAATATAAAAGGGAAGGTGCAGGCAGAGCATGTGTATTTTTCCTATCTTCCCGAACAAAAGCTGATAGAGGATTTTAATCTGGAGGTTGTTCCCGGACAGAAGATAGCAGTGGTTGGCCCGACAGGATGTGGCAAGACGACATTAATCAATCTGCTTATGCGTTTTTACGACATAGACAGTGGAAGTATCCGAGTGGAGGGACTGGATATTCGACAGGTGACGCGCCGAAGCCTGCGTGCGGGATATGGAATGGTGCTGCAGGATACCTGGCTGAAAACAGGAACTATATGGGAAAATATTACAATGGGAAAACCAGATGCGACAGAAGAAGAGGTGATTGAGGCGGCAAAAGCCTCTCATATACACAGCTTTATCCGACGGCTGCCAAAAGGCTATGAAACATGGATAACAGAAGATGGAAGTACACTGTCACAGGGGCAAAAACAACTTCTGTGTATTGCGCGGGTTATGCTTTTGCGGCCGCCGATGCTGATTCTGGATGAGGCGACATCTTCGATTGATACAAGAACAGAGATGAAAATTCAGGAGGCATTTGCAAAGCTGATGGAGGGAAGAACCACATTTATTGTGGCACATAGACTTTCCACTATCCGTGAGGCCGATGTGATTTTGGTGATGAAGGATGGGAAAATTGTGGAGCAGGGCAGACATGAAAGCCTGTTGAAGCAAAATGGGTTTTATAAGCATCTGTATGAAAGCCAGTTTGTAAAAAATGAAAGCGCCGGGAATTAATTCCGGCGCTTTCACTATTTTCCCCTATTCGATTATAGGTATTGTCAGTATTATTCTTCTGCCTGTTCTTTGTTTCCTTTTAGCTGCTTTTGTATCGTTTCGTGTTCTCTACGGATTTCGCTGAAGCATTGCAGCGCGTTCCAATTTTGATTTGTCGGGGTGAGAATGGCCTTATACGGAAAAGTTCCGGCTCCAGACTTCCTAAGCGCTGCTAAAGCTTGGTTTAAACGGTTGTCACTAAAGAAGGCAAAGACAAACAGAGTGTCCGAAAGCTCGTCTCCTTCGTAGGTTTCTTCAATTCGCGGTATATCCTTTACGCCTGCAAGTGCTCCTAAGGGCTGGACATAGTCCTCCTTTGCCACGCGGCGCAGCCGGACATGCAGCGGGAAAAGAGCCATCTCTATTTTTAACAGAGTATCTTTGTCAGGTGCATGAAAAAGTAAAATCGTTTCTTTCATTTTTCCCTCCTGGTGAGTCTTTATTTCCGCAGTGAAAAAATATATTTCAAATATCTGGCAGGATAGCTGTAGAGAAAATTTAAAAATTTTTCCGCAACAGAAAAATTGACTCAAAATTTTAGATAGCAGTAAATTTTAGTCGGCACAGATTGCATTTGTATATGCCGTTGTTCCTATTGTAGACGATTTGGAGAAAGAATGGAAGAGAAAAAGAAAAGGATTGACAATATAATAAAATATAAATATAATTGTATTAACACAACAATACAGTGAGACAAAGGACATTTTTTTCTATATGATTAGGGTGTCAAAAGGTAACTTTTGCAAATGCTTCCGGTAATTTTCACAAAAAGATAACTTGCCAGACGACTTTATGCGCGATGGAGATGAAACTCAAAAATCACGGAAGCCTTTGCTGACGTGATTTTCGTATTAAGAGGTTCAGCGGAATGCTCCGCGCACCGGAGTCTGAAAAGTTACTTTTTGTGAAAATTGATAAGAGAATTTAAATAAGTTACCTTTTGACACCCGAATCCTATAAAGAAAAAGGTGTCAAAGGAATCGCAATAAGGAAGTGTGAGATAAGGAGGGTAACGAAGTGATTGAGATAAAAAACCTGACGAAAATTTACCGTCTGAATAAAAAGCAGATGAAAGAGTCTAAAACGACCAATCCGGTCAAAACTGCTGTAGATGACTTAAGCCTTACGGCAAAACCGGGAGAAATCTATGGTCTGCTTGGCCCGAACGGAGCTGGAAAAACAACGACTCTGCGCTGTATTTCCACAATCATAAAGCCTACAAAGGGAGAAATTTTTGTATCTGGGCATGAAGTACAAAAAGAACCAGAGAAGGTTAGAGAAAAAATTGGATTTCTGACGGGAGATATTAAACTAGATCCCCAGTTTTCTGTTGATTATCTTTTTGAATTTTTCGGAAGACTTCATAAGGTGCCGGCAGAAAAGATAAAAGCGAGAAAAGAGGAACTATTTGCATATTTTGGCATGAAAGACTTTGCACAGAAGAAAATTAAGGAATTATCTACCGGTATGGCACAGAAAGCAGCGATTGCAGTCTGCCTGGTTCATGATCCGGACATCATCATTTTTGATGAGCCTACAAACGGACTGGACATTGTTACGGCAAGGAGTGTGACGGATTATCTCAAGAAATTAAGGGACGATGGAAAATTGATTATTATATCTACACATATTATGTCAGAAGCAGAAAAGCTGTGTGATAGAATAGGAATGATTATTGACGGGCGGAAGGCGACAGAGGGAAGCCTGGAAGAAATCTTACATGAAACAAATACACAGGATTTAGAAGACGCATTCTTTGTTTTATATAAAAATCAGAAGGAGGGACGATAAATGGAGGGAATCAGACAGATATGCGCGAAAGAACTTGCACGAGTATTTAAGGATGGGAAAATGCTGATTTCTGTTTTTATCTTTCCGGTTGCGATTATGATTGTGGTGATGAGTTTAGTCAGCAATTTGTCAAATCGTGCTGAAAAAGATGTAGAAGCACATAAATCAATTGTGTATGTAGAAAATGTACCGGAAGGATTTGAAAGCTTCCTTTTGACGGCAGATCAAGAATGCAGCATCTATACAAAAGAGACGATAGCGGACGTACTAGAAACAGAATGGAAGGGAACACCAGATGATACACAGGTAAAAGAGGCGGTGAAAGCCGCGATCAAAGAGGGTGGAATCGATTTGATGATAGCATTTCCCAAAGAGTTTACCCAATCTGTAAACTCCTATCAGGTAGGAGAAGAAATCCCTCAGGTCAAGACATTTTATAATCCCTCTGAGGAGTATTCGAAAGCAGCCTTTGAAGTGATTTCAAACGGCGTGCTGGAAAGCTACAGACAGAGCCTTCTTGCCCAGAGAGTGGACGATATGGAAGAATTGACCGTATTTACAGTCAATTCAGATAATCCAGATATGATACTTCAGGATAAAGAAAAGGCAGGAGGAAAGGTACTCGGTATGCTGCTTCCATATTTTGTAACAATTCTGCTGTTTGCAGGAGCGATGGGGATTGGAACAGATATGATTGCAGGGGAAAAGGAGAGAGGGACTTTGGCAAGCCTTCTTGTTTCTCCTGTTAAGAGAAGCTCCATTGTACTCGGAAAAGTATTTGCTCTGATGATTATTTCCGGAGCGACATCGGTTGTCTATGTGGCGGCGATGGTTGCTTTTATGCCTCAGATGATGGGAGGGCTTTCCAGTGAAGAATTAGGAATTGATTTGACTCTGAAGCCGGAACAGATTGCTATGCTTGCATTTTTATTGATTGCAATTGCATTTTTGTACTCTGCAATTATTGTTCTTGTTTCCGTATTTGCCAAGACAATCAAAGAGGCAAATTCTTATGTAATGCCAGTATATATAGTGATTTTAATTTTAGGTATCACTACGATGTTTACAACGGGGGCGCCGAAAGAATGGTTTTATGTAATTCCAATTTATAATACCTCGCTTACCCTGCAGGGAATACTGACACAAGAAGTGACAATGGCACAGTATGGTATGACTTTAGGCGTGACACTTCTGGCAGGAGGAATACTAATTACAGTAATTGCAAAGGCATTCGAAAGCGAGAAAGTGATGGCAGTATAGATATATAAATTTAAGTGACAAAATGCATTCCTTGTCTGTTAGAAAAATTTTAATAGAAGGTACGCAAAAAACACTGTATCAGAACACAGGGCAGGACCCGCTTTACCTCATCCGTTCGAGTGGTTCTAAGCACAAAACATCTGTGTGTCCATTGGAACACGCAGATGCCCTGCGCTAAGAACCAGGCGAACTGTATTCGGAACGCTCCTTGTCAATGCCCTGCTTATCTGATACAGTGTTTTTTGCTGTCACCTCCAGTCAGAAGTTTTCCCCCGCCATTCGGAAGGTACCTTGTTAGTTAAATTTTATAAAAAAGAAATCGGCTTCACGCTGTTATGCATTTCCAATCGGAAGTAGTATAGATACTTCTAATTGAAGGGCTGGAACAACGTGAAGCCGTTCTCTTTTTTATGAATTTCAGTTAGGGCGCCACCTTCCTATAGACGAAGGAAAAACTTCTGACTGGGAGTCTGTAGCAGCGTGAAACCGGTTCTGTTCTGTCTGAAATTGTGAATTTAATTGGGGAAGAACGTAAGCATAAAGAGAAGGCAGTGCATAAGCAGGGAATTTTAAGCGGAGCGTGGTAGATACAGATTGTTCTGTTTGTTAAGTGGGAAGCATGGAGTTCCAATGGACGATATGCTTCTTCACTGTTACAAACATTCAATCGGATTTACCACAGTGGAGCCCTGACCTGCGTTGCACTGCCTTCTCTTTTTGCGTACCATTCTTTCGTCAATTAAATTTATATTTATTTTTCTTGTAGTTTGTTTTCTGATGTGTTAAGGTAAGGGTACCTTTTCTATTATATTTTGGGAAAGGGAAGTATCTTTATTTCTTATATAAGGAATCTACATTCTAAAAATTTACATGTATCATTCTATTTATGTTCATCTGATGGACAATCGGTTTTTCTGGTATTTAACTGCCAGGGCATTCTAAATTTTTACCCAATGAAACAAAGGAAACTGCTGTGACAGCATCTGTTTTATTACTTACACTGCAGGTGAGGTATATATTTGTGTGTTTAATGTCTACTTTGCAGAAAGCACTATATCGTTTGCGGCAAATGCTGTGTAACTTAAGGGGAAAGTGTTGTAAACCGTAAGGCTTTTCCCTATAATAAAAGGAGGAAAAGTAAATATGGAACAAAAACAAAAAACATTGAAGGATTTGAATTTGCTGGATCGTTTTTTATTCTCACAGGCTGCCGATGACCCAGATACAATGCGGGACATGCTGGAGATTATTCTGGGAAGGGAGGTTGTCTTAAAACTCCTGCCCCAGACAGAAAAAGAGCAGCGCACCCATCCCTTGAACCGGTATGTCCGTCTGGATGTCTGGGCAATGGATGAAGAGGAACGCATATACAACACAGAAGTGCAGAGAGAGGATACAGGAAATCTGCCGAAGCGAAGCCGGTTTTACCAGGCGTTAATCGATTCCAACCTTTTAAAGCCAGGAGAAGTGGGGTTTCAAAGACTGAATCCCGTCTACATTATTCTTATCTGTCCCTTTGATCTGTTCGGTTATGGGTGGTTATACCGATATACCTTCCAGATGCAGTGTAAGGAAGTTCCTGGATTGTCATTACAGGACGGTGCTATTCGGATATTTTTAAATACCCGCGGACAGCACGCAGAAGGAGTACAGAAGGAGCTGATAGAGCTACTAAGGTATATGGAGCATACCACAGAGGAGGTAAGTGCCTCTTGTACCAGTGAGAGGATACATAATATCCAGAAACGGATCCACGCCATCAAATCCAGTGAAAAGATCGGGGTGAAATACATGCAGGCATGGGAAGAAAAGATATTAGAGCAGGAGAAAGCACGTGAAGAAGGACGCAAGGAAGGTCTTGCTGCGGGACTTTCACAGGGACATGCTTCCGGTTTAAGAGAAGGTTTAACACAAAAATTAAAAGAACAGGTAGAAAAGAAAGTACAAAAAGGATATGCAGCGGAAGAGATTGCAGAGATGCTGGAAGAAGATATAGAAGTTATACATGAGATAATGAAAAAATTATAATTTAATTGACAAAATGGTTCGCGCAAGAGGGCGTGTATTGCAACGTTCGTCAGGGCTTCGCCGGAATTCCTCACTTTTGCAACACACGCCCTCTTGCGCTTACACTTTCGCCAGCTTAAGTTTATAATTTAAGACAAAACAGAACCGACTTCACGCTGCTACAGAGTTCTAGTCAGAAGTTTTTCCTTCGTCTATAGGAAGGTGGCCCCCTAACTGAAATTCATAAAAAAGAGAACGGCTTCATGTTGTTATAGCTCTTCAATTAGAAGTATCTATACTACTTCTGATTGGAAATGCATAGCAGCGTGAAGCCGATTTTTTCCGTTACGAATTATAAACTTAAGCTGGCGAAAGTGTAAGTGTGAAAGAGATGCTTTGCGTGAGTGAGGAATTTCGGCGAAGCCCTGACGAACGATGCAAAGCATCTCTTTCACACGTCCCTTTTACCAACTTCCGCAGTGCCAGCTCAATTTCGCATACGCTCCATTTCGCTATCGGCAATCGCCGAATGAAAAGAAGCAGAAAGCACCCTGTTTACATGCAAGCATGACACAGAGTCTTCCTACTCTTTTCGCACTGCTTGTTGCTTCGTTAAATTTATATTTAGGTACTTACAATAAGGGTCTGGTATCCTGCACGTTTTAACTTGCGTTCCATATCAGCAGCATCATCTAAGGTTGTGTAACTTCCTACAAAGACACGGTAGAGTCCGTCTTCTTGTATGGTAACAGCGGGAAAATCCTGCGCTTTTAATTCATTTTCCAGGCGGGCAGCATAATTTTGATTACGAAAGGCCCCAGTTTGTACAGTGTAGCCGGCAGGTAGAATGCTATGTTCTACTTCCAGCGTGTCTAGGATTCCTGCTGCAATTGCCTGTGCAATGTCATCGAAATTATTGTCAAAAAGAGTATTATCTGTATCAGAATTAAGGAAACCAACTTCTACAAGTACAGCGGGCATTTTTGTTCGTCTAAGTACAACTAGGCCAGGACGTTCTTTTACTCCGAGGTTTACAAAACCGACGGACTCCAACTGCTCATCGATATCTTCGGCCATTTTCAATTTGATACCGGACTTATCGTAGACAAGTGTTTCTACTCCAGATACGGTATTGTCAGTAGGATAGGAATTGCGATGTATAGAGACAAAAAAATCTACGTCCGCATTGTTTGCTTCCATTGCTTTTTCATAAGGGGATTCATAAATATCTGTTGTACGTGTGTATTCTACATCAAGTCCATGATTTTGCAGGATCTCTCCTATGGCAAGAGTGAGACGCAGGGTATCGTCCTTCTCTTGTCTGCCATTGTAGACAGCGCCTGGGTCACGTCCACCGTGTCCGGCATCTAACATAATTGAATAAGGCATAAAAAGCCCTCCTGACATCCTTTCTATCAGCATATGCAGGAGGGCTTGTACTGGTACTGCATGAAGAGCAGGTTAATCTTGTTTTTTTGTATTTTTTTCAGTGAGAGCTTCTTCTGAATGTATTTCCGCTGGGAGATATACATGTACACTTTCCACTCTGTTTTTGTCCAGCTTTTCTACAACAAGGCGGACACCGTCCTGAGTAGTGACTTCATCACCTAATTCCGGAAGGCGATCTAAATGTTCTATAATAAAACCTCCCAGGGAATCATAATCCTCTGATTCAAAGTTCAGATCTAATTCATCATTCAAATCATCCAGACTGACTGAACCTTCGATTACATATTCACAGTCATTTATCTTCTGAATAAGCTCTTCTTCATTTTCATCATATTCATCATGGATTTCTCCGACAATTTCTTCCAGAATATCTTCCAGGGTAATCAGACCAGCAGTTTCGCCATATTCGTCTAAGACAATGGCGATATTAAAGGAAGCATCCCTCATTTCTACGAGGAGTTCGGAGATACTCTTATATTCATAAGTAAAATATGCCTCGCGCAGGATATCGCGTACATGGAAAGAATCAATTTTGTCATTGTCAAATAGAAGCAGATCCTTCATATTGATAGTTCCAATAACATTGTCTGTTGTATCTTCATAGATAGGCAGACGAGTGAATTTATCCTCGCGGAATATTTCAATTAGTTCTTCGTATGAGCTGTTTACATCTGCAAATGTGATCTGTACTCTTGGAACCATAACGTCCTTCGCCTTGGCATCGCCTAAATCGAATACGTTGTAAATCATTTCTTTTTCTTCAGATTCAATAACACCGTCCTCATGGCTTACATCCACGATTGTACGGAGTTCATCTTCCGTCATGGTAGTATTGCGTGCATTCGGATCTACCCGAAGCAGGAAAAGAATACCATGTGCAAAAAGATTAATAACAAAAATAACAGGAGTCATAATTGTCATAAAAATATGAATAATTGGTATATACAGCAGGGCAACCTTATCTGCGTGTATGGTTGCAAAGTTTTTCGGCGTTATCTCTCCGAAAACAAGGACTGCAAAGGTTAGGATAGCCGTGGCAATACTGACCATATATCCGCCGAAATCATAAGCGATAGTCGCAGATAAAGAAGAAGCAGAAAGGTTGACAATGTTGTTTCCAATTAAAATTGCACTCAGCATTTTAGAAGTGTGATTTTCCGTAATATCTAATATGAGCTTTGCGCGTTTGTTTCCATTTTCAGAAAGATAACGCATTTTCATTTTATTTACGGTCATCAGAGCAGTTTCTGCGGAAGAAAAAAAAGCAGAAAGTGCAAGAAGAATAATCAATATAATAAATTGTATAGTATCACTCGAGTCCAATACTGTTGTTCACTCCTTTTGGTACGAATAAATATTAAAATAAAATTGTACAGACACTCCTTAAATATACACTATTTCTCAATAATTTGCAAGATAGTCCCGACTTTACTTTGCAGACAGGTTGTTGTATTATGAAGGGGAAAACATGTAGGAAATGGAGTAAAAAATGGATTTTTATAAAGAACTATGTAGCGTAGCTGGAAAAGAAAATGTAGCTGTGGATGAACAAATGAGCAGACATACAACGTTTCGGATTGGAGGGCCGGCAGATTATTTTGTCACGCCGTCAAAGGAAGAGGAGATCGAGGCAGTTATCCGCGTTTGCAGACAATACAATATACCATTTTATATTATGGGAAATGGGAGCAACCTGTTGGTTGGAGATAAGGGATACCGCGGGGCAGTGATACAGATTTTTAAGAAGATGTATTCGATAGAGGTGAAAGAAAATCAGATTTGCGCCCAGGCAGGCGCTCTTTTATCTAAGATTGCAGCAAAGGCACTAAAGGCAGGATTGACAGGATTTGAGTTTGCGTCAGGAATTCCGGGGACACTGGGGGGAGCTCTGGTAATGAATGCAGGGGCATACGGTGGAGAGATGAAACAGGTATTAAAAAGTGCCAGAGTGTTGGATATTCAAGGAAATATATTTACCCTGTCCGCAGAACAGATGGAATTCGGATACCGAACGAGTATTTTTGCAAAAAAAGGATATATTGTTTTAAGCGCTGTAATTGAACTTCAGTCGGGGAATAAAGAGGCAATCAGAGAGAAAATGGAGGAATTAAGAGAACGGCGTGTCACGAAACAGCCATTGGAGTACGGAAGTGCGGGCAGTACGTTTAAACGTCCGGTAGGATATTTTGCAGGTAAACTGATAGAGGATGCAGGCTTAAGAGGGTTTCGGATTGGAGATGCACAGGTATCAGAAAAACACTGTGGATTTGTAATTAACAGAGGAAATGCAACGGCAGCAGAAGTGATAGAATTGATGGAACAGGTCGTCAGACGGGTGGAAAAAAATTCCGGTGTACATTTGGAGCCGGAAGTAAAGAGGATAGGAGAGTTTTAAAAATGCGTTTTGTGATTGTTACGGGAATGTCCGGCGCGGGAAAATCGACCGCATTAAAAATGTTAGAGGATATGGGATATTTCTGCGTAGACAATCTTCCTATATTGTTAATGACGAAATTTGCAGAAATGCTTTCGTCTCCTGACACAAAGATGAAAAAAACTGCGTTGGGGATTGACATCAGAGGAGGACAGGATTTTTCGGGACTGGAAGAGAGTCTGCGTCAGATAGATAGTATGGGAATTAAATATGAGATCCTTTTTCTGGATGCCAGAGATGATGTTCTTGTAAAACGTTATAAAGAGACAAGACGGCAGCATCCTTTAAGCGGTTCTGGCAGAATCGATAAAGGAATTGCCAGAGAACGTGAAAAAATTGCGTTCTTAAAAATGAAGGCGACGTATATACTGGATACAAGTAAGATGCTTACCCGGGAACTGCGTCTTGAACTGGAAAAAATATTTGTGGAGGGAAAGGACTTTAAAAATCTTTACATTACAATTATGTCTTTTGGATTTAAATATGGAGTGCCGCAGGATGCGGATCTTGTGTTTGATGTGAGATTTTTGCCCAATCCATATTATATAGAAGAACTGAAGGATAAAACTGGAAATGAGCCGGAAGTCCAGGACTACGTAATGGAAAACGATAAAGGAAGAATTTTCCTGATGAAATTGAAGGATATGATGGAGTTTTTGATACCAAACTATATTCTGGAAGGGAAAAATCAACTTGTGGTGGCAATCGGATGTACGGGAGGAAAACACCGCAGTGTAACGCTTGCTAATGCGCTGTATCATATACTAGAACCAGAGGAGAGCTATGGCATACGTATTGAGCACAGAGATATAGAGAAGGATGCCATAAGGAAAAAGAAGTAGAAGTCTTATTTATCAGAAGAAAAGGATTGTAGAAACAGAGGAGATGGCTATGTCATTTTCTGGGAAAGTAAAAGAAGAGATTGGAAAGAAAATCAGTGCAGCCAGGCACTGCCAGATAGCAGAGATTGCGGCTATATTGGAATTATGTGGTACAATTGTAATAAATCGATTCAATCAATACAGTATTAAAATTCATACGGAAAATTTGGTTGTTGTAAGAAAGGTCTTTACATTAATAGAAAAAACATTTAATATAAAGACTGATATCTCTATCCGAAGAAACGTTAGGAAATGTAGTGCATCATATTCCGTTATTGTAAAACATCACGAAGATGCGCTGCGGATTCTTCAGGCTACAAAAATGATAGACGATGATTACCGGAAAATGGTGGAAGTTCAGCCGGCAAATCCTCTTGTGGTAAGACAGACGTGCTGCAGACGTGCATTTATCAGAGGAGCATTTCTGGCGGCGGGCTCCATAAGTGATCCAGAAAAGTCCTATCACCTGGAAATTGTCTGTGCCTCAGAGAAAACGGCACTCAAAATTCAGGAATTAATATGTGGGTTTTCTATGGATGCTAAGATAGTCCGAAGGAAGAAGTCTTATATTGTGTACCTGAAGGAAGGGGAGCAGATAGTAGATATCTTGAATATTATGGAGGCACATGTCGCTTTGATGGAACTGGAAAATGTCAGGATACTCAAAGAGATGAGAAACTCTGTAAATCGAAAGGTAAATTGTGAAACTGCCAACATTAACAAAACCGTATCCGCTGCAGTAAAGCAAGTAGAAGATATTACATATCTCAGAGATACAATTGGTTTTGAAAAGTTGTCTGAAGGATTAGAAGAGGTTGCACTTGCCCGCCTATCGTATCCGGATGCAACGTTGAAGGAGTTGGGCGAGCTCCTCTCACCCCCCGTCGGCAAATCAGGGGTAAATCACAGGCTTAGGAAGTTAAGTGAACTGGCAGAGAAGGTAAGGCAAGAACAAGGAGGATTATTATGATTAAAACACCAGTCGTAGTAAGGCACAACAAAGGTCTTGACGGAAGGCCGATTGCATTGTTAGTACAGGAGGCAAGCCAGTACGCGAGCCAGATTCATATCATGGTAAACGGAAAGAAAATCAATGCAAAAAGCATTATGGGAATGATGAGCCTGAGTCTTGCAGAAGGAGAAGAACTTACAGTTGTTACAGAAGGTGATGATGAAAAGAAAGCTGCTGAAGGGATTAAGACTTTTTTTACGAAGGTGAAAGAATAAGCAGTTTATAATACAGGACATGAAAAGGAGGTTGTACTTTTGTACAGCCTCTTTTATAATAAAAAGACAGACGGGAGGAATAAAAAGATGAAAAAGATGCTGTTTATCTATAATCCAAACGCAGGTACAGGGCTTTTAAAGCCTAAATTATCAGATGTCCTGGATATTTTTGTGAAGGGTGGTTATGAGGTGACTGTATATCCGACGCAGAGGTACCATGATGCATTGGCCAAAATGGAAAGCTACGAAGAAGAGTATGATCTTGTCGCGTGCAGTGGAGGGGACGGGACTTTAGATGAAATAGTAACCGGTATGGCATTCAGGGAAAAAAAGGTTCCTATCGGCTATATTCCGACAGGAACAACCAATGATTTTGCTAACAGTCTTCATATCTCACGAAATATACTGGAAGCAGCAAATACAGTAGTTAATGGAGCCCCTTTTGCATGTGATGTAGGAATGTTCAATGATGATTATTTCATTTATATTGCGGCATTCGGATTATTTACAGATGTTTCATATGAGACAAAGCAGAGTATGAAAAATGTATTGGGACATTTGGCATACGTGCTGGAGGGGGCAAAGCGGCTGTTTAACATTCCGTCATATCAAATAAAAGTCACATATGAAGGCGGAATAGTAGAAGATGAATTTATATTTGGAATGGTGACAAATTCTCGTTCTGTTGGAGGCTTTAAAGGAATTATCGGACGTGATATTGTGTTTGATGACGGAGAATTTGAAGTAACGCTGATTAAGATGCCGAAAAATCCGATAGAATTGAATGAGATTGTTGCATCTCTGCTTATTAAACAGATTGATTCGAAACATATGTATTCCTTCAAATCAGGCAATGTGCGGTTTGAGTCTCTTGAAGAAATTCCATGGACATTGGATGGGGAATTTGGCGGCGAACATGATAAAGTCGTCATAAAAAATAAAAAGCAGGGACTTCAGATTATGGTACAAGAAAAAATGATTCCCGGTTTGTCTGCTAAGCCCCAAATAGAAGAGGATGGGGATATTTAAAAGTATAGAAAATATCTTTAAAAACGGTTGGATACCTGGTGCTTTTATATTATAATATAATAAGCAGGATGGTTAAATGGAGTATGAATAGGAGAAATGGTTATGTTAGACAAACAAGATTTAGAGGCGATTTCAGAGCTTATTGGAAAAAGAGCAGAAAAAACGGAGAAACTGCTTCTTGGAGAAATAGACAAAAGGGTAGAGAAAACGGAAAGTTTGCTTCTTGATGAAATCGGCAGAACACAAGTATACCTGGAAAATAAAATAGATATGGTTAAACAAAATATTGATGAATTAAACCAGTATTATAGAATAACGAAGCTGGAGAATGAAAATACTACCTTGCTGCTGCAGATGATTACAGACTTGAAACGTGAGGTTGAAATACTAAAACAAAAAATTGCGTAGAAAACAAGGCGTTTTCGGTAAAAAAATATCCGCAGAATTAGTTCTGCGGATACCTTTTTATCAGTGACTCCAAGGGGAATCGAACCAAACCCAATATACAAAAACTGCTTAGAAAGGGGATTTGCGCACATCGTCTAAGCAAGTGTAATCAAAAGTGTAATCAAATCTTTTCTTTTTTATCTTTTAATTGTTTGTATACCAATAAGGCTTTTGCATACATATCCTTATTTTGGTTCGCCCATTCTAAATTCTTTTCTAATTTTTCTTCAGTGGTCTTATAATTTGTAATTTCATCTACATAATCTATATTCTTTATTACCCAGTAAATCACTTCTTGTATTTCTGGCTTTGCATTGATATATAAGCTAAAAAAGTCTTGAAAATCCTTACACATAAAATATCCTCCTTTTCAAATTGGAATGTTATCATTCCGATTTTATCCTTTTTTACATGTAAAATCAATATCAAAATGGAATGTTTTTATTCCGAAAGGATATGTGATGTGGCACATGTAATTAAACAGGATATTTCAATTGGAGAAAATTTAAGGGTGCTTCGTGAAAAAGCAGGTCTGACACAAGAAGAAACCGCCGTAAAATTACAGCTTCTTGGTTTCGTAATCAGCAGAGAAATTATTTCTCAAATGGAGTTAGGAAAACATCATATCAGAGTAAGTGTTCTGCTTGCTTTGAAAACTTTGTATCATGCAGAAATTCAAGATTTTTTTGCTAATCTATAAGTAAAAACGCCAATCGGAATGTAATCATTCCAATATTTTAAAACAACTTGGATAGAATCAATAACATGTCGGAATATTTTTATTCCTATGTTCAGAGGTGATTCTATTATGTCAAAGATAATAAATCAAGATATTTCTATTGGCTCAAATTTAAAAGTTCTTCGTCAAAAAGCTGGTTTGTCGCAGGAAGCCGCCGCCGCTAAATTACAAATTATGGGATTTACTATGAGCAGAGAAGTTATTTCCCAAATGGAATTGGGAAAGCATAATATCAGAATAAGCGTGTTATTAGCATTAAGAGATATTTATAATGTGCAGATTCAAGATTTCTTTGACGGACTGTAAATCCATATTCAGTGATTAGAAAGCAGTAAGGTCAAGGGGCAAGCGGAGCGATACGCCGTAGGGCAACCCTTTACCGAACGGACAAAGGAATTTATCAAGATAAAGTAAGAGGACTTCCAATGTCACAATTAGGAAGTCCTCTTGATTATTCATCTATTTCGTATGCTTTTTTGTCAAGGTAAATATCTCCGTTGAGACCTCCTGTTCTCGCAGATATTCCGTCTTCTAAAATATCTACATAGGCTTTTCCCGCTTTAGCAATTTGTTCATCCAAAATTCCTATAACTGCTCTGTAAAGTTCTTCATTTTCACGTGTGTTTAAAATTTTTAATAACAAATTCCTCCGTTGGGATTTTTCAGTTTCTGAATATTGACAATAAAATGCAGCTTTATTGTTATACGCTATTTCTAAATTGTGCTGTTCTTCCCTTTTGAAAAAATCTTTGCCAAAAAGTAATTCAGCATCTACTTCTAATACTTCCGTTAATTTTTTTAGACGGTTTCCTGCAGGGAAGGAATTTCCTTTTTCATAATTTATAACGCTTTGTTTTGTCACTCCTAATCTTTCAGCAAGTTCTGTTTGCGTCATTCCCTTTCCTTTTCGTATTGTTTTTAAATTATTGGCAAATGGTTCTATTGGTGATGTCATGCTTTTCTCCTCCTTAAATTTTATAAAAATTTTACCATTTTCTTTTTGATTAGTCAATATATTCAAAAAAAGTAAATTTATTATTTACTTTTAAAGGTTGTTGTGCTATTCTATACTCACAAAAAAAATTTACTTTCTTCGAAGAAAAGTATTAAAAAAGTAAAAAATGAAAAAGAGGTAAACAAATGATTAAAGCAAAAAATTTTATTCTTGCTTCAGACAAATTAGAAAAGGAGTATCTTTTAGTGGAAG
The DNA here is from genome assembly GCF_055387595.1 of Mediterraneibacter flintii. NCBI lineage: Bacteria > Bacillati > Bacillota > Clostridia > Lachnospirales > Lachnospiraceae > Mediterraneibacter > Mediterraneibacter flintii. Next base: position 1,178,165 of record NZ_AP031405.1, read on the forward strand.
TAAGTAACTGGAATGATTATGAAACAAAGGCACATATGGGGTTCTACTATCAAGTACTCTTTCCTAAATTGCAATCTGAAAAAATCAAGATTGCAATCAAAGGTGAGAAACCGTATGTTACAAATGAGGAATTATGTAAAAGCGGTGGTGTTTGGGTAAAATTCAATAATTTAACTGTCCAGGGAAGCATGTATAATGGTGTCTTCTCTGCAAAAGGATTTGCAGACTCTTTGCAATTTGTCGAAAATCAAGGTAAATAGCTAATTGATGTAATTACATTACAGCGTCCGGCGCGCGCAGCTTTGGCTGAAAGCGTGCAGGAACGCTGTATAAGATGAGCGCAGCGAATCTTTTATACTTAACTTGATATATAAGCTAACATCTTCCGAAAAATAAATAAAAGGGTGATATTCGTGCATAAAAAAGGCGTATGTTTAGCCTATAATGCGAAAATCATTGAAACACCCACGACGAAAGAATTTTGGATATATGACAAACCAATCAGCAGGGAATTAACAGAAATTACAGACAATCAGAGTAACCATACAGAGAAAAAGACACGCAGGAAATTTGACAACTTATCAGCTATTGAACAAGGAAACAGTTTACAGAGAAAACAAAAATATTACGAACAAAAACGGTGGGACATTGCCCGACTTATAGACTGCAATTTTGATACCAATACAAAATTTATTACATTAACATTCAAAGACAATATACAGGATATAGACTATTCAAATACACAATTCAAATATTTCATTCAGCGTCTGAATTATTATCTCTTTAAAGAAAAATCCCAAAAACTAAAATATATAGCAACGTGGGAAAAACAACAGCGTGGAGCAATACATTATCATGTTGTATTTTTTGATTTTCCGTATATAAAGGCAGACGATTTACAAAGACTGTGGGGACATGGTTTTATAAAGATTAACCGAATACAGGTAGACAGGAGAGAAAATGTCGGTCGCTATATTAGTAAATATTTCGGCAAAGATTTGGATTTGAAAGAGCATAAGAAAAAGGCTTTTTTTAAATCGCAAAATCTAAAAATACCTGCTATACATAAAACTTTTTATACAGAGGACATGATACAGGCGTTAGAAGAAGAAAATATTATATTTCAAAAGGAATATGAAAGAATTGTATATGACAGTCATTCATTTGTTAAAACAGGCTCTCCTTTTATAACAAGCTCCGTCAGATATATAAAAGTCAAAAAGGAGATTCTGACAGAGGGGAGATACTCTAATGGATAGTAGAACTATAGATTATCCGCATACTTGTTCTCCAGACAGACAAGAAATAAATTTACTTTATTCAGCCTTAAAAAGTGGTATAATAAATATAGATGATGTGCAAAAACAAATGAATGAAAAAAGAAGAGAGGAAATTTTAAAGCAACACCCATACGATATATGGCAGGGAAAAGACGGGCGTTATCGTACCTATGTTGCGGATGAAGCAAAGACATCTGGAAGGAGGATGATAGTAAAAACACAAAAGAATGATTTACTGAAATATCTTGACAAATTTTATACTGCTCTTGATGATACAACACATTTAAGAAATATTTCCTTGAAGAAATTTTATCCAATGTGGAAAGAATATAAGACTTTACATACAAATGCAGAGAATTATATTCGGCGGATTAATGACGATTGGGAAAAATATTATCTAAATAGTGATATTGTAACTATTCCTATCTATAAACTGGATAAACTGACATTAGATAATTGGGTTCATAAATTAATTAAGCAGTATAAAATGACAAAGAAGCAGTATTATAATGTGACAATTATTATGCGTCAAGCATTAGACTATGCTGTGGATTGTAAAATTATTAAAGAAAATCCGTTTAGATTAGTAAAAGTTGACGGTAAAAGATTGTTCCAACCAGTTAAAAAGAAAGCTGATAATACACAAGTATACTTAAAAAATGAAACTCCTATGATTTATGAAATGGCTTGGAAACATTTTTTCTCGCCAAACAGACTGAAAAACAAACTTGCTCCATTAGCGTTATTGTTTCAGTTTCAGACAGGAATCAGATTAGGAGAATTATGTGTTATAAGTTATGCTGACATTGAGGGGAACTATTTGCATGTACAGAGAATGTATCGGTATGAAACATATGAAATTATAGAACATACGAAGAATTATGAAGATAGAAAAGTATGGCTTACAGAAAAGGCGCGGGAAATTATTCAGACTGCCAGAAATTTTCAGATGGAAAACAGACTTTCAACAGACGGATATATATTTTCTGAAAATAATCAACCGCTTTCTCCCTGGTCTGTTTCATACTTGTATATTAAATATTGTGAGGATTTAGGTATTATAAAAAAGAGTTCCCACAAATCACGAAAGACATATATATCGGCATTGATTGACGGAAGAGTAAATCTGAATACGATTCGGGAAATGGTGGGGCATGCTGATGAACGGACAACTTACGCAAGTTATTGTTTTGACCGCTGTACAGAAAGTGAAAAAACAGATTTGATTGAACAGGCATTATTGTGTTAAAGTGTAATCACGTGTAATCAAAAATGCAGGCACTTTTGATACACTTGCTACAAGCATGGAATATTTTTGGGTTCTTTAAAATTCCTTGAAAACAGGGCGTTTTCGGTAAAAAAATATCCGCAGAATTAGTTCTGCGGATACCCTTTTTCCAGTGACTCCAAGGGGAATCGAACCCCTGATTCCAGCGTGAGAGGCTAGCGTCTTAACCGCTTGACCATGGAGCCAAATTCAATTTTCCTGTGTGTGAAAATTATCTTTCTCTCACAAGCGAATTTTATTATACTACAAGCTTTTTGATTATGCAAGAACTTTTTTTATATTTTAAAGAGTTCGTACGAGCTAAACTATGTGAAGCGGCATATAATGTCACTATTAAACTGCCACTCTATTGCCGGAACAAGCCGGATACAAGTGGCAGTTTAAAGTTTTAGAGAATATATCTGCTGATTGTCTGTCCTATTTGAACAATGTTGCTGGAACCTGTGAATTCAAATTTGACTTTGCCAAGACCGCTGAAATACAATTCCAGTTCACTATCTAAGTCAAACACACCGGCTGTTTCTACAGAATAGGCTACTACCTTTGAGTAAGGAAGAGAAGAAAAATCTTTTTTCTTTCCAGTTACACCCTGCACGTTGACAGCAATCAGACGTTTATTTGTAAAAATGCAGTAATCACGAATTGCCTTGTAAGCCCCGATAATTTGTTCCTGCTCAATCAGAAGGGGCTGTACATCCTTTAGGACAGATGATGGATCTATCTGTTTGAGTTTGACATAATCGCTGTTTTTGAAATCAATCATTTTTAGTTCCTCCTTTAGGGTATAATTAAATATGTAAAATACAACATAATTATATCATAAAAAAATAAAAAAGAAACTGGTATGCTGTGGGCATTCTGCGAGACAGACTTTTTATGCGGTTGTGATTTATGGATTGTTTTTTAGGGTATGATAGGATATAATGAAGTAAGGTTTAAAACTAGTTTCTGTTCTTTGAGAGAGCAGAGGCAGAATTGGAGGAAGAGAAATATGTTAGTATCAGCAACAGAAATGCTTCAAAAAGCAAAAGCAGGACATTACGCAGTAGGTCAGTTTAACATCAATAACCTGGAATGGACAAAGGCAATTCTTTTGACTGCGCAGGAGTGTAATTCACCGGTTATTCTTGGCGTATCAGAGGGTGCAGGAAAATATATGACAGGATATAAGACTGTGGTAGGCATGGTAAACGGAATGCTCGAAGAGCTTGGTATTACAGTGCCGGTAGCGCTTCACTTGGATCATGGCAGTTATGAAGGCTGTATGAAGTGTGTGGAGGCAGGATTCTCTTCCATTATGTTTGACGGCTCTCATTATCCGATTGAAGAAAATGTAGAAAAGACAAAAGAGCTTGTTAAGATTGCGCATGAACACAATATGTCTATTGAGGCAGAAGTCGGCTCTATTGGAGGAGAAGAGGACGGCGTAATTGGAAGAGGAGAATGTGCGGATCCGCAGGAGTGTAAAATGGTCGCAGAGCTTGGAATTGATTTCCTGGCGGCAGGAATCGGCAATATTCATGGTAAATACCCGGATAATTGGGAGGGATTGAGCTTCGAAACTTTGGATGCAATTCAGAAGCTGACGGGAGATATGCCATTGGTGCTTCATGGCGGTACAGGCATTCCGGAAGATATGATTAAAAAGGCAATTGAACTGGGTGTAGCTAAGATCAATGTAAATACAGAGTGCCAGCTTTCCTTTGCAGCTGCGACGAGAAAATATGTGGAAGCAGGAAAGGATTTGGAAGGCAAAGGATTTGATCCTAGAAAATTACTGAAACCAGGCACAGACGCAATCATGGAGACAGTAAAAGAGAAAATGGAATTATTCGGCTCAGTAGGAAAAGCCTGATTATACAGTAAGTGTAACAGTTCAGCCCGCGCCATTCGTAAAACCGCGCTGCATGCTTATCGTGGCTGTTGCCACTGTTTTATGCATTGACGGGCGCTTTGCTCATCTGTATATCAGTCGCCGGATTCTTATGCAGGCATAAATCCGTCTTCCGGCACAATGGGGGAAACCCTGATGCAGCGACACCGGATTCTTATGCAAGCATAAATCCGTCTCCTGCTAACAGATGGCTGAACTATTACACAAATTACAAAAAATTATGAAATTTACTTGCCTTTTTTTGGCGATTGCGTTATACTAACATACGCAGATGTGACAGGGGCGTTCCAGCATAGTTGGAGTGCCCTTTTTTCTGCTCCGGCATAAGAAAAAAGTGAGAAAGGGAAAAAATATGAGTACAGAATTGTTCAATGTAGCAGACATTTTTGGAGAAAATGTATTTAACGATACCGTGATGCAGGAACGGCTTCCTAAGAAAGTCTACAAGAACCTGAAAAATACGATTGAAGAGGGAAAAGAATTAGATCTTGAGACAGCAGATGTCATTGCCCATGAGATGAAGGAATGGGCGATAGAAAAAGGCGCGACTCATTATACACACTGGTTCCTGCCGTTGACAGGTGTTACGGCAGAAAAGCACGATTCTTTTATTTCAGCTCCACTTCCAAGTGGGAAAATTTTGATGAGTTTTTCTGGAAAAGAACTGATAAAAGGAGAGCCGGATGCTTCTTCTTTCCCATCAGGCGGGCTTCGGGCTACATTTGAAGCAAGAGGATACACAGCATGGGACTGTACATCTCCGGCGTTTGTACGTCAGGATGCGGCAGGTGCAACTCTGTGTATTCCGACTGCATTCTGTTCTTATACTGGGGAAGCGCTGGATCAAAAAACTCCGCTTCTTCGCTCTATGGAAGCGATCAATACACAGGCGCTCAGGTTGCTGCGTCTGTTTGGAAATACGACGTCTAAGAAAGTGACTCCGTCTGTAGGAGCAGAGCAGGAGTATTTTTTGGTAGATGCGAAAAAGTTTCTTGAGAGAAAAGACTTAATATATACAGGGCGTACCTTATTTGGGGCGATGCCTCCGAAGGGACAGGAGCTGGACGATCATTATTTTGGAACAATCCGACAGAGGATTGCTTCTTTTATGCGGGATGTAAACATTGAGCTCTGGAAGGTTGGTGTATCTTCCAAGACACAGCACAACGAAGTTGCGCCTGCACAGCATGAATTGGCGCCGATTTATACGGAAGCAAATATTGCAGTGGATCACAACCAGATTGTCATGCAGACGTTAAAGCGTATTGCGAGTCAGCATGGAATGAAATGTCTGCTGCATGAGAAACCATTTGCGGGAGTAAATGGTTCCGGAAAGCATAATAACTGGTCCCTCATAACAGACGATGGGATTAATATGCTGGATCCTGGAAAAACGCCTCACGAAAATATTCAGTTTCTTCTGATTCTGACCTGTATCTTGAAGGCGGTGAATAAGCATGCGGATCTCTTGCGTGAATCTGCTGCAGATCCGGGAAATGATCACAGACTTGGGGCAAATGAGGCTCCGCCGGCGATTATTTCTGTTTTCCTTGGAGAACAGTTGGAGGATGTGATAGAACAGCTTATCAGTACCGGAGAGGCGACTCACAGCTTAAAAGGCGGAAAGCTGGAGACGGGTGTCAGGACACTGCCGGAGCTTATGAAGGATGCTACCGATAGAAATCGTACCTCTCCATTTGCATTTACAGGAAATAAATTTGAATTCCGTATGGTTGGTTCAAGAGATTCGATTGCGTCTTCGAATATTGTGTTGAACACCATTGCGGCGGAGGCATTTTCCGATGCCTGTGATGTGTTGGAAAATGCGGAGGATTTCCAGCTTGCTGTGCATGACTTAATCAAGAAATATGCTACAGAAAACCAGAGAATTATCTTTAATGGAGACGGCTACTCGGAAGCGTGGGTAGAGGAAGCAAAAAGAAGAGGACTCCACAATATCCGTTCTATGGTTGAGGCAATTCCGGCGATGGTGTCTGACAAAGCAGTATCACTATTTGAAAAGTTCGGAGTGTTCACAAAGGCAGAGCTGGAGTCGAGGGCAGAGATTCAGTATGAGTCCTATGCGAAGGCGATCAATATAGAAGCGCGCACCATGATTGATATGGCAAGAAAGCAGTTCATTCCGGCAGTTATGAAATATACAAAGGAGCTGGCAGATACTGTCAATACAGTAACAGCGGCAGGGGCGGACGCCAGTGTACAGAGCAGCTGTTTAAAGGAAGTGTCTGAACTGCTAAAAGAGACAAAATCTGCGCTGGATGTGCTGGAGAAGGTGACAAGGGAGGCATCTCAGAAGGAAGAAGGTCCGGAGGAAGCAAAGTTCTTTTATTATGAAGTAGTGCCTGCTATGGAGAACTTACGTACACCTGTGGATAAGCTGGAGATGATTGTAGACAAAGAAGCTTGGCCGATGCCGTCCTATGGCGATCTGCTTTTTGAAGTATAGAAATAACGAATGGACAATCAATAGTGAAAAGAGGAACCGGGATTTATCCGGCTCTTCTTTTATAGAGGACGATTTTATTATATGTACAGGCGTCCTGATGAAAGGGCTGCCGGGAAAGGAGTTAGAAACATGCAGACTGCGGCAGATTTAAGAAATTTATTGAACAAGATCGACCACAGAGGGTATCCTGCATATAAGGATACAAAAGGAACGTATCAATTTCCAGGATATGTTCTGTCGATCGATCATGTACAGGGGGATCCTTTTGCCTCTCCTTCTAAGGTCAGCGTTATTGTAAAAGGGAGGACAGCGGACTTTCCAAAAGAATTGTATATACAGACACATTTGAGAACTGCATTGCAGGACGAACTGACAAGGCAGTTCGGAAGGCAGGCAGAGCAATTCGCGTTTAAGGCAAAAGGTTCTGGGAAAAGCGGGCTTATTTCTTTAAGCCGTCCTGGACAGGAGGTGCTGGAGCGTACATGCTGCCAGATAGAACCAAAAACAGGAGATATAACAGTACGTATGGAAATTGGCTTTCCGGCAAATGGAAGAACGATCAACGCGAGGGAGCTTATCAAGATTTTGTTTGATTTCTTGCCGGTCTGTGTGGGAAAAGCATTGTATTATAAAAATCTGAATGGGAAACGGCTTAAGGAGATTGCGGATCTGGCAGAGGATCAGCAGTATATCCGCAGTCATTTGGAGGAAATGGGGCTGGTGGCATTTATTGCAAATGGAAGCATTCTTCCAAGAGAATCCGGTATTTCTTCCAGGCCGATGAAAAAAGGAATTGCATTTGTTTCTCCAAAGGAGATGGAAGTGACAATGGAACTTCCGCATAGAGGCGCAGTAACAGGAATGGGAATCAAAAAAGGAATTACCTTGATTGTAGGCGGCGGTTATCATGGGAAGTCTACCTTGCTCAAGGCATTGGAATTGGGAGTATATAACCATATCGCAGGCGACGGAAGAGAGTATGTCATCACAGACGACACCGCGTTGAAAATTCGGGCGGAGGATGGCCGGAGTATTCAAAAGACGGACATTTCTATGTTTATCAATGATCTGCCAAATGGGAAGGATACGGTGGGATTTTGCACAGAGGATGCCAGCGGAAGCACGTCCCAGGCGGCAAATGTAGTAGAGGGAATGGAGGCAGGAGCGAAACTTCTGCTTATTGATGAAGATACGAGTGCGACGAACTTTATGATCCGAGATGAATTGATGCAGCGGGTCATTCATCGTGATATGGAGCCGATTACTCCTTTTATAGAACGGATTCAGGAGTTATATAAAGAGTACGGCATTTCTACGATCATTGTGGCGGGCAGCTCCGGCGCCTATTTCCACATTGCGGACAAGATTGTACAGATGGAGCGCTATATTCCGAGAGACATTACAGACAGAGCCAAAAAGGAAGCGGAGCAATTCCCTGTTTTAAGTGTACCGGAGGAAAAGGCAAAGATACCCGATTTTCACAGATGTCCAAAGGCAAGTCCGGCATTTAAAGGGCAAGATCGGATAAAGATGAAAACGCTCGGACGCGAAGCGGTGCAGTTGAACCGTGAAACCATTGATTTAAGGTACGTAGAACAGATTACAGACAGCGAACAGGTGACAGCGCTTGGATACTGCATGCGGTATGCGCAGAAGCATCTTCTGGATGGCAGGAAGAATATGCGGGATATTATAAAAGAGCTGGAGGAAAAGATGGAGAAGGACTCTCTGGCAGGTTTATGCGAGAGCAGCTCGAATATTGCGCCGATGGCTATGCCGAGGAAACAAGAAATATTCGCATGTTTTAATAGATACAGAGGGCTTAGAGTATGAAGTTTTTCCATTTGTCAGACCTGCACATAGGTAAGATACTGCACGGATATTCATTAAAGGAAGATCAGGAACATATTTTAGAAGAGGTAGTGACGTATGCGAAGGAGCTTCGCCCTGATGCAGTTGTCATAGCGGGAGATATTTATGATAAATCGGTGCCGTCTGCGGAGGCAGTGTCTGTTTTTGACGAATTTTTAACGAAGCTTTGTGCGATAGAGCCTAAGATTCCTGTTTTACTGATTGCAGGGAATCACGATTCAGCGCAGCGGCTGGACTATTTAAGCAGAATTCTTGGAAGCCAGCAGATATATATTGCAGGGCGGGTTCCCGCGCAGAGAGAGGAACATTTAAAGAAAGTAACCTTGACAGATTCTTATGGGGAAGTAGATTTTTATCTGCTTCCATTTTTAAAACCAGGCTATATTAGAGGACTTTTTGAAGAGGAAGCGCCGGAAACTTATAGTGAGGCAGTCTTAAAGATGATAGAACGGGAAGAGATCGACTGGTCAAGACGAAATGTCCTTGTTTCACATCAGTTCTATATGGGGGCAGAAAAAGAGATCCTGACCTGTGATTCTGAAACCTTTTCAGTGGGTGGGATTGACAATGTGGACTGCCGTGTGATTGAGAAGTTTGACTACGCGGCGCTGGGGCATTTACACAGGGCGCAGACAACTGGAAAAGCGCAGATTTGTTACTGCGGTACGCTGCTGAAATATTCTGTCAGCGAGGCAGAGCAGGAAAAGGCGCTACATGTGGTAGAGCTGGGTGCGAAAGGAGAGGCGGTACGTTTAGAGCAGTTCTGCGTCCATCCGCTTCGAGATGTGCGAATATACCGCGGAGAACTGGAAGCGATTATAGAGTCTGTAAACGGACAGGAGGAAAAATGTGGAGAAGATTATGTAAGCATTACGCTTACAGATGAGGGAGAGCTTTATAAGCCAAAAGAACAGTTAGAAAAAGTATTTTCTCACATTTTGGAGCTTCGTCTTGATAACTCGCGGACGCGAAAGAAGCTGGAATTTGATAATGAAGAAGTGACGCTTCGTTCGCCTCTTACGGTTTTTGCCGATTTTTTTAGAGAAATGCAGGGAAGAGAGTTGTCCCTTGAAGAGCAAAGAATTGTGGAGGAGGCTGTGGAGGCGGCGACAGAATAACCGGAAGGAGATAAGATGAGACCAGTCAGGCTTACTTTATCCGCATTTGGTTCCTATGCGGAGGAGGAAACAATAGATTTTACACAGATTTCAGGCGGTTTATTTTTGATAACGGGAGATACAGGGGCGGGGAAGACAACGATTTTTGACGGAATTATGTATGCGCTTTATGACAGAACAAGCGGTGGAGAAAGGGACGGCAGTATGATGCGCAGCCAATATGCGCCGGAAGATGCGCAGACATACGTAGAGCTTGTCTTTTCCTACAGAGGAGAAGAGTATACAGTCCGCAGGAATCCAGAATATTACCGGGCAGGAAAAAGAAAACGCCCGGACAAAAAGACACATCTTGTGAAAGAAGCGCCTAAGGTCAGCCTGCTTTTGCCGGGAGGAGAAGAATACCAGGGAAAGAAAAAAGAGATTGACCAGAAGCTTGAAGAAATTATCGGGCTGGATGCAGCACAGTTTACCCAGACTGCTATGATTGCACAGGGAGATTTCTTGAAGCTTCTTCATGCAGAATCAAAAGAGAGAAAGCAGATTTTTTCAAGGATTTTCAAGACCTCCCTATACAGGAAGATGCAAGAGGAGTTAAAGGAGCAGGCGAAACAAGTATATACAGCGCTGGAGGAATGTGAACAGGACTGCAAAAAAGAGCTGGAACGTGTAGAATTTCCAGATTTTGGCAGCCTGGAAGAAGAGAAAAACAGATGGAAGGTATTTCTAGAACAAGAGATTCCCGACGAAAAAGAGGTTCTTAAACAGTTGAACGAAATCTGTAGGTATGATACAGAGGAAGAAAAGAAGCTGGCAGAAGAGTTGAGAGAGGTTCAAAAAGAGATAACCAGGCTTCAGATTTTTATTCAGAAGCAAGAAGAAATAGGGCGTCTGTTCGACACGCTTTGTAAAGAGGAAGAACAGCTCCAAAAACTGGACAGCCAGAAGGAACGGATAGAAGAGCTGAAGCAGCAGGCAAAAGGAGGGGCGCGTGCGCAGAAGGTATGGGGAAAGGAGGAGCTCTATAAAAGAGATAAAGAGCAGGAGCTGTTTCTGGATAAACATATAATGGAGAATACAGTGTGGCTGCAAAACTGGGAGGCAGAAGAGACAGCTTTGCGTAAAAAGGCAGAGGAGCTGTGCGGCCAGTTTGTTCCGGCAGAGAAGCAGCTGACAGAACAGATCGCTTCCCTTACAGCATTGCTTCCGCGTTATGAAAGAATCAGGGAGATGAAAACTGCCTGTCAGAAAGAGAGAGAGAAGATGGAACAATGTCTGGTATGGTGCAGGGAAAAGGCAGAAGCGTATGAGGAGGTGTACCGGCAGTTTTTTAAAGAACAGGCAGGCATATTAGCAGCGGATTTAGAGGAAGGGGCTCCCTGTCCGGTATGTGGTTCACTTTCCCACCCAAAGAAGGCAGTTCTTTCTGGAAAAGCGCCGGATCAAAAAAAGGTAGAGCAGGCAAAAAAGGCAAGAGACAAAGCAGAGAAAGAACGGCTGGAAGCATATGAGGCATTTCAGAAGATAAAAGGACAGTTAGATGCAGAAAAAGCACAGATTGGAGAGGAAAAAGAAGAGGAGGTGCGGCAGCGCTTAGAAGCGTTAGAACAGGAATTGGAACAGCGGCGCGGCCAGGCAGAGGCAGCAAAGAAAGAATGGCAGCAGCTAAAGGAACAAGGAAGGCAGAAAGAAGGCGAGTTACAAGAACAGCAAAAGCAAAAGGAACTGCTCGCGGCGCGTATAGCTAAGGAAAAGCGTGCCTATGAGACAGAGCTTACAGCGCAGGCTTACCCAGATGAAGAAGCATATCAGAAGGACAAGAAATGGATAGACGGTTGGGAAGAAAAGAATAGAAGTGTGCAGCAATTTGAAACAGACGTAAAGACGTGCTGTGCAAAAATGGAAACCCTGAAGCTTCAACTGAAAGGGGAAAAAAAGACAGATATAAGTGGGGACAAAAATGCTTTGAAAGAGAAGGAGGATAGAAAAGAATATCTGGATGACAGATTAAGAAACGTATATGCCCGAAGAAGAAAAAATGAGGACGTATGCAGACAACTGGAGGCGAGGTATACCTTTCTGGAAATGCTGAAAAAGAAATATGAGGTGCTGGGAAACTTAAGCCGCACAGCGAATGGCTCCCTTTCAGGCAGTGCAAAGCTGGATTTTGAAACGTATGTACAGCGGCAGTTTTTCCGTCAGATTATAAATGCGGCGAATCAGCGCCTGGCAAAGATGACAGAAAATGAGTTCCTCTTACAGTGTCGGGAACTGAAAGACTTGAAAAATCAAGGAGAGGCGGGACTGAATCTGGACGTATACCATCTGGTAAATGATGCGGTACGGGATGTAAAATCTCTTTCAGGAGGGGAATCGTTTCTTGCTGCGCTTGCTATGGCGCTGGGACTTGCAGACATTGTTCAAAATACGGCAGGGGCGGTTACATTGGATACCATGTTTGTAGATGAAGGGTTTGGCTCTTTAGATGAGGAGTCAAGGGAACGTGCCATACAGATATTGAAGCAGCTGGCAGGAGAACGGGGAATGGTGGGAATTATCTCTCATGTCAGTGAACTGAAAGAACAGATAGAGTGGAAGCTAGAGATAAGAAAAGATGAAAAGGGCAGCCATGCTTCCTGGAATATGTGACGAAGCCTTCTTGTTGTGTAGGAAACTTCGTTTCCTGCACAATAAAACCCTCTGGGGGATGCACACTGCGCGCAAAGTGGACAAGCACAAAACTCTATCACATTTATAACACAAAAACTTCACAAAAGTTTGTTACCTTAGATAACATGTATAAACAGAACAGGCAGGGAGCGTATGCCTGTTCTGCGCGGCATGAAAAAACATATCAGGGAGGTAAAGCTTTGATTGAAGTAAAGAATCTGGTAAAAAAATATGGAAATCATACAGCCATAAATCATCTCAGTTTCCGGATGGAAAAAGGGAAGATTTATGGCTTTTTAGGTCCAAACGGGGCGGGAAAGTCCACGACGATGAATATTATGACAGGCTATCTGGGAGCAACAGAGGGACAGGTGCTTATCAACGGACATGATATTTTAAAAGAACCTGAGGAAGCGAAAAAACATATCGGATACCTTCCGGAGCTGCCGCCCCTTTACATGGATATGACTGTGTCAGAATATCTGGAATTTGCGGCAGAATTAAAAGGGATACCGAAGGAAAAAAGAGAAAGCAGCATTGAGGAGGTTATGAAGCTTACAAAGATATTGGAGGTAAAGAGGCGTCTGATAAAAAATCTGTCTAAGGGGTACCGACAAAGAGTAGGGCTTGCACAGGCTATTTTGGGCTTTCCGGATATTATCATATTAGACGAACCGACTGTTGGGCTGGATCCGAAACAGATTATTGAGATTCGGGAGCTAATCCGGAGCCTGGCGAAGAAGCATACCGTAATTTTAAGCTCTCATATACTGGCAGAGGTAAGAGAGGTATGCGACTATATTCTGATTATCTCCAAAGGAAAATTGGTGGCGAGCGATACGCCGGATAACTTGGAACACAGGATGAACAGCAGTGAAGCAGTGGAAATTGAGACAAAAGCGGAAGCCTCCAGGGTGAGGGAAGTACTAAAGGATATACAGGACATAAAAGAATCGTCTGTGAAGAAGCAGACAGACGGAATTACCTATGCAAGACTGCTTCCGCGAGATGGAAAAGACATACGGGAGAACGTATTTTTGGCATTTGCAGAACAGAAGGTTCCTCTTTTGACACTGAAAACAGAGCATGTCAGTCTGGAAACTGTTTTCATGGAGCTGACGCAGAATGAAAACATAACGAAACTACAAGAGATGGAAGAAAGGGAGGAAACAGAATATGCTGGCGATTTATAAACGGGAAGTAAAGGCTTATTTCCAATCTATGACAGGATGTGTATTTATCGCATTTCTTGTAGCATATACAGGGATTTATTTTATGGCGTATAATCTGACATACGGGTATCCGTATTTTTCGTATACGCTGTCTGGAGCTTTGATTGTATTTCTTGTAGGAATCCCCTTAATCACCATGAAAAGTTTTTCGGAAGAACGGAAGAATAAGACCGACCAATTACTTTTGACTGCCCCAGTCAGCTTGGGGAAAATCGTCATGGGAAAATATCTGTCTATGGTGACAGTTCTTGCGGTACCCAATATCATTTTCTGCCTATTCCCGCTTATTATAAAATCACAGGGAAATGCATATCTGAAGGTGGATTATATTTCGATCGCTTTATTCTTCCTGCTGGGCTGTGTCTATACAGCTATCGGAATGTTTCTGTCTGCTTTGACAGAGAGCCAGATTATTGCATTTATCAGTACATTCGGGATACTGCTTGCACTGTATCTGTGGGACGGCATTCTGTCTATGCTTCCTAGCTCTGCGATCAGCGGGCTGGTGGGCGTGCTGCTTGTTCTGACACTGCTTGTATTTTATATCTATCATATGACTGCGAACTGGATGCTTGCAGCGGCAATAGAGGCTGTCGGCGCTGCCGCAGGGATTATTCTGTATATCGTAAAATCCAGTTTGTATGAAAATCTTCTGACAAAGCTGCTGGGAAGACTGGCTCTGGCAGATGTGTTTACAGATGTTGCATCCAATCAGATTGTAGATGTCACGGGAATTGTGTTGTATCTGTCCATCATCGCTGTATTTGTATTTTTGACTATACAGGCAATTCAGAAAAGACGTTGGAGTTAGGAGGCATAAAACCGTGGAAAAGATGAAAGCATTATTTAAAACAGCGGGGACAAAACAGGGGACGTATAGTGTAGCGGTGACAGCGGTTGTCATAGCTATCGTAGTAGTGGTAAACCTGGTGGCAGGTCAGATACCGGAAAGCTACAGGAATCTGGATGTAAGCAGTACTAATATTTATGACATATCAGATATAAGCAAGGAGCTGCTGCAAAGCCTGGATAAGGACGTAAAGATGACGGTGCTCTCCGTCAAAGAAGAGGCCGATGACAGAATCAAAACATTTTTAAGTAAATATGCCGCACTTTCCGATAAAATCAGTGTAGAGTGGATTGATCCGGTACTGCATCCGTCCGCGCTGACAGAGTATGGAGTGGATGAAAATACGATTGTCGTAGAATGTGAGGACACTGGGAAAACGACGAATATCGCATTTAGTGATATTATTGTGACAGATATGTATTCCTATTATTATACGGGAAGCGCCTCAGAATCAGAGTTTGACGGAGAAGGACAGCTTACTAGCGCTGTGGGGTATGTAACAAACGATACGAACCAGGTGATCTATACAACGACTGGGCATGGGGAAGCAGATATATCCTCTACCATATCGGATCTGATGGACAAAAATAATTATACGAGGACAGAGCTAAATCTGCTAATGAATCCGGAGATTCCGGAAGACTGTGATTTATTGCTTATGTACGCGCCGGCGACAGATCTGACAGAGGATGAAAAAGAGGCGGTTGAAAATTACCTGGCAGAAGGCGGAAAGGTGATGCTTGTTCTTGGAGATACAACCAGTGAAGAGCTGCCTAATATTACTGCGGTTATGAAAACATACGGAATGGAGATGACAGACGGCTACATTGCAGATCCGCAGAGATGTTATCAGGGAAATGCTTACTATATCTTTCCGGAGCTTTCTTTAAGCGGGGATATGGCAGACGGTATTTCCTCTCAGATGGTGCTCCTTATCAACACACACGGACTTACCTTAGAAGATCCGGAGAGGGAAACGATCTCTGTAGTACCGTTCATGCAGACGTCAGATGAGGCGTATGCAGTGACAGAAGAAAATCAGGAGCAGGGCAGCTATGTTCTTGGAGCTGTGGCAACAGAGGAAGTGAGCACCGAAGAAGATGCAGAGGATTCGGACAATGAGACGGAAGATTCTGATGAGACCACAGATACAGAGAAAAAGGAGAGCAGGCTGACTGTGATTTCAGCGGCAAGCATGATCGATGCGCAGATTACCGACACATTGACACAGCTGGACAATACAACATTGTTTATAAATGCAGTGACGGAAAACTTTGAAGGAGTGCAGAACCTGTCGATCGAACCAAAGAGCCTTACGGTAGAGTATAATACCATACAGTACGGAGGGTGGTTCAGTCTGTTGGTTATTTTTGGAATCCCGCTGGCAGTGCTGGTAAGCGGATTTATTGTATGGTTCCGCAGAAGAAAAGCATAGCAAAGGAGGCAGCAGATGAAGAAAAAGAAAGGACTGATTATACTTCTGGCTGTTTTTATAGTATTGCTGCTGGTGTATTTTACACTGCAGTCTTTTAACAAAAAGCAGGAGGAAAAGGAAACAGAAAAAGAAGCATCAGAAAAAATATATGTAACGGATATAGAAGAGGTAAGCAGTATTCGCTACAATGTAGGTCAGGGAGATTTTACATTTGAGAAAGACGGGGATACCTGGTACTATAGTACGGATAAAGAATTCCCTCTGATGCAGAGCTATCCGGAACAGATGGCTTCGACCTTTGGAAAGCTGGAGGCGCTGAGAAAACTGGAGAATGGGGACTCCCTGGAGGATTACGGATTGGATGAACCAGTATATACAGTGGAGCTCACGGACTCCGCTGGAAATACAACAGCTATATATTTTGGAAATGAAACGCAGGACGCCTATTATGTGACTGTGAACGATACGGAAGAGGTTTACACGGTGAACAGCAGCGTGCTTGCCGATCTGGAATATACGTTGGATGACATGGCGCAGTTTGACGATTATCCGAATATCGGAAGCGGTAATTTGAAGAAAGAGACAATTACGCAAGGCGAAGAAATAACGGTTTATGATGCAGAAAACGAAGACGACGCAGAGAATATTGCGGCTGTGGCAGGTGGCCTTGGCGCAGTCAGCCTGGATACCGCCGCGGATTATTCGGCAGAGGATGCAGATCTGCCGCAGTACGGACTGGACGAAGCGTCGCGGATCACAGTGGAGGCAGTGTATACCCAGGATGGGGAGGAAGAACTGCTGACACTCTATATAGGGAAGGAAGACGGAGATGGAAATCGTTATGTGATGATACAAGATTCCAGAATCGTATATCTGATAACGGATGAAATCTGCAATAACATACTCAATATAGAGGAATAGAATGGATGCGGAGAAAATACTATGCCGCAGGGCGGTTTTACGAATGGCGCGGGCTAAACTGTTACTACTTTATAAGAATTTTATAAAGGATTTCTTGACATTACAGACAAAACAGAGGAAAATATTTCTCATGTAAGTTAAATCCCCTTTCCTTAACAGTGTAGCGGCTGTTATAGAGAAAAGTTCTGTCTAAAGCTAGAGGGGAAATGTATACAGAAATTGAGGATGGATGAAGATGAAAGAAAAATTGATACGGTTTATGCAGGGAAGATATGGAGTGGATTCGTTTTCTAAGTTTCTGCTTGTCGCAGGCCTTGTAGTAGTATTTGTCTCTGCTATGTTTGCAGACGGGGCGGCAGGAGGTGTTTTGTATATCCTTGGATGGCTGCTTGTCATTTACTGCTATTTCCGGATGTTTTCTAAGAATGTTACTAAACGATATGGAGAAAATCAGGCATTCCTGGCAAAAACATCTAAAATCCGTAATTTTTTCAAGGGTCAGAAGAGTATGTGGAAACAAAGAAAGGTATATCACATATATAAATGTCCGGATTGTAAGCAAAAGATACGTATTCCTAAGGGAAAAGGAAGGATTGAGATACGCTGCCCGAAGTGCGGTGCGACGTTTATTAAAAAGAGCTGAAAGCCTGTCGGGCTTTAGATGAGAGGGAGAAAAGATGAGAGATCCATACAGTGTTTTAGGCGTAGAAAGGGACGCTTCGGACGAAGATGTGAAGAAAGCATACCGCAAGCTAAGCCGGCGGTATCATCCGGATGCCAATATCAATAATCCGAATAAAGATGAGGCGGAAGCGAAGTTCAAAGAGGTTCAGCAGGCATATCAGCAGATTATGGATGAGAGGGAAAAAGGATATTCCTCACAAAATAATAGTTACGGGGCAGGCGGCTTCGGCAGCTATGGAGGCTTCGGTGGTTTTGGCAGTTATGGAGGATTTTCCGGACAGCAGGCAAATGAAAGCGAAGCGGACATTCACATGAGAGCCGCAGCAAATTATATCAAGAGTGGACATTATAAAGAGGCATTAAATGTGCTGGATGGTATTAAGGACAGAAGTGCACTTTGGTATTTTTATAGTGCGTCGGCAAATGCGGGTGTCGGCAACAATGTGACAGCGGTAGAGCATGCAAAAGAGGCAGTGCGGCTGGAGCCTGGCAATATGCAGTACCAGATGTTGCTTGACAGGCTCCAGGGAGGAGGTACATGGTACCAGCAGAGGCAGTCTATGTACGGATATCCGGGCTCTTTTGACAGTAGCTGCTGTGTGAAATTGTGCGTGGCAAACCTGCTTTGCAACTTATGCTGTGGAGGAAGTGGAATGTGTTGTGGCGGCTATGGCGGCGGCTACGGAGGATATGTGTAGAAATAATCGAAAGCATAAAGACGTTTCAAAACCGATAGGACATTCGGTTTTGAAACGTCTTTTTTGGTGATATAGTATAAAATTACACGGCAAACAAGTGAAAACTAGAAGAACGTGTGGAATCGATAGTTATTTTTATTAGAGGTGTGTGCGGAAAATACCGATTCCTACAGCTCCCGGGCCGGTATGACACCCGATACTCATTGTCAGAGGCGCGGACTTTAATTCCATATCTGGAAAATGCTGTTTCATCTCATATTTAAAATAAGAGAGCTTTTCTTCTTCCATCAACGTAGTTGCAATTCCAGCCTGTATAAGTCCTTTCTTATGCAGTTCGGCAAAACGGGTATCTAAATCCTTCTGTACTTCTTTGCACATTGCCTTAAATGCAGCCTTCATTCCCCTTGTTTTAGAGCAGGCGTCCAGCTTGTCTCCCTGTATGGTGAGCACAGGCTTTAAGTTCAGCACAGTTCCTATAGCCGCTGCCGCTGCTGTAATACGTCCGCCCTTTTTTAAGTATTCCAGTGTATCAACAGCGATATAAATACTTGCGTCTAAGCTTTCCGCTTCCAGAAGCTGTTTGATTTCTTTTCCGCCGGCGCCAGATTCGGCAAGAAACCTTGCGTCGTATACGGACTGTTCCTGCGTAATGGAAATTCTATGATTATCAACGACATGTACTTTTCCATTATAAGGCTCCTCCTGTGAGAGTACAGAGGCAGTCTGGCAGGAATTTGAAAGTCCGCTGGACATAGGAATAAATACGATCTCTTCATACGATTTTAATAAGGAATCCCACATCTGAGTGACTTCTCCAGGCGAAGGCTGTGAGGTTGTTACGGAAGCGCCCTGTGAAAGCTTTTCATAAAATTCTGCGGGAGTAATATCATATCCCTCATAGTAAGTACGCCCGTCTATCAGAATGGGCATGGAAATGACATGAATTCCCTGTGCATTTCCTTCCTGTGGCATAATCCCACTGTTGCTGTCTGTCATAATGGCAATTTTTGGCATGTTCAATCTTCCTTTAATTAAAGTTTTCTATAACCTTACAGGTTGAATGTTATTTTAACAGGTGTTAAAATTATAGCAAAATGTATATTTAATAACAAGAAACAATAATTTGAAAATGTAAGCTAATTATACAGATTGGAGAATATGTAAGGAAATGGAAGACAAACGTATCAGAAAGACAAAGAGAAATCTGAAAGATACTCTTGTAGAGCTTCTCATGGAGGTTCCATTTGAACAGATTTCTATTACAGAATTATGTAAAAGGGCAGATATAAGCCGTATTACATTTTATTCCCATTACAGTGATAAGTATGCACTGGTAGATGAGATTTTCGCAGATATGACGGAGATCGGTACTATAGATTACCGGCGCAGGCAGAAGGAGAATAACCCCAATCGGGATTTGGTGATAGGATATATTAATGTATTGGACAGTATTCTCTCTATTTATTACGACAGGTTTGAGTTCTTTCAACACACTAATCCGGATAGAAACCCGTATCTTGCATTTGCATTTTATAATATTGTCCTGGATACGGTAGAACTTCATACAAGCAGAATTCAGAAAGCAAATCTGGAATTAAAGTATTCTCCGCGGAAAATAGCAGGCTTCGTCTGTTTTGGAATTCTTGGCTTTATCAATGAGTGTCATAAAGCAAAAACACCGTTGGTGAAGATCAAGAAAGAGGCAAGAGGACTTCTTGCAGATATTTTAAAGTCGGATGTTGTAGTGAAGAAAAAAGAGGAGGAAAAGGAGGAAAAGAGATGAAAAGAAAAAAGGTGAAAAAATTAGTGGCAATTCAACCGGTATCTTTTTTACCGGAAGGGAAAGAAGCAGTCAGGGCATATTGTGAGGAGGTTGTGTTTTATGATACGGAACCGGAGGATGACGCAGAGATTATCCGGCGAATCGCAGATGCGGACGCTGTGTTTGTAAGTTATAATCGTACCATAGGGGCAAAAATTTTATCTGCGTGTCCGAATGTCAAATACATTGGAATGTGCTGCAGCTTATATTCAGAAACGAGTTCTAATGTAGACATTGCATATGCAAGAGCACATGGAATAAAGGTGACGGGTATCCATGACTACGGTGACGAAGGGGTGGCAGAATATGTGGCGGCAAAGCTAATCGGCAGACTTCATGGAATGGACGGACATGCTCCCTTACTGGGAGAGTGCTCGGAAGTATCCGGAGTGAAAGTAGGAATACTGGGAATGGGAGCAAGTGCACAGGCAGTAGCACGCGTGCTTTCCTTCCTAGGAGCAGATATTTACTATTATAGCCGGTCGAGAAAGGAAGAAATAGAGACGAAAAACGGATATACATACTGCAATTTGGAGGAACTGCTTACAGGCTGTAATGTAATCTGCAGCTGCCTAAGTAAGAATGTTACACTTCTCTATGAAAAAGAGTTCGAACAGATGGGGGAGAATAAAATCCTGTTTAATACGGCGCTCAGCCCATGCTATGAACCAGAGGCGCTGAAAAAATGGCTGGAAAAGAAAAATACTTGGTATTTCTGTGATACTCTCATGGGCGTAGGAGAGGAAACGCTTTTAAGGTATGAAAATGTAAATTGCCAGAAGAAATCCTCCGGTATGACAAAACAGGCGGCAGAGAGGCTAAATAAGAAAGTGCTGAAAAATCTGGAAGAATATTGTAAGGAATTGGAGGATTAGGAAAGAGGAAAAGGTGCTTGCTTTTTCCGCGGAGTTCAAGTATACTGAAATCAATATTTCTTGACGGATTTCAGTAAAAAAGAAAAGGAGAATACATAAATGAAACGCTCGAACAAGATACTCTTCGCCTCTGCCCTGGCAATTGGCATAATGGGCGCGCAGACTGTAGCGGCTTTCGCAGCGCCGTATACGGAAGAAGGGGCAGGCGAACAGGTTGGCCTGTCTACAGAACAGTTTCAGAACACTGGGGGGGGCGAAACTAAGAATACAGAAAATTCGGGCGTAGATGACGAGAATTGGGATTTGGATTTGGAATTTTCTGACGGCTCGGGTGTGCGGATAGCGCCTTCTGACGAAATAGAAGGCATATGGGATATGGAAATTACGTTAAAAGACGCGGACACAGAACTGGCCGTACCGGAAACCATTATGCTGTACCGTCTGAATGAAGAAACAGGGGAACTGGTGGAGGACATGAATGCGTACCGTCCGGGAGGGACTGTCTATATACCACTGTTGGACTGGGATGTAAAAAGCGGTACAGATTACGGAAGGGTTTGGAAAATGATGAATCTGTTTGACATATTCGCTCAGGAAGCGGCAGAGCAGTTGAACGGAGTGCCATCTTCCCGCGAGGTTTCGTTTGAGATAGTAAGCGGAAAAGAGCAGGTGGAAAGTATTTCCTACGTAGTGGACGAGAGGCTTGAAGAATACGGAATCGGCTGTGTGAAGATAGAACTGGCGGAGGATCCCGTTTTCTTTGATGAAGCGCTCTCATTTGGGATACGTGTGGAACAGTTGAACAGAAATACCATTTTTGGCGGAACAAATGCAGATAGCCTGCCGCCGCAATATGCTCCGCTGGCAGATGGCCTGTTGGCGCAGTATCTTCCGGAAGTGCTGAGCTGCCTTACGGATATGGCGAAAGAAGAAGGGGTGCCGGGAGCAGAGTGGTTAGGAGAAGAGTCTGTACAGGAAGCGGTGATAGAAGGGCGGATATTCCTGACGAATCCGGTAATTTTAAAAACTGACTCTCCGGTTACCCTCGAGGGCGCAGGATACGGGATAAAGGGTATGGAACAGGGGCAGAGCTATGCAAAAGACAGTGTGATTCGTGTGGAGGCAGAAGGTTCGGGCTTGGACAATGACGCACCGGGCGAAGGTGCTGTCCGTTACCTTCCGGCCAGATGGGAGATTACAAAGGATACGGCTGGGATAAGGAACGGGTTCTGGCAGGAGGACGGTCCTTTTACGATAGAGGAGACAACAGAAGGACTTGAGCCAGGGGAGTATGTGCTCACCGTAGAATTTGACTATCAGATTTATGAGGAGTCTGACGGAGGCTGGACAACTGCGCAGACGATAGAAAAGAAGACTGCTTTTGCGGTAGAAGGCGCTCCAGATGAAACAAATCCACAGGAGAGTGGCAATGACGGCGGCGGAGACGCACAGAAAGAGACTCTGGTGCAGACCGCTGATTCTATAAAGGACAAGGAAACAAAAAAATCCCCGCATACAGGGGATGAGAATAGTATGTGGAGTATATTGCTCTATGGCGGACTGTTATGTATTGCAGGAACCGGAATTATAAGAGTTAAATCACATAGGCAAAAGGCATGACGAATGTGCAAGAGGGAATGATAATCACAGATACAAAAGAGAAAACAGCGGGGCAGCGAAGTCTAATGACGAGTTAAGGAATTTTTATATTGCTATTTGTACAAAAAATCCTAATTCTTTAAAAAAGAATTAGGATTTTTAATATCTACTATAAAAAGCATATCACTTTATTGATGAAATGCGGAAGAAGAGACTTGAACTCTCACAGGATTAACTCCCACTAGAACCTGAATCTAGCGCGTCTGCCATTCCGCCACTTCCGCCCGACAGAAAATATCTTATCATAATCGAACTATTTTGTAAACCCCTAAATTTAATTTTTAACATAGTTTTTCAGCCATAGAAAATGAAAGAAGTTCTGTATGTATTATGCTATAATAAAAACATTCCAAATAAGATAGATGAAGTACAATATTTCTAAATGATATACATGTGATAAGGAGGCATTTATGAAATGGAAATCAGACAATTGAATATGCAGAATGAAAAAGAAATTATGGAGATAATAAAAGATGCGTTTGCAGTTGATCCCTGGTATGATAATTGGGATGATGAAGAAATATTTCATCTTTATATTTTGGACGTAATAGGGAACGTAAATTCTTTGGCATTGGGACTGTATGAAGGGAATGAATTAGTAGGAGTGTCATTAGGCAGGTTGAAACATTGGTTTAATGGAACAGAATACTGTATAGATGATTTTTGTATTCGCTCCTCCTGCCAGGGAAAAGGTGCGGGTTCCTTATTTTTAAAAATGTTAAGAGCATATGGCAGAAAAAAGAACTATAAGAAAATAACCTTGCGTACGAAAAGGACAGCTTCGGCATATGAGTTTTATAAGAAAAACGGTTTCAGAGAGATAGAAGAAGATGTATTTTTCAGTATGGAATGTAATATATAAATTTAAGCTGGCGAAAGTGTAAGCGAGGGAGTGTGTTGCAAAAGTGAGGAATTCCGGCGAAGCCCTGACGAACGTTGCAATACACTCCCTCTTGCGCGGATCGTTTTCGTCAATTAACTTTATAATTTTTTCTCTTGACATTTATTATTTATGGTTTTAAAATGTTGTATGTCAAACAGTTTGATTTCGTACAGTTTGATATACAACAAAATAAGCGAAAAATGCGATCTGCTGAACTAGGAGAAGAAATGAAGAAAAAATATGTGGGTATGGAGATAAGAGCCCTGGATAATTTAATCAAAAGGTTTATTGACAACAGTATAAATAAGGAACGTCTCGTTCAAGTGACTGGATCTAATGGATGGATTATTGGCTATCTGTGGGAAAATAGAGAGAAGGACATCTATCAAAAAGATCTGGAATCAGAATTTCATGTGACCCGTTCTACGGCGTCTAAGGTTGTAAACCTGATGGTTGAAAAAGGGCTGATTGTCCGCGAAAATGTGCATACAGATGCACGATTGAAGAAGCTGGTATTGACAGAAAAAGCAATAAAGATGGCAGAGGAGATGGAGGAAGGACACGAACGGATTGAAAGACAGATAATTAAAGGATTTTCGAAAGAAGAACTGAAACAATTTTATTCTTACTTGGAAAGGCTGAAGAAAAATGTAGAACAGGAGGAGCAGCTATGGTAAAAATTTTATCCAGGAGTATACGAGAATATAAAAAAGAATCCATTCAAGCGCCGATTCTGGTTGCACTGGAAGTGGTAATGGAAGTAGTTATTCCGCTTCTGATGGCAAATTTGATTGATTATGGAATTGAAAAAGGGGATATGGGATATATATGGAAGATGGGACTGGCGCTTTTAGTGGCAGCTTTTTTATCCCTCTTTTTTGGAGTCGGGGCTGGAAAGGCAGCAGCATACGCTTCAGCAGGATTTGCGAAAAACCTAAGAAAAGATATGTACTATAATGTGCAGAATTTTTCGTTTTCAAATATTGATAAATTTTCTACATCTAGTCTTGTGACAAGACTGACTACAGATGTGACAAATGTGCAGATGGCATATCAGATGATTATCCGAATGGCGATACGTTCTCCATTTATGCTGGTATTTTCTTTGTTTTGTGCCTTTAAGGTAGACGCGCAGCTTTCTTTAATATTCGTAGGATGTATTCCAATTCTTGGTATCGGACTGTATGTAATTATGACACGTGTGCATCCGATTTTTAAAAGGGTATTTAAAACATATGATAAGCTGAACAATGTTGTACAGGAGAATCTGAGAGGGATTCGGGTTGTCAAATCATTTGTGAGAGAAGATTACGAACGGGAGAAATTTGGAAGTATTTCTGCACAGATATATAAAGATTTTTCTAAAGCAGAAAAAATGCTTGCATTTAATATGCCTCTTATGCAGTTCTGTATGTATGTCTGTCTGATTCTGCTGTCTTGGTTTGGCGCGAAGGCGATTGTATCAAGCGGCGGAAATCCAAACACTGGTTTAAGTACAGGAGAATTGATGAGTCTGATTACGTACACAATGCAGATTTTAATGAGCTTGATGATGCTTTCTATGGTATTTGTTATGATTGTTATGTCCAAAGCATCGGCAGAAAGAATTGCGGAGGTGCTGACAGAAGAAAGTGATTTGAAAAATGGCAGCAATCCAGTAATGGAGGTGCCGGACGGCTCAATCGAATTTGAACATGTTTCATTTAGTTACTCGAATAAGGCGCATAAAAAATGCCTGGATGATATACATTTAAAAATTTCATCCGGAGAAACGATAGGAATTATCGGGGGAACCGGAACTTCCAAATCTACATTAGTACAGTTGATTCCTCGCCTGTATGATGTGACAGAAGGAGAGCTAAAAGTTGGAGGAAGAGACGTCAGAGAGTATGATCTGGAAGTTCTGAGGGACAATGTGGCCATGGTGCTGCAAAAAAATGAACTGTTTTCTGGTACAATCAAGGAAAATTTGAGATGGGGAAATGAGCATGCTACAGAGGAAGAAATCAGGCATGCATGTAAGCTGTCTCAGGCAGATGATTTTATAGCAGGTTTCCCTGATGGATATGACACATATATTGAGCAGGGAGGCACAAATGTTTCGGGAGGACAGAAGCAAAGACTGTGTATAGCAAGGGCGCTTCTAAAAAAACCGAAAATATTGATTTTAGATGATTCTACGAGTGCTGTGGATACAAAGACAGATGCCATGATAAGAAAAGCATTTCTCGAAGAAATTCCGCATACGACAAAAATCATTATTGCACAGAGAATATCCTCTGTACAGGATGCGGACAGAATTATTGTGATGGATGATGGAAAAATCAGTGGTATCGGTACCCACGAAGAGCTGGTCAAAAATAATGCAATTTATCGTGAAGTATACGAATCACAGCAGAAAGGAGGCGGCAAGGATGAATAAGAACAAAGGACAGCAGTTAGATTTAAAGACATTAAAACGTCTTATGTCATATCTGAAGGACTATAAAAAACGTTTCATATTTGTATTGATCTGTATTGCCTTAAATGCAGGTGCAATGGTGGCGGCGTCCTTGTTTTTACAGGTGCTTATAGACGACTATATCACGCCGCTTCTTTCGGACGCTTCACCAGGATTTTCCGCCTTGTTTCACGTATTGATAATACTGGCGGGAATTTATTTAATTGGGATACTGGCGTCTTTATTTTACAGCCGGACAATGGCGGTAATATCGCAGGGGATTTTAAAAGAGATCAGAGATGAAATGTTCTCCCATATGCAGACATTACCGATTAAATATTTTGATACACATTCCCATGGGGATGTAATGAGCCATTATACAAATGATACAGATACTTTGAGGCAGATGATTTCTCAGAGTGTTCCGCAGCTTTTTTCTTCTATTATTACGATTGTAGCCGTATTTTTTGCAATGCTTTCGATCAGTATATGGCTAACCTTATTTGTAGTCATTCTGATTGTAGTAATTATGAAAGTTGTTTCTGGGATTGCAGGAAAAAGCGGGAAATATTTTGTACGCCAACAGGAGGCGATCGGGGAGGTCAACGGCTATATTGAAGAAATGATTAACGGGCAGAAAGTTGTAAAGGTTTTTTGCTATGAAGAGAAAGCAAAAGAGAAATTTAATGCAAAAAATGAAGCGCTTTGCGAACAATCGTCTAAGGCATTTACTTATGCAAATATTTTGATGCCAGCGATGAATAATTTAGGCTATGTGCTGTATGTGATGGTCGCCATAGTAGGAGGAGCAATGGGAATTGCAGGACTAGTGAATGTCAGCCTGACAGGGCTTGGAGTTCTTTCTCTTGGAATGATTGCTTCCTTTTTACAGTTATCCCGCAGCTTTATCCAGCCTCTCGGGCAGGTTTCCCAGCAGTTAAGCGCAATTATAATGGCACTGGCAGGGGCAAAACGTATCTTTGAGCTTATTGATGAAGTGAGCGAACAAGATAACGGTTATGTGACATTGGTAAATGCGCAATATAAAGATGGTATTTTGATGGAGGCAGATAAACGGACAGGATTATGGGCGTGGAAGCATCCACATGAGGACGGAACTCTGACTTATACGGAATTAAAAGGTGAAGTGCAGATGTTCGATGTAGACTTTGGCTACGAAGAAAATAAAGTGGTACTGCACAACATTACCTTGTATGCGAAGCCAGGACAGAAGGTGGCATTTGTAGGCGCTACCGGTGCAGGTAAGACAACGATTACGAATCTGATTAACCGTTTTTATGACATTGCGGACGGCAAAATCCGATATGACGGCATTAATATCAACAAAATCAGAAAATCCGATTTGAGGCGTTCTCTTGGAATTGTACTTCAGGATGTAAATTTATTTACTGGAACTGTGATGGAAAATCTCAGATACGGGAAGCTGGATGCCACAGAGGAGGAGTGTATTGCAGCGGCAAAGCTTGCCAATGCAGACAGCTTTATCCGCATGCTGCCGGATGGGTATGACACAGTGCTCTCCGGTGATGGAAGTGGACTCTCTCAGGGACAGAGGCAGTTGATTTCCATTGCACGTGCCGCGGTGGCAGATCCGCCAGTTATGATACTGGATGAAGCGACTTCGTCTATAGATACC
This sequence comes from Mediterraneibacter flintii, assembly GCF_055387595.1. Classification (NCBI taxonomy): domain Bacteria; kingdom Bacillati; phylum Bacillota; class Clostridia; order Lachnospirales; family Lachnospiraceae; genus Mediterraneibacter; species Mediterraneibacter flintii. Next base: position 1,205,907 of record NZ_AP031405.1, read on the forward strand.
CGAACGGAGGCGATTGTACAGAGGGGAATGGATTCTCTGATGCAGGGAAGAACTGTATTCGTGATTGCACACAGATTGTCTACTGTTCAGAATTCAGATGTGATTATGGTATTGGAGCTGGGTAGAATCATAGAGAGAGGAAGCCATGAGGAATTAATTGAAAAACGAGGCAAATACTATCAGCTTTACACAGGAGCATTTGAATTATCTTGAATATAATATGTGCAATATCAGACAATTTTATGTTATGATAATAAATAAGTAATTTTGTGCTGCAAAAAGCACCAAAAACATAAAGAGAAAGAGGAAAAAGCATGATTAACAAATTAGTGGAAAAGATTAAAAAGACGGGAGCGCCGATTGTAGTCGGGCTGGATCCGATGTTGAATTATATTCCAGAGCATATACAGGAAGCTGCATTTGCAGAATTTGGAGAGACTCTTGAGGGTGCTGCACAGGCAGTATGGCAATTTAATAAAGAAATCATTGATAAGACATATGATTTGATACCGGCAGTAAAGCCCCAGATTGCTATGTATGAACAGTTTGGAATTCCAGGTATGGAAGTATTTAAGAAAACAGTAGACTATTGTAAATCAAAGGATCTGGTTGTGATCGGAGATATAAAAAGAGGGGATATAGGCTCTACTTCTGCCGCTTATGCGACAGGGCACCTGGGCAGGGTAAACATAAGAGGAAACGAATTTACTCCGTTCGGGGAAGATTTTGTGACTGTGAATCCGTACCTTGGTTCAGACGGCGTGAACCCGTTTGTTGACGTGTGTAAAAAGGAAAAGAAAGGTCTGTTTATTTTGGTGAAGACGTCTAATCCTTCCAGCGGGGAGTTTCAGGATCGCCTGATAGAAGGACGTCCGCTTTATGAGTTAGTTGGAGAGAAAGTAGCGGAGTGGGGAGAAGAATGCATGGGTGATGCATACAGCTATATCGGCGCTGTTGTAGGTGCAACCTATCCTGAATTGGGAAAAGTTCTGCGAGAGATTATGCCAAAAGCGTATATCTTAGTTCCAGGATATGGCGCTCAGGGCGGACAGGGAAAAGATTTAGTACACTTTTTCAATGCGGACGGTCTTGGAGCAATCGTAAATTCTTCTCGTGGTATCATTGCAGCGTATAAGCAGGAAGCATATGCAAAATATGGCGCGCAGAACTTTGGAGATGCTTCCAGGGCAGCGGTAGAGGCGATGGTGAAGGACATCAGCAGTGCAATTGAGGCAAAAAGATAAAGAAGATTATAGCAAGCTATATAAATATTCGACGGATAATAAGAGATGCAGACTGCTGCGTGCAGCCTGCATCTTTTGGTAATGAATCACAGACAGAATAGAGCAGCATATGACTGACCTGAAAGGACAGAACTATGCAATAGGAAAGGTGAATCTGACATGATAAATATACGAAATGAAAAAGAGGCAGACTATAAAATAGTGGAGGATATTACAAGACGGGCTTTTTATAATCTTTATATTCCAGGCTGTATAGAGCACTATTTGGTCCACATTATGCGCGGACACGAAGATTTTATAGCGGAGCTGGACTTTGTGCTTGAGCTGGACGGACAAATTATAGGGAATATCATGTATACAAAGGCAAAACTGGTGGATAGAAATGGAAAGGAGAAGGAGATTCTTACCTTTGGGCCTGTCAGTATTGTTCCAGAGTATCAGAGAAGGGGATACGGGAAAATGCTTATGGAATATTCTTTTGAGAAAGCAGTGTCACTTGGTTATGATGTGATAGTTATATTTGGGAGTCCTGCCAATTATGTAAGTCGTGGATTTAAAAGCTGCAAAAAGTATAATATCTGTGTGGAAGGCGGGAAATATCCGGCGGCAATGATGGCAAAAGAATTGATTCCCAATGCGCTGGACGGGAGACAATGGTTTTATTACGACAGTCCTGTAATGGCAGTGAAAGAGGAAGAAGCAAAAAAATATGATGATACATTGGAAAAACTGGAAAAAAGAGTTCAGCCGAGCCAGGAAGAATTCTATATTATGAGTCATTCTTTTATAGAATGAGAAAACCTGTGTAAAATTTTATGTTATTTAGGAAAAGGCCTTGTTACGCTAAAAGAGCTCTGCATTGACGGAACAGAAATCGAGGCAAATGCGAACAGATTACGTTCATCTGGTGCGGCAGCTTCAACTATCATCTTGCCGGTCTGCCAGATACTATAGATACCCTTTACGCAAAGTATAATACGTTTTTGTTCGAAAACGGGTATGGCCCCAAATACGACTCGGGACTGCCAGAATATTTGTAATTGAAGGAGTGAACAAAGTCCGTAAGGTCATTGAGGAAAACAGAAAACGAAAGCCGACAAAACATAAGAAGAGCTCCAATAACATCATCCTTGAGATTGACCGCTGTTCCCCACTGGAGATTCTGAAACTGCAAATGAAATTAACATATGATAAGATGAAATTTAGGAGAAATAACTATATGGTAAACGAGGAAAGACAAGAGATTGTTTTATTTGAAGATGATGGCATAAAATTAGAAGTTCCTGTATCTCCCGATCAGGATACTGTATGGTTGAATCGAAATCAGATGGCAGAATTATTTGAACGAGATGTCAAAACAATAGGTAAACACATAGGAAATGCATTAAAAGAAGAACTGGATGATTCAACTGTCGCAAAATTTGCGACAGTTCAAAAGGAAGGCGACAGATATGTAATGCGAGATATTGAGTATTATAATTTAGATATGGTTATTTCCGTAGGCTATCGTGTAAAATCCAAACGAGGCACGGCCTTTCGGAAATGGGCCAATTCAGTTCTTAAACAGTACATATTACGAGGATATGCGGTCAATCATAATCGTATGACACAGCTTGGAGAGGTGATACGGATTATGAAACGGACGGAAAATAGTCTTGATGCAAAACAGGTGTTGTCGGTTATTGAAAAATACAGCCTTGCACTGGAACTGTTGGATGATTATGATCACCAGACGATGAATCGTCCATCCGGAAATAAAGCAGTATATGTGTTATCTTATGAGGAATGCAGGAAGATTATTGACACAATGAAATATAATGTGGATTCGTGCGTTTTCGGAAATGAAAAGGATGATTCTTTTAAAGGCAGCATTGGAAATATTTATCAAAGTTTTGGAGGAGAGGATGTTTATCCGTCTTTAGAAGAAAAAGCTGCAAATCTTTTATATTTCATTACAAAAAACCATAGCTTTTCAGATGGAAATAAACGGATTGCGGCCACTATGTTCTTGTACTTTTTGGACAAGAACGGCGTATTGTTTAAGGAAGGTGAGAAATTGATAGAGGATCATACACTGGTAGCTCTGACAATTATGATAGCAGAATCGAAACCAGAAGAAAAAGAAATGATGATTAGTGTCATCATGAATTGCATTGCGTAGTTAAATTTTAGGAGGTTTCCCACGAGTTCAGAAATTTCTTGCCAACGGTTCTTTCTTGCTTTGCTTAATTGCGACTGCGGATATGTGTTCTATCTGTTGGATTAGGAGAAGAAAAACAGGAGAATACCGTTCTTCTTGAGAATAGAGCTGAAATTAGCCTCAATAACGGAGATGTAACCATTAAAGAGAACAGCGCTTATATCATTAACGATACAGGTGAAAAAACTTCCAATACAATCAGCGTAGCGGAACAATTGGAGGTACAGGCGTTCTAACCGCAAGCAATATCAGCCCAACACTAACTGACGGTAACGGAAATAATGTTTATGTTGCCAAGCTAACAAATCAGAACGGCATTAATGAAGTGACAGTAGATAGTAGTAAAATATTCGCAAGAGCAGGCAACCACTCTGACGGAGATACAACTTTTTATCTCTATTTGACAGGAAAAGAACATGACCTGACTACTTTTAATGATACTTATAAAGCAAAATAGAACGCTGATGAAGGATTTGTAATAAACCAACTTGCTCCCCTTCTGATTTTTACTACAACACAGACAGCTACTGCTATCACCGTGAATTTGACAAATCATAAAGAAGCATATGGTGCAGTACAATATAGATTAGACGACGGCAACTGGCAGGCAAGCAATACATTTTCTGACTTGGAGCCAAATCCGGATATACTGTTTTTGTTCAATATAAGGGAAGCGGTAAGGGAATTTACAGTCAAGGCGAAGGAAACACCGTCAGAACCGGCACAGCCTGCTGACCTTGCAAATCCGACAGAGCCGTCCAAAGAAAACGGCGCGCAGACCGCCGTATGCACGGGAGATACCTATAGTATCCTGCCGTGGGGAATAACGAGCGTATTGTCAGCGCTGGTTTTAAGCCATCCTATGTGTGAAACTTTGAGAGCGTTCCTCGATTGAAATAAACAGGAAATTGTGGTAAAATTGAAAAGATTTCACAGTTCTTTTTATAAGACGCGGGGTAACCGTATCAAAAAAACGGTGTGGAGAAAGCTGATACCGGTTTGTTAGTTAAGATAGAAAGGCTTACAAAAGCCTGTAAATACAGGAGGTTAAATATGGAACAGTACAAAAAAGAATTTATCGAATTTATGGTAGAAAGTGATGTACTGAAATTCGGTGAATTTACGTTGAAGAGTGGCAGAAAGTCACCGTTTTTTATGAATGCAGGTGCTTATGTTACTGGTTCGCAGTTAAAGAAACTGGGGGAATACTATGCAAAGGCGATCCATGACGTATATGGGGATGACTTCAATGTTTTATTTGGGCCGGCATATAAAGGGATTCCGATCAGTGTGGTGACAGCAGTTGCATACAGTGAATTATATGGAAAAGAAATCCGCTATTGTTCTGACCGTAAAGAAGAAAAGGATCATGGTGCAGATAAAGGGAGTTTTCTAGGCAGTAAGCTTCAGGATGGGGACAGAGTTGTAATGATTGAAGATGTTACAACTTCCGGAAAATCTATGGAAGAGACGGTTCCGAAGGTAAGAGGAGCAGCGGATGTGGAAATCGTTGGGCTTATGGTTTCCTTAAACCGTATGGAAGTAGGAAAAGGCGGAGAAAAGAGCGCACTTGAGGAAGTGAAAGAGTTGTACGGTTTTGATACAAATGCAATTGTAACAATGGAGGAGGTTGTAGCACATCTCTATAATAAACCGTGCAACGGAAAAATTGTGATTGATGATACATTAAAAGCGGCGATCGATTCATATTATAAAATATATGGAGTAAAATAAGGAGGCAGGTTTATGGAAAAAGCGTACCGTACAATGCGCAGTACAGGAGCAGGGAATATTGCTTTGGGAATTATTATAATGGTTACAGGAATAGCGGCAGGGATACTGACGATTGTAAATGGGGCTCGCCTGCTTAAAGATAAGAAAGAAATTACATTTTAGATATGTCTGTTTCAAAGAGGACATACAGTATAAAAAAGGGGATGTTTGCACATCCCCTTTTATACCTTATATTTAGAATAAACAGGAGATTTGGCATTACAAGAAGGAGTAGTATTTTTGAGCAGGCAGCATATTAAAAAAATTCGGGCACTCGGAAAGATACTGTTTGTGCTGTATCTTATATTTTTATTGTATTTCTTAATCTTTTCAGATTGGTATGGAAGGACAGGAGTGCTGCAGGAATATAGTTATAATCTGGTATTATTTAAAGAGATAAAGCGGTTTATTATATATAGAGAAACATTGGGAGCATTTGCAGTATTTACAAACCTGTTTGGCAACATCTTGATTTTTGTTCCATATGGTTTCTTTATTTCAATGGCGAGCAAATCCAGAGGCTTGTCAAAGACATTTGTATACAGCTTAGGTTTAAGCCTTTGTGTAGAGATTTTTCAGCTATTTTCGAAAGTAGGGAGTTTTGATGTCGATGATCTTCTGCTGAATACGACAGGAGGCATTGTCGGATATATTTTATTTATAATCTGCAATGGAATAAGGAGAAAACAGTATGTTCGGAAACGAAAAAAGCACTAAAGACAGACAGAAGGAACGAGAGAGGAAAAAGAGAGGAACAAGGAAATACGGACAGGCAAAACTGAAACACTCCAGGATGGGCGTATATTCCTGTTTTTATGTCCTTGCAGCAGTCTTGATAGTAGCCGCCTGTATTCTTATCTCTTTTTTAATGAGTGGGAAAACGGCGGGATTTATTGGAGGGCTTGGAATTTTATCTATTGTTCTGGGTATCCTTGGAGTAAGGGCAGGAATGAAAGGCTTAAGGGAGAGAGAAAAAAATTATATTACCTGTAAAATAGGTATAGTGGGAAATATGTTAATTTTAGTATTTCTGCTTATGATATTTATAGGAGGATTGAGATAAATGGAATGGTTTGTGCGGCAGGCAAAAAAAAATGAAGCATATAAAGAACGACATCAGTTATCGACAGACAGACTGAAAACGATTGTGACAGAGGAAACAACAGGGGAGAAGTACTGTCCGTATTTTCAGATGATGGCAGCATTTCTGCTGGAACTGGAGGCGGTTCGGCGAAAAGTGGAAAGCGGAGCGTTTTCTTCAATGGAAATTTCAGATATGAAAGAGATAAATGATACATTATATGCAGATATTGTCGGAAAGGCTTACGGGAAAAGCTACGCAAATCCGACGTATGCCTCCGAAAAGCTGGGGGAAGAGCTGGGAGTGCTGTTAGGCTGTCTATATGCGGAATTTCGTGCAGGGATTCCGTACGCCTTTGAGAACCGAATGGATTATCTGACGATTTTAAATGAGCTGTTTTTAGAAGTATATCATTGCTTTGAGGAGGAAAAGGAGCCGGACTATAAGACGATACGAGATATTTTATATTGGTATGCCAGTGATTACTGTGACGTATTTTTAAAGGAACGGATTGAGGAGCAGCTTTATCCAGAGGAATCCTTCGCAGCAGAATGGATTGAAAAAGCAGATCTGGAAAGTGATAAATATCTGTATTGCTTTGGGGAGTACATTACAGAGAATGAACTTCAGACTGCAAAACATCTGCGTGCGCTTCCAGAAGAGACTATCCAGAAGATGGCAGATGTATTTACAGAGGGGTATCGAATAGGCTTTATCAATACAGGAAAGGATTTGTCAAAAAAGTCCGTTGTGAATATTCGTTATACACTTGGCTTTGAGAGGGTAATAAGGCAGGCTGTCCAGAATTTTGCAGAAATGGGGTTAAAACCAGTTATTTACAGGGCAGCTTCCAGTGTGATTACGAAGAAGGAACAGTATAAAATCGGGTATTACGGAAGTACTGCAAATAAACAGTATGATTACGATCACCGTATGGATCAGGCATTGTTTATGGACAAACGGTATATGGAACGTAAGCTGGATGTGCTTAAGGATACGTATGAGAAAAATAAGGAACAGGCGGCTTGCTTTGCGGGGCCGGCAGTTATGGAGATTTTTGGAGAGACTCCATTTTCACCAGAGGCAAAAAAAGAAGCGCCTTCCTACAGCGAAAAACAGCGTAAAAATTCTCTTGCCTATGACAGTAAATCCGGACAGATCACGAACCAGTATATTAAGGGAGAGGAACGCAGTTTTACGATTATCGCCTATCCCGTTCCGGAAATCGGGGAGAAGTATGAGGAAATCTTTGACGAGGTCATCCGTATTAACACATTGGACGCGGCTCTCTATGAGAGAGTACAGCAGACGTTGATTGATGCGTTGGACGAAGGTGAATATGTCCATGTGACTGGAAAAGGGAAGAACCAGACAGATATAAAAATCCAACTGTATCCATTGAAAGATAAGAAGAGAGAAACCATATTTGAAAACTGTGTTGCGGATGTCAATATTCCTGTGGGAGAGGTGTTTACTTCTCCGGTTTTAGAGGGAACCGAAGGAGTCCTATATGTAAGTAAGGTTTATTTAAACGGTCTGCAGTACAAGGATTTGAGGCTGGAATTTAAGGAAGGGCGGGTGACAGACTATACTTGTAAGAATTTCGATTCTGAAGAAGAGAACAGAGAATACATCTATGATAATATACTCCACAGCCACGACAGTCTGCCACTCGGTGAGTTTGCCATTGGCACAAATACTACGGCATATGTGGCGGCCAGGAAATACGGAATAGAGGAGAAGATGCCGATTCTGATTGCAGAAAAAACAGGCCCGCATTTTGCGGTGGGAGACACATGCTACAGTTGGAGTGAGGACATTCGTGTCTATAATCCAAATGGCAAGGAGATTGTAGCAAAAGACAATTCTGTCTCGATTTTGCGCAAAGAGGATGTACAGAAAGCATACTTTCAGTGCCATACAGATATAACTATACCTTATGAAGAGTTAGAAGAAATAAGTGTAGTGACAAAAGAAGGGAAAACGATTATACTATTAAAGGATGGGCGGTTTGTGCTGGAAGGGACAAAAGTTCTCAATGAACCGCTTGATAAGGAATTATAATAAATACAAAGGATTCTGTTCGGATAAGAAGCAGGCGTTTTATATGTTTTGCGTTCTTGTCAAGAAAGTAAAGAAAGGTGGTAACCAAATGCCAAAAGTAGGAATTGTAATGGGCAGTGACTCTGATTTAAAGGTGATGAGCAAGGCTGCTTCCATGCTTGAGAAGCTGGGGATTGATTATGAAATGACAATTATCTCTGCACACCGTATGCCGGACGTATTTTTTGATTGGGCGAAGGCGGCAGAAGGAAAAGGAATCAAAGTAATTATCGCCGGAGCAGGTATGGCAGCGCATCTTCCGGGAATGTGCGCAGCGCTTTTTCCAATGCCGGTTATCGGCGTGCCAATGTCTGGAAAAAACTTAGACGGAGTGGACGCGCTATATTCGATTGTACAGATGCCGCCGGGAATTCCGGTTGCAACGGTTGCCATTGACGGAGGAATGAATGCGGCGATACTTGCGGCAAAGATTCTTGCCACTTCAGATGAAGGGATCTTAAATAAATTAAAAGCGTATTCTCAGGAAATGAAAGAGACCGTACAGGGAAAAGCAGATAAATTAAATGAACTTGGATATGAAGAATATCTGAACAGAAAATAGGAGATAAGCGGTATGGATTATAAAAATGCGGGTGTGGATATAGAAGCAGGCTATAAATCGGTAGAATTAATGAAAAAGCATGTACAGGAAACCATGCGTCCGGAGGTTTTGACGAATCTGGGAGGGTTTTCCGGAGCTTTTTCAATGGAAAAGTTTAAAAATATGGAAAAGCCAACACTTGTGTCTGGCACAGACGGAGTTGGCACAAAGTTAAAGCTGGCGTTTATTTTAGAAAAGCATGATACGATAGGAATTGACTGTGTAGCAATGTGTGTCAATGATATTGCATGCGCAGGAGGAGAACCGGTGTTTTTCCTGGATTACATTGCATGTGGAAAAAATGAACCTGAAAAAATCGCGACGATCGTCAGCGGTGTCGCGGAGGGCTGCAAGCAGTCAAATGCTGCCCTGATCGGAGGAGAAACAGCGGAAATGCCAGGCTTTTATCCGGAAGATGAGTATGATCTTGCGGGATTTGCAGTCGGTGTGGTGGATGAGAAGGATTTAATAACAGGGAAGGACTTAAAACCAGGAGATGTTTTGATTGGCATGGCTTCCTCCGGTGTGCACAGCAATGGTTTTTCCCTTGTCAGAAAAGTGTTTAACATGAAAAGAGAAGCGCTGGATACATATTATGACAGCTTGGGCTGTACGTTGGGAGAAGCGCTGCTTGCTCCGACGAAAATCTATGTAAAAGCATTGAGAAGTATAAAAGATGCCGGTGTGACAATCAAAGCATGCAGCCATATTACAGGGGGCGGATTTTATGAGAATGTTCCGCGCATGTTAAAAGAGGGGACTCGTGCGGTGATAAAAAAGGACAGCTATCCGATTCCGCCTATTTTCCAGATGCTGTCTGTAGACGGAGACATTGAAGAGCATATGATGTATAATACATTCAATATGGGGCTTGGTATGGTGCTGGCAGTAGACGCGGCAGATGTAAAAAAAGCAATGGCAGCAGTAGAAGCAGCAGGAGAGATGCCCTATGTAGTTGGACAGATCGAAGCGGGAGAAAAAGGAGTTACCTTATGTTAAGAATTGTCGTGATGGTGTCCGGCGGAGGGACAAACCTGCAGGCAATTATCGACGGTGTAAAAGACGGTACGATTTCCAATACGGAGATTGCAGGAGTTATCAGCAACAATAGAAATGCCCATGCTCTGGAACGTGCCAGAATAAACGGGATAGCAAATATATGTGTTTCTCCGAAGGAGTATGCATCCAGGGAAAGCTTTAATGAGGAACTGCTAAAGACGGTGGATGCATTTTCACCAGATTTGATTGTACTTGCAGGATTCCTGGTCGTGATTCCGCCTAAGATGACAGCGAAGTATGCAAACCGTATGATTAATATTCATCCGTCTTTAATTCCTTCTTTTTGTGGTACAGGCTTTTACGGACTGAAGGTACATGAGGCTGCACTTGCACGTGGTGTAAAGGTTGCCGGAGCAACGGTACATTTTGTGGACGAAGGGACAGATACGGGGCCGATTCTCTTGCAAAAGGCAGTGGAAGTGCTGCCGGAAGATACACCCGAGATACTGCAGCGCAGAGTGATGGAGCAGGCAGAGTGGAAGATTCTTCCCCAGGCGATTGACTTGATTGCAAACGGTAAAGTGAAGGTAGAAGATAAAAAAACGGTGATTATATAAGTAAGAGGAGAATACGAATGAAAGTATTGATTGTTGGAAGCGGAGGAAGAGAGCATGCCATTGCGTATTCTGTGGCAAAGAGTGAGAGAGTAAGTGAAATATACTGCGCCCCGGGAAATGCAGGAATCGCCGAATATGCGCAGTGTGTAGAGATTGGAGCGATGGAATTTGAAAAGCTGGTAGTATTTGCAACAGAAAAAGAAATCGATCTGTGTATTGTGGGAATGGACGATCCGCTGGTAGGCGGGCTGGTGGATGAGATGGAAAAAGCCGGTATCCGCACGTTTGGCCCAAGAAAAAATGCTGCGATATTGGAGGGCTCCAAGGCATTTTCTAAAAATTTGATGAAGAAATATCACATTCCAACTGCGGCGTACGAAAATTTTACAGATCCAGAGAAAGCACTTGCGTATCTGGAGACAGCGAAATTTCCGATTGTCTTGAAAGCGGACGGCCTTGCACTTGGAAAAGGAGTATTAATCTGTCAGAATTTAGAAGAGGCAAAAGAAGGCGTAAAGACGATCATGCTGGATAAGAAATTTGGAACTGCCGGCAATGAGATGGTGATCGAGGAATTTATGACAGGGAGAGAGGTATCTGTTCTTTCCTTTGTAGATGGAAAAACGATCAAGACTATGACCTCAGCCCAGGATCATAAACGTGCCGGAGACGGGGATACCGGTTTAAATACCGGAGGAATGGGGACATTTTCTCCAAGCCCGTTCTACACAAAAGAAGTAGAAGCATTTTGTGAGAAATATATTTATCAGCCTACTGTAGATGCGATGGCAGCAGAAGGGCGTCCCTTTAAAGGGGTTATCTTCTTTGGTCTTATGCTGACGGCAGAAGGCCCGAAGGTGCTGGAATATAACGCTCGTTTTGGGGATCCGGAGGCACAGGTCGTACTTCCGCGAATGAAAAATGACATGATCGACGTAATTGAGGCATGTATAGACGGTACACTGGATAAGCTGGAGCTCCAGTTTGAGGACAACGCTGCTGTCTGCGTGGTACTTGCCTCTGACGGGTATCCGGTGAAATATGAGAAAGGCTTTCAGATAGAAGGTCTGGAGAAATTCAAAGGCCAGGACGGATATTATTGTTTCCACGCGGGAACGAAAAAAGAGAACGGAAAAATCGTGACGAATGGCGGACGTGTGCTCGGTGTGACTGCTAAAGGAAAAGATTTAAAAGAGGCGCGTGCAAATGCGTATAAAGCGACAGAGTGGATACAGTTTGACAATAAGTATATGAGACAGGACATCGGTAAGGCGATTGACGAGGCGTAATGGAAGAATTATTGAGGCAGGCGCTGCCGTTTTGGGAAAATTTGACAGAGAAAGAGAAAAGAAAACTGGTCTCTAAGACGACAAGGTCTTCTTGCGTGAAACATTCGCTCCTCCATTTTGGCGGAGGAGAGTGTGCCGGCGTCCAGGTGCTCGAACAAGGCAGGGCGCGTGTGTTTATTACATCGCAAAACGGCGGGGAAATTACTTTGTTTCGTCTGCTGGAGGGTGATGTGAGTATTCTGAGTGCTGCATGTATGCTGAATGGAATGGATATTGAATTGGATATGGAAATGGAGACAGATACGATTCTCTGTACGATCCCAAAGTCTGTTTATAAAGAGTTGTATGACGCCAACAGTGCTGTGAAGGATTACACAGTAGAAATGATTTCCGAAAAATTTTCCGATGTGATGTGGCTGTTTCATCAGTACGTATTTTCAAATGTGGCATCTCGGCTTGCCGGTTCCCTTTTGGAGCATCGGGCATTAGAAAAACAGGATGTATTCTCCATTACCCACGAGGCGCTGGCAAAAGATGTAGGTACTGCAAGAGAAGTAGTAACCAGACTTTTAAAGCAGTTTCAGACGGACGGGCTAGTGAAGTTGACAAGAGGAAAAATAGAACTTTTGGATGTCAGGCGTTTAGACAAAATATAGTAGAAGAATTTCCTGTAAAATGTGATTTTGTCACAGACATTTTTCTATATTGTGGTATACTAAGAGCATAACAAAGGCAATCTATTCATACAGATTGTCAGAAACTTAAAAAGAAATTCCTTAGTATAGAGGAGACAGGAGGATTAGAAATATGGCAGTAATAAAATTGACAGAGGCAAATTTTGAACAGGAAGTAATGCAGTCAGATAAACCGGTATTGATTGATTTCTATGCAGACTGGTGCGGGCCATGCCAGATGATGGGGCCGGTTGTAGAAGAAATCTCCAACGAAGTGACAGATGCAAAGGTATGCAAGGTCAATATAGATGAAGAGATGGCGATTGCACAGAAATATAGCGTGATGAGTATTCCTACTTTCGTGGTAATTAAAAACGGAGAAGTCATTGCAAGGGATATGGGAGCAAAACCCAAAAGCGCTGTGCTGGAAATGTTAAAATAATTGTGACTTAAACTGGTATTATTAAAAGAAACAGACAGAATCCATATCAAGTACACATGTAAGAGTATGAGATGGGATTCTGTCTGTTTTTAGCTTTCTTAATTATAATGGTATGATTTTCGTAGCAATATTTTGCGTGAAGGTATGGTCGTGTTCTATGAAGAGGAGTGTAGGCTTGTACTTTAACAGAAGTTCTTCCAACTGCATACGGGAGAAAATATCAATAAAATTAAGGGGCTCATCCCATAAAAACAGGTGTGCTTCCTGGCATAAGGAGGACGCCAGCAGAACTTTCTTCTTTTGGCCTTCACTGAACACCTCCATATGTTGTTCAAATTGACTGCATAGCATCCCAAAATGAGCCAGAACCGTTTTAAATAAAGCCTCATTGATATTTGCTTTTTCAGCAAAGTCTGGGATAGTGCCTTTTAGGAAGGAAGTATCTTGTGGAACATAAGATATTTTCAAACCGGAAGCAATAGTATAGTTTCCTTGAAAAGGAATTAATTCCCCGGTGAGAAGCCTCAAAATACTTGATTTACCGCAGCCGTTTTTTCCTGTCAGGGCAATGCGGTCTCCTGCATGGAGTTCCAGCGTGAGTGGAGTAAATAGAGGTTCCTGGTCATAAGTGACAGTAAGCTTTTGTAAGGACAATAATCTGTCTGTATGGAAGGGAATCGGATTGAGTTTTAGCGGGGGAACTTTTTCTATATTTTTAAGTAGCCCTCTTTTTTCAGTCAAAGCAGTCTGCTGACGGGCTTCTAACGATTTAGCCCGTTTCATCATCTTGGCGGACTGGTGTCCAATATATCCACGATCAGGGCGTAAGCCGGCGATGCGCGTTCCGGTTTTTGTCTGTTCTATTTTATCCGCCCAGCGTGCTGTCTGTTTCGCTGCAATATCCAGTTTTCGGATATCTTTTTTTAGTTTTGCGCTTCGTTCTTCTTCCAGATGATCCGCTGCCTGTTTGTTGGCATACCAGGAAGAAAAATTTCCTTTTTGTACTTCTATATTTTGCCGGTTGAGCACAAGTACGTGGTCAATACAGGCATCGAGAAATGCTCGATCGTGGGAGACAAGAATGAATCCTTTCTTAGAAGAAAGATAATCTGCTACCTTCTGCCGCGCCTGCGCGTCTAAATGGTTCGTGGGTTCGTCAATAAGCAGAAATGTATTTTCTTTCAGAAAAAGAGCCGCGAGAAGTACCTTCGTCTGTTCTCCCTGGCTGAGTGTGCAAAAAGGACGGTAGAGAATGTCTTGCGGACATGCTCCCATCTGATTTAACTCTTTGGAGATCTGCCATAGTTCCATATCAGGATTCAAACGTTCTAGTATATAGAAAGTAATGTCGGAAGGATTTTCCACAGAAAATGGGAAATATGCAAAATCTTCAGAAGTATGAATACTGCCGCTGTATGCATATTGTTTCATCAGCAGTTTTAAGAAGGTTGTTTTGCCTCTGCCGTTTCTTCCGATAAATCCAAGTTTCCAGTCTATATCAAGCTGAAAGGAGACATGATCGAAAAGAAGATTGTAACTGTTTTCATAACAAAAAGTTAGTTCGTTTATTTGTATGACGGACATAGAATTGTACCTCCAATCTTAAAAATAGCAAAAGGAACCGCAGAAAAGTCTCTTTCAGCGGTTCCTTTCGATTACAGAGCTTATACAGGAGCATACAAGACTCCTGCCAAAGTAAATCCAAATAAATGAAAGAACTTTCCTGCGCTGGCACAATAAAAAATGGCAGACTTTCGCCTGGAATTTATTGTACACATGTGATTAACAGGAAAGTTTCTTCATCTTTTCATCTCCAATCTTACAAAAAGCAATAAAAATGATAATTACTGCTTTTCTATTTCTTTTTTAATAAACGGAATATATTGCTTTTATACGCCGCCTTTATAGTAACAGAGAAGTAAAGGAGATGTCAATGTGTCTTTTTGGACTTGGGCAGAGCAGGGGGCAGACAGAAAATAATATTCTGGGGTTTGTTTCTATGGTATAATAAGCTGGCAAGGAGAGAGTTCGTGTACACGCCGGTGTGTGTCCTTGTAAAGAGAGGGTATGGGTTAAAATTTTTATTTTATGTACAGAAAAATGTACAGGAGGTCTTTATGTCATTACAGTTTATTTTCGGAAATTCAGGCAGCGGGAAATCCTATTATCTATATAACTATATTGTAAAGGAGTCCATAAAGCACCCTGACAGGAATTACCTGGTGATTGTGCCGGAGCAGTTTACAATGCAGACGCAGAAGGATTTATGCCTCATACATCCGCGGGGCGGGATTATGAATATCGACGTATTAAGCTTTGCGCGTCTCGCACATAGAATATTTGAAGAAATGGGAGCAGGCAGACAAAAAATACTGGATGATGAGGGGAAAAATCTGATCTTAAGAAAAATTGCCGGAAATTACGAGCAGGAGTTGAAGGTACTTAGAGGAAATTTAAAAAAACAGGGGTATATCAGTGAAGTGAAGTCTGTTATTTCAGAATTTACCCAGTACGGAATTGGCGTTGAAGCGTTAGATTCACTGTTGGAGACTCTGGATATGCATAGTTACTTATACTATAAGTTGCAAGATATACGTCAGGTATATGAAGGCTTTGAAAGCTATCTGGCAGATAAATATATAACGAAGGAAGAACTGCTTGACGTATTAAGTGGTGTGGCCAGAAAATCTAAGATTTTAAAAGATAGTGTCATAGCGCTGGACGGCTTTACCGGCTTTACTCCCGTACAGGACAGGCTTCTGGGAGAACTGCTTGGCGTTTGCAGGAAGCTTCTTATAACAGTAGAGATGGATCAAAGAGAAAATCCGTTTATTTACCGGCATCCATATCAGCTTTTTGCCTTGAGTAAACAGATGGTTGCTTCTCTGACAGAGATTGCGCGCAGAAATCAGACCGAAATAGAGGAACCGGTTACCCTTTATGAGAAACCAATTTATCGATTCCGTCAAAATCCGGCGCTCGGGTTTTTGGAGGCTGAATTATTCCGTTATTCTAGAAGGCGGTTTGAGAAGGAGCAGGATGCAGTAAGTCTGCATGCAATCAGAAATCCGATGGAGGAAGCCAAGTTCGTGGCAGCCAGAATAAGAAGGCTTGTGCGTCGAGACGGATACCGTTACAAAGAAATGGCGGTAATATGCAGTGATATGGAGGTATATGCATCTCACTTAGAGAAGGCATTTCAAACGTATGAAATTCCGTTTTTTATGGATCACAAGAAGAGTATCCTCCAGAATGCGTTTGTAGAATATATCAGAGGATTGCTTTCCATGGTGGAACAAAGCTTTACGTATGAGAGTGTATTCCGGTTTTTGCGGACAGGATTGACAGATTTTACGAAAGAAGAGACGGATAAACTGGAGAATTATGTGCTGGCGGTAGGAATAAAAGGGTGGAAAAAGTGGCAGGAAGTGTGGGCGAGGTGTACGGTTTTGATACAAAAGGAGGAGCTTTCCTCCTTGAATCATCTGCGCGTCCGGTTTGTAGAGCAGCTTGAAAATTTGACATTTGTTTTAAAACAGAGGAGCAAGACAGTAAGAGACATAACACAGGCAGTATATGAATTTCTTGTGCAGGAAAATATGCAGGAAAAGCTAAAAGAGCTGGAGCAGAATTTTCAGAAATCAGGAGAGCTGGCGCTGGCGAAAGAATATTCCCAGGTTTACCGGATTACACTGGAATTATTTGATAAATTTGTAGAGCTGTTGGGAGATGAGAAAATCTCGCTAAAGGAATATTGCGAGCTCTTAGATGCAGGGCTGGAAGAAGCAAAGGTAGGCGTTATTCCTCCAAGCCTGGATCAAGTTGTGATTGGAGATGTGGAACGGACAAGGCTTAAAAATATAAAAGTATTGTTTTTTACAGGGGTAAACGACACGCTGCTTCCGGGAAATCTCGGCGCGGGAGGACTTCTTTCAGAACGGGACAGAGAACGCCTTCAGAGAGAGAAAATTACTTTGTCTCCGGGAGCGAAGGAAAAAACATATATACAAAAATTTTATTTATATATGAATCTGACGAAACCAACCGAAAAACTGATTCTCTCTTACAGTAAAGCTTCAGCGGATGGAAAGTCTCTGCGTCCGGCATATCTGGTACAGGATATACGAAAGCTCTTTCCGGCCCTTCAGATCATGGAGGAAGAAGAGGGAATTCTGAAAAAAGAACTGACAAAAAAGACAGGGCTCTCCTGCCTGGCAGAAGGATTACGGGAAAGGAAATCAGGGATAGACAGAGAGTGGAAGGAGTTGTATAGCTGGTACGTTCGGGAAGAGAAGGACGAGGTAGAAAATGTATTAAATGCTGCCTTTTACCGGCATGGAAAAGAAAAACTTACGGAAGAACAGGCGCGGCTTTTATACGGAGAGAAGCAGATACCCAGTGTAACCCGCTTAGAAAAGTTTGCAGCCTGTGCGTATGCACACTTTCTGTCCTATGGACTTAAGATCTCCGAGAGGGAGGAATACCGGTTTGAAGCTTTAGACTGGGGAAACATTGCACACCGTTCTATGGAACGTTTTTCGAGAAAAGCGCAGGAAAGAAACCAAAATTGGAAGGATATAGACGAAGAAACAAAAGGACGGCTGGTTGAAGAGAGTGTGGAGGAGAGTATTCTGGATTATGGAAATACGGTGCTTTACAGCTCTGCGCGGAATGAATATCTGATTACGCGTATTAAAAAGCTGATTCGGCGTTCTGTGTGGGCTCTTACAAAACAGATGGAGTGCGGGGATTTTGTTCCCAGTGGATATGAATTAAATTTCGGCAGCGGGAAAATTGACAGGATAGATACGTGCGAAGAGGATTCTAAGGTGTACGTAAAGGTGACAGATTATAAGACAGGGATGAAAAGTTTTGATATTACAGCATTTTGCCATGGGCTGCAGCTGCAGCTTCCCGTATACCTAAATGCGGCATTAGATGTAGAGAAGAAGAAAAATCCAGGAAAAGAAGTAATTCCTGCTGGAATTTTTTATTACCGTATGCAGGATCCGATCGTGGAGAAGGAAGAAAATGAGGAAAAACTGGAAGAAAAGCTTTTAAAAGAGCTGAAGCTGGATGGAATTATCAATGCGGATGAGGAAGTTCTAGAGCACATGGAGCATGATTTAAAAGGAACCTCCCGTTATTTCCCTATTGGAAGAAACAAGGATGGGGGCTTAAGCAAAAATTCCAGAGTATTGTCTCCGGAGGAGTTTTCTCTATTTTTGGATTATGCAGAAGAGTTAAAGAGGCATATCTATAAAACTATGCAAAGTGGAGAGACGACAGCCGCCCCTTATGTGCTGGGAACAGATACCGGATGTGATTACTGTGCGTATCATGGCATCTGTGGTTTTGATCCGCGCGTAGAAGGGTGTGAATACCGGAGGTTGGAAAAGTATTCCAAGGAAGACGCGCTGGAGCAGATGAAAAAAGCAGGAGGAAAGACAGATGAGCGTAACATGGACACAGGAACAGCAGAAAGTAATTGAGCTTAGAAATCGTAATATTCTCGTTTCTGCGGCAGCAGGCTCAGGAAAAACGGCTGTTTTAGTAGAACGTATTATAAAAATGCTGACTGCACAGGAAAATCCAATAGATGTGGACAGACTGCTGATTGTGACGTTTACAGAGGCGGCTGCCGCAGAGATGAAAGAGAGAATCCGCGAGGCAGTGGAAAAAGAATTGGAAGTACAGCCGGAAAATGTTCATTTGCAAAGACAGGCAACATTGATTCACAGCGCCCAGATAACAACGATTCACAGCTTCTGCCTGTCTGTTATACGAGAACATTTTCACGTGATAGATATGGATCCAGGCTTTCGAATCGCGGAGGAAGGAGAATTAAAGCTCTTAAAACAGGACATTTTAGAGAGACTGCTGGAAGAAGAATATGAAAAAGGAGAAAAAGATTTCCTCGCATTTACAGAAAAATACAGCAGCGGACGCAGCGACAGAAAGATTGAGGAGCTGATATTAAAGCTGTATGAATATGCATGCAGTTATCCGCAGCCTGAAAAATGGCTCCAAGAGTGTACAGAAGCCTATCATTTGGAGGCGGCCAAAGACGAAGCAGGAAATAAAGAAGGAGCAGAAGTATTTGAAAAGGCGAAAAAGCAGGTGAAAAAGTATCTTTTTGATATAAGTGAGACGCAAAAGCAGGCTTTGCTGCTCTGCCAGGAGGCGGACGGGCCATATATGTATGCTTCTATGCTGGAAAGCGATATAGAAGGGCTGGAAGAAGCTCTTAAGGCAGAGACTTTCGAGGCGGTTAGCGGTAAAATAAAAGGGCTTGCCTGGAAACGGCTTTCTCCTAAGAAGGATGATTCCGTATCAGAAGAGAAAAAAGAACAGGTAAAAAATATGCGGGAACGTGTGAAAAAGCAGGTGAACAAGTTAAAAGAAATGTTTTTCTATGATGCGGCAGAAGAACAGATGCTGGACATGCAAAAGACTTATGGCTCCGTACAGATATTAGTTGATTTGGTATGCCGGTTTGCAAAAGCATTTGCGGAGGCTAAAAGGAGCAGAAATGTGATTGACTTTCACGATATGGAACAGTCTGCGCTCGCGATTCTGACGGAAGAAAAGAATGGTGCGCTGTGTCCTTCAGAAGCGGCGAAAGAATACCAGGAACAGTTTGCAGAAGTGATGATAGATGAGTATCAGGACAGCAATCTGCTTCAAGAGACGATACTGACCAGTGTATCCCGTATGGGACAGGGGAAGAACAATCTTTTTATGGTAGGGGATGTGAAACAGAGTATATACCGGTTCCGGCTTTCAAGACCGGAGCTGTTCATGGAAAAATATGATACGTACAGTACAGAAGAAGGAGAAAAACAGAGGGTAGATCTGCACAAAAACTTTAGAAGCCGCGCCGAAGTGTTGGAAAGCGTAAATTTTCTGTTTGAACAGATTATGAGAAAGGAGTTAGGAGGCGTTGCCTACGATGAAAACGCAGCCTTGTATCCTGGAGCAGACTATCGTCCACAGACAGATGCGCAGGGAAATACCCTTTATCAGACAGAATTGCTTTTGTTCGATAAACAAGACGAACAGATACCGGGCGGCGATGAAAAGGAAAAGGAAGCCTATCTGATTGCCGGAAGGATAAAAGCACTGCTGAGAGAAGGAAGGGTGTTGGATAAGAAAAGCGGAGAATACAGGCGGCCGCAGTACAGGGATATGGTCATTCTGACAAGAAGCATAAAAGGCTGGGCGAAGGAATTCGCGGATATTCTGGTAAAAGAGGGAATACCGGCATATTCGGCGAGCAGGGAAGGCTATTTTGAAACATATGAGGTAAGCGTGCTTTTGGATTATTTGAGGATTCTGGACAATTTTAGGCAGGATATTCCTCTCGCGGCGGTGCTTGCATCTCCATTTTGCAGGTTAAATGCCAGAGAGTTGGCAGAAATAAAAACAGCATTTCCAGAGCTTACATTCCATGAGGCGGTATCTGCCTGGATGGAGGAGAAAGAAAAGCGTAAAGGGACAGGGAAAGAGGACGGTACATTAAACGAGAAGCTGGAGAAATTTTTCGCAGATTATGAGAAATTCAGAGAAATGGTTCCATACACGCCGATCCATGAGCTGCTCTGGAGAATCATGGAAGATACCGGATATGGAATTTTTATGGAGGCAGTACCCGGGGGCGGGCAGAGGAAGGCAAATCTGCATATGCTGGCAGAGAAGGCAGCAGCATTTGAGAAGACCAGCTATAAGGGGCTGTTTAATTTTGTACGTTATATCGAGCAGTTGAAAAAATACGATGTGGACTATGGAGAAGCGAGCATAGAGGATGAACAGGCAGATACAGTGAGGATTATGAGTATACACAAAAGTAAGGGACTGGAATTTCCCATTGTTTTTGTCGCCGGTATGGGTAAGAAATTTAATATGCAGGATATGTCAGGGGGGATTGTCATCCATCCGCAATGGGGAGTAGGAATGGATGCGGTAGACCTGGACAGAAGGACAAAGGCTCCGTCCTTTCTTAAAAAAGTGATACAAAATGAAGTGCTGCTTGAAAATTTAGGAGAAGAGATGCGGGTTTTGTATGTGGCTATGACCAGGGCAAAGGAAAAACTGATTCTGACCGGCAGTCTGTCTCATGCAGAGGAGACCTTAGAAGAGGAAAAGCAAAGAGCAGAGTTGACAGGCAGAAAGAAAGAACGGATACCTTTTCTGGAGCTGGCAGAGGCGAAAAGTTATCTGGACTGGATACTGCCTGCCGTATTGATAAAAGAACAGAGGCATCCGATCCTGGTCAGACAGCTCAAAGGGGAAGAATTGGCCTTAGAAGAGCAGACAGCAATACAGGCGGAAGAGCTGGCTTTTGATGTGTTAAAGCATTGGGATGTGCAGAAAATATATGTGCCAGAATATAAGGAAGAGCTTGCAAGGCAGCTTTCCTTTGCCTATCCGTACGAAAAGGAAGGAAAACTGAAATTAAAATTTACAGTTTCAGAGTTAAAAAAAAGAAGCGCTCTGGAGGAAGAAGCCGGAGAAGTGCTGTATGAGGAGGCGGATGCCGTTCCGCTGGTTCCGCAGTTTTTAAAAGAGGAAGAAGAATTAAAGGGAGCTTCCAGGGGAAGTGCGTACCATAAATTTTTAGAACTGCTGGATTTTGCGGCAGAATATGACAAAGCAAGCCTGGAGAGATATATAGAAGAACTAAAAACAGAAGGAAGACTTGAAAAAGACATGGCTGCGTGCATCCGGCCGGAGGATATTCTGGCTTTTTTGCAAAGCGAGAGTGGAAAAAGGATGTCCCGGGCGGCAAAAAAACAGAAATTATATAAAGAACAGCCCTTTGTTCTGGGGATAGAGGCGAAGGAGATATACCCTGAAGAAGATGCAGAGGAGACAATTCTCGTACAGGGAATTATCGATGTGTATTTTGAAGAGGAGGACGGACTGGTCGTACTCGACTATAAGACAGATAAAGTGCGTGCTGCGGGGGAGCTTAAGGAAAAATACCATGCACAGCTGGAGTATTATGCACAGGCTTTAGAACGGCTTCTTAGAAAACCGGTGAAGGAAAAAGTGATTTATTCCTTTACGCTCCAGGAGGAAATACAAGTATGAACGGTGTTATTTTTTATCTCGGGCTCGTAAATTTTTTTGCCTTTGTACTGTACGGGGCAGATAAGAAAAGGGCGGTGGAACATGCGTTTCGGATTCCAGAGAAGACGCTGCTTTTTATAGCCTGTATCGGAGGCGCTTTGGGCAGTCTTATAGGAATGTTTTTCTTCCGGCATAAAATACGTAAGCCAAAGTTTTTTCTTACCGTTCCTATTCTTTGTATCGTACAGGGAATATGTTTCGGGATGTATTTTATTGATGGCACATTCTTTTATAAATAACATTGACATATAATATTATACGGTGCATAATATCTGTAAAGAAAGGCGTAAGGAAAGGGAGAGCCGTCATGGTTTTTAATACAGGAGCAGCGCTTCTGGATGCCGTTGTACTGGCGGTTGTATCCGGAGAGGCAGAAGGAACATACGGATATAAAATTACACAGGATGTAAGGAATGTGATGGATGTATCAGAGTCCACCCTGTATCCGGTTTTACGGAGACTTTTAAAGGATGGATGTCTTACAAGCGAGGACAGGCAGTTTGACGGCAGAAACAGAAGATACTATAAGATAACAGACAAAGGCAGAGAAAAACTCGGAATCTATAAAGAGGAGTGGAGAATATATTCCAGTAAGATCAATGCGATATTTTTAGGAGGAATTTAAGATGGGAACGAAAAAGTTATACCGTTCAAAAACAAATAAAATGCTCTGCGGTGTATGTGGTGGGATTGGCGAATATTTCAATGTAGATCCTACGCTGATAAGACTGCTGTTCGTAATTTTTGGATGTACTGGTTCAGGAGTGCTGGTGTATATTATTGCGGCCATTGTCATACCACAGGAATAAGAAAACAGAAAATGCAGGAAAGGTGCAGAGAGAAAGCCCGTTCAAAATGTAATATTTTGAATGGGCTGTTATTTTTGTGGCAATACTTCAGCAAAAAGAAGAAAGAAGGATTGCCATGGCAAAGAAAAAGGAAAAACCGATAGATTTGAAAAACCTGGAACCAGAAGAGAAGATAAAATATGAGATTGCAGAAGAATTAGGGCTGCTGGATAAAGTGCTGGCAAATGGCTGGCGTTCCTTGACATCCAAAGAGACTGGAAGAATCGGAGGGCTTGTGACAAAGAAAAAAAGAGAAGTAAAATCTTAGAACATAGTCTGTCTTTAGAGAAATTCACGGTTTTTCTGCTGATAAATATTTTTCGGTACGGCGAAAACCGTGGATTTTTTGTATTTGCGAAGATAGCAGAACAAAAACCCAAAAAGCGGGAGTCTTTACAAAAGTATACATATCTGCTAAAATATTACGACTGGGGAGAAAGTTCATGGGTGATAAGAATGAAAGAGACAATCAATATATTTGATGTGAATATGCACAGCTTCACTGCAAAAGAAGCGATGAAGCGGGTCATAGAATATCTGGGGACGGAATCCCTTCATACAATAGAAATTGTGACAATGGACATGCTCTTAAAGGAGCAGGACAACGTACAGTGGAAAGAGAAAATTGGAACAATGGATCTGGCACTTCCCGGGGAACAGGAAATTCTTGTGGCTGCAGAGGTACAAGATCGGAGTTTGATACGGGAGGCAGATGACAAGGTATTTCTGAAATTGTTTTTAAAATACCTTCAGAAGAATAGAAGAAGAATTTTTCTTTTAGCGGACAGTGAAGAAGTATTGGAGTCCTTGAAAGAAGAAATACGGCATTACCACAGAGGGATTGTGATTACGGGTGGTGCTGCTTTGCCGGAAGACGCAGGGCAGGAAGAAAAAGTAATCAATGAAATCAACGGGACAGAGACAGACTGTCTGGTTTCCGTACTCTCCTCCCCCTGGCAGGAACAATTTATAGCGGGACAGAAAGCATTGCTGAATGTGAAATTATGGATGGGGTGCGGCACCCTGCTTATGCAGAATTATACGGATAAAAAAATGCGTGGAAGGCTGAAAGAATTTTTTTTGAAGAAATTATTCCGTTACAGAGTGGAAAGACAGAAGAAGGAAAACTAGTTTTTAAGCAGGCTTTTGTTAAACTTGTATATATGTAAAAATGTGAATTTTTTGTAAAAATTATTGGGAAATGCCTAAAAATAATAGATTTACTCTTTCTTTTTTTGCTGTTTTGCCTTAATATAGTATTTGTATATGTGTGCATGCGTTTTTTGCGGGATAGGGATTTTGTGAAAAATGCACATGGAATTAGGTGGACGAGTGGAGGAAAAAAGTATGATTTCGAATCAGATACTTCAAAGCACAATTGAAGGATTAAAGGGTATTTCCAGAATTGATTTCTGTGTATTGGACACAGAGGGGAAAATACTTGCCGCTACATTTGAAGAAGGGCCTAAGTTTGAAAATGCGGTACTGTCATTTGTGGAATCTCCTGCGGACAGTCAGGTTATCCAGGGTTGCCAGTTTTTCAAAATTTTTGATGAACAGCAGTTAGAATATGTACTCCTGGCGGACGGAGAGAGTGAAGATGTCTACATGGTGGGAAAGATTGCGGCATTCCAGATACAAAGCCTTTTGGTAGCGTATAAGGAAAGATTCGATAAAGATAATTTTATCAAAAATCTTTTGCTGGATAACCTTCTTTTGGTCGATATTTATAACCGAGCAAAAAAATTACATATTGACACAGAAGTAAAACGTGTTATCTTTATTATTGAGACATCACACGAAAAAGACAGCGCAGCGCTTGACAATGTCAGAAATCTTTTGGGCGGGAAGTCAAAAGACTTTATCACAGCGGTAGATGAGAAAAATATCATCGTCGTGAAAGAGCTTTCGGAGAAGGATGGCAGCAGGGAACTGGATAAAATGGCGCGGGATATGCTGGAAACGCTCAAAGCAGAGGGAGGCGATGAGCGAATTCACATAGCATACGGAACGGTAGTAAACGATATTAAAGAGGTTTCTAAATCCTATAAAGAAGCAAAGCTTGCGTTGGATGTAGGGAAGATATTCTTTGATGAAAAGGATATTGTGGCCTACAGTACACTGGGGATTGGGCGCTTGATATATCAACTTCCGATTCCACTGTGTAAGATGTTTATAAAAGAGATTTTTGAGGGGAAATCTCCGGATGATTTTGATGAGGAGACATTGACGACTATCAACAAGTTTTTTGAAAATAGTCTGAATGTATCAGAAACGTCCAGACAGCTTTATATTCACAGAAATACTCTTGTATACCGTTTAGATAAGCTACAGAAGAGTACAGGACTTGATCTTCGCATTTTTGAGGATGCGATTACATTTAAGATTGCTCTTATGGTAGTAAAATATATGAAGTATATGGAGTCATTGGAGTACTAAGGAGTATGAATAATTAGGAGGAGCATATGATTGAATTAAGAAATGTAACGAAGGAATACTCTAAGGGGAATGCTGCCCTGAACGGAGTATCCGTGAAGATCGAACAGGGAGAGTTCGTATTTATCGTTGGGGACAGCGGTTCTGGAAAATCCACGCTGATTCGGCTGATTATGAAGGAGTTGAACCCGACAGACGGCACAATCATTGTAAACGGACAGAACCTGAATCGAATGAAGCATCGTCACATTGCTAAGTACAGAAGAGGCCTAGGGGTTGTCTTTCAGGATTTCCGACTTCTGAAAGACAGAAATATTTATGAAAATATTGCTTTTGCACTGCGTGTTACGGAGACACCAACAAGGATTATCAAGAGAAAGGTACCGGCGGCGTTATCTCTTGTGGGACTTGCACAGAAGTACAAGTCATTTCCAAAAGAACTGTCAGGGGGAGAACAGCAGCGTGTCGCGATAGCAAGGGCAATTGTAAATGAACCTGCAATTTTGTTGGCAGACGAGCCGACTGGAAACCTGGATCCGACAAACTCATGGGAGATTATGAGTCTTTTGAAGGAGGCAAACGAGCGTGGAACGACAGTCCTTGTCGTGACACATAACCAGGAGATCGTAAACGAGATGAACGAACGTGTTATTACGATGAAACAGGGCGTAATCGTTAGTGATGAACAAAAAGGTGGGTATATAGATGAGAATTAGTACATTAGGATACGTAGGAAAACAAGGGGTTAAGAATATCTGGAGAAACAAGATGTTTTCGCTCGCATCCGTTGCGACGATGTCAGCTTGTATTTTTTTGTTTGGGTTGTTCTTTTCAATCATCCTGAATTTTCAGTATATTATAAGAACAGCAGAGGAAGGAGTTGCCATCACTGTGTTCTTTGATGAGGACACAACAGATAAACAGATAGAAGAAATCGGAGATAAATTAAGAGAGAGAGACGATGTTTCCGAAGTGAATTATATCTCAGCAGAGGAAGCGTGGGAAAGCTATCAACAAGAATATTTTAAAGATAAACCGGAGTTGGCGGAAGGCTTTGCAAATGATAATCCGCTTGCAAATTCTGATCACTACGAGGTATATATGAAAACATCGGAGGACGCAGGAGATCTGACGGCAAGAAGCAAGTCACTTGCCTCCACGCAGCAGGATCTTGTAAAATTTGCGAAGAGTCTGGACGGCGTTAGGCAAGTAAATAAATCCGATGTGGTGGCAAATACACTGACCAGTGTAAATAAGCTGGTAGGATATGTATCCATAGCGATTATCGCGATTTTGTTTGGTGTTTCTATCTTCCTGATAAGCAACACAGTTACGATGGGAATCACAGTCCGTAAAGAAGAAATCGCAATTATGAAATATATCGGAGCGAAAGACTTTGTGGTCCGGTCGCCTTTCGTAATCGAAGGGTTGATTATAGGACTCTTTGGAGCAATTATTCCATTGTCGCTTCTTTATGTGCTGTATGAAAAGGCTGTACTGTACATCATGGAGAAGTTCAGTATTCTGCAAAATATCATCAGTTTTCTTCCGGTATCAGATGTGTATAAATATCTGCTGCCGATAGGAATTGTTCTTGGTATTGGAATTGGATTTATCGGAAGTTTCTTCACAGTGCGCAAGCATTTGAAAGTATAGGAGGCAGCTATGGGACGAAAGAGGAGTATAATAAGCGGGGTACTTGTTTTTGTAATGAGCGTCGGGATGGTAATGAATGTAAATGCAACTACGATAGAGGACGCACAGAAAAAAGCAGAAGAATTAGAAGGACAGAAAAGCGCGGCGGAGGCAGAGAAAAATTCTCTTACCACGCAGTTGAATGACATTGTCGAGGACATGAATGAGACGCAATCGAAGATGACGAAGAAGCAGAGTGAAATAGAAGAAGCGGAAAATGATCTGATTGCGGCAAAGGTAGACGAAAACCAGCAGTACCAGAGCATGAAAAAGCGGATTCAGTTCATGTATGAAAACGGCGATACAAAGATTCTTGAAGTAATGATGGAGAGTCAGACTCTGGGAGAATTTTTAAATAAAGCGGAGTATGCGTCCAAGATGTCTGATTATGACAGAGAGAAGTTAGAAGATTTTCAGGATATTGTAGCAGAAGTAGAAGAAAAAGAACAGACGCTTCAGACAGAATATGATGAATTAAGCGACCTTCAGACAGAACTGACGGCGAAGCAGACAGAGGTAGAGGCATTGCTCGACAGCAATGAGGTTCTTCTAGCAGATTTAGACGCGCAGATTGGAGATAATGCGGAAACACTGGAAAAACTGCTCGCGGATGCAGAAGAAGCAAAAAGGATTCAGCAGGAGCAGGCGGCTTCACAGTCACAGGGCGGAGGCTCATGGACACAGCCGGGTGAGAATGTAGTGAGTGGAAATGGATATTTTACACATCCATGCCCGGGGTATAGTTATCAATCTAGTTATTTTGGGGAGATTCGTGAATTTGAGGTCGGTGGACATAAAGGGCATGATTATGCGGCACCGGAAGGAACACCTACATATGCGGCAGCAGCAGGAACAGTCATAATCGCAGGATATAGTTCAAGTGCGGGCAACTGGGTGGTAATCGACCATGGAAACGGCCTGACGACAAAATATATGCACCACAGCTCTTTATGTGTTGTGCAGGGGCAGTACGTAGAAAAAGGACAGCAGATTGGCTGCGTGGGGACAACAGGACAGTCTACAGGGCCGCATCTTCATTTCCAGGTAGAAGAAAATGGAGTGGCAGTGAATCCGGATAAATATATGTAAATTACAGAAGGAAAGATATGAGGGAAGGACAAAGCAGAGAAAATACTCTGCTTTGTCCTTTGTATACTGACAGAAGCTTGGAACAGCATTGCTCGTATTAGTGAAAAGGAAATATAGTAAGAAAGCAGGATGAAAAGATGAAAGAGGATAGAAAATTTTTAAAAGGAATGTTCGCCGGAGCAGTAGTAGCTCTACTTGTGATTGGATGTATCTGGGGTGCGTGGAAGATAATTCCAGGCATGATGCCGGAGAAGGGAGAGGCACAAGGCTCTCTTACAGATGATAATAAAGAGATTGAGCAGAAGCTGGAACAATTGGGAAAATGGATAGACGCCTATTATCTTTACAGTGATGAGATAGATGGAGATGCTCTGGTAGATGGGATTTATTCAGGGTATGCACAGGCCCTGGGAGATCCATATACGGAATATTATAATGAACAGGAGACAAAAGAGCTCTTAGAAACAACGTCCGGTAAATTTTTCGGCGTGGGCGCCACGCTTACGCAAAACCTGACAAGCAAAGAGATTGTGATTGTGAGCGTGTACGAAGACTCACCTGCCGCGGATGCAGGTCTTCGGGCAGATGATGTTTTATATCGGGTGGATGATCATGTGATAGCAGATGAGAGCCTTACAGAGGTTGTTTCATGGATCAAAGGGGAAAAAGGTACAACAGTCGATTTATATGTAAAAAGAGATGGAGAAGAGGTAAAGCTGACTGCTGTGCGGGATGAGATAGAGGCGCAGACTGTCGAATATGAGATGAAAGACGGCCAGATAGGCTATATCGCAGTAAGCGAATTTGATGAAGTGACCTATGAGCAGTTCAAGACAGCACTTGAAGAGCTTGAATCGCAGGGAATGCAGGGACTGGTGATTGATTTGCGCAGTAATCCAGGAGGAAATCTGGACACAGTGACCGAAATGCTGAAACTGATTCTGCCGGAGGGCACGATTGTGTCTACCAAAGATAAATACGGAAATGAGGAGAAAATTACTTGTGACGGGAAGCATACATTCACAAAGCCGCTGGCAGTGCTTGTGAACCAGTACAGTGCGAGTGCGTCTGAAATATTTACAGGTGCAGTGCAGGACTATGGCATTGGAACCATTGTAGGAACAACAACGTATGGAAAAGGTGTAGTGCAGCAGTTAATCGACTTGGAGGACGGAACCTATTTGAAACTGACGATAGCAGAATATTATACACCGAGTGGAAGAAGTATCAATGGAACTGGAATTACACCAGACATTGAGGTGGAATACGAGGTGAATGCAGAGAATCCAGAGGCAGACAATCAGCTTGAAAAA
The DNA here is from genome assembly GCF_055387595.1 of Mediterraneibacter flintii. Classification (NCBI taxonomy): domain Bacteria; kingdom Bacillati; phylum Bacillota; class Clostridia; order Lachnospirales; family Lachnospiraceae; genus Mediterraneibacter; species Mediterraneibacter flintii. Next base: position 1,235,443 of record NZ_AP031405.1, read on the forward strand.
GCGCTGGAAACAGTGCGGACAGAATTAAGTGGAGAAGAATGAATCCGCAGTGAAATTTTATTTGAGAGAAATGTTTGAGATTGTTTCTAAACAAACAGATGGAAGTACAGAGGAGGCAGAATATAAGATGCGTTGGGAAGAGATGTGCATTTAGCAATAAAGATGTCTAAAAATGATATTAAAAAGCCTGTGATGCATATTAAAAGTCTGTTAAGAGTATTGCAAAAAAGGCATGAATTGGAGTATAACGGAAAAATCGAAAGCACATATATTTCTCTAGACAGGGAATTCAAAACGGAAGGGAATGGTACAAAATGGGGTGAAAACAGAAAAAGCAAAACAGTTTGCGACAGATATATTTTTTGACATTGCCGGCAGCATTTTATATTCGCTGGGAATCTATACGTTTGCCAAAACGGCAAATTTCGCGCCAGGAGGAGTATCAGGTCTTGCATTGATTATCAACCATTTGTGGGCGCTGCCGATTGGTATAACAACGCTGGTAATTAATATTCCGCTGGTTATTTTAAGCTGGCGTATTGTTGGAAAACGATTTTTAATCAAGACGGCGCGCAGCATGATTTTCTGTACAATTTTTCTAGATGTTGTCTTTCCGCATACACCGTCCTATACAGGCTCGCCTCTGATGGCAGCGCTGTACTCAGGTGTCTGCCTGGGAGCAGGAATGGCGCTGTTTTACATGCGGGGCTCTTCTTCCGGCGGAACGGATTTTCTTACGATGTCTATCAAAGCACTTAAGCCGCATTTTTCTTTAGGGACAGTGACAATGGCAATTGATTTGATTATTATTCTGCTTGGGTGGCCGGTGTTTGGAAATATTGATTCTGTTCTGTATGGTTTGGCGGCGACCTTTGTGACATCGGTAGTGATTGATAAGATTCTTTACGGCATGGGCTCTGGCACCTTGCTGATTATTATTACAGATCATGGGCAGGCGGTTGCAGAGAAAATAGGCGAAAGTATCGGCAGAGGATCTACAGCTATTCAGGCGCGTGGTACATATACAGAGGCACAAAAAGAAGTATTGCTGTGTGCGTGCTCTACTTCTCAGGCATATACGGTGAGAAATACCGCCCATGAGGCAGATCCAGACGCATTTGTGATGGTGACAGAGACGAGCGAGGTTTTTGGAGAGGGGTTTATCGAGCGTAAATAGCCCCTTGTACACCGACACTAAGAAGCTTTTTGGATAAAAAATAAGTCTGTTCTTCTGAGGGAATAAATTTTCCAGATTTTACACATACTGATTTCACGGCAGCTCAAGCTGTCGGTGGGAAAGGTAGGAGAACAGGGAAGATGACAGGAAAGAAAAGGGACGCAAAGAAGCTATGTCTGGATATATTGTATGATATTGCAGGAGGAACCCTGTATGCCGCGGGAATTTATACATTTGCAAAAAATGCAGAATTCGCGCCGGGAGGAGTGTCCGGACTTGCTCTGATTTTAAACCATTTATCAGGGCTTCCTGTCGGAACAACAACGCTTCTTTTAAATATTCCGTTGATTGCAGTCAGTTATAAACTGGTCGGCAAACGGTTTCTTATGAAATCGGCTGTATCCATGCTGGTTTCGAATATCATTCTGGATGGAATTTTCCCCTTTACTCCGGCTTATACAGGCTCCCCATTTTTGGCAGCATTGTATGCGGGCGTCTTTCTGGGAACGGGAATGACGCTGTTTTATATGCGGGGATCTTCTTCAGGGGGGATCGATTTTCTGGCGTTGTCAATTAAGAAAAAGAAACCACATCTTTCTATCGGTACCTTGATTATGCTGATAGACCTGGTAATTATCTTGCTTGGCTGGCCGGTATTTGGAAATGTAGATGCCGTATTGTACGGGGTGGCTTCTACTTTTGTGTGCACAGTCGTAATTGACAAGGTGCTGTATGGTACAGGGGCAGGGTCACTTGCGATTATCATAACTGGCAAAGGCAAAGAGACAGCAGAGAGAATTGGAGAGATAAACAGAAGAGGAACGACGGCGATTCAGGCACTTGGAACCTACACAAATACAAGAAAAGATGTACTTTTGTGTGCGTGTTCCAAGTCTCAGGCTTACGCCGTTAAAAACGTAGTACATGAAGTAGATCCGTGTGCTTTTTTAATGTTTACGGAGACAAGCGAAGTGTATGGAGAGGGATTCAGAGAGAATACTCCATAATATAATCATCCATGATATACCCGCCGCCAATGTCTGCTTCTTGTTCATCGATTGTCTGGAAGCCTAGATGACGGTAAACTGCAAGGCTTCCATCGTTATGTTTGTTGCAGGTAAGCCAGATGGCACAGAGCCCTCTTTCACGGCAAATATTTTTTAAAAACTGAAAGGTCTGTGTGGCGAGATGCTTTCCGCGAACTTCTTTTTTCAGATAGAGCTTGCTTAAAAAGAGGCGGTTCTCTTCCGGATGAATACCGCAATATCCACAGAATTCTCCGGTAAAATATATCTGATAATACTCATATCCATTTTTTAGCTGCTCTGTCAATGCGGAGTAAGACTGAAACTTATCTACCATATAATTGACCTGTCCTTCCCCGATAATGGGAGTGAAATGTTCATGCCAGATTATTTCGGCAAGCCTGGCGATCTCTTTTATCTGTGTATCATTCTTTACTTTTTTCATCATAAAGTTTTCCATGAGAAATCTCCTTCTTATAAATGTATTTCGCACATTTTCGCGCCAAAGTACGGCTGCGTCAGCAGCTTGTTTTCCATTTACGCGCAGTGTGCATCACGTATTTTACGCCTCCGGCAGGCGAGCTTCGCCCGATAAAGTACAATTTATTATAGCATGTTAAAAATAAAGTTTATAGATATTTAATAAATTTTACGGTTTTATTAGCACTCTAAATGAAAGAGTGCTAATTTTTTGTTGACATTTAAAATTGACTGTATTAGAATATTTTTTAGACATGAATGAAAGTATTTTATGGAAAGAGGAGTGTTATATATGGCGACAAAAAAGGGTAATTTATCGATTGACAGTGAGAATATATTTCCAATTATCAAAAAATGGGTATATTCGGATCACGACATTTTTTTCCGCGAGCTGGTGTCCAATGGCTGCGACGCGATTACCAAATTAAAAAAGCTGGACATGATGGGCGAATACGAACTGCCGGAAGATTATAAGGCAAAGATTGAGGTGATTGTTAATCCGGAAGAAAAGACATTGAAATTTATTGACAATGGTCTTGGAATGACAGCGGACGAGGTAGAAGAATATATTACGCAGATCGCGTTTTCAGGCGCAACACAGTTTTTGGAAAAATATAAGGACAAAACGACAGAGGATGAAATGATCGGGCATTTCGGACTAGGTTTTTATTCTGCATTTATGGTCGCAGATGAAGTGCAGATCGATACGTTGTCCTATCAAAAGGATGCTGTACCGGTGCACTGGGCCAGCCAGGGAGGTACGGAATATGAGATGCAGGATGGCAATAAGACGACGGTTGGAACAGAGATTACCTTGTTCTTAAACGAGGACAGCCTGGAATTTGCAAATGAATACAGGGCAAGAGAAGTCCTCGAAAAGTATTGCTCTTTTATGCCGGTGGAAATCTTTTTGTCCAAGGCGAATGCAGAGCCTCAGTATGACACGATTGATGAAGAGGACGTACTTGAGTCAGATACTGTGGTAGAGCATATTACGGAAGAGCCAAAAGAGGGAGAAGAGGGCGAGCCGAAGAAGAAGGCGAAAATTGTAAGGCGTCCGGTGTCTATCAGTGATATACATCCTCTTTGGGGAAAGAATCCGAGTGAGTGTACGAAAGAAGAATATATAGAATTTTATCGGAAAGTGTTTATGGATTATAAAGAACCGCTGTTCTGGATCCATCTGAACATGGATTATCCGTTTAATTTGAAAGGGATTCTGTATTTCCCGAAAATCAATATGGAGTATGAATCCATAGAGGGAACAATCAAGCTGTATAATAACCAGGTATTTATCGCAGACAATATCAAAGAAGTGATTCCAGAATTTTTGATGGTGTTAAAAGGCGTGATTGACTGTCCGGATCTTCCGCTGAATGTATCTAGAAGTGCTCTGCAAAACGACGGTTTTGTAAATAAAGTGGCTGATTATATTTCTAAAAAGGTAGCAGACAAATTAACCGGAATGTTTAAGACGGACAGAGAAAATTATGAGAAATACTGGGATGACATCAGTCCGTTTATCAAATTTGGATGTCTGAAGGATGAAAAATTCGGTGAAAAGATGAAAGATTCTATGATTTATAAGAATCTGGAGCACAAATATTTAACACTGGAAGATATCATCAAAGAAAACGGCGGTTCTGCAGCAGAACCAGAGGAAGAAAAAGAAGTACAGGACAATGCAGAACAGGCAGAAGCGGCAGATAAGGAAGAAGAGAAAAAGACGAATATTTACTATGTGACAGATGAAGTACAGCAGAGTCAGTATATCAATATGTTTAAAGCACAGGGACAAGACGCTGTGATTCTGACACATAATATTGATTCTGCCTTTGTAAGCTATCTGGAACAGAAACATACGGATGTGCGTTTCCTGCGGATTGACGCTGATGTGCATGCGTCTATGAAAGATGAAGTGTCTGAGGAAGAAAAAGAGCAGTTCCAGAAGACAACGGACAGCTTAGTTGAGATTTTTAGAAAAGAATTGAACAATGATAAGCTGGACGTAAAGGTAGAAAAATTAAAGGATGATAATGTCGCTTCTATGGCAGTTCTTTCAGAAGAAAACAGAAGAATGGAAGAAATGATGAAAATGTATGGAATGAGTGGCATGGATATGAGTGCATTTGGAAGCAAGGCAACACTGATTTTAAATGCGAATCATCCGCTTGTAAAGTTTTTGGTAGAACATAAGCGCAGCAAGAATGTTTCGATTATATGCAAGCAGCTTTATGATTTGGCAATGCTTGCACATAAGCCTTTAAATCCGGAAGAAATGACAGCATTTGTACAGAGAAGCAATGAAATTATGCTGCTGCTGACAAAATAGAATCTAATATCCGCCATATCAGTAATGGTATGGCGGATATTCATTTATCTCCAGTTTTCCAACAGGAATTTATATATGTCAGCAGCACTGGGAGGACACCCTTTCAAGCTTTTATGGAAGCAGGAGGTGCACTGTCCGATGCCGATTTTCCCGTCTTTGCCGCGGAAGCCCTGTCCAATACCAAGTTTGGGAAGAGCAGTGTGCAGGAATCCTTTTTCGTTTAATCTGTCCAGAGCATAGATAAGTGAACCATAGCATGCACTGCATGCATCAGAGGAAGAGATGTATTTCGCCAATTTTTGCACCCGCCTTGTCTGAGGCAGTTGTCGTTCTGCTTCCGGATGATTTAAATAGATACAGTTAGCATGAGAAAGGTCGGTACTGCCAATTTTCAAATTTTCTGCCAGAGTGATATAGGGGACATCTTCGGTGGCATATCCCATTGTTTTACATACGAAGGCATCACAGAGAACCGGATCTCGGAAACCGAGAATACGATTCATCTCTACGGGATTTCCGCCTTCTTCAAAATCCAAATCCCCACATATATTATCAACCAATATAAAGTCATTTCGGACAATTGTATTTAAGTGTGCGATTGGCCTGTGCAGTCCCAAAGTATGAAAGCGGCGCTTTTCACTGTTTGGGATGACCCCCTTTTGATTTTTTAAAGCACAGGTGACGGCGGTCTGGCAATGTCCTTTGAGTACAGGAATATTGATCATAAAATCGGCAGCAGCGGCTTTATCACAAAGCCGGATTTTCATTCCACAGGCATCATATTCATGCCAGGTGTCTTTCTGTAAATCAGCAAATGGAATGTTATATTTTTTTAAAATGCGGTCATAGCCCGTGGCACGAAGAGCATCGCTGGTCTTTGCTCCTACCCAGGAGCCTTCCATAACCGTAATATTGCAGAAATGATGTTCCAGAAGATATTCCAACGTTCCTTCTATTAGCTCTCCGTGGGTGGTAGCGCCTTCAGAAGGAGAAGAAGGGGCGACGAGATTTGGCTTTAAGGCAATGCGTTTCTGCGAATCGTTGATTAGCCCTGCTAAATCTGCTTTTTCCAATAGGTGTTTGGTCATTTCTTTGTAATTAGTACCATGTATTAAGAGAATATCGTTTCTATTCATAACGTCTCCTTTTTAAAATTTTTTTATACAGTATTTTTAGCAGAGGGAAGAGGAGATTCCTCTTTTAAATGTCTTTTCATATGAAGTAAAAACCAGCCAAATAGAATCACCCCTTTTAATATACTGGAGATGGTGATTGCCCACCAGATCCCGTTTAAACCCAACGGAGTGAGTATGAGAAGGAGGGCAAGTGGAATCCGCGCAGCAGTCAGTATAATTCCTTCTACAGCAGGGGGAATTGTACGCCCTAATCCATTGAAGGCTCCGGCTGTTGTGATCTCCATGCACATGAAGAGCTGAGATACAGCGAGAATTTTCAGATAATCTACTCCCATAGGAAGAAGCTCTTTCTCTGTGATGAAGATACGAAAGACAGGCTCTGGAAAGACAAACAAGACAAAGGTTGTAAAGGCACCCCAGAGCAGCACTACAGTCATGGCACATCGATAGCCTAAGCGCACCCGATTCGTATTTTTGGCTCCGTAGTTTTGTGCGACAAAAGAGTTGACCGCAGCGGCAAAACCATCCGACGTCATCCAGGAAATGGATTCAATCTGGGAACCGACCTTTTGTACTGCAATAGCGGCATCTCCAAAACCAGAAATGATGCGTGCAATTACCATAGAGATACCGGAAAAGATCATACTTTGTACTGCCGTTGGAAGACCGATTCTTATGAGCTCTCTTATGATTGGAAAATCCGGTGCTTTAAAAATCTGTACATGTCGAAAAAGAAACGTGTCTTTTATGCAGAAGAGAAGAAACATCAAGGTAACAACAGCCTGCGCAAGTACGGTGGCAACGGCGGCGCCGGCAACGCCCATTTCTGGAAACGGGCCGATTCCGAAGATAAGAACCGGATCTAGAATAATATTCATTACCAGCCCGACAGCGGTTGCCAAAAAGGAACTGCGGCTGTTTCCCATAGCAGTAAAAATTCCGGTAAAGGCCTGGTTCAAAAAGGAAAATAGAACCAGCCCGCAGGTAATGGCAAGATAGATTCTGGCATCTGCTATTACGGAAGGACTGTTGAGGCGAAAAAATCCGATCAGAGGTTTTTGGAGCAGAAGGGATAAAACTCCATATAAAATTCCAAGAAAGGAAGTCAGCTGAAGTGCATTTTTGGCATAGCGGGCGGCGAGTGTGATATTGCTTTCGCCGATGGAGTGCCCTACTTTTACCTGTCCGCCTATGCGGGAGAGTGTGGCGATACCGTTGGCAAACCACATATACATTCCGGCGGCTCCTACAGCAGCGACGGCATTGCTGCTGATCCGTCCTATCCAAATCATATCTGTCATATTATAAGCCATCTGGACGAGTGAAGTCGCCATGATGGGAAAAGCAAGCTTTGTGAGAGAAGGGAGAATATTTCCCTCCAGAAGATTGATATTCTTGTTCATATAGGTATTCCTTTCCTGCTTTTTCTGATAGAGAAGCTATAAATAAAATAACATAATTTACATAAACTGTATAGGTGCAAGGAGACCTGCTGTTTTTAGGAAACTTTCTTGTAAGTACGGCATATATAGATTATAATACCTTTATATTGTATGATGTATAGAAGGAAGAGAGGGATATGCTATGAAAAAAATATGCAGCAGCCTGCCGTTTAAGCTTTTACTGGGGGTTGTAATAGGAATACTGGTAGGTCAGGCGGCAGGAGAAAGTATAATGAATGTCGTTGTCACTGTGAAGTATGTATTAGGACAGTTCATTAATTTCTGCGTGCCATTGATTATTATTGGATTTATTGCACCTTCCATTACAAAATTAGGAAAAAATGCTTCACGTATGCTTGGAGTCGCGATTGTCTGCGCTTATGTATCTTCTGTATTGGCGGCGTTTATGGCAATGGGAGCAGGGTATGGTCTGATTCCACATCTGTCGATTGTATCTGAAGTTGACGGCTTGAAGGAATTGCCGGAGGTTGTATTCCAGTTGGATATTCCACAGATTATGTCAGTGATGAGTGCGCTTGTCTTTTCGGTTTTAGTGGGCTTGGCAGCGACATGGACAAAGGCAGTGACAATTACAAATGTTCTGGATGAGTTTCAGAAAATTGTTCTGGAGGTTGTATCTAGAATTGTAATTCCTGTTTTGCCGGTTTTCATAGGATTCACATTTTGTGCACTGTCTTATGAGGGAACGATTACAAAGCAGCTTCCTGTATTTATAAAAATTGTATTGATTGTGATGGCCGGACATTATATTTGGCTGGCACTTCTCTACCTGGTAGGAGGCTTGTACTCTAAGAATAATCCTTTGAAAGTGGTAAAGAATTATGGCCCGGCGTATATTACTGCAGTAGGTACGATGTCATCTGCGGCGACACTTGCGGTGGCGCTGCGCTGTGCGAAGAAGTCAGAGCCAGCTCTTAGAGACGATATGGTAGATTTTGGGATCCCGTTATTTGCGAATATTCATTTGTGCGGTTCGGTTTTAACAGAAGTCTTTTTTGTTATGACGGTCTCCCAGATTTTATATGGAGAAATTCCCTCCCTGGGAACGATGATTTTGTTCTGTCTTCTGTTGGGGATTTTTGCGATTGGCGCGCCGGGAGTTCCAGGAGGAACAGTAATGGCCTCTCTGGGGCTTATCACAGGCGTACTGGGATTTGACGAGACAGGGACGGCGTTGATGCTGACAATTTTTGCCCTGCAGGACAGCTTCGGAACAGCATGCAATATCACAGGAGACGGCGCACTGACTATGATTCTTACCGGATATGTGAAACGGCATAACATAGAAGAACAAAGGCTTCATATAGAATTGTAAAAAAATAAAAATTTTTCTTTACAAATCAGAGGCCGTTCTGTATAATAAACAGCGTTGTAAAAATGGAAAGAGAGGATATGCTTTTCGATGGGAAGGCATATCTTTTTTTGAGAATAAAGGGAACAAATATATCAAAAGGATAAGTGATTCAATAGTTACGAGAAGGATTGAGAAGATATGACAAATGATATGACAGTTGGAAAACCAGTAAATTTGATTGTGCGCTTTATGATCCCGATGTGTCTTGGGAATATATTTCAGCAGCTTTACAATCTGGCAGATTCTATTGTAGCAGGGCAGTTTATCGGCGTAGATGCGCTTGCCGCTATCGGAGGTACATCTTCTCTTATGTTTTTTGTAACAGGCTGGCTGAATGGATTGGCAAGCGGATTTGCCATCTTAGTAGCGCAGTGCTTTGGGGCAAAAAAACTGGAGAGGATGCGTCATTTTGTGGCTATGTCTGTGTATTTGATGACAGCCTTTTCTATTATAATGACGGTTGGCTTTGAGGCGGCAAACCGTCCGATCTTACGTTTGATGAATTCTCCAGAGAATCTGATCGGAGATATCAGCGCTTACATGGGAGTTATCTATGCAGGGCTATTTGTGACGGCGGCTTATAATTTTCTCGCGGCTGTATTGCGCGCTCTGGGCGACTCTAAATCTCCGCTGTATTTTCTGATGATTTCCGCGGCGATCAATGTGCTATTGGATATTGTACTGATCGTCAATTTTCATATGGGAGTAGAGGGATGTGCCTATGCTACTGTAATTGCGCAGGGAATTTCTGCGGCATTATGCCTGCTGTACATTGTGAAGAAATTTCCGATTCTGCATTTAAGAAAAGAAAACTTCCATTTTTCTATACAGAGTATCAAGAAGCTTCTAGGGCTGGGGATTCCTATGGGATTACAGTTTTCTATTACTGCGATAGGTACGATTATTGTACAGGGGGCTGTCAATGTATATGGAGCAGTGTATATCGCAGGTTTCTCTGCGGCAAGCAAGCTGCAGAATATTATAGCTGCCGTATTTGTTTCTTTTGGGGCGACAGCCGCCACTTTTGTGGGGCAGAACAGAGGCGCAGGGAAGATGGAACGCGTAAAGCAGGGCGTGCGCTGTACACAATGGATGATACTGGGGTGGAGCTTTGTGATGATGGTCTGTGTGTATCTGTTTGGAAAGTACATGGTTTTACTCTTTACAGATGGATCCGAAACAAAAGTGATTTATGCCGCGGTTACATATTTTAAAGCAGTTGCCTGGTGTTATCCATTTTTGGGATGCATTTTTTTATACCGCAATGCTCTGCAGGGAATGGGCTATGGTCTGATTCCTATGTTGGGAGGTGTTTTTGAACTGGTTGCAAGGACAGGAATTATTCTGCTTGTTTCAGGTAAGACGGGATTTATTGGCGTATGTCTGGCAGATCCGGCAGCTTGGATTGCAGCTTTGATTCCTCTTGTACCGTTTTACTTCTATATTATGAAAAGGAAAATTATGTGACAGTTCAGCCATACAGTGTGCGGGAAGCATAAAACATGCTTGCATGTTTTTGCGAGCGTACATCTGTATGGCTGAGCTGTTACAAATTTCCAACAGAATTTGTAGATTTTTATTGAAAATTGGTAGTACCAGTTATATAATTAATTATAAGTATGGTAAACAGGCAGAAGATAGGTTCTGCGGGCAGGAGGAATACATGAGCAGCGGATATGAAGGAATGGCAATCGGGATGTTTGAGTTGGAAAGCGAATGTGCATGTTTTGTGGCGTTGGATGCTGCGGCAAAGGCGGCGGATGTAAGAATACAGGCTGTGGAAAGAAACAGGCTTGGTACGGGCGCCTGCGTGAAAATGAGAGGGAGGGTGTCTGATGTAAAAGCGGCAATGGAGGTTGCTTTGGAGACAGCAGCACCACTTTCGAAGATCGTATCCCATACAGTGATTGCGGCTCCGTCAGCAGATACGGAGACAGCGATGACAATGACGATAGGAAAGTAAGAGATGAGATTGGGAAGAAAGCAGAGGATGGAAGTATGACATACGGAGCATTCGGATTGATAGAAGTTCTAGGGGAAGCAAATGCGGTGCTGGTAACGGACCAGATGTTAAAAACCGCAGATGTAAAATATGAGACACAGGATACAATGTGCGGCGGGCATGCGTTGATTTTTATGAGTGGAAGCGTATCTGCTATGAAAGCAGCGGTGGAAAACGTGGCAGAGAATCCGCCGTGCAGAATTTTAAACAAGGCGGTAATTTCAAATCCGTCACCGGAAATGGTGCAGATTGTGGAAGAGTTTAAAGCACGTGGAAAAAAGTCCAAATAATAACGGGCAGAGCGAGCCTCTGGATCAGCTGGCATTTACCAGCTGATCCAGAGGTTTTATCGTGTATCCCATATCTTCCCATTTTGTAAGAAGCTCATCTAATATCTGTGCATTGGTGGAAGAGGTACTGTGTAGAAGGACAATCGCGCCTGGGTGAATCCGGTTCAAGAGCTTGTCGAAGGCTTCTTCTTTGGAAGGCTGGTTGTCTTGGTACCAGTCTACATAAGCCAGGCTCCAGAAGAAAGTTTTATATCCAAGTTCTTTTGCCATCTTTAAATTTGCCTCATTGTATTTGCCCTGCGGCGGCCGGTAGAATTTCGTCATCTTTTCTCCGGTGGCGCTCTCAAATGCCTCTTCTACAGTTTCCAACTCTTCGCGGAAGGTTTCCATTGTAGAGATTTGAGACATATCAGGATGGTGATAGGTATGGTTTCCCACCGTATGTCCTTCTTCTACCATACGTTTCACCAACTCGGGCTCTGATTCTACATAAGTACCGACGACAAAAAAAGTAGCATGCACTTTATGCTTTTTCAGCGCATCTAAAATCTGTTCAGTATTTCCATTTTCATATCCGGCATCAAAGGTCAGATAAAGTACTTTTTCGTCTGTATCCTGCGCGTAATAAGCGTCATACTGTTTTAATTCTTCAAAAGAGGCATTGGCGGTGGGCGGCTGTCCGTCGTCTTGAAAGCTTAAGCCCCAGTTCCCTTCAGCGGAGGCCGGAACAGCTTCAGAGGATACGAAAGAAGCTGGAGCAGTTAGTTTTCCGATAATTCCGCCAGTGAAAAAAGCAACAGCAAATAGAAGGAGACATCCGCCTGCTTTTTTTACAGACGGCCGGTTAGGTAAAGGAATACGCATATGTTTATCACCCTGCCGGCATTACATTGCGCCGGCGTCATCCATTTTTAATACTTTATGCGTGTAAAAGAATGTTTATGCAGGAGGCTTTATGTGATGTCAGAAGCGGAAGGAATGTAACAGTACTATGGACATTTATAGGAAAGGGTGGTAAAGTGAAAAAAGATAAAAAGAATCTTTTAAATCTGGGAGAAGGAAGGGAATGAAAAAATCAGTTTTATTTTTTGATATTGACGGTACCATTTTAAGTGAAATAACCCATGAAATTCCACACAGTGCAATGGAAGCTCTTGCTTGTGCAAGAGAACAGGGGCATCTGTTGTTTATTAATACAGGGAGGACAGTGTGCAGTATTCCGCCGGAGCTTAGAAGGTTTCCATTTGACGGATATCTGTGCGGATGCGGAACATATCTTTTATATGGCAGTGAAGTATTGCTTGCCCACCCTCTTCCGAAAAAGAGAGGGCGTGAGATTATACAGAAGATGATCGAATGCAATATAGCAGGGGTGGCCGAGGGGACGGAAGATAATTATCTGCCGGAACGGGTTTCACGCTTTGAGCCATTGGAAAGCACAAGGCGGTATTTTCATCGAGCAGGAATTGGGCAGGAACAGTATATGGAGACAGGAGACTTCGTATATGATAAGCTGTTTGTGTACGCGGATGAACAAAGCAGAAAAAAAGAGTTCTTTGATTTTATTTCAGAAGATATGGAAATACTGGGGCGAGGAAAATACGCCTATGAAGTTATACAGAAAGGGTATTCTAAGGCGACAGCGTGTGAATATATATTGAAAAAATTTCAGATAGACATAGACAATGCATATGTGTTTGGAGACAGCAGCAACGATCTGGCAATGTTTGAATATGCCAGGCACGCAGTAGCTATGGGGGTTCACGATACGGTACTGCAAAAGCATACAGAATTCGTGACAAAGAAGGTAGAAGATGACGGGATTTACTATGCTTTGAAGCATTATGGACTCATATAATGAAAAGAGATAGGAAGTAATATAAGGGGACTGCTGAGTGTGACGGCAATCCCCTTAAAATTTAGAGAAATCTTTTTGCCAGACGATCATGCAGAATTGTACCTATAGCAGAGTCAAGAGATTTACCAAGCCAGATTTCTTCAGAGGCAATTGCCTGATCTACCAGCATTCTAAGTCCGGTGACAGTTAGAAGTCCGGATACTTCTGCAAGATGAAGAAATTCCGTCACCATAGGATTATAGACGATGTCTCCAGCGACAGAGAAACATTTTATAACAGAAGCGGGGACAGGGCTTGTCCCGACTTTTGGATACATACCAACCGGAGTTGTATTTATAATAATATCTCCGGAGGGAATATCATGTAGTGTGCAGGTATGAATATAAGGAAAACGCTCTTTTAAACGTTGCTTTGCCTCCTCATTTCTGGCGGCAACGGTAATTTTCGAAGCACCTTCTGTGTACATGGCATAGATCAGCGCTCTAGAGGCGCCCCCAGAGCCCAGGATAAGGATTTCTTTTTGGCAGAGTGCGACGCCTGCGCTTTGAAACATACTGACAGCGCCGAGATAGTCCGTATTGTAGCCATATGTCAAGCCGTTTTTTAACAGAACGGTATTGACAGCGCCGATACATGCGGCATGAGGATCCAGGATGTCTACCATCTGACATAATTTCTCTTTATAAGGAATGGTAACATTGATCCCGCTTATCTGTTTTTCTTTCAGTTCTTCCAGTATGCTGCCAACTTCTTCTTGCGAACGTTCCAACACTTCATAAGTGGCGTCTATCCCTTGTCGGCGAAATAACTCCTCGTGCAGCTCGGGAGAAAGTGTGTGGGGGAGATGCTCTCCCAGGATTCCAAAACGCAAAATTAAATCCCTCCTGCTTCTTTAAAAAATTGAATATCGGTCGGATAAATGTAGCTTTTTCCGATTTCATGCAGTAAGATGACATTCAGATTCCCGTTTAAATTCTTTTTATCCAATGTCATTGCATTTTTCAGTGTCTCTATGGGAAGTCCACAGGTGTGCGGCAGTCCATAAATATCGAGAGCTTTCTTGATGGAAGCGGCGCAGCCTGAGGCAGTGAGCCCCTTTGCTTCGGCAATCCGGCATATCTGGTACATACCGATTGCGACAGCCTCCCCATGGCTTTCTCTTTCATAATGATAGTGCTGTTCAATTGTATGAGCAAGCGTATGTCCGAAATTTAGAAGCATACGTTCCCCAGTGTCATACGGATCTGCTTCTACGACAACACGTTTTATGTCTACACAGCGCAGAATGACAGAGGCCAGCTGTGGCTTTAGCTCCTCAAAAGAAGAACAAGACATAAGTGTTTCGAACAGGGCGGCATCCTTGATACATCCATATTTGATTACCTCTCCCATTCCATCACTGATAAAATGTGCGGGAAGAGTGTCAAGAACATCCGGATCGATAAGAACCATCTTGGGATGATAGAAAGCACCGACCAGATTTTTTCCCTGTGGAAGATCTACGGCTACTTTTCCTCCTACGGAAGAGTCCACCTGCGCGAGAAGGGTGGTCGGTATTTGGATGAACTTGACGCCCCGCAGATAGCTGGCTGCTGCGAATCCAACGAGATCACCGATGACACCTCCTCCCAGGGCGATAACAAGGTCGCTGCGGGAAATTTTTGCATCAAGCAGAGCCGCATAGATGGACGGAAGTGTCTGAAAGCTTTTGGTCGTTTCACCGTGAGGGAGAACAAGAGAATGACACTCATAACCAGACAGAGTGGCAAGCAGCGTATTCCCGTATATAGGAAATACATGATCGTCAGAAATAATCATGATCTTTTTTCCGGTGTAAACCTTTGCAATCCATTCCCCAGCATGGGAGAGAATTCCATTTTTGATAAGAATTGGGTAACTGTTCTTTCCTAAATTGACTGTCAGTTCCATGTTTAAACCTCCTTTTTTTAAAAGTCCCCTGCACATTTTTACTCTGTGCAGGGGAGGTATACCTTGTCAGGCAAAGCCTGCCTGCCGAAGGCTAGGATATGACTTTTCCGACAACCTGTGCAATTTGCTTTACCTGTTTTAGCAAATTGTCATATTTAACAGGCTTTAAAGACTGAGCGCCGTCGCACAATGCATTTTCTGGATCGTTGTGGACTTCGATCATAAGACCGTCGGCACCGGCCGCCACTGCTGCCTTTGCCATTGGTTCTACAAGCCACCATTTTCCGCCGGCATGGCTTGGGTCAATGACAACGGGCAGATGTGTCTTTTTGCGCAGTACGGGGATGCTCTGTAAATCCAGCGTATTGCGTGTAAATGTTTCAAAGGTACGTATACCGCGTTCGCAGAGGATAACGTTTTCATTTCCAGATGCCATAATATATTCTGCGGACATTACCCATTCTTCATACGTTGCGTTTAATCCGCGTTTTAATAAAATGGGACGCTCTACCTGCCCCAATTGCTTGAGCAGATCAAAATTCTGCATATTTCTGGCGCCAATCTGGATTAAATCCACCTTCTCGTTAAAAATATCCAGATATTCAGTTGACATCAGCTCTGTGACAATGGGAAGCCCGACTTCTTCCTTTACGGCACAGAGAATTTCCAATCCTTTTAATCCGAGCCCCTGGAAAGAATATGGGCTGGTCCGCGGCTTGAAAGCGCCTCCTCTTAGAAGATTGGCTCCGGAAGCCTTCGCATCTTTTGCAATGGAGAGTACTTGGTCAAAGGTTTCTACCGAACAGGGGCCGGCGATTAATCCCATATGACCGCCGCCGATTTTTACACCGGATACGTCGATTACAGAATCCTCAGGGTGGAAAGCGCGGTTGGCAAGCTTGTAAGGCTCCTGCACATGCATTACCTTGTCTACACAGGAATCCACTTCAAAAAGCCTGGGGTCAATTAAAGTCGTATCTCCGATACAACCGATAATAGTCATCTCTGTACCGCGGACGATATGGGTATCTAATCCCTTCTTTTTAATTTGATTTTCTACCCGACTGATATTTTCTTCACTGGTATGTGGTTTTAATACAATAATCATTTTCTTTCCTCCAGTTAACTGAACAATAAAATGTAGTTATATAGCTTCTGTTTTAACTTCGCACTGTAAAATTTTATCTGTTTAAAGTGTGAAAACATACATATCATAAAACATAATAGAATAAATGTCAATGATTTTCATTTATGTATTGTATTTTAGACATAGTTTTCAAGATAGTCAATCAATGAGTGAAATTTAGACATATTAGATAGGGACGTTTGGAGATGTATCAGTTCAGCCCGCGCCATTCGCAAAACCGCACTGCGTGCTTATCGTGGCTGCCGCCACCGTTTTACTCATTGATGGGCTCTTAAGCTCATACAGATGTACGCTCGCAAAAACATGCAAGCATGTTTTATGCTTCCCGCACACTGTATGGTTGAACTGTTACGGAAGATAAGTAGTCTTAGGGATATATACATGACAAAATGGAAAAGTTATGTTATACTTCATTTTAGGTAGTTGCGGCAGACTGCCGTTATATTAAGAAGGTAAGAATAAAGGAGCCGGAAAAATGAAAAGAGTATTGCTGAAATTAAGCGGAGAGGCGCTTGCCGGAGAGAAAAAGACCGGATTTGACGAGGAAACTTGTCTGGGTGTCGCACGTCAGGTAAAAAAGCTTGTGGATAAAGGAATCCAGGTTGCAGTTGTAACAGGCGGAGGAAATTTCTGGAGAGGGCGCACAAGTGAGACAATTGACCGGACGAAAGCAGATCAGATTGGAATGCTTGCTACAGTGATGAACTGTATTTATGTTTCTGATATTTTCAGATTTGCTGGTATGAAAACAGAGGTGTTTACGCCGTTTATCTGCGGGGCATTTACATCTGTATTTTCAAAGGATGCGGCTGTGGAGGCAATGGAAAACGGTAAAGTAGTCTTTCTTGCAGGTGGAACCGGACATCCATATTTTTCAACGGATACAACGGCTGTTCTGGGGGCAATTGTAATAGAGGCAGATACGATGCTTTTGGCAAAGGCAATTGACGGAATTTATGACAGTGATCCGAAGCTCAATCCAGATGCGAAGAAATATGAAGAAATCACCATTCAAGAAATGATAGATAAAAAGCTGATGGCAGTGGATATGACAGCTTCTATTTTATGTATGGAGAATAAAATGCCCATGCTGGTGTTTGGGCTGAATGAAGAAAACAGTATTGTTAACACAGTAAGTGGAGCCTTTAACGGAACAAAGGTAACAGTATAGGAGGATTTGTAAAATGGATGAAAAATTAAAAGTGTATGACGAAAAGATGACAAAATCGGTGCAGAATTTAAATATGGAGCTGGCAACCATTCGTGCAGGGCGCGCGAATCCTCATGTGCTGGACAAACTCAGTGTAGAATATTATGGGTCGCCGACTCCGATTCAGCAGGTAGCAAATGTATCTGTTCCAGAAGCGCGGATGATTCAGATACAGCCCTGGGAAAAAAATATGTTAAAAGAGATTGAAAAGGCGATTCTGGTTTCCGATATTGGGATCAATCCGACGAATGACGGCTCTTGTATTCGCCTGGTATTTCCTGAACTTACAGAAGAGCGAAGAAAAGAACTGGTTAAAGATGTAAAGAAAAAGGGAGAAGCGGCGAAGGTAGCTGTCCGCAATATCCGCAGAGATGGAAATGACGCGTTTAAGAAACTAAAAGGCGGGGAAATCTCCGAGGACGGCATTAAAGATTTGGAAGAGGAATTGCAGAAACTGACGGACAAATACATCACACAGATCGATAAAGAGGTTGAGGCAAAATCAAAAGAGGTGCTTACTGTATAATTACCATATAAGGAATAGGAGGGGCTTAAGTACAATCTACTTGTAGTCCCTTTTTTTACGAATAATCCGGTTGGGGAGGAAAGAAGGATGAATATACCACAGCATGTGGCGATTATTTTAGATGGAAATGGCCGTTGGGCAAAAGCAAAAGGAATGCCCAGAAACTACGGGCATGCCCAGGGCAGTAAAAATGTAGAGAGGATCTGTGAGGAGGCGTGGCGCTTAGGGATTAAGTATCTTACTGTATATGCTTTTTCTACAGAAAACTGGAACCGGCCGAAAAATGAAGTGGACGCACTGATGAAGCTTTTGCGCAATTATATGAAAACCTGTTTGAAAACCGCAGAAAAAAATGATATGAAGATCCGTGTAATTGGAGACATAGAACCTTTGGATGATGACATCAAAGGGAGAATACGTGAGTTGGAGCAGGCGAGCAGAAATAATGGAGGGTTAAATTTTACAATTGCTCTGAATTATGGGAGCAGGGATGAAATGACACGGGCAGTGAAAAGGCTGGCAAAAGACTGCGTAGACGGAAAAGTGAATCCAGACGATATTGATGAAAGGCTATATGCTTCCTACCTGGACACATGTGAAATTCCAGATCCGGATCTTTTGATCCGTACAAGCGGAGAGCAAAGGCTGTCCAATTATCTGCTGTGGCAGCTTGCTTATACAGAATTTTATTTTACAGATATTCCATGGCCGGATTTTACAAAACAGGAATTAGAAAAGGCAATTGAGCAGTATAATAACAGAGACAGACGTTTCGGAGGAATAAAGGAGGAACGGAATGTTTAAGACAAGGTTGTTAAGTGGAATACTATTGATCATCATTGCGCTCTTTACAGTGGGGTCTGGAGGAAATATTCTGTTTGCGACGCTGCTCATTATCAGTCTGATAGGAATGACGGAGCTGTACAGGGTATTTCATATACAAAAAGATCCCCTGGGAATATGCGGATATTTGTTTGCCGTTCTTTACTACGGGCTGCTGTATATAAAGCCATCATTAAAAGAGAGCACGCCAGAAGCATTTATCCTGCTTTTTGTCGCATTGCTGATCTGTCTGATGGCGGTGATGGTATTCACTTATCCAAAATACAAAACAGAACAGGTGATGGCGGCATTTTTTGGGATGTTTTATCTTGCCGTGATGCTGTCTTTCATTTACCAGACAAGAATTCTGCCTGGCGGCGTGTTCACAGTATGGCTTGTGTTTATCTGTGCATGGGGGTGTGATACCTGTGCGTACTGTGTGGGAATGTTAATAGGAAAGCACAAGATGGCACCGGTTTTAAGCCCGAAGAAATCTGTGGAGGGTGGTATCGGCGGAGTAGTCGGCGCGGCACTGATCGGCGTATTATATGCGCTTGCTGTAAATCATTGGGGGAATGCGCAAATCAATGTGCTTTCTTATGCGGTTATCGGCGCGGCAGGAGGAGCTGTTTCTCAGATAGGGGATCTGGCGGCATCTGCGATTAAGAGAAAACATGATATTAAGGACTACGGAAAACTGATACCAGGGCACGGGGGAATCTTAGATCGGTTTGACAGTGTGATTTTTACGGCGCCGATCATTTATTGTCTTGCCGTCCTTTTGTAGGAGGAGTATACGAATGAAAAAAATTGCGATTTTAGGTTCTACGGGTTCTATCGGAACACAGACCTTGGAAGTAGTAAGTAATAATGGGGATATGCAGGTATGTGCTTTGGCAGCAGGGGGGAATATTTCGCTGCTGGAGGAACAGATACGTAAGTTTGGTCCTCGTCTTGTGGCTGTATGGACAGAGGAGAAGGCAAAGGAATTAAAAGAGAAAATAAAAGATTTAGATGTAAAGGTTGTATCCGGGATGGACGGTCTGCTTGAAGTGGCGGCAGTACCGGAGAGCGATATTTTAGTGACAGCCATCGTGGGTATGATAGGGATTTTGCCTACGATAGAAGCAATCAAAGCAGGAAAAAATATTGCGCTGGCAAATAAGGAAACGTTGGTGACGGCGGGGCATATCATTATGCCGCTTGCGGGGAAGTACGGAGTTTCTATTCTTCCGGTGGACAGTGAACACAGCGCTATTTTCCAATCTATGCAGGGCGGAAGGCAAAAGGAAGTGGCAAAGCTTCTTTTAACAGCGTCAGGAGGCCCTTTCAGGGGAAGAAAAAGAGAAGAGCTTATGAATATCCAGGTGGAAGATGCGCTGAAGCATCCGAACTGGGAGATGGGCAGAAAGATTACGATAGATTCTTCAACGATGGTGAATAAAGGGCTGGAAGTGATAGAGGCAAAATGGCTGTTTGATATTCCGACAGAACAGATTCAAGTAGTTGTACAGCCCCAAAGTATTATCCATTCTATGGTGGAGTATGTGGATGGAGCAGTCATTGCGCAGCTTGGAACGCCGGACATGAAGCTGCCTATTCAGTATGCTCTGTACTATCCAGAGAGAAGGTATCTTCCAGGGGACAGACTGGATTTTAAAGCCTTATCTCAGCTCACCTTTGAAGAGCCGGATATGGAGACCTTCTATGGGCTGAAGCTGGCATACAGAGCAGGAAAAGAGGGCGGCTCTCTTCCGACAGTCTTTAATGCGGCGAATGAGAAGGCAGTTTCTATGTTTTTAGAACGGAAGATAAAGTATTTACAGATACCGGAAATCATACAGGTATGCATGGAACAGCATAAGAATATAGAGTCTCCAACGGTAGATGAGATACTAAATACAGAAAAAGAGACATATGAATTTATTAAAAACAGGTGGTAGTGTATGGGAATAATTATAGCGATACTCATGTTCAGCGGGATTATTATTTTCCATGAGCTTGGACATTTTTTACTTGCAAAGAAAAACAAAATCCGCGTGGATGAATTTTCACTTGGGCTTGGGCCTACTTTGTTCGGCAAAGAATTTGGCGGTACAAAATTCTGCGTGAAGCTGCTTCCTTTTGGAGGGGCCTGCATGATGGGAGAGGACGATGCCGATGACATGTCAGAGGGAAGCTTTAACAGTAAGTCTGTATGGGCGCGTATGTCTGTGATTGTTGCAGGCCCGCTGTTTAATTTGATCCTGGCGTGGATTATGTGTACCATTGTGGTGGCATGGGTAGGGTATATGCCTCCTGTCGTCGATAAAGTGGAGCCGGGATATTCCGCCTATGAAGAAGGTATCCAGCAGGGAGATGTGATAAAGGAAATTAATGGAAAGAATATTCATCTCTGGAACGAGATCAGCTTGTATAATCTGACACATGCGAATGAAGAGACAGCGGAAATAGTCTATGAACGGGATGGTGAAGAACATACGGCTACGCTGGAACTGCGCCAGCTTGAAAACGACACATATAAAAAGCTGGGAGTTACAAACAGTGGGGAAGCAGTACGTCCGGGAATCCTGGGTTCTGTACAGTACGGCGCTTATACGGTGAAATACTGGATAGACTATACAGTAGATTGTCTGCGTATGCTGGTGACAGGACAGGTAGGAGTGCGGGATCTGTCTGGCCCTGTAGGAATTGTGAATGTGGTAGACAGTGCCTACCGGCAGTCCGCGTCGGCAGGATTAAAAGCAGTTGTTTTAAACCTGATGAATATTGGAATTTTAGTTACGGCCAACTTAGGGATTATGAATTTGCTGCCGATTCCTGCATTGGACGGCGGACGACTGGTGTTTCTGATTGTGGAGGCGATCCGCGGGAAGCGGGTGCCGCCGGAAAAAGAAGGCATGGTGCATTTTGCAGGGTTTGCACTTCTGATGATGTTGATGGTGTTCGTCATGTTTAATGATATAAGAAATCTCTTCATATAAAATATAATTTCTAGTTCCAAAAACAGACAGTGCTGCATATATTTAGGAGAGAGTCTTGTTGTGAGGAATGACATGAACCAGGTAAATATGATGCAGAATGGAAATACAGCAGGAGGAAAAGGTCGCCTTCAGATTAATGTCACGTCTGAAATAACGTCATATCCGGTTTCGGAGGCAGAGATTTCAATATCCTATACAGGAATACCGGAAAGCCAGCTTGAACGACTGAAAACAGATTCATCCGGCCAGACAGAGACGGTGGAATTAGACGCGCCTCCAGTGGAATACAGCTTGGATGAACAAAATGACAGGCAGCCCTATTCTGAATATACACTGGATATCAGTGCACCCGGTTATCAGCCGATGAGCATTGCAGGAACAGAGATTCTTGCCGATGTAAAGGCGATTCAGAATGTGCGTTTAAAACCAAGTGCGGAGGGGACGGAAGAGGAAGAAGTGTTTGTGATTCCGGCGCATACTCTGTATGCAGAATATCCTCCTAAAATTGCAGAGGAGGAGATCAAACCCGTCAATGAGACAGGGGAAATCGTATTAAGCAGAGTGGTGATTCCGGAGTATATCGTTGTGCATGACGGTTCCCCCAGGGACAGTACGGCGAAAAATTATTATGTCAGATACCGAGATTATATTAAAAATGTAGCGTCCAGTGAAATTTATGCCACATGGCCTGCTGACACAATCCGGGCAAATGTACTTGCTATTATGTCCTTTACACTGAATCGTGTATACACAGAGTGGTACCGGAATAAGGGATATGATTTTACAATTACATCGTCTACGGCATTTGATCATAAATGGATACCAGAACGAAATATTTATGACTCTATCTCGGTGATTGTGGATGAACTGTTTTCCAATTATCTGTCACGCCCTAACGTACGGCAGCCGATTTTGACGCAGTACTGTGACGGGCGTCAGGTGACTTGCCCGAACTGGATGACGCAGTGGGGTTCGAAGTCTTTAGGAGATCAAGGGTATTCAGCGATAGAGATTTTAAGATATTTCTACGGGGATAATATGTACATCAATATGGCACAGGAGATCTCAGGAATTCCGGCTTCCTGGCCTGGATACACTTTAGAGGTTGGCTCCAGCGGAGACAAGGTGCGCCAGATGCAGGAGCAGCTCAATGTGATTGCAGGCGCTTATCCTGCTTTACCAAAAATCAGTGTGGATGGAATTTATGGGCCTGCAACTGAAGAGGCAGTTAAGAAATTCCAAGAGGTATTTGATCTTCCGGTTACGGGAAAAGTGGATTATGCAACATGGTATAAAATATCAGGGATTTATGTAGGTGTATCGCGGATTGCAGAATTAGTATAAAAAGAATGTGCTTTGCACATTCTCGCGCCGGAGCGCGGCGGCGTCAGCAGCCGTTTTCCAATTGCGCGCAGTGCGCCTCCTCCCGGAGGGATTAATTGTACAGGAAACAGAGTTTCCTGTACAATTAAAACAGGAGCAGAGAATTTTCTGCTCCTGTAAAAAATTATTCTGCGAGAGAATAAAGCATAAGAAAATTTTCACGTTCGGATTCGTCCATGCGGACAAAATCAGTAAAGTCTACATCAACATAATACATCGGTTGTTCACAACAGACTGCATGTGCTTTATTGTTGGTGTAGTGATACCTTTTACATTTTATGCAATAAAAGACATGCATCATAATCAGTCACCCCTCTCTCTTTTTAGAATAGTAACATAAATGTAGGCATGAGTGGGAAGAAAATGCAATTTTGAGTATAAGATTTATACGGGAAGGCGGTATATGAAAGGAAAACGGACAGAGAGAAAAAGATGCAGGAGAAAGAAAAAGGGCGGTCTGGCAGGAATAATTGTAGCTGCTGTAATTGGAGCAGTCATCTGGAATGCCGACAGTTTTCCGCTTTTTTCGGATTCTTACAAAGAGGTTCGTTCTTCCGTTACTGTAAGAGGAGAAGAGGAAGTACAGTGCGGTGTGACAGGGCAGGAAGAAGCAGGAGGATTCTATTATCAGAAATTGTCTGGAGACGAACAAGAATTTTATGATGCGATCTGGCAGGGGGTGAAGGAAGAAAAGGAGTATATTGAAATCCCTACGACAGATGGAGAACAGGCAGCGAAGATATATGAGTATCTTCTGTATGACAGACCAGAGCTGTTTTGGTGTGACGGTACTTCACGGATGACGGTTTATGAAGAGAAACTTTGGTTTTATCCAGGTTATCATTGTACAGGAGAAAAAAGGCAGGAAAGGCAGGCACAGATACAGGCAGCAGTCAAAACATGCCTTGAAGGTATTTCAGAAGAAATGTCAGACTACGGGAAAATCCGGTATATTTTTGAGTATTTGGTGGAGACGATAGACTATGAGTCAGAGGCACCCGATAATCAGAATATATATAGTTCTCTTGTCAATAAGAAATCAGTCTGTGCAGGATATGCAAGGGCAGCACAGTATCTTATGCAGCAAACAGGGATAGAATGTATCTATGCGGTAGGAGACATTGCAGGTCAGGGCGCACATGCGTGGAATATTGTAAACTGCGAAGGAAAATACTATCAAATGGATGTGACATTTGGGGATCCTGTGTTTTTAAAGGAAGAGGAGGACGCTATCCTGCCTCAAAGCGCGATAAATTATGATTATTTGTGCTGTACAGACGAAGAGATCAGCAAGACGCACAGAGAAGATAAAAATATGACATATCCGGCGTGCACGTCGGAGGATTTGAATTATTACAGGCTGGAAGGCATGTATTATGAGGCGTTTGATAAAGAAGAAATGCTGGAGAAAATGAATGAAAGCTTCTATACAGGACAAAGCTTCTTTGCCTGCAAATTTGCAGACAGCGAGCTGTACCTGCAGGCACATGACACGATAATTGAGGAACTGATTCCAAGTGCAGCGGCAAATCTGGCAGACTATTATGGTATGAGCAGTGTGCAGTATACATATGTGGAGGATGAGAAACTCAATAAAATAACGGTGTTCTGGAATTACGAAAAATAAATTTGCAGTATTGAAATATAGACTCAAATGTAGTATAATCTTTACAATTTGAGAAAGTGGGCGCTCTGGATGAAAAGACTCCAAGAGTGCCTTTGTTATGTGCAAATCAAATAGAAAATCTACGAAGGGATAAGGTGAACAGATGAAGGCATTTCTAATATTAGAAGATGGAACTGTGTTTACGGGGACAAGCATTGGTTCAACAAAGGATATGATTAGCGAAATCGTGTTTAATACCTCCATGACAGGTTATTTAGAGGTATTGACTGACCCTTCTTATGCGGGACAGGCAGTGGTAATGACCTATCCATTAATTGGAAACTATGGAATTACACCCGACAAGGAGTCCAAAAAGGCATGGCCTGACGGCTATATCGTAAGAGAATTGTCCCGTATGCCAAGTAATTTCCGGTGTGAGGGAACCATTCAGGATTTCCTAAAGGAGCAGGATATTCCAGGGATCGCAGGAGTAGACACCCGCGCTCTTACAAAAATCCTCAGGGAAAAGGGAACCATGAATGGAATGATTACCACCAATGAAAATTATAAATTGGAAGAAATTCTTCCACGATTGAAGGAATATAGAGTGGGGGACGTAGTTACAAAAGTAACATGCAGCGAGAAATATGTCTTGGAAGGAACCGGTAAAAAGGTAGCGCTTCTGGATTTAGGAGCGAAAAAGAATATCGCCAAATCTTTGCATCAACGAGGCTGTGAAGTGACTGTATATCCGGCGCACACAACAGCAGAAGAAATCATTTCATCTCATCCTGACGGAATCATGTTGTCCAATGGGCCTGGAGACCCAGCAGACTGTACTTCCATAATAAAAGAAATTAAAAAACTATATGACAGTGATATTCCTATTTTTGCAATTTGCCTGGGACATCAGCTTATGGCACTCGCTACTGGAGCAACAACACATAAATTGAAATATGGACACAGAGGAGGAAATCATCCGGTGAAGGATCTTAAGACAAATCGGGTATATATCTCTTCACAGAATCATGGTTATGTTGTAGACGCAGAAAACGTAGATCCGAATATAGCTGTTCCGGCATTTGTGAATGTAAATGATGGTACAAATGAGGGGCTTTCCTATGTTGGAAAGAACATTTTTACAGTGCAGTTTCATCCGGAGGCGTGTCCGGGGCCGCAGGATTCCGGTTATCTGTTTGACCGGTTTATAGAAATGATGGGAGGGACGAAATAATGCCAAGAGACATAAGAATTAAAAAGGTTTTAGTGATTGGCTCCGGCCCGATTGTAATCGGTCAGGCGGCAGAGTTTGACTATGCAGGAACACAGGCATGTCGTTCCCTGAAAGAAGAAGGAATTGAAGTTGTACTTTTGAACTCTAATCCGGCGACAATTATGACGGACAAGGATATTGCCGATCGTGTCTATATCGAACCGCTGACAGTAGAGGTAGTAGAACAGCTTATTTTAAAGGAACAACCAGACAGTGTGCTGCCTACACTGGGAGGACAGGCTGGACTGAATCTGGCAATGGAGCTGGAAGAAGCCGGCTTTTTAAAAGCGCATGGAGTCCGGCTGATTGGAACAACCTCTGAAACGATCAAAAAGGCGGAGGATCGTCTGGAGTTCAAAGCAACAATGGAAAAAATAGGAGAGCCTGTGGCGGCCTCTCTGGTAGTAGAAAATGTAGAGGACGGGCTTGCGTTTGCGAACAAAATCGGTTATCCGGTTGTGCTTCGTCCTGCATATACACTGGGCGGAAGCGGCGGCGGTATCGCCCATGACAGTGAGCAGCTTGTGGAGATTCTGGAAAATGGACTTCGCCTCTCCCGTGTAGGGCAGGTATTAGTAGAACGCTGCATCGCGGGATGGAAGGAGATCGAATATGAGGTAATGCGGGATGGAAACGGTAACTGCATTACGGTTTGTAATATGGAAAATATCGATCCTGTCGGTGTGCATACAGGAGACAGTATCGTTGTGGCGCCCTCTCAGACATTGGGAGATAAAGAGTACCAGATGTTGCGTACGTCTGCTTTGAATATCATCAGCGAACTGAATATCACCGGGGGATGTAATGTACAGTATGCTTTGCATCCGGAAACATTTGAGTACTGTGTCATTGAAGTGAATCCGCGCGTGAGCCGTTCTTCTGCTCTTGCGTCAAAAGCGACGGGATATCCGATTGCAAAGGTGGCGGCAAAAATCGCGCTGGGTTATACATTGGATGAGATCAAAAATGCAATCACACAGAAAACATATGCCAGCTTTGAGCCTATGCTGGATTACTGTGTCGTAAAGCTGCCCAGACTTCCGTTTGATAAGTTTATCAGTGCAAAAAGGACACTGACAACGCAGATGAAGGCGACCGGAGAGGTTATGAGTATTTGTGACAATTTTGAAGGTGCTTTGATGAAGGCGATCCGTTCTCTGGAACAACATGTGGACAGCCTGATGTCCTATGATTTTACAGGACTTTCAGAGGAAGAACTGACAGAGCAGCTTTCTATTGTCGACGATATGAGAATGTGGAGAATCGCAGAGGCAGTGCGGCGCGGAATCAGCTATGACAAAATTCACAGCATTACTTTGATTGATGAATGGTTTATTGATAAGTTTGCACGTATCGTAGAAATGGAAAATGCGTTAAAGACGCAGGAACTCTCAATGGAGCTTTTAAAAGAGGCAAAGCGGATGGAATTTCCAGATACCGTCATTGCACGTCTTACAGGAAAGACAGAGAGAGAAATCCATGATATGCGCCACGCCAATCATATTGTGGCGGCATACAAGATGGTAGATACCTGTGCGGCTGAATTTGCGGCAGAGACGCCATATTACTATTCGGTATATGGAAGCGAAAGCGAAGTGGAAGAGACACACGATAGAAAGAAAGTGCTTGTTCTTGGTTCCGGCCCGATTCGGATTGGGCAGGGAATTGAGTTCGACTTTTGCTCTGTGCACTGTACATGGGCATTTTCAAAAGAGGGATATGAGACAATTATTGTAAATAATAATCCAGAGACAGTCAGCACAGACTTTGATATTGCAGATAAGTTATATTTTGAGCCGCTGACGCCGGAGGATGTGGAAAGCATTGTAGACATTGAGAAGCCGGACGGTGCGGTAGTGCAGTTCGGAGGACAGACAGCTATTAAACTGACAGAAGCGCTGATGAAGATGGGGGTTCCGATTCTGGGAACATCGGCAGAGAATGTAGACAAGGCAGAAGACAGGGAATTATTTGATGAAATTCTGGAGGAATGTGAAATTCCGCGTCCCACAGGGGGCACTGTCTTTACAGCAGAAGAAGCAAAAGAAGTGGCAAACAAACTGGGGTATCCGGTTTTGGTAAGACCTTCTTACGTGCTGGGCGGACAGGGTATGCAGATTGCCATCAATGACCATGATATTGATGAATTCATTGGGATTATCAACCGGATTGCACAGGATCATCCGATCCTTGTAGATAAGTATCTGCAGGGAAAAGAAATCGAAGTAGATGCAGTATGTGACGGAGAGGATATTTTGATACCGGGAATTATGGAGCATATTGAGCGTGCAGGAATTCACTCCGGCGACAGTATCTCTGTATATCCGGCACAGAGTCTGACAAAGAAAGCAAAAGAAAAAATTGCGGAGTATACAAGGAGACTGGCGAAATCTCTTCATGTGGTAGGTCTTATCAATATTCAGTTTATTGTGTGCGGCGAGGAAGATGTATACGTCATTGAAGTAAATCCGCGTTCCAGCCGGACAGTTCCATATATCAGTAAAGTGACGGGGATTCCGATTGTTCCCCTTGCGTCGAAAGTAATTATTGGGAATAAGATAAAAGAGCTCGGATATACACCGGGATTACAGCCGGAAGCAGAGTATGTCGCTGTAAAAATGCCGGTATTTTCCTTTGAGAAAATACGTGGCGCGGATATCAGCTTAGGGCCGGAGATGAAATCGACAGGAGAATGCTTAGGCATTGCCAAAACCTTTGACGAAGCGCTCTATAAAGCATTTTTAGGGGCGGGAATCAAGCTGCCGAGGTTCAAAAATATGATTATGACTGTCCGTGATGAAGATCAGCCGGAGGCAGTAGAAATCGGACGCAGATTCGAAAAAATCGGATATCATATCTTCGCCACAAGTGGTACGGCGCGTGCACTTAATGGGGCGGGTGTGAAGGCGACACCGGTACGTAAGATAGAGCAGGAATCGCCGAACCTGATGGATTTGATTCTGGGACATAAGATTGACCTGGTAATTGACATTCCGGCACAGGGGGCGGAGCACGCAAGAGACGGATTCATTATCCGGCGCAATGCGATTGAAACAGGGGTAAACGTGCTGACTGCGATTGATACGGCGCGTGCACTGATTACCAGCCTGGAAAATACAGATATTAAGAAATTGACACTGATAGATATTGCTACGGTGCAGTAAAAAGGAGTACAATGTTATCAAACATTATATAGAGGAGGTTATTTATGATGAAGAAAAATCTGAAGGGCATATGTGCTGTATTATTGGGGGGGGGGTAATATGGAGTTCGCTTTCCTTCCCGTCCTTAGCTGCTGAACAGGTAAATCTTGCCACAGCAGAGAGCCGGCCGTACAATGGCACTGCAATCGTTGACGTGACGGATATGTACTTTCAAGAAGCTGTTTCTGAGGAAGACTATGCAGATATGTCGGCGACGGCAAAGGGAGTCCTTGCGTCGCCGGATGCCGGACATTATACAATTCTGACAGAGATGACGGATTTTGCATTTTACAACCGTGATCCAGACAGTGACGTAGATTTTAATGACTGGTATGTTGTGCCGGAACGGATGGAAAACATTGCAACAGATGTAACGATTTCAAAGATAGATTCCGAATTGCGTATTTCCGCTTCCGAACAGAGTGCGGAGGGAGGAAGTGAGATTACAGTAAGTGCAGTTATTGTAAACGATTTTGGATATGAAGCAGGGCTTCCGAAGGCAGAAGAAATAGAATTTACGGCTGTCAATGCAAAGATGAAAGAAGGAACAGCTGTAACGCGTACGGGAAACAAGTACTCGGCTGTTTTTGTCCTTTCTGATGATGCACAGGCAGAAGAAGCTGATGTTACAGTGAATGTGTTACCGAGTGCAGTAAATTATAATGCGCTGGCAGAAGGCGTTTCGGCAAATATCCAGATTACACATAAGCAGGCGCCTGCCAGACCAGACGATACCTATCAGACGGACGATACGCAAAAAGCAGAACATACAGAGGTTCTAAAAGGAGCAGAGAAAGAAAGGGTATCTGAAGTACCCAAAACGGGAGACTGGAAAAACAGCATAGTGTGGTATATATTTGCCTTCTTGATAAGCGGAACAGCTTGTGTATGCCTGGTAAAAAGAAAAGGAAAATAAAAATTTCTTCATAAGAAATAACCGGAAATAACCAGAAAATCTCTGGCAACTACAAGATAGCCTTGTATTGCCAGAGATTTTGATATTAACACAATATATATTTGGCAAATGCGATTTCCAGATCGGCTTTGCAGGAACGACTTACAGGCAGTTCCTCACCGTCTACAAGTACAGTATTGCTCTGTATACTCTGCATATATTTCAGATTGACAAGATAGCGGTTATGGATTCTCACGAAAGTCGTATTTAGCTGTGAGGACAACTCATTTAACCTGCCGTAGAAGGTGTAGGAGGCATCGGTTGTAAAAACATGGATGATTCGGCGCTCACTGGCAAAATATTTAATAGAAGAAAGAGGAAGACGGATGTCGCCATCTTTTTTTTGTACAACAAAATACTTCTGGGCAGTATAATCCAATTCCTTGAGAGCAGTATGGAGTACCTCTGTAATTTTGCCAGCCTGATAAGGCTTCATAATATAGTTTAACGCACGCACTTCATATCCCTGGAATACAAAGTCCTGATAAGAGGTAACAAAAATAATTTGGGCAGTACTGTGCATAGCTCTTAATTTTTTTGCTGTTTCAATCCCGTTTAAATGCTTCATTTCTATATCCAGAAAAAGAATCTGATAATCGTAAACATGGAGCTCTTGCAGCAATTCCTCCCCACTTGAATATTCCATGATATGATATGCGATACCACACAAATCTAATTCGGTGGCAATAATTTTCCTTAAATTTTTGCGGAGGGCTTTTTCGTCGTCGCAGATAATGATTTCTAGCATCGTGTTTTCTAAGCCTTTCTAAAAAATTTCCGTTTCTGATTATAACACAGAATGATAGAAAAAAGAAAATAAATATAATACTCTTTTTTACAAAGATAGGAGTAATGACATGAAAGAAAATAAATATGACAATGCTGTATTTTTTGAAAAATACAGTGAAATGGAAAGATCGAAACAAGGTTTAAAAGGGGCAGGAGAGTGGAAAGAGTTAAAAAAGCTTTTGCCAGATTTTAAAGATAAAAAAGTATTGGATTTGGGATGCGGATATGGCTGGCACTGTAGATATGCGGCAGAAAAGGGAGCTGCATATGTAGTAGGGGCAGATATTTCAGAGAAGATGCTTTATACAGCAAAGGAAAAGAATCCACATGAAAGAATTCAATATATCAGAGGCGCTATGGAAGATTTACAGTTTGAAAAAGAAAACTTTGATGTGATTTTAAGCTCCCTTGCATTTCATTATATAGAAGATTTTGACACATTGGCATCCCATATCAGTCAGTGGATCAAAAGGGGTGGAAGCTTTGTCTTTTCTGTGGAACATCCAGTATTTACTGCAGAAGGGAGCCAGGACTGGTACTATGATAAGGAGGGACATATCCTGCATTTTCCAGTTGATAATTATTATAAGGAAGGAAAAAGGGAAGCGATTTTTTTAGGAGAAAAAGTGACAAAATATCATAGGACTTTGACGACGTATCTGCATACGCTATGGGACAACGGCTTTGAAATCCTGCGTATTGTCGAGCCGATGCCTCCGGAGGAAATGATGGGGATGCCAGGGATGCAGGACGAATTGCGAAGACCTATGATGCTGCTTGTCCAGGCAAAAAAGAAATAAAATCATTCTCAGGTAAAATATAAGAGACAGGCGAAAAAAACAGTGGAACAACGGTGATAAAAACAGGAGGCGGGTACGAATGGGATTTCAGATATATGAATGGTTGGAAAAATATGCAGAAGCGGTGGAGCAGACATTTGGATATAGAGTATGGTTTTTAGGGGTACAGGGAAGCTATGCGCGTGGAGAAGAAACAGAAAACAGCGATGTAGACGTTGTACTGATTTTGGATAAGCTGCTTGCGGCGGATCTGCGGCTTTACAGGAAGATGCTGGATGCCTTGCCATATAGAGAAAAGGTATGCGGTTTTATTTCCGGCAGAAGGGAGATAGAAAATTGGGCGAAGCCTGACTTGTTTCAGTTTTGTCGTGATACTGTACCCTTGAAAGGAAGTCTTGAAAATGTGCTTGCATCTGTGACGAAAGAAGACATACGACATGCAGTACATATAGGTGCATGCAATATTTACCATGGTGCATGTCACAATATCGTCCATGAACAACAAATGGAGATTACCGCGCAGCTGTATAAAGCAGCGGTTTTTGTGCTGCAGGCAAAGTACTTTTTAGAAACCCAGACGTATATCTATAAAAAGGCAGAATTATTCGTAAAATTGACCGGAAAGGAGCGAGAGATTTTATATACTGCTATGCAGATGAAAAAAGAAATAGGCAGACCTGACAGGAGTTTAGATGAAGTTACGCATAAACTGATAGAATGGACGTCGGAGATTATATGTAAAATGAATAATTAGAAAAATATTAAGTCATAATTTTGAAAAAACACAGCGAAAATTCGTTTTAAAAACAATGAAAATGCAAGAAAGGATTGACGAAATCGCATTTTGACGATACAATAACATGAAGTGAGATAAACATGGAAGAAAGTGGAGGATTTCGAAATGACAGCTTATAAAGATTTAAGCAGGGAGGAACTAAAACAGTTAAAAGACAGTCTGGAGAAAAAGTTTGCACAAATAAAGGCAAAAGGGCTTAAAATGGATATGTCCAGAGGAAAACCGTCTGCAGAGCAGCTGAACCTTTCTATGGGTATGCTGGATGTGCTGGACAGCAGTAGTACAATGTTCTGCGAGAACGGGATAGACTGTAGAAATTATGGTGCATTAGACGGAATTCCAGAGGCGAAGAAGCTGCTTGCAGATATGATGGAAGTGTCTCCCGACAATGTAATTGTATTTGGAAATTCAAGTTTGAATATCATGTATGACACAGTGGCGCGCTCTATGACACACGGTGTGATGGGAAGTACGCCCTGGTGCAAACTGGATAAGGTAAAATTTTTATGTCCTGTTCCGGGATACGACAGACATTTTGGAATTACAGAGCATTTTGGAATAGAAATGATTCTTATCCCAATGTCAGAGGATGGGCCGGATATGGACATGGTAGAAGAGCTTGTCAGCACAGATGCCGCTGTAAAAGGAATCTGGTGTGTTCCAAAATATTCAAATCCACAGGGAATTACGTATTCAGATGAAACAGTCCGTCGTTTTGCAAATTTAAAGCCGGCGGCAGAAGATTTTAGAATCTACTGGGACAATGCGTATGGCGTACATCATCTCTATGAGGATAGACAGGATCAGCTCCTGGAAATTCTAGAAGAATGCAAAAAGGCTGGAAATCCGGACATGGTATATAAATTTTCTTCCACATCCAAAATCAGTTTTTCTGGTTCTGGACTTGCTGCCTTAGCTGCTTCCAAAGCAAATCTAAAAGACGTCAGCAGTACGATGAAAATGCAGACGATAGGCCATGATAAAATCAATCAGCTTAGGCATGTAAAATTTTTCAAAGATTTAGAAGGAATTCATGCTCATATGAGAAAGCATGCGGAAATTATTCGTCCAAAATTTGAAGCGGTACTTACTACATTAGAAAACGAGCTGGGAGGTTTGGAAATTGGTTCCTGGATTGCTCCGCGCGGAGGGTATTTTATTTCCTTTGATGCACTGGAAGGATGTGCAAAAGCAATCGTCGCAAAAGCAAAGGAGGCTGGACTCGTTATGACAGGGGCAGGAGCAACTTATCCGTACGGAAAAGATCCACACGACAGCAATATTCGAATCGCTCCAACTTACCCAACGCTAGAAGAACTAAAAGAAGCAACAGAAATCTTCGTACTAAGCGTAAAATTAATAAGCGTAGATAAACTCCTTGGAAATTGACAAAAATACCTTCCTCTTGGAAATGTGTAGCAGTGTGAAGCCGAGTTTTTTCCGCCTGGAACTATAAACTTAAGCTGGCGAAAGTGTAAGCGCAAGAGGGAGTGTGTTGCAAAAGTGAGGAATTCCGGCGAAGCCCTGACGAACGTTGCAATACACTCCCTCTTGCGCGAATCATTTCCGTCAGCTTCCGCAGTGCCAGCTCAATTTGGCATATGCTTCCCTTCGCACTACCTGTTGTTTAGTTAAATTTATAATTCTTCTATTAGTTTTTGAATGGTTTCGATATCTTCTTCCAGCATTTCTGCAATCTCTTCTGCTGCATATCCTTTTTGTATTTTCTTTTCTACTAATTCCTGTAGTTTTTGTATGCCGCCTTGTGTTAAACCTTCTCTTAAACCGGAAGCATGTCCCTGTGAAAGTCCCGCAGCAAGACCTTCCTTGCGTCCTTCTTCACGTGCTTTCTCCTGCTCCAATATCTTTTCTTCCCATGCCTGCATGTACTTCACTCCAATCTTTTCACTGGATTTGATGGTGTGGATCCGTTTCTGGATATTATGTATCCTTTCACTGGTACAGGAGGCACTTACTTCCTCTGTGGTATGCTCCATATACCTTAACAGCTCTATCAGTTCTTGTGGTACGCCTTCTGCGTGCTGTCCGCGGGTATTTAAAAATATCCGAACAGCGTCGTCCTGTAATGTCAATTCAGGTACTTCCTTACACTGCATCTGGAAGGTATATCGGTATAACCCATAGCCGAACAGATCAAAGGGACAGATAAGAATAATGTAGACGGGATTCAGCCTTTGAAATCCCACTTCTCCTGGCTTTAAAAGGTTGGAATCGATGAGCGCCTGATAAAACCGGCTCCGTTTTGGCAGATTCCCTGTATCCTCTCTCTGCACTTCTGTGTTGTATATGCGTTCCTCTTCATCCATTGCCCAGACATCCAGACGGACATATCGGTTCAAGGGATGGGTGCGCTGCTCCTTTTCTGTCTGGGGCAGGAGTTTTAAGACAACCTCCCTTCCCAGAATAATCTCCAACATGTCCCGCATTGTATCTGGGTCATCAGCAGCCTGTGAGAATAAAAAACGATCCAGCAGATTCAAATCCTTCAATGTTTTTTGTTTTTGTTCCATATTTACTTTTCCTCCTTTTATTATAGGAAAAAGCCTTACAGTTTACAACACTTTCCCCTTAAGTCACACAGCATTTGCCGCAAATGATATGGTGCTCTCTGCAAAGCAGACATTAAACACACAAATATATACCTCACCTGCAGAGTAAGTAATAAAACAGATGCTGTCACAGCAGTTTCCTTTGTTTCATTGGGTAAAAATTTAGAATGTCCTGGCAGTTAAATACCAGGAAAATCGATTGTCCATCATCAGATGAACATAAATAAAATGATATATATAAATTTTTAGAATGTAGATTCCTTATATAAGAAATTTAAGATACTTCCCTTTCCAAAAATATAATAGAAAAGGTACCATTACCTTAACACATCAGAAAACAAACTACAAGAAAAATAAATATAAATTAGGAATTAAATTAGAAACTTATAATTTTACAGTTGTTTATCACACCTTATAGGGTTTTAATAAAATCCTCCGAAAGCCTTGAAAACAAAGGGGTTATCGCAATCAGTACGCCTTGTTTCTTTATATGATTTCACACAATGTTACCCTTGCTCTGCACAATCATAAGGGCAAAATCAAGGGCGAGAAAATCTGATAATAGGATAAACATAAGTGTGGCAGTCGGAGAACTGTAATGTATGTGCGAATATATTATAATGGAGGCTTTATTATATGGACAAGTTCAGTTTGGAGCGAAGGAGCCATGAAAATTGATAATAGCACAGTTAAAACAACATGTACCGGAGACTACGGATATGTGACGGAAAGCCTGTTTTCAAATGATACCCTCACGATTGAAGGAAATTCAGATGTTCTTATAATTGGTGCAATTTTTGGAAAAAACGGTGTCGTTATTTCTCCTACAGAGGGAAATAAGATTGATGTAAAGGTAGGAATTAAGGAGAATGGAGAAGAAGGCACAAAACATTTTAAAAGTTCTCCTTATGGCGAAACCACTACACTGGATAGTTATGATCTGTTAGGGGGATATACCTATGTTCACATAAAAAATCATATGCATGTATATGACCAGCAGAGCACAGATGACAGATATAAAATAAGCGGCGCTACTTGTACGGAACCTGCAAAGTATTATAAATCCTGTGTATGCGGCGAAAAGGGAACGGAAACTTTTGAAATCGGTCAGGCTGCAAGCCACAAAGCGGAAAAGACCGAAGTGAAAGCCCCCACCGCAACCGAGCCGGGCAATATTGAATACTGGTATTGCCCTCAGTGCGATACCTATTTTAAGGATGCAGAACTGACAGAAGCTATCACAAAGGAGCAGACGGTTTTATCACCTACAGGCGAGCCGGAAGAAAAGCCGAAAACACCGCCAACCGATACGCAGAAAAGTCCGGATAAAATAGGGGAAACAATCGGCAGCCCGCAGACCGGTGATGACAGCAATACAGCCCTTTGGATTGCGGTTATGCTGACTGTCGGAGCAGCTTTGACCGAAACACTTCTTTGCAACCGAAAGAAGAAATACAATAAATAATCCATAATAAAGCGCCCTGTGGAATAAAACCGCCGGGCGCATTCTTTATGTATGTACCGCAGGTTCCCAGCGGTGTTGTTTCCGATGGGAAATCTATTGTTCTCTTTCTTCGTGCGCACCCTTTTCCCTGTTTATGCACTGCTTTCTCTTTATGCTTACGTTCTTCCCCAATTAAATTCACAATTTCAGACAGAACAGAACCGGCTTCACGTTGTTATAGTCTTTCAATTAGAAGTATCTATACTACTTCCGATTGGAAATGCATAGCAACGTGAAGCCGATTTTTTTCACCTGGAAATATAAACTTAAGCTGGCGAAAGTGTAAGCGAGGGAGGGCGTGTGTTGCAAAAGTGAGGAATTTTGGCGAAGCCCTGATGAACGTTGCAAAGCATCTCTTTCACACGTCCTTTTCGTCGGTTCCTGCAGTGTCAGCTCAATTCCGCGTATGCTTCATTTCGCTATCGGCAGTCGCCGAATGAAAAGAAGCAGACAAACTTCTGTTTACATGCAAGCATGACACAGAGTTTGCCTGTTCTTTTCGCACTGCTTGTTGCTTCGTTAAATTTATAATTGATAAATACTGGATATGTTTGTTGAGATTCATAACGCGAATTCGTTCTTATAAATACAAGAGAACCGGAAATACTAATCCAGAAGGCTAGTTATTATGTAAGTTCAATCAAGCTGTCTGGGAGGTATAAATATAGCATGCTATCTAAAATATGTGTCAAAAATCCATATATAATGATTGTGGGTGTTCTGATAATTTTGATTTTGAGCATGGAAGGTTTTCGGAATATAGAAATAGAGTCCCTGCCTGCTACAGATGCACCTTGTATTGCGATTACGACTTTGTATGAACAGGCGGGTCCTGAAACAGTAGAGCAGAAGGTGACAAAAGAAATCGAAAATGCGATTTCATCTGTTCAAAATGTAGAACATATCCGTTCCATATCCCAAACAGGTATTTCTACGGTTGTTCTGGAACTTAGCAAAGGTACGGACATAGATACAGCGGTTATGGAGATAAGAGGACGGATAGAACAGGCAAGGGAAGTCCTTCCGGACAGTACGTCTAAGCCGAATATTTTGAAGATGGATTCAGAGGCGGCTCCGGTTATAGTCGCAGCGATCAGCACAAGCGGAGGGGATTCTGTAAAGGCGGCTCAGCTTACAGAAGAAAAAATACTTCCGCAGTTGAAGCGCCTGGAAGGAGTGGCATATGTCCAAACCATGGGGGCGGCAGAGCAAAGAGTGCAGATAACGCTTCACCCAGAAAAAATAGAAGAGAAAAATATACAGACAGAAGAAACACTAGAAGCACAGAGGAAATCAGCAGAGGGAGAACTGAAAACAGCAAAAGAAAAAGAGGAAGAGACAGAACAGACATACGGAGGAGAAAGCATGGAAGTCCTTCGTTCACAGCTTGAAGTGAAACAAAAAGAACTTAATCTGGCAGAAGTCCAATTTTCACAGACCGAGAATATGTTGGATGTTAAGCAGCAGGAAAGCGAGAATCGTAAAAAGGCGTTAGATACGGTAAAGGTACAGGAATCTGAGATAAAAGAGAACTATGAATCAATATCCAGCCAGATAGAAAATACGGAATCGGAGGATGCAGAAAAATTACAGGAACAAAAAAAGATTCTGGAAGAAGAAC
The DNA here is from genome assembly GCF_055387595.1 of Mediterraneibacter flintii. Classification (NCBI taxonomy): domain Bacteria; kingdom Bacillati; phylum Bacillota; class Clostridia; order Lachnospirales; family Lachnospiraceae; genus Mediterraneibacter; species Mediterraneibacter flintii. Next base: position 1,273,678 of record NZ_AP031405.1, read on the forward strand.
TGGAAACAATCGAACATTATGAACAAAATTTTGCCCAGATACAAAGTGCCCTGCTTCAGATTCAGTCACAGAAGGATAACCTGGACAATGCGGTATCTGCATTGGAATCTGAAAAAGAAAAGGCAGAAACACTAAAAGATACGCTCAAGACAGATACTTTGTCATTCAAAGAAGCAGAAGAAAAATTAGGGGAGCTTGACAGCCAGAAGATTCTAGAATTGGCGGCACAAAATACGAAATTGGCAGAAAAGGAAGAAACGGACAGAACGGATGAAACACTGCCAGAAACCGGAACACTTTTAACAGTGGAAAAAGTGAAGGAGATTCTAACGGCGCAGAATTTTGGTATGTCAGCAGAATATATAGAAAAGAATGGAAATGCATATTACATCTGGGTAGGAGATACGCTTCATTCCATTCAGGAGCTTGAAAGCCTTCCTATATTAGAATTAGAAGGGACAAAGCCTGTATATCTGTCTGATGTAGCAGATATTTGCGTTGTTGAAAAGGGAGACAAAACATATGCAGAGATCAATGGAAAAAGAGGCGTTCTTATCAGTGCACAAAAGGAGACGGGATATTCGGACGGGGAGGTCTGCGGACGGATACAAGCGAAATTAAGAGACCTGGAAAAAGAGAATTCACAAATGAAATGTGTGATATTACAGAGCAGTACTGAGTATATGGAAACGTTGGCAGCTTCAATGGGGAAGCACTTGTTTTATGCAAGTATTTTTCTGCTTCTGGTTATTGGAAGTACCTTGAGAAATTTGCGGGCAGGATTACTGGTTATGAGTTCGGTGTTAGCCGGTATATTTCTGATGTTAGCGTTGCTGTGTCTAAAAGGAGGTTCTCTTAATTTTGTTTCATTGTCTGTTCTGGCGGCAGGGACAGTATTTATGATAGATGGAACAAATACAGTGCTGGAGAATATACATCGGATAGAGACGAAGGAATATCTGCCTGTCTGTATGTCTGCTGTGAAAGGAGTAAGACAATATGCAGGAACATTTGCGGCAACGGTATTTGTGTTGGCAGCAGTATTTTTACCAGAAATTCTTACAGGAGAAAGAGAGCATATTCTGTACAGAGAGGCTGGGAGGACGGCGGTGTATGTTTTGATAGCAGGTATATTCTGTGTGTTTGCTATAGTGCCTGTATTGTATACATTCTTTTTTAAAAGAGCAGTCAAACGTGAATGGAAATTTTCTTTAAGAATAGAAAAGATACAAGAACGTATTTCCAGGAAGAAAAAATATCAAAAAGCGATACTGCTGGCAGGGGCAGTTGGATTGCTGTGTATGTGTGGCTGGATAGCTTTTTCCAAAGAAGAAACGATACTGCCGGAGATGGAAAGCTCCCAGTTTTATGTGAGAATGGAGATAGAAGGAGACACAGAGAGAGATAATGTGAAAGAGGCGGCGGAAAATGTGGCACGACAGATCTCAGAAATAGAAAGTGTCGGGGACGTCGGTTTCGTGTCACTGGACGAAACTTTAGAGACAGATACAAAAAGGGTTTATATGGTACAATTTTATATACAGACAAAAGAAAAGAATGCTATGTCAACAGATACCCTGGAGAAGGAGATTGAGAAAAAACTACAATCGATTCCATATTCTTTGCAGGTACAGACTATGCAGGAATATACAAAACAGGCAGGAACATCTGGAATCACAGTGGAAATCACAGGAGATGAAACCGAGACAGTGAAGCAGGCGGCGGAAGAGGTGAAAAAAACACTGGCAGAAATAAAAGGTACAGAAGAGGCAACAGGAATTCTGGATGATACAAAAAAGGAAGTCAGAGTAACCGTACAGAAGGAGAAAGCAGCACTGTATAATCTGACGGTTGAGGATGTATATAGACAGATAGAGGCGAAAATGACAGACTATAAGGATACAGCGGCAGTTCTTGAAACAGTAGACGGGACATTTGATGTTATGATAAAGGATATGGAAAAAGAACTGGAGAAAGAAGGAGACATTCAGGCGTTTGTACTGCATGCAAAATTAGAGGATGGAAGTGAAAAGGAAGTTCCCTTAAAAGAAATCGCTGTACTTGAGGAAAGAGATGTATACCAGACAATCCGGAAAACAGATGGGAGCAGGTATATGCAGGTGACAGCGCAGATACAAGAAGGATATCGTGTCAAAGAGGTAAAAAGTCACATACAGGAAAAGCTAAATGCACAGAGTCTGCCGGATGGATGTAAAGTGAAAATAACAGGAGGAGAGGCAGTACAATCTATAGGAATGGAAGTCTGGAAAACAGTGGGTATTGCTGGCGCGTGTGTATATTTTATTCTGGCGGCAGTGTTTCAATCCTTTTACATTCCGTTTCTGCTGCTGTTTTCTGTAGGGCTTGCATATACAGGGGGATTTTTGGCGTTAATTGTGACAGGGCAGCCAATGAGTACTCCAGCGGTAATCGGATTTTTGATTTTAAGTGGAATAATGGGAAAGAATGTTGCTGTATTGATAAAAAATATGAATCAATTTGAAAAGGAAGGAATGAATAGAAAGGAAGCTATACTTTGTGCGGAAAAGAAGGAAATGTGTCCGGCTGCTATGACAACAGCGGCGATTATCGGTGTTGCATTTCCAGTGGCGACCGGAATTGGAGCCGGAATGGAAGTTGTACAGCCAGCAGCAACTGTTCTTATTGGCGGCTTGCTGTATGGAATGGTGATGATACTGACGGCTGTACCATGTATATTTGAATTATTTCACAAAAAAAGAGTTTGTAATGAATGATATGTCTCCTGTCAATTTGACAGGAGACATAGTATAAAACTGAAGATTATTTGGAAATATTGGGCTACTTAAACTTTACAGCAGTTCCATATGCCATAACTTCGGCAGCGCCCTGTGCAATAGAACTGGTTGCAAAGCGCATGGCAACGATCGCGTCAGCAGGAAATCTGGCAGCATCCTGTACCATGCGTTCATAAGCAATATCTCGTGCCTGGTTCATCATTTCCACGTATGATTTCATTTCACCGCCCACTAAATTTTTAAAGGAGCTTCCAATATCACGCCCTATATTTTTACATTGGATCGTACTTCCTTTGACAAGTCCCAGGACTTCAAACTCCTGTCCGGGTATTTTTTCCGTAGTTACTACTAACATAGATATCCCTCCTTGCAGATATAAAAAGCAGTCTTTTATACTATTTTTCTTTGATCGTATTATAGCATGCTTTTACAGAAAATATAGGAAGAAATCATTTTTTATATAATAGGATTCGGGTGTCAAAAGGTAACTTATTTAAATTCTTTTGTCAACTTTCACAAAAAGTAACTTTTCAGACTCCGGTGCGCGGAGCATTCCGCTGAACCTCTTAATACGAAAATCACGTCAGCAAAGGCTTCCGTGATTTTTGAGTTTCATCTCCATCGCGCATAAAGTCGTCTGGCAAGTTATCTTTTTGTGAAAATTACCGGAAGCATTTGCAAAAGTTACCTTTTGACACCCTAATCATAATAGGAAATTTCAATAAATTTCCTATTATATAAAAAGCCCTCCGGGCGGGATGCGCACGCCGCAATAAGGAAATTTTACCGCTTTGCGGTATTGCGGCGGCGCGTAAAGTGGACAAGCCCCTCAGGAGTGCGGGCAGGGGAGTTGAAGTGGGCTTGCCCACTTTGTTCTATGGATGTAGCAAAATTTAGAGCTTTACCATATATGCAGGATATGTTGCATTCCAAGACTTACCAGGGTAATTCCTGTCCAGCAGCAAAATCCGGTAAAAATCGGTTTTCCTCCGGTACGCACAAGCTTTATAATGTTTGTGTTTAATCCGATTGCTGCCATTGCCATTACAATTAAGAACTTGCTACATTCTTTTAAAGGTGCAGTGACTGTGGCAGGCAGTTGGAAAACAGTTGTAATTACGCTGGCGAGAATGAAGAATAAAACAAAGAATGGGAAAGACTTTTTCAGGCTGAAGGAAGAGTCTTTTTTATTTTTTTCCTTTTTCCCTCTGTAGAGGGCGAGTACGAGTGTAATTGGAATAATTGCCAACGTTCGAGTCATTTTGACAATGGTTGCAGATTCCAGTGTGTGGCTGGCATGCATGCCGTCCCATGCAGCAGCGGCCGCTGTGACAGAAGAGGTATCATTGATTGCCGTTCCTGCAAACAACCCGAAACCTTCATTGCTTAGATGGAGAACCTGGCCTAGTGCAGGAAAGAGAAGTGCTGCAAGGACATTGAAGAGGAAGATAACAGAGATAGACTGTGCGACTTCCTCATCGGAAGCATGGATTACAGGAGCTGTGGCGGCGATGGCGCTGCCGCCGCAGATAGAGGAACCGACGCCTACTAAAATGGCATTATTAGGCCTTAATTTCAATGCTTTATAAAGCAGGAATGAAATTGCCAGAGATGTGGCAATGGTAGAGAGGATAATGGGGAGAGACTGTTTTCCTTTTGCCAGGATTTCAGTAAGATTCATACCGAATCCCAGAAGTATAACGGCTGCCTGTAAGATCTTTTTGGAAGTGAATTGGATCCCTCCGGCAAGCGTGTCTTTTTTGGTTATAAGAAGCGTAAGCACCATCCCAAATAGGATAGAAAATACAGGCCCTCCAATTACAGGGAATATTTGACCTAAAAACCATGCTGGTATAGAAATAACTAGGCAAAGTGCGATTCCGGCCCCATTTCTTTTTATAAAGTTCATAATAAAATCCTCCAATTGACAGATAATATGTAACAAACAGGCAATGTACCGGTACAGTATACAAAATTTACCAGGTGTATTTGCCGTCTAAAAAATAATAGCATAAAAATATAATAAAATATAATTATATATATTTATTTTATAATAAATATATGTTATGATAGGTGCAGGGAGTAGTTAATATAAAGCTGAGGATTCAGCATATAAGGAGTGCGGGCTATTCGAATAAACGAGTATCCCGCATTTGTTCACAAGAAGATACAGTTAAGAGGTTGAAGATTAAGAGGGGTTGTCATGCTTGATTTTCGGATGGAAACATTTTTGACAGTTTGTCAGTGTATGAATTTTACAAGGGCATCAGAGGAACTGCATATTACGCAGCCGGCAGTCTCACAGCATATTCGTTTTCTAGAGAAGTATTACCATACAAAGCTGTTTCACTATGAAGGGAAAAAACTACGTTTGACAAATGCAGGAGAACTGCTTAGAAACGCTTCACTGACTATGAAACATGATGAGCTTTTTCTTCAGAATGAAATGATAAGAGAAGGGGAAGAATTAAAGGAAATACGGTTTGGAGCGACCAGAACAGTAGGAGACGCGCTCATGGGCAAGGTTTTGCAAAAGTATTTGTCCAGATATCCCGATGCGAAAATACATATGGAAGTGGAAAATACAAATGCTTTGTTAAATAGACTAGATGAGGGCAAGATAGATTTTGCGATTGTAGAAGGTTTTTTTAAGAAAAGAGAATATGATTTTCTACATTATTCCACAGAAAGATATATTGCTGTCTGTGGCAGAAATTATTCATTTTTGAAGAAGCCAGAGAAAGTAGAGGACTTGTTTGGAGAGCGTCTTTTACTTCGTGAACTAGGCTCTGGTACAAGAGAAGTGCTGGAAAGATTTTTAAGCTCTCAGAATTACAGTCTGGAGGATTTTAAAAAATCTATGGAAGTAGGAAGCCTGCAGACGATTAAAGAGTTGACAAAAGCGGGATGCGGTATTACATTTTTATATGAAGTTGCAGTCAGGGAAGAACTGGAAAAAGGAGAAATGCAAAAGATATGTCTGAAAGACTTTCAGATTTTCCATGATTTCACTTTTCTTTGGAGACGAGGAAGCATCTATGCCGATCGTTTCAAAGAAATATTCCGGAGATTTTCGGTATAAGAAACAGACAATACACAAGATTAGTAAAAGGAAGTGATTCAAGTGTTACAGGTAGAACATTTATTATATGATATTCTAGAAGAAGGGCGGCAGTCAGAAATTCTCTCAGATGTCAGTTTTACTGTGCAGGATGGAGAAATGCTGGTGATTACAGGACCCAATGGAGGCGGTAAATCTACTTTGGCAAAGCTGCTGATGGGGATTTACAAAGAGACAGCGGGGAAAATTTATTTGGACGGACAGGATATTACAGAACTGTCAATTGACGAGAGGGCGAAAGCCGGAATTGGTTTTGCATTTCAGCAGCCTCCACGCTTTAAAGGAATGACTGTAAGAAGGCTGTTGTCTCTTGCAGCGGGAAAAGTGCTGGATGAAAAAACCTGTTGTGAGCTGCTTAGCAGTGTAGGCTTATGCGCCAGGGAATATATCGACAGAGAGGCAGATGCAACATTATCCGGCGGAGAAATGAAGCGGATTGAGATTGCGACGGTTTTGGCGAAACGACATGCACTTTGTATTTTTGATGAACCAGAAGCCGGAATCGACTTGTGGAGTTTTTCTATGCTGATTAAACGGTTTGAACAGATTCACAAAGAGAAGAAGGAAAGTTTGATTTTGATTTCGCATCAAGAGCGAATTATTCAGATGGCAGATAGAATTATGGTTATTTCCGAAGGAAAGTTAGAATCCATCGGTGCAGCAGAAGAAATTATGCCGAGCTTATTTGGAAAAGAGTTAGATTCCTGTGAATGCCGCAGACAAAAAGGAGGGGATCTCTATGGAGCTTAATAAAGTGACGCAGGATGTATTAAATGTAATAGATTCCTATGGATTTAAGCAGGAGGGAGCATATAATTTAAGATTGAACGGTATGGCTGTGTGTCATGGAGACAGCAGACATATCCAGATAGTAAAAAAAGCGGATAAGGCGGGAATTGACATTCATATCAGTGGGGAAGCAAAAGACGAGCAGGTGCATATACCTGTCGTGATGTCCAAAGAAGGGATTGACGTTGTATATAACGATTTTTATATTGAAGATGGAGCAGACGTCACAATCGTTGCCGGCTGTGGAATTCATGGAGAAGGATGCAGTGAGACAAGACATGACGGTATTCATACGTTCCATGTAGGAAAAAATGCCAATGTAAAATATGTAGAAAATCATTATGCGCAAGGCAATGGAACTGGAAAAAAAGTGCTGAATCCAGTTACAAAGATATATGTGGGAGAAAATTCAGTCTTTACGCTTGAGACATCCCAAATTAAAGGGGTAGATTCTACAGAAAGGGAAAATTATATTGAACTGGCAGAAAACGCAAAGCTTTTTGTGACAGAAAAGCTGATGACGCATGAAGATCAGACAGCAGTTTCGAATATGGATGTGTATCTAAATGGAGAAAACAGTTCTGCGCGGATTGTGTCACGTTCTGTAGCAAAGGGGACTTCCAGGCAGGTATTTCATCCAAAAGCAATAGGAAATAACCTTTGTCATGCACATATTCAGTGCGACTCCATTATTATGGATGAGGCTGAAATCAGCTCTATTCCAGAAATTAATGCAAGACATATAGATGCGCAGATTATACATGAAGCAGCAATAGGAAGAATTAATGATGAACAGCTTACAAAGCTGCGGACATTCGGGCTTAATGCAGAAGAAGCAGAGGCAGTAATTATAGAGAATTTCCTGAAATAAAAGAGAAGAATTCAATACAGTAGATATGTAAATAAAAAAGTGGGGGGTTCCCACTTTTTTATTTACATACATCAATCCATTCTTTTGTATTGGCATATTTTTCTAGTTCACCACAGGTTAATTCTACGGCCGAATTTGAACTGCCGGCAGCAGGAAATACAGTGGTAAAACGCTTTAAAGATATATCTAAATAAGTAACTGCTGTATCCGGATTTCCAAAGGGACAAACTCCCCCGATTGCATGCCCTGTATAAGCTTCTACATCATCAGCAGATAACATTTTTGCCTTCATTCCAAAGAAATGTTTGAATTTACTATTATCTATTTTCATGTCTCCTGCTGTTACGATTAGGATGGCCGCGTCCCGTTCTTTTGTGTAAAAAGAAAGGGTTTTAGCGATACGGGCAGGTTCTACTCCGGCGGCCTGGGCTGCCAGTTCAACGGTTGCACTGGAAACGGGAAACTCTATTATTTCTTTATTTATATTATTGTTTTTAAAATAATTTTTAACGATTTGTACGGACATAGTAAACTCCTTTATTGAATTACAAAATCATGGTGAAAAGACAGATTTGATTTTACTGCCGTTTTTTATTATAACAGAATCGTCTTTACAGTAAAAGTAGATTGTGATAAGATATTTCCGGATATCCGACAAAAGTTTTCCTGGGCGGGGAGCGCCGTCTGGGTTTTTACTGTACTTTACGTACGAGGTACGAAAATAACCTGCGAGGGAATCCGTGTTCCGGAGTGAGAGGATACCAGTGAGTATCGACCGTTATTTCAGGAGGTTAATATGAAAAACAATCACGTGAAAAAACTTGCTTTGGCAGGTATTCTTGTAGCTGTCGGTATTGTATGTTCGCCATTATCTATTCCGGTCGGCGCCTCAAAGTGTGCTCCGATTCAGCATTTTATTAATATATTAAGTGGCGTGTTTTTGGGGCCGGGGTACGCAGTAGGAATGGCATTTGTGACAAGTCTTTTGCGAAATTTGATGGGAACGGGGACACTGCTTGCATTTCCAGGGTCTATGTGTGGGGCATTTCTATGCGGCATATTGTACAAATATGGAAAACATCTTCCATATGCATATGCGGGAGAGCTGTTTGGAACATCTGTTATCGGAGGACTTTTGAGCTATCCGGTCGCTGTACTTTTGATGGGAAGTAAAAGCGCAGTGTTTGGCTTTGTAGTTCCATTTTTCATCTCTAGTTTTGGTGGTACTATTTTGGCAGTAGTGCTTGTCACTGCAATGAAAAAAATGAAAATACTAGATGTGTATCTGGGAAACTTGAAGTATCAATAAAAATAATAGGGGAGCTTGCGTGCGAAGCAGGCTGAGAGTAGGCTGAAGCGCCTAGACCCGTAACCTGATTTGGATAATGCCAACGTAGGGAGAATATAAACGCATTTGTAGCGGGTATACCTCATTGGTATACCTGCTTTTTACTATTTATGAAATATAGGAGGAGTTGACGTATGATAAAACAATGCATGTTACAAGTCAAAAAGACAGCACCGCTGATCCACAATATTACAAATTATGTTACGGTCAATGATGTGGCAAATATTCTTTTGGCATGCGGGGGAAGTCCGATTATGTCGGATGAAGCGGAGGATGTAGAAGACATTACTTCTATTTGCTCTGGTTTGAACATCAATATTGGCACCTTGCATAAGACCAGTATAGAGGGGATGTTTAAAGCGGGAAAGAAGGCCAACGAATTAGGACATCCGGTTTTGCTCGATCCAGTTGGGGCAGGAGCAAGCACCTTGCGCACGAATACAGCGCTGGAATTAATGAGAAAAATCAACCTGACGGCCATTCGGGGAAATATATCGGAAATAAAGACATTGGCATATGGGAAGGGGACTACAAAAGGCGTAGATGCGGATGTCGCCGATACAGTAACAGAGGAAAATTTAAAGACTGCAATCGACTTTGTAAAGGAATTTGCGAAGGAAAGCGGTTCTATTATTGCGGTGACAGGAGCGATTGATCTGGTTTCAGATGGTGACACATGCTATGTGATTCGGAACGGACGTCCGGAGATGGGAAAGATTACAGGCACCGGCTGCCAGTTATCCGGCATGATGGCAGCATATTTGGCAGCAAATCCAGAAGAACGTCTGGCGGCAGCGGCGGCATCTGTCTGTGTGATGGGGCTTGCGGGAGAAATTGGCTGGAAATATATGCAGAGAGGGGACGGAAACTCGGCATACCGCAGTCGGATTATTGACGCAGTCTATAATATGACAGAGGATGAATTAGAAAGAGGTGCAAAATATGAGGTGTTCTAAAGAAAGCCTGTTGCTCTACGCGGTAACAGACAGAAGATGGCTGGCAGGAAAAACGTTGTATGAACAGGTGGAAGAGGCGTTGAAAGGAGGCGCCACCTTCATACAGCTCAGAGAAAAAAATTTGGAGAAGAAAGAATTTCTAAAGGAAGCAAGGGAGATAAAAGCACTCTGTGAAAAATATAAGACACCATTCGTGATTAATGATGATGTAGAGATAGCAAAGGCTATAGATGCAGATGGCGTGCATGTAGGGCAAAGTGATATGGAAGCAAAGGATGTACGTGTCACATTGGGAAAGGAAAAAATAATTGGAGTTTCGGTACAGACAGTAGAACAAGCTCTGGAAGCTCAGAGACACGGTGTAGATTATCTGGGGGTCGGATCGGTATTTGCAACGGGAACAAAGGAGGACGCAAAAGAGGTAAGCCATGAGACTTTGAAGGAAATTTGCGAAGCAGTAGATATCCCTGTCATTGCCATCGGCGGAATTAACGAAAGGAATGTGATGAAGCTGGAAGGAAGCGGGATCTGCGGAATAGCAGTTATCAGCGCTATTTTTGCACAGCCAGATATAAAGGAAGCGGCAAGGCGGCTGCATAGACTTGCCGAAGAAATGATAGACAGAATGTCAGGGAAAAAGAAAGGGACAATATAAGCAAAATGATAAAAGGCGTCATATTTGATGTAGATGGGACTCTTTTGAATTCCATGCCAATTTGGGAGAACTTAGGTGAATTATATTTGAAAGGCTTAGGAATTACGGCAGAGAAAGGCTTAGGAAATATTCTGTTCGAGATGAGCATGGAGGAAGGGGCGGCATATTTGATTGATGTATATGGGCTCACTCTTACAGTGCCGCAGGTAGTGCAGGGACTTAGCGAACAGGTAGCAAAGTTTTATAGAGAGAAAGTTCCCTTAAAAGAGGGGGTAAGGCAGTATCTGAATGAATTTAGAGCACGGAATATTCCTATGTCAATCGCAACGGCCGGAGACAGGAAGAATACAGAAGCAGCGTTGAAACGGTTAAAGGTGTATTCTTATTTTCAGGGGATTTTTACTTGTTCTGAAGTAGGCAGTGGAAAGTCACATCCAGATATTTATCTGGCAGCGGCGCTTCAGATGGATACAGAACCTAAAAATACATGGGTGTTTGAGGACGCGTATCATGCTGTGTTGACGGCAAAAAAAGCCGGATTTAGGACAGCAGCTGTGTATGACAAAGCGAATGACAAGCAGCTTGCGAGGATTTGGAATACAGCAGATATTTATCTGCCAGAATTTTCGGATTTTGAGCTGTTTTATAAAAGAGCATCTTAAGATAGAGAAGCAGAGAGCAGAAATTGACACTGACACTATGAAAGGAGACAAACATGAAAACAGCATTGACAATTGCTGGCAGTGATTCCAGCGGAGGCGCCGGCATCCAGGCAGACATTAAGACAATGACGGTAAACGGTGTATTTGCTATGAGTGCAGTGACAGCCTTAACTGCACAGAATACAACCGGTGTAGCAGGGATTATGGAAGTGACACCTGCATTTTTGAAGGAGCAGTTAGACAGTATATTTACAGATATTCGTCCGGATGCGGTAAAAATCGGGATGGTATCCTCCGCCGGATTGATACAGGCGATAGCAGAAAAATTAAAAGAGTACCATGCCAAGCAGATTGTCGTAGATCCGGTAATGGTAGCGACCAGCGGAGCAAAATTAATCAATGATGATGCGGTTTCGGTATTGAAGGAGAAATTACTTCCTCTGTCGGATATAGTAACTCCCAATATTCCAGAGGCGGAGGTGCTTTCAGGAATAGAGATAAAAACGGAAGAAGATATGACAGCAGCAGCGGAGATAATTGGCAAGCTCTATCACTGTGCTGTATTGTTAAAAGGCGGACACCAGTTAAATGACGCCAATGATCTGTTGTATTCCCAAGGAGTCTGCCGGTGGTTTTACGGAAAACGTATCCATAATCCAAATACACACGGTACAGGATGTACGTTATCCAGTGCGATTGCTTCGAATCTGGCAAAAGGGTTTTCTATGAATGAATCTGTCAGACGGGCAAAAGAGTACATATCGGGAGCACTGTCGGCAATGCTTGATCTAGGAGCAGGAAGCGGCCCAATGAACCATGCTTTTGATATAAAAGGAAAATATACGAAAGAGAAGACGCAGAACAAGGACAGTAAACAGTAATGCTGTGAGCTGGCTGCGGTATCGCGGCGGACAGGGAAGGAAAATTCCCCTATCCTATCATGCAACCGAAAATTTACATGATTTTCTCTAAATGCAACCTCATTTTGCTTGTGCTTACATAAGGATTTTCATATAATCGGGGAGGATGAAAACATACGTCCAGACCGGTCAAGAAAAGGAAGAAAGGCAGGAAGTTAAAAATGAGTTTAGGTCAGAATCTGCAATTTTATAGAAAAAGAAAGAATATTACCCAGGAACAATTAGCAGAACAGCTTTGTGTGTCTCGGCAGACCATATCTAAGTGGGAGGCAGATGCATCCTATCCAGAAATGGAAAAGATACTGCAGTTATGTGAAATGTTCGGGTGTTCTATGGATACGCTCTTAAGAGGAGAGGCAAAAGAGGACTTGGCAGAGGATACGGCAGGATATGACAGCCATATGAATCGCTTTTCCAAAAGGATTGTTATTGGGATCGAATTGATTATTTTAGGAGTAGCAGGCGGTATACTGGCAGATTCCTTTTATGCGCCGGCATATATATCAGATTTAGTGACATTTAGTTTCGTGATAGCAGGAGCGCTGGTACTTGTGGCGACAGGACTTCAGCATAGAAGGTTTGCAGAGAAAAATCCGAAGATTCAGCCATTTTATAAGGAAGAGGAAATAGAGAGGTTTGAAGAAAAATTTCCGGTTTTTATTACAGGAGGAATTGGGGTAATTTTAGCAGGCGTTGTTGTATCGGCACTTAGTGAACAGTTTCCAGAAGCTAAGGGATATACAAAGGAAATCTATAATGCAGTGCTGCTTTTGTTTATTGCGGTTGGAACAGGGCTTCTAGTCTATGCTGGCATGCAGAAGTCAAAATTTAATATCAAAGAATACAATGAAGAGAACAAGCCGAAATCATCTCAAAAAGAACGTCTCCAGGGAATGTGGTGCGGATGCATTATGATATTTGCTACCATTCTGTTTCTTATAGGTGGATTTATATTTGGAAAATGGGAAATATGCTGGATATGCTATCCGATTGGCGCTTTGTTTTGCGGGATTGCCTCTATCATTATCAATGGAATTTATAAGGAGGAGCCGTAAAAAGCAAGAAAAAGATTGTATATTGCGGGAAGATTCGATAAAATGTATATAATGTCTGTTGGCAGAAAGGCTGCTGAGAGTCTAAAGGAAAGAGAGAGAGGTTTTTTCATGGACGGTTCAATTTTTATCGGAACATGGTGGTCACTAGTGCCGCCGCTTCTCGCAATCCTTCTTGCTTTTATTACGAAGGAAGTGTATAGCTCACTTTTTATAGGAGTTGCTGTAGGAGCATTTTTATACAGTGGGTTTGATCCCTGGAACGCATTTGTATCATTTTTTGAGATTATGAAGAACAGTATGAACTTAAATATTCTTATCTTTGATGTACTGCTCGGCATGATTATCGTACTTATGGCAAAATCAGGAGGCTCGTCTGCATATGGAAACTGGGCGGGCAAAAAAATCAAAAGTAAGAAAAGTGCATTGCTTGCGACAACTGGACTTGGGGTTTTAATCTTTGTAGACGATTATTTTAACTGTCTGACTGTAGGTTCCGTTATGCGTCCTGTGACAGACCGCTATAAAGTATCCAGGGCAAAGCTTGCATATATTATTGATGCGACTGCGGCTCCAGTATGTATTATTGCTCCGATTTCAAGCTGGGCGGCTGCGGTGAATTCCTATGTACCTGAGGATGCGGGGATTACAGGATTTCAGCTTTTTCTGCGGACAATTCCATACAATCTTTATGCACTTCTGACGATTCTTATGGTGTTATTTATCATTCTTTCAGGGTTTGATTTTGGATTGATGAAAAAGCATGAGAGAAATGCAGAAAAGGGAGATTTGTTTACAAGCGGAGGAGAAGAGTTTGACAAAATAGAGGAAGAATCTGGTTCTAAAAAAGGAAAAGTAATCGATCTTGTACTTCCGGTAGCTGTGTTGATTGTTTCGGCTATAGGAGCAATGATTTATACGGGCTTCTTAGGCGGAGCAACCGATTTAGTGACCGCTTTTTCGGGGTGTGATTCGGAGACAAGCCTTATTTTTGCCACAATGGTGACGGTATTGTTTATGTTTCTTTTGTATATACCGCGAAAGGTTATTACGTTCAAAGGATTTATGGACAGCTTTGTAGAGGGATTTAAGCTTATGATACCGGCTGTGGCAATTCTTATCTTTGCATGGTCTTTGAAAGGCGTAGGCGATGCGCTCGGCATTGCAGATTTTGTAGGGAATGTTGTGGGCAGCAATGCACACGCCAGCATTTTTATACCAGTCATAATGTTTGCGGTTGCAATTTTTCTTTCATTTTCTACAGGGACTTCCTGGGGAACATTTGCTATTTTGGTGCCGATTGTAGTCGCTATGTTTTCGGACGCTTCGAATATGGAAATGATGGTGATTGCCGTTTCTGCAGTGCTTGCAGGAGCTGTGTGTGGTGATCATATCTCACCTATATCGGACACAACCGTTATGTCCTCCGCGGGAGCACAGAGTAATCATATCAATCATGTCTCTACACAGATGCAGTACGCGGCAGTTGTCGCCGGTGTATGTATGGTTGGCTACATAGTCGCAGGGCTGATAAAAGTATGGTGGATCACACTTGGACTTAGTGCCGCACTGTTACTTTTGGTATTATTTAGTATGAAACTATTTTTGGGACGGTCTCAAAAGGCGGCGGAAAATGGTTAGGATAAATGTGCCGTATATCGACCAAAGCAGAAGGTATCCGACGGGTTGCGAAAGTGTATCTGCTACGATGCTGTTGAGATTCCTGGGAGTTGAACTTACAGTGGATGAATTTATACAGGACTATCTTCCATGTAGGGCATTCGAAACGGTGAATGGAGAAATTTATGGCCCCAGTCCCTATGAATATTTCTGTGGGAGCCCTTATGACGAAGATGCATTCGGCTGCTATGCGCCGGTGATACGCAGTGCTTTAGAAAAGGTGTTAGGAGAACCAAGGATAAAGGCACAGCTTGGAGAACGAGCATTTAAAGTATTGGATGAAACTGGACAAACGATAGAATATCTGACAAAAACTTATATAGATAAAGGTATGCCAGTCATTTTGTGGGCATGTATTAATATGCGTGTTCCAGTGATTGGACCACAGTGGATGCTGCTGGATACAAAAGAAACCTTTACATGGATATCGAATGAACACTGCATGGTAATGACAGGATATAATGCAAATGGATATTATTTCAACGATCCCTACGAAAATAAAGGCAGCGTTTACTATGAAAAAAACCTCACAAAAGATAGATTTGCCGCGCAACATATGCAGGCAATAGGAGTGCAGGAAATATAAAGTTAATTGACGAAATGGTTCGCGCAAGAGGGAGTGTATTGCAACGTTCGTCAGGGCTTCGCCGGAATTCCTCACTTTTGCAACACACTCTCTCTTGCGCTTACACTTTCGCCAGCTTAAGTTTATAATTTCAGACAGAACAGAATCGGTTTCACGCTGCTACAGACTCCCAGTCAGAAGTTTTCCTTCGTCTATAGGAAGGTGGCGCCCTAACTGAAATTCATAAAAAAGAGAACGGCTTCACGTTGTTATAGCCCTCCAATTAGAAGTATCTATACTACTTCCGATTGGAAATGCATAGCAGAGTGAAGCCGATTTTTTCCGTTACGAATTATAAACTTAAGCTGGCGAAAGTGTGAGTGTGAAAGAGATGCTTTGTGTGAGTGAGGAATTTCGGCGAAGCCCTGACGAACGATGCAAAGCATCTCTTTCACACGTCCCTTTTGTCAGCTTCCGCAGTGCCAGCTCAATTCCGCATGTGCTTCATTTCGCTATCGGCAGTCGCCGAATGAAAAGAAACAGACAAACTTCTGTTTACATGCAAGCATGACACAGAGTTTGCCTGTTCTTTTCGCACTGCTTGTTGCTTCGTTAAATTTATATTACAGTAATTGTATGCCATTGGCGAGTGCTTGTTCTACTACTTCTTCAGGCCAAATTGAGGACTGGACTTCACCGATATGTGCTTTTCTTAAGTAATACATACAGATACGGGACTGTCCGATGCCTCCTCCAACTGTATAAGGAAGTTCACCATTTAAAAGGGCCTTCTGGAAAGGCAGTGATGCGCGTTCTTCGCAGTTTGCGAGTTTCAACTGTTTTTTCAAAGCACCTTCATCAACGCGGATTCCCATGGAAGAAAGTTCCAATCCAATGTCCAGAACAGGATAATATACGATAATATCGCCGTTTAATTCCCAGTCATCATAGTCTGGTGCACGCCCGTCATGTTTTTCTCCGGAGGCAAGTTCTTTACCGATCTGCGAGATGAATACAGCGCCTTTTGCTTTTGCGATGCGGTGTTCTCTTTCTTTTGGAGTATCTTCAGGAAACATATCTTCTAATTCCTGGGAGGTGATAAAGAAAATATCATCAGGCAGCCAGGATTCTATGTAATTGTAACGTCTGGAAATAAATTCTTCTGTATCCTTCAGAGCGCTATATACCTTGCGGACAGTGTATTCTAAGGTCTCCGTATTTCGTTCTTCTTTTGAGATGATTTTTTCCCAGTCCCATTGATCCACATAGAGTGAATGAATATTATCTGTCTCCTCGTCTCTGCGGATCGCACTCATATCCGTATAGAGCCCTTCGCCAGAATGAAAATCATAGTGTTTTAAAGCATAACGTTTCCATTTTGCAAGGGAGTGGACAATTTCAGCAGCGGCTTCATCTTGCTCTTTGATGCCAAAAGAAACTGGGCGTTCTATACCATTTAAATTATCATTCATACCGGATTCTGGTTTTACAAATAAAGGCGCAGAAACACGGGTTAAATGGAGTGATTTTGCAAGTGCACGTTCAAAATGGTCTTTGATTTCTTTGATTGCCACTTCCGTCTCACGAATTGTGAGGGGGGAGTGATAGCTGTTAGGGATTCTAAGTTGTTCCATAGTAGTGGCTCCTTTGATTTATTATATTTACCTATTTTAATGTCAGAAGTCCTGGAAGTCAACTGTAGGAATAGAAGGAATTAGGTTTTATATATAGAAGAATTGTGGTAAGAAGAGATAATAACAGATAAAAATAGAAATTAATACAAATTAGCAGATAAAATATAAAAAATACAAAATTAAACTAAAAATATATTGACAAAACGCAGTGTATATAGTATTATAAATTCAACAAATAAAAGTAGTCAAAAAATAATCCGGCTAAACAATAAAAAACGGAAAAGAACATGGAGAAATTATCATAATGACGAGAAAGTTATGAGAGAAGTAAAATCCATGAGAAGAAAAAGTACCGTTTATTTAGCAGGAAATCTAAAGAATAGGAGGTACAGACCACCAGCAACGTAAAAGTAAAATAAAAACTATCAGAGCGATAGAAAAAGAGGTAAAAGAGAATGATAGAAATACCAATATAAAAGTGGGTGTTAATCAAAAGTAGATTGGTTAGCATCCATTTTTATGTAAAGAAATATTACGAATCTAAATAATACAGATATTTCTAAAATTATTTATATAGAGCAATGGAAGCAGAGGGTTCAAGTAACAGGTATAGTAGAAAAGTTCTTGTCTAATAAAGAAAAAATTGATAGAATGATTTCGGATAGGAAAAGCAACAAGGGAGAAAAGCATGGCAAAGTCTTGCAATCAGAAAGCTAAGATACTCTATCTAATGAAATTATTTTTAGAAGAGACTGATGAACAGCACACATTGTCTAGAAAACAGCTAGAAGAGCATTTGGAAAAATTTGGAATCCATACAGAAAGAAAAAGTTTGTATAATGATATTGAGACGTTAAAAATGTTTGGTATGGATATCTTATACAGAAAAGAACGACCGGAAGGTTATTATCTGGCAGAGCATGAATTTGAGTTGGCAGAATTAAAGCTTTTGGTTGATGCGGTACAATCATCTAGATTTATAACAGAAAAGAAATCAGATGCGCTGATCAAAAAGATAGAAGGGCTCACAAGTCGGTATGAGGCTAGGCAATTACAAAGGCAGGTTGTCGTTGCAGATCGTATTAAAGCGATGAATGAAAGTATTTTCTATAATGTAGATAAACTGCATATGGCAATAGCCTCTAATCAACAGATTATGTTCCGGTATTTTGAGTGGACTGTAAAAAAAGAAATGCGCCTGAGAAAGGATGGAGAGCCGTATCAGGTCAGTCCATGGGCATTAACCTGGGATGACGAAAATTATTATCTGATAGGATTTGATATGGATGCTGAGCGTTTAAAGCATTTTCGTGTAGATAAAATGGTAGATATTGAGCTTCTTTTAGAACCGAGAGGGGGAAAAGAAGAATTTTCACGATTTGATATTGCCAGTTATACGAAAAAGACATTTGGGATGTTTGGAGGTGAAGAAAGAACAGTTCGGCTGCGGTTTGAAAATCGTTTTATCGGAGTTGTGCTGGACAGGTTTGGCAAAGAAGCAAAAATCCGTCCAGATGGGGAAGAGCATTTTATTATACGGACAGAGGTTGCAGTCAGCGAGCAGTTTTTCGGATGGCTGACCGGACTTGGCAGGGGAGTGATGATACTTTCACCGGAGGAGGTAAAAGAAGCATACTGTAATTTGCTGAAAGACATTGCGAACGTTTATGGGGAAGAAAAATAAGGGACAAAGGAGTATAAAAATATGGATTGGGGTACGATAGTAGATAGAATAAGCAGTACAAGTATTGAATTTTTTATATACGGAGAAAAGGGCAGGGTGCTTACCTCACAGGAGATACTGTTTTTCGCAGTGATTATAGCAGTGGGTGCATTATGGTGCTTTTTGGGATTAAAGCTGGTACGTTTCTGGTCAGCCTTGATCGGTCTGGCAGTTGGCTTTGCAATAGGTTCTTTTGCGGCAGAGATTCTGGGAATGGAAAATACGGTTGTATATGCGGCAGGAGCTATATTGGGAATGATACTGCTGGTTCTGTGTGCAAGGTTTTACCGGTTCGGTGTATTTGTATGCGTATGGTGTGTTGGGGCTGTAAGTACAGCATGTTTTATAAATCCTAAGAACTGGATATGGATTGCTGTCTGCACTGCGGTAGGGTTGATTCTGGCATTAATCTCTGTTAAGGCTACAGAAATTATCGTGATGATAGTTACAGCATTTTTTGGCGCGATGGCAGTGGAATCTGCAGCGGCATTTCTACTTCCCATACAAGGAATGGCTGTAGAAATCGTGATAGGAGCTGTTCTGGGGGCTGCAGGGGTACTGGTGCAGCTTCTGTTGGAATCAAAGAAGAGGAAAAAGCTAAGTTTAAAAAAGGCAGCAGAAATACGTGATACACAATCTACAGAGAATGAAGTGGAAAAAGCAAGGGCAATGATGGAAAATCTGGACAGTATCACAGAGAAAAAAGAAGAGTCAGATGAGGAAGAGACGTAAGAAATAATAAAATGGAAAAGTGAAAGAAGAGTCCGTTTTATGACACACCCTTTTTGGTATGCTAAATGCATATCAAAGAGAGGTGTGATTTTTATGTATGTTAAAAAATCGATAGTTAGCGGCATAATTACTTTTTTGGGGATAATTGTACTCTGTATTCTTTCTATTCTCTACTGCTTTACAGAATTAAATATTCCTGAGGTTTTCTATTTTCTTGCATGGGGATTGTGTATTTCTTTGATGGTGGGAAGCGTTTCTAGGATAGAAAGACAGATATGAAAGAGCAAATTATCAGGGATGAAAAGTTTATGTCTTAAGTTGTCAGGGATTTTATAAAGTTGTATAATTAGTCTAAGAAAACCAGATAATAGAAGAGGCAAAGGAGGCTTATTGATGAAGATTGATATGCACTGCCATATAAAAGAAGGTTCTATTGACAGTAAGGTGAGTTTAGATGAATATATAACAATTTTGAAACAAAAAGGTTTCCAAGGTATGCTGATAACAGATCATAATACGTATAAAGGGTATCGCTATTGGAAAAATAATATAAAAGGAAAAAAACATACAGATTTTGTAGTACTCAAAGGGATAGAATATGATACCAGAGATGCCGGCCATTTCCTTGTTGTTATGCCAGAGGGAGTAAAAATGCGGGTTTTGGAAATGAGAGGTATGCCTCTGGCTGCTTTGATAGATCTTGTGCACCGTAACGGCGGAGTGCTCGGTCCAGCGCATCCTTGTGGGGAGAAATATATGAGCTTTATGAATACAAAGCGATTTTATAAATCACCAGAGATTGTAAAACGGTTTGATTTTGTAGAAGCGTATAATTGCTGTGAGTCAAAAGAATCGAATGAAGGAGCAGCAAAATTGGCGGCAAAATATTCTAAGGTAACAGTAGGAGGAAGTGATTCACACAAGGCAGATTGTGTGGGACGTGCCTATACGATTCTGCCAGAGCCGGTTGCATGTGAGACAGAGCTGATCTCCATGATTCACAAGAAAACACATTTCGAGGTGGGAGGAATTCCTTATGAAAAGACAACAAAAGAGAAAATAGGAAAAGTAAATAAGGTGCTGGTATATTCGTTTTGGCTTTATAATAAAGGTGGTGAGCTGATCAAGCGGCATGGGCGTAATGGAAAGATGGAGGAAGAAAATCCGTTTGATCCTATCGATCCAATTGAGATGTACTATCGGTTTTAAATACAGACCTTTCAAGAGATTTTATATCCGTTCTGGATATAGAATCTTTTTTTTGACTGATTATTAATGAAGAAAGAAAAATTACCTGTATCGATGTGTAGAGTATGAGGGCGTATAGAAAATGCCGATTAAATTGACTTCTATTAAAAAACATTTTATAATCCGATATAGAGAAAAATTATCAATAAGAGAACGAAGGATAAAAAAGATGAGATTGAAAGAGGGAAAAGATAACTGTACTTATATAGTAGAGTCGATTGATATGGAACTAAATCTGGAACGCAGACTGGAGGCGCTTGGACTTACACAGGGTTCTAGGATTACTATTTTAAACAACGATAAAAAGGGTGCCATTACTGTACGTTTCCGTGGTACGAGATTTGCGCTTGGGAAAAGGATTGCAGATCATATTATGGTAGGAGAGAATATGGCATGAACCAGAATATAATTAAAGTCGGGTTTATTGGAAATCCAAACTGTGGGAAAACAACATTATTCAATGCCTACACCGGAGCAAATTTAAAAGTGGCAAATTGGCCAGGGGTTACTGTAGAAAAGAAGGAAGGCAGAACCGTTTATAAAGGCCAGGAATTTCTGTTGATAGATCTGCCAGGAATATATAGTCTTACATCTTACACGATGGAAGAAAAGGTATCCAGAGAGTGCATTATGAGTGAAGAGGTAGATGTGATCGTGGATGTTGTGGATGCATCCTGCCTGGAACGCAATTTATACTTGACGCTTCAGTTGATTGAACTGGGAAAACCTGTCGTACTTGCGTTGAATATGATGGATATAGTAGAAGAACGGGGGATGGAAATCGATCTCCATAGATTACCGGAGATGCTTGGGATACCAGCGATTCCCGTATCAGCAAGGAAGAAAACAGGGCTGGAGATCCTGATGCATGCAGTGGCTCATCACAAGGAATATGCAAAACAGGGGCCTTTTATTCACCACCACTCTGAAAATACGCAGCATCAGCATAATCACCATACGGAATACGCAATGGTCTATGACGATTGTATAGAAGACAAAATTGATATGCTCATTTCTCAGTTCGATGAGAAATATCCAGACATGAAAAATAAACGGTGGCATGCAATCAAATTTCTAGAGCAGGATGAAACAGTTATGAGGCAATATCCGTTAGAAATAAAGGCGCTGGCAGAGCATAATTACGAAAAGGAGATTATTAATCAAAAATATGACTTTATTGAGGAAGTAATAGAAGAAATATTGGTTAATAAGAGCAGAAAGGAAGAAAGCACAGATAAAATTGATCGTTATATGACTGGAAAATGGATAGGGCTGCCCATTTTTTTAATAGTGATGGCACTTGTATTTTTCCTGACCTTTACAGTAGGAGACTGGCTGAAGGGATACTTTGAAATTGGATTAGAGATTGTAACGGAAAAAGTAAGCGGCATACTCTATCTCTGGGGAATCAATCCAATGTTGGAATCACTGATAGTAGATGGAATTATCTCAGGAGTAGGGGGAATTCTGACATTTTTGCCTAATATTTTTATTCTTTTTTTGGCTCTTGCATTTTTAGAGGATAGTGGATACATGGCAAGAGTTGCTTTTGTTATGGATGATATTATGGGGCGTCTTGGGTTATCTGGCAGAGCATTTCTTCCAATGCTGCTTGGGTTTGGCTGTTCGGTTCCGGCGATTATGGCGTCTCGTGCATTAGAACACAGAAAAGACCGTTTGAAAACAATTTTGGTGACACCCTTTATGTCTTGTAGTGCAAGACTACCGATTTATGTTTTATTTTCTTCTATGTTTTTTGGAAAACATGCGATGCTGGCTTGTTATTCTATGTATTTACTAGGAATTGTAATTGCAATTTTAACGGCTTATATTTTATCCAGAATAGATGGCAGCAGGGCAGAACAATCTCTTCTTATTGAGCTGCCGGAATATAAAGCGCCCAATGCGCGGACAATAACGATTTATGTATGGGAGAAGATAAAAGATTATTTGACAAAAGCAGGAACCGTAATCTTTCTGGCCTCAATTGTTATGTGGATTCTTTTGAACTTTGGGCCGCAAGGATATGTAACAGATATTACCCAGAGCTTTGGCTCTATAATTGGAAGAGCTGCTGTACCAATATTTGCACCATTAGGACTTGGCTACTGGCAGATTGTTGTAGCACTGATTTCAGGTATTGCGGCGAAGGAAGTAGTAGTTTCTAGCTGTAGTGTATTATTTGGAATCCAGAATATTACGACTGCACAAGGCATGGAAAGCTTTGTGGCAACGCTGGGGGCAATGGGATTTGGAGCCGCAAATGCATATGCACTGATGGTGTTCTGTCTGTTGTATGTACCATGTACAGCGACAATTGCTACAATAAATCGGGAGGTAGGAAGCAAGAAGCTTACGGTTCAAATTTTACTATTTCAGCTTGCTGTTGCATGGAGTGTAAGCTTTATTGTGTATCATATAGGGAAACTGTTTCTTCTATAGAGAATACAATTTTTTGTATAAGTCAATAAGGAATCGGCATTATATTAACAAAGAGCAGTTGATTTAGAGGA
The DNA here is from genome assembly GCF_055387595.1 of Mediterraneibacter flintii. Lineage (NCBI taxonomy): Bacteria > Bacillati > Bacillota > Clostridia > Lachnospirales > Lachnospiraceae > Mediterraneibacter > Mediterraneibacter flintii. Next base: position 1,296,924 of record NZ_AP031405.1, read on the forward strand.
AGAAAAATAATCGTGATAGGACGTCTTTTGACGTCCTAAATTAATTTTAATAGAAAACATGTTTAAGAAAAAGACCTTTGGGGTCACAAGGTAGGCTTGGCGCCTGTACGCCTGTTAAGACACTTTCTACGGTATCTTTTCTGCGGATACCCAATCCAATGTCTAAAAGTGTGCCGATAATAAGACGGGGCATTTTAGGAAGAAAATCATCCGCAGTCAATGTCAGGGAAATTTTTTCAGGCGTTGTATCTATCTGTATATCAAAAAGCTCTTTTTTTGTATTTTTTTTCGTGTGTCCAGATGCAAAATACTTGAAATCGTGTTTCCCAATAAGGGGCATTGCGGCCTGTTGCATAAGTGCAGCATCAGGACAGGGAAACTGATGGAGCGCATACTGCCGTTTGAAAATATCCTGCACAGGCAGTATGCACAGATGATAAATGTAGGTACGTGATTTGGCATTTAAATCAGCGCGGAAACGTTCTGGCATCTGGCAGGCACGACGGATTGCTATATCCTGTGGAAGATAAGTATTTAAATACTGTACGAAATCTTCTGGTGAGGCAGTACAGGAGGTTTGGAAAGATACTTCTTGTGCGAGAGCATGTACACCAGGTTCGGTTTTGGCAGCACAGTTTAATATGGGAGATTCTCCGGTCATGCGGCGGAGAACTTCTGAGAGCTTATAAGAGACAGTACGTGCTGCATTATTTCTGATAGGGCGCTGCCAGCCTAAGTAACGTGTCCCGTCATATTCTAATGTAAGCCAAATGTTCTGCATTTTCGTTCTTCCTTTCAGAGCATATTCATATTTGGTATGCATATTTATTTTACAGGATGTATTTCGGGAAGTACAGAGTTGATTTTTATAAGCAGTACCATTTATAATTTATATATGAAGATAATATACAAGCGTTAGCGGGACAGAATAAAATAGACGAGTGTCTGTTTGCGGAAAGGATAAGAGTGAGTATGATGGCAGAACAGAGAAGTGTAGAAGATTCTAAGGTAGAGACAGTGCGCCTTGTGCGTCCAAATCATCTTAATGCAGCAGGAAGGCTTTTTGGTGGCATATTGATGCAGTGGTTGGACGAGACGGCAGGATTAGTGGCAATGAGGCATACACGAATGAATGTTATTACTGCCTCTGTAGATAATCTCCGTTTTATACATGGCGCATATAACGGAGAAATGGTAGTGATTGTGGGAAAAGTTACCTATGTAGGAAATACCTCTATGGAAGTACGGGTAGATACGTATGTAGAAAATGAAAAAGATGGCTTGAGAAGGCCGATTAACAGAGCCTATTTTACAATGGTTGCCATTGATGAAAATGACAGGCCTGCAAGAGTACCACGGCTTATTCTAGAGGGAGAAGAAGAAAAAGCAGAGTGGGATGCCGCAGAAAAAAGAAGAGAAATGCGGATAAAAAGAAAAGAAGAAGGATTTTAGAATATAAATTTAACTAACAAAATGCATTCCTTGTCTGTTAGAAAAATTTTAATAGAAGGTACGCAAAAAACACTGTATCAGAACACAGGGCAGGACCCGCTTTACCTTATCCGTTCGAGTGGTTCTAAGCACAAAACATCTGTGTGTCCATTGGAACACGCAGATGCCCTGCGCTAAGAACCAGGCGAACTGTATTCGGAACGCTCCTTGTCAATGTCCTGCTTATCTGACACAGTGTTTTTGCTGTCACTTCCAGTCAGAAGTTTTTCCCCCCGCCATTCGGAAGGCACCTTGTTAGTTAAATTTAAATGAAAAGAAATCGACTTCACGCTGCCACGAGTTCCCAATCAGAAAAATTTGTTTACTTCCGATTGGAAATGTGTAGCAGCGTGAAGCCGATTTTTTCCGTTACGAATTATAAACTTAAGCTGGCGAAAGTGTAAGCGCAAGAGGGCGTGTGTTGCAAAAGTGAGGAATTCCGGCGAAGCCCTGACGAACGTTGCAATACACGCCCTCTTACGCGAACCATTTCGTCAATTAACTTTATAATTTACTTATTGTGCTTTTGAAAGATGGAGTTTGTCATGCGGATTGTTTTATCTATTTGTTCCTGTTCTTCTTTTGATTTGCCTTCTTTTAGTATTTCAAATATAAGGGAGACTTCATCGGAAGTGAAGCGAAGTCCTTTTTTATTTGCGCTGGTAATCAGGGCGAGCATAATCGGCGCAAGTTCTTTTCCTGATTTACCAGCCGTTTGTTCTGCTGCTAGTTTTATAAGCTCTAGCTTGGCAGGATCAATATTTTTCATTGCCGGGTGGTTTATCCATTCGTTCAACTATATCATCTCCTTTCTGAGAGTTTCCTATATCAATATTATCATTATTGGAAAATATAGAATTATATGCTTCAAACATTTCTTTTTGCTCAGGAGTGAGCATTCCCATCATCATTTCCAGGGGTGAAATTTGTTCCTTTTTATCTGAAGGCTGGGTGGAAGAATCGTCTGGAACGAAAGAATCCTGAAATGTTTTCGCCACTTCCATCATCTGCATCATATTGGAAAATTGCTCCAGAGCAGAAGCTCCTTCTGGAGGTAAATATGGTCCTAGTTCTTCTAAAATTTCAGCAGGAGAAGAGGGGGCAGGTCGTTGGAGTGCCTGTGAATGAAGCTGCTGGCCGCGTTTCTGGAAAAAAGCAAGGGTTTCTTTTAGCTCGATAAATTTGATGAAAGTACCGAGCATTTGCTGACCGGATGCGGGTGTATAAGGAAGTAGCAGTTTCATTGTCTGAACTGCGGGCGGGGTGACAAGTTCATCAAAAGGAGTCATTGGTCTGGGCAGTTTCTTCTCCATAAGTGCTCCTGATTATAACGTTATAAATATATATGTCTTTTGTATCTGAAATATGATTTTGGCAGCAGGAATATATAAGCTGTAGATTGGCAATACTATGTGAAAGGGGAGAATAGATATAGGAGAGAAACACACCTGTACAGTAAGTTCTACATAATATAATAAAGAAACAAAAAGAATGGTGAATAAGATATGAAAAGAAAATTGATTATTGATGGAAATGCGGTATATGAGTTAGATGAAGAATGTATGCTTCAAAAGAAGATGGACAAAGAGAGAATAAAAACAGAAGGGCAACATGTAAATAAAAATAAAGAAGAATATAGGGAAGAACATTAATAAGAATATTATAAACGGAATAAAAATAGGATGGAACAGGAAGTATATACTTTCTGTTCCATTTTTACAACAAAGGTCTATTCTAAAATACTGTCCTTTTTCTCGAGAATTGCTTCTACTGCTGCGCAGGCAGGGCAGTCACAGTATTTAGCACCGGCAGCTTTTATTTCTTTTGCATGTGCGGCTACATTCGGCGCATTGTCACCGAAAACCTTTGGCCCGTTTTCAGATTCTGCAAATTGAATCAGATTATCTATCGGCATAATATCTGCTTCTAATTCCTGGATATATTTTTTTGTTTCCGCTGTCTCCTTATCGGTTCCTATAGCATCCAGCCATGCTTGTGCAGCTTCCTTTGTTTCACTGCTGCAGGTAGGAGCGTTTATTAGCTCTTTTGTTTTTTCAACCGTGAAATCCAAAACATTTTTTTCCATATCGTCCATCCTTCTTTCTTCTAAAATTTGTCCTTATTTTAGCATGGATACATGGAAATATCAATATAACAAAAGGCTGTGGCCTTGGCAGATGTTTTACCCGCCTAAGCCACAGCCTATCAGTATTTAGAGATTATGTGTTTATCAGCATCCGCAGCCATTGTTGCCGAATCCGCCGCAGCAGCAGAGAAGTAAGATGATCCACAGGCAGCTGTCATTGCCGCCGAATCCGCCGCCGAAACCATTTCCGCAGCCGCCGCAGCAGCAAAGCAGGATGATAATCCACAGACAGGAAGACATTCCGCCTCCGTTTTCGCATCCGCATCCACAGTTTGTAGCACTTAATTCACTCATATTGAAATCCTCCAAATATGTTTATTTACAGTTACATAATATGCTGACAGAAAGAATGTGTGCGAAGAAAAAGAAAATTTTTTACTAAAAGGCGAGTTTCTACTGACAAGTAAAAAGAAATGGTTATAATCTTTGTGACAGCATTCCTAATTCTGCTTGAACAATAGCCATAAGCGAACAAACTATGGATGATTGTGTATTTAGATATGCAGAGTCTTTATTGAAAGCTATTAACTTTAAAATTTAATATCTATTAAGTTGTTCTGTGGTATAATAAAGGACAAATTGAAAGTTATGGGGGATTCTTATGGAATATATCAGAGTGACAAATGAGAATATTGATGAGGAACATATATGCTGTGCAATTTCAAACAACAATGATATTCAAGTGTCATCGAAAAAGACTTGGTTAAAAGGGGAATTTGACGATGGCTTAGTTTTTCTAAAGAGCGAAGAACGGGGAAAGTGTTTTATTGAATATATTCCTGCTGAAAATGCATGGAATCCTATTATTGCAGATGATTATATGTATATTAACTGTCTTTGGGTTGCCGGAGCTTTTAAAGGGCATGGCTATTCAACAGACTTATTAAACAGTTGTATTGAAGATAGTAAAAATAAAGGCAAAAAAGGAATATGTATTTTATCATCTAAAAAGAAAAAGCCATTTTTATCTGACTCTAAGTTTTTAAAGTACAAAGGTTTCACTATCTGTGATGAAGCAGATAATGGGATTCAGTTATGGCATTTTCCGTTTATTACAAATGCTTCTTTACCAAAATTCAAAGAGTGTGCAGCACACCCGCACATTGAAGAAATGGGATATGTTTTGTACTATACCAGCCAATGTCCATTTAATGCGAAATATGTTCCTATTATAGAAGAAGTAGCAAAGGATAAGGGCGTACAATTTAAAGCAATTCATTTGCAAAGCAAAAAAGAAGCGCAGAATGTACCTACGCCAATTACAACGTATGCTCTGTTTTATAATGGAGAATATTTAACAAATGAGCAAATGAATGACAAGAGATTTTTAAAGCTATTAGCAAAATAAATTAGAAGGTGTAAAAGGAGTTAAAAATATGAAACGATTTGTTGCATTGTTAAGAGGCGTCAATATAAGTGGAAAAAACAAAGTGCCAATGGCAGAATTAAAGAAAGGCTTTGAAAACCTTGCATTTGAAGAAGTCAGGACATATTTAAACAGTGGCAATGTGATTTTTTCCAGTGATGAAAATGATACAAGGAAGTTTACACATCAGATTGAGGCAATGATAAAAAAACAGTTTGGTTTAGAGATTCCTGTTTTTGTCATATCAAGAGAACTGCTTGAGGATATTTTGCACAATGCACCTGACTGGTGGGGAAATGGCGATAAAGAAATCTATGATAATTTGATTTTCATTATACCGCCAGCGACTTTTTCTGATGTATATAATGAAATTGGAGAGCCTAAACCTGAATTAGAAAAGATAAAAGATTACAAAGATGTAATATTCTGGTCTTTCAGTCGAAAAGATTATCAAAAAACAAATTGGTGGTCTAAAACGGCAAGTACAAATATCAGCACAAAATTAACAATAAGAACAGCAAATACAGTAAGAAAAATAGTTGGCATGTAATTGCTTTTTAAATTCCGGAATGTACCCATCAAATTTGTAAAGGACTGTATGCGATTAATAAAGCAACAAATTTTGAAAGTATGGATGACAAGACCTGTGATTTTCAAAATAGAATGAATGGGCATACCAAAAACAAAGAATGAGAAAAGCGACAGACTGAAATTTTGAGGCAGGAGGAAGACAACTTGAAAAAATATTTTACAGGCAGTACATTAAAAATTATAGCAGTTATATCCATGATACTTGATCATTTTAGTCAAATTATTTTGAAACAGGGGATTATACTGAACGCACCATATGCAATGTTTACAGATGCGCAATTTTCTGTGCTTTTAACAGTTTCTGACATCTTTCACATTTTAGGCAGGATTGCGTTTCCCATTTTTTGTTTTTTATTAGTAGAAGGTTTTTTACATACACAGAACTTGAAAAAATATTTTTTGAATTTAGGAATTTTCGCTGTTCTTTCAGAGCCTATTTATGACTGGGCGGCGTCAGGGACAATGTTCAGCCTGGAGCAGCAAAATGTTTTATTTACATTATTATTAGGTCTGTGTGTTCTTACATTGATAAAGCGGTTTGAAGGAAATAGTATAGCTTTTATTATCATTACGCTGATAGGAGCCGGTGTATCTTATATATGCCAATTAGATGGCTGGTATTACGGCATATTCCTGATTGCCGTATTTTATCTTTTCCATAATAAACCAGTGTTGAAAAGTATATCAGCAATTTTGGTTATGTATATATGCGGGCTGGACTTTTCGTTATCAGGACTTGTTGAACCTAATTTTTTGCTGGCAGTGAGCTCTTTGATATTTATAAATTTATATAATGGAAAACGGGGAATAAAATTGAAGTATTTCTTTTACTGGTTTTATCCAGCACATTTACTGCTTTTTACCCTTGTAAGTACATACATTGTTCTGCCATTGGTCAGTGGATAAGCACCCTGCAGATGTAGAAAAATCCAGTTGTTTGAATGAAAAATATAGATTTGACAGAAAGAAGGATTGTTATGAGGTTTATAAGTACTAGAAAATTTACTTGGATGATTTGTGGTATAGGCTGCTTCATAGCCCTTATCAGTATATTTTTCCTGCCAGACAGTATTCCAATACATTTTACAAATGATGGTATTGCAGATAATTACGTAGGAAAGATACAAATTTTCTTATTTCCTATCATACAAATACTAATTGTATTTTTGACAGGACGAGAAAAAATAAAATACTGTTTGACGCATTCCAAAACACCCCTGACGGATACGCAGTATAACTGGATAGTAGATGGTGTTCTTTTACTTGTGATAGTTGCGGAAGTGCAGATTATATATGCTTCATTTACATAAAATTTGGCAGCTTTCCTTTTTCTCCTGCATTATGCGTAGAATTAAATTATTGGATAGTTTTACCGCAGTTGCTTTACATTTTTATTAAAAACTTAAAGAAAAACGCATGGACGTCATAGTCTATGCGTTTTTTTATATAATAGGAAATTTCAATAAATTTCCTATTATACAAAAAGCCCTCCGGGTGAGATGCGCACGCCGCAATAAGGAAATTTTACCGCTTTGCGGTATTGCGGCGGCGTGCAAAGTGGACAAGCCCCTCAAGAGTGAGGGGCAGAGGAGTTGAAGTGGGCTTGCCCACTTTGTTCGTGCCACATTGCCTTTAATACGATTTTAATATCCAACCCCTTTGTTATAATCCAGATTTTATTTCCGCTATGCTATATTTTTTAACGTGCTAAATTTATATATTCAACAAGAATAAAAGAAAGGAATGAAAAAGCTATGATGGATGTTCTTATGGTTTTAACGTTGCTTGTCTGCTTCGGACTGATGAAGCTTCTGGCGGACTGGTGTGAAAAACAGGTAAGAGTACCTAAGGTGGAAGGACAGGAGGAAGAAAAATGATTGCACTTGGAATTATTATCATCTTACTGGCAGGATATCTGCTCTATGCATTAGTATATCCGGAAAAATTATAGTTAGGATATCATAAAGTGGAGGACAAATAAATGTTACAGATAATTTTAACGCTTGCAATATATATGGTACTGGTTATCCCGATGGGAGCCTATATGTACCACATTGCTACAAACAAAAAGACGTTTGCAGATCCGGTGTTTGACCGTGTAGACGGAGCGATTTATAAAGTATGTAGAATAAAAAGAGAAGGGATGACCTGGAAACAGTACGCGCTGCACCTTGTTATGACGAACGCAGTGATGGTGCTGGTAGGATATGCGATTTTGAGATTCCAGGGATTCTTAATGGCAAACCCGAACGGGATTGAAGGCATGGAACCGACCTTGTCGTTCAACACAATCATCAGTTTCATGACGAACACAAACTTACAGCACTATTCCGGTGAATCCGGACTTTCTTATTTAAGCCAGATGCTTGTCATCATCTTTATGATGTTCACATCAGCAACTTCTGGTTATGCGGCATGTATGGCATTCTGCCGCGGGCTTGCAGGAAAGAGAAAAGACGTCGGTAACTTCTATGAGGATATGGTGAGAATCACAACAAGAATTATGGTTCCGGTATCCATCATCGGCGGACTTCTTCTGATTTGGCAAGGAGCGCCGGAGACATTCCAGGCAAACTTCACTGTACATACACTGGAAGGGAAATTACAGGATATTCAGACAGGGCCTGTTGCGGCACTGGAAATCATTAAGCATCTTGGAACGAACGGCGGTGGTTTCTTCGGAGCAAACTCAACGACACCATTTGAAAACCCGACCATCATTTCTGACTTGATTGAACTTTGGTCTATGATGATTCTTCCGGGCGCATGTGTCATTACATTTGGTAAAATGACGATGGCAAGAAGAAAAGAAGAAAAGGCCGCACGTGCAGCACAGGCAGCACAGAATACACCAGCAGTTGCTCAGAAGGCTCCGGCAAAAAGAGTATTCTTTGGAAAACAGGGAAGAACTGTTTTCGCAGCAATGGCTGTTATCTTCCTGATTGGCGTTACGGTGTGCTTCGTATCAGAGAGCAACGGGAACCCAATTCTAGAGCAGGCAGGGCTGAATCAGGATATGGGAAGCATGGAAGGAAAAGAAGTCAGATTTGGAATTGCACAGTCTTCCTTGTTTACGACAGTAACTACATCCTTTACGACTGGTACAGTCAACAACATGCATGATACACTGACACCACTTGGCGGTATGGTTCCGCTGCTTCACATGATGTTAAACTGTGTATTTGGCGGAAAAGGTGTAGGTTTGATGAACATGATTATGTATGTCATCCTCGCAGTATTCCTTTGCGGACTGATGATAGGGCGTACGCCGGAATATTTAGGAAAGAAAATTGAAGGGCGTGAGATGAAGCTGGTTGCGATTGTACTAATCGTACATCCGCTTTTGATTCTTGGCTTCTCTGCTTTGGCAGTCATGACCTCTGCAGGTTTGGAAGGAATTACGAATCCAGGATTCCACGGACTGTCACAGGTATTGTATGAATATTCTTCATCAGCGGCAAACAATGGTTCTGGTTTCGAAGGACTTGCTGATAATACCTATTTCTGGAATATCACAGCAGGACTTGCGATGTTCTTTGGAAGATATATCGCAATCATTGCACAGCTGGCAATTGCAGGAAGTCTGCTTGCTAAGAAACGTGTCAATGAAACGATTGGTACATTGAGAACAGACAATGCGATTTTCGTAATCATTCTGGTAGCAGTTGTATATATTTTCGCGGCATTGACATTCTTCCCTGCACTGGCGCTCGGACCAATTGCAGAGCATCTTGTTCTGTGGATGTCATAATCCGGCGGGAGCAGAGAATTGAGGTTGAGAAAGGATATCGATTGAGATGGCTAAACAAGAAAAAAGAACGAAATTTATTACACGGGATATACTGAAAAGCTCTATTATCGGCGCTTTCCAGAAACTGGATCCTAGATATATGATTAAAAATCCTGTTATGTTCGTTGTTGAGGTTGGATTTGTGCTTGCACTCGTGATGACAATCGTACCGACTGTTTTTGGAGATGACAGCACATTAAGGCTATATAACGGGATTGTAACAGTAATATTGTTTATTACAGTTTTGTTTGCGAACTTTGCAGAATCTGTTGCAGAGGGACGTGGCAAAGCGCAGGCAGAGTCTTTGAAAAAGACAAAAAGAGATACAATGGCAAATCTGCTTTTACCAGACGGTACAGAAAAGGTAGTCAACGCCTCTGAACTGAAAAAGGGCGATGTAGTCATTGTAAGAACAAATGAAATGATTCCAAACGACGGTGAAGTAATCGAAGGAATCGCGTCTGTTGACGAATCTGCAATCACAGGTGAGTCTGCTCCGGTTACAAGAGAGGCAGGCGGGGATTTTTCCTCTGTAACAGGAGGAACAACGGTAGTCAGCGACTGGCTGAAGGTACGTATCACTTCCGAACCAGGACAGTCCTTCCTTGACAAGATGATTTCACTGGTTGAGGGTGCTTCCAGACAGAAGACGCCGAACGAGATTGCACTGAACACACTGCTTGTTGGATTGACAATTATTTTCCTGATTGTCGTAGTAACGTTGTATTGCTTTGCAGATTATTCAGAAGTACAGATTCCAATTGCAACGGTGATTGCACTTCTTGTGTGTCTGATTCCGACAACAATCGGCGCATTGCTTTCTGCGATTGGTATCGCAGGTATGGACAGGGTAACAAGATTCAATGTCATTGCAATGTCCGGTAAAGCAGTTGAGGCGTGCGGAGACGTTGACACAATGATTCTGGATAAGACAGGAACGATTACATATGGTAACCGTCTTGCGGCAGATTTCAGACCTGTAAAGGGCATTAAGAAGGAAGACCTGATTGATTATGCGGTTATGACATCCCTGTGTGACGCGACACCGGAAGGAAAATCAGTTGTAGAGCTGGGAAAAACACTGGGAACAAAGATTACAGAAGATTTATCTTCACAGATGGAATTTATAGAGTTTACAGCGCAGACAAAAATGAGTGGTGTAAACTTAAAGGACGGCACTCCTGTAAGAAAAGGAGCTTATGACGCAATCAAGACATATGTAACAGAAAACGGCGGCACAGTACCGGCAGACTTAGAGGGAATTGTGACAGAAATTTCAGGACTTGGCGGAACTCCGTTGGTTGTATGTGTAGGAAATGTGGTTTACGGTGTGATTTATCTTAAAGATACTGTAAAACCAGGACTGGTAGAAAGATTTGACAGATTAAGACAAATCGGAATCAAGACAATCATGTGTACAGGAGATAACCCGCTGACTGCTGCTACAATTGCAAAGGAAGCAGGTGTAGACGGATTTATCGCAGAGTGTAAACCAGAAGACAAGATTGTAGAAATTAAAAAGGAACAGGCAGAAGGAAAGATTGTTGCCATGACTGGAGACGGTACAAATGATGCTCCGGCGCTTGCACAGGCGGACGTAGGTCTTGCTATGAACAGCGGTACTTCCGCAGCAAAAGAAGCGGCAAACATGGTAGACTTGGATTCCGATCCGACAAAGATTCTGGAAGTTGTAGAAATCGGAAAACAGCTCCTGATTACACGCGGTTCCCTGACAACATTCAGTATCGCGAACGACGTGGCAAAATATTTTGCCATCATTCCGGCGATGTTTACATTGGTGATTCCACAGATGGAAATACTGAATATCATGCATCTGTCCACTCCTTACAGTGCGATACTTTCTGCATTGATATTCAACGCCATTATCATTCCGTGTCTGATACCGATCGCTATGCGCGGTGTTAAGTATAAACCAATGAGCTCAGAAAAGATGCTTTTGAAAAACATGGGAATTTACGGTGTAGGTGGTCTGATTCTTCCATTTATCGGAATCAAGATTATTGATATAATTGTAACACCATTGCTTGCACTGATTGGATTATAAAGGTAGGAGAAGATAAAAATGAAAAGTTTTGGATCTTATTTTAAGAGAGCATTGATTCTCACATTAGCGTTATTAGTTATCTGCGGAATCTTGTATCCGCTGGTACTGACCGGACTTGGACAGTTGTTTTTCAACAAGCAGGCAAACGGGAATATGATTGAAGTAAACGGTGAGGCTGTCGGTTCCGAGCTGGTTGGCCAGGCATTTGAGGGAGATGAGTACTTCCATGGAAGAGTTTCCTCAGTGAATTACAACACATACACAGAAGAAGAAAAAGAAAACGGCGACTATGCAGGAGTGTCTTCAGGAACATTTAACTACGGTGCTACAAACGAAGATTTGGAAGCACGTGTGAAGGAAGATGTTGCGGCATTCAAGGAACGCTACAAAGATGTGGTTGGAGAGGAATTTACAGGAGAAATTCCAGCAGATATGCTGACAGCTTCCGGTTCCGGACTTGACCCGCATATCAGCCCTGCAAATGCTAAGGTACAGACTCCGATCGTAGCGGCTGCTTCCGGACTTTCAGAGGAGGAAGTGGCGCAGATTGTTGAAAACAATACAGAACATAAGGTATTGGGCGTCTTTGGAGAGGAAAAGGTCAACGTTTTGAAATGCAACATTGAGATTGCTGAAAAAATTGGGGCTATCACAACAGAGGAATAATAGTGTATAATAAAAAGGGAGACTGCGATACGGTCTCCCTGAAATTATTTTAGGAGGACCCCAGATGAGTGAGATAGGAAGAGCAAACCCTGAGGAGCTGTTGAGAAGAATTCAGGAGGAAGAAAAGCGGAAAAAAGAAGAGGCAAAAGGAAAATTATATATCTTTCTCGGATATGCGGCAGGTGTTGGCAAGACCTATACGATGCTGGAGACTGCGCACGCGATGAAAAAGGACGGCGTAGACATTGTGGCAGGGTACATAGAGCCGCATGACAGGCCGGAGACAAGAGAAAAGGAAGACGGTTTGGAAAAGATCCTGCCGCTTATGGTGGAATATAAAGGGATTCAGTTAAGAGAACTGAATCTGGATGAGGTTTTAAAGCGAAAACCTAAAGTGGTGCTGGTAGATGAGCTGGCGCATACAAATGCACCGGGGATGCGGCATCAGAAACGGTATGAGGATATTGAGGAAATCTTAGATGCGGGAATCGACGTATATACGACCGTAAATATACAGCATTTGGAGAGCTTGAACGACATTGTAGAAAAAATTACGGGAATCCATGTAAAAGAAAGAATTCCGGATTCTGTATTTGATTCTGCGACGCAGGTGAAGCTTGTCGATATTGAACCGGATATTTTAATAGAACGGCTCAAGGAAGGAAAAATTTATAAAGCGGTACAGGCAGAGCGTGCGCTGAATAACTTTTTTGCAAAAGAAAAGCTGATTGCATTAAGAGAGATTGCGTTAAGAAGGATGGCGGACAAGGTTAACCGCGTGGCGATTCAGGAGCATCTGATGCGGCAGAGCAAAGAAGGACGGGAGTATTATCAGGGCGAGCATATTCTGACCTGTATTTCTCCGTCACCTACCTGTGCAAAAGTCATAAGGAGCGCATCTAGACTCGCATATGCCTTTCATGCACAGTTTACTGCCTTGTACGTGGAGACTCCGTTTTTGCAGAATGCAGATGAGTCTGTGAAGAAGATGCGGGACGATAACGTACACCTTGCCGAGGCATTGGGAGCCAAAATTGTTTCTGTATTCGGGGAGGACGTGGCGTTTCAGATTGCAGAGTATTCCCGAGTCAGCAGTGTGACAAAAATTGTACTTGGAAGAACGAATCACAGAATTTTGTTTGGACAAAAGAAGGGAACCTTGACGGATCAAATCAGTGAATATATTCCGGATATTGATATTTATGTTATTCCAGATACCGGAGAGAGGCAGCGAAAGCTTCTTCTTAGAAAGCCTAAAAAACGATATGTCAATGCCAAGAGAACGGAAAGTCTTGGAATGGACATTCTAAAAGAGGCGGCCATATTGTCAAGTGTTACGGCGATTGGATTTGGAATGAAACAATTCGGTTTCTTAGAAGCGGACATTATTATTATGTATCTTCTGGGTATACTGATATTATCCGTATTTACAACGCGCAGGTTTATCTCTGTATCAGCGGCGCTTATCAGTGTTCTTCTGTTTGACTGGCTTTTTGTAGAGCCGCTGTACAGTTTTGCAATTTATCTGAAAGGATATAGTGCAACCTTTGCCTTTATGCTGGCATTTGCCTTAATTATTTCTACGATTGTATCGAACGAAAGAAGGCAGGCAAGAGAGAGCGCGAAGCTGGTGTACCGGACAGAGCTTCTGCTGGACAACAGCCGGAGGATGCGGCGTGTGGATTCTGTAAAAGACTTGCTGATAGAATTAAGCGGGCAGGTTTTGAAATTGATGAATCTTTCAGTGGTATTTTTTATCCGGAAGAATGGGAAGACAACTGGCCCCTGGCTGTTTCCGAAAAAAGGAGTGTCTAAGGAGCAGCTGAGAAATATGGTGGACAGCCAGGAAAGAGCAGTGGTGGACTGGGTAATGGTAAATCAGAAGCGGGCGGGATGTTGTACCCATACGTTACCTGGAGCAAAGGCAATGTATCTGCCGATCAAATCCAGTGATGAGATATATGGAGTGATGGGGATTGTGCTGGAGGAAAAAAGAGAGATTCCGCCGTTTGAATATGGGCTTCTTACGGCAATGCTAAATGAAGCGGCACTCGTATTTGCAAGGATTTATCTGGTAAACCGCAGGAGAGATTCATAAGAAGATATAAAAATGATTTTTATACCATTTTAATATAATTTTAATATGAGGTGGGTGTTCTTTAACACCCATTTTGTATTATGCGTGCTACTTTATAACCGGAAGGAGGCAGAAGAAATGAGAGAAAATGAGGCAAAAGAAAAGCAAATGGAAGATTTTGCAAAGCTTTGCAGAGTGATCCGCAATTATGTAAAGGATAAGCGATGGGATGAATGTGAAGTTTTGATACCGAAATATATGGAATTATATCCGCACAGTGCTGTTCCGCACAATTTGATGGGAATCATGCTTGAAAAGCAGGGAAAGCATCCGCAGGCAATGTGCCATTTCAGAGCTGCGGCAGCCCTGGACGCGTCGTATCTGCCGGCGGGATATAATATGAAATTATATTCTGCTTTTGAAAAAACCAGAGATAATAAAGAGCCGGCATATGATGAGGCGGACTGTGAGGATTTCAACGAGAAGAGTCAGAATGAGAACCAGTTTTAGAGGGTGAGAGAATGGAAAATACAATCGTACAGTACGGGTTGTGTATTGCCATATTAGTTGTATTGGCAGTTCCGCTTGGCGGATATATCGGAAAAGTGATGAATGGAGAAAAGGTCTTTTTGACAGGACTGCTTTCTCCTGTTGAAAGACTGATATACCGGACGCTTAAAATCAATAAAGAAGAACAGATGGGCTGGAAGAAGTATGCTGTCAGCATAGGAGCATTCAGTCTGTTTAGCTTTGTGTTTTTGTTTTTGATTTTACTGCTGCAGGGTGTACTGCCCTTGAATCCCCAGGGAGTAAAAGGGATGAGTCCGGATCTCGCTTTTAATACGGCGGTAAGCTATGTGACAAATACAAACTGGCAGGCATATAAAGGCGAGGTTTCTATGTCTTATTTTTCACAGATGGCAGGATTGACCGTGCAGAATTTTGTATCGGCGGCAGTTGGAATTTCTGTCCTATTTGCACTGATACGGGGATTTGTAAAGGTGAAATCAGAGGGGCTTGGAAATTTCTGGGCAGATTTGACAAGAATTCTTCTTTATATACTGATTCCACTTTCTATCCTTGTGTCTGTCCTCCTGGTATCGCAGGGAGTTGTGCAAAACTTAAACAGAAATGAGACAGTAGAGCTTATAGAACCAGTGGTGACGGAGGACGGCGATGAGATTACGGAAGCGACAGTACCTATGGGCCCTGCCGCAAGCCAGATAGCAATCAAGCAGTTGGGAACAAACGGTGGAGGCGTGTTTGGCACAAATTCGGCTTTTCCGCTTGAGAATCCGACGGCTCTGTCCAATCTGATTGAACTGATTTCTATTTTGCTGATCCCTGTATCTCTGTGTTTCACTTTCGGAAGAAATATCCGAGACAAGCGGCAGGGAGTCGCTTTATTTTCCGCCATGCTGATCCTTTTGCTGCTTGCACTGTCGGCCACCTTTGCTGCAGAGCAATCTGGAACTCCGCAGCTAAAAGCACAGGAATCCGTTAATATAGAGCAGACGGACGGTCAGGCGGGCGGCAATATGGAAGGAAAAGAAGCGAGATTTGGAATTGCAGATTCTGCTATGTGGGCGACATTTACGACGGCGGCTGCAAATGGCTCTGTCAATTCTATGCATGATTCCTATACCCCGCTTGGAGGCGCGATTCCGCTTCTGCTCATGCAGATTGGAGAGGTGGTATTTGGCGGAGCAGGAAGCGGACTGTACGGAATGATTGGATTTGCCATTATGACAGTGTTTATTGCAGGTCTTATGGTAGGCAGGACGCCGGAATATTTGGGGAAGAAGATTGAAGCACACGAGATGAAAATGGCGTGCATTATCTGTCTTATGACATCCGTAGCAATCCTGGCAGGAAGCGGAATCGCCGCACTTGTTCCGGCCGTAGAAAAGAGTGTGAATAATACAGGAGCACATGCACTGACAGAGATTCTGTATGCGTTTTCTTCGGCGGGAGGAAACAACGGATCTTCCTTTGCAGGGCTGGCAGCGAATACGGTGTTTTTAAATCTTTCACTTGGAATTGTGATGGCACTGGTAAGATTTATTCCAATGATGGCGATTCTTTCAGTAGCGGGAAATATGGCAAAGAAGAAAAAAACAGCGGTGACGACAGGAACATTGTCTACATGCGGGCCATTGTTTGTAGGATTGTTGATTTTTGTAATATTGCTTATAGGAGCGCTTAGCTTTTTGCCGGCGCTTTCCCTTGGGCCGATTGCAGAGTATTTTCAGATGATAGGCTAGGAGGCAGTGTAAGAAGATGAGAAGGAGAGGGAAAGACAGACTGATAACAAAGAAGCTGGTTATCAGGGCAGTAAAGGATTCATTTATCAAATTGGCTCCAAAGACGGAGGTAAAAAATCCAGTCATGTTTCTGGTATATCTGTGTGCGTGCATTACTACACTGTTGTTTATAGCAGGACTGTTTGGACTTCAGGATACTTCTACAGGGTTTGTATTCGCAGTAGCAGTCATCCTATGGTTTACGGTACTGTTTGCGAATTTTGCTGAGGCAATTGCGGAGGGACATGGAAAAGCACAGGCAGATTCACTGCGTGCATCGAGACGGGATGTGACGGCATACCGAATTCCATCTGCGGATGAAAAAGACAAGAAAGAAAAAGTTCTGTCATCTATGTTAAAAACAGGAGATCTGGTATTCGTGGAGGCCGGACAGCATATTCCGGCGGACGGCATAGTGGTAGAAGGGGCGGCGTCTGTAGATGAGAGCACCATCACAGGAGAGTCTGCTCCTGTAATCCGAGAAACACAAGGGGAACGCAATTCTGTGACAGGCGGAACGACGGTGATTTCAGATTACTTGGTCATCCAGGTGACGAAGGAGGCAGGGGAACGGTTTCTGGACAAAATGATTGCAATGGTCGAGGGGGCAGCGAGAAAGAAGACGCCCAATGAGATCGCGCTGGAGATTTTTCTTGTAGCTCTTACGATTATTTTTATTTTTGTTACGCTGTCACTCTATGCATTTTCTTCTTTTTCTGCTAGACAGGCGGACAGGGTGAACCCGACGACAATTACCTCCTTGATTGCACTTTTGGTATGTCTTGCGCCGACGACGATCGGAGCGCTGCTCTCGGCGATTGGGATTGCCGGAATGAGTCGGCTGAATCGGGCGAATGTACTTGCTATGAGTGGACGTGCAATCGAGGCGGCGGGAGATGTGGATGTACTGCTTTTAGATAAAACCGGAACAATTACACTGGGAAACCGTCAGGCGAGCAGGTTTATTCCAGTGGACGGACACACAGAACAGGAGCTGGCAGATGCGGCGCAGCTATCTTCTCTTGCGGATGAGACGCCGGAAGGGAGAAGCATTGTGATTCTGGCAAAAGAAACCTTCGGAATTCGGGAGAGGAACCTGCAGGATATGCAGATAGAATTTATTCCATTTACAGCTAAGACGCGGATGAGTGGAGTAGATTTAAGAGGAAGTGAAATAAGGAAAGGCTCTGTTGATGCGATCAAAGAATATGTAGAAGCGGCAGGAGGGAGGGTTTCTTCTCAATGTGAAGCGGTAGCCTCCCAAGTGTCACAAAAAGGCGGAACCCCTCTGATCGTCGCGAAGAACCATGAAGTCCTGGGGGTAATTTATCTGAAAGACATTATCAAGGCAGGAGTCAGAGAGAAGTTTTCAGATTTAAGAAAAATGGGAATTAAGACGATTATGATTACCGGTGATAACCCTGTGACGGCTGCGGCGATCGCGGCGGAGGCGGGAGTGGATGACTTTTTGGCGGAGGCGGCGCCGGAACAGAAGCTGGAGAAGATCCGTATGCTGCAGGAGGCAGGACATCTTGTGGCAATGACTGGTGATGGAACAAATGACGCGCCGGCACTTGCACAGGCAGATGTGGCGGTGGCAATGAACTCTGGGACACAGGCAGCAAAAGAAGCGGGGAATATGGTAGATTTAGATTCCTCACCGACCAAACTGATCGAAGTTGTGCACATTGGAAAACAGCTTTTAATGACGAGGGGGAGCCTGACTACTTTCAGTATCGCAAATGATGTGGCAAAATATTTCGCGATTGTACCGGCAATGTTTGTAGGACTTTATCCCGGGTTGTCCGCACTTAATATCATGGGACTTAGCAGTGCTACAAGCGCGATACTTTCAGCAGTTATATATAATGCACTGATTATTATCGCCTTGATTCCTCTTGCATTAAAAGGGGTAAAATACAGGGAGGTATCGGCAGGGAGGCTCTTATTCCGCAATCTTTTGTTCTACGGGGTTGGAGGAATTGTAACACCGTTTGTATGTATTAAACTGATCGATATGCTGCTTACGGGCATAGGACTTAGTTGATAAGAAGGGAAATGTATATGAAACTATGGAAATCAGCACTGCCGAAAGCATTTGCGGCTGTTCTTATATTTACTCTGCTCTGCGGAGTGATGTATCCGCTTCTAATTACCGGAATATCCCAGCTGTTTTTTAAGGAGAAGGCGGACGGCAGTATTATTGAGATAGAAGGGGTAAAATACGGCAGTGAGTTATTAGGGCAGCAGTTTTCAGGGGAAGAATACCTCTGGGGAAGAATTATGAATGTGAATACAGAAATGCTGAAAAACGAAGACGGAGATCCAACTGCTTACGGAGTGCCCTCTAACTTGAGTCCGGCAGGAGAAACATATGCTAAGCTTGTAAAAGAGAGGGTACGGAAAATAAAAGAGGCGAATCCACAGATGGAAGAGGAAAAGGTTCCAGTGGATCTGGTGACGGTATCCGGCAGCGGACAGGATCCGCATATCAGTGTGGACGCCGCTTATTACCAGATTCCGCGGCTGGCAGAAAAAAGGAACAGGACAGAGGAAGAGATACAAGGTGTGATAGATAAGTATACAACAGGAAGGTTTCTGGGGATTTTTGGAGAAAAGACGGTCAATGTACTGGAGGTCAACCTTGCATTGGATGGGATTTTAAAGTAAGATGAAACAAAAAAGAGGAGCAGAACATGGGAGAAAAGAAGGAAACAGAAGAGCATCTGCTGATTTGTCTATCTTCATCGGAATCCAATGAAAAGGTTATCCGCCAGGGAGCAAAGCTTGCGCGTGCCTTTCATGGAAAATTTACGGCGCTGTATGTAGAAACCCAGAAAAATGCAGGTATTACAGAGGAAAACAGAAAAAAACTCAATAAAAATATTCGACTTGCCCAGCAGCTGGGCGCGCGGGTTGTAACCTCTTACGGAAGCGACATTGCAGAGGAGATTGCCGCTTATGCCAGAGTTTCAGGAGTGTCGAAAATTGTTCTGGGAAGAACCTATACAAAACGCCATCCACTTTTTATTCGGGACAGTTTATCTGAAAAGCTCTCCAGACTGGCGCCCGGGCTGGAGATATTTCTGGTTCCAGATGCCTACGGAAAAACCTACCGTTATAAGTACCAGAAGACAAAAGCAATCGAATATAAAGAGCTCTGGAAGGACATGGCGATCTGTATACTGGGACTCGGGCTGTCAACTGCAGTGGCTTCTTTGTTTGTGGGACTTGGCTTAAGCGATACGAACATTATCATGGTCTATATACTGGGGGTTCTTTTGGTGGCGATTTTGACGAGCAGGCAGATATGGGGAATCCTCACCAGTATTTTAAGTGTGCTGATATTTAACTTCTTTTTTACTATGCCAGTCTATACGTTTAATGTCAGTGATCCTGCCTATATCGTTACATTTTTTGTTATGTTTGTGACGGCATTTACCTGTTCGGCTCTGACAAAAAAAGTGAAAAACTATGCAAGACAGAGTGCGCGGAAATCTTACCGGACAGAGCTTTTACTGGAAACGAGCCGGAAACTGCAGGAGGCGACAGACTTAAGGGAGATTGCCATGCAAACTGTACAGCAGCTTGGAAGGCTTCTGGAGAAAAATATTTACTTCTATTTTGGTAAGCCAGAGATCAGTCATATTCCAGAGGTATATAAGAAGAATGACAACGCTCCCTCTATGCTGGAGGAGTCGGAGATTGGCGTGGCACAGTGGACATACCGCAATAACCGTCGTGCGGGCTTTTCCACAGAGACGCTTCCGGGTTCCCGCTGCATGTTCCTCGCCGTTAGAAGCGCAGAGAGTGTGTTCGCAGTGGTGGGAATTGATATGGAGGGAGAGGAGATTCCTTCCTTTGAGGCGGGGATTATGGAGGCAATTCTCAATGAGTGTGCGTTTGCGCTGGAAAAAGAAAATCTTCTGGCACAGCAAAAGGAAACAGACCTGCGGCTTCAGAAGGAACAGCTGCGCGCAAATCTGCTGCGATCGATTTCCCATGACTTAAGAACACCGCTTACAAGTATTTCGGGTAATGCAGAAAACCTTCTTATGAATGAGGAGACGATGTCAGAGGAACAGCGGAAGAAGGTATACAGGGACGTCTATGATGATTCTATGTGGCTGATTAATCTGGTGGAAAACCTTCTGTTTGTAACAAGGATAGAAAATGGGACAATGGAATTGAATATCCAGGGTGAAATTGTAGAAGACGTAATAGAAGAAGCAGTAAGACATGTGAACCGCAGAGGAAAGAACCAGGAGATCTGTGTGGAATGTGACGGGCTTTTGATGGCAAAGATGGATGTAAAATTGATGATGCAGGTAATTATCAACCTGGTAGACAATGCAGTGAAGTATACGCCGGCAGATTCCAAAATAACAGTGAAGGCAAAGCAGTACCAGAATAAAGCGGTCATTTCTGTTGCGGACAATGGCCCGGGGATTCCGCCCGAACAGAAAGAAAAGCTTTTTCAGATGTTCTATACGCTGGGAAACACAGTGGCGGACGGTCGGCGCGGAATGGGACTGGGGCTGTCGCTTTGCCGTTCGATTGTCAACGCCCACGGCAGTGAGATAAAGATATATGATAATGTGCCTTGCGGCGCGGTTTTCAGATTTGAGTTAGAAGTGGAGGATGTAAGACTATGACAAATAATGGAAAGCCCTTTGTTTTAGTGGTAGAAGACGATATGCCTGTGCGGAACCTGATTACGACAACCTTGGAATCACAAAAATACAAATACGAGACGGCGGTAAATGGAAATCAGGCTGTTATGGCAGCGGCGTCCGGAAATCCTGATATTATTTTGATGGATTTGGGACTGCCGGATATGGACGGTATTGACGTAATACAAAAGATCCGTACATGGTCGGTGGCGCCGATTATTGTCATCAGTGCGCGCAGCGATGATCAGGATAAAGTAGATGCTTTGGACGCAGGGGCGGACGATTACCTGACAAAACCCTTCAGTGTGGAAGAACTGCTGGCAAGAGTGCGCTCTACATTGAGAAGGCTACAGTATTTAATGAAAACGGAAACCTCCAATGTAAGTGTATTTCATAATGGGGAGCTTACCATTGATTATGGAGCAGGGACGGTAGCGGTTGACGGGCATGAGATCCATTTGATGCCGTTAGAATATAGCTTATTATGCCTCCTGGCGCAGAATGTAGGAAAGGTTCTGACCTATCAGTTTATACTGGATAAGGTATGGGTCAATGCTCTGGAGAGCGATATGTCCTCTCTTAGGGTATATATGGCGTCTCTTAGGAAAAAAATTGAGAAGGATACGGCACACCCTAAATATATACAGACGCATATCGGGGTGGGATACCGTATGATTAAAGTAGAGGACAGCACTCCTTCCGGACAGGAGTAAAAAAGAAAAATAACAAAAATCCATTTTTCGAATATTCTGGTAAAAAAGGGTGTTTGTATGAGATGGGTAAAAGAATCGATCGGATACTGGTGTGAGGATACTGTGTCCGGTAAATTTACAGGACAGGGTGTATGCGCGGCGGTACTGGATACCGGAATCGCGCTGCACCCTGATTTTGACAGCAGAATTTTGGAATTTAAAAATTTTACGGGAAATAAACAAGAGATCCATGACGACAGCGGACATGGCACACATGTATCCGGAATTCTGGCGGGAAGCGGAAAGCAGTCCGGAGGCAATTATGCAGGGATGGCCCCGCATGCAGGACTTTTGATTGGAAAAGTCCTGGACAAGGAAGGAAATGGGGCGGTTCATACAGTGCTCAATGGAATTGAATGGATCTTTCAGATGAGAAGGAAGCACCCGATACGGATTGTCAACATTTCAGTAGGGACGCAGCCGGATTTGGAAGAACGCCAGAAAACCCTGCTTTTAGAGGCAGTAGAGGATCTGTGGAATGAGGGAATGGTCGTAGTTGTGTCGGCGGGAAATTATGGGCCGGGTGCAGGGACAGTTGCGGTTCCCGGCAACAGCCCAAAGGTAATTACAGTAGGAGTTCCGGACAATGTAGAAGCTTTTGCGAAAGCTTTGCCTGTACAAAGTAAAGGGAAGCTGAAAAACTATTCAGGAAGAGGGCCTACAGATACCTGTGTGGTAAAACCAGACGTATTGGCGCCCGGGACGGGGATTATAAGCTGCAACAGCCGGTTTAAAAATAGGCGGGAGGGATTTTACACAATGAAAAGCGGGACTTCTATGGCAACGCCGGTCGTATCTGGTGCGATAGCCTGTCTTTTGTCAAAGGAACCGGATATGACGAATGTAGAGGTGAAATTAAAGCTGCGTTCCTCCTGTGTAGAACAGGATAAAGAGATGGGATGGGGAATGCTGCATGTGGGAAAATTATTATCGTAGGAAGTTTAAGAGGCGTCAAGAGAAAATACTTGACAATGCTTTCCTTTTCGTGTAATATAGCAGAGGTGATAAAAATGGATGAGATTTTTAAACAGGCTCTGCTGTATGATTTTTATGGAGAGCTTTTGACGGAACATCAAAAGGAAATCTATGAGCAGTTTGTCTTGGAAGATTTATCCTTAAGCGAGATTGCGTTAAGTGCCGGTATAAGCAGGCAGGGAGTCCATGATATGGTGAGACGCTGTCAGCGGATTTTAGAAGGATATGAGGAGAAGCTGCAGCTTGTTGAAAAATTCGTCTCTATCAAGGAAAAGGTGCATGAGATTGATCGGATTTTGGAGACATATGGAAATAAAAAAACCGACACAAAGAAAATGATAGCGGATATCCGCAGGATAGCGGATAAGATTATAGAGGAGTTGTAGAATGGCATTTGACAGCTTAACAGAGAAACTTCAAAATGTATTTAAAAGCTTGAGAAGTAAAGGCCGCCTGACCGAAGAAGATGTCAAGGCTGCCTTAAAAGAAGTCAGAATGGCTCTTTTAGAGGCGGATGTTAATTTTAAGGTTGTAAAGAATTTTGTAAAAGAGGTACAGGAGCGTGCCGTCGGGCAGGATGTTATGAACGGACTGAATCCCGGACAGATGGTTATTAAGATTGTAAATGAAGAGCTTGTTAAATTGATGGGCTCTGAGACAACGGAGATTCGCCTTCAACCGGGAAGTGCAATCACTGTCCTTATGATGGCAGGGCTTCAGGGAGCTGGTAAGACTACCACAACGGCGAAGCTTGCCGGAAAATATAAATTAAAAGGAAAAAATCCGCTGTTGGTTGCGTGTGACGTATACCGTCCCGCGGCAATCAAACAATTACAGATAAACGGAGAGAAGCAGGGGGTCGAAGTCTTTTCGATGGGCGAGAAAAACCGTCCTGCGGATATTGCAAAGGCAGCTTTAGAGCATGCAAAGAAGAACCATAATAATCTGGTTATTCTAGATACGGCGGGGCGCCTTCATATAGATGAGGAGATGATGTCGGAGCTTCAGGAAATCAAAGAGGCAGTGGAAGTGCATCAGACAATTTTGGTAGTGGATGCTATGACCGGACAGGATGCAGTGAATGTGGCCGGAAGCTTTAACGAGAAAATCGGAATCGACGGTGTCATTGTAACGAAATTAGACGGTGATACAAGAGGCGGTGCGGCGCTTTCCATCAAAGCAGTAACCGGATGCCCGATTCTCTATGTCGGTATGGGGGAGAAGCTTTCAGATTTGGAGCAGTTTTACCCTGACCGGATGGCTTCTCGTATACTGGGAATGGGAGATGTCCTGACCTTGATCGAAAAAGCCGGAGCTGAGTTAGATGAAGACAAAGCGAGGCAGATGGCTGAAAAGATGAAAAAGGCCCAGTTTGATTTTGAGGACTATCTGGAAAGTATGAACCAGATGAAAAAAATGGGAGGACTTTCCAGCATACTTGGGATGATGCCAGGACTGGGAGGCTTGGGCGGTTTAGGAAAAGGTAAGCTGCCAGAGCTTGACACACAGGAGAATGAGAAGAAGATGGCGCGGATGGAAGCGATGATTTATTCCATGACAGTGGAAGAGAGAAGAAATCCGGATATTTTAAATCCCTCCAGAAAGCACCGGATTGCAAAAGGGGCCGGGGTGGATATTGCAGAAGTAAACCGTATGGTAAAGCAATTTAACGAGACCAGAAAGATGATGAAAAAGCTTCCTGGCATGATGGGTGGCAGAGGTGGTAAAAAAGGCAGGTTTAAACTTCCTTTTTAACACATAAATTCCTTTTCTGACTGTCAGAAGGGGAAAAGAAAAATGAAAATAAAGAAAGAAAAACAGAGGTGAAAGAAAATGGCAGTAAAAATCAGATTAAGAAGAATGGGACAGAAGAAGGCTCCTTTTTATAGAATCGTAGTTGCTGATTCAAGGTCCCCGAGAGACGGAAGATTTATCGAGGAAATCGGTATCTATGATCCAAACCAGGATCCGAGCTTATTTAAAGTGGATGAAGAAGCAGCAAAAAGATGGTTGAATAATGGAGCACAGCCAACAGAAGTTGTAGGCAAGATTTTCAAAGCAGCAGGAATTGAAAAATAGGCTGTTTTCGCGGAGGTGCGCGTAAATGAAGGAATTAGTAGAAGTGATTGCAAAGGCATTGGTAGATAATCCGGAGGGTGTTTCCGTAACAGAGAGACAGGACGGGAGAACTACTGTGTTGGAACTGCGTGTATCGGATGGCGATATGGGTAAAGTCATCGGAAAGCAGGGACGTATTGCAAAGGCAATCCGTTCTGTGGTAAAAGCAGCGGCGGCAAAGGAAGACAAAAGAGTTGTCGTTGACATTATGTAGACAGGATGCAGGCATTTTCAGCCTGTGGGAAAAGGGCAGCCTTCATAGGTAAGATATGGAAGCTGCTCCTTTTTCATATAATAGGAAATTTTGATAAATTTCCTATTATATGAAAAGCCCTCCGGGCGGGATGCGCACGCCGCAATAAGGAAATTTTACCGCTTTGCGGTATTGCGGCGGCGCTCAAAGTGGACAAGCCTCTCAAGAGTGAGGGGCAGGGGAGTTGAAGTGGGCTTGCCCACTTTGTTCTTGTAGGAAAAAGCCGGTTTTCCGGCATAAAGGAGAGCGTGATAATGGAACAGTTGCTGCAAGTCGGCGTAATTACATCGACACATGGAATCCGAGGAGAGGTCAAGGTGTACCCTACGACGGATGATCCGGAACGTTTTAAAGCATTAAAAAAGGTCATACTAGAAAGCGGAAAAGAACAAATACCTTTAAAAATACAAGGTGTCAGATTTTTTAAAAAGTTTGTGATTGTAAAATTTGAAGGTATTGACGATATAAATGATATAGAAAAATATAAAGGGAAAGCGCTTTTGATACCGCGGGAAGACGCAGTGGAGCTTGACGAGGACGAATACTACATTGCAGATTTGATTGGAATGGAAGTATTTACAGAGGAAGAAAGGTTCGGTGTCTTAAAGGATGTGATAGAGACAGGGGCCAATGAGGTATATGTTATAGACTCTCCAAAACATGGCGAAGTGCTTATTCCTGCGATACGGCAGTGCATTTTGGACGTGGACATAGAGGCAGGAAGAATGAAAATCCATCTTTTGAAGGGATTGATCTAGGAGAGGAGTGAAAGGAAGGTATATGCATTTTCATATATTGACGTTGTTTCCGGACATGGTGCTGGGCGGGCTGCATACGAGCATTATCGGCAGGGCGGTGAAAAATCAATTGCTCAGTATTGAGGCAGTGAATATTCGGGACTTTGCGTTCAACAAACACCAGAGTGTGGATGACTATCCCTACGGCGGAGGGGCGGGAATGCTTATGCAGGCGGAGCCGGTATATTTGGCCTTCCAGTCTGTGGCAGAGAAATTAAAGAAAAAGCCCAGAGTTGTCTATCTCTCACCGCAGGGGCAGACATTCTCTCAAAAGATGGCGGAAGAATTTGCCAGGGAAGAGGATCTGGTTCTTCTGTGCGGACATTATGAAGGAATCGATGAACGTGTGCTCGAAGAGATTGTGACAGACTATGTATCTATCGGGGATTATGTGCTTACCGGAGGCGAGCTTCCGGCAATGGTGATGGTGGATGCGATTTCTCGTATGGTGCCGGGAGTTTTGCACAATGACGTTTCAACAGAGTTTGAATCCTTTCAAGACAATCTGCTGGAATATCCGCAGTATTCCAGGCCGGAAGAATGGCATGGAAAAAAAGTCCCCTCCGTGCTTCTGTCTGGTCATCATGCGAACATAGAAAAATGGAGAAGGGAACAATCCATTTTAAGGACATGGAAGAATCGTCCGGATTTATTGGAAAAAAGTATCCTTACAGAGACAGAAAAGGAGTTTATCAAGAAAAATCAAAACAGCACTTGAAACCTGGACGAAAATGTGGTAAACTACGATAGTTGTGAAAAGAAACCGATGGTCCTCTGACACGCATACATGTGTTAAGAACGTCTAATATGAAGGAGGTCACACAAAATGAATGAAATTATCAGAAAAATTGAAGCAGAGCAGATGAAAGAGAATGCTCCTGTATTTAATGTAGGCGATACTGTAAAGGTATATGCTAAGATTAAAGAAGGAAATCGTGAAAGAATCCAGGTATTTGAAGGAACTGTCCTGAAAAAGCAGGGCGGCGGAGTGAGAGCTACTTTCACAGTAAGAAAGAACTCCAATGGAATCGGTGTTGAGAAAACATGGCCAATTCACTCCCCACACGTGGAAAAAGTAGAAGTTGTCCGCAGAGGTAAAGTAAGAAGAGCAAAACTGAACTACTTAAGAAAACGTGTCGGAAAAGCTGCGAAAGTAAAAGAATTAGTAAGATAAGATTCAAAATAAGTAACTATGAGAGGGACAATTACAAATGTGTAGATTGTCCCTTTTGTTATATCAGATGGTAGACATTCTATAAGAGGGAGAAGAATGCAGGATTTAAAGTTTCGCAAAAAAAGGAAAAGAAGACGCAGAACATTAAATTCTGAAAAGAAAAAAGGTCTGCGTTTTGAGAACAGCATAAAGTCTGTACAGCCGTCCGGTCAGCGAAAGCCGTCCGGTCGATATGAGCGTGGGCACATGCTTGCCTGGGGATTAGAAATTCTGCTGGTCTGTGTATTTGCCGTAATGCTCGTCTGGTTTTTTGGACAGAGAGTCAGTAATGCAGGAGATTCTATGAAGCCTTCTTTAAACAACGGTGATGTGGTTCTTGTAAATCGGCTTGTATATGATGCGGTAAAGCCGGGAAGAGGAGATGTCATTGCATTTCGGCCCGGCGGGAACGAAAATGTACATTACTCAATTAAGCGGATTGTGGGGCTTCCGGGAGAGAGTGTCCAGATTAAAGACGGGGCTGTCTATATCAATGGCGAGAAGCTGGATGGGGAGCTGTATGCTGCAGATATAGAGTATGCCGGTGTGGCCGAAGAGCCGGTACAGCTTGGAAAAGGAGAGTATTTTGTGATGGGAGACAACCAGGCAGGAAGTGATGACAGCCGTATGGCGGATATAGGGAATGTAAAAAGAGAAGAGATATATGGAAAAGTCTGGTTTGTAGCAAGTTTTGGCTCGAACTTTGGATTTGTAAAGGATTAGAGGAGGAAATAACATGCATTTTCAATGGTACCCTGGACATATGACCAAGGCAAAAAGGATGATGCAGGAAAATATAAAACTAATCGACCTTGTAATTGAGCTGGTGGATGCCAGGATTCCGGCAAGCAGCAGGAACCCTGATATCGACGAGCTGGGAAGGAATAAAGCGCGCCTGATTGTATTAAATAAAGCAGATTTGGCACAGGAAAAGTACAATGAGGCGTGGACAGAATATTTCAAAGAAAAGGGATATGTAGTTGTAAAGGTCAACTCGAAAAAGGGGACGGGGATAAAGTCTATTCAAGGTGTTATTCAAAAGGCATGTAAAGAAAAGATAGAAAGAGACAGAAAGAGGGGGATCCTGAACCGTCCGGTGCGGGCAATGGTCGTGGGGATTCCAAATGTTGGAAAATCTACTTTTATTAATTCTTTGGCAGGAAAGGCATGTGCGAAGACAGGAAATAAGCCGGGAGTTACGAAAGGAAAGCAGTGGATACGCTTAAATAAAAATGTAGAGCTGCTGGACACGCCGGGGATTCTCTGGCCGAAATTTGAAGACCAGAACGTGGGGCTCAACCTTGCCTTTATCGGTTCTATGAAGGATGAGATTTTGCAGATAGAAGAGCTGGCATGTAAGCTTCTTACATTTTTGAAGCAATATTATGCGGGGATACTTGCAGAGAAATATGAGATATTGGAGACAGAAGACGCGTATACATGTCTCAAGGCAGTGGCGAAGCAAAGACATTGTCTCCTGCAGGGGAACGAATTAGACACAGAAAAGGCGGCAGGGCTGATATTGGATGATTTCCGAAACGGGCGTCTCGGAAAAATAACACTTGAATTCCCTTCCAATAATCACTAAGATAGAGATAGACAGCAGAAAGAAGGTAGGAAATGGAGCACGAGAAGAGTATTATCAGAGAATTATTAGGATGGGTTGTATATATTCTGGTGATTGTCGGACTTACATACCTGATTATCACGTTTGTAGGCGTGAGAACGCGGGTGAGTGGTTCCTCTATGGAGACGACACTTTCCGACGGAGATCAGTTGATTGTAGACAAGATATCCTACCGGTTCCGCGATCCGAAGAGATATGATATTGTAGTATTTCCGTACCAGTATGAGGAGGATACCTATTATATAAAAAGAATTATTGGGCTTCCAGGTGAGACGGTGCAGGTAGGAGGCGGAAAGGTTTATATCAACGGGGAAGTGTTAGATGAGCACTATGGAAATGAAGAAATGCTCAATCCAGGGATTGTGGAGGAGCCGGTTACTTTAGGAGAAGACGAATATTTTGTCCTCGGAGATAACAGAAATCACAGTCAGGACAGTCGCGATCCAAGCGTTGGAGCAGTGCACAGAAAGGATTTATTAGGAAGAGCATGGATCCGTATCTGGCCGTTTGATAAATTTGGGGTGATCAAGCATGAGTAAAAGCATAGGAGAAATCAAGGCGGAATTTGAACAGGCAGAGGAAGAAATGCTCCCTTCTCTGTATGAACTGTATAGAGATGATACAAGAAGCGGTGTAAGAAAATTGATTGCAAGGTATCAAAAAGAGCAGGAGAAGCTTGCCGCTGAGAGAGAACGCTTAGAGCAGATGCGAATATTTGAAAGAGAATATGAAAGGTTTGCGTATATTTGCGGGATTGATGAGGTGGGAAGGGGCCCTCTTGCGGGGCCGGTAGTTGCCGGAGCTGTGATCCTTCCAAAAGACTGCGAGATCCTCTGGATCAATGATTCAAAAAAGTTATCCGCAAAAAAGCGGGAAGAATTGTATACAGAAATTGCGGAAAAAGCAGACGCCGTAGGAATTGGAGTCGTTTCTCCAGACAGAATTGATGAAATCAACATTCTGCAGGCGACCTATGAGGCGATGCGTAAGGCAATCCAAAGCCTGAAAGTGACACCGCAGCTTTTGCTCAATGATGCGGTGACGATTCCTAGGGTGAACATTCCGCAAGTTGCGATTGTAAAAGGGGATGCAAAAAGTGTTTCGATTGCTGCAGCGAGTATTGTGGCAAAGGTGACAAGAGATCATATGATGGAGGAATATGACCAGACATATCCAGGTTATGGATTTGCGCAGAATAAAGGATATGGATCGAAGGAGCATATCGAGGCGTTAAAAAAGACAGGGCCTTGCCCTATTCATCGTCGCTCTTTTATCGGACACTTTGTAAAAGATTCGTGAATCGAACAGGTACAAAAGAGAAAATGTGGTGTTTTCTGGGTACAGGTGCATGGGAAATTCATGGCAAAGGACAATGTAAGAAAAGGAAGAGAATATGAGAAGAGGGCAGGGTGGTATTTAGAACAGGAAGGACTGAAAATTTTAGAGTATAATTATCGGTGTGCCCTCGGAGAAATCGACATTGTTGCTCGTGAGGAGGAAACCCTTGTATTTTGCGAGGTGAAATACCGGACGGATACAAGGAAGGGAACTCCGTTAGAAGCAGTGGACAGTCGAAAGCAGAGGAGGCTGTTTTTAAGTGCAATGCATTATATGATGAAAGCAGGGCTTACGGAAGTGCCCTGTCGGTTTGATGTGATTGGAATTCAGGGAGATAAGCTGCAGCATATCCGGAATGCGTTTGAGGGATATTAAAGGAGACAGGAAGCTAAAAAAGGAGCAGTGACTATGGGATTGGGATTACAGTATAAAAATAAACAGCATATTTTTGATGAGATAGAAACGGATACTCCTTATTTGGAATATCCGTTGTTTCGCAGTACGGGGATTGTTCGGCATGGTTTTTCTACGCGGCTGGGAGGCGTAAGCGAAGGCTGCTTTGCATCGTTGAATTTAAGCTTTACCAGGGGAGATGATGCATGTAAGGTAAAAGAAAATTTCTTGAGAATAGGGCGGGCAATCGGCGTAAAATGTGAAGATATGGTATTTTCCCAACAGACACATACAGTGAATGTACATGTGGTTACAGAAAAGGAACGTGGAATGGGAATTTTAAGACCGAGAGATTATATAGATGTAGATGGTCTCGTGACAAATGTTCCAGGTGTCTGTCTGGTAACGTTTTATGCGGATTGCGTTCCGTTATATTTTGTAGATCCGGTAAAAAAGGCAGTTGGCTTAAGTCATTCCGGCTGGAGAGGGACTGTAGGGAAAATCGGACAGAAAACAGTCGAGAAAATGCAGAAGGAATACGGAAGTGATCCGAAGGATATTCTGGCAGCAGTCGGGCCTTCGATCTGTCAGGACTGCTATGAGGTGAGCCAAGATGTGGCAGAGCAGTTTCAGGAAAATTTTCCGGAGAGTACATGGAAAGAGATATTTTACAGAAAAGAAAATGGGAAATATCAACTGAACCTCTGGAAGGCAAATGAGCTCATTTTGAAAGAGGCAGGAATTACAGAGGAACATATGGCAGTGACAAATGTATGTACGCGCTGTAACAGCAGGATTTTATATTCTCACAGAGAAATGGGAGAGCGCAGAGGAAATCTGTGCGCATTCCTGGCATTGAAAAGAGAGGAGGAGCTGGAATGATACAATCTCTGTTTACTGCTGCTCCGGTCACAGAACAGTCCGCCCAGGATGTGCTGGAGTCAGCAGGAGACGTCGCGGTGGAGGCGACGCAGGAGGTCAATCAGTTTGTAAAATTTTTTCAGGAGAATATACCTGGTTTAGTAGCTTTTGGGATCAAGGTGCTGTTGGCGCTTGTATTCTTTTTTATCGGAAGGGCAGTTATCCGCGGAATCCGAAAATTTGTAAAACATTCTATGCAGAGGGCGAATGCAGATACGGGAGTGATGCAGTTTGTAGATTCCCTTTTGAAGTTTGGTCTGTACGCACTTTTAATCTTCTCTATTGCGACGAAATTTGGGGTAGAATCCTCGTCTGTAGCCGCAATTATTGCATCTGCCGGCGTCGCGGTCGGCCTGGCGCTGCAGGGAAGTCTTTCAAATTTTGCGGGAGGCGTTTTAATACTGCTGTTAAAGCCGTTTGTCGTGGGAGACTATATTATTGTGAACAAGGAAGAGATAGAAGGCACAGTAAAAGAAATCCAGATTTTTTATACGAAGATGACGACAGTGGATAATAAGACGGTTATCATTCCAAATGGGACACTGTCTAATCAGAGCCTGACGAATGTGACAGCACGTCCGGAAAGACAGTTAGATTTAAAGATAGGCATTGCGTATGAGGCAGATTTAAAGAAGGCAAAAAGGATTCTGGAAGAAATGCTATTGACGGATCCGGCGATTATTCAAGACGAGGATAAAAGAGTCTTTGTAGATTCTCTTGGAGAAAGCAGCGTTGTTCTCGGTGTGCGTGCGTGGGTAAAAACAGAAGAGTACTGGGCAGTGCGGTGGCGTCTGTTAGAAGAAATAAAACTGACGTTTGATAAAGAAGGGGTCAAAATACCCTATCCGCAGATGTCTGTGCATATGTGCAGAGAATAAAGTTTCGTATACCGGAGGGTTTTATTGTATAGGGAACGAAGGTTTCTATACAATAAAAAAAAGCTGGAAATCGGACTTGAACCGACGACCCCTTCATTACGAGTGAAGTGCTCTACCAACTGAGCTATTCCAGCTTATCGCCATGCGACTTTGTTATTATATCGCTTTTTTTAATGAATTTCAACAGTTTTTTTAAGAAAGGAGGGGAAAAGCTGTGAAACCATCAGAAGAAATCATAGAATTATTTGAAAAGGACCGTTTTGCTACGGAAAACGGAGCTGTAATAGCGGAGGTGGACGACCACTATGCAAAATGTACTTTGGAAGTACAAGAACGCCATAGGAATGCAATGGGGGCGGTAATGGGAGGAGTCTATTTTACATTGGCAGATTTTGCATTTGCGGTGGCGGCAAACTGGCAGGAAATCGGAACAGTCTCCTTACATTCGGATATCGCTTATCTGGGAACGGCGAAGGGAAAGCGCCTTACAGCAGAGGCATTCTGTGTCAAGAATGGAAAAACCACAAGCTATTACCGGATAGAAGTAAAGGATGAGTTTGATAATCTGGCAGCTGTGGTCAATACTACAGGCTATAGAAAGATATAAGGAAAAGAGGAAACCACATGGAAAAATCAAAAGTATATTTTACAGATTTGCGTGCCCTTCCGGGGACAAGTCTTCCGCAGAAGCTTCAAAAATTAATAAAAAAAGCGGGAATCGGGAAGATTGATTTTGAAAAAAAGATGGCGGCTATTAAAATCCATTTTGGAGAGCCGGGCAATCTGTCCTTTTTGCGCCCCAATTATGCAAAGGCGGTAGCAGATGTAATAAAAGAACTGGGAGGACGCCCGTTTCTTACAGACTGCAATACGCTGTACGTAGGAAGAAGAAAGGATGCGCTGGAGCATTTAAGTGCTGCGTATGAAAATGGATTTAATATATTGTCTACAGGATGCCATATTGTTATCGGAGATGGGCTGAAGGGAACAGATGAGGTGTATGTTCCGGTAGAAGGGGCAGAGCTGGTAAAGGAAGCGAAGATAGGAAAGGCGATTATGGATGCGGATGTGTTTATCAGTCTTAGTCACTTCAAAGGACATGAACTGACTGGGTTTGGCGGCTGCCTGAAAAATATCGGCATGGGCTGTGGAAGTCGGGCAGGAAAGATGGAACAGCATAACAGTGGAAAACCCTCTGTACATACAGAAAGCTGTGTAGGGTGCCAAGTCTGTTCGAAAAATTGTGCGCACGGCGCAATTTCTTTCCCCCAAAAGAAAGCAGTGATCGATCACAATCTATGTGTAGGGTGCGGAAGATGTCTGGGGGTATGTAACTTTGACGCGATTTACAATGAGAATGCCTCCGCCGTCAAAGAGCTGAACATGAAGATGGCGGAATACTCCAAAGCAGTTGTAAATGGACGGGACAGCTTTCATATCAATCTGGTAATGGATATTTCTCCATACTGTGACTGCCATCCGGAAAATGACGTGCCGATTCTGCCGGATATAGGAATGTTCGCAAGCTTTGATCCTGTGGCGCTTGACCAGGCGTGTGCGGATGCTTGTAATGCACAGAGCCCTATGCCTGGAAGTCTTTTAGATGAACATCTGCACGATCATAGTCTGTGCGACCATCACGACCATTTCACGAACACGACTCCGGAGAGTGAATGGCAGACCTGTCTTGCACATGCGCAGAAAATCGGCTTAGGCAGCAGAGAATATGAGTTAATACAGATATAAGGAAGAGGAGATTAAAAAAGTAAGGGAGATTGCACAAACAATGTGTCTCCCTTATTTTTTACTTCATATATAAACACCCATCACCACCCATAAGTGCAGTCATTTCCTCAATGCGTTCTAAAGGAAATGACGGCTGTGATAATGAATTGCCCATTCTCCTGTCTTTCGTACCCATACGCCTACCGGCTCCATAATTCCTCCGCAATCAGCTTCTCTATCGCCGGGTTCAATATCTAAATGTAAGCTGCTCAGGCAGTTCGGGCAGTGATTCCTATGACCGCTTCCGGCTCCTGCAGATACTACAAGTCTGCCGCATACCTTACAGGTAAAGCTATCTTTACAGCTATGCGTTTTATAATATCCTTTTTCAAATTGTTTTCTTTTGTTTTCTCGATTCATAACTACTCCTTTAAGGACAGAGTTGGGGTGAAAAAAAGACGCATATGTTTTTGCAGCGCATCACGATATTTCTGTGTAAGCGCTAGATATTGCTTCTGTTCTTCATCTGTCCATTCATTCCAGATTCTATTTTCAATTTCAAATATGGGACGAATCTTTTCTTCTGAAATTTTTTGTCCCTTTTCGGTTAAACAAACAATGGTATTTCGTCCATGTCCTTGTTCCAGGCACACGATTCCGTTTTTTTTCAAATTTTGGATCGCGGAATTGATTGTCTGACGGCTGATACCAGTCAGTTTGCTTATTTCACTTTGAAGACATTTATCTCCTTTTTCACAAATGACATATAAAATATTCAAAACACTATCTGAAAGTCCCATTCTAACCGCTATTTCATGGTAGAGAGAATTAATTTCTCCGGATAAATGCGTATATTCTGCCGCGCTTAAATAGTGCATATATATTCATCTCCTTGTCCGATTTCGTACATATATTATATCCGATTTCGTACATATGTCAACCTCATTTTTAGGAGTATAAGACTATCCAAGAATTTTTCTGAAAACCCATTTTCATAAATTTCCCCAAAATACACGTATCGAATGAGAAATGTCGTTGTTATATCCAGCGATTATTGAAGCTTTAAAAGAATTTATTATGAGAAAAATTGTGAAAAAATAAACAATAAACATAAAATATCAGAAAAATAAATAGGAATTAAAAAAGAGTAGAAAAATATTGACCTTGCCCTTACGGCAAACTGTAGAATTTCACTTAAGAGAAAACATAGCTGGGGAATACAAAAAAGGAGGTACATATGTTTCGTATTGGTCAATTAGCAGGAATCTATAAAATTTCAGGAAAGACACTTCGGTATTACGACGAATTAGGGTTGCTGAAACCTCAGTATGTGGATCAGATGACAGGATATCGTTATTATACATCCTCCCAGATTCCAGTACTAAACGAGATATTTCTATTAAAGGAAATGGGCTTATCCCTGAAAGAGATTGCATATCTGATGCAGAGAGAGGAGGAAAAGGATAACACAGTATTAAAAGGGGTTCTCGATTTAAAACAGATGGAGCTGGACAGACAGATTCAGGAATTGAACCAGAAAAAACAGATGATTGCACTCTTGAAAAAGAAGCTGGACGGAGAAGGAAAAATAGAAATCTCCGGGCTGAATGTAGGAACAAAGAAAATCGGAAAGATGAAGGTGGCAAGTCTTGAAGCGACGATCAGCGCTTATTCTACGCAGGATTCTTTGTGGAGTGAGCTTTTAGAGTTTTTGAATCAGTCCAGAATAAAGACAGGGACAGAGAGGTACACGATTTACTATGATTCTGTATTTAAAGGCGACGATATTCAGGTGGAAATCCAGAAAAGAGTATTGACGGATTTCAAAGGAAACGAAAGAATCCGGTGCAAAGAGGTGGATGCTCTTGACCAGGTGGCCTACTTACTGCATACGGGGGAACATGAAAGTGTCATCAATTCTTATGAAGCGATTCTGACATGGATAGAAGAGAATCACTATGAAATTACGGGAAATATTCGTGAGGAGTTTCATATGGATGACTTTATGACAAGTAATCCAGAAGAATTTGTAACAGAAATCCAGATACCAATTCAGAAAATAAAGAATGTGAAATGATGAAGCGAGCGATATTGAAGTGAAGGGAGATGTTTTTTGTGAAATATATTGACTTGACAAGAGAAATTAACAATAGCACACAGGTCTGCCCGTGCGACAGGGTTCCGGTGGTAGAAAATTATACAACGACAGAAAAAGAAGGGGTAAACGTAAAATTTATGAAGATGGGTACCCATACAGCTACTCATATCGATGCTCCACATCATTATTACAGAGAAGGAAAAACATTAAATGATTTTCCGGTGGAATATTTTTTAGGAAAGGGAATTGTGCTGGATTTCAGCGACAGAGGAGAAAAATACGCCATCACAAAAGAAGATATTATGGCATATGCCGAACCTCTTAAAAAGGTTGCGTTCGCAATTTTAAATACCGGCTGGGAGAAATATTACGGTACGTGGGATTTCTTTAAACATCCTTATTTGACAGAGGAAGCGGCCAAAGCACTTGTGGATCTGGGGATTCGGATTGTAGGGACAGACGGAAGCTCGGCGGACGCCGCGTTTGGATTTTCCACTGCACAGAGAGTGGAGAATCCTACATTCGAAGAAATACTGGAGAATATGGACAGAGAAAATGTGAGAAATGAAGCGCACCATATGTTGCTTGGAAACGAGACTCTGATTGTGGAATATCTCTGTAATCTGGAGGCTCTGCCGAAAGAAGAAGCTTTTTATTCCTTCCTTCCTTTGAAAATTCTAGAGGCAGACGGCTCACCGGTGCGTGCGATTGCGATGGTGGAAAAATCCTAGAAGAATGTGAGTAATAAGGAGGGTAATTTATGGGTAATACGACAAATGCAAGTGAAGAATATACCACAAAGCAGCTGCGGCGGGTGTTAGGGAAGAAAGAACTGATTTCGATGGGGATCGGGCAGATTATCGGATCCGGTGTCTTTTCCCTGACCGGAGTTGCAATCGGATATACAGGGCGTTCCGTTATTTTTGCATTTTTATTCGGGGCGTTGTTTTCACTGGCTGTAACAATACCAAGCATCTTTGCGGGAAGCGCGGTACGTTTACGCGGAGGTCAGTATACAATGGCAAGCCTTTTGCTGGGAGAGAAATTTTCCGGTTTTTATATCATTATCTACATAGTCGGAAATATTTCTATTGGTATGTATGCGTTATCGCTGGCAGACTATCTGCTGGCGCTCGTCCCGGGAATTCCGCGAGTTCCTCTGGCTGTGGCTGCGCTGACTTTATTTTTTGTAATCAATCTGTTTGGAGTAAAGGATGCGGCGATTGTACAGAATGTCATGGTGATTGTTCTGGCAGTTGCGTTAGGTGTGTTTGCAGCGGTGGGCGTATTTAATATCGAACCAGGATATTTTACAAACCCAGAGCCGCCATTGTTCGTAGGCGGATGGAAAGGCTTCTGTATGGCGGCGATTTTCACTTCCTTTGCGACAACAGGTGGAGGAAATCTGGTTAACTTTTCAGGTGAGTGTAAGAATCCTACGAAAGACCTGCCATTTGCAATTGTACTGTCAACACTGGTTGTAACTGCGCTGTACACAATCATCGGTTTTGTGGCGGCAGGCGTTCTTCCGGTAGAAGAAGTGATGTATCAGTCTCTCGCGGTAGCGGCGAAAGAATTCCTTCCGGGCCCGCTGTACGTATTTTTCGTAACCGGCGGTGCGCTTCTTGCTTTGTCCACCACGCTGAACGCTACATTTGGCTGGGTGACGAAGCCGGTACTGCAGGCGAGTGTAGACGGCTGGTTCCCGAAGAAGCTGGGCGTAATCAATAAAAAGTATGGTACTCCGCATTTACTGCTGATTTTATTCTATATTGTAGGCTTGATTCCGGTTATCAGTGGCCTGGATATTGAACGTATCGCGAATATGTCCATGATTCTGATGAATGTTACTACCTTCCTCGTTGTGGTTGCTACCGCACGCTTGCCGAAGATTCTGCCGGAGGCATGGGAGAAATCTACGTTTAAGATTCCAAAAGGTGCGTTGAAGGCAATCTGTTACTTCTGCGGGGCGTTGTTAATTTTCCAGAATTGGCTGCTGATTGAAGACAATACACCGGAAATTATAATCGGCAACATTATTCTGCTGGTACTGACATTTGTTTTCATGGTGGTTCGTTATAAATCCGGAAAAGTGAAGGTGGAAATCAGCTATGAGACAGAGGAAGACGGGGAATAAAGAAAGGATATGAAAAAATAGTATGGAAGAAAAGCTGACATTGGAATATGCAAGAGAACTGGACAAAAAAGATGTTCTTGCAAGGTATAAGGAAGAATTCTATCTGCCATCCTATTTATATTATGAAGCAAATGGGCTGGGGCCTATGTCCCGACGTTCAGAGGCAACCCTTTTAAGGGTTGCCTCTGAATGGAAAGAGCAGCTTGTCGCAGGATGGTTTAGCGGAAAAATCCCATGGTTTTACTATCCAGAACGCATTGCGGCAATGGAACGGGACTTGGTAGGGGCAGTGGACAAGGAACTGATCATTAATGGAACGACTACGACGAATATACACTGTGCGCTGGCTTCTTTTTACAGGCCGCAGGGAAAGCGGACAAAAATCTTGTGCGACAGGCAGATTTTTTCTTCTGATAAATATGCAGTAGACGGACAGATCCGGTTAAAGGGAATGGATCCGGAGGCAGAGCTGATACTGGGAGGCGGAGAGGAGCTGCTGCTGGACGAAGAGAAAATTGTGGAGGCAATGACACCGGAGGTTGCTCTGGTATTCTTAGGCTCTGTCATACATTCGACAGGGCAGATTCTGGATATGGAGTATCTTACAGAGGAAGCACATAAAAGAGGTATCCCGATTGGATTTGATCTAAGTCATTCGGCGGGAGTAGTGCCCCATAAACTGCATGACTGGAAGGTGGATTTTGCAGTATGGTGCAATTACAAGTATCTAAACGGAGGTCTGGGATGTCCGGCGACTTTGTTTATACATGAATCAAATTTCAGTGTATATCCGGCTATGCCCGGTTGGCATGGATATAAGAAATCGCTTCAGTTTAAAAAGCTGCCGGAATTTGAGCCTGAAACAGGGGCAGGGGGATGGCAGCATGGTTCTCCTATGATCCTCAATATAGCTCCTCTGGAGGGGGCCCTCGAGATGATACAGGAAGCGGGGATAGATAAGATACGTAGAAAATCACTGGAAATGACAGGATTTTTTATGGAGCTTGTAAAAGAAAAGCTTATGCCGCTGGGAGTACAGATTATCACTCCAGAAGAAGCGAAACGCAGAGGCGGGCATGTCACAATCGCGCATATCGCGTCGGAGGAGATGACAGAATTTTTGGACAGCGGTTCTCATATAACAAAAGAATTAAAGGAAGCCGTAGAGAAAAAAATAAAAAGTGAAAAAAGACCAGACGCGTCAAACCAGGTCAGAATTGCTTTTTCTCCGTTGTTCACCAGCTTTGCAGACGTGTGGCAGACGGCGGAGAATCTGTATGGACTTCTAAAAAATAAAGATTGACTTTCCCCCGAAGGGGAGGCTGTATAATGAACCCAGAAAAGTTAAAGGAGGTAATCCACAATTATGAAAGAATTGAAAGATGTCTGCTATTGGGATAAAAAGGCAAAAGAGCAGGCGGACAAACTTTCCAGACCGGTTTATGAAGTGAGGATAGAAAAAGACAGACCGATTGTGATGAAAGATGATGTAAGACTCTACTGTGATGTATACAGACCGGACGATACAGAACGCCATCCGGTACTTATAGGATTCTCACCCTTTGGAAAGACGGCACAGGAGACAGGCAGAAGAAGAGACCCCATTGGGCTGGGAAAGTTTATGTACGAACAAGGGATAGAAATCGCGGGAATTGATTATTTTGCACAGCGCGGTTATATTGTGGTTGTAGTAAACCCGAGAGGGATTGGAAATTCAGAAGGGATCTGGACAGGGGTGTTAAGCCGGCAGGATCAGACAGACTGCGTAG
Organism: Mediterraneibacter flintii; assembly: GCF_055387595.1. Classification (NCBI taxonomy): domain Bacteria; kingdom Bacillati; phylum Bacillota; class Clostridia; order Lachnospirales; family Lachnospiraceae; genus Mediterraneibacter; species Mediterraneibacter flintii. The sequence goes on from NZ_AP031405.1 coordinate 1,337,086, forward strand.
AGGTGATCCGCTGGGCAGGACATTATCTCTCTGATGGAAATGTAGGTATGCTCGGGTGCGGTTATGCGGGAAAAATACAGCCGCTTGTCGCAGCAATGGAGCCTCCATATTTGAAGGCAATCATGCCAGTAGATGTCATAGACGATATGTATATGGACTGTTATCCGGGAGGAATTTTAAGCGATATTAATTATCCTCTGTGCAGTTATATTCCGCATACCAATACCGTTTCAGAGGCGGAAATGGAGAATTCTCCGGAAAAGCTAAAGGAAATGCTTGCTGCGGCGAGAAAACAGCCGGAGATCGCGACGAACTCTTATTATTACCGCGGGTTGGACAGTTTTCCACCGCGCCATTATACATGGAATATTGACATTATGCTTCATCCATACAAGAGCGAGTGGTGGGACAGAAGGAGCTTTGGAGACAGGAAAGTGAGGATTCCGGTTTATATCGTAGGTATCTTTTATGAGTATGGGGCCTCTACGGTGTCTGCTTATGATATTTTCAATAAGCTGGATACAGATGTACCGAAGAAGCTTCTGATGATCGATCCGGCAACAAAGAAAACGTCCCCGTATGACAATCCGGTTCCAGAAGAGCTTCGCTGGTATGATTACTGGCTGAAAGGCATTGACACAGGACTCATGGAAGAGCCGCCGATTAAGACGCTGGTTATGGGAGAAGAGAAATACCGTTACGACACCCAATGGCCGGCAAAGGAGACAGAGTACCAGAAATTTTATTTAAAGAAAAACAACAGCCTGGATACAAATAAGGCAGAGGCGGACGGTGTGGATACGATCCGGCACATACCGCCTACCCAGGTATCACAGATGCCGGAGGAAGTCCCTGCACTTACGTATACTTCCGAACCGTTTACAGAAGACACAGAAATGGCGGGACCTGTGACGGGCTGCCTATATGCTGCAATTGATATAGAGGACGCACATCTGGCTTTAAAGCTATGGGATAAAGACAGCAAAACAGGGTACCGTACATTACTTTCCTGTGGGTATCTGAAGTGCTCACATAGAAAAATAGACGAGAATACAAGTACACCGCACAGGCCAAAACACGATCATACACAGGAAGAACAGGTAATACCGGGAAAAGTATATGAATATATATTCGAAATGGCGCCGATCGATAATATGTATAAGGCCGGACACTGTGTGGAAGTAGAATTCAAGACGATGGATCAGCAATATTTTGATTTCAACGAGATGGCAAGCCTGCCGCGACTCTATACATCAGGACGTGTGGCAGGGCCTCACCCACTGGCAAAGGAAGTAAATTTTGAGATTCATCTGGGGCAGGATACGGCGTCCTGGATCGAGCTGCCAGTTGTAAACGGCAAAAAAGACTGGATTGAATAAAGGAGGGGTGTTTGTGATGGAAATGAAAGACAAATTAGATATTGTAGGTCTAGAGAAAAAACCGGCATATTGGGATAACCGGTATATGGACGGTATAGAGAAGATGACGCCCAGAAAATATGAAGTAAAAAAGGAAGAGGACGTAATAATGGAAGTACGGGACGGCACCCGATTAGCAGTAGACATCTATCGTCCGGATACAGAGGAAGAGGTGAAATTTCCAGGTTTGGTTGCGTTTTCTGCATACGGAAAATCTATCCAGACACTGGAACGTACTTCTATGCAGTTTAAGACAGTGCTGTTTGACCATACGATTGAGGCAGGGGATATTTATGAGTATGTGCGGCATGGCTATATTGTTGTTGTTCCAGATCCCAGAGGAATCGGAAAATCAGAGGGGGCATGGGACGGCCTGTATGGACGGCAGGAACAGGAGGACTGTTATGATGTGATTGAATGGACTGCACAGCTCCCTTACTGTAATGGCAATATCGGTATGATAGGGATTTCTTATTTTTCTATTTTACAGCCGGTAGTGGCAGCTTTGCAGCCGCCGCATCTAAAGGCAATTATGATGGTAGAGGTAGTGGATAATATGTACCATCACAACTATCCGGGAGGCGTGTTTGTAAACCGTTCCTTTATGTATACAGATTTCTGCCCGGATGTCAATTCTATGTCCACAGCGGAGAGAACGTATACGACAGAGGAGTTAAAGACACGTATTCAAAAACGCCTTGCCGATCCGGATATCAATCACAGCGCGCTCTACTCAGGAATTTTGAGCTGCTTCCCGCCGCGGAATCAGACGTATTTCTTTGATATTCTTCTGCATGATGATGACAGTGACTTCTGGAGAGAACGTTCGATTCAAAGCCATCCAGAGGATATCAAAGTGCCTATGTATCTGATTTCAGAATACTATGAGCTGGGGAGATTTTCACAGGGGCCATTTTTCCTGTTTACCCACGGAGACATGTCGGTTCCGCGAAAACTGGCGGCGCCGGAAGAACATGACGCCTTACACTTGCCGCATAGGATTATGACGCCGGAATACCTGCGCTGGTATGACTACTGGCTCAAGGGGATTGACACAGGAATCATGGACGAACCGCCGATGAAGCTTCTCGTACGGGGAATTAATAAATTCCGTTATGAGAAGGAATGGCCGCTTGCGCGTACCAACTGGACGAAATATTATCTGCGGGACGGCGGACTTCTTTCTACAGAAAAAGAAAAGGACGAACACGTGCCGCCTACAATTCTTCAACATAAGAGTCCTTACAAAGATGGCTCCAATGAGACGTACGCAGTGCCGAATGTTGTATTTAGAACGCCTGTGCTCACAGAAGATGTGGAAGTGACCGGCCCGATTGTCATGCATTTAAAATGTGCGATCGATAAGACGGACGCGAATTTTACTATCATGCTCAATGATGTTCCGCCGGAAGGCGAAGGCAGACCTTTAAATCTGGTGACTGGAAACTTGCGGGCTTCTCACAGGGGACTGGAAAAGAAAGAATTAAAGCCATGGGAATTTAACAACGACCATACAAGAAAAGTTCCGGTAACGCCGGGAGAAATCAATGAGTATACAATTGAAGTGATGAATACGTCCAATGTATTTAAGAAGGGGCACCGGATTGAGGTTGAGATCAAGAATTATGACGCAAATCCGTATCATTGGATGGTACAGCTTCCAAACAGCGAGGATATCGAATATCAGATACATGTGGATGCGGTACATGACTCGTATATTTATCTGCCGATTATCCCATATTCTGACGAAGAACAATGGATTCAGTAGGAGGGAATACATGCGCGTAGGATGTGTCAGAGAAATTAAGAAGCAGGAATATCGGGTGGGATTGACACCCGGCAACGTAAAAGATTATATCCATGCAGGACATGAGGTATATATAGAAAAAGACGCGGGAGTCGGTTCCGGATTTTCTACAGCGGAATATGTAAAAGCAGGGGCAAAAATACTGGATACGGCAAAAGAAGTGTGGGATATTTCCGAAATGATAGTAAAGGTAAAAGAGCCGTTAAAAGAGGAGTATGCATATTTTCATAAAGATTTGATTTTGTATACGTATCTGCACCTTGCCGCAGATCGCGATCTGCTGGATGCGATGCTCACAAGCGGCGTTAAGGGCGTTGCGTATGAGACACTGGAGGAAAACGGCAGTCTGCCGCTACTCGCGCCCATGAGTCAGATTGCAGGACGGTTAAGCGTTCAGGAAGGTGCAAAGTACCTGGAGAAACCATTTGGAGGAGAAGGAGTACTTTTGGCGGGCGTTCCGGGAACACCAAAGGCAGAGGTAGTCATCATAGGAGCCGGTTCAGTAGGGACAAATGCGTGCAAGATAGCGGTCGGCATGGGAGCGAATGTAACGATGCTGGATGTAAATCTTGCCCGTCTTGCCTACCTGGATGATATTTTCGGCGCCAGAATCCAGACATTAATGAGCACAGATGCAATGATAGAAGAGGCAGTTTCAAAGGCAGATCTGGTAATCGGGGCGGTATTGATTCCTGGAAAGGCAGCTCCTAAGCTGATGAAGAAAGCCTACTTAAAATATATGAAGCCAGGCAGTGTGATTGTAGATGTAGCTGTGGATCAGGGCGGCTGCTGTGAGACGACGAAGGTGACCTACCATGACGATCCGATTTATGTAGTGGACAATGTAGTGCATTACTGCGTAGGAAATATGCCGGGAGCAGTGCCGCGCACCTCAACCATTGCATTGACAAATGCAACATTAAGGTATGGACTGCTTATCGCAGAAAACGGGTTGGAAGAGGCATGCAGAAAATATCCGGTTCTCTATTCCGCTGTAAATACCTATGCCGGAAAGATAACGTATGAAAATGTAGCGCTTAGCTTTGGACTGGACTATACGGACATTCAAAGTGTATGCTGATTTTTGTAGCAAACAAACCGACCGATACACAAAAACCGTTTAAAGACAGTGGAACACTTACGGTAAAACGCAGAAAAGAAAACAAATAAAATACAATTTTATGAAAGAGCAGGGTTACAGCTGCGAGAAAAGGGAGATACACATTCTTTGTGCAATCTCCCTTACTCTTTTTCTCAAGGTTTATTCAAGTATGCTAAATATCTTGGAGGAACATTGGAAGAAACTCTAAACCCTGTATAATAGAATTTCCCGTTGAAGGAGAGGTACTGCCTGCAGGTGGAAAATGGAATGTTTATAGTACAGGATTTGCTTGACAGCGGGAAGAGTCTGTCATAAGATAAAAAAGTGTTTTAAATTGGCATATAAATAAGAAAGGGTATATGTGTATATTTAAAGAGGGAGAAACAAGATGAAAAGAGAAAAGTTTGGATCCCGGCTGGGATTTATCTTGATTTCAGCAGGATGTGCAATCGGGCTGGGGAATGTCTGGCGCTTTCCTTATATTACGGGACAGTATGGCGGCGCGGCATTTGTGCTGATTTACCTGTTCTTTTTGTTGATTCTGGGACTGCCTATTATGGTAATGGAATTTTCGGTGGGACGTGCGGGACAGTCCAGTATTGCTCTTGCATTTAACAAGCTGGAACCAGCGGGTACAAAGTGGCATTGGTATAAATATTTTGGAATGGCAGGAAACTACCTGTTGATGATGTTTTATACCACAATCGGCGGATGGATGATTTTGTATCTGATTAAGATGGCGTCGGGGCAGTTTGCAGGGCTAAATGTAAGCGAAGTTGAGATGGTTTTTGATGAAATGAAAGCGCAGCCTGTAACTATGACTGTATTTATGATTTTAGTCGTTGCACTCTGCTTTGGAATCTGCTGTATGGGGCTGCAAAAAGGTGTGGAAAAAATTACAAAAGGAATGATGCTGCTTTTGCTCGTTCTGATGATTATCCTTGCGGTTCGTTCCATTACGCTCGAAGGTGCAGGCGCAGGGTTGGAATTCTACCTGTTCCCAGACTTTGGAAAAGTGAAGGAAAATGGGATCATGGAGGTAGTATTTGCCGCGATGGGACAATCCTTCTTTACATTGAGCCTCGGGATTGGCGCGATTGCGATTTTCGGCAGTTATATTGACAGAAGCCGCAGCCTTACAGGAGAGGCGGTCTGTGTGACGATACTGGATACATGTGTGGCATTGATTGCAGGACTTATTATTTTTCCAGCAAGCTTTGCTTTTGGGGTGAATCCAGACAGTGGGCCGAATCTGATTTTTATTACTCTTCCCAATATTTTTAACTCTATGGCGGGCGGAAGAATATGGGGAAGCATCTTCTTTCTGTGTATGTTTTTTGCAGCGGCATCTACGATTATAGCAGTGTTTGAAAATATTATTTCGTTTGCGATGGATTTAACTGGCTGCAGCAGAAAGAAAGCAGTGCTTGTGAATTTTATAGTGATTCTTGTCTTGTCAATGCCCTGTGTGCTTGGATATAATGTATTAAGTGGGGTATCGCCGCTAGGTGAAGGTAAGACAATACTGGATTTTGAGGATTTTATTGTGAGTAACAATCTGCTTCCGCTGGGAAGCTTGGTATATGTTTTATTTTGTACAAGCAGATATGGCTGGGGATGGAAGCAGTTTCTGGCTGAGGCGGACAGCGGTGTGGGATTGAAGTTCCCGAAATGGGCGCGTGCTTATGTTTCTTTTGTACTGCCACTCATTGTACTGTTTATTTTCGTACAGGGGTACTGGTCTTTGCTGCATTAAGAAAGAGCAGCTGTACAGGAGAGTGAAAAGGAAAGAGGAGAAGGTGAAGAGATGGAGGAAGGACATACGCATGTGCATTCCGAAGGATATGAGAAGGCAATTATAAACCGGCTTTCCCGTTCCATAGGGCATTTAGAATCCATCAAGCGGATGGTAGAGAACGGCAAAGACTGCAGCGAAGTGCTGATACAGCTTGCAGCAGTGAAAGCGGCAGTCAATAATACAGGAAAAGAAATTTTAAAAGAGCATTTGGAACACTGCATTGTAGATGCAATTGAGCATGGAGACATGGAAAGTGTAGAGAAGCTGAACAAGGCGATTGATATTTTTATCAAGTAAAGGAGAGATTACGGTTATGGGCGGATTTTTTGGTGTTGCTTCAAAAAAGAACTGTACGTTGGAATTGTTTTACGGAGTGGATTATCATTCTCATCTTGGTACAAGAAGAGGGGGAATGGCTCTATATGGAGAAGATGGGTTTCAAAGAGCAATTCATAATATTGAAAACTCACCGTTTCGTACAAAATTTGAAAAAGATGTAGATGAATTGAGGGGGCATCTTGGAATTGGATGTATTTCTGACTATGAACCTCAGCCGCTTCTAATCCAATCTCATCTGGGAAGCTTTGCGATCACAACGGTGGGAAAGATTAATAACCAGGAAGAATTGCTTAAGATGGTGTATAAGGATGGACATTCCCATTTCCAGGAGATGAGTGGCGGAAAAATCAATGCTACAGAATTGATTGCCTCCTTGATCTGTAAGGCAGACAGTATTGTAAATGGGATCCGGTATGTCCAGAGCCTGGTCGACGGCTCCATGACAATTTTGCTGATGACGGAAAAAGGACTGTACGCGGCGCGTGACAAGTATGGCAGGACACCGGTAGTTATCGGGAAAAAAGAAGACGGCTACTGTGTTTCCTTTGAAAATTTTGCATATATCAATCTCGGCTATCTGGATTATAAAGAGCTGGGGCCGGCTGAAATTGTCTACATAACGCCAGATGGAACGGAGACGGTCGGCGCTGCGGGAGAGGATATGAGAATCTGTTCTTTCCTGTGGGTGTATTATGGCTATCCTACATCTGCGTATGAAGGCGTCAATGTAGAAGAGATGCGGTATAAGTGTGGAAGTATGCTGGCAAAAAGAGACAAAGGAAGTGTTTCGCCGGATATCGTCGCAGGTGTGCCGGATTCGGGAATTGCTCATGCGATTGGGTATGCCAACGAATCCGGAATCCCATATGCAAGACCTTTTATCAAGTACACGCCGACATGGCCGCGATCCTTTATGCCGACCAACCAGAGCCAGCGTGAGCTGATTGCGCGTATGAAATTAATACCGGTGCAGGCGTTAATTAAGAATAAGAAACTGCTTTTAATCGATGATTCTATTGTAAGAGGAACACAACTGCGCGAGACAACGGAATTTCTCTACCAGAGTGGAGCTAAGGAAGTGCACGTTCGTCCTGCATGTCCGCCGCTGCTGTATGGATGTAAATATTTGAATTTTTCACGTTCTAAGTCAGAGCTGGATTTGATTACAAGGCGGATTATTAAGGAAAGGGAAGAGAAGGTAACACCGGAAATACTAGAGGAATATGCAGATCCATGTAGTCAGAAATATGATGAAATGGTAGAGGAGGTAAGGTGCCGTCAGAATTTTACAACACTGCGCTATCACAGATTGGATGATCTGATTGCCTCTATTGGGCTGTCTCCATGTAAATTGTGTACTTACTGCTTTGACGGAAAAGAATAGGAAAATAGAAAAAGAAAGATTTAAGTGCAGGGCTGAATCAGCTTTGCACTTTTTTTCTGTTAAAAACTGTTTTTACAGATATAACGTTTGTTGACGGCATGCTTAGAAGACGCTATAATTAAAAAATATGGTGTTGGAAGAAATTTCCAATAATATATCAGGTTTTATATCTGTCAGGGGGGCATACAGACAGGAGGAAGGCAGTATTGATACGTGAATATTTGCAGAAGAACGTGTATGAGGCTTTGCAGGACAGACTGAAATTAATCTTTGAAGATTTCGACAATATCTATGTCTCTTTTTCGGGAGGAAAGGACAGCGGACTTTTATTAAATCTTGTCTTAGATTATCAGAAGAAATATTATCCTCAGAAGAAGCTAGGAGTGTTTCATCAGGACTTTGAGGCACAATATACAGTTACAACAGAATATATAGAAAGAACCTTCGAGAGAATTAAGGAGGAGGTGGAACCTTACTGGGTCTGTCTGCCTATGGCGACAAGAACAGCATTGAGCAGTTATGAAATGTACTGGTATCCATGGGATGACACCAAGAAAGACATCTGGGTGAGAGATATGCCGAAGAAAGAATATGTCATTCATCTGGAGCATAACCCTATGATAACCTACAGATATAGAATGCATCAGGAGGATCTCGCAAAACAGTTCGGAAGATGGTACAGACTCTCTCATGGAAACAAAAAGACGGTATGTCTGCTGGGAATGAGGGCGGACGAATCCCTGCAGAGATACAGCGGTTTTTTGAATAAGAAATACGGATATAAAGGAGAGTGCTGGATCAGCAAGCAGTTCAAAGATGTCTGGTGCGCTTCCCCTCTGTATGACTGGTCATTAAGGGATGTCTGGCATGCGAACTATTTGTTTGGATATGACTATAATGCCCTGTATGATCTGTACTACAAGGCCGGATTGAAGGTGTCACAGATGAGAGTGGCATCGCCGTTTAATGATTACTCAAAGGATGCGCTGAATATGTATCGGGTGATAGATCCTGAGATATGGACAAAGCTGGTCGGAAGAGTACAAGGAGCAAATTTCGCATCTATATACGGAAAAACAAAAGCAATGGCTTACCGGAGCATTACGCTGCCGGAGGGACATACATGGAAGAGCTATACACAGTTTCTGCTGGATACACTTCCTACTCGTCTGCGAAACAATTATATAAAAAAATTCAGCGCTTCTATTAAGTTCTGGCATGAAACAGGGGGAGGGCTGGATGAAGAAGTGATTCAGGAATTGGAGGAACATGGATACCAGATCCGCAGAAACGGAGTATCTAATTATACATTGAATCACAAATCACGTATTGTATTTGTCGGAAAAATACCAGATCATACGGACGATATAAAATCTACAAAGGATATACCAAGCTGGAAAAGGATGTGTTATTGCATTTTGAAAAACGATCATATCTGTCGGTTTATGGGATTTGGAATGACAAGAAAACAGCAGAAGCGTATAGATATTATACGAAATAAATACAGAAGCATTGAGGAGATAGAATATGGAGTATAAAAGTCCTGTATATAACATTATAGCTGTGCCGGTAGAGAAAATAAAACCCAATACATACAATCCAAACAAGGTAGCTCCTCCGGAGATGAAACTTCTGTATGAAAGCATCAAGGAGGACGGATATACGATGCCGGTGGTCTGTTATCACGCGAAAGAACAGGATGTCTATGTTCTTGTGGATGGTTTCCACCGCTATCGGGTCATACTGGAGTATCCGGATATTTATGAGAGAGAGAAGGGAATGCTTCCGGTATCTGTAATTGACAAACCTCTTGCGCAGAGAATGGCGAGTACGATACGGCACAATAGAGCGCGCGGCAGCCATGATGTAGATCTGATGAGCAACATCGTAAAAGAACTGCATGAGCTGGGGCGTTCCGACGCATGGATTTCCAGACATCTTGGAATGGAACGAGATGAAATATTGAGACTAAAACAGATTACTGGGTTGGCAGCACTCTTTAAGGATGTAAAATTTGGAAAAGCATGGCTGCCGACAGAAGAGGGCGAAGAATGAAAGAGACTATCATTATTAAATGAGATTTGAAGCAGATATTTCTCCTGTGCTAAGAAACACAGATTATTGAAAGAAGGTAACAGCTGATAAGATAATTGGCAGCTGCCGTATTAGAAGAGTTAAGTGAAACACATGTAGTAGAGGAGACATGGATAAATATGTTAAATACAAACAGAAAAAATATTGAACGGCACATTAAGACACACTCGGAACATTCTGCAGAAGATCAGGCGGCTGTATCGATTTTGAAAACCTTTTTGAGATCAAATGGTAAAATAAACACAAATTTTTCGTGTGGTGATAAATGGCCAAATACAGATGGAACACTTGAGTTTGTCTCGAATCCCTGTGTTTCAAGGAGACCGGAACAGAATTTTTTTGTTCAGATTAAAGGAACCCATAAGTACAGTGAAAAAGATGGGGAAATCAAATATTCACTAAAAAGTCTTTCCTTTCCAGCATTTATGTGCTGTGGAGGTACTTATGATCCCGGAATTCTATTTGTCGTAATTAACCCTGATGAACGCGGAAGCGAGAGGGTATTCTGGAAATACATGTCCGCAGATTTTCTTCATTCAATTGATTTTAGTAAAGACAGTGCTACGATTTGTTTTACAGCGGATGAGGAGATAAAAAATTTAGATGAAAGTGTCGATGAGTTCTGTGTCAAACTTGCAGATATTAAAAATCATCATTCTTTCGTGGCGCGTCTGGATGATAGCGATTACTCAAAAGAGGATATTCTTAATATTATAAAAGAATGTGACAGGCAAATTACAGAATGTATTGAAAGAATAGAAATCTATGATGAAACCCGGGATGATGTATCGAGAAGAATGCTGACGCGTTTAGAGGATATAAGTGTGGCTGCGCTTTTACTCAATACATTAAATATGGGATACAAAGAGGCAAGTATCCGTTTAGCATGGGAACGTTCCTTGTTAAGTATAGAAACAAAATATCTCGGGATGTTTTATAAAGCATTGGAATATATCGGATATAGAATTCCTGGGGAGGGGCAGTCGGAGCGTCTGATGCTTAAATATTATGATTTCCTCTGGCAGATTAGACAATCTTTTTGGAAGAATAATAGGTTAGTTATATTACATAACTTGGAGAAGTTCCCCCTCTGTATGGACAGTACGGATTATGAATACTATAAGTTGATAGCCGCAGCGGTTGATTCTGCTGATAAAAGTCCCAGAGTAGTAGAATCCTCAAGATTTTATATACAGAAAAAAACACCATTTTTTGTTGGAAAAGAAAGATATTACGAGATTACTTTACAGTTGGCAGGAGTCTATGCTACGAAATATAATAGGATAACTGCCTATACAAGAGAAAATCTTTCGACAAATTATGCTGTTCAAATAAGCTATGTAGACGCGACAATCAACTTATGGAATATACCTTCCAAAATAAAAGTTATTACAAACTGGAAAGTGTCGATAGATCCAGTATGCTTAAATAAACTTGCCAAAATACTTGAAATCTCAATGAGGCTGAGTGCGAATTATCGTGAGTACACAGAACTGATGAAGTTTCTTACAAGAACGGGTATCAATTTTCTTGATTTAATAGATTTGAAAGAAATTGAGTTTCATACGTTAATTGATTCGATATATGCACAAACAAACACTTCTGAGTTTAAAGAGGTTTTGCTGAAATTAAAAGAGGATTATTCAGAAGGATCATGCAGGCCAGGGCGGAATATAATTAGATATTTGCTGCTGAATCTGCGGGAAGAAACAATAGAAAATGTATTGCCTACAAAATATAGACCACATTGTTTACGCGACTGTCCTACTTTGTCGGCAAGGTGTTATCCGTTTGAAAAGAACCCGTTTATATCTAATTTGGCAGGCAGTAAAACGAGTGAAGAAAATCACATCCGGCGCGTTGTAAGAGTAACGGGATACGACAGAATGGAAGTAGTGCGCCCATATTTACTGGTTAGAAATGCGATAAAACAAACAGGAGAAATATACTTTGAAACAGAATCAATTGCGCAAACAGATGAAATCAATTCTTATAACGCGCAGCTGGATTCGTGGGAATGTGATCAAGGGTACAGGATAAAACAAGAAAAAGGATTTGTTGGTATAGAACATTATGAAAAAACTACAATTAACATTTTGAAAATTCTTATTGAGTTTTCGCGAAATGGAAATAAAGGGCAAAAACAATATAATAAAAGTTTTATAAGTCAGGGAGGAATCGGTTATGCGGGTGATCCATTGAAAATACAGGCCGTAGAAGAAGCTTTTGTCAATTCTCGTCTTCTATTGATTTATGGAGCTGCGGGAACTGGGAAGACAACGCTTATTAACTATATTTCAAACTTGGCAGGTGGTAAGCGTAAATTATTTCTTACAAAAACGCATACTGCACTGCAAAACTTAAAAAGGCGTATTACGAATCCGGGAGCAGGAAGTGAGTTTTTAAGTATTGATAGTTTTACAAAAAAAGTGACTCTTTCGGAATATGATATTATTTTTATTGATGAATGTAGCACAATTGATAATCGAATAATGGAGGTGTTTCTTAAGAAATTAAAACCGGATACCTTCTTAGTTTTGGCTGGGGACATTTATCAGATTGAATCCATTGATTTTGGTAATTGGTTTTTTTATTCAAAAGATATAATTAAAACTCCCGGTGCTAAAATAGAATTACTTAATACCTGGCGTACAGAAGACGAAGCGTTGATTAGCCTTTGGGATGCGGTAAGAAAGAGGGATTCTCTAATTACAGAAAAACTTGTTATTGATGGTCCTTTTTCGGAAAATATAGGACAGAACGTATTAGAAAAAGAAGAAGAGGACGAAGTTATACTTTGTCTTAATTATGATGGAAAATTTGGCCTGAATAATATGAATAATTATTTTCAGACTGCAAATAAAAAGGGAGAGGCGGTATTTTGGAAGGAGTGGAGTTATAAGCCGGGAGATCCTATACTTTTTAATGAGACAAAACGGTTTCCTGTTTTGCATAATAATTTGAAAGGGCGCATTGTAAATATTTTCAAATATCAAGATAAGATTACATTTACCGTGGACGTAGATATGAATCTGACAGAGATGGAGTGTAAGAGAGAAGAGTTGGAATTTATTGAGGCACTGGAAAATTCAACCCGTATACAACTTACAATATATGATTATGAAAGCAATGATGTTACACAGGATGAAGAACTTGCCCGAATGAGAACAGTGATTCCGTTTCAGCTTGCTTATGCAGTTTCCATTCATAAAGCGCAAGGTCTGGAATATGATTCTGTTAAGGTAATTATTCCGAATAGTAATTCGGAGAAAATAACGCATGGGATTTTTTATACAGCAATTACACGTGCAAAGAAAAGGTTAAAAATTTATTGGAGTGCAGAAACAATGAATAAAATAGTTAAAAGCTTTTCAGTGGACGAAACAAAACGTAGAAGTCTGGAAATTGTAAGGTCAAAGTTAGGATTGTAAGATAAATGAAAACAGTATAGATACCCCCATATAGTTTTTACTTTAGAATAGTATGGGGGCATCTTAAATTTGCTGCAGATTTTAAAACCTTTTCCTACACCATTTTTCCAGCAGAGCAATCCCCTGATACAGTACCATTGCGATAATACACAGAAGCACAATAGACATCAGCAGCCAATCTAGCTTAAAGACTTGGCTGGAGTAGATAATCAGATAACCAAGCCCATTTCTGGCGGCCAAAAATTCTCCAATAACGACACCTACCAGGCAAAGTCCGATATTGACCTTCATATTACTGATTATGACAGGGATAGAACCTGGCAGTATGACTTTGGAAAGTACATGTCGCTTTGTGCCGCGCAGCGTGTAAATCAGTTTGATTTTTTCTTCGTCAATAGAAGTAAAGCTGGTATATAAGTTTAATATGCTTCCAAAAATTGCTACGGACATTCCAGCGACGATGATCGTCGTCTCATTTGCGCCCAACCATACGATAAGAAGAGGAGCGAGGGCGGACTTGGGAAGGCTGTTTAATACGACGAGATAGGGGTCAAGTATTTCAGATAATTTACGACTGTACCAGAGTATTACAGCAATTAAGATACTGAAAAATGTAACCAGCAGAAAGCTTACGATAATTTCGTACAAGGTAACGCCGATATGGAGGAAGATTGTTTTATCGATCACCATTTCCCAAAAACATTCTGCCACTCTGGAGGGGCTGCTGAAGATGAAGGAATCGATCAGTCCTGTATTAGCAGTAATTTCCCAGAGAAGGAGAAAGAGAATTAGAATCAGAACACGGGAGATAATGACAATACGGTGGTGCCTGCGCAGGCGGCGTAGATATAATTGTTGTCCTTTGGAAAATTCATTCATATGCCTTTAACTCCTTCCATATAATATTGAAATAGTTCTTGAATTCCGGCGCGTTTCGTCTCTCCATTGGAGTATCCTTTTCGAGGGAAAATGTAATGGGCAGTATTTTTACAATGGTTGCAGGGCGCCGGCTTAAAATGACAATACGATCTGCAAGGCTGACTGCCTCGGACAGATCGTGAGTGACAAGCAGTGCTGTTTTTCCTGAACTGCGTATAATCTGTCCTATATCATCGCTGACAGAAAGCCGAGTTTGATAATCTAAGGCGGAAAATGGTTCGTCAAGAAGCAGAAGCTCCGGTTCTAAAATAAGTGTTCGGATAAGGGCAGCACGCTGTCTCATTCCTCCAGACAAGTCAGAAGGCTTTGCATTACGAAAATTTTTAAGGCCGTACTGTTCCAGAAGAGCGTCTGCCTTTTTACGGGTTTGAGCATTTACTTTGTGCTGGATTTCGAGACCGAGCAGAATATTGCGATAAACGCTGCGCCATTCAAAAAGATGATCGTGTTGCAGCATATAGCCGACATTGACCGTGCTTTCATCTAATGTTTTTCCACAGATGGTAATTTCTCCTTTTTCTGGTTTTAAGAGACCCGCTATCAGAGAGAGCAGTGTGGATTTTCCACATCCGGATGGGCCGACAATGGCGGTGAATTCCCCAGAACTGACTGAGAAAGATATATCAGAGAGTGCTTTTGTTTCTCCTTCATAACTGTGATAAGCATAATTTATTTTGGATAATTTTAAGATTGCGTCCATAACATCACTCCAGTCGACAGATATATAGTTAGTTTATGAAGAAAATAAATATAGGTGCATAGCGTTCAAATATGGTATACTGTATATAAATATAGGCACAAGGCTTACAAAAGGTACGTTTTTGTGCCAGCATCAGGAAAAGTACAGGAGTTAGTTATATGAACGTACAGAGGATTAATTATCAGAAAGAGCTGGAGAAAATACTGGATAGATTGGAAAGAGAGAAAAGGGTGCCGAAGCTTCTGCTGCATAGCTGCTGTGCACCATGCAGCAGCTATGTGCTGGAATACCTGTCAGAGCATTTTGAGATTACTGTGTATTACTATAATCCCAATATCTATCCGGAGAGCGAGTACACAAAGCGGCTTTTGGAACAGCAAACGCTGATTTCAGAGATGTCGTTTAAATATCCGGTCTCTTTTTTAGCAGGAAGATATGATAAGGAAAAATTTGACGAAATAGCGGCGGGCTTAGAGCATATTCGAGAGGGCGGTGAGAGGTGCTTTAAGTGCTATGAGCTTCGTCTCGCACAGACAGCAGAGACAGCACGAAAGGGTGGATTTGACTACTTTACTACGACCTTGAGCATCAGCCCTATGAAAAATGCGCAGAAGCTAAATGAAATTGGCAAAGAAGTCGGAGAAAGGTACGGAATTCCCTATCTTTGTTCTGATTTTAAGAAAAGGAACGGTTACAAACGTTCTATTGAATTGTCAGGAGAGTATGGGCTGTACAGACAGGATTACTGTGGATGTCAATTTTCTTATGAAAGTAGGAAAAATAAGGAGAATATAAAGTAAAAATAAAGAAAATATAAATTAAAACAGAGAAAAACACCAGCAATTGTCCCATTTGTATCAAAGAGGGAGAATTTCCTGGTGTTTTTTGGTGAAATCATATAATCAAAAATGCAAGAGAAAAGATAAAAAGTGCAAATTAATTGCGTAAAATTTTGGTATAATAAATTTTGTAAGCAGATGTTACTTCTCACAAGTTAAGAATATGAGGAGTACTTTTTAAAAGGCATTAGGACGGCGCTTTTACCGGCCTGATAAATGTCGGAAATTATAAGAAAGGGGGATACGAACATGCCAGATATTCGATTGACGAGAATTGACAATCGGCTGATTCATGGTCAGGTTGCAACGCAGTGGTGTGGTGTAGTAGGTGCAAACCTATTGCTGGTTGCAAATGACGCAGTTGCCGGGGATGAGTTCCGCCAGGGATTGATGAATATGGCTGCACCATCTTATGCGCAGACAAGGTTCTTCACTCTGGAGAAGACAATCAATATCATCCACAAAGCTTCTGCTAACCAGCATATTGCAATTATCTGCGAGACACCACAGGATGTGCTGAAGCTGGTTGAGGGTGGAGTGCCGATCAAGAAAGTAAACATCGGAAATATGCACATGGCTGATGGAAAGCGTCAGGTTGCGACATCAGTTGCGGTTAATGATGATGATGTTGCGGCTTTCAAGAAAATGCAGGAGTTAGGTGTGGAACTGGAAATTAAGCGTGTTCCGGATACACCGGCAGAGAGTATTGACAAATTATTTAAATAACTAGTTGGGTTTATTAGTTTATTGGAAAGGAGCAAACATGGGAGATATTACAATTATCCAGGCGATTCTGGTCTTCGTAGTTGCCTTTATCATGGGTATTGACCAGTTCAGCTTTTTAGAGTCTCTGTACCAGCCAATTGTAACCTGCCCGATTATCGGTGCAATCTTAGGTAACTTTGAGCTTGGTATCGTAGTAGGTGGTGCTTACCAGCTTATCCAAATCGGTAGTATGCCGATCGGTGGGGCACAGCCGCCAAATGCAATTATGGGAGGTATCATGGCAACCGTATTTGCTGTGTCTCTGAACATGGAAGCGACGGCGGATGGTGTCGGTGCAGCATTGGGACTCGCAATTCCATTTGCAGTATTTGGACAGTATGCAGTAACACTGACATTTACATTTATGTCAGGTATGATGGCAAAAGCGGATAAATATGCAGAGAATGCAGATGTAAAAGGTATCCGCAACATTAACTTCCTTGAGATGGGAGTTTTAGGTGTACTTTTTGGTGTATTGGCTGTAGCAGGTCTGTACGGCGGTACAGCGCTTGGCGATACATTGAAAGACTTTTCTTATCAGTTCTCATGGGTAATGGCAGGTTTGGATGCGGCAGGCGGAGCTATGAAGTTTGTCGGATTTGCTATCCTGATGAAGGTTATGATGTCCGGAGAAATGTGGGGATTCCTGCTCGCAGGCTTTGCAATGTCCCTGCTTTGCAGCTCAAATGCAGCGACATCTGGAGCAACCTTGATTCTTTGCGCATTCGTAGGCGTTGCAATTGCAATCTATGACTTTACAATGCAGACAAGAATTAAACAGAACGCGGGCGCAGGCGCCGGCTATGTAGGAGGTGACGAGGATGGCATATAATATTCCTGATAAATATCAAGACCTGACTCCGGCACCGCAGCTGGATAAGAAAACTCTGAATAAGATGGTTTGGCTTTCCTGTTTCCTGCAGGCATCCTTCAACTATGAGAGAATGCAGGCAGCAGGCTGGCTTTGGTCAATACTTCCGGGTCTTCAGAAGATACATACGAATAAAGAAGACTTGAAGGCGTCTATGGCGCATAACCTGGATTTTTTGAATACACATCCGTTCCTTGTAACATTTGTAATGGGTATCGTGTTATCACTTGAGCAGAATAAGGCGGACACACAGACGATTCGTTCCGTACGTATTTCTGCAGCAGGCCCTCTGGGCGGTATCGGTGATGCATTGTTCTGGCTGACATTGGTTCCTATTACGGCAGGATTGACAGCGAATATGGCGATGGAAGGGCAGATTATTGGTGCTATTCTCTTCCTGCTCATCTTCAACGTAGCACAGTTTGTCATCCGTTTTGCATTGATGTACTGGTCTTATGGACTGGGTACAAAAGCAGTTACTCTGCTGACATCTAACGCAAAAGAATTTACACGTGCTGCAAGTATCCTTGGTATTTTCGTAGTCGGCGGACTGATTGCTAACTATGGAAGCACTACAGTACGTATGATTGTAGGCGATACACAGATTAACATTCAGGGACTGTTAGACGGCGTACTGCCAAAATTGATCCCGTTGTTGATTACACTGGGAATCTATGCTCTGATTAAGAAGGGCTGGACACCGGTAAGATGTATCATTTTGATACTGGTAGTTGGTATCGTAGGATGTGCGTTTGGTATTTGGACAGGTGATTCTAAGGCAATGGATGCTGAGGGAAATACACTTCCAGGCGGATATACACCTCTTGTAGAGTGGTATGATTATCCGGAACCGGAGGCACCAGCGGAATAACTGTTCTTCTAAATGAAATAGTCTGCCGTTTTTGACGGCGGATAATCGGGAGGGGAGGGATTTTAATCCCCCCTCCCATTTACTTTTATACGGAAATCAGGTGGCTATTTGAATACAGTAACAATTTCGATTATAATCATTGCGGCCGTGGGGTATTTTGTTTTCCAAGGCATAAAAAATTTCCAGCTGCACAGTATGGATGTTGCGCTTCGTAAGAAGGACAGTGATATGGTAGAACGGGTAGCGGATATGGGTATGTCTCGAAGATTATTGGGTGAATATGTCTGTGATTTGTACAAATTGAGGGTATATTATATAGCCAAAGAGCATGAAAAATTTGAAAAGATGCTTCGATATATGATAGAGACAAAATATCGGGATCCTGCAGATAAAAAGAGCTTTCTGGAAGTATATTTTCATACATTTTTGATAAAAGGAAACCGTAAATATGCAGACTGGCTTCTGGAAGAGATAAAGAATACGAAGGAGCCTGCTTTCATTCATTACAATGAGATGGCGTATGCTGTCATGCTGGATGAAAGAAATGACCTGATAGATGAGATGGTGGAGGAGATTAATTCCAAGAAGTATTATGGATTTGCGCTTGGCGTAATTCTGTTTATGGTGGCAAAGCAATATTCTTATCTGAATGATAAGAAAAATGCAATAGCATATTATCAAAGTGCAAAAGCGTGCTTTCATCCAAGGTCTGTTTATATGCCTGTTGTTGACAGATGTCTCAGAGAGGAAAATACAGACGGGGAACATGCTTTAGAGTAGGAGAGATAGAATGATTGGATTATTAGTAACAGGACATGCAAATTTTGGTTCAGGTATGACAAGTTCCGTGAATTTGATTGCAGGGGAACAGGAAGCATATCGTTATGTTGATTTTTTGCCGACGTACAGTACAGAAGATTTGACGCGTGAGCTTACGAAGGCGATGGATGAGTTAAAGGATTGCGAAGGAATTATATTATTTACAGACTTGATGGGAGGAACGCCGTTTAATGTGGCAGCCCAGCTTGGACATGGAAAAGACAATGTCAGGATTATAGCCGGAACAAATCTGCCGATGTTGGTGGAGATCGTCATGTCCAGAAAGTTTATGGATGATTTGGACAGACTGGTAGATTCAGTTCTGGAGACAGGAAAAGAACAAGTGACAAAATATGAATTCAAGCAGGTAGTACAGGAAGAGTCGGAGGACGGTATCTAATCTGCATACTATAAAAAATATTCTGCTGCTATGTAAGGCGGCTCAAAAAAGGAGAAAGGAAAAGAAAATGAGCAAGATTTTTGATGTGACTGAGGAAAAGATGAAAGAAACTTCCTCAACATTTACTCTTACAGAGATTTATCAACAGCCCGCAACATGGGAGAAAACATGCAAACAGATTGAAGCGGAGAAGGACGCAATCCAGAAATTCATTGATCAGGTAATTACCTGTGAAGACTTTGATGTGATTTTGACTGGAGCAGGGACAAGCGAGTTTGTCGGAAATGCGTTGTTCCCACATCTGGCGGGTGTTTTAAACCATAAAGCAAAATCTTATGGGACAACCGACATTGTGGCAACGCCGGAGGCGTATTTGTCTCGGGAAAAACCTACATTGTTAATCAGTTTCGGGCGTTCTGGAAATTCACCGGAGTCAGTGGGGGCCATTGACGTTGCAGAGAGTGTGTGCGATAATATTTACCATCTGTTTATCACATGTAATAAGGACGGCGCTTTATCTAAAAGAGCTGCTGTAACAGAGAATTGCTATGCAATCAATTTGACACCGGAAACGCACGATCAGAGCTTTGCGATGACATCTAGTTACTCGAATATGTATTTGGCAGCGTATCTTTGCTTCCATTTAGGAGAACTTGATAAAGTGTTGGAAGAAGTACGGAAGATTGCGGCAGCAGGGCAGAATTTCCTGGACAGTAAATTCGAAATTGCGCAGAAAATTGTAGGAGAGTATGATTTCAACAGGATTGTTTACCTGGGAAGTAATACTTTAAAAGGAACAGCACAGGAATCAGCATTAAAAATGCTGGAACTGACAGCGGGAAAAGTGGTAACAATGTATGATACCCCGATGGGATTCCGCCACGGGCCAAAATCGATCATTGATGACAATACAATTACAGTCGTGTATTTAAGTGATGATGCGTATACAAGACAGTATGAAATCGATTTGATCAAAGAAATGAGTGGCCAGCGCAAAGGAAATAAAATCGTGGCAGTAATGAGCCGGCAGGACGATGAGGTCGCTGCTCTGGTTGATTACGCAGCTGTATATGAACTTGATGGAAAGACAGAAAATGTGCTGCTTGGACTGGACTATATTTTATTCGCACAGACACTGGCAGTGCTGAAATCGCTGTCCATGTCAATTACACCGGATAATCCGTGCCCAACAGGAGAGGTAAACAGAGTGGTGAAGGGAGTAACTCTTTATCCATATACAAGAAAATAGGAAATAGAAAAAATAAGAACATGGTTTGCTTTTTGGCAAACCATGTTCTGACAAGGAGGAAGAAACAGCAATTATGAATTGGGAAGTCATTGGATGGAGTTGTGTGACTGTAGGTGTTCTGATAGGAATATGTGCGATTGTACTCACCTTTATTTCTTCGCGGAATATGAAAAAGAACCGAGAAGCAATGCGAAAGCTGCAAGAAGGAATCAAGGTCGGGGCAAGGATCATGTTTGCAGGCGGTATTTATGGAAAAATTGTAAAAATTAAAGATGACCTGATTGATGTGGAAATCAATAAAACTACGGTGGTGCAAATATCACGCTATAGTATTCAAAATGTGATCGAATAATCCGCATAAAAACGTATCAGAGCTCTTCAGGAGGTGAGCTCTGGCTATCCATTATTTTTTTAACATAGGCGCTTGGCGTAATATTGAAATACTTTTTGAAAAGTCGGGAAAAATAGTGGATAGAGCTAAAGCCAAGCATATAAGCAATCTCACTGATTGTATACTGATTCTCCCGAATCAGTTCTTTGCTTTTCTGCAGCTTGATGTTAAGCAGATAGTTTTTGGGAGAACTGTTTAAATGGGTTTTAAACAGTGCCTGCAGAGAAGAGCGTGATATATAAAACTCATGGCAGATTTCCTCTATGGTAATTGGTTCATCGATACGCTTATTCATATATGCAAGAATTTCGGACAGTAAATCATTCATATGAGATTTACTGTCGGAGAACAATGCCTTGTGGTTAATGGTTTCATAAAACTGCATAAGCAGCATGAGTGCTTCCTGTAAATAGCAGACCATAAGGGTACGGGTATAATATGAATTTGCAAAGCTTTCAATCAAAAGCTTCCATAAAATCTGCTGTAATTCACTGGTGCAATGGAAGGTTTGATTCAAGATATGCAGAGGTTTTCGTTGATTTACATCAAAAATTGTGGTTAAATACGAACAGGTAGATTTGATGTCTACGGTTGCCGCATCGGATTTAAATAATATCAGATCATGCGGCTGAAGTGTATAGATGCCGCGTGAGAGAGTAATATCCAGAGTGCCTTCATATACGTAGATGAGTTCATATGATTTATGGGCTCTTTTAGATATACGGCATGGTTCCATCTGATTGGTAAACCAGCAGTCCAAAATTCTGCGGACGTGAAAAGGCGAGGACACCGGCTGATATGTATAGGGTGTCGGAAGCGGAACCGTGCAGGGCTCCCCCTGGGAGGAGATAAGAGTCCAGGTAAATGGGGTGGAAAGAGGAATCAGATTGAAATACATGTTGGGATTGATTTTTATGTAGTGCCGTATGGGAAATGTTTTTAGATCCTCCATATCAGGCGAGCTGGCGATTAAAAGCATCGAAAGACCCTGTGTACATTCAATATATGTCTCACAGGAGAAAACAAAAAGACGTTCTATCTTTTTAGAATTGGATGTGATTTCCTGACGAATAAGGTTGTGCTTTTCGACATCAACTGGTTCGTCATAAAAGGTTCCAAAAGGTTCGAAGCTATGGTCAGCTATTTGATTTATCATGTTCAAAATCCCCCGTATTATATGGATTATGCAGTTCATTATAATAGAAAATTATAGTATAACTGCCGGTAAAAATCAAGGTTTCAAACATCTGTCGCGGCAGCGGCGGTGCAGCGTATCTTTAGCTTATAAAAGACAGGAGGAAGGATTATGATTATCCAAAGTAAGAAGGTCTGGATGGCAGACCAGTTTGTGGCAGCACAGATAGAAATGAAAGATGGAAAGATTACAAATCTATACGAATATGGAAAGTATCCAGTAGATTATGATTATGGAAATGACTGGATTCTGCCGGGATTCATCGACGTACACTGCCATGGAGCATACGGGTTTGATACGAATGATGCACAGGAAGAAGGTCTGCGCTATTGGGTGAAAAATATTGTGTCAGAAGGGGTTACTGCGCTTCTTCCGACAACGATTACACAGAGTGAAGAGGTTCTTATAGAAGCGCTTAAAAATGTTGCCAGGGTAGTGGAGAAAGGCTATACGGGCGCTGAAATTTTAGGAGTTCATTTCGAAGGGCCATTTCTGGATATGAAGTATAAAGGTGCGCAGCCAGAGCAGTTTATCCGGAAACCTACAGTAGAACAGTTTAAGAAGTATCAAAAAGCAGCGAAAGGTTTGATCAAATATATTACAATGGCGACAGAAACAGATGAGGATTTCGCGTTG
Organism: Mediterraneibacter flintii; assembly: GCF_055387595.1. Lineage (NCBI taxonomy): Bacteria > Bacillati > Bacillota > Clostridia > Lachnospirales > Lachnospiraceae > Mediterraneibacter > Mediterraneibacter flintii. The sequence goes on from NZ_AP031405.1 coordinate 1,360,134, forward strand.
ACTAGATACTGTGCAGAGCATGGAGTGGTAGTCAGCATCGGTCATTCTGCAGCTACAAGTGAGCAGGCGATCCAGGCATTTGCACATGGAGCAAGAACAATGACACATGTTTACAATGGAATGACTCCATTTAACCATCGCGCAAACGGGCTGGTGGGAGCTGCGTATCGCATGAAGAGTATGTATGGGGAGATTATCTGTGATGGAAACCATTCTACGCCTGCTGCGCTTCATCAGTTCTTTGAGGCAAAGGGGCCACATTATGGCGTGATGGTAAGTGATGCTCTGATGGCAAAGGGAAAGCCGGTCGGATCAAAATTTTTGTTTGGAGGTAATGAGATTGAGATTTATCCAGATGGAAGCGCTCATTTGACGTCTACAAAAGGGCTTGCGGGCTCTACTTTGCGTATCAATGACGGACTGCGAATTTTGATAGAAGAGGCACTTGTGCCTGTAGATACAGCCATCAATTCTTGTACAAAAAATCCGGCTTCATGTCTGCACATCGATGACCGGAAAGGTTCTATCAAAGTGGGGATGGATGCCGACATAGTCGTTCTGGATCGGGACTATCGCGTGCTTGAAACATACTGTATGGGAAAAGCTATGCTGGAAAAAGAAGCATAAATAAACAAAAGATATGGAAGAGAAGATAAATGGGGAAGAAAAAGAATTCAAAACCAGCGGAAAAAATCCGCTTGTCAGGCAGAAATATTTATACAGATAAAAGAAAACGTACAATCTATTATGATTTTGTGACAAAGCAGGGGTATTTGATAGAGAAGAAAAATGAAAATTCTGCATTGTTTTATAAGAATCGTTTTGTTGTGATTCTCTTTGCGGCAATCTTGTTTGGCGCTACTTTTTTGACAGTGCTTCAGGCAGTGATAGCAGGCGCGGTTATGCTGGCTTTGGCGGAGATTGCGTTCAGGCGCTCTTTTCTGAAGAAACTCGAACCTGTCACAGATGTAGATTTTGAAAAAAGAGTTTCTGCACTTGAGTATATCGTCACAAGGAAGGAAAAAAGCAGAGTGATTGCTCTGGCTGTTTTATACCTGGTATTCGCGGTCTTAGTCCTGCTGAATGCATATCAGGAAGAATATGGGACAGGGCTGCTCATATTCAGCGCATGCCTTGCTATAGTAGGTGTATACTTTAGTGTTCTTCATATAATTGCGCTGATAAAAATAAATAAAAAAGAAAAGAAAAAAAGAAGATAAAATTAAATGACGAAATATAAATTTAACTGACAAAATGCATTCCTTGTCTGTTAAAAAAATTTTAATAGAAGGTACGCAAAAAACACTGTATCAGAACACAGGGCAGGACCCGCTTTACCTCATCCGTTCGAGTGGTTCTAAGCACAAAGCATCTGTGTGTCCATTGGAACACGCAGATGCTTTGTGCTTAGAACCACTCGAACTGTATTCGGAACGCTCCTTGTCAATGCCCTGCTTATCTGATACAGTGTTTTTTGCTGTCACTTTCAGTCAGAAGTTTTTACCTTGCCATTCGGAAGGCACCTTGTTAGTTAAATTTTATAAAAAAGAAATCGGCTTCACGCTGTTATGCATTTCCAATCGGAAGTAGTATAGATACTTCTAATTGAAGGGCTGGAACAACGTGAAGCCGTTCTCTTTTTTATGAATTTCAGTTAGGGCGCCACCTTCCTATAGACGAAGGGAAAACTTCTGACTGGGAGTCTGTAGCAGCGTGAAACCGGTTCTGTTCTGTCTGAAATTGTGAATTTAATTGGGGAAGAACGTAAGCATAAAGAGAAGGCAGTGCATAAGCAGGGAATTTTAAGCGGAGCGTGGTAGATATAGATTGTTCTGTTTGTTAAGTGGGAAGCATGGAGTTCCAATGGACGATATGCTTCTTCACTGTTACAAACATTCAATCGGATTTACCACAGTGGAGCCCTGACCTGCGTTGCACTGCCTTCTCTTTTTGCGTACCATTCTTTCGTCAATTAAATTTATATTTTATTTATTTCGGATGACTGCATTGTATAGTAAAGCAATTCTTTATAGTAAGCGCGATTGCTGAATATAATCCCTTGATAAAAGGAATCAATGATAACCAATTCTGCAACACGTCTATTGACGCTATCTCTGCCGATAGTTGTATCTATTGAAGAAATAAACAGACTAATATCAGAATATTTGACGAGAGGAGAGCGACCGGTCTGGGTAATACAGATCACAAATCCCCCCTGTTCTTTTGCTAATTTTACTGAATTGACTACATTTTGTGAGCGACCGCTGCTTGAGATTGCAATTGCCACATCTTCTTTGGTCATGCGAAGGGCGGTTTCATATTGATATACGACATCTGAACAAACAACCGTATGCAGACCTAAACGGCTGAATTTGGCATGAGCATAACTGCAGCTTGACAGAGCATCACCTGTAGCGAAGAGATAAATGTTTTTGGCGTCAAGAATTTTTTGTAGCGCAATTTCGTATTCATCTGTCATTAAAAGCTGAGTGTTTTCTAGCGTTCGGATGATTCCTTGAATCGTTTTGGAACAAATGGCTTTCATATTGTCCTGTTCGGTAACAATTTCTGGCAACTCTGCCTCTTCCTCTTCTATAGAAGCAAGGGCAAAAGCCTGCCTTAACTGGATAAAATTTGTAAATCCGAGACGCTTACATAAACGCAGAACAGTAGCCTCACTGACTCCGGTTTCCTGTGAAAGTACTGCAAGAGTCATATCGGCAATCTGTCCCATATTTTTTTGCATATATTCTGCAAGTTTCTTTTCAGCGCGTGGCAAAGAAGGAAGTAAAAATTGAAGTTTTACCTGTGTTTTATTCATATGCGGCTCCTATAAATAATTTTATTTTTGTGTGAAATATTCATCAAAACAATATATATACTATATTATAAATAAAATATTTTCTTTAATCAAATAAAAAGTAAAACTTTCAAAAATATAAAATTAAAAAAGAGTAATAAATATGGAAAAATATGTAATAAATATAAAAAAATAAATTTATACAAAATATTATATGCAAAATACACAAAAAAATCAAGAATTATAAGAGGAAATTCACAAATTTACTTCTTTTTTAAAAATAAATATTGAAGTATATATGACAAGATGATATATTGTGATTAACAAAATAATATAAGTACAGGGAGGTAGTACGATGAAGAAAAGGCAAATACTCTTGGCAACGATTATGGTAACATGCATGGCGCTCTGCGGATGCTCTGGTGGAACGAAAGAAGCAGAGGACAAGTCAGAGACAACTCAGTCATCAGAAAAAAGTACAGATTCTGAAGGAGGACTTGAAGGGAAGAAAATTGGCGTTGCATTTATGAAATCAGATCCGTTTATGGTACCCCTGGCTCAGAGCATGAAGGATGTATGTGAAGAAAATGGAATGGAGCTTATCGAATATTATGCGGATAATGATATTGAAACGCAGATTTCACAGTGTGATGACCTATTACAGCAGGATATTGATGGATTGATTGTAATGCCTGTTGATTATGAAGGAATTACTCCTGCATTGGAAGCCGCGGAAAAAGCGGGGGTTCCGGTTGTATCTGTTGACGCGGAAGCTGCCGCAAAAGAAAAAACAATTGCGTACATAGCATCGGACAATTATAAAGCAGGACAGCTTTGCGCAGAAAATGTATTGGAAACTTTAGATGGGGGCAAAGTTGTTATTTTAAGCCATCCGGAGATTAAGTGTACGATTGACAGACAGGCGGGCTTTGAGGAAACCCTTGCTCAGAATGAAAATTTTGAAATTATTGCAGAACAGCCATGCAAAGGATTGATGGATCAGGCGATGAATGCGATGGACAATATTATACAGGCAAATCCAGATATAGATGTTGTGTTTGCTATAAATGATGGTTCGTCGCAGGGTGCTATTGCATCTTTGCAGGCAGCAGGAATGATTGACGATGTGCAGGTATATGGAATCGATGGACAGCAACAACAAGCGGATTATATTATGGAAGGTCTGCTTACGGCAGAAGCGGCTCAGCGGCCTTATGATATGGGAAAAGGTGCGGCTGAATTATTGATTAAACATTTTAATGGTGAGCCATATGAATATGAGAATCTTCTGGATGTAGATTTGATTACAGAAGAAAATGCTGCTGATTATGAAGGCTTTTAATTGCTGAAAGGAGACCAAACTATGGCTGTTGTACTATTAGAAGCGAAAGGAGTTTCTAAATCCTTTCCAGGCGTAAAAGCGCTTGACAAAGTAGATTTGGTAATACATGAAGGTGAAGTACATGGGCTGATAGGTGAAAACGGAGCTGGTAAAAGCACAATTATTAAAATCCTCGCGGGTGTGTATACACCCGACGAGGGCTCCATCACATTTCAGGGAGAGAATCTTGGCGCAGGAAACATTGAAAATATGTTGAATAGAGGAATCAGCATAATTTATCAAGAGTTATGTCTGGTTCCATATTTAAAAGTATATGAAAATATTATGCTGGGAAATGAACCATGTAAAAGAGGTATATATTCTGCCAAGGAGGCAAAAAGAAGGGCGGCACAGATTGTCGAGAAAATCGGAATTGATTTGCCGTTGGAAGCAGAAACAGGAAAGCTAGATATTGCGGTACAGCAAATGGTAGAGATTGCAAAGGCTCTATCAAGAAATTCCAAACTGATTATCATGGATGAACCTACATCATCGCTGACAAATAGAGAAGTAGAAAAATTATATAAAATAATAGAAAATCTGAAAAAACAGAATATTTCTGTTTTATTTGTATCACATAAATTAGAAGAGATACAGGAAATATGCGATCGCATCACTGTTTTTCGAGACGGACAGTTTATCGAGACAAGAGATACGAAAGGCTTAAGTAGAGATGAGATGGTATATTCCATGGTTGGAAGAGAGATAACCAATTATTATACAACAACACATGTACCGACAAAAGAAAAGATTTTAGAAGTTAGAAATCTGGGGAAAAAGGGGATGTTAAGGAACGTCAGTTTTGAACTGTATAAAGGGGAGGTGCTTGGATTTGCAGGATTGATAGGAGCAGGAAGAAGTGAGATGGCACAAATTTTATTTGGGCTATATACTTCGGATGAGGGAGAGATACTCGTAAATGGAAAAAAGCGTGTGTTTCATAATCCCAGTGAAGCGGTGAATGCAGGTATAGCAATGGTTCCGGAAAACAGAAAGGAGCAAGGGATAATTCCACAGATGGGAGTGGGATATAATATCACTCTCAGTGTGTTAAAGCAGTTTATAAAATATGCGCGGGTCAATAAGAACAGAGAAAAATCTATTATTGATAAATATTTTACTTCGCTTAGGATTAAAGCCTCTTCCTCTGAACAGATCATCAGTAATCTCAGTGGAGGAAACCAACAAAAAGCAATTTTTGGAAGATGGCTTGCGACAAATCCGCAGATATTGATTTTGGATGAACCGACAAGAGGGATAGATATAGGTGCCAAGACAGAAATCTATTCGATTATTGATGAACTGGCAAAGCAAGGGGTCGCGATTATTATGATTTCTTCAGAGCTTCCTGAAGTAATGAATACAAGTGACAGAATTGTTGTTATGAAGCATGGTACGGTATCAGCGACGCTCAATAAAGAAGATTTTTCACAAGAGAAGATTATGCATAACAGTTTATAGGAGAAAATTATGACGGAAAAGAATTTGATAAACAGGACGGTAAAACCTGGAGCAGATTATGTCAGAAGAAATTCTGGAATACTGATTGGGTTGTTAGTGATGGTTATAATAGTAAGCCTTATATCGGATAATTTTTTGAAAACCTCTAATATTTTGAATGTTTTCAGACAGATTTCCACGAATGCATTTTTAGCGTTTGGAATGACTTTTGTAATTTTAACAGGAGGAATTGACTTAAGTGTAGGGTCTGTTTTAGCATTTTCGGGTGTATTTACAGCATATGCGCTGGCGAACTGGCAACTACCGTTGTGGGTTGTTATTGGAGTTGCTTTGTTCCTAAGTGTAGCAGTAGGAATATTTAATGGAGCAGTTTCTGCAATTACAGGAATAGCGCCTTTTGTGGTTACCCTATCGACGCAGACGATATTCCAGGGAGTTGCTAAACTGATCTCAAATGGAATGCCTATACGCGTTACGGAACAGACACTGGTTCAGATAGGAACCGGATATGTTGGACCGATAGCCCTTCCGATTATCTATACTATTGTCATCATGTTTATATGCTTTCTTCTATTAAATAAGACAAAATTTGGGAGAAATGTATATGCGATTGGTGGAAATAGAATGGCGGCCAAATTTGCCGGAATAAAAATGATTCGTACAGAGGTGATTGTGTATGCTATTTCAGGTTTTTTATCCGGTGCAGCAGGGATTGTATTGGCAGGACGGTTGTCAGCAGGTTCGCCAAATACGGGGGATGGATACGAGCTTGATGCGATTGCAGCGGTAGTATTAGGAGGAGCTAGCTTCACTGGAGGAGTTGGAACCATTGGAGGAACATTATTAGGTGTAATCGTGATCGGTGTGCTTAATAATGGACTAAATATGTTGAACGTATCTTCGTTTTGGCAGTATGTTGCAAAGGGAATTGTAATCTTTTTGGCAGTTTTAGCGGATGTTATTAGAAAGAAAAACCAAGAAAAGAAAAAAATAAAAATTCAACTTGAAAAGAAGGGGTAAAATGATGAAATTAACAACCCAGGAATTAGAACAGAAGGCAAAAGAGATTAGAAGAGTATGCTTGGAATTGGCAAAAATTGCAGACAGTGAAGGTGCACATGTAGGACCAGCCCTTTCTTTTGCAGACATTGCGGCAGTTCTTTATTTCGACGCTATGACATATAAACCAGAAGAACCAGACTGGGAAGAAAGGGATAGGTTTATTTTGAGTAAGGGGCATGGTGTTTTAGGGCTGTATGCACCGCTGATTGTACAAGGTATGATCAGTAGAGAAGAGATGCGAACCTTTAACCACGACTTTACAAGACTGGCAGGACATCCGAGTGGAAAGGGACTAAAAGGGATAGAACATCCGGCTGGTTCATTGGGACATGGCTTGTCGGTTTCGTGTGGAATTGCATATGATGCCAAAGTGAATAAAAAAACATATCACACCTATGTCCTTTTAGGAGACGGAGAAAATGGAGAGGGGAGCGTATGGGAGGCAGTTATGTTTGCAGCAGAGCACGGGCTGGATAATCTGACTGCTATAGTAGATGCGAATGGATACCAATATGGTGGTGTTGTGGATAAATGGGATCACTGGGACAATCTGGCAGAGAAATGGAAAGCATTTGGCTGGAATGTAAAGATAGTAGACGGGCACGATATAGAGGAGTTAAGGGAGGCTTTGGACAAAACAAAAAGGAAAACGAACTATCCGACCTGCGTGATTGCTAAGACAATAAAAGGAAAAGGGATCGCTGAGGCAGAAAACAATAATAACTGGCATCATATTAAGTTAAGTGAAACGGAGTATTGTACGGCTATGAAGGAGCTTGAATAATATGAATAATTTTGAAATTAATAGAGAAAATGTGAAAAATTGGAATATAAAAGAAAGACCTTTTTTCGGTCAGTTGGTAGAATATATAGCCGAGCAGAATGAAAATGTATATTTTGTTGTCGCTGATTCTGGCCAGGCATGCAGATGTTGTGGGTTTAAAAGTGCAAAAAAGCGATTTGTAGAATGTGGAATAAGTGAACAAAATATGATCGGAGTGGCAGCGGGGTTAGCAAGAAATAAAAAGAAGCCGATTGCATTTGCGTTTGCGCCATTTGCTACAGAACGCTGTTTTGAGCAGATTAAAGTAGATGTAGCGTACAGTGGACTTCCGGTTATTATTGTAGGGGGCGATTCTGGTGTAGGAATGGGAACACAGGGAGTTACTCATTTTGGCTGGGAAGATATTGGGGTTATGACGTCTCTTCCGAGTATTACTGTTTTAAGTCCGGCTGACAATAGCGAAATGATAAAATGTTTAAAAGCGGCACTAAAGGCAAATAGCCCGGTTTATATCCGTCTTGGGGGCGGCATACCAGAAGTGATATATGAAGAAGAATATGATTTTCAGATTGGAAAAGCGATTGAACTAAACGAAGGGAAGCATTTGTATTTTATTGCTACAGGAACTATGGTAGCGGCAGCAAGAAAGGCAGCTGGCATTTTACAGAAAAAGGGGATAGAGGCAGGAGTTGTTGATATGCATACAATCAAACCACTCGATACAGAGATAATTCGGCACTGTGCAGAAAAAACAGGCGCGATTGTGACATTAGAGGAACATTCTATACAGAACGGAATGGGCTCCATGATTGCTAATTATTTAATGGACGCGGAAATAGGATGTAGATTCTTGAAGATAGGACTTCCAGATGAATATCCACATACCGTTTCTACTTATAAAACGTTTTTAGAGATATATGGATTGACTCCACAGGCTATTGCAGACAGAACAAAAGATTTTTTGTCGAAAAAGATATAGTGGAAAGGACTGTGAAAACCCAAAATGTTGAAATTTTCAGAAAAAGAAAACGATGTGTGTATCTTTGGGATACCAATGGTGGAACTTATTAAAGAAGGATATGACTCTCCTTTAAAAGAACAGGGGTGTTTCAAAGGGCCATATCCTGCGGGAGATCCGGGAATCTTTTTAAATGCATGTGCATTACAGGGGCGAAAGACTGTATATATAGGAACCGCAGGAAAAGACGATTTTGGAGCTGCATTTGTCAATCAGATGGAAAGACATCATGTTTGCACAAAATACATAGAACAGATACCTGATTCAATGACAGGGCTTTCCGTTGTATCGAAGTACAGTAATGGGAAAAGAGATTTCTTTTTTACTTTAAAATCTTCCGCCGCCGCAAAATTGAAATGGAGGGAAGACTATATAGAAATACTTAAAAATGTAAAAGTTTTCCACATTTCCGGTTTTGCCTGCGCGGTGAGTGAGTCGATAGCAGAAGCGTGCAGACGGGCATTAAACTATATCGATGACACGACAATCGTAAGCTTTGATCCTAATTACCGCAAGGAAATGATGGCAGAAAAAGAATTTGTAAAAATGTGTACTCCATTTTTTGAAAGAAGCAATCTTTTCTTGCCAAGTGAGGGAGAAGCAGAGTTGTTTCTGGGAGAAGGCGACGAAAGGGAGTCTTGTAGAACATGTTCCGAGAGAGGGAAAATTATTGCCTTAAAATGTGGCAGCAAAGGGAGCTATGCATTTGAAGAAGGAAGAACATACTATGTCCGTCCATATGAGGTAGAAGAGATTGATTCTACTGGAGCAGGGGATATTTTTGGAGGTGTATTTCTCCATAGCCTGATGCGGGGAAGGGATGTGAGCGAAAGCCTGGATTTTGCTGCCCTGGCAGGTGCGTATGCTGTGACAAAAACAGGTCTTATGAATGCAGCCCCAGACAACAGGCAGTTAGAAGAATTCAGGGAGAAAATGCACAGGCGGTGAGAGCGATGAAAATAGCAATTGGCTGTGATGAGGCAGCTTATGAATTAAAAGTGGTGTTGGAAGAATATCTAGATAAAAAGAAAATCGAATGGAAAGACTTTGGCGCGCAAAAAGGAGAAAAAGTCTTATATCCAGATGTTGCAGAGAGAGTTTGCATGGCAATTCTTTCGAAAGAATGTGAACGCGGAATTTTAGTCTGTGGGACAGGGATAGGAATGGCAATTTCGGCAAATAAGATCCCAGGAATCAGAGCAGCAGTATGCCATGACGCCTTTTCGGCGGAAAGGGCGCGCAAGAGTAACAATGCACAGATTCTCTGTATGGGGGAGCGAGTGATAGGGTTCGAGCTGGCGAAAACAATTTTGGATATATGGCTAAAATGTGATTTTGCAGGAGGTGCATCGCTTCCCAAAGTAGAGAGAATCGAACATATCGAAAAGAAATACCGTATATAAGAGAAGGCAGGGAAACAAACGATGCTTTTTATAGGAATGGATCTAGGAACGTCTGCAGGGAAACTTCTATTGATGAATGAAAACGGAGAGGTATATAAGACAGTGTCTAAACAATATGCGGTTTCTTTTCCGCAAAGAGGGTGGGCAGAGCAAAATCCAGAAATTTGGTTTCAGAATATAATAGAAGGTTTAAAGGAACTGACGGCAAATCAGGAGAAAGACAAAATTGCAGGGATTGGATTAAGCGGGCAGATGCACGGACTTGTATTGTTGGATAAAAAGGGGAAAGTAATTCGCCCTGCCATCCTCTGGAATGACGGCAGGGCAGAGGAAGAGACAGATTATCTGAATCGTGAAATTGGAAAGGAAAGATTAGCACAATATACCGGAAACATTGCATTTACAGGATTTACAGCATCCAAAATACGTTGGCTTAAAAAGCATGAACCGGAAAACTTTTCTAAAATCTGTAAAATCATGCTCCCCAAAGATTATATTACCTTTCGCCTGACAGGAGTATTTTGCACAGATTTTTCGGACGCGTCCGGTACACTTTTGTTTGACGTTAAAAATAAAAGATGGTCTAAAGAAATGATGAGAATATGCGGGATATCGGAAACAATGCTCCCAAAACCGGTAGAAAGCTGGGAAATAGTCGGAGAATTGACAAAAGAGATATGCCGCGAATTAGAAATAAGCGGAACTATAAAAGTAGTAGCGGGAGCAGGTGATAATGCGGCTGCTGCAATAGGAACAGGGACAGTAGGAAATAACAGATGCAATATATCTCTTGGAACAGGGGGAACAATTTTTATTTCTAGTGATACATTCAGAATGGATGAAGGGTATGTATTACATTCTTTTGCGCATGCAGATGGAAAGTATCATTTAATGGGATGCATGTTAAGCGCGGCATCCTGCAATAAGTGGTGGATGGAAAGTGTACTGGAGACGGAAAATTATGGAAAGGAACAGAAAGGAATCAGACACTTGGGGGAAAATAAAGTGATGTATCTGCCGTATTTAATGGGAGAGAGGTGTCCGCATAATGATCCAAATGCCCGTGCTGCTTTTGTTGGGATGGATATGAACACCTCCAGAAAGGAGATGACACTTGCCGTGATGGAAGGGGTGGCGTTTGGGTTGAGAGATTCGCTGGAAGCGGCACGTATGACGGGAGTGATGCCAAAGAGAGCGAGTATCTGCGGAGGAGGTGCAAAAAGCTTTTTGTGGCGTAGAATAATGGCAAATGTGATGGGAATGGAATTAGATAGTATGGAACAGGAAGAGGGTCCGGCGTACGGTGCTGCAATTTTAGCAGCCACAGGATGCGGAAGATATGCAAATATCAAAGAGGCAGCAGAAAAGCTGACAAAAGTGAAATGCACAGTTGTTCCAGAAACAAAACTTGTGGATAGATATGAAAGCCAATATATAAGATTTAAAGAGCTATATCCAGCATTAAAACAATTTTTTGACAGAAAAAAATGGCAGGGAGCATAATCCACTCTCTGCCGATTTTTTCGTTCTATAGATGAATCCTTGTTCCTGTTTTTCCAAGAATTCCGTCTTTTGCCTTTTCCAGAAGTGTGATGAGTGCCTGTCTTCCTGGTTTGGATTCAGCAAATTCTACGGCTGCCTGTACTTTTGGCAGCATAGAGCCGGGAGCGAAGTGCCCTTCTTCCATGTAGGAACGGGCCTCTTCGGGAGTCAGTTCATCCAGCCATTTCTGTTCAGGCTTTCCAAAGTTGATTGCCACTTTTTCTACTGCTGTTAAGATGATCAAAAAGTCTGCATCCAACTCTTTGGCGAGCAGGCAGCTCGCGAAGTCCTTGTCAATTACGGCGCTGGCGCCTTTTAAGTGATTGCCCTGGCGTGTGACGGGGATTCCGCCGCCGCCGCAGGCAATGACCAAATCGCCGGAATCTACCATTGTGCGGATGGTTCCAATTTCTACGATTTCCTGTGGCTTAGGGGAAGCGACAACACGACGGTAACCGCGTCTGGCATCTTCCTTCATAATATAATCATATTTTTCTTCCATCAGTTTTGCCTGCTCTTTTGTAAGGAAACGGCCAATCGGCTTAGAAGGATTGGAAAATGCAGGATCTTGCGCATCCACACGAACCTGGGTAATCATAGTGGCAACAGGTATATCTGTTATATTCCGATTTAAAAGTTCTTCCCTCAATGCATTTTGCAGATCGTATCCAATATATGCCTGGCTCATGGCGACACAGACAGACAGAGGGGTATTGGGCTGCAGCGGATCCTCATGGGTGAGAGCGAGCATGGCGTTGTTGACCATGCCGACTTGGGGGCCGTTGCCGTGTGCAACGACAACCTCACAGCCCTCCTCAATCAGATCCACGATCGCGCGGGAGGTAATTTTTACGGCTTTCATCTGTTCAGGGAGCGTATTGCCAAGAGCATTGCCCCCCAGAGCGATGACGATACGTTTTTTCTTTTCCATAACGGACCTCCTGGAATTAAGCCTCTTTTACTGCGGCGATGGTCTCTACTTCACAGAGTACTCCCTTTGGCAGTTCTTTTACTGCGACGCAGGAACGCGCTGGTTTTCCAGTGAAATATTTTGCATAGACTTCATTAAATGCAGCGAAGTCTTTCATATCCGCGAGAAAACAGGTCGTTTTTACTACGTCGGTAAATGACGCGCCCTGGCTGTCTAAGAGAGCCTGGATGTTTTTCATAACCTGTTCTGCCTGTTCCTCTACTGTGGAGCCGACCACCTCGCCGGTCTCAGGGTTCAATGGAATCTGTCCGGAAAAGAATGCGATTCCATTTAATACGATGCCTTGTGAATAAGGTCCGATAGCTGCCGGAGCCTTTTTTGTATCTACATATTTTAACATGAGTTTTTCTCCTTCCTTATATACGCTTTTTATTCATTGTACGTTTTATTCAAAGACGCGCGGTGTCTTTTTTTCTTCTAGTTTTTTCAGAATGTCCGCCGGATCTGCAAATTTTGCGAGGAAGATCATAGCGGCGATGATGTATGGCTTGTAGCTGGCCTCTTTGTAGAGGGGATCTCTGTAGCGGTCAAATACGCTGGCATCTACCTCACCGGACTCGCAGCTTACGCCTGTAATGTCAGCCGGCAGGCAGTGCAGGTAAAGTGCCTTACCGTCTTTTGTTGTTTTCATCAGTTCTTCTGTACAAGCCCAGTCCTTGTGCTCCGCGTTCTGTGCGAGTAGTTCTTTTTCCAGCTTATTGATTCCTTCAAAATCACCGTTGCCATAGAGCTCTGTACGTTTTTCCATTGCGGCAAACGGCGCCCAGCTCTTTGGATATACAATATCTGCGTCTTTGAATGCTTCCTCCATGCTGTTTGTCTTTGTAAATGTACCGCCGGATTTCTTCGCGTTTTTAGCAGCCACTTCTTCTACTTCCGGGAATACCTCGTATCCTTCTGGATGTGCCAGAACAACATCCATGCCGAAACGTGTCATAAGTCCGATGATTCCCTGTGGGACGGACAATGGCTTTCCGTAGGAGGGAGAGTAAGCCCATGTCATAGCGAGCTTCTTTCCCTTTAAATTTTCGACGCCGCCAAATTCATGTATGATATGGAGCATATCAGCCATTGCCTGTGTTGGATGATCGATGTCGCACTGTAGGTTTACAAGTGTTGGTTTCTGCTCCAGAATGCCGTCTTTATTCCCCTGCGTCACAGCATCAACAACTTCATGCATGTAGGCATTTCCTTTACCGATATACATATCGTCGCGGATTCCAATTACGTCTGCCATAAAAGAAATCATGTTGGCCGTTTCGCGTACTGTCTCGCCATGAGCTACCTGTGATTTCCCTTCGTCCAAATCCTGTACCTCTAATCCCAGAAGATTACATGCGGAAGCGAAAGAAAAACGGGTACGTGTAGAATTATCACGGAACAGAGAAATTCCAAGACCACTTTCAAATACCTTTGTAGAAATATTATTCTCACGCATGAAACGCAGTGCGTCAGCGAGTGTAAAGACCGCTTCCAGTTCGTCGTCTGTCTTTTCCCATGTAAGGAAAAAGTCACCATTGTACATATCCTTAAAGTTCAGGGAATTCAGCTTGTCAATATAATCCTGTAAAGTTTTCATTGTTTATTTCCTCCTAATATAATGAAATTGTATATAAATTTAAATTTAGACAACGTGGTTTATGTAATGTACTTTCGATATGGGAATACCTTACTGTTCCTCACAATAGATGGTTGGAAGTGCCGCGTATACTGCCGCACATACTACAAGGTCAGCTTTCCAGGTTTTTTCGTTTGGGGCATGTGCCTGTGCCTCTGCACCAGGACCAAACCCAATACACGGTATTCCATTTCTTCCCATGATGGATACACCGTTTGTAGAGAACGTCCATTTGTCTGTCAGTGGACGGCTCTGGCGCATTTGCAGTGTTTCCTCTGCGCCGATTCGCTTATCTCCATAGAGAGAGGTGTACGCTTTCTCCAGAGCCTTTGTTACCTTATGATCCTTTGGAATTGCCCATGTCGGGAAGTAACACTCAATTTCATACACACATCCTGTGTAGGAAGGACGGTCATAGTTATACATAGATACTTTGACATCATCGCCATATTTCTTTACACTTGGAAGCGCGCGAATTTCATCCAGGCAGCTTTCCCATGTCTCGCCGAATGTCATACGGCGGTCAAGAGATACCGCGCAGGAGTCTGCCACTGCACAGCGACTGGGGGAGGTGTAGAAGATCTGAGATACGGTAACGGTACCGCGTCCGAGAAAACGCGCTTCTTCCCAGTCTGGATTGTATTTTGGATTTAACATTTTTACAAGTCCTTTGATTTCGGTCTCCTCTGCATCATCATTTTCATTCAGCGCACGTACATCCTGGAGGATATCCGCCATTTTATAGATGGCATTGTCGCCGCGTTCCGGAGCAGAGCCATGACAGGACACTCCTTTGACATCCACACGTATTTCCATGCGTCCGCGCTGCCCGCGGTAAATACCTCCGTCAGTAGGCTCTGTAGAAACAACGAATTCTGGACGGACTTTATCTTCATTGATGATATACTGCCAGCACAGTCCGTCACAGTCCTCCTCCTGGACAGTACCGGTTACAAGAACCGTGTATTTGTCGCTTAAAAGTCCTAAGTCTTTCATAATTCTTGCGCCATATACAGCGGATACAATACCGCCGCACTGATCGGAAACGCCGCGGCCGCCAATCTCTGTGTCGGATTCGAATCCTTCATAGGGGTCAAAGTTCCAGTTATCCATATTTCCGATTCCTACGGTGTCGATATGAGCGTCAAACCCGATTAAAGTTTTGCCGGTTCCCATGTAGCCGAGTACATTTCCCTGAGGATCAATTTCGACTTTGTCAAATTCTAGTTTTTTCATTTCTTCGGCGATCCGGTCGATATGTGCTTTTTCATCGCAGCTTTCGCCGGGATTTCTTACGATCTCCCGCAAAAATTTTGTCATGTCCGCTTCATAATTTTTTGCCGCTTCTTTGATTTTGTTGAAATCCATAATTTTTCTCTCCTTATAAAATAATGATTTACTGTGTTATTTGTCATTTCCGTCCCATACGATCGACTTATATCTTTCGGGATCTGTATCGCCCTCTGTGGAGAAGAGCAGTACCTTTGCATTTGCATCGAGGCCAAGGTGTTCCCTTAATGGTTTGTATTCTTCCATTGTCATAATGCAGGACAAAACTCCGAAAGGAGCAGCACCGGACTCGCCGGAGGTAACTGGACTGTCTCCTTTGATTGGAGCTGCTAGCATACGCATTCCCTTTGCTGCTGCCCAGTCAGGAGCTGCCACAAATGTATCTACGTGGTTTTTTAAAATATCCCACGAGATGGTGTTGGGCTCTCCACAGGCAAGGCCTGCCATAATGGTAATCATGTCGCCGTCTACAATCCGCAGTTGTCCGTCTCCCGCACAGGCACCTTTGTAGAGGCATGCCGCTGCTTCGGCCTCCACAACGACAACCTTCGGCGGATTCTGGGGATAACGGTTGGCGAAGTAGCCTTGTACTGCTCCGGCGAGAGACCCGACTCCTGCCTGAATAAATACGTGAGTAGGACAGTCGCATCCTGCACTGTGGAGCTGTTCGTCCGCCTCCATTGCCATTGTGCCGTAGCCCTGCATAATCCATGCCGGTATTTCTTCATATCCTTCCCATGCGGTATCCTGTACCATGATTCCGTTTTCTGTTTTTTCTGCCATCGCATTTGCCATGCGGACACATTCATCATAGTTGTACTCTTCAATCGTGGCGTGTGCGCCCTCTGCCAGTATATTATTCAGACGAGTTTGCGTTGTACCCTTCGGCATAAGAACGACGGCCTTTTGACCGAGCTTGTTGGCAGCCCATGCAACACCGCGTCCATGGTTCCCATCGGTAGCAGTGAAAAAAGTTGCCTGGCCGAATTCCTTTTTTAATGCTTCCGATGTCAGGACTTGATAGGGAAGCTCTGATACATCTCGTTTGGTTTGTTTTGCAATGTACTTTGCCATAGCAAAAGAACCGCCCAGAACCTTGAAAGCATTTAGTCCAAAACGATAAGATTCGTCCTTGATATATACTTTGCCGAGTCCTAAATAAGATGCCATATGCTGCAAATCTGCAAGCGGAGTTACACTGTACTGGGGAAAGCTTTTGTGAAAATTTCTGGCCTTCTCCACCTCGGCAAGCGCCATGACTTTCAGCTGCGCGTCTTCTGTATGAGGCAGATTGTTTACTGTCCATTTGATTGTATCCATTGTGAAACCCTCCTTTTTATCATTCAAAATTTAGCTGTCTGTTTTTACTATTTCCCAGCATCCATATAACTGTAGAGTGTAAATTTAGAGATGCCGAGAAAAGAAGATACTTTATCGCCGGATTTTGTGATCAGGAAAGCGCCGGCATCGTTTAAGTACTGCACTACTTTGATTTTGTCATCCTTGTTCATCAAAGCGACTGGTTTTCCAACCAGGGCAGTTGCCTGGTCAATCAGCTGATCGAGCAGCTCTGTGACATTATGCGTAATAGTTGTAGGAGCGTTGGATGTATGTTCATTTTTGCCATCTGTTCGATTTTCGGCTTCTGTCTGTATCAGTGGTTGAACTGCCGCCTGTGCTGCGATCAGAGGAGTGATGTCATAATTTAAAGAGAAGATATAAGAAATCGTATTGTCCTCCCCGCGGATGTACATGGTACTGGATTTGAGTATCCTGCCGTCCTCTGTTTTGGTAAGATAGGAGAGCTTATCCTGAATCTTTTCAGGATCGGATTTTAGCGCCTCCAGTACGATTCCGGAAGGCCCGTCACCGGTCTGGCGATTGGATACGTGTCCGTTTTCTATATACACAATAGAACGGCTTAAATCTTGCTGATTTAAATCATGGATTACAATTTCACAGCAATTGCCAAACTGTACGGCAAGGCCATGTGCAAGCTGCTTTAAAAAATCGAGTCTGTATCCCATTTTCCTGCCTCCTTTCCATATTGGATAAGATGAAAAATCTGTGCTTCTTAAACTCATCATATCATAAAAAAAATGAAAATCAATACTTTTTCTAAAAAAAATTTAGGTAACTAAAAATAATTTAGAATTTGTGTTGCAATTAATGAAGTTTGATGGTATTCTATAGACAACAAAAAGTGTCCGAAAAAATTTGTATGAAAAAGGAGACGAAGATTATGTTGATTTTAGGAAACGGCAGGGTGATTACGAGAGATGCAAAGGAACCTTTCCTGGAAAATGGCGCGGTAGTGCTGGACGGAAATACGATACAGCAGGTAGGGCCACTGGAAGAAATGAAAAAAGCATATCCAGAGGCAGAATTTATTGATGCAAAGGGTGGGCTGATTATGCCGGCATTTATCAATGTCCATGAGCATATATATAGTTCCTTTGCAAGAGGACTGTCTATTAATGGGTATAACCCGAAAGGATTTCTGGATATCCTGGATGGAATGTGGTGGACGGTGGATAGAAATTTAACACTCCATGATACGTACTTGAGTGCGATGGCCACTTATATCGAATGTATTAAGAATGGGGTGACTACAGTTTTTGACCACCATGCAAGCTTTGGTTCTGTGAAGGGCTCGCTGTTTGAAATCGAAAAAGCTGCGAAAGAGACCGGTGTGCGCTCCTGCCTGTGCTATGAAATTTCTGACAGAGACGGGAAAGAAAAGGCAAAGGAAGCTGTGATGGAGAATGCAGAGTTCATTCGGTATGCTTTGAAAGATGAGACAGATATGATTGCCGCGATGATGGGAATGCATGCCCAGTTTACAATTTCAGACGAGACAATGGAGCTGGCGGCGGCAAACAAACCAGATGAGGTGGGATATCATATTCACGTGGCAGAGGGCATTGAGGATCTGCATCACTGTTTGAAAACGTATGGAAAACGGATTGTAGACCGTCTGATGGATTGCAAAATTCTCGGAGAGAAAACGCTGCTTGGACATTGCATCTATATCAATCCACATGAGATGGATTTGATAAAAGAGACAGATACAATGGTGGTACATAACCCAGAATCAAATATGGGAAATGCATGTGGATGTCCTCCTACAATGGAGCTTGTCCACAGAGGGATTCTCACCGGACTGGGGACAGATGGATATACACACGATATGATGGAGTCCTTCAAGGTGGCGAATGTGCTTCACAAGCACCATCTCTGTGATCCGAATACTGCATGGACGGAAGTACCGCAGATGTTATTTGAAGGAAATGCCCAAATCGCAGGCCGGTATTTTAAGAAGGAGTTAGGTGTTTTGAAGAAAGGAGCAGCGGCGGATGTAATCATCGTAAATTATGACCCTCTTACGCCGATGCATGCCGGAAATATCAACGGACATCTTGTATTTGGAATCACCGGACATGATGTGACAACGACAGTGGCAAACGGCAAGGTTCTGATGAAAGACAGAAAACTGACAGAGATTGACGAAGCGAAGGTGATGGCAGACTGCCGTCAGGCAGCATCCGAGCTGGCGAAGAGAATCAACAGTAGATAGCCAGAGAACAGTAGAAAGGAATGCAAAAGCATAGAGGGAATGATGCATGAGTACAGAAAAAGAAAAAAGAAATCGAAAGGATAATTCAGAATTATTCAAATGGGATGGGAATCCGTCCTTGGGGCAGATGCTGCCGCTGGCAGCACAGCATGTGCTGGCAGCAGTCGTCGGCTGCGTAACTCCAGCGATTTTAGTAGCAAATGCGGCAAACAATGCGGGCGGGAATGTAAATATGGGACTTTTGATACAGGTTTCCCTTGTATTTGCCGCATTGTCTACCTTTTTACAGTTATTTGGAAATAAAATTCATCTAGGTTCCGGACTTCCGGTTATCATAGGCGTCAGTTTTGCCTATGTGCCTACCATGACTGCGATTGCTGCGCAGGCACAGAACGTAGACACGATTTTAGGAGCTATGGTGATCGGCGGTATTGTAGCGATTATTGTGGGGCTGTCCATCAAACAGATTCGGAAGGTGTTCCCTCCACTCGTAATTGGAACCGTTATTTTTGCAATCGGTCTGTCTCTCTATACGACAGCGATCAATTACATGGCAGGTAATCCGTCCAATACATATGAGGTAATTGTAGAAGAACAGGGAAAGACAGCGGCTTTAGTGTTTGGCTCCTGGCAGAATTGGTTAGTGGCGTTTATCACATTGGGGATTGTCGTGGCATTGAATCACTATGGGAAAGGGCTGTTTAAGCTTGCTTCTATTTTAATCGGTCTAGTCTGTGGGTATGTGGTGGCCTTGTGCTTTGGAATGGTGGATTTTTCCGCACTGTCTAGTGCGGGATGGTTCCAGATTCCAAAACCTTTTGAATTCGGTATGCGTTTTGAAGTTTCCGCGATCATTCCGCTGGCGATTCTGTTTCTGGTCAACTCTATACAGGCGATGGGGGATTTCTCTGCTACCACCAGCGGCGGAATGGACAGACTGCCTACAGATAAAGAATTAAACGGCGGGATTATCGGATACGGGATCAGTAATATTGTCAGTTCCTGCTTTGGATGTCCTCCAACGGCAACCTTCAGCCAGAATGTAGGAATTGTAGGTTCTACAAAAGTGGTGGCAAGAAAGGTTTTTGCAATGGCTGCGGGCATTTTGCTTGTGGCAGGTATGATTCCCAAATTTTCCGCATTACTGCGCACCATTCCGCAGTGCGTGCTTGGCGGGGCGGTAGCGTCTGTATTTGCCTCTATCGCGATGACGGGAATCAAGCTGCTTGTGACAGAGAAGCTGACGTTCCGCAATACGACAGTGGCAGGATTGTCCATTGCAATTGGAATGGGGGTATCCTTAAGTGACGGATGTTTAAATCAGATGACACAGAGTATTCACAGCGCGCTTCACATGAGTATGAGCCTGGAAAATTTCCAGTCTATCATCAATAATACATTTGCTTCCTCTCCGGTTGTTCTTGCGACGATTTTTGCAGTGCTTTTAAATCTGGTGTTGCCAAAGGATAAGCCAGAGACGGAGTAAGAAACTGGAAGGAAAAGAAGTGGATTAGGAGGGAAGAATATGAGTGATATTATGAGGCCTATGGCTTTTGAACAGTTATTAAACTGGATATTAACAGAAAAAAAACAAGCAGGAACAGTATTTGGAGAACACCACCCTTATTATGCAGATGAAAAATATAATCGGACGATCTTTGGACGGAGGCTCGAAACTCCTGTAGGGCCGGCAGCAGGGCCGCACACACAGCTTACACAGAATATTGTGGCTGCATATTATACAGGAAGCCGCTTTTTTGAACTGAAGACGGTGCAGGTGATGGACGGCGCCAAATTGTCTGCATGTGTGAATAAACCATGCATCAAGGCAGATGACGAGTGCTATAACTGCGAATGGTCTACAGAGCTTTATGTGCCTGAGGCAATGGAGGAATATATCAAGGCATGGTTCCTTTTGAAAGTGATTTCTAAGGAATTTGGGCTGGGAAGCATGGATGGTTTCCAGTTTAATATTAGTGTAGGGTATGACCTGGAAGGAATTAAATCTGAAAAGATTGATACGTTCCTTAATACGATGCAGCATGCACAGGATGCAGAGATTTTTAAGAAATGTAAAGCGTATCTTTTAGAGCACATAGATGTATTTGAGCATGTGACAAAAGAAGATGTTGAAGGAATTTCAGGTGACATATGCAATTCCGTTACAATTTCTACTCTGCATGGATGTCCTCCGCAGGAGATTGAGAAGATAGCGATGTATCTGATAACAGAAAAGGGATTCCACACATTCATCAAATGTAATCCTACGCTTCTTGGATATGAATATGCAAGAAAGACAATGGATGAGATGGGATATGACTATGTGGCGTTCGGAGATTTTCACTTCTTAGATGATCTGCAGTATGAAGATGCGGTTCCGATGCTTACCAGGCTGATGCAGGTATGCAAAGAGAGAAATTTAGAATTTGGGGTAAAGATTACCAATACCTTCCCTGTAGATGTAAAGCAGAATGAGCTGCCCAGTGAAGAGATGTATATGTCAGGAAAATCGCTGTATCCGCTGTCTATCTCTCTGGCAGCAAAGCTGGCAGAAGAATTTGAAGGAAACTTACGCATTTCGTATTCTGGCGGAGCAGATTATCATAATATAAAGGGGATCGTAGATGCAGGAATCTGGCCTGTGACAGTAGCGACAACCTTGTTAAAGCCAGGCGGATATGACAGGATGGCACAGATGGCAAGCCTGCTGGAAAAGGAAGGGGATGTATTTGAGAAGGTACACGTGGAGAAGACATGCAGACTTGCAAGAGAGGCAAAGACAAGTCCTTATCATGTGAAGGCGGTAAAACCGCTTCCTTCCAGAAAGATGAAAAAACAAGTGCCGCTTCTCGATTGTTTTGTTGCTCCCTGCAAGGAGGGATGCCCGATTCATCAGGATATTCCGGCATACCTTCAGCTTGTAAAGGAAGGAAAATACGAAGAGGCGTTGGAAGTGATTACAGAGAAGAATCCGCTTCCATTTATTACAGGTACGATCTGTTCTCATGCCTGCATGGGAAAATGTACCCGCAATTTTTATGAAGAGCCTGTGCATATCCGTTCTATGAAGCTGGTGGCAGCAGAAAACGGATACGATGCATTACTTGAGAAGGTACAGGCACCCCCTGTCACGAAAGCCGGCAGAGTGGCTGTTATTGGCGGAGGTCCGGCAGGCATGGCGGCGGCATACTTTTTAAGAAAAGGCGGCATGGCTGTTACATTGCTTGAAAAGACAGGGGCACTTGGAGGTGTGGTACGCCATGTGATTCCAAGCTTTCGGATTTCTTCTGAGGCAATCGACAAAGACGCGGCACTGCTTGAAAAGATGGGAGTAGATATTTGTCTGCACACAGAAGCAGACAGCGTTGAAAAACTAAAAGAGCAAGGATATACGGCGGTAGTTTTCGCGGTAGGCGCATATAAGCCCGGCATGCTCAAGCTAGAATCAGGTGAAGCAGTCAATGCACTGGAATTTTTGGCGAAATTCAAAGAAACAGACGGAAATTTAGATATTGGAAAAAATGTAGTTGTTATTGGCGGTGGAAATACCGCGATGGATACTGCGAGAGCAGCAAAACGTACCCAGGGTGTAGAACATGCATATCTTGTATATAGAAGGACAAAACGATACATGCCGGCAGATGAAGAGGAATTGCTGTTGGCAGTGGAGGATGGAGTGGAATTTATGGAGCTGCTCTCTCCTGTAAAGCTGGAAAATGGAAAACTTCTGTGTGACGTAATGAAATTAGGTGATTTTGACAGCTCTGGCCGAAGAAGTGTGCTTTCGACAGGAGAGCAGAAGGAAATTCCCGCTGATACAGTGATCGCGGCAGTGGGAGAGAAGGTACCGTCCAAGCTTTACGAGGCAAATGGAATCCGCCTCAACGAACGAGGCAGGGCATTTGTCAATGAAGAGACACTGCAGACGAATATTCCCGACGTGTATGTAGCAGGTGACGGACTGGGTGGACCGGCGACCGTAGTAGAAGGGATCCGTGACGGAAAAAAGGCTGCGGAGGCGATTATAAAAGAAGCACTGAGCAGGGAGTTTGAGGCATGTACAGACGAAGCTGTTATCTATGAGAGAAAAGGAAATATAGCAGATATGCATTCTGGCAGTGAAGAAGGCGGCAGATGTCTTGGATGCTCCAGTATATGTGAAAACTGTGTAGAGGTCTGTCCGAATAGAGCAAATCTTTCTATCCACGTGCCGGGGATGGAGAAGCACCAGATTATTCATGTAGATTATATGTGCAATGAATGTGGCAACTGTAAGAGCTTTTGTCCATATGACAGTGCGCCGTACCTGGATAAATTTACGCTGTTTGCAGATGAAAAGGATATGGCGCAGAGTAAAAATCAGGGATTTGCGGTTCTTGATAAAACGAGGGTGAAATGTGCGGTCAGGTTTATGGGCGAGACGAGTGTTTGGGAAAAAGGAGAAGAAAGCCGGATTCCAGATGCGCTGTTAAGGCTGATGGAGGCAGTGTGCACAGAGTATTCTTATCTGATTAGATAACTGGATGGGACAGATGGAAATACGATATAGAAAAGGACAGAACTGGCAGAGAGCAAATTCTATCATCGAGAGGATTGGGGCGGCTGATTTGAAAGCACCGATCATCTCGGTGCTTGGCGCAGGTGGAAAGACAACGACCATTCGGCGTATGACGGAGGAATTTGCACAGTTAAAAAGAAAAGTGATTGTCACAACGACAACACATATGAGAGTAGAAGAAGATCCTTGCTTTTTGACTATTCCCTCTTTGGATAGGCTGCAAGAGCTTCTACATAAGTATGAAAAGGTATATGTCGGAAGTCCGGCAGAGGACGGAAAAATGAAAAGTGTTTCTCCTTCATTTCTGAAAAGAGTTCTTGCTCAGGAGCTGCCTCTTTTGATTGAGGCAGACGGGGCAAAATGCATGCCGTTAAAAGTGCCAAAGGAGCATGAACCTGTGATTTTACCGCAGACTACGCATGTGTTGGCAGTGTATGGGATGGATTCTATTGGAAAGCCGCTTAGGGAGGTTTGCTTTCGTATTGATAAAGCGGCAGAACTGTTAAAGAAAGGGAAGGCAGAAACGGTGACACCACAGGATATTGCAGCGATAGCGGCTTCCCAAAGGGGTGGAAAAAAGAACTGTCCGCTGGATGCACAATACTGGGTGATCCTAAACAAGGCAGAGGGTGCCTCTCGGCTGGAAGCAGCCGCGCAGATTTGCCAGATGCTTTTCGAAAAGGGAATAAACAATATACTTGTGACGGGCAAAGGAGAGCGAGGCAGGCGATGAAAATATTGATTAAAGGTGCGGGAGATTTGGCTACTGGAATCGCGTCCAGATTATATAGATGTGGACATCAGATTGTAATGACAGAGTTAGAGGTTCCATTGACTGTAAGAAGAAGCGTGGCACTTTCCAGAGCAGTATATGAAAAATGTGCGCAGGTAGAAGATATGACAGGGATTCTTGTCTCTTCTAAGCAGGAAGCGGAAGCGGTTCTGAAACAGGGAGACATTGCGGTTGTCGTAGACAAAGAGGCAGATACGCGCCGGTGGTTTTGTCCGGACGTGATTGTAGATGCGATTCTGGCAAAGAGAAATCTTGGCACTTCTATCACAGATGCGCCCTTTGTAATCGGTGTAGGGCCTGGATTTTCCGCCGGAGAGGATTGTCACTGTGTAGTAGAGACGAAAAGGGGGCATACACTCGGCAGTGTAATATGGAAGGGGAGCGCCATCCCGAATACCGGAGTACCTGGAAATGTAGGTGGTTATACAATAGAAAGACTGATTCGCGCGGCCGAAGAGGGGACAATGCAGGCAAAGGCAGAAATTGGAGAGTATGTTGAGAAGGGGCAAACGGTAGCTGTGACAGGGGGTGTCTCTGTACAAGCACAGATGTCTGGAATTGTCAGAGGAATGCTGCAGAATGGGGCTTGGGTAAAAAAAGGACTGAAAATTGGAGATATTGATGCGAGATGTGAAGCCTCCCATTGTGTAACGATTTCTGACAAGGCGCGGGCGGTTGGCGGTGGAGTTTTAGAAGCCGTCAGCCAGTTTGAGCATATGAGGGAGCGATTTGCTTTTGTTATTCTGGCGGCGGGGAGAGGAGAGCGCTTCGGAAGAAATAAATTAAAGGAATCGCTTTCCGGTAAGACACTTTACCAGACGATTCTCCAAAAAGTGGAAGCTTTCTCAGGGTATCCGGTTGTTGTAGTGACAGGGGATGAGGCGATAAAAAGAGAAGCAGAGAAAAAAGGATTCTTCGTGGAAAAAAATCAGGAGCCAGAGCTTGGGATTTCTCATTCTGTGAAGCTGGGACTGAAAAAAGTACTTACAATCCAGGAAGAAATACAGGGGATTCTTTTTACTGTAAGCGATCAGCCCAATTTAAAGATTTCTACTATTCAGAGAATTTTAAACGAAGCGTTTTTGCATCCCAGACAGATTATATGTGCAGGAAATGAGGGAAAAACAGGGAATCCTGTCCTATGGGATGCGAAATACTTCTCAGAGCTTTTAAAGCTGTCTGGGGACAGCGGAGGAAGGCAGATATTCAAATATCATCAAAAAGAGGTGCGCATTGTGGAGGCAGAAAGAGAAGAGCTTAAGGATATAGACCGGCAAAAGGATCTGGAATGCTTAAGAAAGGAAGTAGGCGTATGATTACGGTTCTTGTAAATGGGAAAAAGTATGAGGTTGAGAGAGACAAAAAACTGATGCGATTTCTGCGGGATGATCTGCATTTGACGTCTGTAAAAGATGGATGCAGTCAAGGGGCATGCGGTACGTGTACTGTTTTAGTGGATGGGAAGGCAACGCGGGCATGTATACCGATGCTTTCTAAATTGGAAGGAAAAGAAATCCTGACAGTAGAAGGCTTGAGCGACAGAGAAAAAGACGTGTATACGTATGCGTTTGCGACTGCGGGGGCAGTGCAGTGCGGATTTTGTATTCCAGGCATGGTGATGTGTGCAAAGGGATTGCTTGATAAAAACCCAGATCCGTCCAGGCTGGAGGTGATTGCGGCGATCCGCAACAATATCTGTCGTTGCACCGGATACAAAAAGATTATTGAAGGGATTCTTTTAAGCGCAAAAATTTTCCGAGAAAATCTGAGTGTAGAGGAAGAAAGCGGAAAAGTGACTGTCGGGCAGGCGATGCAGCGGATCGATGCGAAAGAAAAGGTGACGGGTACGGGAGAATATCCGGACGATATATACCTGGATGGCATGATATACGCAGGTGCAGTCCGTTCAGAATATCCCAGGGCAAAGGTGCTTGCGATCCATGCAGAGGAAGCGCTTGCTATGGAAGGGGTCATCGGAGTCTATACGGCGGAAGATATTCCAGGGAATGTAAAGGTAGGACATTTAAAGCAGGATTGGGATACGATGATTCCAGTAGGAAAAGTCACACACTATCTGGGGGACGCTATCTGCCTTGTGGCTGCAAAAGACCAGGAGACATTGGAAAATGCCAAGGCAAAAATTAAGGTGGACTACGAAGTCTTAGAACCCGTACTGGATCCCTTCGAGGCAATGAAAGAAGGAGCGCCGCTTGTACATGCGTCAGGAAATATTCTTGCACATGAGCATTTGGTGAGAGGAAATGCAGATGAAATAATTGCCGCGTCAAAATATAAGGTGACGAGGCACTACGAGACGCCTTGGACAGAGCATGCTTTTTTGGAACCGGAATGTGCAGTCGCTATGCCCTTTGATGAGGACGGAGTATTTATCTATTCTACAGACCAGGGCACCTATGATACACAGCATGAGTGTTGTATTATGCTGGGACTGCCTCCAGAGAAAGTGATTGTAGAAAATAAACTGGTAGGAGGAGGATTTGGAGGAAAAGAAGATGTAAGTGTCCAGCATCATGCAGCGCTGGTGGCCTATCTGACAAAACGGATTGTAAAAGTGAAGCTGTCCAGGCAGGAGAGTATCGTTGTTCATCCAAAGCGTCATCCTATGTGGATGGATATTACAACGGCATGTGATGAAAACGGGTATCTGACAGCTATGAAGGCAGTGGTTGTTTCAGATACAGGCGCGTATGCGTCTCTGGGAGGGCCTGTCTTGCAGCGTGCCTGTACACATGCGGCAGGGCCATATAATTTCCAGGTGATTGACATTGACGGAAAAGCAGTCTACACAAATAATCCTCCGGCGGGAGCATTCAGAGGATTTGGTGTGACACAGACCTGTTTTGGTTCGGAAAGAAATTTGGATCTGCTGGCTGAAATGGTGGGAATTTCTCCGTGGGAGATCCGTTACCGAAACGCGATACGTCCTGGTCAGGTTCTGCCAAACGGACAGATTGCAGATGCCTCTACTGGTGTGGCGGAGACGCTGGAGGCGGTAAAAGAGACTTATGAGAGTGAGCCCTATGCAGGCGTTGCCTGTGCAATGAAAAATGCGGGTGTAGGCGTGGGGCTTCCCGACTGGGGACGCTGCCGTCTGCTGATAAAAAATGGAAAAGTACAGATTCACGCAGGAGCCTCCTGCATTGGACAGGGGCTGGGCACAGTGTTGACACAAGTGGTATCGGAGACGGCGGGACTGACGCTGGAGGAGATAGAATACTGCAGACCAAATACGGCAAATTCTCCAGATTCCGGAACGACTTCCGGATCGCGGCAGACATTAATTACCGGAGAGGCAGCGAAACGGGCGTGCCAGAAGCTTAGAGAAGATTTAAAAGGAAATGTTCTTGCCGATCTGGAGGGCAGAGAATACTATGGAGAATATCTTGCCAAGACAGACAAAATGGGTAGCGATGTACCTAATCCAGTGTCACATGTGGCATATGGATACGCGACGCAAGTCTGTGTGTTAAACGAAGATGGAACGGTGAAAAAGATCGTTGCGGCCCATGATGTAGGCAAGGCGGTAAATCCGGTCAGTGTCGAAGGACAGATTGAAGGCGGCGTTGTCATGAGTCTGGGGTATGCGCTGACAGAGAAGTATGAATTAAAGGCTGGATATCCTGTATCCAGATTTGGAACACTGGGACTGTTTAAGGCAGATAAAGTGCCGGAGGTAGAGCCGATTATTGTGGAGAAACCAGGCGTGGAGGTAGGCTATGGGGCGATCGGTATCGGAGAAATTACCTCGATTCCGACAGCGCCTGCGATTGCAGGGGCATATTACAGATGGAATAAGGATTTTCAGACAAAGCTTCCCCTTGTAGGGACACCTTATGAAAAAAAGAAAAAATAAAGAGTAAAAGAAAACAAGAAAAGACTGCTGTGAACAAAAATTTCCTGGCAGCTTTTTCTTGAAAAAGCAAGTTGTTTTTAAAAATAACTTGCTATATAATAAAATTAGATTTCATAACAAAGGAGGAGAAAATATGAAAAGAAAAAAACTGACAGCAATTTTGATGACAGCGGCACTGGCCGGAGTCATAGTATTTGGGTGCGGTTCAAACAGCGCAGATGAGGAGAACACAAAAAATACATCAGCGGACGCACAGGACGAGGAAAAAGAGGAATCAGTGGAGCTTTTGATTGCGGCGGCGGCAAGCCTGGAATATTCTTATGAAGATGAGCTGATCCCGATGTTTGAAGAGGAAAATCCAGGTATTACAGTAAAAGGAACCTATGACAGTTCTGGAAAGCTTCAAACACAGATAGAGGAAGGAATCGAGGCAGATGTATTTATGTCTGCGGCTACAAAACAGATGAATGCACTGGTAGAAGAAAGTCTGGTGGATAAAGATTCTGTAGTAAACCTTTTAGAAAACAAGATTGTACTTATTACTTCGGTGGATTCTGGCTTAGAACTGAGTGATTTTACGGATATTACAAAAGCAGAGACAATTGCAATTGGAGATCCGGCAAGTGTACCTGTGGGACAGTATTCAGAAGAAGCCTTGACAAACTTAGGACTGTGGGAAGAAGTATCGGCGAAAGCAAGCTTTGGAACCAATGTAACAGAAGTGTTGAACTGGGTGGCAGAGGGCAGCGCGGATGCCGGTATTGTGTATGCGACAGACGCAGCAACCACAGATAAAGTAAAAGTAGTCGCAGAGGCGCCGGCAGAAAGCCTGGCAGAGCCTGCAATCTATCCGGTAGGAGTAGTAACTGCTTCTGCAAATAAAGAGGCTGCCCAGAAATTTGTAGAATTTTTACAGAGTGAAGAAGCAATAAAAGTATTTGAAGAATACGGATTTATCCAATATAATGAGTAAAGTAAAGCATACAAAGGGGAAGACATTATGGAATTGTCACCGATTCTAATTTCGCTGAAAACAGCAACGCTGTCTGTCTTTATTACATTTTTTCTGGGAATAGCAGTTGCTTATTGGGTTGTACGTATGCGCCATGAAAAAGTAAAGATGATATGTGATGGGATTCTGACGCTTCCGCTTGTGCTTCCGCCGACAGTGGCAGGCTTTTTCCTGCTGTATATCTTTGGAGTGAAGCGGCCGCTGGGGCAGTTCTTCCTGGAGTTCTTCGGAGTGAAAATTGCATTTTCCTGGGGAGCTACGGTGCTGGCAGCGGTCGTGATCTCCTTTCCTTTGATGTACCGGTCGGCGCGGGGGGCTTTTGAGCAGGTGGATGCAAACCTCCTCTACGCAGGCAGGACTTTGGGTATGTCTGAATGGAAAATTTTCTGGAGAGTGTTGTTTCCAAATGCGCTTTCGGGAATTCTCTCAGGCGGGATTCTTGCATTTGCGAGAGGGCTTGGAGAATTTGGAGCTACGGCGATGATAGCAGGAAATATTGCAGGAAAGACAAGGACGCTTCCTTTAGCGGTATACTCGCATGTCTCGGCGGGAGATATGGAAGGGGCGTATCAATATGTTTTGATTCTCGTTGTGATTTCTTTCTTTGTCGTAACGGGGATGAACTATGCAACGTATGTTTTCCAGAAATATAACCGGAGGTAGGCAGTGGGCGAACTAGAGGTAGAAATTCAAAAAAAATTCAAAAGGTTTTGTCTGGACATGCAGTTTTCCATGAGAGGGGAAAGTCTTGGTATACTGGGTGCCTCTGGCTGTGGAAAAAGCATGACATTAAAGGCGGTGGCAGGAATTGTGACTCCGGACAGGGGAAAGATTCGTACAGAAAAAGCGGTCTTTTATGATGGAGCCGCGAGAATCAATATGGTGCCTCAGAAAAGGAAGGTCGGGTATCTGTTTCAGAACTATGCACTTTTCCCCAATATGACAGTGGAGGACAACATTGCGGCGGGAATTCGGGAGAAAAAAGCAGAGAAATACAAGAAAGTAAAAGCACTTTTGGAACAGTTTCAGTTAAATGGGTTGGAAAAGCAGTATCCGCATAAACTGTCAGGCGGGCAGCAGCAGCGTGTGGCGCTCGCCAGGATACTGGCATCCGAACCAGATATTTTACTGCTGGATGAACCATTTTCTGCTATGGACAGTTATTTAAAGGAAGAATTACAGCTGGAACTAAAGGAACAGCTGAAATATTTTCATGGATGCACGATTATTGTAAGCCATGACAGGGATGAGATATATAAACTATGTGACAGAACAATGATTATGGGCAATGGTGTGAATTTAATCTGCGAAGAGACAAAAGAACTGTTCGATCAGCCGCGGCGTATGCTGGCGGCACGGTTGACGGGATGTAAAAATATTTCCCGGGCGGAGAAACGAGGGAACAATACAGTATATGCAGCAGATTGGGGGATAGAATTAAAAGTTCACTGTGAGATACCTCAGAAGCTGGCATATATAGGAATACGGGCGCATGATTTTCTTCCTGCCAGTCCTTCTAAGACACAGGAGAATCTTATCCGCGTTCTGCCAGGGGAAAAGACACAGGCGCCATTTGAATGGATCCTGCTGTTTCAAAATGCGGACAATCCGCGGGGTACAATGTGGATGAAGCGAGAACGAGGAGACAGGCAGATTCCAGAATTTGTGCAGGTCAAACCAGAGAAAATATTATTGTTGGAGGAATAGTAGGAGGAAAGTATGTTTTATCCGGCGGTGAAGATAAAGGTTTATAACGAGGAGCTAGTGTTTGGACCGGGGCTTTCTATGCTGCTTGGGCACATAAAAGAGACGGGGTCTATGAAGGAAGCGTGCAGCGCAATGGGAATGTCATACAGTAAAGGCTGGAAGATCGTCAATCGGGCGGAAAAGGAATTGGAGTACGCGCTGATTACCAGGCAGCATGGAGGAAGCAGGGGAGGCAAATGCGAGATTACCCAAAAGGGCGCTGCTTTGATTCAGCGATATGAAAAACTGGAAAAAGACGTGCAGGAATACACAAAAAAAATATTCCTGGAATATTTTCCGGAATATGATTGCTGTGCGGATAATCAGTTAGGCGAAGTCCAATGACTGCATCTGCAGGCTGCAGACACAGCCATTGTCTTCTGTTTTCATAAATTAAGAATAGCAGGTAATTGTGAATCTGCTGTGACAAGAAACAGAATAAATTCTAAAAATTATAAAAAGGAAATAAAGTGGTAAATATAAAAGAAAAATATCTGTTATTTTCTTGCAAGGACGGTGTGCATCATTTCTTTCGAGGCTGCAAACCACCGTTCTTTCTGCGCGTTAAATTGCTCATGCAGCCAGTTGATTGCTGCATCCATGCCTTCTTCCGTCAACGGAAAGGAGGCTTTTTCTTTTTCCTCTTCAGGGGTCTTTTCAAAAGACCAGGGTTCTGGATAGATATAGACGAAGAAAGTCTCTTTGCTGTCGTCACACTGGAAAAAATAACGCATTCCATTGTGGCTGCCGGAGAAAGGTTCTTTTTTTAGTCCACCTACGGGAATTAATGTTTTGTCAATCATGTCGAGTCTCCTTTTTTGTAAAATATGTATGCATTCGCACTGCCAGATAAAGTAAAACCGCATCCCGAAATCTGCGGGGATTCAGTTTGCATTTTTTATAAATATGATCCAATTTATATTGCAGTGTATTTTTGTGAAGAAATAGCTGTTCTGCTGTTTGTAAGAGTGACATATCGTTCTCAAAATAACAGGAGATCAGTTCCAGTTCCGAAGCTGACAGAGCTTCAATTGTCTTTTTTAAATAGGCGTTCCTGTTTTCCGCAGTCATAGAGGATAAAATGAGTTCTAAAGTCAGATTGTCAAAAACAGCGAAATGCAGCTGTGTGCCAGATAGGCTGTTTAGGGCAGTTAAGGCAGAGTCATAGGAATCGGCCAGAGAAATTCCCTTTACTGCTTTACCAACGGCGATACACAGACTTTCAGAGTATTTCTCGGCGAACATCTGCAGATCAGAGGCGTAGTCGGAAAAATATGTATCCTCCATCACAGCCAGGTATTCATTGGGATAGTGGTAAGAGTAAAGGACAGTGCGGGTGCGGGAAAACAGTTCCAGAATCCTTTGCTCCATAAGAGGAAGTCTGTCCGGGCGGTAAGAAGATTTCAGCCGGACAATAAGAAGTCGTTTGGCAGATTCCTTTTCTATGTTCAGTTCTTCCAGACAGTGCAGAATATAATCGTAGTTTTGAAGTCTGCTGCTGATAAGAGAGTGGAGAATATAATGGCGTTTTTCTGCCTGTGTTCTGGAAAAAGCGCTGACCTCCTGTTCGCGGATAAGAAGGCGGGTGATACGCTCTGCCAGATAAGCAAATTTGCGTACTTCTTCAGGATCTCCGCTGATGCCGATCACAGCCACTATAGAGTCTTTGTAATGGATAGGAAGGTTGACTCCTTTGTGTGTACCTGAAAATCCGGTATCTGTGTCGACCTCTAACATACTGCCTGCCTGGGCTGCTTTTCTTCCGATTTCATGGAAGGTACCGATACGCTGTTTGTTGGTACTGGCAAAAATCATTCCAGAACAGTCGATAAAATTTACATCGTGTCCGCAGACATCTTTTACTGTATTTACAATCTGCTGTGCCAGGTCCCGATCGATGATGGAAAGCATATGGTTCCTCCCTACTTTAAAAATATTTCTACTGTAAAGTATAAAGAAAAAACAGAATAAATACCATAGAAATTTGCAAAAATCTTTTACAGTGCTATAATAAAAAAAGGAAACAAGAACGGAGGAGATTACGATGAAGATTGCAGTGACATATGAAGAAGGACAAATCTTCCAGCATTTCGGGCATTGTGAAGAATTTAAGCTTTACGATACAGAGGATGGAAAAGTACAGGTAGCCGAGGTGATAAGTGCAGAAGGAAGTGGACACGGAGCGCTTGCAGGATTTTTAAAAGAACATGGGGTGGAGGTGCTTATCTGTGGAGGCATTGGTGCAGGAGCACGTGCAGCACTCCAAGAAGCGGGAATCGAATTGTATCCCGGTGCATCCGGAGATGCAGATAACAGCGTCAGGGCATTTCTTGCCGGAGAGCTTCAATATGATCCAGAGACGACCTGCGCCCATCATCACCATGAAGAAGGAGAGCAATGCGGTGGACATAGCTGCAAAGAGGATAAAAACGGATGTGCAGGAAACTGCGAATGATACATTGTTTTAAAAGATAAGGAATATAACTTTTATGATAAAAAGTTCCGGCATGGAAAAAGAGGAACTTACGAAATTTTCCATGCCGGTTTTTTCGTTCTAAAAAAGATTTTTTAGCCAGCTAAGTAGTTATTCTGTGACATTTTCTACAGCTTTTTCTGCAAATTCAGTCGTAACCAGATCTTCATAAGGCGCTCTTTCACTTAATTCACCGGCGCTTTCCAAAATATCCTGCAGCAAATCAAAACTACTTTCTTCGAATATCAAATTCTCTTTCCATGTGTCCTGTTCATAATATCTTGTGACAATGGTAGTGATGGTATCCAGATCGGTCTCTGGGAACTGCGGCTCTATAGCAGCAGCAATTTCTTCCGGAGTGTGAGACTGCACATAAGTCATTCCTTTTTGAAGGGCATTGGTAAAGCCTTGAATCACCTCAGGATTTTCATCCATATAGCTTTTCTTTGCGCTGAAGGCTGTATAAGGAACATAGCCGCTGTCTTCTCCTAAAGAGGCTACCACATAGCCCTTGCCTTCAGATTCCAAAGAGGTAGCTCCAGGCTCAAATTCAACAGTAAAGTCGCCCTGCCCTTCCGAAAAAGCGGCGGCAGTAGAGCCAAAGTCAATGCTTTGGTTGATTTCCAAATCTGTTTCTGGGTCAATACCATTTTCCTTTAAGATATATTCAAATACCATTTCCGGCATACCGCCTTTTCTTCCTCCGAGAACAGTACTGTCTTTGATGTCATCCCATGTAAAATCGGAGATTTCTTCTCGGGCAACGAGAAAGTTGCCTGCCCGCTGTGTAAGCTGCGCAAAATTGACAACATAGTCATTTGCTCCTTCATTATAGGTGTAAATGGAAGATTCAGAGCCCATAAATCCAATATCTGCTTCACCGGAAATAACGGCAGTCATTGTTTTGTCTGCTCCGAACCCGCAGACGAGGTCTAGATGGATCCCTTCTTCTTCAAAATATCCTTCTTCAATGGCGATATACATTGGGGCGTAGAAAATAGAATGTGCCACTTCATTCAATGTAACATCGACAGTTTCTTCTTTTTCCTGCTGGCTGGCTGAAGCGGAAGTTTCTTTGGAAGAAGCTTCTTTTTCAGAGGAGCATGCACTGAACATTGTCATGGCAAGGGAAGCCGCCAGCAGAACGGCAAATACACGCTTTTTCATAATATCCTCCTGGAAAATCAAGTTCTTAATACTATATGAAAAAAGGAGGAGATGCGTGAAAAAAAGTGTCCTGGAGATAATATCCAGGACACAGAAAAATACAGCGGTAAAACTTAATAATTGTCGTAATCATCTTCAAAAGGATCATCATAATCGTCCTCATCATAGCGCTCGCCGGCTCCAAGAGAGAGAATTGTCAGTATAATGAATACGACAGCAAGAACAGAACAGCCAATTGCACAATACATCAACATAGAATCACTGCTTCTTTTCAAAAATGCGAATACAGCCGCACCTATTGAAAATAATGCAGGGAATAAAAACGCAAGCAGGGTATTCTTTTTCCGAAGGATAAATAACAGAATACCGGACAACAACAGGCAAAGCGCCAGGATAATATAAGTAGTTCCAGCGCTGCTCTCATTTCCGGAGGTTACGTCACTTAATCCTGTTGTAAAAGCCTTATATGTAAAGAATGCAAAAACAAGGAGAGAGAGGATGCCAAACACAATCTTGACAGTGCCAAATCTTGGTGTTTCCTCCTCATATAAATTCTCTTCTGCAACGGATGGTTCTGGTTCCGGTTTTCTACGTGCAGGCGGTGTGGATTTTGTTGCTTTTTTACGTACAGCAGGTTCTTCTATTTCTGTACGTTTCTTTTTGAGAGGGCGCCGGTTTGGATCGGTTGCCAGCATATCCTCGTATCCCTTTCTTACTGCTTTTTCACGTTTTGTTCTGATCTTTTCAGGTGGAATATTGGCATAACGCTGCTCACTGGGAGTATCTGTGACAGGAGCAGCTGTACGTCTCTTTGGTTGAACCTGGACAGATTGTTTTTGCTGTCCGTTTTCAGAAACACGTTTTGATGCTTTTGGTTCCGCAGCTTCTTTAGCAGGTGTCGGTCTGGCAGTTCTCTTAACAGGAGATTTCTCAGAAGGTGCTTTTCTAAGTTCGGTTGTTTTTTTCGGAGAAACGGTCGCATTTGTTTTGTTTTCTGTTCCCTTTTTGGGAGTTGCTTTTGGCGCGGAACTCTTCGCCGACTGGCTACTGGAAGCTGCCGCCTTTTTTGCTGCTTTTTTCGCGCGCTGCTTATCTAAATTCCACTGCTTTTTACAATCCCGACATATCGCGTATTCATTAAAGATTGGTTCATTATTATCGTTGACACCAATCTGCTTTTTCTTTATTTCGACTTCTTTCTGGCATATTGGACACTTCATAACTAAATCTGTACTCCTCTCTTTCGCAGACAAATCCAATGGATTAATTTACAACGCTTCTATTATAACATTTTGAAGCTGTAAGAACAATGAAAAAATGCAAGAAACATCGAATCTTGACGAAAAATGTAAAAACGGCACTGCCTTTTTGGGCAGCGCCGAATGAAGGAAAGAAGTGGAGGAAAAAAGTGGTATTATTTATGACAGGGGGTTCTTTTTTTTGCGGATATGACGGGAGGAGTAAACTGGTATACATCATTGTAAGACTCCAGTTCTTCTTCTGATTTAGCCAGGGTGGGAATCAGTCCTGTACAATCCATAGAGGAGGCTGCATTTGAAAGATAGTCATAATCATCGATTATCTTTTCATTTTGTTTTGGGTTTAACATAACAATCACCTCACAATTATTGTATCCTATTTAGAAAATTGTATTCTGGAAAAAATATGGTATAATCGGAATGGAAAAAATAGAAATTTTGGAAATTTTTGTATTTTACATTTAGGAGGAAGAAAATGAAGATTGTTGCAGATACGCATGCTCACACGCTGGTGAGTGGACACGCCTACAGTACAATCCAGGAGATGGCAGCAGCAGCGGCAAAAAAAGGGCTTCAAGTGATGGCACTGACGGAGCATGCACCAGAGATGCCTGGAACATGTGGAAAGTTTTATTTTGACAACTTGGATGTAGTACCAAGGACAATGAAGGGGGTTAAAATGCTCTTTGGCGCAGAGCTAAATATTATGGATGCGGAAGGAACCGTAGATTTGCCAGAAGCAACTTTACGTGGCCTGGATATTATTATTGCCAGTATCCATCCTCCATGCTATGGAACAGGGCATACAGAAGAAGAAAATACAAAAGCCTATATAAAGGCGATGGAAAATCCATATGTGAATATTATCGGGCATCCAGATGACGGCAGATTTCCGGTTGACTATGAAGAAATCGTGAAGGCGGCAAAGAGAACAGGAACGCTCCTAGAATTGAACAATTCTTCTTTAAGACCACAGAGCTTTCGGCAGGGTACCAGAGAAAATATGCTGACAATGTTGGATTTGTGCCGGCAGTATGATGTATTTGTGTCAACAGGAAGTGATGCCCATGTAGATGTGGATGCAGGAAATTTTACATATGTAAGGGAAGTGCTTGCGTATTGCAATTTTCCCCAGGAATTAGTAGCGACGACAGATTTCCAACTCTTGAAGGGATTCTTAAATCTATATAAAACGGTATAAAAAGGTAGACTTTAAAAGTTTAGTGTGCTAAAATGTATAATAGTCATTAGGCTGTTAAAGGAGAGCGTAAATTATGAGTAAAAAGATAAGAACAGAAGCAGTAGACTATCTGTTTCGTGCGATTTTGAGTCTGGAAAATAAAGAAGAATGTTATACGTTTTTTGAAGATATCTGTACGATCAATGAGCTGCTTTCGCTTTCGCAGCGATTTGAAGTGGCGAAAATGTTAAGAGAACAGAAGACATATCTGGAAATAGCAGAAAAGACAGGAGCTTCCACTGCCACAATCAGCAGAGTGAATCGTTCTCTAAATTATGGAAATGACGGGTATGACATGGTGTTTGAAAGGATTAATAAATAGTAGAAGAAAACAAAGACACTGATGCTTCAGACAGAAATCAGTGTCTTTGTTTTTTATATAATAGGAAATTTTGATAAATTTCCTATTATACAAAAAGCCCTCCGGACGGGGTGCTGCGTGCCAGTGGCACGCGTTTAGCACCGACCGAAGCGGCAGCGGAGACTGCACACAAGTGCGAAGAGGAAATATGACGCTTACGCGTCTGCACTTGGCGCGAGAAGTTCGCAAGCGAACTTCTTTCTTATGGCAAAACAGCAAATACATTTTGGAGATTTACGTCTCTTTGAGATTGTCGATCAACTTTTCGATAAGCTGTTTTTTGACATATACATCAAAGCTCAGATTACAGATAAATGTAAAGAGCTGGAGATATTCCCGATCTTTATCCGGTAAATCTGTGAACATGGTTTCTGCCTGTTCATGGGCTGTTTTTACCGTTTCTTTTAAAGGCTCGATGCGCTCCTTTTCGATCTGGCAAATTTCCTCATACAGAGAGGACATATCTATACTGCCGTTTCCGTCAAAATAATTTTCTGTAATAGGTTTTAAGAGAGATTCGATGTCTTTTATAGACAAAATATTTTTGAAATAATAAATAAAAATCAGGATTAGGACATGCTCTTTGGAATATTTCTTCTTAACAGGCGGAGGAAGCAGATTGTTTTTTGCATAGTTATTGATCATTGTCTTTGTCAGAATTTTATCGTCCTCATGCCGTTTAGTGGAAGCAAGCTGGCTGTCCATGAAAGTAGTTACCTGATCCATGTATAAATCAATATTAGGAATGTCACCCGGATGGATATAATCGATACGGGAAAGACTTTCTAAAATACTGTTCAACATATCATTCGTATTTATTGTCATAGTATCACCTCGATGTATTTATTATATAGTAATTAAAACTATATGACAAGTTTTTTCTGTTTACAGTTAGCAGAAAGATTTATAAATGATACGGTGATCTATTTTACTGATCCGGCAGACAGGCAGCAAGACGAATTATAGTTGACAATTGGGAATGTGTGTTCGATAATGATAATACCCGAAGAGAAAGCATTTATTGTAATTTATTGTATAGGAAGAGAGAAAACAAAGGAGAAAAGACAGTGCCTGCATATTTTGGCGCTGCTTGAGGATAGGAGAAGAAGTATGAGTATATATGACAGCTTAAATGAGCCGCAGAGGGAGGCGGTATTTCACACAGATGGTCCGCTTTTGATTCTAGCAGGAGCCGGCTCTGGAAAGACAAGAGTGCTGACGCACAGGATT
The DNA here is from genome assembly GCF_055387595.1 of Mediterraneibacter flintii. Lineage (NCBI taxonomy): Bacteria > Bacillati > Bacillota > Clostridia > Lachnospirales > Lachnospiraceae > Mediterraneibacter > Mediterraneibacter flintii. The sequence goes on from NZ_AP031405.1 coordinate 1,398,774, forward strand.
GCATATCTGATTGAGGAAAAAGGAATAAATCCATGGAATATCCTGGCAATTACTTTTACAAATAAAGCGGCAGGAGAGATGAGGGAACGTGTAGATCAGCTGGTGGGATTCGGTTCTGAAAGTATCTGGGTGAGTACCTTTCATTCTATGTGTGTCAGAATTTTGCGGCGGTATATTGACCGGCTTGGCTATGACACGGCGTTTACTATATATGATACAGATGACCAGAAAACTCTGATGAAGGAGGTTTGTAAACTGGCGGATATTGATACGAAGGTTTACAAAGAAAGAGCTATTTTAAGCGCTATTTCCTCTGCGAAGAATGAGCTGGTTTCTCCGGAAGAATTTGAACTGAACGCAGGAGGAGACTACGGCAGGCAGAAAATCTTAAAGGCTTACCGAGAGTATGAAAAACAAATGCGGTCTAACAATGCGCTGGATTTTGATGACCTGCTTGTAAAAACAGTGCAGCTCTTTCAGACTCAGCCAGATGTATTAGAGTATTATCAGGAACGGTTCCGCTACATTATGATCGATGAATACCAGGATACAAATACTGTGCAGTTTAAGCTGGTCAGTCTGCTTGCACAGAAGTATAAAAATCTTTGTGTAGTCGGAGATGATGATCAGTCCATATATAAATTCAGAGGAGCAAATATAAAAAATATTCTGAATTTTGAACAGGAATTCCCAGATACTAAGGTGGTGAAGCTGGAGCAAAATTACCGTTCAACTGGAAATATTTTAAATGCAGCAAACGCAGTAATCAGGAATAATTGCGGCAGAAAAGAAAAGACACTGTGGACAGAAAATGAAGCGGGAGCCAGGATCGCCTTACGCCAGTTTGACACTGCCTACGACGAGGCAGAGTTTATTGCAGAGGACATTGAGAAAAATATAAGAGAAGGCGGCTCCTATAATGACAATGCAATTCTCTATCGGACAAATGCACAGTCCCGTCTGTTTGAAGAACGGTTTGTGGCGGCGAACATTCCATATAAAATCGTTGGAGGGGTTAACTTTTATGCCCGCCGAGAAATTAAAGACTTACTTGCCTATTTAAAAACGATTGACAATGGACAGGATGACCTGGCAGTACGCCGTATTATCAACGTACCTAAGCGGGGGATCGGGCTGACAACTATCAACCGGGTACAGGAGTCCGCGCTGGAAAGGGGAATCGGCTTCTACGAGGCTTTAAAAGGGCTTGATTTGATTCCGAATATCGCCAGAGGAGTGGCAAAACTGGACTCTTTTGTAGCGCTGATTGAATATTTTAAGGGGCGGGCCAGAACAGAGAGTATCTTAGATTTGCTGCAAGAAATCATAGAAAAGACAGGCTATATGGAGAGCCTGGAGGCAGAGGCAAAAAGAGAGGACGAGGCACATGACAGGGCTGAAAATATCGACGAACTCCTAAATAAGATTGCTGCATATGAAGAAAACTGTGAAGATATGGGAGAAAAAGCAACACTAAGCGGATTTCTGGAAGAGGTCGCATTGGTGGCGGATATTGACAGCCTGGATGAAGAGCAGGAATATGTGGTGCTGATGACTTTACACAGTGCGAAAGGTCTGGAATTTCCAAATGTCTATATGGCAGGAATGGAGGATGGCCTGTTCCCTGGTTATATGACAATCAGTTCCGGCGATCTGGAAGAGATGGAAGAAGAGAGAAGGCTCTGTTATGTAGGAATTACCAGGGCAGAGGAAAAACTGACCGTAAGTTGTGCCAGAATGCGGATGGTGCACGGAGAGACACAATACAACCGAATGTCTCGTTTTTTAAAGGAAATTCCTGTTACTCTGCTGGATACTGGCGAGGTATTTGTGAAAAAAGCAGAAGAAACAGAAAAAGAAAAGACAGTGTTTACAGCTTCTAATCCTTATTTTCATGCTAAGAAGAGCTTTAAGGCACAGCCATTTTCAGTGATGAAGGGGGCAGAACAGTTTGCGGCATCTAAGGAAAAAGGATTGGATTATACAGTAGGAGATCGCGTGCGTCACCTCAAATTTGGCGAAGGAATCGTGGAGAACATTGCAGAAGGCGGACGGGATTATGAAGTGACTGTGGAGTTTGATACTGCGGGGCGAAAAAAAATGTTTGCTTCCTTTGCAAAATTAGTGAAAGTAGAATAGTCCTGCTTTTCATTTAGGGGCGACAGATTTATTTTCTATATGCGGATAGGACGGTATTGCTTGTCTGCCTTGCGTAAAGGTACAAACTATAGAAGCGAACAAAATATAATTGAGATTTTGGCATAAATTAGTAGTAATCTGAAAATGATAGTGTTATAATAACAGAAAGTAAACCATTGTCGGTAGGACAGGGGAAAGGACGTGAATAGCATGAGCAAGGTAGAAGAATTAATAGCAGAGACAAAATTAAATGATTTATTACACAGAAATGAATCAGAGAAACATAAGAACACTGTAATCTGGGTACTCGCGATAATTGGGGCAGTGGCAGCAGTGGCAGCCATCGCTTTTGCGGTATATCGGTTCTTTACACCAGATTATCTGGAGGATTTTGAAGACGATTTCGATGATGATTTTGACGATTATTTCAGCGAGGAAGACCAAGTGTAACAGCTTCAAATAAGACAAAGAAAATATAGGCAGGATGTAGTCAAAGACACTGCACCCTGCCTGTTTTATGCCATGATTGCTGTAAAAGGAGCGAAGATATGGCAGCGTTGGCTTTTATGACGGAATAGCTATCCTATCTGAAGAAGCTGTGTGTGGTACGCTGATTGAAAGTAACGCAACAGGACGCAAAATTTACTCTTTATCGACCGTATGTGCTCTTGTAAAGAGAAGGTAACGAAGTAGAATATATAAAAGAGGGAACATCAGGCTATGAAAAAAGGACAAGTATTAGAAGGAACTGTTGAGAAGGTAGAATTTCCCAACAAGGGAATCGTTTCTGTACCGGAGGAAGAAAAATGTGTAATCGTAAAGAATACGATGTCGGGACAGAAAATCAAGTTTTGTATCCATAAATTTAAGCGGGGAAATCCAGAGGGAAGACTTCTGAAGGTGCTGAAAAAATCTCCTTTAGAAACAAGAGAGCCAGTCTGTAGTATTTTCCCAGAATGTGGGGGATGCATGTATCAGACAATGTCCTATGAAGAGCAGCTTAAGATGAAGGCGGGACAGGTAAAAGAAATTCTGGATGACGCTGTAAAAGGGGATTGGTGTTTTGAAGGAATAAAACCATCTCCGCAGGAGTTTGCATACCGCAATAAGATGGAGTTTTCCTTTGGGGATGAATATAAAGACGGCCCGCTGTCTCTGGGGTTGCATAAAAAGGGAAGCACCTATGATGTGCTGACTGCTTCAGACTGTAAACTGGTACATGAGGATATGACAAAAATTCTGTCATGCGTGCTTGCATATTTTAAAGAGAAGAAAACGAGCTATTACAGAAAAATGCAGCACATAGGTTATCTAAGGCATCTTCTATTGCGCAGGGGAGAGTATACGCAGGAGATTCTGGTAAATTTAGTGACGACGTCACAGGAGGAATTAGATCTGCAGCCCCTTGTCCAAGCACTTTTGGAACTGGAATTAAAAGGGCGGATTGTCGGGATTCTACACATTGTGAATGATTCACTTTCAGATGTAGTGCAGAGTGATGAGACAAGGGTTTTATATGGACAGGAGTATTTCTATGAGAAGCTGCTGAACTTAGAATTTAAAGTAACGCCGTTTTCATTTTTCCAGCCAAATTCAAAGGCTGCGGAAGTCTTATACAGTACAGTACGAGAGTATATCGGGGATATTCAGGATATGACAGTGTTTGACTTATTCAGTGGAACCGGGACAATCGCGCAGCTTCTTGCACCTGTGGCAAAAGAGGTGATCGGCGTAGAGATTGTCAGAGAAGCGGTGGAGGCGGCGCGGGAGAATGCGGCGCATAATGGGCTGTCCAATTGTAAATTTATAGCAGGAGATGTATTTAAGGTACTGGATGAAATTGAAGAAAAGCCGGACGTTATTGTACTGGATCCGCCAAGAGATGGGATTCATCCGAAGGCGCTGCCGAAAATATTAGATTACGGGGTAGAAAAGATTGTATATATATCCTGTAAGGTGACTAGCCTGGCAAGAGATCTGGAAATGATACAGGCGAAGGGATATAAAGTAGAAAAATGCGTGGCTGTAGATCAATTTTGCCAGACGGTGCATGTGGAGACTATTGTGTTGCTACAAAGGAAAAACTCGTAGAAATCCTTAATTTTAGGCACTTTGCAAGGCATTTCGTGTTTACATCCGAGGGTGAAAAAATGCGAAATAAGAGCCTGAAAAATTACTTTGACGTTTCTGTGGTGGTTGACATCGGGTGTGGGAACACAAACAGTAATTAAAGACTTGCCTAACTTCACTTATCTATGTAGTGTACACTCTACCGTTAAAACGTAGGCGACAAACCATTAAAAATATAATGACGACAAGCGTATCATTAGAAGTGGTACGCTTATTTTTATCCTTTTCATCCCTGTGAGCTGTTTTCCGGCATTATATATAATAAGATGGTATGGAATATTATGGGGTTGTACACATCCGATTGGCGGCGATAAATTTCGGTCTTAGCTAAAAATTCTTCAATTTTTTTGCCCGCCTGTACTCTAATGGGTTCATCTGAAAGTACTGTCGGAACACCTCTGCAAATTTACCTTGTTTTGTATATCCAACCCGCGAAGCAATTTCGGATATAGGTAATTTGGTTTCGGCAAGTAATTTTTCAGCTATGCTCATTCTCAAGTCTCGTAGATAGTTGGAAACATTTTTACCGTATACGCCTCGAAAGTAATTTTTTAAGCTGGTTTCGCTGACGCCAAATTGTCGGGCGATCTGCTTCATCGGAATATGCTGCTTCAAATCGGCAGTAAGTATCTGCTCTGCCTTTTTTGCAATTTCCACCTGTATACTGGTATAAAAGGAAAGAGCTTTCTCTTGAGATATATCTTTTTTGTCCAAAAGCTGATGGAGCAAATTTAGAACACAGAGTTTCATGTGGAAAGCAGATGGCGACTCATAGAGCTGCCACAAGTGGTGAAGTGCTTTTTTCATTTCACTGCACGCTTCTGCAATATAGGTATCTTTCTTTTCAAAGTAGATTTCCGGCAGTCTGTATAAGTTAAGGTTGAAAAGCTCTGCTACATTTTGGTTTGCTTCTGTGAAAAAATCCGGATCAAAATACATTGTGATTCCATGATAATATTTTGTGGGAAAATAGGATTCACTCTGAGAAGTCTGCCTGCTGATACAAAAATCGTTTTCCTTAAGATAGATGTAAGAGTTATTATCTAAGAGTAACTCGATTCTTCCGCCAATACAGTAATTAAACTGCAATGGATGGAACTGGGCGTTCTCTGCAATTTCGCCCGGCAGTGACTGGGCGCGGAGGTCAAAAAAGATCAGGTGCATATAAGGCAGGACGTTGTAAAGACTTGCTTTGCTGCTTCCTTCTGGTGAATTGATAGTAAAAGATACACTATCCGGCCCTTTTTGCAACTGCACATTAGATGTGGCTAAGTAGTTATCTAGCATTTGATTTAAGGTTTCTCCCACTATATCATCTCTTTTCTGCCTAATTTTTCTGAAAATCGTTTTCGATACGAATTATTATCTTCTTTTTTAGTTTCTATGTCAAGTAGAAAACTCGTTGCTATATAGGGCTAAAATACTGATATAGGGATAGAAATAAAGAAAAGCTCTATGCTATACTGCAAGTTGGTTAGCGATTCCTAACTAAACTGCATATAGGAGGATAAAAAAATGAACAACAAGCTGCAGGGTAAGGACTTGATTAATATTGGTATCTTTGCCGCTATCTATTTCGTGGTGGTTTTTATCGTATCCATGCTGGGGGTTATCCCTGTCTTTATTCCTTTATTGGATGTATTGGTGCCATTGATTGGAGGTATTCCCATGATGCTGTACTTCTCAAAAGTCAAGAAATTTGGTATGCTTACAATTTCTGGTTTGTTGGAAGGTATCTTAATGCTTCTTACGGGTATGGGGTATTGGTGCATTCTGACAGGATTGGTTTTTGGGATGATTGCCGATTTTATGTTAAAACATTCTGAATATAAGAGCGCAAAAATGGAAGTCTTAGCACATGGTGTCTTTTCCATCTGGGTATTTGGCGCTTTCATTCCAATCATCATGACGCGCGACAGCTACTATGAAAAGTTAATTCCGACTTTTGGACAGGAGTATGCCGACACTCTGATGGGGTATATGCCGGACTGGATTTTGCCTGCTATGGCTGTTGCAGCATTTATAGCTGGTATTATCGGCGGTTTGATTGGGCGTAAAATCTTTAAAAAGCACTTTGAACGGGCAGGAATTGCATAATGGGATCTGAAATCCTCGCAAGTCAAAAACAAAATGCAGGAATTTCTTTTGATCCTCGGACAAAACTGGCAGTTTTAATCACATTAGTGGTATTAGTTTTAGGCGGTTCCTTTCAAACGAACATGTTCTACATACCAGCGGCTGCTCCGCTTATTGTACTGTTGTTATCGAAAATGTGGAAAAGTTCTGTTGTTTATTTTGTTACATATGGAACAGCTATTTGCCTGCAAGAGTTTTGGCTGGTAAATATTCCCGGCATTGTGAGGTATCTTGTGATGCTTGCCGCAGGTCTGCTGCTCTATTTTGGGCCGAGTATTGCAATGGCCTACTATGTCGTTACTACTACCACAGTCGGTGAGTTTATCGCAGGAATGGAGCGCCTGCACATACCAAATCAGATCACAATTCCTATGGCGGTGATGTTCCGTTTCTTTCCCACTGTGATGGAGGAATGGCGCGCCATCGGAGATGCAATGAAAATGAGAGGGATTCGTCTGCGCGGAGGGAAAGCCGGTTCCATACTGGAGTACCGGCTTGTCCCTATGTTGATGTGCAGCGTTAAGATTGGCGAGGAACTTTCTGCGGCTTCTCTGACTCGTGGATTAGGCGGGCCGGCGAAACGTACAAATATTTGCAGCATTGGAATTCATGTGCAGGATATCTTTCTGCTTTTGTTCTGTTTTACAGGATTGGCAGTACAGCTCAGCTTGTGGATAAGGGGGTGAACCGATGATTGAATGTAAAAATGTCTCTTTTTCCTATCGTTCCAACGGGAAAAGTACATACGCTTTACAAAATAGCGGCACCTTGAAGAATATCTCCTGCTCCATTGAGGATGGTTCTTTCGTTTTACTTTGCGGAGCTTCCGGCTGCGGGAAAACAACATTGACGAGACTGTTCAACGGCCTTATTCCCCATTACTACGAAGGAGAACTTTCGGGACAGGTGCTGCTGGATGGAAAAGAGTACAAAGCCCTTTCTCTGTTTGAAATTTCAGAAAAGGTCGGTTCTGTGTTTCAAAATCCGCGCAGCCAGTTTTTCAATGTGGATACCACATCCGAGCTTGCCTTTGGTCCGGAAAATCATGGCCTGCCAGAACAGGATATACGAAACCGGGTACAACAGACAGCCAGGCAGTTAAATCTTGTCGGACTGTTGGAACGGAGCATTTTCTCGCTGTCTGGTGGAGAAAAGCAGAAAATTGCCTGTGGCTCTGCGGCTGCTATGGAACCGGAAGTTTTTGTGTTTGATGAACCCTCTTCTAATTTGGACGCTTATGCCATTGGCGATCTTCGGAGATTACTGAAGATCTTGAAAGAGGAAGGTAAGACAGTTATTATCGCAGAACACAGGCTCTATTATCTCTATGATCTGGCAGACCGTGTTCTCTGCTTAAGAGATGGAGAGATTACAGGAGATTATACCGGTAAAGTGTTTTCGTTGCTGGAAGAATCCCAGCGGGAACGGATGGGGCTTCGTCCTTTGACACTTTCCAGCCTGCAGCAGGTTACGCATGAACGACGAACAGCTGCCGGTCCGGCATGGAAGGTGAAAAAGTTTCATTTTTCCTATCGGGGCAGCAGAGAAGAAGCTCTTTGTTTAGATAAGGTTGAACTGTTCCCTGGCTGTGTTACAGCGGTGATCGGTCACAACGGAGCTGGAAAAACCACCTTTTCCCGGTGCCTTTGCGGTTTAGAAAAGCGGTGCGGCGGTTTTTTACAACAGGAAACAAAACAATATGGACGCAAGCAGCGTATAAGGCTGTGCTATATGGTTATGCAGGATGTAAATCACCAGCTTTTTACAGAAAGCGTCCAAGAAGAAATCCTCATCAGTATGCCGCAAGATGATGAAAAACGGTTGGATTCTCTTTTAGACGAGCTGGATCTGCTTTCATTCAAGGAGTGTCATCCGATGGGGCTTTCCGGCGGACAAAAACAGCGTGTGGCGATTGCGTCTGCAATAGCTTCGGAGAGGCCTATTATCCTCTTCGATGAACCGACCAGCGGACTTGACCTCAATCATATGAGGCAGACAGCGGAAGCTGTCAATCGACTGGCTGCTTCTGGTAAAACGATTGTAATCGTTACACATGATCCAGAGTTTATCCTGCGCTGCTGCGATCAGGTTATCCATATGGAAAATGGGCACATAGTAGAAAACTATGGGTTGGAGAAAAAGACAGATCGGAATCGACTGCTACGTTTTTTCATGGGAGAAAGCAAGGAGGTGCAAAAATCTATGGAAAACCAAAAGAAAAAATCTCCCCTTGCCACTCTTTGGAACTGGGGGAAGGTTCATCATGGCAAGTTTATTTTCAGTATTATTCTGGCAATTCTCGGTGTAGCCTGCCAAATGATACCATATTTTTGTGTTGTTACTATCATTTCGAAAATGTTTGCTGGAGAAACCATGTTTTCCGTATATCTGCCAGTATGTCTTGTTGCCTTGTCCGGATACTGCGGGAAGGTGATTTTTTCAAATTTATCCACTGTGATTTCCCATAATGCGGCATATAGTACGCTGCGGGATCTGCGGGAGCGAGTGATGTCTAAGCTTGCAAGGGTTCCGATGGGAACTATTTTAGACACTCCATCCGGCCACTATAAAAGTATTATTGTTGATCGGATTGAGAGCATGGAGGTTCCTTTTGCTCATCTTCTGCCGGAAATGACCTCAAATATGCTGGTGCCGCTGTTCATTATTGCATATCTGTTTGTTTTGGATTGGCGGATGGCGCTTCTTTCACTGGCAACTCTGTTTATCGGACTGGTCATTATGTCTTTGGGTATGCGAAACTATGCCGCAGAGGGTGCAGGTGCAATGGCCGCCAGTAAGAAAATGTCCGATGCTGTTGTTGAGTATATCGGTGGAATTGAGGTTGTCAAAGCGTTTAGTCAGTCGGCAGGTTCCTATGAAAAATATGCGGACGCTGTCAGGGGTAATGCGGACTATTACATAAAATGGATGGCGAACAGTCAGAAAACCATGTGCTCTTACAATGCAGTGATTCCCTCCGTACTTTTCAGTGTTTTACCGGGAGGTATGGCATTATGGCTGTCCGGAAGTCTGGAGACCATGACTTTTATGGCTGCGGTTATTTTTTCTCTCGGTCTTGTAGGGCCGATTATGGAGGTTTTCTCCTTTAGCGGTTCTCTGGCTATGCTCGGAAAGAATACAGAGGAAATCGACAGTATCTTAAATGCTGAAGAGCTGCATCATGCGGATGCTCCTGTAGCATTAGACAGCCTGGAAATTGACTTGAAGAATGTATCATTCTCTTACGATAAACAACAGGAAGCTTTGCATGGAATCAGTCTTTCAATCAAGCCTGGAACAATGACTGCTTTTGTTGGGCCATCCGGTTCCGGCAAATCTACGATTGCAAAGCTGATTGCCGGTTATTGGGATGCAACAGGCGGCAGTATTTCACTGGGCGGTTATCGACTGGAAGAAATCCCATTATCACAGCTTGCTGCACAGATTTCTTATGTATCCCAGGACAATTATTTATTTAATCGCAGTATTCGTGAAAATATCCGTATGGGAAATCCGGCTGCATCTGACAAAGAGGTGGAACAGGCTGCAATCCGGAGTGGCTGTGACAGTTTTATCCGAGGGTTGGATAAAGGCTATGAAACGATTGTCGGCAGCAGTGGTTCTCAGCTTTCCGGCGGTGAACGTCAGCGTATTTCTATTGCCCGCGCCATGCTAAAGGACGCTCCTATTGTGATTTTAGACGAGGCGACAGCTTTTATTGATCCGGAGAATGAGGCCGTTGTCCAAAAAGCGATTTCTGCATTGATTGCCGGAAAGCACCCTTTGGGTATACCTTTATGCGATTCGGAGAACAAGAAGAAAACGTTGATTGTGATTGCGCACCGTCTTTCTACGATCATAGGAGCAGATAACATTGTGGTAGTCAATGATGGAAATATTGAAGCACAAGGTACACATGAACAATTACTGGCGCATTGTCCGCTTTACCGCAATATGTGGCAGGCACATATTGGTGCCAGAGACGAGGCATAAGGAGGTGTTTTCATGATTGGTACATTAAAGAAAATATTTGCATTTGCGGGCAGCAGGAAAGGGCTTTTGAAAAAATCGTTGTTTTTTTCCTTGCTTAACGGAATTTTTGCCTCCTTTCAATTTGGCGCACTTTATTTCGTCGTAGACGCTTTGGCTTCTGATAATCATAGCTTTACTTCTGTATGGCTATCTTTAGGCATGATGGCGCTTTCCATCACTGGTCGGATTTTTGCCTCATTTTTTTCCATGAATGAACAGACAGTAGTCGGTTATGGCATGGTAGCCGATAAACGGATTTCTATTGGCGACCGATTACGCTACATTCCGATGGGATATTTTAATAAGAATAACATCGGTTCTATCACCGGTATTGTTACCACTACGTTGGGAGATGTGGAAGGTGCAGCTCCTGTTGCACTTGTTAATATGATCGGCGGCTTTTTCAATTCCGTCGTATTGATTGTGTTCCTTCTGTTTTTTAATTGGCAGCTTGGTCTTGCAGCTATTGCAGGTGTGCTGGTCTATTTACTGGTGACGGAAGCAGCATCCAGAAAATCTGCTTCTGCCGCAGAAAAAAGGCAGAACGTCCAACGGGGATTGGTAGAGGCTGTTTTGGAGTACATTCAAGGGATGGGCGTGGTAAAATCCTTTGGATTTGAAAAGGACAGCTCTGGATCAATTTTTGCTGCAATCAGGGAGAGCAATAAAGGCAATTTGAAGCTGGTTTATGCGGTAGCTCCATATATCACTTTACAGCAGTTAGTAATACGGGTATTCAGTGCGATTCTATTAGTACTGACACTTTACCTTTACACCAAAGGAGCATTTTCTTTTGTATATGGTATTCTTTTTGTTGTGCTGTCTTTTATGGTATTCAACAGTCTGGAGAGCGCGGGCAGCCAGATTACTATGCTGCAAATGCTGGCTTCTTCTATTGATACTGCCAATTCTGTGGATGATACGCCGGTTATGGATGAAAAAGGAAAGGACATTACGCTGAAGAACACAGATATTATATTTGACAGTGTAGACTTTTCCTATTCTACCCGGCAGATTTTAGACCATGTAAGTCTTTCCATTCCAGAAAAAACGACAACAGCGATTGTTGGGCCATCTGGTTCCGGTAAAACGACTGTTTGTAATCTAATCGCCCGTTTTTGGGATGTGAACGCCGGAAAAATCACCATTGGTGGTATGGATGTACGAGATTTCAAGCTGGACAGCCTGATGAAGAATATCTCAATGGTGTTCCAGAACGTGTATCTCTTTGCCGATACGATTGAGAACAATATCAAGTTTGGGTGTCCGGACGCTACCCATGAACAAGTGGTGGAGGCAGCAAAAAAGGCTTGCTGTCATGACTTTATTTCTACTTTACCGAATGGCTACGATACCGTAATTGGAGAAGGCGGCGGAAATCTGTCCGGCGGCGAGAAGCAGCGTATTTCCATCGCCCGCGCCATGCTGAAAAATGCGCCCATCATCATTTTGGACGAAGCTACAAGCAGCGTTGATCCGGAGAATGAAGAAGAATTACAACGGGCTATTGAAGCGTTGACTCATGATAAGACCATTATTATGATTGCCCATCGGCTGAAAACCGTTCGGAACGCTGACCAGATACTTGTGCTGAACAACGCTCATATCGTCCAGCGCGGCACCCACTTGGAACTGATTCAACAGAAGGGCTTGTATGCCGACTTTGTAGCTGCCAGACAAGAGGCCATAGGCTGGAAATTAGCATAATAAAAAATAACTGTATGTAAAAAATCAGCGGTCTGTGTTATACTATGCGTCATAGGAACCTGGAAATGAAATGTAATGCAGGAAAACATATTACAGGGGAAGGAGATATAGGATGGAATGGAAGGATGGAAAGACAAGATGCTGGTGGGCGAACCCTAAAAATGAAACGTATATACACTACCATGATGCTGAATGGGGCATTCCGGTATATGACGATCACAAATTGTTTGAAATGCTGGTACTGGAATCTTTTCAGGCAGGACTGTCATGGGAGTGTGTGTTGAACAAACGGGAGGCGTTTCGAAAAGCGTTTGATGATTTCGATTTAGAGAAGGTTTGTGCTTATGACGAGGAGAAGATAGCAAGTCTTATAGAGAATCCAGAGATTATACGAAACCGTCTGAAAATTCAGGCTGCTGTAAATAATGCGAAGGTGTTTCGCAGTCTGCAGGACGAATACGGCAGCTTTTCCGATTATCTCTGGCATTGGACGAACGGAGAGGTGATCTATGAAATAGGAAAGTCAAGCTCTCCGTTGTCCGACGCAGTATCTAAAGATCTGAAAAGGCGTGGAATGAAATTTGCAGGTACAACGATTATCTATGCGTATATGCAGGCAGTGGGCGTGATTTTTTCTCACAATGAGGAATGTTTTTTGAATGAGAAAATACATTGACATAGAGTCAGCTCCAGAGCTTATAATAAAGGATAAGGAAAGGAGTGGATTATATGGAACAATATCTCGGAGAAAAGATTCCGAAGCTGGGATTTGGACTGATGCGTCTGCCAATGAAAGACAATGCCATTGATATAGAGCAGACGAAAGCAATGGTAGACAGATTTTTAGAAGAAGGATTTTATTACTTCGATACGGCGTATGGATATAATAACGGAGAATCAGAAAAAGCAATCAAAAAAGCACTGGTAGACAGGTATCCGCGTGAAAAGTTCATGCTTGCGACAAAGCTTCCGGCATGGGCAGGGGCGAAGAACAGAGAAGAGGCGGAACGGATGTTTTATACCTCTCTTGAACGTACAGGAGCAGGGTATTTTGACTTCTATTTATTACATAATTTAGGAGAACAGAGAACGCACTTTTTTGATGATTACGACATTTGGACATTTCTGGCAGAGAAGAAAAAAGAGGGACTGATTAAGCATCTCGGATTTTCTATGCATGACAAGGCAGAGGTGCTGGATGAAATATTGACTGCCCATCCGGAAATGGAATTTGTACAGCTCCAGATCAACTATGCCGACTGGGAGGATCCGACGATTGAGTCGCGGAAGTGTTATGAAGTGGCACGAAAACACCAAAAACCGATCATTATTATGGAACCAGTCAAAGGCGGTACTCTGGCGAATCCACCAAAAGAAGTGACAGAGGTTTTAAGGCAGGCAAATCCAAAGGCATCTCCGTCCTCCTGGGCGATTCGCTTTGCAGCATCGTTAGATGGAGTGATTACGGTGTTATCTGGTATGTCTAATATGGAGCAGATAGAAGATAACCTTTCTTATATGAAAGAGTTTCAGCCACTGACAACAGAGGAACAAAAGACAGTAGAAACAGCGCGAGAGATTTTTAACGCCTTTCCGAAGGTGCCATGCACAGCGTGTGCATACTGTATGAAAGGCTGTCCGCAGCATATCGCAATCTATGGTTCCTTCCAGGCATATAATATTTACAGTATGTATGGAGATTTAGGCGGAGCGAGGAACAAATATACGTGGAATACAGATGGGCATGGCTGGAAGAAAGCGTCCGCATGTATTGCGTGTGGAAAATGTGAGAAGGTCTGTCCGCAGCATATTTCTATTCGGGAGGAGCTGAAAAAAGCAGCAGCGGCTTTAGAAGGGTAAAAGGACAGGCAGGAGCTATAGATAGGGGCAGGATATTTCTTAAAAAGGAATATCCTGCCTGCTTTTTATATAATAGGAAATTTCGATAAATTTCCTATTATACAAAAAGCCCTCCGGGCGAGATGCGCACGCTCAATAAGGAAATTTTACCGCTTTGCGGTATTGCGGCGGCGCGCAAAGTGGACAAACCCCTCAAGAGTGAGGGGCAGGGAAGTTGAGGTGGGCTTGCCCACTTTGTTCAATATTAGGAAAGTTCTCCCTTTTAGAAAAAGAGAAAAAATAGTCCACTTAAAAAATGGGCATGGGAAATAGACGATATTAGAAAAGATAAAAATCTTCTTCTTCAAAATCGTCATCGTCATCAAATTCATGTAGAAAATAATCCATATCCAGAAGGTCACTGTCGCTCATGTATTTAATATCATAAGGAGTCATACCTTCCGGAGGAGATTCGATGTATTGCTTCCTGAGTTTCTCTGCAAGTTCATGCTCACTTATGGGTTTCATGGGAATACTGCCTCCGTTTCATACTTGATATTCTGATTGTATCATGAATGAAAAGGAGATAAAAGAAATTTACTTTTAGCAGGAGAACGGGGCAGGTACTTTCGCATTGCTTTTTCGTATAATTCTTGCAGAGAAACAGGATGATGGTTGTAGTAAATTTCAAGGAGGAGCATGGTTTTGCCACATTTAGGACACTTTAAAGGGTCATAGCCGAAAGAGGCTATGATGGAGCAGCGCCATTTGTTGAAGCTAAGGAGAAAAGGACGGGCTTTTTGGGAAATAGCCCGGAAAAGGAGTTTGTCTGATTCGCGGTGCCTTGCATAAAGACCGTAATAGCGAATCATTTTAAAGTGCTTTTCTGGGATGTGTTGAATCAAGCGGGAGATAAAGTCCAAGGCAGGGAGTGTTTCAACAACAAGTTTTTCATCCTCATGGCGGTTGTAATGAAAGGTGACGGAATCGCCATTGTAAGCATCAATGCGGGAAGTGGCAATGGGAGGGCGGCCGAGATAGCGGCCGATATATTTGGAGACGGCATAGGGGTTGCAAAGATTGGGTTTGGCATAAACATAAAAGCCGTTCCTGCAGTGTCGATAGCAAAAAGCTTTCATTTTTTTTAAAGAGGGACCAAGCTGCTGATGAAGTGAATTGAGGAGTGCGGTACAAAAGGCGCTGCGCAGAAAAGAGAAGTTGAAATGAGAGAGTTTGCGCCAAAAATTATCGTGGCTAAGCCCGCCTTCGGTAACAAGACAATGAATATGTGGATTCCATTTCAGGTCACGACCGAAAGTATGAAGGACGCAAATAAAACCGGGAGTAAAATTTTTGGATGTATTCACCTTAGAAAATAAGCGGAAGATAACGCTTTGGACTGCGGAAAAAAGGCAGTTAAGAAGATAACGGTTGTGGAGGAAGAAAGGGCGAAGCTGTTCAGGGATAGTGAAGACACAATGGCGGTGAGTGCAGACAAGGAGCTTAAAAGACATAGAAGTGGTACGGTGGATGGAATACATGTTGCCGCAGGTAGGGCAAAAGCGGCTGTGGCAGCGAAAGGGAACGAACTTCCATTCTGCGCAGTGGGGACAGTGGTACATTGCGCCGCCGAAAGAAGGGTCACCGCAGTGAATCATCTTTTCAACATTCTCAATAACAGAGATACGGGGATGTAAAATATAAATCATTTCTTCATAATGGTCTGCAAAGATAGTTTGTAAGATATTCATAAAACTATTATGAAGGAAAACGTAACAAAAAGAAACCCCTAATTCCCTCAAGATTGAGGGGCAGGGGTGTTGAATAGGCGAAGCCTATTTTTTATAGATTCAGAGCTTTGTAAATGCGAGGATAATAAGAAAAATACCTGCGACAAAGGAGAGATCCAAGCGGAATTTTTCTCCAATCTTGCGACCGATCAGGAGCCCTGTATGGGCGGCTGCTTCTCCAAACAGAAATGTACACAGAACTGTCAGCGGTACAGACAGCTTCATAAATGCGGCCATTGTACCGATTACCAAACTGTCCAGGGACATGGCAAGAGAGAAGAAAAAGGTCTCTTTCCAAGAAAGTGTTTTGTTGTAGTCACGGTCTGCCTCTATCGGATTTCCATAGATATTGATAATAAAATGCAGGCTGGAAAGGGTAAAATGGATATCCTTGTGCATCTGTTTATGTGCTTTTAAATAACCGCGTATACTGGAATCAGTAAGCTTAAGAATTCCCAGAAAAAGAAGGGTAAAGAAACAGACTCCTTTTGTAAAGCTTTCCGGAACCCAGTAATCAATGAGTGTTCCAAATAAAAGAGAGACGCCCAAGCAGGACGAACAGACTCCATTTAGGAGCAGAATCTGTTTCCAGGAAAATTTGATACCGCCAGTTCCATATGCAGTACATGCGATGAAAGTGTCCAGACAGAGAGTGGGGGCAAGCAGAAAAATATCAATCATAACCAATATGCCTTTTTCACTACTATATTCTGAAAATACATATTTGACATAAAACCACTGCCGGAATCATATAATCAGTGGAGGAGGTGAAAATGTGACAGGTTTAGGTTCTGAAATTCTACTGTTTATTATGGGAATGGTGTTTTTGGTATGGGGCAGCAGTCTGTTTGTGGACAGTGCAGTTCGGATAGCAAAACATTTCCATGTACCGGAGGTACTGATAGGGGCGACGATTGTCAGTCTTGGCACAACACTTCCAGAGGTATTATTTTCAGTGACTGCTTCCTTTAAAGGCTTACCCGATATGGCGCTGGGAAATGCGCTTGGCTCCATATTGTGCAATACGGGAATGATTGCTGGAATTCTGCTGCTTCTTCGTCCTATGGAGATAAAGGAAGGCGAGAGACAAAATCTGATATGGAATGCAGGGATTCTATCAGCAGCTTTTCTTATCTATGCTGTCAGCGGGTTCTTATTTGGAGGGCTGCCTGGTGTCTCGGGATTAGTACTTCTTGGACTCTGTATATATTACCTGTGGAATATAAAAAAGCGAATGACAAAGCAGGAGGAGACATTCTTAGAAGAACCATTTCAGACAAGTGACTGGATACGGGTTGTAATGGAAGCAGTATTGATCTATATAGGAGCTTCTGTGTTGGTGGATATAGGGCCTCAGCTTGCACACAGGCTAGGGGTTCCGGAAGTCGTGATTGCACTGGTATTTGTGGCGGTAGGTACCTCGCTGCCGGAATTGATTACTTCCCTTATAGCAATAAAAAAGAGACATGCAGCGCTGTCTCTTGGAAATATTATCGGTGCAGATATTTTGAATTTTGTTCTGGTCGGAGGTCTGTCCTCCCTTATACATCCGATCCATTATCCAGATACAGTTATGCGTCTGGATTTGCCTTTTGTGGCTTTGGTTTTAGTGACACTGTGCCTTCCGGCAGTCTTAAAGAAAAAGACAGCCAGAGGGCAGGGAGTGCTTTTGGTACTTTTCTATATAGGATATCTTCTGGTTTTAAACAGAGATTACATATTGTAGTAATGCGCATAAATACCATCTTTTTTCAGTAGAGTTTCATGCGTTCCACGTTCTGCTATGCCGTCTTCTGTAATGACAATAATTTCATCCGCGTGCTTAATGGTAGAGAGACGGTGGGCAATGGTGATCGTAGTCCTGTTTTTAGCAAGTTCTTCCAAACTTTGCTGGATAAAGCGCTCACTTTCATTGTCCAGAGCGCTGGTTGCTTCATCTAAAATAAGAATTGGCGGATTCTTCAAGAAAACACGTGCAATGGATATACGCTGTTTCTGACCGCCAGAGAGACGGGTGCCTCGTTCTCCGACAAATGTGTCATATCCGTCTGGGAGTTCTTCAATAAAGTCGTGGATATTCGCCTTTTTTGCCGCGGCAATGATCTCTTCCATAGAAGCCTCCGGTTTTCCATATGCGATATTTTCTTTGATGGTTCCGCAAAACAGATATACATCCTGCTGTACAATTCCAATCTGATCGCGCAGGCTTTTAAGCGTCAAATTCCGCACATCTTTTCCGTCAATGGTGATCCGTCCGCCGGATACGTCATAAAAACGAGGGAGGAGGGAGCAGATCGTTGTCTTTCCACTTCCAGAAGGGCCGACTAAAGCGATGGATTTCCCAGCAGGGATCTGAAACGATACGTGGGATAATACGGCTGTATCGTCATCACTATAATGGAAAGAAACATCCTCGTAGGAAACTCTGCCGAGCACATTGTCGAGGGGCTGTGCATCCTCTGCATCCTGAATGTCAGGCTGTGTTTCGATAACATCTAAGAAACGGCGGAATCCAGACAGACCTTTCTGCATCATTTCTGTAAGCTCTACCAGGATCTGGATGGGATTGATAAATATACCTATATAGAGTGCGTACATAGCGAGATCAGCAGCGTGCATCTGTCCTTTTGCAATCAGATACCCTCCGAATACAAGGGTGACGAGATACATCATACCTTGGAAGAATAGATTCCATCCCATAAAGCTGCCCATACAGCTATAGTTTGCACGCTTGGATATAAGGAATCCATGGTTGCTTTTCCGAAATTTTTTGCGTTCTATTTCTTCATTGGCAAAAGACTGCACCACCCGAATACCTGCCAGCGTATCCTGGAGACTGGCATTGACGTCTCCAATTTTACGTCGGTTTTCCATAAAGGTTGCCTGCATGCGTTTATTCTGGCTGAAAGAAAACAGGAACATACACAAAACTAAAAATAAGAGTGGAATAGCAAGCCTCCAGTTAATAAGAAACAGGAAGATGAAAGAACCGACGATTTTTATTAAAGAGATAAATAAATTCTCTGGCCCGTGATGTGCAAATTCGGAAATATCGAATAGATCGGATACGAGCTTACTCATCATCTGTCCGGAATTGTGCTGATCGTAGTAAGAAAAAGAAAGGCGTTCATAGTGCTCAAAGAGCTGCTGGCGCATATCTCTTTCCATATGAGCCCCCATCATATGCCCCTGATAGCTTACATAATATTTACAGAGACTTTGGACTACGTACATCACAAGCAGGGCAAGCGCAATCGGCCCGAGAGCTTTTAATATAACGGCGCGGCCTTCTGTAAACAGAGTATTTGTCAATGTACGGAGAATTTGCGGATATGCCAGATCTACAAAACTAATCATGGCAGCACAGAGCAAATCAATGAAGAATACAACCTTGTAAGGACTGTAATATTTTATGAAACATTTTAATGTATGCAATAGAATTCCCCTTTCTTTTCATTCCCGCGAGCAACGAGCCAAGCGGCCAGGCTGGCATGGATATTTGACTTCCGCACGGCAAAAAGCCGGAAACTTTGAGAAACCACAACAATCTTAGCATAATTAGATAAAATGTACAAGCAGCCGGAAATTTTGACGAGAGGAAAGAAGGCAGATGAAGTAAAAAGGATAAAGTAAAAAGAAAACGAAGACTTGACAGGGAAGGGGCTGTATGCTATCCTACCATAGATCGAAAAAAGAATTGTAATGGAAGAAAAGAGAATATACAGGGTCGGCAATACCAATATCATTCCATGTAGCCTGTTTGTTTTATGGGAAAACAAAGACTACATGGTTTTTTATATAATAGGAAATTTTGATAAATTTCCTATTATATAAAAAGCCCTTCGGGCGGGATGCGCACGCCGCAATAAGGAAATTTTACCGCTTTGCGGTATTGCGGCGGCGCGCAAAGTGGACAAGCCCCTCAAGAGAGTGAGGGGCAGGGGAGTTGAAGTGGGCTTGCCTACTTTGTTATGATTCAGTAATTTTGTACTCTGTTCAGATAAAGGAGTGGATAGATATGGCAGCAGAGATAAAAAAAGAAGAAGATCACAATAAAATGGGTACGAAAGACATATTTCCGCTTTTGATGGGAATGTCTCTTCCAATGATGCTCTCGATGCTGGTACAGTCTCTGTATAATATTGTAGACAGTATCTATGTGTCAAGGCTGGGGACGCAGGCGCTTACGGCAGTTTCTCTGGCGTACCCTCTTCAGAATATCGTAGTTTCTGTTGCGGTTGGGATAGGAGTAGGTATTAGTTCTGTCTTGTCTATCAGCCTGGGAGAAAAAAACCAGCAGAGAGCAAATCAGGCCGCGACAATGGGGATATTGCTTACGGGGATTCACTGTATTCTGTTCGTGATTGCAGGAATACTAGTTACAAAACCATTTTTAGGTCTGTTCACACAGGATGAAGCGGTATTTGCACAAGCGTGTGACTATACATATATTGTGCTGTGCGTCTCATTCGGGGCACTTTTACAAGTGGCGATGGAAAAAATCTATCAGGGTGTAGGCGCCATGAAAACAACAATGTTTCTTCTGGGCGCTGGATGCATTATCAATATTATTCTGGACCCGATTCTGATTTTTGGAATGTTCGGCTTTCCCGAAATGGGTGTTAAGGGCGCAGCAGTCGCTACAGTGATTGGGCAGATCAGTGCCTTTTTGCTTTACATTATTGTATATCTGAAAAAGAACCCCGGCGTTGTGATCCATCCTAAGTACATACGATTTGACTGGAAATTAATCAAACAGATTTATGCGGTAGGTATTCCGTCCTCCCTGATGATGACAATGCCGTCTATTTTAGTAGGAGGGCTCAATGGAATTTTAGCGGGTATGTCAGAAGTATATGTGGCGGTACTCGGTATTTATTTCAAGCTCCAGACATTTATCTACATGCCGGCAAACGGAATTGTCCAGGGAATGCGGCCGATTATTGGCTATAACTATGGAGCTGGAAAAATTAAGAGGGTAAAGACGACGATCCGTTACAGTCTCTTTGCAGCGGCAGTGCTCATGCTCATTGGCACGATTTTATCTTTAGGGTTCCCGAAAATGATTCTGGGAATGTTCCAGGCAGACGCAGAGCTTTTAAGTGCTGGAACACTGGCATTGCGACTGATATCCTTAGGATTTTTAGTCTCTTCTATGGGAATTATCGCATGCGGTGTATTTGAGGCAGTGGGTAAAGGAATGCAGTCTCTTATTATTTCTTTACTCAGACAGCTGGTGATTATTCTGCCTCTGGGGTTTATACTGTCCGGTTTTGTCGGAGCAGCAGGAATCTGGATAAGCTTTCCGATTGCAGAATTGCTGGCTGCTGTAGTGGCATGCGTTTTGATGAAGAAACTAGACGGCGGAACATATTTCCCGTTTGGGAAAGGAGAATAAAATGCAGTTTTATTTGGCTCCTCTGGAGGGGATTACGGGGTATATATTCAGGAATGCGGTACATGACTGTTTTGGAGGATTTGACAAATATTTTATTCCGTTTATCAGCCCGAATCAGAAAGGGCATTTCAGTGCGCGGGAGAAGCAGGATCTTCTTCCTGAACATAATAAGGGAATGTATGCGGTTCCGCAGATACTAACAAATTCCGTAGAAGATTTTTTAAGTACGGCAAAACGCTTAGCAGAATATGGATATGAAGAAGTGAATTTAAATTTAGGCTGTCCTTCCCGCACTGTTGTGACAAAAGGGAGGGGAGCTGGATTTTTGGGATTTCCGGAGAAGCTTCAGCAGTTTTTGGAACGGATTTTTTGTAGCTGCCCGCTGAAAATCTCTATTAAAACAAGACTTGGAGTAGAAACTTCAGAAGAATTTGCAGAGCTTCTTAAAATTTATAATCAATATCCTATGGAAGAGCTGATTATACATCCGAGAGTGCAGAAAGATTTTTACAGAAATAAGCCGGATATAGCGGCATTTGAAAAAGCATGGACAGAAAGGCAGAATAAAATATGCTATAATGGAGATGTTTTTACTAAGGAGGATGTACGGAGAATAAGAAAGCAGTTTCCAGACTTAGAGTGTATGATGTGCGGCAGGGGGATTCTTATGAATCCCTCGCTAATGCGGGAGGCACAAGGAGGAAAATATTTGGATAAAGAAGAACTAAAGCAATTCCATGACCAGATATATACAAATTATCAGAAAGTCTTGTTCGGAGAAAAAACGGTACTTTTTAAAATGAAGGAGCTGTGGACATATCTTGCTCCCTTATTTACAGATTCAAAAAAGTATGCAAAAAAGATAAAAAAATCTGTATATTTTCATGCATATGAGGAGGCAGTGGAAGCGTTGTTCACAGAACAGGAAATCAGACGTCAGACACAGTGACAAAGGAAATTTTGAACAGTAAGGAGAAAGATGGAAGTATTAATACAGATAGACGAAAATATTCTTCTGTTTATACAGGAATATCTTCGCAGAGACTGGATGAATGGATTTTGGAGTACAGTGACTCATTTAGGAGACAGCGGATTTATTTGGATATTAATAGGCGTGCTACTTTTGATTTTTAAAAGAACCAGGAAGGCAGGGGCGGCGGTTTTACTTGCTCTTATATTTGGCGCGGTTATAACGAATGTGATTCTCAAAAATGTAATAGCACGAATACGTCCCTATGAAGCGATCGAAGGACTCCATCTGCTGATTGAACGCCAACATGATTTTTCGTTCCCTTCAGGACATGCCTGTGCAGCATTTTCCGGAGCGATGGCGCTATACAGAACTATACCTAGAAGGTACGGTATCTGTGCGCTGGTTTTTGCAGGAATGATAGCACTATCCAGGCTGTATGTAGGCGTACATTATCCGACGGATGTGATGGCAGGAGTGTTGATTGGAATTTTCTCAGGATGGGCGGCGTGGAAGGTAATGGAATTTATAATGGAAAAAAAGAGAAAGACAGGAAAATAAAAAAACCCCGGAATCTGATAAATACAAATATTAGATTCCGGGTATTCTTTTTAATGATAAATTTGATCTGTCTCGTAGATTGCTTCACAGGTAAGCTGAACACCGAGTTTCTTGAAAATTTTAATGTCTACATCAGAGAGCATGACGGAGGTGTGTGCCTGACAGCCGTTTAATTTAGGAAGCTGTCTTAAGGCAAGACGTGCATCTGTACTCAATGCAGCGCTGGTAGATAGCGCAATCAGGACTTCATCAGTGTGGAGTCTGGGGTTTTTGCTTTTCAAGTAATCTACTTTCAGCTTCTGGATCGGTTCAATGGATTCCGGAGAGATAATGTGGAGCTCATGATCCAGGCCGGCAAGCTCTTTTAATACATTTAGCAGGAGAGCAGCGGAAGCTCCCAATAGGTTCGTCGTTTTGCCGGTGATAATTCTTCCGTTATCTAATTCCATTGCAGCAGCAGGGCCGCCTGTTTCTTTTGCACGTTGTAATGCTGCTCCCACGACCTTGCGATCCTGTATGTTAATACCTGCCTGGTTCATCAGTAGTTCAATTTTCTGTGCCTCTTCCTCTGTACTGGTTCCCTTAAGTAAGGAATTTAAAGAGGCATAGTAACGGCGGATAATCTCCTGACAGGAGGCTTCTCGGCAGACTGCGTCGTCACAGATACAATTCCCTGCCATATTGACCCCCATATCGGTAGGTGACTTATAAGGGCTTTTACCATAAATTTTTTCAAACATGGTATTCAATACAGGAAATATTTCTACATCGCGGTTATAATTGACGGTCGTTTCCCCATAAGCTTCCAGATGAAAAGGATCGATCATGTTGACATCATTTAAGTCAGCGGTTGCGGCCTCATAGGCAAGATTGACCGGATGCTTAAGAGGCAGATTCCATATCGGAAATGTTTCGAATTTGGCATAGCCCGCATGGATTCCGCGTTTATGCTCGTGATAGAGCTGGGAAAGGCAGGTTGCCATTTTGCCGCTTCCAGGTCCTGGGGCTGTGACAATGACGAGAGGACGTGTTGTCTTTATATACTCATTTTTGCCATAGCCTTCATCGCTGACAATCAGCGGAATATTGGAAGGATACCCGTTTATATTATAATGCAGATAAACAGGGATTCCTAGATTTTCCAGATGGTTTTTAAATAAGACAGCTCCGTCCTGACCGGAAAACTGGGTAATAACGACGCTGCTTACGTACAGTCCCTGATCTTTGTAGGAGTCCATCAGACGCAGCACATCGGAATCATACGTAATTCCAAGATCACCGCGTATTTTATTTTTGTCTATATCTTTCGCACTGATAGCGATAACGATTTCCGCCTGATCACTTAACTGCTTTAAAAGAAGCAGCTTACTGTCCGGGGCAAAACCAGGAAGTACCCTGGAAGCGTGGTAGTCGTCGAAGAGCTTGCCTCCGAATTCCAGGTACAGCTTGTTGTCAAACTGGTCAATCCGATGACGGATATGTTCAGACTGCATTTTTAGATATTTTTCATTATCAAAACCAATTTTCATTTTTCTATTCCCCAATCCATGACATATTTCGTAACCAGTATACTATAAAATAGTATGGTTTTACAATATTTTCATAATCTTTTTATTGATTTATGGGTGGCCTGTATTTATAATGATAATAGCGTTGCAGCAGAAGGGACATACGTTGTTCTTTCCCTGCTTTAGTTGTATTTAGGAGGCAAAGAATGGACAATCAGAATAATAATAAAAATCCCAAGAATAACCGGCAGGGTTGGGGCGTTATTCTCGTCACGACACTGCTGGTCACTTTTATAGTGCTGGGGTTGTATTCGCTGATGCAGGATAATAATCCAGAAGAAATCAGCTATGATAAATTTTTGGAGCTGGTAGATGACAAAAAAGTAGAAGAAGTCACAATCGATACTTCCAGAATTTATATCACACTAAAGGAAGAGACAAAGAAGGAAGAAGCACAAAAAGACAGTGGGACAGGTAATCTGGTCAATCAACTGGAAGAAAGCGTAAAAGGAAATGGAAATAGGCAAAAGGATCCGGACTATTACACAGGCGTGGTAAATGATGAAGGATTAACGGAACGCCTGGAAAAAGCAGGTGTAAAATTCAGCGCCAAAATTCCGGATACCCTTTCTTCGATGCTGTTTGAGCTTTTTATTACTTTGGTGATACCAATTTTGATGCTCGTTGTTCTCTTTAATTTCCTGATGCGCCGTGTATCCAAAGGCGGCGGTATGATGGGAATTGGCAAGAGTAATGCCAAGGTCTATGTGGAAAAAGAAACCGGCGTGACGTTCCAGGATGTGGCAGGACAAGACGAGGCAAAAGAATCCCTTCAGGAAGTAGTGGACTTTCTGCATAATCCAGGAAAATATACCGGAATTGGAGCAAAGCTGCCAAAGGGTGCACTTTTGGTAGGGCCTCCGGGAACAGGAAAGACGCTGCTTGCAAAAGCGGTTGCCGGAGAGGCAAAGGTTCCGTTTTTCTCCCTGTCAGGCTCGGCATTCGTAGAGATGTATGTAGGAGTTGGCGCGTCCAGAGTCCGCGACTTATTTAAACAGGCACAGCAGATGGCACCCTGCATTGTATTTATTGACGAGATTGATGCGATCGGTAAGACGCGAGATACAATGATGGGTGGCAATGATGAAAGAGAGCAGACCTTGAACCAGCTTTTGGCAGAGATGGACGGATTTGATACGAACAAAGGCTTGCTTCTCCTGGCGGCGACGAACCGTCCGGAAGTCCTGGATCCTGCGCTTCTGCGTCCGGGACGTTTTGACAGGCGTATTATTGTAGACAAGCCAGATTTAAAGGGCAGAATCGATGTGCTGAAAGTACATGCGAAGGATGTAAAGATGGATGAGACAGTAGATTTAGAGGCGATTGCACTGGCGACATCTGGAGCAGTGGGTTCTGATTTGGCAAATATGATTAATGAAGCGGCGATCAATGCGGTAAAGCATGGACGACAGGTAGTCAGCCAGAAGGATCTCTTTGAAGCAGTAGAGGTTGTTTTAGTCGGCAAAGAAAAGAAAGACCGTATTATGAGCAAAGAAGAGCGCCGGATCGTGTCCTATCACGAGGTTGGACATGCACTTGTGACAGCGCTGCAGAAGAATACGGAGCCGGTGCAGAAAATTACGATTGTGCCCAGAACAATGGGAGCGCTGGGATATGTGATGCAGACGCCGGAGGAAGAGAAATTTCTTAATACAAAGAAAGAACTGGAAGCGATGCTGGTTGTCTCACTCGGAGGGCGCGCTGCAGAAGAGATTGTATTCGATACGGTGACGACAGGGGCCTCCAATGACATTGAGAAGGCGACAAAGATTGCAAGGGCAATGATAACACAGTACGGTATGTCAGAGAAATTCGGCTTAATTGGCTTAGAATCGATACAGAACCGTTATTTAGACGGCAGACCAGTCTTAAACTGCGGAGATGCTACAGCCGCCGAGATAGATGCAGAAGTGATGAAAATGCTGAAGGCTGCATATGAGGAGGCAAAAAGGCTGCTCAAAGAAAACAGGGAGGCGCTGGATAAGATCGCAGACTTCCTTATAGAAAAAGAGACAATCACCGGTAAGGAATTTATGCAGATTTTCCGCGAAGTAAAAGGAATTGAAGAAACAGAGGAAAACAAAATGCAGACGGAAGATAAAGAAGAGACAGAGCAGGAAGGAAGAATCACAATGAAGTCTGCGGATATATAGAGGAATAACGGCATAGCTGAAGAAAGATCGGCTATGCCGTTTTATCGCAGTAGTTCTTGTCTTGAAAAGGAAAAGAAAGTATAATAAAAGACATGGAAAATACGAATTTTAACATTGAAGAAGAATTAAAAAAACTGCCGGGAAAACCGGGCGTCTACATTATGCACGATGAGAGAGACAATATTATATATGTAGGAAAGGCGATTAGTCTGAAGAATCGGGTGCGTCAATATTTTCAGAGCAGCAGAAATAAAGGAGTTAAGATCGAACAAATGGTGACGCATATACGCAGGTTTGAGTATATCGTGACCGATTCGGAGCTGGAGGCACTGGTTCTGGAATGCAATCTGATTAAAGAGCATCGTCCGAAATATAATACGATGTTGATGGATGACAAGGCGTATCCATTTATTAAAGTGACGATAAATGAGACGTATCCCAGAGTCATGCTGGCGAGGAGAATGCAGAAGGATAAGGCAAAGTATTTTGGGCCGTATTCCAGCACACAGGCTGTAAGAGATACGCTCGATTTGCTGCACAGGCTGTACCATGTCCGAAGCTGTAATCGGAATTTGCCTAAGGATACAGGGAAAGAACGTCCTTGTCTGAACTATCATATTAAGCAGTGCGACGCTCCATGTCAGGGGTATATTACGCCGGAGGAATATGGAAAGTCGATAAGCGAAGTCATCCGTTTCCTAAATGGAAATTATGAAGGCGTATTAAAAGAACTGGAAGAGAAAATGAATACGGCTTCGGAAGAGCTGGAATTTGAAAAGGCGATTGAATACAGAGAGCTTATAAATAGTGTAAAAAAAATAGCACAGAAGCAAAAAATCACAGACAGCAGCGGGGAAGACAGAGACATTCTCGCAGTCGCCACAGAGGAAGAAGACGCAGTAGTACAGGTATTTTTTATCCGAGGAGGACGCCTTATAGGAAGAGAGCATTTCTATCTCAGGATTTCAAAGGGAGAAGAGAAATGCAGCATTTTAGACAGCTTTATTAAACAGTATTATGCAGGAACGCCTTTCATTCCAGGGGAATTGATGCTGCCCGAAGAGATAGAGGACAAAGAGCTGATAGAGGAATGGCTGAGTGGAAAAAGAGGGCAGAAGCTTTCTATACGGGTTCCTAAAAAGGGTACGAAAGAAAAGCTTGTTGAACTGGCCGCAAATAATGCGCGCCTTGTTTTGGATAAAGATAAGGAAAGGCTGAAACGGGAAGAAGGAAGAACTATCGGCGCTGTGAAGGAGATTTCGGCATTGCTTGGATTAGACAGCATCAGTCGGATGGAGGCGTTTGATATTTCCAATACGAATGGGTTTGAATCGGTCGGCTCCATGATTGTATATGAAAGAGGCAGACCGAAGCGTAACGACTACAGGAAGTTTAAGATAAAAGGGATTCAGGGAGCAGACGATTATGGAAGTATGCGGGAAGTGCTGACCCGCAGATTCACACATGGATTGAAGGAACGCAGAGAAAATAAAGAGTTTGGGAACTTTACAGTATTTCCAGATTTGATATTGATGGATGGAGGAAAAGGCCAGGTTAATATTGCGTTAGAGGTATTGGAGAGCCTGCATCTGCATATTCCTGTCTGCGGGATGGTAAAAGATGATTATCACAGAACAAGAGGGCTGTATTATCATAATGAAGAAATACCGATTGACAAATCTTCAGAAGGCTTTAAGCTGATTACAAGGATTCAGGATGAAGCGCACCGATTTGCGATTGAATTTCACCGTCAGTTAAGAGGAAAGGGACAGGTACATTCTATACTGGACGATATTGAAGGGATCGGCCCCGCCAGAAGAAAGGCGCTGATACGGCATTATATGAGTCTTGACGCTATTCGGGCTGCGAAGAAAGAAGAGCTTGCCGCCATTCCCTCTATGAATGAAAAAGCCGCAGAATCCGTATACAATTTTTTTCATAAATGATATAATGAACGCATAGCGACGAGCGCAGAATCGGGAAGACAACGACCGGCTGCGGGGCAGACGAGGCGGTGTCATCCAGAATCTATGAGAGTGCAACGAACAGTGAGACGAAGCGAAGCAAAGTCGAACTGAGCGCGAGGAGCTACCCCGAAACGAGGGGCAGAATCGGGAAGACAACGACCGGGTGCGGAGCAGACGGGGCGGTGTCATCCAGAATCTATGAGAGTGCAACGAACAGTGAGACGAAGCGAAGCAAAGTCGAACTGAGCGCGAGGAGCTACCCCGAAACGAGGGGCAGAATCGGGAAGACAACGACCGGGTGCGGAGCAGACGGGGCGGTGTCATCCAGAATCTATGAGAGTGCAACGAACAGTGAGACGAAGCGAAGCAAAGTCGAACTGAGCGCGAGGAGCTACCCCGAAACGAGGGGCAGCGTCAGAAAGGAGAGAGTAATGGGACAAGGTATTAAATTGAGTGAAATTGCCGAAAAGATGGATTTGAAGAATCTTACTCCAGATGTGAGTCTGTCAGATAAGGAGGTGCATGTACCTGATATTAACCGTCCAGCGCTGCAGCTTGCAGGATATTTTGACCATTTTGATTCGGATCGTGTACAGATAATCGGGTATGTAGAATACACATATTTACAGACGCTGACAGAAGAAAAGAAGAACAGAATGTATGAGGAATTGCTTTCTCATCAGATTCCATGTATTGTCTTCAGTCGGAATCTGGAACCAGATGAGGAGCTGCTAAGGAAAGCAGAAAGGAAAGATACTCCGATTTTGACAACGTCCAAGCAGACTTCTGATTTTATGGCAGAAATTATCCGCTGGATGAATGTAAAACTGGCTCCCTGTATTTCTATTCACGGCGTATTAGTAGATGTTTACGGCGTAGGAGTTTTGATTATGGGAGAAAGCGGAATTGGAAAAAGTGAAGCGGCGCTCGAATTGATTAAAAGAGGGCACCGTCTTGTCACAGACGACGTGGTGGAGATCCGCAAGGTAAGCGACGATACTCTGGTAGGCTCGGCTCCAGACATCACGAGACATTTCATTGAATTGCGGGGAATTGGAATTGTGGATGTGAAATCTATGTTCGGTGTTCAAAGTGTAAGGGAGACACAGAACATTGATCTGGTGATTACACTGGAGGATTGGAGCAGAGAAAAAGAATATGACCGTTTGGGATTGGAAGAAAATTATACGGAATTTCTTGGGAACAGAGTTGTATGCCACAGCATTCCAATTCGCCCGGGCAGGAATCTTGCCATTATCGTAGAATCTGCGGCAGTCAACCACAGACAGAAACAAATGGGTTACAATGCCGCGCAGGAGCTGTATAAACGTGTGCAGGAAAATCTGGCAAAAAAAAGATAGGAGAGCAGACATGAGATATTGTTTCGGAGTAGATATCGGCGGAACTACAGTAAAAATAGGACTTTTTGGGGAAGATGGCACGATCTTGGATAAGTGGGAAATTGTATCCCGCACAGAAAAGGAAGGAGAGGCGATTCTTCCTGACATCGCGGAAGCAGTTTTGAAAAAAATGGAAGAGCGCCGCATACAGAAAGCAGAAATCATAGGGATTGGGGTAGGCGTGCCTGCTCCTGTGACAGAAGACGGAGTCGTCAATGGAAGCGCAAACCTGGGGTGGAAGTATAAGGAAGTGAAGAAAGAGCTGGAAGGACTGACATGCCTGAAAGTAAAAGCTGGAAATGATGCGAATGTGGCAGCCCTGGGAGAAATGTGGAAAGGCGGCGGAGAAGGAGAAGAGAACCTTATCATGGTAACGCTGGGAACCGGAGTAGGCGGCGGAGTGATTGTAAATGGGAAGATATTAACAGGAGCACATGGAGCCGGCGGAGAAATAGGACATATCTGTGTGAATTACAGTGAGACAGATAGCTGTGGCTGCGGAAATCATGGATGCCTGGAGCAGTACGCTTCGGCTACCGGAATCGTGCGTCTGGCGAAAAAGAAGCTGCAGACATTTGAGAAACATACAGTGCTGCGTGAGAAAACACTTTCCGCAAAAGAGGTATTTGATGCGGTCAAAGCAGGAGATGAAGCGGCGCAGGAGATTGCGACTCAGTTTGGAGAATATTTGGGCTGGGGACTGGCAAATCTTGCAGCGGTGACAGATCCGGCAGTGATTGTGCTCGGCGGCGGAGTGTCAAAGGCAGGAGAAATACTCATCTCATTCATTGAGGGACCATACAGAGAACATGCCTTCTTTGCAAATAAAAATGTGAAATTTGTGCTGGCAAAACTGGGGAATGACGCAGGTATCTGCGGAGCAGCTAAATTGATGATGGATGACATTTAGGATGAATATACAGTAAGTAGTATGCTTTGCACGCTGAAAAAGTTATATAAATAGGTGACAAACCTCCTGGCGGATTTACCGTCAGGAGGTTTTTGCATGAGTCATATATTATTAGAAATAGAAACGGTCTATTGTCCGGTTCCTTCTCCAGAACCACCGCCAGAGTCACCACCGCCGGTTCCTCCACCAGAGTCACCACCGCCGGTTCCTCCACCAGAGTCTCCGCCGCCAGTATCGCCACCGGAATCGCCGCCACCGGTTCCACCGCCAGAGTCACCACCGCCAGTATCGCCACCGGAGTCGCCGCCACCAGTTTCACCACCGGAATCACTGCCGCCGGTTTCGTTTCCTGTATCTCCGTTGTTGGTATCACCGGTATCAGAGGTGTCCTTATCATCGTCCTTATCTTTCTCGGAATCATCAGATTCTGACTTATGTCCGGAACAGCTCTGTGTCGGAACTGTACCCTTTGCAAAATATTCGGTCAGGGAAGGGCAACCGTCTACTGCCAGCAGTCCTGTCTTCGTACAGATTGTTTTCTGTTCTACGGAGGACGGCATTGAAAAGTCTTTATACTCCAGTCCCTCGTGGACACGATCCATAATATTTTTCCACAACGTCATATGCCAGGACTGACTGATACTGTCCATCGGTTTGTTTTCATCATATCCACCCCATACAGAGCAGGTATAATATGGAGTATAAGCAGAGATCCACAAGTCTGTACTGTTCTCGGTCGTACCTGTCTTGCCGGCAGCAGGCATGCTGTTCAACCTTGCCGGAGTACCGGTACCCTTTTCGATAACGTCTTTCATAGCACTGGTAAGGAGGGCTGCAGTCGAATCCTTGAGTACCTGATGTGTATCGGGTGTTGTATTGTCCAGCAGGACATTTCCGTCATGGTCAAGTACCTGCGTATACAGAATGGGCTTTGTATATACACCGTTATTTGCGATAGAAGCATAAGCGGCGGTCATCTCTGTATTATAGACACCCCGTGTGATACCTCCTAATGCAGTAGCCTGCTGTACATCTGTCATGTTAGGATAGTTGTCATCATTGCCGTCTAC
The DNA here is from genome assembly GCF_055387595.1 of Mediterraneibacter flintii. Classification (NCBI taxonomy): domain Bacteria; kingdom Bacillati; phylum Bacillota; class Clostridia; order Lachnospirales; family Lachnospiraceae; genus Mediterraneibacter; species Mediterraneibacter flintii. Next base: position 1,430,544 of record NZ_AP031405.1, read on the forward strand.
CAATGTTGTAAATCCGAAATCAATCAGCTTGTCATAGCCTGTCTGTTCACCAATTGCAGTCAGAGTCTCTACGGCGCAGACATTGATGGAATGTTCGATAGCGTAGCGGACAGTGGACTGTCCTGGGTATACGTTGTCCCAGTTATTTGCCTTATTGCCGTCCTTGTAGGTAAACGGCCCTTTATTGTCAATCATAGTTGCAAGTGTATAACCTGCGCTGTCCAATGCAGGAGCATAGGTAGAGAGAACCTTGAAACAGGAACCAGGCTGTCTGGGAGAGTCAGTGGCACGGTTCAGAGAAAGACTTGCCTTCTTTTCCCCACGTCCTCCGACAATTGCTTTTATCTCTCCTGTATACTGATCCATCAGAACGACAGAAGCCTGCGGCTGTGGTGTAATATCAATCCGTTCATCTACGATATCGCCCTCCGCAATATTCAAAGTACCTTTATATTCGGCGATAGCACTGTTTGCCTCATCTTCTGAATAAAATACCAGAGGATATTCGCGTCCCCATGCAGAGCCGATATACTCTCCAAGCATTTCTTTACTGTAGTTTTCCACTGTACCATCTGCGCGGGTGATTGTCAGCGCATAATCAAGTCCGTATTCCCATACGCCCAGATAATCGCCTACATTTGCTACTTCCTCATCACAGATCTGCTGTATAGTGGGATCCTGGGTTGCTGTAATGGTAAGCCCGCCGCTGTACAAAGCATTGTGCGCCTGTGTCTCCGTAAAGCCTTTTCTATCCATTAAATCCTGGATGACTTGTTCAGCCAAGGCATCAGAGAAATAGGAGTAAGGGGTTGCATCAGAAGCCGGCGCTGTCTGCAGTACACGTTCATATACTGGATCTGCCAGGGCTTCCTCATATTCTGCCTGTGTAATATATTCCTGATCCAGCATTTTTTGCAGAACCTCTTCCCGCCGTTTGGCATTGTGATCCGGATTTGTAACAGGATCATAGTAAGTAGGATTCTGCGTGATACCTGCGATCACTGTGGATTCAGAGAGTGTCAGCTCTGAGACGTCCTTGTTAAAATACCGTTTGGAGGCTGCCTGAACTCCCAGACAACTCTGTCCCAGATTGATCGTATTCATGTAGGACTCCAAAATTTCGTCCTTGCTCATCTGCCGTTCAATCTCAACGGCGAGATATTGCTCCTGCAGCTTTCTTTCCAACCGGTCATAAAAAGTTTTCTCTTCTGTAAAATTAGGAAATACATTGTTTTTGATAAGCTGCTGGGTTAAAGTACTGGCTCCTTGTGAAAAATCACCGCCGGAAGTAACCCCGACAACAGCGGCTCTTAAAATTCCCTGCAAGTCGATTCCGTTATGCTCATAAAATCGCTCGTCCTCAATTGCGACAAAAGCATTTGCCAGATATTCTGGAATTTCATCGATTGTCTTATACACACGGTTGGATCCGGATTCCTTGAACTGTTCCAATTCCGTACCGTCCTTAGCATATACAAAAGTGGTATATCCCTGCGGCTTAATATCTGCGGGAGTGACTTTCGGTGTATCATCTATGATTTTCTTAGCAAAAAAAGCGGCTCCGGCTATGCCGATAATACCGATAAGAAGCACACAGATGATTACTGACTTAAATACCCGGACACCTACCCGTTTCTTCTTCATGTTCTTTTTAGAAGAGATATTTTTCTTCCTCTTGGAAAGATTCTCTTTTCCGTAATTCATGTCAAATCCTCCTTATATACGCCTGGGGGCGATAAAACACAGACAGAAACAACCGTCTGTGACGATGAGACGCCGAAAATATTCCGGCGTGTAGAATCACTCTTATGATTATAGCAAATTTGCCAATCTAAATAAAGAAAAAAATAAAATCTTCACATTTCTAAGTAAATCTTAAGAAATTCTTGTAGTTTTTTTCAAGTCTGGTATAGTGTTAATAGCAGAAAAGAAATGAGGTTGGTAGTTTGGAACGTTATCAGACAGTATATCAGGGAGCCTCTGCGGAAATTACAGAGAAAAAATCCCGTTTTATTGCAGCGGTATTTCCGGTCTCCTCTGAAGAGGAAGCGACAGAAGCCTTAGAAAACATAAAGAAGCAGTACTGGGATGCAAGACACCACTGCTGGGCATATGTAATTGGAACAGAACAGGTGACAGAGAGGTTTAGTGATGACGGAGAACCAGGAGGCACTGCGGGAAAGCCGATCCTCGAGGTAATCAGGGGACAAAAATTATATAATGTATTGGTTGTGGTGACAAGGTATTTTGGCGGAACACTTCTTGGAACAGGCGGGCTCGTACGGGCATATTCCTCTGCATGTAAGGAGGGGCTTGCTCACAGTACGATTATTACCAAAATAAAAGGATTTAAACTAAAAATCCGAACAGATTATAATGGGCTTGGAAAAATTCAGTATATTCTGGGAAAAGACAGCGTGCCTGTGATAGAAACAAGCTATGCAGAACAGGTGGAGCTGATTGCTTTAGAGGAAAAAGAAAGAGAAAAGAGACTGCGCTTTGAGATTACAGAGGGGACGAACGGGAAAGCACAGATAGAGAGAATCGGGACATGCTGGTTTGCTAAAGTGAATCAAAAGACAGAAATATTAGAAGAGGAGTAAGAAACAAAAAACCGGATCAGCGTAAGCAGATCCGGCTTCTTTACTATATTTCATCTTCTTATGCAAATTCTGGTTCAATCAGACCAAAGGAACCATCTTTACGTTTATATACGACATTTACCTCTTCTGTTTCAGCGTTGCAGAAAACGAAGAAGCTATGTCCGAGAAGATCCATCTGAATACATGCATCTTCTGGATACATTGGCTTGATGCCAAAGCGTTTTGTTCTTACGATGCGGATTTCATCATCCTCGATGGAATCTTCCTCAGATTCAAAAAATTCCTTTTTAAAATTATTTCCGGAGGAAGAAGCGGTAGGATGTCCCTGACTTTTTGCAACTAACTTGTTCTTGTATTTGCGAAGCTGACGTTCGATTACCTCCTCGACAAGATCGATAGACACATACATGTCATTGCTTGTCTGTTCGGAACGGATGATGTTTCCTTTGACAGGAATCGTGACTTCGATTTTCTGACGTTCTTTTTCCACACTGAGAGTTACGATAATTTCTGTTTCAGGAGTGAAATACCTTTCAAGTTTTCCTAATTTTTGTTCGATGGCATCCCTTAATCCGGGAGTCACTTCAATGTTTTTACCACTGATAATAAAATTCATGCTGCTCAACTCCTTTTGTTCATATTATACAAGCAGAAAGAAAAAATCTGTTTGTATTATGTAGATATTATAGCATGAAACCTGTCTAATGTATAGAACGAATCACTTCAATTCGGGTGATTTTTCCATCTGTAATTTTGGCAACACGGAGACCAAAATCAGAAAAATACGTACATGCGCCTGTTCCAATTTCTGTATCTTCCTCTTTCAATTTTTTTGTGATTACATCCAACAGAGTTTCGTCATTTTCATATGGAATATTTACATGGATGAGCCGATTGACATGTCGTACTTTCTGATTGGCGCGAAAGATCGTTTTTTCCGCCTCGTCAAAGGTTACAAAGAGAAATTTTCTGGTCGCAAACAAAATGGCAATGGCGATTACACCGAGCAGGCTGTTGACAGGAGAAGAGTGATCGATGATAACCTGCCGTGCAATCGCAAAAAGAAGGACTTCGAAAACGGTTATCGGTGTGTGCAGGTACAACATACGAATCATCTCTACACCGATGATTAAATTGAAGCATACGGTGAGTAGATCTTCGTAATTTGGATATTTACTGATGTCTGTCAGGTGGCTGAAGCTTCCCACCACCTGCACGATCATAATGATGATTCCGCCTGCCAGCAGCGCCGCAATAATATATTCCAAGGCAGTGGTCAGACTTTTGAGAAATGCTTTTGCATATTTTTTCATAAAGAGTTTCCTTTCATCAACTGTCTTTTGCGGACGCGGCATGGCGAAGCGAAAACGTGCAGAGCTTTATTTCAGATTGCTGCGCTTACGCATTCTGGAGTCCAGAATTTTTTTTCGAATCCGCAGAAATTTAGGAGTTACTTCCAGAAGCTCGTCTGTATCGATAAAGTCGAGCGCCTGTTCCAGGCTTAAAATACGCGGCGGAGTAAGGCGAAGCGCTTCGTCAGCGCTGGAAGAGCGAGTATTTGTAAGATGCTTGGTTTTGCAGACGTTTAGCTCAATATCCTCTGCCTTTCCATTCTGTCCGATTACCATACCCGCATATACTTTTTCACCGGGCCCTATAAATAATGTACCACGTTCCTGGGCGCTGTACAATCCATAAGTTACAGATTCGCCTGTCTCAAAGGCAATAAGAGACCCTTGCTTCCGGTATTGAATATCCCCTTTATAGGGAGCATACCCGTCAAAGGTCGTATTTAAAATTCCATTTCCCTTTGTGTCAGTCAAAAATTCGCCGCGGTATCCAATCAGTCCTCGGGCGGGAATGGAAAATTCCAGGCGGGTGTAGCCTCCATTTGAGGCGCCCATATTTCGAAGCTCTCCTTTTCGCTGGCTTAATTTGTCTATTACGGTTCCAGTAAATTCTTCGGGCACATCTACATAGGCAAGCTCCATTGGCTCTAACTTTTTCCCATTTTCGTCTGTTTTATAAAGTACCTCTGCCTTGCTGACTGCAAACTCATATCCTTCGCGGCGCATGTTTTCTATCAGGACAGACAGATGGAGCTCGCCGCGGCCTGATACCTTGAAGCTGTCCGCATTTTCCGTCTCCTCCACGCGAAGGCTGACATCTGTGTTCAACTCCCTGAAAAGACGCTCTCTGATATGGCGGGAGGTGACATATTTCCCGTCCTGTCCTGCAAAAGGACTGTCGTTGACGATAAATTGCATAGAGATAGTAGGCTCTGATATTTTCTGAAACGGAATCGCCTGTGGATTCTCAGGAGAACAGAGCGTGTCCCCGATAGCAATGTCAGAAATACCGGAGATAGCGACAATGGATCCGATACCGGCTTCTTTTACTTCTACTTTATTCAGACCATCGAATTCATAGAGCTTACTGATTTTTACTTTTTCCTGTTTATCTGGATCGTGGTGGTTGACAAGTAGCATTTCCTGATTGACGGCGATAGTACCATTGTCGACTTTGCCGACACCAATGCGGCCCACATATTCATTATAATCAATGGTACTGATAAGCACCTGGGTAGGAGCCTGCGGATCTCCTTCGGGAGCTGGAATATAGTCGATAATCGTTTCAAAGAGAGGTTTCATATCCTTTTCATCATCCGTTAAGTCCAGAACGGCAACGCCAGATTTGGCGGAAGCATAGACAAAAGGACAGTCCAACTGTTCATCAGAAGCATCTAAGTCCATGAATAATTCCAGCACTTCGTCGATGACCTCGTCAGGCCTTGCCTCCGGACGGTCAATTTTATTAATGCAGACAATCACTGGAAGATTTAGTTCGAGTGCTTTGCGCAATACAAATTTTGTCTGTGGCATAGCTCCCTCAAAGGCGTCAACTACCAGGACGACACCGTTTACCATTTTCAGCACGCGCTCGACTTCTCCTCCGAAATCGGCATGTCCGGGGGTATCGATGATGTTGATTTTCACTCCATTGTAAAATACAGCAGTATTTTTGGACAAAATGGTAATTCCACGTTCCCGTTCAATATCATTGGAGTCCATGACCCGTTCCGCAACCTCCTGATTTTCACGAAAAACACCACTCTGCTTGAGCAGCTCGTCCACCAGGGTAGTTTTACCATGATCTACATGGGCGATGATCGCAATATTTCTAATATCTTCACGTTTTGTTTTCATAAATAACACTCTTTCTTTATCCAATATTCAGGTTTTATTTTTACAACTGTATTATTCTATCATAAAATAGAAAATTTACAAGGGGGATAAAAAGACTGGCTCTTTTTGTCGAAGGATTCTTAAGGTATATCTGTTCTAAATAAGAGATACCCTTCATAAACTTAGTATTGACTCAAAAATACCAAACAGAGGAAGGGAGAACTACAAATTATGTCAGATAAGATTATTGAGAACAACCAGGTGACAATTATAGGCGAGGTGGCTTCTACATTTACATACAGCCACGAAGTGTTCGGGGAGGGCTTCTATATGGTGGATGTTCTGGTCAGACGCTTAAGTAATTCAAATGACCGGATTCCGCTTATGGTTTCAGAACGATTGATTGATGTGACACAGGACTACAGAGGGGCCTTTATTATGGTATCCGGACAGTTTCGCTCCTATAACCGCCATGAGGAACAGAAAAATCGCTTGGTGCTGTCTGTGTTTGCGAGAGAAGTAGAATTCATTGAGGAAGAACCAGACGGCGCTAAGACAAACTATATTCTTTTAGAAGGATATATCTGCAAAAAGCCGGTTTACAGAAAAACACCTCTAGGAAGAGAGATTGCGGATTTGCTACTTGCGGTAAACCGCCCCTACGGAAAATCAGACTATATTCCATGTATCTGCTGGGGGAGGAATGCAAGGTATGCATCTGGATTCGAAGTGGGAGAGCATGTGCAGGTGCTTGGGCGGATTCAGAGCAGGGATTATGTAAAAAAATTATCAGAAACAGAGACAGAAGTAAGGACAGCATATGAAGTGTCTGTCAGCAAGCTGGAATGTTTAAACGAAGAAGAATAGAGCCTATTTGTGAAAAGGATATCAATGTTGAGGAAAGAACTCAAATGTGGTATCCTTTTTTTGACAGTATCGGTGAATACAGACACCGGAACATAAGGAGGAGCAAATATGGTTAAAATAATCTTACATGGCTGCAATGGGAAAATGGGAAGAATGATTACAGAAATCGTGAAGAGTGATGCAGAAGCAGCGATTGTAGCGGGAATCGACACATACACAGAGACAATGAATGAATATCCGGTGTTTGAGGACATCAAAACGTGTGATGTTAAAGCCGATGTGGTGATTGATTTTTCCAATGCAAAGGCAGCAGATGCGTTACTGGACTACTGCGAGGAAAAGAAGCTGCCCGTTGTATTGTGTACAACTGGACTTTCCGAAGAACAGTTAGAGAAGGTGGATAAAGTATCTCATAAGATTGCGGTATTAAAGTCTGCAAATATGTCTATGGGGATCAATTTATTGTTGAAATTGTTAAAAGAAGCAGCAAAAGTGTTGGCTCCTGCCGGATATGATATGGAGCTGGTGGAAAAACATCATAATCAGAAGCTGGATGCACCAAGCGGCACAGCTCTGGCGCTGGCAGATTCCATGAATGAGGCGCTGGACAATGCATATACCTACGTCTATGACAGAAGCCAGGCGAGAAAAAAACGGGACAGCAAAGAAATAGGTATTTCTGCTGTGAGAGCAGGAACGATTGTAGGAGAGCACGAAGTGTTTTTTGCGGGTACAGATGAAGTGATTGAGTTTAAGCATACAGCATATTCCAGAAGCGTATTCGCAAAGGGCGCAGTGGAGGCGGCAAAGTTTTTGAAGGGAAAGACAAGCGGCATGTATGACATGGGAGATGTGATTGCGTTTTAACAGATAACTGGTTTTATATTAGGGAGGAATCCATGAAAGAGCTGGAGACAAAATATTTGGAGAGACTGTCGGATTTATATCCTACGATTGCGGCAGCGTCTACGGAAATTATCAACCTGCAGGCAATTTTAAACCTGCCCAAAGGAACGGAACATTTCCTTACAGACATTCACGGAGAATACGAAGCATTTGCCCATGTTTTGAAAAATGGTTCAGGTTCTGTCAGAAGAAAGATCGATGATGTCTTTGGTAATACTTTAAGTTCAAGAGACAAGCAGTCTCTTGCCACCTTGATCTATTATCCAAAAGCAAAGATGGAGCTGGTGAAGAAAACAGAAAGCAATATGGAGGACTGGTATAAGATTAATTTATACCGCCTGATCGAAGTAAGCAAGCGTGCAGCGAGTAAATATACTCGGTCCAAAGTAAGAAAAGCACTGCCTAAGGATTTTGCCTATGTAATCGAGGAGCTCATTACAGAGAAAGCAGAGATCAATGACAAAGAGTCCTATTATAATTCGATTATTATGACGATTATCCGCATAGGAAGAGCAGAAGAATTTATTGAGGCGATTTCAGGGCTGATTCAACGGCTGGTTGTAGATCATTTACATATCGTAGGCGATATTTATGACAGAGGGCCAGGGCCGCATATTATTATGGACAAGCTGGCAACTTACCATTCTTTGGACATACAATGGGGAAACCATGACGTGCTGTGGATGGGGGCCGCAGCAGGGCAAAGAGGGTGTATTGCTAATGTGATACGTATCTGTGCGCGTTATGGGAATTTGGATATTCTGGAGGATGGATATGGAATCAATCTTCTGCCGCTGGCTACGTTTGCGCTTCGGACGTATCAGGATGATCCATGTACTTGTTTTAAATTAAAGGGGCCGGAGAAACCGAATAAAGCGGAGATGGAGATGGATCTGCGTATGCATAAGGCAATCTCTATCATTCAATTTAAGGTAGAAGGGCAGATTATAGCCCAGCAGAAAGACTTCCATTTAGAAGAGCGTGCGCTTCTGGATAAAATCAATTATGAAAAAGGTACCATTATGCTGGATGGAAAAGAGTACGGACTGCTGGATACCAATTTTCCTACGATCGATCCTAAGAATCCTTATATGTTAAGTGAAGAAGAAGAGGATATTATGGAACGGCTGGAACGGGCATTTACAGGCTGTGAAAAGCTGCAGGAGCATATGCGGCTCCTTCTTGCAAAGGGAGGTCTGTATAAAGTATACAACAATAATCTGCTCTATCATGGCTGTGTGCCTCTTAATGAAGATGGAAGCTTAAAAGAAGTAGAGCTGTTCGGAAAGAAGTATAAAGGAAAGAGACTATACGACGCTCTGGACAGTTATATACGGAAAGGTTTTTTTGCCTTACATGAGCAGGAGAAGCAAAACGGCAGAGACGCAATGTGGTATATCTGGCTGCATCCGGATTCTCCGCTGTTTGGAAAGAATAAGATGGCGACCTTTGAACGGTATTTCCTGGCAGAGAAAGAAACACATGTGGAAAAAAAGAACCCATACTATTTCCTTCTGGAAAATGAACAGGTTGTGGACACAATTATGAAAGAATTTGGCCTGAATCCGGAGAAAGCACACATTGTAAACGGACATGTTCCGGTAAAGAGAAAAGATGGAGAGAGTCCGATCAAATGTAATGGAAAAGTAATGGTAATCGATGGAGGATTTTCCAAGGCATATCAGAAAGAAACCGGAATCGCAGGGTATACGTTAATTTACAATTCTTATGGGCTTCTTCTTGTGGCGCACGAGCCCTTTGAGTCTACAGAAGCGGCTATCCAAAAGGAAAGTGATATACACTCTGAGATGATGGTGGTAAAAAGAGTATTAGAACGCCGTCTTGTAGGAGATACAGATATTGGAAAAGAATTAAAGGAACAAGTGAAAGATTTGGAATCACTTCTTTTGGCATATAGAAGCGGAAGAATTGTGGAAAAATTATAATGGAGATTATGATTTATGGATGACAAAATAGAGCAGGAGATTACGATTCCAGAAGATGTGGAAGCGACAGAGCCTCTGAAAATCTACTTAAAAGAAATCGGACAGATTCCTCTTCTGACGGAAGAAGAGGAGCGTGTGCTGGGGCAAAAAAGTGCACAGGGAGATAAAGAAGCAAAGAGAAAATTAGAGGAGGGAAACCTGCGTCTGGTTGTCTCTATAGCGAAGCATTATACCGGAAGAGGGCTTTCCTTTCTGGATTTGATTCAGGAAGGAAATCTGGGGTTGATGCGCGCTGTGGAAAAATATGACTATACAAAGGAAAACCGGTTTTCCACTTATGCTTCGTGGTGGATAAAAGAAGCAATAATGCGGGCTTTAGATGAGCAGGCGCGGGAGATCCGTGTTCCGGTTCATGTGGCAGAAAGCATGAAAAAAGTCCAGAAAATCCGAAAAGAGCTCCAGCAGAAGCTGGGAAGAGAGGCAACTGCGGCAGAGATTGCACAGAAATTAGAGAATAAAACAGAGGAATATGTAAAAGAAATTTTAAGTTACCTTCAGACACCAGTTTCACTGGAAACCCCTATAGGGGAAGAAGGGGATACCAGTCTGTCAGATTTGGTGGAAGATAAGGCAGAGCAGACTCCGGAGGAAGCAATGAATCTTCTTGTACAGAAAGAAGAAGTGAAAGAACTGTTGAATATGCTCAGCCCAAGAGAGCAGGAAGTCATAAAAATGCGTTTTGGCCTGGAAGGCGGGAAAGCATGCACTTTAGAAGAGGTAGGAAAGGTACTGCATGTGACCAGAGAACGGGTGCGGCAGATTGAAGAGCGCGCTATGGAAAAGCTAAGAAAAGGCGTAAAATAAAAAAAGTTTTCTCCTGATGCATAAACAAGGAAATTTGTGTGGATATTAATGTTATACCCTAAAAGACATACCGTAATACATTCCCTTCGGGAAGGCGGGCTTCGCCCGATAAGGTATACTCTAAAGGACAGTAGAACATACATGTCCTGCAAATTAAGGGACACAATATTTTATGGAAAGGGAGAGATTCTTATGAAAAGAATGAAAAAATTTCTGCTTCTTGCTCTCTGCGCGGTAGTATTAAGTACAGCGACGGCATGCGGCAGTGAAAAAGATGCAGACAATGGCGCAGATCAGACAAAGACAGAGGACAATGTAAATGATGCAACAAAGGGAACAGATACAGACGATAAATCTGACAAGGGCAACGGGATTGTCAACGATGCCGTAGATGATGTGACTGACGGAGTAGATGATGTGACAGACGACATCACAGATGACGTGGACAAAGCGGCTGATGACATGACAGAAAATAACGGTGTGGAAAAAACAACAGAGGAAAACCGATAGAAGGGGAGCTACCCCTTCTATTTTTTGTGCGATAAGTCCGGAAAGGGGTTGCTGTGCTTGCACGAGTAAGCATTTGCCGGACGACGGACAGCGAACGGCTTTGCCGTGACCTGTCCGAGGTGTCGCGTTGAACGTATAGGAAATTTTGTTTCTCCTGGTTACAAAAAGAAATGACGGTATTTTAATGTCGTGATATAATGTATAGAAATATAGAAAGGATTTGCAATGGTGAAAACAATTTATTTAATGCGGCATGGGCAGACTTTATTCAATGTGATGGACGCGAATCAGGGATACAGCGATTCGCCTTTAACAGAAGAAGGAATCCGGCAGGCATTGGCAGCAAAATCCTGGTTTGTGAACCGCCATATTCAATTTGACTCCGTATATAGTTCTACGGCAGAGAGAGCCTGTGACACTGCTGAATTAATTTCTGATATGCCTTACAAGCGTCTTAAAGGATTAAAAGAAATCAATCTGGGAACAAAAGAAGCAACACCGAATTGTGAAAATCCATCGTATCCTTATGGCGATTATTTTGTACAATTCGGTGGAGAAGATCTAGATGCTTTTACCGAACGTATATATCATACTATGAAAGAAATTGCTGAATCTGAAAAAGGAAATACAATACTTGTGGTAACACACGGTATGGCGATTAAAAGATTTTTGACAGCAATTTCCTATATGGACGGCGCGGAATATCGTTTTATTGGTAATTGCGGAATTGTACAGCTTACCTTTGAAAATCATTCTTTTACGGTAGAGCAGATGATTCATACGACTTAATATAGTGACAGGTTTAATCTAGAGGGAAAAGGAGAAAGCAATGAAATTCAGGCCATGTATTGATATACATAACGGAAAAGTGAAACAGATTGTCGGGGGAAGCTTAAAAGACGAGGGAAATGAAGCGGTGACGAATTTTTCCTCAGAACAAAGCGCTGCATGGTATGCGCAGTTATATAAAAGAGACGGATTAAAGGGCGGGCATATTATTCTTTTAAATTCCAAGGAGTCCGCATATTTTGAAGCGTCAAAACAGCAGGCGCTGTCAGCGCTTCGCGCCTATCCCGGAGGCATGCAGATAGGCGGGGGAATTACGCAGGAGAATGCGGCAGATTACATAGAAGCCGGGGCAAGTCATGTGATTGTTACCTCTTATGTGTTTTCGGGAGGAAAATTCCACCAGGAGAATCTGGAAAAGCTGGTGAAAAAAATTGGAAAAAGGCGTCTGGTTTTGGATTTAAGCTGTCGCAGAAAAGGAAAAGACTACTATATTGTGACAGACAGGTGGCAGAAATTTACCGATGTAATATTATCGGAGCAGGTGCTGTACCGCCTTGCTGGAAGCTGTGATGAGTTTTTGGTTCATGGAGTAGATGTGGAAGGAAAAGCGGCAGGATTTGACAGAGAACTGGTACGTATATTAAAAGAACATACCTCCTGTCCGGTTACTTATGCAGGAGGTATTGCAAGCATGGAGGAGTTAAAAGAATTTGAAAAGGAATGTGAAGGCAGGCTGGATTTTACCATAGGGAGTGCGCTGGACTTGTTTGGAGGAAAAGTCCCTTATCACATTATTGCAAAGCTGTAAAGGAATTATGAACAAGTTATGAATTGGTTGAATTAGGCGATCGTTAGTGATAAAATGTAGCGTAGAGTAAATTTAAACAAGGAGTAAATTGCAGATTATGGGTTTAGTAGAGAAGATTTTCGGGACACATAGTGAGAACGAATTAAAGCGTATCTATCCGATTGTGGACCGGATTGAGGCACTGGAGCCGGATATGAAAGCGTTGTCCGATGCAGAGCTAAAAGAAAAAACGCGGGAGTTTAAGCAGCGGTTGCAAGACGGAGAGACGCTTGACGATATTCTGCCGGAGGCTTATGCAGTAGTCAGAGAAGCGGCAGGCAGAGTGCTTGGCATGCGGCACTACAGGGTGCAGCTGATCGGCGGGATTATCCTTCATCAGGGACGAATCGCGGAGATGAAGACAGGAGAAGGAAAAACCCTTGTATCCACGCTTCCAGCATATTTGAACGCATTGGAAGAAAAAGGAGTTCACATTGTCACAGTCAATGATTACCTGGCAAACCGTGACGCCCAGTGGATGGGGAAGGTACATGAATTCTTAGGTCTGACGGTAGGTGTTGTCTTAAACGGAATGGACAATGACGAACGCCGCGCCGCATACAACTGTGATATTACCTATGTGACAAATAACGAACTGGGATTTGACTATTTGAGAGACAATATGGTGATATATAAAGAGCAGCTTGTACAAAGAGGACTCCACTTTGCTATTATTGACGAGGTAGATTCGGTTCTGATTGATGAAGCGAGAACACCTTTGATTATTTCTGGACAGAGCAGTAAGTCTACAAAGTTATATGAAGCCTGTGATATTCTGGCACGCCAGTTAGAGAGAGGCGAGGCAAGCGGCGAGTTTTCTAAGATGAACGCAATTATGGGCGAGGAGATTGAGGAGACAGGAGATTATATCGTCAATGAGAAAGAAAAGGCAGTAAATTTAACAGAAGACGGTGTAAAAAAAGTCGAGAAGTTTTTCCACATTGAAAACCTTGCAGATCCGGAAAATCTGGAAATCCAGCATAATATTATTCTTGCGCTGCGCGCCCATAATCTGATGTTCAAGGATCAGGATTATGTCGTAACGGCAGAAGGAGAGGTCATGATCGTCGATGAATTTACAGGGCGTATCATGCCGGGGAGACGGTATTCTGATGGGTTACACCAGGCGATTGAGGCAAAAGAACATGTAAAAGTCAGAAGAGAAAGCAAGACGCTGGCGACCATTACTTTCCAGAATCTGTTCAATAAATTTGACAAAAAAAGTGGTATGACGGGTACTGCACTCACAGAAGAAAAAGAATTCCGTGACATTTATGGCATGGATGTTATTGAAATACCGACAAATATGCCGGTGCAGAGAAAAGATTTAGACGACGCAGTATTCAAGACAAAACGTGAAAAATATGAGGCGGTAGTAGAGGCAGTTAAGGAGGCGCACGCAGGAGGACAGCCGGTTTTAGTCGGCACGATCACAATTGAAGTTTCTGAGCTTTTAAGTAAAATGCTGAAAAAAGAAGGAATCAAGCATAATGTATTGAATGCGAAATACCATGAATTAGAGGCACAGATCGTTGCGGACGCAGGTGTGCACGGTGCCGTTACTATTGCGACAAACATGGCAGGGCGTGGTACAGATATTAAGTTGGACGAAGCGGCAAGAGAGGCTGGCGGTTTGAAAATTATCGGTACAGAACGCCATGAATCCAGGCGTATTGATAACCAGCTGCGCGGCCGTTCCGGACGTCAGGGAGATCCGGGAGAATCCCGTTTCTATATTTCATTGGAGGACGATCTGCTCCGGCTGTTCGGTTCAGAGAGACTGATGGGAGTTTTTAATGCACTGGGAGTGGCAGATGGGGAACAGATTGAACATAAAATGCTCTCCGGCGCAATTGAGAAAGCACAGAAAAAAATAGAGAGTAATAACTTCGGGATACGAAAGAATTTGCTGGAATATGACCAGGTGATGAATGAACAAAGAGAGATCATCTATGGAGAGAGGCGCAGAGTACTGGATGGAGAGAGTATGCGTGATACTATCTACAGCATGATTACAGAGTATGCCGAGAATACGGCGGACAGGTTTGCTTCCGCCGAGGCAGAGCAAGAAGATTGGGACATCAAGGGAATGGAAGTCGCTATCCACGACATCATTCCGCAGCTTATCCTTCCGCCGGAAAAAGAGCTGATGGGCATGCAGCAGAAAGAGCTGAAGCATCTTTTGAAGGAAAAAGCGGTGAAATCGTATGAGAACAAAGAAGCAGAGTTCCCGGAGGCAGAACAGTTAAGAGAGATCGAACGGGTTGTGCTTTTAAAAGTAATTGATGCGCGGTGGATGGATCATATTGACGATATGGATCAGCTGCGGCAGGGAATCGGACTTCAGGCGTATGGGCAGAGAGATCCACTTGTCGAATACAAGATGATGGGATATAATATGTTTGGCGAGATGACAGGCGCGATTGCAGAGACGACGATTCGTACATTGTTCCATATCCGCGTTGAGCAGAAAGTCGAGAGAGAGGAAGTAGCGAAGGTGACAGGCACGAACAAGGATGAAAGTTCTGTGCGGGCGCCGAAGAAGCGAGAGGAGAAAAAGATTTATCCGAACGACCCATGCCCATGTGGAAGCGGCAAGAAATATAAACAATGCTGCGGCAGGAAATAAGAAAACGTTCGATAGGATACGCAATGATAAAGTGCGGCATTTTAACTGATGCCGCACTTTTTCAGATAATTATTTACTGAAATAAAAAGAAAGAGGTGAAAAAGGTGGTTTTATTAGAAGAATTGAAAAACAGATTGTCTGCTTACGAAGAGCCGCTGAAAGATTTGAGGGATTCACTTTGACTTAGCGTCAAAGAATGAGCAGGTAGAGGAACTGCAGAGAAAAATCGAGGAACCAGGCTTTTGGGACAATCCGGAAGAATCACAACAGACGATGAAGGAACTGAAGGATTTGCAGGGATTTCTGGAGCAGATCGAGAAGTTAAGCGCTCAGTACGAGGATTTAAAGGTTCTGATTGAACTAAGTGCAGAGGAAGCGGACGAGGAAGTGGCGACAGAAATTGAGGAAGAACTAGAACAGTTTGAAAAAGAGTTCGAGGAAATCCGGATTCGGACGCTGTTGACAGGCACTTATGACAAAGACAACGCGATTGTGACCCTGCATGCCGGAGCCGGAGGGACAGAGTCCTGTGACTGGGCAGGGATGCTTTACCGTATGTATGTAAGATGGGCGGAGAAAAAAGGGTTTGCCGTAGAGGTACTGGATTATCTGGAAGGTGATGTGGCAGGAATCAAAGGAGTTACCTTTGAAGTGAAGGGTATAAATGCATATGGATACCTGCGTTCGGAAAAAGGGGTTCACCGTCTTGTACGTATTTCCCCCTTTAATGCGGCAGGAAAGAGACAGACTTCTTTTGCCTCCTGTGATGTGATTCCAGATATAGAAGAGGATATCGACATTGAGATCAATGAAGACGATTTGAAGATTGACACATATCGTTCCAGCGGCGCAGGCGGACAGCACATCAATAAAACATCCTCTGCAGTGCGGATTACGCATCTGCCGACGGGGATTGTAGTACAGTGTCAGAATGAGCGTTCACAGCATATGAACAAAGACAAGGCCATGCAGATGCTCAAATCTAAATTATATCTGATGAAACAGCAGGAACAGGCAGAAAAGATGTCAGATATTCGGGGCGAAATCAAGGAGATCGGGTTTGGAAGCCAGATCCGTTCTTATGTCATGCAGCCGTATACTATGGTAAAAGACCATCGGACGAATGTAGAGGTAAGTAATGTAAACGCGGTGATGGATGGCAGTCTGGATACGTTTATTAATGCTTATCTGAGCAGAAAGGACGCATAGTGTCAGTGGAAGAGGCACGGACAACAACAAACAGTAGAGAAGGGAGAAAAAGATGGTAAATATAGCAGTGTTGGGATATGGAACGGTAGGCTCCGGTGTGGTAGAAGTAATCAATACAAACGGAAGGCGGATTAATCAGAGAGTAGGAGATGAAGTCTATATCAAATACGTGTTGGATCTACGGGATTTCCCGGGCGATCCGGTGCAGGAGAAGCTGGTGCACGATTTTGAGGTGATTATAAATGATCCAGAGATTCAGATCGTAGTGGAAGTGATGGGAGGTATTGAACCTGCATATACGTTCGTAAAACGAAGTCTGCTCGCCGGAAAAAGTGTGGCGACCTCGAATAAAGCTCTGGTGGCAAAGCATGGGGCAGAGCTTTTGTCGATTGCAAAAGAGAAAAATATTAATTTTCTGTTTGAGGCAAGCGTAGGGGGAGGAATTCCGATTATACGTGCGCTGAACTCTTCTATAACAGCGGACGAGATTGAAGAGATTACCGGAATATTAAATGGGACGACAAATTACATGCTTACGAAGATGTTTTATGAAGGTGCGGACTATGACGAGGTGTTAAAGGAAGCACAGGAAAAAGGATATGCAGAACGTAATCCGGAAGCGGATGTGGAAGGATACGATGCATGCCGTAAGATTGCGATTCTTTCCAGCCTGATTTCAGGTTATCAGGTAGATTTTGAGGACATTTATACAGAAGGAATTACAAAGATTACAAAGCAAGATATGATGTATGCAAAGGCGATGGGAATGACAATCAAGCTTCTTGCTTCCAGTAGAAGAGAAAAGGAGCATCTGCATGCAATTGTGGCCCCGTATCTTCTTCCTGAAGAACATCCGCTATACAGTGTAAATGGTGTTTTTAATGCGGTTTTTGTACATGGAAATGTACTGGGAGATGCAATGTTCTATGGAAGCGGCGCAGGGAAGCTGCCAACCGCCAGTGCAGTAGTAGCTGATGTGGTGGATGAGGCAAAGCATTTAAACAAAAATGTAATGACTATGTGGGAGAGCGAGAAAGTAGAGCTGTTCCCGATAGAAGAGACTTCAAAACGATTCTTTGTGCGTATCAGTGGAGATGCGGAGGCGATGAAGCCGCACCTGGAAAGTAAATTTGGAGCGATTGATGTAGTAAAGGTAGAGAAGCTTGCAAATGAATTTGGATTTGTAACCGGTGTGATGACAGAAGGGGAATACAGCAGAAATGCGGCGGAATTCCCAGGAATTCTGCATATGCTCCGGATAGAAGAATAAGAGGACATGAAGGCGTATGAAATACATAATTGTACTGTGTGATGGAATGGCAGATGAACCACTCGAAAAACTAGGAGGAGAGACACCTCTGGAGGCGGCGGTGACAGTAAATATGGATAGACTTGCCCGAGATGCAGAGATTGGAATGGTGCGCACTGTGCCGGAAGGAATGGCGCCGGGGAGTGACACTGCGAATTTATCAGTGATTGGGTATGATCCAAAAAAATATTATACCGGACGTTCTCCTCTGGAGGCATTGAGCGTGGGGGTTGACATGACTCCTTCGGATGTGTCCTTCCGCTGCAATCTTGTCACACTCTCAGAAGAAGGCGATACATATGAGGAACGAAGAATACTCGATCACAGCTCCGGTGAAATCACAACACAGGAGGCAGCCATCCTTCTAAACGCATTAAAAGAAGGGCTGAAAAGAGAGGGCTATGAGTTCTATGTGGGAACAAGCTACCGGCATTTACTGGTTTGGAAAAATGGAAAAGTAAGAGAGCTGACTGCTCCCCACGATATATTGACAAAAAGGATTGGAGATTACCTGCCGTCTGATCCTGTACTGCGGGAAATGATGGAGAAAAGCTATGCTATATTAAAAGACCATCCAGTGAACCAGGCACGTAAGGAAAAGGGATTAAATCCGGCAAATTCTGTATGGTTCTGGGGTGCTGGTACGCGGCCTATGCTTACATCCTTTGAGAAAAAGAATCAGGTCAAAGGCGCAATGATTTCTGCCGTAGATCTGCTCAAAGGGATCGCAGTAGGGGCCGATATGTATAATATTACAGTGGAGGGGGCCAACGGGGGACTTCATACAAATTATGCGGGAAAAGCGAATGCTGCGGTAAAAGCGCTGACAGAGGAAGGATATGATTTTGTCTATATTCATATTGAGGCGCCGGATGAGATGGGACATCAAGGAAATATAGAAGATAAAATAGAGGCGATTGAACGGATTGATGCGCAGATTATCGGGCCGGTAGCAGATAAGCTGAGAGAAGCAGGGGAAGCTTTCCGTATGCTGGTGCTTCCGGATCATCCGACACCGATACGTCTAAGAACGCATACTAGCAGTCCTGTGCCATATCTTTTGTATGACAGCACACAAAAAGCAGAAGGAAAAGAAAGCTATTGTGAAAAAACAGCAGAGCAGACAGGAATTTTTCAAGAAAAAGGACATGAACTGTTAAAGCATCTTCTGAAAAAAGGGAAATAAGCTTTATGAATATGTCAGCATCAAAGTACGAGCTGGACTTTTAAGAGTCCAGCTCGTATTTACTATTCTGGTATTGAAATGATTGGAATTTCTGTTTTTTTCAGACACTTGTCAGAGTAAAAATTACAGCACAAGAGAAGGAGCCGCATAGGTACGGGCAGCCATCTCCTGATCTAACAAATACAGGCTCTTCGGATCAGAGCCAAAAAGCTCCATTTTCTTAATCAAATCAGAAGCGTTTGTCTCCTCTTCCCCCTGCTCCTTTACGAACCAGTCTAAAAACTGCATGGTACGGAAATCCTTTGCATCGCTTGCAGCTCCGTAAATATTGTGAATCAATCCAGTTACATAACGCTCGTGGTTTAATGCAGCTTTTAAAATATCGATATGTTCGTTTGCGTCAAATTTAGGCTGCTCAATGGCCTCATAGGTTACAGGAATGTCATTGTTCTGCATATACTGTACAAACAGCATGGCATGATCACGTTCCTCCTGCGCCTGTATCTGATACCAGTTGGCAAATCCATCCAGGCCCGCATCTGAAAAATAATTGGAAAATGCAAGATAGAGATATGCGGAATAAAATTCTTTGTTTACCTGCGTATTTAATAATTCTGCTACTTTTTCGTTTACCATTATATGTTTCTCCCTTCTTTTACGTTTGAAGTATGGGCGTCTGTATTATTTGGAAACCAGAAACGCCCCTTCTTACAAACATAGCACAGGTATATAAAAAAAGCAATTGTTCTATGTGGAAAAAATATCCTTTAAGGTATCAGTTCAGCCATACAGTGTGAGGGAAGCATAAAACATGCTTGCATGTTTTTGCGAGCGTACATCTGTATGAGCTTAAGCGCCCATCAATGAGTAAAACGGTGGCGGCAGCCACGATAAGCACGCAGTGCAGTTTTACGAATGGCGCGGGCTGAACTGATATGTAATGACATTTGTCAATAGATAAATCACAAAAATCATCACAAATTTTATGTTTTTGTTTTGGAGACATCCTGAAAAGGCTTTAGACATATCAGTCCCCGGCATTGGCCACTCTGATATACGTGGATTCGGATCGCTCCTTACCGACAGGTCAATGGTCCGCCGTGAGCCCTGCTGTCTGTTAGCGTGGATCATAGTTCCCTATGCCGACATAGTTCAGTCGCAGATAGCTCGAACCTTGAAAGATGCTAAAGCCCTTCCAGGGTGTCTCCAATCGTTCGGTTTTCCTGCCGTAAGCAGCACTATCCTGCTTACGGCGCTTGTTTATCCGCCATAACTGCGGAATGGAAATGTCAGGGCTGCCCGGCACCGCCTGCGGCGGCTCGGCCTTGATATTTCTGGGACGCTGTGATAAATCCTTGTTTATCTTTCCGTCAGATTTCCTACCATCATCCCCCATATAAAGCACGCCAATTCTCTTGCAATCGCTGTCTTTACAACATTCACCTTTTTCCCTTTCGTCAAAACCATCGTATAATACTTACGCCGAAAACGTTCGTTGGCTTTGTCGGCATATGCGATGACATCTGCCGGGTTACCGTACTGTCTTTCCTTCAATGCCTTTGATTTAAACCCGACACGTCCCCGCGTGTAACTTTGGGCTGCTTCTACCAACAAGGTACGGATGTGGCTGTTTCCCGCCTTTGTGATCCCCAGTCTGTTCTGGGACTCACTGCTGGAACGCTCCCCGGGCACAAGCCCCAGATAAGCAGCAAAACGCTGGGCAGAAGAAAAACGTTTGAAATCTCCAACCTCAACCATTGTAGAAAGCGCAGTCTGTATCTTGATTCCAAGAAAACAGGATAGTTTTTTGACGCCCTCCCTGTATTGCGGTTCGCCTGCAAGTTCCTCAATGCGTCTGTCCATACGTTCGATCTTATCTGTCAGCTGATCGTAGGTAGACAGGTATTCCATCAAAATATCACGATAAAGCCCTTCCGGTTTTAAAGCCCTCAGCCATTTGAGATGAGCCTGTGTCCACTGGTTTACAGTTGCGTCATAGCGGTAGCCATGCCGCAGGCAGAACGCACTGATTTGCTGCTTTACTTTTTTGAGGGCAATCTTATGGTCGTTACGCATCCGGATATATTCCTTCACCTGTTCATCTTTTTCGGAAGGAATGTGTACCGGGCTGTAATCGTGATGTGCCAGACATCTTGCGATCAGTGCGGCATCGCGTTTATCCGTTTTGACCTTTTTCCTGCTGGTTGGCTGTGGTATTGTTGTCGGGGCGAGAAGGATACATTTTACGTTATGGTCCATGAGTTCGTGGTATAAGGTGTAGCCAAGGCATCCCGCCTCATAACCACAAATAAACAAAACATCATCGCCATAGTGGAAACGCATAGCTTCCAGATAATTCAGGACTTTGCTGTAATGAGGGGCTGTTTTTTGAGGATATTCAGCCTGCTCTTTTTCATTTGTGTAGCAGCAAAGTGAAAAACTTTTTTTGTGTACATCCATTCCTACGTAAACTGTGTTATAATTCATTTGATGACCTCCATTTGTATGCGGTAATCCCTGTTACCATTTATTGTTCCGATTTATAGTATACAGGTAAATCCACGAACCTACAAATCGGAGGTCATTACATATTGTCTGTTACCTTATAAGAGACAGAAAACAGATATGTATATTTTAAACAGAAATAGGAGAAAATGTATAGGAAGAATTGTAGCTGAAATACCTAAAATGTTTAAAATGAGAATATCTCTCATGTAATGAGTTGATTTCGAGAAAAAGTTTTGGTAGAATATAGTGGGTTAGAAATAACTAACCACATGTGAATAAGTCATGGAGAACTCCTTTTTGCCCTGTAATACCTGAGCCAGGACAAAAAGGAGCTGCCATGGGAAAGGACGTATTGTATGGATTATTTAGAAATTGAAAAGGTAATAGGACGTGAAATTATTGATTCCAGAGGAAATCCGACAGTTGAAGCTGAAGTACATTTGGCAGACGGCACGATTGGAAGAGGGGCAGCGCCGAGTGGTGCTTCTACAGGTGAATTTGAAGCTTTGGAATTGAGAGACGGAGACAAGAACCGTTTTGGAGGAAAAGGGGTTTCCAAAGCAGTGGAAAATATTAATACAATCATTTGCAAAACCTTAGAGGGTATGGATGCATCAGATATATATGCGGTAGATAAGGCTATGATAGAGGCAGATGGAACACAGGACAAGTCTAAGCTGGGGGCAAATGCAATTCTGGCTGTTTCTATTGCATGTGCAAGGGCAGCAGCAATTTCCCTGGATATTCCCCTGTATCGTTTTTTAGGAGGAATCAACGGAAATTGCCTTCCGGTTCCTATGATGAATATCTTAAACGGCGGGGCACATGCTGCAAACACAGTGGATGTACAGGAATTTATGATTATGCCGGCAGGGGCTTCTACATTTCAGGAGGGCCTGCGTTGGTGTACAGAGGTATTTCATGCACTGGCAGCACTTTTAAAAGAGAAAGGGCTGGCAACGTCTGTAGGCGATGAAGGTGGTTTTGCGCCGGATCTTGCAAGTGATGAAGAGGCAATCGAATACATCTTAGAAGCAGTGAAAAAGGCAGGATATGAGCCGGGAAAAGATTTTGTACTTGCAATGGATGCGGCATCAAGTGAATGGAAGGGAGAAAAGAAAGGCGAATATGTACTTCCCAAATGCAAGAAGAAATTTACTTCAGCAGAATTAGTTGAACACTGGGAGGCGCTTTGCGATAAGTATCCGATCTATTCTATCGAGGACGGCCTGGATGAGGAAGACTGGGAAGGATGGCAGCTTCTGACACGTAAGTTGGGTGAGAAGGTGCAGCTTGTCGGTGATGACTTGTTTGTAACAAACACAGAAAGACTGAAAAAAGGAATTTTACAAGGCTGTGGCAATTCTATTTTGATTAAATTAAACCAGATTGGTTCTGTGTCTGAGACATTAGAGGCAATCAAAATGGCGCATAAAGCAGGGTATACGGCAATTGCTTCCCACCGTTCAGGAGAGACAGAGGATACGACGATCGCTGATTTGGCAGTGGCGCTGAATACCTGTCAGATTAAGACAGGCGCACCGAGCAGAAGTGAACGTGTGGCAAAATATAATCAGCTGTTAAGAATTGAAGAGGAATTAAATGACAGTGCGGTATATCCGGGATTCGAAGCTTTTCATGTGAAAAGATAAAAAATAAGAAATGAGTCAGGAACCGGCAGGACAGTAGTTCTGCCGGTTCTTTGTATGTGGACTTCACAGAGAATGAAAAACAGACAAGACCGTTGTAAGAGAAAAAGAAAATGGATATAATCAATGTGAGGAGGAGCATATGTGTGGCAGATATTATATAGATGATGAGACAATGAAAGAGATAGAAAAACTTGTGAGAAGCTTGGACAAAAAACTTTTTGTTTACGGCAAAGGAAGAGATATTTATCCTTCGCAGGAGGCAGCGGTACTGTTTGAATATCAGCAAAACGTATCGGCAGATTTTATGAACTGGGGGTTTCCTGGTTACGGGAAAGGACAGCTTCTTATTAACTCCAGGGCTGAAAGCGCTCTGGAAAAGAAAACCTTTCGGGAAAATATTTTAAACCGGAGATGTATCATCCCTGCAAAGGGATTTTATGAATGGAATATGCGAAAAGAAAAAAGTGCTTTTTTTCGTGATGACGGTATGCCCCTTTTTATGGCGGGATGTTATGGGGTGTTTGATGGACAGAGAAGATTCTCAATTTTAACTACAGCGGCGAACGTGTCTGTTTTTCCAGTCCATGCCCGCATGCCGCTTATTTTAGACCGAGATGAAGTATCTGACTGGATATTAGAGGAAAGAAGTACCAGAGATTTACTGCATAAAATACCGGCACCGCTTAAGAGAGAGCAGGACTATGAGCAGATGAGCCTATTTTGATGAAAAGAGTTTAAAAGCAAGACGGAAAATATCTGATGGAAAGCGGTATAGGTGTATCTTCTTTTTTGTACTTTCATAAAATGGAAAATAAAAAGGAGATTACAAAACCATGGCTTCAATTAGTCTCTGTATGATTGTAAAAGATGAAAAGGAAGTGTTGGACAGATGTCTGACAGGGGCGAAAAAACTTGTAGATGAAATTATAATTGTGGATACGGGTTCTAAGGATGGGACTGAAAAAATAGCAGAAAAATATACAGATAAAATATATTATTATCCATGGTAAGATGATTTTGCAGCGGCACGAAATTTTGCTTTTGAAAAAGCAAATATGGAATATTGTATGTGGTTGGATGCGGATGACGTGATTTCAGAGGAAAATGCGGCAAAATTTCTTATAATGAAAGATACGTTACCAGAAGATACAGATATGATCATGCTTCCGTATCAGACAGCATTTGATGAAAGAGGAAATCCTGTATTCTCTTATTACAGAGAAAGGATTGTAAAAAATAAAAGAGGATTTTTCTTCCAGGGGAGAGTACATGAAGTGATTCCTCCATCGGGAAAAATTTTGCGCAGAAATATTCCGATAGAACATAGAAAAAAGAAACCTTCGGCAGGAGAGAGGAATCTGCGGATATATCGACAGATGGAAGAGGAAGGAACATATTTTGACAGTCGGGCTTTATATTATTACGGCAGAGAATTGTGCGCACATGCACAATATGAAAAGAGCAGGGAAATTCTGGAAAAGTTTTTAAAACGAAAGGATGGTTGGATCGAGAACCGGATAGAGGCAACGCGGCAGTTGGCTTTTTGTTTTTATCAGATGGGAGAAGAAGAAAAGGCACTGTATTCGCTTCTGCGCGCATTTCAGTATGATGTGCCGCGGGGAGAGACCTGCTGTGATTTGGGAAAGCACTTTTTAGACAGGGAACAGTATGAGCAGGCGATTTACTGGTACAAACAGGCTTTTACAGCAAAGAAAGAAACGGAATCAGGTGCATTTGTGCAGGAGGATTGCTATGGTTTTATTCCCGCTATTTCTTTGTGCGTATGTTATGATAGAATAGGAAAACAGAAATTAGCAGAGCAGTACAATGAGATGGCTGGAAGATATAGACCGGATTCCGTTTACTATCTAAAAAATAAAGTATATTTTCAAAAATATCGGCAGGGTGGCAGTGCAGAATAGGCAAAAAAGAATTCAGAACATATATTAATAGAGAAGTTTATAAGAAATGAAGGAAAAATATATGTTATGGTTTAAGAAAAATAAGGATGAGGAAGTAAGAAATCAAGAGATGCAGAAGCAATCGGTTCGTTGTGGATGCAATCAAAAACCATCTTGTCCGCCTCCTTGTCCGCCCTGCCCTCCCGGAAGACCCGGGGCTACAGGCCCAAGAGGTCCAAGAGGACCTGAAGGAAGAATGGGACCAGTAGGCCCAACCGGAGCGACTGGCCCGTCTGGAGGGCCGACCGGAGCAACTGGGGCAACTGGGGCTACTGGAGCCACAGGAGCGACCGGAGCCACTGGAGCCACCGGTGCTACAGGTACAGCAGCGACGATTCAGGTTGGAACAGTGACGACAGGAGAGCCAGGAACAAATGCAGAAGTGACAAACCGAGGAGATGAAAACAACGCGGTATTTGACTTTGTAATTCCACGTGGGGCAACTGGAGCAGCAGGAGCGACCGGAGTTACCGGAGCAACAGGAGCCACAGGAGCGACTGGAGCCGATGGAGCAGCGGGAGCCACAGGAGCGACTGGAGCCGATGGAGCAGCAGGGGTCACCGGAGCCACCGGTGCTACAGGTACAGCAGCGACGATTCGGGTTGGAGCAGTGACGACAGGAGAGCCAGGGACAAATGCGGAAGTGACAAACCGAGGAAATGAAAACAATGCAATATTTGACTTTGTAATTCCACGTGGGGCAACTGGAGCAGCAGGAGCGACCGGAGCCACAGGGGCCACAGGAGCTACCGGAGCAGACGGAGCAGCGGGAGCCACAGGAGCGACTGGAGCCGATGGAGCAGCAGGGGCCACTGGAGCCACCGGTGCTACAGGTACAGCAGCGACGATTCGGGTTGGAACAGTGACGACAGGAGAGCCAGGGACAAATGCGGAAGTGACAAACCGAGGAGATGAAAACAATGCAATATTTGACTTTGTAATTCCACGTGGGGCAACTGGAGCCACCGGAGCGACTGGGGCCGATGGAGCAGCGGGGGCAACTGGAGCGACTGGGGCCGATGGGGCAGCAGGAGCCACTGGAGCGACTGGAGCAGACGGAGCAGCGGGAGCTACCGGAGCCACAGGAGCGACTGGAGCAGACGGAGCAGCAGGGGCCACCGGAGCTACCGGAGCAACAGGAACAGCAGCAACAATTCAGGTTGGGACGGTGACAACAGGAGAGCCAGGGACAAATGCGGAAGTGACAAACCGAGGGGATGAAAACAATGCAATATTTGACTTTGTAATTCCAAGAGGAGAAACAGGAAGCGGCGGCGATACGCCGCGGGAATTTTTGTCAGCGTATTCGACACCACCTCATCCGGGAACCAGTGGAGCTACGTTGGATTTTGATAGAAATAATGCTTCAAATGGAAATTCAATCAGTCATGCAGAAGGAAGTGCGGACTTTATAATAGAAGAGCCTGGATATTATTACGTTTCCTTCCACGGTACTCTTTCACCAGCAAGTGGAGTAGACTTTCCTTTGGCACTTTCACTGGTTTTGCAGCAGCAGGGTGCCTCTGTCCCGGGAACATCGGTTTATCATACTTTCCAGACATCAACGGATACCAGCAATGTTGCCTTTACACAGATTATAGAAGCGACAACTGCCCCTATTACTTTGAACATGGTAGGAAGCGGCGGCAATTTTATTTATGCGAATATATCCATGGTAATTCACAGAATGAGTGGGCTGTAAAAGGATTTGTCAGGAGACACCGGCATTGGGAAACCAGTGCCGGATTTTTCATTGTCTATATTGATTCGGGTGTCAAAAGGTAACTTGTTTAAATTCTCTTGTCAATTTTCACAAAAAGTAACTTTTCAGACTCCGGTGCGCGGAGTATTCTGATGAACCTATTAATACGAAAATCACGTCAGCAAAGGCTTCCATGATTTTTGAGTTTCATCTCCATTGCGCATAAAGTCGTCTGGCAAGTTATCCTTTTGTGAAAATTGCCGGAAGCATTTGCAAAAGTTACCTTTTGACACTCTAATCCTATATTATAAAAAATAAATTATGAGAAAAAATCTCAAAATAAAAAATAAACTTGAAATATACCCCTTAAGGGTATATAATCTGAAACAGAGGTGAAGAAAATGAAAGAAACAAAAGAATGTTGTTGCACACATAAAACAAAAGAACGCTCAGAAAAAGAGAGCAGGGATTTAATAAACCGCTTAAGTCGGATCGAAGGGCAGGTACGGGGAATAAAGAAAATGGTAGAAAATAATGCATACTGTACAGATGTTTTGATCCAGGTATCTGCGGTGAATGCTGCGTTAAACAGTTTCAATAAGGTACTTCTTTCCAACCATATTAGAACTTGCGTGGCAGAGGATATACGGGAAGGTAAAGAAGAGACAATTGATGAACTAGTTACGACTTTACAGAAATTGATGCGGTAAGCGAGGAGGAGAAACAATGAAACAATATACGGTGACGGGAATGAGCTGTGCCGCCTGCAGTGCACGTGTGGAAAAGGCAGTTTCCAAAGTCCCGGGAGTGACATCCTGTTCAGTGAGCCTGTTGACAAATTCAATGGGAGTAGAAGGGGATGCAGAGGCGGCGGCCATTATATCAGCGGTGGAAGAGGCTGGATATGGGGCGGCAGAAAAAGGAAAAGAGAAGAAAAGCAGTGCTGTTTTGGCGGCAACGCAGGAAGATTCTCTGAAAGACAGAGAAACACCGTTATTAAAGAGAAGACTGATTGCTTCGCTGTGTTTCCTCATTCCTTTGATGTATTTTTCTATGGGGCATATGATGTGGAACTGGCCAGTTCCAGCGGCTTTAAACGGCAATCATGTTGCAATGGGGTTAATACAGCTTCTTTTTACATCGATTGTCATGGTGATTAACCAGAAGTTTTTCATCAGCGGCTTTAAAAGCTTATGGCACAGAGCGCCGAATATGGATACCTTGGTGGCATTAGGAGCGACGGCTTCTTATGGGTACAGTATTTATGCGCTGTTTGCTATGACAGACGCACAGATGCGTGGAGATATGGCAGGTGTAATGGCATATATGCACGAGTTTTATTTTGAGTCAGCAGCAATGATTTTGACGCTTATTACTGTTGGAAAAATGCTGGAGGCACGTTCAAAAGGAAGGACAACGGATGCTTTAAAGAGCTTAATGAAACTGGCGCCAAAAACAGCTACTGTACTGAGAGAAGATATGGAAGTAGAAGTGTCAATTGAACAGGTGAAAAAGGGAGACGTTTTTGTAGTGCGCCCTGGTGAAAACATACCGGTGGATGGAATTGTACTGGATGGAAACAGTGCAGTCAATGAGTCTGCCCTTACTGGAGAAAGCATTCCAGTTGATAAGAAACCGGGAGATCAGGTATCTGCGGCGACGCTGAACAATTCCGGATTTATCCGGTGCGAGGCTTTAAGGGTAGGGGAAGATACTACCTTGTCCCAGATTATACAGATGGTAAGTGATGCGGCAGCTACAAAGGCGCCGATTGCAAAAGTTGCAGATAAAGTGTCAGGTGTTTTTGTGCCGGCGGTAATTTCTATTGCTGTAGTGACGATCATTGTATGGCTTCTGCTCGGGCAGACTGTTGGATTTGCTTTGGCAAGAGGAATTTCTGTTTTGGTAATCAGTTGTCCCTGTGCATTGGGATTGGCCACGCCTGTTGCGATTATGGTTGGAAATGGTATGGGCGCGAAGAATGGAATTATGTTTAAGACGGCAGTATCCCTGGAGGAAACAGGAAAGATGCAGATTGTTGCATTAGATAAGACTGGAACCATCACAAGCGGGGAACCTCGTGTGACAGATATAATTCTGGCAGATCAAATGACTGAGGAAGAGCTGTTGTCTTTTGCCTATGCATTGGAGAAAAAAAGCGAGCATCCCCTGGCTCATGCAGTATTGGCGCAGGCACAGAAAAAAGGTATTGCTCCTGCAGGAGAGACACAGGATTTCCATGCTGTTCCAGGAAACGGGCTTTCTGGAAGACTAAATGGAAGCTTGCTGGAGGGCGGAAATTTGAAATTTATCAGAGAAAGAGCTATTATTTCCGACGAAATACAAAAGAAAGCAGAGCTGCTTGCAGAGGATGGAAAGACACCTTTGTTCTTCAGCAGGGATGGAAAGCTGATGGGGATTATTGCAGTAGCAGACGTAATAAAAGAGGATAGCCCACAGGCAGTAAAAGAGCTGCAGAATATGGGAATTCATGTTGTTATGCTGACCGGAGACAATGAGCGTACCGCTAAGGCAATTGGACGTCAGGCTGGAGTAGATGAAGTGATTGCAGGCGTATTACCAGATGGAAAGGAAAGTATTATCCGCAAGCTGAAGAAAAAAGGGAAGGTTGCCATGGTGGGAGATGGAATAAACGATGCACCGGCACTTACCAGAGCAGACATGGGAATTGCTATTGGTGCGGGGACGGATATTGCCATTGATGCAGCGGATGTAGTTCTGATGAAAAGCAGATTAA
Source organism: Mediterraneibacter flintii (assembly GCF_055387595.1). NCBI lineage: Bacteria > Bacillati > Bacillota > Clostridia > Lachnospirales > Lachnospiraceae > Mediterraneibacter > Mediterraneibacter flintii. The sequence goes on from NZ_AP031405.1 coordinate 1,459,975, forward strand.
GTGATGTACCGGCGGCAATTCGTTTAAGCCGTGCGACTCTTAGGAATATCCATGAGAATCTTTTCTGGGCGTTTATTTATAATATAATAGGAATTCCACTGGCTGCGGGAATCTGGATTCCGATTTTTGGATGGCAGTTGAATCCAATGTTTGGAGCAGCAGCTATGAGCTTATCCAGCTTTTGTGTTGTGACAAATGCACTGCGTCTGAATTGGTTTAAAATGTATGATGCAGCTAGGGATAAAAAAATAAAACAAAATAAAATGAATGAAAAACAGGAGGAGACAACAATGAAAAAAACAATGAAAATCGAAGGAATGATGTGTGAGCACTGTGAGGCGAGAGTAAAGAAATGCTTAGAGGCGCTTCCACAGGTGGATGAGGCGGCAGTAAGCCATAAGGACGGCACAGCAGTTGTTGTATTAAATGCAGAGGTATCTGATGATGTACTGAAAAAGACAGTGGAAGAACAGGATTATACAGTGGTTGGAATTGACTGAGTAAAACGGTGGCGGCAGCCACGATAAGCACGCAGTGTGGTTTTACGAATGGCGTGGGCTGAACTGTTACTATTATCTTAAGAAAAAACCCGTTTTATATAGTAGTATTTACCAATATGGGGTACTATATAGATAAAACGGGTTTTTGTATTGTAACAAAGTATGGGAGGCGAAGTCAAATATGGAATTTTTAAGTATATTTGATGTATTAGGGCCTAATATGATAGGCCCGTCCAGTTCGCACACAGCAGGTGCCGCATCAATTGGACGGATGGCATGGAAGATGTTCCAGGATCGTATAAGAAATGTGAAGTTTATTTTGTATGGTTCTTTTGCCAGAACCTGTCAGGGACATGGAACAGATAAAGCTCTGCTTGGGGGGATTCTTGGATTTGAAACAGATGATATACGTATTCGTAAATCGTTCCAGCATGCAAAAGAACAAGGTATTTCCTATGAATATATTCTGGATACGGAGACAGTACCGGATCATCCTAATACGGTGGACATTGAATTAGAGGGATATAAAGGGAAGAGGATGTGTATAAGGGGAGAGTCCGTCGGCGGCGGAAAAATAAAAATTACACGCATCAATGGAATCCATGTAGAGTTTACTGGAGAGTACAGTACCTTGATTGTAAAGCAATCTGATAAGCCGGGAGTAGCAGCCCATATCAGCCAAAGCCTTGCAGGTCAAAATGTGAACATAGCATTTATGAGACTATTTCGTGAAAATAAAGGGGAATTCGCATATACAGTGATAGAATCAGACGAAAAGATACCGGAAGCAATACTAGAAGAGATTAAGCAGAATCCGGCCGTACAGGAAATTTTACTGGTTCAGTTGTAGGAGGCAGTTATGGATTTTAAATCAGGAGCAGAATTATTAAATTTGTGTGAAAAAGAAAAGACAGTCATCTCTGCGATTATGAAGCAGCGTGAAATAGATAACGGAGAAATAACAGAAGCAGAAATAGAAGTCAAGATGCACAAAGTACTGGATATTATGAAAGCGTCGATAAAAACACCACTGATACATCCAGAAAAATCAATCAGCGGGTTAATAGGAGGAGAGGCGCAGAAGATTGCCACATTCGGGAAAAGTACAGGCAGTGTCTGTGATTCCTTTATGAACCGTGTAATCACCTATAGTATGGCTGTGCTGGAGGTTAATGCTTCTATGGGGCTGATTGTCGCTGCGCCGACGGCAGGGTCATCTGGGGTAGTCCCGGGGGTACTACTGGCGTTACAAGAAGAAAAAAATTTAACAGATGAAGAAGTATATCGCGGACTATATTGCGCGGCTGCGATCGGGTATCTTCTGATGAGAAATGCGTCCGTCTCTGGGGCAGAGGCAGGATGTCAGGCAGAGATTGGCTCTGCTTCTGCGATGGCAGCAGCTGCAGTGACAGAGATAACAGGAGGAACGCCACAGATGTGTTTAAATGCTGCAGGAATGGCACTTGCCAATATGCTCGGATTAGTCTGTGATCCAGTGGCAGGATTGGTAGAGATTCCCTGCCAAAGCAGGAACTCTTTAGGTGCCTTAAATGCGATTGCCTGTGCGCAGACTGCTTTAAGTGGTATAACATTTCAAATTCCTTTTGATGAGATGGCAAAAGCAATGTATCGGGTAGGAAAGAATATGCCGATGGAATTAAAGGAAACTGCTTTGGGTGGATGTGCGGGCACACCCACAGGATGCTCCTTGAAATGTACTACCTGTAAAACAAAGGCTCCATGAACTGGGAAAGAAAATATATTTGATGAATATGCTTTGATATTATAAAATGAGTTAGTGATTTCTCTCTTTTTTAATGATAGAATAGATATAGCGACAGTTTGCAAAAAGAAAGGGGAAAATTATGTATCATATTTCGAATCTGTTTAATAATGATGACATCAAAGTGCTGGATTCAAAAGGAAGCTTTTCTGTTATTGAATATCAAAGAGACTTAAGCGTTACGCCAGAATCAGCGATAGTAGCGTATTACTGCAATGCCATGAATATCCGGAAGAGACAAGTGGTATGTGTGTTGAATCAGTCGTCTGTTGTATTGCAGGCAGGAGCTATGCAGTGGATGGCAGGAGATATCAATGCTACGACGGGAATCAAAGGAGTGGGAGATTTCTTAGGCAAAGCAGTGCGGGGAAAAGCAACCGGAGAATCAGCAATTAAGCCGGAATATACAGGCACAGGGACACTAGTGTTAGAGCCTACATATAAATATATCATTCTGTTGGATGTAGGAGAGTGGAATGGTTCTGTGGTGCTGGATGATGGATTATTCCTGGCATGTGATGCGGGACTTCAGCACAAAGCAGTAATGCGTTCTAATCTGTCATCAGCAGTGGCTGGCGGTGAGGGGCTTTTTAATCTGGGAGTTATGGGGAATGGGATTGTGTGCCTGGAGGCGCCTTGTCCGAAAGAAGAACTCATTGAGATTACACTTAATAATGATACATTGAAGATTGATGGGAATATGGCGATTGCCTGGAGTGGAAGCCTGAATTTTACAGTAGAACGTTCTGGAAAAACACTCATTGGATCGGCTGCTTCCGGAGAAGGTCTTGTAAATGTGTACAGAGGAACGGGGAAAGTGTTGATGACACCGGTTCTGGACAAACCAGTCTGATTAAGAATTACTAAAAGTTTAAAAAGTAAAAAAGAATGTGCTTTGCACATTCTCGCGCCGAAGCGCGCCTGTGTCAGCAGCCATTTTCCACTTGCGCGCAGTGTGCATATTGTATAGGGAACGAAGTTTCCTATACAATAAAAAGAGACTGCTGCAGCTCAAACAAGCTGAATGAAGCCTGTTTAAGCCGCAGCAGTCTTTATTCATCATCCACCTCTTTTTTAGATTTTGTTTTTGAAGAAAATCCCAGTTTATCCGGAGATTTCCATATAAATAAGGCGCCAAGCCCTGCTATGATATAGAGCAGGGTGACTAAAATAGCGAATTATCTTGAAGCGCCCATACAATCAGAACAATAGAAGCAAGAACTGCGATTAGCTCCAGTGTAGAAAAAAAGCGTTTCTCACGACGTTCCTTGTATTGAAGAACGCGCTCTTCATGGTTATTTTCCAAATAGGAGGTGATATGCTCTTCTGTAATTCTGCATGCCACCTGATCAGAAGGTGTAAAAGCATGAAGATTTTCCAGAATCTCCTTGTAAACTGCCTCGTAGACTTCTGGATTTACTCTGGGCTCTTGTATGTCCTTACCGGATGTGTCGTGGGAAGCTTGCTCGGGAGAGCTGGCAGCTTCGCTCTCTTTTTGCATATTTATATCTTCTGTTATCTGCGGTTTTACTTCTGGACTTTGAGATGTCATTTCATTGGCTCTGTTTTCTTGTTCCATTTTTGTACCTCCTGGCATTTCTATAAGGATTTAGGTGTGAAAAACTACTATATATAAAAACCCTTCTTCTATTTAAACCCTAGCGTCAGTGTACAAGGGGCAACACGCCTCAAATCGCCGAAATTTCTGCGGTTAAGGTCTGCGAGTCGTGAAGAGACAAATTTAAGCCTCTTTTAGGCACTTGAACGACGCGTACAGAGACGTACGCGGAGTGAAAGTAACGACAAAGCGGCTTAAATTTGTCCTTCATCGACCGTATTGCCCCTTGTACACCGACGCTATATATTTATCATAACAGTTATTTACAAAAGAGAAAAGAAAAATGTCGAAAATTGAGGGTTCTTTTTTATAAAACTAGTAACAGTTCCGCCCGCGCCATTCGTAAAATCGCACTGCGTGCTTATCGTGGCTACCGCCACCGTTTTACTCATTGATGGGCGCTTAAGCTCATACAGATGTACGCTCGCAAAAACATGCAAGCATGTTTTATGCTTCTCGCACACTGTATGGCCGAACTGTTACTAAAACTATAGTTTCTATATGATTATGTATTGCATTTCACAAAAAATGTGGTACAATTAAAACAACGGAAAACCACAGATAATAAAAAAGAAAACTAATAAAAACCACATAAATTTGTGTGGCATTTGGTGAAAAGTAATGGAAACAGTGGGATTCAAAGAAAACATAGGAGGTAAAGTATGAAAGTCTTAGAGTGTAAATTTCTCCAGGATTTTGTCAAAATGGCAGAAGATGGATATCAGCAGGGCTGGCATGAAAGAAACGGTGGCAATTTGTCTTATCGCCTGAAAAAGGGTGAAGTAGATGCAATCCGCCAGCGCCTTTCGGAAACTGCATCCTGGCAGCCAATTGGTACTTCTGTACCGGGACTTGCAGGGGAACATTTTCTCGTAACAGGAAGTGGAAAATATTTTCGGAATATTATTGTGGATCCAGAGGCATGTCTGGCGATTATTGAAGTAGATGGAAGTGGAAATAATTATCGTATCCGTTGGGGACTTGCAGAGGGAGGAAATCCGACGAGTGAGCTGCCAACACATTTGATGAACCATGAAATAAAGAAAAAACTTACAGGTGGAAAACACAGAGTAATTTATCATGCACATACGACAAACACGATTGCATTGACATTTGTCCTTCCACTTAATGATGAAGTATTTACCAGAGAGCTTTGGGAGATGGCGACAGAATGTCCGGTTGTATTTCCGGAAGGTGTCGGCGTCGTAGGCTGGATGGTGCCAGGAGGCCGTGACATTGCAGTGGCGACAAGTAAACTGATGGAGCAGTATAATGCAGTTATATGGGCGCATCATGGTATGTTCTGTTCAGGAGAAGACTTTGATCTGACCTTTGGACTCATGCATACCATTGAAAAGTCTGCGGAAATACTGATCAAAGTAATGTCTATGGTACCACAGAAAAGACAGACGATTGAGCCGGATGATTTCAGAGCTTTGGCGAAGGGATTCAATGTAGAGCTTTCTGAACGTTTCCTGTATGATAAGAGAAGCCTGTCTATTTAGAAAAATGAATTAAGAAATAGAAAAACTGTCGGACACAGATGCTGGGAGAAAGGAATGCATCTGTGTCTTTTTATTGTATAGGAAACTTTGTTCCCTATACAATAAAACCCTCCAGGTAGATGCATACTGCGCGCAAGTGGAAAATGGCTGCTGACACAGCCGCGCTTCGGCGTGAGAATGTGCAAAGCACATTCTTTTTATGTATAAATGCTTGTAATCTGCGGAAAATACTGTATAATAGAAATATAAATAATTCCTAGTAAAATAATAGGAATTATCAGAGAAAGGAGGAGGCCAAGATGATTAATATACAAAAGGCAGCAGTAATAGGGTGCGGATTTGTAGGTTCTTCTATTGCATATGCTTTAATGCAGAAAGGAACTTTTTCGGAGATTGTTCTGCTGGATGCGAATCAAAAAAAGGCAGAAGGGGAGGCAATGGACATCAGCCATGGGCTTCCGTTTGCACATGCAATGGATATTTATGCAGGAGGATATGAAGACATTCGGGATGCAGCTGTCATTATTATTACAGCAGGGGCAAATCAGAAGCCTGGAGAAAGCAGGCTGGATTTAGTACAGAAAAATGCAAAGATTATGAAATCTGTGATTGGAGAGATAAAAAGAGTCAAATGTGAAGGAATTCTGTTGGTTGTCTCTAATCCGGTGGATATTCTGACATACGTAGCTTTGAAGGAATCGGGATTCCCGCCGTCTCGGGTAATCGGATCAGGAACTGTTTTGGATACAGCAAGGCTGAAATATATTTTGAGTGAGAAACTGAAAGTAGACAGCCGGAATGTACATGCTTTTATTATCGGGGAGCATGGAGACAGTGAGCTAGCTGCCTGGAGCTGTGCAAACATATATGGGATTCCACTTCAAGAATTTGCCAGGATGAAAGGATACAAAAGCTTTACAAAGGAGATGGATGAGATCTATCATGCAGTGAGGGACAGTGCTTATGAGATTATCGAGCGCAAAGGAGCGACTTACTATGGAATCGGAATGGCGGCTGCGAGGATTGCCGAATCAATTGTACGCGACAGCCATACTGTAGCGCCGGTGTCCGTTTTGCTGAATGGAGAATACGGTCTCTCTGGATTATGCTTAAGTATTCCGGCAATTGTCGGAAATGAAGGAGCAGAGCAGGTGCTGGAGATTGCGTTTAGTGAAGAAGAAAATGAGAAGCTGAAAAAATCTGCCGGAGAACTAAAAGCAGTATTAGAGAATATTCGGTAGATAAAAGTATAGCATGCGATATTAAAAAAGGGAATTTCCAGAGAAAAAGGGTCTTTACAATTAAAGAAATATCTGATATAGTACAGGTGTTCACTCGGAGGGTGAGCCATTCACAGGAAATGGCAAGCTGGATAAGGTGACAGGCTGAAATGTCTGTTAGTTTATCTGGCTTTTTTTGTATAATAGGATTAGGGTGTCAAAAGGTAACTTTTGCAAATGCTTCCGGCACTTTTCACAAAAGGATAACTTGCCAGACGACTTTATGCGCGATGGAGATGAAACTCAAAAATCACGGAAGCCTTTGCTGACGTGATTTTCGTATTAAGAGGTTCAGCGGAATGCTCCGCGCACCGGAGTCTGAAAAGTTACTTTTTGTGAAAAGTGACAAGAGAATTTAAATAAGTTACCTTTTGACACCCGAATCATAATAGGAAATTTCGATAAATTTCCTATTATACAAAAAGCCCTCCGGGTGGGATGCGCACGCCGCAATAAGGAAATTTTACCGCTTTGCGGTATTGCGGCGGCGCGTAAAATGGAAAATGGCTGCTGACACAGCCGTGTTTCGGTACAAAAGATGTACAAAGCACATTTTTGTTTATATTAAAAGACAGAGAAGGGAGCATACAATGGAATTTTTAAAGGAAAATGTGAAAAAACTTTACTTTAAATATTTATCTGCCGCATTTGGAAGCGCTTTAATTACTTCTATTTACGGAGTTGTGGATATGGCAATGGTGGGACAATACCAGGGGCCGGACGGCACTGCCGCCTTGGCGGTCGTTGCACCAGTGTGGAATATTATATATAGCCTTGGATTGCTTATGGGGATAGGTGGTTCTGTCTTGTTTGGTGCTGTCAGGGGAAAACAAAAAGGGGGAACAGAAGACAACGAATATTTTACGGCAGCTCTTATTGGAGCATGTATTCTTGCGGTGGTAAGCTGGATTGCAGTAGCTGTCTTTGACAGACAGATGTTGACGATTTTTGGGGCGGAAGAGACATTACTTCCTCTGGCAGAACGGTACTTACTTCCAGTAAAATTTGCTGTGCCGTTTTTCCTGTTTAACCAGATGCTCGCTGCATTTTTAAGAAATGATAATGCGCCGGGACTGGCTACAAAAGCTGTTTTAAGCGGCGGTATATTTAATGTTTTCGGAGACTACTGTTTTGTATTTGTGCTGGATATGGGAATATTTGGGGCAGGCCTTGCAACTGCTATCGGAGCAGCGATTTCTTTTTTCATCATGCTGACACATTTCTTTGCCAGGACGAATACATTGCGGCTGGTAAGACCGAAACGTCTGATTTATAAACTGCGACAGATTTCTGTAAATGGGTTTGCGACATTTTTTATAGATGTGGCGATGGGGATACTGACGATGCTGTTTAATAGGCAGATTATGAAATATGCAGGCACAGACGCGCTGGCAGTATATGGGATTATTGTAAATATCAGTACATTTGTACAGTGCTGTGCATATAGTGTAGGACAGGCAGCACAGCCAATTATTTCCGTAAATTTCGGCGCAGGAAAATGGGACAGGATTCGGCAGACATTGCGATATGCGCTGCTTTCAGCCGGATTTTTCAGTATAATATGGACAGGCTTATCCCTGGCAGTGCCCAATATGTTTGTACAAATTTTTATGGAGCCGACAGAAAATGTGCTTCAGATCGCGCCTTCGATTATTCGGGCTTATGGAATTTCATTTTTACTGCTTCCCTTGAATATTTTTTCTACGTATTATTTTCAGTCTGTAATGAAACCGAAAATCTCCTTTCTTGTCTCGGTTGCGAGAGGAATGGTGATCAGCGGATTCTTTATCTATCTTTTGCCGGCTGTGGCAGGGGAAGAGGCGCTTTGGTTTGCCATGCCTATTACGGAATTGATTGTAGCCATATTTGTTGTGATATGGATGGTGCGCTGCACTAGGCAGGGAGAAGGGAAAGCTTCTGTGGCAGAAACAATTTATATAGATGAAACGTGTATATAAAATCAACTATGCAGGTGGAAATAAAAAGGCAAGCAGAATTTTTTTGAGGGGGGAGTTCCGCTTGCTTTTTCTCTAGGGAGGCAGGTTTTCAGGCCTAACTACTACGATTATGATCGTGTGTGGTATAAGGACATTATCAAAAATGGAGTAGAAACTTAAAATAAAAGCTTGACAAATCTGAATGAACCAGTTAGAGTATTTGATGAAACAGCGATGAAACAATGAAAGAAAATGTACGATATCCTGTTTCGCAAAGAGAAGTTCAGGTGAAATCTTACAAAGGGAAGATACGGCGTTCCAGATTTACAGATGGGTATAAGCGCCGAGATAGAAAGGAGCGCCATATGAATTTATTGGACGCCAAAGAAGGTAAAGAGTATATTGTAAAGGATATTGTAACAGAGGATGATGAGCTGAAAGCATTTTTGTTTTCTCTGGGTTGTTACAGTGGTGAACCAATTACAGTGGTTTCACATTTAAAAGGCGGCTGTGTAGTTTCTATTAAGGACGGGCGCTATAATATTGATATTGATTTGGCGAAAGCTATTTCAATATAAATTATTCTCAAGATAATGATTTAGTTCATTATTTTTTTTACAAAACGGTTAGTGTATACTAATCAAAATAAAGGAGGAAATTTTCATATGAGAGTTGCTTTTGCAGGGAACCCTAACAGTGGAAAGACAACCATGTACAACGCACTCACAGGAAGAAATGAGCGTGTTGGAAACTGGGCCGGTGTTACGGTGGAAAGAAAAGAAAGCATGATTAAAAAGGCGTACTATAGCGGAGGGGAGGAACTGGTTGCAGTAGATTTGCCCGGTGCTTATTCTATGTCGCCTTTTACTTCTGAAGAAAGTATCACCAGCAGCTATGTAAGACATGAAAATCCGGACGTAATCGTTAATATCGTGGATGCTACAAATTTAAGCCGGAGTTTGTTTTTCACGACACAGCTTTTAGAACTTGGAGTTCCGGTTGTAGTAGCGCTGAATAAAAGTGACATTACAGAGAAAAAACAGACAAAAATTGATGAAAAGCTGCTGTCTGAAAAATTAGGATGCCCCGTTATTAAGACGATTTCTACTTCTTCCGGCCACGAGGGACTCAAAGAAGTCATAGAGCAAGCTGCTGCTTTAAAGGGCAAAGGGCAGAAAGCGCCTTATGATGAAGGCGACGTTGATCTGACGGATAAGAACGCGGTAGAAGCTGCCGATAGAAAACGTTTCGACTTCGTTAATGGGATTGTAAAAAAAGTAGAAGAAAGAAAAGTCCTGACAAAGGATAAAAATGCGCAGGATAAAATAGATGCGGTTATTACCAATAAAATTTTAGGTATTCTGATTTTTGTTGGAGTTATTTTCCTTGTATTCTACATATCACAGACTACAGTAGGAACCTGGATCGCAGACTGGCTCGTTGGGTGGATTGAAACATTCCAAGGCTGGGTTGGCGGATTGATGGAAAGCGCAAATCCGTTGTTGTATGCACTTCTTGTGGATGGTATCATTGGCGGCGTGGGCGCAGTAGTTGGATTCCTCCCGCTGGTAATGGTAATGTATTTCCTCATTGCTTTGCTGGAGGATTGTGGGTATATGGCACGTGCGACGGTTGTACTTGATCCTATCTTTAAGAGAGTTGGACTTTCCGGTAAATCCGTTATCCCAATGGTAATCGGTACAGGATGTGCTATCCCGGGCGTTATGGCTTCCCGTACAATCCGTAACGAGAGAGAACGCCGCACAACAGCGATGCTTACACCATTTATGCCATGTGGAGCGAAGATTCCGGTAATCGCATTGTTCGCAGGCGCGTTCTTCGCAAATGCGTGGTGGGTGTCTGCTACCATGTATCTGGTAGGTATCCTTCTGGTTCTTTTCGGAGCTCTGCTTGTAAAGAGAATCACAGGACAAAAATACAGAAAATCTTTCTTTATTATCGAACTTCCGGAATACAAGATTCCAAGTTTAAAGAGAGCTTGTGTATCCATGCTTGAGCGTGGTAAAGCATATATTATCAAAGCAGGTACTATTATTCTGGTGTGCAACACGGTTGTACAGATTATGCAGACATTCAACTGGCAGTTCCAGGTTGTTGCAGAAGATGCGGCGGATACATCTATCCTTGCAAGTATCGCACATCCGTTTGCCGTACTGTTTATTCCGGTTGGGTTCGGCGTATGGCAGCTTGCAGCGGCAGCAATTACAGGATTTATTGCAAAAGAGAACGTAGTTGGTACTTTGGCAGTTGTTTATGGTATTACAAATGTGATTGATACAGATGAGTTGGCTTTGGTTGGTAGCGGTAATGAAGTGGCAGCGGTTATGCAGCTTACAAAAGTAGCAGCTCTTGCGTATCTGATGTTCAATCTTTATACACCTCCGTGTTTCGCAGCTCTCGGAGCTATGAACTCAGAGATGAAGAGTGGAAAGTGGCTGCTAGGTGGTATCTGTCTTCAGCTGGCGACCGGATATACAGTAGCATTCCTCGTATACCAGATCGGAACACTGGTGACAACAGGAGCTCTTGGAACTGCATTTATACCAGGATTGATTGCAATCATTGTATTCGCGTTAATCATTCTTTGGAGAATACGCAAGTCCGACAAAGAATTTGCGGCAGAGTATAGCTTAAAAGCAAAAGCGTAGACAATATAATAGTAGCAGCGGACAGGGTGTTATACTTTGTCCGCTGTTTTACGCCAGACAGAAAAGGAGGAGCTTATGGCAAACATAATTTCAGTGCTTGTATTGGTAGTTATAGTCGGAAGCGCAATATTCTATATAATAAAGGCAAAGAAAAAAGGGGTAAAATGTATCGGCTGTCCGGCGGGTGGAAACTGTCCAAGTAGTAAGACGCTGCCGAAGAAGAAATTGGAGGGGCCGGTAATCGGTAAAAAGACAATAAAAATAGAAGGGATGCACTGTGAACACTGCGCGGTGAACGTGACAAAAATGTTAAACCAGATTGACGGTGTCCGGTCGGACGTGAATTTATCCAAAGGAATTGCCGTTGTTTCCTATGATCGAAAAATTGAAAGCAGCGTTCTGAAAAATGCGATAGAAAAAATAGGATATAAAGTGATAGATATATCTGAAAAGAAAGGATAATGCTTTTATCTAATCTGTCTTGGCTCCCTCTATATCTATGAAAAAATCCGGCAGTGACCCGATTCATAAAGTCCTGCCGGATTTTTGAGGAAATGAAATTATCCCTCATGTTCTTTTATTCAGTTGAAAAAATTCTGTAGACAACACATTCTTACTAATTTTGTGTTTTGGTTTTGTTTCGGTTGATATGGTTTTTGATTGCCTCGAAACTTTCCACGCTGATTACGTGTTCAATCCGGCAGGCATCGGCAACGGCAGTGCTGGCCTCTACTCCAAGCTGCTCAAGCCAGGAGGAAAGCAGTGTATGACGTTCGTAAATGCGGTCGGCAATCTCTTTTCCAGAGGCAGTCAATGTAATATACCCCTCCGGAGATACGAGAATATGGTTATTTTCCCGAAGTTTTTTCATAGCTACGCTGACGCTGGACTTTTTAAATCCAAGCTCTGCCGCGATATCTACGGAACGAACAACAGGATGTGCGTTACTCAATACTAAAATGGTTTCCAGATAATTTTCAGCAGATTCGTTTACATTCATCATCATAGATACACCTCGATTTTCTATAGTTTAAATACTGTTTGATATAACGGCAGCGCGAGCTGTATTTTACGCTACGGCACTTTATATAATAGTCAGTATAACATATCTGATTTATAACATCAAATGTAATAAAATAAAAAACTGAAAATATAAAGAAGTCCTTGACAACTAATCCTTGTTAGCATATACTAACTGTTGGGAGTTGAAAAAAATTATCATTTTAATTTTGTATTCCCAGTTTGTTCCGTACCGGTAACTATTTTTCAAAAAGTAAGAAAGAAGAATAAGAGGAAATGCAATGGCAGATATAATTGTAGTAATAATTGTAATTGTTTTGCTTGGGGTTGCACTTAGAGGTTCGATTAAGCATTTTAAAGGAGAAAGTTCCTGCTGCGGAGGAGGCTCCGGTACCAGGAAAAAAGTGAAAAAAAAGACTTTAGACGGACCTGTGATAGGCAAAAAAACGATAAAAATATCCGGCATGCACTGTGAGAACTGTGTAAACAGTGTAACGAAAGCAATTAATCATGTGGAAGGAGCTTCGGCAAAGGTAAGTTTAAGTGACGGCAGTGCAGTTGTATCTTATGACCGCGAAGTAAGTGAAACGGATTTAAAACGTGCTGTTGAGAGTGCTGGATTTGAGGTAATAAGTATATCGTAATGGTTATTGCAAGTGAGGCGGAGGTTACCATGAGTAAGAAAGAACAAGTTATTGAACAGCTGAAAGAAAACGGATGCAGGATTACAAAGCAGCGTCTCATGTTAATCGATATTATTCTGGAAAATGAGTGTTCCAGCTGTAAGGAAATATATTATAAAGCGTCTAAAATAGATGAACGTATCGGCGTTGCGACTGTCTATCGGATGATAAATGCTCTTGAGGAGGTCGGGGCAATCAGCAGAAAGAATATGTACAAAGTGAATTGTTCTGAAAACTGTAATTTTGAACATGCCTGCAAGATCGTATTGGATGACGAAACAAGTTTTCAGTTATCGTCAGGCAGTTTGAATAAGGTGATTCAGGAGGGACTGAAACGGTGTGGATATGTGAAAGACCAGAAGGTGACATCTATCAAGGTTCATTCTGAAAATGAAAAGTTGAAATGTTGACAAAAAGCGCTTACTGAGAGTATTCCCGATAAGCGCTTTTCGTCTGTAAAAGTCAATTGGTATTAGAAAGAAAAAAGAGGTGGCTATGAAAAAAATAGTAAATGGATTTTTTATTGGATTGGGATTTTTCTTTGTTGGACTTGGGGCAGTTGGAATTGCTCTTCCTGTGTTGCCGGCAACTCCATTTTTAGTGTTGGCAACGATTTGTTTCGCAAAAGGTTCTAAAAAGTTTCATACGTGGTTTTTACAGACAGGGCTGTATAAAAAGTATGTGGAGCCGGCTGTGCACAAGAAGGAAATGTCGAAGAATGCAAAAAGAAAGACATTATGTACACTATGTCTGATTTTTTTAATCAGCTTTTTAGTTGTTCCGATATGGTATGTTAAGGGGATCATTTTTTTAGTCGCCCTGTTTCATATTTATTATTTTACATTTAAAATTCGTACAGCTAAGACAGAGGAAAAGAAGTTGGAAATGGCAGAATAACAGGCAGGTGCAAAAATGGACAAAAATAATAGGATTGAAAAAAAGCGCAAGCAGGAAATTGAAATGCTGGACTGCATGATACGAATCTACTGTAGAGGAAACCATGGCACAAAGGAGAAGCTTTGCGAGGACTGTCAGGCACTTCGTGAGTATGCGGTGACAAGAACGCAGAAGTGCCCGTTTATGGAGACAAAAACCTTCTGCAGTGCATGCAAGGTACATTGCTATTCTCCACAGATGCAGCAGAGAGTAAAGGCAGTTATGCGGTATGCAGGGCCGCGTATGTTATTTGTGCATCCGGTAATGGCTTTGAAGCATGTGAAGGTGACTTTGGCAGAGAAGAAAAAGAACAGCAGAAAAGGAATGTAAAAGAAGGATATGATTAAGAAAAGACTGGTGGGATTATTGTCCCATGCGAAAAAGTATATTATATATAATGTCATCTGGCAGTGGATTGCACTGCTTTCCCAGATTGCCGCAGTATTTACGATTGCAAGTATGGCAGAACGCGTTTTGCGTGAGAGCATAAAGGCGGAGAATATCAGGAATGCAGTGCTTATTTTGGCGGTAGTTATAGTTATACGGTTTGTATGTGAGAAAATGGCGGCGAAGGCTTCCTATCAGGCAAGCGCAGATGTAAAACGGATTCTGCGGGAAAAAATCTATGAAAAGCTTTTGAAACTGGGTGTTTCTTATAAAGAAAAGGTGCCCACCTCTGAAATCGTGCAGGTAAGCACAGAGGGAGTAGAACAGTTAGAAACATATTTCGGAAAATATTTGCCACAATTATTTTACAGTCTTTTGGCACCGGTTACACTGTTTATAGTATTAGCCCCTATCAGTTTGAAAAGTAGTGCAGTACTTTTAGTATGTGTGCCTTTGATTCCGGTTTCTATTGTAGCAGTACAGAAATTTGCCAAAAAACTGCTGCATAAGTATTGGGGAATCTATACTGGGCTGGGAGATAGTTTTCTTGAGAACCTGCAGGGACTGACAACACTGAAAATCTACCAGGCGGATAAAAGGAAAGCGGAAGAGATGGATGTGGAGGCGCAGCGGTTCCGCAAGATTACAATGAAAGTACTTACTATGCAGCTAAACTCTACAAGCGTGATGGATATTGTGGCATATGGAGGAGCAGCTGTAGGAATGATTGCAGCAGTATGGGAATTTCTCCATGGAAAGCTGGACTTGTCAGGAACGCTGTGCGTCATTCTTTTAGCCTCCGAATTTTTTATTCCTCTGCGACTTCTCGGCTCTTTCTTCCATATTGCTATGAATGGAATGGCGGCAAGTGATAAAATTTTTCGGATTTTGGATATGGAGGAGCCGGCGGAAGGAACAGAAGAGCTGGAGGATAACGAGCTTGAAATAGAATTGGAAGAAGTTTATTTTTCTTATGAGGAAGGAACAGACCTGCTCAAAGATATTACACTTACAATTCCGGCAGGTTCCTTTATATCACTGGCAGGAGAATCTGGATGTGGAAAGAGTACGATAGCAGGGCTTATTACCGGAAAAAATAAAGGGTTTGCAGGAAAAATAAAAATTGGTGGAAAGGAATTGGCTTCTGTGAAGGAAGCGTCTCTTTTAAGCAGAGTTACTTTGGTGCGCCATAACAGCCATCTGTTTAAAGGCACTGTGGCAGAGAATTTAAAAATGGCAAAAGCAGATGCTTCGAAGGAGGAAATGGAAGAAGCTTTAAGAAAGGTGAATCTTTTAGAATTCTTAAATACCAGACAGGGGCTTGATACGCCATTGCAGGAACGGGCGGCAAATCTCTCCGGTGGACAAAGGCAGAGGCTTTCGATAGCCAGAGCGCTTCTAAAAGGTACCCCTGTTTATATATTTGATGAAGCAACCTCAAACATCGATGCGGAAAGTGAAGACATGATTATGAATGTGATCCATGAACTGGCAAAGACAAAGACTGTACTTCTAATATCGCACAGACTTTATAATGTGACAGGATCAGACCGTATCTATATGCTTTCTGGTGGAAAAATAGTAGAGAGTGGAACTTTCCAGGAGTTAATGGAAAAACAGGGGATCTTTGCAAAACTTTATGAAAACCAGAGAAAACTAGAGGAATATAAAAAGGAGGTGCAGGCATGAAGAAGGAAAGAAAAAGAAGAAGCGGGATGAAAATCATGCTGGACTTAATTGGGCTTGTAAAACCGCTTCTTCATATTATGATTGCGGCAGTTCTCCTTGGGACTTTAGGCTATCTCTGTGCGATATTTCTCACCATACTGGCAGGAAAGGCAGTGCTTGAAGGAGTGTATGCAGGGCAGAATGTCAGGCATATTTTCATTCTGATGGTGGCGGCCGCAATCTTAAGGGGACTTCTTCACTATGCGGAGCAGTACTGCAACCATTTTATTGCTTTTAAACTGCTCGCTATCATTCGCCATAAGGTGTTTGCTGCACTTCGAAAGCTCTGTCCGGCAAAACTAGAAGGAAGAGACAGAGGAAACTTAATTTCAATAATTACAACGGATATAGAACTTTTGGAAGTGTTTTATGCGCATACGATCTCTCCAATTGTGATCGCTGTTTTGACTTCCCTGGTTATGCTTCTGTTTATTGGACGGCAAAGTCTTATTGCCGCTGGACTTGCATTTATTGCATATGTTATTGTAGGAGGCTTGATTCCGTTTTGGAATGGAAGACGGGGCGGAGAGAAAGGAATGGAATTTCGTTCAGAATTTGGAAAACTGAATAGCTTTGTTTTGGATTCCCTGCGTGGGCTGGATGAAACGCTCCAGTATGGACAAGGAAAGAATCAAAAAGAGGAGATAACCAGGAGATCGCTAAAACTGGCGCAAATGCAGGAAAAATTAAGCAAAATGGAAGGGACGCAGAGATCCTTTACTAATTTGGTGATTTTGTTGTTTTCCTTTGGGATGTTTTTCCTGACGTTGTTTCTTTATAATGCAGGAAGTATGAAATTTGACGGGGTTTTGATTTGTACTCTGGCAATGATGGGGTCTTTTGGTCCGGTTGTGGCTCTTTCCAGTTTGTCCAATAATCTAAACCAGACGTTGGCAAGCGGAGAGCGTGTACTTTCTATTCTGGAGGAAAATCCAGAAGTGGAGGAGGTTCCAGATGAAAAAGACAAGCAGGCGGGCGTAAAAGTACCTTTTACAGGAGCAAAAGCAGAGCATGTAGATTTTGCCTATGAGGACGAATGGATTCTAAAGGATTATAATTTCTCTGTAAAGCCCGGGGAAATTATTGGAATTCATGGGGCAAGCGGTTCAGGAAAATCTACCTTGCTAAAGCTTCTGATGCGGTTCTGGGATGTCAAAAAAGGGGAGATTAAAATATCGGGAAGAGATGTAAGAAAGATCCCTACTACGTATCTTCGGGATACAGAGAGCTATGTGACGCAGGAAACACATCTTTTCCATGATTCGATTGCCAATAATATTGAGATTGGAAAACCAGGAGCATCAAGGAAAGAGATCATAGAAGCAGCGAAAAAGGCTTCTATCCATGAGTTTATTATGACGCTTCCAAAAGGGTATGACACAGAAGTCGGAGAGTTAGGGGATACACTTTCTGGAGGGGAAAGGCAGAGAATCGGAATAGCCAGGGCATTTTTGCATAATGCGCCCTTCCTTCTGCTCGATGAGCCTACGAGTAATCTGGATTCTCTCAATGAAGGCGTAATATTAAAATCTCTGGAGGAAGCAAGAAAGAATAAAACCGTCCTCTTAGTTTCCCACAGAAAATCTACAATGAATCTGGCAGACAGAGTATTTGAGATGGATAATGGAAGGATTTCATAAGTGAGAAACAGAAAAAGGATATGTAAAAATGTGGAGATTAATGATAAAATTTATCGAAAAATAGTGTTAGAATTGACTAGCCGGAAGGTCAGTTGCTATGATAGGTCACTGTAAAGAATGTTTCACAAATGTTTTAATGTGTAAAGGGAGTGGTGAAAATGAAGCAGCACAGATTCTGGGCATGGGCGTCAGTCTTTTGCTTTCTCATGGTATTCTACACAGGATACAAGCACAAATAATATCCCGATAGAAAATAAACAGGGGTATACACAGACACAGAAAAATTACATATATTAATAGGAGGTTTTAATTATGTGGGATATTTTTAAATTGAAAAAGTTAGGTATTTTTGCAGGTGGAGTATTGTTTGGGACAGCAGGAGTAAAGCTTTTGTCAAGCAAGGATGCGAAGAAGGTCTATACGAGCTGTACAGCGGCCGCACTTCGCGCAAAGGACTGCATTATGAAAACAGCGACGACTGTACAGGAAAATGCAGAGGACATTCTTGCAGAGGCACAGCAGATGAACGAAGAGAGGGCGGCGAAGGAAGCCGCTTGTGTAGAAGAAGATGCCAAGGAGCAGACAGCTACAGAAGAATAGAATGTAAGGATTATTCCCCCGCAGCTGCCTGCGGGGGAATCACTTTGGAGGTAACAGTGTGAAATTTATTATTAAGCATGAAATAAAAGGACGTCTCCGTATACATTTTGTACAGGAGCGAATGTCCTATGAGGAAGCAGATATATTGCTGTATTTTCTTAACGGTCTGTCTAATGTTACAGAAGCAAAAGTATATGAGCGCACAGCAGATGCGACAGTTTCTTATACAGAGGATCGCCAAAAAATCATACAGGCGCTGAAAACATTTCGGTATGAGGATATACAGGTTCCGGCAAATGTTTTGGAAAGCTCCGGCAGAGAGTTAAATGCAAAATATCAGGAAAAGCTGATTTTAAAAGCCCTTCTGCACTATGGAAGAAACGCATTTCTTCCATATCCAGTGCGGGCAGCATATATTGCATTGAAGTCTGTAAAGTATATCTGGAAAGGGGTACGGTGCCTGGCAAAAGGAAAAATTGAAGTTCCTGTGCTGGACGCGACCGCAATTGGAGTCTCTATTCTTCGGGGAGATGTTAAGACGGCTGGTTCTGTTATGTTTCTTCTGGGAATTGGAGAGATTCTGGAGGAATGGACGCATAAGAAGTCAGTGGGTGACTTGGCGCGCAGTATGTCTTTGGATGTAAAGAAGGTATGGCTGAAAAGAGAAGAACAAGAAGTGCTTGTGGATGCTTCTGAAATTGAACCGGGCGACGTAGTTGTTGTGCATATGGGAAATGTGATTCCTTTTGACGGAGAGGTGGTAGCCGGTGAAGCGATGGTAAACCAAGCGTCCCTGACAGGAGAAGCGCAGCCGGTGAGAAAGCAGAAAGACAAATATGTATATGCAGGAACAGTACTGGAGGAAGGGGAACTGGAAATCAAAGTAAAGGCGGTTATGGGAGCGACCCGTTTCGAAAAAATTGTCGCTATGATTGAAGATTCCGAGAAGCTGAAGTCCTCCGTCGAAAGTAAGGCAGAGCATTTGGCAGACAGGCTTGTGCCGTATACCTTGGTAGGTACTGTGCTTGCCTGGCTTGTGACACGCAATACGATGAAGGCGCTTGCTGTCTTAATGGTCGATTTTTCATGTGCATTAAAGCTGGCTATGCCAATTTCCGTACTTTCTGCCATAAGAGAGGCAGGACAACACAAGATAACTGTAAAAGGAGGAAAATACCTGGAAGCAGTTGCAGAGGCGAAGACGATTGTATTTGACAAGACAGGCACACTTACGAAAGCGACGCCTACTGTGAAAGAGGTTGTTACCTTCGGGCTGGGAAATGAAGATGAGCTGCTTCGAATCGCAGCTTGCCTGGAAGAACATTTTCCACACTCTATGGCAAAGGCAGTTGTGGATGCGGCGAAGAAGAAGGGGCTGGATCATGAAGAAATGCATTCAAAGGTAAACTATATTGTAGCACATGGAATTTCTTCTTATATAGAAGAGAAGAAGGTTATCATTGGAAGCTATCATTTTGTATTTGATGATGAAAAATGTCAGGTGCGCCCAGAATACAGGGAGAAATTTGACGGGCTGCCAGAAGAGTATTCGCATTTATATCTGGCTGTAGATCAGGAACTGGCAGCGGTTATCTGTATTGAGGATCCACTGCGGGAAGAAGCGGCGGATATTGTCAGAGAGCTAAGAGAGGCAGGCATTGAAAATGTCGTAATGATGACAGGTGACAGTGAGCGTACGGCAGCGGCAATCGCACGAAAAGTTGGGATTGAGGAATATTATTCCGAAGTATTGCCGGAAGAGAAGGCTGGATTTATTGAGAAAGAGAAGGCAGCGGGACGTAAAGTGATTATGATAGGAGACGGCATCAATGATTCACCGGCTCTTTCTGCTGCAAATGTAGGAATTGCAATCAGCGATGGAGCAGAGATAGCCCGCGAAGTAGCAGATATTACTATTATGGCAAGCGATCTGCATGAGATTGTGACACTTCGTTATTTAAGCAGAAGTCTGATGAAACGGATTCATACAAACTATCATAGCATTATAGGTATCAATGCGGCTCTGATACTTTTAGGTGTGGGCGGGCTGATTCAGCCTACTACATCCGCATTGCTTCATAATATGTCTACATTGGCAATCAGCTTAAAAAGCATGAAAAATTTGATTGAAGAAGAAAAACTTTAATAAAAGGTACGCAAAAAACACTGTATCAGAACACAGGGCAGGACCCGCTTTACCTCATCCGTTCGAGTGGTTCCTGTCAATGCCCTGCTTATCTGACACAGTGTTTTTTGCTGTCACTTTCAGTTAGAAATTTTCACCCCGCCATTCGGAAGGCAGCTTTATTAGTTAAATTTCATTAAAAAGAAATCGACTTCACGCTGCCACGAGTTTCCAACCAGAAAAATTTGGCGTACGCTTCTGTTCTTTTCGCACTGCTCGTTGCTTCGTTAAATTTATAATTCTGCTATTATTTTTTGAATGGTTTCTATATCTTCTTCCAGCATTTCTGCTATCTCTTCTGCTGCATATCCTTTTTGTATTTTCTTTTCTACTAATTCTTGTAACTTTTGCATACCACCTTGTGTTAAACCTTCTCTTAAACCGGAAGTATGTCCCTCTGAAAGTCCTGCTGTATGCCCCTCAATCCCACAGCAAGACCTTCCTTACGTCCTTCTTCGCGCCCCTCTTCACGTGCTTTCTCCTGTTCTAATATCTTTTCTTCCCATGCCTGCATGTATTTCACTCCAATCTTTTCACTGGATTTGATGGCGTGGATCCGTTTCTGGATATTATGTATCCTTTCACTGGTACAAGAGGCACTTACTTCCTCTGTGGTATGCTCCATATACCTTAGCAGTTCTATCAGTTCTTGTGATACTCCTTCGGTATGCTGTCCGCGGGTATTTAAAAATATTCGAACAGCGCCGTCCTGTAATGACAATCCAGGTACTTCCTTACACTGCATCTGGAAGGTATATTGGTATAACCCATAGCCGAACAAATCAAAGGGACAGATAAGAATAATGTAGACGGGATTCAGCCTTTGGAATCCCACTTCTCCTGGCTTTAAAAGGTTGGAATCGATGAGCGCCTGATAAAACCGGCTCCGTTTTGGCAGATTCCCCGTATCCTCTCTCTGCACCTCTGTGTTGTATATGCGTTCCTCTTCATCCATTGCCCAGACATCCAGACAGACATACCGGTTCAAGGGATGGGTGCGCTGCTCCTTTTCTGTCTGGGGCAGGAGTTTTAAGACAACCTCCCTTCCTAGAATAATCTCCAGCATGTCCCGCATTGTATCCGGATCATCGGCAGCCTGTGAGAATAAAAAACGATCCAGCAGATTCAAATCCTTCAATGGTTTTTGTTCCATATTTACTTTTCCCCCTTTTATTATAGGGAAAAGCCTTACGGTTTACAACACTTTCCCCTTAAGTTACACAGCATTTGCCGCAAACGATATGGCGCTCTCTGCAAGGCAGACGTTAAACACACAAATATATACCTCACCTGCAGCGTAAGTAATAAAACAGATGCTGTTACAGCAGTTTCCTTTGTTTCATTGGGTAAAAATTTAGAATGCCCTGGCAGTTAAATACCAGGAAAACCGATTGTCCATCAGATGAACATAACTAGAATGATACATGTAAACTTTTAGAATATAGATTCCTTATATAAGAAATAAAGATACTTCCCCTTCCCTAATATAGATAGATATTAGAAAAGATACCCTTACCTTAACACATCAGAAAACAAACTACAAGAAAAATAAATATAAATTTAACGCAGCAACAAGCAGTGCGAAAAGAACAGGCAAACTCTGTGTCATGCTTGCATGTAAACAGAAGTTTTTCCTTCGTCTATAGGAAGGTGGCGCCCTAACTGAAATTCATAAAAAAAAGAACGGCTTCACGTTGTTATAGCCCTCCAATTAGAAGTATCTATACTACTTCTGATTGGAAATGCATAGCAGCGTGAAGCCGATTTTTTCCGTTACGAATTATAAACTTAAGCTGGCGAAAGTGTGAGTGTGAAAGAGATGCTTTGCGTGAGTGAGGAATTTCGGCGAAGCCCTGACGAACGATGCAAAGCATCTCTTTCACACGTCCCTTTTGTCACTTAAATTTATATTTATGCTTTTCCTTCAGAACCGCATACGGCAATTTTTTCTTTTACGAGATTGATTACGTTATCCATGCCTGTTTTACCATATTTTTTCGGATCGAAGGCATCTGGATTCTCATGGAGATATTTTTTTACGCCGTCGCTAAAAGCAATCCTCAGTTCTGTTGCAAAATTGACTTTACAGATTCCGCGTGTGATGGATTCGCGTACTGCTTCATCTGGTACGCCGGAAGCTCCATGAAGAACCAATGGAATTGAGACAACTTCGCGGATAGCGCTAAGGCGATCAAAATCTAACTTTGGAGTTCCTTTATACAAGCCGTGAGCCGTGCCGATTGCAACAGCAAGAGAAGTAACTCCGGTGCGTTCTGCAAACTCTTTTGCCTGCTGTGGATCTGTATAAGGAGAATCATCTGCGGCAACAAGGTCGTCCTCTTTTCCGCCGACCTTTCCAAGCTCTGCTTCTACACTGATTCCGGACGGTGCACAGGCGTCTGCCACACGGCGGGTAAGTGCGATATTGTCCTCGAAGGATTCGTGAGAACCATCGATCATAATGGAAGTATAACCTGTCCGAAGTGCCTGCATGGCCAATTCAAAACTACTGCCGTGATCGAGATGCATGGCAACCGGAACGGAGGTTCTTTGTGCAGCAGCACGAACCATTGCGAGATAGTAATCAAGACCAGCATATTTTACTGTGGACGGAGTTGTCTGCATAATAACCGGGGCGTTCATTTCTTCTGCTGCCTTTAATACTGACATAACCATTTCCATATTTTCTACATTGAATGCGCCGACTGCATAGTGTCCTTCCTGTGCTTTCTTAAGCATTTCATTTGTTGTAACTAATGACATAGAAATAACCTCGATTCTTTATAGATTTTACTTGGTAACAGTATAGCACACAACCGCATTTTTTGTCTCTCTATTTCTTGCTTTCTTAAAAAATGCAAATGATTGTTTAATAAATCCAAAGTATGGTATCTTTTTTCGTGCTAGGATGAAGAAAGAAAAGGAGGGATTATCATGTTGTTAAATCCACTGAAAAAAATAGTAGAACTGCAGAAAGAAGGAAAAAACGTCGGAATCTATTCCGTCTGCAGTGCAAACAAATATGTGATTGAAGCAGCTCTAAAGAGGGGCAAATCAGATGGTTCCTGTGTACTGATCGAGAGTACGGCAAACCAATGTGATCAAAACGGCGGTTATACTGGAATGAAGCCGGCAGATTTTAAGGAGTTTGTTCTGGAAATTGCTAAGAAGAACGGGTTTGACAAACAAAAGATATTCTTGGGCGGAGACCACCTGGGGCCTCTGACGTTCGCCGGAAAGGACGAAGCAGAGGCAATGGCAGATGCGGAAGAATTAATCCGTCATTATGTGGCAGCCGGATTTACAAAAATCCACATTGATACCAGCATGAAGGTGAGAAGTGATGCGGAGGATGAAAGATTGTCTGATGAAGTCATCGCAAGGCGTGGGGCACGTCTGGCACAGGTGGCAGAGAAGACATATCAGGAACTTTTGAAAAAAGAGCCGGATGCGATCCCGCCGGTATATATTATCGGAAGTGAAGTGCCAATTCCAGGAGGCGCAGTGGGAAGTGAGGATACGGGAGTCCAGGTGACGAAAGTAGACGACTTTAAAAATACGGTACAGACATTTGAGAAAGCTTTTGCGGACGCAGGACTTGGACAGGATGTATGGGAACGTGTTATCGGAGTTGTTGTACAGCCAGGCGTAGAAGAAAAGGACAGTGGGTGTACAGAATATGATCGTGAGAAAGCAAAGGAATTGATGGCTTCTATTAAGGATTTTCCTAACCTTGTATTTGAAGGACATTCGACCGATTATCAGACAAAAATCAAGCTGCGGGAGCTGGTTGAGGACGGTGTCGGTATTTTGAAGGTAGGGCCGGCGCTTACATTTGCGATGCGTGAGGCAATGTTCGCCCTGGAGCATATTGAACAAGAGCTGCTCTATGGCACAGATATTACTCCGAGTCATTTTGCCGAGACGCTGGATGAGGAAATGTGTAAGGATGATAAATATTGGAAAAAACACTATCAGGGAAGTGCACTGGAAATACGCATGAAAAGGAAATACTCTTTCTCTGACAGGTGCAGGTATTATATGCCGACACCAGCAGTGGAAAAGGCTTGTGACCGTCTCCTTGAAAATTTAGGGAAATTAGGAGTGCCGCTGCATCTTTTGAGTCAGTTTATGCCGATTCAGTATACGAAAGTACGGGAAGGACTGCTGGAGAATGAACCGGTAGCACTGGTAGAAGACCGGATTATCAATACGATTGACGAATACTTGTATGCCACACATCAGAGGAAGCTTCTGTAATGTGTAAAAGAGGCATGCAGATGGCAGGGATTTAAAAAGACAGGAAACCGTTGTACTGTTGAAAAGAAGCAGAAATGTCTGTTTAACAGTATGGCGGTTTTTCTATATTAAGAAGTAACAATGCCGTAACAGTTCAGCCCGCGCCATTCGTAAAACCGCACTGCGTGCTTATCGTGGCTGCCGTCACCGTTTTACTCATTGACGGGCGCTTAAGCTCATACAGATGTATGCTCGCAAAAATATGTAGGCATATTTTATGCCTCCCGCACACTGTATGGCTGTTACACAATGTCAAAGAATTTCTGGTGATAGACTGGACAGGCTGTGCTTCTATGTGATAAACTAGTGTGAAAAATATGAGCGAAGAAAAGAGGAAGAAAAATGGCGCAGTTATGGGGCGGCCGTTTTACGAAAGAAACGGATCAGTTGGTATATAATTTTAACGCATCAATTTCATTTGACAAAAGGCTCTGTGAACAAGATATACGAGGAAGTCTTGCTCATGTGAACATGCTGGGAAAGCAGGGGATTCTGACAGAGGAAGAGAAAAATCAGATTACAGATGGCCTGGAGGGAATTTTAAAAGACGTAAGGGAAGGCAGACTGGCAATTACGGATGAATATGAGGATATTCACAGCTTTGTGGAGGCGGTGCTGACGGAAAGAATAGGTGCGGCAGGCAAAAAGCTGCACACTGGGAGAAGTCGGAATGACCAGGTTGCGCTGGACATGAAGCTGTATATTCGGGATGAAGTGACAGAACTGGACGGGCTGTTAAAAGAAATGCTGGAAGTACTGTTAAAGCTGATGGAGGAAAACACCGAAACCTTTATGCCAGGGTTTACGCATCTGCAAAAGGCACAGCCGATTACACTGGCTCATCACCTGGGAGCATATTTTGAAATGTTCAAGCGCGATCGGATGCGCATGAAAGATATTTATGCAAGGATGAATATGTGTCCGTTGGGCTCGGGAGCGCTCGCGGGGACAACGTATCCTCTGGATAGGGAATATACAGCAGAGCTTATGGACTTTGCAGGTCCTACACGTAACAGTATGGATTCTGTGTCGGACAGAGATTATCTGATTGAGCTCCTTTCGGCGATGTCTACCATAATGATGCATTTAAGTCGGTTTTCAGAGGAAGTGATTATCTGGAATTCCAACGAATATAAATTTGTAGAGATTGATGATGCATACAGTACTGGAAGCAGCATTATGCCGCAGAAAAAAAATCCAGACATTGCAGAGCTTGTAAGAGGAAAGACAGGCCGTGTCTATGGAGCATTGATGGCGCTTCTGACAACAATGAAAGGGCTTCCTCTTGCCTATAATAAAGATATGCAGGAGGACAAGGAGCTTACATTTGACGCAATTGATACGACAAAGGGGTGTCTGCTTTTATTTACTGGGATGCTGGCAACTATGAAATTCAATGAAAGGCAGATGGAGGATAGCGCCAAACGTGGGTTTACCAATGCGACAGATGCGGCGGACTATCTTGTAAACCATGGCGTTCCGTTTCGGGATGCACATGGAATAGTCGGAAGGCTTGTGCTGCATTGTATTGAGAAACATATAGCGCTGGACGATTTAAGTCTTGCGGAATTTAAAGCAGTCTCTCCAGCGTTTGAAGAAGACATTTATGAGGCGATCAGCATGAAAACCTGTGTGGAACAAAGAAATACTGTGGGGGCGCCGGGCAGACAGGCGATGGAAAAGGTAATAGAAGAAGCACGTGCCTATTTGGCAAAGTAGGATTAGATAAGAGCAGGGCTAATAGAGAAAGAAAGTCCGTAGAATATATACAGCAAGAAGAAAGAAGGAGAGGAAAAATGGAACAGAAATTAAGAGTTGGAATTTTGGGAGCAACGGGAATGGTAGGACAGAGATTTATTTCTCTTTTGGAAAATCATCCCTGGTTTGAAGTAGTGACAGTAGCTGCAAGCCCGCGTTCTGCGGGAAAAACATATGAAGAGGCAGTAGGTGGAAGATGGAAAATGGATACGCCTATGCCAGAGGCAGTGAAAAAGCTGGTTGTGATGAATGTAAATGATGTGGAGCATGCGGCTTCTACGGTTGATTTTGTATTTAGCGCAGTGGATATGACAAAGGAGGAAATCAAAGCGATAGAAGAGGCATATGCCAAGACAGAGACTCCCGTCGTATCGAACAACAGCGCGCACCGCTGGACGCCGGACGTGCCTATGGTTATTCCGGAGGTCAATCCAGAGCATTTTGAAGTGATTGCAGATCAGAAAAAACGTCTCGGAACAACACGCGGATTTATCGCGGTAAAACCAAACTGCTCCATTCAAAGCTATGCGCCTTGCCTTGCGGCATGGAAGGAATTTGAGCCAAAAGAGTTGGTTGTGACTACCTATCAGGCTATTTCGGGGGCAGGAAAGACATTTAAGGATTGGCCGGAGATGGTAGAAAATATTATCCCGTATATTGGCGGAGAGGAAGAAAAGAGTGAGCAGGAGCCGCTGCGTGTTCTTGGTAAAGTGGAAAATGGGCAGATTGTAAAAGCCGAGCTTCCAAAGATTACCTGCCAGTGTGTACGTGTGCCGGTATTGAACGGACATACCGCCGCGGTATTTATCAATTTCGAGAAAAAACCGACAAAAGAACAGCTTGTTGAGAAGCTGACAAGCTTTAAAGGATTTCCACAAGAAGCTCTTCTTCCAAGCGCTCCGAAGCAGTTTATACAGTATTTAGAGGAAGATAATCGTCCGCAGGTTAAAATGGATGTAGATTATGAAAAAGGAATGGGCGTATCTATTGGGCGTCTCAGAGAGGACAGCATCTATGACTATAAATTTATCGGCCTGTCCCACAATACAGTGAGAGGCGCAGCAGGCGGAGCCGTATTGTGCGCAGAGTCCCTGACAGCAAAAGGATACATCCAGGCAAAATAATTTCAAAAATAGTAACAGTTCAGTTCGCGCCATTCGTAAAACCGCACTGCGTACATCTGTATGGCTGAACTGATATGTAATGACATTTGTCAATAGATAAATCACAAAAATCATCACAAATTTTATGTTTTTGTTTTGGAGACATCCTGAAAAGGCTTTAGACATATCAGTCCCCGGCATTGGCCACTCTGATATACGTGGATTCGGATCGCTCCTTACCGACAGGTCAATGGTCCGCCGTGAGCCCTGCTGTCTGTTAGCGTGGATCATAGTTCCCTATGCCGACATAGTTCAGTCGCAGATAGCTCGAACCTTGAAAGATGCTAAAGCCCTTCCAGGGTGTCTCCAATCGTTCGGTTTTCCTGCCGTAAGCAGCACTATCCTGCTTACGGCGCTTGTTTATCCGCCATAACTGCGGAATGGAAATGTCAGGGCTGCCCGGCACCGCCTGCGGCGGCTCGGCCTTGATATTTCTGGGACGCTGTGATAAATCCTTGTTTATCTTTCCGTCAGATTTCCTACCATCATCCCCCATATAAAGCACGCCAATTCTCTTGCAATCGCTGTCTTTACAACATTCACCTTTTTCCCTTTCGTCAAAACCATCGTATAATACTTACGCCGAAAACGTTCGTTGGCTTTGTCGGCATATGCGATGACATCTGCCGGGTTACCGTACTGTCTTTCCTTCAATGCCTTTGATTTAAACCCGACACGTCCCCGCGTGTAACTTTGGGCTGCTTCTACCAACAAGGTACGGATGTGGCTGTTTCCCGCCTTTGTGATCCCCAGTCTGTTCTGGGACTCACTGCTGGAACGCTCCCCGGGCACAAGCCCCAGATAAGCAGCAAAACGCTGGGCAGAAGAAAAACGTTTGAAATCTCCAACCTCAACCATTGTAGAAAGCGCAGTCTGTATCTTGATTCCAAGAAAACAGGATAGTTTTTTGACGCCCTCCCTGTATTGCGGTTCGCCTGCAAGTTCCTCAATGCGTCTGTCCATACGTTCGATCTTATCTGTCAGCTGATCGTAGGTAGACAGGTATTCCATCAAAATATCACGATAAAGCCCTTCCGGTTTTAAAGCCCTCAGCCATTTGAGATGAGCCTGTGTCCACTGGTTTACAGTTGCGTCATAGCGGTAGCCATGCCGCAGGCAGAACGCACTGATTTGCTGCTTTACTTTTTTGAGGGCAATCTTATGGTCGTTACGCATCCGGATATATTCCTTCACCTGTTCATCTTTTTCGGAAGGAATGTGTACCGGGCTGTAATCGTGATGTGCCAGACATCTTGCGATCAGTGCGGCATCGCGTTTATCCGTTTTGACCTTTTTCCTGCTGGTTGGCTGTGGTATTGTTGTCGGGGCGAGAAGGATACATTTTACGTTATGGTCCATGAGTTCGTGGTATAAGGTGTAGCCAAGGCATCCCGCCTCATAACCACAAATAAACAAAACATCATCGCCATAGTGGAAACGCATAGCTTCCAGATAATTCAGGACTTTGCTGTAATGAGGGGCTGTTTTTTGAGGATATTCAGCCTGCTCTTTTTCATTTGTGTAGCAGCAAAGTGAAAAACTTTTTTTGTGTACATCCATTCCTACGTAAACTGTGTTATAATTCATTTGATGACCTCCATTTGTATGCGGTAATCCCTGTTACCATTTATTGTTCCGATTTATAGTATACAGGTAAATCCACGAACCTACAAATCGGAGGTCATTACATATTGTCTGTTACACAAAATAATTTTGTGCGTTTTTATGAATTGTCCCTTCCGGTTGGATATGCTATAATGAATATCCCAGCGAAAAGCAGATGAAATTTTTGTCTGTCAGGCAGCAGCCGGAAAGGACAATTTTCTTTTTGGCGGCAGCGTCGTAAAAACACTCGTCGAAGACAGCGAATCAAACGCTAAATTCTGAAATCAAATCAGTAATTCAATTATCCGGGGAATTTCTTCCCTTGAATTCCAAACGAGGAGAAAGAAAAAATAAAAGCAGAGAGGAGGCAGGAGGAACTTCTGCATGTCCGGTGTATACGTGCAGGAGAAGAGGTATTTTCTGCTGGGGAAAATGCTGTTTTAATGGTACAGGTTTTCTTAGGACAGGAGATGTGTATGAAGGAAAAATGGAAAAAGGGCGGAAAGACCTTTTTATTTGTGTTTGTTATTTTTATATTTGCCTTTTCTTGTATGCAGGTTGTGGCGGCAGAGGAAGAGCAGCCGGATGTAAAGCAGGAGAAGCGCAGACCTATGTATGATACGGCATATCTTTCAGAGCTGTTAAAGGGAGTCGGATTTGCCGAAGAAACGGCAAATGAAATGCAAGGAAGGAGCGCTGCCGCAGGAAGTACGGTGTATACCAGTGTCCTTGCTGCAGATCAGGGAACAATTGATATGGTAAGATACAGTCCTGACGGGCAATCATGGGAAATGGTGGACAGTTGGTCGGAAGGAGTATTGGGAGCAGATGGAGAATGGGCGTTCTGCGCGGATCCGACGGTGAGCTTTCAGTCAGGAAACAAACAGGTGTATGACGCGAAAATGTATTACAGCCAATATACAATAGATACGATTGGCAGTGCCTTTGCCTGGTATGATGAGTGGAAAACGACGCTGGACTTCTCCTTTACTTCCAGCCAGGATTACTTTTTTAAACAGATCTTAGTATGGGAGGTACTAAATGAGGTGAACGGCTGGTATCCGGGTATTACGCTGGAATTTGGGAATAATGTACTGTGTCCGGACGGAGTGCACTATGTATCGGAATATACTTGGCAGGTGCTCCAATATGGAATTGAACATGCTGTAGACCCAGAGTGGAGGGAAAAGTGGGAATGCAGCGGTGTGATTTTAAAAGGAAATGGCCAGGATCTCTGCCAATGGGAATACCATCCGGCCGGCGGTTATATAGAAATACAGAAAAGCTCTTCCGATCCAGGGCTTTCAGAGGGAAACTCCTGTTATACGCTGGAAGGAGCCGAATATGGCGTGTACCAGAAGGATGTGTTAAAAACAGTGCTGGTGACGGATGAAGCAGGGTATGCAAAAAGTGAGAAGCTGTCCGTTGGAGAGTATACAATATGTGAGATAAAAGCGCCATCGGGATATAAGCTGGATACAAAAAGTTATGCTGTCTCTGTGGAGAACGGGAAGACAACCAGCGTGGGAGTCAAAGATATTCCGGTCAGCGCAAAGGCTGACTTGCAGCTAGTGAAGGTAGATGCGGGAACAAAAGGCAGCATACCGCAGGGATGTGCGTCTCTTGCGGGTGCGCAGTTTGCCGTAGATTTCTATGAGGGGGAGTATACAAAGGATTCTCTTCCGGAGGAACCAGATCGGACTTGGATATTGGAAACAAAAGAGACGAAAAAAACAAAAGAGGTCGAAGAGCAGCAGGCATGCTGGGAACTTTCGGAGGAATATAAAATAGAAGGGGACGACTTCTACTATGCGGCAGGAAGCGACGAGCCGGTTCTTCCGCTTGGCACGCTTGTCATAGAAGAGGTAAAAGCGCCGATGGGATATTTGTTAAAAGGGGTACTGTTTAAAGCGGAGGAGGATAGAACAGAAGAACAGGAAAAAGAAAATGTGGCTGCAGAAGAGGAAGGATGGCTTACCGCGTGTGTCATACCAATAAAGCAGGAAGGAGAAGAGGTGAAGCTAATCGGAGGCAACAGGTGTCAGGCGGCGGACAAAGTGATACGGGGAGATTTCTCATTTACAAAGATAGAGGAAAAGACACAGAAGGCAATGGCAGATATTCCTTTCCGTATTACGTCTATGACGACAAAAGAGAGTCATGTCATTGTAACAGATGAAAATGGGTATTTTTCATCTTCCTCAGAATATGTGAAACATTCTGTGGATACCAATGCAGAGAAAGCCGGAGCAGGGCTGTGGTTTGGAATAGGAGATGAAAATGCATGTGTTCCGGTAGATGACGGACAGGGAGCACTGCCATTTGACACTTACAAGATCGAAGAGCTGCGCTGTGAGAAAAATGAAGGAAAGCAGTTATACGAGGGAGAATTTGTCATCTCGAGAGATGAATTTATACTGGATATGGGGACGATTGAAAATGCAGATCTGTCAAAAGAAAATCCTCCGACAGATGAGGAAATACCTAAAAAGGAAAAACAAGAGACGATACATACCGGAGATGAAACAGTTATTCGTATGTATATTGTGGGGATTCTTATAAGCCTCGGCGTCCTGCTGCTGGTATTTGTAGACAAAAGTCGCAAAAGAGGATAAGATTCCTGTCTTTTCTTTAAAGCCTGTGTGTGATAAAATGTCTCACATAGGAATAGGAAAAGGAGGCTGTCACAATGGGAATGACAATGACGCAGAAGATCCTGGCGGCGCATGCGGGACTGGATTCGGTTTCCGCCGGACAACTGATTGAAGCGAAGCTGGATGTGGTCATGGCAAATGATATTACCGGGCCTATGGCACTGCCAATTTTTAAACAAATGGCAGACGTGGTCTATGATAAAGAGAAAGTAGTGTTGGTGCCGGATCATTTTACACCAAATAAAGACATTAAATCAGCGGAAAATTCAAAAGCAATCCGTGAATTTGCAAAGGAACAGGGACTGAAATGGTATTTTGAGCAAGGAAAATCCGGCGTAGAGCATGCTATTTTGCCGGAGGCGGGTGTGGTGGCCGCCGGTGAGTGTATCATCGGGGCGGATTCACATACCTGTACATATGGGGCAATCGGCGCGTTCTCTACAGGTGTAGGAACAACAGATATTGCAACAGGAATGGCGACAGGAGAACTATGGTTTAAGGTGCCAAGTGCAATCAAATTCATTCTGACCGGAAAACCAGGGCCGTATGTTAGCGGAAAGGACATCATTATCCATATTATCGGAAAAATCGGAGTGGATGGAGCACTATATAAATCCATGGAATTTACAGGGGACGGAATTGAAAACCTGTCCATGGACGACCGCTTTACAATGGCGAATATGGCGATTGAGGCGGGCGCAAAGAATGGAATCTTCCCTGTAGATGAGAAGGCAGAAAGGTATTTAAAGGAACATACCCAAAAAGAATATAAGATCTATGAAGCCGATGAAGATGCATCCTATGATGAAGTGGTAGAAATTGATCTTTCAAAGGTGCGTCCGACTGTAGCGTTTCCACATTTGCCAGGAAATGCAAAAACCATCGATGAAATTGAAGAGATGGAATCAATCAGGATTGACCAGGTGGTGATCGGATCCTGTACGAATGGAAGAATGGAAGATATGAGAAAAGCAGCTGCGATTTTGAAAGGACATACCGTACATCCAGATGTACGCGTTATGGTAGTACCTGCAACGCAGAAAATTTATAAACAATGTATTCAGGAAGGACTGCTGGATATTTTTGTGGATGCAGGATGTGCAGTAAACACACCGAGCTGCGGCCCTTGTATGGGAGGCCATATGGGAGTTATGGCAGCGGGAGAGAAGTGTGTGTCTACGACAAACCGAAATTTCGTAGGCAGGATGGGACATGTAGATTCTCTGATTTATCTGGCATCACCGGAAGTGGCGGCTGCGAGCGCGATTGCCGGTTATATCGCGAATCCTGAGAAAGTAGGTGAGAGAGAATGAAAGCACTGGGACATGTATTCAAATATGGAGACAATGTAGATACAGACGTCATCATTCCGGCGAGATATTTAAATAGCTTTGATGCAAAGGAGCTGGCGAGCCACGCAATGGTTGACATAGATCCGGATTTCGTGAAAAAAGTACAGCCGGGCGATCTGATTGTGGCAAATAAAAATTTTGGATGTGGATCTTCTAGAGAGCACGCGCCTCTTTGCCTGAAGACGGCTGGGGTAAGCTGTGTGATTGCAGAGACATTTGCCCGTATTTTTTACCGGAATGCAATCAACATCGGGCTTCCGATCATTGAATGTCCGGAGGCAGCCAAAGGGATCGAAGCCGGAGACGAGGTAGAGGTGGATTTTGACAGCGGGACAATTTATAACCGTACGAAAGGTACGCAGTACCAGGGACAGGCATTTCCGGAATTTATGCAGAAATTGATTGCGGCCGGAGGGCTTGTGAATTATACGAACAGTAAGAAAAAAGAGAATAAGCTATGAGGAAAGAAGAAGTAAAAGGCAGAGGAATAGCGCTTTTGCCGATCGGGGTGTTTCTGGTTATTTTCCTTGGTTCGGGGATTGTATTTGGAGATTTTAATGCAATGCCTGCAGTGGTAGGATTTTTGATTGCGCTTTTTGTAGCATTTTTACAGAACCGCCAATTGTCTTTTGCGGACAAAATTAAGGTAGTATCGGCAGGAGTAGGTGAGGAAAATATTATTACTATGAGCCTTATCTTCCTGTGTGCAGGCGGGTTTTCTGGTGCGGTAACGGCAGCGGGAGGTGTGGACAGCACTGTGAATTTGGGTCTGTCCTTCATTCCTTCACATTTTGCAGTGGCAGGGCTGTTTATCATCGGTTGTTTTATATCTGTTTCCATGGGAACTTCTATGGGGACGATTGCCGCACTGGCGCCGATCGCCGTGGGAATCAGCGAAAAGACAGGATTTTCACTTGCTGTCTGCATTGCGGCTGTAGTGTGCGGAGCGATGTTTGGGGACAATCTGTCGATGATTTCTGACACTACGATAGCGGCAGTAAAAACACAGGGATGTGAAATGAAGGACAAATTCAAGGCAAACTTCCTGATTGTACTTCCTGCGGCTATATTGACGATGGTCTTTTTCTGGATGATTACGAGGAACGGAAACTTTCATATGGAAGGCGAATTGTCTTATAATCTGTGGAAGGTTTTGCCGTATGTGATTGTACTGGCGGGTGCTTTGATTGGAATCAATGTGTTTCTCGTATTAATCAGTGGGATCGTGGTGTCTTTAATTGTGGGAGTGTTCACCGGCAGCATTGCAGTTTCAGAAATTTTCAGTGTAGTGGGCGGCGGTATTACGTCCATGTATGACATTACCGTTATTTCTATTGTGGTGGCATGCGTGGTTTCTCTGGTAAGAGAATACGGGGGAATACAGTTTATTCTGGACATGATTAAAAAACGGATTCATGGGAAAAGAGGAGGAGAGCTTGGGATTGCCCTTCTTGCCCTTTTTGTAGACTTGTGTACAGCGAATAATACCGTAGCGATTGTCATGGCAGGGCCGATTGCGAAGGAAATCAGTGATGAATTTGAAATTGAGCCGAAACGTTCTGCATCACTTTTGGATATGTTCACTTCTGTCGGGCAGGGAATGATCCCCTATGGGGCACAGCTTCTTTCGGCGGCAACGCTGACGGGGCTGACGCCGTTTCAGATTATTCCCCATCTGGTATACCCGATTTTGATGGCAATATGTGGCCTGGCGGTTATTTTGTTCCGCAGACAGAAAAACAACTGACAAAAAGACATAAAAAGCGAAGGAAACAAAATTGCTTAAAAAAGAAACTTATGATATAATGCAGAGCAGTAGCGTAAAAGCAGAGACGCGTACTGCTCTTTGTATATAAACGTAGATATAGTGAAAGAAAAAGAGGGAGAAGACATGGAGTTATTATACAGAAGTACACGCAGCACAGAAAAAACAGTGACTGCCTCCGAGGCAATATTGAAAGGTCTTGCAGACGACGGCGGACTATTTGTGCCGGAGAGGATTCCAAAGCTGGATGTGTCGATGGAAGAACTCAAAGAGATGACGTATCAGGAGACGGCGTATACAGTGATGAAGCAGTTCCTTACAGATTTTACAGAGGAGGAGCTGAAGTGCTGTATCGCAAGTGCTTATGACTCCAAATTCGATACAGAAGAGATTGCGCCGCTGGCAAAGGTAGGGGATACATATCATCTGGAGCTTTTTCATGGGGCGACCATTGCGTTTAAAGATATGGCGCTGTCCATCCTGCCGCATTTGCTTACAACCTCGGCAAAGAAAAACCATGTGAAAAATGAAATTGTAATTTTGACAGCGACGTCAGGAGATACAGGCAAAGCGGCGCTTGCAGGGTTTGCAGATGTGCCGGGGACGAGAATCATTGTATTCTATCCAAAGGGCGGGGTAAGTAGAGTGCAGGAATTGCAGATGGTGACCCAGAAAGGGGCGAACACCTCTGTTGTGGCAATTCATGGGAATTTTGACAATGCGCAAAGTGGAGTGAAAGCAATCTTTGAAGACAAAGACTTGGCAAAGGAACTGGATGCATGCGGATACCAATTTTCTTCTGCAAATTCCATCAATATCGGACGGCTGGTTCCACAGGTTGTCTATTATGTGTATGCCTATGCGAAGCTTTTGAAGAATGAGGAAATTTCTGCTGGGGAGACAATCAACGTGGCAGTGCCTACCGGAAATTTTGGAAACATTCTTGCGGCATATTATGCAAAGCAGATGGGAGTGCCGATTGCAAAACTGATCTGTGCGTCCAATGAAAATAAAGTACTTTTCGACTTTTTCCAGACTGGAAAATATGACAGAAACAGAGAATTTGTGCTTACCTCTTCCCCTTCTATGGATATTCTGATTTCCAGTAATCTGGAGCGTCTTATCTATACGATTGCCGGAGGAGATGCGAGGAAAAATGCAGAATTGATGCAGTCGTTAAAAGAAAGAGGGGTATATGAAATCACCAGTGAAATGAAAGAGAAACTGGAGGATTTCGTTGGTGGGTATGCGACGGAAGCACAGACAAGCAAGAGAATCCAGAAAACTTACCAGGAGACCGGATATGTGATGGATACCCACACAGCTGTGGCTGCACATGTATGCAGAGAGTACAGAGAGAAAAGCGGGGATGTAAGAAAAGCCCTTGTGGCCTCTACAGCAAGTCCGTATAAGTTTGCGCACAGCGTAATGACGGCGATCGATGAAAAATATAAAGACTGGGAGGAATTTGCATTGATCGACGAGCTGCACAAGATCTCAGGCATGGAGATACCTGCGGCGATAGAAGAGATCCGCAATGCGAAAATCCGACATACGAGAGAGTGTGATGCGGATAAGATGAAAGAAACAGTAAAAGAGATACTTAAGGGTTGAGGTGTAAAAGATGGATGATTTTTTTGGAATTATCAGTGTGATAGTCTTTGGATGTGGGATTTATGGTTTTTACGCTTATATTCAGATGAGAAGAGACGGACATATCAATGCGACACTTCTGCTGGGAAAAGATTATACAGAGCAGATGTGTAAAGACAAAGAAGCCTACATGCAAAAGGCGGTTCCCGCAGTGCTGGTATTCAGTATTGTTGCGACCTTATACGGCGCGATTGACATGTTCCATTATTTTGTGCAGCCGATTATGCTGATTGATGTGATTGGAATGGTAGTCTTTCTTATTATGCTTGTATGGTTTATGGTATACACAACAAAATTGAAAAATAAGTATTTTTGATTGATTTTTAACAATATATTGTGTATAATGTATTCTGGCACGAAATTTTTGTGCTCCCCTGTTGAATGACTGGGGAAAATATAAATGTCAAATATTGTTTTACTGTATTTGACAACTCTATACTATAGAAAGAAAGAGGTTGAGTGCAAGATGGCAAATATTGATTTAAGTCAGTATGGTATTACAGGAACCACAGAAATTGTTTACAATCCTTCTTATGAGATGCTGTTTGAGGAAGAGACAAACCCCAGTCTGGAAGGGTATGACAAGGGACAGGAAAGTGAGCTTGGCGCAGTCAATGTTATGACTGGTATCTATACAGGCCGTTCTCCGAAAGATAAATATATTGTAATGGATGAGAACTCCAAGGATACTGTCTGGTGGACTTCCGACGAATATAAGAATGATAATCATCCTGCTACAGAGGAAGCATGGAATACAGTAAAAGAAATCGCACAGAAAGAGCTTTCAGGAAAGAGACTTTTTGTAGTAGATGCGTTCTGCGGTGCAAACAAGGATACACGTATGGCGATTCGTTTTATTATGGAAGTTGCATGGCAGGCACATTTTGTTAAAAACATGTTTATCTGCCCGACAGAGGAAGAATTAAAGGAATTCAAGCCGGATTTTGTTGTTTACAATGCGTCTAAGGCAAAAGTGGAAAACTATAAAGAGCTTGGATTAAACTCTGAAACAGCGGTAATGTTCAACATTACAAGCCGCGAGCAGGTTATCGTCAATACATGGTACGGCGGAGAGATGAAAAAGGGTATGTTCTCTATGATGAACTACTATTTGCCGCTGAAAGGTATTGCTTCTATGCATTGTTCTGCAAATACAGATATGAACGGAGAAAATACAGCGATTTTCTTCGGACTTTCCGGAACAGGAAAAACAACGCTTTCCACAGATCCGAAGCGCCTTCTGATTGGAGACGACGAGCATGGCTGGGATGACAATGGCGTATTTAACTTCGAAGGCGGATGCTATGCAAAAGTAATTGACCTGGATAAAGAATCCGAACCAGACATTTACAATGCAATTAAACGCAATGCTCTTTTAGAGAATGTTACATTGGACAAAGACGGAAAAATCGACTTTACAGATAAGAGCGTGACAGAGAATACGCGTGTATCTTATCCGATCGATCATATTGAAAAAATCGTACGTCCAGTTTCTTCTGCCCCAGCGGCAAAGAATGTAATCTTCCTGTCAGCAGACGCATTTGGCGTACTTCCTCCGGTATCTGTTTTGACTCCGGAGCAGACAGAATACTATTTCCTGTCAGGATTTACAGCAAAGCTTGCGGGTACAGAGCGCGGAATTACAGAGCCTACTCCTACCTTCTCTGCATGCTTTGGACAGGCATTTTTGGAGTTGCATCCGACAAAATATGCGGAGGAGCTCGTTAAGAGAATGAAAGAAAGCGGAGCGAAAGCATATCTGGTAAATACAGGATGGAACGGAAGCGGAAAACGTATTTCCATCAAAGATACGCGCGGTATCATTGATGCAATTTTAGACGGTTCTATCTTGAGCGCGCCGACAAAGAAGATCCCATTCTTCAACTTTGAGGTTCCGACAGAGCTGCCAGGCGTAGATCCGAAGATCCTGGATCCACGTGATACGTATGCAGATGCTTCTGAGTGGGAAGAAAAAGCGAAAGACCTTGCAGCTAGATTTGTTAAGAATTTCGCAAAATACGAAGGAAACGAAATCGGAAAAGCATTGGTTGCAGCAGGGCCACAGAAATAATAAAAAGATTTCTTAAGAAAAGGAAAAAGTATCCCAAAGTTCTTCTGGACAATGGGATACTTTTTTTGCGTGATACGCCCGGAAAGTGACCGGACGAGTGGGCGAGCTTGCTCGCACAATAGGACGATCATTTGACGGGCAACGGACAGCGAACAGCATTGCTGTGAGCTGTCCGTTGCCCGTCAAAGAGAGTATTTACAGAAAAATATCGGCTGCTTTGTCACTCTGACAGACTTTTGTAAGCTTCTTTGTAAGCATATTCAGCTTCATTGTACTGACGCTTCTTGCTTTCTGCCGGCAGATGCGCACACATTTCTGACAACTGATGCATTTTTTCTTGTCGGTCTTTTTAGGATCTGCCAGAGAGATGGCGCCGGAGGGACAGACTTTTGCGCAGGAACTACATTCTGTACAAAGATTTACATCTACTTTAGGATATAGGCCTGCAGTTCCGTATTTTCGGTATGGATGATTACCAGGGACATGTATGTCATAGCTGCTGAAGGGTTGTTCTGCCTTTAACCTCCGGTTTAACTGGATACCGAAATCAGAGATGCCTTTTAAATCTTCTTTGTTCGGACGTCCAAGCCCGATAGAACGTACAATAGAGTGTTCCGTTGGGAAGGCGCCGGCGCCGATCACCTTGAAGCCTCTGTTTTCTACTTCTGTTTTTAATTCGAGAAGGGCATCCTCATATTCCCGACACCCGTAGGTTGCGATAAGTGCGGCGGGGGTGTCATTCCCATGAATTTGTTCGAGATATTCTATGAAGGTACGGGGAACCCTTCCGGCATATACAGGAATTCCAAAGAGTACAAAGTCGTTTGGCATAAATGTAAGGGCAGGCCTTTTTTCTTTATGTACAGAAAAGTCAAAAGATACAGATTTCAGGTCAATATTTTTTGCAACTTCCATAATGACCTTTCTGGTGGTTCCTGTAGGGCTGAAATAGACAAGTTTTAATTCGTTCATTTTCATAAAGCAAAACTCCTTATCTGATGAAATAATACTGCCAAAAATATATTGGCAATATGGTAACTATATCATATTATGGAATAGAATGCACGCTGTCGATATGGGAAAATTGGTTGTAAATTTGAGATAAATGGGGTATAATACTTCTAGAGTTAAGAACATAACCTGAAATGTACGACAACCCTGTAATTTTGAACCTACATTTACTTGAAACGGGATTCCTATATTTCTGTAATATGTCAGGCCTCCGTTCGCAGTGGAAGACAAAAAAACAGATGCGGTTGCCCACCTAGCTGTGGCTAGGAGTCAAAATACAGGACCGGCATTTTGGGGAACTACTAAAGAGAAAGGCGGCTGTTTCGTGCAGCCGCTTTTTGTTTGATGAAAACCCGCTGCGGTTGCTTAAGTCGGGGAAGTATGGTATGATTTGGAAAACTGGTGAAAAGTCAGGAGTTTATAGATGTCGGGGAAAAGCAAGAATATAAGAAAGAATATAGAGACGGTTTTGGAAACTATATCATCGCATCATACGGGGGCATATGCAGCACAGGCGGCATATTTTTTTGTGCTGTCACTGATACCAATTATCATTCTGCTCTTAACAATGGTACAATTCACCTCTGTGACAATGGAGGATGTGATGACAGCGGTGCTTCAGGTGTTCCCGTCATCGGTAGAAGAGCTGATCCGTTCTATCGTTCTGGAGGTCTATACACGTTCTGGAAGTATCATTCCGATTACGATTTTGGTCGCTCTCTGGTCGGCAGGCAAGGGCGTTTTGTCTGTGACATCAGGTCTGAACTGTATATATGATAACACAGAAACGCGGAATTACTTATATTTGCGTATCAGGGCGTCCTTTTATACAGTGATATTTATATTGGCGATTATACTTTCGCTTGTATTGTCTGTATTTGGAAATAGTATTAGTATGATGGTATATGAACATGTTCCGTTTTTGAGTAAGGTTGTAGACTTTATAATCAGAATCCGGACGGTAGTGACGCTGGTAGTGCTGACTGTATTCTGGGATCTGGTTTATAAGTTTCTTCCCAACCGGAAAAATATGGCGAAAACTACATTGAAGAGACAACTGCCGGGCGCTTTATTTACTGCATCAGGATGGCTGCTGATTTCTTTTTTCTTTTCTGTCTATCTGGATGTATTTACTGGATTTTCAAGTATGTATGGGAGTCTTACGACGATTATATTAATTATGCTCTGGCTGTATGTCTGCATGTACATTATTCTTTTGGGCGGAGAAGTAAATGCCCTTTTGGAAGGGTTTACAACGAAAAAAGAAAAATAGTAACAGTTCCGCCCGCGCCATTCGTAAAACCGCACGGCGTGCTTATCGTGGCTGCCGCCACCGTTTTACTCATTAATGGGCGCTTAAGCTCATACAGATGTACGCTCGCAAAAACATGCAAGCATGTTTTATGCTTCCCGCACACTGTATGGCTGAATTGTTACGAAAAAGAAAAGCGGATAGAGATAAATTTCTTGACAAACAAAAAACGTATGATAAAATGAAAGAGTAATTCCGTCAGGATATGGCGGATAAAATCAGAAAAAAGCGATGAACGTGTAAAGTAGAGACCCATTTTCTATCAGAGAGAGAAAATCACCGGCTGTAAGTTTTCTTTAGTTCAGATGGCAATCGAATTTCCCACGGAAGCTGCACTTTTGAAGAGAATTTAAGTAGATAGTGCCGTATGTTG
This sequence comes from Mediterraneibacter flintii, assembly GCF_055387595.1. Taxonomy (NCBI): domain Bacteria; kingdom Bacillati; phylum Bacillota; class Clostridia; order Lachnospirales; family Lachnospiraceae; genus Mediterraneibacter; species Mediterraneibacter flintii. The sequence goes on from NZ_AP031405.1 coordinate 1,501,462, forward strand.
TACGTTACACAAATTTGAGTGTCCGCTGGTTTACAGCGGGAAACAGGGTGGTACCGCGATTTCAGACTTCGTCCCTTTGCAGGGAACGGAGTCTTTTTTATTGTATAGGAAACTTTGTTTCCTATACAATAAAACCCTCTGGGAGATGTCCACTTTGTTCAGAAAGGAGAAGAAAAATGAAGGAAAAATTAGAGCAGATAAAAGCAGAAGCAATTGCTCAGATTCAGGCGGCAAACGCACCGGAAAAATTAAATGATGTGCGTGTGAAATTTTTAGGAAAGAAAGGAGAACTGACGGCGGTTCTAAAAGGAATGAAAGACGTTGCACCGCAGGACAGGCCGAAGGTGGGGCAGCTTGTCAATGAGACGAGAGCGCAGATAGAGAAGCTTTTAGAAGATTCAAAGACAAAAATGGAAAGAGTGATTCGTGAGGCAAGGCTGAAAGCAGAAGTAATTGACGTTACACTGCCATCTAAGAAAAACAGTGTCGGGCACAGACATCCGAATACGATTGCCTTGGAGGAAGTGGAGCGTATCTTCATCGGTATGGGATATGAAGTGGTAGAAGGGCCGGAAGTAGAGTACGATCTGTATAACTTTGAAAAATTAAATATTCCGGCGGATCATCCGGCAAAGGATGAACAGGATACGTTCTACATCAATAAGGACATTGTCCTGCGCACCCAGACTTCACCGGTTCAGGCGCGTGTGATGGAAAAGGGAAAACTTCCGATTCGTATGATTGCTCCGGGAAGAGTATTCCGTTCTGACGAGGTGGACGCAACACACTCCCCGTCCTTCCACCAGATAGAAGGGCTTGTAATTGACAAGAATATTTCCTTTGCGGATTTAAAAGGGACTCTGGAGGTTTTTGCGAAAGAATTGTTTGGGCCGGAGACAAAGACAAAATTCAGGCCGCATCATTTCCCGTTTACGGAGCCAAGTGCAGAGGTGGATGTAAGCTGCTTTAAATGTGGAGGAAAAGGCTGCCGTTTCTGTAAAGGCTCCGGCTGGATTGAAATTCTGGGCTGCGGAATGGTGCATCCACATGTTTTAGAGATGTGCGGAATCGATCCGGAGGAATACAATGGCTTTGCCTTTGGTGTTGGTCTGGAGAGAATTGCGCTTCTAAAATATGAAATTGATGATATGCGACTGTTGTATGAAAATGACATCAGATTTTTGAAACAGTTCTAGTATCAGGGAAAGGAAAGGGTGTAAATTATGAATACTTCATTATCATGGATAAAAGCATATGTTCCGGATTTGGATGTGACCGCGCAGGAATATACAGATGCGATGACACTTTCGGGAACAAAAGTAGAAGGATATGAAAAACTGGATGCAGATTTGGACAAGATTATCATCGGACAGATTGAAAAAATTGAGAAGCATCCGGATGCAGATAAACTGATTATCTGTCAAGTCAACATCGGAGCAGAGACGGTGCAGATTGTCACAGGAGCGCCGAATGTAAAGGAAGGCGACAAGGTTCCGGTTGTATTGGATGGAGGACGGGTTGCCGGAGGACATGAGCCGGGACAAAAAGTTGCAGGCGGTATAAAAATCACAAAAGGAAAACTGCGCGGTGTGGAGAGCTGCGGTATGATGTGCTCTATTGAAGAGCTGGGTTCAACAAGAGAAATGTATCCGGAAGCTCCGGAATACGGTATCTATATTTTCCCAGAGGATGTAGAAGTAGGGGCAAATGCGATTGAAGCGCTGGGGTTGAATGACGTTATATTTGAGTATGAGGTTACATCAAATCGTGTAGACTGCTTTAGTGTTATTGGAATTGCGCGGGAAGCGGCAGCGACCTTCCGCAAGGAGTTTGTACCTCCAGTTGTAGAAGAGACAGGAAACGCAGAAGACGTAAATGATTACATCAAGGTGACTGTCGGGAATACAGAATTATGTCCGCGCTACTGTGCGAGAGTGGTAAAAAATATTAAAATCGGACCTTCTCCGAAATGGATGCAGAGGAGACTTGCCTCTGTCGGAATCCGTCCGATCAACAATCTGGTTGATATTACGAATTATGTAATGGAGGAATATGGACAGCCGATGCATGCCTATGATCTGGATACGATCGCAGGACATCAGATTATAGTAAAGACAGCCGAGAACGGAGAGAAGTTTACGACGCTGGACGGGCAGGAGCGTACAATGGATGAAAATGTCCTGATGATCTGTGACGGTGAAAAAGCGATCGGAATTGCCGGAATTATGGGAGGAGAAAATTCCATGATTACAGACAATGTACAGACGATGCTGTTTGAAGCGGCGTGCTTTGACGGGGTAAATATCAGAAAATCAAGCAAGCGCGTGGGACTGCGTACAGATGCGTCAGGAAAATTTGAAAAAGGGCTGGATCCGAATAATGCGAAAGCAGCAATCGATCGTGCATGTCAGCTGGTGGAAGAAATGGGCGCCGGAGAAGTAGTCGGCGGTACAGTCGATATATACGGGAAGAAAAAAGAGCCGGTCAGAGTTCCCTTTGATGCGGAAAAAATCAACGCTATGCTGGGGACAGATATTACGGAGAAGGAAATGCTGGCATATTTGGAAAAAGTCGGACTTGTATATGATGCACAGACAAAAGAAATAATTGCACCGACATTCAGGCATGACATATTCAGACTTGCCGATTTGGCAGAGGAGGTGGCCAGATTCTATGGGTATGACAATATTCCGACGACGCTGCCGAAGGGAGAAGCTACGACGGGAAAATTGTCCTTTAAACTGCGCATAGAACAGACTGCGAGGGATATTGCTGAATTTTGTGGATTTAGCCAGGGTATGACCTATTCTTTCGAGAGCCCGAAGGTATTTGACAAGCTGCTGCTTCCAGAGGACTCAACGCTTCGGAAAACAGTGGATATTATGAATCCATTGGGAGAGGACTATAGTGTGATGCGGACAACCTCTTTAAACGGAATGTTGACTTCCCTTGCTACAAATTATAATCGCAGAAACAAAAATGTCCGTCTCTATGAATTAGGGAATATCTATCTTCCAAAGCAACTTCCCATAACAGAATTGCCGGAGGAAAGAATGCAGTTTACACTTGGAATGTATGGAGATGGAGACTTTTTCAGCATGAAAGGTGTAATCGAAGAATTCTTTGAAAAAATCGGCATGAAGAAGAAAGAAACCTATTGTCCGGACGCTGGGAAGCCATATCTTCATCCAGGACGCCAGGCGGAAATACGCTATGAAGGGAAGGCGGTCGGATACCTGGGCGAGGTACATCCAGATGTGCTGGACGCCTATGGAATCGGGGAGCGCGCTTATATAGCGGTGATCGATATGCCAGAGGTTCTGCACTATGCGACATTTGACAGAAAATATACAGGAATTGCAAAATATCCGGCAGTTACCAGGGACATCAGTATGGTTGTTCCAAAACAGGTGCTAGTGGGGCAGATTGAAGAAGTAATTGCCCGACAAGGCGGGGAATATCTGGAGAGCTATTCTTTGTTTGACTTATATGAGGGTTCCCAGATTCAAGAAGGATTTAAGTCTGTGGCATATTCCATTGTATTCCGAGCCAAGGATAAGACACTGGAGGATACAGAAGTTTCTGCTGCTATGAAGCGGATTTTGGAGTCACTGGAAAACCTGGGAATTGAATTGAGACAGTAGGAAAACAGAGGAGAACCAGGATGAAAACAAGTGATTTTTATTATGAACTGCCCCAGGAGCTGATCGCGCAGGATCCTCTTGCAGATCGTTCCAGCTCCAGGCTTCTTGTATTGGACAAGGAGTCTGGAAAAACGCAGCATCGCGTATTTAAAGAGCTTGTAAATTTTCTGCGTCCCGAAGACTGCCTTGTAATCAATGACACGAAGGTGATTCCGGCGCGGTTGATCGGCGTGAAAGAGGAAACAGGGGCAAAAATAGAAGTGCTTCTTTTAAAACGAGTGGAAAAGGATATATGGGAAACGCTTGTAAAACCAGGAAGGAAAGCAAAGCCAGGAACAAAAATCAGTTTTGGGGATGGACTGCTTACCGGAGAAGTGATGGAGATAGTGGACGAAGGAAACAGGCGGATTCATTTTGAATACGATGGAATTTTTGAGGAAATATTGGATCAGTTAGGGCAGATGCCTCTTCCGCCGTATATCACACACCAGCTAAAAGAGAAGGAACGCTACAATACCGTCTATGCTTCCCATGAAGGTTCAGCGGCGGCCCCCACCGCAGGATTGCATTTTACTCCAGAGCTTCTGAAAGAAATAGAAGAAAAGGGGATTGAGATTGCAAGAGTGACCTTGCATGTGGGACTGGGCACTTTCCGTCCGGTAAAAGTAGAGGATGTGGAAAAGCATCATATGCATGCAGAATTCTATATGATTGACAGCGAGGCGGCAGAAAAAATCAACCGGACAAAAGAACGGGGAGGGCGCGTTATCTGTGTCGGCACGACAAGCTGCAGGACAATCGAATCTGCGGCGGACGAAAATGGATATATGAAGGCATGCAGCGGCTGGACAGATATTTTTATCTATCCAGGCTACCGGTTTAAAGTGCTAGACTGTCTGATTACCAATTTTCATCTGCCGGAATCTACACTGATTATGCTTGTTTCAGCGCTTGCCGGAAAAGAACATGTACTGGCGGCATATGAAGAAGCAGTAAAAGAAAAGTATCGCTTTTTTAGCTTTGGAGATGCAATGTTTATTCAATAGAAAAATGATATACTATTATTTTATTCAACGATTTAAGGGGAAATCGGTTAATGCCGATTTCGACCGATTATAAAAAGAAATAGAGGTATCCCGCAGGAATGCGTGCCTTACGGCACTGGCATATTTTGCGGGGTATCTCTATTTCTAAGATTCATAAGTATTTTTGAACGCACAAAATAAAGGGTGTCTATCGAATTGTCGCGCTTTTCATTATGCTGCGTTTTCTTCCTTTTTCCCTTCAAATTTCTTGAGCTTATTGCATTGGAATCGATGGTATTTATTCATATTTCTACCAATCGCATAGAGCATAAACTCTTTATACACTTTTTCTGCTGAACGATGATGGAATCGTCGAAAGCCATCATTTTCCTTGATGTCTCCAAAGTGTCCTTCCGTTTGAATCGAACGTATCTGACGATTTAGAATCCCTTTCTCACTCTGGATATTTGCATGAGAGTGTTCTTTTAATTCTTCCCAACGTTCATTTATCTTCATAACCTTATTTTTATCGGCATCTTTTTCCGGGTTATATTTGTAAAGGCATTTTGCTTTGTATTCGCAGTCACTACAATCGGCACATCCGTACACTTCAAGAGTCTGTGTATAGCCGCCCATGTCTTTTTCTTCTGTGCGGATATGTCTTAATTCTCTTCCGTCATGACAGATATAGTAATGCTCATCTTCAAATATCTGCATTGTCATGTTATGGTATTTTCCTATGTTTTCCTTATAGGCACGGGTCTTTCTTTGTTCATGCTCCTGCAGCTTGATATAGCTTTCGATGTTGTGTTCTTTTAGAAACAGTAAGTTTTTCTCGCTGCAATAGCCACTATCTGCAGTGACTTCCTTTACTGTTTCACCAAATGCATAGATATGTTTTTGGACAACGGGAATCAGGGGATTGTAATCGGTTCTGTCATTACTTACATAACCATGAATGATAAAGTAATTCTCCACAGCAATCTGAACATTGTAGGCTGGTTTTAACTGGCCATTCATCATGTGATCCTCTTTCATTCGCATGAAAGTTGCTTCTAAATCTGTTTTCGAATAGCTGTTACGGTCGTTCCCCATAATCTCAAAACTCTCTTTATATGCCATAAGTTTTTTACCACAGGTTTCTAATTCTTCGTAAAGCTGCTGAATCCTGGACTTTTTCCTGCCTTTTCCATAAACGAACGCAATCCCTTCTCCCTCTGCGATCGCCGATAAGTTCTTTTGCAATTTTAACAAGTCCAGTGGGGAACAGTTGTCTATTTCAAGAATACGATTGTTTGACAGTTTTTTATGTTTTGTAAGTTTTCGCCTGCGATTCTTTTCGATTACTTCACGCACTTTGTCCATGCCTTCGATAATGAACATCTGCGCATTTCCTAATTTGTATTTTCTGCCATATCCGCTTTCTTCTAATAGTACATTGTACTTTGTGTAAAGAGAGTCAATACTCTCCAGCAGTCCTGCCAGATGATAGTTGAGCGTTCCTCGCCACACAAAAGTGTAACGGTTTGCATTTGCTTCTATCTTTGTTCCGTCGATAAAGAGAGATTCTAACGTAATCAGGCCTTCCTTTTTTAAACGTCGTAGTAATTGATAATTCAGGTCATCCAGGATTTCAGCTGTCAGCTTTTTATTTATGAAATCATAAAAGGCATCCCGTTTTGGCTGTTCGTCCTGCGTCAGCCAGATGAATGCCAGGTCTCTTTGACATAGTTCAACGATGCGGTCAATCTCACGAATCCCCCGCATGTTTGCATATGTGAGAACTCCATATTTCATGATTGGGTTAAACCCGCGTTTCCCCTTATCTGAATACTGCGCTAATAAAGCAGTAAAATCCATTTCCTCCATTACTTTTTTTAGGGTAAAGACCGGATCGTCGTCAGGTAAACTCAATTCATAAAATTTAAAGTTCATTTTCTGTTGCCCTAATTCAAAAAATTCGTTATAATAATCTTGTTTTTGCATAGTTACATTATAACATGTAACGGAGAGAAGATGGTTATCGTTAGCCATCTTTTTCTCTTTTATAGGGATAATTTTAGGGAAGGCAGTGACTCGGACAAGTCACTGCCTTCCCTATTCATCGCTATCTATTAACCGATAGCCCCTTAAAAGTTATTTTCCATCGGGAAAAATGGCAGAACATAACATGTCTGTGATTGTTTTTCCGGTTTCTGACACAAGCATAATATTCCGTTCCATATTTTCTAACATTCTTGCAGTTGGACCGGAGATACTTACAGCGGCAATTGCCTGTCCGCTAAAATCAAAAATCGGTGCAGCGATGCAAAACAATCCATATTCACTTTCTTCATCATCAATGGCATATCCCTGTTTTTTTATTTTTTTCAGTTCCTTCATAAGAGCCTCTCCGGAGAGAATACTTTTTTTGGTCATAGCATCAAAAGAAACATTTTGGATATAGTTCTCCTGTGTTAAATCGGAGCTATATGCAAGCAGGATTTTTCCGCCCGCAGTATAGTGAGAATGTCGGATAAATCCAGTATGTGAATCCATATGAATCGTAGCATTACTTACCACTTTATCGATGAAACGAATGAAAAATGTGCGGTAAGAAATTGTAAGGTGTGAAGTCTCGCCGGATTTTGCAGATAATGTTTCGAGATATGGATGGCAGTATTTAATAAGGTTGTCCTGATCCATTGCAGCCTGTCCTAAATAGGCAAGCTTAATATCCAGAGAATATCTTGCATCCTCTGATTTTTTAACATAATTCTTATCTTCTAATGTGGCGAGAATACGGAATACAGAGCTTTTTCCGAAACCGGACAATTCTGATATTTCCGGAACGCTTAAATTTTTGTTTTCAGCAAGAAGATCTAAAATATCTAATGAATTTGATACAGATTGCAAAATATATTTATCATTTTTTTCTGACATAAAAATCCTCCTATTTTTTTTAAAACGAAATCCTATATTTAGAATAACATATTTACTTCGCTATGTGAAGTGGCGTAAAAAATAGTGCAATTCGCATAAAGAAAAGTAAAATTCACTAAAAACAGTTGTGAATATTTGGTAACTACGGCTAATGACAAAATTGAGTTTACCAAGTATAATACACTTAATAATTCTTTATAAGAATTAAATAGTTCGTATAGAGAAATAAAAGGAGGTAGAAAAATGCAAAAAATTAAATTTTACGGAATAGGAGGGCAGGGAGCTGTTACAGCGGCAAAGATCCTTTCTATTGCCGTATCGCTCCACCAGAGTGAGTATGCAATCACAGTTCCTGCCTATGGACATGAGCGTCGGGGTGCTCCGGTTTTTGCGCATATCATCGTAGATGATAAGCCAGTACTTCTTAATTGTTATGTGTATGAACCGGATATTATTGTTGTTTTTGATGAGAATCTGATTGACATGGGAGTCAATGTGGGAGAGGGGTGCACAGAAGATACCATTATGGTTATCAATGCATCTAATCAGGAGATTGTAGACAGATATAAAAAAGAGTACGGACTTAAAAAGGTCTATGCATGTAATGCGACAGAAGCGGCATTAAAAAATATCGGATTAAATATTCCGAACAGTGCAATGCTCGGGGCGTTGGCGAAAAGCGGAGTTGTAAAAATCGAAGCAATCGAAAAAGCAGTAACAGAAAGTTTTGGAAAGGTTGGTGAAAAGAATGGCAATGCAGCAAGATATGCATACGAACACACCTGGGAAGCGTAGAGTTCTGGGCCCTTGTTCTCATATTTTCGCGGCTTCAAACACTGGAAGCTGGAGACTTATGAGACCAAAGGTAGATAACGAGACATGTATTAGATGTGGAATTTGCGAAAGATATTGTCCAACGGCCTGTATTACAGTTGACAAAGAGAAGAAAATACTGGAGTTTGATTGGGATTATTGTAAAGGATGCGGAATTTGCGCAAATGAATGTCCGAAGAAAGCATTGGAAATGATACCGGAAGGGAGTGAGAAATAATGGCAATAAAAATGTTTGACGGAAATGGGGCTGCGGTAGAAGCGATCCGACTTGCCAGACCAGGCGTAATCGCAGCGTATCCAATTACACCACAGAGTTCCATTGCAGAGCATTTGGCAGATAAAGTGGCGGAAGGGAAAATCGATGCAGAATATATTCGTGTGGAATCTGAACATTCCGCAATGTCTATGGCAATTGGCGCACAGCTCACGGGTGTAAGAGTTGCAACAGCGACGGCATCTGTAGGGCTTGCATTGATGCACGAGGTGTGCGGTGTGGCGGCAGGGTGCAGAGTTCCGATTGTAATGCCTGTAGTAAACCGTTCTCTTGTTGCTCCATGGTCTTTATGGTGTGACCATTCTGACACAATGGCAGAAAGAGACACAGGATGGCTTCAGTTTTACTGTTCCACAGTTCAGGAGATTTTAGATTTGCAGTTATGCGCATATCGAATCAGTGAGCATGAAAATGTAATGACTCCGTCCATGGTCTGTTTTGACGGTTTCTATTTATCTCACTCTATGCAGAGAGTTGACACACCTTCTGATGAAGAGGCGTGGGATTTCGTAAAACCATATGTGCGTAAAAATATGTATCTGGATACAAAGGATGTTATGTTTATCAACGACTTATGTCCGACCGTAGAGCATACGGAGATGAAATATCAGCAGAAAGTAGGCTTTGATGAGGCGGCGAAAGTGGCAAAGGAAGTTTTTGCTGAGTATGAAGAACGTTTTGGAAGAAAGCTTCAGGCGGTAGAAACATATTGTCTTGAAGATGCAGAAGTAGCAGTTGTGACAATGGGGTCTATGTCAGGAACCGGAAAATATGTTGTAAACCAGCTTCGTGAACAGGGAATTAAAGCAGGACTTCTCAGAATTTGTATGTTCCGCCCATTTCCTGCAGAAGAAGTAAAAGAAGCGTTAAAGAACATTCCGATTATCGGAGTTGTAGACCGTTCCAGCGGATTAGGAGCTGCACAGGGGCCAGTATGTAGTGAAGTAAAAGCTGCTCTTAGCGGTATGGATAATAAAGTATTTGGCTATGTTGGCGGAATTGCCGGACGTGACATTTCTGACGGCTCATTCAGAAAGATTTTCGGCGAGTTACTAGATATTCATGCCGGAAAAGCAGACGCAGTTACAACATGGTTTGATGTAAGACCAGATGCTATGGATATGAGGGAGGTGGAAACCAATGTTAACGTATAAAGTTCAGCCAAAGAGCTTGGTGTCTCCAGGAATCAATACATGTCAGGGATGTATGATTGATGTGATTTTTAGAAATCTTCTGGATGTTATGGGAGAGGATACTGTTCTTGTAATTCCGCCAGGATGTGCGGCACAGTTTTCAGGATGTGGGCCGGAATCTGCAGTGACAGTTCCAGGAATTCAAGGTAACTTAGAGAACTCAGCGGCAATCGCAGCAGGGATTGCCGCAGGTTATAAGCATCAGGGAAATGACCATACACAGGTAGTGGCAATCGCGGGTGACGGAGGTACGGTAGACATCGGACTGCAGTCATTGAGTGGCGCTATGGAAAGAAATGATAACATCTTATACATATGCTACGACAATGAAGCATATATGAACACAGGAATACAGGGAAGCAGTTCTACTCCTATGGCAGCAGAAACAACAACTACCCCTGCCGGAAAGCTGGTGAATAATAAAGATTTAATCCAGATTGTAATGGCGCACCATGTACCTTATGCCGCTACAGCATCTGTTGCAAATATTCCGGATTTGAGAAAGAAACTGGAAAAAGCAAAATCTGTAAAAGGATGTCGCGTTCTTCACATTATGAGTCCATGTCCGACAGGATGGGGATATAAGATGGAGAAAACGGTAGAGGTTGCCAGAGAGGCAATGAACAGCGGAGCCTGGGTTTTATTAGAGTATGAGGGCGGAAAAGTAAAACTTGGTAAAAAACCGAAGAACTTGGGGGATGTAGATAAGTATTTTTCTATGCAGAAGAGATTTAAAGGAATTGACGATGCGAAAAAAGAAGAGATAAAAGAGCATTTAATTTCTCGTTACGAATATCTAGAAAAGCTCGCTTCAATTTAGCAGAGGAAGGAGAGAGAAGGGTATGAAAAAATCAACAAAAATATATATTGAGTTATTCATAGCAATTTTGTTTTATCTGGCACTTTCTAATGTTGCTCCTCCAGAGGGACTTTCTGAAAATGGCTGGAAAGCGTTACTGCTTATGGTTTGCTGTGTATACACATGGGTAACAGAATTTATTCCAATTGGAATTTCTTCCTGTTTCCTGCTGTTTTTACCGGGACTTTTAAAGATTGAAGAAACTACAGCCGTATTAAGTAACTTTGGCATTGCTACGATGTTCTTTGTAATGGCAGCGTTAGTGATTGCAAAAGTATTTATTAGCAGTGGATTGGGCTATCGAATTTCTCTGTATATCACACCACTTTTTGGCGCTAAAAGCAGCAGAGTACTTTTAAGCCTTATGTTGTGTGGATGTCTGATTTCTTCTGTTCTGGTAGATATTCCGACAGCAATTATTCTGGCGGGTATCGCGCTTCCATTACTGAAAGAAAGCGGATGCGAGCCTGGAAAAAGCCGTTATGGTAAAGCGGTAATGATTGGTATTCCAATATCCGCGGCGTTAGGTGGAATTGGAACACCTGCAGGAAGTGGGCTGAACATTTTAACGATCAATCTGCTGAACAATGTAGCGGGCAAAAATATTACATTTATGCAGTGGACAGCAATTGGATTCCCAATGGCAATTATTCTTGTATTAATTGCATGGTTTGTCATCATTCTTGTATTCAAACCGGAAATTGATACGGTAAAAGGTCTGGATGATATTAAGTCAAAGAGAAAAGAATTAGGACCAATGAGCAAAAATGAAAAGAAATTTTTAGTTATTTTTATCATTGTTATGGTTATGTGGTTTACACAGTCTATGACAGGCATTGAGACAGCGTTTGCCTCTCTGTTAGCTGTATGCGTATTCTTCCTCCCGGGCGTGGATCTCATGGATTGGAATACCGCCAAAGAATCTATCAGTTGGGACTCTGTTTTATTAATGGGTTCTGCAAATGCTCTGGCAATGATTTTAAGTACGCAGGGAACGGCAGAGTGGATTTCCAATAGCATCCTTGGCTCTATGGCAGGCGTATCTTTATTTGTATTAATTATGGCTGTTACCGCTTTTGGAATTTTCAGTCACTTACTTGTACCGGTTGCAAACGCAGTATTGTCTGTCTGCGTACCGATTGTAACGGTGCTGGCGACATCCATGGGAGTAAACCCACTTTATCTGGTACTTCCACTAGGATTTACAGCATCCGCAGTATTTATCATTCCTCTTGACCCGATTCCGCTTACGACCTATGGGTATGGATACTGGAAATTAGGCGAAATGGCAAAGCCGGGCATCATCATTTCCCTCATATGGATTCCGGTCTGTGCAATATTTGTATTACTTGGAAAGATGGTGGGAATTATTTAACAGGAGGCATATAAATGAAGAAAATTGTAGCGATTAATTTAGGCTCTACATCTACAAAAATTGCGTATTATGAAGATGAAACGTGTGTTTTTAAAGATAATATTAAACACGAAGCGTCTGTCATAAAAGAGTTTAACAGTATCTGGGATCAGTTAGATTATCGTACGGAGCAGATTGAAACATATCTGGCTAAGAAACATATTAAAATTGAAGACCTGGATGCAGTGGCGACAAGAGGCGGACATACAGAACCAATTGTAGGCGGCGTATACCGTATTAATGAGAAAATGCTGGAGCAGTCCGGAAGTGAGAAATATGGAAATCATCCAACAGATTTGGGGCTTCGCATTGCAAATGAGTTTGCAAAAAGAGGAGTACAGGCATTTACTGTAGACCCTCCGACTACAGATGAGTTTGAGAAGCTGGCGCGATATTCAGGGATTCCATCTATCGAGAGAAGAAGCAGTTTCCATGTATTAAATCACCGTGCAGTAGGTATGCAGTATGCAAAAGACATGGGGGAAAAATACGAAGATTTGAACCTGGTAGGAGTGCATATGGGAGGAGGAATCAGTGTATCCGTACATAAAAAAGGCAAACTTGTAGATGCCAATAATGCATTGGACGGCGACGGACCATTTTCAGCGAACCGCTGCTGTACAGTTCCAATCGGCGAGTTGATTAAACTGTGCTATTCCGGAGAGTACACATATGCGCAGATGCGTAAGCTAATTAACGGAAATTCCGGACTTATGGGATATCTGGGAGAAAATGACGCTAAGATTATAGAAGAGCGTGCTTTGGCAGGAGATGAAAAATGTAAAGAAGTCATGGAGGCAATGTGCTATCAGGTGGCAAAAGAAATCGGCGCAGATGCAACTGTATTAAAAGGGGATGTAGACGCTATCTTATTTACGGGCGGTATGGCGCATTCCAAGTGGATTGTAGGCATGATTTCTGAATATGTAAAATATATTGCGCCTATCGCAGTATATCCGGGCGAATATGAGATGCAGTCATTAGGCTTAAATACACTGGCAGCATTGAATGGACAAACGGAAATTAAAGAGTTAAAATAAGAAAGACAAACAGATAGGAGAGAAATATGTTTCACAGTTTTAAAGAAATTGAAGAATATATTTTAGAAAAAAATATTAAAAAGAGACTGGCGCTTGCTAACGCTCAGGATGAAGATACACTTTCTGCAGTTGTAATGGCAGCAAAAAGAGGGGTAATTGAGCCGGTGTTAATCGGTGTTCCAGAGAAAATCAAAGAGCTTTTAAAGAGCATGGGAGAGAATCCGGAAGCTTATGAAATCATCGAAGAACGGGATGAAAGAAAAGCGGGTATGCTGGCGTGCCAGATGGTAAAAGATGGCGAAGCGGATATGCCTATGAAAGGACTTATGCAGACAGCAACATTTATGCGCTGTATTCTCGACAAAGAGCGTTATGGTTTTGTTCCGGACGGAGCGCTGTTAAGTCAGGCGACTGTTATGGAATTTCAGGATCGTATGATGATTGTGACAGACTGTGCGGTAAATGTGACACCGGATTATAATGATAAAGTAAAGCTTATCAGAAATGCTGTGAAGTTGGCAGGAGATATTCATATTGAATGCCCCAAAGTAGCGGTTGTTTCAGCGCTTGAGACAGTGAATCCAAAGATGCAGTCTACAGTGGATGCGGCAATGCTGAGTAAAGCGGCAGACCGCGGACAGATTAAAGGATGTATCGTAGACGGGCCATTTGGACTGGATAATGCAATTTCAGAAGAAGCTGCGCTTTGCAAAGGAATTAAAAGTCCTGTTGCCGGAAAGCCGGATATCCTTCTTATGCCGGACTTATGTGCCGGAAATATATTTACAAAATCCATTCACTATTTTGCAAATATTGTTTCCTCCGGTACATTATGTGGTACAACAGTTCCGGTTGTCATGACAAGCAGAACAGATTCACCGGAAGACAAATATTATTCTATTTTGACTGCTATTATGCAATGTGTATAGCAAGAAAGGGGAGGCAGGAGCCTCTCCTTTATGTGATAGAAAGGAAAAGCAAGATATGAGTAAAAAAATAGACGATTTGAGAAGTGCGTTAGAGCTTCTAAAGGAGTTAGACGGTCAGTTGATTGAGACGGATGCAGAGGTGAATCCGGAAGCGGAGCTGGCAGGTGTATATCGGTACGTTGGGGCAGGTGGAACTGTTATGCGTCCGACGAAAGAAGGCCCGGCCATGATTTTTAACAATGTAAAGGGACATCCGGATGCAAAGGTTGCAATTGGCGTGCTGGCAAGCAGAAAACGTGTGGCGGCGCTGTTAGATTGTCCTGCAGAAGATCTTGGAAAGCTTCTTCATAAGAGCCTGGAAAATCCAATCTCACCAGTAGTGTCAGAAGAAAAAGCAAAATGCCAGGAAGTAGTACACTTGGCGACAGAGGAAGCGTTTGATATTCGTAAAATCATTCCTGCGCCTACCAATACACCGGATGATGCCGGCCCGTATATTACAATGGGAATGTGCTATGCGACACATCCGGAAACCGGAAAGAGTGATGTGACGATTCATAGAATGTGTCTTCAGAGCAAAGATGAGATTTCTATTTATTTTGTTCCGGGAGCAAGACATATCGGCGCGATGGCAGAGTGCGCGGAAAAAAGAGGCGAGCCTCTCCCGATTTCCATCAGTATCGGAGTAGACCCTGCTATCGAGATTGGCTCTTGTTTTGAGCCGCCGTCTACACCGCTGGGTTATGATGAGCTGGCAATTGCCGGAGCGCTCCGGGGAGAAGCTGTAAAATTATGCCCGTGTCTGACAGTAAAACAAAATGCCATTGCCAATGCGGAGTATGTCATTGAAGGAGAGGTTGTTCCGAATGTGAGAGTACAGGAAGACCAGAACAGTCACAGCGGGTATGCTATGCCGGAGTTTCCGGGCTATACGGGGCCTGCAAGCAACCAGTGCTGGATGATTAAGGTAAAGGCAGTGACGCATCGGAAGAATCCGATTATGCAGACCTGTATCGGACCAAGCGAAGAACATGTATCTATGGCAGGTATTCCGACAGAAGCGAGTATTTACGGAATGGTAGAAAAAGCGATGCCGGGGAAACTACAGAATGTGTACTGTTGTTCTTCCGGCGGTGGAAAATATATGGCAGTGCTGCAGTTTAAAAAGACGGTGCCAAGCGATGAGGGACGTCAGCGCCAGGCTGCGCTTCTGGCGTTTGCTGCATTTGGTGAGTTGAAGCACATCTTCCTGGTAGACGAAGATGTAGATTGCTTTGATATGAATGATGTACTTTGGGCGATGAATACAAGATTCCAGGGAGATGCAGATATTATTACAATTCCGGGAGTGCGTTGTCACCCATTAGACCCGTCCAATGACCCGACCTGTTCACCGGGAATCAGAGATCATGGAATTGCATGTAAAACAATCTTTGATTGTACAGTGCCATTTGACCAGAAGCAGCGTTTCCGCAGAGCAAATTTCATGGAAGTAGATGCGGAAAAATGGGTATAGTAAAAAGTCAGAGGTGAAAAGATATGCGTATCATTGTTGGGGTTACGGGAGCTACAGGTGTGGAGATGAGTTACTATCTGGTAAAAGCGTTAAAAAATATTTCAGATTGTGAAGTGGATTTAATCTTAAGTGAGAGCGCAAAAGTAACATGGGAAATGGAAAGTCAGATTCCAATGGAAGAACTTCTGAAACTGGCAGACCATGTCCATGATGCGTATAATCTGGCGGCATCTGTGTCCAGTGGTTCTGTTATGACAGATGGAATGATTATCATGCCATGCAGTATGAAAACATTGGCTGGAATTGCCACAGGATACGCAGAAAATCTGATTGTGCGCGCAGCGGATGTGTGTATGAAAGAAGGACGCAAGGTAGTGTTGGTTCCAAGAGAAATGCCGCTGGGGAAAGTGCATATTAGAAACTTAAAGGAGGCGGCGGAGCTAGGCTGCGTGATTGTGCCGCCGGTATTGACATTTTATAATCATCCACAGACCATTGAGGATATGATTCATCATATTGTGGGAAAAGTATTAATGCAATTTGGGATTGTGCATGATAAATTTATCTCATGGACAGGGGTGGAAGAATGTTAAAAGAAAAATTGTTTCACGGCTATGAAATTCAATGTGATGTAATTCAAATGGGAAAAGACTATACGATAGCGTTATATGGCGGTGAACAGCCACATGTAGGCTGTGTAGTGATGACAACTGCCAGACCCAGTTTAAGTGGAACTGGTATTGGTGTGACATCTTCTGTGATTTCCAGTGTGGGGCATAAGGAGGAGATTGTGGCCCGAAGGTTTGCGGAAAGACTGGCGAAAGAGAAGAATTGTACAGTTGTTTGTTCCTGTGGAATCCATATAGATAATATTACATCGGAGCAGATTGATATTGTTCAGGAAAAATGTGAAAAATTAATAGACAGAATACTAGCAGAAGGGGCTGCCGCACTAAATACATAGTGCGGCGGCCTCTACAACTGTATCCTCAAAATTCTAAGGCAGATCGACAAAGATTTTTGCAGCAGCTTTATAGCTCAGTAATATGCTCCTTTTAGCTGTTTTAAGCAGAAGGGGACCTTCATATTTACCGCTTTTTTCTAGTGTGATTTTCATGCCGATATAAATTCCTTCCTCCTGAAGATAATCCATCAGCTCTGTTTCCTCCGTTATTTTGCGGATATGGGAGGTCTCTCCTTCTGTAAGACTGCTTAAGGGGCGAAGGCGGCGTACTGTGGGAACGCCGTCTGCAGGAGGAATGAAGGAGCCATGAGGGCAGAAAACAGGATGCTGCAAATATGCATCCAGGCGGCAGGCAAGTCTTTTTGAAGTACAGTGTTCCAGAAGATGTGCTTCTTCATGTGCTTCACTCCAGGTATAGTGAAGATATTCCGTCAGAAATACCTCCCACAGCCGGTGGGAACGGGTAACAGAAAGTGCAAGCTCCATACCAGACGGCGTGAGACGGCTTCCTTTGTAGGCGATATAGTCAATATACCCCTCTTTATAGAGTCGATTGACCATTTCACTGACAGAGGGAGAGGACACGTGGAGTGTCTGTGCAAGCTCTTTGTTTGTTACTCTGTCTTGCTTTTCTCCCAAATAATATAATGCTTTTAAATAGTCTTCTCTGCCTCCTGTCATAGTAGAGCCTCCTCCTGTTACATAAAAGAATAGATGATACAAAAAACCAAAACGAGCAGTATAGCGATAAGTATTGGTTTTTTCTGCTTTAGTACTTTTTTTGCCTTCAACCTGACACTCCTTTTTGATTCGAATTTAGGTATACCTAATATTAAGTTTATTATATACGAAAATATAAAAGTATGCAATTGGAAATATAGAGTTGACAAAATAAGAAACAAGCGTATAATAAGTATCGGGTAAAAAAGTTTATTAAGAAACCATTTTTATATAAACCGTTTTTTGATAAACGAAAAGGAGGGGCAAAATGTATATAAATACAGAATATTGGGTTCGGATACGAAAAATTATGAAGCTGTATGAAGAAATGTTAAAGAGCGTCGCTCTCCATTATGGACTTACTACAATAGAGACAGACATTATCAGTTTCCTACAGCATAATCCTGGGAAAGATACGGCAGTGGATATTGTGGAATTCCGCATGTTGTCAAAGGGCTGTGTTTCTAAGGCTGTGGAGTCTTTGATTCAGAAAGGGCTGCTTAGGCGGCAGCAGGATGAGAAGGACAGGCGGAAGATACATCTGAAAATACTGAAAAAATGCGAGCCGGTTATGGAAAGCATAGAAAGCGTACAGGAAAAATACTGGCATACAGTATTTAAGGGATTTACAGCAGAAGAAAAGGCAATGTATTTTCAGTATAACAGCAGAATTTCACAAAATGTACAGGAAGCAATAGAAGGGAGCACAGACAGATGAATAAAGAAAAAGATTTTCTGGAAAAGGAACCGGTAGGAAAGCTGCTTTTTAAGCTTGCCTTTCCCACTGTTGCAGCACAGCTGATCAATATGCTATACAATATTGTGGACCGTATATATATCGGACATATTCCTGACATTGGGGCAATGGCACTGACAGGGGTGGGCGTATGCATGCCGTTGATTATGATTGTGGCTGCTTTTGCCTCTCTAGTCGGATATGGCGGTTCTCCGAGGGCTTCGATTTTTATGGGAAAGAAAGAACCAAAGGAAGCAGAGCATATATTGGGAAATTGCTTTAGCCTCCAAGTTATGATTTCCATTCTTCTGACCATCATTTTGTTTCTGTGGAACCGTGAATTTTTGATGGCATTTGGAGCCAGTGAAAATACGATCGAGTATGCAGTCAGTTATATGAATATCTATGCCCTCGGCACAATTTTTGTACAGCTTACACTTGGGATGAATGCGTTTATTACTGCGCAGGGATTTGCAAAAACAGGAATGCTTTCTGTTCTTATCGGTGCGGTTGCAAATATTATTTTAGACCCTGTATTTATCTTTGTTTTCAATATGGGAGTGCGCGGAGCTGCACTGGCTACCATTTTGTCGCAGGCACTTTCCTGTATATGGGTACTGCATTTCCTGTTTGGAGAGAAGACATTTTTGAAAATAAAGAAAGAAAATTTAAGGTTAAAAAGTAAAGTAATTCTGCCTTGTCTTGCCCTGGGTATTTCTACGTTTATTATGCAGGCAAGTGAGAGTATTATTTCTGTCTGCTTTAATTCATCTTTGCTGAAATATGGGGGAGACATTGCTGTTGGAGCGATGACGATCCTAACCAGTGTAATGCAGTTTGCCATGCTGCCCTTGCAGGGATTAGGACAGGGCGCGCAGCCAATCATCAGTTATAATTACGGGGCCCGCAATACAGGGAGAGTGAAGGCGGCGTTCTGGCTGCTTTTAAAGGTCAGTCTGTGTTATGCAGGGGTTCTGTGGTTGAGCGTAATGCTATTTCCACAGGGATTTGCAGCGATGTTTACATCAGATGCAGAGTTGATGGAATTTACAAAGACTGCGCTTCGAATTTATATGGCTGTGATGTTTATGTTTGGAATTCAGATGGCATGCCAGATGACCTTTAATTCACTTGGAAAGGCGAAAGAATCTATTTTGGTGGCAGTTATGAGAAAATTTGTCCTGTTGATCCCTCTGATCTACATTATGCCTGCTCTGTGGAGGTCTAACCAGACATTTGCCGTATATATGGCAGAGCCTGTGGCAGACGCGATTGCCGTTACTTTCACTGCAATACTCTTTACGGTGCAGTTCAAAAAGGCGCTGGCAGCAATAGCGGAAAATGGAAATGAAAGAATAAATGAAAAAAGATAGTTTGGAAAAAGAGAATCTTGACAAAAGTAACTTAAAATGATATATTGTAAACGGTGTTAGCTAATACTGTTCGCTTAAGGAGAAAGTGGACTATGCCAAAAGACAAAACAAAAACACATGAAAAAATTATTCCGGCAGCGAAAGCAGAATTTATGGAAAAAGGATTCGAGCAGGCATCTATGCGTTCTATTGCAGAACGCGTCGGCATGAGCGCGGCAGGGCTTTACAGACATTTCAAAGATAAGGAGGATTTGTTTGCAGCGCTGGTAAAACCGGCGCTGGATGCCTGTGAGAAGTGGTACCAGGAGCATAAGGCAAAGGATTATGAACTGCTGGAGGAAGGAAAACTGGATATGATGTGGGAGAGTGGGGCGGATATAGAGATGATACGCAATGTAGTCTATCCTAATTTTGATGCGTTTAAGCTGTTAATCTGTCGGGCAGAAGGAACAAAATATGCAGATTTTCTGCATGATCTTGTTATGCTGGAGCAAAAGGAAACACTTGCTTTTATAGAATGTGTAAAGGCAAAGCAGATTCCTGTAAAAGAGATACGGCCTGAGGAATTACATCTTCTGCTCACTGCTTATGTCAGAGCTTTATTCGAGGTGGTAGTCCATGATTTTCCTGAAAAAGAAGCGGAGCACTATTTAAGTACCTTCCAGGAATTTTTCTGTTCTGGTTGGAGAGCTGTTTTGGGGTTTTAATGCCCCTGTTTTTATAACTGTTAGTTAGTTTTAACTAACTATTATCCGAGGAGGTATCTGATGTGAAGGAAAAGAGTGTGAAAGATAAGCAGGAAAACCCGATCCAAGTGTTGTTTGGATTCGCGGGAGAAGAAAAAGGCAAAATGACATTGTCAGTTATACTTGCAATTTTGGGGGAGCTGTGCGGAATGCTTCCGTTTCTGGCAGCAGCGATGTTGGCAAATGAGGCTTTTTCAGATACAGCGAATATAAGGAGTGCCTGCTTCTGGGCAGGGGGAGCAGCGCTTGGAATCATATTGAGGACATTTCTTTGCACGAAATCATCTGCAAGAAGCCACAAAATTGCATTTACTATTTTAAGGAATATACGGAGGGAGATTGCAGATAAAATGCGCAGGGTTCCGATGGGAGTCATGCTGGAGACGCCATCTGGAGCGTATAAGACTTTACTGGTTGACAATGTGGGAAAATTAGAAGATTCTATTGCCCATGTAGTACCAGAGGCACCATCACAGATAGCGGCCCCTGCAGCGTGTCTGGTTTTGATTTTTCTGTTAGACTGGCGGATGGGGCTTGCGTCTCTGGTGACGATCCCGCTGTCGATCCCGTTCATAATCGGCATGATGCAGGGGTATTCGGAAAAGATGGCGACTTATCTAAAAGCAGGAAATGAGATGAATGCAGCCCTGGTCGAATATGTAGGCGGAATTCAGGTGATTAAGGCATTCGGAAGATCTGGGGTGTCCTTTGGTAAATTTTCGGATGCAGTGAATTTTTTCCATGACAGTACACTCGCATGGTGGCGGCAGTGTTGGTTATGGATGGCGGCGGTGAAGGCAGTGATTCCTTCTACTTTGCTTGGCAGCCTTCCTATTGGGGCATGGCTTTATATGCAGGAGAAAATTACACTGCCGGTGTTTATCGCGTGTATTGTGATTCCGATAGGATTTATCGCCCCTTTGATGAAGCTTGCATTTGGCGGTGAACAGCTTACAACAATTGCGGCAAATCTAAAACCAATCCGTGAATTTCTGGCGATTCCAGAACAGAGTCGCCCAGAAAAATGGGTAGAACTGGATGGAAGTGCGTATGTATTTGAGGAGGTTTCTTTTGCTTATAATAGTACAAAGGAAGTCTTACATAAAATATCATTTCAGACGGAATCGGGGACAATGACTGCGATTGTGGGGCCGTCCGGTTCAGGAAAATCTACAATCGCAAAACTCATGGCAGGATTCTGGGATGCTTCGCAAGGCCATGTCCGGTATGGGGGCAGAGATATTCGGGACATTCCGTTTGAGCAGATGATGCAGGAGATCAGCTATGTAGCACAGGATAACTTTTTGTTTGACACATCGATTAGAGAAAATATTCGTATGGGAAATCCAAATGCCACAGACAGGGAAGTAGAGGAGGCGGCAAAGGCAGCAAACTGTCATGGATTTATCAGCCGGCTTCCCGACGGGTATGACACAATGGCAGGAGATGCCGGAGACCGACTGTCAGGAGGGGAGCGTCAGCGTATCACAATTGCACGTGCCATGCTGAAAAAATCAGCAGTTGTCATTTTAGATGAGGCGACGGCATTCGCAGATCCGGAAAGTGAAGCACAGATTCAGGAGGCAGTGGGCCGGTTGGTAAAAGGAAAGACACTGATTGTCGTGGCGCACCGTTTATCGACGATTCAAAACGCAGACAAGATTCTGGTGGTAGATGATGGGCAGATA
This sequence comes from Mediterraneibacter flintii, assembly GCF_055387595.1. NCBI lineage: Bacteria > Bacillati > Bacillota > Clostridia > Lachnospirales > Lachnospiraceae > Mediterraneibacter > Mediterraneibacter flintii. The sequence goes on from NZ_AP031405.1 coordinate 1,523,339, forward strand.
AAGGCCTGCGGAACACAAGAAGAACTTATCGCGTCATGTAAGTTATACAAAACAATGTGGGAACGACATATCGGAGCGTTAGACAAAGCAGAGGAAGGAAGTGATAAGGTATGCTAAATATGATAAAACGGATTCTGCACATTTCAGGCAGATATAAGTCTAAGATTTTACTTGGAATCTTCTTTAATTTTTTAAAAAGTGTATCTATGGCAATGATGCTGCTTGCCATCTATTTGATTGTGGAACATATAGATACTTTGACGCCGAAGATTATCTTCACTTCACTTGGCGTTCTGCTTGCCAGCATTATAGGACGTTTTTTGTTCCAATGGCTGATGGATATTTCGATGAGTGCGAAAGGATTTGACATGTTCAGAGATTATAGGCTGGCGATTGGAGAGAGAATGAGAAAAGCGCCGATGGGCTATTTTTCAGAGCAGAGACTGGGAAGCATCCAGACAGTGCTGACATCTACAGTTGTGGAGCTAGAGCAGTATTCCATGCTGGCAATTACCGATCTGACCGGAGGGGTACTGATGACGCTTGTGGTGATGGTGTTTTTCTTGTTTTTTAATCCGATATTTGCATGGATTACTCTGGCAGGATTATGTGTGGGAATGGGAATGCTTCATGTGATCCAGAAAGCGGCAACAAAGCATACACCGTATGTTTTGGCGGCACAGGAGAACATGACAGTTCAGGCACTGGAATATATTCGGGGGATTGCTGTGCTGCGGGCTTTTTCTCAGGCAGAGGGAAGTGAAAGTGCGGTTTATGAGTCCTTTGACAGGAAAAGACAGGCAGATTTAGATCAGGAGTATGCATCCCTTCCGCTTCTAAAGGTCTATCAGGCAGTCTATAAGATAACAGGCTGTATCCTCATGTTTACAGCGGTGCTCTGCTATTTGGCGCAGAGTATTTCCCTTTCGTATTGTCTGTTGTTCATTGTGAGTGCGTTTATCGTTTATTCGGAGATGGAACAGATGGGGGACGGAGCCTTTCTTGCAAGAAAAATAACAACAGAGTTAAACCGCCTGGAAGCTGTGACAGATATGCCTGAAATGGATAAGACAGAAAAGGAACTGACACTAAAGAATTTTGATATTGAGTTAAAGGATGTTTCGTTTGGCTATGACCAGAGACGCGTTATAGAGCATGTGTCTGTCAAGATTCCGCAGGGCTCCTCCTGCGCCATTGTAGGCCCATCCGGATCCGGCAAGACAACATTGTGCAACTTAATTGCAAGATTCTGGGATGTACAGGAGGGAGAAATACGTATCGGAGGGGAAAATGTAAAAGACTATACAGCAGACAGTCTGATGAAATATGTCAGCATGGTGTTCCAAAATGTATATTTATTCAATGATACTATCGAAAATAATATTCGGTTTGGCAATCCTGGCGCAGATCACAGGCAAATAGTAGAAGCGGCAAAGAGGGCACAGTGCCATGAATTTATTATGGCGCTGCCCAAAGGATATGACACAATGGTGGGGGAAGGAGGTTCCACTCTGTCTGGAGGAGAAAAACAGCGTATATCTATTGCGAGGGCGATCTTAAAGGATGCCCCGATTATCATTTTGGATGAGGCGACCTCCAGTGTAGATCCAGAGAATGAACATGAGCTGCTTCTTGCTTTTTTGGAGCTGACAAAAGGCAAGACACTTCTTACCATTGCCCACCGTCTGACGACAGTGCGGGATGCGGATCAGATCCTGGTAATCGATGAAGGAAAGCTTAAGCAAAAGGGAAAACATGCAGAGCTGATGGAAGAAGAAGGAATCTACAGGCGGTTCTGGAAACAGCGGGAAAGGGCAATAGGATGGAGACTTTAAGCAAGTCTCCATCCTATTGCTTCCTCTCTGGCGTGCAGGAAATCTTTGTAAAGTCCTGGAACCAAAGATAACTCGGCATGTGTCCCCTGTTGTACAATATGCCCATTATTAAGAACAAGTATCTGATCTGCATGCTTTACTGTTTTGAGGCGATGGGCGATCATAATAATGGTCTTATTATGGGTCAGCGCCTCAATAGCCCTTTGCAGATCTGCCTCGTTTTCCGGATCTACACTTGCGGTAGCTTCATCCAGAAGAATGATAGGAGCATCCTTTAACATGGCACGTGCGATGGAGATTCTCTGTTTTTCCCCTCCAGAGAGTGTGCCGCCGCCTTCACCGACGACTGTGTCATAGCCGTCCGGCAGGTTCAGGATAAAATTGTGGCAGCAGGCTTTTTTTGCTGCTTCAACGACTTCCTCGTGCGTGGCATCAGGTTTTCCGAATTTGATGTTGTTTTCAATTGTGTCCTGGAACAGATAGACATTTTGAAATACCATAGAAATATTTTTCATCAGGCTGTCTAGTTTATATTCCTTTACGTCATGTCCTCCTATAGTAATCGTTCCGCCCTCTACGTCCCAAAATCTGGAAATTAAACTGCAAAGAGTTGTTTTTCCGCCGCCGGAGGGGCCGACAATGGCAGTGGTAGTGTTGGCAGGGATTGTGAAAGAGACACGATCCAGGATTTTCTTTTCCCCATAGGAAAATTCTACATTGTCGAATACGATTGAACCGTCCGCAGGCCGGATATTGGCGCCGTCTATATCCATGACAGGTGTTTCATCTACGGAATTTGCTTTGTCCATAGAAGCATCCATCATCTGCAGCATAGCCGACATATTTCCGGCATTTTCCAGCTCTTTATAAATCATAAAAGAGGCAATCAGCATCAGCATACAGCGGGAGAGAGTCATGCTTTTATCCAGGTAAAAAAGCAGTGCGGCAATGACAAGGAGGACGGAAAATACTCTGACTACAAATTGCTGCAGCGCCATCCAGGGTACTATAGTGTATTCTACATTTAGCGCTTTTTTACTGCTGTCTTCTATGGCTTTTTTGACGGATTGGTGTTTATCCTTTTGTAGTCCGAATGCCTTGACAACGCTCATTCCCTGGAGGTATTCAAGGACTGCTTCTACCAGAGATTCCTGTGCATGCTGCCGTGCGGGGCCTGCTGCGGCAGAGTGCTTTTGGGAAAGCTCGGTGGCAACGAGATAGAGCAGGAGGCCGGCAAGGGCAATCAGACCCATACGGTAATCCGAGCCCAAGAGCATAAGGAGAAGCGCAAAAGTATTTAAAAACCCGCCCAGAATCATAACAAGACAGCGAGCTGCAGAATTTTCGACATCTGTCAGAGTCGTTGTGACTACAGCAGTAATATTTCCCAGGCTGTTTTTATTGAAATATCCCATCGGTATATAGCGCAGTCTGTCTCCAATATGGATTCGTTTGTCAGCTACCATAAAGTAGCCGGTCTCTGTCTGCTGATTCGTAGAAAAATAGGATGTAATATCTTTTCCAATAATAGATACCAGCATAATCCCAAGAGAAATCCAGAGTATGGAAATCTGCTTTTCTCCTGCAATCAAGGCATCCAGTACTACCATCAGAGCAAGAAACTGCAGGGCGGAGAAAACAGCGCCTATAAACGAAATAAAAATAGATCGGATCAACAAGCCTTTTCGCTTTCCGGAAAATGCAAATATTTTTTTAATTACACGAATCATAATGTGTCCCTCCTTCATTTAAGCCGCGTCTTTTGCATCTATATGAGATTTCCACATCTGGGCATACAAAGGACAGGTGGAAAGTAAGGTTTCTTGTCTGCCCTGGGCGGCAATTGCTCCGTCTTTTATGACGACAATATTGTCCGCGTCTGAAATGGTGGAAAGGCGATGGGCGATGACAATCAATGTTTTGTCTTTGACAAGAGCAGAGAGCGCCTTCTGGATGGCCGCTTCATTTTCAGGGTCAATGCTTGCAGTTGCTTCATCCAGTATGACAACAGGTGCGTTTTTCAGCATAGCGCGGGCGATGGAGATACGTTGTTTTTCCCCTCCGGAGAGATGACCTCCGCCTCCGCCGCAGATCGTATCGTAGCCTTGCGGAAGCTGCCGGATGAACGCGTCGCAGCCGGCGTCTTTTGCGGCCTGCTCTACTTCTGCATCGCTGGCATTGAGCCGCCCTATGCGGATATTTTCGCGGACAGAAGTGTTGAACAAGTAATTGTCCTGTGAAACATAAGCAATCTGTGAATTTAACTGGTTAAGAGGAATGTTCCGCAAATCTACGCCTCCAAGCGTAATAGACCCCTTTGTGACATCCCAGAAGCCGGCAATCAATTTGGCAATGGTAGATTTGCCGGAACCGGACGGACCTACCAGTGCTGTAACGGTTCCCGGGTAAATGTGCAGATCAATCTGGTGTAGAACTTCATTCTGCTGGCTTCCATAGGAGAAAGAGACTTCAGAGAATGTGATTTCATGTCCAGTTAAAACAGCAGGCTTGGCAGGACGAGACAATTCCTCTGCATGTAAAATTGCAGCGATTTCCTGTGTGTTTGTTCCGACAACGGCGAGATCGTCTACAAACGACATGGCGGCAATAATCGGACCGGTCAGCCCAAGAGAAAGTACAATAATTGTCAGGAAATCGGCTATTTCCAGACTGCCGTTTATCCAAAGCAGGAAACCGGTGGGAAGGATAGTCACAAGCACTGCGGGGATAACAGCAGTCCAGCCGGCCATATATTTCTGACTATCCTTCATCCAGTTTACATAATATCCGGCGTTATAATTGACGGCATCCGCGTATTTTTTATAAGAACCTGCGGATTGACTGAATGCCTTGACCACCTGTATTCCGCCGACGTACTCTACGATTGCATTTGCCATATTACGTCCCGCCTTGACTGCGCCTTCCCAACGTTTTGCATAAGTTTTCGCACTTCCCATTGCAATGCAGATTCCAATTACCAGGGTTACGATAGAGGCAAGCGCCATTCTCCAGTCGAGAACAAACAGGTAGATGAAAATAGCGACAGGCACCAGAATATTGGAGGTCATTTCAGGGATAAGATGTGCCAGTGTCGGTTCCATTCCTTCTACCCGATCTACGATAGTAGTTTTATACTGTCCGGAAGGGGTGTCGAGAATCGTTCCCATAGGTACGCGGGACAGCTTATCTACCAGGTTTTTACGCAGGTCTTTCAAAGTATGATATGTGGCAGTGTGCGACAAAGCAGTAGAGAGACTGGAGAAAAGAACTTTGCCCAGGTAACCGGCAAAGGCTGTGATGCACCAGGGAAGATAGGCAGAAAATTCTACACTGTTATTCAACAGCAGATGAATAATCTCTGCAATACAGAAATAAGGCAGTATACTTGAAGCCACGCCCAGGATTGCAAGTATCACAGAGCCGATGAAGCCGCTGCGGTAAGCGTGCGCCCATCCCCACAGGACGGGCCAGGATGAAAATTTTTTGTTTTCGTCCATATCAGACATCTCCTTTTTACAAATTTGTTATAGCTTTACTGTCAATAGTTAGAAAATACTAACTTTTTGGTGAAAGAAAAGGGATTCTCAATGTTTCAAATCCCTAAAATTTTAAACCATCCGGCAGAATAAAAATCCCGCAGACTTAACATGTACCCATAAGCCTTCTCACGCGGCATACCATGACGGACTGTTTCAAACATACCAGAAAAAAGTGCGCTGGAAACGATATGTATCAGTTCTACATCTATCTGTTGGACTTTCATGCCAGCCTGTTTCATTTTGTCAATCAGAAGCAGACTGGCATCTACCTCGATTTGAATCAGTGTATCAATGTAACCGGCATACCGAGTTCCTTCTGAACAACAGGTGATTAGTTTAAAGGCGTCAAAATGATTATAAATATGTTCCATCATCCACATCTGCCCATCATCAGATACCTCGGGAAGATTTTTAAGTTCCTCCTCTAGAGAAAGAGAGGCGAATGCCTGCTGTGTTTTTCGGTATCTGCTTTCTAATTCCTGCGCCGGTTTCTCCACCAGAGCGTCAAACAGGGCTTCTTTATCCGTATAGTATTTATAGATCGCTCCGGTTGTGGCGTTTGCGCCTTTGGCAATTTCCCGCAATTGTGCCCGAATATAGCCGTTTGCAAGAAATTCTTTTTTTGCGGCAGAGAGGATATCCATTTTTAGTTTTTCGTTTTGTAGTCTCATGTCTCCTCCTAAAAATAACAAAGTTATTTAATAACAATGTTATTTTAAGTGAAGAGGAAGCGTTTGTCAATAGCAATGAGAAAAAATATCAAATGAAAAAAATAATAGGAATTATTATTGACAAGAAAAGGAAAATTGTTTATATTGAACACATAAAGTTAGAAATAACTAACTGTTGAAAAAGGAGGAAGATTTTATGTCAATGATAAACAAAGAGATTAAGGATTTTTCTGTACAGGCGTACTTAAATGATGCATTTACGACAGTGACAAAAGAAGATATTCTTGGAAAATGGAGTGTTTTCTTTTTCTATCCGGCGGACTTTACTTTTGTATGCCCGACAGAGCTGGAGGATTTAGCAAACAAATATGAGGAATTTAAAGCGGCAGGCTGTGAGATCTACTCTGTATCCTGTGATACGCACTACGTTCACAAAGCATGGCATGACGCTTCAGAGAGAATTCAGAAAATACAGTACCCAATGCTTGCAGATCCAACCCATGCACTGGCGGAGGATTTTGAAGTATATATTGAGGCAGACGGTGTCGCGGAACGGGGAAGCTTTATTGTAAACCCTGAGGGAAAGATTGTCGCGTATGAAGTAATTGCCGGAAATGTAGGCCGCAATGCAGATGAGCTCTACAGACGGGTACAGGCGTGTCAGTTTGTCGCAGAGCATGGAGACGAGGTTTGCCCGGCAAAATGGCAGCCAGGAGCTGAGACACTGAAACCGAGCCTTGATTTGGTAGGACAATTGTAAGTATCTCTAAAAAGGAGAATCGTATGGATAGAAAGCAGATAAATGACAGCAACCGAGACAGGCTGTATGATGTGGTTGTTGCCGGCGGCGGCCCTGCGGGGCTGACCGCCGCGCTCTATCTTGCCAGGGCGCGTTACAGGGTATTGGTAGTAGAGAAAGAACATTTTGGCGGTCAGATAACGATTACTTCTGAGGTTGTGAATTTTCCGGGTGTGGAGACGACAAGTGGGACAAAGCTGACAGATACAATGCGCAGACAGGCACAAAAGTTTGGCGCAGAGTTTTTGCTTGCAGAAATAGAAAAGCTGGATATGGACGGAGAAATAAAAGTGATTCATACCAGCAGAGGGAAACTGTATAGTTTTGGCGTGCTGCTCGCGACAGGAGCGCACCCGAGAATGGTGGGCTTCGCCGGAGAGGAAGAATTCAGAGGGCATGGTGTCGCATATTGTGCTACCTGCGACGGAGAGTTTTTTACGGGGAAAGATGTATTTGTTGTAGGCGGTGGATTTGCGGCGGCAGAAGAGAGTGTTTTTTTGACAAAATACGCAAGACAGGTTACTGTTTTAATCCGCGGTGAAGATTTTACTTGCGCGAAAGCGGTAGCAGATGCCGCCCGCAACCATGAAAAAATCAAAGTACTGACGAATGTCCAGGTGGAGGAAGTGTCAGGAGATTCCGCCTTGAGATTACTTCGTTACCGGAATACAAAGACAGGAGAGAAAACAGAATATATGCCACCTGAGGGAGAAACCTTCGGCGTGTTTGTATTTGCAGGATATGAACCTGCGACCGGACTGATAAAAGGAATCGCAAAATTAAATGAACAAGGATATGTGGAAACAGACAGAAATCAGAAAACCAATGTGGACGGTTTGTATGCCGCAGGAGACGTATGTGTAAAAAGTCTAAGACAGGTTGTAACGGCGGCCGGTGACGGGGCAGCAGCGGCTACGGAATTGGAAAAGTATGCGCGGGCTATGCAGGAAAAAACAGGACTGCATCCTGTTATGCCTGCGGCAAGGGAAGAAAAGACAACCTCCGGCACAGAAAAACAGGGAGAGAAAACCGCAGGAGATGCTTTGTTCTCAGAAGATATTCTGGCGCAGCTTACGGCAGTGTTCTCTAAGATGGCGCAGCCGCTTAAACTGAAGCTGTATTTAGATGAGCGACCGGTTTCAGAAGAATTAAAGCAGTACATGAGCGCTTTAGCTGACAAGACAGAGAAATTGATCCTTGAAACGGAGATGTCTCCGGACGAAGAAAAAGGAGAGCGTCCCTGTGTGCGGATTCTGAAGGTAAACGGAGAGGATACAGGGCTTGCCTTTCATGGAGTCCCGGGAGGACATGAGTTTACATCTTTTATACTGGGGCTTTACAATGCGTCCGGGCCAGGACAGGCTTTGGAAGAAGATGTGGAAAAAGAAATCCAGTCCATACAAAGCGATGTGCATATGAAAATACTGGTGTCACTGTCCTGTACAATGTGTCCGGAGCTGGTTACGGCGGCCCAGAGGATCGCTTCTGCAAGTCCGCATGTGACGGCTGATGTATATGATTTGAATCATTTTGAAGATTTAAAGGAAAAATATAAGGTTATGAGTGTGCCATGCCTTGTTTTAAATGACACAAAGGTTTCTTTTGGAAAGAAGAATATCAGACAGCTGTTGGAATTGATAAACGATCTTCCAGAAGAATAAAAGAAAGCATAAAGAAAAAATCACCTTCATATGTTGGATACGGAGGTGATTTTTTGATTTATATTGTAAATGCGGGGGATACAGTGTCTTCGATTGCACGAAAAACAGATGTTCCAGTGTGGAAAATTGTATATGATAATGAGTTGACAGACAGAGAACAGCTTGTACCGGGGCAGGCGTTGCTTGTTGTACCGTCGGGCGGGGAAGCAGGCGAAAGAGGGCGTCTGTCTGTGTCAGGATATGCATATCCGTTTATTGAACCCTACATTTTAGAACAATCTTATATTGCACTGAATGAATTACTTATTTTTTCCTATGGTTTTACTTTTGAGGGAGAGCTGGTTCCGCCGCGTCAGGATGATTTGTGGATGATAGAATCTGCATGGAAAAATGGAATTTCCCCGATGCTTGTTCTGACGCCGTTTTCAGGGGGAGGTTTTAATAATCAGCTTATCAAGGTAATCGTAGAAAACGAAGAGATACAGAAAAAAGTAATGGAAGAGCTGCTTTTTGTTGTGGAGGACAGAGGGTATGCAGGGGTTAGTGTGGATTTTGAATATATTCTTCCGGAAAATAAGATACAGTATGCTGTCTTTATGGGAAGGTTAAAGGAACTGATGAATGAAAATGGATATAAGGCGTCTGTGGCGGTAGCTCCAAAGACAAGCGCAGAACAGAAAGGGCTTCTCTATGAAGGGATGGACTACAGGCTGCTGGGTGAAAATGCAGATTCGGTTTTTTTGATGACCTATGAATGGGGATACACATATGGCCCTCCTATGGCAGTGGCGCCTATCAACAAGGTACGAGAAGTAGTAGAGTATGCAGTGACAGAAATTCCGGCCCAAAAGTTGGTTATGGGAATTCCAAACTATGGGTATGACTGGCAGCTTCCTTATGAAAGAGGCATCACAAGGGCGATTACAATCGGAAATGAGGAGGCGGTGTCCATTGCTGTAGAGAATGGGGCTTCCATTCAGTTTTCAGATAGTTCTATGAGTCCCTGGTTTACTTATCAAAAGGCAGGGATGACACACGAAGTATGGTTTGAGGATGTAAGAAGCATACAGGCAAAATTAAAGCTGGCAGAAGAATATGGACTGTCCGGAGTCGGCTACTGGAATCTGATGCGTCCATTTCGGGCGAACTGGCTTCTGCTTGGGAAGTTTTAAATAAGGGAGTAGTTTTATTTCAAGAGTGTGCTATACTGATGATAGTATATATGACTTGGAACCGCATTGTCTCGTACACCGACGGCGCCATGTGGAAAATACAGAGATAAAAGAGAGGGAGAGAAGGATACGGGATATGGAAAAAAAGCCTCTTGTAATATTTAGTTTTACAAAGACAGGAAGCAGAAAAAGCAGGGAAATCATAGAAAGTCTTTCTGAATATGAAGGAATATGTAAAGGATACACACTTTCTAAATATGCAGACAAAGAAATGCTGAATACACTGCCATCTGATTTGGGGCAATGGATAGGGGCGCGATGGGGAGAAGCTGTCTTTCTATTTATCGGGGCGACAGGAATCGCAGTGCGTATGATCGCTCCCTGGGTGCGGGATAAATATACAGATTCTGCGGTTTTAGTGATGGATGAAAAGGGACGATATATTATCCCTCTTCTTTCCGGACATATAGGAAATGCAGTGGAGATAGCAAAGTGTATCGCTTCCTGTACGGGGGCGGAGCCTGTGCTTACGACAGCGACGGACGTGCAGGGAAAGTTTGCGGTAGATGTATTCGCATGTAAAAATCAACTGTACCTCTCGAACAGAGAATTGGCAAAAGCAGTGTCTGCGGCGGTATTAGAAGGCAGAAGGATTGGGTTTTACAGCGCATATCCATGGGAGGGAAGGCTGCCGGAGGAGCTGGCGCTGTGTGAGAGTATAGATGAGATGAGAGAGAAATGGGAGCTGGGAGTCGCAGTAACCGGAGAAACAAAAGAGGATCTTGCCGCTTACAAAGGCATCCTCTTTCTGCCGCCGAAGAATATCATCGCGGGAATTGGATGCCGTAAGGGCATTCGGCAAAGCGCATTAGAGGAACAGATACGCTGCGTGTGTAAAGAGCAGGGGATCTGGCCGGAGAGAATACGGGCTGTAGCAAGTATTGACTTAAAGAAGGAAGAAAAGGGAATCCAGGAATTTGCCCGAAAATATCGAATCCCCTTTTATACTTATACAGCAAAGGAGCTTCAGTCGGTGCCGCTTCTAAAAGAAGGCTCTGCATTTGTAAAACAGGTGACAGGGGTGGACAATGTCTGTGAACGGGCAGCGCTGTTTGCCTGTCCTGACGGCAAAATACTTTTGCCAAAGCAAAAACGGGATAAAATGACGATTGCACTCGTGGAACAGGCAGCAGAGCTGCGATTTTAAAGAGGAAAGAACAAGAGATATGAAGAAGATATTACTATTTGCCGGAACGACGGAGGGAAGGCTGCTCGCTTCAAAAGCAGGTGAATTGTGTCTGGACTGTTATGTCAGTACGGCGACAGAATATGGAAAAGAAATTTTAAGAGATATAAAGGGTGTGCAGGTTTTAAGCGGGAGAATGGAAGAAGCAGAGATTGTAAAGTTCATCCGTATGGAAGAGATAGAGCTGGTGATCGACGCCACACATCCGTTTGCCTGTGCCGTCACAGAAAATATACGGAAGGCATGTGAAGAGACACGATGTGAATATCTGCGGTGCCTGCGCCAAAGAGAACAGACAAGCGGTACAGACGGAAAGAAAAAGGTATTTTGTGATGTGCGGACAGCGGTAGAGTTTTTGAAACATACCGATGGGAATATACTGATTGCGACAGGCGGAAAAGAATTAAAAGAATATACGAAAATTCCCGGGTATGAAAAGCGGTGCTATGCGCGTGTGCTCTCTACGCTGGCTTCTGTAGAGCAGGCGACAGCACTGGGATTTGAGGGGAAGCATTTGATTGCTATGCAGGGCCCATTTTCAAAGGAGTTGAATACAGCATTGCTCCATCAAATACAGGCAAAATATTTTGTGACAAAGGAATCGGGGCAGGCAGGCGGCTTTGCAGAGAAAGTTAAGGCGGCGAAGGAGACAGGCGCGCTGCTTGTAGTGATTGCAAGACCGCAGGAGAAAGGAAAAAGTCTGGAAGAGGTGCTGCGTTATTTAGAGACATGGAAAGACAGTTTCATTGGAAGATAGGAGGGAATATATGCAGTATATCAGTTACTATAAATCGCCGTGCGGAGAAATTCTTTTGGCGGCGGATGAAAAGGGATTGACAGGGCTGTGGTTTGAAAATCAGAAGTATTACGCACATTCGCTGGAACCAGAACGAGAGGAAAAAGAGATTCCTGTTTTAGAAGAGGCAAAACGCTGGCTTTCCATTTACTTTTCCGGCAGGGAACCAGAATTTATGCCGCCTGTGCATATGACAGGAACTCCTTTTCAGCTTGCAGTGTGGGAGATATTAAGACAGATTCCCTATGGAAAAACAATTACTTACGGGGAAATCGCACAGAAGATTGCACAGCAAAGAGGGGTAACGCATATGTCCGCGCAGGCTGTGGGAGGTGCGGTAGGGCACAATAAGATTTCCATTGTAATTCCCTGCCACCGCGTGGTAGGAACAAACGGGAGTTTGACAGGATACGCAGGAGGGATAAACAGAAAGATAAAATTACTGACCTTGGAGAAGGCAGATATGAAGTCCTTCTTTGTACCCCAAAAAGGAACGGCGCTGTAAAAGCAAAAATGCCGCAGGCTTTACTTGCCTGTTTGTATATGATAAAATAAAACAGATTTTAAATGCAAGGGAAACATCCTTTACAAACTATAATTGGCATACATTTAAAAGAATGTCCGCGTAGTTATGCGGACGGAGGAAGACAGGTGAGAATCCTGCACAATACCCGTTGCTGTAATAGCTTAGCGGTGTTCCACAGTGCCACTGTAACAAGGTTATGGGAAGGCGGAGCATCCGTGCCGGAGGCTTAAGTCAGAAGATTCACTTTTAAATGCATTAGATGGTTACGGGGATATAATCGGGTATGTGCCGCAGTTTTTTTTCTGTGGCTGCCTGGCTGTTTTAAGAATGGGCAGTCTATAGGTCTGGCTGTCCTGCGTGCAAAAAGCTGATTTTTGCGCAGGCTTGTCCGTCTGCCGGTTCTGGCAGCAGTATTTCCAGTTTATGACAATCGTTATATGTAGAGAAAATGAGGAAGAAAAAGGAGATATAGAAAAATGGATGGAAAGAAAGCGATATTAGTTGTCAGCTTTGGAACCAGCTATCTTGACACGTTGGAAAAAACGATCGGGGCGATTGAAAGAAGGATTGCCGGAGCCTATCCGGATTATAAGGTTTACCGCGCCTTTACAAGCCAGATGATTATAAACAAATTAAAAAGAACGGAAAATCTGCAGGTGGATACTGTAGGAGAAGCATTAAAAAGGATGGCGGCAGAAGGGATAGAAAGAGTGATTGTACAGCCGACCCATGTGATCAACGGGATTGAGAATGACAGGATGATGGAGGACTTGATGGAATATATGGATAAATTCCGCAAGATCAGTGTCGGAAAGCCTATGTTAAGCAGTGTGGATGATTATAAAAAGGCAATCCATGCAGTGATGGCGCAGACAGAATTAAAGGAAGAGGAAATGCTTGTTTTGATGGGGCATGGGACAGATCACCACGCAAATGCCGCCTATCCTACGTTAGAGTATACCTTTCACGCGCTGGGCTATCAGCAGGTTCTTGTGGGGACAGTAGAAAGCTTTCCAGAATTAAAAAATGTCATGGACAAGCTGCGCATCTCCGGAAAGAAAAAAGTGCTTTTGATGCCCTTTATGATTGTGGCAGGGGATCATGCACAGAATGATATGGCAGGGGAAGAAGATTCCTGGATGAGCGCGCTTACAGAAGACGGATATGAGGTTCGTGCGGCTGTTCGCGGACTGGGAGAAATGGAAGGAATTCAAAATCTGTTTTTAGAGCATATTGAAGAGGTATTGTAAACGTGACAGTAGAAATCGGACGTACAAAAGAGGGGCTGCGGTTTGGATATACCACAGGAAGCTGCGCTGCCGCCGCTGCAAAAGCGGCGGTTTTTATGCTGCTTACCGGTACGGAGATCCGGCAGGTGAAATTGATGACGCCAAAAGGAATTCTGTTATATCTGGATGTAGAAAGTATTGTGAGGACAGAAGCTTTTGTAAAGTGCGCAGTTAGGAAGTACAGCGGAGACGATCCCGACGTGACGGATGGAATTCTGGTATTCGCCAAAGTAGAAAAGGTAAAGACGGCGGGAATTTTTCTGGAGGGCGGAGAAGGGGTCGGCAGAGTGACGAGAAAAGGACTGGAACAAAGTATCGGTGAAGCTGCAATCAACAAGGTTCCGCGCGAAATGATTGTAAAAGCGGCGCAGGAAATGTGCAGGGAGATGGAGTATACAGGAGGTATACAAATTGTAATTTCCATACCCGAAGGAAAAGCGCTTGCCAGTCGTACCTTCAACCCGAGGCTGGGGATTGAAGGGGGGATTTCTGTTCTGGGGACAAGTGGGATTGTGGAGCCTATGAGTGAAAAGGCGCTGACAGATACCATCTATCTGGAAATGAAGGTATTAAGAGAAAACGGACACAAAATGTGCTATCTGGTGCCAGGAAATTACGGCAGTGATTTTCTAAGAGAAGAACTTGGCTATGATGGGGAATTGGCAGTGAAATGCAGTAATTATATTGGGGAAGCCCTGGATGATGCGCTTCATCTTCAAATGGAGGCAGTGCTTCTCATTGGACATATCGGGAAATTGGTAAAGCTTGCAGCGGGGGTAATGAATACCCATTCCCGCCAGGCGGACTGCCGAATGGAGGTCTTTGCATCCCATGCGGCTGTAAAAGGTGCGGACAGGGGGTGTGTGCAGCGGATAATGGGATGTGCGGTAACGGCAGAAGCACTCGGATATTTAAAGGAGGCTGGAATACTGAAAAGTGTGATGGAATCTATAATGGAGAGGATAGCCTTTCACTTAGGGCAAAGATGCCAGAACAGATTACAGGCAGAGGCGATTGTGTTTTCTAAAGAAGAGGGGATTCTGGGGAAAACGAAAGGTGCGCAGGCTCTGTTAGAACAGATAAAAGGAGAAGGAACATGAGTGGAACATTTTTTTGTGTCGGCGTCGGGCCGGGAGATCCAGAGCTTTTGACATGGAAGGCAATAAGCGTGATAGAACAGGCAGACGTGCTTGTTATCCCTGTGTCAGATAAGAGCTTGGAAGAACCGGTTTATACAGATAAAACGGATGTAACTATGCAAAAATATCTTGTACAATGTATGGCATACCAGATTGTAAAGGAAAAGCTTCCTGGTCTTAGAGAAAAAGAAAAATTGTACCTTCCTATGCCGATGATAAAGGATAAAGAAAGGTTAAAACAGATACATGACAAGGACACAGCGATACTTTTGCATATACTCGATCGGGAAAAGACAGCCGCGTTTATTACGCTGGGAGATCCGAGTGTCTACTCCACCTGTCTGTACATACAGAAACGAGTAAAGAAAAAAGGCTATCCGACAGAATTAGTTCCCGGGGTACCATCTTTTTGTGCAGCTGCCGCAAGGCTGAATAAAGGGCTGGCGGAAAATAAGGAACAGATACATATCATTCCGGCGTCATACGGCGTGGAGGAGGCACTTTGCCTTCCTGGAACGAAAGTTTTGATGAAGGCAGGGAGGAAAATGCCGGAAGTAAAACAAGCAGTAAAAAGATGTGGCATGGAGATGGAAATGGTAGAAAACTGCGGCATGAAAGGGGAGAGAATCTACACAGATATAGAGGAGATTCCCGATGAGGCAGGTTACTACTCTCTGCTGATCATCAAGGAGAAAAAGGGATAAAAACAGACACGTTTAAGAGAAAGACAGGAGGAAGAAAATGGTTGTATTTGTCGGCGCCGGCCCCGGGGCAGTGGATCTGATTACGGTGCGGGGACAGGCGTTTTTAAAAGAAGCAGATATTGTGATATATGCCGGCTCTCTGGTAAACCCAGAGTTGCTTAAGCTGTGCGGGCCAGACTGTGAAATCTATAACAGCGCCTATATGACACTAGAAGAGGTCATACAAGTGATGGAGGAAGGGGTGCGAAAAGAGAAGCGCATTGTCCGCCTGCATACGGGCGATCCTTCCTTGTATGGGGCAATCAAAGAGCAGACGGATATTTTAGAGGAAAAGGGGATCCCCTATGAAATTTGTCCTGGCGTCAGTTCCTTTTGCGGGGCGGCGGCAGCGTTGCAGGCAGAATATACACTGCCCGGGATCTCCCAGTCGGTTGTGATCACGCGCATGGCGGGGCGTACCAGTGTCCCTGAGAAAGAATCTATCCAAAGCCTGGCTGCTCATCAGGCGACAATGGTGATTTTCTTAAGTGCAGGGTTATTAAAGGAATTGCAGCAGGCATTAATAGAGGGCGGCTATCCGGAAGATACTCCGGCAGCGGTTGTCTATAAGGCGACATGGGAAGATGAAAAGGTGTGCCGCTGCAAGGTATGTGAGCTCTATGATACAGCGCGAAAAGCGCAGATTACAAAAACGGCGCTGATTGTCGTAGGAAATATACTAAAGGGCGCTTACAGGCGATCGGAGCTTTACAATCCGTCTTTTTCCACTGCATACAGAAAAGCACATGTCCCATATGAAGAACAGGTGGCAAAGCCAGAGAGAAAGGAGCAGTATCCAGATGGGTAAGGTATATGTAGTAGGATTAGGGCCCGGAGCAGGCAGCCAGATGACGCTCTGCGCGAAAGATGTGATAGAACACTGTCCGGTGATTACAGGATATACCGTATATGTAGATCTGCTGAAGGGGGAATTTCCAGATAAGGTATACCTGACAACTCCGATGAAGCAGGAAGTGCAGCGGTGTGAAATGGCCTTTCAGGAGGCAGAAAAAGGACACGACGTAGCGATGGTGTGCAGCGGGGACGCAGGGATATATGGTATGGCAGGCCTGCTGTATGAGATAGGAAAGAAGTATCCGGATATAGAGCTGGAAATCATACCGGGAATTACTGCGGCATGTGGAGGCGCCGCAGTTTTGGGGGCACCTCTGATGCATGATTTTGCGGTGATCAGCTTAAGTGATTTACTGACGCCCTGGGAAAAGATTGAAAAAAGACTAAGGGCGGCAGCCATGGCAGATTTTGTCATCTGCCTTTATAATCCGTCTAGCAAGAAGCGGGCAGATTATCTTTCCAGAGCGTGCGACTGTATGCTGGAGTACAAAAGAAAAGATACAATATGCGGAATTGTCCGCAATATTGGGCGAAGGGAAGAGTCCTATGAGATATTGACTCTGGAAGCATTAAAAGAGAAGCAGACGGATATGTTTACCACTGTATTTATCGGAAATGAACAGACGGACATCATCAGAGGTAAGATGGTGACACCGAGAGGATACCGGAATGTGTAAAAGAGAAAAGACAGTATATTTGCTGGGAATTGGAATGGGAAGCCAGTCTGGCTTTACAGGAGAGGTGCGGGAAGCACTTTTAAAATGCGGCTGTATCATCGGGGCGGCGCGCATGGTTCAAAGCGCTTTAGACGGAATTTCAAAAGCCGGAGGACAGGAAGGAAAACAAGAGGAGGTTTTAAAAGAAACCTTCATAGAGTACCGCGCAGAGGCGATTGCACGTTTTGTAAAGGAGCATCGAACGTGCACTGTGTTTGCGGTTGTACTTTCCGGGGACAGTGGATTCTACAGCGGAGCAAAAAACCTGGTGCGGGAATTAAAAGGGGTCAGGGTGAAGCTTTTGCCGGGCATTTCTACTGTGTCTTATCTGGCGGCAAGGCTTGGCACATCGTGGGAGGACGCGAAGGTGGTAAGTCTGCATGGGCAGAAGGCAAACTTTATCTATGAGATCACCCACCACGAAAAGACATTCCTTTTGCTTGGAACAAAAGGGCAGGGGCGTACGCTCTGTGAGAAATTAAAACAGTATGCGCTCACGGATGTCCAGGTAACAATCGGAAGAAATTTATCGTATGCGGAGGAAGAACTGATTACCAAAAAAGCAGGGGAGCTTGTGCCCGAGGATTGGGAAGGGCTGTCCGCGGCGATGGTTGTCAATCCACATCCCGTCAAAAGATATAAAAGAACGGTGGAGGATACAGAATTTATAAGAGGAAAGGTGCCTATGACAAAAGCGGAGGTGAGGACAGTCTGCCTTGCAAAGCTGCGCCTTGCGGCAGGGGCAGTTCTCTATGATATTGGGGCAGGCACTGGCTCTATCTCTGTGGAAGCCGCACTTTCGGGGCCGGATATCCGAGTATATGCGATAGAAAAGAAGCCGGAGGCAGTACAGCTTTTAGAAGAAAATAAAAGAAAATTTGCGGCTGACTGGATGGAAATTGTACAAGGGACGGCGCCGGAGGCAATGGAAGAGCTGGAAACGCCAAGCCATATATTTATTGGCGGAAGCTCCGGCAATTTAAAAGAGATTCTATATAAGGCACGCGCGAAAAATCCCCGGGTGCGCATTGTAATGACAGCCATTTCTTTAGAAACAGTGAAGGAAGCGATGGAGGCAATGGAAGAAGGACTGCTTCCATCTGCAGAGATAGTACAGATAGCAGTGGCAAAGTCACGCAAGCTTGGTAATTTTCATATGATGATGGGCGAAAATCCTGTCTACGTTATTTCTGCCGGAGGAGAGGAGGACTTATGAGGATTCCAAGAATATTGCTCGCTGCTCCCTCAAGTGGCAGTGGAAAGACAGTGTTGGCATGCGCGCTGATGAAAGCGCTGGAAATGCGGGGCAAGAAGGTTGCGGCATATAAATGCGGCCCAGACTATATTGATCCAATGTTTCACCGAGAAGTGTTGGGAATTGACTCGGAGAATCTGGATTTGTTTTTTGACAGCCAGGAGGAGCTTCCGAGGATATTTGCCCGTCATGCGAAGGAGAAGGAGATTGCGGTCATTGAAGGTGTGATGGGATATTATGACGGAATGACAATGGGATCTTTGTCGGCGAGTTCTTATGATGTGGCGCGGGTGACAAAGACTCCCGTACTGCTTGTGCTGTCCTTAAAGGGCATGGCACTCTCCGCGGCAGCGCTTGTAGAGGGAATGATCGGATTTCAGAAGGACAGTAATATCCGGGGACTGCTTTTAAACCGGACATCAAAGAAGCTATATCCCCGTATGAAACAGATGTTAGAACAGGAGCTTCAAAAAAGAGGATATACAATCCCTGTTTTAGGGTATCTTGCACAGGACGAAATATTTTCCCTTGAGAGCAGGCACTTAGGACTTGTAACACCAGAGGAAATACAAGGACTTCAGGAGCAAATGGCACAGGCAGGAAAACGACTGGCGGAGACGGTAGACTTAGACGCTATCCTGCAAATCGCACAGTCCGCCCCTGCGCTTTTGGTATCGGACTGTAAAAAAGAGAACAAACAAAAGGAAGAAAAGAGAGCTGGAAAAGGACATACACCTGTTTTGATTGCTGTGGCGCGGGATAAGGCATTTGGATTTTATTACAAGGAGAATCTGGAGTTGTTAAAAGAGCTGGGGTGTGAACTTGCGTTTTTCAGTCCTCTTTCGGATACCGAGCTTCCCAAAGGAAGCAAAGGACTGGTATTGGGCGGCGGGTATCCCGAGTTGTATGCAAGGAAGCTGTCAGAAAATAAAGCAATGTTAACATGTATTCGGGAAGCAGTACAAGGAGGTATGCCCTGCCTGGCGGAATGCGGCGGTTTTCTCTACCTGCATGAAAGTCTGGCAGATCCGGAGCAAAAGGAGTACCAGATGGCGGGCGTGATAAAGGGAAAAGCAGCTTCCCAGGGAAAACTTGTCCGGTTTGGTTATATTTGTATAGAAGGCCAGAAAGACGGCGCGTATTTAAAAAACGGGGAAGTTATCCGAGGACATGAATTTCATTACTGGGACAGTACAGACAACGGCAGAGACTGTCTTGCGGTGAAGCCGGACAAAACACGTTCCTGGCAGTGTATCCATATGGAAGGAAATCTTTTTGCAGGGTATCCGCATTTGTATCTGCCCTCCTTTGTTCCTTTTGCCAGGAGATTTGTAAACCAGTGTATGGAGACAGGAGAATGAGCAGATGAAAGACGGTCAAATAAGAGAAAAGGACAGGGAAAAAGAGTGTTTAGAGGCACTGTTAAGCCAGATTGTCCCCGTAGATGAAGTGAGCAAAGAAGTAGCCGGGAAGCGTTGGAGGACAGTGGGGAAACCTTTGTTTAGTCTGGGAAAGTTAGAACAGGCGGTGATCGACATTGCAGGGATAAAAAGGACGGCAGAGTATACCTTGAAGAAAAAAGGACTTTTGATTTTCTGCGCCGATAACGGTGTGGTAAAGGAAGGCGTGACCCAGACCGGTCAGGAGGTAACGGCAATCGTGGCGGAGAACTTTACCAGGCGTGCGGCGAGTGTCTGTATGATGGCAGAGCGCGCCGGCGTGGATCTTTTCCCGATTGACATCGGGATGGTCAGGGACGTAGAGGCTGTGACGAAGAAAGAATACAAAGTTGCGTATGGAACAAGAGATCTTTTAGAGGAAACAGCGATGACAGAAGCACAGACGCTTAAGGCAATTCTGACGGGAATCAGGCTCGTGAAGGAGAAAAAAGAAGAGGGATATGAGATTCTTGCAACCGGAGAGATGGGGATTGGAAATACAACGACCAGCAGTGCAGTTGCCTGTGTTCTGTTAGGAGAAGACGCAGAAGCAGTGACGGGAAAGGGAGCAGGATTGAGCAGCGCCGGTCTGGAAAGAAAAATAGAAGTGATACGTCGGGCGATAGAGAAGCACCGGCCAAATCGGGAGAATGTGCTGGATGTACTGTCCAAAGTAGGCGGTCTGGATCTCGCAGGACTTACCGGAGCGTTTTTAGGAGGTGCGATCTATCATATTCCCGTTGTGATGGACGGATTTATCTCCGCCGCCGCCGCACTGTGCGCGGTTCGGCTGTCTCCGGCTGTATCGGGTTATATACTGCCGTCCCACGTGTCGAAGGAGCCGGGAGGACGAAAGCTTTTAGACGCGTTACAGTTAGAACCATTCCTGACCTGCGATATGTGTCTGGGAGAGGGAAGCGGGGCAGTGGCAGTTATGCCCCTTTTGGACATGGGATTGTCTGTATACCGCGAGATGAGCACGTTTGAGGAAATCCATGTAGAAGCGTATGAAGTATTATAAAAGAGGAGAATCCAATGAGGCTTATGCAGGCGTTTTTGATTGCCTTATCTATGTATTCTAAAATTCCAGTGCCGCGTGCAGAGTGGAATGAAAAAAATATGAAGTATGCAATGTGTTTTTTCCCAGTCGTAGGCGTTGTGACAGGAGGATGTGTATACCTGGCAGGTTTTTTTCTGCTTCGTTTTACCTCCTGCGGTTCGGTATTTTCAGGGGCGGCGCTTACGCTTGTTCCGATCCTGATAAGCGGCGGGATTCATCTGGATGGATTTATGGATACGACAGATGCCCTTTCCTCTTATGGCGACAGGGAGAAAAAACTCTCTATTTTAAAGGATCCCCATACAGGAGCATTTGCCATTTTAGGAATGGGCTGTTATCTGCTGTGGAGTGTGGCGGTGTACAGTGAAGTGAAAATAGAAATGCTTCCCTCCTTATCTTGTATATTTGTTCTGTCCCGCGCCTTGAGTGGATTTTCTGTAGTGACCTTCCCTGCTGCAAAGGACAGCGGGCTTCTTAGGACTTTTCAGGATAAGGCACAGAAAAAGAATGTCCGTATTGTGATGCTTCTCTGGGCTGCGGCAGCGCTTTTGTCACTTATCTGGCTGGATGGAAAGACCGGAGGGATGGCAGCGCTTTGTGCGGGCGGAACATTCCTCTACTATGGTTGGATGAGTAAGAAGAAGTTTGGCGGAATCACTGGCGATCTCGCCGGATACTTCCTAAGTCTGTGTGAAGTATGTATGGCGACAGGTATTGTACTGGCAGGAGGCGGAATATGAAACTTATTTTTATCCGGCATTTTTCTACGGCGGGAAATGAAAAGAGACAGTATATCGGCAGAACCGATGAAGCGATTACGGAACAGGCGCGAAAGATATACTTAAGAGAGCTGTTCCATTATCCGGACGTGAGGCAGGTGGTGGCGAGTCCCATGAAGCGATGCGTGCAGACGGCAAAGCTTTTATATCCGAAGAAAAAGATCTGGACACAGGAGTTGCTAAGGGAATGTGATTTCGGAGAATTTGAGGGCAGAACCTATGAAGAGCTAAAAGAAGACTTCCGCTATATCCAATGGATGGAATCAGGCGGCACACTTCCCTTTCCGGACGGAGAGTCACAAGAGGAGTTTTGCGAAAGATGTGTGGCAGGATTTAGAAAATGTATAGAGTATCTGCAAAAGGAAGAGGGGATTGCCGGAGAAAAAGCATGTCAGGCAGAAGCTACAGCCGCATTTGTTGTACATGGCGGTACGATGATGGCAATTCTCTCTGCTCTGGATAAAAAGCAACGCGGATTTTATGAATGGCAGGCGGCGAACGGACAGGGCTTTCAAGCGGTTCTGCAGGAGGAAAAGTTTGAGGCAGGAAAAAGATGCCTGTATGAGATAGAACCGTTAAAGCAGATGTACGGACCATAAACAAGAGACAAATTTAAGAAGGAAAGGAAAATATAACAGATGGTTTCACTGGCAGCATGTGTGGCAGGGTTTATATTGGATTTACGATTCGGAGATCCGGCATGGCTTTATCATCCGGTACGCCTGATCGGAATGTGGATTTCTTTTCTAGAGAAGCGCATTTTGCGTTTTGGCAGCCGATATGAAGGGAAGGAAAAACAAAAAAAGGTCTTGCTCCTTGGGGGAGCCCTGTTGTGTGCGTGTGTTGTGACAGTAAGTACGGCAGTTCCGTTACTTTTGCTGGCTCTGGCAGGGAGAATACATCCCTTTTTGCGGTTTGGACTAGAGGCATTTTGGTGCTGGCAGCTTCTGGCAGCGACGTCACTTCGAAAGGAGAGCAGAAAAGTATATGAAAAGTTACAGGAAAAAAATCTGCCAGAGGCGAAAAAAGCAGTTTCTATGATTGTGGGAAGAGATACAGAGAATTTGGATGAGAAAGGCGTCATAAAGGCGGCGGTGGAGACTGTTGCGGAGAACACATCGGACGGGGAAGTGGCGCCTTTGTTTTATCTGCTGCTTGGAGGCGTCCCATTCGGGTTCTTTTATAAAGCAGTCAATACAATGGATTCGATGGTAGGATATAAAAATGAAACCTATTTGTATCTGGGAAGGATTCCGGCGCGTCTGGATGATGTGATGAATTTTTTGCCGGCACGTATCAGTGCAGGGCTTATGATTGTCGCTGCTTTTCTGCTGAAAATGGATGGAAGGAATGCATGCGCGGTGTACAAAAAAGACAGAAAAAAGCATGCGAGTCCCAATGCGGGACAGACAGAGGCTGTATGTGCGGGAGCGCTTGACATAGAGCTTGCAGGAGATGCGTATTATTTCGGAAAACTGGTTCACAAAGAGACGATCGGTACGGCTTTCCGTAAGCCGGAGCCGGAGGACATCAACCGAGTGGGGAAACTAATGTATATGACAGCAATTCTGGCTCTTTTGCTTCTGGGGGCGGCAAAGGCATGCGTACTGTTTTTCTTTTGGTGAAGGCAGCAAAAAAGGAGGAAGAAGGATGGAATATCTGCATGGAGGAGATATTTACACATATGAGAATATGCTGGACTTTTCGATCAATATCAATCCGTTTGGCCCGAGCGAAGAGGTGCTTTGCGCAGTGCAAAGAGCAGTGCCGGAGATTGCGAAATATCCGGACAGCCGCTGCCGGAAGCTTCTGAGGGCATTAGCAGAGGAAAAAGAAATGCCGGCCTCCTGGTTTATATTTGGAAACGGCGCTGCGGAGCTTATCTTCTCTCTGGTACAGGCAGAGAGGCCCAAAAAAGCGCTGCTGCCGGTTCCGTCCTTTGGAGAGTATGAACGTGCGCTTCACAATGTAGGATGTGATATTACCTATTTCGGTTTAAAGAAGGAGCAGCATTTTGATGTGACAGAAGCGCTCTTAGACAGGCTGGATGACAAGACGGACATTCTATTTCTGTGTTCTCCGTCGAATCCTGTCGGCAGGGTGATAGAAGAAACGCTGCTTGGGCAGATACTTGACGCCTGTGAGCGTCTGCATATCCGGCTTGTATTGGACGCCTGCTTTATGGAATTTCATTCTAAGACAGAGGAGAGCGTGAAAAAACTGTGTCAGGAGGACTCCCACATGCTGTTTGTGCTGGGGGCGTTTACAAAAACATATGGAATCCCGGGACTGCGGCTTGGATATGGGATTTCGAAAGACAAGGCATTGCTGGAGAAAATGAAAGAGGGAATGCAGCCCTGGAATATTTCTGTACTTGCACAGGCAGCGGGAGTGGCCGCATTGAAGGAAAAGAAGCGCACTGTAAAAATGCGATCCTTTATAGAGCAGGAAAGAAACTGGATGGAGCTGGAATTAGAAAAAGCAGGGATAGAATACATTCCGTCTGCGGCAAATTATATGCTGCTGTTTAGTCCCTATGATTTGTTTTCTTTACTTCAGGAGGAGAGCATTTTGATACGCGACTGTCAGAATTATCGGGGGCTGGAGAAAGGATATTACCGGATTGCCATCAAACAGCATGAGGAAAATAAAAGACTTTTGGCAGCGCTTAAGAAAATCTACCAAAAAGGGCAGGAGGAAACAGGAACATGGCGAAACCGATTATGATACAGGGGACAATGTCGAATGTGGGAAAGAGTATTCTCGCGGGAGGCTTATGCAGAGTGCTTATGCAGGATGGCTACAAGGTGGCGCCTTTTAAATCTCAGAATATGGCGTTGAATTCTTTTATTACAGAGGAAGGGCTGGAGATGGGGCGGGCACAGGTGATGCAGGCGGAAGCGGCAGGAATTTCTCCTTTGGCGGCGATGAACCCGATCCTCTTAAAACCTACGAATGACACAGGCTCTCAGGTGATTTTAAACGGCAGAGTAAAAGGAGTGATGGCAGCCGCAGAATATTACCGCAGGAAAAAAGAATTCATCCCTTATATTATGGAAGCGTACAGCCAGCTTGCAAAAGCGTTTGATGTGATTGTCGTGGAAGGAGCAGGAAGTCCCGCCGAAATAAACTTAAAAAGCGGGGATATTGTGAATATGGGCCTGGCAGAAATGATTGATGCGCCTGTTCTGCTTGTGGGAGATATAGACAGAGGCGGTGTTTTCGCCCAGATTGTAGGGACGATTGCACTGCTTGAGGAGCAGGAGAGAAAAAGGGTGAAGGGAATCGTTATCAACAAATTTCGCGGAGATAAGGAGATTTTGAAACCAGGACTTTTCATGCTGGAGGAACGGATTCAAATTCCAGTGCGCGGAGTGATTCCTTATTTTCATCTGGATATTGATGAGGAGGACAGTCTTACAAGCCGGTTTGAAAAGAAGGAAAAGGCAGGACTTATCGATCTTGTGGTTGTACGTGTGCCGCGGATTTCAAACTTTACGGATTTTGCGCCTTTAGAGTGTATGGAGGAGGTGTCTGTCCGGTATGTAACAGATCCGAAGGAACTGAAAAATCCAGACGCCGTACTTCTGCCGGGAAGCAAAAATACGATAGAGGATCTGCTCTGGCTGCGCCAAAGCGGAATGGAGGCAAGGATCCTACAGTATGTAAAAAAAGGAGGCGTGGTTTTCGGCATCTGCGGTGGATACCAAATGCTGGGAAGCCAGATATCCGACCCAGAGGGGATAGAAAAAAAAGGAACCGTCAAAGGAATGGATCTGCTTCCCATGCACACGGTGTTTGAAAAGGAAAAGACGCGAACCCAGGTACAGGGAACATTTCTTTCCATGTCAGGTGCCTTAAAAGGGCTGGAGGGGGCCTTCCTGGAAGGCTATGAAATCCATATGGGAAGAACCGTCTTAGAAGAAGGGGGACAACCCCTCCTTATGCTTGGGGAATCTGCAAATGTGGACGGCGCCCAGGCGGGAAGTGTGTATGGCTGTTATATACATGGGATTTTTGACAGTGCAGATGTCTGCGGCAGATTTGTGTCCTGTCTGCTGACAAAGAAGGGATACAGTCCGGACAGTGTCCATGCGGTAGATCGCAGGGAGTATAAAGAGAAGCAGTATGATCTTTTGGCAGAGATTATCCGGAAGGATCTGGATATGGGTGCGATATATGAAATGATAGAGAAAGGAAAGGATATGTCATGTCACCGGTAATTCGAATTGGCAGCAGGCAGAGCAGGCTTGCAGTGATGCAGGCAGAAATTGTAAAAAGGCAGATAGAACGCTTACATCCACAGGTGAAAGTAGAGATTATCACAATGAAAACAACCGGAGATAAAATCTTAGACAGGAGCCTGGAAACAATCGGAGGAAAGGGGCTGTTTGTCAAAGAATTGGACAGAGCGCTGTTAAACGGGGAGATTGATATTTCGGTACATAGCCTAAAGGATATGCCTATGGAGACAGATGAGCGCCTTCCTATTCTCGCGTACACGAAGCGGGAGGATCCGCGGGATGTGCTGATCGTAAAGCCGGGGAAAACGGAGGAAGAGGCGAGAAAAACAGGCGCGGTGATCGGTACCTCCAGCAGAAGGCGTTCCCTCCAGCTGAAAAAACTGTACCCGAATTGTGTCTTTCATGGAATCCGCGGGAATGTACAGACCCGTCTTTCAAAGCTGGAGCAGGAGGAATACAGTGCAACTGTGCTCGCGGCAGCAGGACTGCACCGGCTGGGAATGCATGGAATCATTGAGAGATATTTTGAGGTGGATGAAGTGATCCCGGCGGCAGGGCAGGGAATTTTGGCTGTACAGGGAAGAAGAGGGGAGGTCTGGCCGTATCTGGAAGGGCTGGACGATCCGGAAGCAAAAACGGCAGCGCTGGCGGAACGTGCATTTGTGAAAGCGCTGGACGGAGGCTGTACTTCTCCTGTGGCAGCGTATGCACAGATAAAAGGAACTACATTAAAGTTAAGAGGGCTTTATTATGAGGAAGGCGCGCAGCAGTATATAGTAGATACCATTGTCGGAGAGGCAGAAGAGGCGGAAGCATTAGGAGAATATCTCGCCATAAAGATGAAAGAGGAGGCGTAAAGGATGTCTGGATATAGAGAACAGGCAGGCAAGGTCTGGATTGCAGGAGCAGGGCCGGGAGATAGGGAGCTTTTGACTGTAAAGACAGCGCGGCTTATAAAAGAGGCGGACGTGATCGTCTATGATGCATTGATTAGTGCAGAGATTCTGACACAGATACCTGAACAAAAAGAGCTCATCCATGTAGGAAAACGCTCCGGAAATCATACGGTGCCGCAAGAAGAGATCAGCCGGATTCTGGTACAGGAGGCAAAAAAAGGGAAAAAAGTTCTGCGGTTAAAAGGCGGAGATCCCTTCGTGTTTGGACGGGGAGGAGAAGAAGTGGAACTGCTTGTAAAAGAACAGATTCCATTCGAGGTGGTACCTGGAGTTACTTCGTGTACAGCAGTTCCCGCCTATGCGGGAATTCCGGTGACACATAGAGACTGTGCCTCGTCTTTCCATGTGATCACCGGACATGCACAAAGAGACGGAGAAATCCGGATCGATTTTCCTTCGCTGGCGCGTCTGGGAGGCACACTTGTATTTTTGATGGGATTGGCGCGTCTTGGCTGGATTGCAAAAGGGCTTCTGGATGCAGGAATGAAAAAAGACACTCCGGCGGCAGTGGTGGAAAATGGGACGACGGCAAAACAAAGAAAGGTGATTTCTGTTCTTTCGGATATTGAAGAGAAAGCAAAGGAGGAAGATATACAGACGCCGGCTATCATTATAGTAGGAGAGGTCTGCGCATTTTCTGAAGCCTTCGACTGGACGGCGAAACGAAAGCTGGGAGGCAGACAGTTTCTGACAACCAGACCAAGACAGAACAGCTCACGTCTGGCTAAGCGTCTGCGGGATTTAGGCGCGCAGGTAATTGAAATGCCGTCGATTCGGACAGAGGAAATTCTGCCGAATCCGAGGTTGGAAGATGCGCTGGCGCGTCTGGGAGAGCGAAGCGGCGAGCAATGGCTTGTCTTTACAAGCCCCATTGGGGTATCTGTATTTTTTGACGGATTGCGCAGAAGAAAAACAGACATCCGAAAACTGCTGGGAGGCTCGGCAGTCATAAAAGTGGCAGCGATTGGATCAGCGACAGCGGCGGCGCTGGAAGAAGCAGGAATATTCGCAGATTTAGTTCCGGAAAAATATAATGCAGAAGAGCTGGGAAGAATACTTGCAGAAACTGCGGCTAAGAATAGTCATATTACTATCTTAAGAGCAGAGGCAGGCTCTCCTATGCTACTGCCTCCACTGTATAAAGCCGGTATTTGGGTGGAGGATGTGGCATTGTACCGAACTTGTACAGAGGGAGAAAGCAGATGGAAGGAGAAGCTGACCGAGATGCTAAAAAGAGGAGAGATCGACGCGGTAGCTTTTACAAGCGCTTCCACAGTAAGAGGGTTTGCTCAGATGATGGAAGGATTTCCCCTCTCACAGATACATGCGCTGTGTATCGGCGAACAGACAGAAAAAGAAGCGGCAAACTATCACATGCAGACAGAAGTGGCCCTGGAAGCCTCTATGGACGGGATGGAAAAGCTGATTTTGCAAAAGTACGGCATCAGATAAGGAGTGCATATGGCAGTCTATACAATGAAGAGAATCGCAGTGGGAATGATTTCCCTGTTTGTTCTGGTGACTGTGACCTTTTTTCTGACCAGAATGATGCCGGGAAGTCCTTTTGAGGACGGAAACGTGTCCGCCTCTGTGACAGAGGCGATGGAGGAAGAATACGGACTTAGGGATTCTCCTGTGAAGCAGTACAGGACATATATGACAAATCTTTTAAAAGGCAGACTTGGAGTTTCTTATAAACAGCAGGGAGTCACCGTAGAAAGTATTATCGGAAATGCAGCGCCTGTGACGGCATCTCTGGGGGCGGCGGCAGTCATAACGGCGGCAGTGGCGGGAACAGGTCTTGGCATCTGGAAAGCGGTGTCAAAGAAAAAAACAGTCAGAATTCTGCTGTCCGGAGGAACCCTTCTCGGTGCGGGAATTCCCAATTTTGTGGCAGCGCTTTTGCTTCTGCTTGTATTTGGAGTGACTTTAAAATGGTTCCCTGTGACGGGATTGTTTACTCCGGCTCATTATGTACTTCCGGTTCTCTCCCTTGCATTCTATCCGACAGCGGTAGTGGCGGAGATGATATATAATACGTTTGCAGAAGAAATGAAAAAAGAGTATGTAGTGCTTGCCAGGGCGAAAGGGATGGGGTTCTGGCAAATAGCAGTATTCCATGTGTTGAAAAATGCCTGGATACCGGTTTTGAATTATCTGGGGCCTCTGTCCGCTTTTCTTCTGACAGGCAGCTTTGCAGTGGAGAGTATCTTTAACATTCCAGGGCTTGGCAGGGAATTTGTCAGTTCTGTTATGAACAGGGACTATACATTGATTATGGGATTGACGATTTTCATGGGAAGTGTGGTGATCGGAGTGAACCTTTTTACAGATCTGCTCTGCGCATGGCTGGATCCCAGGGTGAGAAACAGCTATCTGGAAAAGAGGTGGGGGGATTGAAAAAGAAAAAAAATCCATGTTTGCTGTACGGGGCGGCGCTGCTTTTGCTCTGGATAGCGGCAGCGCTTCTGGTGCCGGAGCTTTCCCCCTATACGTACACAGGTATAAATGCGGATATCCGGAATCAGGGGAGTTCCTGCCTGCATCTGTTCGGTACGGATAAATTTGGAAGAGATATTTTTGTGCGGGTATGGTATGCGGCGCGTATCAGCCTGCTTGTAGGAGTGACAGGCGCCGGCATAAACGCAGCTTTCGGATTGCTGTATGGGAGTATTTCTGGATATGTGGGAGGAAAGGCAGACTTTCTTCTGATGCGCATAGCAGATATTTTAGCGTCCATACCGTCTCTTTTGTATGTGATTTTGATTACACTTGTTATGGGCGCTGGAGTAGAAAGCATCATTGCCGGTATCTGTGTGGCAGGATGGGTTGACATGGCAAGAATTGTGAGAGGAGAGATTATCAGGGAAAAAGGAAAGGCGTATATTCGGGCGGCACAGATGGAGGGAATCCGTCCGTTTCGTATTCTTTTCGTACACCTGCTCCCTAATGTGGCGGGGCCGATATTGGTCAATCTGACATTTTTAGTTCCTCAGGCAGTTTTTACGGAGGCATTTTTAAGCTTTCTGGGAGTTGGGATTGCCCCTCCATCGGCGAGCTTAGGTGTGCTGATCCAGGAGGCAAAGAGCCAGATTCAGTTGTATCCATATCAAATGTTGTATCCGATGTGTATTTTGTGTCTGTTGATTCTGGCTTTGCGCCTGTTTGGACGAGGGCTGGAGAATGTATATGGAGAAAAGACAGAAAGGTAAATAGAAGATGAGTCTGCTGGAGGTTGGCAACTTAAATGTACAATTTCATAAAGATGGAAAGAAAATCAGAGCAGTCAAAGACCTTAGCTTCCATGTAGGAGAAGGCGAGATTGTGGGGGTAATCGGAGAGTCCGGATGTGGGAAAAGTACGGCGATGCGCGCGTTGATGGGATTGCTTGGGAACGAGGCGGATGCCTCCTGTGACAGATTTTGCTTTCTGGGAGAGGAAGGAACCTTTTCTCCGAACAAGGTACAAAAGAAGATGGCAATGATTTTTCAGGATCCTTTTTCGTACTTAAATCCTACAGTGAAGATAGGAAAGCAGATTGAGCAGGCAGTGCGTATTCACAGCGGAGGGAACAAAAAGGAAAGAAAGCAGAGAGTATGTGATTTGTTAGAGATGGCAGGCATTCGTATGCCTAAGCAGCGCATGTCCCAATATCCTCACGAGCTTTCCGGAGGCATGCGGCAAAGGGTGGTAACTGCCATTGCGCTCGCCTGTAATCCAAAGTTGATTATCGCAGATGAGCCGACAACGGCTCTGGATGTCATTGTACAAGGACAGATGATCCTGCTGTTAAAAAGGCTTGCAAAGGAGACGAAGGCGGCAGTCCTGCTTGTCAGCCATGATTTTGGGGTAATCGCCTCCATGTGTGAACGGGTATATGTGATGAAAGAGGGAACCTTTATTGAGCAGGGAACAGTGGAGGAGATTTTCTATGCTCCACAAAAGACATATACAAAAGACCTTCTGAAAAATGCAAGGCGCACGAGAATAAAGGTAGATGCGACAGAGACAGAAGAAGTGCTGCTGAAGCTTTCCAATGTCACAAAATTATATCCAAACAGATTCATACAGGGAAAAGCCGCACAAAAAGAGGGGGTACAAAATATTTCTTTTGCGATCAGAGAAGGAGAGACCTTTGGTCTGATTGGAGAAAGCGGATGTGGAAAAAGTACGCTGGCTGAAATCATTACCGGACAGAAACGGCCGGATGCGGGAGAAATGTATTACAGGTCATTTCGGACAGACTTGCTAAAAAAGAGTGCGCGCAAAAAATACCTGGAAAAAATTCAGATGGTGTTTCAGGACACTTGTGAATCCCTGAATCCCAGAATGACGGCAGGAAAGGCGCTTACGGAGGCGTTAAAGGCAGATAAACGGCAGATACTTACGGCAGAGGAAAGAAAAGAAAGAGCAGTGCAGATATTAAAGGATGTCGGGTTGGCAGAGGAGGACATGTGGAAGTATCCAAAGGAATTTTCCGGCGGACAAAGACAGCGTGTCTGTATTGCCCGCGCCCTGATACGAAATCCAGAGCTTCTGGTGTGTGACGAGGCGGTATCTGCGTTGGACGTCTCTATCCAGACACAGATTTTAAGGCTTCTTAAAGAGATCCAGAGAAGA
Organism: Mediterraneibacter flintii; assembly: GCF_055387595.1. Taxonomy (NCBI): domain Bacteria; kingdom Bacillati; phylum Bacillota; class Clostridia; order Lachnospirales; family Lachnospiraceae; genus Mediterraneibacter; species Mediterraneibacter flintii. Next base: position 1,554,679 of record NZ_AP031405.1, read on the forward strand.
ACAAGGATAGCCTGTCTGTTTATCTCCCATGATTTGGAGGTTGTGGGGAAAATCAGTCAGAATGTAGGCGTGATGTATCTGGGAAACCTGGTGGAATGTGGGAATACACAGGAAATATGTACAGATCCGTGGCACCCTTATACAAAACAGCTTTTGGAGTGCAAGCCGGATCCAGATCCCAAAAAGGCGAGGCGGAAGAAATACGCCCCGCTGCGGGAACGGCAGGAGGAGACACATAAAGGCTGTCCCTATCTGGGACAGTGCAGCTATCGGATGGAGTGCTGTGAGAAAGCAGCGCCGCCCCGCTATCAATTTGGCAGCAGAAAGGTAGCGTGCTTTTTATATTCTAGGGAACACAGGAAAGGCAATACAGACATGCCGATGACATCACAGATTTGAAAGGAAGAAAATGAGGAAACGATTTGTTGCATTTATACTGGTAATTTGTATTTTCTGTACCGTTTTTGCCGGAGGGTGTATAAAAAGACAAAAAGCTCCTGCGGCAGAGGGAAAATCTATTACAATCGCCATAGGAAGTGATACGGGTTCTATGGATCCTGCCGGCTCTATTGCGCTGACATTTCTTTCCTATAGTGTAAGCGCTTTGGACGAGCTGCTGACATTTGACGAAAATGGAGATATAGAATATCGTGCCGCACAGTCCTATGAAGTCAACGAAGAGAAAACCATATGGACTTTCCATTTACGGGAAGAGGCATGCTGGTCTGATGGAAGTGCAGTGACTGCGGCGGATTTTAAAAATACAATAAAGCGTGCATTAGACCCTAAGAACGGCAGCGGCTATGTGAGCTATCTGTTCCCTATACAAAATGCAGAAGAGATTTATAATGGGGAGCTGCCGTATGAAAGTCTGGGTGTAGAGACTCCGGATGAACATACACTGGTGTTTTATTTGGAAGAGCCCTGCGCATATTTTCTGGATTTACTGCGTCTGCCTGTATATATGCCGTCTTGTGAAAAATACGCAGATTCGGCGCTTAGCGGCTGGGACAAAAACCCAGAAACCAGTCTGACAAACGGTCCGTTTTTTCTTGCAGAGTATGAGCCGAAGCAGTATGTTGTACTGAAAAAAAATGAGAAGTACTGGAATGCGGATGAAATTCATCTGGACACAATCATCTACCGCTTTTTTGATGACCAGCAGTCTATGGCGAATGCTTATGAGACGAAAGAGGTAGACGTGGCTGTATCGTTACAGTCTGCTGTCATGGAGCTCTATGAAGGAAAACCAGATCTGCTGGTGACAGAACTGATAGCTACAAGATATATATATTTGAATCTGGAAGTAGAGCCTTTAGATGACGTGCGGGTAAGAGAGGCGCTCAATCTTGCGATTGACAGGGAGGAGTTATGTAAGATTGTAGGAAAGGACGTAAGTCCGGCATATAACCTGGTCGCAAATTATATGGTAAATAAAAATACAGGGGCGTATTTTGTAGAGGAGGACAAACAGCCGTTTCAGGAAAATAAAGAACGGGCGAGGGAGCTGCTTGCCGAAGCAGGGTATCCAGATGGAGAGGGATTTCCGGTTCTGACCTATAAGTATCCTGCCTTGGAGATGGATTCGGACACAGCGCAGGTCATTAAGGAGCAGTTAAAGCAAAACTTAAATATTGATATAGAGCTTAAAGCACAGGAGCTTCAAACCAACTATGCGGATCGCCATGCAAAGGATTTTGAGCTGTGCCGGATGAACTGGACGGCAGATTTCGCAGATCCATATACGTATCTGTCTATGCTGCTTTCTAATAATAGCTATAATTGCAGTCATATTCAAGATGAAAAATATGACGCGCTTATCCGCCGATCAGAAATAGAACTGGATGTAAACAAACGGTTCCAGCTGCTGCATGAAGCGGAGCAATATGCTGTGGGAGAGCAGTTCTATATTATCCCCCTGTATGGGATGAAAAGCTGTAACCTGGTAAGCAGGCGGATAACAGGGATTCGACAGATTCCTGCAAGCGGCGCACTGGAATACAGATACGCGGATGTAGCCGAGTAAATAAGGCAGAGGAGAAGGAAAAACCAGTATGTTTTGTGTTATTACGGGAGGAAGCGGCAGCGGAAAATCAGAATATGCAGAGAATCTGATACAAACGCTTTGCAAGGAAAGCGGGGGAGGAATCATGTACTATTTTGCTACCATGGTTCCCTTTGGAGAGGAGACAGAAAAGAAAATCCAGAGACATAGAACGCTGCGCGCCGGAAAAGGATTTTGTACCGTAGAGTGCTATACGGGACTGAAAAATACGGTGGAGAATGTAAGGAAAGAGCAGGAAAAACGAGGAGACGGTTCTAAAAAAACATGCGTCCTCTTAGAATGTATGTCGAATCTGGCAGCAAATGAGTTATACATGGAAAATGGGGCAAAAAAGCAGACGGTACAGGAAATTCTGGAAGGAATCAGCGTTCTTCAAAAATGGTGTGAACATCTGGTAGTAGTGACAAACGAAATTTTTTCTGAGGCGGAGAAATATACAGAGGAAATGCAGTACTATAAAAAGGCGTTAGGAGAAATCAACTGCCGGATGGGAGAACGGGCGGAGTATATCGCAGAGGTCGTATATGGGATTCCATTTCCGGTAAAGGCAGAGGCAAGGTTAATAGAACAAATCACAAAAAGAAATAGTAAAGATACCAGAGAAAGGATGACAATACAGATGAAGCTGATCGTCGGCGGATCGTGCCAGGGGAAACAAAAAGCTGCACAGGAAGAATATCCGGAAATTGAATGGTGTGACGGGGCAGTTTGCAGTATGGATGCAATATACAGTTGCCAGGGGATATATCATTTTGAGGCTTTCATAAGACGCAGGCTGAAAGAGAATCCAGATCTAGAGGCAGAGACATTTGTTAGCAGCCTGGCAGAGAAGAATCCCAAACTCGTACTTATAAGCGATATAGTCGGGTGCGGGCTTGTCCCTGTGGATGCGTTTGAGAGGCTGTACAGAGAACAGACAGGCAGAATTTGTACCTGTATTGCCAGACGGGCAGAGGAAGTTCTTTATGTTATATGCGGAAGAAAAATCTGGCTGAAAGGGCCAGAAAATAAGCACGCCGATGCTATAGGCGGTGAAAAATAACAAAAGAAAAGAGAAAAAAGGAGCATAGACAATGAAAACAGAATTAGAAAAGGTTCTTCCGTCAGAGATAGAAAAGCGGAGCTTTGAAATCATTACAAAGGAATTGGGAGGGAAAAAAATACTTCCCGAGACAGAAGCGATTGTAAAACGGTGTATCCACACCAGTGCAGATTTTGAGTATGCCGACAATCTGGTCTTTTCAGAAGGAGTAGTGGAAAGGGCGCTTAGAGCAGTACATGAGGGCGCGTGTATCGTTACGGATACACAGATGGCAAAGGCAGGAATCAATAAGAAGAAATTGGCAGAATACGGCGGAGAAGTATATTGCTTTATGTCAGATGAAGATGTGGCGAAAAAGGCAAAGGAAAGCGGGACAACGCGGGCAAGTATAAGTATGGATAAGGCGGCAGAGCTTGCAAAACCGTTGATCTTTGCGATAGGAAATGCACCGACAGCATTGGTGAGGCTCTACGAGCTGATTCAGGAAGGGAAAGTAAAGCCACAGCTTATTATTGGCGTTCCGGTGGGGTTTGTCAATGTAGTACAGTCAAAGGAACTGATTTTATCTCTGCCAGATATTCCTTATATTGTAGCGAGAGGAAGAAAAGGCGGAAGCAATATTGCCGCATGTATTGTAAACGCACTGCTGTATATGTAGCGGGAGGGAATCAAAAGTGTATTTTCCATTATTTGTTGATATTTCTGAAAAAAAGATACTGGTAGTTGGAGCCGGTAAGGTTGCCGCGCGTCGCATAGCGGCATTGCAGATGTTTACAGAGCAGATATTTGTGGTGGCTCCAGATGTGTGCCCTGCAATAGACAAGCTGGAGAAAGAAGAAAAAGTAATTTTAAGCCGCAGAGAATTTCGAGAGTCTGATTTAGAAGAAAAAGAAATCGTGCTGGCAGCGACAGATAATCCAGAAGTAAATTTTCATATCTGGAAAGCATGTAAAAAACGGGGGATTTTAGTCAATGTATCGGATCGAAAAGAATTATGTGACTTCTATTTTCCAAGCATTGTCAAGAAAGAGGACATTATTATCGGACTTAATTCTTCCGGCACTTCTCCGGGAAAAGTAAAGGAAATCAGAAAGAAAATCGAAAAATTATAAAAGTGATATAAAGTATTATAAAATAAGTGATAAAGTCACTGACAGTCAGAGCATCTTCTGTTAGAATACAACCAACAGCAGGAAAATGAAATAGTAAGAACAAAAAAAGCAGTTGGCTTAAGGAGGTTAATATGACTATAGAAAGATATTACATTTTCATAAATAAGGGAATCGGCAGAAAATTAAAAGAGATCATTAACGGACTGATTCCAGGTCTCATAAAAGAACCAGTACCAGTGCGAGTTCCAGTGAGAAAAATATAAATTTAACTGACAAAATGCATTCCTTGTCTGTTAGAAAAATTTTAATAGAAGGTACGCAAAAAACACTGTATCAGAACGCAGGGCAGGACCCGCTTTACCTCATCCGTTCGAGTGGTTCTAAGCACAAAGTATCTGTGTGTCCATTGGAACACGCAGATGCTTTGCACTAAGAACCAGGCGAACTGTATTCGGAACGCTCCTTGTCAATGCCCTGCTTATCTGACACAGTGTTTTTTGCTGTCACTTCCAGCCAGAAGTTTTTATCCCTCCATGCGGAAGGCACTTTGTTAGTTAAATTTTATTAAAAAGAAATCGACTTCACGCTGCCACGAGTTCCCAATCAGAAAAATTTGTTTACTTCTGATTGGAAATGTGTAGCAGAGTGAAGTCGATTCTTTTTTGTCTGAAAATATAAACTTAAGCTGGCGAAAGTGTAAGCGAGGGAGGGTGTGTGTTACAAAAGTGAGGAATTTCGGCGAAGCCCTGACGAACGTTGCAATACACTCCCTCTTGCGCGAACCATTTCGTCAGCTTCCGCAGTGCCAGCTCAATTCCGCATATGCTTCATTTCGCTATCGGCAATCGCCGAATGAAAAGAAGCAGACAAACTTCTGTTTACATGCAAGCATGACACAGAGTTTGCCTGTTCTTTTCGCACTGCTTGTTGCTTCGTTAAATTTATATATTCGTTTTTAATGGTTTGAGCTTGAGTCGGTTGATTCTTTTGAAAAGCAGTGTGGACAATACTACGGAGACAACTTCTGCAATTGGAATTGCGAACCAGACTGCGCTTAATCCCCATATATTGGCGAAGATGTAAGCGACTGGAAGGATAACAAGAAGCTGTCTTGCAATAGAAATAATCAGGCTGTATACGCCGTTTCCGAGTGCCTGGAATACGGATCCCATTATGATACAGTATCCGGCGAAAATGAAGCTTAAGCTGATTGTCCTAAGCGCTGGGATTCCAATACTTAACATATGCTGTGAGGCGTCAAAAAGCTTTAACAGGCTTTCTGGAAGTAGTTGGAAGATAAGCAGTCCGATCAACATGATGCCGACAGCAATATAAATGCTTAGACGAATCGTAGATATAATCCGTTCACGTTTTCTTGCTCCATAGTTATAAGCCACAATCGGTATCATTCCATTATTTAAACCAAAGACAGGCATGAAGATGAAGCTCTGTAGTTTGAAATAAACACCGAATACAGCGGTAGCGGTAGAAGAAAACGGCATCAGTATTTTGTTCATGCCAAAGACCATAACAGAACTGATAGACTGCATGATGATGGAAGGAACGCCTACCTTATAAATGGTAGAAATAATCCTTTTGCTGGGACGAAATTTTCTCATATTTAAGTTTAATTCTGTATTCTTCCGGCAGTTAAACATCAAGGCGAGAAGCATAGCAACAATCTGACCGAATACAGTGGCAAGTGCGGCGCCAGCAACCTCCAGTCTCGGAAATCCAAACAATCCGAAAATCAGAATTGGATCCATGATAATATTAATGATAGCACCGGTTCCCTGTGTAATCATGGTATAAAAGGTTTTTCCTGTAGCCTGCAAAAGGCGTTCAAAAGTGATTTCCAGAAAAATACCAAAGGACAGAATGGTGACAATCATCATATATTGTGTTCCATAGTTGGCAATTACAGTATTGTCTGTCTGGGCAGAGAAAAAGATGCGGGATCCTACAAGTCCAAGTAAAGCAATACAAATAAAACTGATGAAGCCAAGAAAAATTCCGTTTCTGGCAGCTAAATTTGCCTCCTCAAAACGTTTCTCCCCCAGATTTCTAGATAACAGCGCATTGATTCCGACCCCGGTTCCGGCAGCGATGGCAATCATAAGGTTCTGCACTGGAAATGCGAGTGAAACGGCAGTTAAGGCGTCCTCGCTTAATTGAGCAACGAACATGCTGTCAATGATGTTATATAAAGCCTGTACGAGCATGGAAATAACCATAGGAAGAGACATGCTGATTAAAAGTTTGGGAACGGGCATGACTCCCATTTTATTTTCCTGAGAATTGATAGCGTCCATAAAAATCCTCCTTTGTAATTTGTAGACTAACTAAAATATTATAACATCAATAAATGAGAATCACAATGCATATATTTTTAAGAAAAGGTAGTAAAGGGTAACAGTTCAGCCTGCGCCATTCATAAAACCGCACTTCGTGCTTATTGTGGCTGCCGTCACTGTTTTATTCATTGACGGCGCTTCGCTCATCTGTATATCAGTCGCCGGATTCTTATGCAGGCATAAATCCGTCTCCTGCTAACAGATGGCTGAACTATTACAGTATAAAAATATGAAAAAAGACAGGGCTGCGAAGGGGCAGTTAAAGAGAATGATACAGGCAATAGGGATGATCTATGTGTTCTTGACACTGCCGGTTTGCCTCCCGTTCACATTTCAGGCAGGGGAGAAGGAGGACACAAGGAATTCCTGGAAAACCGTAAGTACAGATTCCGAAGATATAAAATCAGAAAAAAATATACAGGAAACAGACAACGACATAAAACCTAAAGTTGCTCTTACATTTGACGACGGCCCCAATGCATTGTATACGCCTGTATTGCTGGAGGGCTTAAAAGAGAGAGAGGTCAAAGCAAGTTTTTTCCTGATAGGAGCAAACATAGAAAAAGAGAATAACAAAGAAATAGTAAAACAGATGTATGAGGATGGACATTTAATCGGGAATCATACGTATCATCATGTAGATCTGGCCGGATTAAGCAGAGAACAGGCGCTTACAGAATTAGAAGAGACCAGTCAGTGTATTGAAGAAATAACCGGAGAAGCAGTGGAGTATGTAAGGCCGCCATTTGGTTCCTGGAGAGATGATTTTGATGAAACATTCGAAGCAATTCCGGTAATGTGGAGCGTGGATCCCCTTGACTGGACTACAGAAGATGTAGAAGGAATTGTAAATAAAGTAGTGACGGAGACAGAAGAAAATGATATGATTCTGTTGCACGACTGTTATAAAAGCTCAGTGGAAGCAGCACTTCAGATTGTCGATATTTTAAAAGAGAAGGGATTTGAGTTTGTTACCGCGGATAAACTGCTTCTAGATTAAGAAAAGAGGTGGAAATGACAATGTATGAATATTCCAGGACAGAGCGTTTGCTTGGAAGGGACGGAATGGAACGACTTTTTGCGTCTTCAGTTATTATATTTGGAGTGGGAGGCGTCGGGTCTCATTGTATCGAGGCTTTGGCAAGAAGCGGCGTCGGGAAGCTGACGCTGGTGGACAACGACAAAGTAGGACTGACAAACATCAACCGCCAGGCAGTTGCATTTCACAGTACTATTGGCAGATATAAGACAGAAGTAATGAAAGAGCAGATAAAGGATATTTGTCCGTCCATAGAAGTAAAGACTTATGAAAGTTTTGTACTGCCGGAAAATGTAGACACGTTTTTTGAAGAGCGATATGACTATATCATAGATGCGGTAGATACTGTAACAGCAAAGCTGGCGCTGGTTCAAAAAGCACTGAAAGCACAAATTCCGATTATCAGCAGTATGGGTACGGGAAATAAACTGCATCCAGAGTTGTTTGAGATTGCAGATATAGCGGATACAAGTATGTGTCCTCTTTGCAAGGTGATGCGGAAGGAATTGAAAAAAAGAGGAATTATGCATTTGAAGGTTCTTTATTCCAGGGAAAAACCGATAGAGCCCCTGGAGGTCAATATAGAAGAACTGGGTATGGAAAAAACAGAGGGAGCCAGACGCAGCATTCCGGGAAGTATTTCTTTTGTTCCGCCCGCAGCAGGTCTTTTGATCGCCGGAGAAGTAATCAGAAGTTTAAGCAAAATAGGAGAATGATATATGGATTTATTTGATTATATGAGAGAGACAAATAAGGAAAAGGAGTCTCCGCTTGCATCCAGGATGCGCCCGTCGACTCTGGAAGAGGTGGCAGGACAGCAGCACATTATAGGAAAAGATAAGCTGCTGTACAGGGCAATCAAGGCAGACAAGCTTGGTTCTGTTATTTTTTATGGCCCTCCGGGGACGGGCAAGACAACACTCGCCAGAGTGATTGCAAATACGACACAATCTAGATTTACCCAGATTAATGCAACAGTGGCAGGCAAGAAGGATATGGAAGAAGTCGTAAAGGAAGCAAAAGATTTGTATGGTATGTATCAACAGAAAACGATTCTGTTTATTGATGAGATCCATCGGTTCAATAAAGGGCAGCAGGATTATCTGCTTCCTTTTGTGGAGGACGGGACGCTCACGTTAATTGGGGCAACAACCGAAAACCCGTTTTTCGAGGTAAACGGAGCCCTTCTTTCGCGTTCCAGTGTATTCGAATTAAAGGCTTTGGAAAAAGAAGATATAAAAAAATTAATTGAAAGAGCCGTATATGACAAAGAAAAGGGAATGGGAAATTATCATGCGGTTATAGACGAAGATGCCTTAGAGTTCTTAGCAGAGATAGCCGGAGGGGACGCCAGAAGCGCCTTGAATGCGGTAGAGCTTGGCGTGCTTACAACAGAGCGTGCGGACGACGGGAGAATACATATCACGTTAGATGTGGCGGCAGAGTGCATACAGAAACGAGTGGTTCGTTATGATAAAACAGGGGACAATCATTATGACACAATTTCAGCATTTATTAAGAGCATGAGAGGTTCTGATCCAGATGCGGCGGTATATTATCTGGCAAAAATGCTTTATGCGGGAGAGGATATCCGTTTTATTGCCCGCAGAATTATTATTGCTGCGTCAGAGGACGTAGGAAATGCAGATCCAATGGCACTGACAGTAGCAGTATCAGCGGCACAGGCAGTGGAGAGGATTGGGATGCCGGAAGCGAGAATTATTCTTTCCCAGGCAGTTCTTTACGTAGCGTCAGCGCCAAAGAGTAATGCAGCGGTGAAGGCGATTGGCGCGGCAGATGAGAATGTCAGGCAGTATAAGACGACAGTACCGTCCCATCTTCAGGATGCACATTATAAAGGAGCGCAGAAATTAGGACATGGTATCGGATATAAATATGCACACGACTATCCCGGGCATTATGTTCATCAGCAGTATTTACCGGATGAAATAAAAGACGCCAGATTCTATGAACCTGGCGATTTAGGGTATGAAAGAAAAATCAAAGAACGATTAGAGGAGCTTAGAAAGGAGTAGGGAATAAATCTCCTGGCTCTGTGCTGTCCAGCGTCCTGCAATGGTTTCGGCCTCTTTTTCAGTAGGTACAGTCAGTTTTAAATCAATGAGGCTGAAACCATTTTCTACAATCTGACACCGAACCTCATATTCATGGTTCGTGTTCAGATAATAGTCCGCTTTGACGGCAGACTCTTCTTTTAAATCGTACTGCTTTTCTTTTAAGAAATCATCAATGTCTTTCTGAATTGCCGGTGAAAGCTTACTGTGAAAGAAATGAATGGTTTCTTCCCCATTCTCTGTCAGATGATAGAGTGTCCGATTATGTGTGGTTTCCACATCGAGAAGATGGGAGAATGTCATTTCAGAAAGTGTTTCCTGAAGTTTAAAATAAGAAGTATAACCTTTGTCCAGAATAAATTCAGATATCTGTGAGGTTGTCAGCGGAAAATCGACTTTATCCAGCATATATAAAACAATGAGTTTATATAAAGTATATGTTTCAGCCATGATACTCCTTTCCCTGCCATATATCTTTTTCTTTCAGGCAGTGTTCCAGTGTGTTTAAAACCGTCCGTTTTCTTCCAGTCCAAAGAGGGGCAATTAAAAGATCCTTCGGCCCGTCTCCGGTCAGCCGGTGAATAACCGTACGCGGGCTTAAGTGCGAGATACATTCTCCCAGCAGCTCGACGTATTCTTCCATATCCGGTACATGAAAAGGATTTGCCAGAAAATCAGAGGCAAGATCCGTTCCTTTTAAAATATGCAGAAGCTGCAGCTTAATTCCCTGAATGTCCATATGATTTAAATATGCGATTGTCTGCAGCATTTGCTCCTTTGTTTCTCTGGGGAGGAAAAGGATTGTATGGACAATGACAGTAACCCCGATTCTTCGCAAATTGCGCACCGCCTCATCAAATACAGAGAGGGGATAGCCTCTCCGAATATAGGAGGCGGAATCGGGATGAATGGTCTGTAATCCCAATTCTACCCAGACGGGTGTTCTTTTGTTTATTCGGGACAGAAGTGCAAGCACCTCCTCTCCCAAACAGTCCGGTCTGGTAGCAATGGAGAGAATTTTTACGTCGGGATCCGCAATTGCCTCGGTATAGAGGGATTCCAACTTGTCAACCGGAGCATAGGTGTTTGTAAATGCCTGAAAATAGGCAATATAGGAATGAACAGGGCGCTTCCCGTTTAAATCTGCTTTTCCTTTTGCAAGCTGCGCTGCAATAGAATCCTCCGGACATCCTGCAAAATCTCCAGAGCCTTGACCGCTGCAGAAGATACATCCTCCGGTTCCGACTGAACCGTCGCGGTTGGGACAGGTCAGATTTGCATTCAATGTAATCTTATAGAGCTTTTCTCCATAGGTCTGTTTGAGAAAATAGTCCAGAGAATAATAGCGTTTTTCACCCCAGCGTTCCATTAAATCAGTTCCTTTACAGCGCTGCTCACAGCATCAGCGACGCGTGGATCAAAAGCCTCCGGAAGAATGTTATCTTCGGACAGCTCTTCCTCTGGAACTAGAGAAGCGATTGCTTTTGCTGTGGCAAGCTTCATTTCCTCTGTAATTTGCGAGGCCCTTCCTTCCAAAGCGCCTTTAAAGATACCAGGAAAAGCGACCACGTTGTTTACTTGATTAGGAAAGTCAGAACGTCCGGTTCCGACCACCTTTGCCCCCGCCTCTTTGGCCATATCCGGCATGATTTCCGGCACAGGGTTTGCCATGGCAAAGAGAATCGCGTCTTGGTTCATGGATGCTACCATTTCTTTTGTTACAATATTCGGTGCAGATACCCCGACAAAAATATCGGCGCCTTTTAATGCGTCAGCGAGTGTGCCGGTCTTGTTTTCCAGATTTGTTACTTCCGTCATTTCTTTCTGCATCCAGTTGAGATTTGGAGAATTCTTCCCAATGATTCCATGGATATCACACATTGTGACATGCACAAATCCGTAGGTGAGCAGAAGCTTTGTGATAGCAACTCCGGCGCTTCCGGCGCCATTGACTACAACGCGGCAGCGCTCCTTTTGCTTTTGGGTTACTTTTAAAGCGTTGATGATGCCGGCGAGCACGACGATTGCAGTTCCGTGCTGGTCATCGTGAAACACCGGAATGTCCAGAAGCTCTTTTAGCCGTTGTTCTATTTCAAAACAGCGTGGTGCAGATATATCTTCTAAGTTGATTCCGCCGAAAGCAGGAGCGATATTTACAACGGTACGGATAATTTCCTCTGTATCCTGTGTATCCAGACAAATCGGAACAGCGTTGACGCCTCCGAATTCCTTGAATAAAACAGCTTTTCCTTCCATGACTGGCATAGCTGCGCGGGCGCCGATGTTTCCGAGGCCGAGTACAGCGCTTCCATCGGAGACAACAGCGATGGTATTGGATTTCATTGTGTACTTGTAAGCAGCTTCAGGATCTGAAGCAATAACCTTGCATGGCTCTGCAACGCCGGGAGTATAGGCAACTGCCAGATCCTCACGGGTATTGACATGTGCTTTTGCGGTAGTTTCTATTTTTCCGTTCCACTGTTCGTGCATTTGTAATGCTTTTTCACTGTTCGTCATAACGATTATACCTCATTGCTTTTTTAATAGTTTATCTGCTGACTATCATAACACTGTTGCAGGATACGTGCAACCAGTAGAAAAAAGACTTTTCTTTTTGCTGTATTTAGAGTATAATAGGAACAGCGCAAGAGAAAACAGCGTTTTGAACTCTTTGTTCGTAGATATTTTCAATTTCAGTCAATTCAGACTACTTTTTCTTGAAAAGAGAGAGTAAAATTCCCGAAAGTATACGAAAGAATCAAATAATTAAGTAAGTGAATAAACGTAGGAAAGGCTGCGGTTTAAATATAAAGAAGCTTCTATAAATATGTTGAAGAAAAGAAAGGACAGGTATTTTTTATGACACGGGAAAAGTATGAGTCACTGCCACTTGCAACCTTGAAGGACTTGGCAAAGGCAAGGAAGATGAAGGGTATTTCTGCCATGAAAAAGGCAGAGCTGATTGAGGCAATGCTTGCTCAGGACGAAAAAGAAAAACAAGAGGTGGCAAGAGAAGAGGCAAAGGAAGAGGTTAAGGAAGAATTAAAAGAGAAGAAGGACGGAACCGATATTGAACAGTTGGACAGCGGGAAAACAGCCAACGGGATTTTAGAAGTACTTCCGGATGGATATGGATTTATCCGGTGTGAGAATTATCTTCCAGGGGAAAATGACGTCTATGTGTCGCCGTCACAAATACGCCGGTTCAATTTAAAGACTGGGGATATTATTATGGGCAACACAAGGGTAAAGACACAGTCAGAGAAATTCAGCGCACTTTTGTATGTTTCTACTGTAAATGGAGTTCGCCCATCAGAAGCTGCAAGACGTCCTAATTTTGAGGATTTGACTCCGATTTTTCCAGATAACAGGTTAAAATTAGAGACGCCGGGCAGTTCTACAGCGATGCGGATTGTGGACTTGCTTTCTCCGATTGGCAAAGGACAGAGAGGAATGATCGTGTCTCCTCCGAAAGCCGGTAAAACGACGCTTTTAAAAGAGGTGGCGCTTTCTGTACAGAAGAGAGAGCCGAAGATGCACCTTCTGATTTTGCTTATCGATGAGCGACCGGAGGAAGTGACGGATATTAAAGAAGCGATAGCAGGCAAGAATGTAGAAGTAATCTACTCAACATTTGACGAACTGCCGGAACACCACAAACGCGTATCCGAGATGGTGATTGAACGGGCAAAACGTCTGGTAGAGCATGGGAAAGATGTGATGATATTATTAGACAGTATTACAAGGCTGGCGCGCGCCTACAACCTGACGGTACCGCCTTCAGGGAGAACTCTGTCCGGCGGCTTGGATCCGGCAGCTCTGCATATGCCGAAACGTTTCTTCGGTGCTGCTCGGAATATGCGCGAAGGAGGAAGCCTTACCATTCTTGCGACAGCGCTGGTAGAAACAGGAAGTAAGATGGATGATGTAGTCTATGAAGAATTTAAAGGGACAGGAAATATGGAGCTGGTATTAGATAGAAAATTACAGGAAAAAAGGGTGTTCCCAGCGATTGACATTCCAAAATCAGGAACCAGAAGAGAAGATCTGCTGCTGAATAAAGAAGAGCAGGATGCAGTCTATATCATCCGCAGGGCGATGAATGGAATGAAAGCGGAAGAGGCGGTGGACAATCTTTTAAATATGTTCTCTCGGACAAAAACAAATGCAGAGCTGGTACAGATGGTAAACCGGCAGAAATTTATATAATAGAATTGATGTAAGAAAAAGGAGCTGTTGGATAATTTTGAGCTGCCCCTGTGATATGCTCTCTCCTAAGCGATAAGCTTTTATTATTTCACTTGTCTATTTAGAAGAGAGCATATCATATGTTTACTGTTCTGAACACAAATCTTCATTCCAACGATTGCCGTTAACCGGCCGTCAATATTACTTAAACTTATTTGCAATCCGCCTTTCTAAATTCTTTAGGTGTGCATCCATATTTTTTCTCGAAGCAGGTATAGAAATGATTCAGATTGCCAAAGCCTGAAGTCTCCGAGATTTTTTGTATGGAGAGTGTCGTGTTTAAAAGCAGAGATACTGCTTTTTCTAATTTTAATTCAATAATAATATTGATAAATGATTTTCCGGTATGTTTTTTCAAAAGACGAGTCAGATAATTAGGGTGAAAGTGAAAATACATGGCGGTATCCTCCAAAGAGATGTCCATATAATTTTCGTAAATATAATACAATATATTTAAGACAGAAGAAAGGGGGTCGCGTGAGCCGTGAACATCCGATAAATATTTGTTTTGACAGTTTAACTCCCGTGTGAGTAATGTAAAAAGGATTACCATAAGACTTGTAATGTATTCTTGCGACCCCAGATCTTTATGTTTTAATTCTAAAAGCACATCTTCTATATAACTTCTGACCTTAGTTCCGTAAGGAAGCGGAAAGAATAAATAGCTCCCATTTAACCTCGTTTTATAGATTGCAGAGACTATAAAAGCTGCGATTCTGTTGTCTTTAGAAAAACGTTTCATTAATTTATCTGTAAAGTAATTCCGGCGCATTAAAATATTGATAACGATCGTGTCTTTATCAACTGGCTCAATGCTGTGCACTACATTAGTATCCAGTAAAATAAGACTTCCTTCGGGGGCATGGACAGAGGTATTATTGATGTGCTGAGTAAAATTACCTTTAAATGCATAAGCCAATTCAAGAAAATCATGTTTGTGGCTGCTAATATTTACAAAACGAGGATGCTTATAGTAAGTAATATCTTCTTCCGGTTTAAAATAGAGATCTGTTTTCAACTCGCGGACTCCTTGTTCTGTGTAGTCGAAAGTCACGCCCATTTCTTTCCAGACTTCAATATTATTTGACTGATTATGCTTTACTGCAAGCTGTTCAAATTCATTTAGCTCCATGAATTCTTCCAATAGCTCCAGATTATAAGTATTTGTATTAGACATTGTTACCTCCTTACAGGATACTTTCTTGTATTATATTATCCAATAAATTGCTGAAAGGCAATAGATACATATATGCAATAAATAGAAGTGAGAATAGGTTTGAAAATGGTAGGAATATGGTTTGATTACTTCATTGTCCCAAAGTGAGGAAGAGGGTAATATTTAAATTAATATAAAAAGCTTTAGCAGGCAGCATAGGACATAGTCGGAATCGATTAAAGCACAGAAAACAGTTTGGAGGTACAGAATGAATAAGATTTTACAATTACGATGTAATGGAGGCACAGGGGAACTGGGTATTACAAAACCGGTGTTTTCCTGGGGGCTGGAAAGTGATGAGAGATTTGTCAGACAAAAGCGCTTTCAGCTTCAGGTAGCTTTAGATGAAGCATTTACAGAGGTGATTTGGAATTACCAAAAGTATACGGACGATATGCAGTTTGTAAAGTATATGGGGCCTGGTCTTGAGTCTATGACGAGATATTATGTCAGAGTGCGAGTTTGGACGGATGACGTAACGGCAACAGAGTGGTCAGAGCCGATTTGGTTTGAGACTCCGTTGCTTGAAAAGGAAGAGTGGAAAGCGCAGTGGATCAGACCGGAATGTGTGGAATATCATGGTAAAAAGCAATGCCGCAGACCGTTCTGCGCGGAGAAAAAATTCTGTCTGAGGGAAAGAGTAAAGCGAGCGCGGTTGTATATTACAAGCCTAGGCGTATATGATGTCTATATGAATGGCGAGAGAGTGAACAGCGACTATTTCCGGCCGGGATTTACAGACTATAATTACAGTGTACAGTATCAGTCATACGATGTGACAGGATTTATAAAAACGGAGAATACAATAGATGTGAATATATCTGAAGGATGGTTTTCAGGTTATTTAGGATGGAGGGGACGCAAGGATACATACGGAAACTATAATGCACTCATCGCTCAGCTTGAAGTGTGGTACGAGAATGGAGAACGAGACACAATCTGTACGGACGGAACATGGGTACAGAAGTTCGGAAGACGGCTTTATTCTGATTTTTATAATGGTGAATTCTACGATGCCAGAGAAGAGGAACGTATTTGTGGGAAAATGCTCACTTTTGCATATCCTAAAAATACACTTGTGCCGCAGGAAGGTCCATCGGTGAAAAAAATCATGGAAGTGAAACCTGAACGGATTTTCCGTGACAATAATGGAGATATGATTCTTGATATAGGTCAAAATATGGTAGGCTGGATTCGGTTTAAAAATACACATTGTGTAGACGACACGATCGTACTTACGCATGGTGAGGTGTTGGACAAAGAGGGGAATTTCTTCAATACCAATTTAAGAACAGCCGATGCGGAGGATACTTTTATATTAGAAAAAAATGACGGAAAGCTGTACGAGCCTCAGTTTACCTTTCACGGTTTTCGCTATGTAAAATTAAAAGGGTTTTCCGAAGACGTCCCGCTTGAAAATTTTACTGGAATTGTGATCGCAAGTGAAATGGAAACAACAGGGGAATTTGTGACAGGCAACGAGAGGATTAACCGGCTTCAAAGTAATATTCTCTGGGGGCAGAGGGGCAATTTTGTGGATATTCCTACAGATTGTCCTCAGAGAGACGAAAGGCAGGGGTGGACTGCCGATGCGCATATTTTCCTTCCAACAGCAGCGTTTAATATGGAGGTGAACAGGTTTTTCCGGAAGTGGCTTAGAGACCTTGCTGACGGACAATCGGAGATGAACGGCGCAGTCCCTTTTGTAGTACCGGATATTTTAAAAGGAATGTTTTCCGAAGGACGTGCATATACAACGGCAGGGTGGGGAGATGCTGCTGTAATCTGTCCTTGGAAGCTGTATGAGATATACGGCGACCGAGAAATATTAGAACAACAGTATGACAGTATGAGAGCTTGGGTTGAATATGTAAGAAAAATGGGAAGTAGTGAGTATCTATGGGACAAGGATCTGCAGCTTGGCGACTGGCTTGGTCTTGATGCAAGAGAGGGAAGTTATTATGGTGCGACAGACGGTGCATTATGTGCTACGGCGTTTTATGCCTATTCGGCAGAGCTGCTGGCGAAGACGGCAAATGTTCTGGGAAAAATGCATGATTTTAAGGAATATACGGAATTAAGCGGAAATATAAAAGCGGCGTTTCGAAAACGATTTATGCCGGACGGAGTACAGATACTCTCTAATACCCAGACTGCACATGTACTGGTTCTTAAATTTCATCTGGCAGAGCCAGAGAAGGAGGAACAGATAGCGGCGAACCTTGTGAAAATGCTTCATCAGAATAATGACCATCTGCTGACAGGGTTCCTTGGAACACCGTATCTGTGTCAGGTACTTTCCGAACAGGGGTATGCTGATATGGCATATACGCTTCTATTTCATAATGATTTTCCGTCTTGGCTGTATCAGGTAGATCAGGGAGCTACCACAATGTGGGAGCATTGGGACAGCCAGAAGCCGGACGGCTCCTTTTGGTCAAATGAAATGAACTCTTTTAATCATTATGCCTATGGCTCGATTGGTGAGTGGATGTATAAATATATCGGCGGAGTTTGGCCGAAAAAGCCGGGATATAAAAAAGCGGTTATTGCTCCAAAACCAGAAAAGCGTATAGGCTCCTGCCGCTGTTTTATCAGGACCTCATATGGGATTACCGGATGCGAGTGGAAATTGGATGGACGCAGATTGAAACTGACGGTAAAGATACCGGCCAATACGAATGCATTCGTAATTTTGCCTGAACCGGAGGACAGAAAAGCTTTGATTCTGGAAGTGAAACGTGTTACAGATGATCATGCGGTATACACAGAAGGAAAAGTGCCGCTGATAGTTGAGGAATATCGAGGGGGAGATCCATACGAGGAGACACCAGATCGTGAGGAAACAGAGGTGAAAGTGCCGGAAGGTGCAGTTGGATTTGAACTTGGCTCAGGAGAGTTCATGTTTGAATATATACTGAAAGAGGAGGTATAAAAGGATGAAGAAAGATTTAAAATCTATGAAACTGCCAATGAGTGAAAAGGTTACATATGGTTTTGGCAATCTGGCGGCAACACTTATGTTTACAACAGCCGGTTCTTTCATTACATATTATTATACGGATGTAGTTGGGCTGAGTGCAGCCATAGTTGGAAATATCCTGCTTTGGGCGAGGGTGTTTGATGGAATATCGGATCTTATTATGGGGACGATCGTAGATAAGATGGCAAATAAAAAAGGAAAAGCCCGTCCTTGGATCATTAGAATGGCAGTTCCCTACGCTTTTGCGTTGATTTTATTGTTCTCATCGCCAGACTTTTTGGAAGGAACAGGAAAGGCAGTATATGCGTTTGTCACCTATGTGATTGCGATGGCAGGCGTCTACACAGCGACAATGGTGCCGTATAATACAATGCTCAGCACATCGACCAATAATCCAGTAGAGAGAGGAACACTTTCTACATCACGCACGATCTGCGGATATGCGGGAGCCACAATCGTAAACGCCATTGTGTGGCCTCTGGTGACATTCTACGGGAATGATAAACCGGCTTGGACTATGACAGCGGCAACCTTAGGATTTGCTGCGACGGTACTCCTTATTATCATGTTTTGCAATTCTGCCGAGCGTGTGATCGACAGGGAAGAAAAGAAAGAAAAAGTAAAGATACCAGTGCGGGTTCAGGTGAAGAACCTTGTAAAAAACAAATATTGGCTCATCATTATTTTGTACATGCTCACCAATTTTATTAACTTCGGGTTAAATGGAATCAATGTATATTACGCAAACTGGATTCTTGGGGACGGCAACAAGGTCGGTGTGATAGGCTCTGCGACCTATGCATCTATCATGGTGGGCGCTCTGCTTATGCCGACATTGATGAAAAAATTTCCGAAACGTACTCTGTGCATGTGCGGAAGTGCGGTATATATTACAGGGATACTTATACTTGCGCTATTCTCAGATAATTTTTATATGATGATACTAGGTGTAGCTGTAAAAGGTTTGGGGTGTGCGCCGGGAGCTGTTTCAGGGTATGCGATGCTCGGTGACATAGTGGATTACGGACAGTGGAAAACAAAGATCAGAAATGAAGGAATGGTGTTTTCCGCAGCAACATTCGGCGAGAAGGTTGGTTCCGGTTTGGGAGGTCTGATTCTCGGAACTGTACTAAGTATTGGCGGTTATGTCTCTACGGCAACGGTTCAGTCCGCTTCAGCGCTGCTGTCGATTAAAGCAGTATTTATCTATGTTCCGCTTGTATTTTCTGTAATAGGTCTTATTCTCTTGTGTTTTTATAATTTGGATAAGAAAATGCCGGAGATTAGAAAGCAGATGCAGTAAAATGTGAAAATGAATTATAAAAATCTCCATTCTTCCGTCTTTTAGCTGGCGGTAGAATGGAGATTTTTATACTGGAAAAGAAAACCTATAAAACATACTTGACAAATAGGTATTTGAAAAATATAATACAAAAATAAACATACTAAATTGATAGGAAAAGGAGGTATTTGTTGTGTCGAGAATTTATAAAGGTACATTAGAACTAATAGGAAATACACCGCTTGTTGAAGTTACAAATCTGGAGAAAGAGCTGGAGCTTGAAGCGAGGATATTGGTAAAGCTGGAATATTTTAATCCGGCAGGCAGTGTGAAGGATCGTGCTGCCAAAGCGATGATTGAGGATGCAGAAGAGAGGGGGATTTTGAAGCAGAATTCCGTTATCATTGAGCCTACATCTGGGAATACAGGGATTGGACTCGCGGCGATGGCTGCGGTAAAGGGATACCGTATGATTCTTACCATGCCGGAGACGATGAGTGTGGAGAGAAGGAACATATTGAAAGCATATGGTGCAGAGATTGTGCTGACAGATGGAACAAAGGGGATGAAAGGAGCAATTGAAAGAGCAGAGGAGCTTGCCAGAGAAATTCCAAACAGCTATATTCCCGGACAATTTGTAAATCCTGCCAATCCAGAAATACATAAAAGAACGACGGGGCCAGAAATATGGAAAGATACAGACGGTAAAGTAGATATATTTATCGCTGGTGTCGGAACAGGAGGGACATTGACAGGAGTTGGAGAATATTTAAAGGAACAGAATCCAGAAGTGAAAATAGTAGCATTGGAGCCGGCGTCCTCTCCGGTTTTGTCGGAGGGAAGAAGCGGTGCACACAAAATACAGGGAATAGGAGCAGGGTTTGTACCGGAGGTTCTAAATACAGAGATCTATGATGAAATTATAAAAGCAGATGCAGACGATGCGTTTCGTATGGGAAAACTACTTGCAAAAACAGAAGGGATATTGACAGGCATTTCTTCAGGGGCTGCTTTATGGGGAGCAACAGAGCTTGCAAAACGTCCCGAAAACAGAGGAAAGACAATCGTTGCATTGCTTCCGGACAGCGGAGACAGGTATTATTCTACCCCACTGTTTACGTAAGAATGAATAGCGTCGGTGTACAAGGGGCAACACGCCCCTTGTACACCGACGTTAATAGAAGGAAAAGAATAGAAAACGAGAGGTCTGGTAAAAAGGAGAGATGATGATGGACAGAAAAGTAAAACGAGAAGACAGAAAATTAAAATTTGAAACATTGCAGCTTCATGCAGGACAAGAACAGGCAGATATAGCAACTGACGCAAGAGCAGTTCCGATTTATCAGACCTCTTCTTATGTATTTCACAGCAGCGCACACGCGGCGGAACGGTTCAGCCTTGAAGATACGGGTAATATTTATGGAAGACTTACAAATCCTACGGCAGATATATTCGAAAAGAGAGTTGCAGCGCTGGAAGGAGGTACCGCGGCCCTCGCGGTAGCATCAGGCGCTGCGGCGATCACCTATACATTCGAGAATCTTGCACAGCAGGGAGACCATTTTGTATCCGCAAAGAATATTTATGGTGGTACATACAATCTATTGGCACATACGCTTCCACAGTATGGAATACATACTTCATTTGTAGATATTTTTAATTTAAACGAGGTAGAAACAGCAATCAGGGAAAATACAAAGGCGATTTTTATTGAAACCCTGGGAAATCCAAACTCGGATGTCGCTGACATTGAAGCAATAGCAAAGATTGCACACAGGCATCAGATTCCGCTGGTTGTAGATAATACATTTGCAACACCCTATCTTGTCAGGCCATTTGAGTATGGAGCAGATATTGTTGTCCACTCTGCTACAAAATTTATAGGCGGACATGGCACTACATTAGGTGGGGTGATTGTAGAAAGTGGAAAGTTTGATTGGGAAGGTTCCGGAAAATTTGCAACATTAACGGAGCCAAATCCGAGCTATCATGGAATCAGTTTTACGAAGGCAGCAAAAGGAGCAGCATTCGTAACGAAAATCCGTGCTGTTTTGCTTCGAGATACAGGCGCCTGCATTTCTCCTTTCCATGCATTTCTTCTGTTACAAGGCCTGGAGACATTATCGCTTAGGGTGGAGCGCCATGTGGAAAATGCGCTGAAGGTGGTGAAATTTTTAGAAAACCATCCGCAGGTAGAGAGAGTACATCATCCATCTGTGTCCACAGACAAAATCCAGAGAACACTTTATACGAAGTACCTTCCAAAAGGCGGTGGTTCCATTTTTACATTTGATATCAAGGGAGATAAAGAAAAGGCGCAGGCGTTTATTGATAATCTGGAAGTATTCTCTCTGCTTGCCAATGTGGCAGACGCAAAATCTCTGGTGATTCATCCGGCAACAACGACACACAGCCAGTGCACAGCGGAAGAATTGGAGGAACAGGGAATACAGGAAAATACAATTCGTCTATCGATAGGAACAGAGAATATCGATGATATTATCCAGGATTTGGAGGAAGCGTTTAAGGCAGTAGAAAACAAGGAGTAAAGAAACATGAAATTATCGAAGAGGACACGATATGGTTTACATGCACTGATAGATTTGGTGATACATGCAAAGACAGAACAGATTGCATTAAACAGTATTGCCCAGAGAAACGGTATCTCTGAGCAATATCTGGAACAGGTATTTTCTGCTCTTAGAAGGGCACGTATTGTCAAAAGTGTAAAAGGTGCCCAGGGAGGATATTTTTTGGAAAAAGATCCGAGCGATATTACGGTATCCGAAGTTGTTGAAGTCCTGGAGGGAAATTATTTCCTGGAAGATGAGACAGGAGGAACAGAAGAAGGAAGAAGAGTAATTCAAGAGCTGATTGTTGAAAGGGTAAATAAAAGCTTAAAGGAAATTTTGGAGGGTATTACCTTACAGGATCTGGCAGAACAATTTATGGAATATCGGAATTATCCGCAGGATATGTATTATATATGAAAAAGATTGTGTAATCTATGTTCGGGGAGAAAAGTGATATAACGTGTTTTCATGGTTTTAGAAGAAAAATGCTTGCCAAAGGAAGAAACTTATGCTACAATAACATAGCTGTTTAGAGATTATAATAATTATTTTAAAATAGAGAGGTGAAAAGCATGCGCGAAGGAATCCATCCAGAATACCATCAGGCGACTGTAACTTGTAACTGTGGAAATACATTTGTAACAGGTTCTACAAAGGAAAATATTCACGTGGAAATCTGCTCCAAATGCCATCCGTTTTATACAGGACAGCAGAAAGCAAGCCAGGCTCGTGGCCGTGTTGATAAATTCAACAAGAAATATGGTATTAAATAAGAATGAGGAAACACAGGCTGAGGTAAAATCTCAGCCTGTTATATTATATTCGAAAGGGCAATCATAACGTATTCCCCAGGGGATACCAGACTTTGTCCGGCAAGGGAAACTCGGAGTACAAAACAGGAGGCAGTATGAAATCATCAAATATAGGCGGCCAGGCAGTATTGGAAGGCATTATGATGAAAAATGGTGAAAAGTACGCTGTAGCAGTAAGGAAACCAGATAAAGAGATTGCAGTGGATGTGAAAGATTACAAAAGCTGTATTCCATGGAAAACGCCGACAAAGATTCCGTTTATAAGAGGAATTTTTAATTTTATAGATTCTTTGATTCTTGGAATGCGGACACTTACTTATTCCGCAAATTTTTATGAGGAAGAAGAACCGCGGCAGATGACAGAGGAAGAGGCGCGAAAGCAGGAGAGAAAAGATAGAGTATTTATGAATGTTACAATCGGGGTTTCGGTTGTCCTCGCCGTAGCAGTTTTTATGATTCTTCCTTATTTTCTAAGTAGCTTTCTGAAACAATTTACGGAATCTCGGGCAGTGATGGTGATCCTCGAAGGTGTAATCAGAGTTTTGATTTTTCTTGGATATATTCTTTTGGTATCCCGCATGGAAGATATACAGAGGACGTTTATGTATCATGGGGCGGAGCACAAATGCATCAATTGCATCGAACAGGGGCTTGTGCTTAATGTTGAAAATGTAAGAAAAAGTTCGAAGCAGCATAAACGCTGTGGAACCAGTTTTCTATTTTTTGTAATGATTGTCAGCATTTTGTTCTGCTTTTTTATTACTGCAGAATCACAGCTGATAAGAATACTTTTAAGGATTGCGTTGTTTCCGCTGATAGCCGGAGTTTCCTATGAAATTATCCGACTTGCGGGGAACAGTGACAATGCGATAGTCAATCTTTTAAGTAAACCGGGGATGTGGGTACAGAACTTAACAACGAAAGAACCGGATGACAGTATGATTGAGGTTGCCATCTGCGCGGTGGAAGCAGTGTTTGACTGGAAAACATGGCAGAGGGAGAATCTATGAAACCAGTAACAGAAACGATGCAGGATACATATGAATGGGGGAAAAACAGGCTAAAGCAGGCTGGTATTCAGGAATATGTATTGGATGCATGGTATCTTTTGGAGTATGTGACTGGAATCGATAGAACACGATACTATGCAGAACCAAAACAGGAGATAGAGAGAGAACAAAAGCTAAGATATGCGTGCCTGATCGAGAAGAGACAAAAACGGGTTCCTTTGCAGCATCTGACAGGCGAACAGGAATTTATGGGTTTGAAGTTCAAGGTAAATGAACATGTCCTGATTCCGAGACAGGATACAGAAACATTGGTTGAGACAGCTTTGGAATTTCTGCAAAAAGAGGAGGTTCCGGAAAAGAGAGGCAGCATACATCTTCTGGATATGTGTACCGGATCGGGATGCATTTTGTTGAGTATTCTGCATTGGGTAAAAGAAAAGAGCAGAATAAAAGGCATTGGCGCCGATATTTCAAAAGAAGCGCTTGCAGTGGCGAAAGAAAATGCAAAAGCCCTGATGCTGCGCGCCGAATTTACCGAGGGAAATTTGTTTGAAAATATAAAAGGAAAGTTTGGGATGATTGTTTCTAATCCGCCGTATATTCGGACTTCGGAAATTGGAAATCTGGAGCCGGAGGTGAGAAATTATGAT
The DNA here is from genome assembly GCF_055387595.1 of Mediterraneibacter flintii. Taxonomy (NCBI): domain Bacteria; kingdom Bacillati; phylum Bacillota; class Clostridia; order Lachnospirales; family Lachnospiraceae; genus Mediterraneibacter; species Mediterraneibacter flintii. Next base: position 1,579,140 of record NZ_AP031405.1, read on the forward strand.
CCAATCCAGGCGTTGGACGGGAAATGTGACGGGCTGCATTTCTATAGAGAGATTATAAGAATATCTGGAACATATCTGGAAAAAAGAGGTATTCTGCTTTTAGAGATCGGGTGCGACCAAGGCGCAGAGGTCAAGGCGATGATGTATAAGAACGGTTACAGTAACGTGACTGTAAAAAAGGATTTGGCAGGGCTTGACCGTGTAGTCTGGGGCGTGTATGATAGGTAGAGTGAGTAAAGTAGAAAGGATAGAAAAAAGATGTTTGACAAATTGGAGGATTTATTAATCCGCTATGAGGAAATCATGGGGGAGCTGCAGGAGCCGGGTGTGGCAGACGATCCGGAACGTTTCCGCAGACTGATGAAGGAACAAAGTGATCTCGCTCCGATTGTAGAGGCATATAGAGAATACAAACAGTGCAAGCAGAACATTGAGGACAGCTTAGGTTTGCTGGAAGAAGAGGCAGATGAAGAATTGAGAGAGCTTGCCAAGGAAGAATTAAATGAATCTAAAGTACGGGTGGAAGAACTGGAAAAAGAATTGAAGATTTTGTTGCTTCCCAAAGATCCGAATGATGAGAAAAACGTAATCGTGGAAATTCGGGCGGGCGCCGGCGGAGATGAGGCGGCATTGTTTGCGGCTGAAATTTACCGGATGTATGTGCATTATGCAGAAGACCGCAGATGGAGAACAGAGTTGATTTCTTTAAATGAGAACGGAATCGGCGGCTTTAAGGAATGTGTGTTTATGATTACCGGACAGGGAGCGTATTCCCGACTGAAATATGAAAGCGGCGTACATCGCGTACAGCGTGTGCCGGAAACAGAGAGTGGAGGCAGAATCCATACTTCTACAGTGACGGTAGCGATTATGCCGGAGGCGGAAGAAGTGGATATTGTGATCGATGAAAAAGACATCCGGATTGATGTTATGAGGGCATCTGGAAATGGAGGACAGTGTGTCAATACCACAGATTCTGCTGTGCGTTTAACCCATTACCCGACAGGGATTGTGATTTACAGCCAGACAGAGAAGTCCCAGTTGCAAAATAAAGAAAAAGCGTTTAGGCTGCTGCGTTCCAAGCTGTATGATCTGGAACTGGAGAAACAGCAGGCATCCGAGGCAGAGGCAAGGAGAAGCCAAATTGGGACAGGAGATCGTTCAGAAAAAATTCGGACATATAACTTCCCGCAGGGACGTGTTACGGATCACAGAATCAAATTGACGCTGCATAAACTGGATACCATTTTAAACGGAGATTTGGATGAAATCATAGACAGCCTGATAGCAGCAGACCAGGCGGCGAAGCTGGCAAATATGAATGAAGAATAGAAAAACTAAGAGCGCACTGCCGCTGGTGGTTTCACCGACTTAAATGTATAAAAAGAAAAAATTGGCTTCATGTTCTACAATATTCTAATCAGAAGTAAACAAATCCTTCTGACTGGGAATAGTGGAAATATGAAGCTGTTTTTTTGGATATTCGACAGACATAAACACGTCTAAATCTACTTTTAAGTTTTTGCGTTTTAGAGAATAATATGATATACTAACCCAATATGAGCAATTGTTTTACAATATCAGGAAGTGAAGGAGAACTATGGAAGAAGTCAATTTTAAAAGGCCGGAGCTTGAAGATCAGGCATTGATACGTTCCTATTTTGACAAGGCGCCGAGCAGAAGCTGTGAGAGAACCTTTGTGGATGTATACTTGTGGTCGCGGCATTATAAAGTGACCTTTGCGGTGATAGAAGATGCTCTGGTGTTCCGGGACGGAGGAGAAACACCGGCGTTTTCTTATCCGGCAGGAGAGCCGCAGAATGTAAAAAGAGCAATCGAATTCTTGAGAAGATACATGGAAGAGAGAAAGGAACCGTTCAAGCTTTACAATGTGACAGAGAAACACTTTGAACAGTTAAATGAATGGTATCCGGATGAATTTGAGATCGCATATGTAAGAGATATAGCAGATTATATCTATGAGACAGAGAAGCTTGCCACACTGGCAGGCAAAAAGCTGCATGGAAAGCGAAATCATATCAATAAATTTAAGAAAACATATCCAGACTGGAGTTATGAGCCGCTGTGTGATGAAAACATGGAGGAATGTTTTCAGATGGCTTTAAAATGGAGAAATGCAAATGGATGTGAGGAGGATCCGGAAAAGAATGCAGAGATGTGCGTGACACTCAATGCACTGCGCCTGTATAGAGAAATGAATCAGGTCGGGGGTGTATTAAGAGTGAACGGCGAAGTTGCAGCTTTTACGATCGGGGAGCGTATGTGCGAGGATACATTTGTTGTCCATATAGAAAAAGCATTTGCAGAGATTGACGGCGCTTACCCGATGATAAACCAGCAGTTTGTGCAGCACGAATGCATGGCTTATAAATATGTAAACCGGGAGGATGACACAGGAAGTGAAGGATTAAGAAAGGCAAAACTATCCTATCGTCCGGCATTTTTAGAACAAAAGGGAATTGTGACAAAAAAAGGAGTGTAGGGAAATGATCTCAAAAAAAATGGAAAATATGGTGGCAAACAGCTCGGCAATCCGCGCGATGTTTGAAGAGGGAAACCGGCTTGCAGGAATTTACGGGGCGGAGAATGTCTTTGATTTCAGCCTTGGCAATCCAAACGTTCCGGCGCCGAAAGCCGTCAAGGAGGCGATTATAGAGGCGTTGAATGAAGAGGATCCGGTTGTGCTGCATGGGTATACAAACAGTAATGCAGGATATGAGGACGTCAGAGAGGCAGTGGCACAGTCGTTGAATAAGCGGTTTGGCACAGCGTTTTCGGCGAATAACATTACGATGACAGTCGGTGCGGCAGGCGGTTTGAATGTGATCTTAAAAGCCCTGCTGAATCCAGGGGATGAGGTGATTGTCTTTGCTCCGTATTTTGGAGAATACAGAAGCTATGTCAATAATTATGACGGTGTTCTTGTGGAAGTATCCCCCAATACGGAAGATTTTCAGCCCAAATTAGATGAGTTTAAGGAGAAGATTACGGCAAAGACAAAAGCGGTTATCGTAAATACACCGAATAACCCGACGGGTGTAGTATATTCTGAGGCAACGATCCGAAAATTGGCAGAGATTATGGAAATGAAACAAAAAGAGTTTGGCACGGATATTTATCTGATTTCAGATGAGCCGTACAGAGAACTTGCATATGATGGAGTGGAAGTGCCGTATCTGACGAAGTACTATGCCAATACAATTGTAGGATATTCTTACAGCAAATCATTGTCTCTCCCAGGTGAAAGGATAGGATACCTTGTCATTCCAGATGAGGCGGCAGACAGTGAGAAGCTGATCAGTGCGGTAAATGTAGCGACCCGTATTCTGGGATTTGTCAATGCGCCTACACTACAGCAGAAAGTAGTAAAAGCATGTTTGAACGAAAAAACAGATATTTCCTATTACGACAAAAACAGAGAGACATTGTATAGTGGTCTGAAAGAACTGGGATTTGAATGTATCAAGCCAGAAGGGGCGTTTTATCTGTTTGTGAAATCGCCGGTGCCAGATGAAAAAGAGTTCTGTGCGGCAGCGAAGAAGTATAATATTTTGCTTGTGCCGGGAAGCTCTTTTGCGTGTGCGGGGTATGTGCGTCTGGCGTACTGCGTAGCTTATGATACAATTGTAAACGCGCTGCCAAAGTTTAAAGAGCTGGCGGCAGAGTATAAATAGAAAAAGGACTGCAGTTATGGGAATCCATCCAAGTGTATTAAAAAATATCCGTCACGTCACGCCGTATGTGCCGGGAGAACAGCCGCAGAGAAAGGTGATTAAGCTAAACACGAATGAAAATCCGTATCCGCCTGCGCCGGGTGTGCGCAAAATGCTGGAAGAATTTCGTACAGATGCTTTGAGGCTGTATCCAGATCCGGCATCTGAGCTTCTGACAGAAGAGTTAGCCAGGTTTTATGAAGTGGAAAAAGAGCAGGTGTTTCCGGGAGTTGGCTCCGATGATGTGCTTTCGCTTTGCTTTCTGACCTTTTTTAACTCAGAGAAGCCGATTCTCTTTCCAGATATTACATATTCCTTCTATAAAGTATGGGCAGAGCTGTACCGGATACCATACCGCTGTCCGAAATTGGACAAAGAATTCCGAATGAATCGAGAAGACTATTATCAGGAAAATGGAGGTATCATCTTTCCAAATCCGAATGCTCCGACGGCCGTCTATGAAGAATTAGAATTCATAGAAGATATTCTTGAACACAATCAAGAAAGTGTGGTGATTGTGGATGAAGCATATGTAGATTTTGCCGGAAAATCTGCTTTAGAGCTGATTGAAAGATATGACAATCTGCTGGTTGTACAGACCTTTTCTAAGGCGAGGAGCATGGCAGGAATGCGCATTGGTTATGCGATAGGAAACAAGGAATTAATCCGGTACTTAAATGATGTGAAATATTCATTTAACTCTTATACACTGAATCAGCTTTCTTTAATCTGTGGGGCAGAGGCAGTGCGTGACAGAGCATATTTTGAAAAAAATATCCGTAGAATAATACAGACGAGAGAAAAGGCGAAAGGAGAACTTGCAAATCTAGGTTTTGTATTTCCAGATGCGAAAGCGAATTTTATTTTTGCCACTCATCCGGATTATTCTGCAGAAGAACTGTTTCTGGCATTGAAAAAAGCAGATATTTATGTCAGACACTGGAACAGTGAGAGAATACGTGAATATTTACGTATTACAATTGGAACCGAAGAAGAAATGAGGATATTATTTGACTTTTTGAAACATTATATAAAGTAAGGAGAAAAAATGCTGAAAAAAATATTACAAGGAATGGTAGTAGGAATTGCCAATATTATCCCCGGAGTAAGCGGTGGAACTATGATGGTCGCAATGGGACTTTATGATAAGCTGATTTACTCTATTACCCATTTAAAAAGTGACTTTAAAAACAGTATGAAGCTGTTGATTCCCATTTTTGTGGGAGCAGGTATTGCGATTGTGGCACTGTCCCGTTTGTTTGAGTTTCTGCTTCGCGATTATCCGATCCCTACGAATTTTGCATTCTGCGGTTTGATAGCAGGGAGTCTTCCGTTTATTTTTAAGAAAGTGCAGGGGCATGTAGTTTCTGTCGGAAAGATAGTTGCGTTTATCATTTTCTTTGCGATTGTAATTCTGATGGCTGTGCTGGGCGAGACAGGAGGAAAAAGCGCAGATGTCACTTTTGGAATGATCAATGTGATAAAACTTCTTCTGGTAGGAATCATTGCCGCGGCGACAATGGTAGTCCCGGGCGTAAGTGGTTCTATGATGCTTATGCTGCTTGGATATTATGATACGATCATAAAAACAATTAACCGGTTCATAGACGCGCTTGTTATTTTAAACTTTGAAAAGCTTCTGGAAGCCTGCACAGTGCTGGTTCCGTTTGGAATTGGAGTAGTGCTCGGGATTTTCCTGATTGCAAAGCTTATCGAATTTATCTTTCAAAAAGCAGAGATTCATGCATATTATGCGATCCTGGGGCTGATTATCGCTTCTCCAATCGCTATTCTTCTGAAAACAGATTGGTCTGGCGGATCAGTTCTGACAGTAGGCATAGGAATTGTTACTTTTGCGGCAGGCTGGTTTGCAGCCTCAAAACTAGGCGGGGAATAGTACGCTGTCTAAGATGAGGATAGTTTTAGAAAAGGCGGGGCGTTGACACCGCTATTGAAAATTCGTATAATGAGACATAAGGAAAAGAAGGGACGGTAACAGATGATTTTCAAAAACGATGAAGGGAAAAGAAACAGCATCTGGAAGATTGTAATGTCTGTATCTACGGTACTGATTGTTATTATCGCTGCCTTTTTTATCATAAAACTGTTTACAGCAAATCCGCTGGAAGGAACGTGGCACAGTACAGACAACGGGCTTACCATGACGGTGAATGGAGATGGGACGGCAGAGTTTGAATGGCAGGAAGAAGAAGGCAGGCCTGTGAAAACAGACGTCAAATATAAGATTGACAAAGAAGAAAAAGTATTTAACCTTTATACGGATGAAAGTACCGGTGAAGGGACAGATGCAGACAGTGAAGAAGTAGAACGGCTGCGCAGTACACTGGATACTTCATATGATTACAGCATAGAACAGGAAGAACTGACACTGACAGATCGGGAATATGGGGAACAAATGGTATTTGAAAAGCAATAACGCTGGTATATGCCAGTGTTTGGAGAATATGGGAGGGTTGGCAGATGCCATCGCTCCCATATCTTCTATATCTGTGCAGGAAATAAAGCCATCCGGCGGCTTATAGAAAGGCAGAGGTGCCTTTAGGAGGACAAGAGATGTTAAGAAATGAGACAAAGGAAATCAGAATCGGAAAGGTCTGTATCGGAGGAAGTCATCCCGTAGCGATACAGTCCATGACGAATACAAAGACAGAGGACGTACAGGCGACAGTGAATCAGATCTTAAAACTGGAGGCGGCAGGATGCGAGATTATCCGATGTGCAGTTCCAACGTTGGAGGCCGCAGAAGCATTGAAGGAGATAAAAAAGCAGATTCATATTCCTCTTGTGGCGGACATTCATTTTGATTACCGGCTTGCGATTGCAGCGATTGAGAATGGTGCAGACAAAATTCGCATCAATCCGGGAAATATCGGCAGCGCCGATAGAGTACGCGCGGTGGTAGACAAGGCAAAGGAAAAGAAGATCCCAATCCGTGTGGGAGTCAACAGTGGTTCTCTGGAAAAACATATTCTGGAGAAAAATGGCGGGGTGTCAGCAGAAGGAATTGTGGAGAGCGCGCTTGATAAGGTACATATGATTGAAGAGATGGATTATGACAATCTTGTCGTGAGTATAAAATCTTCAGATGTGCTGATGTGTGTAGAAGCGCATGAACAGATTGCAAGACAGTGCAGGTATCCTCTGCATGTCGGAATTACAGAATCCGGAACAGTTTATTCGGGAAATATCAAATCGTCTGTCGGACTTGGAATCATCCTTCATGCAGGGATAGGAAATACGATCCGTGTGTCTCTGACAGGAGATCCGATAGAAGAAATTAAGACGGCAAAGCTTATATTGAAGACACTGGGCTTAAGAAAAGGGGGGATTGAAGTTGTGTCCTGCCCTACCTGTGGAAGGACGAAGATCAATCTGATAGAGCTGGCAAATAAAGTGGAGCATATGGTGGCAGATATTCCTCTGAATATTAAAGTTGCTGTGATGGGATGCGTCGTGAACGGACCAGGAGAGGCAAAAGAAGCAGATATTGGTATCGCAGGGGGAGTCGGAGAGGGATTGTTAATTAAAAAAGGTGAGATTATCAAAAAAGTGAAGGAAGAAGAGCTTCTTCCGGCACTTCGTCAGGAGTTGTTGAATTGGAAAGAGTAAGCAGTGAAAAAGTCTTTTTTGAAGTATTTCCGACATTGAAGGTAGAAGAAGATATACAGTTGTTGTTTCAGGATGTTGAAGTAAAGAAAATCACGACAAATACAAATCGTGATTTTCTTCATGTACATATTTTCAGCCGGCACCTGATACAGAAAAAGGACATATGGAGAATGGAACAAAAGATAAAAGAACAGTTGTTTGGGACTTCTCCGGTGGCGATCCGTATAGAAGAACAGTATGCACTTTCAGGGCAGTATTCTGCGGAGGCTCTTCTGAAAGAATACAGGGACAGCATTATGGAAGAGCTAAGTGTGGACAGTGTTCTTGCGGCAAATATGTATGCGCAGGCAGAAATTCAGTTTAAAGAAAATGCAGTCTGTCTGGAACTGTTGGATACCATTGTGTCGGAAGGACGCAGGGAAGCGATCATAGAGTATTTGGAAGAAATACTAAATAAACGTTTTCAGATTGGGGCTGAGGTTCGGGTTTCCTATAAAGAGGCATTTGGAAAAAATGGACGGGAACAAGAGGAAGAGAGGATTCAGCAGGAAATCAATGAGATATTCAGGCGAAGAGCAGTGCAAAGAGGCGAGGAAGAGCCAAAAGCTGTAGAAAAGAAGCGCACATCTCCAAAGGAAACTACAAGCCTTAAGAGAAGGGAAAAAGATACAGGAAAAAGAGAATTTAAGAAGAAAGAATTCTACCGTCCGTTAAAGCAGGGAGACGATCCAAATCTTATCTATGGAAAAAGCTTTGAAGATGAACCAATTCCTTTAGAGCAGGTAGTCACAGAGATGGGAGAAATTACGGTTCATGGAAAAATTATCAGCTTTGATACCCGTGAAATACGTAATGAGAAAACGATCGTTATGTTTTCTGTGACAGACTTTACGGATACGATTACAGTAAAAATGTTTGCGCGAAATGAACAGCTTCCAGAGCTTTTAGGAGAGATAAAAAAGGGAGCGTTTATTAAAATTAAGGGTGTCACCACTATAGACAAATTTGACGGAGAACTGACGATCGGCTCCGTAACCGGAATTAAAAAGATTGGAGATTTTACTGTTTCCAGAAAAGATTTAAGTACACAGAAGAGAGTAGAGCTTCACTGCCACACAAAGATGAGCGATATGGATGGCGTTTCCGAAGTAAAAGATATTGTGAAACGCGCCCATGACTGGGGGCATCCTGCGATTGCCATTACGGATCATGGAGTGGCGCAGGCATTTCCCGATGCAAACCATTATATAGAGACACTGGATAAATCCGATCCTTTCAAGATTATCTATGGCGTAGAGGGGTATGTCGTAGATGATTTAACAGAAATTGCGGTAGGGGCAGGAGAACAGACTCTGAATGATACGTATATTGTATTTGACTTAGAGACAACCGGATTTAGCTCAATTAAAGATAAGATTATAGAAATCGGTGCTGTGAAAGTGGTGGACGGAGAGATTGTAGATTCCTTTAGTACTTTTGTCAATCCCAAGAGACCGATTCCGTTTGAGATTACGAAGCTGACCAGTATTACAGACGAGATGGTAATGGATTATCCAGATATCGAGACGCTGCTGCCAGAGTTTTTGAAATTTGTAGGAGACGGTATTTTAGTGGCGCACAATGCCGGCTTTGACGTAGGATTTATTGAGCAGAACTGCCGGTACCAGGATATAGAACCGCATTTTACCTATGTGGACACAGTGGCGCTGGCGAGAGTACTGCTTCCGACGCTGTCTAAATATAAGCTGAATGTGGTGGCGAAGGCGCTCAATATTTCACTGGAAAATCATCATAGGGCGGTGGATGATGCGAAAGCGACGGCGGAGATTTTTGTAAAATTTGTAGAGATGCTGAAGAAGGAAAATATCACGACTTTAAAGGAGATGAACCGGTTTGGAGATATGAACCCCAATGCGATTCGAAAATTGCCGACGTATCACATTATTATTCTGGCAAAGAATGACATTGGAAGATATAACCTTTATCAGTTGATTTCAGAATCTCATCTGACCTATTATGCAAGACGGCCGCGTATTCCTAAAAGCCTTTTAAACAAGCACAGAGAAGGACTGATCATCGGAAGTGCCTGCGAGGCGGGGGAACTCTACCAGGCGCTTTTAAATAAGAAATCTGCTGAATTTATTGCAAGACTGGCAGACTTTTATGACTATTATGAGATACAGCCTTTGGGAAACAACCGGTTTATGATTGAGAGCACTCGTTTGCCGGATATTACCTCTGAGGAAGATTTAATAGAGATAAACCGCCAGATTGTAGAATTGGGAGAAAGATTTAAAAAGCCGGTAGTAGCGACCTGTGACGTACATTTTCTTGATCCTGAGGATGAAGTGTACAGAAGGATTATCATGGCGGGAAAGGGATTTGATGATGCAGATGTACAGCCTCCGCTGTATCTGCGCACGACAGAAGAAATGCTGGAAGAGTTTGCCTATCTTGGATCTGCAAAGGCACGCGAAATTGTCATTGAAAATCCGAACAAAATTGCAGAGATGGTAGAAAAAATTTCTCCTGTCAACCCGAATAAGTGCCCTCCAGTCATTGAAAATTCAGATCAGGAATTAAGAGACATCTGTTATAAAAAAGCGCATGAGATGTATGGGGAAGATCTGCCTGTGCAGGTTTCTTCGAGACTGGAAAAGGAGTTGAACTCTATTATATCAAACGGATATGCCGTTATGTATATCATTGCCCAGAAACTAGTGTGGAAGTCCAATGATGACGGGTATCTGGTAGGCTCACGTGGCTCCGTCGGTTCCTCCTTTGTAGCAACCATGGCGGGCATTACAGAAGTAAATCCGTTGAGTCCGCATTATTACTGCCAGGAATGTCACTACAGTGACTTTGAGTCTGAAGAGGTGAGAAGCTATGCCGGCGGATGTGGGTTTGATATGCCGGACAAGCCTTGCCCTAAATGTGGCGCGCCGCTTGTAAAGGCAGGATTTGACATCCCATTTGAAACTTTCCTTGGTTTTAAAGGAGACAAGGAGCCGGATATTGATTTGAATTTCTCCGGGGACTATCAGGCGAAAGCACACAAATACACAGAGGTTCTCTTTGGAACCGGTCATACCTTTAAGGCGGGGACGATTGGAACCTTAGCAGATAAGACAGCATATGGATTTGTGAAGAATTACTACGAAGAAAAAGGACAGAGAAAACGCAGATGTGAGATCGACAGGATTACATTAGGGTGTACGGGGATCCGGCGCAGCACAGGTCAGCATCCGGGAGGAATTGTTGTATTGCCGCATGGACATAACATCAATGAATTTACACCGGTACAGCATCCGGCAAATGATATGGAAACAGACATAGTCACAACCCATTTTGACTATCACTCGATTGACCATAATCTTCTGAAACTGGACATTCTTGGACATGATGATCCGACCATGATCCGTACTTTGGAAGATTATATTACTTCGGATGCGATGGAAAATGAGTATAACAAGGAAAATCCGTTTATTGCTACTAAGATACCACTGGACGATGAACAAGTCATTTCCCTGTTTCATAATACAAGTGCGCTTGGAATTAAGCCAGAAGATATAGACGGCTGTAAGCTTGGCTGTCTGGGGATTCCAGAATTCGGGACAGAGTTTGTCATCCAGATGGTACAGGATACGAAGCCGCAGACACTCTCTGATCTGATTCGTATTTCCGGCCTTTCTCATGGCACGAATGTGTGGCTCGGCAATGCGCAAGAACTGGTAAAATCCGGGAAGGCTACGATTTCTACAGCTATCTGTACAAGAGATGATATTATGATTTACTTGATTAATCAGGGAGTAGAAAGTGCTCTTGCCTTCACTATCATGGAGAGCGTGCGTAAAGGAAAGGGATTAAAGCCGGAGTGGGAGGTGGCAATGAAGGAAAAGAATGTGCCGGATTGGTATATCTGGTCTTGTAAAAAGATCAGCTATATGTTTCCGAAGGCACATGCGGCTGCATACGTTATGATGGCATACCGGATTGCCTATTGTAAAATTAACTATCCACTGGCGTATTATGGAGCTTATTTCGGAATCCGTGCCGACGCCTTTTCCTATGAGATTATGTGTCAGGGAAAGGAAAAACTAGATTATTATATGAAGGACTATAAGCGCAGAAGTGATTCGCTGAGTAAAAAGGAACAAGATGTATTAAAGGATATGAAGATTGTACAGGAAATGTACGCACGTGGGTTTGAGTTCCTTCCTATTGATATTTATAAAGCGAAGGCAACTAAATTTCAGATTATGGACGGAAAACTGATGCCTTCTTTATCCAGTATCGAAGGTATGGGAGAGAAGGCGGCGGAAGCTGTGGAAGAAGCGTCAAAGGATGGCCCGTATCTGTCGTTGGATGATTTCAGGATGCGGACGAAGGTCAGTAAAACAGTGATTGACTTAATGGCGGATTTGGGGCTCTTTGGGAATCTGCCGCAGAGTAATCAGCTTTCTCTGTTTGATTTTTAAAAGAGAGGTTCTAAGCTTTTAAAACAGATTTTCCCAGGCACGCCTGTACAGAGGAGCAAGGCGTGTGTTATAATAGTGACAATGGGCTTAAAAGCCGATCAAAGAATATCTTCCAGGGTACGCAGTCTATGCTCCTTAAGGGGGCTTTGCCCGATAAGGTATGCAGAATAAAATAATATGGAGGAATACGAAAATGTACGATTTCGAAGAAATCAAGAGGACAGATGCCGAGATTGCAAAGGCGATTGAGGAGGAGATGAAAAGACAGAACTCACATATTGAACTGATTGCTTCTGAAAACTGGGTAAGCAAGGCAGTGATGGCAGCAATGGGAAGCCCTCTGACGAATAAATATGCAGAAGGATACCCGGGAAAGAGATATTACGGCGGCTGTCAGTGTGTGGACGTGGCAGAGAATCTTGCCAGGGAAAGAGCGAAAAAACTTTTTGACTGTGAGTATGTGAACGTACAGCCTCATTCCGGAGCACAGGCAAATATGGCGGTGATGTTCGCAATGCTGACGCCAGGAGATACTGTGATGGGAATGAACTTAGATCATGGCGGCCATTTAACACACGGTTCACCGGTCAATATGTCAGGAAAGTATTTTAAAATTACCCCTTACGGTGTCAATGAAGAAGGTGTAATTGATTATGACAATGTCCTTAAAATTGCAAAAGAATGCAGGCCAAAGCTGATTATTGCAGGTGCGAGCGCTTATGCCAGAACAATTGATTTCAAACGTTTCCGAGAAACCGCAGATGAAGTAGGAGCGTATCTGATGGTGGATATGGCGCATATTGCAGGGCTGGTGGCAGCAGGGCTGCACCCAAGTCCGATTCCGTATGCGCATGTGACGACAACGACAACACATAAGACATTAAGAGGCCCAAGAGGGGGAATGATTCTCTCCAGCAATGAGATGAATGAGAAATTCAATTTTAACAAGGCGGTATTTCCTGGAATACAAGGCGGCCCTTTGATGCATGTGATAGCCGCGAAGGCAGTATGCTTTAAAGAGGCTCTGGAACCACAGTTTAAGGAATATCAAGAGCAGGTGGTGAAAAATGCAAAGGCACTCTGCGCAGGGCTGATTAAGCGTGGTGTAAAAATTGTCTCCGGCGGGACAGATAATCACCTTATGTTGGTAGATCTTACGGAAAAAGAGGTCAGCGGAAAGGAACTGGAAAAACGGCTGGATGATGCACACGTGACATGTAATAAAAATACGATTCCAAATGATCCACGCTCTCCGTTTGTGACAAGTGGTGTGAGACTTGGAACACCGGCAGTGACAACCCGCGGTTTGAAAGAAGAAGATATGGATAAAGTGGCAGAGATTATTGCGATGGTAATTGAAAGTGAAGAGAATGTAGGAAAAGCAAAAGAAATGGTAGCCGAACTGACAGAAAAATATCCTCTGTGTTAAAAAATATAAATTTAACGAAGCAACAAGCAGTGCGAAAAGAATAGGAAGTCCCTTGTGTCATGCTTGCATGTAAACAGGGGGCTTTCTATTTCTTTTCATTCGGCGACTGCCGATAGCGAAATGACGCGTATGCGAAATTGAGCTGGCACTGCGGAAACTGGTAAAGAATGGTACGCAAAAAGAGAAGGCAGTGCAACGCAGGTCAGGGCTCCACTGTGGTAAATCCGATTGAAGGTTTGTAACAGTGCAGAAGCATATCGTCCATTGGAACTCCATGCTTCTCACTTAACAAACAGAACAATCTGTATTTACCACGCTCCGCTTAAAATTCCCTGCTTATGCACTGCCTTCTCTTTCTGCTTACGTTCTTCCCCAATTAAATTCACATTTCAGACAGAAAAGAACCGACTTCACGCTGCTGCAGACTCCCAGTCAGAAGATTTTCCTTCGTCTATAGGAAGGCGGCTCCCTAACTGAAATTCATAAAAAAGAGAATGGCTTCACGTTGTTATAGACTTCCAATTAGAAGTATCTATACTACTTCCGATTGGAAATGCATAGCAGCGTGAAGCCGATTTTTTCCGTTACAAATTATAAACTTAAGCTGGCGAAAGTGTGTGTGTGAAAGAGGTGCTTCGCGTGAGTGAGGAATTTCGGCGGAGCCCTGACGAACGATGCAAAGCCTCTCTTTCACACGTCCCTTTTGTCGTTTAAATTTTATATTTCGTCAATTAAATTCATATTTTGGCAATAATGAGAAATAATATCATAAAAAGATATTGATATTGGTTCTCAATTCATGTATTATATACACATGAGTTAGATATAACTAACCTTTAAGAGCATTATAAATCTACCAGAGTATAAGGAGGTTATTATGAGTGTTGTGATCATTGGTGGACATGACAGAATGGTCTGTCAATATAAAAAAATATGTAAACAATATAACTGTAAAGCAAAAGTATTTACACAGATGTCAGCCAGCTTAAGCAAGCAGATTGGCAGTCCAGATTTAATCGTACTTTTTACAAATACGGTGTCACATAAAATGGTACGCTGTGCGGTGGAAGAAGCAGGAAGATGTAATGCAGACATTGTAAGGTGCCATACAAGTAGTAAAAATGCTCTGGAAGAGATTTTAGAAAACGTATGTGCTTAAAATAAATTAAGAAATCTTTTGACGGCAAGATGTAGGAGGCCTCTCATCTTGCCGTCAACTGTTTGGATACAAATCCAAATAAAAAACAGGAAAAAGAATCTGATAATATCCTTTTCCTGTTTAAAACCGATGAAATGAATCAGTATTACAAATTTAAGTTTTTAAATAAATCACCGAGATTGGTTCCGATATTTTCACTTTTTGGAATTTCTACCTTTTCTACTTTTTCCTCTGGAATTTCTTCCAGGGCTTTCATACTCAGACTGATTTTTCCATCTTTTACACCGATAATTTTTACATTGACTTTGTCGCCTGTATGCAGAACATCGGAAGGAGTTTTTACTCTTTTCTGAGAAATCTGAGAAACATGAACGAGTCCAGACAGTCCATTTTCCAGCTTGACAAATGCTCCATAGTTTTGAAGTGTTTCCACAGTGCCTTCCATAACAGTACCCACTTTGATATTTGCAATCTTTTCTTTTTGTGCCTGTTTTTCTTTTTCTTTCAGAATTTCACGTGCGGAAAGTACAAGGCGGTTGTTTGCCTGATCCACATCAATAACACGGACTTCAATGTCTTTTAAAAGATATGTTTCCAAATCTTCAATGTAGGAAAGGGATAGTTTAGAGGCAGGAACGAATCCTCTAAGTCCTTCTACCATAGCGATTACGCCGCCGTTTACGACACCTTCTACTTTTACAGGAAGGATTGTCTTGTTTTCCATATATTCTACAACCCGGTTCCAAGGATTGGCATCATCAAAATGCTCCTCGTAATCTGCCATTGTTTCTGCTTGTTCGTTTGTTTGTAATTCTTCTTTTAATTCTTCGCTCATCGTAGCACCTCAATCTAATTTTTTTACATAAAATCAGTATAGCATATGTATAGATAAAAAGACAGAGAATCTTGAAAATTTGATACAAACACCAGGGATTGGCAATGGGAAACGAAAGAAATATAAGAAAAGCAGTATTGGAACGCAATGGAAAAAGGGTTGACGAATAATCTAAAAAATGGCAATCTATATATACATTTAATGTCAACGCGGGTGAAAAAGCAGTTCTATATCTTGGACAGCTCTGAAATCAGCCCATATATATTGTTGCAGGAAAAAGAATTTGATGAGACACTGGTAAAGTGTACTGTAATGGATGACAGAAAAGAGGAAAAGATGAAAAAGGAAGAAAATGGAAGAAAAGTATATGTTGTAGGGCATAAAAATCCAGACACAGATTCTATCTGTTCGGCGATTGCCTATGCGGATTTAAAGACAAAATTGACTGGAATTGAACATACGCCGAGAAGGGCAGGACAGCTCAATGAAGAGACACAGTATGTTTTGGAACGTTTTGGTGTGAAGGTTCCTGCACTTTTATCAGATTTGCGTGTACAGATTAAAGATGTGGAGTTAAGACATGTGGAGGGTATACAGGGGAGTATGTCGATTAAAACTGCCTGGGCGGAAATGAAGGAATTAAATATTAAGACGCTCCCAGTCACCAGGAATGGAAAGTTGGAAGGGTTAATTACAATTGGAGATATTGCCACTTCTTATATGGACGTGTATGACAGCACCATTCTCTCTACAGCGCGGACGCAGTACAGGAATATTGCCAGTGCAGTAGGGGGAAAGGTGATCACAGGAAATGCACACAGTTATCTCCAGAAAGGAAAGGTTGCGATTGCGTCATCCAGCAAGGTGCTGATGTCAGAATTTATTAAAGAAAATGATCTTCTGATTGTGGGAGATCGGCCAGATGCACAGCAGTATGGAATAGACGCAAATGTTGGATGTATTGTAGTATGCCACAATGCACCTATAGCAGATAGAATTATACAACAGGCAGAAGAAAGACAGATTGTTATGATTCAGACTCCATATGATACATTTACAGTGGCAAGGCAGATTAACCAGAGTATACCGGTCAGACATTTTATGAGTAAAGAAGGACTGGTTACTTTCCGGATGAGGGATTATGTGGACGACGTAAAAGAAGTGATGGCGCGAAAGAAATTTCGTGATTTTCCAATATTAGACGGGAAAGGAAATTTCCTCGGATTTATTTCAAGAAGGCGTCTGTTAAATTGTAGAAAAAAACAGGTTATTCTAGTAGATCACAATGAGAAAAACCAAGCAGTTGACGGAGTGGAAGAGGCTGAGGTTTTGGAAATTATCGATCACCACAGACTCAGCAGCATTGAAACAATGGGGCCGGTGTTCTTTAGGAATCAACCGGTTGGATGCACAGCGACGATTATTTACCAGATGTACCAGGAGGAGGATATATTAGTAGATGCTCAGAATGCGGCTCTTTTGTGTTCCGCAATTATTTCTGATACACTGATGTTTCGTTCTCCTACGTGCACTCCATTGGATGAACAGAGTGCAAGAAATCTTGCAAGAATAGCGGGAATTGAGATTGAAGAGCTGGCACAGGAAATGTTCCATGCCGGAAGCAACCTGAAGGGAAAAACGGCAGAAGAAATCTGCTTCCTTGATTTTAAGCAGTTTACAGTCAATGATACAGTATTTGGAGTGGGGCAGGTTAACTCTATGAGCGCAGATGAGCTAAAAGAGATTAAAGAGATTGTGCTGCCGCATTTGGAAAAAGCACGAAAGAGCCATAGTTTGGATATGATTTTCTTTATGCTGACAGACATTATCGCAGAGTCATCTGAATTATTATGCTGTGGTATGGAGGCAAGAGAAAAAATTATCAATGCATATGATTTGAGAGAAGATACAGCAGATTTGATGCTAAAGGGTGTTGTCTCGCGTAAAAAACAGCTTGTTCCTACTCTGGTAGGAGCGCTTCAGCAATAGAAAAGAGGGGAAAGAGGATGGGAAAACAAATATGGAAGGCGGGGAATATGCTGTATCCTCTTCCGGCAGTGCTGGTAAGCACAGGAGATAAAAACGGAAATAGCAATATTTTGACAGTCGCGTGGACTGGAACAGTGTGTACGAATCCGCCGATGGTATATATTTCAGTAAGACCGGAAAGATATTCTTATCATATGCTTCAGGAATCTGGAGAATTTGTGATCAATCTTACAACAGAAAGGCTTTCCAGAGCAACAGATTACTGTGGAGTACGTTCTGGAAGAGATACGGATAAATGGAAGGACTGTTTTTTGACACAAAAGAAGGCACACAGCTTGAAATGGGCGCCGATAATCGAAGAAAGTCCTGTCAATATTGAGTGTAAGGTTACAGAGATAAAAGAATTAGGCAGCCATCATATGTTTTTGGCAAAAGTACAGGCAGTGCAGGCAGATGAGGCCTATTTGAATAAACAAAATAAATTCGAACTGAATAAAACCGGACTGATTGCATACTCTCATGGAGAATACCTAAATCTTGGGAAAAAAATCGGGACCTTCGGTTATAGCGTGAGAAAAAAGAAAAAGTAGAATATAAAGTTAATTGACGAAATGGTTCGCGCAATAGGGCGTGTATTGCAACGTTCGTCAGGGCTTCGCCGAAATTCCTCACTTTTGCAACACACGCCCTCTTGCGCTTACACTTTCGCCAGCTTAAGTTTATATTTCCAGGCGGAAGAAATCGGCTTCACGCTGCTACACATTTCCAATCGGAGATAAACAAATTTTTCTGATTGGGAACTCATGGTAGCGTGAAGTCGGTTTCTTTTTAATAAAATTTAACTAACAAAGTTCCTTCCGAATGGCGGGGGAAAAACTTCTACTGGAAGTGACAGCAAAAAACACTGTGTTAGATAAGCAGGGCATTGACAAGGAGCGTTCCGAATACAGTTCGCCTGGTTCTTAGTGCAAAGCATCTGCGTGTTCCAATGGACACACAGATACTTTGTGCTTAGAACCACTCGAACGGATGAGGTAAAGCGGGTCCTGCCCTGTGTTCTGATACAGTGTTTTTTGCGTACCTTCTATTAAAATTTTTCTAACAGACAAGGAATGCATTTTGTTAGTTAAATTTATATTTTAATCATTTTCTTCTGTCTGGACGGAGTAGGTCTGGCGTTTTCTTGCCATTTCATCGTTTTCCAGGTATTCATCATAGGTGGTGATTTTATCAATCAATTTTCCGCCTGGTACGATTTCCATAATCCGGTTGGCGGTAGTCTGTACAATCTGATGATCGCGGGAGGTGAACAGAAGAACACCAGGGAACTTGATTATTCCGTTGTTGAGCGCTGTAATTGCTTCCATGTCAAGATGGTTGGTAGGTTCGTCTAAAAGCAGGACATTGGCTCCGGAAATCATCATTTTTGAGAGCAGGCAGCGCACTTTCTCACCACCGGAGAGCACTTTCAGGCGTTTGACGCCGTCCTCACCGGAGAAGAGCATTCTTCCGAGAAAGCCGCGTACATACGTTGCATCTTTATTTTCTGAATACTGGGTCAGCCATTCTGTAATAGAGTAATCATTGTCGAATTCACCGCCAAAATCTTTAGGAAAATATGCCTGTGAAGTAGTAATTCCCCACTTATAAGTTCCTGCATCGGGTTCCATTTCCCCAATCAGAATTTTGAAAAGTACAGTTTTAGCCAGTTCATTTCCACCGACAAATGCCACTTTATCATCATGTCCTAAGGTAAAGGAAATATTATCGAGTATTTTTTCTCCGTCAATGGTTTTAGAAATACTGTCAACTATCAGTACTTCATTTCCAATGTCTCTGTTCGGACGGAAATCAATATATGGATATTTACGGCTGGAAGGCTTGATTTCATCCAGCTCAATTTTTTCAAGAGCACGTTTTCTGGAGGTAGCCTGTTTGGATTTAGACGCATTGGCGCTGAATCGGGAAATAAATTCCTGCAGCTCCTTAATTTTTTCCTCTTTTTTCTTGTTTGCCTCTTTCATCTGGCGGATAAGAAGTTGGCTGGATTCATACCAGAAATCGTAATTTCCGGCATAGAGCTGAATCTTTCCATAGTCTATATCTGCAATCTGTGTACAGACTTTATTTAAGAAATACCGATCGTGCGAAACCACAATGACGGTATTATCAAAATTAATCAAAAATTCTTCCAGCCATGCGATAGCGTCCAGATCTAAATGGTTGGTCGGTTCATCGAGAAGTAAAATGTCGGGATTTCCAAATAAAGCCTGTGCCAAAAGAACTTTTACCTTTTCCGGACCAGTTAAATCTTTTAAGTATTTAGAATGAAGTTCTGTATCAATGCCAAGGCCGTTTAAAAGTGTAGCGGCGTCAGATTCCGCTTCCCATCCGTTCATGGTTGCGAATTCACCTTCCAGTTCACTGGCTCGTATTCCATCTTCGTCAGTAAAATCTTCTTTGGCATAAATAGCTTCTTTTTCTTTCATAATTTCATAGAGTCTTGCATTTCCCATAATTACTGTATCCAGGACGGGATATTCGTCATATTTGAAATGATCCTGTTGTAAGAAAGAAAGCCGTTCGCCCGGGGTAATGGCAACCTCTCCCTTGGTAGGCTCCAACTGTCCAGAGAGGATTTTTAAGAAAGTAGATTTTCCCGCCCCGTTAGCGCCGATCAAACCATAGCAGTTTCCTTCTGTAAATTTGATATTGACATCTTCAAATAACGCCTTTTTACCGACGCGAAGGGTTATATTATTTGCACTAATCATATGGATTCTCCTTTTTATATGTTTTTCCTATACATTGTTCCAAAGAATGGCTGTTGCTCGGGTCATATATACCTTATCGGGCAAAGCCCGCCCTCCCGAAGGGAATAAATTGCGGTATGCCCTTTAGGGTATATCTTATCGGGTGAAGCCCGTCCTCCCGAAGGGAATAAATTACGGTGTACCCTTTAGGGTATAAATGACCTTCTATTTCAGACAGATTCCAACGCTTATATTACCATGAGATTACTGAAAATGGCAAGGTTTACAGTGATTTAAAAAAATTTAACAATATTTAAGGTTTGCGATTTAAAAAAAACGTTATATAATGGAAAGAAAAAGCGAGGGGATTCTATGTTGAAAGCAACGATCGTTTTAGAAGGCGGGGCAACAAGAGGTGTATTTACATCAGGAGCCTTAGATTACCTGATGGAGAAAGATATATATATGTCACATGTAATCGGTGTTTCGGCGGGCGCCTGCAACGCGGTAGACTATGTGTCGAAACAGCCGGGCAGGACAAGGGACTGTATGATACCGACAGATAAAGGGAGCAGCTATTATTATGGAGTTCGGGAATTTATCAAAGAGAAAAGTCTGATGAATATGGATTTGATTTTTGATACATTTCCAAATGAGAAAATCAAATTTGACTACGATACGTATTTTCAATCGGAGATGGAATGTGAGATTGTGACGACAAACTGTATAACGGGTAAAGCTGAGTACATGAAGGAACGGTCGGAAAAAGAAAGACTTATGAAAATTTGCCGCGCTTCATGCAGTATGCCGCTTGTAACCCCGATTGTGAATATAGGAGAAGTGCCTTATTTAGATGGAGGACTTGCGGATTCAGTTCCGATTTTAAGAGCGCAGAAGGCTGGAAATGAGAAAATCGTAGTGATACTGACGAGGAATGCAGGATACCGTAAGAAAGTAGTTTCCAGGGGAATGGCAAATGTATATCGCAAAGCATACAAATCCTATCCAAATTTGGTGCGCACGATTTTGCGCAGAAGCTTTCAGTATAATAAAACCATGAATTATCTGGAACATCTGGAGAGAGAAAAGAAAGTATTCGTACTGCGGCCTCTTGTGAAACCAGTGGCAAGACTGGAGCGCAATAAAGAGACATTGATGGCGTTTTACAGACATGGATATGAGCTGATGGAAGAAAATTTGGAACGTATGATGGAATATTTAGAGGAGTAAAAATATGAGTGAAGGTAAGTTGGAATATACGCAGAACAGAGAATTATCTTGGCTTAGGTTTAATCAAAGAGTTTTAGAGGAGGCCAGGGATGAAAGTGTGCCGCTTCTGGAGAGAATGAAATTTGTAGCAATTTTTACGAGCAATCTGGATGAATTTTTTATGATTCGTGTCGGGAGTCTCTATGCGATGGAGGAGGCGGATAATAAAAAAGTGGATATAAAGTCTGGACTGACGCCGAGAGGCCAGTTGGATGCGATATATGCCGCAGTAGCACCTCTTTATAAGGAACGGGATAAGACGTACGCAGAAATTAAAAAACAGCTTCATCCATATGGTGTGTGCGGACTGGACTTTAAAGAATTGGAAGCACAGGAAAAGAAGTATGTAAAGAAGTATTTCAAAGAACAGATACTTCCTGTACTTTCTCCACAAATCGTAGATGTCAATCATCCATTTCCGCATCTGCTGAACAAAGAAATCTATGTGGTAGCTGATTTGAAAATGGATAATAAATCTATGCTGGGAGTGGTACCCGTACCACAGTTTATTTCTGATATTTTATATCTGCCGGGACATGATATTCGGTATATACGGATGGAGAAAGTGATTTTAGAGTATTTGCATCTTGTCTTTGAACAGTATGAAGTGTCAAATGGAAATTATATATGTGTGACGAGAAATGCGGACGTATCGCCGGATGACGAGGCGTATGCGGATAATGAAGATTTTCGGTATATTATGCAGGAGACGCTGAATAAGAGAAGAAGAATGGCGGTCGTGCGTCTGGAGACAGCAAGTCCCCTTAGCAAAGAGATGGAAAAATATTTTTGTGAGAAGTTTCATATTACGCCAAAATGTATTTTCCGGACAAAAATGCCGATGAAGCTGGACTATATATTCGCAATTGCGGATAAAGTTCCGCCTGCCATGAAACGTTCTCTGATTGACGAACCATTTACGCCCCAGCCCTGTGCTGCTTTGGACGGAGGAAGCGTCATGGCGCAGGTGAAGAAGAAAGATATATTGCTGTCTTATCCGTATGAAAGTATGGATCCGTTTTTGAAAATGCTGAAAGAGGCAGCGGTTGATCCGAATGTCATTACGATTAAAATCACAATTTACCGTCTTGCAAAGAAGGCGAGGCTTGTGGAATATCTCTGTGCCGCTGCGGAAAACGGCAAAGAAGTGACGGTGCTGATTGAACTGCGCGCCCGCTTTGACGAGCAGAATAACATCGACTGGTCGGAGCGCATGGAAGAGGCAGGATGTCGGGTTATCTATGGATTTGAAGGGTATAAGGTACATTCTAAAATATGCTTGATTACATACCGGAATAAAAATGAAATCAGATATATTACACAGATTGGAACAGGGAATTACAATGAAAAAACAGCGAAAATGTATACGGACTATTCTCTGTTGACGGGAAATCAGATGATTGGCGAGGATGCCGCTGTATTTTTCAAAAATATGTCTATCAGTAATTTGAACGGAGCTTACCAGCATTTGATTGTCTCACCGACCAGCCTGAAGCAGAAAGTGCTTGCTTTGATGGAGGAAGAGATCAAAAAGGGAAGTCAAGGCAGAATTGTGATGAAAATGAATTCGGTTACAGATATTGACTTTATCCGGAAAACAGCCCAGGCTTCCCAGGCGGGAGTGCACATTGACTTGATTGTAAGAGGGATTTGCTGTATACTTCCGGGGATACCGAAAAAGACGGAGAACTTAAGAGTGACCAGTATTGTCGGGCGTTACCTGGAGCATCCGCGAGTATTTGTCTTTGGAACGGGAGAGGCGGCAAAGGTATATATTGGTTCTGCTGACATGATGACGCGGAATACAGAAAAAAGAGTAGAGATTGCATGTCCGATTTATGACAGAGATATCAAGAAACGTCTGATAAGAAATTTAAATATTATGCTGTCCGATAATGTGAAGGCAAGAGAGATGGCAAGCGACGGAACCTATAGAAAGAAGAAAGGCGATGAGAGAGCTGTTAATTCGCAGGAAGTATTTATGAAAGAGGCGATGAATTCCAGGCGGGTATATCCACAGAAGAAAAAGACGGTGTTCGAGAAGGTGAAGCACTGGCTGAAACGGTAGGATGACAGCAAAGGAAAGAATGGGAAAATCAGTATATATAGCGGAAAAGCCCAGTGTGGCACAGGAATTTGCAAAAGCATTGAAGTTAAATACAAAGAGAAAAGACGGGTATCTGGAAGCAGAGGAAGCAATTGTGACATGGTGTGTCGGACATCTGGTGACAATGAGCTATCCAGAGGAATATGACCCTGTATTGAAACGGTGGAGTTTGCAGACTCTGCCGTTTATACCGAAAAAATTTAAATATGAAGTGATTCAAAATGTAGCAAAACAATTTGAGATTGTAAAAAGGATTTTGACACGAGAAGATGTGGAAAAAATTTATGTCTGTACAGACTCTGGACGGGAAGGAGAATATATTTACCGACTGGTCGAGCAGGAAGCGCATGTGGAGGGGAAAAAGCGTCTTCGTGTCTGGATCGACTCACAGACAGAGGAAGAGATTCTGCGGGGAATACGGGAAGCAAAGGACTTGTCAGAGTATGACAATTTAAGTGCTTCGGCATATTTAAGAGCAAAAGAAGATTATTTGATGGGAATTAATTTTTCCAGGCTATTGAC
Source organism: Mediterraneibacter flintii (assembly GCF_055387595.1). Taxonomy (NCBI): domain Bacteria; kingdom Bacillati; phylum Bacillota; class Clostridia; order Lachnospirales; family Lachnospiraceae; genus Mediterraneibacter; species Mediterraneibacter flintii. The sequence continues at coordinate 1,603,045 of NZ_AP031405.1, forward strand.
TTTGAAATATGGAAACAGTATTTCAGGCTATTTGAACACAAAATATGCTGTCGTATCGGTAGGCAGGGTGATGACTTGTGTGTTAGGGATGGTTGTGCGCAGAGAACGTGAAATTCGGGAGTTTGTAAAAACACCGTTTTATCGTGTGATCAGCGCTGTGGATGCGTCCGGACAAATATTTGAAGGGGAATGGCGTGCCGTAACAGGATCACGTTATTTTGAATCCTATGATTTATATAAAGAAAACGGCTTTAAAAAAGAAGAAAAGGCAAAAGAGCTGATTGCATATCTGTCAGAGGAAAAACCTGTAACCTGTATGGTACAATCGGTAGAAAAAAAGAAGGAAAAGAAAAATGCACCGCTTCTCTATAATCTGGCAGAACTGCAGAATGACTGTTCCAGAAGGTTTAAGTTAAGCCCGGATGAAACACTTAGAATTGTGCAGGAGCTATATGAGAAGAAACTGGTTACTTATCCGCGAACTGACGCCAGGGTGCTTTCCAATGCAGTTGCCAAAGAGATTACAAGAAATTTAAACGGACTGTCAAAATATCAGATGGCTGCGCCGTATCTGCAGGACATTCTTCAGTTGGGAAGCTATAAAAATTTAGCAAAAACAAGGTATGTCAATGACAAGCAGATTACGGATCATTATGCAATCATACCGACGGGACAGGGGCTGACAGCATTGTCTGCACTGTCTTCTACGGCAAAAAAAGTGTATGATTGTATTGTACGGCGCTTTTTGAGTATTTTTTATCCGCCTGCAGTATATCAGAAAGTATCGGTGGTTACAAAAATCCGAGGGGAGCAGTTTTTTTCCAGCTTTAAGGTACTTGTGGAGGAAGGATATTTAAAAGTTGTAAAGCCGATGCAGGACAAACAACCGGCGAAAGAAAGTGAAAAAGATACAGAAAAAAGAGCAGAAGAAGACAGTATGCAGAATCAGGAAGGGCAGGAGCAGAATTTAGACAGCACGATGCTGGCAGTCATTAAAAAATTAAAAAAAGGAGATGTTCTGCCGGTTCAGTCTCTGGAAATAAAGGAAGGAGAGACTTCTCCACCAAAACGATATAATTCAGGCTCTATGATCCTGGCGATGGAAAACGCAGGGCAGTTGATCGAGGATGAGGAGCTAAGGGCGCAGATTAAAAGCAGCGGAATCGGGACAAGTGCTACCAGGGCAGAGATTTTGAAAAAGTTGATTCATATCAGCTATCTGGACTTGAATAAAAAGACGCAGATTATTACGCCTACCTTACAGGGGGAAATGGTCTATGAGGTAGTGAACCATTCAATTAAATCACTTTTAAATCCGGAACTGACAGCGAGCTGGGAGAAGGGCCTCAATTATGTGGCAGAGGGAAGCATTACCCCAGAAGAATATATGCAGAAGCTGGATCATTTTATTGTAAGCCGGACAAACGGCGTAAAAGGTTTAAATAACCAATATCAGCTTCGCAGCTGTTATGAAGCTGCGGCTGTATTTTATAAAAAGAAAAAAGCAAAGAAGGGAGACAAAACATGAAAGGACTTACAGTAGGAGAGCTTTACACACTCGAGGAAACCATTGCAAAGGAGATTTTTGAAGGGGTCACATATCCGTGGGAGGTATTGCCGAAAATTAGCAGCTTTATTCTGGAGCTTGGAGAAAAATTAAGCGAGGAAGAGTATGAAAAAAGAGGAGAAAATGTGTGGATTGCAAAATCGGCAAAAGTAGCTCCGACAGCTTATATAAACGGCCCTGCTATTATTGGAAAGGATGCGGAAGTCAGACATTGTGCATTTATCCGCGGCAATGCGATTGTAGGGGAAGGAGCTGTAGTAGGCAATTCTACAGAGCTTAAAAACGTCATTTTGTTTAATAAAGTACAAGTACCACATTATAATTATGTGGGAGACTCGATTCTCGGGTATAAATCACATATGGGCGCCGGTTCGATTACCTCCAATGTAAAATCAGACAAGAAACTGGTTGTTGTAAAGACCCCGGAAGAGAATATAGAAACAGGCATGAAGAAATTTGGAGCGATGCTTGGGGATGAGGTAGAAGTAGGATGCGGAAGTGTTTTGAATCCAGGAACTGTAGTGGGAAGCCACAGCAATATTTATCCACTTTCCTCTGTAAGAGGGTATGTGCCGGGAGGAAGTATCTATAAAAAACAAGGAGAAATAGTAGAGAAAAGATAAAGAAGCGAAAGCTGCTGCTAAGTATATACAAAGAGCCTTCTATGACTAAGAAAACATAGAGGGCTCTTGTGTTTACAAATGTTTATAACAGCCGGAATACTTGTTCAGCAGTCGCTTTCATATTGGCATATGCATTTTCAGGGTTCATGGCAGCTTCCAATGTTGTAACTCCTCGAACTATGGGAAAGAAAGCGTCGATTCCGGCTTGATTGCAGGCGGAAGCGCCTAGGGTCACGCTTCCGGCAAATGCAATCACTTTTATCCCATATTTTTTAGCAAGGCGGGCAACTCCAACCGGCGCCTTGCCCATGGCAGTCTGGGAATCCATCCGGCCTTCTCCGGTAACGACAATGTCCGCATCTTTTACATCTTCTTCCAGATGTATGGCGTCTAAAATCAATTCTACTCCAGGTATGAGCTTGGCATTCAAAAAGTTTAAGAAAGCGAATCCAAGCCCGCCGGCAGCTCCTGCACCGGCATAACAGGAAAAGTCCTTTTCGAACGTCTGATTTACAACCTGTGCATAGTGGTTCATGGCAGAATCTAAAACAGGCTTTAACTCGTCGGTAACTCCTTTTTGAGGACCATAAATATAAGTAGCCCCATTTTCACCGCAAAGAGGATTGGTTACATCACAGGCAATGCGGAAACGACAGTCAGATAATTCCGGTAATTTGTTTGAAATATCAATCGAAGAAACTGTATCTAATGCCTGCGCCCCCTCCAGTGTTTCTTTTCCATTTTTATCTAAAAAAGAGAATCCCAAAGCTTTGAGCATACCAATGCCGCCATCGTTGGTGGCGCTGCCTCCGATTCCAATAATGAAATCGCGACATCCTTTTTGTACAGCGTCTTTGATCATTTCACCGACTCCGTAAGTAGTCGCGCGAAGAGGAGCTTTTTCAGACTCTGTAAGAAGTGTGATTCCAGCGGCGGACGCCATCTCCATTACAGCAGTATTGCTGTCAGGCAGCAGTCCGTAATATGCATGGACAGGAGAACCTAAAGGCCCTGTTACAGTGATATTTATTTTCTTTGCACCCAGTCCTTCAATGAGCGCATCTGTTGTACCTTCGCCTCCGTCTGCAAGAGGCTTTAGGATGACGTCTGCATGAGGGTGAATTTTGAGAATCCCCTCTTTCACAGCATTTCCAGCCTGTATAGAGGAAAGGCTGCCTTTTAGAGAATCAATTGCAAGGACAACTTTCATAAAGTAAACCTCCTGTTTTTTTATTCTCGCGAAGCAGCCGTTTAACTGTGCATATTTGTATATGAGACTGTAGCTGCTGCGAGGAAAATCTGGCAGTTATTTTGGCAGTATCTTATGAGAGATACTAGCGTCAGTGTGCAAGGGGCAACACGCCTCAAATTTGTCCTTCATCGACCGTATTGCCCCTTGTACACCGACGCTAGGTTAAGTATAACAGAAAAGAAAAGAATTTATATGTTATAGATAATAAAAAAATAGAAATATTTATAAAAAAAATGTAATAAGTAACAAAAAATGAAAGAAAGTTCACAGCTTGAAAAAAGTATGATAAGGTAGGAAAAGAAAGAAATGACAGGAGGGACTATAAGTGAAGAGAATCGGTTTTATCGGTGTTGGTATTATGGGGAAATCTATGGTGCGCAATCTGATGAAGGCAGGCTATGAACTCCATATTTATGCCAGAAAAAAAGAAAAAGTAGAGGATGTCATACAAGAGGGAGCCAGATTTCACAGTAGTATAAAGGAATGTGTATCGGCAGCGGATACAGTAATTACGATGGTAGGTTTCCCGAAAGATGTAGAAGAAGTATATTTTGATGAAGGGAATATTATGGACAGCGCGAAAACAGGAACTATCCTGATTGATATGACTACGACGAGTCCTCAGATTGCAAAGAAAATATATGCGGAAGGCAAAAAGAAGTCTCTTTTTGTTTTGGATGCACCGGTGACGGGCGGAGATGCAGGGGCAAAAGCCGGAACCCTTTCTATTCTCGTAGGGGGAGAAAAAGAAGTATTTGAAAAATGTCTGCCTCTTTTTAAGGCTATGGGAACAAACATTAATTACCAGGGAGAGGCAGGATGCGGACAATACTGTAAACTGGTGAATCAGATTATGATTGCAGGTACATTGTCAGGCGTCTGTGAGGCGCTCTCATTTGCAAAAGCAAAAGGCTTGAAGCCTGAGACTGTATTAGATTCTGTATCAACTGGAGCAGCAGGAAGCACACAGCTTAATACTCTGGGACCCAAAATTGTGTCGAGAGATTTTGCACCGGGATTTTTTATGAAACATTTCGTGAAAGATATGAAATTGGCATTGATTGAGGCGAATATGAGTGGACTGGATTTAGGCGTTTTAAGCCAGACTCTTGCCAATTGCGAAGAGCTCGAAGCAGAAGGACTTGGAGAAATGGGAACACAGGCATTAATAAAGTATTATGAGGAAGGAAATATACAAGGATGAAACTGACAATTTTAGGGACAGGCAACGCACTGGTTACAGAATGCTATAATACTTGCTTTGCAATTTCTGACAACCAAAAGCATTTCTTGGTAGATGCAGGAGGAGGGAACCAGATACTAAAAATTTTAAAAGAGAAAGAAATTGCTTTGGAGGAAATACACGATATTTTTATTACCCATGAGCATATCGATCATCTGCTTGGACTCATCTGGCTGGTGCGTATGATCGGACAGAAAATAAATCAGGGAAAATATGAGGGGGTACTCCATATATACTGTCATAATGAGCTTGTTACGGTTATCAAGACGATAACCAGTCTGACAATCGAAAAGAAAGTAGCGAAGCATATCGGTGAAAAAATCTGCTTAATTCCTGTTGAAAGCGGCGAAACAAGGGAAATTCTTGGATGTCCAGTGACATTTTTCGACATCGGTTCAACAAAAGCAAAACAGTTTGGTTTTTCTATGATTCTGCCAGACAAGAAAAAGCTTTCCTGTTGTGGAGACGAGCCGTACAATGTATGCGAAGAAGCTTATGTAAAAGGGAGTGACTGGCTAATGCATGAGGCGTTCTGTCTGTATAAGGAGGCGGATAAATTTCATCCGTATGAAAAACACCACAGTACAGTGAGAGAAGCATGCCAGCTCGCAGAACAGCTTGGAATTCCAAATTTAATTCTCTATCATACAGAAGACACACACATAACAGAACGCAAAAAATTATATTGTAAAGAAGGAAAAGAATTTTACAGTGGCAGTCTGTATGTTCCAGAAGATGGAGAAGTATTTGAACTATAAAATCTTCGTAACAGACAATATGTAATGACCTCCGATTTGTAGGTTCGTGGATTTACCTGTATACTATAAATCGGAACAATAAATGGTAACAGGGATTACCGCATACAAATGGAGGTCATCAAATGAATTATAACACAGTTTACGTAGGAATGGATGTACACAAAAAAAGTTTTTCACTTTGCTGCTACACAAATGAAAAAGAGCAGGCTGAATATCCTCAAAAAACAGCCCCTCATTACAGCAAAGTCCTGAATTATCTGGAAGCTATGCGTTTCCACTATGGCGATGATGTTTTGTTTATTTGTGGTTATGAGGCGGGATGCCTTGGCTACACCTTATACCACGAACTCATGGACCATAACGTAAAATGTATCCTTCTCGCCCTGACAACAATACCACAGCCAACCAGCAGGAAAAAGGTCAAAACGGATAAACGCGATGCCGCACTGATCGCAAGATGTCTGGCACATCACGATTACAGCCCGGTACACATTCCTTCCGAAAAAGATGAACAGGTGAAGGAATATATCCGGATGCGTAACGACCATAAGATTGCCCTCAAAAAAGTAAAGCAGCAAATCAGTGCGTTCTGCCTGCGGCATGGCTACCGCTATGACGCAACTGTAAACCAGTGGACACAGGCTCATCTCAAATGGCTGAGGGCTTTAAAACCGGAAGGGCTTTATCGTGATATTTTGATGGAATACCTGTCTACCTACGATCAGCTGACAGATAAGATCGAACGTATGGACAGACGCATTGAGGAACTTGCAGGCGAACCGCAATACAGGGAGGGCGTCAAAAAACTATCCTGTTTTCTTGGAATCAAGATACAGACTGCGCTTTCTACAATGGTTGAGGTTGGAGATTTCAAACGTTTTTCTTCTGCCCAGCGTTTTGCTGCTTATCTGGGGCTTGTGCCCGGGGAGCGTTCCAGCAGTGAGTCCCAGAACAGACTGGGGATCACAAAGGCGGGAAACAGCCACATCCGTACCTTGTTGGTAGAAGCAGCCCAAAGTTACACGCGGGGACGTGTCGGGTTTAAATCAAAGGCATTGAAGGAAAGACAGTACGGTAACCCGGCAGATGTCATCGCATATGCCGACAAAGCCAACGAACGTTTTCGGCGTAAGTATTATACGATGGTTTTGACGAAAGGGAAAAAGGTGAATGTTGTAAAGACAGCGATTGCAAGAGAATTGGCGTGCTTTATATGGGGGATGATGGTAGGAAATCTGACGGAAAGATAAACAAGGATTTATCACAGCGTCCCAGAAATATCAAGGCCGAGCCGCCGCAGGCGGTGCCGGGCAGCCCTGACATTTCCATTCCGCAGTTATGGCGGATAAACAAGCGCCGTAAGCAGGATAGTGCTGCTTACGGCAGGAAAACCGAACGATTGGAGACACCCTGGAAGGGCTTTAGCATCTTTCAAGGTTCGAGCCATCTGCGACTGAACTATGTCGGCATAGGGAACTATGATCCACGCTAACAGACAGCAGGGCTCACGGCGGACCATTGACCTGTCGGTAAGGAGCGATCCGAATCCACGTATATCAGAGTGGCCAATGCCGGGGACTGATATGTCTAAAGCCTTTTCAGGATGTCTCCAAAACAAAAGCATAAAATTTGTGATAATTTTTATGATTTATCTATTGACAAATGTCATTACATATCAGTTCAGTCATACAGTGTGCGGGAAGCATAAAATATACTTGTATGTTTTATGCTTCCCGCACGCTGTATGAACTGAGCGCCCGTCAATGAGTAAAACGGTGGCGGCAGCCACAATAAGCACGCAGTGCGGTTTTACGAATGGCGCGGGCTAAACTGTTACAGATCTTCTGACCTAAAAGAGAAAAAGATTGACAAAAAAAGAAAAGTCACGTATTATTGTATTAAATTAATAATACAATAAACGGGGCTTTTTATTGCTTTTATGTAGGAGGGTATTATGCTGGAAATACAGGGATTAAGTAAAAAATATGGAAAGCATTTGGCAGTAGATCAGGTGAATTTAACGGTGCCGGATGGAAAGATCGGAATTCTTCTCGGGCCCAATGGAGCAGGAAAATCTACAATTATCAAATCTATAGCGGGACTCCTCAGGTATCAGGGAATGATCAAAATACAGGGAAATCCTGCAAAAACATTGGAGGCAAAAAAACAATTCGCCTATGTACCGGAAATTCCGGCAATGTTTGATGCTCTGACAGTCAGAGAACATATCGAATATATGCGCAGGGCATATAACAGTACGATAACAGACGAGGAAGTAGAAGAGCTTTTGAAACGTTTTGAACTGGACGATAAGCAGGAAAAGCTGGGGAATGAATTGTCTAAAGGGATGATGCAGAAAGTAAGTATCTGTTGTGCACTTTGTGTGCATCCCAAAGTGATGCTTCTGGATGAACCGATGGTGGGACTGGATCCAAAAGCGATTAAAGAATTAAAAGAAGTGATTTTGGAATTAAAGGAACAAAATGTAACTGTTTTAATCAGCACACATATGCTGGAGATGGTAGAAGATATATGGGACATCATGTTTGTAATGGAGAAGAGTCATATAATAGGAGCTTACCGGAAAGAGGATGTAGGAAATAAAGATTTGGATGATCTGTTCTTTGAACTGACAGGTGGTGAGAAAGAATGAAAGCATTGATGTATCTGACGAAACGAAGTTTTATTAACAGCATAAAGAAAGCAGTGAAAAAGCCGGTTACACTGATTGCATTTATCTTTGGAATTGCATATGGCGTTTTTTTATTTGCCATGCTGGCAGGATTGGCGGTGGGAGTTCGGTTTAATTCCAGTAGCGGTCTGGTTATCATTATGACGCTGTGGGCGATTTATATAACCTTGAGTAATTTTATGATGTATTCTTCAAGAAAAGGAGTTATTTTCCGTCCTGCACATACGCATTTCGTTTTTACTGCGCCAATTAACCCGAAACTCATACTTTTACATGGCGCTTGGATGAATTATGTATTTTCTGTTATTGTCTGGATTATATTGGCAGTTGCAGGACTGACTGTATTCCAGGTAGAGACGTGGAAGGTGGGCTTGTTTTTTCTGGCGGGATGTGTACTGGAAATCGTTCTGGAAGTCTCTGTGATGGTGACAATTTACGCAAATGACCGTCTTCCGGAAAAGCTGATGAAGGGAATCTGTACGGGAATAAAAATCCTTCTTATAGCAATTACCATAGCGATTGTCCTGTATTTCAGAAAAGAAGGAATTTCCATGGAATCTGCCCGCGCATTCATAGATTGGAAAGGATTACAGATTTTTCCTGTTGTAGGGTGGAGTATTGCTGTTTATCGTCTGATTTTGTTAGGGCCGGACACACTGAATATTGTTTGTTCTATCTTATATTTGCTTACAGTATTCCTGATGACGGGGCTTGCAGTGAAGATGGACTGCGGCGGAGGCTATTATGAGGACGCAGCCAAATTTGCAGATGACTACGCCGATATGAAGAAAAGAAAAAAGAACGGCGAAATGGTCATGGGAATTGAAAAAAAGAAAAAGAAATTCCGGAAAATTTCAGAAACAATACAGGCATCTGGCGCAAAAGCAATATTTTACAGGCAGCTTCTCGAATATAAGAAAGAGAAATACTTTATTTTTTCCAAGATGAGTGCATTCTGCCTGTTTTTCGGAGTATTTTTTGCATACGCAATGAGAAAAAATGCGATAGAGTCCGGATATCCTCAGATGTTTCTGCTTGGGACGGTGGCCTATATTTCCCTTGTGATGACGGGCTATCTTGGAAAATGGGAGAATGAGCTGAAAACTCCATATTTATTTATGATACCGGACAGTGCGTTTAAAAAGCTGTGGTATTCTACATTGATAGAACATATAAAAGCGCTTGTGGATGGCAGCCTTCTATGTATTCCAATGGGATTTTTCTGGAAAATACAGCCCTTGTATGTGATTCTATGTATTCTGATTTATACTGCACTGCAGGCAAACCGGATGTACACGAAAGTAATTGCCCAGTGTCTGGTTGGAGATGTTTTGGGGAAAACAGGACAAAATCTGGTGCGGGCATGTATCCAGATGACAGTGCTGGGGATGGGAGCAATGGTGGCAGTGCTCGTAGGAATTTTTGTAAATGTGAATCTGATATTTCCAATTTTGCTAATTTATAGTATTATGGTAACTGTAGCGGTAGGTCTTCTGGCCTCGCTTCGATTTGGTTCTATGGAGCAGCTTGCCTGATGAACTTCCGTAATAGACAGGAGGAAATAGGATGTTAAATGAGAATTATGTTACAATGGAAATAGGAAAAGCAAAACATATTGCATTGGTAGCACATGATGGAAAGAAAAAAGAGTTGGTGGACTGGTGTGACAGAAATAAGGAAGTGCTTAAAAGTCATTTCCTATGTGGTACGGGAACGACTGCGAGACTGATTTCTGAGCGTACAGGACTTCCGGTAAAAGGATATTGCAGCGGGCCGCTGGGCGGCGATCAGCAGATCGGTGCAAAAATAGTAGAAGGACAGATTGATTTTATGATTTTTCTGTGGGATCCATTAGAGGCGCAGCCACATGATCCTGACGTTAAGGCGCTCCTTCGTATTGCAGTTGTATATGATATTCCAATCGCCAATAATCTGGCGACGGCAGATTTTATGCTGCACTCTAAATATATGTCTGAAATTTACAGCCGGCGTATAGAGAACTTTAATAAGACGATTCAAGAACGGGTTGAAAAAATGAAATAAGAATAAAAAAGGCAATAAAAATAAAGTAAGCAGGTTGACACGGAAGTAAGTTCCGTGTTAATCTATGTATGTTTACTTTAATACTTTAAAGCGTTGCGCTTTAAAGTAAATTAGTGGAGGCGAGGAAGAGAAGATGGGGATTAAAATCATTTTGTTAATTGTATTTTTTGCAGTGATGGCAGGTGTAGGGCTGTATTCCAGAAAACATGCCAGAAGTGTAGATGGATTTGTTTTGGGTGGGAGAAGCGTCGGCCCATGGCTGACAGCATTTGCATATGGCACTTCATATTTTTCAGCAGTTGTTTTTGTGGGATATGCCGGACAATTTGGCTGGAAATATGGAATTGCCTCCACATGGATTGGAATTGGAAACGCAGTTTTAGGCAGTCTTCTTGCATGGGTGGTATTAGGCCGCAGAACGAAGGTTATGACACAGCATTTAGGTGTGAAAACAATGCCGGATTTTTTCGGTGCTCGTTTTGACAGCAAAGCATTGAAAATTACAGCATCTATGATTGTGTTTGTATTTTTAATTCCTTATACAGCATCCGTTTACAACGGTCTGTCCAGGCTGTTTGGAATGGCATTTGATATTCCGTATGCGTACTGTGTAATTGCAATGGCAGTTTTTACAGCGCTGTATGTGATTCTGGGAGGATATATGGCGACAGCGATCAACGATTTTATACAGGGAATTATCATGCTTTTCGGAATTGTGGCGGTGATTGCAGCAGTATTAAACGGGCAGGGAGGATTTATAGAGGCAATTGGTAAAATGGCAGAAATTCCAAGTGATATTGCAGTGACACAAGGACAGCCCGGTGCATTTACTTCATTTTTCGGGCCAGATCCTCTCAATCTGCTCGGTGTAGTCATTCTGACATCTCTTGGAACCTGGGGGCTTCCGCAGATGATCGGAAAATTTTATGCAATAAAAGATGAGAAATCGATCAATACTGGTACAGTAATCTCAACAGTTTTTGCAATTGTAGTATCTGGCGGCTGTTATTTTCTAGGCGGTTTTGGAAGATTGTTTGATGCTCCGGAGATATATGATAAGCATACCGGAACAGTTGTTTTTGATAGTATTGTTCCGCATATGTTATCTACGCTTCCGGATATTTTGATCGGAATTGTAGTTGTGTTGGTACTTTCTGCATCTATGTCTACACTGTCTTCTCTTGTATTGACCTCCAGTTCTACGATGACATTGGATTTGCTCAAAGGAAATGTAATGAAAGATATGAGCGAAAAGAAGCAGATTGTCACAATGCAGATTTTTATTGTATTTTTTATCCTGGTCTCTGTGGTGCTTGCGTTGGATCCTCCTACTTTTATCGCCCAGCTGATGGGAATTTCTTGGGGAGCACTGGCAGGAGCATTCTTGGCTCCATTCTTGTATGGTCTGTACTGGAAGGGAGTGACACGCTGCGCTGTGTGGGCAAGCTTTATCTGTGGGATTGGTATTACCGTGTCGAATATGTTCCTGCATTATATTGAGTCATCCATTAATGCGGGAGCTGTGGCGATGGCGGCAGGACTTGCTGTTGTCCCATTAGTCAGTCTTATTACACCGAGAATGAAAAAAGAAAAAACAAGCCAAATATTCCAGTGCTATGAAGAAAAAGTGACAAGTACAAAGAAAAGATCACTGGAGATATAAATATACAGGCATAAATCCATCTCCTGCTAACAGATGGCTGAACTGACACCAATAAAATCCTTTCAGCTGAAAAATGATTGAACTTTTAAGAAAAAACAGCTATAATTACTGCATATAATTTTATTTCAAATGGAGGATTGACAGAAATGAGAGCACAGAGCATACTTTTGGCAAGCAAGCAAGCAAGCAAGCAAGCAAGCAAGCAAGCAAGCAAGCAAGCAAGCAAGCAAGCAAGCAAGCAAGCAAGCAAGCAAGCAAGCAAGCAAAGTAAAGTGTAACTCTGTCCTTTTTCATGTCAAGTCTCAAAACATACAAAAAAGTAAAGGCGTATTCTGCCCGATTTACAAGGGGAGGAATGCGCCTTTTTGTATGCATGAAATTCTATATTTTATTTAAAGAAAGGGAAATTGCTATGAAAACAAAATTGAAAAGTAAAATAGTATCCGCGCTGCTGGTCTGCATGCTTGTAGTTGGATTTGTGCCGACAACTGTTTTTGCGGCAGATACGGCAACAGTAGAAATCAACGGACAGCAGCTGGAAGATGGTGTACCGGTACAATGCGGTGAAGGAACTGCTGTTTTGGATACACAAAACAAGACACTGACACAAAACAATGCGACGCTTACTGAAACAAATGATTCATCTGTTATTAGAGTTACAACAGGAGAACTGAAAATTATTCTGAATGGTGAAAACAAGATTATATCAAATGATAAGCGGCCATTTTACGGTCAATATGCCGATATTACAATTCAAGGAACGCAGGCAGACTCGCTGACAGTGGAAACAGATTCGGACGGGATACAGGCAGATCAAGGCAATTTAACGGTCGATGGCTGTAATATTCATGTGACCTCGACAGCTTGGGGAGGACTGATGTGCTGGGACGGCACCTTAGCCATAAAGAATCAGGCAAATATAACAGTTGACAGTTATGAAAATCCCATTGTAGGTAGCAATGGAATTTCGATCACTGACAGTACGGTAAACGCTACCTCAAACAGGGACGGAACAAATGTAATCAACAGTAATGGCGATATTTCCATTGACAATTCCAACGTGACAGCAACCGGTACATCAGAAGAAGCCTATCCTTCTATTTATGCGGCAGGGAATATAAATGTTACGAATAAAAGTGATGTTACCGCAACATCCGAGGGGATGCGGGGAATCTTTACGGACAGTAATATGACAGTAAATGACAGTACTGTGGCTGCTACAGCTACGACGCAAGAAGGAATGGTTGTAGTGGGAACGCTGAATTTAACAAATTCAAGGCTGGCAGCTTCCAGTAAGCCAGATGATATTATTCCCGCTATTGTGACAAAAAGCTTTAACATTACTAATTCAGAGGTAACTGCAAACGGTGGTTTGGATTTGTTCGACTGGAATAGCGGTGAAACAGATGGTATCTCTTTCAGTATTACACCTGGTAATGAAAAATTGATGGAATTTAAAGTGGATGGCAATAACTGGGATGGTTCTGCGGCTATACATTTTAAAGAAGGGAGCCAATCGCCCTATGATACAGTAATAAACTTTAGTGCTGATGAGATGAACTGGCTTGGTGCGTACCGCTATATTTACATTGGTGAACATATTCATACAGGCGGCACTGCAAATTGTGAAATGCCTGCTATTTGTGAGGATTGCGGCAGACAGTATGGAAATAGTAATCCTGATTACCATCAATATATAGTAAAAGTCAAAGAAAAAGAGGCAACCTGTACCGAAGAAGGCTATACCGGTGATAAAGTCTGCAAAGTATGCGGAGAAATAGTGGAAAAAGGAAAAGTGACTGCCAAAACCGCACATAACTTCAAAGACGGAAAATGTACTGTTTGTAAAGCCGCTGATCCGGATTATGTATCGGTAGAACCAACTGCTTCTGACAAGGGAAATACGGATTCCCCTCAGACTGGAGATTCCGCCAATATTGTTCTTTGGCTTGTTGTTATGCTGGCGGCAGGTGCGTCTCTGACCATTACGGCCTTTTTAACGAAAAGAAAAAATAAAGCAGGTAAATAGTATTAAGCAGGATTGGTTTCCCATTTCTGCAGACCTTCAATTAGAAGTATCTATACTACTTCCGATTGGAAATGCATAGCAACGTGAAGCCGATTTTTTCCGCCCGGAACTATAAACTTAAGCTGCGAAAATGTGAGTGTGAAAGAGATGCTTTGCGTGAGTGAGGAATTTCGGCGAAGCCCTGACGAACGTTGCAAAGCATCTCTTTCACACGTCCCTTTTGCCAATTTCCGCAGTGCCAGCTCAATTCCGCATACGCTTCATTTCGCTATCGGCAGTCGCCGAATGAAAAGAAGCAGACAAACTTCTGTTTACATGCAAGCATGACACAGAGTTTGCCTGTTCTTTTCGTACTGCTTGTTGCTTCGTTAAATTTATATTTAGTCTTGTTTGTGAGGCGTGCACGTGTTATGATAAATGAGACACAGGATTTTAGTTTCTGACACAACAGCATTCATGGCGTTTCTGCCGGCTGGTTTTGTTAAATTTTCCCAATTATAATGATTAAATGTAATTTGTTTTAGAGAGTAAAAAATAATGCAAATGGCAGAAAAAGGATCTTAGATGTAACAGTAACTGCTGGTTTGCCGGAATAAATGCAAGTAATTGAGTAATGAGAGATTTATTTTTAAAGAAGAAAAAGGAAAGATAAGACCGTTTTATTGTACATGTAATATTGTATAATAAAAACAAGAAAATTCTATTGACATTTTCGAAGCAATATAATACTATAATAAACAGAATCGAACGATTGTTCGAAAAAGCGAAAAGGAGTAACGGATACTATGGCAAATAAAATAGAGATGACAAAGGCTGTGAATACGGAAGAAAAGAAAAAAGCTCTGGATGCAGCGATTGCAAAATTAGAGAAGGATTTTGGAAAAGGAACAGTTATGAAGCTTGGAGAGCCGGGAGCGCAAGTGGCGGTTGAGACAGTACCTACAGGATGCTTAAGCCTGGATTTGGCGCTGGGACTTGGTGGTGTACCCAAAGGACGCGTCATAGAGGTATATGGTCCGGAATCCAGTGGTAAAACTACAGTGGCGCTGCACATGATTGCAGAAGTACAGAAAAGGGGCGGTATTGCAGGGTTTATTGATGCAGAACACGCGTTGGATCCGGTATATGCGAAAAACATAGGGGTCGATATTGACGAATTATATATTTCCCAGCCGGACAGCGGAGATCAAGCCTTGGAGATTGCAGAAACAATGGTACGCTCTGGAGCAATTGATATTATTGTTATAGATTCCGTTGCGGCGCTTGTACCAAAGCAGGAAATTGAAGGGGATATGGGGGATAGTCATGTAGGGTTGCAGGCAAGATTGATGTCCCAGGCGCTTAGAAAACTGACGCCGGTTATCAGCAAGTCTAATTGTGTAGTTATTTTCATCAACCAGCTTCGTGAAAAGGTGGGAGTGATGTTTGGAAATCCAGAGACAACAACAGGAGGACGAGCGCTGAAATTTTATGCTTCTGTCCGTATGGATGTCAGAAGAACGGAGACATTAAAACAAAGCGGAGAGATGGTTGGAAACAGGACTCGTATTAAAATTGTAAAAAATAAAATTGCACCTCCGTTTAAAGAGGCGGAATTTGATATTATGTTTGGAAAAGGAATTTCGCGTGCTGGAGATGTGCTGGATCTTGCAGCAGGAATTGATCTGGTGAAAAAAAGCGGGGCATGGTATGCTTACGAAGGAGAGAAGATTGGGCAGGGGCGAGAAAATGCAAAAGCTTATTTAGAATCTCATCCAGAAGTAATGGAAGAATTAGAACAGAAAGTAAGAGCACATTATCATTTGAACGGCGAAGGGGATTCTGGAGAAACGGCAGAGGATTTAAAGCTTACTCCTAAAACAGAAAAGGAATAAGGTATGGTTG
Source organism: Mediterraneibacter flintii (assembly GCF_055387595.1). Lineage (NCBI taxonomy): Bacteria > Bacillati > Bacillota > Clostridia > Lachnospirales > Lachnospiraceae > Mediterraneibacter > Mediterraneibacter flintii. Next base: position 1,618,799 of record NZ_AP031405.1, read on the forward strand.
TCACAAAGATCGAGGCGTTGACAAAGATAAAATATAAAATTTACATAGATGGACAGTTCGCTTTTGTTTTATATAAAGGCGAACTGTCATGCTATGGCGTTGCAGAGGAAGAAGAGATTTCGCAGGAGACTGTTGAGAAGATCCGGACAGAGATTGTACTGAAAAGAGCAAAACGGCGTGCGCTGCATCTTTTGGAGGATATGGATAGAACAGAAGAGGAGCTTTCCAGAAAACTGATACAAGGAATGTATCCAGGGGATATTGTAGAAAAGGTGTTGGAATATGTAAAATCTTTTGGATATTTGAATGATTTACGTTATGCAGAACAGTTTATTTTAAGTCGGAAAGATAAGAAAAGCCGTAAAGAAATATATGCGCTGCTTACGCAGAAAGGAATTGATAGAGAAAAGATAGATCAGGCATTTGTTACCTGTTATGAGGAGGAAGCAGAAAAAGAAGCGATATTAGCAGTATTTCGTAAAAAGCGGATAGACCCAAGAAAAATGGACGAAATGCAGATGCATAAAATATACGCGTATTTGGCGCGAAAAGGGTTCCGATATGAGGCAGTCCGTCAAGTGATACAAAATTGTAATGACAATGCTTGACAGAGTTGTGAAAACAGTATAAAATTTAAGTGTTGTATTTAAGTGAATTTGTACAATGAAAATTAAATAAGGAGGTGCTCCTGTGCCGATAATTGGATGTGTAGTTATTGCTGTGGCCCTCGCGTTGATAGTTGGTATCATTACTCATTTTGTAACGATTTCTAATCTGAAAAAGAATGCAGAATCTAAGATAGGAAATGCGGAAACGAAAGCAAGAGAAATCATTGATGATGCTGTGAAAACTGCTGAAGCGACGAAAAAGGAAGCTCTTTTGGAAGTCAAGGAAGAGTCAATTAAGACGAAGAATGAACTGGAAAAAGAGACAAAGGAGAGACGGACTGAATTGCAGCGCTATGAAAAAAGAGTGCTAGCGAAGGAAGAAGCCGTAGATAAACGTTCAGAGGCTATCGAACATCGAGAAGCTAAATTTGTAGCGAAAGAAGAGCAATTAAGACAACGTGAAGCCAAGGTAGAAGAACTGAATCAGAAAAGAGTACAGGAACTGGAACGAATCTCAGGATTAACCTCCGAACAAGCAAAAGAATATCTGTTGAAAACTGTTGAAGAAGATGTGAAGCATGATACAGCTAAAATGGTCAGAGAATTGGAGTTACAGGCGAAAGAGGATGCAGACAAAAAAGCGAAAGAATATGTTGTCAATGCAATTCAAAGATGTGCGGCTGACCATGTAGCTGAGACTACAATTTCAGTTGTGCAGCTTCCAAGTGATGAGATGAAAGGCCGAATTATAGGGAGAGAAGGAAGAAATATCAGAACTCTCGAAACACTGACAGGTGTAGAATTGATTATTGACGATACACCAGAGGCGGTTGTTTTATCCGGCTTTGATCCTATTAGAAGAGAAGTTGCGCGAATTGCCCTAGAAAGACTTATTGTGGATGGGCGTATCCATCCCGCCAGAATAGAAGAAATGGTGGAAAAGGCTCAAAAGGAAGTCGACGCCATGATACGGGAAGAAGGAGAAGCGGCGGCAATCGAGGTCGGTGTACCCGGTATTCATCCGGAACTGATCCGACTTCTCGGACGTATGAAGTTCAGGACAAGTTATGGACAAAATGCATTAAAGCATTCTATAGAAGTGGCACAGCTATCGGGGCTTCTTGCCGGAGAAATCGGGCTGGATGTAAGAATGGCAAAGCGTGCAGGACTTTTACATGACATTGGGAAGTCAATCGATCATGATGTAGAAGGATCGCATATACAGATCGGAGTAGATTTGTGCAGAAAATATAAAGAATCTGCTACGGTTATTAATGCGGTGGAATCACATCATGGAGATGTGGAACCGCAGACATTAATTGCGTGTGTAGTTCAGGCTGCAGATACAATATCCGCAGCAAGACCAGGGGCAAGAAGAGAGACAATTGAAACGTATACCAACAGATTAAAACAGTTAGAAGAGATCACCAATCAGTTTAAAGGTGTAGATAAATCTTTTGCTATTCAAGCGGGAAGAGAGATTCGTGTAATGGTAGTTCCGGAGCAAGTATCTGATGACGATATGGTACTTATGGCCAGGGATATCGCGAAGCAGATTGAATTTGAATTGGAATATCCAGGTCAGATTAAAGTAAATGTAATTCGTGAATCACGGGCTACAGACTATGCCAAATAGATAGAATCAGAACAAGCCAGTGAAAGCAAAGCCTTTGTCAGTTGACAAGGGCTTTCTTTAGTTAAAAGCGGTATTCTGTATGATAGAAAAATAGAAGGAGGAGAATAATGGAAAATAAAATTAAAAGGCTTAGTAGAGAGCTAAAATTTAAAGGGGAAATTTTGGAATTTTATCAGGACACAATGGAGATTGACGGAACACATACAGCAACCTGGGATTTTATCAAACATAAAGGTGCGGCCGCGGTTGTACCTGTTACAGATGAGGGGAAAATTTTAATGGTCAGGCAGTATAGAAATGCGTTGGAGAGATATACATTGGAAATTCCGGCGGGTGCGCTTGACAGTACAGATGAACCGGGAATTTCCTGTGCATCAAGAGAATTAGAAGAAGAAACAGGATTCCGCAGTGAACATCTAAAGTGGTTGATTACCTTGCGGACGACGGTAGCATTTTGTAATGAAAAAATCGAAGTATATGTGGCAGATAAGCTGATACCTTCCAGACAACATTTGGATGAAGATGAGTTTATTGAGATACAGGCATATACAATAGAAGAATTAAAAGAAAAAATATTTACAGGAGAAATAGAAGATGCAAAAACAATCTCCTCTCTTCTTGCGTATGATGTGAAATATGGAAAGAAAGAATAAATAATAGTAGCGGGCATATAATGAAATATCTTAACGATAGGGGGAACACCTTGTGAAGATACTTCATACGAGAAAGCAGCTATTTATTTTCTTTATGCCTGGATTTCTTGCCGGTATTCTTTATATTAATCTGCTTGCAAAACAGTATGTAGCAGAGCCGGGGATTTTCAGCGATTATTTTTTAAAGCAGTTTGGAAATGTTGAAATTATTATGGAGGAATATATTTGGTATTTGCTGCGATTGCGTATTCTTCCGTTTTTGGTTCTGCTGGGATTGTCATTTACAAAAATGAGAAAGATTTCAGCAATCCTGTTTTTGGTGTGGACGGGCATTTCCAGCGGTATCTTGATTTCAGCAGCGATATTAGAACTAGGAATTAAAGGGAGTTTGTTGTGTATTGTTGGAATTTTTCCGCAATTTCTGTTTTATATACCGGCCTATGTGGTTCTTATCTGGTATTGCTATTCCTATCCGCAAAACCGATGGAATTCACAGAAGTCCATTTTTGTTGCTATTATGATATTTATAGGAATAATTGTAGAGGCATATGTGAATCCCATACTAGTAGAAGCTTTTTTATCAACTTTATAAAATATAAATTTAACGAAGCAACAAGCAGTGCGAAAAGAACAGGCAAACTCTGTGTCATGCTTGCATGTAAACAGAAGTTTGTCTGCTTCTTTTCATTCGGCGATTGCCGATAGCGAAATGAAGCATATGCGGAATTGAGCTGGCACTGCGGAAGCTGACAAAAGGGACGTGTGAAAGAGATGCTTTGCATCGTTCGTCAGGGCTTCGCCGAAATTCCTCACTCACGCAAAGCATCTCTTTCACACTCACACTTTCGCCAGCTTAAGTTTATAATTCGTAACGGAAAAAATCGGCTTCACGCTGCTATGCATTTCCAATCGGAAGTAGTATAGATACTTCTAATTGGAAGTCTATAACAACGTGAAGCCGTTCTCTTTTTTATGATTTTCAGTTAGGGTGCCACCTTCCTATAGACGAAGGAAAAACTTCTGACTGGGAGTCTGCAGCAGTGTGAAACCGGTTCTGTTCTGTCTGAAATTGTGAATTTAATTGGGGAAGAACGTAAGCAGAAAGAGAAGGCAGTGCATAAGCAGGGAATTTTAAGCGGAGCGTGGTAGATACAGATTGTTCTGTTTGTTAAGTGGGAAGCATGGAGTTCTAATGGACGATATGCTTCTACACTGTTACAAACATTCAATCGGATTTACCACAGTGGAGCCCTGACCTGCGTTGCACTGCCTTCTCTTTTTGCGTACCATTCTTTCGTCAATTAACTTTATATTTCATTTTTTCTCTTTGCTACTTTAATTCGAAAAAGTATTGTGGTATACTGGAAAAGACAAATGTTTGAAAGCCTAAAGGAGGAAAAAGGACATGATATGGGCAAAGGAAGAAACCCTGCCAAGAAGCGAAATTGAAAACATCCAGCTTAACAAGCTAAAGGAAACGGTTCATTATATTTATGACCGCGTCCCGCCTTACAGAGCTAAGATGGATAAGGCAAAAGTAAAGCCGGAGGATATCGTTTCTTTAAAAGATTTGAAAAAACTTCCGTTTACATATAAAGCGGATTTTCGGGATAATTATCCGGACGGTCTGTTTGCGGTAGACAAAAAGGAGCTTGTTCGTTATCACGCCAGCTCGGGCACGACGGGAAAGCCTACAGTTGTAGGATATACAAGAAAAGACTTAGATGTGTGGCTTAACAATGTGGCGCGTATTGCCTGTATGGGCGGAGCGACACAGGAGGATGTAGCACAGATTTCATTTGGCTACGGAACATTTACTGGAGCATTAGGCCTGCATGGAGGTTTGGAGAAAATCGGTGCTTCTGTTATTCCGATGTCATCGGGAAACACAAACAAACAGATTATGTTTCTCCAGGATATGGGGGTAACACTGCTTGTAGCAACGCCTTCCTATGCACTTCATTTAGGTGAGGTGTTAAGAGAACGGGGAATCGATCCGGCGAAAGATTTGAAAATCCATATCGGGCTGTTCGGCGGAGAAGGTATGACAGAGCCGATGAGAGAAGAAATGCACAAGGTATGGGGAGAGCAGTTTGTCTGTACACAAAATTATGGGATGAGTGAATTGTGCGGTCCGGGAGTCTCGGGGGAATGTACGGAATTATGCGGCATGCACATCAATGAGGACTGGTTTATACCGGAGATTATTGATCCTGAGACAGAGGAAGTGCTTCCGCCGGGAGAGACAGGGGAACTGGTGATTACCTGTTTAGGAAAGGAAGCGCTGCCGCTTGTCAGATACCGCACAGGAGATTTGACCAGACTTATGTATGAACCATGCAAATGCGGAAGAACAACGGCAAGAATGGCGAATCTGTCCGGACGTGCAGATGATATGCTTGTGATACGCGGTGTCAATGTATTTCCGGGACAGATTGAGGAGGTGCTGTTTAAGATAGAGGAAATCGGCCCTCACTATGAGATTTTGGTGGAGAGAAAGAACCGCCTGGATGTTATGACGATCACAGTAGAGTTAGTGGACGACAGACTGCTTGACAGTTATGGGAAATTGAGTGCTCTGGAGCTGCGTATCAAGTCGGCTTTAAAATCACAGCTTGGACTTGCTACCCAGATTCGCCTGGTAGCTCCGAATTCTCTGCAGAGATTCGAGGGAAAAGCAAAGAGAGTAACAGATTTACGAAAGGATGGGCTGTAAAATGGCAGAAAAAGTAATCATGCTCGGTAATGAAGCGATTGCCCGCGGCGCATATGAAGCAGGAGTGAAAGTGTCCTCTGCATATCCGGGAACACCGAGTACAGAAATCAGTGAATATCTGGTACAGTACAAAGAGGATGTCTATGAAGAATGGGCGCCGAATGAGAAAGTGGCGGCAGAAGTAGCAGTGGGAGCGAGCCTTTCTGGAGTTCGGGCTATGGCATGTATGAAACATGTAGGATTAAATGTGGCGGCAGATCCGCTGTATTCGGTTTCCTATATGGGAGTAAACGGCGGATTGGTTCTGGTTGTTGCAGATGATCCAGGGCTGTACAGCTCTCAGAATGAGCAAGATACACGTATGGTAGCGCGTGCGGCACAGATTCCAGTTATCGAACCGTCAGACAGTGCAGAGGCAAAGGACTTCTTTAAAACGGCATTCGAATTAAGTGAGAAGTATGATCGTCCGTTTATCTTCCGCACAACAACACGTCTTGCGCACTCTCAAGGACTTGTGGAATTAAAAGAGAGAGAAGAAATACAGGACAAACCATATGAAAAGCAGATTCAAAAGAATGTTATGATGCCGGGGAATGCAAAGCTGCGTCATATCGAAATTGAAAAACGGAATCTGGAGCTTGCCGAAGCAGCCAATACACTTTCTATAAATAAGGTAGAGATGAACGATACCAAAATCGGCGTCATTACAAGTGGAATTCCTTACCAGTATGTGAAAGAAGCTCTGCCGCAGGCCTCTGTCTTAAAGCTTGGAATGGTAAACCCTCTTCCGAGAAAATTGATCGAAGAATTTGCAGCTAAGGTAGAGACGCTGTATATCGTAGAAGAACTGGATCCGGTGATTGAAGAGCAGGTAAAAGCTTGGGGAATCCAGGCGATCGGAAAAGAAATTTTCACTGTACAGGGAGAATACAGCGCCAATATGCTGCGCAAGGGAATTTTAAAAGAAGAGCTTGCGTTGGAACAGCCGGCAGCCGCGCCGGGGCGCCCGCCGATTTTATGTCCAGGATGTCCACACAGAAGCGCATTTTACGTATTGAAAAAGTTAAATATGCATGCGGCTGGCGATATTGGCTGTTATACGTTGGGAGCTGTGCCGCCTCTTGGCGTAATTGACACAACGATGTGTATGGGCTCTAGTATATCTACTCTGCATGGTATGGAGAAGGCAAAGGGAAAAGAATATATTAAAAACTGGGTTGCGGTGATCGGAGATTCCACTTTTTTACATACAGGTGTCAATTCGTTGATGAACATGGTATATAATAAGGCGACCGGAACAGTGATGATTCTGGATAATTCTACCACAGGAATGACCGGCCATCAGGATCATGCAGCTACGGGCAAGACATTGCAGGGAGACATAACCTACGCGATAGATATTGCGGGGCTGTGTCGAGCAATGGGAATTAAAAATGTAGTGGAGGTCAATGTCTTTGACCTTGCACTTTTAGAAAAGACAATCAAAGAAGAAGTAGCAAAAGACGAGGTTTCTGTTATCATTACAAAATCTCCGTGTGTCCTTCTAGATAAATCTAAAAAGCCTTTATACGTTGCGCATGAGGACAAATGCAAAAAATGTGGCATGTGTATGAAACCAGGATGTCCGGCGATGACAAAAAATGCGGACGGAACCATTCATATTGACGATACAATGTGTACGGGATGTGGTCTGTGTGAATCCTTATGTAAATTCGGTGCAATAGAACTGGTAAAGGCAGGTGAATAAAGATGGCAGCAAAAAATATTATGATAGTAGGCGTCGGCGGACAAGGAACACTGCTTACGAGTCGGATTTTAGGAGGGCTTACGATTGCAGGCGGATATGACGTAAAATTATCAGAGGTACATGGAATGGCACAGCGAGGCGGAAGTGTTGTTACATTTGTACGTTATGGGGAAAAGGTAGCTGAGCCGATAGTGGAAGAGGGGCAGGCAGATGTTATTATTGCATTTGAACGGTTGGAGGCGCTTCGGTACGCACATTTTCTGAAAAAAGACGGGGTGCTGATCATCAATGATTGGCGTATTGATCCTATGCCGGTTGTAATCGGAGTGGCAGAATATCCGCAGGGAATTATAGAGAAGCTTGAGAAGGAGCATAAAGTTTATAAAGTGAATGCCACAGAAGAATCCAAAAAGCTGGGAAATCCGAAAGTGTTTAATTTAATTGTTTTAGGGGTTGCTGCACAGCATATGGATTTTACAAAAGAGCAGTGGTATGACGTAATTGAAAAGACAGTACCGCCCAAAACAATAGAAATTAATAAAAAAGCGTTTGATGTAGGGTATCATTTATAATAAAAAAGAAGGCAGGTGAAAGGATGATTAAACAGATTTCAGTATTTGTAGAAAATCAGCCGGGAAGTATGATGAAAGTAACATCTGCCCTGGTTGAGGCACACATTAATATTCGGGCGATTTCTACGTTTGATACACCAGAATTTGGAATTATGCGTTTGGTCGTAGACAAGCCAAAAGAGGCAAAGGAGTATTTGACAAAGAGGGGATTTGTAGTACGTGTCAGCGAGGTGATTGGAGCAGAATTAAAAGATGAGAAGGGAAATTTGAATCAGATGCTTACAATTCTGGCAGAAGGAAAGATCAATATCAATTATATCTATTCTTTTGTGATTCGTGCTGGCAAGGCACCGGTAATGGTGTTTCACACCGATGATTTCAGTCGGGCTGAGGAAGTGTTAAAAGCAGCGGACGTCAGGATTGTGGAAGAGGACGGGCTGGATTAAAATAAGAAAATATCAACAGATAAGGAGTAAAAAAAATGGCAGCAGTATCGTTGGAGAACTGGAAGGAACGAATCAGAGATCCGAAAATTGAGTGTATGAGCAGTGATGAAATGACGCATCTGCAAAGTGAACGTCTTGTAGATGTGGTAAACAGAGCTTACCGCAATGTGGAATTCTATCATAAAAAGATGAAGGAGCAGGGAGTGGAACCTGGAGATATAAAAGGAATTGAGGATATTCATAAGCTCCCATTTACGACCAAAGAAGATTTGAGAGACAACTACCCCTTTGGACTTCTGGCAATTCCGAAAAAGGATGTTGTACGAGTGCAGGGAACATCTGGAACGACAGGAAAACTTACCATTGCACCCTACTCTAAAAAAGATGTGGAAGTGTGGGGAGAATGTGTGGCCAGATGTCTTACAATGGCAGGTCTTACGGCGGAGGATATACTCCATGTTTGTTATGGCTATGGACTGTTTACGGGTGGACTGGGTTTGGATTACGGCGCGCAGGCACTCGGTGCGATGGCGATTCCGATGTCTGCCGGAAATACAAAAAGACAGATGATGTGTATGGAGGATTTGGGAGCAACCGCGTTTGCGTGTACACCGTCCTATGCGCTTCATCTCGCTGAGTCTATGCAGGAGGCAGGTGTTGTAGAGCGCTTGAAAATCAAAGCAGGAATCCACGGAGCAGAGCCCTGGACGGTAGAGATGCGCAAGAAGATTGAAAGTATTCTTCATATCAACTGTTTTGATATTTATGGATTGTGTGAGATTTCTGGGCCTGGCGTAGCGCAGGATTGTATTCACCACGAAGGACTGCATGTACATGCAGACTATTTCTACCCAGAAGTGCTAAATCCATCTACACATGAAGCATGTGGAGATGGGGAGACGGGAGAGCTGGTATTTACAACACTGGCGAAGGAGGCGATGCCGCTTATCCGGTACCGCACAAAGGATTTGACAAGTATGAATCGCAGCAGATGTAAATGCGGAAGAACACTGCCGCGTATTTCTAAATTTACGGGACGTACAGATGATATGAAAGTCATCAGAGGAGTAAATGTATTCCCAACACAGGTAGAGACAGCACTTTTGAGTATGGGTGGAGCAGTAGCACCACACTATATGATGATTGTGGACAGAGAAGACAACATGGATGTACTGACAGTTATGGTAGAAGTCGATGAGAGTATGTTCTCTGATGAAATCCGTAAACTGGATGCACTGCGTGACAAGATTGGAGCAGTATTAAAACAGGCATTGGGTGTGTCCGCGCGTGTGAAGCTGGTAGAGCCAAAGACGATCCAGAGAAGCGAAGGCAAAGCAGTGCGTGTAATTGACAACCGGAATCTGTAGGAAAGAGAGGAAAAGACAATGGGTATCACAATTCAACAATTATCTGTATTTCTGGAAAACAGGGAAGGCAGGCTAGATGAGGTGTTGTCGGTGCTTGCAGGAAATGAGATCAATATCGTGGCATTGAGTCTGGCGGATACGTCAGACTATGGAATGCTTAGAATGATTGTGTCTGATCCAAATAAAGGCAAAGCAGTGCTAAGAGATAACGGCATTACGGCGATGCTTACGGATGTGGTGGCGCTGCGCGTACCGCATGAGACAGGCTCCTTAAGCAAGGCAATGCACCAAATTGTGGAAGGAGAGGTAAACATAGAGTATATGTACGCTTTTGCAAATGGAACGGACGCATCCGCCGTACTAAAAACCGATGATCCTGCCAGAGTCGTGGACATTCTAAGAGGCAGTGGATTTGATGTGTGGGAAGCATCTGAAGCATATGTTTCCAACATCCGTGAATAAATAAAAGGAATTGGAAAAGAGCCGTACGCACGATAAATTCGTGCGGCGGCTCTTTTTTTAATCTCATTTCTCTGTATTGCTTTTAAATATTAAATCCACAATTTATATATTAAAAGGTACATAAAAAAATCTGATTAAAGTTTTACTACGTTTGTTGCCTGAGGTCCTTTGGCGCCTTCTGTCACTTCGAATTCAACAGCCTGGCCTTCTTCTAAGGATTTGAATCCGTCCATAACCAATCCGGAATAATGTACGAATACATCATTTCCTTCGGAATCGGAAATAAATCCATAGCCTTTTTGGTTGTTAAACCATTTCACTGTACCTGTCATTTTGTTGTCCTCCATAAAAATTGAAAATAATATAGTTCTATATCGTTTTAACTTTGAAAAACGATACTGTGTCAGTTTAGCATGTTTAACAATAAAAGTCAACGGATTTATTGAAGGTTTCGTAAAAGTATACAAAAAGTGTCGAAAGACAGTGCTTTGCCTGGATTTTTAAGCCTGAAAAGAGTTATAGACGGGGTGAATTTCCTATAAGTTCATATAGATGAAAATGGAAATGTATGTTTGTGCGTGGCTGAATTTGGAATAATTTGATTGAATATAGAAGAAAGTGATTGACATTGGTTGGAAATGAGTGTATCTTATAATTAGAAAAAGAAAGAAGGTGGCGTTATGTTGACAGAAGAGCGATTTTCAGAGATTTTAAAAATCGTAAATGCGAGAAAATCAGTGACAGTCCAGGAATTAAAAGAAATGCTTGAAACCTCAGAATCTACTATACGAAGAGATTTGACAACACTTCATAAAAAGAAGCTTTTAAAGAAGGTTCATGGAGGCGCTACAGCGATCGGGATGAACTATGAAACAAAAGATATGACGGTGGCATCGCGAATGGATATGAGTTCTGAGGAAAAGGAACAGATTGGAAAATATGCTGCACAGCAGATTCAAAAGGGAGATTTTGTTTATCTGGATGCAGGGACAAGTGTCAGCCATATGGTGGAATATATCACCGAGACAGACGCTGTCTATGTCACAAACGGTATTTCCAATGCCCAGCAGCTTTCGAAAAAAGGGTGTCGTGTATTTTTGCTCGGAGGGAGATTTAAAGCTGCTACAGAAGCCACTGTAGGGACAGAAACGATCAGGAGTCTGAAAAAATACAATTTTACAAAAGGCTTTTTCGGAACGAATGGGGCGGACAGGGAACATGGATTTACAACACCGGATGAAAGTGAAGCGGCAACAAAGGAGACGGCAATGCAGCGCTGCCGACAGAAATATGTGCTTGCTGATACGACAAAGATAGGAAAGATTTCCTCCGTACAATTCGGGGAATTTGAAGAGGCATTTATTATTACTACAGAAATTCAGGATGAAAAGCTGAAAAAAGAAAAGAATATAATTGAGGTGAAGAAAAAATGATTTATACAGTTACATTCAATCCATCTTTGGACTATGTCATACAGATAGAGAATATGGAGCTGGGCCGGATCAACCGGACAAAAAAAGAGAACATTTATCCGGGCGGGAAGGGAAACAATGTATCGGTCATTCTGTCAAATTTGGGGCTTGAAAACAGGGCGCTTGGATTTAAAGCGGGCTTTACAGGGGAAGCAATGGAGGAAATGTTAAAAGAATATGGATGCCAGACAGACTTTATTTCACTGCCGGAGGGAAATAGTCGGATCAATGTCAAGATAAAATCGGATAAAGAAAGTGAAATCAATGGACAGGGGCCTGAAATATCAAAGGAAGCTGTGGAGCAACTGTATACAAAATTAAAGAGCCTGACTCCGGATGATGTTCTTGTATTGGCGGGCAGCATCCCAGATACGCTTCCTAAAGACGTATATGAGCAGATTATGGGATGTCTGACTGAAAAAGAGGTACGTGTTGTGGTGGATGCAACAGGAGAGCTTTTAAAAAAGGTATTGAAATATAACCCTTTTCTCATCAAACCTAATCAGTATGAATTAGGAGAGCTGTTTGGAGTCAACATTCAAACAGAGGAAGAAATCATTGAGTATGCAGGAAAACTACAGAATATGGGCGCGGTGAATGTACTGGTTTCTTTGGCTGAAAAAGGTGCGCTTTTATTGTCAGAGGATGGAAAGATCAGGAAAATGAAGCCGCCTAAGGGAAAGGTAGTAAATTCGGTAGGAGCAGGAGACTCTATGGTAGCTGGCTTTCTGGCAGGATATTTGAATACAAAGGATTATGAGAAGGCACTGGAACTTGGGACTGCGGCGGGAAGTGCCACAGCGTTTGTTTCCTGGCTTGCGACAAAGGAAGAAATTATTGGAAAACTTGTAAGACCGGCATCTGAATATGGATTATAGGGAGGAGAAAGTGATGAGGATTACAGATTTGTTGAAACCGTGTAGTGTAGAATTAAATGGGACGGCTTCCTCAAAAGAAGAAGTTATCTGTAAAATGGTAGATCTGATGGCGGAGGCTGGAAATATCAGCGATAAAGAAGCATACAGGGCTGGTGTCTTTAAAAGAGAAGAAGAAGGTACGACGGGAATTGGAGAGGGAATTGCAATACCACATGCCAAGACAGAGGCAGTAAAAGCGCCTGGTCTTGCGGCGATGGTACTTCGAGATGGCGTGGACTATGATGCGTTGGATGGCGAGCCGGTACATCTGATTTTTTTGATTGCTGCGCCGAATACAAAAGATAACGTGCATCTGGAGGTGTTAAGCCGCCTTTCCATGCTCTTGATGGATGAAGGCTTTAAAGAGCGTCTCATAAACGCAGAAAGCGTAAAAGAATTTTTGGAATATGTGGATCAAGCTGAACATACAAAGGCAGAAGAAAATAAAGAAAAAGAGGCGCCTGCACAGGGGTATCAGATACTCGCTGTTACAGCATGCCCGACTGGAATTGCACACACATATATGGCGGCAGAAAGCCTGGAAAATGCTGCAAAAGAGATGGGATGCAGTATCAAAGTAGAAACCAATGGTTCCGGCGGAGATAAAAATGTCCTGACAGCCGAAGAGATTGCCCAATGTACGTGCATTATTATCGCCGCGGATAAAGATGTAAAAATGGCAAGATTTGATGGAAAACCAGTGATTGTGACAAAGGTGGCAGATGGAATTCATAAACCAAAGGAGCTGATAGAAAAAGCATTGAGTAAAACGGCGAGTATCTATCATAGTAGTGGGACAGATAAGAGTGAAGCCGGAAGTATCGGAGAGGAGAAGCTGGGGAGAAAAATATATAAGGCACTGATGAATGGAGTGTCTCATATGCTTCCATTTGTAATTGGCGGTGGAATTCTGATTGCACTTTCTTATATCTGCGACAGTGCAAATGCAGGGACAGAGGTCTTTGGAACAGGAACGGAACTGGCGAGGTTCTTTAATTTGGTTGGAAATGTATCCTTTGGGATGATGTTTCCTATTTTAGCGGGCTATATTGCAATGGCGATTGCGGACAGGCCTGCCTTGATGCCGGGAATTGTCGGGGGATTACTTGCAAAAGCCGGCACTTCGGTGGCTTTGCCGGAAGAACAATGGATTTCCTCTGGCTTTTTTGGAGCTTTAATTGCAGGTTTTCTGGCAGGGTTCTTCATGCTCTTGATAAAAAAGCTCTTAGAAAAGCTTCCGCGTGCACTGGAGGGAACAAAGCCGGTACTCTTATATCCGTTTTTAGGAATACTGTTTATGGGTGCTGTGATGATTTTTGTCGTAAATCCTCCAGTGGGGGCGTTTAATACGTGGCTGAATGACGGTCTTTCGAGTATGGGAGAGGGAAGCAGGATACTGCTGGGACTTCTCTTAGGAGGAATGATGGCGATCGATTTTGGAGGACCTTTTAATAAGGCGGCATATGTATTTGGGACAGCGTCTATTGCGAGTGGACAGTTTGATATTATGGCGGCAGTTATGGCAGGAGGAATGGTACCTCCGATTGGAATCGCTTTGGCGACAACATTTTTCAAAAATCGTTTTACAAAGAATGAACAACAGACAACAGTGACAAACTATATTATGGGGCTTTCATTTATTACAGAAGGTGCGATCCCATTTGCAGCGGCAGATCCGCTTAGGATCATACCGCCGAGTATTGTAGGCGCCGCAGTGGCAGGAGCGCTGTCCATGGTATTTGAGTGCGGATCGCGGGCGCCTCACGGAGGAATTTTTGTAATTGGAATTATGGATCATGCGCCGATGTTTCTGGCAGCAGTTTTAGCAGGGGCGGTGGTCAGCATGCTTGGCATTGTTTTATTAAAAAAACCTATAAAAGTAGAGAAAACGCAGATTGAAAAACAATAGAACATGGTATATACTTAATTCATAATTACCATATCAAGGAGGAAATGAAAAATGAAAGAATTCAAATATGTGGTTACAGATCCGGAAGGAATCCATGCAAGGCCGGCAGGGATACTTGTAAAACAGGCAGCAGGTTATCAGTGCGATGTAAAAATTGCAAAGGGAGATAAAAAAGCAGACGCAAAGAGAATTTTCGGAGTTATGGGGTTAGGTGTTAAGACTGGGGAAGAAGTGACGATCTCCGCAGATGGAGCAGATGAGGACAAGGCGATTGAGGAGCTGGAGGCATTCTTCAAAGAGAATTTATAAAAGCAGATAAAAGAATCAGCGCTGTGAAAGAAAGTGTGTAGGTTTGAGAAGAGCAAATTCAAAACTTACACACTTTTTATTGTGCGGGAAACTTCGTTCCCTATACAATAAAACATGCACACTGCAGAAAAAAATGAACCTCATACAAAGTTATGGCGAATATAGGGTGAACAGGCAGTGGAGGTGAAACGGTGAATGCAAGAGAAGTGGAAAAATGTATAGACGATTTCGGTACAGACATATATAGATTTTGCTTGAAACTCTGCGCGGACAAGACAGATGCCGAGGATTTATATCAGCAGACTTTTTTAAAAGCATTAGAAACAGACTGGACACTTGACTGGGAGAAAAATCCGAAAGCGCTGTTTTTCTCTCTGGCATATAACCTTTGGAAAAGTGACAGGAGAAAACAGGCGCGCAGGAACAGGATTGCCCCTTGCAGCAGCTATGAAGATGAAATAGAAACAGCAGTACATTGTGAAGAAAATATTGAAGAAAGCTATCTTCAAAAGGAATTTGTTACGGAAGTCCGTCAAATCATACAGAATCTTCCGGAAAAATTTCAAGTACCATTGATATTATTTTATTTTTCCGATTGTTCCATAGAGCAAATAGCGATGATTATAAAGAAACCGCCTGGTACTGTGAAAAGCCGATTGTTCAAGGGAAGAAACTTAATTAAAAAAAGATTGGAGGATGCTGGTTATGAAAGATAATCGTTCCGATATAGAAATGGAAGAAGCTATTCGGGCTTCTATGAAAATGACAGATATTCCGGCACCGGAGCTGGATAAGAAACTCAAAGTGGCTTTGTACCAAAAAGAAGCCATCCTGCAAAAACAACATGCCGTGCATAAAGTATCGCTTTGGTATCTGCCAATGGTTTTGAATTTGTTAACCTTTTCTCTGCTGGCTCTTTTGGCCCTGTTGATGATTGAAAATATATATGTATCTTACCTTGTCGCCGGTATCTGTCTCTATGTGGGAATGGCTGGCATATTGCTTACCATAGCAGGAGTAAAAAAAGCGAACATAAAAGAGGATATTACAATACGCATTGAGAAACGAGGTGTATGTGTATGAAGCATGTGAAAAAGAAGAAACTTCTGTTTTATATTGGGATTCTGGTTATTTTATTACTGCTCTTTCTCAGGTTTGGCTTGTATTATCTGAAAAGTGATGGTTTTAGTGGACTTTCCATGTTACTTCCTGTGCTGCTGTTCTGCTTTCTCTTTTTCGCGGCATGCACCGCGGCTTTTTTTGCGGCATGGGTGTATCAGGACTGCAAAAAACGTAAGGCTGACCCTGTATTATGGGTGGTTGTAGTTTTTGTAGCTACGCCCTTTATCGGATTACTGATTTATTTTCTGCGCCGTCCGGAAATCAAAACGATATGTCCGGCTTGCGGCCAAAGAATTTCAGTCAAGGCAAAGTATTGTGAGGAGTGTGGAACATATATTGAAAAGGAGGAAAATGATAGTATGGTTAAAGAAGGAACACATCACTTAAAATTTATTGCTGCGGGTATTGCGAGTATGGTGCTTATGCTGGTATGCCTGACAGGGTTTGTTGTTAGTGTGGCTGCGGGAAAGGGGATTAATACGAATGTGGCTTCCAGTGAGAGGGTCTGGAATATGGGGGTGATCACTATGGAGTACAGCACTTATCTGGACGGGGTATGGAATCTGGATTTTAAGAGCGCCAGCAATGGTTTTGTGGAAGAACAGAATATGATGATTACGGATGCAGACACGCAACTGCTTTACGCAGACATTTCCTGCGGTACGGTGCCAGATGGAGCAACACTTGTCTTGTGGCTGGTGCAGAAAGATGTGGTAAAATCTATAGATGTTACAAATCTTGACAAACCATTGGAATACCCTTTGCATGAGTTTGAGAATGGAAAGGTTCATGTCAGACTGCAAATCAATGGTGTGGAGAATACTGTTTCAGAAATATCTATTCAATAATCAGTAAAGCAGTGGCGGTTCGGTAATGACGAACCGCCTTTATTATTATTAAGAAGCTCCTTTCCCTATACAATAAAACCCTCCGGGGATGCATAGCGCGCAAGTGGAAAATAGCTGCTCACTTAGCCGCGCTTCAGTGCGAGAATACGCAAAGCACGTTCTGCTTTATATAAGATTTAAAAATGCATTTTAAGTTCTTGTAATTTGACAAGGCTTGTGATATTATAAAAACAGAACATATGTTCTGTATAAAACGGAGGGACTGGGATGTACGATAAGATTCAAGAAAAGATGTCTATTTATGATAAATTGCATATATTGTCTGACGCGGCAAAATATGACGTGGCATGTACCTCCAGTGGTGTAGACAGAAATGGAGACGGCAGAGGAATGGGAAACTGCAGCAGTGCGGGGATTTGCCACAGCTTTTCTGCGGATGGAAGATGTGTATCTCTGCTGAAAATTTTGTTTACAAATGAGTGTATTTATGACTGTAAATATTGTATTAACAGAGCTTCGAATGATGTGCTTCGCACCTCTTTTACACCGGAGGAGGTATGTACGCTTACGATGGAATTTTACCGCAGAAATTATATTGAAGGTCTGTTTTTAAGTTCTGGGGTATTGAAGAGCCCTGATTATACAATGGAGCTGATTTATGCGACATTGTACCAGTTGCGGCATGTGTATCATTTTCAGGGGTATATCCATGTAAAAACGATTCCGGGAGCAGATGCAGAAATCATAAAGAGAGTTGGATTTCTGGCAGACAGGATGAGTGTGAATCTGGAATTGCCTACAGCCGAAGGGCTGAAGCTGTTGGCGCCGCATAAAAACCGGAGGAATATTCTGGCTCCTATGCGGCTTGTACAGAATAAGGCGAATGAGAACAAACAGGAGATTGCCTTGTACAAAAACACGCCGCAGTTTGTTCCGGCGGGACAGAGCACCCAGATGATTATTGGAGCAACGCCGGAGACGGATTTTCAGATTTTGAATGTAGCGGAATCTTTATATAAGAAGTTTGAACTAAAACGAGTATTTTATTCTGCTTTTGTGCCGGTGAATAAAGAGTGTTCTCTGCTTCCTAAGCGGACGGAGGAGGGGCCGCCTCTGCTAAGAGAGCACCGACTGTATCAGGCGGATTGGCTGCTGCGTTTCTATCATTTTGAGGCACAAGAATTGCTGGATGAAAAGAACCCTAATTTTAATGTTTTTCTGGATCCAAAATGTAACTGGGCACTGAAGCATCTGGAGTATTTTCCAGTAGAGGTAAACCGAGCTGATTACAGAATGTTATTAAGAGTACCGGGAATTGGATGCAAGTCGGCGTCCAGGATTGTGAAGGCGCGAAGGTTTGGAAATTTGCGGTTTGAGGATTTAAAGAAAATGGGGGTGGTGCTCAAGCGGGCGCTCTATTTTCTGACATGCAGCGGAAAGATGTTATATCCTGTGAAAGTAGAAGAGGATTATATTACAAGGAATCTTCTGCGTACAAAGGAGAAACTGCCGGACAGCATGACATACCAGCAGTTGTCTCTGTTTGACGACATGGGATTTGGAGAAAAACAGGCAAGGCAGATTGTCAGCCAGTCGTAAAAGAAAAGTGAGGCAGACAAAGTGAGAACGATTAGAAAAATAGAAGGAGGTGCCGGACAAATGACAGATGTCTATCTGTGCTGTGATACGATAACGGGACTGTATTCCGCTATTTATGACGCCTGGAGAGAACACCGGGAAGGAGAGGCAAAGATCGCGGTGCAGGGGAATATGGAGCCGGAGCTATTCTGTGAATACCAGGAAGTAAAAGAGTCTCAGAAAAAAGCGCGGGCAGTAGAGCAGTTGATTCGCGTGAATCTTGGAGAGGAGGCTTATAAGGAACTGTATTACGCCCTTTTATCAAAAGATGCCGGCAAAGGAAATGCAGTGTTTTGGACAATGCAGGAAGCAAGGAAATTAAAAGACAGCAGAAAAATCATGGAACATCTGGATCATCCTGCTGTGGCAAAGGTATTTGAACTGAGTAGAAATGTTGCGAATGAAGCCCATTGTTTTATTGAATTTATAAGATTCAGAGAACTGAAAAACGGGATTCTTTTTTCGGAAATAGCGCCCAAAAACCAAATACTGACTTGCATAGGGGAACATTTTGCCGACAGATTTCCTCTGGAAAATTTTATGATTTTTGACAAAACGCATCAGGTGTTTCTGGTACACAAAGAGAAAAGTCCCTGGTATCTTCTGTGGGGAGAAGTTCCAAGCGAAGAGGCAATCCACTGTGTCTCAGACAAGGAATTAGAATATGAAAAACTTTGGAAAAACTTTTTTCATACCATAGCTATCGAGGAACGTAAAAATCCGGCTTGCCAAAGGAATCATCTTCCTGTGCGCTATCGTGCGGATATGCTGGAATTTGGCGAATGAAGGAAAAGATTGGTCTTGTGCCGTCAAATGAGGTATAATAGACTGCATGGAAAAAGAAAAAATAATGAAAATATCAGTCCGCAGTCTCGTAGAGTTTATTTTGCGGGAGGGGGACATTGACAACCGAATATCAGGCGGAATGGAAAAGGACGCAATGCTGATGGGAAGCCGTCTTCACCGAAAGATTCAAAGGAGGATGGGATCGGATTATCACGCAGAGGTGAGCTTGAAAATACAGGTGCCCTGTGAGGGATTTCTTTTGCAGGTGGAAGGCAGAGCAGATGGAATTATAAAGAAAGAAGATACAGACGAAGTTACAGTAGATGAAATCAAAGGTGTCCTAAGAGACTTAGAATATCTTACTGCACCGGTTGGAGTACATCTGGCACAGGCAAAGTGCTATGCCTATATGTATGCGAAACAGGAGGCATTAAAAAAGATATACGTCCAGATGACATACTGCCATCTGGAAAGTGAAGAGCTGAAACAGTTTACAAGGGAATATTTGTTTGAAGATTTGGAGGAATGGTTTCTAAGTCTGGTTGGGAAATATGAAAAATGGGCAAAATTTCAGATTATGTGGAGGGAAAAACGAAATACGTCTATTCAGGGGCTTATCTTTCCTTTTTCCTACAGAGATGGACAGAGAGAATTGGCCTACAGTGTGTACCGGACGATCCTGCGCAGAAAAAAGCTGTTTATTCAGGCGCCTACCGGAGTGGGGAAGACAATGGCCGCTGTATTTCCGGCTGTAAAAGCAGTGGGGGAAGAACTGGGGGAGAAGATTTTTTATCTTACTGCGAAAACGATCACGCGGACAGTCGCAGAACAGGCATTTTTGACCTTAAAAGATCAGGGGCTCTCCTGTAAAGTGCTCACACTGACTGCCAAGGAAAAAATTTGCTTCATGGAACAGACAGTCTGTAATCCGGAGGCCTGCCCTTATGCAAAAGGGCATTACGATCGTGTCAACGACGCTGTGTTTGACCTGCTTACCGCACAGAGCACATTCACACGAGGCGTACTAGAAGAGCAGGCGCAAAAATACAGAGTATGTCCCTTTGAAATGTCTCTGGATATATCCAATTGGGTGGATGCGGTGATCTGTGATTATAATTATGTTTTTGACCCGAACGCGCATCTGAAGCGGTTTTTCTCTGAAAGTACAAAAGGAGAATACCTCTTTTTGATTGATGAGGCACATAATCTGGTAGAACGAGGGCGAGAAATGTACAGTGCAGTCCTGTACAAAGAGGACTTTCTTTTGGCGAAACGCCTTGTTAAAGGGGAGGACAGAAAGCTGCACGGAAGGCTTGGAGAGTGCAACAGGCTTCTGCTTGCCTTGAAAAGAGAATGTGAAAATTATGAAGTTTTAAACAGTGTTTCTCATATTGTGTTGAAGCTGATGAATCTAATGTCAGAGATAGAACGATTTCTTGAAGAATGTAGTGATGAGGAGAAACGGGAAAAAATTTTAGAACTTTATTTTCGGGCGCGGGATTTTGTCAATATACATGATTTACTGGATGAAAATTATGTAATCTATACAGAACTGGAACCAGACGGAAGATTTAAGCTTAAGCTGTTCTGCGTAAACCCGTCGGTGAATCTTGCCTCTTATTTAGAACAAGGGAACAGCACGATATTCTTTTCTGCCACATTGCTTCCTGTCAATTATTATAAGAAGCTGCTCAGTGTGGAAGAGAAGGATTACGCGGTATATGCAAAATCTTCTTTTCCAGAGAAAAATCGGCTTCTTTTGCTGGGAACGGATGTAAGCACAAAGTATACTATGCGAGGAGACGTGATGTATGAAAGATTTGCCGATTATATTTTGAAAATGGCAGAATCGCGGAAGGGGAATTACATGGTCTTTTTTCCTTCCTATCGTTTTCTAGAAGATGTCTATGAAAGATTTGCAGGAAGAACGGCAGATAGGCCAGAACTGGAGAGTATCATACAGTCTCCCTATATGGGGGAAGAACAAAGAGAACAATTTCTTGAGAAATTCGAAGAAGACAGGGAGACGACATTGATTGGGTTTTGTGTCATGGGCGGCATTTTCTCTGAGGGGATCGATCTGTCCAGAGACAAACTAATCGGCGCTGTTATCGTTGGAACCGGATTGCCGCAGGTATGCAACGAGCGAGAGATATTAAAACAATTTTTTGACAAAAGAAATATGCGGGGGTTTGACTTTGCCTATCTATATCCGGGAATGAATAAGGTTCTGCAGTCGGCAGGAAGAGTGATTCGCACAGAAAAGGACAAGGGGGTTATCCTTCTGCTGGACGAACGGTTTCTGGGAAGTCGGTATCAGGAAATTTTCCCGCGGGAATGGAACCAATACCAAACATGCAGCCTGGAAAATGTAGAAGGACTGGTCAGAAACTTCTGGGACAGCCGAGACTAGGAAGAAAAATAGCTTAAGAATTCCTGGGCTGCTTTGGAAAGAGGAATCTGTTCATTGTACGCGATTACCAGTTCTCTTCCAGGCAGCTCTTCTTTTGTTTCCACAATGAACAGTCCGGACATATTGCCTGCGATACAATAGTCTGGAAGAAAGGCAATGCCAAGTCCGATCCGCGCCAGATCGATAAGCAGATCGTTGCTTGTCAGCTCGATCTCCGGCACAAGATCCAGCTGATGCTGCTGAAAGAGCCGGTGGAGAAATTCATTGGTGGTACTATTTTTATCCAGCATTAAGATTGGATAATGAGAGAGCTCTCTTAAGGTAAGCCGTTCATTTTTCAGGCTCTTAAAAGCGTCTCCTGCAATAAAGATATCGTGAAATGTCTTTATTTTCTGGATAGAGGAGACATTACTTAAATAGGTGTTTGGATAATTTACCACAATTAAATCTACCTGCCCATTTTCTAAAAGCTCCACACATTTGACGGAGGTCTGGTTTATAACTTTGATATGGGCATTAGGAAAAGACTTGTGAAAACGTTCCAGATAAGGGACAAGAAAATACCGGCAAATGGTGTCGCTGGCGCCAATGCGGATTTGCCCGCCGGTAGACGCCGCATCCAAAAGCTGTGCTTCTCCGCGCTGAATCAGATGCATGGCAGGCTCAATGTGGCGCAGAAGAATTTCCCCTTCAGGGGTGAGCTGTACCCGTTTTGTACTGCGGATAAAAAGCGTCTGATCCAGTTTGCGTTCCAGTGTCTTGATGGACTGGCTGACTGCGGACTGGGAAATAAAAAGAAGCTTAGACGCCTCGGAAAAGCTTAAGGTAGATGCCACGTGAAAAAAAACTTTATATAATTCATAATTGATGTCCATTCATTAGACCTCCTAATAAGTACTGCTTGTATTATAAGGTAAAAATGGATGAATTACAATGTGAAATTTGATATGATAGAAAAAACGGGAAAGGATAAGGACATGAAAAAACTACACTGGTTTCTGGGAATTCTATGTTCTTTTTCATTGATTGTTATTTTGCTGATTTCAAGCTTTGAAGCGGCAATGTATGCAGATTTTGGATTTTATGAAAAGGAATATGAGAAATATGATGTACTGCCTGAGCTGGACATGGAGATGGACGACGTAATGTATGTAACCCGGGAGATGATGGCGTATCTTAAGGGGGACAGAGAGACTCTGGAGGTCTATACGACAGTGGAAGGAAGAGAGCAGGACTTTTTTAATGAACAGGATCGCTTCCATATGGCAGAGGTAAAGGAGCTTTTTATCGGAGGACTACATATCAGGTGGGGAGCTCTGGCAGTGGCAGCAGTATGTCTGCTCTTGCTGCTTTGTATGAAGGCAAGGTTAAAATTTTTGCTCTGTCGTTCGTACCAGATTGCACTTGCGGTGTCAGGCGGACTGACACTGCTTCTGGGAATTGCCGCTGCGGTTGATTTCAATGCCGTATTTATAAAATTTCATCATATCTTTTTTGACAACGATCTTTGGCTGTTTGATCCTGCAGAAGACTATATGATTCGCATGTTGCCGGAAGGATTGTTTGCAGACATGCTTGGACGAATTGGAATTTTGTTTGGAGGAGGACTATTGCTCCTTCTGGCGGTGAGTATTTTATTAGGAAGAAAGAAAAATTAATTGTACTTATTAATTAGTTTAATTATATTAATTGTACTAATGAGAATGAGTATGGTAGGATAGAAAACAGGAACTATGGGTGTGAAAAATACAGCAGGACGATTTTAAGAAGCTTTTAGAGTCTGGGAGAGAAAAGGAGAGAATGTATGAGCAATGTAAGACGGGTATATGTGGAAAAGAAGCCAGAATTTGCCGTTCAGGCAAAGGAACTGAAACATGAAATCAAACACTATCTCGGGATTGGTACAGTGACATCCGTTCGTGTGCTGATTCGATATGATGTAGAAAATATTTCGGAGGATACGTTTCAAAAGGCCTGCCAGGGTATATTTGCAGAACCACCTGTAGATGTACTCTATCAGGAGAGCTTTCCGCGAAAAGAAGGAGACTATATCTTTTCTGTTGAATATCTGCCGGGACAGTTTGATCAAAGGGCAGATTCTGCAGAGCAGTGTGTCCAGTTTATCAAAGAAGAGGAAAAACCGGTGATAAAAACTGCGGTGACATATGTGTTGGAGGGAACTCTTTCTGAGGAAGAGCTTGCCGCTGTAAAAAATCACTGTATCAATCCAGTAGATTCCAGAGAGACAGGATTAGACAAGCCAGAAACACTTGTAAGTGTATTTGAAGAACCAGAAGATGTAAAGATATTCGAAGGCTTTAAAGATATGCCGCAGGAGGAGCTAAGAGAGCTGTATGCTTCTTTGAATCTGGCCATGACATTTAAGGATTTCCTGCATATCCAGACGTATTACAGCACAAAAGAGCACAGGAATCCTACTATGACAGAAATACGGGTATTAGATACGTATTGGTCCGACCACTGCCGGCATACAACCTTTTCAACAGAATTAAAAGAGATTGCTTTTGAGGAAGGCGATTATAAGGAACCCATTGTGAATACATATAAGCAGTATCTAAAAGATCACAGTGAGATATTTGCCGGAAGAGAGGATAAGTTTATATGTCTGATGGATTTGGCTCTGATGGCGATGCGAAAGTTGAAAAAAGAAGGAAAATTAAAGGATCAGGAAGAATCCGAAGAGATCAATGCCTGCAGCATTGTTGTGCCAATTCGGGTGGATGGTGTGGAAGAGGAGTGGCTGATTAACTTTAAAAATGAGACACACAATCATCCCACAGAGATTGAGCCATTCGGAGGTGCGGCAACCTGTCTTGGCGGTGCAATCCGCGATCCGCTTTCAGGACGTACGTATGTATATCAGGCGATGCGCGTAACTGGCGCGGCAGATCCGACAGTTTCAGTAAAACATACACTGAAAGGAAAGCTCCCGCAGAAAAAGCTGGTAAGAGGCGCCGCCCATGGATACAGCTCTTATGGCAATCAGATAGGGCTCGCGACCGGAGGGGTCAAAGAAATTTATCATCCGGATTATGTTGCAAAACGTATGGAAATCGGAGCTGTTTTGGGAGCTGCACCGCGGCGCGCGGTTATTCGTGAAACTTCCGATCCGGGAGATATTATCATTCTCTTGGGAGGAAGAACCGGAAGAGACGGATGTGGAGGAGCTACAGGATCTTCAAAGGTACATACAGAAGCATCTATTGAGACATGCGGCGCAGAGGTACAGAAAGGAAATCCACCTACAGAGCGCAAGATACAGCGTTTATTCCGCAGAGAGGAAGTAAGCAGGCTAATCAAAAAGTGTAATGATTTTGGCGCAGGCGGCGTCTCTGTGGCAATAGGAGAATTGGCAGATGGACTGCGGGTAGATCTGGACAAAGTACCGAAAAAATATGCAGGTCTGGACGGAACAGAGATTGCAATTTCTGAATCCCAGGAGAGAATGGCTGTTGTAGTAGACAAAAAGGATGTAGAGCAGTTCCTTATGTATGCAAAGGAAGAAAATCTGGAGGCAACCGAGGTGGCAGTTGTGACAGAGGAACCGCGTCTGGTGCTTGTATGGCGTGGAAAAGAGATTGTAAACATATCCCGCGCATTTTTGGATACGAATGGAGCACATCAGGAGACAAGCGTGGAGGTAGAAATACCGGCGCGCAAAGACAGCTTATTCGTGAAAAAGGAAGTGAAGGATGTAAAAAAAGAATGGCTGCGTACTTTGAGTGACTTAAATGTGTGTTCCCAGAAAGGGCTGGTAGAAATGTTTGACGGCTCTATCGGGGCCGGCTCTGTCTTTATGCCTCACGGAGGAAAGTATCAGATGACAGAGACGCAGGCAATGGTGGCAAAAGTACCGGTACAAAACGGAAAGACGGACAGCGTCTCTATGATGAGCTATGGATTTGATCCATATCTGTCCAGTTGGAGCCCGTATCATGGCGCTGTTTATGCGGTGACAGAATCTGTGGCAAAGATAGCAGCGGCAGGCGGAGACTGCCGGAAGATACGCTTTACTTTCCAGGAATATTTCCGCAGGATGACAGAAGATCCGAAGAGATGGAGCCAGCCATTTGCAGCACTTTTAGGCGCGTATGCGGCACAGCTTGGATATGGGCTTCCTTCCATAGGCGGAAAAGACAGTATGTCGGGTACTTTTCAGGATATAGATGTGCCGCCGACATTGGTTTCCTTTGCAGTAGATATGGCGGTAGAAAAAGAGATCATTACACCAGAGCTGAAAAAGGCAGGGAATAAATTAGTATGGATGCGCATAGAAAAGGACGAGTATGAACTTCCGGTGTACAGTCAGGTGATGGGAGCATACGGGAAAATCACCGAGGATATTCACAGCGGCCGGATTGTATCTGCGTATGCACTGGACCGTCATGGTGTGATTGCGGCAGTCAGTAAGATGGCATTTGGAAACGGATTGGGGATAAAACTGGAACACAGCATGGATGCGGGAGAGATGTTTTCTCCTGCGTTTGGAGATATTGTTGCAGAAGTTCCGGCAGAGCAGGTAGGAAATCTTTGTATTTCGTACACTGTGATTGGAGAAGTGACACAGGAGAAAAAATTCACATACGGCAGTACAGAGATTTCTTTGGAGGAAGCACAAGAGGCATGGACAGGAACACTTGAAAACGTATTTGCGACAAAAGCTTCAGATAATACAGAAGTAATAGAGGAGAAACTTTACCGGACATCAGACATTCATATATGCAGCCACAAGATCGGACAGCCTACTGTATTTATTCCAGTGTTCCCGGGAACAAACTGTGAGTATGACAGCAAAAAGGCGTTTGAACGTGCGGGAGCAAAGGTGATAACGAAAGTATTTAAAAATTTAGATGCAAAGGATATTCGGGATTCTGTGGCAGAGTTTGAAAAAGCAATCAGACAAGCGCAGATGATCATGTTCCCTGGCGGATTCAGCGCGGGAGATGAGCCGGACGGCTCAGCGAAATTCTTCGCAACGGCATTCCAGAATGAGAAGCTCAAAGAAGCGGTGGAAAAACTACTCGGTGAAAGAGACGGGCTGGCGCTGGGTATCTGTAACGGTTTCCAGGCACTTATTAAACTAGGGCTGGTACCAAATGGGAAAATTACCGGACAGACAGAGGAGTCTCCTACACTTACTTATAATACTATCGGCCGGCATATTTCCAAAATGGTCTATACGAAGGTTGTCACTAATAAATCGCCATGGCTTATGAAGGCACAGCTGGGGGGAGTATATACAAATCCGGCATCCCACGGCGAAGGAAGATTCGTGGCGAGCGAGGCTTGTATTAAGAGCCTGTTTGAGAATGGACAGGTGGCGACGCAATATTGTGATTTAGAGGGAAAGATTCGTATGGATGAGGAATGGAACGTCAATGGGTCTTACTGCGCTATTGAAGGAATTACAAGTCCTGATGGAAGAGTGCTCGGAAAGATGGCACATTCTGAAAGACGGGGAGACGGTATTGCAGTAAATATTTACGGAGAGCAGGATATGAAGATCTTTGAGTCCGGAGTAAGCTATTTTAAATAAGAGACAGTAACGCCGGTGTACAAGAGGAGAGGACAACTGGTGTGCAGTAAGTCGCAGGACGGTTATTTCCATCTTGCCATCCTGCGGCTTAGCACAATATATATGTTAAACGTATATATCTATGGCGAAACATAAATTGAGAGAATTGTTTGAAAAATTTTAAAAATTTATTTTAAAAAGGTGTTGACATTTGGCGGAATTTGATAGTATAATAGCAAAGCAGGTTACGGATAGGAAAAATATTCATGTCTGCAGAACAGATAATATGGGGTCTTAGCTCAGCTGGGAGAGCATCTGCCTTACAAGCAGAGGGTCATAGGTTCGAGCCCTATAGGCCCCATATATATAAATATGGCGGAATAGCTCAGTTGGCTAGAGCACACGGTTCATACCCGTGGTGTCGCTGGTTCAAATCCAGTTTCCGCTACTTTTAATAAGATGCTGTGCTTTATAGCGCGGCATTTTTGTATAATAGGATTAGGGTGTCAAAAGGTAACTTTTGCAAATGCTTCCGGCAATTTTCACAAAAAGATAACTTGCCAGACGACTTTATGCGCGATGGAGATGAAACTCAAAAATCAAGGAAGCCTTTGCTGACGTGATTTTCGTATTAAGAGGTTCATTGGAATGCTCCGCGCACCGGAGCGCAAAGTGGACGAGCCCCTCAAGAGTGCGGGGCTTGCCCACTTTGTTCTGTTTGCAGGAAACATTTTTAGTGGTATTTATGAATAGAGTATGATAGAATTTTAAAGACAAGAGACAATCATTCTTTCATTACGGAGGATAAAAAAATATGAGAAACAATCGTACAGGGAATATATTTCGAATCATTGCAGGAGCATATCTCGCCTATCTGGGAGTGCAGCTTGTGACGCAGACTATACAGCAGAAGCCGACGAATGAAATATTTAATATTGTAATGGGGGTTCTGTTTATCGTTGTAGGAGCCTGGTTTGCAATCGGAGCGCTAAGAGGTATTTTAAAAGAACAGAAACAGGAGAGAGAAAATATTACCCTAAATTCCCAACCGGCGGAGAAAAGTTCAGAAGAAGACCTGGTGGAGGCAGTGGAAGACACAGAGGAAGGGTCTGAAACAGAGAGGATAGAAAAAGAAACAGAAACGACGGAAGAAAGAGCAGAAAAAACTGCAGAAATCAAAGAAGAAACGGCAACAGTTCAAGAAAAAGAACCGGATGAGGAGAAGCAGGAAAACGAAAAAGCGGAAGAACTGGAGACAGATTACGAGGAGAAATAGAATATGAGAGTTGGAATGGGTTATGATGTCCATAAATTGGCAGAGGGAAGAAAGCTGGTGCTTGGAGGAGTTGAAATACCATACGAAAAAGGACTTTTGGGTCATTCTGATGCGGACGTTTTAGTCCATGCAGTGATGGACGCCCTCTTGGGTGCGGCGGCATTAGGAGACATTGGCAAGCATTTTCCTGATACAGATGAAAGGTATAAAGGGATTTCCAGTATTATACTTTTGAAATACGTGGCAGAGCTGTTGGATAAGGAAGGCTATATAATAGAGAATATTGATGCGACAATCGTCGCGCAGAGACCGAAGATGCGTCCTTTTATCGAACAGATGGAAAAAAATATGGCAGAGGCCTTAAAGATTGAAACCGAACAGATCAATGTAAAAGCAACGACAGAAGAAGGGTTGGGATTTACCGGAACAGGAGAGGGGATTTCTGCACAGGCGGTATGTGCCCTGGAAAAGTATACCAACTACGGCAGCTATGACGTTGCGGAAATGAGAAAATGTGCGGGATGCAGCGGCTGCGCAAAAGAAAATCTGGCATAAGGAGTATGAATTTCTGAAATGATAGTAAGAAAATTGGAACAAAAGGAACATAGACAGACAAGAGAGCTGTGGGAGAAGGTTTTTGCAGAGGATACAAAGGCATTTCTGGATTATTATTATTTTATCAAAACGCGGGATAATGAAATCTATGTGATTGAAGAGGATAGAAAAATCCGATCTATGCTTCATCTGAATCCATATCTGGTGCAGATTGAGGACAGGCAGTTTCCGTGTCATTATATCATTGCAGTGGCGACGGAGGAGAATTATCGAGGCAGAGGGTATATGAGAACACTTTTGTGCAGAGCGCTGGAGGAAATGTATCGCAGAAAAGAGCCGTTTACTTTTCTCATGCCTGCCGCGGAAGCGATCTATACTCCCTATGACTTTCGGTTTGTTTACAGGCAGAATATAGGTGAAACAAAGGGAAACGACGGACATTTGCAGGCGGAAGTAAAAGAAGCAGAGCTTTTTGACGCGGCAGACATGGCAGCATTTTTTAATCAATATTTCCGTGACAAATATCAGATCTGTGCTGTGCGGGACGAGGCGTATTACCAAACAATGATTCTAGAACAGAAGAGTGAGAATGGCGGTGTATGTCTGATTAAAGAAGCGGATAAGATTCGTGGAATGTTTGCTTATGCCAGAGAAGATAGGCTGGACATCAGAGAGCCAGTGTATCTGCCGGAATGGGAATCAGAATTTTTAAAAGCAGTTGCTATGTTTAGGGGAAAAGAAGAGAAAAGTGCTGCCCTGTATGCGTGCAGTGATCTTTTTACCGCAAAAAAGAAACCAGTCATAATGGCGAGGATCCTGCATCTGGAGGAGCTGTTAAAGGCTATGAAAGTACAGAGTGGGGAAACTATTTGTTGCTCTTTTGCGGTGATCGATCCGATTCTTGTAAAGAACAGTCGGGTCTGGAAAATAGAGTCAGAAAAAGGACAGGATAGTCTGTCAGTTGCAGAAACAGAGGATTCAGAAGGTGTATTGCCGATTGGGGCGCTTACTTCATTTTTGTTCGGGTACAAGACACTGGAAGAAGTGAAGGAAGAGGATGGGGTGATTCTTACGCCGCACCTGGAGGTGGAACTAGGGAAGATAGAACAACTGTGCAAAATTTATTTGAATGAAATTGTATAGCAAGGCAGAAAAATAAAAAGAATAAGACAGAGGTATATAGAAGAGGAATCATAATATATACTTCTGTCTTATTTTTTTATTTATAAGAAAACCTCATCGAAAAAGTGTAGATGTGCGCATTTTGATTTTACCGTTTAAGTAGAGTGTCACAGGCGGCAGATATGGACTTTCTATCTGATTTAGAATGATGCGCGTAGCCAAAATTCCCATTTCCTGGCTAGGAGTCTGGACAGTGGTTAATGTGTTGTCCATAGGAGTCAGGCTTAGAGTGTCGTCAAAACCGCAGATGAGTATATCTTGCGAAACTTGTATGCCCATCTGTTTAAGCGCCGCGATGGTTTTCCATGCTAGAAGGTCATTTGCACAAAAGAACAATTCGGGAAGTTCTGGCATATTGCCAAGTGCATCGTATAAGAAAAGCGGATCCTGGAAGTAGTGATCTTCATCTTTGATGCAGTAAGATTCATGGAATGGAATCCCTCGGATGTTTAATGCATTCAGAAACCCCTCGTAACGTTCGTGAAAGCTGATACAGTGGCAGACATCCCCGATGAATCCAACTTTGCTTAAAGGCTGTGCCGAAAGAATCTCATTCATCATACGAAATGTACTGCAACGGCTTTCCATCAACAAAATATTGGCATTTAATGGACTGCTTTCAGGTGAATAGTAGGAATCAAAGAAAAGTACAGGTTTTCCAAGCGAACATACCATTTCTGAATATGCTTTATTGAATAATTCAATACACAAAATCGCGTCAATCTGATCCAGACGAAAGTTTTCTGGGAGATGTAAACTTTGCACGTCGTCTGGGTTAAGCATATAGATAGTTAGAGAATACCCATATTTGCGCATTTCTTGTTCCAGGCTTGCCATAATAGAGGTGGCAATGTGAAAATGTTCCGGAATATAATTAGCAAAAAGAGCAAAAGTACCACCTTTTTTAGGAATTATACTCGGTGCGTCCGCTGCATTGAAGTAAGAGAATTGTTTATAATTAAGCTTTCGTGCCATTTCTAAAACATTATTTATGGTTTTTTCCGGCATATGAGGAGCTCCGTTGAGCGCTTTGGACACCGTTGTGCGAGACAGTCCCAGGGCATCAGCGATATCTTGTATAGTAACGCGTTCCTTATTCATTCTGTTGTACGATCCTTTCTTCTTTGTTATGAGATTGCCTTAATTATAAAATATATTGAGACAAAAATCAATAAAAATCGTATATATATTTGAACAAATGTAAATTAAAATTGCATAAAAGACGATATAATAAGTTGTTAAATGTGAATAAAAAATATGAAAAAAGTAAAAAAATATTGACATATATAAATTGTAATGATAATTATAATAATATAAATGTTAAATAAAAACATACATATAAAAAACAAAATTTAACAAATGTAAAACAGGAGGTGAAAAAGAAAAGAATAATTGATAATTGTACAAAGTCAAAATACAGAAATGGAGGTAAAGCAAAATGAATAAGTGGAAAAGAATTGGAAGTTTTGGATTGGCGTGTACCATGGTGACAATGCTTTTGGCAGGATGCTCTGGCGGAAAAGAGGAAAAAGAGAAGACAGAAGAGGAGTCAGCTACAATCTCTTTGTTAAATACAAAATCGGAGCTAGTGGATCAGTTTGAACAATTAGCCAAAACCTATAAAGAAGCGACAGGGATAACAATCGATGTACAGTTTACAAATGATGTTGTCAGCACACATTTATCAGAAAAATATGCTTCTGGTAGTCCATATACAATTATGATGGTTGACAGAACCGATGTCTATGCTTTCCAGGATTATCTGCTGGATCTAAGCGACCAGAAATGGATTGAAGACGGAGGATCGGAATACGGTGTTAATATCGACGGAAAAACATATAGTTTTCCTCTTTTAGTAGAAGCGGTAGGTCTGCTCTATAATGCACAGGCAATAGAAGAGACTACAGGAGAAGAATTTAACTGGGAAGATTATAATACACCCGAAAAGTTTGAGGCATTGCTTAAAGAACTTTCCGAGAAGGGGATGGAAAGACCTGTAGCAGTAAATAAAGATGACTGGTCCCTGGCAAATCATTATTTTGGACAGCTTTATGATCAGCAAGGAAATGCAGAAGAAACATCGCAGGCATTTGTAGATTCTCTGAAATCAGGAGAAATGAAGCTTGGAGAAAATACAAGATTCCAATCTTTAATGGACAGTTTCGATATGCTGCTGGAATACAATATAAACAGTGCAGATCCTCTTGCAGCAGACTACGATATGAACAATGAATACTTTGCCAATGGAGATGTTGCTTTCTGGTTTAATGGAAGCTGGGTGACAGACGTATACGACAAAACTGAAAAAATTGGAATCATGCCGCTGCCTCAAAGTGATGCATCAGATGAAGCGAATGACTATCTAATCGCGGGAGCGAGCAAAACGTTCGTGATTGACAAAGAATATTCTACTGAGGAACAGCAGGAGGCGGCAAAGGACTTTTTGAATTGGCTGGTTTATGAGGAGGAAGGACAACAATTTATGGTGGACGACTGTGGGATTATACCGGCATTCGGAAATATTACCAAAGAAGTGTCTGCACCGATCAGTGTTTCTGCACAGCAGTTTATAAAAGAGGGAAAAACACAATACTGGTATCAGGCAATCCCAGGTGATCATGGCACAGAGGTTGGAGCAGCTATTCAGAAATATATGAGTGGAAATATCGACAGAGAAGAACTTGCAGCAGAAGTAGAAAATTACTGGAAGGGTCAGGAGTAAAGAGGAAAGGGACGTCATGCTGAAAGGTTATCTGGCAGGATGACGTTCCTTTCCTGTTTCTGGAAGAAAATGTATAGAAGTAATCGAAAAGAAGTGAGGAAAAATAATGAGGAAAAGGAATACATTCCGATATAAACTTGTTCTATTTCTGGTATTTGCAGGACCGGCAGCATTTTGTTTTTTAATGGTAATGATTGTTCCGTTTTTTTACGGAATATATTTGACATTCACAAGCTGGGATGGGATTTCAGCTGTAAAAGAGTTTGTAAATATAGAAAATTATTCCGCAGTATTTGCTGATAGCCAATTCTGGCGTTCTTTGCTGCTGACGGCGGTGTATTCGTTGATTTCGGTTGTTCTGGTAAATATTCTGGCCTTTACACTGGCGTATCTCGTGACAGGAAAAGTAAAAGGGCAGAATTTTTTTAGAGCAGGATTTTTTACACCGAATTTAATTGGGGGACTGGTTTTAGGATATATATGGCAGTTTGTGTTTTCCAGAGCGCTTGTTTGCGTTGGAACGGAGCTAGATATAGGAGTGCTGTCCACTTCTTGGCTTTCGGATCCATACAAGGCTGTTGCGGCGTTAATTATTGTCTCTGTTTGGCAATATTCTGGCTTTATGATGCTGATTTACATAGCTGGTTTTACAAGTGTGCCGAAAGATCTGATAGAGGCAGGGTTTATTGACGGATGTAATAAATGGCAGGTACTGAAAAATGTGATTCTTCCTCAGATGCGATCTTCTTTTGTCATCTGTATCTTCCTGTCCATAACCAGATGTTTTATGACGTATGACTTGAATTTGTCTTTGACGGAGGGAGGACCTTACGGGGCTACGCAGATGGCCGCGATGTATGTCTATCAACAGGCGTTTGTGTCAAAGGATTATGGAGCAGGGCAGGCAGAAGCGGTCATTCTATTTGCCATCTGTGCTGTAGTTTCTGTTATACAGGTGTATATTGGGAGAAAAAATGAGGAGGTTTTACAATGAAGAACCAAAAAAACAAATACGGTGTAAAATTTTGGGGACTTAGCATGGTCTTTCTTCTCTATATTCTTCCGTTTTTTATGGTAGTAATCAATTCTTTGAAGGAAAAGAAAGATATTATAAGAGATCCTTTGGCATTGATCGGAGAACACGGTGTTACATTTTCAAATTTCGTAGATGCGGCTGAAAAGATGGATTTTTTTCGGGCACTGGCGAATTCATTATTTATAACAAGTATCAGCACCATATTAATTGTACTCTTTTCGTCAATGGCAGCATACATTATGAGCAGAAAAAACTGGTTAGCATGCAGAGGACTGTTTCTCCTTATGATTTTGTCGTTGGCGATTCCGTTTCAAGTATTAATGATTCCTCTGGTTTCAATCTATGGAGGGATTTTCCATATTTTAAATCATAGGACTACGCTGATATTTATGCATATTGGATTTTGTGTCAGCATGAGTAGCTTTTTGTTTTACGGGACTATTAAATCGACCATTCCGATAGAATTAGAAGAGGCGGCGAGTATTGACGGATGCGGACAGTTTCAAATATTCCGAAAAATTGTATTTCCACTTCTGAAGCCTACAATTGCAACGACAATTATTATCAATGCCTTAAACATATGGAATGATTATCTTCTTCCTAGTTTGATATTAACAGATAGTAAGATGCAGACACTGCCGATTGCTACTCGGGTATTTTATGGTGCATTTTCGGCTGATTTGGGACTTTTGATGGCAGCGCTTGTTCTTATGATAGTACCTATTCTTGTTCTGTATTTATTCTTACAGAGACATATTATTGACGGTGTAGTTGCAGGAGCAGTGAAGGGATAGCTATGAATAAAAAAGAAATGATGAACAATTTTGAGAAACACAGGCCTATCTATCATTTTTCTAGTAAAAAGGGCTGGATAAACGATCCGAATGGATTAATCTATCATGGAGGGTATTTTCATTTGTTTTATCAACACTATCCGGAAGGGGTTGTCCATGGGCCGATGCATTGGGGGCATGCACGTTCGAAACAACTAATAGACTGGGAAGAATTGCCGATTGCATTATATCCAGATGAAAAGGGAACAATTTTTTCAGGATGCATTGTGTATGACCAGGAAAATACAAGCGGATTAGGGAAAGAAACAGCTCCTTTGGTTGCAGTCTTTACGCAAAATCAAGAAAAAAATGGCCTTACACGGCAATATCAGAGTCTTGCTTATAGCACAGACGGAGGAATGACATTTGAAAAGTACGCGGGCAATCCCGTGCTGGATTTGGGGTTGAGTGATTTTCGGGATCCTAAAGTTTTCTGGTATCCAGAGGAAAAAAGATGGATTATGCTGGCAGCGGTTTTAGACAGTATTTTTATATTCAGTTCAAAAAATCTGCGGGAATGGAAGAAAGAAAGCATATATTACACAGGAGATCTGGAAAAGAATGAAATTTGGGAATGTCCAGATTTGTGTCTGTTTAAAACAAGAGAAGGAATTCAAAAGTGGGTTTTGATTGTAAGCCAGAATACACTGGATTATAAAAAAACAGGTGTACGCTATTTTGTAGGAAAATTTGATGGAAAGAAATTCTATGAGGAAAATAGTGAAGAGGTGTTGTGGCTGGACTTCGGACGAGACAATTATGCCGCAGCTACATTTGCTGGTATTGAGGGAAGAATTGTACAGGTAGGATGGATGAACTGCTGGGCATATGCTCAAAAACTGCCAGAACAAGGATTTAGAGGCAGCATGACCATTCCAAGAGAACTGTATCTTCTACAGACACCAATGGGGCTGAGACTGGGACAGATGCCGGTAGAAGAGGTAAAGGAATACCTGAATGTTTACAGATTGTCAGAGGGTACACTGGAGATGGACATTTTATTAGGCGCATTTCTTATTGATATACATAATGGAAAAGGGAAAATATGTCTGTCGAATAAAAAAGAAAGATTTATGATTGACATAGACTTTGACAAGCAATACATTGTAGTTGACAGGAGCAAATGTGGTGAAAATCTGGGAAAAGAATTTACGGAGACGAAAAACAGAAACTTTCATATCTCCAGGCAAAGGCAAATTCTATTGATTATAGACATAACAAGTGTAGAGATTTTTACAGCCGGAGGAGAAGTTGCAGGCTCTTTTCAGTATTTTTCCAAATATCCATTCCAGACAATCAAAGTACAGGGAGGTACATTGTGAAAGGAAACCATTACATTTTTTATACACCAGAAGAGCAGTATCCAGGTATGCCGCATGGGGAGATGTGCGGAGATTTGATGCCTTTTTATTGGGAAGGAAGATACATTTTTTTCTTTTTGTATAAATACTGCATCTATGCAACAGAGACACGAGATTTTGTACATTATACAAAGGCCAGGCTGGTGCTTCAAAACGGAAGTCCAGATGAACAAGACTGGCATGTGGCAACGGGAAGTGTATGTTATGCAAACGGGAAGTTCTATTTCTACTATACTGGTTTTTGTGAGGGAAATAGAAATGAAGAAGGAAAAAATGAGCAGGCGATTTTAAGGGCAATAAGTAAGGATTTATATACATGGGAAAAGGATAAAACATTTTGCTTCACGCCGGATATAAACCGCTTTGAAAACCTTCATTGGCGGGATCCACAAGTATTTTGGAATGAAGAAAAGGGAACGTATTCTATGCTGGTGACTGCGACAACGAAATATGGAGATTACCTGCGAAATGGCTGTACGGCGGTTTATGCTTCCGATGATGTATCAGAATGGCGGTTTGATGAAGTGATTTACTCTCCGAGAATATACCCTACCCATGAATGTCAAGATGCTTTTAAAATAGGAGATAAATGGTATCTTGTTTTTTCGACGTATAGTAAATGGTGGGAAACACGTTACAGGATAGCGGAACATTTTTCAGGTATGTGGGAGACGCCTCTTTTGGACGATATGTTTGATGGCAGAGAGTTTTATGCGGCCAAAACTGTTACAGATGGGGGAAAAAGATATTTGGTAGGATGGCAGGCAATTCGAAAAGATTGCAGAGATGAAAACCCCTTTGTTTGGGGAGGGAATGTGATTGTCCATGAGCTTGTCCAACGAAATGACGGTACATTAGGGGTGAAGCTGCCAGATAAAATAAGATCGGTTTTTAAAAGGCAGATACCACTCGCTTATCAAAGAAAAGATGGGACACCTGGAGAAGATTGCTTCCATGAAATATGCGAGGAAGGGTTCTGCTGGAGACAAATAGGAAATTTGAGTAAAACTGTGCTTTTTGAAGGAGTAGTTTCCTGGAAGGAAGGAACACAGGCAGTGGGGCTGATGTTGCATACCGCTGGAAGCCGTCTTGAAAAGTGGTGCCAACTGCGAATCGAACCTTACCACGGAAGGATTGCGATGGAGAGATACAATCAGATAGATGGGGATCAGATGTATGTGGATGAAAGAAGAATACAATTTAATAAAAATGAGGCGACCGTTTTGCTTCTGGTAAGCGGAAATATAATGTTGGCATATATAAATGATACAGCGCTAACTACTAGATGCTACAGTGTGTCAGACGGGGGAATCGGAATATTTGTAGAATGTGGAGAAATGCGATGGACAAAACTTGCCTTGTTGAAAGGAGAAGAGTCGGATGAACATATTTGATATAAGTGATGTGACACGAATTACAAAGGACAGAAGCCGAGCAGTAAATGCAGAAAATCCAACTGGAGAAAAAGGAAGTGGAGGAAAGGCATCTAGTTGTCTTGGAGCTTCTAGGAAAGGTTCTCCATGTATTCCTGAAATAAAGTCGGGGGAGACAAAGATACTTGCAGATATTTCTGGTCCAGGAATTATAAAGCATATCTGGATGACGGTGACGGATAAAATAAGTCCGGAAAATCGCTTTGTCCTTCGGGATTTGGTGCTGCGTATGTACTGGGATGATGAAACTCTCCCATCTGTGGAATGTCCACTGGGAGATTTCTTCTGCTGTGGTTTTGGACAGACATATTTTGTAAATTCTGTTCCGGTAGTGGTAGCACCCAGAAGAGGAATGAATATGTATTTTTCTATGCCTTTTCGTAAAAATGCCAGAATTACGATAGAGAACCAAAACACACAGAGTATTCCGTCATTCTTTTATCAGATTGATTATTGTTTGAAGGATGTACTGCCGGACAATATAGGATATTTCCATGCGCAGTGGAGAAGAGAAAAGCTAACCACACCTGGGAAGGATTACGTGCTGCTGGACAACGTAAAAGGAGCAGGCAATTATGTGGGAACGTTTCTGGCAATATCAGCTCTTGAACGGTACTGGTGGGGAGAAGGAGAGATGAAATTTTACCTGGACGGAGATAAAGAGTATCCGACGATTTGCGGGACAGGGCTGGAGGACTATTTTGGGGGAGCGTGGAGCTTTGCGAAAATAGAAAATGGAAAGATGGAAGAACAGACTTTCTGTACTCCTTTTTTGGGGTATCCGTTTTATTCTAGGACGGATGAGGAAATACAGAGTGATTATCACAACCGAGACTGCCCTCCGATGAGAGCGTTGTACCGTTTTCATCTGCCGGATCCGATTTCTTTTTGTGAAGACATCAGAGTTACTTTACAACAGATAGGCTCTTGCCATAGCGGGATCTTTGAACGACAGGATGATGTGTCCTCTGTTTCCTATTGGTATCAGACGGAGCCGCATAAGCCATTCCCTAAATGGATGGCAGCAAAAGAACGATGGCCTAGATAGAGCGCCAGTAAAAAGAGGAAAGGTTGTGTGCAGCGGGAAATTCTGGTTGACAAAATGATAAAATTTGCATAATATATATCTATATTCGGAAAATGCAGAGAAAGGCTGAGAACGAAAAGAGTAGCAGGCTTGAAGCTGCCAGAGAGGAACTGTCACCGGCTGAAAGCAGTTCTAAGGGGAGGGCTTGTGAAGTGCATTCGGGAGCTGATTCCGCGAAGGGATACTGGTAGCGGAGTACGTATAGGACATACGTTACATGTCAGAAAGTGAAAGAAGAAATTCTTTTAATAGAGTGGAACCGCGGATAGACTTCGTCTCTAAATGAGACGGAGTCTTTTGTTTTCTGCGTTGTTTTAGACCAATAAGGAGGCCTTAAAGTGGGAATCATATCTTATATCAGAGAGGAAATTCAAGTCATAAGAGAACGTGACCCTGCAATTAAATCGAATATGGAAGTGTTGCTTTATCCGAGTTTTAAAGTAATACTTCGATACCGGATTGCGCATAAGCTGTATATAAAGAAGCATTATTTCCTGGCGCGGTGGATTTCCCAGAGAGCAGCGCGAAAGACTGGGATTGAAATTCACCCCGGGGCGACGATCGGCAAAGGGCTGTTTATCGATCATGGAAGCGGAGTGATTATCGGAGAGACGACGATCATAGGCGACAATGTAACACTATATCAAGGGGTTACTCTTGGCGGTACAGGTAAGGAGCAGGGAAAACGCCATCCTACCTTGGAAGACAATGTGATGGTCAGCGCGGGAGCGAAAATATTAGGCTCTTTTACAATCGGAGAAAATTCTAAAATCGGTGCTGGCTCCGTTGTGTTGGAAGAGGTTCCGCCTAACTGTACAGTTGTTGGAGTTCCAGGACGTATTGTACGTATGGGAAATAAGAAGGTACCCCGCAGCGACATGGATCAGATTCATCTGCCGGATCCGGTGTTGAATGACATTCGTTCCCTACAGGCAGATAATGAAAAAATGCACAGCCAGCTCATTGAAATGCTCAAAAAGATGAAATGTATGGAAGAAGATGGCTATGAGTGCGGCCAAAAATAAAAAAGAGATAAGAAGAGAGGAGATACAAGATGAAGCTGTATAATACAATGTCAAAAAGAAAAGAAGAGTTTGTTCCCCTGGAGGATGGAAAAGTAAAGATGTACGTCTGCGGCCCGACTGTCTATAATTTTATTCACATCGGAAATGCCAGACCTATGATTGTGTTTGACACAGTGCGCAGATATTTTGAATATAAGGGATACGAAGTGAATTTTGTGTCGAATTTTACAGATGTGGACGACAAGATCATTAAAAAAGCGATAGAAGAAGACGTGACGGCAGAAGAAATTTCGAAGCGTTATATTGCAGAGTGTAAGAAGGATATGGAAGGGATGAATATTAAACCGGCTACAAAGAATCCGTTGGCGACGGAGGAAATTTGTGGAATGGTAGATATGATCCAGACGCTGATCGAAAAAGGGTATGCGTATGAGAAGAATGGAACGGTTTACTACCGTACACGTAAATTTAAAGAGTATGGAAAGCTGTCTCACAAAAATTTAGATGACCTTCAATCCGGAGGACGTTCCCTTCTTGTGACTGGAGAGGATGAAAAGGAGGATTCTCTTGACTTTGTGCTCTGGAAGCCGAAGAAAGAAGGGGAGCCGGCATGGCAGTCTCCATGGGGAGAGGGGCGGCCTGGCTGGCATATAGAATGTTCAGAGATGTCTAAAAAATACTTAGGAGAGCAGATTGATATTCATGCAGGCGGAGAAGATCTGGTATTTCCGCACCATGAGAATGAGATTGCGCAAAGTGAGGCGGCGAATGGAAAGGAATTTGCAAAATATTGGCTGCACAATGCCTTTTTGAATATTGACAATCGTAAAATGTCCAAATCTCTTGGGAACTTTTTTACAGTGCGGGAGATCAGTGAAAAATACGATCTGCAGATCTTACGGTTTTTTATGTTGAGCGCACACTACAGAAGTCCATTAAATTTCAGTGCAGACTTGATGGAAGCGGCAAAAAGCGGGCTGGATAGAATTGTAACTGCGGCAGAAAATCTGCGGTTTTTAAAGGAAAATACAACACGAAGAGAAATGTCAGAGACAGAAAAAGACGCTTACGCAAAAACGCAGGAATTTGTAGATGGGTTCGAGAAAGCAATGGATGACGACTTTAACACTGCGGATGCTATTGCCTCTGTATTTGAACTGGTGAAATATATCAATACCACTGTAAATGCTTCTTGTTCTGCGGAGTATCTGGCGTGCCTGCTTGACAGACTGGCAGTGTTGACGGATGTACTTGGAATTATAACAGACAAGAAAAAGGAAGTGCTGGATGAAGAAATAGAAGCTTTGATCGCCGAGAGACAGGCGGCGCGAAAAGAAAGAAATTTTGCGCGTGCAGATGAGATCAGAGATATGCTGCTTGCAAAGGGGATTATTTTGGAAGATACAAGAGAAGGAGTAAAATGGAAAAGAGCATAAAACAAGGACTGGATTTTTATATAGAAAAGATTCTTGATATAGGGAAAATGGATGTGGAAGTATATTCTCCTTTAGCGCTTGCCTATATTGGTGACTGTGTCTATGATTTGATTATTAAAAGCTGGATTATGAGCAGAGGAAACAGGCAGGTTCACAAAATGCATGAAGAAACAAGCGAATATGTGAAGGCTTCTGCACAGTCCTTGATGATGCGCACAATGCAGGGATATTTAACCCAGGAAGAACATGCGGTATACCGGCGGGGAAGAAACGCAAAATCGGTTTCTCCCGCTAAAAACCAGTCTATTACAGATTATAGAAGAGCGACAGGATTTGAGGCTCTTGTAGGGTACCTGTATTTAAAGAAAGAATACCAAAGACTAACGGAGCTTGTAAAAATCGGGCTGGACAGCCTTGAGGGGAAGGAAGAAAAGTAAGATGCCAAAGAAGGAACATACACTTTTATTAGAAGGGCGCAATGTAGTGCTGGAGGCATTCCGATCTGGAAAGCCGATTGACAAAGTATTTATTTTAGACGGATGTCAGGATGGACCGGTCAGAACGATTGTAAGGGAAGCGAAAAAGAGAGATACACTTCTCCAGTTTGTCAGCAAGGAAAGGCTGGCGCAACTGTCAGAGACGGGGCAGCACCAAGGCGTGATTGCCTATGCTGCGGCATACGAGTATGCGACGATAGAGGAGATGTTTGAACTGGCCAAAAAGCGGGGAGAGGATCCATTTTTTATTTTATTAGACAATATCGAAGATCCCCATAATTTAGGAGCGATTATCCGTACGGCGAATCTTGCAGGAGCGCATGGAGTGATTATACCTAAAAGAAGGGCAGTGGGGTTAACCGCAACGGTGGCAAAAACGTCGGCGGGCGCCCTGCATTATACTCCTGTGGCAAAGGTGACGAATCTGGCAAAAACAATAGAGGAACTGAAAAAAAGAGGAATGTGGTTCGTATGTGCGGATATGGACGGAGAAAGTATGTACCGGCTGAATCTCAAAGGCCCAATCGGGCTGGTTATAGGCAGTGAAGGAGAAGGCATAGGACGTCTTGTAAAAGAAAAGTGTGATTTTGTAGCAGGTATTCCAATGAAAGGGGACATTGATTCACTGAATGCATCTGTAGCGGCAGGTGTGCTTGCCTATGAGATTGTCAGGCAGAGGATGCTGCAGTGAAAAGAAACGGGAAAGAAAGCATGGGAAAGTATGAGAAAATTCCGGACGAGCAGCTGATTAAAAAACTGCGGGCGGGAGAGAGTGACATCATGGATTTTATCATGGTGAAATATAAATCAATGGTAAGGAAAAAAGCCAGAGCAATGTATCTTCTTGGAGGAGAGAACGAAGATTTAATCCAGGAGGGAATGATCGGCCTGATTAAAGCGGTAAGAGATTTTGATGAATCTCAAGGGGCTTCATTTTTCAGTTTTGCGGAATTATGTGTTTCACGCCAGATGTATACAGCGATTGAGGCGTCAAAGAGAAAGAAACACCTGCCTTTGAATTCCTATGTATCTTTATATGAAGAGAGTGAAACAGAAGGAGAAGGAAAGAGGCTTGCCCTGATAGACACGATTGAGCCGGAGCAGGAGAATAATCCAGAGGCGCTGTATTTCGGAAAAGAATATACAGAGGCGCTGATCGAAAATCTGAAAGAAAATTTAAGTACGTTAGAAAACCATGTTTTGTATCTGCATCTCATGGGAACAGACTATAAAACGATTGCAGAGCTTTTGGACAAAAGCCCGAAAGCAATAGATAATGCGCTTCAGAGGATTAAAAATAAGGCAGAAAAAATGTTGAGATAAAGGAAAATCAGGAAGGAGAAATACGGTGAGATTTGTAATACAAAGGGTGACGGAGGCGTCTGTTTCTGTGGAGGGGAATGTGATTGGAGAAATTGACAAGGGTCTGCTTGTTCTGATAGGAGTGGCAGAAAGTGATACTTGCGATATAGCAGATAAACTTGTAAAAAAACTGATCGGACTTCGAATTTTTGAAGATGAAAACGGAAAGACAAATTTATCCTTGTCAGATGTAAACGGCAGTCTTCTGCTCGTTTCCCAGTTTACACTTTATGCGAACTGTAAAAAAGGAAACCGCCCTAGCTTTACAGAGGCGGGGAATCCTGAAAAGGCGGAGAAGCTATATACGTATATTATAGAAAAATGTAAAAAAGAGATTCCCTGTGTGCAGACGGGAAGGTTTGGGGCAGAGATGAAGGTCAGCCTGGTAAATGACGGCCCGTTTACTGTTCTGCTGGATTCTGAGAATCTGTAGCCGCCTGGTTATCAGAAAGGAAAGACAGTAATGATAGAAGAGAAGAAGATTTTTCAGTTAATAGAATCCGCTTTGGAACAGAGAAAGTTTTCTTATGCCCCATATTCTGGCTTCCGCGTGGGTGCGTCTTTGCTTACCGAAGACGGAACGATATATACAGGATGTAATATTGAAAACGGAGCATACAGTCCGAGTAATTGTGCCGAGAGAACCGCTTTTTTTAAAGCAGTAAGTGAAGGGGCGAAAGAATTTCAGGCAATCTGTATTGTGGGAGGACCAGGAGAGGAGGAGCCAAAAGAGCTGTGCCCGCCGTGCGGCGTATGCCGGCAGGTGATGTTGGAGTTCTGTAAGCCGGATTTTCAAGTGGTTCTGGCGGTAAGCAGAGAAAAGTATCAGATCTTTGCATTGGAGGAATTGACTCCAATGGGATTCAAGCTATAAGAAACAAAATATGGCAGCAGGCTGGAAAGGGGAAATAGGAAATGGTAGATTACACAGAAGGAGCAGGGATACAGTACCATGTAGGACTAAAAGAAGGCGATGTAGGAAAGTATGTGATTCTTCCAGGAGATCCAAAACGATGCCGGAAGATAGCACAGTATTTTGATGATCCTGTGCTTGTGGCGGACAGCCGGGAATTTGTCACTTATACAGGGACGCTTGACGGAGTCAGGGTCAGTGTCACCAGCACTGGAATCGGCGGCGCCTCCGCCTCCATCGCACTGGAAGAGCTTTGTAACTGTGGCGCGGATACCTTTATAAGAGTAGGTACCTGCGGCGGTATGCAGACAAAAGTATGCGGAGGGGATCTGGTGATTGCTACAGGGGCTATACGGATGGAGGGAACAAGCAAAGAATATGCACCAATCGAATATCCGGCAATTCCAGATTTAGAAGTGACGAATGCACTTGTCAGCGCTGCGAAAAAGGGCGGCGTTCCGTACCATACCGGAGTGGTGCAGTGTAAGGATTCTTTTTACGGTCAGCATCAGCCGGAAAAACATCCCGTCGGCTATGAGTTGATGGAAAAGTGGAACGCATGGCTTGGAATGGGGTGTATGGCGTCAGAAATGGAGTCGGCGGCATTATTTATTGTGGGGGCATATAGAAGAGTAAAAGTAGGGTCTGTATTTTTGGTTGTGGCGAATCAGGAACGGGAAAAACAAGGACTTCCGAATAAACAGGCACATGATACGGAAAGTGCAATCAAAGTGGCAGTGCAGGCAATCCGCGAGCTGATTTGGGAAGAAAAGCAGAAGGGCATGAAAAGATAAAATATATCTGCTATAAGAATTTT
Organism: Mediterraneibacter flintii; assembly: GCF_055387595.1. Lineage (NCBI taxonomy): Bacteria > Bacillati > Bacillota > Clostridia > Lachnospirales > Lachnospiraceae > Mediterraneibacter > Mediterraneibacter flintii. Next base: position 1,663,491 of record NZ_AP031405.1, read on the forward strand.
ATAACAGAAAAGGAGTTGATTCATACAAAGAATCAACTCCTTTTCTATAAACAGGTTCTAAAAAAGAAGACATCGCTTCCTTTATAAAGCTGCCTAGCGGACTTGAACCGCCGACCTCCGCCTTACCAAGGCGACGCTCTACCTACTGAGCCAAGGCAGCCTATGCACAGCAAAATACAACTGTACGCAACGATATAAATATACAACAAAACACCAGAGGTTGTCAAGAAGTTTTGTTATGCCTGGTGTAAAGCATTTAAAAAGTCGTTTACCTGCGGGCAGCCGGATATGTAAATTACAGAGCAGACAATTTCTTGGCGCGGCGGTATTCTAAAGGGGATAATCCAAATTGTTTTTTAAAGATAGCGGCGAATTTCCCTTGATTGCAATATCCTACCTGTTCGGATATTTCTGCAATCGGACGTTTTGTTTCTGAGAGAAGTCTGGAAGCGGTGTTCATGCGAAACTCGCGAAGATAAACAGAAATATTTTGTCCGTATACTCCGCGAAAATAATTTTTCAAGCTGCTTTCACTGACGGAAAAAGATTGAGCGATTTGGCGTATAGGAATATGTTTCTGTAAATTATCCGTAAGTATTTTAGCCGCTTGTTTAGCAATCTCAACTTGGGTTTCTGTATAGAAGCCGCAGGCCTTAGAGGGGTGCACTCCCATATTCAGCAGTATATAAAGAAGTTCGAGTGTATAAATTCGTAAATAAAATACAGAATTTTCCTCAGAGGCTTTCCAAAGCTTCCAAAAGGCTTCTGACAGCTTATTATCAGCTTCGTTGATATAGGTTTTTCTCTTGTTACAAAACTTTTTTTCCAAATCGGGAAAATCAATAAAAAAGTAATCTGTAATCTGGCTACAGGATTGCAGAAGAGGCATATCGAGATATATTTTTAAGCCCTGGTATTCTCCTGTCGGGAAGATATACTCTTTTTGCGCTGTTTGTCCGCTGACAGAGAAGTCATTTTCTTTCATATAAATATAAGAGCCGTCGTCTAAGAGCAATTCACTCCGGCCGGAGATACAATAATTTATTAATAGTGGTTTCAATTCTGTATTTGCATCTGATTCCGGCCATTTTAACGCATTGACGTGAATCTGTGCGAGCGTAAGCCCGGGGAAAAGCGTATGAAAGAACATCCGGCCTTTACCAGAGGGCTGATTCAGTTGTAATTCGTAACCATTTGGGCTTTTCTTTAATATCACTCCTGAAACGGAGTTACTATTTTCTAATATATTCTGCACGATGTCCTTCAATTGTCTTTCCCTCCCTCTTTCATAAACAGCATGTTCTGAATGTATTATAATTACAGCCACGTAAGAGGTCAACCTTTATTCTGTATGGATAGAAAAACTGCTTGCTATACGGGCCTAAAATACTTATATGAGCATAGAACTATGAATTGAGATATGCTATGATTACGTACGGTTAGCTAATCCTAACATAATATATTTTACAGAGGAGGACGTTCAATGAATAAGTTACAGGGAAAGGATTTAATCAATATTGGTATTTTTACGGCGATTTATTTTATCGTCATTTTCGCTGCAGCTTCGATTGGCTTTATCCCGATTTTTATTCCTCTAATCAGTGTAATTGTACCCTTAGCAGGCGGCATTCCTATGATGCTGTTTTTTTCTAAGATTAAAAAATTCGGTATGCTGACGATTTGTGGGCTGCTGCTTGGGATTATTATGCTGGTTGCCGGTATGGGATACTGGTGTATTCCTACGGGAGTGATTTTTGGGTTAATCGCAGATCTGATGATGAAAGCATGCGGCTATAAAAATGCAAAGCGTGAAGTCCTGATTCATGGTGTGTTTTCTATGTGGGTGATTGGTGCGTTCATTCCGATTATTGTAACGAGGGATGCATATTATCAGAACTTAATTCCCGGATATGGAAAAGAATATGCAGATACGTTGATGGCTTATATGCCAGACTGGATTTTGCCGGTACTTTTAGCGGCAGCTTTTATCAGCGGGTTAGCCGGCGGACTGATTGGACGGAAAATTTTTAAAAAGCATTTTGAACGGGCAGGAATTGTATGATGAAGCGAGAACTTCTTGCAAGCAAAAGAAATGACAGCGGTATTCTGTTAGATCCGCGCACAAAGCTGGCGGTTTTACTTACGATTGCCGTCTTTATTCTGGGCGGATCGCACAGGTCTGTTATGCAATATTACATAATTATATTGGCGGCAATTCCGCTGTTGCTTTTGATGGCTGCAAAGAGGTGGAAAGGAGTGCTTTTCTACATCGTGTTTTTTGGCGGAAGCTTATGCCTGGAGATGTTTGGACTGGCAAGACTGACCGGAACAGCGAATTATATTGCAGTTGCAGCCGTCGGCCTGCTGCTTCGTTTTACTCCGAGTGTAGTAATGGGATATTTTGTAGTAACAACAACTACGGTCAGTGAATTTATGGCAGCTATGGAAAAGCTCCATATGCCAAAACAGATTACAATTCCTATGTCTGTCATGTTCCGCTTTTTCCCTACGGTGGCAGAGGAGTGGAGTGCGATTGGGGACGCCATGCAGATGCGCGGCGTCCGTTTTGGAGGCGGGAAAGCGAGCGATATTTTGGAGTATCGGATTGTTCCTATGATGATCTGCTCTGTAAAAATCGGAGAAGAACTTTCAGCGGCAGCGCTTACCCGCGGACTTGGAGGGCCGGTAAAAAGAACAAATATTTGTAAAATAGGATTCCATACGCAGGACATTCTTTTTCTGCTGATTTGCGCCGGTGCATTTTTATTACAAATATATGTACTTGCTTCCAGGGGGTGAATGAAATGATTGAATGCAGAGACGTTTCTTTTTCTTATCCGGCAAGTCAACTGCAGGGAAAAGAAATGCAAGACGGCGGCGCCTTAAAAAATATTTCCTGCAAGATTGAGGCAGGTTCTTTTGTATTACTATGCGGGACATCCGGCTGTGGAAAAACTACATTGACACGTATTTTCAATGGCTTGATTCCTCACTACCATGAGGGAACATTTACAGGCTCTGTATATATAAATGGAAAAGATACAAGAGAACTGTCCTTATTTGACCTTTCACAGAGTGTGGGTTCTGTATTTCAAAACCCACGTTCACAGTTTTTTAATGTCGATACGACCAGTGAGCTTGCATTTGGTCCGGAAAATCATGGAATGAAGAAATCTGTTATACGTAAAAGAGTAGATGAGATTGCAGAGCAGCTTCAGCTTCATTCTTTGCTTGACCGAAGTATTTTTTCTTTATCCGGCGGTGAAAAACAGAAAATAGCCTGTGGATCAGCGGCCGCAATGCAGCCGGATATTTATGTATTCGACGAACCGTCATCCAATTTAGACACTTATGCGATTGCTGACTTCCGGCAGCTTCTTTCTATTCTAAAGTCTCAGGGAAAAACGATTATCATATCAGAGCACCGTTTGTATTATTTGTCTGGTCTTGCCGAACGGGTGCTCTACTTGCACGAAGGTAAAATTCAAGGAGATTACACCGCAGAAGAATTTCGGAGCTTGCCGGATAAACAGAGGGAAAAAATGGGGCTTCGCCCGCTTGAGCTAAGAGGACTGAAGGATGTGACGGGTTTTACGAGAGCTGGAAACGGTTCTATGTGGGAAATCAAAAACTTTTCCTTTGCATATAAGCGGGAACCGGAAATTTTACACGTATCGGAAGCGACATTTCCTGCAGGCAGTGTCACTGCAGTTATCGGACACAATGGCGCTGGAAAATCAACATTTTCCAGGTGCTTATGCGGACTGGAGAGACACTGTAAGGGCAGTGTGCTGTATCAAGGGAAAACCTATTCCAGAAAAGAACGTTTAAAGCTCTGCTATATGGTGATGCAGGATGTCAATCACCAGCTTTTTACAGAAAGCGTGTCAGATGAAATTTTTTTGAGTATGAATAAAAAGGACTATAAGAAAGCGGAAGCTCTGCTGGAGGAAATGGATTTACTTCCATATAAGGATTGTCATCCTATGGGGTTATCCGGAGGACAAAAACAACGTGCGGCAGTTGCTTCTGCCCTGGCATCTGAAAGACCGCTTGTATTATTCGACGAACCCACCAGCGGGCTGGATTTGTTTCACATGAGGCAGGTGGCAAAAGTAGTAAATTATATAGCTTCCGTCGGGAAAACCGTAGTCATAGTGACACATGATCCGGAATTTATATTAAGATGCTGCAATTATATCCTTCATTTTGAACATGGACGAATTCAAGAAAGGTATTCTATAGATTCCACAGATGGCAGAAACCGGCTGTTAGAATTTTTTCGGGATGGAATGGAACAGAGCGTATCCCAGACAGAGACTACGAGTGTTCCAAATGCTTCAAACGCCGATATTCCAGAGGAGCCAGACCGAACTGCTTTTTAAAAACAGCGGCGAATTTACTTTGATTCATATAACCAACCTGCATTGCGATCTCGGATACGGGAAGTTTTGTTTCGACAAATAATTCGGCGGCTTTTTTCATACGGACTTCACGGAGATAGACAGAGATATTTTGTCCGAAGACACCACGAAAATAATTTTTCAGACTGGTTTCACTGACGGAAAAGCGTGCGGACAGTTCTCTGACGGGATGGTGCACACGCAGATCAGATGTGATGATTTTTTCTGCACGTTTTGCAATGCCGGCCTGTGTTTCAGTCAAGAAGGTACAAACCTGTGACGGTGGTATGTCACGAAGGTCCGATAAGTAAGAGAAGACGGACAGAGTGTAAATTTTCATCTGTGTGATAGAGGCAGGAGTAAAGGAAGAAAATAAATTCCATATATGTTCAAAGATATTCCGGATTTCAGACGGAGCTTCACATATATAGGTGTTTTTGTCCGGACAGTAGAGCTTGGCAAGATTGTAAAAGTCGATCCCGAATTCCTGGCATAGCCATGGGTTTTCTGTCATTACGGTATCTATATCAACAAAGAATTCCAGACCTTCGTAGATATGCCGCGGATATTGGTAGGGTTTCTGAGCAAAACGTTCTGTCAGAGAAAAATCGTGCTCTTTTACATATACAAAATTTTCAGTGTTAAGCGCAATCTCACAGCGGCCCGCTACACAGTAGTTCAAAAGCAGCGGCCCTGTCTTATTGGAGCCGTTTTCGGAAAAATCCGGTACCGGCCATGTAGAGGAATTGACAAAAATATATGCCAGGCTAAGCCCAGGAAAAAGAGGAAAGAAGATCATGGAGCTCTTTCCTTCTTTTTTATGCAGGATCAGTTCTGTACTATATTTTTCATATTTAATGGATATATCGGGGAGTTCGGTACATTTTTTGATAATATCACAGAGATTCATTTTATACTCCTATGCCTGCGAATGTATTTTGCGGAATTTTCTTTGTTATTATAAAGCGGAAATGGCTGCGGGTCAATACTGTAAATTCGATGCTGTTTGGAGCTAAAAAGACGATTGGATGTAGAGGAACCCATGCAGATGTGCTATTCTATTTGTCGTTAGAGAAAGCTAACCAAAATAGATACGGAGGTATTTAAGTATGAATAACAAATTGCAGGCAAAAGATTTAATCAACCTTGGCTTATTCACAGTGCTGTATTTCGTGATTGGCTGTTGTGTAGCTATTCCGATTGGCTTTGTACCCATCTTTCTGCCGGTTCTGGGAGCATTATGGACATTGATTACAGGGATTCCTTTTATGCTGTTTTTAACGCGGGTGGAAAAATTTGGTATGGTGACAATTATGGGAATCTTAAGTGGATTATTGATGGGCTTGACCGGCATGGGATTTTGGGGTGTTCCTATGGGTGTGATATTTGGGCTGCTGGGAGATCTGATTTTAAAATCCGGCGGCTACAAGAGCGTAAAGAAAAGTCTGATTGGATATGCTGTGTTCAGCCTCTGGATGATTGGTACATATATTCCGATGTATTTTATGGTAGAAGATTCCTGGGACAGCTTCGCAGCTAGCTTTGGTGAGGAATATGCCGATAAGGTAATGGCTGTTATGCCGATGTGGAGCATTATTTTAGTTGCTGCCGGAATTTTTATTTTTGCAATTCTTGGGGGAGTATTAGGAAAAGCACTTCTGAAAAAGCATTTTGCAAAAGCAGGGATTGTATGATGGACATGGTATCCTTATCAGCTGCAGCAGAAAAAAGAAAAGGTATTTTATTTGACCCTCGTACAAAGCTGCTGCTGTTGCTGACTGTTACTACCTTGATGTTCAGCACTGGCAACGAAGGAATTATGAATATAGTGAAGCCGCTGCTGAGTATGCTTCCTTTTGGATTGATTCTTTCAGAACGGCGATTCAAAACAGCCGGAAAATATTTGATTTTGTATATTGCCTGTTTTGCAGCAGAACGTGCTGCTCTTATCTGGTTAAGTGGAGTTCTTTCTTTTATTTTACTGGCTGTTACATCTGTTATGACGCGGTTTGCCCCAGGGATTATGACGGGGGCTTACTTGCTTTCTTCAACTTCAGTCAGCGAATTTATCAGCGCAATGGAGCGTATGCATGTGACAGAGAAAATCACAATTCCGTTGTCTGTAATCTTCCGCTTTTTTCCAACGATCAGTGAAGAATACAAGGCAATCAGGGATGCTATGAAGATGCGTGGAATATGTGCGGGAGGGAAAAGTCCGTTATTGATGATAGAATACCGGCTTGTCCCGCTGATGGTTTCCGTAGTTAAAATCGGAGACGAGCTCTGCGCAGCCGCGCTGACACGCGGACTGGGGGCTGATGTAAAGCGGACAAATGTTTGTCAGATCGGGTTCCATATCCAGGATTGGATCGCAGTGTCCGTCTGTGTCATATGCTTTGGATTGTTTCTCATTCAGCAATACATTGTTCTTTAAACGGGGAGGTAAAAAAATGATACAGATAAATCATGTAACCTTTTCTTATGGAGAAGAAAATGGAAATGCTGGCGGTGTACAGGATATTAACTTACATATAGACGATGGACAATTCGTTGTACTCTGCGGTGAAAGCGGCTGCGGAAAAACTACGGTTACACGTCTGATGAATGGTTTAATTCCCCATTATTATAAAGGGAGAATGGAAGGTACGGTGTGGGTAAACGGAAAAGAAGCTTCTGCACAGCCGATGTACGATACTGCTAAAATGGCGGGAAGTGTGTTCCAGAATCCTCGCTCTCAATTTTTTAATGTGGATACAACGAGCGAAATTATATTCGGATGTGAGAACCTTGGAATGCCGGAACAAGAAATAAGAAAACGATTTGGGAGAACTGTCCATGATTTTAGGCTGGAACATTTAGTAGGACGAAATATTTTTCACCTGTCTGGAGGGGAAAAACAGAAGATTGCATGTGCCGGAGTATCTGTCATGGAGCCGGAAGTTTTTGTGATGGATGAACCCTCGTCTAATCTGGATGCCGCCTCTGTTCTTGAGCTACGAAAGATACTCTCTTTTTGGAAGGCACAGGGGAAAACAATCGTTATATCAGAACATAGGCTGTACTATCTTCGGGGGCTGGCAGACCGTTTTATCTATCTTTCAGACGGAAAAATCAGTTGTGAGTATTCGGCGGCAGAATTTGAGCAATTAACAGAACAAAAACGGGCGGACATGGGACTGCGTACTTTTGTATTAGAAAATTTGCAGCCTCTTAGATGGTCTTGGAATTCGGAAAAGAAACTAGAGCTGCGCCAATTTCGTTTTGCTTATAAGAATGAACCGGAAACATTGCATATTAAAGATTGTAAAATTCCTGCGGACAGTATTGTCGGAATCATCGGAAACAATGGGGCTGGAAAATCTACCTTTTCAAGATGTTTCTGTGGATTGGAAAGGCGCTGTGGAGAAATTATCTGGAATGGCAGAAGGTATCGCCCGAAAGACAGGTTAAATACCTGCTATATGGTCATGCAGGAAGTGAATCATCAGCTTTTCACAGAGACGGTTTTAGATGAAGTGCTGATCAGTATGGAGAAAGAAGATAAGCAGCAGGCAGAAGAACTTCTGGAGGTTTTGGATTTAAAAGAATTAAAAGACAGACATCCCATGTCTCTCTCAGGAGGACAAAAACAAAGGGTGGCGATTGCTTCAGCGATAGCCTCAAAACGATCCATTTTATTCTTTGACGAGCCGACCAGCGGACTGGATCGCAGGCACATGAAGGAGACTGCAAATATTTTGAAGAAAGTAAAAGACTCCGGTATTACGGTATATGTCATTACGCATGATCTGGAATTGATTTTGGAATGCTGTACGGATATAATTCGTTTAGAAAGCGGAGAAATTACAGAGCAGTACTCTATGGATGAAGAGAGACTGGAACGAATCCGAGAATATTTTGTAGGAGAGGGAAGCTGGAAACAAAGAAAATAAGATGTGTTCTTATCCCCTCTGACATCACATATGCTTTTGAAAAAAAGATTTTTAAGAACCGGACTGCCAATGATGGGGAACGGTTCTATTTTTTTGCGTTATACGGTGTTTTATGTTCTATGGAAAAAGTTGAAACAAGAGTGCCTTGACAGTGGGGTATTTCCATGATAATATATCAGTGATATATATCACTGATATATCAGGCGGGGAGGAGGGAAATTGCATAGTGGAATATTCAGAAACTCAACGAAAGATACTTGAAATCGGAAAAAAAGAATTTCTTGCAAAGGGATTTAAGGACGCGTCATTGCGGGGAATCGTTAAGGAAGCGGGCTTTACGCAAGGCGCCTTTTATGGATATTATCCAGATAAGGCTTCGCTTTTTGAAGCATTGGTATCAGAGGCGGCGGATGGTCTTATAGAACAGTTCAAGGCGGCGCAGCAGGCACATTATGACTTAATTCCAGAGGACAAAGCAGCGCAAAGCGGGGAACTGTCAACAGAGTATTTGAATTATTTTATCAACTATATTTATGATAATTATGATGCTTTTAAGCTAATTATCTGCTGTGCAGAAGGAACAAGGTATTCCCATTATATCCATGACTTGGTAGAGATTGAAATTGCTCAGACAACAAAGTATTATGATTGCTTGCGGCAGCTGGGGAAAGTAGAAGGAGCTGTAAGCGAGGAATTCCACCACATGATTACAAGCGCCTACTTCACTGCTGTTTTTGAGACGGTGGCCCATGATATGACAAGGGAACATGCTGTGAAATATGTAAATGAGCTTGCGATGTTTTTTAATTGTGGATGGGAGGGAATTTTAAGGCTCAAATGAGCCTTGATTTTTCCATGTTGGTTAGTTAGTTCTAACCTACACTCTATAAGTTTAGAGTGAAACATGATTAAGGAGACGGATCTGCGAGAAGGAGAGAGCTTATGCAATATCTGGCAGCATGCGCGGGACAGTCTTAGAAAAAATGAAAGGAGCAGTAAATGGAACAGGCAAAAAACAATACATTTAGTTGGATTCTGCGGTTTGCAACGCAGTGTAAGGGGAAAATGACGGCTTCTGTTTTGCTGGCGGTACTTGGATCAGTGTGCGGGGTTGTACCCTACTTTGCAGTTTCGCAAATTGTGATTCGGATTTGCAGTCAGAATTATGACCTTACCTCTATAAGTCTCTGGGCTTTCACTGCACTTCTCGGGCATTTTGGGAGTACATGGCTTGGGACGGTTTCTACAATACTCAGCCATCGTTCGGCGTTTATGATTTTGAAGAATATCCGTATGGAATTAACGGAAAAGCTCTTACGTGTACCGATGGGCTATATTCTGGATACACCGTCCGGCAAATTCAAAACCCTATTGGTAGATACGGTGGAAAAGCTGGAGCTTCCGCTGGCGCATATGATTCCGGAATTGACGGCGAATATTCTGGTTCCAATCCTGATGCTGCTATATCTTTTTATTCTGGATTGGCGCATTGCCTTGATCGCGCTGATTACAATCCCTATTGGCCTTGTGTGTTATATGGGAATGATGAAGGACTATACAAAGCGGTATGATCGTGTATTGACCGCAGGGAAAAATATGGATGCTGCCATTGTGGAGTATATAGGCGGGATAGAGGTAATCAAGGCATTTAATCAAAGCACAGCGTCTTATGGCAGATATGCGGATGCTGTAAAAGAAAATGAAGGGGCAAAGGCCACCTGGTTTAAACAGACGAACAGCTTTTATGTGGCGGGTATCTCTATTATGCCGTCCTGCCTGTTGGGGGTGCTGCCTTTAGGCGCATATCTGTATATACAGGGCAGCTTGGAGGCTCCCGTTTTAATTACTTGCATTATTCTCGCGCTTGGATTAGTTAAGCCGCTGATACAGGCGCTGCAATATACGGATAGCCTGGCGATGGTGGATTCCACTGTCAAAGAGATTACGGGGCTGCTGGAGGCTGATGAAATGCAGCGGCCAACGAAACCGGTAATGCTTACGGATTCTCATATTTCTTTCCGGAGGGTTTGTTTTGGATATGGAGATGAGGAAGTGCTGCACCAGATCAGCTTCGACGCAGTACCAGGCGGTATAACTGCTATTGTCGGGCCTTCCGGTTCGGGCAAGTCAACGGTAGCGCGTCTGATTGCTTCTTTTTGGGAGGCAGACAGCGGAGAAGTACAAATTGGCGGCGTGGATGTACGCGCCCTTCCCCTCTCTCAGGTTATGGATACAGTGGCGTATGTCTCGCAGGATAATTTTCTGTTTCATCTGACAGTGAAAGAAAATATACGTATGGGAAAGCCGGAAGCAACGGAGGAAGAAATTGTAAATGCTGCAAAGCAGGCAAGCTGCCATGAATGTATTTTAGCCCTGCCTCATGGGTATGATACTCTGGTTGGAGACGGCGGCGGAAGTCTGTCAGGCGGAGAGCGCCAACGCATTGCCATTGCGCGGGCAATCTTAAAAAACAGTCCTGTAGTAGTTTTAGACGAGGCAACCGCTTTTACGGATCCGGAGAACGAAGCTGTCATTCAAGCTTCTATCAATAAGCTGGTGCAGGGGAAAACACTGATTGTCATTGCCCACCGCCTTTCTACGATCGTGGGAGCAGATAAGATTCTGGTGCTGGATCAAGGGCAGATAAAAGCGCAGGGAACACATGAAGAGCTATTAAGCAGCAGTTCTCTTTACAAGGAATTGTGGATTGCGCATATCAGTGCAAAAGACATAAGAGAGGAGGCGTTGGCATGATTCAACTGATAAAACGGCTGTTAGATTTTTCGGGAAAACAGCGAAAGAATTTGATTGCTTCGTTCGTGTTCAGCCTGCTGGATTCTATTTTTGAGATGCTGCCGATTTTGGCAATCCTAACCGTCTTGTCAGGGCTGCTTTTTGCAGCGGAGGGAGGTGGCATGCCGGTTTCCTCTGTTTGGGTATCCTTTGTCGTTATGGCAGTGAGCATTGTTGGAAGAATCCTTTTTAACAATCTATCCTGTACCAGGAGAACATTGAGCAGCTTTTCCATGTGTTCAGAAAAACGGCTGGAAATAGGCGAACACATGAAACACGTTCCCATGGGCTACTTCAATGAAAACCGGCTGGGCGAAATTGTTGCCGCTGTAACAACTACCTTAGGAGATATTGAGAGTAATGCCGTTATGGTTCTGGAAAAAGTGGCGGGAGGTTTTATCCATGCTCTTGTAATAGGTGTCTGGCTACTTTTTTATGAATGGCATATCGGGCTTTTGATGTTCGCGGGGTTAGCTGTTTCCATGTTGGTTTACGGGGGCATCCAGAAGGCAGGCAAAAGGCTGTCTCCCAGGCGGCAGGCAGCACAGGCGAATCTTGTGACGGGCTTTCTGGAATACATTCAGGGAATGGGTGTCGTGAAAGCCTTCGGATTAGGGGAAATGTCTGGGAAAGCTGTAAATAAGGCAATCAAGGAAAGCGCGGATGCAAACAGTATCCTGGAGGGGACTTTTTCCTTACTGATCGGTGTTTACCAGACGATTTTCAAGCTGGCAAAGTCAGCGATTTTAGTCGTTGCCCCGTATTTGCTGCTGGGAGGTGAAATCACACCTGTCAAGTGTCTGCTCTTGCTGGTATCCAGCTTTATGATTTACTCCAGTGTGGAGCTGGTGGGAAGTATGGCCTCGGTTGCCCGCGTCATTGACGCTTCTCTGGATCGTATGAATACGGTTATGGATACGCCGGTATTGGATGAGCATGGTACAGATATTCAGCTGGAGCACTATGACATCAAGCTGGATCATGTTTCCTTTGCCTACGGACAGGAAAATGTACTGCAGAATGTGAGTCTGACTATTCCGGAAAAAACAACCTGTGCCATTGTAGGCCCTTCCGGCTCCGGCAAAACAACCCTTGTCAGCCTCGTCGCCCGCTTTTGGGATGTGCAGAAAGGGAACATTTATGTAGGAGGCCGCGACGTAAAAGAGTTTACCTGCGACAGCCTGCTGAAAAATTTCTCTATTGTGTTCCAGAATGTCTATCTTTTCGAGGATACGATTGAAAATAACATCAAATTTGGCAGGGCGGACGCCACACATGAAATGGTAGTTGAGGCAGCAAAAAAAGCCTGCTGTCACGATTTTATAATGGCATTGCCTGAGGGCTACAACACCCTTGTCGGTGAGGGCGGAGCTTCTCTTTCCGGCGGGGAACGGCAGCGTATTTCTATTGCCCGCGCTATCTTGAAGGATGCGCCGATTATTATTTTAGATGAAGCGACGGCAAGTGTCGATCCGGAGAATGAACGGGAATTACAACGGGCGATTACGGAACTGACTAAGAATAAAACAATCCTTATGATTGCTCACCGGCTATCTACAGTCCGAAATGCAGATCAGATTGTTGTATTGGATAAAGGAGAGATTGTCCAGCGCGGCACACACAGGGAACTGATGCAGGAGCAGGGACTGTACCGCCGTTTCATCCAGATGCGTGAAGCGGCAATCGGCTGGAGCCTCAAGGAAAAAGAGGAAAGTAGCTGCTGACACAGCCGCGCTTCGGCGCGAACATGTGAAAAGCACATTCTTTTTAATAAAATGAAAATCAGGAGGAAAATTTGAATGAAAACAACGCAGAAATGGAACGTCAAGGATGTAATTACTACGGTGCTGCTTACCGTACTGCTCATTGTCATTCAGCTTATTGTGAATATGGTATGCATGGCAAATGATTTCGTCAGCATGGTGCTGTCAGTGGGCTTTACCATGTTTTTGTGCGCGCCTGTTTATTTTCTTATGGTAAGCAGGGTACATAAACGCTTTGTGTCTCTTATTTACATGACGATACTTGGACTTGTGTTCCTCATCATGGGAAACTGGTATCTGCTGCCTTATTATATTGTTGTGGGAATGATCTGTGAGGCGATTCTGTGGAAGGACGGCTGGGAATCGAAAAAGAAAATGACGGCTGCCTGGTCAGTGGCAAGCCTGCTGTATAATGGTGTGAATCTTCTGCCCATCTGGTTCTTCTGGGATGCCTATGAAGCGTTTGCGCTCTCCAGCGGCATGGAACAGAGCTACATTGATTCCTTTGTCCAGTATTATACTTCCACAGGGTGGCTGGTGTTTATTATCCTGTTTACAGTACTTGGAGGTTTTCTTGGCAGTCTGGTGGGCGGGAAACTGATCAAGAAGCATTTCAAAAAAGCGGGAGTTCTTTGATGAGTCGCAGGAATTTGGCCGTTCCGGTGAAGCTGTGGGCTCTGGCCTGCACGATCACCGGCATATCCCTGACCGTCAATCCTGTGCTAACCTGTGTGCTTACAAGCGTGGGCTTTGCATATCTGGCAGAGCAGCGCAACTGGAGATTTCTGCGCTCTATGGGAATGTTCTATGTGGTGCTTGCGATACTTTTGTGCTGGATCCGGTTCTACGACTTCCATCCGGTTGTTTTTTCAGAATTTTATGTGCTGATGTTCTGGAACCTGGCGCCGGTTTTCCTTGTATCCTGGGATCTCATTACCACCCCTCCCGGAGAGCTTGCGGCGTTTTTGTCCCGTATTCACATGCCTACATCTGTGATTCTCGGGCTGCTGGTTATGTTTCGCTTTTTCCCTACAATGAAGTCGGAAGTGAAGCGTGTCTGGCTCTCCATGCGCAACCGAGGCTTGACGACATTTACACAGCTTGTAAGCCATCCGGCGGTATCCTGTGAATATGTGCTTGTACCTTTGCTGCTGCGCTGCCTGCAGATTGCCGATCAGCTCTCGGTTTCTGCTGTATCACGCGGAGCAGAACGGCCGGGAGGGCGGGGCAGCTATTATGGAAAAAGCGCCGGCTTTCGCGACTATATATGGCTGACAGTCTGGACGGTTGTGACAGTTGGGTTTCTTAGTATAGGAGGTGTACGTGTATGATTGCTCTGCGGAATGTGACATTCCAATATGAAGGCTGCAAAGAGGGTGTCCGAGATATTGACCTTACTGTACATGACGGGGAATGTGTCGTGCTGACAGGTCCGTCAGGCGGCGGGAAAACAACGCTGACAAGGCTGATAGGCGGTTTGGCTCCATCCTATTATCAGGGAACTCTAAGGGGTTCCATACTGGTAAATGACACTGAGATTACCGCACTTCCAAGCTGGCGGATAAGCAGGGAAATCGGCAGCGTGTTTCAGGATCCAAAGAGTCAGTTTTTTTCTTCGGAGCTTGCAGGAGAGGTCGCCTTTGCCTGTGAAAACTATGGAATGTCAAAGTCGGAAATACGGGAACGTACAGAGGAAGCAATTGCATCTTTTGGATTGGAGGGCCTGCGTCTGCGTCCCTTAGATGTCCTTTCCAGCGGCGAGAAACAGCGTGTGGCGGTCGCGTCAGTTTATGCATTGCGTCCTCATACGTATGTCTGTGATGAACCTACGGCAAATCTGGACGACGAAGGGGCAAAAAGTCTCTCCGACACTTTTAGAAGGCTGAAAAACGAAGGAAATACGCTCATTATAGTGGAGCACCGGCTTGCATGGCTGCATGGTATTGCCGACCGTTTCATATATATTGCAGACGGAACCGTACAATGGGAAAGGACATTGGCACAGATGCGGGAATTACCGGAGGAAGAACGAAGGAGATATGGCCTGCGGGAAACGGTAGAAACAGAGTATTTTCCGCCGTCGCTTCCTAAGAGTATCGGAAAAGAAAATCTTTCCGTCACGCACCTGTCTTTCAGACGCAAAAAGTCTTTTATTTTTGAGAATCTGAATTTCTCTCTGCCTGTCGGGCGGATCACTGCACTGACCGGTAAAAACGGCGCCGGCAAAACTACGCTCGCTATGGTATTGACAGGACTGTGGAAACAAAGCGGCGGGGAAATATATATAAGCGGCAAAAGCCTATCGGCAGGAAAACGCAGGAAAGCTGTGTGGTATAGCTCTAATGATACGGGAACGCAATTTTTTACAAACAGTGTCACAGATGAATTATTGCTTCATTCAGAGACTTCTCCCGGACGGCTGGAACGTGCCAGAACCTTGCTGAAAACACTAGGGTTGTATGCCTATAAGGACGTACATCCGGCCGCCCTTTCCGGCGGGCAGAAGCAGCGGCTTTCCATCGCCTGCGGGCTGTTATCGGACAGGGAGATTTTGCTGTTTGATGAACCAACGTCGGGGTTGGATGGGGGAAACATGCGTATCATTGCTTCTGTGTTGACAAACGCTGCAGCCGGAGGAAAAACGATATTGGTAATTACGCATGATAAGGAGTTGATGCAGGCGTGCTGCAATTTTCGATGGGAGCTGGGACAATAAACGCGAAAAATCAAACTACTGGAATACGTAAAAGTAAGACCGGGCAGAGAGAAACTGCCCGGGTGGATAAAGAAGATTATTTTTTTTGCGCTATTTTGCGATATTCAATCGGTAAAATTCCAGTATTTTTTCGGAATAGCTCCGCAAATCGGCTGGAAGTAGAATAGCCAATCATTTCTGCAATCTGCCCCATTGAAAAATCGGTATGTATCAATAAATGTTCCGCCTGGCTCATACGCCGCTGCTGAATATATTCCGTAATCGTGCAGCCATGTAATTGTTTAAAAGATAATTTCAATTTTGTTGTTCCCATACAGGCGATCTTTGCCAGACGCTCCAGGGGAATTTCAAAAGCGTAATGGTCATTCAAATATGCGGTCACATTTTCTAAATGAGCAATGTCTTGCTGTGTTAATTTCTTTTCTTCTTTTTGAAGAAGCTTCTTTTGTTCCTCGAAGACGAGTGAAATTGCTTCGGAAACTTTCCCTTCATAGAACAGACTGGCCGCAATCCCACTTCCCTGATAATTTTTCACCTCATAAAGCAGCTTGGCCATCGCCGGAAAATCCGTTGTCTGGTCGATTTTTTTAAATGCGGCAAGAGGATTCGTATAGAGCCCCGGATATTGCTTTTTCAGGTAGCTCTCATAGTAAGCGGGCATGACCTCTATACCAATCGAACGGATGGGGATGCGTTTGTGTATCAGCGCCTTATACGGCTTATAGCCGCCGATAAAGGCTTTGATACAGCCGGCAGAAAGCCGCCGGTATGGATTGAGCTCTTCTCCTGAAATGGATTCGTATTGCGTAATACTCAAACACTCCGGCAGATCAAAGTCTATAAAAAAATCCTCATGGAAAAGAAAATCGTGAATTTTTATATCATACAAATCTTTTTGTGCATAAACCCAATAAAATCCTTCTCCTACTTCGGGAGAGAGCTTCCAGCATTGACCGGCAGCATTAAAGCCTTCTCTGCTGCCGACAGGAATAAAATAATTGCTTTCCAGCAGCCGCCCGTAGTAATCCGTAAGTATATTACTATCCAAAATATAACCTCCTTGCAACGATCAGACGAACCTTTGCAACGATTGGACGAACGTTCATCCAAAGCATTGAAGTCCAATCTGGAAATGAGTATCGTATGAAGTGTGGTTAGTGAGCACTAATCGCATCATAACAGATTTTGGGCGTTCAGTCAATCGCCCGGAAACACAAGGAGGAGTTTATAATGACAAATCAAAACAGCATCCATCAGAAAGGCTTATCTGTCAAGGATTTAGTCACTACTGGTATTTTCAGCGCCATCTTTTTTGCTTTTACGATGATCGGCGGCGCATTTTTTGCAGTCAATCCGGTCTTAACGTTCTATATGCCGATGGGCAGCGCGCTTCTTTGCGGCCCTGTTTACCTGCTGCTGTTAGCAAAGGTACATAAACGCTTCAGCATTACAATACTCGGCATTATCATGGGAATTATCTGGTTTGTAACAGGTATGCACTGGGCGTTTTCTCTGGGATATATTGTGATGGGAATGATTGCAGATCTGTTGGCTGGACTGGGGAAATATAAAAATAAGAAAATCAATGCCTTGTCTTATATGCTGATGTCACTTGGCAGCGTTTATACCTATGTTGTTTATTTTATTGACCCGAAGGGCTGGGCCGGTACAATGCTGAAAAATGGTACAGAACAATCTTACATAGACGCTATGAACGCTGCGGCGTCCTCTTGGCTTTTAGCGGTTATTTTCCTTGGCACTTTCGTAATTGCGGCGTTCAGTGCATGGGTCGGCGGAAAAATGCTGAAGAAGCAGTTTGAAAAAGCAGGGATTACCGCATGATGGGAGAGTATCAAAAGAGAGGACTTTGGCTTGACCCGCGCACAAAAATCCTGTTGCTTCTGATCTGCGTTCTGTCGGCCATGTTTGCCCCATCCTTACAATATGAATTTGTATTCGTTGTCGTGATCGGGCTTCTGGGCGTTATTTGCGGCAGATGGAAGTATGCGCTGAAAGGGATTCTGTTCTATGCGCTCGTGTATCTTTTTACCATATTGGTGATGGGAAACATGACGGGATCCTTACGGACAATGTTTATTGCTTTTCTCGGTCTTTTTCATAAGGTTTATCCCTGCGGGATGTTATCTGGTATTGCCCTTTCTACAACAAAGGTAAGTGAATTCTTATCTGCTATGAATCGGATTCATGCGCCCAAAAAGCTGGTAATTCCTTTAGCCGTTATGCTTCGATACATTCCTACGATTCGGGAGGACTGGCATTTTATAAAGGATGCGATGAAAATGCGGGATGTTTCCCCATCCTTCAAGGGATTGGTTACGAATCCGGCAATGACCGTAGATTGTATCTATGTTCCGCTTATGATGGCAGCTTCAAAAGCGGCAGATGAGCTCTCGATAGCCTCTGTTACACGTGGAATTGAAAATCCGAAGCCTCGTACATGTTTCGTACAAATTCATTTTCGAGTAACAGACTGGCTGATGATTGCCTGCTTTTTGATTGTTCTGTTCATTGGACTCTATTTAAGGGGAGGCGTTATGTAGATGATTGAATTACAAAATGTGTCTTTTTCCTATCCAGAACAAGAAAACGGGAGCCTGCATAACATCAACCTAACAATTTCAGACGGCGAGTGCATACTTCTTTGCGGAAGAAGCGGCTGCGGGAAAACAACAGTCACCCGTTTAATCAATGGTCTCATTCCTGATTTTTATTCCGGTGAGCTGACAGGAAGGATATTGATTGAAAAGCAGAATATAGCGGATCTGCCTATGTACCAGATTGCAGAAAAGGTTGGCTCTGTTTTCCAGAATCCGCGCACGCAATTTTTTAATGTTGATACAGACAGTGAAATCGCTTTTGGGATTGAAAATGAGGCCCGTCCGCCGAAAGAATTAGCCGAGCGAGTGGAACAGACGACAAGAGAACTACACATTGAAAAATTAAGGGGCAGAAATATTTTTGAATTATCTGGTGGTGAAAAGCAGAAAATTGCTTTTGCCTCCGTCTATGCCATGAATCCAAATATTTATCTCTTGGATGAACCGTCCTCTAATTTGGATATGACCGCGATTGATGAATTCCGGAAGCATTTACACTTAATCAAGTCCCAGGGAAAAACTATATTGGTTGCAGAACACCGGTTATATTATCTCATGGATATAGCTGACCGTATTGTATATTTGGAGAAAGGCCATATTGAAGGGATTTACACACCGAATGAATTTCGCAGACTAACCGGAGAAAAACGAAAACAAATGGGCTTGAGGGCTGTGGATCTAAACGAAGAAATTCCTGATGCAAGGTCTGGAAATGAACGTGCCCCTGTTTTAGAGCTGCGGGATGTTTCGCTTTATTACAAGAAGAGGAGAATTCTGGGGCATTTGAATATATCAGCCGCGCCGGGGGAAGTGATTGCGGTTGTCGGACACAATGGCGCGGGAAAAACGACATTTTCACGCGCTCTGTGCGGGCTGCATAAAAATTGTACAGGAACATTTCTGTGGAACCAAACGCCGCAAAATCATAAAAACCGATTAAAATTGTCCTACCTGGTTATGCAGGATGTCAACTACGAACTATTTGCGGAGAGTGTAAAGGCAGAGTGTTCCTTCGGAATAAAAAATCCGGATGAACGACTTGTGGAACGGACAATAGACATGTTAGGGCTTGCGCCATTTTGTGAACGGCATCCTAATACGCTGTCCGGCGGACAGAAACAACGTGTGGCCGCAGCAGTCAGTATGATCTGCGGCAAGGCGCTTTTAGTTTTTGACGAACCAACCAGCGGTCTCGACTATGACAGTATGTCACAGGTTGCAAATTTAATGAAAGAGCTTTCGGCTACGGGGAAGATTATATTCGTTGTGACCCATGATTATGAATTTGCCTGCCGTACCTGTTCTCGCGTGCTTCATTTTGATGAGGGAGAAATGTCCGATGATTTACTGGTGGAGCCGGATAATCTTTCAAAACTAAAAGAGGTATTTGCCGTTTCAGAAAGGAAGGGTGATATGGAATGAAACAGAAAAAGAAAAACAGGGTGGCGCTGTTGCTTCATTGGGCAGGAGGCCACAAATTTTGGCTGTTTTTGGCTGTCCTGCTCTCACTGATTAGCGGTTTATGTACCATGATTCCTTATGTCGGAATCTATCAGCTTATGGATGCCGCGTTTGCAGGCGTTTGTACAAAAGAGCTTGCCGCGCAGACAGCTATTTTAATCGCAGCAGCGATTACGCTTCGTTTTGCTTTATTTGGCTGCTCCGGCGTGGCCTCTCATAAAGGCGCTTACGGCGCGTTGTTTAAGGTTCGCTGCATGGTAGCCGATCACATGGCAAAAGTACCTCTTGGCGCTTTGAATGAACGCCGTACAGGTGATATTAAAACGGTACTGAATGAAGACATTGAAAAATTAGAATTATTTTTAGCCCATAACCTGCCGGAGATGGTGGGCTATCTTGTAGGGCCGGTTGTCATCTTTATCTATCTAATGACGGTAAATGTACCGCTGGCGTTTATTTCTCTGCTTCCTCTGGCTGCGGCTGTGCTTGTCATGGGGATTATGTTCCGCAATACGGACAGCCTGATGGACAGAGCAAACCGTTCCATTACCTCGCTTAATTCTGTAATGATTGAATATATCAGCGGAATGAAGCTGATTAAAGCCTATAATATGGGAAGCAAGTCTTTCCAGAAGTATTCGGAGGCCATACAGGAAGAAAATGATATGTGGAATGAAATGTCCCATCGTATGGGGCCGCCCTATGCGGCTTTCGTCGTTATTATTGAGTGCGGTATGCTGCTGATGGTTCCTTTTGGCGGAATGTTCTTTCTAAATGGTTCTCTGTCTGCCAGCGCATTACTCCTGTTCATATATGTAGGCTCTTTGTATCTGACGGAAATTCGTCCGCTTCAAGAGCTGGGAACGAACTTTGCGAATGTGCTGAATGCAGTTACTAAAACCGATGAAATTTTGCGTATTCCAATTTATGAGGGCGGCACAGCGTTTCCGGAAAAACATGATATTGAATTGCGGGAGGTCACTTTTTCCTATGATGGAAAAACAAATGTGCTGAAGCATTGCAATCTCAAGATCAAAGACGGGGAGCGCGTGGCCTTGGTAGGCCGGTCTGGAGCCGGTAAAAGTACCATTATTGAACTGATTTCCCGATTCTATGACGTGCAAAAGGGGGAAGTGCTGATTGGAGGACGGAATGTAAAAGATTTAAACTATGACACGATATTGAAAAATGTTGCCATTGTCTTTCAGAAAACATTTCTGACACGTGACAGTGTGTTTGAAAATATCCGCATGGGCAGCAATGCCAGCTTAGAGGAGGTACGGGCTGCCGCAAAGGAGGCACAGATTGACGAGTTTATTATGGGTCTGCCGGAGGGATATGATACAAAGGTGGGGAGCTTTGGCTCTCGCTTTTCCGGTGGTGAAAAGCAGCGAATCGCCATTGCGCGGGCGATCCTGAAAAATTCTCCGATTTTGATTCTCGACGAGGCGACAAGCGCCTCCGACCCTGAAAATCAGATGGAAATTGACAAGGCAATTCAAAATCTTTGCAGAGGAAAAACGGTGATCGTTGTAGCCCACCGTTTAAGTGCATTGAAAACCTGCAATCGGGTGGCAGTTGTGGAAAACCACACGATCACCTGTATGGGAACCCATGAAGAAGTGCGCCGGAAAAATGACTATTACCGTAAGGCATGGGCGGACTATGAAAAAGCCCGCAGCATTACTTATCAGTTGGAGGGAGGGGAGCGCCATGACAGGTAAAGATGTGTTGAAGAAGAACAAAAATTTTTATATCGGTGTGTTTGGGACGGTTCTTGAGGGCCTGCTCTCCGGCAGCCTGTTTATGCTGCTGTATTTTGTTATGCAATCTCTATGGGACGGAGAGTTTGACCTTCAGCGTTCTCTTATCTTGACCGGCGCTCTGGCAGTCATCTTTATGTTTCGCGTTCTGATTTATAGCTTCGGCTATACCAAAGCACAGATCGGCGGCGCGCAGGTGAGCAAAAATATACGCCTGTTTATGGGCGATAAAATCAAGAAAATTCCGCTTTCTAAATTTACTAAGGGACAGACCGGAGAGTATATCAATACCATTACGAGTGATGTCAATAACTATGAAAAAATATTGACGCATAAGATAGGAGATTTAGCAAAAGGGATCACCCTTTCTCTTATATTAATCGCATTTGTAATGACCTTGTATGTTCCTGCCGGAGTGATTTTACTGGCTGGGGATCTGCTGCTGATTCCAGCGCTGCGTCTCTCTTTCCATATGGTTCGAAAATATGGAAAAGAAAAAAATGATATTTGTGCGGAAAATGTAAGCAGCATTGTAGAGTATGTTTCCGGAATTCAGACCTTCCGCGCATACGGCGTTGGAGGAACAAAAAATAAAACCGTTACAAAAGCCATGAAAGATTTCTGTGACATCAGTTTTGTCTATGAAGCGAAGGTGCTTCCTATCGGCGCCGGCTTTGGCATTTTATCCTGGCTGACATGCCCGCTTGTGATATGGGTAGCTTATACGCCATGGGCCGAAGGTGCATTGGATACGGTATCCTATCTGCTGATCTGTATGCTGCCTCTATTCTGTGCGAAGCTGGCCAATACGATCTTTGTAGACTTAACCAGTTATAAAAACCTGATGATCTCTAAAGAAAAAATCTTAAATGTTATGGAGGAAGCCGAAGAAACCGGCAGCATGGAACCACTTGCCGTAAAAACCCATGAGATTGCTTTTCAGGACGTCACATTTTCCTACGTCAAAGACGAATCTGTACTTAAGAATACAAGTTTCCTTATACCAGATCAGAAATTGACCGCGATTGTCGGCGATTCCGGCTCGGGGAAATCTACAATCTTAAATTTGATTTCTAAATACTATGAGCCAAAAAGCGGTACAATTTCTATAGGCGAAAAACCGATCAACCATGTGGCGGCAGAGCGAGTTTTGGAACAGATTTCAATGGTAGATCAGGAGGTATTTCTGTTTGATGATACTATCCGCGAAAATATTCGTCATGCCCGCCCTGACGCCACCGATGCAGAAATTGAAGCTGCGTGCAGGGAAGCAAACTGTGACGGCTTTATCCGTAAAATGGAAAAAGGGTATGACACGCCGACGGGAGAAAACGGCTGCCTCCTTTCCGGTGGTGAACGCCAGAGGATTTCCATTGCCCGCGCCATTTTGAAAAACAGTCCTATTCTGCTGCTTGACGAAGCCACAGCCTCCCTTGACATTGAAAATGAGCTGGCGGTGAAAGAGGCGATTGCCAATTTATTGAAAGCAAAAAAGACAGTGGTAATGATTGCGCATACTTTATCAATCGTAAAAAATGCCGATCAGATACTCGTTGTATCCGGCGGCAGAATTGCGGAGGCCGGCACCCACGATGAATTACTGAAAAAAGGTGGAAAGTATGCGGCTATGTGGAATGCAGAACAGAAAATATCTGTATAAGGGGCAATAAATAGTGTATACTGTTCTGGTGAGTGATAATTAACTTTTGGAAAGGAATGGTATGATGGGGGTTCATTTTAAACAAGAATGGTATGGTGCGCAAGCCAAGATTATAGAACAAGCGGAGGATTTTATCGTTGTGGATTATGGCTGCCAGGGGCGCGGGATCATCACAAATTACTTCCTTTTCGATGGGATACAGCTTTGCTTTTTAGATTTTGATACATCTGACTATATGCCTTCGCAAAAATTCAATCCTGATATTATTCAAATTACATATTGTCAAGAAGGCAGATATGAATGTGAATTTGCAAACCATACGGTGTCTTATCTGCCAGAGGGGTATTTTGGAGTTGCAGGAACACGTTACTTACCAGTATCATTTTCTTTTCCATTAAAGAGGTGCTTTGCTGTGAGCCTTGTGATTGATAAACAAATGCTTTCGACGTCTACCCGCAAGATAATGGAAGAAATTCCTGTCAATCCTGATAAAATAGGCGAAACACTGGGAATTGAGAAAAAGTGGTATGTAGGACAGCCGTCGGCAAGCCTTTGGCGTTTATTTTCAGAGATATATGAGGCAAAAGACTGTGAGCGTGCAGGATATTTTAAAATTAAATCGCTTGAATTACTTTATTATATGGAACGATTAACACAAATAAATAGCTGTGAGTTTAAATATTTTGACAAAAGACAGATACAGGCTGTAAAAGCAATCAGAGATTATCTTGTAGAACATTTAGACGAAAAAATTTCATTGGAGTGTTTAGCAAAGGAAGCACACCTGAATCTTACAGTATTTCATAATATTTTTTCTTATATATATGGAGATACTCCTTATGCTTATTTGAAAAAATATAAAATGAATCTTGCCGCAAAGCTTCTGTTAAATGGAAAGAGGAAAATTGGAGACATTGCTTTGGAACTAGGGTATAGTAATGCAAGTAAATTTGCAAAAGCCTTTCAATCGGTCTATGGAGTATTGCCAAAGGATTATCGGAAAAACAAATAGGAGGAATGGGCTATTTTTGCCTTAACCTTAAAGAAACAGAGTAGAAACACCTAACTGAAAACGATACAATAATGGCGTGGTTAGAAAAAGCTAACTGCGCCATTATTGTATTAGGAGGTATCGTGCAATGTCTGACACAAAGTCAAAAAAGACAAAATCAAAGACGGGACTGGCGCGCTGCATGGAATTAGCTTCTGATAGAAAAGGATTGATTTTTCTGTCTGCTCTCCTTTCTTCTTTAGCAGCGATTGCTTCTTTTATCCCGTACATAGCGGTTTACTTTATGATCCGCGAAATTTTAAATGTATTCCCGAATCTTGTCCAACTGGATATGGGAAGGATTATGAATTATGGGTGGCTGGCATTAGCCGGAATCATTGCGAATATTCTGCTTTACTTTTTGGCTATTTTTAGTTCGCATATAGCAGCTTTTGGCACGCTTTATGATTTGAAGGTGTTATTTGCAGACCACATTACAAAAATTCCTTTAGGATATCACCTTACAATCGGCAGTGGGCGCTTACGGAAAATCATGGACGAAAATATTGAAAGTGTGGAAGGCTTTATTGCCCATCAGTTTCCGGACTTTGTAGCGTCTATTACTGCTCCGATCGTAATGGTCATTATCCTTTTTGTTGTGGACTGGCGTTTTGGCCTTGCTTCCCTTGCCGGAATTATTCTGGCTTTTATAGTAGAATTTATTGGATTTGGCAGCGGAGCTATGAAAGAAAATATGGGAAAATATCAAAAAGCATCTGAGGAGATGAATAACGCTTCTGTAGAATATGTTCGTGGAATGTCAGTTGTAAAAGCATTTAATCAGACCGCGTCCTCATTTAAAAAGCTGCAAGAAGCTATCAGTGGCTATACAGAATGGGTTTTGAAATTTTCTCTGGGATGGCAAAACTGTATGCCGGCTTTCACAACCATTATCAACAATATTTATCTGATTTTAGTTCCGGTTGGAATTTTAATCGGATCAAACACAACTGATTTTAAAGAGTTTTCAATGAAGTTTATTTTCTACCTGTTATTTGTTCCTGCGATTGCAGGTGTTCTGAATAAAATTATGTATATTTCAGAATCCTTTATGCAGATTGATGGTAATGTTGCCCGTATGGATGAGATTTTAAATATCCCGGAAATGCCGGAAACAACTAATCCTCAAAAACCGCAGGGAGAAGATGTAGTTTTTGATCATGTAAGTTTTACTTATACTGGAAATAGCGAAGAAAAAGCATTGGAGCAAGTTTCTTTTTCAGCAAAACAAGGGCAGATTACTGCGATTGTCGGGCCATCCGGCGGTGGGAAAAGTACGATTGCCAATCTGATTTCCCGATTTTGGGATGTGTCTGATGGAAAGATTACAATCGGGGGCATAGATTTGCGAGACATGGCGCAAAACGATCTTATGCGTCAAGTCAGTTTCGTATTCCAGGATATTTTCTTGTTCAAACAGAGTATTTTAGATAATATCCGCATGGGGAATAAAAACGCCACAGAGGAACAGATAATTGCGGCCGCAAAAGCTGCACAATGCCACGAATTTATTTCAAAACTTCCAGATGGCTATCATACGATTGTTGGAACAAAAGGCGTTCATTTATCAGGCGGGGAACGACAAAGAATTGCGATTGCCAGAGCAATTATTAAAGATTCTCCGATTATTGTGCTGGATGAGGCGACTGCATTTAGTGATCCGGAGAATGAGTATTTCATTCAGAAAGCCTTTGAAAAACTTATGCAGAATAAAACAGTTATTATGATTGCCCACAGACTTTCTACGATTCGTAATGCGGATAAAATTATTGTTATGGAAAAAGGGCATATAGTAGAATCTGGCAAACATGATGAGCTGGTTGCTGCTGGCGGCCGTTATTCCCAAATGTGGAATCACTATACAGAAGCAATCAACTGGAAACTCAATGGAAAGGCGGTATAACAATGAGTAAATTACAGAAAGCCCTGTTTTTATCAGATAAAGGATACAAAGACTTAAAAAAAGCAATTTGGGCATGTACTTTGACAAATTTAACGCTGCTCCTTCCTTTCTGTGTTACGGTTATGATATTTAGCGAAATCCTGACACCCGTAGCAAACGGAGGGAATGTTCAGTGGAATCATATCTGGCTGTTATGGGGAGTTGGAATTATATCTGCTTTATTGGTTTTCCTGGCAGCCAAAAATGACTATCGTAAAACGTATATTGCATCTTATCAAGAATCCAATGCCACGAGGCTGCGGATCGCCGATCATTTAAGAAAGCTCCCGATGAGTTTTTTCAACACAAAAGATTTGTCCGAACTTACAACAAATATGATGTCCGATTGCAGTAGCATGGAATCCTTACTTAGCAGTACAATTCCACCTCTGATTGCAAATGGGATTACGGTAACTCTTACCTGTATCTTGCTTGCGTTCTTTGACTGGAGATTAGCTCTGTGCGTATTCTGTACAGTGCCTCTTGCTTTTCTGATTATCTGGTTAAGCAGAAAACAGCAGATCAAGTTGTTTGAAAAACAGGTCAAAGCAAAATTGAACGCTTCCGATCAGGTTCAGGAATATCTTGAAGGAATGAAAATTATTAAGTCCTGCGGATTAAGCGGCGTTCATTTTAAGTCTTTGGATCATGCTCTTTTAGCTATGAAAAAAATTGCGGTCAAAGTGGAAATGGCAGTTGGCGTCTTTATGTCCAGCGCAAGCATGATACTGCAGGCTGGTATTGGCATTACTATTTTTGTTGGGGCATTGTTATTGACAAGCGGAGAGATTGAGTTGCTTCCTCTACTGATGTTTTTATTGATGGTAACGCGCATTTATGGTCCTATTTTGTCCATTCTTGCCAACCTTTCTTCCCTGCTGAATTTGAATGTTGTTACGAACCGTATGCGGACGCTTTTGACAACTCCAGCTATGGAAGGAAAAGAAAAAGAAGTAGAAAATTGTGACATAGAACTTTCGCATGTTACGTTTGCTTATAATCAGGAAAATGTAATTAAAGATATTTCCTGTAAAATTCCACAGGGCAGCGTGACAGCGATTGTAGGACCTTCCGGAAGTGGAAAAAGTACCATTTCAAAACTAATTGCACGTTTTTGGGATGTTCAAAAAGGAGAAATTACGATTGGAAGGAGAGATATAAAGACTATAGAACCAGAAAGTCTGATGTCCTATATGTCTTTTGTGTTTCAGGATGTTACCCTGTTTAATGATACGGTTATGAATAATATACGGATCGGCAATCCAAATGCCACAGATGAACAGGTAATTGCAGCAGCGAAAGCAGCGTACTGTGATGAATTTGTTTGTGAAATGCCGGAGGGATACCAAACACTTTTAGGAGAAAACGGAAGTACATTGTCCGGTGGAGAACGTCAGCGTATTTCTATCGCACGTGCATTACTTAAAAACGCGCCTATCATTCTTTTAGATGAGGCAACCGCATCGCTTGATCCGGAAAATGAAGTTCTGGTTCAAAAGGCAATCGCAAAGTTAATCGAAGGAAAGACGGTCATTATGATTGCCCATCGGCTGAGGACTGTAGTAGATGCCGATCAGATCTTTGTTTTAGAAAATGGAGAATTAGTAGAAAGTGGCACGCACAGTGAATTGATGAAAAAGCAAGGCTTATATCAGAAATTATATCATATCCAGCAGGAAAGCATGGGGTGGGCTGTATAAGGAGGGGTAATAAAAAAAAACGAATATTTTAAATAAAATAGTCGCTAAAGTATTGACGCTTTTACGGCGGCATGGTATAGTTTTAATGCGACCAAAATAAAAATAACGGTCGCAAAATGGACATGGAGGTGAAAGACTATGTCGCCTAAAATATTTACTACCACCCAGAGGGAGGATCTGCGTATTAAAATGCTGGACGCAGGATTTGAACTCATTAAGCAGCATGGTATGACGCATGCGTCGGTGGAAAAGATCACAAAGGCAGCCGGTTTGGGAAAGAGTACCTTTTACAACTTTTTTTCCTCTAAGGAAGAGTTTGTGACTGATATTATGGAATACCAGAGAGACAGGGTGAAACGGTATTTTGAACAGATTTTGGACGGCAGGGAGAAAATGACTGCCGCTGAAGGCCGAGAGTATTTAAAGCTGATCGTGTTCAGCAGGAACAGTATCTATCAGTATCTTACGGCAGAGGATATGGAGAAGCTGCGAAACGCCTCATCTTCTGAGTGTACAACTCCGGATGACGCAGTCTATGACCAGAGAGAGAGGCAGATCATGGAGGGACTGCTGGCTCATATGGAAGGAGTGCGCGAGGATGTCGATATCCATGTGGCCGCGAATCTGATTAAGATCATGGCAATGGCTAAAGTCAACAGGGACGCTCTTCATACGGATGCTCTCGATAAAACACTGGAGCATATTTATGAACTGCTGTTTTCATTGATCTTTGAAGAGGACGCCTGACTGCGTCTTTCTTTTTTGACTGCTGGTTAGATATTACTAACCAAGAAAGGGTGGAGGATATGAAACAAACATCAAAAAAGGAGAAACAGGGGATTGCCCGTCTGTTTGAACTGGCAGGAGAGAGGAAGAATAAACTGACGCTTGCCTGCATTCTGGCCGTACTTTCTTCCGCGGCGCGGATCGTACCGTTTTTTACAATCTACGGAGCAGTGACGGAACTGCTGAAGCATTATACAAGCGTGGGAGACATAGACCAGAGAAAGCTGTTTACGCTTTGCGCCGTTACTTTCGCAGCGGCGCTGGTATATGGTATCTGCGCCTATGCTTCGTCCGCATTATCGCATACGGCGGCGTATGATATTATTTATGAGCTGCGGCTTCAACTGATGGAAAAGCTGGGGCGTATTTCCTCCGGCTACTTTACAAGTACCACACAAGGGGCGATAAAAAAAATCGTCTCCGATGACTCTGAACAGATTGAGGCGTTTCTGGCGCATCATCTGTGTGAGATCGCCGCAGCGGTAGCGACGCCGGTATTTACCCTGCTGTATTTATTTTACATGGATTGGAGGCTGGCGCTGGTGACGCTGCTGCCTATACTGATCTCTGTTTGTATGCTGGCGTCCTGCCTGCGTCAGCCGGATAAGGCGGCGCTTCAGGTGGAGCTTCACGATGCGCAGGAACAGATGCAGGGAACGATCGTGGAGTATATTCATGGTATGAGCGTAGTGAAAGTATTTAACCGGACGCTCAGCGCATTCAAAAGATATGAGGAGGATCTGGATCATTTTACGGACGTGGTGGATCGGACGGCGCGTGCCAACGCCAAACCAATGGGAGCATACTATGCATTCTTCGGGGCGCAGCTTCTCTTTCTTCTGCCTGCGGCTTTGCTGCTGATTCCTTACGCGGACAGCTATCTCGACTTTCTTCCGGTTATTCTGCTGTTCTTTTTAGTGGGCGGTGGTCTGAAAGAGCCGTTGGAAAATATGATGCAGATGGTAATTCTCTCCAACCGCATCATGGAGGGGGTCAAACGGATAGATAACATCTTACACCAGCCGGAGCCGGACAAGAATGGAACAGGTGCTCCTGCCGATTTTGACGTGGAGTTTTCAGATGTGGAATTTGCCTATAATGAAAATGCTCCGGCGGTGGAGCATGTTTCGTTTCGGCTACCTCAAGGAACGGTTACCGGACTGGTGGGGCCGTCCGGCGGGGGAAAATCCACTCTGGCACAGCTTTTACTGCGTTTTTATGAACCACAGGCAGGGAGTATCAAGATCGGGGGAGTGGACATCTGTGAGATTCCACCGGATCGTCTTGCTGATCTGGTGTCGTACGTTTTTCAGGATTCTGTACTGTTTACGGATACGGTCGAAAATAATATCCGAATGGGAAATACCGTCGCTTCTATGGCGGAGGTGGAGCAGGCGGCGAAAAATGCCGGAATCCATGACGTTATCATGGCGCTGCCCGACGGCTATCAGACTGTAGTAGGGAAGGACAATGCGTATCTTTCCGGCGGAGAAAAACAGCGCCTTGCCATTGCAAGAGTATTTTTAAAGGACACGCCTATCGTGATATTGGACGAGGCGACCGCCTATGCGGATGCGGAGAATGAGTCAAAGATACAGGCGGCTTTCAAGGAGCTGTCCCACAGTAAAACGGTGTTGATGATCGCGCACCGTCTAAAAACAGTGGAACGGGCAGACCAGCTTTTAGTGATGGAGAAAGGGTGCCTGGTTGGAGCCGGAACGCATGAGGAGTTGTTTTCCTCATGCAGGACATACAGGAATCTTGTAGAAGCCGACCGGCGGCGAGACCGTTGGAGCATTGGGAAAGGAGTGGCAAAGGGATGAAGATAAAGGAATGGTTTCGTATGATGACTCTGGGGCAGCAGGAGAAATACCTGAAGCTTATGCTGTGGTGTCTGTTTGACAGTGTCGTGATGTCTGTCCCATACGGGCTGATGCTGGGAGCTGTCTACTATCTGCTGACGCCGTTAGAGCAGACGAAAGCTTCACTTCCGACGACAGCGCTCTGGCTCGTGGCGGGAGGATTTTTAGCACAGCTTATCGTATATTTCTTTATACGGCAGAAAACTTACATAGACGCAAGCACAGGATACGCGGGGATCATCAAGGAATCGCAGATCACTTTGGGAGAACATCTGCGGCAGCTTTCTATGGGATTTTATTCTGTACGGGACGCGGGAGACTTATCGACCGTACTTTTGCGGGACTATCAGACTGTGGGAGATGTGTCGCAGATGATGCTTCCGCAGGTGGCAGTCATTTTGATCCGATTTGCTCTGGCAGCTGTGCTGCTCGCCATATTCGACTGGCGTATGACGTTTGCCGTCTTTCTGGTTATTCCTCTGGCGCTTCCGTTTGCTTTTGTGAGCCTGCACCGTATGGGGCGGATCAGCGTAGAGCTGCAAAAGGCACAAAGAGAGGTGGCGTCCGGCATTCTGGAATATGTGAATGGGATACAGACTCTCCGCGCTTTCCATGTGGCGGGGGAACGATTTCAAAGCCTGAAACGTTCTTTTGAACAGGAGCGCAGCGCGGCGATCCACATGGAGACAGGGGCGGCAGCTCCAGTCAGCATGATCGGGCGTTTCGTGTTAAGCTGCGGGATCGGTGTAGTGATGCTGGCCGGCGGAGTCCTTCTGACCAGCGGAGAATTAGAGCCGTTTTATTATCTGGCGTTTATGATTCTGACGCTCACGATCTATGAGCCGGTGCTTACTTTGTTTACCTTTATCGCTGATTTTTCACGCACTCGCCGCAGCGGGGAGCGTATCAGAGAGCTGTTTTTGGAAAAGTCCCTGCCGGAGCCGGAAAACGGCCAGAACCCGAAAGGGGCGGACATTACGTTTGAACATGTCTTCTTTGCCTATGGAGAAAAAGAAGTGTTACATGACCTGTCGCTTAAGTTTCCGGAGAGGAGTATTACGGCTCTGGTCGGCCCGTCCGGTTCAGGGAAATCCACTATCACTCGATTGGCGGCTCGCTTCTGGGATGTGACGAAAGGAACGGTGCGGTTAGGCAAAACAGATGTGCGGGATATGAAAACGGACGAGGTGCTAAGCAGGGTGAGTGTGGTCTTTCAGGATGTATATCTTTTCCATGATTCGGTAGAAGCAAATATCCGTATGGGGAAACCGGACGCTTCCATGGAAGAGATCATAGAAGCTGCAAAAGCGGCGGCATGCCATGACTTTATCATGGAGCTGCCCGACGGATATAAGACGGTCATAGGCGAGGGAGGCTCTACACTGTCTGGCGGCGAAAAACAGAGAATATCCATTGCCCGCGCACTTTTAAAGGATGCGCCCATCGTTCTGCTTGACGAGGCGACGGCATCCCTGGATCCGGAAAATGAAGTTATGATCCAACAGGCGATCTCCGCGCTGGTGGAAGAGAAAACAGTTATTGTAATCGCACATCGCCTGCGTTCTATTATGAGTGCTGATAATATCATTGTACTGGAAAACGGACGCGCAGCCGAGCAGGGAACACATGAACAACTGTTGGAGCAGGGCGGAATTTACGCCCGGCTGTGGGAGGAACAGAATCAGGCGGGAAGCTGGCGTCTGACAGATGGCTGTTCAAAAAGTAAGTAGAGTGCTATAATTGAGTCAGTGACCTTGCACATTCTTTTTTAACAAAGGAAAGACGGCTGTGACAGGAGACAGGAAAATTACAAAAAAGGAGACAAGCCGATATGCAGGAATTGAGATATTTGCGGGATAAAATTAAATCACCGGGGCCGGCCCCTTTTGTGACCCATGCTACCTATCCTGTGGAGGAAGGCCATGCCGATCTGTGGGTGTATGAGATTTTCTCTGGTGTTCATCTGATGGTGACAGATTTTGTGTGTGAGACCTGTTTTGAGGAGGGGATGGAGCAGGATGTCGTTTGTATTCATCATTGCGTTAAAGGGCGGTTTGAGTGTGTGTTTGACTGTAGAAATTATGTCTATATGGGTGAGGGAGATACCGCGCTCAACAGTATGCTCCGTCCGCCCATCGGAGCATCTTTTCCATTGCGGTACTATTTGGGCTCTACCATATCACTGATTCCGGAAGAGTGCGATGGTATTCCGGAGTTTTCTGCCTTTGGAATCAATGCTCGGGGAATATTTGAAAAATATTCGCTTGCAAAGCATTGCCGGCTGTTCCGCCGCAATGAAGCGACGGAGAGGATATACCAGGAGATATATGATTCCCTCCATGACCCGCAGCTCCCTTTTTTACGCTTAAAGTTGCTGGAATTACTGTACTATTTCCAGAACAGGCAGACAGTGCTGGAAGAAAATCGAGATTATATTCCAAAGAGTGTGACGGAAAAAATCAAGCACGTAAAGGAGCATCTTCTGGAGGATACGGAGAAACGACCGGGACTGCGGGAGCTAGCCTGTGAACATGGTTTAAGCCTGACCCAATTAAAGACAGGATTTAAACAAATTTATGGGGAGACGCCTTACGCTTATCTAAAACGGTATAAAATGCATCGGGCAGCAGCGCTTCTGA
Organism: Mediterraneibacter flintii; assembly: GCF_055387595.1. Classification (NCBI taxonomy): domain Bacteria; kingdom Bacillati; phylum Bacillota; class Clostridia; order Lachnospirales; family Lachnospiraceae; genus Mediterraneibacter; species Mediterraneibacter flintii. Next base: position 1,696,580 of record NZ_AP031405.1, read on the forward strand.
CGGAAACGGATAAAAAAGTAGGGGATATTGCACAGGAGAGTGGCTATCAGAACGCAAGTAAGTTTGCCGATGCTTTCCGAGATGTGATGGGTATAACTCCTCTGCAATATCGAAATAAAAAAGAAAATCGGTAAAAGCATACTCCTCGAAAAAGAGGAGTATTTTTTTGACTTTTTGGAGCATTTTAGCTGTTTCATAATCCTTTTGGAGTAGCAGAGTCAAAAAGAAGTCTGTTATACTGTTGGTTAGTAGCAACTAACTAACAACTTTTTATAGAAAGAGGTAATTACATATGAAATCTAAGCTGACAACAAAAGACGTGATCGCAGCCGGCGCGTTTGCCGCTATCTACCTGGTATTGCTTACAATGCTGGCGGTGATGGTATTGCCCATTGTGCCAGTTTTGTATCTGGCTACTCCGCTTATCGCAGGTATTCTGCTTGGCACAGTATATATGCTTTACTGTGTGAAGGTTCCCCGTACTGGTGCAGTACTGATTCTGGCTGTCCTGGTGGGCCTCATTACATCTATGGCGAGTATCTATCCTATGATTGCCGCTGTGGTATGGGGGCTCCTTGCGGAGATAATTCTGGCAAAGGGCCGACGAAAATCTCCCAATGCGCTTTTGGTAAGTTACTGCGTGTTTAACCTTACCGCTATGGGGCCGTTCTTCTCTTTGCTTCTGGCAAAGGACGCTTTTCTTAAGACATGCGCTGTCTATTACGGTGAACAATATGCCCAGACTATTGACCGCCTGACTCCAAGCTGGATCATACTGATTTTTGTAGGGCTGGCACTGCTGGGTGGTCTGTTGGGAGGACTTTTTGGAAAGCGGATTCTGAAAAAACATTTTGATAAGGCAGGAATAGCGTGAGAGTTGGGTTCAAGATGGATCCGCGGAGCAAGCTGGCAGTATTTATAGCCGTTTGTCTGAGTGTCTTTTCCGGTATGTCGCGGATACAGGAGCTTACCCTGCTTGCTGTGTGTCTGTTCACTCTGCTGCTTTGCCGGCGGTGGAAAGGAGTGCTGTTGGCGACTGCCTTGTTTGCTGCCATGTCTTTGGGAGATGCCTTCCTTGTAAACAGGTTTACCGGAGCAGCGCAGTATCTGGTTTTACTTACCTGCAATGTACTTCGTTTTCTTTTGCCGCTGTTTATTTCGTTTTATGTGGTAACCAGGACTTCTACGGTGGGAGAATATATCAGCGCTTTTATGGCTATGCATTTGCCGGAGGTTGTTATCATGCCTATGGCGGTGATGTTCCGATTTGTTCCTACTATGAATGAGGAATGGCAGGCAGTGAGTCAGGCTATGAAGCTGCGTGGGCTGGCAGTGAGCTGGGGAAATTTCCTGCGCAAGCCTATGGTTATGCTGGAAATGGTGCTGGTACCCTTTTTACTCCAGTGTTCTACAGTTGTGGATGAGATGTCTGCAGCGGTAATGGCCAGAGGCTTTGACAAAGACCGACCTCGCAGCAGTTACAGGAAGGTGAAGATGCGGGCGGCAGACTGGATTTTTCTGACAGTTTCCATAGCGATTACTGTGTGGAATCTGTTTTGGTAGAAGGGAGGGATTGAATGCTTCGATTTGAAAGTCTTTCTTATGGCTATCCGGGCCGAGAAGAAATATTTGCCCTGCGGGATATTTCCCTTCGTGTCGCCTCCGGCGAGTGTGTCGTCCTCTGCGGACGCAGCGGCTGTGGAAAGACTACGCTCCTGCGTACAATCAACGGTCTGATCCCACATTTCTATGGAGGGAAACTAAAAGGAAGCGCAACGGCTGCCGGAATAGATATTGCTGCAGCCAGTTTGCCGGAAATCGCCCGGGTGGTGGGGAGTGTGTTCCAGAATCCGCGTACGCAGTTTTTCCACATGGACACCACAGGGGAATTGGCTTTCCAGTTAGAAAATCAGAATATGCCGCGTGAACAGATGCAGGAACGTATCAGGGAAGCAGCGGAGGAACTGAAATTGCAAAATCTTCTGGATCGGGATATTTTCGCGCTGTCAGGGGGAGAAAAGCAGCAAATTGCCTGCGGCAGCGCGTGGGCGGCCCGGCCGCAGGTGGTAGTAATGGATGAGCCTTCCTCCAATCTGGATATGTCAGGGATCAGACGGCTGCGGAGATCCATTCAGATGATGAAAGCAGCCGGAACGACGATTGTAATCTCGGAACACCGCTTATGGTATCTCTATGGCATTGCAGATCGGTATCTTCTGATGGAGGAGGGGCGCCTTCAGAGAGAATATGCACCCGTAGAACTCGTCGATCTTTCAGAGGCGAAGCGCCGCCGTTTGGGGCTGCGGGCAGTTTGCAGGGAACAGTTGCTTTCCATGTACCCCGAGGGCGGAAAAGTACCAGAAGCCGAGACAGGATTGGAGGTTGAAAGTCTTGTCTGTAAGCGTAAAGGGAAATTGGTGTTGGAGATTCCCCGTCTTTCTGTTCCGAAAGGAGCGATTGTGGCGGTCATTGGAGAAAATGGTATGGGAAAATCCACACTGCTGCTATGTCTATGCGGGCTGTTGAGGCATCAAGGTAAAATTCGTTTAGGCGGCAGACTGGTTCCCTTCAAAAAATTGCCCCAAATGGCTTATCTGGTGATGCAGGAGGCGGGGCATCAGCTTTTTTCCGATACAGTACTGGGAGAAGTGATGCTGAATCATCCCGAATTGACAGAGAGTGCAGGCTCTGGCTTCCTGGAGGAGATGGGGCTTGGAACAATGGGAGAGCGCCATCCAGGTTCGCTTTCCGGCGGCCAGCAGCAGCGGCTGTCTTTGGCTGTGGCGCTGTGCAGCGGCCGGAGACTATTGCTCTATGACGAACCTACCAGTGGGCAGGACGGGGAAAACCTGATTCGTACAGCGCGGCTGATTCAAAGAGCAAACGAGCAGGCAGAATGCTCACTTATCGTTTCCCACGATTCTGAGCTGATTCTGAAGTGTGCCAGTCATTTGATGGTGCTTCGGTCCGGACAAATGGAACAGTTCTTGCCCTTGGATAAAACGGGGGCAGAAGTTTTATGGAAAGTATTTGGTGAGAATCCAAACTATTAATGCAAAGAAAAGGAGACAAATTATGAATCATGTAAATGTATGGGAGCAGCTGGTTCGGCTGCCGTATCTTAATCTTTACAGCAAGCTGGTGAATGCTGCTTTGGAACTGGATGTTTTTTCTCAGCTTACTAAACCGGTAACGGCAGAAAATCTGGCCGCAAAGATGGGGTGGAATACAGCCAATACAGGGTATTTGCTGGGAGCCTTGTCTGCTCTGGGATTTGTGAAGCAGGAAGAGGGACAATATAAAAATACAGAAGAATCCATGCGATACCTGGTTAAGAGCAGTCCGGAATATTTGGGGGGATTTATTCTCTTTTACGGACAGAACGAGGGCATGGTTCCGATGGACGTAAAGAAACTCCTTGCCGAAGGCCCGCAGCCTATGCCGCAGATGGAAATGGAGCAGAATCTGGATTTCGCTCAGTACGGACAAATGCTTAGGATGTCAGAAGAGGGCTACCGTCAGCAGGAGCTCCTGCGTATTGTCCGCGCATTGCCGGAAAACGATGCTATCCGCAGGGTACTGGATGTAGGGTGTGCCACAGGGCTTTTGGGGCTTTCAGTGATCGGCGATCATCCAGAACGCAGCGGCCTGCTCTTTGATCAGATTCCTTCGCAGATTATTCAGGAATCTATCGAACGTATGGGGCTGCAGGGACAGGCCGAAGTACGGCAGGGGAATTTCCTTACGGATCCCGTCGGAGAAGGCTATGATTTGATTTTAGCTGTTTCCATCATGCTTTTTGCCAAAGGAAATATGGAGGCGCTGCTGAAAAAGTTTTATGACGCATTAAATCCGGATGGCGTACTGCTGGTGATCAGCGAAGGGATTGCACCGGACTTATCCAATCCCTGGGATATGGTAACGGGATACCTGCCTTATTATCTCAATGGTATGGATATGGGAGTAAAAGCGGGAGAAATTCCGGCGGCGGCCAAAAAGGCAGGATTTACCCGCGTAGAGACACATGCAGAAATCCTTTGTTCCGGTGAACAGGAAATTCATGTGCTGCGGAAATAAAAAATCTGCCGTTGCGGGAAAAAGTGTTTTGGCAGCGGCGGCTTGACAATTTGGGTTAATAAGAGTATATTTCAGATAGACACTCGTTCTGTATAAATAAGTTTCTATATTAAAGTTTAGGTTCGTAAAAATTCATTCGCAACAGACGGGAGGTGTGTGGTCTGAAAAAGAACAGTAAAAAGCCAGAAGTCAGACGCCAGGAATTGATTGATGTTGCCTCTGCACTTTTTGCAGAAAAAGGCTATGAGGAGGTTTCCGTTCGGGATATTTTGCAGATAGTAGGCGGAGCGCCAGGGATGTTCTATTACTATTTCAAGTCTAAGCAGGATATTTATATTGCAGCTATGGATCAGTATATTACCCGGCGATTGGAACGGAAATGCAAGATGCTTGAGGATGAAGCGGTTCCTTTTGATGAAAAGCTGTCCGTTTTTCGCAGCATGGTTGAAGAAGATATACAAGGTTACATGAAACGCTTTGTTCCGCAGGATAAGACCGCTATTTCTGATACGTCCTATAAACTCTATGATCTGGTGCACATGCTGGGACGTATGGCTGCTCCTTATTCCAAATTTATTTTACAGGGCATACGGGAAAACCGGCTGAATAACCGTTTCCATATTACGGAGGAAAATGCAGAAGCCTTTGCAACCTTTGTGTTATATGGCGCATGGGGAATGATCTACAATAACAAATTTACTGGCAGCGGTGGTTCTTATGATTTAGAAAATATATTAAAAATCACCGACCAACTATTTTATTGACCTTAAAACAAATTCATATATGACAATCACAACGGGAATGTTCCGCAAGGAGCATTTCCGTTGTGTCGTTTTAGGGGTACAGAACGAATTCGGTCTGTAAAAAAAGAAAAGTGAGGTTTGAAAGATGAAGCAAAATGAAATCACATGGGATACCTCTACGCCCTCCGGCAAAAAAGAGGAGAAGTCGAAACAGGGGATTCCCCGACTGTTGGAAATTTCCGGTGAAAAGAATACATCTTTTGCGGCCAGTGTTCTTTTTTCCGTACTCGGAACACTGTTTCAATTGGTTCCGTTTCTGTCCGTCTATCAGGTAATGGCGGAGCTTTTGCGCCATACAGCTACCGGCGCAGCACTAAACACAGCATTTATGATTCGCTGGGCTCTGTATGGGCTATCTGGTCTGCTCGTCGGGTATGGGTTGGCTTACGCTGGTGGTATGATGGCCCATACCTTTGCATACCGCGTAATCTGCGGCGTCCGTTTGAAAGTAGCGGAGCATATCGGCAGACTTCCGATGGGGTATGTTACCAAACATTCCATCGGAAAAACAAAACAGGTTTTGGACGCAGATGTGGAACAGATTGAAACCTTTCTGGCCCATCAGCTGCCGGATTTTGTAAGCACCCTTGTTATGCTGCTTACTATGTTTATCATCATGTTTTCCCAAAATGTCTGGCTGGCGCTGGCGTGTCTGATTCCAATAGCAGTCGGCTTTATCTGCCAGCTTGCAGTGATGTTAAAAATTTTAAAAAGCGGCGGTTTAAAAGAAAATTTTGACGCACTGGAAAAAATCAGTTCTTCTTCTATCCAATATGTACAAGGGATGCCTTCCATTAAAATATTTGGACAGACCGTAAAATCCTTTCGGAAGTTCTACGACGATATTATCAGCTATCGAGACTTCACTGCCAAAATGACCGAAGTAATTCGGCCCGGTTTTGTTCTCTTTCGGATGTTTGTACTGTCTGCGGCTACTTTTATTGTACCTGTCGGTCTGCTTCTGTTTTTACGAAATCCAGATGATGTATCATTTATGGTGACGTTTTTGTTTTTCTTGATTTTAGGACCCGGAGCAGCCGCGCCAACCTTAAAGCTGCGCAGTTTTTCCGAGAGCATGAATGTCATTACCGAGGGTGTAAAGCGTGTGGAGGAAGTGTTGAACGAAAAACCGCTGGCAGAATCGTCATATAAGGAAAGTCCGTCAGGGCAGGGAGAAGATCTGAACCGGCGGAGTAAAACCTCGGCGGACTTCGATATTTCTTTCCATAATGTGTCCTTTTCATACGAAAAAGAGGGACGGAAAATTCTTGACAATGTTTCCTTCTCCGCCAGACAAGGAGAGATTACTGCGCTTGTCGGCCCGTCCGGTGCAGGAAAGTCTACGATTGCAGAGCTAATCCCTCGTTTTTGGGATGTGACGGCTGGCAGTATTGAAATTGGCGGCGTCAATATTAAGGATATGTCGGTTTATGATTTAACGGAGCAAATGTCATTTGTGTTTCAGGAGAGCTTTTTATTTTCAGACACGATTTTTAACAATATCGCATTTGGAAAAACGGATGCCACGCAAGAGCAGGTAGAACAGGCTGCCAAAGCTGCCAGGTGCCATGATTTTATTATGGCGCTCCCGAATGGCTACCAGACGAAAATCGGTGACTGCGGCGTATATCTGTCTGGTGGAGAGCAGCAGCGTGTGTCTATTGCAAGAGCAATTCTGAAAAATGCACCCATCTTGATTTTGGATGAGGCCAGCGCCTATACAGACGCCGAGAACGAACATGAAATACAGATCGCGTTAAGCTCTCTGATACAGAATAAGACAGTGATTATGATTGCCCACAGGCTGAAAACAATTTGCAATGCCAACCAAATTTTAGTGATAGATAAGGGGCAGGTTAAGGAATACGGCACACACGAGGAACTCTTGAAGAGGCAAGGGCTGTACGCTTCTATGTGGGAGGCGGGCGTCAACTCGGATACATGGAGCATTCGGGACAGAAATCCTCAGGAGGACACGCCTGTGCCATCCGGTAAAAAAGACAGAAAGGAGATTGCGGAAGAATGAAACAATTGCTGAATGCTATTACCTGTAATGAACCAAAACGATTATTAAAGCCGGTATTTTGGAACGCCCTTGCAAATCTGTCAAACTTACTGCCATTTTTGTGTCTGGCTTATATTGTCGGTCAGATCTATAAGTATTTTGTAAGCGGGACACCAAACGGCAATTCTCTGTGGGCGGCATGGGCTGTTATGCTGATTTGTTTTGCTGTTACATGGATTTTTGAGAATATTGCCTGCAAATTAACGTACAGGGATGGTTTTATGGCGTCCGCCAACGGCCGGATTCAGTTGGCCGAACACATCCGCCGGCTGCCGTTGGGCTTTCTTATGAGCCGAAAATCCGGCGAAATTGGAAATACCATGATGAATGACTTTTCCCGAACCGAATCTGCTATGACGCACATCCTGCCGCAGATTATCAGCGGAGCAATTATGGCGTTGATTGCCTCCGGCGCTCTGCTGGCTGTAGACTGGCGCATGGGACTTGCCATGTTTGCGGGCTTTCCTGTCTCGCTTCTTATTATGTTTGGAATGAAGGGATTGGAAAGGCGGCTGGATACGCAGCTTTCACAAGCGAGAGTGAATCAGGCGGGAAAGCTTCAAGAGTATCTGTATGGGATGCGTATTATTAAGTCCTACAATATGCAGGGGACAAATTTTGAAAAACTAAAAAAGGCTTGTACAGACTACAGGGATGCTTGTATCAAGGTGGAGGGGAAAATTGGCCCTCTGAATCTGGTTGCGGCGGCGTTTCTTCGCTGCGGTTTACCTCTTATGACAGTAGTTGGCGTATTTCTTGTTGACGGCGGTACATTGACGGTGCCGGAGTTTGCTTTGTTTCTACTGGTGGGAACCCGTGTGTTTGACCCACTGACTGTTGCCGTTATGAATTATTCAGAACTGATGATGTGCAGTATGTCGGGAGAACGGATTTGTACCCTGCTGAACGAACCGGAAATGACAGGCAGCGGCGATACCCCGAAAGGACATGAAATTTGTTTCGAACATGTGAGCTTTAGTTACAAGGCGAATCTCGCTGAAAACAAAAGCGAAGGCGTGCCGGGACGCGGTGAAAAAGAGGTTTTGCATGATGTAAGCGTCCGGCTGGAACCAGGAACCATGACTGCCATTGTAGGGCCGTCCGGTTCAGGCAAAAGTACAATGCTGCGGCTGATTGCCCGTTTCTACGACCCTACGTCCGGCAGAGTATTGCTTGGCGGTTCTGATGAAAAGGAAATGGAGCCTGAAAAATTGATGAAAAACATTTCTATGGTTTTCCAGGAAGTGTATTTGTTCCAGGACAGTGTGGCAAATAACATCCGCTACGGAAAAGAGGACGCTACTCAAGAGGAAATTGAAAATGCGGCCCGCCTTGCAAACTGCTATGATTTCATTATGAAAATGCCGGAGGGCTTTGACACAATGATTGGCGAGGGCGGTTCCACGCTTTCCGGCGGTGAAAAGCAGAGAATCTCTATTGCGCGGGCAATATTGAAAAACGCACCGATTGTTTTGCTTGATGAGGCAACTTCATCCCTTGATCCCGAAAATGAGGCGGAAATTCAACAGGCAATCAGCCGTCTTGTGCAAGGTCGTACGGTTGTTGTGATTGCCCATCGCCTGAAAACAGTGATAGGGGCCGATACTATTCTTGTGCTGGAGCAAGGTCGGATTGTGGAGCAAGGTACCCATGAACAGCTTCTTGCCCGAAATGGCTTGTACGCAAAACTGTGGAATTTGCAGATTTTTGCTGAAGGATGGAAAATAAAGGGAAAAGAATAAGCAATGCGTGTATTGTAAGGAGGCAGCCGAGGCGGCTGTGAATGCAGTTAAAAGGAAACATAATAAAAATGCAACGATTTTTTACAATACGATAAAATGTCAGAAATATGTGGTATACTGAATACTAAGAGTTTGAGGTGTAGAACCAGTACAGATATAGAGAAAATGTATGAGAGTACCGCAAAGAGAAGAATTAGCGCCGCTTTGCGACGCACTGAAAGAAATGCTCGTTTTTCTGAAACAAAGTAAGAAGGCCAAAAGACCGTATTTCTGTCGTTTCCTGGATGCGATGAAAAACAATATTGAGATAGGAATGCACTTCAAGCTAGAGGATACAGAAGGGCTAGGCAAAGTATTAGTAAGAGATTGGTCTGCCGCCAACGACAAGCTGACGGGGATTCCTGACTATTGTATTTTACTGGAAGCAGAGGAAAAGAACAGGGAGGAAATCGCTTATTTTATAAGTCTTACGGAGAAAGTAGGAAAATTTTTCAAGTAGGAGAAAGAGAGGAGTTTCATATGCCGGCATTTTTAAAGGATATTTCTGCATTTTATGGGACTGGAGAAAAAAATGAGAGTGGACAGACGCTGGAAGAATTTCTGAAAGCCTATAATCCATATAAATATAAGACGCCCAGCTGTACAGCGGATGCAGTGGTGTTTGCTTATGAAGGGGAACAGATAAAGAATGTAGAGGAATTAAATCTTCTGCTTGTGAAACGTAAGAATCATCCAAGCATCGGCTTTTGGGCGCTTCCAGGCGGGTTTATCAATTTGCAGGAAAATTTAGACGATACGGTACGCAGGGAATTAGAGGAAGAAACAGGAGTACAAGGAATTTCTATGGAGCAGATAGGCACCTGGGGGAATTACAACAGAGATCCGAGAGCAAGGGTAATAACAACTGCCTATATGGCGCTGGTAAAGAAAACAGAGGTGAAGGTGCAGGCAGGGGACGACGCCGCGGCTGCTCTGTGGTGGGAAATCGGGTTAAAAGAAACAGAACATATTGAAAAGGACGGATGGAGCCAGACAGAATATCTTCTTCAATTAGAAAATAAAGAACAGGAAAGAAAAACAACGGCAGTTGTAGAAAAAAAAGAGAGAACAGGACTCATTCGTGAACAAAAGCTTTATGTCAAAGAACAGGGAGAAATTGCCGTAGATCATGCGGCTATTATTGTACAGGCATTGTTGATATTAAAACAACGAATAGAAAGTTAAATTGAATGTGTTAAACTAAATTGGCTGTTTAGCCTTATTATGTTATATCAAAAGCAATAAGATTCTTGTTATGTTGAATAGAGGTCAGAGCTGATAAAAAGCCCCGTTAAAGCGGGGCTTCATCTACATACGCCTGTAATTTGTTCAGAAATATTTTCACCGCAGGAGAAAAGGTCTGATATTTTTTCGTTACGATATAAAGTTCTACAGAAAGTTCGGGAACAATTCGGCGGAAGGACAGATTTCTTCCTTCGGTGTTTACAAGCCGATCAAGACAAAGGGCATAACCAACGCCGTGTTCTACTAGAAAGGTAGCATTATAAATCAGGTTATAAGTTCCAACAACATTCATTACAGAATAATCTGCGCCGAACCATTCTAGTTCCTGATGTCCGGAAAATGTCTGTTCTGCTAAAATGACAGGCAGAGTTTTTAATTGGTCAATATTGACTACCTCCTGAGAGGCCAGTTCGCAATCCTTTGGCATTAGAAGTCCAAATACATCTTTTTGATGAATGTTTAAGTAATTATATTTTTCCTGTCGGATTGGACCGAGTAAAAGTCCCATATCAATAAGTCCTTTATCAAGACGTTCTAATACTGTGTCCGCATCCCCGCTGTGAAGGCGTATTTTTACATGGGGATGCTGTATATGAAATTCTGAAAATATTTGGGCGATATAGTCCATGGCAACAGTTTCGCCGCAGCCGATCATAATATTTCCGCTTAAATCTTTTTTATCCATGTGGAAAGCTTCTTCTGTATTGTCCAATAATTGTAAAATTTCTCTGGCGCGGTCACGCAGAAAAAGCCCTTCTTCTGTTAAAGTCAATTTACGTTTACCGCGGATAAAAAGTTGTTTTCCCAGTTGTTTTTCCAGATCCATCATCTGTTTTGAGAGCGTGGATTGGGTTATGAATAATGTCTCGGCGGCTTTTGTTATATTTTCTTCTCGGGTGATTGCTAAAAAATAGTGTAAAAGTCTGGTTTCTATCATTAGTTCACCTCATATCTGCTGTTGGATTCATCTTAATTATATCTCACCTATCATTCCTGTCAACGATAATAGTTCATTATTAACAACTGTTTGTTATTTTATTGAGCTTCGTATATGATAAAAACAGAAGAAACGAGAAATCAAAAGTAAATGGAAGGTGAGAGAGTGAAAGGCTTATGCGTTGTGGTTTTGGCTTTAGTCATGGGGCTTGCTGGATGCGGCTCTGAATTAAACAATGAAAACCGTACAGAGAAACAGAGTACAGCATTAAGAGAAAGGGCAGAAACAATGAAAATCAGAGTGACGAATGAGGAATATGAAATTGTTTACCAATTAAATGACAGTACGGCGGCAAAAGGATTGTATGAACAACTCCCGCTTACATTAGAGGTAAAAGATTTTAGTACAAATGAGAAAACTTTTTACCCGCCAAAGGAACTGGATGTGACAGATACGCCAGTAGCAAATGCGGATAAAGGAACTTTGGCCTATTATGCACCGTGGGCGGATGTGGTAATGTTTTACGACTATTTTGGAACAGGAAACAGTTTATATGAGTTGGGCGAAGTGGTTTCTGGTAAGGAGAATATAGAGAATTTGCAAGGTACAATCATAGTGGAAGTTGTGGAATAAAAATTAAATTTAGGAAGGTAAGACCATGATAAAAAATATGAAATTAAACAACGGGGTAGAAATGCCTATGGAAGGTTTCGGAGTTTTCCAGGTATCAGATTTGGCATTGTGTGAGCAGGCTGTTTCGGATGCGCTGGATTGCGGGTATCGCTTGATTGATACAGCAAGTTCTTATCAGAACGAGGAGGCTGTCGGCAGGGCAATCCAGAGGAGCAATGTTCCCCGGGAGGAGCTTTTTATCACTACAAAAGCGTATATCCAACAGATGGGATATGACAATACGATGAAGGCGTTTGAAGAGTCCCTAAAGGCCCTTGGGGTGGAATATTTAGACCTTTATCTGATTCATATGCCTCTTGGCGATTATTATGGCTCATGGCGGGCAATGGAGGAGTTGTATAAAGCAGGGAGAATCCGTGCCATTGGCGTAAGCAATTTCCTTCCGGATCGTCTTATGGACTTATGCTATAACGTAGAAGTGATTCCGGCGGTAAACCAGATTGAAAGGCATCCTCATTATCAGCGGGCAGAGCATCTGGAAGTAATGAGAAAGCTTGGCGTACAGCCTCAGGCATGGGCGCCGTTTACGGAAGGGTTAAAGGGAATGTTTACGGAGCCGATTTTGACAGAGATTGCAGAAAAGCATGGAAAGACAGTCGCACAGGTGATTCTCAGGTGGAATGTACAAAATCAAGTGATTGTTATTCCCAAATCTGTCCATAAGGAGAGAATGGAAGAAAATCTGAATATCTGGGATTTTGAACTGGATGAAGAAGATATGGAAAGGATTTGTATTTTGGATAAGAATTGTCCGTCCATGTTGGACACATTGAAACCGAGCGAAGTAAAAAGAGTATATGATTATCTGAATAATCCGGTGCTGACGAGTTTATAGAAATGGGGAGGTATGAAATGAAGATTACAATCTTGGAAGGAAGTCCACATAAAAAGGGCTCATCAAATTTACTGGCAGAGCAGTTTATCAAGGGTGCAGAGGAGGCTGGACACATGATTTCTGTACTTGATGTAGCACACATGGATATACATCCATGTATGGGCTGTGGTCATTGCGGCATGAATGGAACGTGCGTTTTTAAAGATGACAATGCGGTTGTCAGGGAGGCTTTGCTTCATGCAGATATGGCAGTGTTTGTTACTCCTATTTATTATTTTGGAATGTCAGCTCAGCTAAAAATGGCAGTGGATCGGTTTTATAGCTATACAACGGTGTTGTCCGGCAAGCATTTGAAAACAGCATTGATCACTGCGGCATGGGATTCTGACGAGGATGTAATGCCTTATACAGCACAGCATTATCAGAAGTTATGCCGTTATATGAATTTTGAAGATTGTGGAATGATTTTGGGAACTGGCTGTGGTACGCCGGAGCTGACCAAAAAGACAGAGCATATGAAAGCAGCGTATGCTCTTGGGAAATCACTGTAAGGACAGGGGAGTGAAAGCAATGTTGAATATAGAAGTTCATGGAGCAGTGTTGAAAGTCAAGATGTGTGAAAATAGTTCTGCAGAAGCGGTAAAAGAATTACTGCAAAAAGAACCTGTGACTATGGAAATGAAAGACTATGCACATATGGAGAAATTCGGTGATTTTGGAGTGCATCTGCCGAAAAATGATAAATACATTACAACTTCTGCAGGAGATGTTATTTTGTCAGAGGGAAATCTGCTGGTCATCTATTATGCTCCAAACACTTGGAATTTCACGAAGATCGGAAAGGTTCAAGGGGTATCAGAGGCAGAACTGAAAAAAATTCTTGGAAAAGGGAACATCAAAGTAACTTTAACATGGGATGAAGAGGAAATGAAAAATTAGGAGGTTAGACGTATGTTTTGAAATTTTACTTACTTTCAGAGAAAGTCTTTCATTTAAAATGTAAAAGATAAGGAAAAAATGCTTCTTGGCGGAAGCGTTCCCCAAGAGGCATTTTATGTAATTATCTTTGGTATCAATCATTTGTCTTTATAATGACAGAATGATCTGTTTTGCCAAATCAGAATTTCTTAGTATGGCTCGTCCTATTCCTATCATATCGGCTTTTTCTGTCTGTAATAATTCTTCTGCCGCTTCTTTCGTAGTAATTCCACCCGTAAGGATGACCGGAATATGAACTGCTTTTTTGATTGGTTCGGAAAGTTCGCTAAAATATCCCTGTCGCTTTGTTTTGGGAGAGATATAAGAACAAAAACCGCCTGAAATATCTAATAGGTCAATTCCGGCCTTTTCAAATTCTTTACATGCGGCAATACTGTCTTCGATAGTGATACCGCCTTCCATATAATCGCAGGCTCCCAGCCGCAAAGCAATCGGATAGGAATTTCCTACTCGTTTCCGAACAGCATGAATAATTTCCAGATGTAATTCCATTCTTCCCTGAAGGGTTGCGCCGCTATATTTATCGGTTCTTTTATTTGTGAGTGGAGAAAAAAACTGATTTAATAAATAGCCGTGTGCTGAATGAATTTCCACACCGTCATATCCGGCGCTTTTGGCTCTGAATGCGCCCTCTGCAAAATCAGCAATCACTTTATCAATATCACTTTGTGTCATTTCTTTTGGCAAAAACATATTCGTTCTTCCAGCGGGCAGAGGTACGGCGCTGGCGCTTAAAAGGTCGAAACCCGTTATTTCTTTTTGGGTTGCGCCTCCGGCATGATTGATTTGTGCAAATACTTTCGTATTGTGATTGTGAATGACAGATACGATTTTTTCCAGCTCTTTTATATCGCTGTCCATGGAAATAGAAACCTGCCCTTTGTGAGCTTTTCCCTGCCTGGATATGAAACTGTGTTCTGTTATAATGAGGCCGAAATAGCCTCCCTTGGATTTTTCTTCGTAGTATTCACAAAGTTCGTTTGTCACCTTTCCGGCCGGACTTGCTTTGGCAGTTGCCATAGGCGGCATAACCAAGCGGTTTTTAATTACGAAATCTTTGACTTGAATTGGTGTATTTAATAAACCCATCATATCGTCTCCTTTACGCAATCATCCATATCTGTTATTATTATACTGCATGATTCAGAAAAGGAAAGAACGCACTTTTTTCATAGATACTATCAAAAAGGAGAGTGATATAATGGGACAGAAAGAATGTACAAAAGAAAATATAAATGTCAAACCATTTGCATACGCGATTTCACTGATAAATGGAAAGTGGAAAATGCACATATTGTTTTGGTTATGGAAAAAAGAAATACTCCGATACAGTGAATTAAAGCGTTTATTAGGGAAAGTAACGCATAAAATGCTTAGCAGTCAGTTAAAAGAATTAGAAGAAAGTGGAATTATTATCCGTACGGAATATCCCCAAGTTCCTCCTAAGGTGGAATATGCTCTTTCTGACATGGGAAAAAGTATGATGCCGATTTTACAATCCTTTTGTAAATGGGGAATGGAGCATATGCCTGCTGATTGGGAATGAGAAACAAATATATACGATAAAGAAAGAAGGGGATTCTTATGGATATTCGTGTTTTAGAGTACTTCCTCATGGTTGCAAGGGAGGAAAACATCACAAAGGCGGCGGGCCTTCTCCATGTAACACAGCCGACGCTTTCCAGACAGCTTATGCAGTTGGAGGAAGAACTTGGTACAAAGCTGTTTGAGCGCACCAATCACAGTGTGATACTCACAAATGAAGGAATGTTATTTCGCAGGAGAGCGCAGGACATTGTGTCCCTTGCGGAAAAGGCAAAAAGCGAAGTCACGCAAAATGAGGATACGCTGTCGGGGATTATTTCCATTGGCTGTAATGAACTGAAAAGCGTACGGGAGCTTGCGAAAAATATGACCGTTTTTCAGGAGCGCTTCCCGAAAGTGAAATTTGAGCTGTACAGCGGTTCCAATGAAGAAATACAGGAGCGCATGGAACAGGGAACGCTGGATATCGGACTGTTTTTACAACCCTTTGGACTGGAGAAGTATGAGACTCTGCCCATGCAGACAAAAGAACGGTGGGGTGTCCTGATTCATAAAGAGGCTCCTCTTGCAGAGCAGGCGGCAATATATCCCGGTGATTTAGTCGGAACTTTGGTCTTTACTATCCATATCAATACGCCCGCGCATACAGAATTGAAAGAATGGTCGGGAGAGTTTGCCAAGGATATGGATTTCAGCGCAAATTATAATGTACTGCACAATGCGGTGATTGTTGCCCGTGAAAGAAAAGGTGCGGTGATCTGTCTGGAGCAGGATTGCCATTATGACGATATGAAATTTTTGCCTCTTGATCCGGAGTTATCCGTCGGGTCAACGCTGGCGTGGAAAAGAGGACGGGTCGTTTCTCGGGCGACGAGAACCTTTCTTCAATTTTTACAGGAACAAAAGGCGCAGGAGGAAGGAAAGGGATTTCGCTAAGTATTTTACGAGTGTTTATGGCGGAAGATTGAAATGCAAAAAACGAATGACGGTTGTATGAATATAAGCATTTTACATTCTTATGTCGTTCTTTTATACTGTATGTGTACAAAACAAAAGGGAGTACACATACAGTTTTTTTCTTTCGCAGGAATCTTTGTTCCTTGAGAAAAAAGTCCTGCCGGACGGGAAGCTGAAGCAGGCGTGTTCGCTTTGATGAGAGGAGGCGTGATGGAAACAGAGGAGACACTAAGATGCCGGCTCCGGGAAATAGGGTTTTCCGAAGAAGAAATTCACTATTACTTTAAGTTACTTGCCGCCGGAGAGTGTTCAAATTTAGAACGGTTACGGATGTTGGGCGATAAGCGGAAGGAAACTTTGGAGCAGATTCATAGTCTGGAGCAGAACATTATGGAAATGGATATTATGAGAAGTGAAATAAGGAAGAAAGATTAGGAGGTTTTTTATGGAGTACATTACGTTAAGCAATGGGGTAAGGATACCAATGCTTGGCTACGGCTGTTTCCTGATTAGTCCGCAGGAATGTGAGCGCTGTGTGTCCGACGCGATTGAAGTGGGATACCGCGCCATTGATACGGCGCAGGCCTATTACAACGAGGAAGGCGTGGGAGAGGCGGTCAGCAAGGCGATTGCCGCAGGAAAGGTAAAACGCGGGGACTTATTCCTTACCACAAAAGTGTGGATTATGAACGCGGGCTATGAAAAGGCGAAACAGTCCATTGAGGAATCCTTACAGAAGCTGAAAACCGATTATATCGATTTGCTGTTGATTCATCAGGCATTTAACGATTACTACGGCACATGGCGGGCCATGGAGGAGGCGTATAAAAACGGAAAAGTACGGGCAATCGGCGTCAGCAATTTTTATGCAGACCGCTTTCTGGATTTGGCGCTTTTCAGCGAGATAAAACCCATGGTCAATCAGCTCGAAACCCATGTGTTCCAACAGCACAGAAACGACAGGAGTTTCATGGAAAAATATGGGGCGCATATAGAAGCGTGGGCGCCGTTCGCCCGCGGGGAAAATATTTTTATGAATCACGAGGACGCGGCGCAGATGGAGAGTTTCTTTGCGCGGTTCAAAGTGAAATAAAGGAGGGAACGACATGGAATATGTAACATTAAGAAACGGCGTACAAATGCCGATACTTGGCTATGGCGTCTATCAGATTGACAACGAAGCAACCAAAAGATGCGTACTGGACGCGATAGATGTGGGTTATCGTTCTATTGACACCGCGCAGGCGTACTACAACGAAGAAGGTGTCGGAGAAGCGGTGGCGCAGGCAGTCGCAGAAGGAACGGTAAAGAGAGAGGAGCTGTTTCTGACGACAAAGGTCTGGATTCGTCATGCGGGATATGAGAAAGCGAAAGCGTCCATTGACGAATCCTTGCAAAAACTTAGGACGGACTATGTCGATTTGCTTCTGGTTCATCAGCCCTTTGGGGATTATTACGGCACATGGCGCGCCATGGAGGAAGCCTATAAAGCGGGAAAAGCGCGGGCAATCGGCGTCAGCAATTTTTATCCCGATCGATTTGTGGATTTGGCGAATTTCTGCGAGATCCGCCCCATGGTCAATCAGGTGGAAACTCATGTGTTCCAGCAGCAGAAAGCGGCAAGGCCGTTTCTGGAGAAATACGGGGCGCAGATCGAATCCTGGGGGCCGTTTGCCGAAGGAAAGATGGATATATTCACCAATCCCGTCTTGACCGTAATCGGCAAAAAGTACGGAAAATCTGCGGCACAGATTGCTTTGCGTTTTCTTGTACAAAGCGGTGTGGTCGTGATTCCAAAGTCTGTTCGCAGAGCGCGCATGGAGGAAAATTTCAACGTGTTTGATTTTTCATTGAGCGTGGAGGACATAAAGGCAATCGAAGCGTTGGACGGCGGAGAAACCTTGTTTTTGCATCACCAGAAACCGGAGACGGTGGAGTGGTTTATGACGATTTTATAAGTGGGAGGTAAGGAAAAATGGAATTTTCAGAAGTAATCAAAAACCGGTATTCCTGCAAGAAGTTCGACGGACGGCAGGTAGAAAAAGAACAGTTGGACGCAATTTTGGAGGCGGGACGTCTGGCTCCGACAGCGAAGAACCTGCAGGAACAGAAAATCTATGTGGTTCAGACAGAGGAAGGGCTGGCGAAAATCGATAAGGTAACGCCTTGCCGTTACGGGGCAGGCACAGTCCTTGTGGTCGCGTATGATAAGGAGAATGTATTTACTTATCCGGGAGAGAAGCGGGATTCCGGCGTGGAGGACGCGACAATCGTAGCGACCCACCTGATGCTGGCGGCTCAGGCAAACGGGGTGGACAGTTGTTGGATCAATTTCTTTGATCCGGAGGTCATGGCAAAGGAGCTTGCACTGCCGGAAAATGAAGAAGTACTGATGATGCTCGATTTGGGCTATGCCGCGGAAGGAACAGGGCCCCTTGCCCCGCATAGCCGGAGAAAAGAACTTTCAGAAACCGTCGTTTATTTATAAGATTCCGAATATTTTGCAGAATTGTGGGAGCACGTAGTGCGAAACAATTCGTCTGGAATCTTTTTACAGCTTAATCTTTATAAGGAGGTACCTAAAATGAGCAAAACTTTAGTGGCGTATTTTTCTGCCAGCGGAATAACGGCGAAGCTGGCAAATACTTTAGCAGAGACAGTCGGCGCGGATTTATATGAAATCCGTCCGGCAGAGCCTTATACCAATGCGGATTTGGACTGGACGAACAAAAAAAGCCGAAGCAGCAGGGAGATGGAGGATAAATCCTTCCGGCCGGCGATAGCGGGGAAAGTAGAGAATATGGAACAGTATGACCGGATTTTCGTGGGTTTCCCGATCTGGTGGTATGTAGCGCCGACCATTATCAACACATTTTTGGAGCAGTATGATCTTACGGGGAAAACGGTCATTCCCTTTGCTACATCCGGTATGAGTGGCATGGGAAACACCAATGCAGAGCTCAAAGATTCCTGCAAGGGAGCCAACCTGAAAGAAGGAAAACGCTTTGGCGCAAGAGCGAAGGCTTCTGAACTGAAAAGCTGGGCAGAAAAATTTTAAGAAAACAGGAGGAGACAAAGATGATTCGTCATATTTTTATGTGTACGATAAAAGATGGTGTGTCTGATGAAGTGGTAGAAAAGAAAATGGCTGAAATGCGCGGGATGAAGGACAGCGTGCCGGAGATTGAAGCGATTACGGCGGCAAGGAATCTGGGCTTAGCAGGCCCGAGTAATGTGGTTACTATGATTGTTGATTTGAAGGATAAGGCGGCCTTCGAGGCGTTGATGGCAAGCAAGGCGCATACAGAGGTTGCGGCGAAGGCGGACGAGGCGTTTCGTACCGACAGTTTCGTATTGGCGCAGATTGAAATGTAGGCAAAAGGGGCTGATTTCTAAATGTGAAATCGGCCCTTCATTTATGAAAAAAGAAATTGGCAAACGCTGAAAGTTTAAGCCAAATATATTTTTATAGATGGCAGCTAGCAGAGCTACGTTCCGCAGGTACAGTCGAAAAAATAAATCAGCAATTTGCTTTAAAGAGAATCTGTTTGAAGGCGATATATATGTGATACGGGGCAGGATATAGGAGAACACTTCCCTATAGACGAAGGAAAAACTTCTGACTGGAAGTCTGTAGCAGCGTGAAGTCGATTCTTTTCTGTCTGAAATTATAAACTTAAGCTGGCGAAAGTGTAAGTGCAAGAAGGCGTGTGTTGCAAAAGTGAGGAATTCCGGCGAAGCCCTGACGAACGTTGCAATACACGCCCTCTTGCGCGAACTATTTCGTCAATTAACTTTATATTTTTTTCTTTTTTTGGCTGACAGCCAGTATCATAAACAGGAAGGAGAAGGCAATCAGCATCCATATGACAAATACGGACGTACTTTGTTTACTGAACATGTCATAATATCCTTTCAGGTAAATGATGACAACAATCCAGGGGAGTACATAGGTCATATAACCGCGGACAAATTGAGGAAATTTTAAGCCTTCTCCGGAATTTGCTTCTTGGATAAAGTTATCCCACCCCCAGCCATTCTTATGCGTACAGAAGAGCAGATACACAACAGAACCAAGAGGAAGGATGTTGTTGGATACGAGGAAATCTTCCATATCCATGATTGTAGTGCCTGCTCCGAGGGGCTGAAATCCGGATAACAGATTGAATCCCAGAATACAGGGGATACTTAACAAAGTGATCAATACGATATTAATTCCCACAGATTTTTTTCGGGTGAAATGGAATAAGTCCATTCCAAATGAGACAATATTTTCAAATACGCCAACAATCGTGGAGAGGGCAGCGAAAAATAAAAACAGAAAGAATAAAGCGCCCCATAGACGGCCTCCGGGCATCTGTGCGAAAATATTCGGCAACGTGACAAAGACGAGACCGGGGCCTACATCCGGTTCTACGCCAAAAGCAAAGCAGGCTGGAATTACAATCAGGCCTGCGGTGAGCGCCACGAAGGTATCAAGAAGAACAATGCTCAAAGACTCTCCTGTAAGAGAACGGGATTTGTCCAGATAACTGCCGAAGATTGCCATACCGCCCATTCCAATACTCAAGGTAAAGAACGCCTGACTCATAGCGCCGAAGATAACGTTTCCGATGCCGTTTTCCTTCATTCTTTCAAAGTCAGGTACAAGATAAAATTTAAGACCTTCAGCGGAGCCGGATAAGGTGACGGAGCGTACGGCAAGAATGACCATAATGGCAAGCAGACAGAGCATGGTGATTTTCATGATCTTTTCAACACCCTTTTGCAGGCCGATGCTGCAGATTCCAAATGAAATCAGAACTACGACAACTGTCCAGAATAAAAGGAGACCTGGAGACTGCAGCATGGCCTCATATTTTTGTGTCACTTGCGCTGTATTTGCATTCAGAAATTCTCCTTTCGCCATGCGGAAACAATAATAAAGCATCCATCCGCCGACGCAGGAATAGAACATGACAAGGATATAATTTCCGGCAATTGCAAACCAGCGGGTGTGATGCCAGCGTGAATGCGGAGGCTCCAATGTATTGTAGGAGGTGGCAATGCTTTTCTGGCTGGCACGCCCTACACTAAATTCACAGACAATGATCGGCATGCCAAGGATAATAAGGAACAAAAGATAAATTAAAATAAATGCAGCGCCGCCGTATTTACCTGTCATGTACGGGAATTTCCACACATTTCCAAGCCCTATGGCACAGCCGGCTGAAACAAGAATGAACCCGAGACGGGAACCGAATTTTTCTCTTTTCATATAAGTAGTCCTTTCCAATCAAAATACAAATCAGGAACTTTAAACATCAGTATAAAACCGCAGTAACTTCTTCAGTATACCATAGATAGGGAGAAAGGGAAATAAAAACAATTAAGAAACATCAAGTGAAACAATAAGAAAGGTCAAGACAGGCCTTGTGAAGCCTCTTTTTTTATGGTAAGATTAGTGGCGTAAAAGTTCGAATTTAGGAGGAAATTATGGAAAATGAAACCGTTTCAAAAAATTTTATAGAGCAGGAAATAGATAAAGATCTGGCAGAAGGTGTTTATGACCACGTCTGTACTCGTTTCCCGCCGGAACCAAACGGCTATCTTCATATCGGGCATGCAAAGTCCATACTTTTAAACTATGGGCTGGCACAGAAGTACAATGGAGAATTCCATATGCGTTTTGACGATACAAATCCGACAAAGGAAAAGGTGGAGTTTGTAGATTCCATAAAAGAGGATATTAAATGGCTGGGGGCAGATTGGAAGGAACATCTGTACTTTGCATCCAGTTATTTCGAAAAAATGTATGAATGTGCAGTAAAGCTGATAAAAAAAGGAAAGGCATATGTCTGTGATTTATCTCCGGACGAGATTAGACAGTATCGCGGGACACTGACAGAGCCTGGGAAAGAAAGCCCATACAGAAATCGAAGTGTAGAAGAAAATCTGGAGCTTTTTACTGCGATGAAGGAAGGCAAATTTCAGGACGGAGAAAGAGTTTTAAGAGCAAAGATTGATATGGCATCCCCCAATATTAACATGAGAGATCCGATTCTCTATCGTGTGGCGCATATGAGCCACCACAATACAGGGGATGCATGGTGTATTTATCCGATGTATGATTTTGCGCATCCGATAGAGGATGCCATTGAGGGAATTACCCATTCTATATGTACGCTGGAATTCGAAGATCACAGGCCGTTATATGACTGGGTTGTAAAGGAATGCGAATTCAAAAATCCTCCGCGGCAGATTGAATTTGCAAAGCTGTATTTGACAAATGTAGTGACAGGAAAAAGATACATTAAAAAGCTGGTAGAAGACGGTATCGTAGACGGTTGGGATGATCCGCGCCTTGTCTCTATCGCCGCACTTAGAAGGCGGGGCTTTACACCTGAATCCATTAAAATGTTTGTGGACATGTGCGGGGTATCCAAAAGCCAGAGCTCTGTAGATTATGCGATGTTAGAGTACTGTATTCGGGAAGATTTGAAGATGAAAAAGCCAAGAATGATGGCAGTATTAGATCCGATCAAGCTGGTAATTGACAATTATCCGGAAGGACAGGTAGAGTATCTGGATGTTGCAAATAATCTGGAGAATGAGGAGCTGGGCAGTCGGAAGGTTCCGTTTTGCAGAGAATTATACATTGAGAGAGAGGATTTTATGGAGGAGCCCCCAAAGAAATATTTCCGGCTGTTCCCGGGAAACGAGGTTCGTCTGATGCATGCATATTTTGTGAAATGTGAAAGCTTCGTAAAAGATGAAAACGGGAATATTACAGAAGTACACTGCACGTATGATCCGGAAACGAAAGCAGGCAGCGGGTTTACCGGCAGAAAGGTAAAGGGAACTATTCACTGGGTGCCGGCTCCTTATGCGAAAAAGGCAGAAGTACGGCTGTATGAAAATTTGATTGATGAGGAAAAGGGCGTTTATAATAAGGAGGACGGTTCTTTAAACCTAAATCCAAATTCTTTGAAAGTGATAAAAGATGCATATGTAGAGCCAAGCTTTGACGGAACAAAAGCGTATGACAGTTTCCAGTTTGTAAGAAACGGGTATTACTGTGTGGACGCGAAAGACTCTGTACCGGAAGCACTCGTATTTAACAGGATTGTCTCTTTAAAAAGTTCATTTAAGCTGCCGAAATAGTGAAAATGAGAAGATAAAAGAAGAAAATCGGCAGATTTAAGAGATGAAATGGCAGGTGTCTTTAAGATGGAAGGGCAGCCTGCCTCGTTTTTATATCATAGGAAAGTCCTTCGGACTAATTTATGATATAAAAGCCCTTCGGGCGGGATGCGCACGCCGCAATAAGGAAATTTTACCGCTTTGCGGTATTGCGGCGGCGCGCAAAGTGAACAAGCCCATCAAGAGTGAGGGGCAGGGGAGTTGAAGTGGGCTTGCCCACTTTGTTCTAAAAAGTAGCTTGGTCTAGAAAGGAAAAATACATATGAACGAACTGACCATTCATCTACATCCTGATTCGAAAACTCCATTATACGAGCAGATTTATGCTTATATTAAACAGGACATACAAGAAGGGAGAATAAAAAGTGGGGAAAGACTGCCGTCTACAAGACAGCTTTGCCGGTATTTAGAGGTGAGCAGAAGTACGGTAGAGCTTGCCTATGAGCAGCTTTTGTCAGAAGGGTACGTAGAAGCGCAGCCATGCAGAGGATATTTTGTCTCTGATGTGGAAGGGCTGTACAGGCTGAAACGGTCTGTAAAAACAACAGGAGAAGAGACGAAAAAGAAAAAGCAACAGTACACTTACGATTTTACGCCAAATGGAGTAGATTTGAGAAGCTTTCCTTATAATGCGTGGAGAAAGCTTTCCAGGGAAAGCCTGGGGGATGATAAAGCAGAATTATTTCGTCTGGGAGATCCGCAGGGTGAATATGGGCTCAGGAGTGCGATTGGCAGCTATCTTCATCAGGCAAGAGGGGTCAACTGTGAGCCGGAGCAGATTATTGTGGGAGCAGGGAATGACTATCTTTTGATGCTTCTGACTACAATCATAGGAACAGCGCATAAGGTAGCGTTGGAGAATCCAACATACAGACAGGCATACCGCCTGTTTAAAAACCTTTCCTATGAGGTTTGTACGGTAGATATGGATGCAAAAGGCATGTGCATTTCAGAATTAAAGAAGTCAAAGGCGGATATCGCGTTTGTCATGCCTTCTCATCAATATCCTTTGGGAATTATTATGCCGATCAAGAGGCGGATGGAGCTGCTAAAATGGGCGGAGGAGGAAGCGGGGCGTTATATAATTGAAGATGACTATGACAGTGAATTCCGCTATAAAGGAAAGCCGATTCCGGCGCTGCAGGGATATGACGTACATGAGAAAGTAATTTATACAGGGACATTTTCCAAATCGATTGCTCCGGCAATTCGAATGGGATATATGGTTTTGCCAAAACCGATTTTAGAACTGTATACAGAGAAATGCCGGTTTTTAAATTCCACAGTGTCTAAAGTCGATCAATTGATTTTGCAGAGATTTATAGAAAACGGATATTATGAGAGGCATCTGAATAAAACAAGGGCGCTGTATAAAAGCAGACATGACACACTTCTTAATTGCCTGAAGGAGACAAAAATAAAATGCAGCATTTCAGGCGAAAATGCAGGAGTGCATCTTTTGCTTCATTTTTCAGATGTGGAAGAAGCAGTACTGCTAGAAAAAGCGGCGCAAAGGGGAATCAAGGTATATGGGCTTTCTGAATATTTTGTCGGAGACAGGAAAGAAAAAGAAGAGCAAATGCGAAAAAAAGAGGCGGTTATTCTGCTGGGATATGCGAATATGGGAGAACAGAAAATACAGGAGGCTGTAAAGCTGCTTAAGGAAGCGTGGGAATGAAGTCAGATAAAAGGCGATGTTACAGACAGAAATACTGTATTTGTAACATCGCCTTTGACATATTAAACTTCCTTCTGCGTATCAGATTCTTTTTCTTTTGAAGCTTCTTCTGTATTTTCTTTTTCATTTTTCTGAAGTGAAACATATTCCCTGTCAGAAACCGGTTTTAAATCAATATCTAAATCAAAATCCTCATCTTCTGTAAAATCAGAATCATCTCCGGCTAAACAATTGTCGTCTGAACAATTTCCCTTACAGAAATATGCAATAATAAGTCCGATTGCAGTACCGACGGCAGCCAGAACCAAAAAACATTTTAAAAACTTTTTCAATGCAACGGTCTCCTTTCTGTCAGATGACTGCCTGCCTACAAAAGCAAAGACAGGTAAATCAATATTCATTGTAATACTTTTTTTATATAAAGACAAGGCTTGATAACTTTTATTTTGCAAATATAGTAATTTGTGCTAAACTGATACCATGTTAAGCAGGGGAACACAAAAAGGGCAGCGTATAAAGGAGCAAAAAGGAAATGGAAAACAGGGCTGCGAAAAAGGCAAAAAAGGGAATTTTAAGCGTGATATTTGGGCGGACTGCCCTGATTCTGGCATTGATATTGGTTCAGCTGTATTTTATGCTTACAGTTGCGACGATCCTGCATGAATATGCGGTTTATGTATACGGAATATCGACGGTCATAGGCGCTGGAGTCATTGTTTATATTATAAATGAAAGAGGAAATCCGGCGTTTAATATGACATGGGTTCTGCTGATACTAATTTTTCCAGCGTTCGGATGTCTGTTTTATCTCTATGTGAAATCCCAGATAGGAACCAGGTATATTGGAAAACGCTTAAATAAACTGCGGCTTGAAACCCATCCTTATATGGAACAGAGAACGGAAATTATAGAAAACTTAAGAGAGAGCAAACCGGCGGATGCAAATCTTGCCTATTATATGAAATATCAATTAGATTTTCCTACATATCAGAATACACAGATGGAGTATTTCCCAAGTGGAGAAGCATGGTTTCCTGTTCTTATGGAGGAGCTGAAAAAAGCGGAAAAATTTATTTTCATGGAGTATTTTATTGTGGCGGAAGGAAAGATGTGGGACAGTATCCTTGAAATTCTAAAGTCCAAAGCAAAGCAGGGAGTGGAAGTTCGATTTATGTATGACGGCATGTGCAGTATGTCCCTTTTGCCTTATGGGTATCCAAAAGAAATCAGGAAATTGGGGATTCAATGCAAGATGTTCAGTCCTATCCGTCCTGTGCTTTCCACAACGCAGAATAATCGGGATCATAGAAAAATCTGTGTGATAGATGGGAAGACTGGGTTTACAGGAGGTCTGAATCTGGCAGATGAATACATCAATGAAAAAGAAAGGTTTGGCTATTGGAAGGATACGGCGATCCTGCTCCGAGGAGACGCGGTGCAGAGTATGACGATGCTTTTTCTCCAGATGTGGAATGTAACAGAAACGCGGCCAGAGAACTATAAAGCATATTTGACAAAAATGAAACCGTATATTGATAAAGAAAGCGGATTCGTGCTTCCTTATGGAGACAGTCCATATGACCATGAAAATGTAGGAGAGGAAGTGTATTTTCATATTTTAAACCACGCCAAAAGGTATGTGCACATTATGACGCCATATCTGATTTTGGACAATGAGATGCTGGATACGCTGACACATGTTGCGAAAACAGGAATTGAGGTCAGCATTATCATGCCGCATATACCGGATAAGTGGTATGCGTTTGCAGTGGCAAAGACATTTTACAAAGATTTGATTCAGTCCGGTGTACAGATTTATGAGTTTACTCCAGGATTTGTACACGCAAAAAGCTTTGTGTCTGATGATGACACAGCGGCAGTAGGCTCTATCAATTTGGATTACAGGAGCTTGTATCTACATTACGAATGTGGTGTCTTTGTCTATGATAATCCCGTAGTGGCAAAAGTGGAACAGGATTTTCAAGAGACGCTTGAAAAATGTCAGCTGGTGACGCTAGAGGATGTGCGTAGGTGTAATCCATTTATGAAACTGTGCGGAAGGGTGTTAAGACTGATTGCGCCCTTGATGTAACCCGAACATTTGGTGTTTATAAAAAGAAGGTATCCAAGACGGAGCGTTTTAGAACGCGTCTATAATCCTGGATACCTTCTCAATGTATTCGAAGGATAAGCCTATTTTGGTTGAACTATTTTTACTGAAGTTCTATTGTCTTTGTTCCGAGCTCTTCCCCCATAAAGCTGGCAGTAGCAGTTAAGGTAATAGGCTTATCTGCATAGTTTGCATTATAGGTAATACAGGTGGTTACAGTACCTCCTGGTTTTACTTCAGCCATACTTGCGCTGACCAGGGCGTCGTATGGTTCTCCCGTCGGAGCAACCCCAGAATTTAATGTTTCAACGGTGGCATCGGTTTCCTGCGTTAAAGTCATATAAAGCGGCCATACAGCGACAGGTGACTTGTTTTCGTCACTGTTGTTTGTATATTCATAAGTAATAACGACAGCAGGTACACCAAGGCTGTAATTGTTTTCCGCTGGAATAATTTCTGTGTTGGTGATTTTGATGATACAATCCTCTGTCTGAAGTACATCATCTTTGAAGTAAACAGTCTCTTCTTCTGCTTCCTCTTCTGCGGGAGCTTCTGTCTCCTCTTTGGCTTTTCCAGAATCATCAGAGGAATCTCCACATGCGGCGAGGCCGAAACATACAGTAAGTGCCAATAAAGTTGCAAGAATTTTCTTTTTCATAGATTTTCCCTTTCTTTTTGTTTTTCTTTTTCAGTATACTTAGAAAAGGCAGAACAAAGTGGGCTTGCCCACTTTGCGCGCCGCCGCAATACCGCAAAGCGGTAAAATTTCCTTATTGCGGCGTGCGTATCCCGCCCGGAGGGCTTATTATATAATAAAAGCCTTCTGTACCTAATATACAGAAGGTAAGTGGGTTTTGGTATGCACAGAGCATACTTGATGCAGAGCATATATTCTTTTAGGAGGGCTTTATTGTATAAGGAACGAAGCTTCTTATACAGTGAAAAGTCAAAGAATGACTTCCCATACAAGTACATATAAAAATAGAATAGAGAAAGAGAATAGAAACAGTGCACATTTTAATAGAATACGGTAAATGGCAGGCCAGTTGGAAAAATTTTTAATATGGGCTTCATAATTTCCAATATTTCCAAAAATTCCAAAAGGTACATAAAAAAGAAAAATCAGTATCATCCAGTAGCTGGCTGTTTCAGAGCCAAATGGAAGGGTTAAATCCAGAGAAGAAACCGTTAGGATAATAAGAAGTAGATAGCCGAGGATACTGCACAGAATATGCAGGGGTTTCTTTTTGTGGAAGCCAGGGAGCAGAGTCAGAAGTCTCTGGAAAGGCCTGTATGTTTTGGCAGCAGAGGTACATGCAGGGTACTTTATCTGGCAGTGTCTAAGGGCAGACTGCAGCTCTTCGATAGAAGAAAAACGGTTTTTTGGATCGATCTGCGTGCACCGAAGGATAATACCAGAAAAGGCGGTATCCGAGGAAATCTGTTCTGCAGGAAGTTTACCTGTAAGCATATAATTGAGAAGCACACCGAGCGAGTAGATGTCGCTTCGTTCGTCGGTCTGTCCAAAACCAAACTGTTCTGGCGGAGCAAAACCGGCAGTTCCAAGAAGCACTGTATCCTGCGACTGATTTGGCTTTTTGAAACGTGCGATTCCAAAATCAATCAATTTGACAATATGATCTGTGGAAATTACAATGTTCCCGGGTGTAATGTCTCGGTGAATGATCCCTTTTTTATGTAAAAAGGAAAGAACATTGCATAGCTGTAATATATAGGAAAGGGTACCCTCTCTGGAAAAAAGGCTGCCCTGCTGGATTGTCTGAGCAATTGTCTTTCCGCTGACATATTCAGTCAGCGCATAGTAATGGCCATCAAGCATATAGGTTTCAAATATCCTGGATAAATTTGGATGTGAGTATTCTTTTAGAATTTGGTATAATTCATACTGCTCAAGAGTAAGCTGTTTTTTGACGGCAAGCGTACCTGTCGATTTTTCCTTTACAAGAAAGGTAGAACAGTCCTTCCCGTCCTGTAAAGGAGAGAGAAGCTCGTATGCATTTTCCAGATAGGCACTTTTTAAATTGGACATGGGACACCGCCTTTGTTGATTTTTTTATAGAAATATTTTATCATAAGTAATACGTTTGTAAATAATATTTCCGATATATATATAAGGAAATAAGGAGGGAAGTATGGGAGAGAAAAGTACGGACGAGCTGCTTAAAATATTGAAAAGTAAAAAGAGCTATGCTGAATATTTGAGAGAAGAACCTGTGTTTTATACAGGTAGTTTGGAAGAAGAGCTGGAAAAGCTGGCAGAAAAAAAGGGGCTGACAAAAGCAGAAGTAATTGAACGTTCAGGATTGGACAGAACATATGCCTATCAGATTTTTTCAGGCAGGCGCAAACCGGCGCGGGATAAACTTCTTGCCCTGGGATTCGGTATGGGACTTGCGCTGGAAGAAATGCAGAAGCTTTTGAAAGTTTCAGAATATCCGGTTTTGTATGCAAAAAATAAGCGGGACAGTATCCTGCTGTTCTGCTTGGACAAAGGAGTGTCTCTGATTGAAACAAATGAGCTTCTCTATGAAATGGGAGAAAATGTGATAGAATAAGAGAAAACGGGAAAATATCATTTTACAGAATTGGAAAAGTATAGTATAATTCTTACGGCGGTTTTGTTATTGAGAGAGCCGGTAAAGATGAAAAAGCGAAATACGCAGGAGGGTTTAAAATGGTAAAAGCAGTAGTTGGCGCAAACTGGGGCGATGAAGGAAAAGGAAAAATCACAGATATGCTTGGCAAGGAAGCAGATATCATTGTCCGGTTTCAGGGCGGGGCAAATGCAGGCCATACCATCGTAAACGATTATGGAAAATTTGCACTGCATACGCTGCCTTCAGGAGTGTTCTACAGCCATACAACCAGTATCATCGGTAATGGAGTGGCACTGGATGTTCCGGTATTATTTAAGGAAATACAGACGATTACAGAGCAGGGAGTGCCCAGACCGAAAATCCTTGTGTCTGACAGAGCCCAGATGGTAATGTCCTACCACAAAAATCTGGATGCCTATGAAGAGGAAAGACTGGCAGGAAAATCATTTGGTTCTACAAAGTCAGGAATTGCGCCATTTTATTCTGACAAATATGCAAAAATTGGTTTTCAGGTCAGCGAGCTGTTTGATGATGAACTGTTAAAGGAAAAGGTTGTACGTGTGGCAGAACAGAAAAATATCCTGCTGGAGCACTTGTACCATAAACCCGCAATCCATCCTGATGATTTATATGAGGAGCTCATGGGCTACAAAGAAATGGTGGCGCCGTATGTGTGTGATGTTTCTTTGTTTCTTAATAAAGCGCTGAAAGAAGGCAAGAGTATTCTTCTGGAAGGACAGCTTGGTTCCTTAAAGGATCCAGATCATGGAATCTATCCGATGGTAACTTCCTCCTCCACACTGGCGGCATACGGGGCAATCGGCGCGGGGATTCCTCCTTATGAAATCAAGCAGATCATCACTGTGTGTAAGGCGTACTCAAGCGCGGTGGGTGCAGGAGCGTTTGTCAGTGAAATCTTTGGAGAAGAAGCAGAGGAATTAAGAAGAAGAGGCGGAGACGGAGGAGAATACGGTGCTACGACCGGCCGTCCGAGGAGAGTGGGCTGGTTTGACTGTGTGGCATCCAAGTATGGATGCAGGATGCAGGGCACAACAGATGTAGCCTTTACTGTTTTAGACGTTCTGGGATATTTAGATGAGATTCCGGTTTGTGTAGGATACGAGGTGAACGGAGAGGTGATTACAGATTTTCCTGTCACACATCTTCTCGAGAAGGCAAAACCAGTATGGAAAAAGCTGCCGGGCTGGAAAGCAGATATCCGCGGTATTAAAAAATATGAAGAACTTCCGGAAAACTGCAGGAAGTACATTGAATTTGTAGAAGAGCAAATTGGATATCCGATTACAATGATTAGTAACGGGCCGGGAAGAAACGACATTATCTATAGAAAGAAATAGAAAAAAAGTGCTGTGTCTTAAAAGATGCGGCACTTTTTTTATATAATAGGAAATTTTGATAAATTTCCTATTATATAAAAAGCCCTCCGGGCGGGATGCGCACGCCGCAATAAGGAAATTTTACCGCTTTGCGGCATTGCGGCGGCACGCAAAGTGGACAATCCCCTCAAGAGTGAGAGAGGGCACTGAAAAACATAAGTTTTTCAAATTTTATTCTTAAGGACATAAGAAATCCACCAGTCTCAAATTGAGTTCTTGTGGATCTTCTGAAGTCTATATTGATTGAATGATATGCTGAATCTGATTATTTTTCGTCCATTAACTTTATAATCCTTTTCAGGTTTACTGCAAATATAGTCATTGCTCCCTGCATTTCCATGCCAATAAGACCTGACGATGACGCAACGTCATAACCATGTCTACGCTTTAATTCACTATTCTTGGCTTCTATTTTATATCGTTCTTTTGCCTTGCTTTTAAAATATTCCGTTTCCTGAAATTGTGCCTGTTCACTATGGCTGTCGCAGATAAGGGTTTCCGTATATTGTTTCGACTTTGCACCCTCTTTATAACAGCCATCCCTATACGAACATCTTTTACATTTCTCAACATCGAAAAAGTATACGACTTTTGGATTTTTACCTTCTGCCTTCCTGCTGTCTTTTGCCTTTCGTATTGCTAGATGCCCTGCTTTACATTGGTACATACCTGCATCTTTATTAAACTCAAATTCATCTGGCTTTGTACGGTTCCCTTGGGTAACAATACTGTTTAACCGGGATATAAGTTCATAATCGCCCTCTTTAGCTGCATCTATATTTTCCTTGCTTGAATACGCTTTGTCTCCAATTACGGTTTTAATTTTCATCCCCGCTTCCCGGCTTTTCCGAACCAACTCCGGTAATTCTTTTCCGTCTGTTTTTTCTCCGCTGGTAACAGTTGCTGCTGTAATGAGCCGTTCTTCTGTCATGGCGATATGGGTCTTATATCCAAAGAAAGATGTATCGACTGTTTTATGACCGATTTTTGCATCTCCATCCTTTGATGTTTCCAGATGTTCCATATCATCACTGACGGATTCTTCCAACAGATTTAATTTTTCCTGCACTTTCGGATAACTGCATAATTCTTCATTTCTCTTGATAACTGAGATAAGCTGTTTACAGTATTCTAATTCTTTTTCTAAAGAATCTTCGGTGTTTTTACTGGGGAATTTATCTTTCATTGTCTCATCTATTTCATAGATGGTACGCCGCAGTTTCTTAGATTGATCCTGAAGTGCCTGTCTCGGTGTTTTTTGGTTATACCTTGATTTTGTATGAGTGGCATCCACAATAATGGATTTTGATTTTATGATTCCTTTATCCAGTGCAATCTGAACTGTTTTAGCAATCAGCATATCCAGGAGGTCCATATCTTTTAAGCGCAGCCTGCGGAATTTAGTCAATGAACTAGGGTTTATGACCTCATCTTCTGGTGCCATATCAAGAAAGTATTTAAAAGACATATCATATTTAGAACGTTCTACAACATCAACATCAGATAAATCATAAATAGATTTTAAAAGAAGGTACTTAAACATCCGGATAGGTGAAACCGCATTCCGACCATTATCAAGACAATACTTATCAATTAATTCATCATATATAAAACCAAAATCAACTAATTCTTTTATCTGTCGAAGTAGATTATCTTTAGGAACTACTAATTCATATATTTGCATGTAAGGACTTAATACAAATCTCTGTTGTTGTTCAACCATAATAAACACCGCCTATATTTGATATTTACATTATATCAAACATAAACGGTGCCATCTACTTTTTCAGTGCCCTCAATTGAGGGGCAGGGGAGTTGAAGTGGGCTTGCCACTTTGCTCTTTCTTTCTATAAAATGAAAATAAGAATTTCTTAAGAATCCGATAATTAAAACTTTAGAGATTTTCCATAAGGAGTACACAATTGACAGATAGAATAGAACTATGCTAGAACAAAAAAATTAGCATATTTAAAAGCAGGGGATAATATAATATAAAGCTGGGGTTTAAATTAAAAAGGAGGTATTTTTATGCGTCAGAACAACATGGGAAGAAACCAGGAGATAATATCGCTGGAAGAATACCTGCAAAAGAGACAAGCGATAAGAGAAAAGGAAACACAAAAAAATATACATAAGAAAAAAAGAGCAGGAGAAAACACAACCGCCCTGGAGCTGGCAGAACTACTGTATGTCTGATTGGGAGTCAACATGTTTGGAAGACTTTTCATTTCGTCTGTCAGCCAGACGGTAAACGAGAATACAGGCATACAGTAATACAGGAAGTAAAATTGTCAGCGCAATAGAGGCTGTCAGTAATTTGAGAGAGAGCTCTGTGTTGATAAACGCAAAGACTAAGGTACTGCCGTACATACAGACAAGCAGTACTGCCGAAATAAGGGCGAGAATACGTTTTGATTTTTTCATAGGGAATCCTTTCTTTATTTGCATGAAGTATAAATGTGCCGGTATCCGTAAGAGGAAGAAGTGTCCTTTTTGGAAAGAACCTTCTTATTATACGGCTCTACAGAATGATTATATACCAAAATAGTAGTTTACGGCAAAGAAAATTTGGTATATAATAAGTTCGCAGCTGAATTTATAGATAAAGGAGCAATATACAATGAGTGAGAAGAGTTTATTAGAACAGTGGAGAGCGACTGCCTATAACAGAGAGTTGTCCAAAGACCAGCTGGAAAGATTCTGGGGGAACTACTTTCAGATAGAAAAAGAAATTTATGAAAAGCTGCTGGCAGATCCAGATGTAGAAGTGAAAGGTTCCGTAAAGGAGCTGGCCGAAAAATATGGACAGAGTGTTATGACTATGGTGGGCTTCTTAGATGGAATCAACGATAGCTTAAAGAAAGAAAATCCGATCGAGACAATGACAGAAGATACAGTTGTAAGTCTTGGATTTGACAAAGAGAAGCTATATAAAAACATGGTGGATGCAAAGGCTGACTGGCTGTATGAGCTTCCGCAATGGGAAAATATTTTTGATGAGGACACAAGAAAGCGTCTTTACCGTGAGCAGAAGCAGTCGGGGACAATCCGCAAGGAGAAGAAAATCGGAAGAAATGACCCCTGTCCATGTGGAAGCGGCAAAAAATATAAAAAGTGCTGCGGAAGAAATGTATAAATGAGAATGTACTTTTTATTTGCAGGTATTTTTGGAATTGCTTATTATCTGATACTTGCAGTTTATTCAAAGAAATGGAATTCTACGTTTGTAGGGTTTTGGTTGGTGACAGGCGGTGCACATTTTATCTTATGGTGTGCGCCGCTTTCTTCTAATATTAAAAAAGGAATATTTGTCATATGTCTTTGTGGATGGGCGCTCTTCTTGCTTGTGGAGGCATGTATTTTTCGGACAATGAAAAGTTCTTGTACAGTACGGGTAGATTATCTGATTGTACTTGGGGCACAGGTGCGGGGACGAAAAATTACGAACTCTCTTTTACGCAGACTGAATACTGCTTTGTCGTATCTTCGTGTCCATACGGACACAATGGTGATTGTGTCTGGAGGGCAAGGGCCAGGAGAAGAGATAACAGAAGCCCAGGCAATGGCAGAATACCTGTATGAGTGCGGAATCGCAAAAGAACGGATATTGAAAGAAGAAAAATCGACTACCACAAGAGAAAATCTGCGGTACAGCAGACAGCTTATAAAGTCTTCCAAAGATACAGTTTGTATTGTGACAAATGATTTTCATTTATATCGGGCGCTCGCAATAGGCAGGCAGGAGGGATTCCAGAATCTGGCTGGGATTGCAGCAGATTCCAATCCGATATTTCAGCTAAACTATCTGGTAAGAGAATTTTTTGCTGTTCTGGCCCTCTGGTGTTTTGGCAAAATCCGGTTGACAAAAGGGCGCAGAATGTTATAATGAGGCTATGTAAAAAGTGACAATGCGTGGATGAGAAGAGTAGGATGTGAAAAAGGACACAGAGAAGGAGGTCAAAGGCTGGAAGCTTCCTGTCTGGAACCATCTGAAAACTACCTCGGAGTGGCTGCAAAACAGTCCGGTGATACCGTTATCATCAGAAATAGAGTGGTTCTGGCTTTTGCCGGTTCAATCAGGGTGGAACCGCGGGAATATCCCGTCCCTTTCTGCATTTTGTAGAAAGGGACGTTTTTTTGCGCGAAAGCACAGAGCCGTGCACTTCTGTATAGCGGCAGACAGAACAGGTATGTTCTGATCTGACGGTATACAGAAGTATAGGGCGAGAGTACGCGACCGAAACCCCGAAGGGGTTGAGGTGCGGGCACGGCGAAAGCCCGAAAGGGTCGAGGTGCGGGCATGTCGGAAACCCGAAGGGGCTGAGGTGCGGGCACGGCGGAAGCCCGGAGAGGTTGAGGTGTAGGCATGGCGAAAGCCTGAAGGGGTGAGGTGGAGCACGACGGAAGGGAAAGGAGTATCTGTATGAAAAATATATATGACTGTTATACACTGCGCAACGGATTAAAAATTCCCTGCATGGCGTATGGGACTTACAAAGCAGCGGAAGGAAAGAGCGCAGATATTATCGGAGACGCGATAAAAGCCGGATACCGGTATTTTGATACCGCTTCTTTTTATGGAACGGAGGAATATCTTGCAGAGGCGATTTTGAAGAGTCAAATTCCGAGGAAGGAATTTTTTATAGCAACGAAGCTGTGGAAAGATGAAATGGGATACGAGAATGCGAAGACAGCATGCAAGAAAAGCCTGGAAAGACTGAAGACTGACTATATAGATATGTACCTGATTCATTGGCCGCTTCCTGAACCGGGATACAAAGAATGGAGGCAGTTAGATCAGGAGACATGGAAAGCATTAGAAGAGCTGTATGAGGAAGGTCTGGTAAAATCCATTGGATTGAGCAACTTCCTTCCACACCATATTGAAAATATATTAAAGGTATGCCGCATTGCGCCGATGGCGGATCAGCTGGAGTTCCATCCGGGATACAGTCAGGAAGCAGCAGTGCGCTACTGTCAGGAGAAGGGGATTCTGGTACAGGCATGGAGTCCGATAGGAAGGACTAGAGTGCTTGAGGCCCCTCTTATTCAGGAGCTTGCCGGAAAATATCAGAAATCGGCAGCGCAGATATGCCTGCGTTACGCAGTACAAAGAGGTGTAGTGCCATTGCCGAAGACTTCTTCCTTAGAACGGATGAAACAGAACCAGGATGTGTTCTCATTTGAATTAAGTACAGAAGATATGTATCGGTTGGAGACAATGCCGCAGTGCGGCTGGTCAGGAGAACATCCGGACTGCAAAAGAGTGCCTGCACAGCAGGCAGAATAAAAAAGGGCAGACACCAAGTCTGTGTCGGTGCGAAACAGCAGACAAGCACCATATAAAAATAAAAACAATAGGATAGAAAGGATGAATAAACAGATGAAAATTACATTAAAAGATGGTTCCTGTATGGAATATGCAGAAGGAAAATCAGTGATTGAGATCGCCGCTGACATCAGCGAAGGACTTTCAAGAGTGGCAACGGCAGGAGAGGTAAACGGAGAAATTGTAGATTTGCGCACAGTCCTTGAAAAAGACTGTGAGCTGAATATTCTCACCTTCAAGGATGAGAGAGGAAAAGGAGCATTTCGCCATACTGCTTCCCATATTATGGCACAGGCAGTCAAGAGACTGTATCCAGATACAAAGCTGGCGATCGGCCCTTCTATTGCAGATGGCTTCTATTATGATGTGGACAGAGACACGCCGTTTACGGCAGAAGACCTGGAAAAAATTGAAGCAGAAATGAAAAAGATCGTAAAAGAAAATCTTCCGATAGAGCAGTACACGATGCCGCGAGAGGAGGCGCTCGCATATTTTAAAGAAAAGAACGAACCCTATAAAGTGGAGTTGATTGAAGATCTTCCTGAGGGAGAGGTTATCAGTTTCTATTCTCAGGGGGAGTTTACGGATCTCTGCGCGGGGCCGCACCTGATGTCTACGAAACCGGTAAAAGCATTTAAACTGACGTCTCTCGCAGGCGCATACTGGAGAGGCAGTGAAAAAAATAAAATGCTGCAGAGAATTTACGGAACCGCATTTCCTAAGAAGGCCGAATTAGAAGAATACCTGCATATGCTGGAAGAGGCAAAAAAGAGAGATCACAGAAAATTAGGAAAAGAATTAGGGCTGTTTATGATGCGCGAAGAGGGCCCGGGCTTCCCGTTCTTCCTGCCAAAGGGGATGGATTTAAAAAACACGCTGCTGGATTACTGGAGAGAAATTCACAGAAGGAACGGATATGTGGAAATCTCTACTCCGGTGATATTAAGCCGTCATCTCTGGGAGACATCCGGACACTGGGATCACTATAAAGACAATATGTACACGACAGTAATAGACGAGGAAGATTTCGCGATAAAGCCGATGAACTGTCCGGGAGGAATCCTTGTCTATGAGTCAGAGCCACGTTCTTACAGAGATTTGCCGCTGCGTATGGGCGAATTGGGACTGGTGCACCGCCATGAGAAATCAGGACAGCTCCACGGACTGATGAGAGTGCGCTGCTTTACACAGGATGATGCGCATATTTTTATGACTCCGGAGCAGATCCGCGGAGAAATTAAGAATGTGGCGAAGATGATAGATGAAGTATACAGCCTGTTCGGATTTAAATATCATGTAGAGCTCTCCACCCGTCCGGAAGACAGCATGGGAAGTGACGCTGACTGGGAGATGGCAACCGATGCCCTTAGAGGTGCGCTGGATGATCTGGGGCTTCCTTATGTAGTAAATGAAGGAGACGGTGCATTTTATGGCCCGAAGATTGATTTCCATCTGGAAGACTCCATTGGAAGAACATGGCAGTGTGGAACTATTCAGCTGGATTTCCAGCTTCCGCTTAGATTTGAACTGGAATATACAGGCGATGACGGAGAGAAGCACAGGCCGATTATGATCCACAGAGTGGTATTTGGTTCTATCGAACGGTTTATTGGAATTTTGATCGAGCATTTTGCAGGGGCGTTTCCGACATGGCTTGCTCCTGTACAGGTGAAAGTGCTTCCGATTTCCGATAAATATATGGAGTATGGAAAGGCTGTGTTAAAAGAATTGGAAGATGTCGGAATACGGGCAGAAATCGACAGTCGTGCAGAAAAGATCGGGTATAAAATCAGAGAGGCACAGATGCAGAAAATTCCATATATGCTGGTAGTAGGAGCCAAGGAAGAAGAGGAAGGGGTTGTCTCTGTAAGGAGTCGTTTCGAAGGAGACGAAGGACAAAAAAGTATGGCAGAATTTATCAGCGATTTGAAAAAAGAAATTATGGAAAAAGCAGTGCGTGAAGTGAAAAAGCAGGAACCGAATAAATAAAAAAATGCGGGGCATAATGATACTGAATCTGTAAAAAAGGAGGGTATCATTATGCCAGAATTAAAATGTACCGTGCAGACATGTGTGCACAATAATCAATTTTTGTGTGAGCTGGACAGGATACAGGTTGGAGGAAGCAGTGCAAAAACTGCACAGGAAACCTGCTGTGACAGCTTCCAGGAGAGAAAAGAAGGATATACAAACAGCTATGCAAACAGTATGACGGCGGCGTCAGATTGTGCCTGTGTAGACTGCCAGGCGACAGATTGTAAGTACAATGAAAACTGTCAGTGCAATGCAGGGAAGATCAGTGTAGAAGGAAGCAATGCCTGTCATTGTGACGGAACAGAATGTGCGACATTTTCATGCCGCGGTTAAAAAAGAAGGCGTTTCCCAAAGCGGGAGATGCCTTTTTCTATGTTGTACCTTTTTCTATGCTGTTGACGCAGACTTATGTAAGGCGTTATAATAAAACGTACAAAAATGAAAGGTGGACAATGAATGAAAGAAGAAACACAGCAGGATGTTCAAAAAAGAGAACCTCCTAAAAGTGGATATTACATAAAACAGCCAGTGCTGAAAAATAAAGGAGCCTCTAAGCTGAGACAGCAATTTGGAAAGGGAATGACAATTTTTATTGTAATTGCAGCGTGTATCCTTTTTTATTTTGCACTGCTGCGCCTTACGATTATTTCTGATATTCTTGCGAAAATTATCCATGTACTAAAGCCAATCATTTATGGGATGGCGATAGCATATCTATTGAATCCTATTGTAAAATTCGTAGACAGACATCTGTTGCCTGTAATAAAAAAGAAATTTCCCAAATTAAAGAAAAAAGAACAGCTGACAAGGGGAATGGGGATTATGGCAGGGCTGCTGGTGTTGATAGCCGTTGTAGTGGCGCTGTTTAATATGATGATTCCAGAATTATACCGGAGTATAAGAGACATGGTGATTACAGTGCCGAGCCAGATGAATCATTTTTTGGAATCATTTTCTAAAATGAACGCAGAGAATTCTGCTATCGGTAAATTTGCGGCGGGAGTTTTGTCAGAGGCGGCAAAATTTTTACAGAATTGGATGCGCACGGATCTTCTGGAACAGGTAAATGTGGTGATGTCCGGTCTGACAGTCGGAGTGATCAACATTATCAGCGAGCTGCTTAACATTGTCATTGGAATGATTGTCTCTGTGTACGTGCTCTTTAGCAAGGAGAAATTCTCCAGGCAATGTAAAAAGATTGTGTATGCAGTATTTAAATCCTCTAATGCGAATATGATTCTTCACCTTACGATAAAAAGTAATGAAATTTTCGGTGGATTTATAATTGGAAAAATCATAGATTCTGCTATCATAGGAGTGCTCTGCTTTATCGGGCTTTCTCTTTTGGATATGCCATATACAATGCTGGTCAGTGTTATTGTCGGAGTGACCAATGTGATTCCTTTTTTCGGGCCCTATATCGGCGCGATTCCGAGTGCAATTTTGATTTTGTTATCAGATCCAAGGATGGGAATTTATTTTATTATTTTTGTATTATGTCTGCAGCAGTTAGACGGAAATATTATCGGTCCAAAGATTCTGGGGGACTCAACAGGTCTGTCAGCATTTTGGGTAGTATTTTCCATTCTGCTTGGGGGCGGTCTGTTTGGATTTCTCGGAATGATTCTGGGGGTTCCTACATTTGCCGTAATTTACTATATTGTGAATATGATTGTGAACAATCGGCTGGAGCGTAAAAAACTGCCGACAAATACAGACTGTTATGACAAATTCAGTTATGTGGATTCGGATGGAACATATGTACATTCCGATGAAAATGAGATGAACAACATAGAAAGAGGAGAGAAAAAGCATGCCGATTCGAGTACAAAATGATTTGCCGGTAAAGGAAATATTAGAACAAGAAAACATATTTGTGATGGATGAATATCGGGCGGCGCACCAGGACATTCGGCCGATCAGTATAGGGCTTCTGAATCTTATGCCGCTGAAGGAGGATACAGAGCTGCAGATTCTGCGTTCCCTTTCTAATACGCCGCTGCAGGTAGATGTAACCTTCGTGCGGGTATCCAGCCATGTGTCAAAAAATACATCTACAAGCCATATTTATAAATTTTATGAATCATTTAAGGAGGTCAGAAAACGAAAATTTGACGGCTTTATTATTACCGGCGCTCCGGTAGAGCTGCTGCCGTTTGAGGAGGTAGACTACTGGGAGGAATTAAAAGAGATTATGGACTGGACAACGACCAATGTGACTTCCACCCTGCATTTGTGCTGGGGAGCACAGGCAGGAGTATACTACCATTATGGGATTGACAAAGTAAAGCTGCCCAGGAAGAAGTTTGGAGTATTCAAGCATCACGTGAGAAACAGAAAAATTCCGCTTGTCAGAGGGTTTGATGATGTGTTTTACGCGCCCCATTCCAGACATACAACAGTTCCGGAAGAATTGCTTCAGAAAGATGAACGGATTACGATCCTGGCGGATTCCGAGGAAGCAGGCGTATTTCTATGTATGGCGGAAGATGGAAGAAAGATTTTTGTCATGGGGCATCCTGAGTATGACCGGATGACACTGGATGGAGAGTATAAAAGAGATCGGGCAAAGGGAATGGATATCCAGATTCCTGCCAATTATTATCCGGACGGGAATCCGGATAATAAGCCTTTGCTTACGTGGAGGGCATGCGCAAACAATCTTTATACAAATTGGTTAAATTACTATGTTTATCAGGTAACTCCGTATGACTTGTACGGAACGCCGTTTTAAGCATCCATTTATAATAGAAAAGGTCAAGGTATGGGAGTAATGAACGAAAAAACAGGATTGATACACATTTATTTTGGAAATGGGAAAGGCAAGACAACCGCAGGTATGGGGCTGTGTGCCAGGGCAGCAGGTTATGGATATAAGGTTTTGATTTATCAATTTATGAAAGATAATACGACAAGCGAAAGAAATATTTTAAAATGTTCGGAAAATATCACGATTTTGGATGGACTTGAACAGGAAAAATTTAGTTCTAGCCTTACGGAGGAGGAACGTCGCGAACGGCGTATATTTTATACCCGTCAGTTTCAAGAGGCAGTACAGCAGGCAGAACGAGGATATGATGTATTGTTTCTGGATGAAGTTATCTATACAATACAAGCAGGCTTATTGGATGAAGAAATAGTAACGGATTATTTGGAAAAGAAGCCGGAGCACCTTGAGGTTATACTGACAGGAAATTCTCCGAGCAGCAAATTGATAGAAGCAGCAGATTACGTATCGGAAATCAAAAAGATAAAACATCCTTTTGACAGCGGGCAGGGCGCAAGAAAAGGAATTGAGTTGTAGAAAAGCATCTCCTCAGGTTATGGCTGAGGGGATGCTTTTCTGTTATATGCTGTTATTTTACAGGGCTGTTATAAACGGTTTCATTCAGCATATTTTCGGATTTGGCAACATAGATACATGTACATGAATCGCCGACTACGTTCAAAGAAGTACACAACATTTCAATCGGTCTGTTGATAGCCAGTATCAGACTATATGCAAGCAGCGCGCTGTCTGTTGTGAAACCAAATCCAGACAGGATAGTAAAAAGGATGACAGCGCCGGCTCCCGGGGCCGCCGGTGTACCAGCCGCACATAGAGTAGCCATGACGGCAATCATGATCAGCATGGGGATTGTTACTTGCTGTCCAGAACATCCAGCAATAAACAGTGTGGCAATTACCTGCATAATTGCGGTGCCATTCATATTAATCGTCATTCCAAGAGGAAGGACAAAAGAGGCTACTTTTTCGTCCACACCTAATTCCTGAGAGGTAGTCTCAAGATTCAAAGGGAGCGCTGCGGCACTGGAAGAAGTAGAAAAACCAAACATTGCGACTTTGGAAATCTTTTTTACAAAAGGAACCGGATTTAATTTGGTTCCAAACCGGATGATCAGGGCATATCCGATAAAGAGATAGATTAGAAGCAGGAGGATAGTTGTTATTACGTAGACAAGCGCAGGACGCAGATAGTCGATGCCATATGTAGCGAATGTTCTTGACAGAAGTACAAAAATGGCAACAGGGCCAACTTTTGTTACTACAAAATTTAAGAAAATAACAACCACGTCATTTATTTCCTGGAATAGTTTTTTTAAAGTACGAGTTTTTTCCTCTCCGAGTACATTCATACACAGACCGACCACGACAGCAAGAAATACAATGGCAAGGACAGCGGTATTGTCGCTGAATACCGCGGCAATATTAGAAGGAACCGCATTTAAAATAACGAGCAGTGGATTAGAGGCTGTAGAACCTTCAGAGGCAGAAAGTCCAGTAATATTTGCGTCAAAAAAG
This sequence comes from Mediterraneibacter flintii, assembly GCF_055387595.1. Taxonomy (NCBI): domain Bacteria; kingdom Bacillati; phylum Bacillota; class Clostridia; order Lachnospirales; family Lachnospiraceae; genus Mediterraneibacter; species Mediterraneibacter flintii. The sequence goes on from NZ_AP031405.1 coordinate 1,739,167, forward strand.
CCATTATAGTACAGGAACATTCCAACTATGCCCGCCAGGAGCAGTGCAAAAAAGTAACATAAAAGAAACCAGGCAATCGTCTTAAAAGAGATACGACCCAGTGTACGTGTGTCGGAGATTGTACCGATGGCGAGAGCGATCGAAGTAAAGACCATAGGGATGATAACAAGCTGCAGGGCGCGGATAAACATCTGTCCGATAATATAAAAAAGACCGATAGCACTGGATGCTCCTTCGGCAGAGATATCCTGGAATAAGAGAGAGTTGATTGTGTTCCAGATATCTTCATTGCCGGAGGCATTTAATGTCTCCCTTAGCCACATGAAGAAAAAGCCGACGATAATGCCAAGAACAAGAGCTATGACCATTCTTCGTGCCAGAGAATGTGCAGATTTTTGTTTTTTCATTGTTGAATCCTCCTTGTGAAATGTTACGTTTCTGCAGAAACTCAAAAAGCGGCGTAATAAGCGTGCCTTGACTATGTATGCTTATTACGCCGCTACTTTATACTGTTATATTAACGAATGAGATCTATCCTTACAATTACCAGACGGACAAAAAAGCGACAGGAATTTTGTCTTTTTTAACAAAGATTTTATATGCTATTTATATTATGTTTAGGATATGTAAAAACATAAGAAAAGTAATTGACAAAACAAAAATGATGATGTAATATAATATTTTCTTGTTAAAAAGAAAGAAAATTAAATGCAAAAAGTGTAATAGTCTGGTAATTTGGAGGTAATGAGATGTATAGCAGCATGGAGACGATCGGATTTTCAACTTACTTTAATGATGTGGTGAATTATTTTTACGAAGATGAAAGACTCGTAGTTCAGTTTGGACAAAAGCTGGGATTTGATGTGAGACAGGATATGTTTTTAGGGGTGGTGTTCCTTTACCCTTCTACAGAGCAGGGAACATTTGAGGAAAAAGAAAGACTAAAGAAGCATTTGGACCAGATGTGTGCGCTGCCATCCATCAACAAGAAAGTCGGCTCGAATCAGATGTTTTATGTAGATAACGGAGTGGCGACTTTTTTAGTAGGACATACAAAAGACGAACTGGCAGAAATTCTTCCGGAATTTAAAAAGGAAGCGGTGGAGCGTTTGGAGACGCTTGGAGGGAATAAAAAGGTCCGCGTAGGGATTGGACTGCCGGAAAAAGGGATTGCCGGAATCAAGCGCACATATACATACGCTATGAAGGCGGCAAAAGCAGGCGAGATTTTCAAAAAAGAGAGAGTTATCTTAGATTATATGGGAATGGAGATTTATAGTTCTATTAATGCAATGGTAACAAATTATGGCAAGCAGATTACAGATATCGTATTTAGCCAGCTCGGGAAAATGGAGATCAATGTGCTTGCCAAATATTATAAATGTAAAGAAGATATAGATATGACAGCGAAAGTGCTGGATATTCCGTCTGACTTAGTGAGAGAATACCTGGCGAATGTAAAAAAGTCAACCGGACTGGACGTACATGACACTGAGGACAGCTTTAAACTTCATCTGCTGATGATTGCAAAGAAGGTGCTGGATACAAATAAAAAGATAGATAAGATGAAAGCGATAAAACAGTATGAATATATTCTGTTGGATATAGATGATACACTTTTGGATTTTCAGGCAAATGAAAAAGAGTCTTTTGTACGTGTATTAAATGAGTATGGATATAAAAACCCGCTTTCCTATCTTCCTGTATATAAAAAAGTGAATGATAAGTTATGGGAAGACTATGAGCAGGGAAAGATAGAAAAAACAGAGGTTCTGAACACAAGATTTTCAAAGACTATGCGGGAATTTGGCATAGAGATAGATGGAAGTGAGTGGGAGGCAAAATATCGTTCCTACTTAAACGAAGGAGCACAGATGATAGAAGACGCGGAAGAAGTCTGCCAATGGCTGAAAGGAAAATACCGTTTGTTTATCATCAGTAATGGGGTAGCTGTAACACAGAAAAGACGGTTGAAAGCTTCCGGGCTTGAAAAATATTTTGAACAGGTCTTTATTTCGGAGGAGGTAGGGGCACAAAAACCTTCTGAAGAATTTTTTTCATATGTAGAGAAACATATTCCGGGCTTTGACAAGAGGAAGGCGCTGATTGTAGGAGATTCTTACAACTCTGATATAAAAGGAGGTCTTCGGTATGGCATTGATACATGCTGGTTTATAAGAGAGGATGGAAAAGAACTGGAACAACAAGAGAAAAGTACATACAGAATCAGCAGATTAAAACAGTTAAAAGATATACTGGATTAAGTACAGGGGTTGACGAAAGATGGCTAAACTTAGGGAATTATTAAAGTTCAAGTCACTTAAAAACCTGGAACTTGTCACAAGCACAGAATGCCTGGATGTCAATGTAGGAACAGTGACGGTGATGGAGGTACCGGATGTGATCCAATGGTTAAGGGGTGATGACTTTCTGATAACAAGTCTGTATTCTATCGGAGATGACGAAGAAAAACAGTGCCGGCTGCTCTATGATCTGATGGAAACTCACAGTGCATGCCTGGCGATTAAAACAGGAAAATATGCACACTATATTTCAGACAAAATGATTGCGATTGCAGATAAAAACCATTTTCCATTACTACGGATTCCCTATGAAATGACGTATATAGACATTATTATGGATGCTATGAATGTCATTATGACAGAAAGCAACAAAAGGGAGATGCTTGGAAAATATTTATCCGATATTATTTTTCATCCTTCAGCGAGTAATGCTATGCTTAAAGAAGAAGGGCGACTTCTCAATGTAGATATTGAGAATGACTTTTTTCAGGCAGTCATAATTAAAGCAGGCACGCAGGAGTTCTATGAAGGGAATAAACATAGAATGGTCAAATTTGCGGCGGACAGACTTTCTAATTTTACTGAAAGGTTGTCAAAAGGATTGCTTAGTAGTAATTTTGCACTAGAAAAAGGCATCCTGTTTATGCTGTATAGTAGAGAAAAAGCATGTTTAGAACAATATTTACCGTTTGTCTTGACAGAGATGAGGGTGATATTGGATAGTCTGGCGATTCCAGGAGAGTATCATGTAGGAATCGGAACGGCATGCACAAAAGTGACGGGTATCCGGCGTTCTTATGAAGAAGCAATGCAGGCGCTTGAACTAGGACAGATTATGGAAAGAGCTAAAAAAATCCACTTATTTTCAGAACTGGAGCTATACAGCAGTCTGCGTGAGATGCTGCAGAATAAACCGAAAAGTCTTTTTTCAGATATTTTAGGAAAATTGAAAAATCAGGAGCTAGTGGATACATTGATTATCTATTTTGAATGTGATGGGAATATGGATGAGGCAGCGAGCCGGATGTATACACATAAAAATACAATAAAATATCGCTTAAATAAAATAAAAGAGCTTACCGGGCTGGATATAAAACGTCAGGAGGATAACTTTAAATTATATTTTATGGTACTGGAGAAAAAGCTCTGCGGCAGATAAACAAAAAGCATATTCTTTTGTCTAAATAAACAAAAAGAGTATGTTTTTTTTGCGTCTGTGAACATATCATTATGAACGGCCTACAGATATACTGTTTTCATAAAGATATGGCTGTCAGGGCTACTGTTTCTAAAGCTTTATAAAGAAAGAAATGCCTTTACACCGATACTTATGAAATGATAAAGTAGGAGGAGACAGATATGATACATAGTCGTAAGGACATGCAGTACTGTGAAGAACTTTTTAAGGGATTCTATAATATAGGAGCTACTGCGGACGGAGGGGTTACACGTCTTGGCTATACACAGACAGAAGATCAGATGCATGAGACGCTGATAGCGGCCGGCAGACAGATGGGATTTACCGAAATGGCAGATGAGGTGGGAAATACCTATATTTGTAACAGTGCAGAAGACAATTATTATTTAATCGGTTCACATTTGGATTCTGTTGTAGAAGGCGGCAGATATGACGGTGTGGCAGGCGTGATAGCTGGAATGATGGTGCTGCGGTGGGCGAAAGAGGACGGATTAAATGTACCTATTCGGGTAGGGGCTTTCCGGTGTGAAGAATCCAGCAATTTTGGATGTTGTACGATTGGAAGCGGTCTTATCACGAAAGAAGTGTACAAACAGGACATTGAAGGCTTGGTGGCAAAAGATGGAAGGCTTCTGGGGGACATCTTTGAGGAACGCGGATTGAACATCCGTCCAAAAAAGATAGAAGGCGTACGTCAGTATCTAGAGTTACATATTGAGCAAGGCAAAGTGCTGAATGAATGTCATACAAAAATTGGCATTGTCAGTACGATTGCAGGGCCTATTCGCTATAATATGTACTTTCATGGAATGGCGGAACATTCTGGAACAACGCCGATGATGATGAGAAATGATGCTCTGTGTGCAGCGTCGGAAGTCGTGTTGGACGTGGAACGGATTGGGCAGAGAGAATCTATGTATCAGTCTGTTGCAACGGTCGGAGTTTTACATAATAGACCAAATGCAATGAATGTGATTCCGGGAGAAGTACAGCTCGGGATCGATATTCGTGGAATTGACAGGGCAAGTCTTGACAGAATTGAGAAGGGCGTGTTAGACTCTGCAAGAACGATATGCAGGAAGCGTAAAGTACAGCTTATCGAAGAAAAATTAAGCAGTATCCCGCCTATAGAGATGACGAAGGAACTGGAAACGAAGCTGGAAGAGGTGGCTCGCAGGCTGCATATATCAAATCGTATTATGGTCAGCGGTGCGGGGCATGATGCAATGTCATTTGCGGCAATCTGTGATACCGCAATGCTTTTTATACCATGTGACAAGGGGAATAGTCATAATAAAATGGAGTTTGCCGCGATCGAGGATATATGTAATGGAGCAAGAGTTATATATGAACATATCAGGAGGGAGAATCAGTGATTTTAATTAAAAATGGCAGGGTGATTGACCCGAAGAGTGGAACAGATGAGACATTGGATCTTTTAATTGAGGATGGAAAGATTGCGGGAATCGGAAAATATAAGCGCAGCAATGACTATGAGCGCGTGATCGAGGCAGAGGGAAAAATCGTTGCGCCGGGACTCATTGACGTACATGTACATTTCCGCGATCCGGGACTGACATATAAAGAGGATATTGAAAGTGGTGCGAAAGCGGCGGCGGCAGGTGGATTTACGACTGTGGTGTGTATGGCAAACACAAAACCGCCGGTGGATAATCCGGAGACGCTTTCCTATGTATTGGAAAAAGGAAAACAGACAGATATTCAAGTATTGTCTGTGGCAGCAGTGACAAAAGGAATGCAGGGAAAAGAACTGACCGATTTTGTGGAATTAAAAGCGGCGAAGGCAGTGGGATTAAGTGATGACGGGATTCCTATTCAAGACAGCCGGCTGATGTATGAGGCGTTAAAAAGGGCAAAAGAAGTAGGACTTGCGATCAGCCTGCATGAGGAAGATCCGGCATTTGTACTGCAGGCGGGCATTAACAAGGGGCATGTCTCTAAGGCGCTGGGAATCGGAGGCGCTATGGCACTTTCCGAAGAGCTCATGGTGGCAAGGGACTGTACATTGGCGTTGGAGACGAAAGCGAGAGTCAGTATCCAGCATGTAAGTTCCAGAGTGTCGGTAGAGCATATCCGGCTGGCACAGAAGCTGGGTGCAGATGTGTGGGCAGAGGCGACGCCGCAGCATTTTTCACTGACGGAAGAAGACGCACTTGTGAAGAAAAACTTTGCAAAGGTCAATCCGCCTTTACGTACAGAAGATGACCGACGCGGAATCATAGAGGGGTTAAAAGATGGCACGATACAGATTATTGCGACCGATCACGCGCCTCACTCTGCGGAAGAGAAAAGCAGGGAGATCACGAAAGCGCCAAGTGGAATGATCGGATTGGAGACGGCTTTGGCACTTGGGATTACAAATCTTGTCCGTACAGGAAGCCTTACAATGGAATGTTTCTTGAAAAAAATGACGTTCAATCCGGCAAAGCTATATGGATTAGACAGTGGATATATTGCAGAAGGGGCACAGGCGGATCTCGTTATCTTCGATGAGTTTGAGAAATGGAAGGTAGAGAAATTTCATTCAAAATCCAACAATTCTCCATTTATTGGAGAAGAACTATACGGTAAAGTAAAATATACGATCTGTAAGGGAAGAATCGTGTATGAAGATAAAGAATAAGACAAGGGGGCTAAGTATGGGAAGAATACTGGCAAATAAAAAACTGTCAGATGATTTTTATCTGATAGAGGTGGAAGAAAAAAATCAGGTGAAAGCCGGGCAATTCTATATGCTGCGAGGCTGGGAGGAGTATCCGGTGCTATCAAGGCCTATCAGCGTATTCGATGCAGATGGAGACAGGATATCCTTCTTGTATAAGAAAGTGGGAAAAGGAACGGAATTGATAAGCCGTCTGGAACCCGAAAAAACACTGACGCTCAACGGTCCTTACGGCAATGGTTTTCCGATGGATATAAAAGGAAAGATTGCCATGGTAGGAGGCGGTGTCGGAATTGCTCCCTTTTACTATACAGCGAAAAAATATAAAGAGGCGGGAATCAGCAGCCAGATAGATATTTACCTGGGCTTCAGTCAAAAACCTGTTCTGGAAGAAGAATACAGAAGCGTTGCAGATAATCTGTATCTAGATATCGGCGGGTTTATTACAGATTTGGTCAATCCTTTGGAGTACGATGTGATTTTGACATGTGGCCCGGAAATTATGATGAAGGTTTTATATGAAAAATGTAAGAAAATGGACGCAGGAGCTCCTTTGTATGTCTCGATGGAGAACCGTATGGCGTGCGGGATAGGCATGTGTAAGGTCTGTACCTGTAAGACAAAGAACGGGAACAAGACAGCGTGCAAGGACGGCCCGGTATTTTTAGGAAGCGAGGTGTTTGCATAGATGAGCAGATTACATACAGAATTTGCAGGGATTGCCTTTAAAAACCCAGTTGTCCTGGCATCCGGTACATGTGGATTTGGCAGGGAGCTTGCAGAGTGTTTTGACATTGAAAAATTGGGAGGGCTTTCCTCAAAAGGACTGATTATTCATCCCCATGGAGGCAATGACGGGATCCGGATATGGGAGACGCCAAGCGGGATTATGAACAGTGTAGGGCTGGAAAATCCGGGAATTGAGGCATTTATAGAACAAGTTCTGGATTGGATCAATGAAAAAGACGTAGTCAACATTGTAAATATGGGAGGACACTCGAAAGAGGATTATTTTTGCGGAGCAGAACGCCTGAATGATGTAAACATAGATATTCTGGAATTAAATATTTCCTGTCCCAATGTAAAAGAGGGCGGTATGAATTTTGGGGTCAAGACAGAGGCGGCCAGAGAGCTTGTGCGCGAGGTGAGGAAAATCAGCAAACACAAGCTGGTAGTAAAACTTTCTCCCAATGCGGAGGATATTGTAGCTCTGGCAAAAATGTGCGAGGAGGAAGGAGCAGATGGAGTTTCCCTTGTCAACACGTTTCTTGCGATGGCAGTGGATATAGATAAGAAAGCAATGGTATTTCAAAATGGATATGCGGGACTGTCTGGTCCGGCGATCAGGCCGATCGCTCTGCGTATGGTACATCAGGTGTGCAAAGCGGTGAAAATACCGGTTATGGGGATGGGCGGTATTACGACATGGCAGGATGCAATTGCATTTATTATGGCAGGGGCACAGGTTGTACAGGTGGGAACTGCCACATTTATGAAACCGGATATTTCTCTGGATATTATCGCCGGAATGGAAAAATATATGGAGGATAACCACTTAGACTCGCTAAATGAGATACGGGGAATTCTGTAGGAAAGACAGGAAGTTTGTACTTAGATATAAAATATGGTATGCTAAATAAGCGGCAGCAGGTTACACTGTTTCCGCTTGTTTTATTATTCCAGAGAAAAGATATAGCAGGCAAGGACATAAAAGGTTTGAAGATGCAGTCTATTTATTAAGGAGGAACAGATGAAGAAAATTGAATTTTCCGATAAGGTAAACCAGTTTGAAACAGGAATATTTGCGGTGTTAAATGAAAAGAAGAAGGAACTGATAGGGCGGGGAAAACAGGTATTTAATCTATCGGTAGGAACACCGGATTTTGCTCCGGCTGCACACGTGATGGAAGCGATGAAAAAGGCGTGTGAGAATCCAGAAAACTATAAATATGCGCTCGCCGATCTGCCGGAGCTGATTGAAGCAGTACAGTATCGTTACAGGCACCGCTTTGGGGTAGAACTAGAAAAAGAAGAAATTACATCGGTTTACGGCACACAAGAAGGAATGGCACATATCGGCATGGTTCTGTGTAATCCGTCAGATACGGTCTTGGTGCCGGATCCGGGCTATCCGCTGTTTGAGATGAGTGGAGTTATGGCAGGAGCCAAGGTGGAGACTTATCCTATAGAGGAAAAGAACGGGTATCTGCCTCAGCTTTCCAAAATTCCAGAAGAGGTGCGCAGACGGGCGAAATATATGATTGTGTCTTATCCACTCAATCCGGTATGCGTGTGCGCGCCGGATGCATTTTACAGAGAGCTGATTGCGTTTGCGAAAGAAAACGAGATTGTTATTCTCCATGACAACGCGTATTCTGACATTATATTTACAGATAAAAGAGGAAGCTCTTTCCTTGCCTTTGACGGGGCAAAGGACGTAGGTGTTGAGTTTTATTCTCTGTCCAAATCATATAACCTTACAGGTGCGCGAATCTCCTTTTTAGTTGGAAACAGTGAAATAATACAGAAACTGAAGATTTTTCGATCGCAGATTGATTACGGAATCTTCCTTCCTGTACAGTATGCTGCTATAGCAGCGCTGACGGGGCCAGATGGTTTTATTGAAGAGCAAAGAAAAAAATATGAGGAACGAAATCATATGTTGTGCAGTGGGCTTAGAAAGATTGGATGGAATGTGCCGGACAGCCAGGGAACAATGTTTGTATGGGCAAAAATTCCAGACAATTATGAGACCTCTTTTGATTTCTGCATGGATTTGATGGAGAAAACAGGCGTTATTGTGACGCCTGGAAGTGCATTTGGCAGAGGCGGCGAAGGGTATGTCCGCATGGCGCTGGTGGCAGATAGCATAATGATAAAGGAAATCATAAAAAAACTAGAGGAATCAAAAATATTTTTAGACAAAAAATAAGGAAGAAGCAGGAAATATTTTTGTGGAACATTCCAAGTTGACTGTAGATGGACAGGGTGGTAGTATGGATAGTACTGATATACTATATAGGGTATGAAAATAGTAATAAAACACAAAATATGGTAAAAATAGGCAGGGAGGGAGCAGACAGAATGATTAAGGTGATCAAAAAAGACGGTACAAAGGAGGACTTTAATGTACAGAAAGTCGTTGTTGCCGTGAATAAATCGGCATATCGCGCTTTGATTAAATTTACAGACGAAGAACTGGACTATATCTGTAAATTTGTAGAAGAAAAAGTAAAATGTATGCATATTACAGAAATTCCGATTGCAGAAATGCACAATGTGGTGGAAGGGGCTTTAGAAAAGGTAAATCCAGTGGTTGCGAAAAGCTACAGAGATTATCGGAATTACAAGCAGGACTTCGTGCAGATGCTGGACGAAGTATATAAGAAAAGCCAGTCTATCATGTATATCGGAGACAAAGAAAACAGCAATACGGACAGTGCGCTCGTATCTACAAAACGGAGTCTGATTTTCAATGAACTAAACAAAGAGCTGTATAAAAAATTTTTCTTGACAGTTGAGGAAATTCAGGCTATCCGCGAAGGGTATATTTATATCCATGATATGTCGGCGCGGCGTGACACGATGAACTGCTGTCTGTTTGATGTGAAGAATGTTTTAAACGGCGGGTTTGAGATGGGAAATCTCTGGTATAATGAGCCGAAGACGCTGGACACTGCATTTGATGTGATCGGTGATATTGTGTTAAGCGCTGCAAGTCAGCAGTACGGCGGGTTTACTGTGCCGAGCGTAGATGAGATATTAGAGCCTTATGCAGAAAAATCCCATAGACGCCTGATAGAAAAGTATAGAAATCTGGGGCTTGAGGAAGAAAAGGTACAAGAGGTTGCTTGGGCAGATCTGGAAAAAGAAATGGAGCAAGGCTTCCAGGGATGGGAATATAAGTTCAATTCTGTTTCCTCCAGCCGCGGAGATTACCCGTTCATCACAGTGACTGCCGGAACAAGGACAAGCAAATACGGGAAGCTGGCTACCATTAAGATGCTGGAGGTACGCAGAAAAGGACAGGGGAAAGAAGGACATAAAAAACCGGTGCTGTTTCCCAAGATTGTATTTTTGTATGACGAAAATCTGCATGGGCCGGGAAAGCCTCTGGAGGACGTATTTGAGGCAGGCATTGAGTGCTCCAGGAAAACAATGTACCCGGATTGGCTGAGCCTGACTGGGGAAGGCTACGTGCCGAGCATGTATAAGAAGTATGGGAAAATTATCAGCCCGATGGGATGTCGTGCTTTTTTGTCTCCATGGTATGAAAGAGGCGGGATGGAGCCGGCAGATGAACAGGATGTTCCGATTTTTGTGGGGAGATTCAATATCGGCGCTATCAGTCTGCATCTTCCAATGATCTATGCAAAGTCTATGCAGGAGAGCAAACCATTTTATGAAGTATTGGATTATTATCTAAATTTGATACGAAAGCTGCATCAGAGAACCTATGATTATCTCGGTGAGATGAAGGCGTCGACGAATCCACTTGCCTATTGTGAGGGAGGTTTCTATGGTGGAAATTTGGGTCTGTATGACAAAATCAAACCACTTTTGAAATCTGCCACAGCTTCCTTTGGCATAACAGCGTTAAATGAGCTCCAGCAGCTGTATAATAAGAAATCGCTTGTTGAGGACGGGCAGTTTGCATTGGACACACTGCAGTATATCAACGATCAGATCGATATATTTAAAAAAGAGGACGGACATTTGTATGCGATCTACGGAACACCTGCAGAGAATCTATGTGGCGTGCAGGTGCAGCAGTTCCGCAAGAAATACGGCATTATAGAGAATGTTTCAGACAGGGAATATGTAAGCAACAGTTTCCATTGTCATGTGTCGGAGGACATCACCCCGATTGAAAAGCAGGATTTGGAGGGACGTTTCTGGAATTTAAGCAACGGCGGGAAAATTCAGTATGTGAAATATCCAATCAGCTATAATAAAGAAGCGGTAAAATCTTTAGTCAGGAGAGCGATGGCAAAGGGATACTATGAAGGAGTGAATCTTTCTCTCGCTTACTGTGACGACTGTGGGCACGAGGAATTAGATATGGATGTGTGTCCAAAGTGCGGCAGTAAGAACCTGACAAAAATCGACAGAATGAATGGGTATCTCTCTTACTCAAGGGTAAAAGGAGACACCCGTCTGAATGATGCTAAAATGGCGGAAATAGCAGAAAGGAAAAGTATGTAGATGCGGTACCACAATATTACAAAAGACGATATGCTAAACGGTGATGGACTGCGGGTGGTATTGTGGGTGGCAGGATGTTCTCACGGATGTCCTGGCTGCCATAATCCGGTGACATGGGATGTAAACGGAGGGGTGCTTTTTGATGAAGAGGCAAAAAAAGAACTGACAGATCAGCTTGAAAAGGAGTATATAAGCGGGATCACATACAGTGGCGGCGATCCGCTTCATATGGTAAATCGCGCAGAGATTACTGCCCTGGCGAAAGAGTTAAGAGAACGGTTTCCGCAAAAGAGCCAGTGGCTGTATACCGGATATTGCTGGGAAGAGATACAGGGAGAAGAGATTCTCTCCTATGTGGACGTGGTGGTGGATGGAAGATTTGAAGAAACATTAAAAGATACACAGCTGCATTGGAAGGGAAGTTCAAACCAAAAGGTAATTGATGTAAAAAGAAGCCTGGAAGCATGTAAAATTGTATTGCACGATTCATAATAAAGCGTGCAGCGCGTTTTTTTGAATAAAAGGCAGTATGACGCTGACAAACTGAAAGGAAAGAATACAGATGAAAAGAATAGCAAAATTTCATAAGGTAAGCCTGGAACAATTTAAGAAGGACTGGATGGATACATTTGGGCCGGAGGAAGCATGTAAGATAGAAGAAATTTACAACCAGATAAAGCTTCCCAAAAGAGCGACAGCGGGAAGCGCGGGGTATGATTTTTTTGCTCCGGTGCGGATTGTACTCGCCCCAGGGGAGACGGTGAAGGTTCCTACAGGTATTCGGGTAGAAATGGAGCCAGAGTGGGTACTGAAATGTTACCCGCGCAGCGGACTTGGATTCAAATATCGCCTGCAGTTGAACAATACGGTGGGAATTATAGACAGCGATTACTTTTATTCGGACAATGAAGGACATATGTTTTCCAAGATAACCAATGACTCTAAGGAAGGAAAAACAGTGGACATTGGAAGCGGAGAAGGATTTATGCAGGGAATTTTCGTAGAATACGGTATTACGGTGGATGATGATGCAACTGAAATCCGTAATGGTGGATTTGGGAGTACTACGAAATAGGAGGGATTACAGATCTTACAAAACTGTAAGCAAAATTAAGAAAACTGTAAGGAAATATTATGGAAGAATGCAGCTGTTTTCGGTATACTGTACCTGTAACGTAAAGAGAGCAGATAAAAGAGTACGAAGGAAAAGGTGACAGACAGTATGAAAATAATCAAACGGCTGTGTTCTTTTGTTTTATTATGTGCGCTTGTGTTTACCGCTTATCTTACATGGCAGGGATATGAAGGGTATCGCGAGGCACTTTCTAATAAAAGTATAGAAGAGATGGTCAGCGAAATAGAGGCAAAGGACAATTACACAACATTGGAGGAAATGCCGCAGGCCTATAAACAGGCAGTCCTTGCCGTAGAGGATAAACGGTTCTATAAACATCCGGGAATCGATCCGATTGCGATAGGGCGCGCGATTTTTCACGACATACAGGCAGGGGCATATGTGGAGGGCGGCAGCACAATTACACAACAGCTCGCGAAGAATCAATTCTTTACACAAGATAAGAAAATGGTGCGTAAGGTTTCGGAGATGTTCATGGCATTTCGAATTGAGAGGACACTTAAGAAAGATAAAATACTGGAGCTATATTTAAATTCCATTTATTTTGGCAACGGATATTACTGTGTGATGGATGCAAGCCTGGGGTATTTTGGCAAATATCCCTGGGAGATGGATTTTGATGAGAGTACGCTTTTGGCGGGTATACCGAACGCGCCGAATGACTATAATCCTCTAACGAATCCGGAGCTTGCAAGACAAAGGCAGGCTCAAGTCCTGGAGAAGATGAAGAAGGCTGGATTTATAGAAGAATAATACGTAAGAAATCTGCATAATTCAGGAAGAAGTGGGGAATCTAACCATAGAGAAATACCGCAGCGCAAGGAGCAGGAGACTGTATTCTAAAAGAAAGACGCGCTCAGAAAGGAAACAGATTCTATGGTTGAGAAGATTACAAAAACAATCAGCAGTTCATTCGAGGAGAATATTGATTTTATGGATCGGATTCTGCCGGTGGACGAAAGCTTTGATATTATTCGGCGTAATCTGGAAGTCGGAGGCAGAAATGCAGTCTTTTATTTTATTGACGGATTTGTAAAAGATGAGACCATGCTAAAGCTGATGACTTCTTTTATTGCACTGACAGAAAAGACAATGCCGGAGGATGCCAGTGCGTTCTGTAAAAAATGTGTACCCTATGTGGAAGTAGATGTATTGGGGAACTTTGATCAGGTAATAAGAAATGTACTGTCCGGTGCGGCGGTATTGTTTATAGAAGGATATGCCGCGTGTATCTGTATCGATTGCCGGACGTATCCGGCCAGAAGCGTAGACGAACCGGACAAAGATAAGTCGATGCGGGGCTCCAGGGATGGCTTCGTGGAAACGCTTGTATTTAATACGGCACTGATGAGAAGAAGGATCCGAGATCCACACCTGGTAATGGAGATGACGGAGGCGGGACAGGTATCCAGGACAGACATTGCTATCTGCTATATGCAGGATCGAGTAGATGCAGAGCTGCTGAAAAATGTCAAGACCCGGATAGAGGAACTCAAGATACAGGATTTACGGATGAATCAGCAAAGTCTGGCAGAAGCACTGTTTAAGAGGAAGTGGTTCAATCCATTTCCAAAGTTTAAATATACTGAGAGGCCTGATACAGCAGCAGCATGTCTCTTAGAAGGGAAAGTGGTAATTATGGTGGACAATTCTCCATCAGCAATGATACTTCCTACTTCTATATTAGACATGATTGAGGAGGCGAATGATTATTACTTTCCGACATTGACCGGAATTTATCTGAAAGTAACTCGGACGCTGATTACGATAGCAACCGTATTCTTGACGCCGTTGTTTCTTTTGTTTATGCAGAACTTAAACTGGCTTCCAGAGGTGTTTTCTTTCATTGCGGTCAGGGATGTGGTAAACATTCCTCTGATTTTTCAGCTTCTTATACTGGAATTGTCAATTGACGGACTCAGACTTGCAGCGATGAACACACCGAGTATGCTCAGTACCCCATTGAGTGTAATTGCCGGTATTGTTATGGGAGAATTTTCTGTACAATCTGGCTGGTTTAATTCAGAGGTTATGCTTTATATGGCGTTTGTGGCAGTGGCAAATTATACACAGCCTAACTTCGAATTAGGATATGCATTGAAATTTATGCGGCTTATGCTGCTGATATTGACCGCATGCTTTAACTGGATTGGATTTTTAGTAGGCTGCATATGTATTCTCTGTTTCCTTATATTCAATAAGACACTCTCCGGACGAAATTATCTGAATGTGAAGCTGAACTAATTGCTGACTCCCTTTTCCAGCCATGTTATAATAAGGAAAAATGTGCTTTGTACATTCTCGCGCCATAAAAGAGAAGGGAAAGGGAGTTTTGAAATATGCAGGACAGTAGGCGAGGAAGCAGCAATATGATAGAAGAGCGCGCAGCGGATACTTCGAAGCAAGACGAACGTCTGGGGACGGAGCCGTTGGGAAGGCTGATAGTAAGCCTGGCAGTCCCTTCTGTAGCAGCACAGATTATCAATGTGCTGTACAATATTGTAGATAGAATCTATATTGGACATATAGCTGGGTATGGAGATGTTGCACTGACAGGAGTTGGAGTGACATTTCCTATTCTGATGGTGATTGCAGCATTCAGTGCATTTGCCGGTATGGGTGGCGCTCCACTTGCTTCTATTGAAATGGGGAAAGGCCGACATGAAGAGGCGGAGAAGATTTTGGGAAATTGTGTAGGGCTGTTGCTGTTGTTTTCCATAGTTCTTACGATCGGATTTCTTATATTTAAACGTCCGGTTTTGTATACATTTGGAGCAAGTAACGCTACAATTGTTTACGCAGAAGAATATATCACCATCTATTTGATTGGTACGGTTTTCGTGCAGCTTGCAGTGGGACTGAATACATATATCAGCGCACAGGGAAACGCAAGGATAGCGATGCTGTCTGTGTTAATCGGGGCAGTGCTGAACATTATACTGGATCCTATTTTTATTTTTGCATTTGGAATGGGAGTAAAAGGGGCTGCCTTTGCTACGATTCTTTCACAGGCGGTCAGTGCCGCGTGGGTTGTGAGATTTTTGACATCGAAAAAAAGTGTGATACGTATCCGGCGCAAGTACATAAAACTAAACAAAAAAACAGTCGGAAAAATTGCGGCGTTAGGTGTTTCTCCGTTTGCCATGCAAAGTACAGAGAGCCTTGTCGTGATTACTCTAAATGCAGGACTACAGAGGTACGGCGGAGATCTATATGTGGGGACGATGTCTATTCTGACCAGCATTATGCAGTTGATTACGATACCAGTACAAGGAATTACACAGGGAGTGCAGCCGATTTTAAGTTACAATTTCGGGGCGGGAAAGATAGGGCGCGTGAAGGGAGCATTTGTACGGATGGTGGCAGTCTGTCTGACAGCTACGCTCCTTTTGGCGGGAATCGCAGTCTTTTTTCCGCAGATTTACGTACAGCTTTTTACGGATAAAAAAGAACTGATAGATCTGACCTGCCAGGTGATGCCGGTTTATTTTATGGGGATTACTATTTTCGGAATTCAACTTGGCTGCCAGACTACTTTTTTATCTTTGGGAGAAGCAAAGGTATCTTTATTTATCGCACTTTTGCGTAAAGTTATCCTTTTGATTCCAATGGCAGTGATTTTTCCTAAATTTATGGGAGTTATGGGGATTTACAGGGCAGAACCTGCGGCAGATTTTACCTCCGTAACTGTGACAGTGATTCTCTTTATTTTCACTGCGAAAAAAATTTTGCGAAATACAGGGAAAAATGATATGATAAATAAATGAGATGAAAATATATAAGCGGTGGAGGAATATAAGAATGAGAGATTATGTAATCACAGTAAACAGTACAGTTGATTTGCCAAGAGAATGGCTGGAAGAAAGGAATGTACCTGTCATTCCTCTGCGATATACGATCGATGGTGAGACATATACAGATATGTACGGCTTGTCGGCAAAAGAGTTTTTTACGAAGATACGAGAAGGAAAAATGTCGGTGACTTCTCAGGTAAATCCAGACGAAGCTGTTGCAGCGCTGGAACCGTTTTTAAAAGAAGGAAAAGATGTATTGCACTTGGGATTTTCCTCTGGCTTAAGCGGCACCTACAACAGCATGCGGATTGCAGGGGAGGAATTGGCAGAGAAGTATCCGGAGGCAAAGGTGATCGTGATTGATACTCTTTGTGCGTGTTTAGGTGAGGGACTTCTTTTATACCATGCGCTGAAGCTGAAAAATGCAGGAAAGAGTATAGATGAGGTTGCACAGTGGGTAGAAGAGAATAAACTGCATGTGTGCCATAATGTAACGGTAGATGATTTGCACCATCTTCACAGGGGCGGAAGAGTGTCAAAGACAACCGCTATCGTTGGTACCATGATTCAGATAAAGCCAATCATTCATGTAGATAATGAAGGAAAGCTGCAGGTAATTGGAAAAGAGAGGGGAAGAAAACGTTCCTTAAATAAGATTGTAGATATGGCAGTGGAGCAGTCGAAAGGCTGGGACAATGATATGATTATGATCACGCATGGTGACTGTGTGGAAGAGGCAGAATATGTTGCGGGCCTGGTGAGAGAGAAGATGGGCGTAGAACAAATACTGATTAACAATATCGGTACTGTAATTGGAAGCCATACAGGTCCTGGCGTGCTGGCAGTATTCTGCATGGGCAACAAGAGATAAGGAAGCTCTCTGTAAAGACAGAGTTAGTTATAAAAAGAAACAGAAAAAAGGAACGGTCTCAAGCATATAGAGCCGTTCCTTTTATAATGTTTATACTGGCTTTGTTATAGGGTAATAATCCCAAACGCGTTCATAACGGAGCTTAAAAGGATTGCAACGAGAAAGATTGGAGCGATCCATTTAATCATAACGGTGAAAAGCCCTTTGCTTTTGAACTTTGCGCCTTCTGCGCACGCTTCGTCGATGATCGTTTTTGGTTTAATAAAGAATCCGACAAAGATGCAGGTGATAAGCGCAACGATTGGCATGAGTACGCTGTTGCTTAAGAAATCCCATGCATCCAGAATGGACATGCCAAGCGGTTTTATAAAGTCCCATACGCCAAATCCAAGAGAAGAAGGAATTCCCATCAATATAACATACACAAAAACAATGATACAGGTCATTTTGCGTCCCCATTTGAATTTGTCCATTAGAATGGAGACGATTGTTTCCATCAGTGAGATGGAAGAAGTCAGCGCTGCGAAAAATACCAGCAGGAAGAAGACTGCACCGATAATATCGCCGATCGGCATACTGTTGAACACTTTCGGCAGAGTGACAAACATCAGGGACGGCCCTGCTTTTAGTTGTTCTAAATTTCCCTCAGAAAAGATGAATACAGAAGGAACGATCATCAGACCGGCAAAAAATGCAAATCCAGTATCGAAAAACTCGATCTGTTTGACGGAAGTTCCCAGATTCGTTTCTTTTTTCATATAAGACCCATATGTGATCATAATTCCCATTGCCAATGACATGGAATAGAACAGCTGTCCCATAGCGGCGAGCAATGTCTTGATAGAAAAGTCAGACATATGAGGAAGGAGATAATATTTTAATCCATCTATGGCCCCTTTCTGAGTAAGTACATAGACGCAGATTCCAAGTGTGAGCACGACGAGAACCGGCATCAAAAATTTGCTGACATTTTCGATTCCCTTTTCAACGCCGAAGATAACGACCACAGCGGTCAGAATGACGAAGAGAAGGAACCAGAAGATCGGTTCGGAAAGACCGCCGACAAAGGTGTTGAAATACGTATCCTTCGCCGCATCCGCCGTATGTCCCGTAAGAGAGGTAGAGAAGTATTTGATGACCCACCCGCCGATTACAGAATAATACGGAAGAATAATGATAGGAACAATTGCCGCGAGAACGCCGAGAAAACCAAATCGTTTGTCCAGTGACTTAAACGCACCGATTGCGCTTAAACGTGTCTTTCGTCCCAATGCGATCTCTGCGGTCATTAAAGTAAAACCAAAGGTGACAGACAAGATGATATAACAGATAAGAAATGTTCCGCCTCCATACTGTGCTGCAAGATAAGGAAAGCGCCACAGGTTTCCCAGCCCGACCGCCGAACCGGCAGCCGCCAGGACGAAGCCGACTTTTCCGGTAAAATTACTTCTGTCTTTCATAAAAATTTCCTCCTCAATCTCTTTTGTTTCAATAGATATGAAATTTCCTCATCTGACAAGAGCACATATACTCTAAGATAAGCGTGTGTATTCTTGTCAAATGAGGATATCGACATTATGACATGAACAGAACAAAAAAACAAGATAATTCCGATAATTTCCTATATAATTTGTAAGAGTTTTACGCGCGCCTATCCGATTCCCCCATAAAAAATCCCCAAAATATATACGAGAATACAGACTCCGCAGAATACATATTTTGTCATTGGCTCAAACCATCTGCCGAGCGTCTTATTTCTTCCGGTCTGAACTGCATTTCGTGCAAATCCTTTTTTACAGATCCAGAACATAGTGATTCCGGCAAGAAGAGCTCCCAGAGGAATCACATAGATAGAAATCGTATCCATCCAGGGGCTTAAAAGTGTGCCTTCTACAAAAATACCGACCAGAATGGTAATAACGCCAATAATGGATATAGAAAAAATTCTGGACAAACCGAAGTGCTTCTGGAGCGCTTCAACAGGACTTTCCAGCAGATTCATTAAAGAAGTTACCCCGGCGAATAGAACGGCAAGGAAAAAAATGACTGCGAAAAGCTGTCCAAAGGGAATACTCTGGATTACAGCAGGTATTGTGATGAATAAAAGTCCAGGGCCAGAGCCAGGCTCCATTCCATAGGCGAAAACAGAAGGAATAATGACAAGACCGGCAAGAAGCGCCGCAAGTGTATCGAACAAGGCGACATATTTGGCGCTGCTGACAATATCTACGTCCCATTTCAAATAGCTTCCATAGACAACGGTACCGCTTCCGGCCAGGGAAAGCGAGAAAAATGCCTGCCCCATTGCGTATACCCAGGTTTTGGGGTTTGCCATCGCAGACCAGTCCGGTTTGAACAGATAGGTATATCCTTCATAAGCGCCGGGAAGAAAAGCGACTCTTATGGCAAGAAAAAGAAAAAGGAGGAAAAAGGCAGGCATCATAATCTTGTTTACCTTTTCGATTCCTTTGGAAATACCAAAGGACATACAGACGAGTACGAGAACCAGTCCCAGTATATGCCAGGAGATGCTGCCGAAGTTCTGCGACAGGTCTGCAAAGAGAACCTCCGGATTGTTTCCGCTTACAATGGTTCCGGTGATGGAATCAAATAGAAATTTTAGAATCCAGCCGATAATGACACTGTATCCGATTGCAATACCAAGAGAACCAATAACAGGAATCAACCCGATGAAAGTCCCGATTCGTGAGTTCCTCTGCTGAAATGCTTTACGAAACGCACCGAGAGGGCCGGATTGCATAGCCCGCCCAAACGCCATTTCTCCGATGACACCGGAAAAACCGATGAGAAGAACAAAGAGGATATAAGGGATCAGAAAGGCAGCGCCGCCGAATTCTCCTATTCGGTATGGGAACAGCCAGATATTCGCCATTCCGACGGAGCTTCCTATACAGGCAATGATAAATCCCCATTTATTCTGAAACTTGTCATTGGAGTTGGTTTGGTGTATACTTTTCATAATTGCTCTCTCTTTCGTGTGAAGTAGCACTATTATATCATATTTTGTGAGAAATTTATAGCAGAAAATATATTGACAAAGAATAGGGAATATGATATTCTAAACACTGCGTGAGGCAAAAAACAAAGTAGAGTATCCACTCTCACCATAGCACAATGGAGTGACTATTGGTCTGATATTGAACAAAGTCTTTTCTGAAGTTTTCTACGGTTAAGTATAGGGCGCAGGAAGATTCTTTTGTTGAGAGTCGGGTGGATATTGCATTCACTCGTTTTTTTGTGTTTTCGCACAGAACCTGAAGGAAATTCATTTGACGGAGGTATACGACAATTAGCGATTTAATGATTAACGAGCAAATCAGAGACAAAGAGGTGCGTCTGATTAGTGAGGATGGGGAACAGTTAGGGATCATGTCATCCAGAGAAGCTTTGAAGCTTGCAATGGAAGCTGAACTTGATTTAGTGAAAATTGCACCCACAGCCAAACCGCCGGTCTGCAAGATTATTGACTACGGCAAGTATAAATATGAGCAGACAAGGAAGGAAAAAGAGGCGAAGAAAAAACAAAAGACTGTTGAGATTAAGGAAGTGCGTCTATCACCGAACATTGAAACAAACGATCTGAATACGAAGGTGAATAACGCAAAGAAGTTCATTACAAAAGGAAACAAAGTAAAGGTTACACTTCGTTTCCGCGGAAGAGAAATGGCACATATACAGCAGAGTAAACATATCCTTGACGATTTTGCCGAACTGCTTTCGGATATTGCAGTGATTGAGAAACCGGCAAAGCTCGAAGGAAGAAATATGAGCATGGTTTTAACTGAAAAACGTTAAGAGATTGTTCCGGAATGAAAATCCGGCAGGGCATCACAATAAAGGAGGAAATCATTATGCCAAAAATTAAGACAAATAAAGCGGCAGCAAAACGTTTCACAAAGACAGGGACAGGAAAACTGAAGAGAAATAAAGCTTACAAGAGCCATATCTTAACAAAAAAGACTACAAAGAGAAAAAGAAATCTCAGACAGTCAGCGATTACAGATGCAACAAATGTAAAGAACATGAAGAAAGTGTTACCTTATCTGTAAGATTCGGTAGTTAGAAGGAGGATTAAGAAATGGCAAGAATCAAAGGCGGAATGAACGCAAAGAAGAAACATAACAGAACACTGAAACTGGCAAAAGGATACAGAGGAGCTCGTTCCAAACAGTATAGAGTTGCAAAACAGTCAGTGATGCGGGCTCTTACATCTGCTTATGCGGGAAGAAAACAGCGCAAACGTCAGATGAGACAACTTTGGATTGCGCGGATCAATGCAGCGGCAAGACTGAATGGCCTGTCCTACAGTAAATTTATGCATGGACTCAAGCTTGCGGAGATCGATATTAACAGAAAGATGCTTGCAGAGCTTGCAGTGAGTGACAAAGAAGGATTTACTGCATTGGCAGAGATTGCAAAGGAAAAGATTGCATAAGTGTATACCCAAAAGGGTATACCGTAATACATTCCCTTCGGGAGGGCGGGCTTCGCCCGATAAGGTATAGGATTAGAATATAGAATCGTATATATGAATGAAAAAAACCTGCGGCTTAAAAAGCAAAGCAGGTTTTTTCTTATCTAAACGGGACTAGCCTGCCGTTTAGGGACAGACAAAAAGAAAAACCTCTGATATGGTAGATAAGAAGGCGTAGAAAGTACGCATTTCTTTTTACTAACAGGTTAGTAAAAGCTAACTAAAGGAGGAGGTTTAAAAATGTCTGTAGGAACACAGAAAAAAGGGCTGAAAGGAAAAGATTTAATTACAATTGGAATTTTTTCTGCGATTTATTTTGTTATTAATTTTATTTTCATGCTGTTGGGAGGGCTGCATCCAATTTTGTGGATTCTGATGCCTGGATTTATCGCACTGTTTACAGGAATTCCATTTATGCTGATGTGCGCAAAGGTGCAAAAATGCGGGGCAGTATTGCTGATGGGACTGATTACAGGACTTATCTATTTTGTAACAGGGCAGTTTACAGTTGTGATTTTGCTAAGCTTTGTATTAAGCTGCGGTTTGTCGGAAATCACAAGAAGAGTGAGCAAATATGAAAGTTTTACAGGGAATTTACTTTCCTTAGTATTCTTTTCTCTTGGAATGACCGGTTCTCCGCTTCCAATCTGGATTATGCGGGAAAGTTTCCTGTCCCAGATTACAGAACAGGGGATGCCAGAGGATTACATAACGGCGCTTGAGGCGGCATCCTCTCCTTCCATGCTGATTGTTCTGTTTGCAGCGCCGGTTATCGGTGCCGTAATTGGAGGGCTAATCGCGAAAAAAATCTTTCAGAAGCATTTTGAGAAAGCAGGGATCGTGTAAGATGAAGCAGACAAGAACAGGCAGAGCTTCTATCGATCCCAGGACAGGACTGGTCCTGCTGGTTATGGCGAACCTGATTGCATTGGGACAGAAATCCATCTGGGTAGAAGCTGGATGGATTTCTGCGCTGATACTGTTATTTGCTGTGTGCGGATGCTTGCGGACAGCAGGGAAATGGCTGTGCGGCTTTTTCCTTCTGCTGATGCTTCAATACTACGTGCTGCCTGCTTCTCCTAAATGGATTGCGACAAGCTTTTCTATCTTTATCAACTATGCCAGGAGAATGCTTCCGTGCCTGATGACAGGCAGCCTTATGCTGAAAACAATTTCACTTCGCGCTTTTATTGTAGGACTCCGTAAATGGAAGATACCACAGAAACTAATTATTCCGATTTCTGTGACACTTAGGTACTTTCCGGCGATTCGGGAAGAGACAGGATATATTCGTGACGCCATGCGGCTGCGCAGTATAAAGGGAATAAAAAAGGCAGAGGCGTTAATTGTGCCGCTTATGATTTCTGCTGCCGGAACGGCAGAAGAGCTGTCTGCGGCAGCGGTGACGCGGGGGATTGAAAATCCGGTAAAAAAGACGAGCGTGCTGGAACTTCATATAAACATGATAGATATTATATCTATCGCGGCGGCAATGGTTTTTGTAATAGCGGCATTTTTCATACGATGAAGGAGGACAGTGGTGATTACAATAAAGAATGTGTCTTTTTCATATACAGAGGAACAGGCAAAGGAGAACAGAAGCGGGACGGTAAGGAACATACAGCTCCAGATCGAAGCAGGAGAATGTGTTCTGCTCTGCGGGGAGAGTGGCTGCGGAAAGACAACGGTGACAAAGCTGATAAATGGACTGATTCCGCATTTTGCCCACGAAGGTGTGCTGCAGGGAGACGTTTTCGTCTGCGGGAAAAAAGTGGCAGAAACGCAGATGTATGAGCTGGCAAAACAGACAGGCTCCGTATTTCAAAATCCGAAGAGCCAATTCTTCAGTTTGGATACAGACAGTGAACTTGCCTTTGGGCTGGAGAATGCAGGAGCAGAGCCGGAATACATGAAGAAAAGGCTGAAGGATACAATAAAAAACCTGCATTTGGAAAAACTGGTGAACAGGAATATTTTCTCTTTGTCAGGAGGGGAAAAGCAGATGCTTGCATTTGCCAGCGTCTATGCCATGAACCCGTCGGTTTATGTACTGGATGAGCCGACTGCCAATTTAGATTATGAAGCGGTTCGGCGGCTGCGGGAGCAGATATGTACTTTGAAAAAAGAGGGACATACGGTCGTGATTGCAGAACACAGGCTTTCCTTTCTTGCCGATTTGATCGATCGGGCGTATTACTTAAGACATGGCAGAATAGAACAGATATTTACGGGAGAAGCGTTTCGTTCTCTTTCAGAGCAGGAACGAACGAAGATGGGACTGCGCAGCATAAAGGAAACAAAGCTGTCTCTCCCGACTGTGAGAAAGGCAAAGGGGATTCGCGGGCTGAAGGTGGAAAATCTGACCTGCGGATATAGGAAGGCTTTGCCGGTCTTTGAAAATCTGTCCTTTTTGGTTGAACCAGGACAAGTCCTTGCAGTTACGGGGAAAAATGGAGCCGGAAAAAGTACTTTGGGAAGGACAGTATGTGGGCTTTTAAAGGAACAGTCCGGACAGATTTTCTTTAATGGAGAAAAAATGAATGTAAAAAAGCGGCGTCGGAATAGCTTCTGTGTTATGCAGGATGTCAACCATCAGTTGTTTTATGACAGTGTATTCGGAGAGTGCGAACAGGTAGCAGGCGGCAGAACAGAAAGAATAGAAGAGATTCTGGAAAGCTTTGATCTGCTTACATTAAAGGAGCAGCATCCAATGGCGCTTTCAGGAGGACAGAAGCAGCGCCTGGCGGTAGCGACAGCGCTTTTGTCCGGTAAGGAGATATTGATTTTTGATGAGCCGACAAGCGGGCTGGATTACCGCCATATGCAGGAGGTATGTCAGGTGGTGCGGCGTCTGGCAGATGAAGGCAAGGTTCTTTTGCTTATTTCCCATGACAGAGAATTTATGAACAGATGCTGTGATTGTGTCCTTTATATGGAGTGCTGAAGGACGGTTGTATATATAAGTAGTTTCTATAAGAAAGAAAACAGGGAAAGGAAGAAAAAATGCAGAACAAAAAAGCAGACAATATGTTTGCATTTTCATGTACACAGATGACAGAGCTTTTGCAGGATGAAAACCGCGGGATCTATCAGGTGAAAAATGAGACCGGAGAAGGGGTATTTACTATGTATACGGTTTTTCCGGGAGTGATGATTTCTTATAATGATTTCCATATGCGTTATTTTGACTCGGACTTTGTTCCCAAAAGAGAGGTATTCTGTGTCGATCACTGCAGAGAGGGACGGCTGGAATACAATGCCAGAGAAAACGCGTATTCTTATGTGGAGGCGGGAGACTTGAAACTGGACAGACGGCTGACACATAAGGGACACTTTGAAATGCCTCTGTCACACTATCATGGGGTCACAATTACCTTTGACATGCAAATGGCACAGGAGTCACTGGAAGGCGTGCTGGACGGCTTCAAAGTAAATATAGCAAAATTAAGGGAAAAATACTGTCCGGATAAATATCCGGTAGTTATGCATAATCTGCCTTCTATAGAACATATTTTTGGGGAGCTGTATGCAGTGCCGGAAAAAATTAAACTGCCGTATTTTAAACTCAAGATATTGGAGCTTCTTTTATATTTAGAAGCGTTGGAAATAGCAGCGGAGCCTGCAAGACGGCCGTATTTTTACAAGACACAGGTGGAGAAGGTCAAGGCAGTGCAGAGCTTTTTAACAAAGCATCCGGACAGAAATTATACGCAGGAGCAGTTATCCAGACAATTTGACATTTCCTT
The DNA here is from genome assembly GCF_055387595.1 of Mediterraneibacter flintii. Classification (NCBI taxonomy): domain Bacteria; kingdom Bacillati; phylum Bacillota; class Clostridia; order Lachnospirales; family Lachnospiraceae; genus Mediterraneibacter; species Mediterraneibacter flintii. Next base: position 1,764,597 of record NZ_AP031405.1, read on the forward strand.
AACTACTATGAAGCAGTGCTTTAAATCTATATACGGGACTTCTATCGGGGAATGGATGCTGAAATACCGGATGAACCAGGCGGCAGTCCTGTTAAGATGCGACAGGCAATATACAGTTGCAGAGATAGCCGGAATGTATGGATATGACAGTCCCAGTAAATTTGCCATTGCATTCCGTAAAGTGATGGGAATGTCCCCGACAGAATATAGAAACGCTATCCGTTGATTTTGCTGTCCGGACAGGACAAGGCAGACGATATAAAGTGGATGAAAGGAAGGAACAGAATGAAAAAAGAAAACTGGCTGAAAATTCTTCTCGGGTATGCATCCCCATGCAGGGGAAAGATGGCAGCATCTGTAATATGCGCGGTAATCAGCGTAGCGGGAGGATTTGTGCCGTATCTGGGAGTATACTGGATTTTGAAACTATTTATTGAAGAGGAGGCAGAGCTTTGGAAGATAGTATTTTTGGGTTTCATTTGCATGGCGGGATACCTTGTGAAAATCTTGTTTTATGGTATTTCTACAGTATTGTCGCATGTATCTGCCTATACGATTTTAGAGAGGCTGCGTCTGGAGATTTCGGAGAGGCTTTTGCATGCGCCACTTGGGAGTGTGCTCGCAAAGCCAATCGGGCATATGAAAAATACGATTGTAGATCGGGTGGAGGATATAGAACCGCCTCTCGCACATATGATACCGGAATTATCCTCTAATATGCTGCTTCCGGCGGTGGTTATCGTTTCCCTGTTTGTGATTGACTGGCGTATGGGACTCGCTTCTCTGGTGACCATTCCGATAGCAGTGATTCCAATGGCTGCAGGAATGAAAACCTTCAATAAGAATTATGCGGCTTATATGGCGGCAAACGATCATGTAAACAGTGTGATTGTGGAATATGTAGAGGGAATTGAAGTGGTGAAGGCATTTAATCAGACGTCAGGTTCCTATGAGAAATTTGCAGGAGCAGTAACAGCCTTTCGGAATTTTACAATGGCATGGTTCCAAAGTACATGGGTGCCTATGAATCTGACCTTTTCTATTCTGCCCACGACGCTGCTTGGCACACTTCCGGCGGGGATTGCTCTATATTTGAAGGGAGAGCTGGAGCCGGCAGAGATTGCGCTTTGTTTTATGCTGGTTCTGGGAATTATCAGTCCTCTTATGAAGGCGACGCAGTTTATAAATGAAATGAAAAGTATGGAATATGCAGTAAAAGATGCGAAAGAGCTTCTACATATAGCACAGCTTGCAGAGGTGGGAGAAACAGAAAAAACAAAGAGCAGCCAGATAGTATTGGAGCATGTATCCTTCTCCTATACAGGGGAAAAAGAACAAGAAGTGTTGCACGACATGAATCTGACACTTCCAGAAGGGAGCTTTACAGCCCTGGTGGGTCCCTCCGGAGGAGGAAAGTCAACGGTAGCAAGGTTAATTGCCAGGTTCTGGGATGTGTCAGAAGGGCAGATCAAAATCGGAGATACAGACATTCGAGAGATGTCTCTGCGGCAGCTGGCACAGTCAGTAAGCTTTGTTACACAGGACAATTTTCTCTTTGACTGCTCTTTAAAAGAGAATATACGGCTTGGAAATCCGAAAGCAGATGACAGAGAGGTTTTTGCCGCTGCGAAGGCGGCTATGTGTGAAGAATTCATAGGCAGGCTTGAGAAGGGGTGGGATACGCCGGCAGGCGAAGCAGGAAAACAGCTTTCCGGAGGGGAACGGCAGAGGATTGCGATTGCGCGGGCGATCTTAAAGAATGCGCCGATTGTTATATTAGACGAGGCGACCGCTTTTACAGATCCGGAAAATGAAGACAAAATTCAAAGCTCTGTCATGGCATTGTCTCAGGGGAAAACATTGCTCGTAATTGCACACCGTCTGTCAACGATCCAGAATGCAGATCAGATTGCAGTGCTTGAAAAGGGACGGCTTATAGATATAGGAACCCAAAAGGAATTATTGGAGAGATGTTCGCTCTATCAGAAAATGTGGCAGGCACATATCGGCGCACAGGGCTGGGCAGTCGGAAATGGAAAAAGAAAGGAGGAGAAACACTATGTTTAGAAGTATCGGGCGGATTCTAAGGTGGACAGGAGAATATAGAAAAAGACTGTATGCAGGCTGTATCTGTTCCTTTTTTGCTACCTGGTGTACGGCAGGGCCGGTTATGGTAGCGGCATGGGCGCTGGGAAAAGTAATTGAGGATTACCGCGGAGGAGAGCAGATAAAGGGAAGCTTTATCTGGCTGTGTCTGGGCGCGGTGGCGGGCTTTATATTTTTGCGCTTTGTGTTTACTTATGCGAAGAATCGCCTGCAGGAGAGTATCGGTACAGAACGGACGGCAAAACAGAGAATGGAAATAGGAGATATGCTGAAACGAGTGTCTCTGGGATATTTTTCGAAAAATAATATGGGAGATATACTTGCCGCTGTTACAACAGAGCTTTCTACATTAGAGCTCAATGGCATGAAAATGATTGACGCGGTAATAAACGGCTATATACAGGTAGCAGCCATCATCTGTTGTCTTGCGTTTTTTTCTCCCCTCGCGGCGCTTATCAGTATTGCAGGAGTAGTGCTTTCTGCCTTTGCGCTTAGGGGTATCAACAGACAGAGCAAATGTACCGCCCCGATAGGACACAAGGCAAAAGAGGATCTTTCTGCCGCGGCAGTCGAGTATATCCGCGGGCTTTCGGTCGTAAAGTCTTTTGGAAAAGAGGGGGCATCTATACAACGTTTTCAAAAGGCGGCAAAGGAAAACAAAGATATCTGCATTAAAAATGAATTTGGCTTTGTACCATGGAATTGTCTGCATTTGTTTTTCTTAAAAGGTACCTCTGTTGCACTTGTACTTACGGCAGCATGGGAGACAGTGAACGGAGAGCTTGCGCTTCCGGTACTTCTGATGATTGCCCTGTTTTCTTTTACCATATATGGAGGAGTGGAAAATATCAATGATGCGGCGCATATTTTATCTGTGATTGATGCGGCGATGGATAAACTTGAACGACTGGAGGAGACAGAGTTTATTGACAGGGATGGCAGGGAGATTTCACTTAACGATTACCAGATAGAATTTGCACATGTTTCATTTGGATATGACAAGCGTGAGATTCTACATGATGTTTCCTTTGTAATTCCACAGAATACAACGACGGCGATTGTAGGTCCGTCAGGGAGTGGAAAGAGTACGATATGCAGTCTGCTTGCCAGATTTTACGACGTAAACAGTGGAAAGATAACTGTGGGCGGACACGATATAAAAGAATTTACGTGTGACAGCCTGTTAAAGAATATATCTATGGTATTTCAAAATGTCTATCTGTTCCATGACACAATACGCAACAATATTCGTTTCGGGAAACCAGGTGCTTCGGAGGAAGAGATCCGCGCAGCGGCAAAGGCAGCCAGATGTGATGCGTTTATTATGGAACTGCCTGAGAAATATGACACCATTATAGGAGAGGGTGGCTGTACACTGTCCGGAGGAGAGAAGCAGAGAATCTCCATTGCCCGCGCAATGTTAAAAAATGCACCGATTATTATATTAGATGAGGCGACTGCGAGTGTGGATCCAGAGAATGAGCAGGATATACAGAAGGCAATTTCTGCTTTAGTGCATGGCAAAACCATTATTACAATTGCCCACCGGCTGCATACGATTGAACATGCAGATCAGATCCTCGTTGTAGAGGAGGGAAAAATCAGCCAGTGTGGTACCCATGAAGAGCTTTTAAGCCAGAAAGGCCTGTACCGTCATTTTGTAGAGAGGAGAGAGAAAGCGGAAAAGTGGCATATCACCGGCACTTGTACATCCGGAAAAGCTGTGCTATAGTCAGAAGAAAAGAAACAAAAATAGCTGACCAATCAGGAGGGAGAAGGAATGGATTTTGAAGCATTGCACAGGGTGAGGGAAAGCTGCCGTATTTACAGCGACAGAAAAGTAGAGAGGGAGATATTGACACATCTGGTTGACATAGCCAGATTATCTCCCAGTGCATGTAATTCTCAGGCATGGCATTTTATTATTGTAGATGAAAAAGAGGCGCTTAGAAAATTACGAGACGGGCTGGATGACGACGGGCTTACGGGCTGCCCCTGGAAAGAAAATGTACCGGCATTTATTCTGATTTGCGAGGAGAGAGCACATTTAAGACCGGCGATAGAAGAAAGGTACGGCTCACAGTATTTTACACAGATGGATATAGGAATGGCGGCTGTGACCTTATGCTACGGAGCAGCAGATATAGGGCTTGGCACTTGCATGATCGGCGTGGTAAATCAGAAAAAACTAAAGGCTGCATTTCAAATTCCTGAGGAATGTACCGTACGTCTTGCAGTTGCCGTCGGGTATCCGAAGAAGGCAGGGACGATACGACAAAAGAGCCGGAAGGAATTAAAGGAAATAGTAGGGTATAATCAGTGGTAAAATAAGTTAAAAAAGATGATTGACAATCCGGCGTATTAGTGATAAAGTTTTTTTAAACCGTTGAAGAAGAGCAAGTACTTTCTGACAGCTTACCTTACAGAGAGCTGCGGATGGTGGAAAAGCAGCAGGCAAAGGCAGAGAGGAATGGGCTTCGGAGGGTGAGCTGAACGGCAGAGAATGGCTGTCAGTAGGCGAACCGGAGAGAGTACTCCGTTATCAAAGGCAGCATATGTTAGTATGCATGAGTGGATGTAGTGTTACATCAAGCTGGGTGGCACCGCAGGAGTTTTTAGACGAATAAAGCTCTTGTCCCTGCAATGTAAAAAGTTGTATGGGACAGGGGCTTTTTATTATTGTATAGGAAACTTCGTTTCCTATACAATAAAACCCTCAGAGGGAGGCACACTGCGTGCAAGTGGAAAATGGCTGCTGACACAGACGCGCTTCGGCGCACAAAGTGTATAAGCCCCTCAAGAGTGAGGGGCAGAGGAGTTGAAATGGGCTTGTCCACTCTGTTCTGAGAAAATATGCCGCAGTCCCAGAGAGTGTGCCGGATAGAATTTCGGCAGTAAGAAAGGAGAAGAAAAATGAGCGAGAAAAAAATCCCTTACAAAATCTATCTGGAAGAAAGTGAGATGCCCAAGGAATGGTATAATGTTCGGGCAGATATGAAAAATAAACCGGCTCCGCTTTTAAATCCAGGAACATTAAAACCAATGACGGAAGAAGAATTATCCGGCGTATTCTGTAAAGAACTGGTAAAACAAGAGCTGGATAATGACAACCGGTATATTGAGATCCCAGAGAAAATTCGAGATTTCTATAAAATGTACCGTCCGGCTCCGCTGGTGAGAGCGTATTGTCTGGAAGAGAAGCTGCAGACTCCGGCAAAGATTTATTATAAATTCGAGGGAAACAATACAAGTGGGAGCCATAAGCTTAACTCTGCGATTGCTCAGGCGTATTATGCAAAAGAGCAGGGATTAAAGGGAGTGACAACGGAGACGGGAGCAGGGCAGTGGGGAACCGCGCTGTCTATGGCGTGTTCTTATCTCGAGTTGGACTGCAAAGTCTATATGGTGAAATGCTCTTATGAGCAAAAACCATTCCGTCGGGAAGTGATGCGGACTTATGGTGCAAGTGTGACACCGTCTCCATCTGAAACGACAGAGGTGGGAAGAAAGATCCTTGCTGAGCATCCTGGAACGACAGGAAGTCTTGGATGTGCAATTTCTGAGGCGGTGGAGGTAGCTACCCATACGCCAGGGTATCGGTATGTGTTGGGAAGTGTGTTAAATCAGGTATTGCTTCACCAATCTGTGATTGGCGTAGAGACGAAGATAGCTATGGATAAATATGGAATCAAGCCAGACGTCATCATTGGATGTGCGGGAGGAGGTTCTAATCTGGGCGGACTGATTTCACCATTTATGGGAGAGAAACTTAGGGGAGAGGCAGATTACCAGTTTATTGCTGTAGAACCAGCGTCCTGCCCAAGCTTTACAAGAGGTGTCTATGCGTATGACTTCTGCGATACCGGAATGGTTTGCCCGCTGGCGAAAATGTATACACTGGGAAGCGGCTTTATTCCGTCTGCAAATCATGCGGGAGGTCTGCGCTATCATGGTATGAGTTCCGTTCTTTCCCAGTTGTACGCGGATGGATATATGGAAGCGCGTTCTGTTGAGCAGACAGCAGTATTTACTGCGGCAGAGCAGTTTGCGAGAGTGGAAGGAATTCTTCCTGCACCGGAGAGCAGCCATGCGATCAAGGTTGCCATTGATGAGGCAATGAAATGCAAGGAGACAGGAGAGGAAAAGACTATTCTCTTTGGTCTGACAGGTACAGGGTATTTCGACATGGTAGCATATGAGAAATTCCATAATGGCGAGATGACAGACTATGTACCTACAGATGCCGATTTACAGGTGGGATTCAATGGGATTCCTAAATTTACGGGAAATATGGAATAAGGAAAACGTGTATTAAGACAAAATAAATCAAGGATATAACTAAGAGACAGGGGCTATTTTTGGCCTCTGTCTTTTTGTCTATGGTTAAATACTCGTGATAAAGAAAAAAGAAAGAACAAAGTGGGCTTGTCCACTTTGCGCGCCGCCGCAATACCGCAAAGCGATAAAATTTCCTTATTGCGGCGTGCATATACTGCCCGAAGGGGTTTTATATCATAGGTCAGTCTGAAGGACTTTCCTATGATATAAAAAACGGGAAATTTTGTTCTGCACAAAATTTCCCGTTTATATGATACATGCGGAAGATGGGACTTGAACCCACACAAGCGCAATGCTTACAAGATCCTTAGTCTTGCTCGTCTGCCAGTTCCGACACTTCCGCATTTTGGCATGTATGATAATATCCACACGCCACGAATAATATAATACCTGTTATCGGATTAAATGTCAATCACTTTTTTGAGTTTTTTTAAATATCCTGATACGCATATAAACGTATCCATATACATTGTATCAGGATAGCAGAAGTCATCAGAATCTATAAAATACAAATATAGAATAATATAAGGATGTGAAACGGTGGAAAACAGAGTAAGAGAACTTAGGAAAGAAAGAGGACTTACCCAGATGGGATTAGGTTCTAGAATCAATGTGTCACAACAGGTTATCAGCGGTATCGAACGTGGGAAAAAATCTATGGCAGCGGATATTTTAGTTCAGCTGGCGCGTTTCTTTCATGTTTCTGCAGATTACATACTGAAAATTTCAGATACGAGAATGACGGTAGAATACCAGATTGAATTTAGAAAGTTTCCCAATAAGTATATGGAAATGTATAGAATATACGATCTGCTGAATCAGGAGAACAGAAAGCTAATTTATGAACTGATGACAAAGCTTGAAAAAGGACAGGACAATTAGAATAGGATCTGTAATATAGCATTATGCAGATAAGGTCAAAAGAAATGGGGTGTACAAGGAGAAAGTCTCCTTGTACATTGCAATTAGGAAAGCGTTTTGATTACTCTTGCCGGAACTCCGGCGAGGAGAACGTTATCACCAAAAGATTTTGTGACAACAGAACCAGAGGCTACAACGACATTTTTCCCAAGTGTCACACCAGGATTGATGACGCTATGGCCTCCGATCCAGCAATTCTCACCGAGTTTGATAGTACGCCCATATTCCTGACCGGTAAGCCTTTCATCAGAGTCTAGAGGATGATTGACTGTATAGATGCCTACTTGCGGGCCTATTTTTACATGATCCCCAATGATAACCTTTCCGACATCGGCAATAACACAATTGTAATTTATAAATACATGATTTCCTACATAGATATTTCTTCCGTAATCACATTGAAATATAGATTTTATATTGACATCTTCTCCCATATGTCCCAGCAGCTTTTTTAATGTATCGTACCGTTTTTGCTTTTGACTGTTGTCGAGCTGGTTCAACTCAAAGATAACATGGTTGCAAAAAACTCTCATTTCCTTTAGCTCAGGAGCAGACGGAGAAATGAGTTCACCCTGCAGCATTCTTTCGTATTCGTTCATAAATGTTCTCCTTTAGTGAAATACTTACTATATGTACACTATGGCTTATTATACTCTATAGGAGAAGAAATTTACAAGCAGTGAAAGGAACTTGGCTGCCAAAGCTGACCGTTTATTTGAGAAGCTGTTTTCTGCCGACTAATTCATCCAAAGTTATATTATAAATATCAGCCATCTGAATTAGAATAAAAATATTTGGGATGCTGATTCCACGTTCGTATGCGGAGATAGTTTGTCTTTGTATACTTAATTTTTCGGCAAGATCAGACTGATTCATATTATGCTGTATACGGAGTTCTTTTAATTGGTTTCCCAACGTATTAGATAACATTATTCATCACCAGATTTATTGTAACATTGGATATATGGATAAAATAGAAATACATCATATTGGAGTATACATAAACCTTATAATTGGATAGCACTGCGGCTGGTATCCGATACAATAATAAGTAGATTATTAAAGGGTGTGAACACAGTGGATAACCGGGTAAAAGAGCTCCGAAAAGAACGAAGGCTAAAGCAAGAAGAGTTAGCCGCTAAAATCAATGTCTCACAGCAGACTATCAGTAGAATTGAAAACGGTGAAAATTCTCTGCCGGCAGATATTTTGATACAACTATCCCGTTTTTTTCATGTATCTATCGATTATATTCTGAAGATGTCGGATAAAAGGCTTACAGAGGAATACTGGATTGAATTTCAACAATTTACAGAAAATCATATAGATATATGCAGGATGTACAGTGCTCTGAATAAGAGAAAGCAGAATCTAATTCACGGGCTGCTAAAAGAAATGTATGAGGATGAAAAAGCATAAAGAGAAAAGGAAAGTAAACTGTACCCTAATAGTAAGACACAGAAAAAGAGATTGTGTTGAACTATTAGGGTACTTTTGTCATATTTGAAAAAAATAGAGGAAGTGCATATGGGACGGAAAAGGGGAATCACGGCTCACAGAAACAGAGATTTTACAAAAGAAGAAATTGTGATATTATCTTTAATCCTAATGATAAAAATGTTTCTGTTAAACAAATAAATTATACGATGTGTTTAAAATTCATTTCTTGGAACAGTATCAAACTGGAAAGATATCTTTAGAAATTTTTACGTAAGCAGTTTTTGGAAAAATATTTGAACAAGAACGGATTGATAATGTGGAGGCAGGTTGAAAAAGGAAAACAAATCGTCCTGGAGGTGTGTGTGATTAAAAGAAAGGATATTTCGGCAAGAGAACTGTTAATAGCAAGGACTTAAATTTAAAAGAGAAAAATTTTTATATGAAACAACAGAATTTCTATTTATGACAGGAGAGCTCTTTTCTGTGAGAAATATAATGATTGAAAAGTCAGTCAATGACCAAGGGAAAATAAAATCTGCTCTTAAATATCAAATTATTCAGGCGTCTTTAGCAAAAAATAATTGTCCTTTTTCTATCCGCTATCTTTGTATGCCAGACAGGCGTCTCTCGATAGGGATACTATGCATAGATAAAGAATTCAAAAAGAAGTCTAAAAGACAATCAAGCATATGAGATATAGGAGGATGGTTTGTTTCACTCGGCTCAGGAGGCACAGTATACGAACAGAGCAGCGGGTAATCTTCTTAAGGAGATACCTCCATACACAGTCCATGTCCAGATGCGGCAATTGCTGGGATAACATTCTGCAAGAATCCCTTTTAAGGGCATTATATCTATTTAACAACTGGCAAAAATCCGTACTAAAAGGCGCTGAAACATAAGTATGAATCAACGCCTTCTTTTTTGTCCTTAATAAAGGGTACAGCTTATTATGATTGACCGTTTTCTTATTTTACGCTATTTTTTCTGTGTCCACGTTAAGTATTGGATATACTATCTTGCCATTTCATATATCCGTATAATGTCTTCTTTATATAAGGTTTTAAAGAAACCGACATGTCCACCGCCTGTAGCAACGCATTTTTCTGCAAGTTCTTCAATTTGCGAATCAGTGGGGGCTATGCCTAGCTCATGCAGATTAGTCGGCATACCGATCCGATGGCACCAGTTTTCCCATGCTTCAATACCGCGAAGTGCAGTATCTTCTATGTCAAAGAAGTTTTCAGGTACATCAAATACGCGTACTGCAAATTGTGCAAACCTAACAGGATTTACCTTGTATACATATCTTGCCCAACTTCCCCATATAGCACATAGACCAGCGCCATGAGCAACATCGAACATACCGCCCAGTTCGTGTTCGATCTTATGAGAAGCAAAATCGCCGATCCGGCCAGTTCCCGTCAGACCATTGTGAGACAGGCTACCCGCCCACATTAACGTTGCGCGTGCTTCATAATTTTCAGGTTCTCTTATAGCAGTCAGAGCAGCTTCACGTACAGAGACGAGAAGTCCTTCAGACATACGATCGATAAGCTCTGTTCCAGTTACATTTGTAAAATAGCGTTCCATCGTATGCATCATAATATCAGCGGCACCACTCGCAGTCTGGTAAACCGGAAGTGTATAAGTCAGTTCAGGATTCATAATGGCAAATTTTGGACGTGCACAGTCATGGTTATAAGAGCGCTTGAGCATTCCATCTTCAATTGTGATAACCATAGAGTTACTTGTTTCCGAACCCGTCGCAGCAATAGTAGAAATGCAGCCGAGTGGGGCGATTTTATCTGTGGTTACTTTTCCAAGAAGTAAGTCTTCAAGATCAAAATCATTGGCCAGTCCATAAGCGATACCTTTAGCAGAATCAATAGGACTTCCTCCGCCTACAGGCAGAAGAAAATCAACTTTTTCCTCTTTACAAAGCCGTATTCCTTCTTTTACAAGAGAAAGCCTTGGATTTGGAACCACTCCGCCCAGATCCACATATTCGAGTCCGCAGTCAGTTAAACCTTGATGGATATGCTCCAAGGTTCCGCTTTTTTGGAGATAATCACCTCCAAAATGGACAAGTACTTTGTGTCCACCTCTTGATTTGATTTCCTTACCGGCTTGGGTTTCGGTATTTTTTCCGAAAATAACCTTAGTTGGACTATAAAACTCAAAATTGATCATGATATAAACCTCCTTATTTATATATTTAATATTCATAATACAGAAGTTTTCCGGAACTGAATAATCATAAAATTGCACTTACTTAGTGCAATAAAATCAGAATAGAAAACAAAAGATTCGTGATATGAACAGCTTGCACAAAAAAGTGTTTTATAATTTAGGAAAATTCACAATAAAAAAGTGAAACATTGTAATAATATAGTACAAAAAACAAATTGTTGCACTAAGTTTGAAAATGATAGTGAAATTATATGAATTGTAAACGCAAATATGGTTAGCTATAATACACTCAAACAGCAAGGAAAGGTGGTTAAATGTTCTTATCAAGAGAAAAAAGGATACTAAATTTACTTTTAAAAAATGAAAAAAAGTTTACAATATCCCAGATTGCCGCTGAATTAAATGTCAGCCAACGTACTATCAAAGCGGACATTAAAAAAATTAACGAAGAGCTAAGACAAACTTCCTGCTGTATTCATACAAAGCGTGGGGTTGGAGCATGGCTTGTCTGTGATGAAGAAGGAAAAAAACATCTGAAAATGGCTGTTTATGCAGAACAAGATTTTTATATTTCTGCAAAAGTCAGGAAATATTATATAGCTGTACTTCTTCTGAGCTGTGACGGATTTATTTCTATGGAAACAATAGCAAACAGGCTCTATGTGAGTAAAGGGAGTGTTGTAAACGATATTGGCGCTCTAGATTTATTTTGGAATAAGTTTGAGATTACTATAGTAAAGAAAGTGAAATATGGAATTCGCATTTTGGGTACAGAAAAGCAGATCAGGTTGGCTTTTATTGAGGCGCTGAAGAAAATTGCGGAAACAATGGAAAAATTGGAAAGAATGAAAGAGGAGCTTTTGTTCTCAAGCGTAATGCCTGAACAGTTAAAGTCCATAATAAAGGATGCCGAAAAGAAATTCTGTTTTGTTCTTACAGATACATATTTCCAAGAACTTCTTATACAAATGATAGTAATGGCAGAACGGTTGGAAAAGGGATTCGTAATGGAAGGAGAGACAGGAGATAATCAGTCGAGTGGAAAAGTTTGGCACATCAGTAGTTTTTTGCGTGAGCAGATGGAAAAAGTAATGCGAATAGATATATCAAATGCAGAGAATTTATATCTGGTAATGTGTCTAAAAAGTTTACGTTTCCAGGTTTCCATGGAAGAGGACGTAGAAAGGGAACAGAAGGGAGAACCAGATATATTTGATTATATGATAGAAATCCTAAGGGAAATTGATGAAAAGTACCATTTGGATATTGCAGATGATACAGAACTTACAAGTGTGTTGCTCAAACACCTTGAGACTATGCTCTACCGGATTCAGAATAAACTTTTTGTTATGAATCCAATTCTGGTATCTATTAAAAAAGAAATGTTCTATGAATATGGGATTGCGACATATTTCATTGCAAAATTTGAAGAAAAATACAAGATTAAAGCTACAGAGAGCGAAATAGGATATATAGCTTTTCACATTGGTGCAGCCATAGAACGTAAGGCAAGGAAATATAAAAAGGTGGTTCTGGCATCCCTGGTCTGTATAACAGGGATTGGTACATCTCAGTTTCTTTCAGCAAAGCTACAAAGGGTGTTTCCTAATTTGAAAATACACAGGATTATTCCGGGAAATATGGTAGGAAATATGGTGGAGTGTGAGGAAGAGATTGTCATTTCCACCGTTCCTTTAGATTTGAAAGGGAGTGATGTGATACAAGTTTCTCCGGTTTTAAACGAAGAAGATATAGCGAAAATCGAAAAGTACCTTTTGGCCAAAGAAAATCAGATTTTACAAAGTGACAGTCACTATGGATGTTTGAAGAACCTTATCTACGAGGAGCTCACTGTTTTAAACTGCGATCTGAAATCGAAAGAAGAAGCTATTGAACTGCTTGGAAAGCGGATGTTTCGGGAGAACTATGTGGATGAAGGATATGTAAAATCAGTATTTAATAGAGAGCAAGTCTCTGATACATCAGTGGGCAGCCTTGTAGCAATACCACATGCTTTTGGAGGACATATCCTGAAGCAAGGAATTGGTCTTTTGACATTGCAAAAACCTATTATATGGGGAATGGAAAAAGTGCAGCTGATCTTCATGTTGGCCCTCAATCCTAATGGAGAAATTAGTGTGCAGGATATTTTTGAAGAACTTCTGGATTTGACAAAGAATTTTAAAAATATAGAAAATATTTTAAGGGCAAGAAAATATAACGAAATAGACATTTTGAGAAAGTAAAATTAAGTTGTAAAAAGCAGAAATAAGGAAAGGAAAATTTTATGAATATCGCAGAAATGATTGATGAGAAGCTGATAAGATTTGATTTTGACGCTAAGACAAAGGATGATGTCATAAAAGGCGTCAGCAAAATGATGTATGATGCAGGAAAAGTAAATGACCTGAATGCATATTTAGATGGAATTTACGAAAGAGAAGCAGAATTCTCGACGGGAATAGGGAATGGCATTGCTATTCCTCATTGCAAATTGAACTGTGTCAGAGAAGCAGCATTTACATTAGTCAAATTGAAGGCTTCAGTGGAGTGGGGCTCATTGGACGGGAGACCGGTTGACTATGTGATAATGCTTGCAGCGCCAAACACATCGGAAAATGTACATTTAAAAATGCTTTCCGGGCTTGCAGAAAATCTTATGGATGATGACTTTCGAAATGCGCTGAAAGACGCGGAAAACATTGAAGAAATTAAACAGTTGTTTAAAAAACAGGTATCGATGTGAGAAGACGCATTAATCTAAAAAGAAAGGAGGGATAGTATGTTTATCGTAGCAGTAGCCAGTTGTCCGGTAGGAATTGCACATACATATATGGCAGCGGCAAATCTAAAAAAGTATGCAGAGAAAAAAGGAATTGAGATTAAAGTAGAGACTCAAGGTGCTTCGGGAATTGAAAATGAGATTACAGCAGAGGACATTGCAAGGGCAGACGGTGCGATCATTGCAAGTGATGTAAAAATAAAAAATCCAGGACGCTTAGATGCTATACCTACATTGAGTGTAAGCGTCAGTGAAGCTGTAAAAGATGCAAAGAGTGTAATTGAAGAATTAATGGAGGCGTTAGAATAATGGCAGAAATACAGAGGAAGAAAAAACGAAGTTTAGGAAGTATTATCAAAGATGCTATTATGACTGGTATTTCTTATATGATTCCGGTTATCGTGGGCGGAGGTGTAATTACAGCTATCGCCAAAATGCTTGGTGGATACAATATCGGTGCAGATGCAGCGGCTATGGATACGCTGGCAAAAGTAATCTATACAATTGGAAATAATCTGTTTACATTTGCAGTACCGTGCCTTTCTGCTTTTATCGCTTATGCGATAGCGGACAAGCCGGGAATTGCGCCGGGGTATGCGATGGGGGTTCTTGCAGGAACTATGAATACGGGCTTTGTCGGCGGTCTGATCGGTGCTTTATTAGCAGGCTGGTTTGTACTGCAGATGAAGAAGCTTAAGGTTCCAAAAGCACTTCAAGGCGTCATGCCGATCATGTTTATTCCGGTTATTTCAACACTGGTCTGTGGGATTCTGATGTGGTATGTCATCGGAGTCCCGATCAGTTGGTTTATGACATGGCTGACAGGACTTCTGACATCCCTGAGTACGGTTTCTAAATTTGGTCTGGGCGCTGTGATTGGTGCCATGATGTGCTTTGACAACGGAGGTCCGGTAGGAAAGACAGCAGCGTTATTTACGAACGGTCTGAATGCGGATGGATTTTTTATTCCCACATCTGCGAAAATGTGTTCTGGGATGACTGCGCCGTTGGGAATGGCAATTGCAATCTTCCTTGGAGGGAAAAAGAAATTCTCTGAGAGCGAGAGGAAGCAGGCGATTACATGTTTACTTTTATCATGCTGCTATATTCAGGAATGTGTAATCCCGTTTCAGTTAAAAGATCCAATCAGACTAACGACAAGTATCATGATTGGTGGCGCAATTACAGGAGGCCTTTGTATGGCATTTGGCTTGGAGTCTCCGGCTGTACACGGAGGTGCGTTTGTTATTGCCATGACTTCGAATCCGTTACTGTATATTGGGTTATGGTTATTGGGTGGCGTTATTTCAGGTGTCCTCTATGGCGTATTCCTACGAAGACCTCTCCCAGAAGACTATGTTGACGAAGAGATGGACAATCCGATGATTGGTTAGATTGAAATATAAAGAAGAGGTGTTGAGGTAGCTGCCTGACACCTCACTCTTTTAAGAGATACAGTTTTAATGAAAGAGAAAAATATGCATGTATCAATACTAGCGAAGTGATTATTGAATCCGCTGAAGAAAAACACTTTGCAGCTATGCTTAACTCCTTGCCCGAATAGATAAAGATATTGCTCTGCTGCCTTGTTGTTATATATTAGAAAACTTAGGTGGTATCAATAAAATCAATGTATGTATAGACATTTTCTGATATGCTGCAGAAATAACAGCTAAGAATGTGGCGGAAAATCCTGAATTGAATTAGAAAGAAGAACTCCGAATGTCTATTTGGAGCGATGTTTTGCTCGGAATTGCCGCTGTTGCTGGGAGTGTGAATGGGTTATTGCAAAGCGCATGGGAGGTTTTATGGAAGGACTATTAAAAGGAATTCGGATATTAGATTTGGGACGGTTCATTTCTGCCCCTTTCTGTGGGATGTTACTGGCAGACATGGGTGCGGAAGTACTAAAGATAGAAAAAGTGGAAACCGGAGAGGACGGACGACGCCTCGGTCCGTATAAAAATGGAATCAGTGTGTATGTCACCGCATTTAACCGCAATAAAAAGGGGATGACACTGAATTTCAGAAGTGAGGAAGGAAAAGAAATTTTTCGTAAACTAGTTGCTAAATCAGATGTTATCATTGAAAATTTCAGACCGGGAACAATGGAAAAGATGGGATTTGATTATGAGACATGCAGGACTATTAATCCCCGCATAATTATGTCATCTATTTCTGGTTTCGGGCAGAAGGGAAGGTATAGTCATAAGGCCGCATTTGACGGAATCGCTGCGGCGATGAGTGGTATGTATGCCATTAATTTTACAGAGTCAGGACCAAGGCCCACGGGTATCCCAATGGGGGATCATATCTCTGGCATTTATAACGCGCTGGCGATAATGATGGCACTGTATGATAGGGAACGTACCGGGCAGGGACAATACATAGATACGGCAATGCTAAACTGCCTGTTTTCTGTATTTGAAACCCGTCTGCCAGGATATGCTCTCAACGGAGAAGATATCGGTGTGATGCCAAAGTATGGAACTGGTGACCCTTTGGCATGCCCTTCCAATGTGTATCGCTGTAAAGATGGTTATATATGTCTTCATGCGGGCACAGATCCTAATTATAAGCGTTTTGCAGAGGTAACGCAGGATTCACGGCTTATGCAGGAAAAATATACGAAGATAGAAGGGCGTATGGCAGATTATTTTACAGTGGATGCGCTGACGGCAGAATGGTTTGCAGGGCAAACGGTGGAGAGAGCAGATGTACTGCTAACAGATGCAGGAGTTCCTTGCGGAATCGTATGTAATCTTAAGAAGATTCTGGAAGATCCGAATTCAAAAGAGCAGGAAATGGTGGTTTATACAGAAGTACCAGGGTTGGGGCAGGTGCCTTTTGTGGGCAGCCCCATCAAGTTAAAGACAAGACCGATCAAAAACAGGCGGCGAGCTCCACTCATAGGGGAAGACACAAATGATATTTTAAGAAATCTTATAGGCTTCACTGATAAGCGTCTGGCTGAATTAAGAAGAAAAGGAGTCATTTAAATTTATGATAGTAGTGGAAGAGGAGAAAGAATATGGTATATACATACAGCCGGCTTCAGGTTGGCGACAGTAATGAATTTGAAAAAACGATTACAGCGGCAGATGTCCTATTGTTTTCAGCGGTCTCGGGAGACTGTAATCCTATGCATATTAATGATGAATTTGCAGGAAAATCAAAATTTAAAAGGAGAATTGCCCACGGTGCCTTGACGTCAAGCTTGATTTCTACTGCGTTGACAAATGCGTTTCCTACATCGATCTATATATCCCAACATTCGGAGTTTAAGGGTCCGGTGTACTTGGGCGATACGATAAAAGCAGTTGTAACCTGTAAGGAGAAGCTTGGAAAAGGGAGAGTGAAAATGGAGACAAACTGCTACAATCAGAGAGGTGAATTGGTTCTGGAGGGGGAGGCAATTACCAGGTTAGCAAGGGAGGAATAGCTGGAATGGACTATCAGAATATTACGTTAGAGGTGCAGGACAGGATCTGTAGCATCACAGTAAATCGCCCACCTGTCAACGCAATTAATGGAAAAACATATCAAGAGTTGACCGATGCATTTACAGCCATTAATTTTCGGGATGACATTAGTGTGGTGGTTTTTAAAGGAGCAGGCAGGGGATTTATTGCAGGAAACGATATTAATGATATTAAGTTGATGACAAAGGAAAATCACCATGCATATCAGGATGTATTGTGCGGATGCGCCATTAGTATTATGAAATGTAAATATCCTGTGATCGGAGCGATCCACAAATTTGCTCTGGGAGCAGGTCTGGTTTTTGCAGCAGCCTGCGACATTGTTATTGCATCCGAAGGTACTAAATTTGGGCTTCCTGAGGTGACATTAAGCATTGTATCTGGTTCTAGTTTTTTAAGTCTGATGGTTCCAGACAAAATTGTGCGATATATGGCGCTAAGCGGGAAGCCTTTGACTGCCGAAGAACTGTTCCGTCTGGGAGGGATCAACAAAGTGACTCGGGAAGAAGATTTATTTGATGAAGCGCTTATGCTCGCAAAAGAAATGGTGAGGAATTCTCCCACTGCCATGCAGTTTTCCAAAGAGGCGATGAACATTAACCGGAATGCACAGATTGAGAAAAAGTTTTTGACAGAAACGCTATATACGGACAGACTGCTTGGTTCTCCGGAAAAAGCAGAGTGTACCAATGCGTTTTTTGAAAAGAGAAAACCAAATTTTGGATTTTAGGAGGAGAAGGCTATGAGATTAGAAGACAAAGTAGCAATTGTGACGGGAGCCGGTAGAGGACTTGGCAGAGGGATTGCATTGAAACTGGCAAGAGAAGGAGCAAAAGTTGTTGTGGCAGATATGACACCGTCAGAGGAAACAGTAGCCCTTATCAAAGAAGCAGGGGGCACGGCGAGTGCATTCACTGTAAACATGTCGAAACAAGAAGAAGTACAGGATTTAGTAAAGTATGCTGTGGAGACTTATGGCACTCTGGATATTATGGTCAATAATGCGGGGATCAATCGTGACGGTATGCTGCATAAAATGCCGGTGGAGAATTGGAATATTGTTATTGATGTGAATCTGACAGGAACTTTTTATGGGACACAAGAAGCTGTGAAATATATGAGAGAAAATGGGAGTGGACGCATCATTAATATCTCTTCTGGAAGTTGGCTTGGTAATATCGGACAGGCTAATTATGCGGCATCAAAGGCAGGGGTTGTAGGTTTGACAAAGACGGCTGCAAGGGAAAATGCGCGAAAAGGGATTACATGCAATGTTATCTGTCCGGGCTTTATTGAGACGGATATGACACTGAAATTAAAAGAAATTAATGACGGGGCTGCGTGGGAGAGTATGATGCAGAGAATCCCGGCGGGTTATGCAGGAAAACCGGAAGATGTAGGAAATATGGTGGCGTTCCTTGCGTCTGAAGAGGCATCATATATTACTTCGGAAGTCATCAATGTGGGCGGCGGCATGATTGTGTAGAGATTACTATGCATACGAGATATTTGAAGAGGGATATCATGATAGAAAGGGAAAATATATGGAATGAGTGGGTAACAAAGAAAGCGTCTCCAGTAGAGTGAAATAAAATATAAATAATTGGATTCGCCGCAAATTTTATGCGATTTGTCAAGTGTTAAAAAAGTGGGTGATTTTTGGGGATAGAGTCTGAAGGTCTTATAAAATCGGGACTGAAGATTTCAAGAAGTTATTAAAAATAACAGGAGGAAGAATTATGTACGTATCAATGAAAGAAATGCTGCTTCACGCACATAAAAACAATTATGCGGTGATGGCGATAAACTGTGTGAATATGGAGCAGGCGAAAGCGATCATCGAATCGGCGGAAGAGGAAAAGTCGGCTGTGATCATCAACATTTCCCCAAGGCAGATGAAAGCGCACGGACACGGTGAGATCATGGCTCCGATGATACGAGGGATGGCGGAGAGAGTTTCTGTTCCCGTCGCTTTTAATCTCGATCACGGCGCAGCGTTTGAGGATATTGTGAATGCCATGAAATACGGATTTTCTAGTGTAATGATCGATTCGTCCAGTTTTCCGTTCGAAGAGAATGTAAGGAGGACACAGCAGATCGCGTCCCTTGCACACAGTATGGGGCTTTCCTGTGAGGCGGAGCTTGGACATGTAGGACAGGCTTCTCAGGATGACAACAGCAACGCAGATTTGTACACAAATGTGGCGCAGGCGAAGGAATTTGTGGAGAAGACAGATTGTGACTGCCTGGCGGTGGCGATCGGGACGGCGCATGGCGCATATCCAAAGGGAATGGTTCCAAGATTGGACTTTGACCGGTTAAAGGAGCTGAAAGAGGAACTCAATATGCCGCTTGTCCTCCACGGCGGAAGCGGTGCAGGCGAGGAGAATATTAAAAAGGCTGTAGCGTACGGTATCAACAAGATCAATGTGTGCACAGATCTTTTCAGACATGTGGTCAACGTGACAATGAGTACGCTGAAAGAAAATCCATCTATCGACTATATGGATCTTTGTATCGCGGCACAGAATGCAATGAAGGATTTTATCAAATCTTATATGCGTGTAATTGGTTCTAGCGGAAGATATTCATTTGAGCAAGGCAGTGGGCCGGAATTGGATTAATAACAATACAGGAGGCAGAGGATGGGAGTTTGGAATGAAGTACTGATAGGACTCGTACTTGTGGCGGGCGGCTACTGGGTCATCAGGACGATCTGGCAGTGGAGAATATTCCGCAGAAGTGTATATATTGAAATTTATTCAAGCTATGTTGAATATGCATTTCGCAGAAAAAATATTCGAAGATTATCAGAGAGCTTTTACCTGAAAAATGAACTCGGAAAGCACAGGATCTTTTATCAGCTCGCACAGGTGAAGGGAGAGGATACGCCTCAGGCATACATCCTTCTGCTTCTAAATACAGGAATTTATATATTAAATATCAAAAATCAGAGTGGGGAAGTCATTCTGAAGAGACATGGTGGCAAAAACGGGAAAAGCCCTGTGGAGGAGTGCAGGTTTTTTGAGAAGAGACTCCGGCAGAGGCTTGGAAATGTGGATATACCGATGAAATCTGTCGTGGTATTTCCACAGAAGACCAGTCTGTCGTGGAATGGCAGCAGCGATCCGGAGATTCCGGTTATCAGGAGAAAAGAACTGATCGGAACGGTCAAAGAATTATCTGGAAGCGCGGAAGCAGTGCTTACAGATCAGCAGATCGATGCGTTTTATCATCAGCTTGCTGATGAGACCATAGTGCTGGAAAGAAGCAGAGGGTGAAAGGAGACGGAGATGATAGCGGGAAAGAAAGTCTGGCCTGACTGTATGACGGAAGGCATGGACATTCGGAAAATTTCAGGACAGGAAATATTTACTTTCGTGCACATGAGAAACAACTATTACGAGGTGCTTGAGGACAGTATGGTGAAATATCCGGACAGAACTGCTTTTATAGATAACTGGGGACGCACATATTCATATCAGACGTTCGTCCGGATGGTAGATGATTTTGCATAGCTTCTATACAGGCGGGGAGCAAAACACGGGGATCATATCGGATTGCTCCTGTATAATGGAATCGAGTTTTGCACAGCATTTTACGCGGCGTGCAAGATCGGGGCGGTGACAGTTCCTTTCCCGAGCAAATACAGAAAGCATGAGCTTCAGGCTTTAATAGAGAAAGCGGATCTTCAGTATCTGATCGCGGCAGACAAATTCCGCGAGTGGACAGAACCGTACGAAGAAGCTATGCAGTGTATCTATTCTGTGGATGAAGAACACGGTTACGGGTTCCGTCATATCGACATACCAGTCGGTAAAAGAGGCGGTTCAAAGGGAAGCCTTGAAGACGAAGCGATCCTGATGTTCACATCGGGGACAACATCGGCGAGTAAGGGAGTTGTGATGAAAAACTATAATATTCTGCACGCGGCGATGATTTACCAGAGGTTGTGCAATGTCACCTGTGATGACCGCACTGTAATACCAGTTCCGATCTATCATGTCACAGGTCTGATTGCTCTGCTCGGCGTATTTGTATTATCAGGTGGTACGGTCTATTTACAGAAGAAATATAACGCAGAAAGGATCCTAAACTGTGTCATGGAAGATAAGATCACGTTTATGCATGGCTCACCCACTGTATTTGGAATGATGATGGATCTGAAGGAAAAATATCCAGAGCTTCCGTCTGTGAGGATGATACTGTGTGGCAGCAGTTATATGCCGGTCGAGAAATTAAATGAACTGCATGGATGGATGCCGGATGCAGAGATTCGGACTGTGTTCGGGATGACAGAAACCGCCAGTCCAGGAACTCTGTTTCCATCGGATACGCCGACCGGAAGATATCCGTCATCCGCAGGTATCCCCATTCCGGGCCTGGAATTAAAAATTCTTGATGATGACGGCAGGGAAGTTGAGAACGGAACCGTCGGAATGGTCTATATCAAAGGCACCAACGTGGCTGAATATTATTATAAAACAGACTCTCCTCTTTACACCGAGGACGGCTGGCTCAATACCGGCGATATGGGATATGTCAATGACGATGCGTATGTGTTCTTTGTTGACCGCAGGAAAGACATGATCAACAGAGGAGGGGAAAAAATATGGTGTACAGATGTAGAGGAAGAGCTTGTCAGCCTAAAGGAGATCAAAGACGCCGCGGTAGTCGGGATTCCTGACCTGAAGTATGGAGAAGTCGCGGCGGCGGCCGTCGTGCTAAGAAAAGGATGTACGGTCACGGAGGGGGAGATCCGCAGTAGACTTCTCGAAAAGATGGCAAGGTTTAAAGTGCCGGAGAGGATATTGTTCCTAAAGGAAATTCCAAGGACACAAGGGTTAAAGACAGATAAAAAATACATCCGATCACTTTTTGAACAGGAGAAAGAAATATGTTAAAGGCAAACTTTATAACAGCCGGCGAGGCAGCGGAGAAAATTGCGGACAATTCTACAGTGTGTACGATTGGCATGACGATGGTCAGCGCCAGTGAAGCGGTATTAAAAGCAATAGAAAAACGCTTTGAGACTACCGGACATCCCAAGGACATTACCCTTGTTCATTCTTGCGGACAAAGTGACAGAAAAGACGGAATACAGCATTTCGCACATGAAGGGCTCGTGAAGCGAATTATCGGTTCGCATTGGGGACTGCAGCCGAAGTGGATGGAGATGATCGCAGAGAGCAAGGTCGAGGCGTATTGCCTGCCGCAAGGACAGATTGCACAGCTTTACAGGAGTATGGCATGCGGACTTCCGGGGAAAATGTCGAAGGTGGGGCTGGGAACATTTATCGATCCCCGTATCGAGGGCGGAAAAATGAATGAGAGGACGAAGCCGATGCCGGATATTGTGGACATTATCGAATATGGTGGCGAAGAGTATATGTTTTATAAAGAGATACCACTGGATGCTGTACTGATCCGTGGAACAGTATGTGATGAGGCCGGCAATCTGACGACAACGGAGGAGGCTATGAAACTGGAGGTTCTTCCTGCTGTTATGGCGGCAAAAAGATACGGAGGAAGAGTCATTGCGCAGGTGAAGCAGGTAGTGCAGTCTGGGACGCTCAATCCGAAAGACGTGACTGTACCAGGAGTGTTTATCGACGATATTGTTGTGTGTGAGAATCCGTTTGAAGACCACAGACAGACGTCTTCATGGTATTTTGACCCGTCTTACAGCGGACAGGCGAGAGTTCCGGCAGCGAACATTGAGCCTGCACCGTTTAACGAGAGAAAGTTCATCGCAAGAAGAGGAACGCAGGAACTGTACAAAGGGGCTGTAGTCAATCTGGGGACGGGTATTCCTAACGATATGGTCGGTAAGGTGTGCAATGAGGAAGGTGTTTCTGATGACATTATGATCACGGTTGAGTCCGGAATCTATGGAGGAGTACAGGCAGGTGGGATCGACTTTGGGATCGGACAGAACCTGACTGCGATGATCGGGCACCATGAGCAAATGGATTATTATAACGGAGCCGGTGTTGATATCACTTATATGGGACTTGGGGAACTCGACGGAGAAGGGAATGTGAACTCTACGAAGATGGGCACAAGGTGCACCGGAGCCGGAGGGTTTATAGATATTACGCAGAATGCGAAGAAGGTTATATTTCTCGGAACATTTACGGCCCGAGGTGCAAAGTATGAATTCAGTGACGGAAAGCTTAAGATCCTCAGAGAAGGAGAGGTTTGCAAGATGGTCGAAAAAGTTGCACAGCTCTCCTTCAACGGCCCGCTGGCGAGAAAGAAAGGGCAGGAAGTCATGATCGTTACGGAACGGGCCGTGTTTAAACTCTGTAAGGAAGGTGTTATGCTCGTAGAGATTGCCCCGGGGATCGATCTACAGACACAAGTGCTCGACAGAATGGAATTTACACCGAACATCAGTGATGACCTGAAACGAATGGATGAAGCGTTGTTTATCCAAGATGGCCCGTTCGGTCTCCGGTTAAAAGAAAAAAATAAATAAGAGAGGTAAGGAAAATGGAAAAGAACAAAGTGGCAGTCGTTGGAGCCGGTCTGATGGGAAATGGTATCGCACAGGCATGTGCGACGGCTGGATATGAAGTTGTAAATATAGATACTTTTGAGGCGGCTATTGAGAAGGCGCAAGAAACGGTTGAAAAACTGTTCAATAGAAAAGTGGCGAAAGGTTCTATGACAGAGGAGAAGAAAGCCGAGATACTGGGGCACCTTACATACAGCGGTGATCTGGCGGATGTAAAAGGCGCGTTTCTTATAATAGAGGCTGTGCCAGAAAAGATCGAAATTAAGAAAGAAACATTTAAAAAGGTGGATGAACTCGCGGATCCGGAGGCAGTGATTGTGTCCAATACTTCAGGGCTGAGCATCTCGGAGATCGCATCTGTCACAAACAGACCGGATAAAGTGATGGGAGCCCACTTCTTCTATCCGGCTCCGGTGATGAAATTACTCGAACTGGTACGCGGTCTTGTCACATCAGACGAGACATATGATACAGTGAAAGAATTTGCGGGAAAAATCGGAAAAACAACGGTGGACGCTCCGGAATTTCCTGGCTTCATGGTCAACAGGATCCTTGTACCGATGCAGAATGAGGCAGCCTTCATGGTAATGGAGGGAAGCAAGCCCGAGGATGTGGACAATGCAATGAAACTTGGCTGTAACCATCCGATGGGGCCGATCGAACTGACGGACTTTGTCGGCATCGATACGATGCTTGCAACGATGACAGGACTTTACAATGGATTCCATGACAGCAAATACCGCCCGTGTCCGTTGCTCGAGACAATGGTGAAATCAGGAATGCTTGGAAAGAAGTCTGGACAGGGTTTTTACAAGTACGATAAAAAAGGCAACAAGATCGGATCAAATTTCTGATTTTCAGTCAATTTACAACTAAAATAGGAGGAAACGAAAATGAAAGATGTAGTTATAGTAAGTGGCGTAAGGCTTCCGGTAGGAAGCTATGGCGGCAGCCTGAAAGATATTTCCGCGATCGATATGGGAGCGATGGTGGTAAAAGAAGCTGTCAACCGTGCCGGAATCGATCCTGCTGTCGTGGATGAAGTGATCATCGGTCAGGTGGGAGAAGTCGCTGAGAACGGATTTATTGCAAGAGCTGTCAGCCTGAAAGCAGGCATGCCGAAAGAGACAACGGCATACTCTGTTAACCGTCAGTGCGGATCCGGATTACAGTCGATCGTTGAGGCGGTGATGGAGATTAAGACCGGACAGGCAGATGTGGTAGTTGCCGGAGGAACAGAGAATATTTCAAGACTTCCGTATTATGTAAATGACGCGCGCTGGGGAGCGAGAATGGGGCATAAAGTATTCGAGGATGGTGTCATTGATATCCTTACATGGCCGCTTGACGGTAACCATAACGGTGTGACAGCGGAAAATGTAGCTGAAAAATATCATGTTACGAGAGAAGAGCAGGATGCATTTGCTGTGCGGAGTCACCAGAGAGCATGCGCAGCGATCAAAGAAGGAAAATTCAAAGATGAGATCTTTCCGGTTGAACTAAAAGACCGCAAAGGCAATGTTACAATATTTGATACAGATGAAGGACCGAGAGAGGGGCAGAGTATAGAGAAACTTGCAAAACTCCGTCCGTGTTTCGTGAAAGATGGAACGGTCACGGCTGCGAACTCCTCCAGCCTGAATGACGGCGCGGCGGCAGTAGTGCTCATGTCCAGAGAAAAAGCCGAAGAGCTTGGCATTGCGCCGAAAATGAAGATCGAGGGCTATGCTGTAGCAGGATTTGATGCAGAACTGATGGGATATGCACCGAAGCTGTCAAGTGAGAAGCTGGCGGCCAAGCTGGGACTGGATCTGAAATCGATCGATATGTTTGAGATTAACGAGGCATTTGCAAGCCAGGCTTACGCTGTAAGCCGCGATCTCGGACTGGATCCAGAGAAGGTCAACATCTACGGCGGCGGAATCTCTATTGGACATCCGATCGGCGCAACAGGAACAATCCTCACTGTCAAAGTAATGTACGAGTTGATGCGTACTGACAAAAAAGACGCCATGATAAGCATGTGTATTGGCGGTGGTCAGGGAATTTCCATGTATTTTACAAAATGTTAAATCCTTATTCTTAAATAGTATATTTTAGGAAAATAAGAAAAAATGGTCGCAATCTAGTATTTATGCAGGTTTGCGGCCATCTTATTTTATATCACAACTGCGGACTAGCCAATGCATCAGCTACTTGATACAATTATAAGAAAAAGAGATATAATAAACATAAACTGGTCAATACTAATATAGAAGAATTGTGAACCGGAGGAAAATCATGTTAGAGAAAGTAGATTTAACAAAAAAATTGTCAAAAGAAGAATATAAAGCAAAAATGCCAATGCTAGAAACCAAGCTTTCCTGTCTGCAAAGGCAGTGCAGGGAGATGAAGATTCCGGTTATCATTGTGTTTGAAGGCTACGGAGCAGCCGGAAAAGGGCTGCAGATAGGAAAGCTGATACATGGCATGGATCCGCGTGGATTTGAAGTATATACAGTAAAGAAAGAGACAGAGGAAGAGGCGATGCATCCGTTTTTCTGGAGATTTTGGACAAAAATGCCTGCAAAGGGAAGAATTGCAATTTTCGATGGAAGCTGGTATCGAAAGGTATTGATAGATCGTTTTGAAAAACGGACAAAAGAGCGTGAGCTTCCAGAGGCGTATTATTCGATCTGTTCTTTTGAAAAACAACTGACAGATGATGGAAATGTAGTTATCAAATTCCTGCTTGATATTGACAAAAAAGAACAAAAGAGACGGCTTGAAAAATTGAAGGGAAATAAAGAGACGGCGTGGCGGGTGAGCCAGGGCGATTTGGAACGCAATGCGCGGTATAGAGAGTATCAAATGATGATGGAAGAAATGTTACAGAAAACGGATACAGATTATGCTCCCTGGACGATCATTGAAGCGACAGATAAAAGATTTGCCACAGTGAAGATCTATACGACTGTAATTCGTATTCTCACAGAACAGATTGAGAAAGTGAAGAAGGAAAAGGCGAAGCTGCGTGCTACGGAAGTATTGGATGAGATAGAGGAACAGAAAAAGGAAACAGATATGCATCAGAAGGAAAAGCAGCAGATTCGTGAGCTTCAGGAATCCATTCTGGCAAAAGCAGACTTGACATTGTCTCTGACGAAGGAAGAATACAAAAAGAAACTGAAGAAGCTACAGAAAAAGCTCGAAATACTGCATGGAGAATTATATCGCAGAAGGATTCCGGTCGTACTTGGATTTGAGGGATGGGATGCCGCGGGAAAAGGCGGAGCAATCAAGCGTCTGACAGAAAAATTGGATGCCCGCGGATATGTAGTGACACCAATCGCATCCCCAAATGACATTGAAAAAGCGCATCATTATCTTTGGCGGTTTTGGAAAGCTATGCCCAAAGACGGCCACATTGCGATCTTCGACCGGACATGGTATGGACGTGTGATGGTAGAGAGGATAGAAGGATTTTGCACAAAGGAAGAATGGCAGAGAGCATATAAAGAAATCAACGATATGGAAAAAGATTTGGCAGATGCAGGAGCGATCGTGCTGAAATTCTGGATGCATATTGACAAAGAAGAGCAGAAGAAACGTTTTACAGCACGGCAGGAAACGCCCCAAAAGCAATGGAAAATAACAGAGGAGGACTGGAGAAACAGAAAAAAGTGGGATCAGTATGAGGAAGCAGTTAATGAAATGCTGCTTCGGACTTCTACGGAGTATGCTCCGTGGGTCGTTGTAGAAGGAAACAATAAATATTATGCGAGAATCAAGGTACTCCAGACTGTGGCAGAAGCGATTGAAAAGCGTATAAAAGAAGAGAGAAAATAGAGGAAATATACGGAAGATACAGAATATAATTAATATAGAACAATTTCACAAGGTTTCAAGATGGATTCGAGGTAATGCCAATGACCATAAGAGAACAGTTGGAAGAACGTGAACTTGAGTATTTAAGTCCTTACGCTACGTTGAGCAAAAATTCAAAAGGAAGGGTAAGAGAGGAAGAACAGTGTGATATACGTCCGGTATTTCAAAGAGACAGGGATCGAATTCTGCACTGTAAGGCGTTTCGCAGATTGAAGCAGAAGACGCAGGTATTCCTTCTGCCCAAAGGAGATCACTACCGTACCAGGCTTACACACACGCTGGAGGTGTCACAGAATGCAAGGACGATTGCCAAGGCTCTGAAGCTAAATGAAGATCTGGTAGAAGCAATTGCCCTGGGACATGATTTGGGCCATACTCCTTTTGGACATGCAGGGGAGCGAGCTTTAAACAGGGTGTACCATTTCGCGCATCATATACAGAGCCTGCGCGTCGTTGAATGTGTGGAGAAACAAGGACGGGGGCTGAATCTGACCTGGGAGGTACGGGATGGAATTTTAAACCATCAGACAGCCGGACATCCACATACACTGGAGGGACAGGTTCTAAGGCTCTCGGATAAGATTGCTTATATCAATCACGACATAGATGACGCCATCAGAGGCGGAATTCTGACAGAAGAGGATATTCCGGCAGGATTTAGGAAAGTGCTGGGATATACAAGCAAGGAACGACTGAATACGATGGTGCATGACGTGATTATAAACAGCATGGATAAGCCGGAGATCTGTATGTCAGAGGAAGTGGAAGCAGCGATGACCGGCCTTAGGAAATTCATGTTTGAAAATGTATATATGAATCCGAAGGCAAAGGGAGAGGAAGACAAAGCGGTACATATGATAGAACAATTATACGAATATTATATCCGGCACCTGGATTTGCTGCCGCAGCAATTTTTAGACGCCCTTTCCAACACAGACAGCAGTAGAGAACAGATTGTATGTGATTATATAGCAGGAATGACGGATTTGTATGCAGTGAAAAAATATGAAGAATTTTTTGTGCCGGAAGCGTGGAAAAATTAAAGGAAAAAGAAAGGCTGTGTCGAATATAATAATATAGGGCATTATTTTAGGAGGAAGACATGTACTATTCAGAGGATCTGATAGAAGAAATCAGAATGAAAAATGACATCGTGGATGTAATATCAGGGTACGTCAGACTTCAGAAAAAGGGAAGCTCCTATTTTGGTCTCTGCCCTTTTCACAATGAGAAATCTCCGTCTTTTTCTGTCAGTCGGGGAAAGCAGATGTATTATTGCTTTGGCTGTGGCGCCGGAGGAAACGTATTTACTTTTCTGATGGAATATGAGAATTTTACGTTCCTGGAGGCAGTGAAGGTTTTGGCAGATCGGGCAGGAGTAGAGCTGCCGGAGATGGAATATTCCAAAGAGGCAAAGGAAAAAGCAGATTTAAAAGCATCGATTTTAGAAGTGAACAAAACGGCGGCAAAATATTTTTATGCGCAGTTGAAGTCCCCAAATGGTATGCAGGCTTATACATATTTAAAAAACAGATCCCTGTCTGACGAGATGATTACTGCGTTCGGCCTGGGATATTCGAATAAGTACAGTGATGATTTATACAAATATCTGCGGACAAAAGGGTACACAGAAGAGCTGATTCGGAAAGCGGGGCTTGTAAATACGGACGAACGACATGGCATTTACGATAAATTCTGGAATCGGGTTATCTTTCCGATCATGGATGTGAACAATCGGGTAATTGGCTTTGGCGGGCGTGTCATGGGAGACGGAAAACCAAAATATTTGAATTCTCCGGAGACAGTGGTGTTTGACAAAAGCCGGAATCTGTACGGGTTAAACCGCGCCAGAACTTCGAAAAAACCGTATTTTTTGCTCTGTGAAGGGTATATGGATGTGATTTCTCTCCACCAGGCGGGATTTACGAATGCAGTGGCTTCTTTGGGAACAGCGCTGACTTTGGGACATGCATCACTGATGAAACGATACGTCCAGGAGGTTTACTTGACGTATGACAGCGACGACGCCGGAACCAGGGCAGCATTAAGAGCAATGCCGATACTGAAAGAAGCAGGGATTTCGGCGAGGGTGATACGGATGGACCCCTACAAGGATCCGGATGAATTTATTAAGAATCTGGGAGCAGAAGAGTTTGAAGGACGGATCAAAGCGGCGAGAAACGGTTTTTTGTTCAGCCTGGAAATAGCAGAGAGAGAATTTGATATGCATTCTCCGGAGGGGAAGACCGCGTTTTTCAATGAGGCAGCGCGGCGGCTTCTTGGCTTTGAGGAGGAATTAGAACGGAATAACTATATAGAAGCCGTGGCAAAGAAGTATAAGGTCAGTGAAGAGAGCTTAAGAAAGCTGGTGAGCAAGACTGCAGTAAGAGAGGGAATGGCAAGGCCGGTAAGCAGGCCGAAACAGGCAAACGGCCAGGAAAAGCCAAAGGAAGATCCAAGCTTGGTTTCCCAGAAGGTACTTCTTACATGGATGATTGATAAGCGGAAGCTGTTTGAGATTATCAGCCGATACATAAGCCCGAAGGACTTTACAGAAGAGCTCTATCAGACCGTTGCCGGCTTTGTGTATGAGCAGTATCAGACAGGAGACTTGAATCCTGCAAAAATACTGAATCATTTTACAGCGGAGGAAGAGCACAGAGAGGCAGCATCTTTGTTTCACACAAGAATTAAAGAGCTGAAAACAAAAGAGGAACAGGAACAGGCGCTGAAAGAAACGATAGTAAGAGTGAAGGCACACAGTATTGATAAGCAGACCCTTGACCTGGAACCGACGGATATGGCGGGACTACAGCATCTGATGGAAGAAAAACGGAAGCTGGAGGATTTGAAGAAACTGCATATTTCTATTGAATAAGGATAAAATAAAACAAGACAGCCTGCGCTTTTGCGGGTAAGGAAGGATGGACACATGGAAGAAAACATACAGAAATTTGAAGAAAGATTAAAAGAGCTTGTTGCACAGGGCAAGAAGAAAAAGAGCATACTGGAGCTTCAGGAAATCAATGATTTCTTCAATGACATGGAATTGAACGCGGAACATATGGAGAAGGTATATGATTACCTGGAAGCAAACAATATTGATGTTCTGAGGATTAGTTCTGATGCAGATGATGATGTGGATGTAGATATTGACGTGATTATTTCGGAAGACGATGATGTAGATATGGAAAATATCGATCTGTCAGTTCCGGAAGGCGTCAGTATTGAAGACCCTGTGCGTATGTATCTGAAAGAAATAGGTAAAGTCCCTCTTTTAAGCGCAGAGCGTGAGATTGAACTGGCAAAACGGATGGAGGAAGGCGATGAGGACGCTAAAAAAGAACTTGCGGAGGCAAACTTACGTCTTGTTGTCAGCATTGCAAAGCGGTATGTCGGCAGGGGGATGCTGTTTCTAGATCTGATTCAGGAAGGGAATTTAGGTCTGATAAAAGCAGTGGAGAAATTTGACTATCATAAGGGATATAAATTCAGTACGTATGCAACCTGGTGGATTCGCCAGGCAATCACAAGAGCGATTGCAGATCAGGCGAGGACGATTCGTATACCGGTGCACATGGTAGAGACAATCAATAAACTCATTCGCGTATCCAGACAGCTGCTCCAGGAATTGGGTAGAGAGCCGATGCCGGAGGAAATTGCAAAGGAGCTGGACATGCCGGTGGAGCGTGTCAGAGAGATTTTGAAGATTTCTCAAGAACCGGTGTCTCTGGAAACGCCGATCGGTGAGGAGGAGGACAGCCATTTAGGAGACTTTATTCAGGATGATAATGTGCCGGTTCCGGCAGAGGCAGCGGCACAGACACTGCTGAAAGAGCAGCTGGACGAAGTGTTAGATACATTGACAGAGAGAGAACAGAAGGTTTTGCGTCTGCGCTTTGGAATGAATGACGGACGGGCAAGGACGCTGGAGGAAGTAGGCAGGGAGTTTGATGTGACAAGAGAGCGTATCCGCCAGATCGAGGCAAAGGCATTGAGGAAGCTTCGGCATCCAAGCCGCAGCAGAAAGCTAAGAGATTATCTGGATTAAAGGAGCGTTTATGGAGTTATCGAAAAGATTACAGGCGGTTGCAGCTCTGGTGACCACTGGATATAAAATAGCGGATATAGGCACAGATCATGCCTATATCCCGATTTATCTTGTAGAAAATGGGAGTGTGCCTTCTGCAGTGGCAATGGATATTCATGCCGGCCCTTTGAAAAGAGCAGAAGAGCATGTGCGCAGCCATGCCCTGGAAGAGAAAATTGATTTGAGACTGTCAGACGGCATGGAGCAGATAGTTCCGGGAGAAGTACAGTGCGCAGTGATCGCGGGAATGGGAGGCAGCTTGATGATACATATTCTGGAACGCGCAAGAGAGACGGTATACTGCCTGAAAGAATGTATTTTGCAGCCACAGTCGGAAATCGCAAAAGTGAGAGCCTTTCTGTTACAGGAGGGTTTTTTGTTTATACAAGAAGAGATGGTGGAGGAAGACGGAAAATATTATCCTATGATGAAGGTGGTTCCAGGAGGAGGCAGACAGGAGAAGCAGTGGAATGAGACAGAGCTCCAGTATGGAAGGCTTCTTTTAGAAAAGCAAAATCAGGTATTGTACCGTTTTTTGAAAAAAGAAATAGCGATAAAGCAGCAGATACTGAAACAGTTGGAGCAAACGGATTCAAAACGGATTCAAACGAGGAAAGAGCAATTAAAACGAGAATTAGTACGGGCAGAGAAAGGAATGAAATATTATGCTTTGTAAAGAAATAACAAAAGTGATAGAAGCGTCATATCCCAGGGAAGCAGCGCTGGACTTTGACAATGTAGGGCTTTTGGCAGGCAGAAATGAAAAAGAAGTACACAGAGTGTATATTGCGCTGGATGCGACAAAAGATGTGATAAAGCAAGCAGAAGCAGCCGGAGCAGATATGCTGATTACCCATCATCCTCTTATTTTTTCTCCTTTAAAGAGTGTGACAGATACAAATTTTATAGGCAGAAGACTTGTAGAACTGATTCAGTCTGACATTGCGTATTATGCAATGCATACAAATTATGATGTGCTAAGGATGGCATATGTGGCAGAGAAAATGCTGGGACTGGAAAAGACGGAGGTGCTGGATACTACAATACAAATAGAAGGAAAAGAAGAGGGAATAGGAAGAGTGGGTGTACTGCCTTATAAAATGTCTTTGAAAGAATGTTGCGACTATGTGAAACATAAACTAAAATTAGATTCCCTGAAAATATTCGGAGACATGCACAGAGAGGTGAAAAGACTTGCGGTCTCTCCGGGAAGCGGACATAGCGCTATACAAGCGGCAATTGTGAAAAAAGCAGATGTGCTTGTGACAGGGGATATTGGACACCATGACGGTTTAGATGCTGTGGAGCAGGGACTGTCTGTGATCGACGCCGGACACTACGGGACAGAATATATTTTTATCGACGACATGAAACGATTCTTGGAAAAGAATTTTCCGGACCTGGAAATTATGACGGCGCCGATTGTGCATCCATTTCAAGTTGTATAATAGTATACAATCAATAAGGAGGCAGGATGAAAGAGAATAATTGCAAAGTAAAAATTGGAAATGAGACAAGGATATATAAGGCAGGCACAACATACCAGAAGATAGCCGAAGAATTTCAAGAGAGATACGCACACCAGATTGTACTGGTTTACGTAAACCGGTTCCGGCTGCAGGAACTGACAAAGACGGTTGAAACAGATTGTGAGATTTCTTTTTTGACAACGGAAGATCCAATCGGGCATGCCACTTATAAAAGAAGCATGTGCTTTCTTCTGGTGAAGGCAGTGCATGATGTAGGCGGACACGATACGGTAGAACGTGTACGGATTCATTTTTCTATGAGCAAAGGATATTACTGTACGATAGAAGGAGAGGTAGAGCTGAACCAGGAATTTCTTGCAAAGGTGGAGAAAAGAATGCGCAGTCTTTGCAAAGAGAGAATTCCGATAGAGAAACGTTCTATTCATACATCGGAGGCAGTTGACCTGTTCCGAAGGCATGGGATGTATGACAAAGAAAGGCTTTTTGAGTATCGAAGAGTGTCCAAGGTCAATATTTACAGCATGAATGAATTTGAGGATTATTACTATGGATATATGGTACCAGATGCAGGATGCCTGAAGTATTTTTCGCTTCATCTGTATGATGCAGGATTTGTCATACAAATGCCGGTGAAGGAAGCGCCGGAGGAGGTCGCGCCGTTTGTCCCGAGTCCGAAGCTGTTCCATGTGCTGAAGGAATCGATCGAGTGGGGAGACAGCCAGGAAATTGATACGGTGGGCGCACTCAATGACATGATTACAAAATACGATATGCGGGAAGTGGTGCTCGTCCAGGAAGCCTATCAGGAGAGGCAGATTGCAGAGATCGCCAAGAGGATTGCCGGACGAAAGGGCGTGAAGTTTGTATTGATTGCCGGGCCTTCGTCGTCAGGAAAGACAACATTCTCACATCGCCTGTCCATACAGCTTAGAGTAAATGGAATGAAACCGCATCCGATTGCGGTAGATAACTATTTTGTAAACAGAGAGGATACCCCTCGGGATGAAAATGGCAATTATAATTTCGAGTGTCTTGAGGCAATTGACGTGGAAAAATTCAACGAAGACATGGAGAATTTACTTGCGGGGAAAGAAGTATATCTGCCGATATTTAATTTCAAAACAGGCATCCGTACCTTTGATACAAAGCCAAAGAAGCTTGGAGAAAATGATATTCTTGTGATTGAGGGTATACATTGTCTGAATCCAAAACTAACGGCAGCACTTTCTGATTCGAATAAATTTAAAATATATATCAGCGCACTGACACAGCTAAACATTGACGAGCATAACAGAATACCGTCCACAGACGGACGGCTGATCCGAAGGCTGGTAAGAGACGCAAGGACGAGGGGAGCATCTGCAAAAAAGACAATCGCAATGTGGCAATCTGTGAGAAGGGGAGAAGAAGAGAACATTTTTCCGTTCCAGGAAGAGGCAGATGTGATGTTTAATTCTTCCCTTTTATATGAATTGGCGGTGCTGAAACAATATGTAGAGCCTCTTTTATTCGGTGTGGAAAAACATTCACCGGAATATTCGGAGGCAAAAAGGCTTTTGAAATTTTTTGATTATTTTGTAGGTATTGGGAGCGAATATGTGCCGACAAATTCCCTGCTTAGAGAATTTATCGGCGGCGGATGTTTCCACGTGTAAAATCTTTCGGCTATGCATTAGACTTATATTTGCGTATCAGACAGGAAATCACCCCTGCTGCGCACAGTCCAAACAGGACATTGTGTAAGGAACCGTAGACATCCAGAGCGCCTTTGAGTCCGTATAAGACCTCCGGGGACTCTGGAATAAAACGGTTTAGGAGAAAGGCAAGGTAGGAAGAGACAAACACCGCAATGAAGGAAAACATACCTCTGCCGGTGTCCTCTTTCCAGGAAGTAAAGCCGTTTCTGACTCTTGTGCGTGTCATTGCCCACAGAAGAGAGAGGAGCTCAAACAGCAGAAAAACAGCCACTACACTGAAATATGCGGCAAGAACGGGCGAAATTTCCATTGTTTCAAAGGCTTCTACTATATCTCCGTAGAGGGCACTTCCACGCCAGAAGTTATAAGCTGCAAAACACATAATTGACAGAATCAGGATGACAGAAAGCTGGCGGATTAAGGCGCTGGAAAATTTAGAAAGCGCTTTTCCGCCCTTTCGTATGGGCGCTGCAAGAGGGACTAAGCTATGGTCTCGCCTTTTCCTGCGGACGATAGGAGTGTCGTCATATTTGTCATATTCATCATATTCTACTTCTTCAAATTGCCTCTGTCTGGAGGCGTCTGTATGATAATCGTCAGTAAAGACAGACGGTTCTTCTTCATAAGTAACTTCAAAATCATCATCGAATATAGTAGAGAGTTTTTTTCTTGAACTCATAAAATCCCTCACTTTCATAAATAACTCTATATATGGTATAACTTTTTTTGGCTGTACTCAAGCATTGAAAGAAAAATTTAGAAAATTCTAAGATTTTAAGCACAATATCTTAAGAAATCTCTCCCGCTGATTTTAAGAAAAGCACGATAAGCTGTATTGGAAAAAGGAAAAAAAGACGACCAGGAGGAATGGCAAAATGAAATATCTTACAGTTACAGTGCCGTGTTTTAATTCAGAGGAATATATGAAAAGATGTATAGATTCTCTTTTGGAAGGCGGGGAGGATGTAGAGATTTTGATTATTGATGACGGTTCTTCTGACAATACAGGACAGATTGCAGATGAATACGAAGCAAACTATGCAAATATAGTAAAGGTGGTACATAAGGCAAATGGAGGACATGGATCCGGTGTGAACATGGGTATGGAGCTGGCACAGGGCGTCTACTTTAAAGTCGTGGATTCAGATGACTGGCTTGACAGAGATGCTTACAAAAAACTTCTGACTCAGATAAAAAATTTCTGCCATATGGAAGAAAACACAAAAATACCAGATTTATTCGTGTGCAACTATGTTTACAATCATCTGGATGAGGGAACTACACATTCTATTCATTATAGGAATGTATTTCCAAAGGAAAAAATGTGCGGCTGGGATTCGATAGGACGTTTCCGTCCTTCCCAGTATTTAGTTATGCATGCCCTTATTTTTAAAACAGAAATCTTAAGAAAGAGCAAAGTGAGGCTGCCAGAACATACCTTCTATGTGGACAATCTGTTTGCCTATCAGCCATTGCCTTTCGTAAGTCAGATCTATTATATGGATGTGGACTTGTATCAGTATTATCTGGGCAGAGAGGATCAGTCGGTCAATGAAAGGGTTCTGATGCAACGAATTGATCAGCAGATCAGAGTGACAGATATAGTGGCACGTTGTGTAGACTTAAAAGCAGTAAAGGCGATTTCGCCAAAGCTGGCCTCCTATATGACAAGAAATATTTCTATTATGCTTACTATATCTTCCATTCACTTACTTCTGATACAGACAGAAGAGGCACGCAGGAAACGTAAAGATATGTGGGAAAAAATCCGCGAAGAGAACAAGGCATTATACTACCGTCTGCGCTATACGACCTTGAGTGGTTTTTCCTATCTTCCAGGGAAGCTGGGAGGAAAAATCACAGTAGGGGGATACAGAGTGGCACGAAGGCTTTATCAGTTTCAGTAGGAGGGGGGACAGGAGATGGCAGAAATTTATATTGCATTTGTAGATACACCAGGGTTCTTTGCTCGTATGATCCGAAAGAGGCTGAAACAGAAATATATCCATGTAGTGGTGTCACTAGACGCCTCCTTGACGGAAGCATATAGCATAGGGAGAAGGCATCCTTCTATTCCTCTTATAGCAGGGTTTGAGAAGGAAGATAAGAAAAAGATACTGCGGGCATTTCCGCAGGCGGACTACATGATCTGTAGAATCACCTGTTCGGAAGAACAAAAGGAATATATAGAGCATACATTGCAGAAAGCAATGAAAAAACGGTTTCGGTATCACTATGCAGTTCTGGGGCTTTTCTTTATTCTGATGAACCGTCCTTTTTACCAGAAAAACCATTATACTTGCTCATCTTATATAGGAAAGCTTTTTGAAGACGCAGGTATATGCCGGTGGGGGAAGCATTTCTCTTTGGTAACGCCAAAGGATTTTTATGAATATCCAGAGAAAGAAAAAATTTTTGAGGGAAAGTTAAGAGACTTATGCACACACAAAGAGAGCTTTTGTCTGCAAAAAGGCAGAAGGTACCGGCCATCTCGGCTGCTTTTGCCGGAGAATCTGTGAGGGACAGGGTATGGGCATGAAAAAGAGAGTACTTCAGATTGGATTTTTCTTTCTCGTTATGGGACTTACCTTTTATACCCTGTTTTATGGACAAGATCTGTGGCAGATTCAGAGGGCTGTTCTTCAGATGTCTCCGGTTTGTCTGATACTGGCGGCAGGGCTCGCTTTATTTTTTGTCAGTGCAGAAGGCACAATGATCTGGTATCTGCTTCGTTCCATGGAAGGGAAGAGTGGGCTTATGCGCTGTATTGCTTATTCATTCATCGGCTTTTTCTATTCTGGTATCACACCGTCGGCAACAGGCGGACAGCCAGTACAGCTTTATTATATGAAGAAAGATGGAAACAGAGTTTCTGACAGCACTGTTGTTCTAATGACCGTTGCCTTAATCTATAAATTTGTGTTGGTAGGGATGGGAATTGGGCTTCTGTTGTTTTGGTACGGACAGCTTAAAGCAGAATTAAAAGGGTATTTTCTGTTATACCTGACAGGACTTTCCTTAAATATACTTGTAGTTGTGTTGATTCTTTCCATTATGCTTGTTCCGCACATAATAAAGAAGGCAGCAGCTTTTTTTGTAAGGCTGGGAGTACGGATGAAGGTAATGAAACCATCCATTGCTCGTCAGGAAAAACTGGAAGGGTTCGTAGAGAATTACCAGAGAGCTGTGCAGTATTTATTTCTGCACAAGAAAAAGATTTTCATTGTGATCGGTATTACCTTTTTACAGAGAGTCAGCCTGTTTGTTTTAACGTATATGGTGTATTTAGGTCTTGGAATACATGGGACAGGCGGTTATAAGGTGATTCTTTTACAGGCATGTATCTATATAGCTGTGGATATGTTGCCATTGCCGGGCTCGCAGGGGATTACAGAGCTGATGTACAAAACCGTATTTTTACAGGTGTTTTCAAGTCTGTATCTGATTCCCTCTATGCTGATCAGCAGAGGACTTAATTTTTATTTTTTGCTGATAGTGAGTTTCTTTGTAGTCATATGGAATCAATTGAAAGGCAGGAACAGGCAGGGCTCTTGCTAAGAGCGCATAAATATTTTATGATAGAGAGGTGCTGTAAGAAACGACAAAGAGGAAAGGCGAAATGAGTCTATGAATATTTTAAATATAGAACACATCAGCAAAATATATGGCGAAAAATGTATTTTGGACGACGTCTCCTATGGAATCCAAGAGGGGGACAAGATTGGAATCATTGGGATTAACGGAACTGGGAAAACTACTTTTTTAAAAATTATCGCTGGATTAGAGACGGCAGATGCAGGGCAGGTTGTCACGAAAAATGGAGTTCAGATTGCCTATCTTCCTCAAAATCCGGTCTTTACAAAGGAAGAGACGGTACTATCGTATGTGATGGCAGGAAAAATACAAAAGGAAGAATGGAAAATGGCCAGTGAAGCAAAGCGTATCTTGAACCGCCTTGGGCTTTTGGAACATGGGGCAGATGTACAGCAGCTTTCCGGCGGTCAGAAAAAGCGTGCCGCCCTTGCAAGAACTCTGATAAATCCGGCGGAAATACTGATTCTGGATGAGCCGACGAACCATTTGGACAATGAAATGGTGGTGTGGCTGGAGGAGTATCTGAACCGGTTTAAGGGAAGCGTTATTATGGTAACGCATGATCGGTATTTTTTGGATAGGGTGACAAACCGAATTTTAGAAATCAGCCATGGAAAACTTTTTGAATACGAAGCAAATTACTCAAGATTTCTGGAGCTGAAGGCATTAAGAGAAGAAATGGAGGCCGCTTCACAGAGGAAGAGAAACAGCATATTGCGGGCGGAAATAGAATGGGCGAAGCGCGGCTGCCGCGCACGAAGTACAAAACAAAAGGCAAGGCTTTTAAGGCTTAAGGAACTAAAAAATCAGGCGGATCCAAATCAGGATAGGACAGTGGAGATAGAGGCTGTACAAAGCCGGATGGGAAAAAAGACAATCGAACTGTCCCATATCTACAAAGGATATAAAGAGAAGCCGCTTCTTACGGATTTTAGCTATATTGTGTTGAAAAATCAAAGACTTGGAATTATAGGAGAGAATGGATGCGGTAAGTCTACTCTGATGAAGCTTCTGGCAGGAGAATTAGAACCAGACAGAGGGACAATTGAGATTGGAGAGACAGTAAAGATAGGATATTTTGCACAGGAGACACCGCAGATGGACACAACACAGAGAGTGATCGATTCCATTCGAGAGGTAGGCGAATATGTTCCGGTAAAAGAGGGAAAGATATCGGCGTCTCAAATGCTGGAGCGTTTTCTGTTTGATGCTGCCCTACAGTATACTCCTGTATCGAAATTGTCAGGAGGGGAGAAACGTCGGTTGTACTTATTGAAGGTTTTAATGAGTGCTCCGAATGTTTTGCTGTTAGATGAGCCGACGAATGATTTGGACATTCCTACACTTCACATACTAGAAGAGTATCTGGATTCTTTTGCGGGCATTGTCATTGCAGTTTCCCATGACCGGTATTTT
The DNA here is from genome assembly GCF_055387595.1 of Mediterraneibacter flintii. Taxonomy (NCBI): domain Bacteria; kingdom Bacillati; phylum Bacillota; class Clostridia; order Lachnospirales; family Lachnospiraceae; genus Mediterraneibacter; species Mediterraneibacter flintii. The sequence continues at coordinate 1,804,533 of NZ_AP031405.1, forward strand.
TTGGATACCATTGCAGACCGGATATTTGCTTTTGAAGGAAACGGCAGGCTTGTGCAATATGAGGGTGGATATACGGACTATCTGGAGGCGAAGCAGGCAAAAGAGGGAGAGAAAGCACCAAGAGAACCAAAAGAGAAAAAAGGAGAAAAGGACAAGAAGCAGACATGGAAGAAAAATCAGCCGGCAAAGCTTAAATTTTCTTATCAGGAGCAGAGAGAATATGCGTGTATTGATGAGGAGATTGAGAAACTAGAAAATACGATACAGAGCTTAGAGGAAGAGGTGCTTAAGAATGCGACGAATTCCGCGCGTCTGTATGAGATTATGAAAGAAAAGGAACAAGTAGAAAAGCAGCTGGAAGAAAAAACAGAACGGTGGATATATTTAAATGAACTCGCAGAACAGATAGAACAGCAGAAGATGGAAAGATAAGAAATATTTATGATCGGATTCTCTTGACAAAAGAAGAAGCAGTTGTTAATATTATAGAAAACAGAACGCACTCTGTTTTTCCTTTTGAAAGTCAGAGCAATCAGGAAAGTGAGGAAGTAAATGAGAAAACAGGTCTATTCATTATTGGTTGACAATAATCCTGGCGTGTTAAGCCGGATTGCAGGTCTGTTCAGTAGAAGGGGATACAGTATCGACAGTATCACCGCAGGGATGACAGCAGACCCAAGATTTACAAGGATTACTGTGGTTGCTTCGGGGGATGAACGGATTCTTTCACAGATTGAAAAGCAGGTTAGAAAACTGGAGGATGTAATCGAGATCAAGCTTCTAAAAGACGGAGAATCTGTATATCGGGAATTGATTATGGTAAAGCTTCGCGCCAATGCTGCACAGAGAGGCGAGATTATTTCAGTGGCAGACATTTTTCGGGCGAAAATTGTAGATGTGGAAGAAGAATCTCTGATGATCGAGCTTACGGGAAATCAATCAAAATTAGAGGCGTTTTTAAATCTACTCAAGGATTATGAGATTTTGGAGCTGGCAAGGACTGGGATTACCGGTCTGTCCAGGGGCAGCAAGGATGTTACATATATCGATTGAGCTTTGCAGTACAAAGGAAAGCTAAGGGGATTGCCCTTAACTATATATTTTTAGAAAACACGGCATGAAGATGCCGAAGTGAAAATTTAGGAGGAATGAAAAATGGCAGCTAAAATTTATTATCAGGAGGATTGTAATCTTTCTCTGCTCGAGGGAAAAACAATCGCAATCATCGGTTACGGAAGTCAGGGACATGCACATGCACTGAACTTAAAAGAGTCTGGATGCAACGTAATTATCGGACTTTACGAGGGAAGTCGTTCCTGGAAAAAAGCAGAAGAACAGGGCTTTGAAGTATTTACTGCAGCAGATGCAGCAAAAAAAGCGGACATCATTATGATTCTGATCAATGATGAAAAACAGGCTGCTCTTTATAAAAAGGATATTGAACCGAATCTGGAAGAAGGCAATATGCTGATGTTTGCACATGGATTTAACATTCATTTCGGACAGATTGTACCGCCGGCAAATGTAGACGTGACAATGATTGCCCCGAAGGCTCCGGGACATACAGTAAGAAGCGAATATCAGGCAGGAAAAGGAACTCCTTGTCTGGTGGCTGTTTATCAGGATGCTACAGGAAAGGCGCTTGACAAAGCACTTGCATATGGTCTTGCAATCGGCGGTGCGAGAGCAGGTATCTTAGAGACTACATTCAGAACAGAGACAGAGACAGATCTTTTTGGAGAACAGGCTGTACTGTGCGGCGGCGTGTGTGCATTGATGCAGGCGGGATTTGAAACATTGACAGAGGCAGGCTATGACGCAAGAAACGCATACTTTGAATGTATCCATGAAATGAAGCTGATCGTAGACTTGATTTATCAGTCTGGATTTGCAGGAATGAGATATTCTATCTCTAATACAGCGGAATACGGCGATTACATCACAGGACCGAAAATTATCACAGATGAGACGAAGAAAGCTATGAAACAGATCTTAAAAGATATTCAGGATGGATCTTTTGCAAAAGAATTCCTGTTGGATATGTCAGAGGCAGGAGGACAGGCACACTTCAGAGCAATGAGAAAGCTTGCATCTGAGCATCCTGCAGAGAAGATTGGCGAAGAGATCAGAAGCCTTTACAGCTGGAGTGATGAGGATAAGCTGATCAACAACTAAGATTTTTTTGATAGTCAGACATGGAGAAGTAAAGAGTCAGCCGGGATCGGCAAAAGGAAGAATACACATATCATGCCCGTGTTGATATGTGTATTCTTTTTGCACGATAAGCCCGTCAGGCAGCCGCCATGCTTGCATAAGCGGATATTTGACGGGCAAGTACAGAGAATGGCTTTGTGTGAGCTGCACTGCATCGCGGTGGATAGGGGAAGGAGAAAGTGTGGAGAGTAGAAACGATTTCAGCAAAGGAAATATAGCGAAGAATATTCTAAGCCTGGCACTGCCGATGACACTGGCGCAGCTGATCAATGTGCTTTACAGCATTGTAGATCGCATTTATATCGGGCATATTCCTCATACCTCTGCGGAGGCACTGACGGGAATCGGGCTGGCGCTTCCTATCATCACAATTATTACGGCATTTGCAAATTTATTTGGAATGGGAGGGGCGCCTCTTTGTTCTATTGCACGCGGGGGACATGAAGAAAAGAAAGCACAGTGCATTATGGGAAATTCCTTTTCTATGCTGCTTTTATGCGGGAGTATTCTGATGCTGGGCTGCCTGGCGTTTAAGAGACCGCTTCTGTATCTGTTCGGAGCCAGTGATGCCACATTTCCATATGCAGATGCCTATCTGACGATCTATCTGTTTGGAACCATATTTGTTATGATAAGTCTGGGAATGAATAACTTTATAAACTCTCAGGGGTTTGGCAGGATAGGGATGCTCACAGTTTTATTAGGGGCAGTGCTGAATATCATTCTGGATCCGATTCTGATTTTCGGATTCCATATGGGAGTAAGAGGAGCCGCCGTCGCTACAGTTATTTCGCAGGGGGCGTCTGCTCTGTGGGTGCTTAAATTCCTTACAGGGGAAAAAGCGATATTGAAGCTGAATAAGGAAGCTATGCGTCTGAATCTGAAGCTAATCCGAGAGATCGTTTTACTTGGAATGGCGGGATTTATCATGTACATAACAAATGGAACTGTACAGATTGTATGTAATGCAATGCTTTCTCGATATGGGGGAGATGCCTATGTAGGAATTATGACAGTCATCAATTCGGTGAGGGAAATTATCACGATGCCGGTAACGGGCTTGACTTCAGGGGCGCAGCCGGTGATCGGATACAATTATGGGGCAAAGTGCTATGCACGTGTAAAAGCTGCTGTCAAATTTATGGCGGGGAGCTGTATGATATTTACTGTGCTGATGTGGGCAGTTCTTTTCTTTGAACCCCGCTTTTTCCTGCAATTGTTTACAAGTGAACCAGAGCTGATTCAGAAAGGAATTCCGGCTATGCGGATTTATTTCTGCGGAATATTTATGATGGCGCTTCAATTTTCCGGACAGTCTACTTATCAGGCACTCAATCTCCCCAAACCGGCAATTTTCTTTTCTCTGTTCCGGAAAATCGTTATTGTGGTGCCGCTTACAATTCTACTTCCTATGATAGGAAATTTAGGGACGAATGGAGTATTTTTAGCGGAACCGATTTCAAACGCTGTAGGCGGTACGGCATCCTTTGTCACTATGCTGATTATGGTATGGCCTACACTAAAAAAGACATCCGCCTGACGGAAGCGGATGTCTTTTTTCTTTTTTATTTTCTCTATACCAGACAATTAAGCAATTGTATTTACAGCCTTTGATAAACGAGAAATCTTTCTGGAAACAGTTTTTTTGTGATAAACACCTTTGCTTCCGGCTTTTGAGATTTCAACGATAGCTGCATGCAGCGCAGTTTTTGCAGCCTCTGCGTCTTTCGCAGCGATGGCAGCTTCTACTTTTTTCACAGCAGTTTTCACTTTTGATTTGATTGCTTTGTTTCTTGCAGCCTTTGTCTCATTCACTAAAATTCTTTTCTTAGCAGATTTAATGTTAGCCAATCTGTACACCTCCAAATATGCGAAATTTCAAATGTAATCTTAGTATTCCATTGGACTCGGACACGGACGTTCCAATGGAACATACTCATTCATTTTATGCCAAGTATTGGGGCTTGTCAATACATATTTATGAAAAATACGGTAAAACTAGTAACAGTTCAGCCCGCGTCATTCGTAAAACCGCACTGCGTGCTTATTGTGGCTGCCGCCGCCGTTTTACTCATTGACGCGAACAATCAGTAAAGTGAGGATGGAGTATGTTGGATAAGTATAGTATTCGGACAGACCTTGCATTGGAGGAGAAAGAACGGTTTGAATCGGATAATGTAGAAGTACAGGGAGTAATACTGGAGGAGCACTATGACGAAGAAAAGGAGATCCGGGTGACAAGAGTACGGATCGAGACAGAAAAAGGAGCAAAAGTGATGGGAAAACCAGTAGGCACGTACCTGACCTTAGAGGCCCCCAATCTGTCTGTTCCGGATGAAGATTATCACAGAGAAGTTTCCGAGGAATTGGCAAAATATATCCAGGAATTAATTGAAACGAATAAGTTCAACAAGAAAGACGTCTCTATACTGGTAGTGGGGCTTGGGAACCGGCAGGTAACACCGGATGCGCTCGGCCCTAACGTCGTCGATCATTTGACTGTAACCAGGCATATTGTAAAAGAATATGGAAAATACGCGATGGGTATGGAGCATGCAGATATGCTAAGCGCGATTGTGCCGGGCGTTATGGGACAGACAGGAATGGAGACAGTGGAAATTGTGCGCGGTGTAGTGCAGGAGACAAAACCAGATTTGATTATTGCGGTAGACGCTTTGGCGGCCCGCAACAGTAAAAGACTGAATCGTACCATTCAGATTGCAGATACGGGAATTCATCCCGGCACAGGAGTGGGCAACAACCGAAGCGGTTTGAACAAAGAATCTTTGGGAATACCGGTTATCGGGATCGGAGTCCCAACGGTGGTGGACGCGGCGACGATTGTAAATGACACGATGGAAAATTTTATAACGGCGCTGGAAAGCTCCAAGACGCTGAAAAAAGCAGGGGAAGTATTGCGCTCCTATACTGCGGGTGAAAAATATGAGCTTGTAAAAGAATTGATTGCGCCGCACTTGAATGGGATGTTTGTAACACCGAAGGATGTAGATGAAATGGTAAATCAGATAAGCTATACGATTTCAGAGGCATTGAATATATTGTTTGTAAAAAGAGAAGAGGCATAATCCGTAAAATCAATCATACAATGTAAGAAAGGGTCTGACCGACAGGAAAGGACTTTTATGTGCAAAACAAAAACGGTTGTATTTAGCAGCCGTACTCTGACGGCAGCCTGCACACTGCGTGCAAGTGGAAAATGGCTGCTGACACAGCCGCGCTTCGGCGCGAGAATGTGTTTTGCACATTCTTTTTATAGAGGAGAGAATAAAGATTGAATTATATAAAACAGAGACGTTTTAAAGGAGCGTTTTTTGTCTTTTGTATTGTGGGAACCTGTATGATTTGTCTGTTTGGAAAAACAGCGGCAAAAGAGTTCGGATATGAGATGCAGGGAAGCCTGGTACAACGTGCAGAAGAAATGTACATGCCGGGAATGGCTTATCTGGATGAAAAGCCAGAGCAGGGAATTGGTGAATGGATTATGCGTAAGGCATATGTCTGGCTGCCGGTCGTGCCGTATGTAGAGGAAAAGAGAACATATGAGGCGACAATGGAGGATGAAGAGACAATCGCCAAGATTTTAGAAAGTCAGGCGAATGACGAGCATGCAGTAGACGAGAACGGAAAGCTGATTGGGGAGGCAGATACGACAGAGACACAGAATACACAGCCGGTGTCCTCCTCGATCGATATGTCTATAGAAAAGCTAAGAGACTTTGACTATCTTCTGAGTAATTTTTATACGGTGGACAGCTCTACTATGATAGGTCCGGAGCAGCTAAATGCGGACGACCTGCTTGGACGCAGCATGAAGATCGATACCAGCACGGGAGGGCCGAAGGTTTTGATTTTCCATACACATTCCCAGGAGGAATTTATAGATTCTACGCCGGGGGATACGAGTACAAGTATTGTAGGAGTGGGAGAGTATCTGACCAAGCTTTTAAACAGCAAAGGAATTGAGACGATTCACGATACGGGGGTATACGATATTATCAACGGACAGCTTGACAGAAGCAATGCCTATGAAAATGCAGAGGCCTCCATCCGTCCGATTTTAGAAGCAAACCCTACGATAGAGGTTGTGATTGATCTGCACAGAGACGGGGTGGCGGACGATACACATTTGGTGACAGAAGTAAATGGAAAGCAGACGGCAAAGATTATGTTTTTTAACGGACTGAGCAGGACACGCACAAACGGAGATATTGATTATCTGTATAACCCTTATATACAAGATAATCTCGCCTTTTCGCTGCAGATGCAGCTGGCATGTGAAAGCTCCTATCCGGGATTCGCCAGACATATCTATCTGCGCGGATACCGGTACAATCTGCATTTGGTACCGAAATCACTCTTAATTGAGGCGGGAGCACAGACGAATACGGTTGAGGAAATGATGAATGCAATGGAAGTGCTGGCGGACACGCTGCAGCAGGTACTTGTGGAATAAAAATAATTTGAAAAGCCCTATCTTATGTGCTAGAATTAACCAATAGCGCGGGTGTGTATACCGTGGACAGGTGTAAAAGAAGTAGGAGAGTAAGTATGGGAAATCAGAATACATATGATGCGGACAGTATTTCGGTACTAGAAGGCTTAGAGGCAGTCCGGAAGAGGCCGGGAATGTACATTGGAAGTGTTTCAACAAAGGGTCTGAATCATTTGATTTATGAGATTGTAGACAATGCGGTGGATGAGCATCTGGCCGGATTTTGTTCAAAGATTGATGTGACGCTGGAAAAAGACGGCTCCGCAACGATTGCTGACAACGGGCGGGGGGTTCCTGTCGATATGCATCAGAAGGGAGTTTCTGCCGCACGTCTTGTCTATACAACGCTGCACGCAGGCGGAAAGTTTGACGACTCTGCCTATAAGACAAGCGGAGGCCTGCATGGGGTAGGATCTTCCGTAGTAAATGCATTGTCAGTCTATATGGATGTGAAGATAAGCAGGGACGGATATGTTCATCACGACAGATATGAAAGAGGAATTCCGGTTATAGAACTGGAGGACGGGCTTCTTCCTAAGATTGGGAAAACGCGGAAAACAGGGACAGAAGTAAATTTTCTGCCAGATGACGAAATATTTGAAAAAACATGGTTTCGGGCGGAGGAGGTAAAAAGTCGTCTGCATGAGACTGCCTATCTGAATCCAGAATTGACGATCACATTCGAGGACAAGCGGTCAGAAAAGACAGAGAAGATACTATACCATGAACCAGACGGGATTGTTGGATATATCCAAGATTTAAATAAGAAAAAGGAAACGCTGCACGCTCCGATTTATTTTAAAGGAGAGGCAGAAGGAATAGAGGTAGAAGCGGCGATTCAGTATGTCAATGAGTTCCATGAAAATGTACTTGGGTTCTGTAATAACATATACAATGCGGAAGGCGGTACACATCTGACCGGGTTTAAGACAACCTTTACTTCCGTTATGAATCAATATGCCAGAGAGCTTGGAATTTTGAAGGAGAAGGATGCGAATTTTACAGGGGCGGACATACGAAACGGAATGACCGCAATTGTCTCTATCAAGCATCCAGATCCGCGGTTTGAAGGGCAGACAAAGACAAAGCTGGACAATCCGGACGCGGCAAGAGCAGCAGGGAAGGTAACCGGAGACGAGATAGTGCTGTATTTTGACCGGAACTTAGAGGTGCTGAAAAAGGTACTTTCCAGTGCGGAGAAGGCAGCGAAGATTCGAAAGACCGAGGAAAAGGCAAAGACAAATCTTTTGTCAAAGCAGAAGTATTCCTTTGACAGTAACGGAAAGCTTGCCAATTGCGAGAGTAGAGATCCAAAAAAATGTGAAATTTTTATTGTGGAGGGAGATTCCGCAGGCGGTTCAGCGAAAACAGCCAGAGACAGAAGCTTTCAGGCAATTCTGCCTATCCGCGGGAAGATTTTAAATGTAGAGAAGGCAAGTATTGACAAAATTTTGGCTAATGCAGAAATTAAGACAATGATTAACGCCTTTGGCTGTGGATTTTCCGAAGGCTATGGGAATGATTTTGATATTACAAAGCTTAAGTATGATAAAATTATTATCATGGCGGATGCAGATGTGGACGGTGCACATATTTCTACATTGCTTCTGACTTTGTTTTACAGGTTCATGCCAGAATTAATTTATGAAGGGCATGTCTATATTGCTATGCCTCCTCTTTATAAGGCGATGCCGAAGAAGGGAGAGGAAGAGTATTTATATGATGATAAGGCACTGGAGAAATACAGAAAGACCCATGACGGCAGTTTTACATTACAGCGTTATAAAGGGTTGGGAGAGATGGATGCGCAGCAGCTTTGGGAGACGACTCTGGATCCCCAGAGAAGGCTGTTAAAGCTGGTAGAAATTGAAGATGCAAGAATGGCCTCCAGTGTAACGGAAATGCTGATGGGAACGGAGGTGCCTCCAAGAAAAGCGTTTATATACGAAAATGCTACGGAGGCAGAGCTGGACATATAGAAAGAAGCAGTTTCTGTATTAAGGTGACAAGGAGAAGAGAAAATGAACAGTGAATCACAGATTATAAGAACTGAGTATTCAGACCTTATGAAAAAGTCATATATTGATTATGCCATGAGTGTGATCATTGCACGTGCGCTGCCAGATGTGAGAGACGGACTGAAACCGGTGCAAAGAAGGACACTCTATGATATGCACGAGCTGGGCATACGCTATGACAAACCGTACCGTAAATGTGCGCGTATTGTAGGAGACACGATGGGAAAATACCATCCGCATGGGGACAGTTCTATTTATGAGGCGCTGGTCGTCATGGCGCAGGAATTTAAAAAAGGTATGATCCTAGTGGACGGGCATGGAAATTTTGGCTCCATAGAGGGAGACGGTGCGGCGGCGATGCGTTACACAGAAGCCAGGCTTACAAAGTTTACCCAGGAAGTGTACCTGTCTGATTTAGATAAGGATGTCATTGACTTTGGCCCTAATTTTGATGAGACAGAGAAAGAGCCGACAGTGCTTCCGGTACGGATTCCAAATCTGCTTGTAAACGGTGCAGAAGGAATTGCAGTGGGGATGGCAACCAGCATTCCGACACATAATCTGGGCGAAGTGATTGACGCTGTAAAAGCATACATGAAAAATGATGAAATCAGCACAAAGCAGTTGATGAAATATATCAAAGGCCCAGATTTCCCGACAGGGGGAATTGTTGTCAATAAAGACGACTTGCTTCAGATCTATGAAACCGGTCAGGGGAAAATCAAAGTCCGCGGAAAAGTAGAGGTAGAAGAATTAAAAGGAGGAAAGAAGCAGCTCGTTATCACAGAAATTCCTTATACAATGATTGGAAGTGGAATCGGCAAGTTCTTAAACGACGTCGCTGCTTTGGTGGAGTCGAAAAAAGCGTCGGATATTGTGGATATTTCTAATCAGTCCTCCAAGGAAGGCATCCGGATTGTGCTGGAACTAAAAAAAGGAGCAGACGTCGAAAATTTAAAGAACATGCTTTATAAGAAAACCCGTCTGGAAGATACATTCGGCGTCAATATACTGGCTGTGGCGAACGGCAGACCGGAAACCCTGGGGCTAAAGGCGATCATTGATCATCATGTGGATTTTCAGTTTGAGCTGGCAACAAGAAAATATAAAACCCTGCTGGCCAGGGAAGAAGAAAAGCGGGAAGTCCAGGAAGGGCTTATCAAAGCATGCAATGTCATTGATTTGATTATCGAGATTTTGCGGGGAAGCAAATCTGTAAAGGACGCCAGGGAATGTCTGGTAAATGGTGTGACGGACAATATCAAATTTAAGTCCGGCATTTCTAAAAAGATGGCGGCACTGCTGCGCTTTACCCAGAGACAGGCGACGGCAATTCTGGAGATGCGCCTGTATAAATTGATAGGGCTGGAAATTGAAGCACTGCAAAAAGAACATGATCAGACTCTAAAAAATATTGCAAGGTTTGAAGACGTTTTGAACAATTATGATTCCATGGCGAACCTGATTATGGAAGAACTGGATTCTTATAAAAAGGAGTATGGAAGAAAGCGCCGTACAGCAGTAGAAAACGCAGAGGAAGCTGTCTTTGAAGAAAAGAAAATCGAAGAGCAGGAAGTTGTGTTTATGATGGATCGGTTCGGATATGCCAAGACGGTAGATGTCTCTGTGTATGAAAGAAATAAAGAAGCGGCGGACAGCGAGAATAGGTATATTGTGCACTGCATGAACACCGGCAAAATCTGTATGTTTACGGATACCGGCAGGATGCACCAGGTCAAAGTACTGGATCTTCCCTATGGAAGATTCCGCGACAAGGGAACACCAATTGACAATGTGAGCAATTATTCCAGCAGTGAAGAACAAATAGTTATGGTGTGTGATGCAGAGCAGATGCGTTTTGCCAGGTTACTGTTTGCGACCAGGCAGGGAATGATAAAAAGGGTAGACGGAAGCGAATTTCAAGTGGCGAAGCGAACAATTGCAGCGACGAAGCTGCAGGATGGTGACAGGCTTCTTTCTGTCTGCGTTGTCAATGAGAATCAGAATATTGTCATGCAGACAAAAGGAGGGTATTTCCTCCGGTTTCCGGCAGGTGAGGTGCCAGAGAAGAAAAAAGGTGCTGTCGGCGTAAGAGGGATGAAGCTGCAAAAGAAAGACGAACTGGAACAGATATATGTGTTTGAAGAAGGGACAGAAGTAAAGGCTGTGTATAAAGAAAAGGAAATTGCTTTAAACAGGCTGAGACTCGCAAAAAGAGACGGAACCGGAACGAAAGCACGCGGCTAAAAGAGAAGGGTGACGAAATATAAAGAATTTCCTTGCAATTTAAAGTGATTAGTGTTATACTGCTATACAGTTACATAGGAAGCCGACAGAAGAGTGAACGAAAGTTCACTCTTCTTTATTGCCGGAGATTTTCCGGCAAAGCAGTCCTTTGAACAAGTAAGTATATACCAGAGAAAGGAAGTTTGGTGTGTCAAGAAGAGAAGAATATGAACAGAAAACAGAAGAGCTTCTAGAGCCGATTGTAAGAGAGAACGGATTCGAACTGGTGGATGTAGAATATGTAAAAGAAGCGGGGACATGGTATCTGCGCGCCTACATTGACAAACCTGGCGGAATTACAGTGGACGACTGTGAGACAGTCAGCAGAAAGTTTTCAGATATTCTCGATGAAAAAGATTACATCGAGGATTCATACATTTTTGAAGTGAGCTCTCCGGGACTTGGAAGGCCGTTGAAAAAGGAAAAGGATTTCAAGAGAAGTCTCGGTGAAGAAGTGGAAATCCGGACATATCGGGCAATAGAAAGACAGAAGGAATTTGTCGGGATTTTAAAGGAATACGACAAAGAAACTGTGACGATTGCTTATGAAGATGAGTCCACACAGACATTTAAGAAAAGTGAAATCGCGCTGATTCGTTTAGCTTTGGATTTTTAAATTTTAGGAGGAAATAAAAATGAATACAGAATTACTGGAAGCGTTGACGATTCTTGAGCAGGAAAAGAATATCAGCAAGGATACGATGATGGATGCCATAGAAAATTCATTGATCAGTGCCTGCAAAAATCATTTCGGCACAGCAGACAACATCAAAGTGATTATGGACAGGGAAACCTGTGATTATGCTGTCTATGCAGAGAAGGAAGTGGTGGAGGAAGTGATGGATCCGGCGCTGGAAATTAGTCTTGAGGAGGCGGAAAAAATAGATTCCTCTCTTCAGATTGGCGATGTGGCACAAATTCCGGTACAGTCAAAGGAATTCGGACGGATTGCGACACAGAATGCAAAAAACCTGATATTGCAGAAGATAAGAGAAGAAGAAAGAAAGGTTGTATTTGACCAGTACTTCGAGAAAGAGAAAGACATTGTGACAGGTATTGTACAGCGTTATGTAGGCAAAAATATCAGTATCAATCTGGGGCGGGCAGATGCGATGCTGACAGAGAACGAGCAGGTAAAAGGTGAGACATTCAAGCCAACAGAACGGATTAAGCTGTATGTGGTAGAAGTAAAGAATACGCCGAAGGGACCGAAGATCCTGGTTTCCCGTACACATCCGGAGTTGGTGAAGCGTCTGTTTGAGGCAGAGGTTGCAGAGGTAAGAGACGGTACGGTAGAGATAAAGAGTATTGCGCGTGAGGCAGGTTCACGTACCAAGATGGCAGTGTGGTCCAATGATGAGAACGTAGATCCGGTAGGAGCCTGTGTCGGCATGAACGGCGCGCGGGTAAATGCGGTTGTACAGGAGCTGCGGGGAGAGAAGATAGATATTATCAACTGGGATGAAAATCCGGCGCTTTTGATTGAGAACGCGCTAAGTCCGGCGAAAGTCATTTCTGTTATGGCAGACCCGGAGGAAAAGGTTGCAAGTGTTATCGTACCGGACTATCAGCTTTCTTTAGCTATCGGAAAAGAAGGACAAAACGCAAGGCTTGCTGCAAGGCTTACGGGATATAAGATTGATATTAAGAGTGAGACACAGGCAATTGAATCCGGTGAACTCCCGGAAGACTACATGGAACAGATGGGAATGATGGGAGAGGAAGGATATACCGGAGACTATGAGAATTATGAAGAAGACTATGAGGATTCTTATGAAAGTCCGGAAGAGTATGAAGAATATGAATTCGTGGAGACAGACGAGAGCGAAGCATAGAATTAACAGAGGTGACTTGTTTGGGAAATAAAAAGAAAATCCCCATGCGTAAATGTGTGGGATGTCAAGAGATGAAGCCGAAAAAAGAACTGATGCGGGTTCTACGGGACGAAAACGGGACGTTTTCTCTGGATATAACCGGAAGAAAAAATGGCAGAGGAGCGTACTTGTGTCTGTCACAGGAATGTTTTGAAAAGGCCGTAAAGACAAAAGGATTAGAACGTTCCTTTGGGCAGGCAATCCCTGCGGAGGTTTATGAAAAGCTGGAAAGGGAGATGGAAGGTATTGAGGCAAGATAAGATATTGTCCCTGATTGGGCTTGCAACGAAAGCGGGAAAGACTGCAAGCGGGGAATTCCTGACAGAAAGAGAGACCAAGACAAGAAAAGCGTTCTTGGTGATTGTCGCATCGGACGCATCTGATAATACGAAGAAAAAGTTTCGGGAAATGTGTAAATTTTATAAGGTTCCAATTTATTTTTACGGAGATAAAGATACCTTAGGGCATGCAATGGGAAAAGAATTCCGTGCATCTCTGGCGATATTGGACGAAGGATTTGCAAAAGGAATTCAGAAGGAATTAAAGACGAGAGAGGATATTGCATAAAGGAGGTAGTAATATATGTCAAAAATGAGGGTACATGAACTGGCAAAAGAGCTGGGAATGGACAATAAAGAGCTGATGGATATTCTGGAAAAAAAGAATATAGAGGTGAAAAGCCACATGAGCTCTCTGGAGGAAAATTTAGTGGAAGAAATTAAGAAGGAAGCAGGTAAGAAGGAACAGAAAAAAACAGAGGAAGCGGCCCCAAAGAAGAAGAACCTTGCTTTTGTAATTCGTCCGCAAAATTCTAAGAATGGAAGCAGAATACAGGGAAACAGAGCAGGTGTGAAAGGACAAAAACCGTCTGGAGGAGCACGACCGGCATCAAACGGACAGAGTGTGCGTACAGCAAGGCCGACTCCTGGAGTGCGGCCAGGTGGAAATACACCTCAGAACGGAAACCGTCCGGCGGGCAGTCTAGCGCAGGGAAATGCACGTCCAGCGGGAGCTGCTTTGCAGGGAACAGTGCGTCCGGCGGGAAATCCGGTGCAAGGAAGCACTCGTCCGGCAGGCAGCCCCCAGCAGGGAGCTGCGCGCCCGGCGGGAGATTCGGCACAGAGTGCGCGTCCGGCAGGAAACGTAAAGCAGGGAAATGTGCGCCCGTCTGCGCCTGTATCCTCGGAGAGTAACCGTCCGGCGGCTGGTACGCAGGGACAGAACCGTCCAAAGGGAAATACTGTACAGGGCGGAAACCGTTCTGCGAATCCAGTACAGCAAAACTCTCGTCCGGCAGGAAATGCACCGCGCAAGGATGTCCGGACAGGAGGAGCCGGACAGGAGAATCTCCGTTCGTCCAGACCTGGAAGAGATGGAAGAGATGGACGAAACAACGGCGGAAACCGTCGGTTTGACAATCAGAGTCAGCGCTCATCAAGAGGAGATTCCAAGAGAGAGGACAGAGATTCCTTGTCTATGCCAATCGTAGAACAGCCAAAAAGTCAGCGCAGCAAAGTAAAAGACAAAGAGAAAGACTACAAGAAAAAGGAATTAAGAGACGAGGCTTTTGAGAGTAAAGGCAAGAAGGGAAAGAAGCAGAAAAATACGGTTGAGGTGAAAAAGCCGCAGCCAAAACCGGTAGAGAAGAAGGAAGAAGAAATTAAGCAGATTGTCATTCCAGAGGTGCTTACGATCAAGGAGCTGGCAGACAAGATGAAGATCGTGCCTTCTGTCATTGTAAAGAAACTATTCTTACAGGGGAAAGTGGTCACAGTAAATCAAGAGATCGATTTCGAGACAGCAGAAGAGATTGCAATGGAATTTGAAGTGCTCTGTGAGAAAGAAGAAGTGGTCGATGTGATCGAAGAGCTGCTCAAAGAGGAGGAAGAAGATGAGAATATGATGGTGAAACGTCCTCCTGTCGTCTGCGTAATGGGGCATGTAGATCATGGTAAAACGTCGCTTCTTGATGCCATCCGCCATACGAATGTCATTGATCGTGAGGCCGGAGGAATTACACAGCATATCGGCGCTTATGTGGTAGAGGCAAATGGAGAGAAGATTACCTTTTTGGACACACCAGGACATGAAGCATTTACGGCAATGCGTATGCGAGGGGCAAATTCTACGGATATTGCTATCTTAGTAGTTGCGGCGGACGACGGTGTGATGCCGCAGACAATAGAGGCGATCAATCACGCAAAAGCGGCGGGGATTGAGATTATCGTTGCGATCAATAAGATAGATAAGCCAAGCGCGAATATAGAACGTGTAAAGCAGGAATTGACAGAATACGAACTGATTCCAGAGGACTGGGGCGGAAGCACTATTTTTGTTCCAGTATCAGCACATACAAAAGAAGGAATTCCGGAGCTTTTGGAAATGATTCTTCTGACAGCAGAGGTGATGGAATTAAAGGCAAATCCGGATCGTTTCGCGCGCGGGCTTGTGATTGAGGCAGAGCTGGATAAAGGGAAAGGCTCTGTGGCGACAGTTCTGGTTCAAAAGGGAACACTTCATGTCGGAGATGCTATCGCGGCGGGAAGCGCTCACGGAAGAGTACGTGCAATGATGGATGATAAAGGAAGGCGTGTAAAAGAGGCAGGGCCTTCCCAGCCAGTGGAGATTCTTGGTCTGAATGACGTGCCAAACGCCGGCGAAGTATTTGTCGGCTGTGAATCAGAAAAAGAGGCGCGAAGCTTTGCAGAGACATTTATCGCGCACAACAAAGTAAAACTTCTGGATGATACAAAATCCAAGATGTCCTTAGATGATCTGTTTACGCAGATTCAAGAGGGCAATCTAAAAGAATTGAATATTGTAGTAAAGGCAGATGTGCAGGGGTCTGTAGAAGCGATCAAGCAGAGTCTTCTCAAGCTTTCCAATGAGGAGGTTGTGATTAAGATTATCCATGGGGGCGTAGGTGCCATCAATGAATCGGATGTCATTTTAGCGTCCGCATCCAATGCGATCATCATCGGATTCAACGTGCGTCCAGACGCGACGGCAAAAGAGATTGCAGATCGCGAGGGTGTGGATTTGAGATTATACAGAGTCATCTACAATGCGATCGAAGATGTAGAGGCGGCAATGAAAGGGCTGCTGGATCCGGTATTTGAAGAGAAAATACTGGGACACGCGGAAGTACGTCAGACTTTCAAGGCATCTGGTGTGGGTACGATTGCCGGCGCATATGTCAAGGACGGTATATTCGAGAGAAATTGTTCTGTGCGTTTGATTCGCGATGGCATCGTAGTATTTGACGGGCCGCTTGCATCTTTGAAGAGATTCAAAGATGATGTAAAAGAGGTCAAAGCCGGATATGAGTGCGGTTTCGTATTTGAAAACTATAATGACATCAAGGAAGGCGACGAAGTAGAGGCATACAAGATGGTAGAGACAGAAAGAAAGTAAGGCCGGAGATAGAATTCGGCGGTGAAAAGGGGAGCTTATTATGAGGAAAAACAGTATCAAAAATACAAGAGTAAATGCGGAGGTACAAAGAGAATTAAGCAATATTATCCGCGGCGGAATCAAAGATCCCAGAGTGGCTCCGATGACTTCCGTCGTATCGGTGGAGGTAGCTCCGGATTTGAAAACATGCAAGGCTTATATCAGTGTGCTCGGAGATGAAAAAGCCCAGGAGGATACGATCAAGGGGCTGCAGAGTGCTGAACGGTATATCCGGCGTGAACTCGCGAGAACTATCAATATGAGAAATACGCCGGAAATTAAATTTATTGTGGATCAGTCTATTGAATATGGTGTAAATATCAGTCATAAAATAGATGAAGTAACCAAGAATTTAAAAGACGAGACTTAGGTGGTAGGAAGAATGGTATTAGCCGATTTGTTAAAAGGAAAGAGACGGATTGCATTAGGCGGTCATGTGAGACCGGACGGAGACTGTGTGGGCTCTACAATGGGACTGTATTTGTATCTAAAGGAACAGTATCCGGATATAGAAACAGATTTATATTTAGAAGAAGTTCCGCAGGCATTTCAAATCATTCATCATACAGAGGAAGTGAAGACAGAGCTTCCAGAAGCGGTACAATATGATTTGTTTATTTGTTTAGACTGCGGCGACATAAAACGTCTCGGATGTTTCAGTACGTTGTTTGAGCAGGCGGGGGAGACCGCCTGCATCGATCATCATATCAGTAATGAGGCGTTTGCCGATTATAATTATATTGTACCCGACGCAAGCTCGACATCAGAGCTTGTCTTTACCCTTCTGGAGGAGGAAAAGATAAGCCGAGAATGTGCAGAGGCGCTCTATATGGGGATTGCGCACGATACGGGAGTGTTTCAGTACTCCTGCACTTCTCCGGAGACGATGGAGATTGCAGCGAAGCTGCTGCGCAAAGGAATCGACGGGAACGAAATTATCGACAAGACCTATTATGAAAAGACATATGTGCAGAATCAAATACTCGGGAAAGCACTTTTAGAGAGTATGCTTATTTTGAATAAGCGCTGTATTGTCTCGGTGGTCACGATGAAGGACATGGAATTTTTCCAGGCAGCTCCCTCGGACTTAGAAGGAATCGTAAGCCAGCTGCGTCAGACAAAAGACTGTGAGGTGGCGTTGTTTTTGCATGAAATTTCTTTTCATACATTCAAGGTAAGCCTGCGCTCGAAAGGAACGGTAGATGTAAGTAAAATCGCGCAGTATTTCGGCGGAGGCGGCCATGTGAGGGCGGCAGGCTGTACACTAAAGGGAACTAGCCATGACGTGATCAACAACGTGAGCAGTCAGATTTTACTTCAGTTGAATCAGGAGAAAGTACAGGACAACGAGGAATGATAAATGGGATCTTAAACATATATAAAGAAAAAGGCTATACATCCCATGATGTGGTGGCAAAATTAAGAGGAATTACAAAGCAGAAAAAAATCGGGCACACAGGAACATTGGATCCGGATGCCCGGGGAGTTTTACCCGTATGTCTCGGAAAAGCGACAAAATTGTGCGGCATGCTGACGGAGAAAGACAAGATCTATGAATGTGTTCTGCTTTTAGGAATAGAAACAGATACACAGGATATATCTGGGAGTGTCCTTGTAAAGAAAGAGACGGCGGAACTGGAAGAAAAAGCGGTGAAGGATTGTATACATGGATTTATCGGAACATATAGTCAGGTTCCGCCTATGTATTCTGCTTTGAAGGTGAACGGGAAAAAATTATATGAGCTTGCCAGAGAAGGAAAGGAAGTAGAGCGTGCGCCTCGACAAGTACGGATTTATGATATTGAAATTCTTAAGATAGCGCTTCCAAGAGTGCGGATGCGGGTAAGCTGTTCAAAAGGAACGTATATTCGTACATTATGTCACGATATTGGTGCAAAGCTTAGATGCGGAGGCTGTATGGAAGAGCTGCTTCGCACAAAAGTAAGCTGTTTTAGAATAGAGGACAGCCACCCACTGGAGGAAATTCAACGATACGTCCAAAATGGGGCGCTTGACAAAGTACTGATTCCAATAGATGCTATGTTCTCCGAGCAAAAAAAGATCGTTTTAGAGAAAAAAGAGGCAAGGCTTGCCTATAATGGAAATGATTTTACGGTTAAGGCAGGAACAGACAGCATAGAGTGGCAAGCGCAGGAAGAAGTAAGGGTCTATGATGAAGAACAGCGTTTTATCGGAATGTATTATTATGACGGTGAAAAGAAATGCTTCCGTATCAGAAAAATGTTCTTAAGTCAGGAGGAACGGAAAGGATAAAGAGCATGCAATACATTACAGACATCCAGTCTTATCAGGGGAAGAAACGGACAGCGGTGACCCTGGGAAAGTTTGACGGCCTGCACAGAGGACATCAAAAGTTGATTGAGAAAATAAAAGAGTATGCAGAGAAAAACTGTGAGAGTGTTGTATTTGCATTTGACATGGGCAGGGACTGTCTTATGACAAATGAAGAACGCAGAAATAAACTGGAGGGGCAGATTGACTGCCTGATTACTTGTCCATTTACAGAAGAATTGCGCACAATGGAGGCAGAACGGTTTATACAGGAAATCCTGGTAAAAAAGCTACAGGTAAAGTATATTGCCGTAGGAGCCGATTTTCGTTTTGGATACGAGAAAAAGGGGGACGTCCGTATGCTGGCGTCTTTCGCTGCAGAGTACGGATACCAGTTAGAAGTGGTAGAGAAAGAAAGATATAAGGGCAGAGTGATCAGCAGCACGTATATCAAAGAAGCGCTTTCCCAGGGAGCAGTGGAGCTTGCAAATACACTCTTAGGTTACCGGTACGGTATGGCAGGTATTGTGGAGCATGGCAAGCAGCTTGGCAGGACGTTGGGGTTTCCGACTATGAATGTGGCTCCTGAAAAAGGAAAAGTTCTGCCGCGGTTTGGAGTGTATGCCTGTCGGATAAAGGTGGAGGGAATCTGGTATGAAGGGATTGGGAATGTAGGGGTGAAGCCTACTGTTTCTGATGAAAGGAGGCTTCTGACAGAAGTGTATGCGTTTGCATACCATGCAGATGCTTATGGAAAGAAGGCAGAGATTGAATTCTACACGTTTGAGCGCCCGGAGACGACGTTTTCTTCTGTAGAAGAGCTAAAAAAGCATGTAGAGCAGGATATTGCCTATGGAAAAGCAGTTTTTGAAGAGCAGAGAGAGGAAAGTCAAGAGGCAGAAGCCGGCGGGATAATAAATATGTAGAGGCATAAAATAAAAGGCTTTACACAGAAAAGGTCTTATGTTATACTAAGCAAGTATGAAATCAGCCGATGTTCGGTAACCGGAAAACTCCGGCCGTTACTTAATATCTGGCGGTTAAAAAGAAGTTTAAGGAGGAAGCAGACATGATTGCAAAAGAAAAGAAACAGGCGATTATCGCAGAGTATGGAAGAAGTGAAGGAGATACAGGATCTCCGGAGGTACAGATCGCAATTCTTACAGCAAGAATCAACGAACTGACAGAACACTTTAAAGCAAATCCAAAGGATCATCACTCAAGAAGAGGACTTTTAAAAATGGTAGGTCAGAGACGTGGTCTGCTCGCATATCTGAAAAAGATAGATATCGAGAGATACCGTAGCCTGATCGAAAGACTTGGATTAAGAAAATAATCGAGACAAAATACTGCCGTACAAAATAATTGGTATGGCAGTATTTTATTGCAAAAAAATGAAAGCTAGGTCAGTACAGTGATAAAATATACCCTTAAGTGGGCAAGATGAATAATTAAAATCTGCTTAAAGGGGAAGCCTATGTAAGGATGTTGCCGCGTCCGAGATTTCCAAAACATAGCATGAAATAAAGTGTTTAGAAGGAAACTAAAAGAGGGATGTTTTGAATTGTACTTTTTAAATATAGAAATATACACATATGTTAATAATAGAATAATACCGAAAGAAAAGGGCAAATTAAGGAGAAATAAAATTCTTGACAACTGAGTAAAATGTAGTTTATAATACAGTTGTAAGACGGATTGTTACTTTAATTAGGCAAGGACGTTAACACAGTTATATAATATTTTTGGATTGTTACTTTTCAAGGCATAACCATTATATTCGAGATGGTATCCTTGATTTTTTTTATGAAAAAAGGAGCTGATATGAAAGCGGTAAAAAGGCTTAACAATAATGTTGTTGTTTGTACTGACAGCAAGGGCAGGGAACTTATTGCAATTGGTAAAGGCATTGGATTTGGAGAAATGCCTAAAGATATTTCGATTAATGACATTGAAAGAACGTTCTATGATATGAAATATTCTGAACAAAATATTTTGAAAGATTTACCAATGGATGTTGTTGTCTTTACAGCTGATTTAATGGATATTGTTAAAAATGAACTGCCTTATGAGCTGAATCCTAATGCGACTTTGACAATGGCTGATCATATAGCATTTTCCATAAAGCGGGCTGCTCAAAATATTTCAGTGAAAATGCCATTATTATATGATGTTCAGCAAATGTACCCACTTGAATATAAGATTGGAGAATACATTTTAAGAAAAATTGAAAAACAATTTCAAGTGTCTTTGCCTAAAGATGAGATTGCAGGCATTGCATTAAATTTAATCAATTCTGGATTAAACAATAAAGAAATTATAGATACGAGCAGAGCCCAAGAGTATGAAAATATGCTATATGAGATTACAGAAATAGTTGAGCATACACAGAAAATGATTATTGATAAAGACAGTTTTGACTATTCTAGGTATGCAACCCATTTATTATATCTGTTTCAAAGAATTCAATCTCATAAGACTATTAACAGCGCAAATTATGAAGTATATGAAGATATTGTTGAAAAATTCCCTTCTATTGAGTTATGCGTATCAAAAATTTGCCAATACATAGAAGGAAAATGGAAAGTAGAACTATCCAAAGATGAAAAATTGTATTTAATGTTACATATTAATCGGATATGTACGAAAAAGGATTGTAACCTAAAAGACAGGGCATAACCTCCAAAAGGACACAGTATTAACTGTACTTTGGAGGTTTTTTGTTTGGTTAAGGTGATTATGCACTGAATATTGAGTAGGAAAGGATGAGAAGAAATGAAAGATATTCAAAAATCATTAGAAGAGATTATACAGTATATTGGGGGTATAGGTAATATAGCGAATGTAACGCATTGTATGACAAGACTTCGATTAGTACTAAAGGATGAAAGTTTAGAAGAGAAAGAGAAATTAGAAGAGGTAGAAGGCGTCATTAAGGTTGTTCATGCTGGTGGTCAAGTCCAAATTGTAATTGGTCAACAAGTAGGCAAAGTTTATGATGAATTATGTAAGATAGGCGGTTTTGAAAAGAACCATTCTATTGACGAAGAAGAACATGAAGAGAAGAAAAAGGAAAAACTGACGATAAAATCGGTTGCTAAAAATATTATGAGTACTTTAAGCGGATGTATTATTCCAACATTACCTGTGATAATTGTAGCGGGAATTTTTAAGATGTTAGTCATTTTGTTTGGCCCAGAACAGTTGGGATGGCTGGCTGAAGACGGTGATTTAATCGCCTTATTTGAAATGGTTGGAAATGCTGGCTATTATTTCTTGCCTTTCTTTGTTGCATATAGTTCAGCAGTAAAGTTTAAAGTTAGCCCAATGATGGCATTGCTATTCGCAGGAATTATGTTAAGTCCTAATATGCTAGAGATTGTAGAAGCCCAAAAAGCATTTACCGTTTTTGGCATACCTATGCATTTAACAAGTTATGTACAAGCAGTTATCCCTATCATCATGATTGTTTGGATTATGTCATATGTAGAAAGATTTTTAAAGAAGCATATTCCTGATATGCTAAGAACTGTAGGCATTCCGGTTTTAACAATCACCATTATGCTGCCAATTGGTTTATGTATTTTAGGACCAGCATGCTATATAGTGATGAGCTTAGTTGCTGATGGGTTATTATGGTTAACTGCAAATTTTGGATTGTTAGCGGCTATTACTGTTGCTCCATTGTGGCCGTTTGTTCAGATGTTTGGAATGCATGTTCCAATTCTAACAGCCCTGCTTCCGGCACAAATGGAAATAGGATATGACATGATTGTATATCCGGCGCTGATAGCAACAACATTTACATATATGGGATTATTTTTAGCATATGCATTACGTGCAAAAGGTACAAAGAAAAAGAGCTTGGGATGGAGTTGTCTTACGACAATGACATTAGCAAATATATCAGAACCAGGATTATATGGCATTGTTTTATCAGATTATAAAGCATTGATTTATACTATGATCGGAAATATGTGTGGAGCATTAACCTGTTATTTGTTGAGGGCTAAAGTCTACATTTTTGCCGGAGTAGGCTTTCCATTTTTAAATTCACTGCGTTTTGGAGAAGATATTATACAAGGAACAATTGGGTGTATAGTTGCTTTAGCAGTAGCTTTTACATTAGGTATTATTTTTGGATTCCAGGGTGAAGGTAAGTTGCAAATTGGTAAAAAGAAATTGCAAATTAGTAAAAAGGAATGAATATATAGTTAAAATTTGATAGAAAAGAGGATCCAGAAATGGCATTTCCTAAAAATTTTTTATGGGGTGGAGCACTTTCTGCCAATCAATGCGAAGGTGGATGGAATGAAGGTGGCCGCGGACTGGCTAACAGTGATATTCTGCCTTATGGAAAAAAACGAACAGATATTATTAAAGGGAAAGTGGTACGAAGCGAACCCGTACAGGGAGAATATTATCCGGCGCAAAATGCAATAGACTTTTACCACCGTTATAGAGAAGATATAGCTTTACTTGGAGAAATGGGTTTTAAAATTTTGCGAATATCTATTTCATGGAGTCGTATTTTTCCACATGGAGATGAGGCTCAGCCAAATGAAGAGGGGCTGCAATTTTACGAAGATGTATTTAAAGAATGTAAAAAGTATGGAATAGAACCATTAGTTACCATTACACATTATGATATACCAATGTATTTAGTGACTGAATATGGCGGATGGAAGAATCGTCAATTAATTGATTTTTATAAAAAGTTAGTGAAGATTTTATTTAAACGTTATAAAGGTATGGTAAAGTATTGGTTAACATTTAATGAAATTAATATTATGGTAAGTGCATGTTTTATGGCAGCAGGCTTAACTTTTGATAATACTGAAAATCAGTATACAAGTATTTATGATGCTGTACATCATGTTCTTGTTGCAAGTGCATGGGCAGTTAAGATAGGTCACGAAATTGATAGTGAAAATCGAATTGGATGCATGTTGAATGCTGGATTATTTTATCCAGCAACATGTAATCCTTTAGATGTTCAGGCGGCTCAACAAGAAAATAGGCAGCACTATATGTTTACAGATGTTCAAGTGAGGGGAGAATATCCTCGATATATAAAAAAAGATTTTGAGAGAAATAATTACGAAGTTCCATTTTGCGAGGATGATGAAGAAATTTTAAAGACAAATCTTGTTGATTACATCTCGTTTTCATATTACTCGACAAGAGTTGCAAAAGCTAATAGTGAAGGAGAATTTGATTCTAATTTATTAAAATCAGCACCAAATCCCTATTTGAAAGTTGAACCGTGGGGCAGATTTATAGATCCATTAGGTTTGAGAATAACCATGAATGAAATATATGATCGTTATCAAAAACCGCTATTTGTAGCAGAAAATGGATTAGGTGCTTCTGATACACCTGATCGTTATGGTAATATCAATGATGATTATCGAATTGAATATTTAAGAGAACATATTAAAGCAATGAAAGATACAATAGAAATAGATGGATTACCAGTTATGGGGTATACTTGCTGGGCGCCTATCGATTTGGTTTCTGTAGCGACTGGGCAAATGTCCAAGAGATATGGATTTATATATGTTGACTTAGATGATGATGGAAACGGAACGTTAAAGCGTAGTAAGAAGAAATCATTTGATTGGTATAGAAAAGTTATTGCTTCGAATGGGGAAGATCTTGGACATTGATCTTTGTTGAGTAGATTTTCTTCTCGTCTTTCTTAGAATAGAGATTAATTTCCATTAACTCTTACTAACCTCAATTCTGAAAGGGGGTTATTTATGAAATTATTAATACAAGCAGATGATTATGGAATAACAAGAGCAGTATCAAGAGGTATTATTTTTGGAATCAATTATGGGCTTATTCGCAATACAGGCATATTTACAAATATGGACTGGACAGAAGAGTGTTTAGATATGATAAAACCATATCTTGCTCAAATAGATTTAGGCATTGATTTGAATATTTCTACTGGAAAACCTATTTCACCTGCAAATCAAATACCAACATTAGTCGATCAAGAAGGAGTGTTCTTAACGAGTTGGGAAAGTCGAAAACGAGATGAGGCTTATGAGAACAAAAATCGTGTTTCCATGAAAGAAGTCTATCAGGAATTTGAAGCTCAAATTCAAAGATTTATTAAGCTTGTTGGAAAAAAACCAGATTATATTCACAGCCATGCTTATACGACTGCGGAAATTTTCCAAGTCCAAAGATTATTAAGCCGAAAATATGGAATTCCATATACATCAGATATTTGGGAAAAACTATTTGGGTTTGATGTATCTGGCTATAGAATACCTTGGTACATAAAGCCGGCAACTTTGGATAATCAAATCCATTCTTCTTTATCGCAATATCTGCTTAGTCACAAAAATGAACTTTTAAAAAAAGAGTATTGTTTAGTTGTTGGTCATATGGGGTATGTTGATGATGAACTGTTAAAATTATCCAGCTATCATTTATATAGAATAAAAGATTTAGAAGGTATTACTAATTTAGAAGTTATGAATTGGGTAAAAGAAAGCAACGTTTCACTTATTCGTTACAGTCAGATCTGTAATACCGAGAAAGGAAGATGAAATTGTTTAATTTTATAAAAAGAAATTCGGAACAAGTTGTTGCACCAATTAGTGGGAAATGTATATCTATCACTCGAGTGAATGATCAAGTTTTTTCCTCAAAGAGTCTGGGAGATGGATTTGCAATCATACCTAATGATTGTATGGTTGTTTCACCTGTTGATGGGAAAATTACGCTGATTGCGGAAACGAAACATGCGTTTGGAGTGAAAACAGAAAAAGGCGTAGAAATATTGGTACATATTGGATTAGACACGGTTCAGTTAGAGGGCAGAGGATTTGCTGTTCATGTCAAACAAGGGGAAAAGGTTAAAGCCGGTGATCAAGTTATTAGTTTTGAGAAAGCATATGTAGAAGATTCTTCAATTGATATGACAACTATGACTGTCTTTACTTCTGGGATGACTGAAGAGGTTCGTCTGGGATATTATGAAAAACAAGTCACTCAAGGGGATATTCTTATCTCAAAGATATAAAGGGTAAGGGCAGAATCTATAGAAAAAACGTAAATTTTAATGAGTGGAGGTATAAAAATGACTGAACTAGGTGTATTGGCTTATCCAGATTTAAGTCCAATGGAAAAAATTAAAGAATATTTACAGCTCGCATCAAAGTATGGATTTACAAGAGTATCTTCCAGTATGCTCTCAGTGGAAGGAACGAATGAGGAAATCATTTCATATTTTAAAGAGTTTAATCAAATTGCACACAAATTTGGAATGAAGGTTTCTTTAGATGTGAATACAAATTTTTTAAAACGAATGAATCAATCTTATGATGATATTTCTTTATTTCATGACATTAATTGTGACATTATCCGTTTAGATGGTTCTTACGGAGCAGAAAACGATTATATAATGATTCAAAATCCTTATGGTATAAAAATTGAAATGAATGCGACTTCATCAAAGATTGCTAAAGAAATTGCATATTTCTATGAGAAGGGAGTATCTAAAGAGCGAATTTTATTAGGGCATAATGCGTACCCTCAACGATATACAGGTTTGAAATGGAAAGATTTTTTAGAAAAAAATCATCAGTTAAAATCTTATGGCTATAAAATTGCAGCTATTGTAAGTTCAAATGCACCAAATACTCATGGAATATGGAATGCTGAGGATGGACTTCCAACAGTTGAAAGGCTGCGTGACTTACCAATTGATTTACAAACAAGAATTATTCTGGCTACTGGAGAAGTTGATGATATTTTGATTGGAAATGCATATGCAACAGAAGCAGAATTAAAAGCTATTTCCGAAGTCGTTAAACCGACTAAGGCCTTTGAAGACTCTCCTATTTATGCTGAAATTAAAGCATACGGACCTATTTTACCTAAATTTGGTCCATGCAAGAGATTAAAAGTAATTCTTGAAAAAGATATAACAAAAATTGAAAAAGAAAATCTTTTGGATCTTGTTCCTCAATTAGATAATGGCGATTCTTCTGAGTGGATTTGGCGTTCAAGAAGTGGACGATTAATAAACAGGAACAGGCCGATTCCACCTAGAAATTATGATGGAGAATATTTTCCGGTTGGAAGTGTTGTTGTTGTCAATGATGTTAATAAGCATTATTCTGGCGAAATTCAAATTGTAAAAATTCCAATCAAGAATGATGGAAAAAGAAATCTAATTGCAAGATTAGCTCCTAATGAGGAACAGATGCTTGAATTAATAAACAATGAAGATCTTGTGGAATTTATTGAATACTACGAATATTAGAAGGAAGGTGAAATCGTTATGCTCATAAAAAGTAGAAGAGTTTATGTAGGGGACCGATTTATTCCATGTGTCATTGAGATTGAAAAAGACAAAATTATTAATATTTTTTTAGATAAAGACTGTCAAGTAGATAAGGATTATGGTGATAAACGTATAGTTCCTGGTTTTATTGATATTCACACACACGGCGCGTATGGATTTGATACCAATAGCGCTGATGAGATTGGGTTAAAGAATTGGCAAAAACGCTTACCCGAAGAAGGTGTTACATCCTTTTTGCCAACAACTGTAACAGCATCAAAAGATAAGTTATTGAAAGCGTTAAAAAATATAGCAAAAGTTAAACACGAAAATTACCCAGGAGCTAATATTGTTGGGATTCATTTGGAAGGACCGTATATTGATCAAAAGTATCATGGAGCTCAACCAGTCAATGCAGTGGTTAAACCAACCGTAGAAGAATTTCAGGAATATCAGGATGCGTCTAACGGACTGATTAAAATTATTACTTTAGCGGTAGAACATGATCCTAATTATATATTGACGAAATATTGTGTAGATAACCATGTGGCTGTTTCAATCGGTCATAGTTCAGCGACACTTGAGCAAGTTATTTTTGCGGCTGCCAATGGAGCAAAGTCTGTTACTCATACTTTCAATGGGATGAGTCCGCTTCACCATCGGAAAAATGGTGTTGCTGGTGCTGCCTTATGTTGCGATTCACTGTATAGCGAAATCATTTGTGATTGTCATCATGTCACTCCAGAGGCGATACAATTATTTTTCCGTTCTAAAGGAAAAGAAAAAGCGATTATGGTAACGGATTCTTTAATGTGCAAAGGATATAAACCAGGCGAAATATTTCATTTTGCTGATCTTGATGTTGAAATTTATTCTGATGGCAGCGCTCATCTGGTTAAAGAGGGAAATTTTGCCGGAAGTACATTAAAAATGAATGAAGGATTAAAAAATCTTGTAGAGGTAGCTTTTATTCCATTTGATACCGCGCTTCAATCATGTACATTGAATCCTGCAAAATTACTCAAAATAGATGATAGAGTTGGCAGTTTAGTAGTAGGCCATGATGCGGATATTGTTGTATTAGAGGATGACTATTCAATCATTGAAACATATTGTAAAGGGGTTTCTCAATTAGGAACTCAGTAAGCAAGGTATAAAAAACTCGCTTTTTCGGTTACAGTTTGCAGAAACTCAAGTTTTCCAAGTGAAACTTGAGTTTCTTTGCCTTTATAGAAAACGTCTGTTTTTCTTTTCCCTTTCTTACAGTTTCAAAGTTCCGCTGCCTTAGTCCATTTATTGCGATAAAGGAGGCTCCGGTTGGACTTCAGGTGGATTACGTAGTAATTCTGCTTCAGTTGCTCGAGTATGAGTAAGATTTTATTTTTATCATAACCGCGTTCCATAACAAAAGTCGCCATCCCGAAAAGAACAGAAGCAAGAGAGAGGATTCTTTATATTTTTGGCATTTTTTAAAAGTTGTGAATAATAGAACCAGGTAGAGTTATCTTGTGGGGATAATTTTGCAGAACTCAGGGGTTCTTTATGATTGCCTAAATACCGGCAATATGCTATAATATAAAAGATTGCGGACTAAAAGCGTAAAGCCGAGACCACTGAAAAGGATATTAACTTTGATAATATGTTTTTCAGTAGTTTCGGAGCTTTAGTCTGAAAATGTGTGAAAGAGAAAAAGGAGAAAGACATGTACAAGAAATTTGAAATGGAACTTGCCGGCAGAACTCTTCGTGTAGATGTGGATCGAGTGGCAAAGCAGGCAAACGGCGCTGTGCTTATGCACTACGGGGATACGACAGTGCTTTGTACGGCGACAGCATCAGAAAAGCCAAGAGATGGGATTGATTTCTTTCCGCTAAGTGTGGAGTATAATGAAAGACAGTATGCAGTAGGAAAGATACCGGGCGGCTTTAACAAAAGAGAAGGAAAGGCATCAGAGAACGCAGTGTTGACCTGCCGCGTCATAGACCGGCCAATGCGTCCGCTTTTCCCGAAAGACTATAGAAATGACGTCACACTGGAAAATTTAGTCATGTCAGTAGATCAGGACTGCAGTCCGGAACTGACGGCAATGCTCGGTGCGGCAATCGCGACAACCATTTCGGATATTCCGTTTGACGGCCCGATTTCTACGACGCAGGTAGGATTGGTGGACGGTGCATTTGTATTCAATCCGACAGCAGCACAGAAAGAAGTTTCCGATCTTGCCCTTACAGTTGCTTCTACAAAAGAGAAGGTAATTATGATTGAGGCTGGAGCAAACGAAGTGCCGGAAGAAAAGATGATTGAGGCGATTTTTGCGGCACATGAGCTGAACCAAAAGGTGATTGCTTTTATTGACACAATTGTTGCAGAGTGTGGAAAGCAAAAGCATGCGTATACAAGCTGCGCCGTTTCAGAAGAACTGTTTGAAGCGATAAAAGAGTTGGTTCCTCCGGCACAGATGGAAGAAGCAGTCTTTACAGATGACAAGCAGACCAGAGAAGAGAATATCCGCCAGATTACAGAAAAGCTGGAAGAAGCGTTTGCAGAGAAGGAAGAATGGCTGGAAGTCTTAGGAGAGGCTGTTTATCAGTATCAGAAAAAGACGGTTAGAAAGATGATTTTAAAAGATCACAAGCGCCCGGATGGACGTGCCATTGATCAGATCCGTCCGCTTGCGGCAGAAGTAGATTTGATTCCAAGAGTACATGGTTCTGCGATGTTTACAAGAGGACAAACACAGATATGTACAGTTACGACACTGGCACCGTTGTCCGATGCGCAGAGAATCGACGGGCTGGATGAGGCGGAAACCTCGAAGCGGTACATGCACCATTATAATTTCCCGTCTTATTCTGTAGGAGAGACAAAACCGTCCAGAGGGCCCGGACGCCGCGAGATCGGACATGGAGCGCTGGCAGAGAGAGCGCTGCTTCCAGTACTTCCTGATGAGACCGAATTTCCGTACGCAATCCGTACAGTTTCCGAAACCTTTGAGTCAAACGGTTCTACTTCTCAGGCAAGCGTGTGTGCTTCAAGCATGTCTCTGATGACAGCAGGTGTACCGATAAAAGCGGCAGTAGCAGGAATCTCCGCAGGACTTGTGACAGGAGAAACAGATGACGAGTATTTGGTGCTGACAGATATTCAGGGGCTGGAAGATTTCTTTGGAGACATGGATTTTAAGGTCGCAGGGACACATAAGGGAATCACTGCCATTCAGATGGACATCAAGATTCATGGCTTGACAAGGCCGATCATAGAGGAGGCAATCGCTGCTACAAAGAAAGCGAGAACATATATTCTGGATGAAGTAATGAGTAAAGCTATCAGTGAGCCAAGACCAGAGGTTGGGCCTTATGCTCCGAAGATCATTCAAATGCAGATAGATCCGCAGAAAATCGGGGATGTAGTCGGTCAGAGAGGAAAAACGATCAATGCCATTATCGATGAGACAGGTGTAAAGATTGATATTACAGACGACGGCGCCGTTTCGATCTGCGGAACAGAAAAAGAGGGAATGGACAAGGCAGCGAAGCTGATTACTACGATTGTGACAGAGTTTGAAGCCGGACAGGTGTTCGAAGGAAAGGTTGTCAGCATAAAAGAATTCGGTGCGTTCTTAGAATTTGCACCGGGCAAAGAAGGAATGGTTCATATTTCTAAAATTTCTAAGGAAAGAGTGAATAAGGTAGAAGACGTTCTTTCCATTGGAGACGTTGTGAAGGTTGTATGCCTTGGGAAAGATAAAATGGGCAGATTCAGCTTCAGTATGAGAGACGTGGCAGAGTAAAAATAAAAGAAATACAAGGGGATTGTTATAGAAGCAGGGAGATCTGCGGCATGGCAGTCCTCCTTTTTATATAATAGGAAATTTCCTATTATACAAAAAGCCCTCCGGGCGGGATGCGCACGCCGCAATAAGGAAATTTTACCGCTTTGCGGTATTGCGGCGGCGCGCAAAGTGGACAAGCCCCTCAAGATTGAGGGGCAGGAGATTTGAAGCGGGCTTGCCCACTTTGTTCGGTAATCAAATAGCAGGGCAATAGAGTGTGCAAATAAGGTGAAATAAGGAAGTGGAGACAGATGGAGCAGATGACACTGTTTGAGGAACGGCCGGCCATGGCACCGCTTGCCAGCAGATTACGGCCGGATTCTCTGGAGACGTTTATAGGGCAGGAGCATCTTTTGGGCAGAGGGAAGATATTAAGACAGCTTATTGAACGGGATCAGATTTCTTCTATGATATTCTGGGGGCCGCCGGGAGTGGGCAAGACGACGCTTGCCAGTATTATAGCGGGAAAAACAAAGTCAGAATTTATTAATTTCAGTGCAGTTACAAGTGGGATCAAGGAGATTAAGGAGGTGATGCAGCAGGCAGAAAACAGCCGGCGCATGGGAAGGCGTACGGTCCTGTTTGTAGACGAGATTCACCGGTTTAACAAAGCACAGCAGGATGCGTTTCTTCCTTTTGTTGAAAGAGGAAGCATTATTTTAATTGGTGCGACAACAGAAAATCCATCTTTTGAGATCAATGCGGCGCTTCTCTCAAGATGCAGGGTGTTTGTGTTAAAAGCGCTGGAGGAGAAGGATATAGTAAGACTTTTAAAGAATGCGCTGGAAAATCCGGCAGGCTTTAAAGACCAGAATGTACAGATTACAGAGGATAAACTACAGGCGATTGCAGTATTTGCAAATGGAGATGCGCGAACGGCGTTAAATACACTGGAGATGGCAGTGTTAAATGGAGAAATCAGTGCGCAGGGAATTACGGTTACGAAGGATGGGATGGCACAGTGTATCAGCCGCCGTTCCCTTTTGTATGACAAAACAGGAGAGGAACATTACAATCTTATATCTGCACTTCATAAGTCTATGCGCAACAGCGATGTGGATGCAGCGATATACTGGATGTGCCGTATGTTGGACGGAGGAGAAAATCCACTGTATATTGCCAGAAGACTGGTGCGGTTTGCAAGCGAGGATATTGGAATGGCCGACAGCAATGCACTGCAGGTAGCAGTTGCGGCATACCAGGCATGCCACTTTCTGGGTATGCCAGAGTGTGATGTGCATTTGACGCATGCGGTTACTTATCTTGCGGCAGCGCCCAAATCCAATGCATTGTACCGCGCCTGTGAGTCCTGCAAACAGGATGTAAAGACAATGCCCGCAGAGCCGGTGCCTCTGCATTTGAGAAACGCACCGACAAAGCTAATGAGAGAGCTGGAATATGGAAAAGGATATATTTACGCCCATGATACGGAAGAGAAAATTGCACATATGCAGTGTATGCCAGATTCCTTAAAGGACAGGCGCTATTATATTCCCACAGATCAGGGAGCAGAAGAAGGAGTAAAGAAACGTTTGGAAGAAATAAAAGCACGTTTAAGGAAAAAATAAATGGATACTTAATATTTGACGGCAATATTTTGCGTCAATGGTTCCGTTCATCTGCTCTGTAAGTATTTTCGCGATAGAAAGCCCGAGGCCGGTAGATTTGGAGGCTGTCTCGACTGTGTAAAAGCGGTCGAACAGCCTTTTTGCCTGTACCTCATCCATGTTGGAGGTATGATTGGAAAAAATGATTTCGCCGGTTTCCTTCAGGGTGATTTTTAAATCTCCTTCACTGTATTTGAGCGCATTGCTCAAAATATTTGCAAAAATGCGCAGAAGCATATCAAAATCCAGCATACGCTGGATTTTTTTCTCTGGTATAGAGACCTCAGGATGGATATTTTTTTGCTTGAATACCGCATAGTATGCCGAGAGACTGTCCTCGAGAGCCCTATTTAAAATAACAGGCATGAATTTTATCTCTTTTGAGAGAGAAGAAAATACAGAATAACGGAATAACTCTTCTGTAAGCTGTTTTAAAATGTCTGTGCGTTCCCGAATGATATGCAGATAGCGCTCTGCATTTTCTGACTTTTCTTCTCCTTCCAGTAAATCCAGATAACCAGAGATTGCAGTGAGGGGAGTGCGCAGGTCGTGGGAAATATTAGTAACAGCCTCTTTTAATTCTAAATCTCCCTGTGAGAAACGGTGTCTCTGGGCACGAAGCTCCTTTAACTGCAGATTGATCTGGTCTGCTAATTTTCTCATATATTTATCGCGGCAGGATATATCGATCAAAACATTGGTATTCTCTTTTAATCTGGCGGAAAACTGCATTTCAATTTCCCTGGCAGACTTTTTTAACAGCCAGATTTTTAAAAACAGCCAGATTAGGAGAATCCCCAGAAAAAGAATCGCTCCCCAAAGATAAAATTCCATATGCCTGTAAAAGCTCCTTTCTATACGTTTCTTTGTTTCCTCATTTTATTATTTAATATCCTTTCGTTTAAAGACTACAATTCCAACTCCGGAGGCGATAAGACAGATACCTGCCGAGGAAAGGGCGGATACGACTGGATCATGGGGTTGCATCTGTGTGAGCTGGATAGACTGTCCGGTTGGAAGCGCGTCAAAAAGAAACTGATACATTTTACGCTTGCCGCCAGTCAAGTAGTAAGGATTGGGTTCTTCTGCCTCCTCTACAATCTGTCCGGAATCCGTTTCATATATATAAGAATCATAAGTCTTTGGCTCCTGCAGGCGAGCATTGATATAGGCCGCAAAAAACAGAAGGATAAAGACTCCCAGTATATTGATGACGGATGCTATGGCGCGGTTTTGCCTGAGCATGGAAACCAGTGTCAAAAGAGAGACAAAGGCAAAGGTCATAGCAAAACTTAAGAAGAGAAGAAGCAGGATAGAACGTAAATCTGCCGAAAAAAATCCAAACAGCGGGATGCCGATTATCAATGTAGGAAGAATAAAGCTAAAGCACATGACAAGTCCGGCGAAGCAGCAGGTAAAAAGATTCGTAAGATAGATGGCCGTTCGGGTATGTCCGATAACAATTTTGTTCCGGATAGTGCCGTCACTGTATTCTGTACCGATAAAAAGGCTGACAAAGGCAGCAAGTAAGATGCCGACAAAGGTACAGTAGGTAAAAACCATCTCATCTAAGACAAATGTAAAATTTTCTATGCTTCTGTAATAAGTAATCTGCAGGAAAATAGAAAAGGCGACCATGAAAAGATTGCATATCCAGAAGGATTTGTCTTTTTTTAAACGGGAAAAATTCGCGGCAAACAGTTTATTCATTGCGTACACCTCCAATCAGATTGACGTAATAGCTTTCCAGTGTTTCCTCCCGTTCTGTGACAGAGAGAATATCGCAGTCCTGTTTAGAGAGTGCGAGTGCAAGCTGAGAAATATTTATTTTTGCAAAAATGTCTGCCATTGTATCAGACAAAATATGGTAGTCAATTCCCATGCGGTCTAGTGTCAGAGCAAGCGGCTTTATAGTCGATACCTGTATACGGATACATTTACGGCATGCAGCCTCTAACTCCTTTGCGCCGATTTCTTTTACCATGCGTCCGTTGTCTATAAAGCCATAACAGGTAGCGAGACGGGACAGCTCATCTAGAATATGGCTGGATATTAATACAGTAATTTGCTTTTCGCGGTTAAGCTTTAGAATGAGTTCCCGCATTTCAATGATGCCCTGTGGATCTAAACCATTGACGGGTTCATCCAGAACAAGAAAATCAGGACTTCCCGCCAGCGCTACAGCGATACCAAGTCTCTGGCGCATGCCGAGAGAAAAGTTTTTAGCTTTCTTTTTTCCTGTATCGTTTAGTCCGACGAGACAGAGAAGCTCTGGAATGTCGGCAAAGGAAGGAAGCCCTAAAATACGATATTGCTCTTTTAGGTTTTCCTCTGCTGTCATATCGAGATAGATAGAAGGGGTCTCGACGACAGCACCCATTCTGCGCCGGCACATACTGATACCCTTATGGGTGTTTTCTGTCCCGTATAATGTGTAGGTTCCCTTCGTCGGTTTTTGCAGTCCGCAGATAAGACGGATAAAGGTTGTCTTTCCAGCACCATTTTTTCCGACAAATCCATAGATAGCTCCTTTGGGAATATGCATGGTAAACCTATCCAATGCTTTAAAATTGCCGTAATGCTTGGAAAGTGCGTCTGCTGTCAGAATATACTCCATAGATGTATAACCTCCTTGTTGATGATACGGTTATTCTAACGTATGCGGGTTAAGAAACCGGTAAAGGAAAAGGTAAAGAAACAGTTAAGAATCTTCTCTTAGTTTAAACCCGATTCCCCATACAGATTCGATATAATCCCTGTCCGAATCCTCTTTCAGCTTTCTGCGCAGATTACTGATATGAACCTTTAAGGAAGTCTCTACGCAGTCGGGAGTATCCGCGCTGATCTCTTCAAGCATGACAGATTTTGTTATGACTTGAGATGGATTTTGTAATAAAAGCTTTAGGATTGCGTATTCCGTTTTTGTCAGATGAATGGGAATATCGTTTACAGAGACACAGTGAGAAAGAAGATCCATCTGTATACCGTCAAAACGCAGGACGGAAGAACAGGCAGATACTTTCGTTCTCATCTGCACTTCGATCCGAGCGAGTAATTCCTGGGTATCAAAGGGCTTTGTAATATAATCGGCAGCGCCGCCGCGAAGGAGTTCTACCTTTCCACAGACATCTGCCTTGGCACTGACGACAATCACAGGCAGATTCTTTATCTGCGGAAGGAGCTCCTCCCCGTTCAATCCCGGCAGCATTAAATCCAGTAAAATCAAATCCGGTGTTTGGTTTTTTAAATAAAGAAGCGCTTCTGTGCCGGAATAGGCGCGGGCAACACCGTATCCCTCGCGGGAAAGCACTTCTTCTAGCATATTTCCAATCGATACATCATCATCTACAATCAAAATAGTTTTCAAGCAGCTTCACCTCGGATAAAAATATTTATAATTTATTGTAACGAGTAAAAAATAAAAAAGCAACGGGTAGCGTCGATGTATAAGGGGCAACACGCTTCAAACCACGTAATTTTGTCCTTCATCGATCGTATTGCCCCTTGTACACCGATGCTATTCCTTTTATTTTATAGTCATAATTTAAATATCCCCTCATATATTGTTTAAAGAGGTGGATAAGATGGATACAGAGAAAAGAAAATCACAGATTCTCCAGGTTCTGGCAAAGTCAGTCAGGAAGGTGCTGGAGGATGAAAGGCTGGATTTTACTTATCTTCAGGAAATCCGGCTCCGAATCGGACAGCCCTTGCGCATGATATATAGAAATGAAGAGAAGACTCTGCCGGTAAGGGAAAAGGAAAAGTATATTGTGACAAAGGAGGAGGTCAGGGAGACAATGGAATATATCAGCCATTACTCTCTGTATGCATATGAGAATGAATTAAAACAGGGATTTTTGACAATAGAAGGAGGACATCGGGCAGGCGTGACAGGAAAAGTAATTGTAGAACAAGGAAAAGTAAAGAATATACAATACATTTCATCGATCAATATCAGAATGTCGCATGAAATTCTGGGATGTTCTGAGAAAATTCTTCCCTATATCACGAAAAACAGGCAAGTATGCCATACATTGATTATTTCTCCGCCAAGATGCGGAAAGACGACACTGATTCGTGATTTAGTCAGGCAGATTTCAGATGGGAATACATATGTAAAAGGATGTACCGTAGGGGTTGTAGACGAACGTTCAGAATTGGGAGGGTGTTATCTGGGAGTGGCACAGAACCATTTAGGGAGCCGGACGGATGTACTGGACTGTTGTCCTAAGGCAGAGGGGATGATTATGTTGATTCGCTCTATGGCGCCGCAGGTGATCGCGGTGGATGAGATAGGTACGCAGGAGGATATTCATGCGATCGAATATGCTATGCAGTGCGGCTGCAAAATGATTGCCTCTGTACACAGCACATCGATGGAGGAAGCAAAAAAGAAACCAATTTTGGGGGAATTGATACGGCGGAAGAGGTTTGAACGGTATGTAGTGCTGCAAAACGAGGAAAAACCTGGGGAAATTCAGGGAATCTATGACGAACGGGGGAGTATGCTGTGCAAAGAGTGCTGGGAAGCCTTTTAATTATTACAGCCACTACATGCGGAGGCCTTCTGTACGCGGCAGAACTGAAAAATTATTTGGAAAAGCTGCTTTATATCCGGCATGTTATTTATTTGATTCAAGGAGAGATGGAATATACAAACGCACCGCTAAGTGAAGTATTCGGAAAGATAAGCATGCGTGTAAAAGAGCCCTATCGCACTTGGTTAAAAGCAATGGTGCAAGAAGTAGAAGAAAGAAGGGAACAGGGATTTGCAAAGATATGGAACCGTTCTATAGATAAATACTTATGTGAACTGCACTTAAAAAGCACACATTCGATCCAGCTAAAGGAACTGGGGACGTTTTTAGGGCAATTGGACAAGGAAAGCTTTCGGCACACCATGCAGATGTATTTAAACCGTTTGGAATTAGAAATTGAGAAGGTGCGGGAAGGGATGGCTTCAAAAAGAAGAATCAGCAGTTGGCTGGGAGTAATGGGAGGGATCTTCCTGGTAGTGGTGCTGCTTTGATATAGAAAGCCTGTCTGGTTGTCTTTAGAGAAAATTTCTGTGAAAGAAGTCTCTTTTGCCGCATGAAGCCAAAACAAAGAGAAAGCAGGAGGAAGCCATGACGATAAATCTGATATTTAAAATTGCAGCAGTGGGAATCCTGGTATCTATTTTAAGCCAGGTATTAAAGCACAGTGGGAGAGAAGAACAGGCTTTCCTGACAAGCTTTGCAGGCTTGATTTTAGTTCTGTCATGGGTTCTGCCCTACATATATGATTTGTTTTTGTCTATTAAGCAGTTGTTTTCCCTGTAAGCGTTTCAAAAGAAGAGGTAAGAATATGAGTGTATTGCAAATAGGGATTATCGGAGTAATTGGAACGCTGCTTGCGATCCAGTTTAAAGGTGGGAAAACAGAATACGGGATTTATATGGGCGTGGGTGTGAGTATCCTTTTATTTTCCTGTATTGTAGACCGTCTGGAGATATTTATCCGGACAGTGGAGCAGTTAAGCCATTTTATTAAAGTAGACACAGGCTATATCTCCACTATGTTAAAAATGATAGGAATTACTTATATCGCTGAGTTTTCTTCCAGTATATGTAAGGACGCAGGGTATCAGACAATCGCAGTGCAGATAGAAATCTTTTGCAAACTGACAATCTTAGCGCTGGGTATGCCGGTTTTACTGGCTCTGTTAGAAACCATTCAGGAGTTTTTGGCATGAAATATGTATATCCATTTAGAGGACTGCTTTTCGTACTGCTCTTTTTTCTGTTTTTAGGTGGGGTATGGAATCTCCATTCAGTGACAGGCTATGCTAAGGAAGAGCAAAAAGAGGAGGAGCAGGGGGAAGAACTGACAGAGGAGGAAGAAGCGCAGATACAAAAAGAAGTGGAGGAAGCGCTGGTAGAAGAATTTGATTTTTCAGAGGTAGACGACAGCTTAAGACAGATGTTTCCCACGCAGAAGTTAAAATTTGAGGATGTACTTATGCCGTTATTATCAGGAGATATAGAAGAAACAGGAGAACTGTTTCTCCATTTCCTGGCGGATCAATTATCTTATGAATTTCGATACAACAGACAGAATCTGGTATACATACTGCTGATTGCACTGATAGCGGCTGTCTTTACGAATTTTTCTAATGCATTCCAGAACAGACAGGTATCGGAAATCAGCTTTTATGTACTATATATGCTTTTAATCGCCTTATGTTTAAGTTCCTTTCGGATTGCAATGGATGGGGTGGAGGAAAAGCTCTCCCTTCTCGTTGATTTTATGAGAGTATTGTGTCCAAGCTATTTTCTTGCAGTGGCGCTTGCCTCAGGCAGTGTAACCTCCCTGTTTTTTTATAATGTCATTTTACTTCTGATATACGTAGTGGAAATACTGATTCTTGGATTTGTTCTTCCTCTTATTAATATCTATATTATGATACAGGTTCTAAGCAAATTGACAGGGGAGGACTTTTTATCCCAGTTTGCAGGACTTTTACAAAGGCTTGTGGCTTGGATATTAAAAACGCTGCTGGCATGTATTATTGGAATTAATGTGGTACAAGGACTCCTGGCGCCGGCAATTGATTCCTTGAAAAGGGGAGCGCTTACCAAAACTGCGAAGGCACTGCCTGGCATCGGTAATGCTATCGGCGGGGTGACAGACGTGCTGCTGGGAACTACAGTACTGATAAAGAATGGAATCGGAATGGCAGGAACTGTGATTGCAGTCGGAATTTGTGTGGTTCCTCTTCTTCAAATGCTTGTGATGGCATTTATGTATAAACTGGCGGCAGCGCTGGTACAGCCAGTATCAGACAAACGGATTACCGGATGTATTGGAAGCGTTAGTGAGGGATACGAATTGATTGTAAAAGTGATTTTTTCTACAGGGATTTTGTTTCTTCTGACGATTGCGGTTGTGGCAGTTTCCACCACTTGATTTTTAAACTTGTATTGCCGCATATAAAGGAGGGGCAGATGCTGACACAGTTATATGAGTGGATGATGAATATTGCCGCATATTTGATTATTGTCGCTGCGGTATTGCAGGCGATACCAGGAAAAGAATACAAGAAATATATTCAATTTTTTTCCGGATTGGTTTTAGTACTGTTTTTATTTTCGCCGATTTTGAAGCTGTCAGGTATGATGGACACGTTTACAGAGCTTTACCATAGTAGGGAATATGAGATGGAAAAACAGGAAATCCAGCGTAAAACGGAATATTTTGAGGATTTGGATATTATGGATTTTGTACCGGAACAATATCAGGAAAATACGGGGGAAGAAAATGGCAACCGGATAGAGGTGGAGGAGATTGAGATTGGAGAATAAATTAAAAGAATGGCTGTCCAAAATCAGAAAAAATGAAAAGCTCCCCCAAAAGAGTCAGATACTTATTGTATTTCTGATAGGCGTACTGCTTCTTGTCATTGCCTTTCCAGTACCTGAAAAGAAAGAGGAACAAACAA
This sequence comes from Mediterraneibacter flintii, assembly GCF_055387595.1. Taxonomy (NCBI): domain Bacteria; kingdom Bacillati; phylum Bacillota; class Clostridia; order Lachnospirales; family Lachnospiraceae; genus Mediterraneibacter; species Mediterraneibacter flintii. The sequence goes on from NZ_AP031405.1 coordinate 1,844,412, forward strand.
GGCAGACAGAGAAAAAAATGCAGACAGAAGATACACAAATGTCTCAATATCAGGAATATTTGGAAACAAGGACAGCACAGGCGCTCGAGGAGGTAGAAGGAGTGGGGAAAGTATCTGTAATGATTACACTGAAGTCCTCTGCTCAAAAAGTGATTGAAAAGGATCAGCAGTCAACCAGTCAGACGACAGAGGAGGAAGACAGTGAAGGAGGTACGCGCAGTACCCAGGATAGTTCCTCTGACAGAACGAGTGTGTATGAACAGAGTTCTGACGGCAGCCAGTCTCCCTATGTGAGTAAAGAGCTCACTCCGGAAGTGGAAGGGGTGATCGTGATAGCAGACGGAGGAGATAATGCGATAGTAGTACAGAATATAACTGAGGCGGTTCAGGCATTATTCGGCGTAGAGGCGCATAAGATTAAAATAATGAAACGTCACAGTACATCATAAAGGAGGATTCCATGAAACGTTTATTTAAGAAAAACCAAATTATTATCACAACGCTGGCGGTAATGATTGCGATTGCCGGATATCTGAATTATTCAGGCAAGCTGTTTGGAGGAGAAGAAAAAAGTACGACAGAAGCAAATGCAGATTTGGCAAATCAGGAGTTGCTTGATATTTCCCAGGAGGATATTGAGACAGGTTCCGAGGATATTCAAAGCAATGATTCGGATGTAGAAGGGACGCCGGGAGAAGCTGTGCTGACAAGCGGAGGTGCAGATACAACAGTAGCGCAGGCAAAAGTATCAAGAGAACAGGTAAGAGCACAGAACAAAGAGACGCTGCAGGCAATCATTGACAATGTTGACCTAAGTGATGCAGAGAAACAGGATGCCGTTGCGCAGATGGTCGCTCTCACAGAGATCTCGGAGCAGGAAGTGGCGATTGAAACCCTGATGGCCTCGAAAGGCTTCACAGAGGCTGTTGTAAGCCTGACTGCAGATTCGGCAGATATTGTAGTAAACTCTGAAGAATTAACGGACGCAAACAGGGCGCAGATTGAGGACATTGTGACGAGAAAGACAGATATTGCCCCTGAAAATATTGTAATCACACCGATACATGAATGACTTGACCTTGCAGTCTTTTTCTACATATGCTAAACTAGATTCGTATGTCCAGATGGAGGGCAGTGCCGGCATACATGGTAAAAAGGAAGTTTAAGCCATGTATACCGGTGTTGTAGAATTTTATCAACAGGAGAATAAAAAGCTATGTCGGAAATAACGAATGAGATAAAAAAAAGAAGGACGTTTGCGATTATTTCTCATCCAGATGCGGGAAAAACGACACTTACAGAAAAATTTCTTTTATATGGAGGGGCGATCAACTTAGCCGGCTCTGTCAAGGGAAAAGCAACTGCAAGACATGCGGTGTCGGACTGGATGGAGATAGAAAAAGAAAGAGGGATTTCAGTGACGTCCTCTGTACTGCAGTTTAATTATGGAGGATTTTGCATCAACATCCTGGATACGCCGGGACATCAGGATTTTTCTGAAGATACGTACCGTACGCTAATGGCGGCGGATTCTGCCGTAATGGTGATTGACGCGTCCAAAGGGGTAGAGGCACAGACGAGGAAGCTGTTCAAGGTATGTGTTATGAGACACATTCCAATTTTTACATTTATCAATAAAATGGACAGAGAGGCAAAGGATACGTTTGATTTGCTTGATGATATTGAAAAAGAGCTGGGGATCGCAACTTGCCCCGTAAATTGGCCGATTGGTTCAGGTAAGGCGTTTAAGGGAGTATACGACAGACAAAAGAAAGAAGTCGAATTATTTTCAGATACGCATAAAGGGACGACAACAGGGGAAGTTAAGACAGTAGAGGCAAATAATCCAGAGTTGGACTGGCTGATAGGAGAGGAAGCAAAGACGACTCTGCTAGAAGAGATTGAACTTTTAGATGGTGCGTCGGCGGAATTTGATCAGGAATTAGTAAATAAAGGGGAGCTTTCTCCTGTATTTTTTGGTTCTGCACTTACCAATTTCGGCGTGGAGACCTTTTTAAAGCATTTCTTGAAAATGACAACCTCTCCGCTTCCCAGAATGTCGGATCAGGGGGAAATCGATCCGATGACGGAACCGGATTTTTCTGCATTTGTGTTTAAAATACAGGCAAATATGAATAAAGCGCACCGAGATCGGATCGCGTTTATGCGGATCTGTTCCGGAGAATTTCATGCCGGCATGTCGGTATACCACATACAGGGGAAAAAAGAAGTGCGTCTTTCTCAGCCGCAACAAATGATGGCAAGTGAGAGAAGGATAATCGAAAAGGCATGCGGAGGAGATATTATCGGTATCTTTGACCCGGGTATTTTTTCTATCGGAGATACGCTTACCACCTCCAAAAAGAAGTTCGCCTATGAAGGGATTCCGACCTTTGCACCGGAACATTTCGCGCGTGTACGGCAGGAAGATACGATGAAGAGAAAACAGTTTGTCAAAGGGATCAACCAGATTGCACAGGAGGGAGCGATACAGATCTTCCAGGAATTTAATACAGGTATGGAGGAAATCATCGTCGGTGTGGTCGGCGTTCTACAGTTTGATGTATTGAAATACCGGCTGAAGAATGAATACAATGTAGAGATCCGCTTAGAAACACTTCCTTACGAATATATCCGGTGGGTGGAAAACGAGGAGATAGACATAAGCAGGCTGACGGGGACGTCAGACATGAAGAAAATCAAAGACTTAAAGGGCCGGCCGCTGCTTTTGTTTGTGCATGAGTGGAGCATCCGTATGACACAGGAGAGAAACGAAGGGCTGATCTTATCCGAATTCGGGCGCTCCTGATGATTTCTCTTTGCAAACAGAGGGATATTTGTTATAATAAGAAAAGAGAAGAAAACAAAAAGAGCTTAGATATAAAAGAGTGGAAACGAAACAGGAGGTTTTTTACGATGGCAAGGGACGAAAGAAATACGTATACAATACAAAATGATGCAAGCATGGGAGAGGTAAAGATTGCAGACGAGGTGGTTGCGATTATTGCTGCTCTGGCCGCTACAGAAGTGGAAGGCGTTGCGTCTATGGCAGGAAATATCACGAATGAATTGATCAGCAGACTGGGAATGAAGAATCTGTCGAAGGGTGTGAAGGTAGATGTGCTGGAAGGTGTTGTGACGGTATCCCTCGCCCTGAATTTGAAATATAATTACAGCATTATGGATGTCTCCGGCAAAGTCCAAGAGAAGGTAAAAAATGCAGTGGAAAATATGACAGGTCTGGAGGTTGCAGATGTAAATATTAAAGTGGCGGGAGTGGAAATGGAATCCCAGGAGTAACCTTTTATTGCCAAAGAGCGTATTCATGTAGTATAATAAAGGATGTCGCAGGACATCCTTTTTATTGTACAGGAAATTTCGTTCTATAATAGGAAATTTCGATAAATTTCCTATTATATAAAAAGCCCTCTGGGCGGGATGCGCACTGCGTGCAAGTGGAAAATCCTTTGGAGGAGCGAATATGGTAAGAACAAAACTTCGGGAGCATATTTTTAAAATGTTGTTCCAGATTGAATTTAATAAACCAGAAGATATGCCGGAACATGTAATCTTGTATTTTGACAGTCTTCCGGATGCAAAAGAAAAAGACAGAGAGTATATACAGAAAAAGTATGAGGCAGTTGCAGGGAGAGTGCCGGAGATTGACCGGATTTTGAATGAGAAGACGAAGGGCTGGAAAACAAGCCGCATGAATAAAGTAGATTTGACGATTCTGCGCCTTGCTGTCTATGAGATTTTGTGGGATGATGACATTCCCACATCTGTTGCGATCAATGAGGCGGTAGAGCTGGCAAAGCGATTTAGCGGAGAGGATGGGCCGTCCTTTGTAAACGGCGTCCTTGCAAAATTGGCAGAATAAACGGGAGGCATTTATGCACAATGTTTATACAGTGAGGCAGGTCAATGCATATATCAAAAATATGTTTGCGCAGGACTTTATGCTAAACCGTATCTATGTAAAAGGAGAGGTATCCAATTGTAAATACCATACTTCAGGCCATATTTATTTTTCGCTGAAAGATGAGTCCGGATTGATAGCCTGTGTCATGTTCGCAGGTTCACGGTCAGGACTTTCTTTTCGTATGCAGGACGGACAGCAGGTTGTAGTTTTAGGAAGTGTCAGTGTATATGAAAGAGACGGCAAATATCAGCTCTATGCAAAAGAGATTCTGCCAGATGGCGCGGGGCTTTTGCATGAGAGGTTTGAAGCATTGAAAAAAGAGCTTCAAGAGATGGGGATGTTCGCACCGGAATATAAGCAGCCGATTCCTAAGTATGTGCATACGGTGGGAATTGTGACGGCATCTACCGGGGCGGCAATAAGGGATATTATTCACATTGCTTCCAGGAGAAATCCATATGTACAGCTTTTACTGTATCCCGCACAGGTACAAGGGGAGGGGGCGGTGGAAAGTATTGTCCGCGGAATCCGGATGCTTGAGAAAAAAAAGGTGGATGTTATGATTGTCGGGAGAGGAGGCGGCAGCATAGAGGATCTGTGGGCGTTTAACGAAGAAGCGGTAGCCCGCGCCGTATTTGAATGTTCTACTCCGATTATTTCAGCAGTGGGACATGAAACAGACACAACAATCATAGATTTTGTTGCGGATATGAGAGCGCCTACTCCTTCTGCGGCGGCGGAGCTCGCAGTGTACGACTACCGAGATGTGAAGGCTGCGTGCGACGAAAGAAGAGCCAGAATACGAAGACAGATGGTGCAGAAGATAGAGCAGGAACGCGCAAAGGTAAAACAGACAGCTTTAAAGCTTAAAATGTGTCATCCCAGGCAGAAATTACGCAGTGACAGGCAGTATGCATCAGAACTGGAGAGCCGGATACACACGCTTTTTGAAGAAAAGTTAAAGGCAAACAAGCACCGGCTTGCCATTTATATTGAAAAAATGAAGGGCTTATCCCCCCTTACCAAATTGAGCCAGGGATATTCTTATATTGAAAATAACAGAAAAGAAAATATAAAATCCGTTTTGCAGGTGGAAAAAGAGGAGATACTGAATTTGTATATGACCGACGGAGTTGTAAAAGCGAAGGTTTGTGAGATTAAGAGGAAGCATAAATAGTCTTTAAGACAAAAGAAGGAGCAAGGCTATGGCAGAGAAAGAAAAGCGTGAAAATCTGGAAGATTTATTTGAAAGGCTTGAGAGCGTTATTACAGATTTGGAAGGAGAGAATGTGACATTAGAAGAATCCTTCCAGCTTTATGATCAAGGAATGAAGCTTTTGAAAAAATGCAGTGAGACAATCGACGAGGTTGAAAAAAAAGTAATGATTCTGGATGAGGATGGAGAAGCGTATGAATTTTAAAGAAGAAATCCAAAGGAAGGCAGAGCAGATTGAGCAGATTTTAAAACAGTATCTGCCAGAGAAAGAGGGAGAGCAGGCTGTCATTATGGAAGCGATGGAGTACAGCCTTATGGCAGGAGGAAAACGCCTGCGCCCTATGCTGATGCTGGAGATATATCATCTGTTTGGAGGAAGAGAAAAACTGATCGAGCCATTTATGGCGGCAATAGAAATGATTCATACGTACTCTCTTGTCCATGACGACCTGCCGGCAATGGATAACGATGCATATCGCAGAGGAAGAAAGACAACCCATATTGTCTATGGAGAAGATATGGGGATTCTCGCGGGAGACGCACTTTTAAATTATGCGTTTGAGACGGCGTGCCGTGCATTTGATTTGGAGTCCACAGGCAGTAAAAGGCTTGGGAGGGCATTGCAGATTCTGGCAGGAAAAGCCGGAATCTATGGAATGATCGGCGGCCAGGTGGTAGATGTAAAGGAGTCCGGACATGCAGTGCCGGAAGAAACCCTTCGTTTTATTTACCGGCTAAAGACAGGCGCACTGCTCGAGGCGTCGATGATGATCGGAGCTGTCCTGGCAGAGGCAGGAGAGGAAACTATAAAAAAGACAGAGCAGATAGCCAGAAAGATAGGGGTTGCATTCCAGATACAGGATGACATTTTAGATGTGACCGGTACAATGGAGGAATTGGGAAAACCACTTCACAGTGATGAGAAAAATGAGAAAACCACGTATGTGACACTGCATGGACTAGAGGAAGCAAAAAGAACGGTGGAGGTTTTGACCAAACAGGCAATTGAACTGTTAAAAGAGATGGACACAGAGGATTCTTCTGTATTTTTAGAGCAACTGTTGAAATCTCTGGTCTATAGAAAAAAATAGGGAGGGATTCCTTATGCTGCTGGAGAAAATCCAGAAAGAAAACGATATAAAGAATTTGGAGCCGGAGGAATTAAAACCACTCGCTGAGGAAATCCGGCAATTTTTGATAGAAAAGATCAGCCATACAGGCGGACATCTTGCTTCCAATTTAGGAGTTGTAGAGCTTACAATTGCACTGCACCTCGCCTTAGAATTTCCGCAGGATAAGCTTATCTGGGATGTAGGGCATCAGTCCTACACGCACAAGCTTTTGACGGGAAGAAAGGCGGGATTTGACGGCTTACGCAAATATGGCGGATTAAGCGGTTTCCCTAAGAGAAAGGAAAGCGCGTGTGATGCATTTGATACGGGACACAGCTCTACCTCTATTTCAGCAGGGCTTGGGTATGTGACGGCACGCGATCTGCTTGGAGAGAAGCACCGTATCGTCTCGGTCATAGGAGACGGCGCAATGACTGGAGGAATGGCATACGAAGCGTTAAATAATGCGTCGCAGCTAAAGAGTAATTTTATCATTGTGCTCAATGACAATCATATGTCGATCTCAGAGAACGTAGGCGGAATGTCCCGCTACCTTGACGGTCTTAGAACGGCACAGGCGTATGCAGAATTGAAAAAGGGGGTAGAAGATACCCTGCGCAAAATTCCGAGACAGGGCGAACGGATCGTACATCAGGTAAAAAAGACGAAGAGTGGGATCAAACAGCTTTTTGTACCGGGAATGTTTTTTGAGGATATGGGGATCACTTATTTAGGGCCGGTAGACGGGCATGATATTCGCAAACTTTATAAAACCTTCTGCGAGGCAAAGAGAGTAAACCATGCCGTACTTGTCCATGTGCTGACGAAAAAGGGAAAAGGGTATCCACCAGCCGAGGAAAATCCTTCCAGATTCCATGGCACAGGGCCTTTTGATATAGAGACAGGAAAGACAGAGGGAAAAAAGGGGCCGGATACATATACGGAAGTATTTTCAAAGGTATTTTTGGACATTGCACAGCATGATGAAAAGGTAGTAGGGATCACCGCGGCGATGGAGGATGGGACTGGACTTGGCAGATTCGCCAAAAAATATCCGCACCGTTTTTTTGACGTTGGAATTGCAGAGGAGCATGCAGTGACTTTCGCAGCAGGGCTAGCGGCGGGGGGACTGAAACCAGTGTTTGCTGTGTATTCCTCTTTTTTGCAGCGAGCATACGATCAGATGATCCATGACGTCTGTCTGCAGAATCTGCCGGTTGTGTTCGCAGTGGATCGGGCTGGATTGGTGGGAAGTGACGGAGAGACGCACCAGGGAGTATTTGACTTGTCCTTTTTATCTATGATTCCCAATCTGACTGTCATGTCTCCGAAAAACAGATGGGAAATGGCAGATATGCTGCGGTTTGCAGTCGAGCTGGCAGCTCCGGTGGCGCTGCGTTATCCGCGTGGAGAAGCCTATGAGGGCATGCAGAGATTCCGTTCTCCTATTGTACTTGGCAAGAGTGAGATTTTGTATGAGGAAGAAAGCATCGCCTTAATCTTTGCGGGACATATGGCACCTCTTGCAGATGAAGTGCGCAGAGAATTAAAAGAGATAGGATACAGCTGTAGTCTTATCAATGCCCGGTTCATAAAACCGCTGGACACACAGATGCTGGAATATCTGGCAATCGATCATTCCCTTATTGTTACAATAGAGGAAAATGTGCTTTCCGGAGGCTTTGGAGAGCAGGTGCTTGCATATGCTGCGAAAGCAAAGCTCAATGTAAAAGTACGTAATATTGGGATTCCGGATGAGTATGTGGAGCATGGCAATGTAGAAGTTTTGCGCCGGGAGGTAGGTCTGACACCGGAAGTGATTGTAAAGCAGATTATTACAGATTATGCAGCGGTGATAGAAGGCGTATGGAAAAAGACAGTTTAACAGAGGAAAAGAGCATGAAGGAACGTTTAGATGTACTGCTTGTAAAAAGGAATTTAGCGGCGTCCAGAGAAAAAGCAAAGGCAATTATTATGTCTGGAAATGTCTATGTAGACGGACAGCGGGAGGATAAGGCGGGAACCACATTTCCAGAGGAGGTGCAGATTGAAGTCAAAGGACACGCATTAAAATACGTCAGCAGAGGCGGCTTAAAGCTGGAAAAGGCACTTGCAAATTTCCAGACAGACGTAAGTGGGAAGGTCTGTACAGACGTAGGAGCTTCTACTGGGGGATTTACAGACTGTATGTTAAAAAATGGTGCAAGTAAGGTATATGCCATTGATGTAGGATATGGACAGCTGGACTGGGGATTGAGGCAGGATGCACGTGTCGTCTGTATGGAAAAGACAAATATTCGTTATGTGAAACCGGAAGATATAGGAGAACCGATCGACTTTTCTTCCATTGATGTCTCTTTTATTTCTTTGACGAAGGTGCTGCTGCCGATTCAAAATTATTTAAAAGAAGAAGGGGAGATCGTCGCTCTGATTAAACCACAGTTTGAGGCAGGCAGAGAGAAGGTCGGGAAAAAAGGGGTCGTGCGGGAAAAGAGTACACACGTAGAAGTGATCCAAAAAGTAGTGGACTATGCGCAGGAGATTGGCTTTGCTGTCCTGGCGCTGGATTTTTCCCCAATCAAAGGGCCAGAAGGAAATATTGAGTATCTCGTGCATCTGAAAAAATATCCGCCGGAAGGAAGGAATGTAAAAAGCCAGGCAGAAACAGAAATCACTGCCGACATTATCAGGACTGTAGATACTGCATTTGACACACTGGCAAAATAAGAGGAAAGCTATGGAACGATTTTATATTATTACAAACAGGCTGAAAGACAAAGATTATAAAATTACACAGGAAATAAAAGCCTATATCGAGCAAAATAAAAAGGTATGTATTCTGTCGCAAAAGGATGCGCTTGGACATATTATCCCCGAAAGTATTCCAGAAGATGTAGAATGTGCGCTGGTGCTTGGCGGAGACGGAACACTGATTCGTGCGGCGAGAGAATTGGGGGGATATAATATCCCGCTTTTAGGAATCAACTTAGGTACACTGGGATACCTGGCGGAAGTAGAACTGAAAGAATGCAAAGCTGCGCTTGACATGTTGTTTAAAGGGACGCCGGATATTGAAGAAAGGATGATGATCCAGGGGACAGTAGATCAGGTGGTCAGTGACATGGCATTAAACGATATTGTCCTGACGCGGGAGGGCGGCCTTAGAGTGGTACAGTTTGACGTCTATGTAAACGGAACACTTCTTAATACGTATCTGGCAGACGGATTGATTATATCTACACCTACGGGGACAACGGGATATAATCTCTCCGCAGGAGGCCCTGTTGTGGAACCGACGGCGAGTATGTTCGTGCTCACTCCTATCTGTTCCCACGCCCTGAATACAAGCAGCATTGTTCTCTCGGCAGAGGATAAGATCGAGGTGGAAATCTGCAAAGGAAGATATGGCAGAAAAGAGCATGTTCTTCTGACATTTGACGGGACAGAAGGAATTCCTCTTGTGACAGGAAACAGAGTCTGTATAAGAAAGGCAAAAGAGACGACAAAGCTGATTAAGCTAAGCAGAGAAAGCTTTATGAAAACCATGCGTAAAAAAATGAAAGGAAACTAGAAAAATGAAAGTCAGCCGACATGCAAAAATTATTGAATTAATCAGTCAGTATGACATTGAGACACAGGAAGAGCTTGCAGAACGCTTAAATAGTTCAGGGTTTAAAGTGACGCAGGCGACCGTATCGCGCGACATCCGCGACTTAAAGCTTACGAAGGTTTCTGTGGATGGCGGAAAACAGAAATATGTCATCCACAGGCAGGATGAAGAAGGCATGAGTGAGAAGTATGTGCGGGTATTAAAGGACGGGTATCTTTCGATGGATATGGCGCAGAATATTCTTGTTATCAAGACAGTGTCCGGAATGGCGATGGCGGTCGCGGTGGCGGTGGATGCTATGAAGTGGAATGAGGTGGTCGGCTGTATCGCCGGAGACGATACGATTATGTGTGCGATACGAAGTGTAGAAGAGACAGTAGCTGTGATGGAAAAAATACGAAGGATTGTATCAAAAGGGATATAGGTAAACATATGTTACAAAATCTGCATGTAAAAAATTTAGCTTTGATCGACGAGGCGGAAGTGGAATTTCAATCGGGCCTTAATATACTGACAGGGGAGACAGGGGCAGGAAAATCGATTTTACTGGGCTCTGTGAACCTTGCTCTAGGTGGGCGGTATACAGGAGATATTTTAAGAAACGGTGCTAAATCCGGTCTGGTGGAGCTTGTCTTTTTGGTGGAGGATGAGAGGCTTAAAGAACAGCTTAAGGAATATGATATTTTTCCAGAAGACGGGATGCTGGTGTTAAGCAGAAAATTAATGGAAGGGCGCAGTGTCAGCCGGATTAACGGAGAAACAGTCAGCATGAATATTCTAAGGAGCGTAGCAGGGCTGTTGATTGACATTCATGGCCAGCATGAGCATCAGACATTGCTCGATAAAAAGAATCACCTTGCTCTTTTGGATCTGTATGCGAAACCAGAGATTACATCTCTGAAAGAAAAGGCAGAGGAGACATTTAAAAAATATAAAAAATGCACAAGGAAGCTGGAAGAATCGGCCTTGAACGAAGAAGAACGAAAAAAAGAAATGGCGTTGGCTGAATTTGAGGTCGCAGAAATTAAAGAAGCTTCTTTAGAAGACGGAGAGGATGAAGAGTTAGAAACCCTTTACCGGCGCATGGTAAAGAGTCGAAAATTAAAAGAAGGGATAACAGAGGCCCATCAGTATACAAGCGAAGATGCTGCAAGTAACGCGAGCGATTTATTAAGTCGGGCAATCAGGGCGCTTTTGGAGGCTGCGGACTGTGACGAAAAAGGAGAACAGCTGTATAACCAGCTTTTAGAAATCGACAGCCTTCTCAATGATTTTAACCGAGAATTGTCAGATTATGCGAAAAGTTTTGAATTCTCTGAAGAAGATTTTTATGAGACAGAAAACAGATTGAATCAAATCAATCATTTAAAGGCAAAATATGGCAGTACGATTCAAGAAATTCTGACATATTCTGACGAAAAAATACAGAGACTAAAAGAGCTGGAGGATTACGACGCTTATATTCTAAAACTGGAGCAAGATACAAAAAAAGCAGAAAACGAATTGAAAACGATTTGTGAGAAGCTGCACAATGTGAGAAAAAAGGCTGCAAAAGCATTTTCAGAAGAGATTCAAAGCCAGTTAGCAGATCTGAATTTTCTGGATAATCGGTTTGAGATACGTATTTCCGATCTGGGGCATTATACAGCGAACGGAAGAGATGCCGCAGAAATTTATATCGCAGTGAATCCGGGGGAAGCCTTACGGCCGCTTGCTTCTGTAGCCTCAGGAGGAGAACTATCCAGAATCATGCTGGCGGTAAAAACGGTTCTTGCAGATGAGGAAGATACACCGACTCTGATTTTTGATGAGATTGATACAGGAATTTCAGGGATAACAGCAGGAAAAGTAGCAGAGAAGATGCGTGTGATCGGCAGGAACAGACAAGTCATTTGTATTACGCACCTTTCGCAGATTGCGGCGGCGGCGGACACGCATTTTTTGATAGAAAAAACGGCAGAAAATGGAGCTGCCAGCACACATATCCGCGCACTTGACAGAACAGAATCTATTGCGGAGCTTGCACGTATTTTAGGCGGTGCCAATGTCACAGAGAGTATTTTGGACAGTGCAAAGGAATTGAAAGATTTGGCAGCGGGTGAGAGGAAATACCAGTGTGAAAACGAAAAAAAGCTCACATACTAAAAGCGGGTACTTAAAAGGTATCCGTTTTTTTCTTTACGATACGGAAGAAAGGATGTGGGCAGATATGACAAAAAGTGGAGAAAAAAGCAGAAATAGCGCTATCTTCTCCTTTCTTGTGACGGCGGCGCTTCTTACCTGTCTGATTGGATATCAGGCACAAAGCAGCAAAAAAGAAAGCTGGCAGACAGAGGCGGGCACTGAGGCGATCTCCGATAATACAGTGCTTCTTGGAGGGATGCCGGTTGGTATTTATATGGAGACAGATGGAGTTATGGTTTTAAATACGGAGGAAATAGAGGGAATAGACGGGCAGGAGTATGAACCGGCGGGACATCTTGTGAAAGCCGGAGATTACATTACAGGATTCAATAACCAGGAAATCCATAATAAAAAAGAACTTCTCAAAGCGTTAGAAAATCTGGATGATGATGAAGTGGTACTTACATTGCGCAGAGATGAGGAAAAGCTGGATGTTAAGTTAGAGCCGGTAGAAAGCAGTCCAAATGAATATAAACTAGGTATCTGGGTCAGAGATAATGTACAGGGACTCGGAACGATTACATTTTTGAATGAAAAGAGCAGATTCGGGGCATTGGGGCATGGAATTCACGATGCGGACACGAATGTACTGATGAATATTGCCGACGGCAGCTTATACAAAACAAGCATTCAGTCAATCAAAAAGGGAGAAAATGGAATTCCCGGAAGTATGGAAGGGATCATCGTTTATAATGGATATAACAGGCTTGGGACGATAGATAAAAATACGGATGCCGGTATTTATGGAACGGTAGACAAAATCGACGGTGTGTTTGAAGAACAGATACCGATCGAGACGGCGTCGAAGGAAGAAATTGAAATTGGCAAGGCGACAATGCGTTGCTTTGTCGATAATCAGATACAAGAATATGACATAGAGGTGACAGATATCGACACCTCTGAAAAAGAGATCAACAAAGGATTGGTCATACAGGTGACAGATGAAGCCCTTCTGGAAAAAACAGGGGGGATTATACAAGGCATGAGTGGAAGCCCAATCATACAGAATGGAAAGCTGATCGGAGCAGTCACCCATGTGTTCGTACAGGATTCGACAAAAGGGTATGGAATTTTTATCGAAAATATGCTGAAAGAGGCCGAGTAGCTTTTTGTCGAAAGGGTGTCGAATTAGTGCAACAAATTCTCCTTGATTCTGCATAAGCGTGTAGATATAATAAGCAATGTGGCGTTTTCAAAAAGAGGTTTTCTGTCTAAAGGAGAAAAAGGAGTTATGGAGCATTTGAGTGTAGCCATCGCTGATGATAATCAGAGAATCCTCGATTTGATGGAGGAGATTATCAACATGGACAAGGAGCTGAATGTAGTAGGGAAGGCAAAGAATGGCGAAGAGATGTGTCAGATTATCAGGAATAAGCAGCCGGATGTTGTACTGCTGGATCTGATTATGCCGAAAATGGACGGCCTGACTGTGATGGAACGTGTCAGTCAGGACAAGCTGGTGAATAAGCGTCCCTATTTTATTGTCGTAACAGCGGTTGGCCAAGAGAAGATTACAGAAGATGCCTTTAATAAAGGGGCAAATTACTACATTATGAAGCCGTTTAACAACGAAATGCTGTTAAACCGGATAAAATCTGTCAGAAAAATGTTCCGAAATTATGAGAAAAAGAACGAAGATACAAAGGGGGATGCTGCAATCAGAGAGGAGGATTTGGAAAATCGTGTCACCAATATGCTGCATGAAATAGGGATACCGGCACATATTAAGGGCTATCATTACCTGCGTGATGCTATTATTATGGCGGTAGATGACATGGATGTTTTAAACGCGATTACCAAGGTTCTCTATCCTACAGTGGCGAAGAAATATCAGACGACTTCCAGCAGAGTAGAAAGGGCGATTCGACATGCGATTGAAGTGGCTTGGAACAGAGGCAAGCTGGATACGCTGGATGAATTGTTCGGCTATACAGTCAGCACAGGGAAAGGGAAGCCTACCAACTCAGAATTTATCGCGCTGATTGCGGATACAATCCAGTTAGAATACAAGCATAGGGGCTAAAAGCACATTTTCAGACAGCCTCAGAAGATAAACTTCTTTTCATTACAGTGAAAATGAGGTATAATGAACTACAATAGAGATTGTTCTTAATATACCTGGAAATGGAGGGGAAAAGATGAAAAACATTTTATTTGCGTCCTCAGAGTGTGTGCCATTTATCAAAACCGGCGGTCTTGCTGACGTAGTGGGGTCGTTGCCCAAATATTTTAACAAGAAAAAATATGATACCCGCGTGGTACTGCCGAAATACAGCTGCATGAAACAGGAATGGAAAGAAAAACTGGAATATGTAGATCATTTTTACATGGATATTGCAGGACAAAACCAGTATGTGGGAATTTTGAAATATGTATACGATAAAATTACTTTTTATTTTATCGACAATGAACACTATTTCAGCGGCTTTGCTCCATATGACGGAGATCCGAAATGGAACATTGAAAAGTTTGCATTTTTTTCCAAAGCAGTTTTAAGTATTTTACCGGTTATCGGGTTCCGTCCGGATCTGATTCATTGTAATGACTGGCAGACAGGACTGATACCGGTATATCTGGATAATTTCCGGTATATGGGCGAATATTACAGGGGAATCAAGACGACGATAACGATACATAACCTGAAGTTCCAGGGAGTGTGGGATACAAAAACGGTGAGGGAAATTACAGGATTGCCGGAGTATTATTTTGTACCGGATAAGATGGAGGCATATAGAGATGCGAATCTCTTAAAAGGCGGGATTGTCTATGCAGATAAGGTGACGACAGTCAGCCAGACGTATGCCGAGGAGATTAAAACTCCATTTTTTGGAGAAGGATTGGACGGGCTGATGAGCGCCAGATCCAATGATTTGTGTGGAATTGTAAATGGGCTGGACTATGAGGAGTACGCTCCATTTTCGGACAACAAGATTGCAAAAAAATTTACAGTAGATACATTTCGTAAGAATAAGGTTGCCAATAAGCTGGCTCTGCAGGAGGAATTAGGGCTCAATAAGGATGCGCATGTGATGATGATCGGGATTGTTTCCCGCCTGACAGACCAGAAAGGCTTTGATTTGATTGATTATGTGATGGATGAGCTGTGCCAGGACGCTGTGCAGATTGTGGCGCTTGGAACAGGGGAAGTAAAATATGAAAATATGTTCCGCCATTTTGCATGGAAGTATGCGGGAAAGGTTTCTGCGAATATTTATTATTCAGATGAACTTTCTCACAAGATTTACGCATCCTGTGACGCATTTCTTATGCCGTCATTGTTTGAACCATGTGGTTTAAGCCAATTGATGAGCTTAAGATACGGAACGCTTCCAATTGTAAGGGAGACAGGCGGACTCAAAGATACAGTAGAGCCATACAATGAGTATGAAAAAACAGGAACAGGCTTTAGCTTTGCAAACTACAATGCCCATGAGATGCTAAATACGATCCGGTATGCAGAGCATATTTTCTACGATAAAAAAAGAGACTGGAATAAAATTGTAGAGCGTGCGATGATGAAGGATTTCTCATGGAAGAACTCGGCAAGACAGTATGAAGAGCTGTATAAGAGCCTGTTGGGAGAATAGACATAAAGAAAAAACATAAAGTTACAGACAGGAGATTACATGAAGATTATTGACAAACTAAGAGAAGAGAGAATTCATATTTCTTTTGAGGTGTTTCCGCCCAAGACAGAAGCAGGATTTGACAAAGTGATGGAAGCAACAGAGAAAATTGCCAAGCTTACGCCGGCATATATCAGTGTTACCTACGGCGCCGGAGGAGGAACGAGCAAGAATACGGCAAAGATAGCCTCCTATATCAAACGGGAGTTAAACGTGGAGAGTATTGCGCATCTGACCTGTGTTTCTTCTACCAAAGAAGAGGTCAGGAAAGTAATTGCAAATTTAAAGGAGCTTGGTATTGAGAATATCCTCGCACTTCGCGGGGATATTCCTGCGGGCGCGCAGTTTCCGTCCGGCGATCGGTTTCACTATGCATATGAGCTGATACAGGAAATCAGAAAATAGGGGGATTTTTGTATCGGTGCGGCATGTTATCCGGAAGGACATGTGGAAAATGAACATAAAGTAGACGACATCAAATATCTGAAGCAGAAAGTAGACTGCGGCGTTGATTTTTTGACGACGCAGATGTTTTTCGACAATGATATTCATTATAATTTCCTGTATCGGATACGGGAAGCCGGAATTACAGTACCGGTTCTGCCCGGTATTATGCCGATCACAAGTGCAGCGCAGATGAAACGCAGCCAGGAGCTCTCCGGTACTGTGTTTCCGCGCAGATTTCTGGCTATTTTAGATCGTTTTGGAGACTCGCCGGAAGCGATGAAGCAGGCAGGAATCGCCTATGCGACAGACCAGATTATTGACCTGCTGGCTAATGGCATAAGGAATATCCATATCTATTCCATGAATAAACCAGAAATTGCATCTGCTATTATGCAAAATTTATCTGAGATTGTAAAATGCCAGGGGTGACAGTATGGAGAAACGGGTCAAAGAGGCCATACGTTATCTGGGATTTGGCAGAAATGCGGTAGATGATCAGACTCTTGCGATGATTTCAGATTCTTTTAAAGAACTGGAACAAGCGGCAAGCTTAAAATCCATCTATCGTATTTTTGATTTCAGACAGATAAACGATACAGAGATGATGGCAGGAAGTTTGAAGATAAAAAGCAGGAATTTGGGAAAAAATTTAAGAGGATGCAGTGATGTGATTTTTTTTGGCGCAACGCTTGGAACAGGTGTAGATGCTCTGCTGAGAAGATACACGATTACAGATATGGCAAAAACAGTTGTCTTGCAGGCATGTGCAGCGGCAATGCTGGAGGAGTACTGCGATATATGTCAGAAAAAAATAGGGGAAAGACTGCGAAAAGAAGAAAAATATCTTCGTCCGAGATTTAGTCCCGGATATGGAGATTTTGCGATTGAATATCAGAAATCACTGATACGAATGCTGGACTGTGCCAAGACAATCGGGCTTACCATGACAGACAGTTGTATGATGACTCCGACAAAGTCAGTCACAGCGGTGATCGGTGTAAGTACAGTGGAAGAAAAATGTCATATAAAGGGCTGTGAGGCCTGCGAAAAAAAAGACTGCATATACAGAAGGGATACGTTATGATACGAGAACGTTTGGGAAAAGATCTATTGTTTTTTGACGGGGGAATGGGAACGCTTCTCCAGGAGGAGGGGCTTTTGCCCGGAGAACTGCCGGAAAGCTGGAATATTACACATCCGGAGATCATTCAGAGTATACACAGGAAGTATATAGAGGCGGGGAGCGACATCATACTGACCAATACATTCGGAGCAAACGCGCTGAAATTCCATGATGATACGCTGTCCTTGAAAGCGATTGTACAGACTGCCGTTTCCCATGTACATGCGGCGGCCAAAGCGGCGGCCTGCGGCAGAAGGATTTATACTGCTTTAGATATTGGCCCTACCGGAAAGCTTTTAAAACCTATGGGCGATCTGGATTTTGAGACGGCATATGAGGCATTTAAAGAAGTGATGGTTTATGGAAGTGAAGCGGGAGTAGATGTCATTCATATTGAGACAATGAGCGATACATATGAGTTGAAGGCGGCGGTGCTCGCGGCAAAAGAAAATACAGCGCTTCCGGTTTTTGTCACGACTATATTTGACGAGAGAGGCAAGCTTTTGACAGGGGCAGACGTCCCTTCTGTGGTTGCTCTTTTGGAAGGACTGCGTGTAGACGCTTTGGGGATAAACTGCGGGATGGGGCCAAGTCAAATGCTGCCTGTTTTAGATGCGCTGTTGAAGTATACGTCATTGCCTGTGATTGTAAAACCAAACGCAGGGCTGCCCAAACAAAAGGACGGTGTTACCTATTATGATGTGGAGCCGGAAGCGTTTGCGGATACGATGGAACAAATCGTAAAAAAAGGTGCAGCGGCGGTGGGAGGCTGCTGCGGAACTACACCGGAACACATTCGGGCAATGGCAGAGCGCTGTAGAGGAATTCCTGTGAAGGCGGCGGAAAAAAAGGAGCTTACAGTGGTGTCGTCTTACGGACAGGCAGTATTTTTGGAGGAAGGCTCTAAAATTATTGGAGAACGGATTAATCCCACCGGAAAGAAAAAATTCAAACAGGCATTAAAGGATCATGATTTGGATTATATTTTAAAAGAAGGAATTATGCAGCAGGATAAGGGCGCCCATATTCTGGATGTCAATGTGGGACTTCCGGATATTGACGAGCCGGCTATGATGAAAGAGGTGGTAGAGAGTCTGCAGAGTGTTACAAGCCTGCCTCTTCAAATTGATACGGTAGATACAGAGGCTCTTGAGACGGCGCTGCGTATCTATAACGGCAAGGCAATGGTGAATTCCGTCAGCGGAAAACAAGAGTCCATGGATCAAGTTTTTCCTCTGCTTGCAAAATACGGCGGTGTGGTAATCGGACTGGCGTTAGATGAAAACGGTATTCCGCAGGACGCAGAAGGAAGAGTACAAATCGCGCGGAAAATCATTGACGAAGCCGCGAAATATGGAATAGAGAAAAAGGACATAGTGATAGATGCCCTCGCTATGACGGTGAGCTCAGAGCCGGAGGGAGCGAAAGTCACTTTGGAGACGTTGAGAAGACTGCGCCAGGAATTGTGCGTCCATACGGTACTGGGGGTATCGAATATTTCCTTTGGACTTCCAAGCCGTCCAGTTATCAATGCGGCATTTTACACAATGGCAATGCAAAATGGGCTTAGCGCAGGGATCATCAATCCTGCCTCCGAGGATATGATGAAATCCTGGTATGCATATCATGCATTGATGAATCTGGATGCAAATTGTGAAAGGTTTATCGAAAAATATGCAGCCGCAGACACAAAGCCAGCTGCTTTGGCCGCAGCATCTCACGATATGACACTGCAGACGGCAATTGAGAAGGGGCTGAAGGAAGAAGCGAATACAATCGCGGCAAGACTGGTGATGACAGAAGAACCGCTATCGGTTATCAACGAATATATGATTCCGGCGCTTAATAATGTGGGAAAGGGCTTTGAAAAAGGCACTGTATTTTTGCCGCAGCTTTTAATGAGCGCAGAGGCGGCCAAAAGTGCGTTCGCAGTTCTGAAGGAGAAGATGGAGGAAAAAGGAGGTTCCCAGGAAAAGAAAGAGAAAATCGTACTTGCTACGGTAAAGGGAGACATCCACGATATTGGGAAGAATATTGTAAAAGTACTGTTGGAAAACTATAGTTTTGAAGTGATTGACTTAGGAAAGGACGTTCCGCCTGAAAAGATTGTAAAGACTGTATGCGAAGAAAATATCCGTCTGGTAGGATTGAGCGCACTTATGACAACTACAGTAGTGAGCATGGAAGCTACGATACAGGAATTGAGAAAAAAGGCACCTGCATGCAAGGTGATGGTAGGGGGCGCTGTCTTAAACCAAGAGTATGCGGACATGATAGGGGCGGATTTTTATGGGAAGGATGCCATGCAGTCTGTGTATTATGCGCAGAGCGTATTTGAGAAGAAATGACAAAAGGAGGTTGTATCGCTTTTTATACAAATAAGCGTGTTGACAATGTTTTAACAGGGCGTTATATTTGTTAAAGGAAAAACACCTGCTATGGGCAGGGGAGGAGAATCAGGAGGAAGGAATCTATGATGAGAGGATTGCAGACACCGGTGAGGGCAATACGCAGAAGGGTGTTTACAGAGGTTGCAAAATTAGGATTCAAAGCAGACGCGAAAACGTTACTGGATGATATGGAAGCGATACCCTATGAAATTGTAAATGATGACACGCAGAAATATAGAGAAAGCACGTATCGTTCTCGTGCGATTGTGAGAGAGCGCTTGAGACTGGCGATGGGGCTTTCTCTTCGGCCGGAGAATAAGCCGGTGCATTTAACAGCAGGAGTAGAGGCAAGCAATATTTCTGAAAAATATTATGAGCCGCCGCTTATGCAGGTGATTCCATCGGCATGTGAAAGCTGTGAGGAGAACAAATATGAGGTAAGCAATATTTGTAAAGGGTGTCTTGCACATCCTTGTCAGGAGATCTGTCCGCGCGACGCGATTTCTATGGTAAATGGGCGTTCCTATATCGATCAGGAAAAATGTATCAAATGTGGAAGATGTAAGTCTGTCTGTCCATACGACGCGATTGCCAAGAAAGAACGTCCCTGCCAGAAGGCATGCGGGGTAGGAGCGATCGTGTCGGACAAATATGGACGTGCCTTCATTGACAATGAAAAATGCGTATCCTGTGGAATGTGCATGGTAAGCTGCCCATTTGGAGCAATATCTGACAAGTCACAGATTTTCCAGCTTGCGAGGGCACTTTCGGAAGGCGAGGAGATTGTGGCTGAAATTGCGCCGGCATTTGTCGGACAGTTTGGTAAAAATATTACACCGCGCAATATCAAGGCGGCACTGCGTGAACTTGGATTTACAGAGGTATACGAGGTTGCACTGGGCGCGGATATTGGTGCGATTGCGGAAGCGCATCATTATGTAGACAAAGTAGTGACGGGGGAACTGCCGTTTCTTCTGACCTCCTGTTGTCCGTCCTGGGCGGTAATGGCGAAGAAATTCTTCCCTGATGTCATCGATCAGATTTCGCAGGAACTTACACCGATGGTAGCGACAGCGCGTACGATCAAGCAGGAGCATCCGGACGCAAAGGTAGTATTTATCGGTCCATGTGCGTCAAAAAAACTAGAGGCATCCAGAAGAAGTGTACGAAGTGATGTAGATTTTGTCGTAACCTTTGAGGAAATGCAGGCGATGTTTGACGCGAAAGGAATTGACTTGACGAAATATGAGGCGGAATCTTCCTTCCATGATGCTACTGGAGCTGGACGTGGATATGCCTGCGCAGGCGGTGTGGCAGAAGCAATTGAAAAGTGTATAAATGAATATTATCCAGACGTTCAGGTCAATATCGAGCACGCGGAAGGGCTTGCCGAGTGTAAGAAAATTCTGACTCTGGCAAAAGCAGGACGTATGAATGGATGTCTGATAGAAGGAATGGGATGTCCGGGCGGCTGTATCGCAGGTGCCGGAACAAATATCCCTGTGGCAACGGCAAAGAAGGATCTTGCGGCGTATGTGAAAAATTCCAGCAAGTCGATTCCGCCGAAGGAGCTGGAGGAAATCGAATTAAAATAAAAATTGAAATCAAAGAACCAGGAGGATAAAGAATGCAGCGCGTTGGAGTAAACCAGTTAAGAAAGATGTTTTTGGAGTTTTTTGAGAGTAAGGGACACCTTGCACTCAAAAGCTTCTCCTTAGTGCCCCATAATGATAAGAGTCTTCTGCTTATTAACTCTGGAATGGCACCTTTGAAACCTTATTTTACAGGACAGGAAATTCCGCCGCGAAAACGCGTAACTACCTGCCAGAAGTGTATTCGCACCGGAGATATTGAAAATGTAGGAAAGACGGCGCGGCACGGCACTTTTTTTGAGATGCTGGGTAACTTCTCCTTTGGAGATTATTTTAAAAGAGATGCGATCAAATGGTCTTGGGAATTTTTGACAGAAGTAGTAGGACTGGACGCTGACAGACTGTATCCGTCTGTTTACCTGGAGGATGACGAGGCATTTCAGATATGGAACCAGGAGATGGGAATTCCGGCGGAACGTATTTTTAAGTTCGGGAAGGAAGATAATTTCTGGGAGCATGGCTCCGGCCCCTGCGGTCCATGTTCAGAGATTTATTATGACAGAGGCGAAAAATACGGATGCGGCAAGCCAGGCTGTACAGTGGGCTGTGAGTGTGACCGCTATATGGAGATCTGGAATAATGTATTTACGCAGTTTGACAATGATGGAAACGGCAATTATTCAGAATTGGAACAGAAGAATATTGATACCGGCATGGGCTTAGAACGTCTGGCTTTGGTTGTGCAGGACGTAGATTCGATCTTTGACGTAGATACGATAAAAGCACTGCGGGATCATGTATGTGCTCTTGCGGGAGAAGAATATGGAGAAGACAGCGGAAAGGATGTATCTATCCGCGTTATTACAGACCATATCCGATCTGTGACCTTTATGATTTCAGATGGAATTATGCCTTCAAATGAAGGAAGAGGGTATGTACTGCGCCGCCTGTTGAGAAGAGCATGCCGTCATGGACGACTGCTGAATATCAAGAAGGGCTTTCTTCCGGAGCTGGCACAGACTGTGATCGATGGATCGAAGGATGGCTATCCGGAGTTGGAAGAAAAAAGAGAGTTTATCTTAAAGGTCATTGCGAAGGAAGAAGAGCAGTTTAACAAGACGATCGATCAAGGACTGGGGATTCTTTCTGAGATAATCGCGCAGATGGAAGAGAAACATACAAAGCTTTTAGAAGGAAGTGAAGCATTTAAGCTGTATGACACCTATGGTTTTCCTTTGGATTTGACAAAAGAAATCCTGGAAGAAAAAAATTTAAACGTAGATGAGGCAGGTTTCCATGCGGCAATGGAAGTGCAGAGAAAGACGGCGAGAGAAGCCAGAGAGGTTACCAACTATATGGGGGCAGATGTAACCGTCTATGAGTCGATCGACCCGAATATTACCAGCACCTTTGTAGGATACGACAATTTATGCTGGGAGTCGGAAGTGACGGTATTGACAACGGAAAAAGAAATCGTGGATGCACTTTCCGATGGGGAGAGAGGAACTATATTTGTCCAGGAGACTCCGTTCTATGCGACTAGCGGCGGGCAGGAGGCGGATACAGGAAGTATTTCTACAGCAGACGGAGAATTTCTGGTAGAAGATACGATCAAGCTTTTAGGCGGTAAAATCGGCCATGTCGGCAGAGTCGTGCGGGGAATGATAAAGGTTTGTGACAAAGTGACTTTAAAAGTAGATACAGAAAAGCGCGTGCTTTCTGCCAGAAACCACAGTGCGACGCATTTGCTTCAGAAGGCGCTTAGGACAGTGCTCGGCACCCACGTAGAGCAGGCGGGCTCCAGTGTAAATGAAGACAGACTTCGTTTTGACTTTACGCATTTTTCTGCGATGACGCCGGAGGAACTTAAAAAAACAGAGGAAATCGTCAATGAGCAGATTGGAAATGCACTTGCTGTTTCCATAAAAAATATGCCAATCGAAGAAGCAAAAAAGACAGGCGCGCAGGCGTTGTTTGGTGAAAAGTATGGAGACATTGTCCGCGTGGTGGATATGGATGGATTCTCCATTGAGTTCTGCGGTGGTACACATGTAAAGAACACCAGTGAAATTATGGCGTTCAAGATTATTTCAGAGACAGGGGTAGCGGCTGGGGTCAGACGAATCGAGGCGCTCACGTCAAAAGGGTTGATGAAATATTACGACAGCTTAGAGAAGCGTTTGAAAGATGCGGCAGCTCTTTTAAAGGCAACACCGGAGAATTTGGCGGATAAAATCGCTCATATGCTGGCAGATAATAAGACACTTCATTCAGAGGTAGAAAGTTTAAAGAGCAAGATGGCGCAGGAAGCGGCCGGAGATGTTCTTGACAAAGTGCAGGAGATAGCGGGGATAAAGCTTCTCGCGGCAGAGATAGACGGCGTGGATATGAACAGCTTAAGAGAGCTGGGAGATCAGTTCAAGGAAAAATTAGGGGAAGGCGTTGTTGTGCTTGCCTCCGGAGCAGAAAATAAGGTCAGCCTGATGGCAACCGCGACAGAAGGTGCGATAAAGCAGGGAGCCCATGCCGGCAATCTCGTAAAAGCGATCGCAGGTCTTGTCGGAGGCGGAGGCGGAGGACGTCCGAATATGGCGCAGGCAGGCGGAAAGAACCCTGCAGGGATAAACGACGCGCTTTTAAAGGCAGCGGAGGTGCTTAAAGACCAGGTTTCTTAAGTTTTTGCAGGAAAATAGTTGACGGAACTGAAAAATATGGTATAATCTTTTGTAGTGCAATAAATATACCCGAACAGTCGTATGATGCACAATACAAGGCTGGAGGGGAGGTTAGGTGTGAGACTATGTCGAATGTAATCGTGAAAGAAAACGAGACGTTAGATAGTGCTTTACGCAGATTCAAAAGAAACTGTGCGAAAGCAGGCATTCAGCAGGAAATTCGTAAAAGAGAGCATTACGAAAAACCAAGCGTAAGACGCAAGAAAAAATCTGAAGCCGCTAGAAAACGTAAATATAATTAATGATGTGCAGATAAATAGAGTGTTGAATTTCAACACTCTATTTTTATTCTATAGGAAATTTATCAAAATTTCCTATAGAACAAAAAAGCCCTCCGGACGGGGTGCTGCGTGCCAGTGGCACGCGTTTAGCACCGACCGAAGCGGAGACTGCACACAAGTGCGAAGAGGAAATATGACGCTTAAGTGTCCGCACTTGGCGCGAGAAGTTCGCAAGTGAACTTCTTTTATAAGGATAATTTGGCGCTTTTAGGAAGGGGGAGCGTACATATGTGGAATAGGATTATTTTTGGAAGAGATGTATACCATGTGGTTATGTGGTTTCTTACTTATAGTATACTAGGATGGATCGTAGAATCTGCCTATATGTCAGTGTGCAACAGGAAATGGACGAACAGGGGATTTTCCAGAGGGCCGTTCTGCCCTATTTACGGAGTAGGGGCACTGACTGTTTATTTTATACTATATCCATACAGTCATAACAAAGTGCTTCTTTTCATATTGGGTGCTGTGCTTGCAACACTGATTGAATGGGCAACGGCAAAAATTATGCAGAAGGTATTCGGAGAAATCTGGTGGGATTATAAGGACAAGCCTTTTAACTACAAAGGAATCCTGTGCCTGGAAAGTACGATTGCATGGGGATTTTATACACTGATTTTATTTGGTATTCTGCAAAAAACAGTGGAGAGAATTGTAAATGGTATTCCCAGAGGTCTGGGAGAGAAGCTGGGAATTTTTATTATTATAGTCTATCTGCTGGATTTTTTGACGATTGCATATAAAGAGAGAAGAAAAATTTCTTGAAAATAAAAGAAAAATGAATAAATAGGATTGGATTCCTGCAAAAACAAGAAGGATAAAAAAAGAGATAAAAACTATATATACGAATTTAATAAATAAAAACAGCTAAACAGTGAGAAAGTAATTATGTGCAATTCGTTATAATAAAGTGATAAAGTTGTAAATAAAATGAAATTTTTTATTGACAAAGCTGCATTTTGATTTTAGAATAGACGAGTAGGCAATTCTGCGGCAGTTATCCGGCGGTATTGTCTGCCAGCTATTTTGTATTTTCAGGAGGTAAAAAGGATGTCATATGTAGATGAAGTAATTGATTTGGTTGTAAAAAAGAATCCTGCAGAGCCAGAGTTTCATCAGGCTGTCAAGGAGGTTTTAGAATCCTTGCGTGTAGTTGTAGAAGCAAATGAAGAACAGTTTCGCAGGGACGCTCTTTTAGAGAGAATGGTAGAGCCTGAAAGACAATTAAAGTTCCGCGTGCCGTGGGTAGATGACAACGGGCAAGTGCAGGTAAACACAGGATACCGTGTACAGTTTAACAGTGCAATCGGGCCATACAAAGGAGGGCTTCGGCTTCATCCATCCGTAAACCTCGGTATTATAAAATTTTTAGGATTTGAGCAGATTTTTAAAAATTCTCTGACAGGGCTTCCAATCGGCGGAGGAAAAGGCGGAGCTGATTTCGATCCGAAGGGAAAATCAGACAGAGAGGTGATGGCATTTTGCCAGAGCTTTATGACAGAGCTTTGCAAATATATTGGCGCGGATACAGATGTTCCGGCAGGAGATATTGGAACAGGCGCGAGAGAAATCGGATATATGTACGGACAGTATAAACGTATCCGCGGACTGTCCGAAGGGGTTCTGACAGGAAAAGGATTAAGCTACGGCGGTTCACTGGCGCGTACAGAAGCAACGGGATACGGTCTGCTTTATCTGACAGAGGAAATGCTGAAATTAAACGGGCAGGACATCAAAGGCAAGACGGTCGCGGTTTCCGGCTCTGGAAATGTTGCGATTTACGCGACACAAAAAGCACAGCAGATGGGGGCGAAGGTTGTGACTGTAAGCGACTCCAACGGCTGGGTATATGATGCAGAGGGCATCGATGTGGAAGCATTAAAGGAGATAAAGGAGATAAAGAGAGAAAGACTGACTGAATATAAAAAATACCGTCCGAATGCCGAGTACCATGAGGGAAGAGGCGTTTGGAGTGTGAAGGTGGATATTGCCCTTCCATGTGCAACACAGAACGAGCTGCTGCTGGAGGATGCAAAAACACTCGTGGCAAACGGATGTATTGCGGTTGCAGAGGGAGCAAACATGCCAACCACACTGGAAGCGACAGAATACCTGCAGGCAAACGGAGTGCTGTTTGCACCTGGAAAGGCAGCAAATGCAGGTGGTGTTGCGACATCTGCTCTGGAGATGTCACAGAATAGTGAGAGATTAAGCTGGACCTTCGAGGAGGTAGACAGCAGACTGCAAAGAATTATGGTGGATATCTGCCACAATATGGCAGATGCAGCGGAGAGATACGGCTTTAAAGGAAATTATGTCGTAGGAGCCAATATTGCCGGATTTGAAAAAGTAGTAGACGCTATGAATGCGCAGGGAATTGTTTAGAATAGGTTTTTTTATACTTCCCGCACACTGTATGGCTGAACCGTTACTATAAAATCCCAAAAGATTCTGTTTAAGTTTACAATAGAAGGAAACACTGTTAGTATAGAAGAAATGGCTTAGCATGCCAGAATGTGAAAATATTGTAAACAGAATTGACAGCAGATAAAAAATGCATTATAGTATTTTTTGTAAAAGGGAGTAACTGGCGTTTATAAAATAATAAAACGTTTGCGATGTCGTCAGTACGATGGAAATCCATCCGTATCGTGATTAAACAGTGAGACTTTTATTGCATTTGAGTTATGCAATGAAGGTCTCACTTTTTGTTTTATTAAAATACTTTAGCACGCGGGTTGATTATCCCATAAAAACCAATAAAGGAAAGATGCGTAAGACAAACAGTGCGATTCTTTACAGAGAGAAAAAGGAGGTTGAAAAATGGGAAATTATTACCAGATGACTGGAGAAGAAACCTTGCAGGAGCTTAACGGGACGGTGGAACCGCTAAGTGCCTCCCAGGTGAAGGAGCATCAGGAAAAATACGGGCGAAATGAGCTGGTGGAGGGCAAGAAAAAGACAACGCTGCAGATTTTCCTGGAACAGTATAAAGATTTTCTTGTCATTATATTGATCGCGGCGGCAATTGTGTCCGGCTTTTTAGGAGATGTGGAGAGTACAGCGGTTATTCTGATCGTTATCACTATGAATGCCATTCTTGGAACGGTGCAGACAGTGAAGGCAGAGCAGTCTCTGGCAAGCTTAAAGAAGCTTTCAGGGCCGGAGGCAAAGGTGTTAAGAGACGGCAATGTCATTCAGATCCCATCCTCTGAGGTGACGGTGGGAGACAAGGTGATGCTTGACGCAGGAGACTATATTCCGGCAGATGGGCGTCTCTTAGAATGTGCGAGCCTCAAGGTCGATGAAAGCGCTCTGACAGGAGAAAGTCTCGGCGTGGATAAATCTATTGATACGATACAAGGAGAGGTTCCACTGGGCGATCGGATCAATATGGTATATTCCGGCAGCTTTGTTACCTATGGAAGAGGCGCTTTTGTTGTGACAGACATTGGAATGCAGACAGAAGTGGGGAAGATTGCAAGCCTTCTAAAGACAACTTCAGAAAAGAGAACACCTCTTCAGATTAATTTGGATCAGTTTGGACAGAAGCTGTCTATTTTGATTTTGGTTTTCTGTGGAATTTTATTTGGAATCAGTGTATTTAGAGGAGACAATATAGGAGATGCGTTTTTATTTGCGGTAGCTCTGGCGGTAGCGGCAATTCCAGAGGCATTGAGCTCCATTGTGACGATTGTACTTTCCTTTGGAACACAGAAAATGGCGAAGGAGCATGCGATTGTGCGTAAACTCCAGGCAGTGGAGGGACTGGGCAGTGTTTCCATTATCTGTTCGGATAAGACAGGAACTTTGACACAAAATAAGATGACAGTGGAAGACTATTATGTAGATGAAACCTGTATTACGGCAGAAGACATTGACGTGCAGAATCTCTCCCACAGCAGGCTGCTTCTGGCAAGTATTCTCTGCAATGATTCTACCAATGTAGATGGAGTAGAAATCGGAGATCCTACAGAGACTGCGCTGATCAATCTGGGTACCCGCTTGGGTGTCTGTCCGGAGGTGGTAAGAGAGAAATACCCTCGTGAAAGTGAGAATCCTTTTGACAGTGACAGAAAACTGATGTCGACAAAGCATACAATGGAAGGAAATCCGACAATGCTTGTCAAGGGGGCGGTGGACGTCCTGATGGAACGTATAGAGAAAATACAGATCGGGGAGGAGATTCGTCCTGTAACAGAAAAAGACAAAAGGCAGATTGCGGCGCAGAATCAGGCGTTTTCCAGAGAAGGTCTCAGGGTGCTGGGGTTTGCATATAAAATTGTGTCGGATGAGCTGGAATTGTCGCTGGAAGACGAATACGGACTGACGTTTCTCGGGCTTATCGCGATGATGGATCCACCGCGGGAGGAGTCAAAAGCAGCAGTGGAGGAATGTAAAGGTGCGGGAATACGCCCGATTATGATAACGGGAGATCACAAAGTAACAGCAGCGGCGATTGCAAAGAGAATAGGTATTCTTGAAAAAGAGTCGGAAGCTTGTGAGGGAGCAGAGATCGACGGAATGTCGGAGGAAGAATTAAAGAAATTTGTAGAAGGTATCTCTGTATATGCACGCGTATCGCCGGAACATAAGATACGGATTGTGCGTGCATGGCAGGACAAAGGAAATATCGTCTCTATGACGGGAGACGGGGTAAATGATGCGCCTGCCTTGAAACAGGCAGACATCGGAGTGGCAATGGGAATTACAGGAAGTGAAGTCTCGAAGGATGCCGCTGCAATGGTGCTGACGGACGACAATTTTGCAACGATTGTAAAGGCAGTGGAGAATGGAAGAAACCTGTACCGTAATATCAAAAGTGCAATTCAATTCTTGTTGTCTGGAAATTTTGGAGCGATTCTGGCCGTGCTGTATGCCTCCATTATGGCTTTACCAGTTCCATTTGCCCCCGTACACTTGCTGTTTATCAATCTGCTGACCGACAGCCTGCCAGCGATTGCGCTGGGGCTGGAGCCTCATTCAAAGGAGGTAATGAAGGAAAAACCAAGACCGATGAACGAGTCGATTCTGACGAAGGATTTCCTTTTTAAGGTGGGGACAGAAGGATTGTCCATAGGGGTGACAACCATGATCGCGTTTTTGATTGGGTATCATTCCGGAGAAAATGCGCTGCTTGCAAGTACAATGGCATTTGCGACCTTATGTTGCGCAAGGCTGTTTCATGGATTTAACTGCAAATCAGACAGACCGGTTGTCTTTACAAAGGCAGTGATAAATAATATATATTTGATTGGAGCCTTTATTCTCGGCATAATATTGATCACCTGCGTGGTAATGATACCGGGGCTTCATAGTATTTTTAAAGTACAGACACTTACTATATCACAGTTATTTACGGTATATGGGCTTGCAGCGCTGAATATTCCGATTGTCCAGCTTCTAAAGGCGGTCAAAATAGCAGTGCGCAGAAAATAGAGGAGGCATCCAGGATGGACAAATGAAAAAATGAAAGAAGAAAAAACAAAAAGGAGGAAATGAAAATGCAGCAGGTGAAAAAGCCAAAAAGACCATTGTATATATATTATCTGATTGCGCTGGCTGTCCTGATTTTTCTGAATGCCCTTATTTTTCCGAAATTTATGGGACAGTCGGTGGAAACAGTGGATTACGGTACCTTTTTGAAGATGGTAGAAAACAAAGAAGTATCGAAGGTGCAGATTGAAAATGAAAATATCTATTTTACGGATAAGAGTGAAGAGCCGCAATATTACGAAACGACTACATTTGATGATCCGGAATTAGTGGATCGGCTGTATGATTCAGGCTGTTCCTTTGGCAGAGTAGTAAAAGAAGAGATGAATCCGATTTTTAGCTTTCTGCTCACCTGGATCGTGCCTCTTTTGATTTTCTGGGGATTGGGGCAGCTCCTTGCACGAAGAATGATGAAGAAAATGGGAGGAGGCGGCGCAGGAAATCCTTTCATGCAGTTTGGAAAGAGCAATGCCAAAGTATATGTAGCGTCTACAACCGGCATCAAATTTGAGGATGTGGCGGGGGAGGACGAGGCAAAAGAACTGCTGACGGAAATTGTAGATTTTTTGCATAATCCACAGAAATACCAGGAAATCGGGGCAATGTGCCCGAAAGGCGCTCTTCTTGTAGGACCGCCGGGAACAGGAAAAACACTTTTGGCAAAAGCGGTGGCAGGGGAGGCAAATGTTCCTTTCTTCTCTATTTCCGGTTCTGAATTTGTAGAAATGTTTGTGGGGATGGGGGCTTCCAAAGTGCGTGACCTGTTCAAACAGGCAAATGAAAAGGCGCCCTGTATCGTATTTATTGATGAGATTGACACAATCGGAAAGAAGAGAGATGGTCAGGGATTTGGAGGCAACGATGAAAGAGAACAGACGTTGAATCAGCTTCTAACGGAGATGGATGGATTTGATGCTTCCAAAGGGGTTGTGATACTTGCAGCGACAAACCGGCCGGATACATTAGATCCTGCTTTGCTAAGGCCGGGCAGATTTGACCGCCGAATACCAGTGGAGCTTCCAGACTTAAAAGGAAGAGAAGAAATACTAAAAGTACACGCCAAGAAAATAAAATTAGCAGACAATGTAGACTTTCATGCAATCGCGCGTGCGGCCTCCGGCGCCTCCGGTGCGGAGCTTGCCAATATGATCAATGAAGCAGCACTGCGGGCGGTCAGAGAGGACAGAAAGTATGTGACGCAGGCAGATCTCGAAGAGAGTATCGAAGTGGTGATTGCCGGATACCAGAAGAAAAATAAGGTACTTTCTACAAAGGAAAAGTTAATTGTAGCTTACCACGAGACAGGACATGCTCTTGTCGCTGCGCTACAGTCACATTCAGCTCCTGTGACAAAAATCACGATCATTCCCCGTACATCAGGAGCACTGGGATATACAATGCAGGTAGACGAAGGGGAGCGTAATCTGATGTCAAAAGAAGAAATTCAGAATCGCATTGCGACGCTGACAGGCGGCAGATGTGCGGAGGATTTGATTTTCCACTCTATCACGACGGGCGCGTCCAATGACATTGAACAGGCAACAAAATTGGCGAGGGCAATGGTTACCAAATACGGTATGTCTAAGCAGTTTGGAATGGTGGCTCTGGAGACGAGTGTCAACCCTTATCTAGGCGGGGACAGCAGCTTAAGCTGTGCGCCGGAAACGGCAAAAATGATTGACGAGATGGTAGTGCAGACGGTAAAAGACGCCTATGATAAGGCAATGAATCTGTTAAAAGAAAATGAAACGAAGCTTCACGAGCTGGCAAAATATTTGTATGAAAAAGAGACGATAACAGGAGAAGAATTTATGGAAATACTAGAGAGAAAAAATCTGCCGCAGTGACAAGTGAAGAATGTATATAGATTATAGATAGCGTCGGTGTACAAGGGACCGTATTGCCCCCTGTACACCGACGCTAAAGTAGGAGAAAGCCTCCGCCCCCCCAAAATGCTACAGACGCACTGTCATGCTGTAAGTAGATAAAATCTGCACTTTTTCAGCATATAACAATGCGTCTGTAGTTTGTTTTTAAGTATGACGTTTGATGGTCTCTTTCAGGATGTATTTTTTATCGCTGTACCGGTCTACAATGTATTGATTTGCTTTGTGCTCCAGTTCATCAGGCAGAGAGGGAAGCGTTACATCAGGGCCATATTTTCTCTTCAGCGCCCGTTCAAGCAGGTAATCACAAACGTGAGGGTTTTTAGGCAGGAGAGGGCCATGCAGGTAGGTGGCGATTACATTTTTGTAAACCACTCCCTCGTAGCCAGATTTTCCGGTATTTCCAAGTCCGTAGAAAACTTTTCCAAAAGGGGTATGGTTTCCAATGTAAGTGCGTCCGCCATGATTTTCAAACCCTACAACAGGAGTATCGAACAGAGGGCTGTTTAAAACGATATTGCGTATCAGGCGTTCAGGCTGCCATTCCGTCGTAATGTCAAGGATAGAAAGCCCCTCGATTGTCTTTTTGTCTGTTTTATAATATTTCCCGAGAAGCTGATATCCTCCGCAGACAGCAAGGACAACGCCGTCCTCTTCAACGAAGGACTGAAAATCTGTCTGAATGTCTTTTAAATAATTGCAGACAATCTCCTGTTCCCGATCCGAGCCGCCGCCTAAAAGTACAATATCCAGTTTGGAAAAGTCGATGGAGTCCCCCGACAAAAAGGGAATGACCTCTGCCTCCATACCGCGCCACTCAAGACGCTTGCGAAAACACTGGATATTCCCGCGGTCGCCGTACAGATTCAGTAGATCAGGATATAAATGTCCGATTGTCAGTTTCATGCGTGATTCCCTCCTTCCGGTTCTTTTTCCAGCTCTGTCAACAGATGGTTTGTTCGGTACAGACCAGAATAGTTGACAATGACATAGAGATTTTTTGTGCCGTTCTTGGCCCGTTCCAAAACGGTGGTGCGCAGATCCGTAGTAGAGGTACAGGGAATATCTTCATATTTCAGGCGAAGTCCCATATCGTGTCTTCTGGTTCCAGCAGTGATAATAGACTGTGCATGGCTGTCTGCGAGATATTGGAAGTCTACGTCCCACAGCCAGGAAATGTCTTCGCCATCCTGATACGTGTCGTTAATCTGTATGATAATATCTTTTGGCTTTTCATCTTTTAAAACCAGAGATACCTTCTGTTGGAAACCAATTGGATTCTTGGCTAGGTGAAGCTGTACCCTTGCACCCCTTATTGTAAATATACTTTCACGGTTATTGCCGTAATCGAATGCCTCGATCATAGACTTAAAATTACGGTAGCCTGCACCTAATGTCTTTAAAGCTGTGTAAGCGGAGAGTGTATTATATATGTTGTAAGGTGTACGTGCTGTTGAATCAATAGAAAGTCCGTCCATATCAAAGGAATAAACCTCCTCATGGAATTGGATATTCTCGGCCGTATAATCTGGAACCGGACGTTCCCATCCGCAGTTTGGACAATGGTAGATTCCAAGCTGTCCATAGTGGAAAAAATCGTAGTAAAGCTTTTTACCACAGTTGCGGCAGAAGATGCTTTCCCGTATTTCTGAACGGGAAATATCGTCAAATATCTGTTCACTGATCCCATAGGTGACAAACGGATTTTGACTTTTTTCTGCAAGAGAGTAGGAAAGAATATCGTCACAGTTGATAATGAGGATAGTATCCGGTACGCTTGTCACAGCGTTCAGCAGCTTATTATAGGTAATATCTACCTCACCGAAGCGGTCTAACTGATCTCGGGATATATTGGTCAGCAGCGCACAGTCAGGCTTTAGCTTCGGCAGAACTCCTACAGAAGCAATTTCATCTACTTCGATACAGGCATAGTCGGCGTCGAGAAGCCCATGACGATCGGTAGAGAGTACGAATGCAGAAATAATACCATTTAACATATTCGCACCGGTGCGGTTGATGATGACTTTTTGATTTTCTGCTGCTAAAGCCTGATAGAGAATTGCATTCGTGGTAGTCTTTCCGTTTGTGCCCATAGTTACGATAATTTTTTTTCGAACCTGACCGGAGAGCTCCTTTAAAATATCTGGATCAATCAGACGGGCGACATATCCAGGAAGAGTAACGCCGCTTCCGCGGTTTAATTTTTTAATCAGGGCGCTTGTCCCTTTTGCACATTTGATTGCAAATTTACTTCTTAATCTCATAATGATAACCCAACTTTTTGTCTATACTTGTATTTTACCTAAATACTTGTATTATTATAAGGGAAAAGGTCATAGAAAACAAGGAGTTATTATGTTAGAATAACATAGAAATATGAAGAAAAGAGTATTCCAGAAGGAAGGTAATTGATATATGGCGAGAAAGCAGAAGATAAAAGCAGAAGAAAAGGCAGACAGAAGAATTCCTACAACCCGCTATTGTCCAGAATACCGAGAAGGACTGACCGGTGCACAGGTACAGGAACACAGGCTGCATGGCTGGACAAACAGGGCAGTAGATCCTCCTTCTAAGACGACAAAGGAAATTATACATGAAAATGTATTTACGTATTTTAACCTGATTTTTACAATACTGGCGGTGCTTTTATGCATTGTAGGGTCTTTCAGGGATCTGACATTTCTGCCGGTGATTGTTGCAAATACCTTGATTGGGATTGTACAGGAAATCAGGGCGAAGCGAGTATTGGATAAAATGACGATGCTCAATGCTCCGCATGCACTTGTAGTCAGGGACGGAAAAACCTGGACGATTGACGCTGAAGAATTGGTGCTCGATGACATTGTTATTTTTCGTGCCGGAAATCAGGTTTGTGCGGACGCAGAGGTATGTGCAGGAGAGGTACAGGTCAATGAATCCCTGCTGACCGGAGAAGCGGATGAGATTACAAAGCGCAGAGGGGACAAGCTGATGTCAGGGAGCTTCATTGTCTCCGGACAGTGTCATGCCCGTTTAGATAAAGTCGGCGCAGATTCCTATATTTCGAAGCTGACCATACAGGCGAAAGAAATGCAGGAGGGGGAACAGTCAGAAATGATTCGTTCACTCGATAAACTGGTAAAATGCGTGGGAATCGCTATCATTCCTATTGGTCTGGTGTTGTTTGGACAGGCGTTTTTCCTGCAGGGAGAGGGCTTTCGTTCCAGTGTGACTTCCATGATCGCTGCTGTGATTGGCATGATTCCGGAGGGGCTATATCTGCTTGCCAGTGTGGCGCTTGCGGTAAGCTCTATCCGTCTTGCGCAGAAGAAAGTTCTGCTGCATGACATGAAGTGTATAGAGACGCTTGCGCGGGTAAATGTACTTTGTGTAGATAAAACAGGAACGGTTACAGAAAATACAATGAAGGTGCAGGAGATGATCCCTTCCGGAGAATATGAGGAAGAGCAAAGAGAGCCCTTGCACATGCTGATTGGAGACTTCGCGGCGGCAATGAGCAGTGACAATATTACAATGGAAGCGGTAAAAGCATATTTTTCTGTTGCCTCCGGAAGAGAGGCGGTTGCAAAGACGGGATTTTCCTCTGCGACGAAATATAGCAGCGTAACCTTTGCGGACGGCGCGTATGTCTTAGGAGCGCCGGAATTTGTGTTAAGAGAAAAGTATCCTGCATATGAAGCAGAAATTTTAAACTATGCCTCGAAAGGGGCCAGAGTGCTTGTCTTTGGCAGCTATGATGAGGAGATTGATGGAAAGCCTTTGCATCACGGAATTGTGCCCCTTGCTTATCTTCTGTTGGCAAATCCAATTCGCGAAGCCGTACAGGAGACGTTTCGGTATTTTGCAGAACAGGGAGTAGAAATCAAGGTCATCTCCGGAGATAATCCGGTGACTGTCTCTGAGGTGGCAAAACAGGCGGGCATAGCAGGAGCTGAACAATATGTAGACGCGTCTTCTCTGCACACTCCGGAGCAGGTAAGAGAAGCGGTTTTAAACAATACTGTGTTCGGAAGAGTGACGCCGAACCAGAAGCGACAGTTTGTACAGGTACTAAAAGAAGCAGGACGTACAGTTGCCATGACAGGAGACGGCGTAAATGATGTTCTTGCTTTAAAGGACGCAGATTGCAGTATCGCTATGGCATCAGGGAGCGAGGCGGCTGCGCAGGCCTCACAGTTAGTTCTGCTGGAATCGGATTTCTCCTGTATGCCGCAGGTTGTTTTAGAAGGAAGACGGGTGGTAAACAATATTCAGCGTTCTGCCAGTCTGTTTTTGGTAAAAAATATTTTCTCCTTTCTGTTAAGCCTGTTGTCAGTGGCATTTATGTTTACCTATCCGCTGGAGCCGTCGCAGGTTTCGCTTATCAGTATGTTTACGATTGGAATACCGGCGTTTTTCCTGGCGCTGGAGCCAAACAAAAATATCATAAAGGGAAGATTTTTGACCAATGTATTTTTAAAGGCATTGCCGGCTGCACTTACGGACGCGATTGCCGTAGGCGCGTTAGTGATATTCGGTGAGACGTTCGGGGTGAATACAACGGATATTTCTACCGCAGCAACGATGCTTCTGGCAATTGTCGGGTTTATGATTCTGTATACAATCAGTGCACCGATGAATAAACTGCGGATTGCTATTTTTGCAGGCTCCATAGCAGGGCTGTTGTTCTGTAGTTTTTATTTGAACGATTTGTTTGCAATTACGGGGATGTCGACAAAATGCATTATGCTGTTCATTGTATTTGCGATTGCGACAGAGCCGGTGCTGCGTTATTTAACAAGGCTTGTAGAAAAACTGAGGATTTATTATTTAAGATTGCGTCGAAAAGGAGAGGAAGAAGAATGTCTATGATACAAAACCATGAGTTGCCGCTGCCGGATACGCTGAAAAAGGAATATCCGCTGCCGGAAAAGCTCAGACAGAGAAAAGAAAAAAGAGACAGAGAGATACAGGATATTTTTACAGGAAGATCGGAGAGATTTCTTGTCATTGTCGGCCCCTGCTCCGCAGACAATGCAGACTCTGTCTGCGAATATGCAGGCCGTTTAAAAAAAGTAGTAGATGAGGTAGCAGAAAAACTGCTGATCATACCGCGGGTGTATACGAATAAACCCAGAACAACGGGTGAGGGATATAAGGGAATGTTACATCAGCCAAATCCGGACAAGGCACCGGATTTATTGGCCGGT
The DNA here is from genome assembly GCF_055387595.1 of Mediterraneibacter flintii. Lineage (NCBI taxonomy): Bacteria > Bacillati > Bacillota > Clostridia > Lachnospirales > Lachnospiraceae > Mediterraneibacter > Mediterraneibacter flintii. The sequence continues at coordinate 1,881,221 of NZ_AP031405.1, forward strand.
ATTATTGCAATCCGAAAGCTCCATATCCGCGTGTTAAAAGAGACAGGACTTTCTTCGGCAGATGAGATGCTGTATCCGGAGAACAGGAGTTATTTGGACGACGTGCTGTCCTATGAGGCGATTGGCGCCCGTTCTGTAGAAAACCAGCAGCACCGTCTGACCGCAAGTGGAATGGACATTCCTGTAGGAATGAAAAATCCTACGAGTGGTGATTTATCTGTCATGTTAAACTCTGTGATTGCCGCACAGCATCCACACCGTTTTATTTACAGAGGCTGTGACGTAAATACTTCCGGAAATCCTCTGGCACATACGATTTTAAGAGGAGGCGTGGATAAATATGGAAAGAATATACCGAATTATCACTATGAAGATCTGATGCGCCTTCAAGAAATGTATGAAAAGCAAAAGCTTTGTAATCCAGCAGTGATTATTGATACAAATCATTCCAATTCCGGCAAACAGTTTAAAGAACAACCGAGGATTGTAAGCGAAGTCCTGCACAGCAGAAAATATAATGAGAAATTAAGACAATTAGTAAAAGGTGTGATGGTAGAGAGTTATCTGGTAGAAGGCCGTCAGGATATTGGAGAAAATCATGTATATGGGAAATCCATTACAGACCCTTGTTTGGGCTGGGAAGAGACGGAAAAAATGCTGTATATGATTGCGGAGAAAGTCTAAAGGACAGCAGCGCCTCTTATTAATGGAACAGTACCTCAGGCTTTATCCATACAAGAGAAGAATGCCCGCAGCTTTTTTATACCGGAATCGTCTAATGCATACTGTTCCTGTACCCGTCCGTCTTCCATATGAATGATACTGTCACAGACAGACGCAATCAGTTCATAGTCATGCGTTATAATAAAAAGAAAGACGTCTTCTTTACGGAGACTTTCTAAAAGCTCGCATGATTTTATCATGTGACTGAAGTCAAGACCTGATGTCGGTTCATCAAAATATAAAAGCTTTTTTCCACAGACAAGTGCAGAAGCGATAATTACCCTCTGCTTCTGACCACCGGATAAGGTCATAGGGTGACGCTCGGAAAGTTCCTGAATGTCCAGCGATTTCATAATCGTTTCCAGATTTTTTTCTTCCGGACTTTTCTTGCCTAAGACAATTTCTTCTTGAACGCTGTCTGAAAAAAGCTGATGATTTACTTCCTGCATAACCAGATAGCTTTTTTGTATCCGTTTTTGTTTGCTTTGTTTTTTGGCGTCCAGAAGAAATGTACCTGTCATCTTTTTTAAAAGTCCGCATAAACAAGAAACAAAGGTAGACTTGCCTGCCCCGTTTGTACCGATAATTGCTGTGATACGCCCCGATGAAATAGTAAGATCGGGAATGGTCAGAATTTCGGTCTGTCCATAAAAGCAATGAATATCTTTTAGACAAATGGTATGCTGTTCCGGAGATACAGACCGATATGAAACAGGGTATGAAAATAAATCTACCGTCCTGATTCCGCTGTGAAGCTGTTCGTTTCTGGATAAACGAGACAATTCGGGCATAGAATACTCGCGGACAATTTTCCCCTCCTCCATATAGATTGCCCGATCTGCCAAATCTTTTAGATAATAGATGCGATGCTCTGCAACAATAATTGTTTTTCCCTGCTGCTTGAGCAATGTTAAAATTTTACGGATCTTTTCAATTGTCTGAACATCCAGATTTGAAGAAGGCTCGTCAAGTACATAAATCTGCGGAGACATCGCATAAATACTTGCGAAGGCGATGATCTGTTTTTCTCCTCCGGATAAATGAAAAATATTTCGGTTCAAAAGAGGTTCGATTTTTAATTCTTTTGCGGTTTGTTCTATGCGTGCTTCTATTCTTTCAGGCTCCATGCCCAGATTTTCACAGCCAAAAGCAATTTCACTTGTTGTATTTACCGTATAAAACTGTGTTCTTGGATTTTGAAAAACACTGCCTACCTGTTTGGAAATTTCATACATAGGCATCTCTGACAAATTTTTCCCATCTAACAGAACGGTTCCATGTATCTCTCCTTCATAAAAATTTGGAATCATGCCATTGAGCAGGCGTGTCATGGTTGTTTTTCCACAGCCGCTTTTTCCGCAGAGCAGTATACATTCTCCGTCTCGAATGTCTAAGCTGACGGAATCCAGACTTTTTGTTCCTTTATTCTCCTGATAAGAATAGGAAACATTTTGAAGAGAAATCATAATATTCCTTCCCCCTTTAGAATGATTGCGGTGACTGCTAAAATGCCGGTCACTGCCCATACAAATACATCTGCACGATGGAAACGTACTCTGACCAAACTGCTGTGCCTTTCGGGATTATCCAATCCACGACAGAGAGCTGCGGCTGAGAGTTCCTCGCTGACATTGACTGCGGACATCAACAGTGGTACCATCACATGTTCCAGAGATATATGAATGCCCCGCATTTTCATTGCTGCGCGGATAGAAGCCCATTCTTCCTTGATTGTGGGAAAATAGCGAAACACAACGGACAGAGGAATAATTGCAGCTTGCGGAAACCGAAGCTTCCACATCACTGCAACAAATTCACTGACTTCTGTCTTTGTTAAAATCCACTTTCCTAAAATAAAACAAGGCAGAAATTTCCGCAGTGCTACTGTGATAAAGGATACCAAAGTAAAGAAAAATCCACTCATATAAGGTGTGAATAGTTGGTCGATACTCAACATAATGAAAAATATGATGAGGAAATGGAAGGCGCTCTTGCATTGACCGTCTATTGTAATTAGAGACAAGCACCCCAATACTAAAACGAATTCAAAGATCAGAGAGTGGCTGAGAAGTAAAAAAAGATTCACAACCAATATCAGCATCATCTTTGTACGCAGATCAAATTTTACTTCTCGTTTTTTCATCATATCATTCCAGCTTTCTCAAAGTGTTTTTTAAACATTTTTTTACCAATTACACAACCGATAAGCGCAAAAATAATTGTCCCGATAATCATAAGTAATAATACCCAAATCGGCGTCATCGCTTCCAGAGTATTACAAAAATCGGCGCTCATACCACGTTCCAGCGTATCTGCAAAATAGTAATCCCGCATCATCCAAATGGGAAGGAATCCTCCCAGCAAATTTTGAGAAAAAACTACATAGCTTAAAGCGTTCAGCTTGTTATTTTTGAATTTCCCAATTCCTGCAATTAGTTCAGCCAGAATTCCGGCTACCGCGCCAGTAACTGCTACTATCCAAATATTTCCCTGAAGCAAAAGGAATAAGCAGGGAAGAACAGCGGCAATGAAAATCGGGCCGTGCACAGGAGCTTTTGCCAGCAGCATGAAATAGACTGGCGCTGCTGCAAGAGCAATAAAACTAGACATACAAAGATAAAGGGGCGGTATTGGCATACAACACATACCGATAATCACAAATACTACGAAATACAAGGCGATAAATACCCCTGCGGATACCAGCCGCTTAGATTTTTGGGTGTTGTTTTTTTCGTTCATTTTATGTACCTCCAAAAAGATAGAATTACGGACATTCGCAATCCGCATTGCTGCCTGCTCATAACCTCAGCGTGACAAGCGTACGTGAGGTCACATTCCACACCGGCTCTGCCGCCGATATTCTAATGGGGTTTCCCCTAAAAAATTTTTAAATGCCGCAGAAAATTTGCTTGCGTTTTCATATCCGACGTTTGCTGCGATTTCGGCCACAGGCTGATTACTTTCCCGCAGAGCCAGAGAAGCTGTGGCCATTCTGCTTTCTCGCAACCAAGCAGAGATATTTTTTCCATATACGCCTTTAAAATAGTTTTTCAAAGAAGACGGGCTGATGCCAAAAGAGGAGGCCAGACTTTCAATGGAATAGTGTTTACTCAAATCAGCGCTGATGATTTCCATAGCCTGTTTAGCAATCTGTACCTGCCCCATTGTCATAACGGAGCTTTCGTCACTCTTTTTGGGCATTTCTGAAGCGCTAAGCAATAGGAGAAGCTCCATGAGCTTTAATTGAAGATAAGGAATTTTACACTCGGCGGGCGCAGTTTGCATTGCTTCAAAAAGCTGCCGGAATTTTTCGTCTGCGCGAACAACATAATTTTTTGAATCTCTGCAAAACCGCGTCTGTACCTGTTTTACGGTCAGTCCAAAATCTTCTAGTATTTTCGGCGCTTCTGTACTTAATGCAGAGGAATGGAACAAAAGCTCTACTCCATGATAATGCCCGCAGGGAAATTGGAAACGATCTTGAGCTTTCCGCGTATCAATACTTAAATTTCCTGGTTCCATGAACAGAAACATATTATCCGACATTCGCACTTCCATACGTCCTTCTAAGCAAAAGTTGATTTTTAAGCTGTTCCCTATTTCTTTACTTTCTGCCAAATGAAAGGATTTACAGTGAAAGCTGTGGAACTGCAATACTACGCCTGGAAAGAGTGTGAATACTTCCACTGTGCCGGAGCCGTCAATGCAATCTATCTGATAGACAATTCGATCAGACGTATGTGTCAGTACTCGTATGTTATTCTGCATTTTTAATTCATTCATATAAGTGGGAAGAATAGCAGCAGGTTCCAAATAATCACCTCCGTTTGTTTGAGTTAGCTTTTTCTAACTTTCTTAGCATATCATTATTGACTGCCTTTTTCTACTCCGCAGAGCAAAAACAATCCTGCTGACATTGAGTTTAAACTGCCCATTCCTGACTTTCCGACTGAATCTGATATAGATGATGGTATAAACCATGTTTTTCAAGCAGCTGTGTATGTGTTCCGCTTTCTTCAATTTTTCCATCATTTAAAACAAATATCTGATCCGCATCTACGATCGTACGAAGCCTGTGCGCAATTACGAATACCGTTTTTCCCTTAATTAAATTAGAAATAGCATTTTGAATCAGAACTTCATTTTCTGGATCTAAGGAGGCGGTGACTTCATCTAACAAAATAATCGGCGCATCCTTTAACAGTGCGCGGGCAATGGAAAGCCTCTGCCGTTCTCCGCCAGAGAGAGTGCTGCCATTTTCACCTAATATTGTATTATATCCATCAGGCAGTCTTTGGATAAAAGCATCACAGCAGGCGGCTTTTGCCGCCGCAAGAATCTGTTCGTCTGTTGCAGATAAATTTCCGATTTTTATATTATTCCAAACTGTGTCATTGAACAATGTAACATCTTGAAATACAAAAGACATCATTCCCATCAGGTATTCGGGATCCAGTGTTTTTATATCCACGTTTCCTACCTTGATCATGCCGCTGTTTACATCCCAAAATCGGGCGATTAGTCTTGACATAGTAGTTTTACCACTGCCGGAAGGCCCTACCAGAGCTGTGATTTTTCCTTCTGGGATAATTGCGTTTATATTTTTTAACACAGGTTCTTTATTGTAAGCAAAACTTACACCCTCAAAAGTAATAGTATGATTTTGGATTGGTACGTCTGTGCGTCCGGTCATGACTGGAATACTTGCCAATTCTCTCATTCTCTGCGTCGATACCAACGTATGAAACAGCATGGGAAGAAGGGTAAGAATTGTCAAAATTGGGCCGTATATACGGCAAACAATCACGAAAGATAACAGCAATGGCAAAACCGTAATGCTTCCGCCTGTAAGCAAATGAACTCCTACAAAAACCGTAATACCGATTCCAGCCTGTAATACAAACTGTGCTATGGAAATAAATATACTGGTTCCCAGCTCCATATGAATAGATTCCTGTTTCAGTTCTTTTAATGCGTCATTTATTTGAGAGAATTTTTCTCCGTCTAAATGACAAGATTTAATAATACGAATACCATCTAAATACTCTTGTTCTTCTTCGGACGCTTTAAGCTTTGCCGTTACCTGCTTTAGGCTTCCCTGTTCTTGAAGCTTCCGGCTTCCCCAAATAATGAAGAAAGACAATGGCAAAGTACAGAAGATGGAAAGCCCCATACGCCAATCAAAGAGCATCACACAAATACATATGAGTGTACAGGAAACAGCATTGGCCATCAATGGCGGTACAATATGACTCATGGAATGTTCAATACTTGCACAGTCCGCCATCATATTTGTTGTCAGTTCTGTTAAATCTTTATCGTTAAATACACGCATAGGAAATTTTCGAACCATTTCTGCAATATGGATACGAGACTCCTCTGCTGCTGTATAGCAGGATACATATGTCTTTCTATAATCGTTTTTACTACATAAAAAATGTATGATCACTGCCAGAATACCGGCTCCAAAGAAAAGCCACATTTTACTCCATGAAACCGCTTCTCCGATCAGCGGCTTTAAAACCTCCAGAAAAATTTGAACCGTAACTACTACCGACAGCATAAGAGAAAGATTTGTCAGAGTACAGGCAAAAATACCTCTTTTTAAATCCTCTGCACCACGTTTAGAGAGTTGGAACATTTCTTTTAAATGGAACATGATTATGCCTCCTTTCCTGCGTTAAATTTCCATTTCAAGGATTTCGTATAGTTATTCCACAAGTCTTGATAACGTCCGTTTTTAGATAGTAACTCTTTGTGACTGCCGGACTGTACCAGCTGTCCCTGATCCATTACCAAAATTTGATCCGCATTTTGAACTGTAGAAAGCCGGTGGGCAATCATAATGACCGTTTTGTCTTTCATCAGCTCTACGAGAGCCTGTTGAATCAAGCGTTCATTCTCTGGATCGCTAAAAGACGTCGCTTCATCCAATACCAGGATAGGAGCATTTTTTATAATAGCACGTGCGATGGCTATCCGTTGAATTTGTCCTCCGGATAATTTTATACCACCTTTTCCAAAGATCGTATGATAACCTTCTGGAAGATCTGATATAAATGCATGGCACTGTGCAGCTTTAGCGGCAGCAACGACTTCTTTTTCATCTGCATTTGGCCGTCCCATACGGATATTTTCAAGAATACTTTGTTTAAATAGAAAATTGTCCTGGAATACGAAACTCACTGTGTCCATTAAATCTTTTGTACGCATATCACGAATATCCAGTCCACCGATACGAATGGCCCCTTGTTCTACGTCATAAAAACGGGGAAGCAAGCTGGCAATCGTGCTTTTACCTCCGCCAGAAGGCCCTACAATAGCAGTAACTTTTCCTTGAGGTGCGGTAAAGGATACAGACTTAAGAGCAGCATTGGTTTCATCTTCCGTATAGGAAAATGTCACATGATCATAAACCACATCGTATGTACTTGGTTTTATGGATGTTTCCTTTTCCATAATTTCAGGCTCTGCCAGCACTTGATCCATACGTTCTACTGCATTTCCAACTTGCATAGCGTTTACAGACGCATATAATACTTTCATTAAAATAGATGCAATCGCAGGCACAAAAATCAAATAGAAGATAAAAGGAGCAATAAATGCCTCATAGTCATCCGTAGAGCTTCCAATCCAGATGCCTGTCGGGATAATAAACAAATAGATTCCATTCAAAGCTGCGGTAAAGGCTGCAGTCATTAATTCCTGGCTTAAGGAATAAGGGATTACTGTTTTTGTATAATTCTTAATAGAACTATGTAGTCGCTTAAAGGAAAAGGCTGTTTGCTGAAATGCCTTCACCACAGCGATTCCCCGTACATATTCCACAGAAGCATTGCTCATATCTTCCAGCGAAGCCTGATAGTCCTCCATCAATTTTTGCGTCTTGTTTCCGCCAGATGTTACACCATATACTAAGAAAGAAACAAGAATACCTGCAAAAGCTGCCAGACCAAACCGCCAATCTACCGCAAACACCAGTATCAACATAATTACAGGAGCTACAAAGGCGGACACCATATTAGGAAGAGCATGGGCAATAAAGCTTTCCAGGCTTTCAATATTATCGTCCATAATTTTACGCAGTTTTCCGCTTCCCATTTTTAAATGGTATCCCAGGGGAAGCTTTGTAATATGGGAAATATAGCTGATTTTACATTGATACAACGTTCCATAGGCTGCAATATGGGAGAGCGCTGCAGAAATCGTATAAAATAAAACATTCAGAAGAACACCGCCCAAAGCGAATCCTCCATATCTTAAAACGGCTGAAACCTCTAATTGTTCAAAGTGCGGATAGATATGGGTGATTTCCTGAATAATAAAGTAAATAGCCAGATAGGGTAAAAATGAGGCGGCAGCTGACAGTGCTGAGAAAATCATTCCTCCAATCATAGGCGCTTTTTGCGTCATTGCCAACTCCATAAGGCGTGGCAGCCCTTTTTTGGGTTTGCATTTCTGGTTTTCTTTTTTTGCCATAGAAATTTCCTCGCTTCTTAATAAAATAAGTTAGCTTTTACTAACCAAAATTCATTATAGACATATTCTTATTTTTCACCAACTCCCATAAATTAAAAATAATCTGTCTGACAATGAAATTTCCAAATGAATTTTCAACCTTATATTTAGTTGTATACTCACCAGAGCATATCTTTCCATGCTTCGATAGCGTTGCTATTATTCCGATAATGAGGTATATTATTTTTAAGTTAGATGAAAATTTATACATTATACATATGTCAATGAGCTAGTTGCTCTGTTGAAAAAGGAAGATGACGTTTATGACATATTTTAAGCATATTGGCAATGAAATTGAACTATATTTTGACGGGAAACCTTCAGAGGAAATTCGCACCCAGATGAAAGCATTAAGAATATGGTGGAATCCAAATAAGATGTGTTGGCATGGCAAAAATACACCGGCTGTATTGGCACTTGCACAAAGTCTATGTGGCGCTAATCATTCACCTAGTATTCCCGCTTCAGGAAGAGTGGACATTCTGAAGAATAAATCAAGATGCTGTTATTATGGAACTGTTGGAAAATTTCTTGAAGAAGATAAAATAAAGTGGTTGAAAACAATGAAAGCTTCCTTTCAAGCGTCCTATTCTATGCCGTTGGGGGAGGCCCAGATTCGGGCTTGGGAAGACTGCTTTGATGTACTTCAGAAAGAATTACCAGCGGTGAATACTATGCATCCTGGTTTGCAGATTATCTTTGAGTATGGGCTTCCATTTGAATCAGGAAGACGCCCTGATGTTATTCTCTTAAGTAAGGAATATGTGATCATTCTAGAATTTAAGCAGTATGGAGTAGTTCGTCCTGCCGATATGGACCAAGTGAAAGCGTATGCTAGAGACTTAAGAGAGTATCATTTTGAATCTCGCGATAAGAAGGTCATCCCTATTCTGATGTTGACAGGAATACGTACACAGAGACCAGAGCAGTATCATGGAATCATGCTTTGCAGTAAGGGCTGGCTTTATGAACTTATGAATCAAGTTATGGTTGAAGGTATTACGCCATGTAATGCACAAGCTTGGATGGATTCAAAATATGAACCATTGCCTACCATTGTGGAGGCAGCACGTGCTTTTATGAAGCAAGAAGAACTTCCGAGTATTCGTAGGGTGAATAGTACCGTTATTCCGCAGGCAATTCAATGCTTAACAGAGATAGCCAGGGATGCACAGGAAAATAGAAAACATGTACTTGCTTTTGTCACAGGAGTGCCAGGTGCGGGGAAAACATATCTTGGGTTACAATATGTCTATGACATATGTGAATCAAATACATATGCGAATTCCGTTTATCTGTCTGGAAATAGCTCTCTTATTAGAGTACTTCAAGATGCCCTTAATAGTAAGGTGTTTGTGAAAAATGTACATACTATCGTAAATGAATTTATATCAGGAAAGATGAATGCATTTGAAAAAAATGTGATAGTATTTGATGAAGGACAAAGAGCTTGGAATGTAGAACAGATGCGGTCAAAGCGTAGGATTTATAAATCTGAACCGGATGTGATAGTAGAATTATGTGATACAAAGCTAAATTGGTGTGTGCTTCTGATTCTAGTAGGAGAAGGACAAGAGATTTATAACGGGGAAAATTCAGGACTTGTCCAGTGGAATACAGCGATTGGAAAGACAAGAAACGATTGGCAGATTGTATGTCCAAATAAATTGGCTAGTAGTTTTACAATTCCAGTACAGACTTACAGTGTACTTAATCTCAATCAGTCATTAAGGACGCACACTGCTGGTGAGGTAAGTAATTTTGTAAATGCTTTTATTGATGGAAATCTTTCTGTAGCAGCGGCTAAAGCGAAAGATATTCTTTCTAGTGGATTTGATATGTATTATACAAGAAAACTGGAGGTGGCTAAGAAATATTGTCGGGATAGATACTCTATGTATGACAATAAGAGGTATGGCTTGATGGCTTCTTCTAAGAGCAAAAATCTTGATGTATATGGAATGAAACCTAAATTTAAAGCAGATGTTGCAACTTGGTTTAACAAAGAGCCATCAAATCCGGCATCCGCATGTGCATTACATGTGACAATCTCTGAATTTGATTGTCAAGGACTTGAAGTGGATATGGCTATTATCGGATGGGGGAATGATATTAGATGGGATGGCACTAGGTGGATTCCATCTGGTGTTACACAGGAGGAAAAAGAGTATAGGATAAATAGCTACAGGGTGTTGCTTACAAGAGGGCGGGATGGCTTTATTGTTTTTATTCCACCAACAGTAGATATGGATAGAATCGAAGAAGTTTTTAAAAGAGTAGGAGTAAATAGACTTGAAGAGAATTAGAGTGGTAGCGGCAGTAATCCGTGAGCAAGATAAAGTATTTGCGAATGCGAGAGGGTATGGAGAGTTTAAAGGGCAGTGGGAATTTCCTGGCGGGAAAATAGAAGAAGGAGAGACACCGCAGCAGGCATTGGCAAGGGAGATAAAAGAAGAACTGAATGTGAACATTGAGGTTGGAGAGTTGATTGATACAATTGAATATGAGTATCCTACATTTCATCTTTCTATGGATTGCTTCTGGGCAAAGATTATAAAGGGAAATCTAGAGCTTAGAGAAGCAGAAGCTGCTCAGTGGTTAACGAAGGAAACACTAGATTCTGTCCGGTGGCTTCCAGCGGACGAGATTATTATTAAGAAGATTATGGAAAGATTATAGTGGTAGGTAATTGGTGCAGAAAAAGGGGAAATCGGTTAATGCCGATTTCGACCGATTATAAAAAGAAATAGAGGTATCCCGCAGGAATGCGTGCCTTACGGCACTGGCATATTTTGCGGGGTATCTCTATTTCTAAGATTCATAAGTATTTTTGAACGCACAAAATAAAGGGTGTCTATCGAATTGTCGCGCTTTTCATTATGCTGCGTTTTCTTCCTTTTTCCCTTCAAATTTCTTGAGCTTATTGCATTGGAATCGATGGTATTTATTCATATTTCTACCAATCGCATAGAGCATAAACTCTTTATACACTTTTTCTGCTGAACGATGATGGAATCGTCGAAAGCCATCATTTTCCTTGATGTCTCCAAAGTGTCCTTCCGTTTGAATCGAACGTATCTGACGATTTAGAATCCCTTTCTCACTCTGGATATTTGCATGAGAGTGTTCTTTTAATTCTTCCCAACGTTCATTTATCTTCATAACCTTATTTTTATCGGCATCTTTTTCCGGGTTATATTTGTAAAGGCATTTTGCTTTGTATTCGCAGTCACTACAATCGGCACATCCGTACACTTCAAGAGTCTGTGTATAGCCGCCCATGTCTTTTTCTTCTGTGCGGATATGTCTTAATTCTCTTCCGTCATGACAGATATAGTAATGCTCATCTTCAAATATCTGCATTGTCATGTTATGGTATTTTCCTATGTTTTCCTTATAGGCACGGGTCTTTCTTTGTTCATGCTCCTGCAGCTTGATATAGCTTTCGATGTTGTGTTCTTTTAGAAACAGTAAGTTTTTCTCGCTGCAATAGCCACTATCTGCAGTGACTTCCTTTACTGTTTCACCAAATGCATAGATATGTTTTTGGACAACGGGAATCAGGGGATTGTAATCGGTTCTGTCATTACTTACATAACCATGAATGATAAAGTAATTCTCCACAGCAATCTGAACATTGTAGGCTGGTTTTAACTGGCCATTCATCATGTGATCCTCTTTCATTCGCATGAAAGTTGCTTCTAAATCTGTTTTCGAATAGCTGTTACGGTCGTTCCCCATAATCTCAAAACTCTCTTTATATGCCATAAGTTTTTTACCACAGGTTTCTAATTCTTCGTAAAGCTGCTGAATCCTGGACTTTTTCCTGCCTTTTCCATAAACGAACGCAATCCCTTCTCCCTCTGCGATCGCCGATAAGTTCTTTTGCAATTTTAACAAGTCCAGTGGGGAACAGTTGTCTATTTCAAGAATACGATTGTTTGACAGTTTTTTATGTTTTGTAAGTTTTCGCCTGCGATTCTTTTCGATTACTTCACGCACTTTGTCCATGCCTTCGATAATGAACATCTGCGCATTTCCTAATTTGTATTTTCTGCCATATCCGCTTTCTTCTAATAGTACATTGTACTTTGTGTAAAGAGAGTCAATACTCTCCAGCAGTCCTGCCAGATGATAGTTGAGCGTTCCTCGCCACACAAAAGTGTAACGGTTTGCATTTGCTTCTATCTTTGTTCCGTCGATAAAGAGAGATTCTAACGTAATCAGGCCTTCCTTTTTTAAACGTCGTAGTAATTGATAATTCAGGTCATCCAGGATTTCAGCTGTCAGCTTTTTATTTATGAAATCATAAAAGGCATCCCGTTTTGGCTGTTCGTCCTGCGTCAGCCAGATGAATGCCAGGTCTCTTTGACATAGTTCAACGATGCGGTCAATCTCACGAATCCCCCGCATGTTTGCATATGTGAGAACTCCATATTTCATGATTGGGTTAAACCCGCGTTTCCCCTTATCTGAATACTGCGCTAATAAAGCAGTAAAATCCATTTCCTCCATTACTTTTTTTAGGGTAAAGACCGGATCGTCGTCAGGTAAACTCAATTCATAAAATTTAAAGTTCATTTTCTGTTGCCCTAATTCAAAAAATTCGTTATAATAATCTTGTTTTTGCATAGTTACATTATAACATGTAACGGAGAGAAGATGGTTATCGTTAGCCATCTTTTTCTCTTTTATAGGGATAATTTTAGGGAAGGCAGTGACTCGGACAAGTCACTGCCTTCCCTATTCATCGCTATCTATTAACCGATAGCCCCTTTGACAGTTTGACTCTAGGTGTATAGTTCGAAGTTTGTCTCTTGTACACCGATGCTATAGTAATTTTTTGTCAGCGCTTCTTGGCAATGCACAGCTTTTCCGCTGAATTAATGCAGGGGGATAAAGATAATCCTGATGGAGACGATCGGGAGTATCAATCCGATCAATCAAAATCTCACATGCGCGGCGCCCTAATAGCTCTATGGGCTGGCGGATTGTTGTCAGAGGAACCGCACACAAATGAGCGATAGAACTATCATCGTATCCTATAAGTGAAAGCTCCTCGGGAATAGAAATATTGTATTCTAAAGCAGCTCGCTGTACACCTAGCGCAATTTGGTCGCTGAATGCAAATATGGCAGTAACATTTTGTTTGAAAAGTTCTATAGCTCCGTAGTAACCGGTTTCAACCAAATATAAACCTTCGTAAACAAACGAAGGATTGTAAGGTATCCCATGAGAAGAGAGAACCTCTTTATAACCTGCGAGGCGGCGCTTAGAACCGTAATCAGAGAGAGAGCCTGTAATACAACCAATACGTGTATGCCCCAGACGGATGAGGTGTTCCGTAGCAAGTGAACCACCTAACTGATGGTCTGCGGCAATATAGTCATGGAAGATATCATGGATTGCTCGATCTAAAATAATATATGGAATACGACAACTGTTTAATTTTTCCTGCAATGCGTGAAGCTGTCCAGGAACGGCGTTAATTGTTTCCGGTGGTTGTAAAATAAAACCATCAATACAACGACTTTCTAGCAGATCAATATTGCTGACACAGCGCTGTACTTGTTCATCGCAATTGCAGATTAGAACGCTGTAATCGTGGGAACGCGCATTTCTTTCCACTCCTACAGCCAGTTCAGAATAAAATGGATTGAGCATGTCAGCATAAATCAATCCGATTGTATGTGTTTTTTTTGTAACCAGTGAAACAGCTACCTGATTGGGAACATAATGCATCTGCTCGGCAATCTGTCGAACTCGCAATTTTGTCTCTTCTGATATGCGGCATTCTTTTCCGCGAAGTACCAATGAAACAGTGGAAACGGAGACATCGGCTGCCAGAGCGATGTCTCGAATAGTACAAGCCAAAACAAAGCCTCCTTCAGATATATTTTTTTGACATTATAACAGGAAACGGGGAGAGGTGCAATAGATTTGACCAGATATTTCAATAATTTATAGATAAAACGATTTATCATATGTTGGAAATGGAATTGTAATTCGGCATTATATACAAAAAAAGAATGAAAATATGTGTAAAAGTGTTGAAAATATTTAATGTTGTTGACAAATAGGGGGGGGGGTGATAGTATTTATACTATAAAAACCCGAGTTAAGAAGGGCAAAAGAGCGTGATAAAACGTTTTATTAAAAGAAAAGGAGGATGTGATACTATGAAAAAGCGAATTTTAAGTGTGATGCTGGCTCTGGCTATGTGTACGGGATTGCTTACGGCCTGCGGAAGTGAGGGGAGCGAGGAAGGAAAAAAGGATAGTGATGTAGTGGAATTATCCATGTGGTTCTGGGGAGCTACTTCGGAGCAGCAGGAAGCTATGTCAAAAAATCTGGTAGACAAATTTAATGAGGAACATCCAGGATTTAACCTGACGGTTGAGTCCCGGTCTTCTGTTAATAAGGATATGGCAGTTGCGTTATCTGCCGATGAAGGGCCGGACATTATCTATGAATCTTCACCATCTCTTGCATTAACCTATATTCAGGCCGGCAAATATGCTAACCTGGATGAATATGCAGAAAAATACGGATGGGAAGACAAGATTTTAGGATGTATGTATGATTCTGGATTATATGATGGTTCGTTATATTCCCTTCCTATGGGGATGAATGTCATTGGTATGGTATACAACAAAGAGGTTTTGGAGGAAAATAACTGGGAAGTACCGACCACCGTGGATGAGCTTACAAAGATCATGGATGAAGCAATGGAAAAAGGTATGTATGCATCTGTGACAGGAAGCAAAGGTTGGCAACAGACAAATGAAGACTATACCTCTCTTTTCCTGAATTCATTCGGCGGAACGGATAAGGTCTATGAAGCATTGACAGATGCAACACCGTGGACGGATGAAGCTTTGACTGGCGCGATACAGACATCTGCAGACTGGTACCAGAAAGGATACTTAGGTACAGACTACCTGTCTTTAGATTGGGCGGATTCTGCCGCACTGCTCGCGGAAGGAAGAGCGCCGTTCTTCTTCGGCCCTATGAAGTTTATTCAGAACTTAATGGATTATGCTGATGAAGACTTGTTTGGATTTACTGCATTTCCTGCAGCGGATGCAGATACCCCGGCTGTTTATACAGTAGGAGCTACGGGTCTGCTGGCAATTAATGAAAAGACAGAATACAAAGATGAATGTGCAGAGTTCTTAGACATGATGATGACCAATGAATTTGTCGCAAGTATGGCGAATGACTGGCCTGGTTATTGGGCAGTGCCTCTGACAACATTAAGCGAGATCGATATGAACCAGTTCACCGGTCTTCCATTGATGTTTATGCAGGGAATCTCTGAAGCATGTACTGCGATCGACCAAGGCAATTTTGGATACTACAATTCCTCTTATATGCCGGCAGAAGCATTTGACCTGATGTATAAAGTGGATTCTGTGTGGCTGGGAGAAAAAGACGCGGATACGTTTATGCAGGAGGTTGATGCTGCATTCCAGAAAGATTTTGATGCGGGTTCCTGCCCGATATGCCCGGCACCGTCAGGCGAGTAAGGCAATATGAAATTTTTATGGCGGTACTCGTACAAAAGAGTACCGCTGTTCTTATATTTGGCTGGTCATATATGAAAAGAGAAAGAGGTGGCGTTTCATGTCATTCAATTGGATAAAACAAAAAATACCATATTATCTGTTGATAGCGCCGGCAGTTATTTTAAGTACCTGTGTGATTCTGATCCCGTCTGTTACCACAATTATTTCTTCTTTTACGGATTGGAATGGTATATCAGAGGACATGACATTTATCGGTCTTCAAAACTATAAAGAGCTGTTTAGTGACGAAGTCTTTGTCACTGCATTGGGGAATAACTGTAAGTGGATGTTTATTTATTTGATTATTCCAGTTTCGATTGCGCTGATTGCAGCTGTCGGGCTGTTAAAGCAGAAGAAGAAAAGTGCACTTTTTCAAGTGATGTTTTTGTTCCCTTATGTCGTTGCTCCTATTGCAAATGCCCTTATCTGGCTAAATATGATCTATAGTCCGCTTACCGGTCTGGTTGGATTTATGAAAAATATATTTGGTCTTGACTGGATGGCATCTCCGCTGACTCAGCCGAATACTGCACTGTTTGGAGTGGCGGCAGCGGACATCTGGCATTACTGGGGATATCTTGCAGTTGTATTTTTCTCAGCGCTTCGTCAGACTCCTTCAGATTATGTGGAGGCGGCAACAATGGATGGATGTAACGGACGGCAATTATTCAGATATATTTATTTTCCGAGTATGCTTCCGACTTTTAAAATGATGCTGGTTCTGATTATAATCCAATCTTTTCTACAGTTTGATTATGTATACCTTCTGACCTCAGGAGGCCCTGCACATTCTACAGAAATGCTTGGAACTTTGACTTATAATTATGCGTTTAGTCTTTTCCAGTTTGGAAAATCTGCCGCAATTGCCGTGATTATGTCTCTTCTGGGATTGGTTGCTTCTATTGCATACGCGAGAATGAGCCGTAATGAATCATAGGAAGGAGAAGATAGAAATGAAGAGGAAAAGGAAAAAAACTTCTGTCTGGGCAGTAGTGGTGCTGGTACTTCTAGCAGTGATCTGTATGCTGCCTATGTTGATGGTACTGCTCAATAGCTTTAAAACGCATACAGATATTATTATGAATCCACTGTCTGTCAAGTTTTCAGCAGGTCTTGAAAACTACATAAAAGCATGGCACGATGGAAACTTCGGACAGGGCATTCTAAATAGTATCGTATATACCGGATGTACAGTGATTGTCGTACTTCTATTCGCATCACTGGCAGCGTATGTGATCGGAGGACGCAAAATACGCGGTACTTCCGTAATACATGGTTATTTTTTAGTCACTATGACGATGCCGGTATATTTGTTTCTCGTTCCACTTTACAGGGTATATGCAAAAATGGGGTGGCTTGGTAACCATGTGGCCGTATCATTTATATTGGCTGCCACATCACTTCCTCTGGCAATTTCACTTTTAAGGGCCTTCTTTATGGCGATTCCAAAGGAGCTGGAGGAGGCAGCGCGCATCGACGGAGCAGGAACTTTACAGGTAATTCGCCATATTATTCTGCCACTTTTGTCACCAGGGCTTGTAACGGTAGGAATCATTACAGGGTTAAATTCATGGAATGAATTCCTTGTATCATCTACTTTCCTTACAGGAGAAGAAAATTTTACGGCAATGTTATCTTTAATGTCTCTGAATGGAACGAATACAGCAAACCAAGGTACAAATATGGCAGCGACAGTAATTATTGTTGCACCGATTATTATTTTCTTCGTAATTATGCAGAAGAGATTCGTGGAAGGTATGGTAAGCGGTGCGGTGAAAGGATAGAAAACGATGGGATTATCAAAAAAATATAAAGATAAGATATATGCGGGTGTACTTGGAAAAATGATAGGTGTGTATCTGGGGAGACCGGTGGAGGGCTGGCCGTACCAATCTATCATAGATCGGTTCGGGGAGATTCCTTATTATGTCCATGAAGAACTGAAACTACCACTGATCGTGGCAGATGATGATCTTTCAGGTACGTTTGCTTTTTTTAGAGCAATGGAAGATAACGGCTGGAAAAAGGAGCTAACAGCAGAAGAGATTGGAGAGACATGGCTGAATTATATTATTGAAGACCGTTCCATTCTCTGGTGGGGCGGCATAGGAAACTCTACGGAGCATACGGCGTATCTTCATTTAAAACAAGGGATACCGGCACCTAGAAGCGGCTCCATAGAACTAAATGGCCCCGTTCTCTCGCAGCAGATAGGGGCGCAGATCTTTATGGATGCTTATGCCATGATGTGTCCTGGAGATCCGGAATATGCGAATTACCTCGTGCGTGCATGCGCGAGCGTATCACATGATGGAATCGCGGTGGATGCGGCGGGATTTTTAGGGGCAATGGAAGCTGCTGCTTTTGATGAAAAGAAGCTGGACAGATTGTTTGATGACAATTTACGCTTTATTCAGACGGAGGAACTTTGCAGCCTTGTCGATGATGTAAGAAATATCTGTAGTAGGGAAAATGACTGGCGAAAAGTGCGTGAGAAGCTGGATGAAAAATATGGATATCATATTTATCCGGGGCCATGTCATATGGTTCCGAATCATGCAATGGTCTTGGCAGCACTTTTGTGTGCGGGTGACAGCTTTTCAGAATCAATAAAAATTGCCGCGTCCGCAGCATGGGACACCGATTGCAATGCAGGAAACGTTGGATGTCTAAATGGGATCCGTCTAGGATTAGAGGGCATGGAGGAAGGCCCAGACTTCAGAGGGCCTGTATCTGACAGGATTTTGGTTATCACTTCAGATGGCGGCGAGGGAATCTCTGATGCGGTGAAAGAAACCCGCAGAATTGTCCGTTCAGCTGAGACTGTACGGGGAATGAAAAGTGAAGAGAAACAGCCGCGTTTCGCCTTTGAATATCCTGGAAGTGTTCAAGGATTTTCTATCTGTCCGTATGTCGAACATATAAAATGTGTACCTTTGATTTCAAACGGAAATCAGGTGGGAGACGGAAATGGGCTTAGGGTGACATTTGATACTTTGGCGGAAGGAGCAAATGCAAATATCAGCGTGGCTACATTTCTGGATATTCACGAAGAATACCGTAATTATGAAACATACGTGTCGCCTACACTTTATACTGGCCAAGAGGTTACAATATGTCTGGACTGTCCGGAAAAGAACGGGCCAAAAGTACGCCCATACATCTGGTATGCAGACAGGGAGAGCAGATTAAAAAGAATGTGTGGAGAATGGGTACAGGCTTTGCCGCAAGGAGTGGTTCTGACATGGAACATTCCTGATAATGGCGGATTGCCGATTCTTCGATTTGGATTAGAATTTGCTTCAGTGAGCCGATATCAGGGGGATGTATTTGTCCGTAGTATTGACTGGAGCAATACGCCTGTGCGGTTGGAACAAAAAGGTATCATGATGCGCGATATGTGGGACACAGATCCGTTTTGGGCCAAAATGTTTGTTTCTAGTGCGAAGCATTTTTCCCCCAATTTAAACTGTACTTACTGTATCAGCCATGATGAACCAGGGGGAGTTGCTACGATTGGAACAAGAGATTTTAAAGATTATACAGTTTCATCCGTATTAAAATTTAGTTTACACAAAAGAGGCGGACTGGTGGCCAGAAGTGTGGGACATCGCAGATATTATGCGGCGGCGGTATCCGGCGGAGACACATTTCAGATTATTAAACGTAAAGACAGTGAAGAGAAAGTGTTAGCAGAAATACGTATCAGCTATATGCAGTTTGAAAAATATCCAATGTGGTTTTCTGTATGTGGCAATAAGCTGCAGGCAGGCTTTGACAATATAGTACTTATCGCAGAAGACAAGGAAGATGCATATATGTGCGGAGCTGCTGGATATTTAGTAGATGAAGGCGCGGTATTCATTGACGGATTTTGTCTTGAAAAGATAAAGGAGTGTTAAAGATGGAATATGTGATTGCAACAACGGTTTCTACGGATGAAGTTCATCTGGCGGATGGTACGGTATTTGCAAACCAGCCAGGGAGCGCTGGATTTTATGCACTGGCAGGAATGCGTGTATTTACCGATAAGGTAATGATATGTGGAGGTATAGGGCCAGAATATTTATCCAGACATGGAGAATGGTATAAGAAAAATCATGTGTCTGTCGAAGGATTGGTCGTTCGTTCAGAAATATCGCCTACTATTGTAATTCACTATTATAAAGACGGCAGCCGTATTGATGAGCCAAATATTGGATTACATGAGTTTAGAGCGCTTGACCCGTCTATAGATGAAGTATTTCGATGCTGTGATAAAAATACAAAGGGAGTTTATGTATTTAAGGCGGCAGAACGGGAATATTTGGATGCTTTGATCAGAGGAAAACGACAGTTTGGTTACAAACTGATGTGGGAAATATCGGAGGATGCATGCAGACCAGAAAATATTGAGATGATTGAAGCTTATTTAAAAGAGATTGATGTTTTTTCCATCAATCGTGGAGAGGCAAAGCTTTTATATGGAACAAAGGATGAATGGGAAGCAGGAGAAAGGCTTATGAAGGCAGCGCCAAACTGGGTATTTTTCAGAAGAGGAGAGGAAGGGGCGTATATATTTGCAGAAGGAAAAAAATATGAATGCCCGAGTATATCCGGTATTACAGTGACGGATACAACAGGAGGAGGAAATAGCTCGTCTGCCGCGGTGCTTTATGCCTGCTGTGAGGGATACGATCCACAGATGGCAGGATGCATGGGGGCAGCGGCAGCGGCGGAAATTATTGCTCAGTTCGGTGTACCGGAGGTTTTTACAGAAGAGATGAAAAGACGTGCTATGAAACGAGCAAAAATGTGTAAGGAGGAGATTAACAATGGATGAATTTGAAAATGCAATGCTTCATCAGGTATTAAGCGTACCTGAGCTATTAGAAGAGGTATATCCTGATGTAGAACCACAGGTGAGATACGTAATGACAACACCGGAGATCTACTCTGTAAA
The DNA here is from genome assembly GCF_055387595.1 of Mediterraneibacter flintii. NCBI lineage: Bacteria > Bacillati > Bacillota > Clostridia > Lachnospirales > Lachnospiraceae > Mediterraneibacter > Mediterraneibacter flintii. Next base: position 1,901,972 of record NZ_AP031405.1, read on the forward strand.
AAAAGTAGTCCTGACGGGCTGTGGTGATGGGTATGCTGCATGTCTGACGGCAAAACGTACATTTGAAAAATTTCTTCAAATACCGATTGAGGTGGTGGAGCCTCTTTCTTTGTCAAGATATTATCAGATGAAATGGGTAGGAGAATCACCATGTGATCCTTTAGTGATAGCATTTAGTAACTCTGGACGGGTCACAAGGGTTGTAGAAGCGGTGAAACGTATGCGCTTACATAAGGCTATGACAATTGCAGTCACTTCAAATCCAGACTCTCCACTTGCGAAAACAGCGGAAAAAGTAATTATACCGAGTATTCCGAAATTTGAAAATGCACCGGGAATCCGTTCTTATGCAGTACTCCAGATGATCGTGTATCTGCTGGCTATCAGAATGGGGGAGGTGAGGCTGAAATATACAATGGAACAGGCAAATATGTATCGACGGGAATTAAAATGTCTGCCCAAAGAATTTTTGAATAATGCCGACCGGATATGTGCGCTGGCACTAGAAGCAGCCAAACAATTTAAGGAAGCTAGCAGTGCGGAGATGATAGGCTGTGGGGCCGATTATGGAACTGCATGGTATGCACACGAAAAGATGTATGAAGCAGTAGGACTGCCAGCAGTGTATTCAGACAGTGAAAACTGGTTTCATGTAAATTATTTTGCAAGAGATATAAAACGGATATTGACTATGGTATTTGCGTCGAAGGAAGATGAGGCTCATAGCCGTACCTGTGAGCTGATAGAACGGCTGAACCAGATGGGGCGGGACATTATATTAATCACAGATGATGAGAGCCTTCAGGCAAAATATCGATTCTTGATGCCTGCTTCGGATACATGCCTGTTCCAGCCTGTGGCCGCATATATGGTTCCGGCTTTAATTGCAGGGTATCTCACAGTACTTAGAGGAGAAACTTATAGCAGAGGATTTGAGGGAATATGGAAGGAAGAAAAAGGAATGTATTCGACTACAGTTTCAGAAACTGTACTAATGGATTAAGGAGGGAACATAAATGCTAGAGAGAATACAGTTTCAGACAACAAAAGACGGGGTAATCTCGCTGACCGATCAGATAAAAGAGTGTGTGGAAAAGTCAGGTGTAAAGAGTGGCATTTTATGTGCATTTATCACACATACAACGGCAGCTTTGACAGTAAATTCTTTTTGGGATCCATTGGGGCATGAGGATATCCAAGATGAGATACGCCGATTGATACCAACACGTGTTGACTTCAAGCATCAGCATGACACACCGGAGGATGCGGCAGGGCATGTTAAGTGTACATTGATTGGCCCTTCTATGTCATTTATCATCGATGATGGAAAATTATTGCTGGGGCACTCCCAGGGAATTTATTTTCTGGAATTTGATGGACCGCGTAACAGAGAATGTTATGTAAAAATTGTGCCAGAGTAAGGAGGGAAAATGGCATGAAGAAAAGCGAGGCTATTCGAAATAAACCATCCATTAAGCTAATGCAGGAACGCTATGAATACTGGGAACGGGTTCCTTATCCGGGGTTGGTTATAGATAATCGACCTGCAATTACTCAGGTCGATATTGACAAGGTGGGAGACTATCTGATTTATCTGGTGCGTGATCCTTTGGGAGCATATGGCGAGGATCCAGCAGTACGTCTGGCGAAGAGAATGGAAGATGCAGAGTGTATAGGAAATTCAGGAATGTTTTTGAGCTATACCGGTATATATAAAGGTGCAAAGATTACATGTGTCAGTGGTGGAAGTGGGTGTCCGGAGGTAGAACTGGCAATAAATGACTTTATGGAATACACAGACTGCTCTACATTTCTTCGGGTGGGAACCTCGGGTGGCGTGGCAGAGAAGGTCGAAGTAGGCGATTGCGTGATTACGACAGGCGTATTCCGTGATGATGGAACTTCGCGCGCCTATATTGCAGACGGGTATCCGGCATATTGCCATTATGAGGTGGTGAACGCTATGGTTCAGGCTGCTGAGCAATTTAAACTGCCATATAAACTGGGAGTTACGGCATGTATGGACAGTGATTTTGTTGGAAATGGCCGTCCGTCAGTGGGCGGATATCTTCAACCGGACAATATCCAGAAGCTTGGGATATATAATCGGGCAGGAGTGCTGAATACGGATAGAGAATCTTCAATTATTATGACAATGTGTAATTTATTCGAGCGACGAGGCGGGGCAATTTTTAATGTAACAGATAACTTAATTTCAGGACAAAAATTTGAGGCGGGAGCAGGAACTGAAGTGTCTATAGATCTGGCATTGGAAGGAATTGCAATTCTTCATCAGATGGATCTTCAAAAAGAGGCTGCCGGTAAGATGAACTGGTTTCCAGAAATTGAGAAAACAATAGAAAGGAAATGATGAATATGAGTGAAAAAAGGAAGATTATTCTTGATTGCGATCCGGGAACGGACGATTCTGTGTGTATTATTATGGCATTGACATATCCAGATGTGGAACTTTTGGGCATTACGACAGAAAGCGGAAATCTGCCGGCAGATAAGACTGCGTCAAATGCTCTGCGTATCCTGGAATATATGGACAGGGGGGACATTCCGGTCGCACAAGGGATGATGCACCCTATGTTGAGGGAATATCCGAAAGACCCTTATAGCCATGGGGAAGATGGATTGGGAAATCATTTTTTTCCGGAACCTAAATTAAAACCGGTTGATCAGTCGCCGGCACAGATGATTATTGACGCGGTGTTGGCAAACCCTGGCGAGGTAACTTTGATATGTACATCTTGTCTGACCAATATTGCTGTGGCGTTTATGAGCAGGCCGGAAATTATTCCGCTGGTAAAAGAAATCTATCACATAGGCGGGGCTTACGGAATCACGGAGTATGCGTTCCGGAATGCGACCGGAGACAACCCGATGAGCGAATGGAATATCTATGTGGATCCGGAGGCTGCCAGAATTGTCTATGAGTCAAAGGTGAAGCTGACAACGATCGGCCTGGACATAGCATTTAATCCGGAAGCTGTGAATATCTCGGAGGATACGATTCAGAAGCTGAAAAACCTTAATAACCGGCAAGCAAAATATGCTTTGGAAATAATTGAATATATCGACGGTAACAACTCCATAGAGGAACAGGGAATATTTATCAATGGGCCTATTGATACAACTGCAATGTGTTGTTTTCTAGATCCAACTATTATGACGGATGTAAGGGAGATTAACGTGGCGATTGACTGTGGTGAGCAGTTAACCAGAGGCATGACAATCTGGGACAGAAGAGATCACTTCAGATGGGAGCACCTGCCGAAAATCCGTACCGTATTTGAAATTGACGGAACAAAGTATCAAGAGACATTTTATAAAGCATTAGGAGGAAAAGTGTGATTGGAGGAGGAGAAAGTTTGACACAGACACCAACTATACATAATGCAGCAAAATGTGGAGAGATTGCTCGGACAGTTCTGATGCCGGGCGATCCGCTGAGAGCGAAATATATAGCGGAAAAATTTCTGACAGAGCCAGAATTGATTAGTGATGTGCGGAACATTTACTGTTATACAGGCAGATATCAGGGGGAAAAGGTTTCTGTTATGGCGAGTGGCATGGGGGCAGGCTCTATGAGTATTTATTCATATGAACTGTTTCACTTTTATAATGTAGATAGTATTATTCGCGTCGGTTCAGCGGGCGGCTTACATCCAAGCTTACATCTCAGGGATATTGTTATTGCAATGGCCTCCTCTACAGATAACGGATATGCCACCCATTTTGAACTGCCGGGTACGTTAGCGCCTTGTGCGGATTATTCACTAATCGAAAAAGCTGTCGCATATGCAAAAAAGCATGACATTCCGGTACGTGTAGGGCCTGTTATATCAGGAGAGGGATTCTACTACTCTGACGAATGGCTGGACAAATGGACAAAGATGGGAATGTTAGCTGCGGAGATGGAATCGGCAACGCTGTATATGAATGCGGCAGAAGCAGGAAAAAAAGCAGTGGCTCTATGTACTATTTCAGATTTGATGTTTAATGGGAAATCTTGCTCGACAAAAGAACGTCAGGAAAGTTTTGATGAAATGCTTCAAATGGCGCTGTCCATGGTAGAGTGAGATGAAAGATGAAAAATTTAATTGGAAACTTTCACTTTGCATTTCTCTATTTTCCTTTTCGAGCTATGTGACACAACCGCTGTACAGTGCGTTTGTTCCATCTTTATTGGCAGAACGCTTAAGTAGTACAACACAGGTGGGCTTGATCCTTTCTTTCTGCAATTTACTTGCTATGATATTACATCCGGCTGTGGGAGCGATTTCTGATCGAACCCGCTGTAGATTTGGGCGTCGCAGACCGTATATTTTGTCAGGCGCTGTTTTTGCCGGAATAAGTTTTATGTTAATTCCGTGGCTGAACACATTCTGGCAGTTTGCGGCTGTATTGATATGCTATAGTCTTACTCTGGCATACTGGAAAGCGCCGATTGGGGCGATTCAGGTTGACTGCGTGAAACCAGAATATATTACCCGTTCGAATGCGGTTGCTTCTTGTGTACTGGCACTTTCCAGTGTCATAGCATATTTAGCGGGAAACCGATTAACGGCTTCTGGGCTGGATGAACGTGACGTGTTTCTATTTGGGGGCGTGGCGATGATTATAACAGCGGGGATTGGATGTATGACAGTACATGAGCAGGATTCCAGAAATATGAATTTTCCTAAGAAACACAAAAAAAGAAGTATATTAGAGACATTTTTAACTATTGAGAGAAAACGGCGGAAAGATATGTTATTGATGCTTTTAGTCATTCTATCTGCCTTTATAGCAAATTATGGATTCGAGTATTTCTTTGTTCTTTTTGCGGAAGAAAGAATGATGCTGACAGCGGGGCGTGCAACTTTATATCTTGCTGTATATATGTTTTCATATCTTATAGCTTCATTTTGTTTTAGCTGCATGCGTGGAAAGGTTTCAGCGGAAACTTTGTCACGTATAAGCCTTGGCACTGCAGCTATAGTAATGTCAGGTTTCTTTATATTATGTTGTATGAAGGGCGTGGAACTGCGAGGAATATTGTGGGTGATCTGTATTTTATATGGAGTATGCTGGGGAACGTTCAATATATACATATATCCATTATGGCTGACCTTTTTAAAGGATGGTAACTCTGGGAATCTGATGGGAGTATACTTTGTGTGCACAGGACTTGCAATGGCAATTATGCCGGCTTTATACGGAGTGATCCGTGACGTAAGCGGAACATATGTCAGTATTTTTGCATTTTGCAGTGTAATGTTTTTATTCGCATGGGGAATTTTGAAAATAAGGAGAAAAGTAATATGGAACAATTGAAAATAAAACTTTTGATGGGACCATCTGAAAGCCGGAATGAAAATTTTCAGTTGACCTGTATAGAATTTCTCTCTAAGCTAGGAGAAAAGCTTGGGAGAGAGATGATTTGTGCTGATATGGAGGAAGTAAGCAAACAACCTCTTCCAATTTATTTTGTGGCTTCGGGTGGAGCAGAGGGTGGATTTGTAAACTGTTATACACAGACAAAAGAACCTTATATACTATTGAGTACACAGGAACATAACTCTCTTGCAGCATCCATGGAAATTATGGGATATTTGCAGGAACAGGGACTTCGAGGAGAAATCATTCATGGTTCTTTTGAGGTGATGGCAAAGCGTCTGAAAGTTTTCCTAAGAGTAGCAGAAGCAAAAAGAAAATTGAATGGTATGAAGCTGGGATGCTTTGGCATGCCGGATGGGCTTGTAGCGAGTGGCGCTAATTTTTCTGCATTCAGCACGGCATGTAAAGCAGAGGTTTTTATGATAGACACGAAAGAACTGCTTCAGGAATATCAAAGGGGCGGATACTGTGAGAATATTTATACAGAAAGCCTGAAAAGAAAGAACTTTGACAGAGGTGAAATAGAAAGAGCCTTGAATGTGTATGGTGCATTGAAGAGGTTGATTGAGAGGTATGGACTGGATGGACTTACTGTAAAATGTTTTGACCTTCTGGATAAAGTACATACGACAGGTTGCCTTGCACTGGCAATTTTAAATGCAGAAGGGATACCAGCAGCCTGCGAAGGAGATCAGAAGAGTATGATTAGTATGGCAGTATTACATGCTCTGACAGGTCAATCAGGGTTTATGGCCAATCCCAATAGTCTGGATGCCGACAAAGATGAAATTATATTTGCACATTGTACTTTACCCCTTGATATGCCAGAACACTACGAGCTGATGTCACATTTTGAGTCAGAAAGTAGTGTAGCTGTCAGCGGTGATCTTAAGCCTCAAAAACTAACAGTATTCAAGTGCAATGATACGTTGGAGAAATTTTACGTAGACGGGGCAGAGCTGCTTGAAACTATGCACAAGAGTGGATTATGCCGTACTCAGATGCGAATGAGACTAGAAAAGGGAGTGGAGTATTTTCTGCGCCATCCAATTAGTAACCATCATATCATTTGTAAAGGCGATTGGAAAGACGTGATTGAAGAGTACTTTGCTTAAGTTTTTTACGTATTTAAAAGGAAAAAGTCTGGATGTTTTATTGCTAAGACAAACAGTATTTAGACATGAAAACAGAGCCTTTACTGTGGTATACTAAATATGTATTACAGTAAAAGGTTCTTTTTTAGAAAGAAATAAAAAATTTTATAGATGGAAGTTAAAAAAACAGATAAATTGCCTAAAGGGAAAAGTGAATGCCTGGTACTTAGAGAGCGAGTCAGAGAATTACAAAGATTTAAAGATTGGGAAATTGCATTTGCTGGAGATAGAGTAACAGAATTGAATTAGTAGATTAATATACAATACAAAATGGCTGTGGGTATAGCTCTATACATATATATTAAGAGAGGTAATTAGTTACAAACAGGATAGGATGTTTTTGGACGTTGTCAAAATGATAAATATTTATTATTAGGTGAGGCTACATTAGATGGGAAAGTTGGCTTTTTGCATTTGGATAAAAACGATAAAACATGGTTCTTTAGAATGAAAAATTTATAGAAGCAGCGTTTCCAAAAAGTGCAGTAATGAAAGGGGAAATTATGGCAGTATGTTATTTGTTTGCGAATTATGAAGTGCAATATAAATGCGAATATATTTTGAAAAAAGAATTTATAGAAGTTGATATTGATTACGATATTGAAAAGGAGATAGAAACAGAAAATGGAATTATTTTATGGGGAAATAATATAAAGTTTGAAGAGAGAGATATTTTAATTATTGATTCTCAAAACAAAACAAATTATTTGTTGAAGAATGCTTATTATGCTGGGAGGAGTAGCATATACGGAACACCGGATGGTGGAAGCAAAACAAAATTTAGAACAATAAATTATTTTAAACATGGAAATTATGAGAAATTAATAGATTTGAAAACTATGCCAAAGGTATCAAGAATAAGAGTGTTTTCTAAATCTATTAATAAACTAATTGGTTATCCTAGTTTGAAAATGGAAAAAAGTGATAAAGAGTATGTAATTAAATTATCAAAAGAAAAATCAAATAAAAGTATCAGCTTAAATAATGATGGGATTAAAGACATTGTCGTATCGGATGATTGGACAAGCAAACGAGAGAAGACAGGAAATTTGATCATTAATTTTAATGGGTACATCGAAATTACTTTAACAAAAAGAAATAATTATACAGAGGTCTCTAGTTTTGTTAATGAATTAGTGATTTTTATGCAGCTATATTTTCCAGATAATTTTTCTGTGGATAAGATATGGTGTATGGTGGATGAAAATTATTATGAATTAATTACTAATCAAATGGAAGTAAAGTGTACCAAAAGATATACTGAAAAGACTGTTGAAGTAGGATTATTAGAATTTTTAAGTAATTGTTATAACAAGATTCCTTATAGGAAGAGTAAGAATGAAATCAGAAATATTCCATACATTGTTATAAATACCTCTAGAAATATTGAAGATAATTTTTTGATGTTCTATAGATTTATAGAATGTTATTATAAAAAGCAGAATATAACCAATATTAGAAAAAGATTCGTATCTTATAGCATAAGAAATAATTATGCTTCAGCAATTAATTGGACTGATGAACAGATTGAAAGTTATTCACAGGAAATAACATGTCTGAGAAATCACTATGTGCATTCAGGATATTTCATAAAGAATTCTAGCTTAAAAATTTCTTTTGAAAAGATAGATGGGAAGAAAAATCCAAAAGATTATACGGTAAGTAATTTAAATATAAGTTGGATTTATGAAAGAACAAAAATTCTATATAGAATTACTCTAGACATTATTTTTAGAGAAATGTTAGGATATGACGATTATAATTTCGAGAAACGCTTTTGATTTTATAGTAACATATCTATATTCTTACTACGTTTTTATTACTTTTGACGATCTCAATAGTCCGCATTTTACCATGTTTTGCTTAATTTGTAATTATTTTAATAATTTCGGAGGCAGTTATATACCTGGCAAATAGCGGAAAAACAGAGCAAATCTTAGCAAATTAGGAGGACTTTAAAAATGATAAAAATACTTTTTATTTGTCATTGAAGGAGTTTCCCAATCTCTTGATTTTCTTTGTTTTATACGGTTCTTGAGAAAATAGAGTTGTATTTTACAGCAAGTTTACAACTTTTGAAAAGTCCTGATATGAAAAATTGCAAGGGAAAGATTGTTCTACCTGTAAATTGCATAGAATCCCACCTATAAATGATGCAGATTTGTTCTGTAATTTCGTAGTTCCTTTTCATCTGCGCTTTTGATAATTTTATCCAGAACAGATACAACTTTTTTCTTGTCCTTCGGGAAAGTTCCCTGTATCGGAATAGCATTAGAAGCACCGCCGACAGCAAACCATACGGGAATGTTCAAGTTATCTGCAAGCGTCCTCAACTCTCTATATTTTTCAATTTCTGTTTCTTCATTCCAATGACCTGCTTCTATTTCCTTATACAGCTCAGAATTGGGGAAAATAGTAAGCATACTTGCTCCGATAATCTGCGGGTTAAGCTGATTGCAGACATTCGCTGTATCTCTTGCCCCTTTTTCTCCTTTTCCCAGACCTGAAATACCTGTAAGATAGAAAAAATGATAATGAATACCGGCATTTTCTAATCTTTGGCATTGCGTAATAATATCTTTGGCCTGATACCCTTTATTTATAAAAGCCAGTGCGTCATTATTGCCCGTTTCTATTCCGATAGTTATACCGTCATACCCAGCTTTACGAAGTGCAGATAATTCTTCCTCTTTCTTTATGGCAATATCCGTTATCCTCGCAAAACAGCCGATAGACTGATTACTGGGAAAATACTTCTGTATAAGAGAAGCTATTTCCAATAATCGGCTGGATTTCAGCACAAAAGGATTTGCACCAACTAAAAAAGTTCTTGATACCTTTCTAAAATTCCATAATTTGTAATGTTCCTGTGCTTCCTTTATATCTTCCTCAATATCCTCTAAAGGCGACACTCTAAATTTAAATGGAAGGTTATCATAAAGTGTACAAAACTTACATTTGTGATGCGTACACCCGGCAGTTACTTCTATAAGCAATGATGACGCTTCATAAGGTGGTCGCCAGACCGTTCCTGTGTAGTGCATTTCTATCGCTCCTTTCTCAATTTCTAACACTCATTATATCTATGTACGATATTTTTACAAGTACGGTACTTTTATGTAGTACCAATTCAAAAAACTATACATTGATTTTTGGTTACTTGTTTCATATAATACATAGAGATGAGCAAAACGCACAAATTTAAAAATAAAATTTAGAGGCTGGTCTCCCCTCTTTGTTAGCAAGAGCTTTTTATGGCACAGCAAAGCTAACGTAAGTCAAGAACCTACGAAGATCAGACGATATGAGGGTTTTGTAATCATGCAAGCCGTTTTAGTGTTTTCAATCTGCGGTAAAGCGAATTGGAATGTGAAGCAATTGCAGTGGCTGCAACAGCCAGCAGACTGATGTGTGCAAGAGTGTTCAGATTAGTGACGGAGGATTTGTTGCGTACCCACATTCATTCTTGACCTGTATTTTTAAATCGGGAATTGTACCGTTCGCATTCTGTACGAAGAGCGTAGTTACTTTTAAAATATTTACTGTTTCTGTCGATAGAAAGCCTTAGGTCATTGAGAAGGGTAACATATTTCGTGCAGCCGTGGTGCTTCTTTCCATTAAAAAACTTTGAGTGAGCAATCGGGCATGTTCCGGAATATTTAAAGGGACAGCAGTATTTTTGCTTTATGCGGTTCTGGTCATAACATCTGCCGTCACGTTTCATGGCAAGTCCGGCTTTACAGGAGGGGACGCCGGCAGGAAGAAGATGAGTGTTTTTGGTATTACGTTTATTTAATGGAATGATACATTCACCGTTATAAAGTTCTTTGACTTTGTTATAAATATGTTTGACATCATACCCTTTATCAGCAAGAAAAGTACAGCTGGTAACAGGGAGAAAATCATGGGTTCTGGCAAGGATATCAAGGGCAGCTGTGGAATCAGCAGCTTCAGCAGTAGTAGTGAATTGGTAAATAGGGAGACCTAAAATGCAGTCTATAAGAACATGATTTTTATATCCCCAGTAGAATTGGTAATTCTTTTCATTTACCCGATTGGAAGCAGAATGGACACCAAGCTTGCAGTCCTTATCTGCAGTGGGCAGGTTATCAGGGTTAAATTTATTAGAAAGGATTTCGGATTGTTCTGGGAGGTGTTGGCAGAAACGGGAGTGGAGTCCATCCCAATAAAAGAGGTGTTGATAACCCCTTTCTTAGAAAGAGACAAAACTTGTGAGCGCATGATAGCAGAGAGGGAATCGGGATGAAAATTTTTAAGGAAACGGACAAATGTCCAGTAAGAGGGAAGGGGCAGAGAAATATCAAAACTGCAGTAGTGTGCAATAAGAAGGTTGTTATTCAGATAATCAACAAGAGCAGTAATCATGGAGAACCCTTCGCATTTCATAACAATAAAAGCACAGATCATAGAGTGGTTCGAAAAGCCTTTTCTACCTGTTTTCGGATATTCAGGAATGAAAGAGAGATCAAGGTTTAAGAAAAGGGAATCATAAAATTTATCAGCAGGCTGAGAGGTAAAGAGGCGGATGTCTTGTAAAATTTCTTGACGATAGATAACAATCAGCTCCTTTCAGGTAGATTGATGTTGACAACTTAATTATACCATTAGGAGCTGATTGTTACTATAAATTAGTAGTGATAAAGAGGTAAGTCATGCCTCGCAAAACCGTATAAATACTGGATGTGTGGAGTTTTTCTCATGGCTAATAATACAAAAAAAGGAGTGAAGCGAGCATGCAAAAAACAGAACAAGCCATACAGAGATGTGTTACGATATCAACCGTACAAAAGATACTAGGTGGGAAATGGAAAATAGAAATCCTCTATTACATCGGAATACAAAACATTCATAGATTTGGCGAGCTTCGCCGTCATGTAGGAGAGATAACGGAATCGTCATTGACGAAACAGCTCCGTGAATTAGAAGCCGACGGATTTATTAACCGATACGATTTTAAAGAAGTTCCCCCACATGTAGAATATACACTTACACCACTAGGCGAAAGCTTTATGTCTGTGTTGAAAGTTATTAAACAATGGGGAGATTTAAACTTAAAATAGAAATCTGCGAACAAGCTTATTCATTTATCCTTTTGTCTGTCATTTACAAAAAATAAAAAGCCCTGTTAAAAATTTGGAGATTTTGTATTATTCCGATAATAAGGTATACTATTGTTTAAAGCGAGGTGTGGATTTATGTACATGACAGTAAAACAGGCTGCAGAGAAATGGGGATTTCAGATAGAAAAGTAAGAACACTTTGTTCAGAAGGGAAGATACCAGGCGTTATCCGTGAAGGGCGTAGTTGGAAAATACCAGAAGATGTAAAAAAACAGAGGATGGACGATATAAGTCTACGGAGAATCTGTTGGAGATGACTGATAGAAAGAAAACAGAATTGGACTCCAAACGTCCGCTGACAGAGGGAGAGGCGGTCGGACATAAAGAAGCTTTTTACTTTGTACGGGATCTGGTAAAAGAGCAGGCGCCATTATCAGAGAGTGTGATAAAACAGATTCATTATCTGGTATTGGCGGATAAAACAGATGACCGTAGGGTTTACAGAAGGATTCCAGTAAGAATTATGGGAGCAAAACATGAACCACTACAGCCCTATCTTATCCAATCTAGGATGGAGCAGTTGTTGGAAGGGTATAGAAACAGCACCGAGCATATTATTACAAGACTTGCACGGTTCTATATTGAATTTGAAGGCATTCATCCGTTTATAGATGGTAATGGCCGTACGGGGAGACTGCTTGTAAATCTGGAATTAATGAAAGCAGGGTATCCGCCGATTGATATTAAATTTGCAGATCAAATTGCTTATTATAATGCGTTTGATGAATATTATGTCAAGCATAATTTAAGAGCAATTGAAAAATTATTTGCAGGGTACGTAAATGAGAAGCTAGATAGTTATTTGACTATATTGAAAGAATAAAAGCGAGTTGAAGAAAATAATTTTTAAACGATATGATAAAGAATTTGTTTTTTAGAAAGTGCGATGAGCGTTTATGTTGAATTATCTAAACAATAATTTAGTGTTAATTAATCATATATATATGTATTGATTAATTATTTTACAACTTTTGACTGTCGAAATATGAGAATTTATAAGAAGATACAGAAACTACAAGAAAATGAAAGTTGTAAAAAGCCTTTAAATACAAGGGAATATGACGATTTAAGGAGATAAAGAACATGATAAAAGGACTTTTTGTTTGCCACGACAGGAGTTTCTCCTTTTCCTAAATTTCTTTATTTTATATGGCTTTCCTCACAATAGGAGAGTATATTACAACGATTTTACAACTTTTGAAAAGTATTCCGATATGATGAACATAGAGAGATTTTCAGCATAAAAAAGGTTATATGCAAAAATCAAAATGAAATTAGTGTAGGATGGTGAAACGATACAAAAAATGAACGAATATAAAAAAATAGCTATAATGGATATTATACAATCCTCAAATACAATTGAAAAAGTAGAAAAATTTAAGGCATATGAATTCCTATTAAGCGATTGTCGGATATTTTTGTTTGATGAGAAATATTCAAATTTTGCTGATTCTGTAAAAAACAAGAAGATAGGAAAGTGTGGGATTTTTGGAATAGGAGATTATACAAAAACATGGATTTTGGATTCTAGACATCTTTCGGAAAGAAGTTTAGTGAGTGTTGGTAAAACAATAGATTTTGATCTGAATATTATTACTTACTTAAATAGAATAATGACAGGTCGCAAAATAAATATTGATAAAAATGAATTTGTGAAATATCTTAACTATATAAAAACTGAAGGATTTCAAATTGGAATAACCACTGCCCTTATGGAGAGAGTACGAACTAAGATTGATTTGAATATCCTTTCTGAAATGATAACATCTTTTGTGAAGCTAGATAATCTTTCAACAATTAATGAGAAAGTTGAAAATATTTATTTGTCGGAAAAGGATTATACGAGAATAAAACAAATATATGATATGGCACTTGCTCAAGTAAATGAAAATTTAGAACAATTTAATATCGTATGTTGTTGTGTCATGAAAGCATTTTTAATAAAAACTTACGATAATAGTTTAGAGAAAAACAAAAAGGTCGATATGTTTATAAAATATTGTTTAGATGTATTGAATTGTTATTTAGAAAAAGAAATTGTTATATTATCTTTATATATAATGGATGATAGTAGCACTCATAGAGTATTCAAAAAAATAAAAAATAATACAGATGTGATAAAGAATATCTTAAATGTTGTGTGGGATATTTATCACATTAGGCTTGTAGAACAGATTATGCTAAGAGATAATATGAAAAATACGAAGCAAGTTGTTCTTTCGTACTTTGGAACAGCAGATAATGGTGTTATTGATGCTATGCAAATTAATCCAGTAAAGGCTTTTGTTATAGTGAATGATTACCCGATTTCATTCCATCAAATAAATATTAATGACATATGTAAAAATGAGGAACTTTTAGAAAGTGGATATTTAAATGCAGGTGCAAGGGTAAAAAAAATTAAAGAATTAAATTTTATGCAAATTAGAAAACAATTAGAAAATGAGATTTTAGCCCAAGTAAATAACTAGTATAAAAGATTTATCTTTATGCGATGAAAAATACAATTTATTTTACAACTTTTGACTGCCAAAACATGAGAATTTATAAGAAGTTACAGAAACTAGAAGAAAAATGAAAGTTGTAGAAAGCCTTTAAATACAAGGAAATACGACAATTTAAGGAGATATAAAAACATGATAAAAATACTTTTCATCTGCCACGGCAACATCTGCCGTTCTACAATGGCAGAATATATTATGAAGGATTTAGTAAACAAGGCTGGCTTAGCGGACTCATTCTATATTGATTCTGCTGCTACCAGTCGGGAGGAAATTGGGAATCCGGTCCACCGCGGCACGCGCCGGAAACTTGCAGAAGAGGGAATTCCCTGCGGGAATCACAGGGCGCGGCAGATGGAAAAAGGAGACTATGAAAAATTTGACTATCTGATCGGAATGGAAGAGTGGAATCTGCGGAATATGCTGCGGATTTTAGGGACAGATCCAAAAGAAAAGGTATGCCGGCTTCTGGACTTTTCAGATACCCCCAGAGACATTGCGGATCCTTGGTATACCGGCGATTTTGACACAACCTATGAAGATGTAAAAGAGGGCTGTGAAGCCCTCCTTGAAGAATGTCTCCTACGCCTCTAAAGCGTAGGAGAGCAGTTTTTTTAAATTGTGATGAAACTGGCGGTTATGGGATTTTAACCGGAGCTTTTCAGTGCTGGATTTATTTTGTTCTACGAAAGCATCATATCTGGAGAATAAAGCAAGATAGTCCATATTCTGTTTTTGTCCCCAGCGGACGAGTACCCAGTTCATAGCGTCGGGATTCCAGTAATCCATTGGGATCTCGGCACTTTTTAAAGTAGCAATATATTGAATTGCCTGGAGGGATAATTGATTTAGTTGTTGGAGTCGAAACGTATCCTTTTTTGTGTCTTTTCCTATTTTTCTAAATATTTTCTGTGGCAGGCTTTTTTTCTTTGCCTTATATTCCATCAGATGGATGCTTTTTTCGATTGTTTCATTGAGCTTGCAGGCGGCGTTCCAATATGTAACGAAAGAAGGAAAATCGGTATCTTCCTCTTTTGCATCGGTCATGGTATAAGTACGGAAAACCCGCTGCTGCTTTCCAAATAATTTTTGGTTATATTTTTTCCGTTTGTCCGGATTGGATAATATCCGGTAAGCCTCTAATATTTCCTGCATATATGCGGTTGTATCAATATCATTTTGCATATTTGCATCTGGATGATATACTTTTGCCAGTGCATTTTTTGCGCTGGTAATTTCTTCCAGTGTTGCATCGCGGGATACGCCAAGAATTTCATAATATGTACGAGTCCCCATGCCTGCCTCCTTATTCTTATAAATTATTTATTCTACCCATGATAAATATACGCTATACTGGAAGAAAAATCAAGAAAAACGGCAAGGAATCTATCTTGCGCGTGAAGAAGAGCGTGGTACAATATAGAGGCACTGTAATGTAAAAGGAACAGGGAATACAGAAAAAAGGAAAAGGAGACCAACTATGAAAGCAGTAGTATATCATGGAAATGGAAAAATCGGACTGGAAGAACGGCCGCTTCCAGAAATAGTAGAAGATACAGACGCGCTGGTAGAAGTAACACTCGCTACAATATGTTCCAGTGATATTCACATTAAGCATGGGGTGGTACCAAGGGCGAAAGAGGGAGTCATACTGGGACATGAATTTGTAGGAAGGGTTGTAAGGACAGGAAGCGCAGTTAAAAAAATAAGATCGGGAGACAGGGTGGCAGTAAATGTAGAGACATTCTGTGGAGAATGTTATTTCTGTAAAAGAGGATATGTCAATAACTGTCAGGATGCGAATGGAGGATGGGCACTAGGATGCAGAATTGACGGAGGGCAGGCGGAGTATGTCCGGATTCCCTATGCAGACAATGGGCTGACGAAAATACCGGATTCTGTCAGTGACGAAGCGGCTCTTTTTACAGGAGATTTGCTTTCTACTGGCTATTGGGCGGCGAAAATGTCAGAAATTCATCCGGAAGATACAGTAGCAGTTATTGGTGCAGGGCCGGCAGGAATGTGTACGATGCTGTGCATGGCTTTATATCACCCTGGAAAGCTGGTTGCTATAGACATAGATACAGACAGGCTAGAAGCAGTAAAAAGGGAAAAAATTGCGGATATAGTGTTGAATCCTAGTAAAGACCGCGTAGAAGAAAAAATACGGGAACTGACAGAAGGAAGAGGCGTGGATTTTGTAGTGGAAGCAGCCGGAACCTCCGCGACCTTTGAACTTGCATGGAAGATTGCAAGGCCCAATGCGGTTGTCGGGATTGTAGCGATGTATGAAAATCCGCAGGTACTGCCGCTTCCAGATATGTATGGGAAAAACCTGACTTTTAAAACCGGAGGGGTAGATGCAGCAGATTGTGAAAAAATATTAAAGGAGATAGAAAAAGGAAACCTGAATACGACATGTATGATTACCCATCGTACTACATTTGATCATATTATGGAGGCATATGATATTTTTGAACATAAAAAAGAAGGCGTTATAAAATATGCAATTCGTGTGAAAGGAGCATGAAATTTCTGTGAAAACCGCTGACGAAAGAAAATATGGGGTAGAATATAGATACAAAAAGAAGGGACCTGAATAAGGATGAAAAAAAGTCAGAAGATAACGGCCGCAATATTAACTGTACTCGTAATTAGTTTTAGCGGCTGTAAAAGTGCGGCAGTAGAAGAGTTACGGTTTTCAGATAAGGAAACAGAAGTACAGGATGCGTCAGCCTCTGCCGAAAAGTATGAGGAGAACGGAACGAAAAATAAAAAAGAGGAAATGAAAGAGATAGAAGAGAAGCGCCTTCCACGTTCTGTTATTTTAGATGTAGAAGCTATCTATCAGGAACCAGAGCTGCCTACAGGCTGTGAGTCGGTTGCGCTGACCATGCTGCTGCAATACGAAGGATTTGAACTGGATAAAACAACGATTGCAGAGGAATATCTGATTTACAGTGAAAATTGGAATTTTGATGAAGGATATGTCGGTGATCCTGCCTCCTATGAAGGGGCGGGGTGTTTTCCACCCACACTTGTAAAAACAGCACAGGCATATCTGGATGAACAGGAATCTTCAATAAATCCAGTGGATCTTACAGGGAAAAGTATGGAGGAGTTGCTCCACTATGTAGCCTGCGGTCATCCGGTGGCAGTGTGGACTTCTATGTATATGGAAATGCCTGTTTTAATAGAGCAGGAGGACAGTGCATTTCCATGGTACGACACAGAACATTGTGTAGTTCTTTCCGGCTATGATTTAGAAGAGGGGATACTGACTGTACAAGATCCGTTGATGGGAACGATTAAGCGGGAGAAAGAGGCATTTGAGGAAATATACAATATCATTGGACAATATGCAATTGTCCTGCTGTAAGAAGAGATTAGAGTTCTATTTTTTCACTCCCTTTACTATATTGGTAATAGACGATATAGTAGAGGGAGTTATTTTATGAAAACAATTGGTAGTGGAAGAGATACCAAAAGGAAACTAGTGGTATCGGGATGCTTAACTATTATATTTACTATAACATAAGATAGTGCAGCAACTGCTACTGGAAGTTTTTGTGTCTATTCCTTTTTTGACGGATTCTGTAATACAGACCAGGTGGTTACAGAATTTGTGATTACTTCTTCAATTCTGTTGGTGTTTCGCGCCTTTATCACATCTATGATATCTTTATGAATCTTATAGACAACTTCGCCGTGCTGATGCTTGTGTGTAGCGATAATGGAAGGTTCCATAAATTCCATAATAAAGTCATAAATACGCTCGAACAAAATGTTATGTGTTGCCTTACCAAGAAGGTGATGGAATTCCATATCATTTTTTGCAAGTTGTTTTGGAGAAGCTTTTTCTTTTATCATATATTCTAGATCTTTTAAATTTTGTTCCAGATCCATGCGCTCCTCTTCATTCTCGAAATAGTGTTTTTCGATCAGTTTCATAATGTCAATCTCAAAAGAATGTCTGAGCTCATATAGATTTTCTACGTCAGGGTTGGATAAAAAGAAACTGAAGAGAAAAGAATCCATCATACCGTTTCCGATAGACTCACACACATAAGTTCCATTTCCAACACGTATATCTACTAATCCAAAGGCAGATAAAATTTTCATAGCTTCCCGAACAGAACCCCGACTGACACAGAGCCCTTCAGAAATCTCCAGCTCATTTGGAAGCCGATCGCCAGGCTTCAATTTTCGGTCTATCAAAAGCTGCTTGATGTTATTGACAACAATATCTACGGCGGACTGCCTTCTATCATTTCTCTCAAATAAATTTGACATAATTATAATCCTTCTAAAATTAAAATATTATTATCAGTATAGCACAAAAACATAAAACGTCAAATGTTTACGGAGAAAAAATATAAATAATTGTAAAAAATATCCAGAAAAATATGAAATTTTTATTTTTTATAGTGAAAAATATTGACAATAAAAAACATATATGATATACATTAAACATCATATGATTAATGTTTGATAAATAATGACTTGACAATAACTACACAGAATATTTTGGGAGGAGCATCATATGGAAATCAAAATCGGAGAAAAAGTTTTCGGAGATTTGCAATATGATTTGTACCCTAAACTGGTAAAAGTAAGACAAAATTTTGAATCGGTGCGGGAAGACCACATTGAAAAAAGAATTGAAAAAGAAATTATGAAAGAAGAAATTGCAGGAACCATACATAAAGGAGATTCTATCGCGGTCTTAGTAGGCAGTAGAGGGATTGCAAATATCAGAGAGATTGTTTTTGAGACAATACAGCAGTTGAAATGTCTGGGGGCGAAGCCATTTATTGTTCCGGCTATGGCAAGCCACGGAGGAGCCACAGAGCAAGGACAGATGGAATTGTTAGAGTCCTATGGCATCACAGAAGAATTTATGGGTGTGGAAATTCGTTCTACTATGCTCCCTAAATATATAGGAACCACTTCCTCAGGGGTCAAAATTTATTTTGATGTGAATGCTCTGTATGCAGACGGTGTAGTTCCAATCAATCGAATTAAGGCGCATACGGCGTTCAGAGGAAAGTCAGAAAGTGGTCTGATTAAGATGTGTACTATCGGAGCAGGGAAACAAAAAGGGGCGGAATCTTTACATTCACATGGTGCAGATACATTTGCCACTCTTCTTCCAGAAGCTTTTGAGATTGTTAGGAAAAAAGCTAAGATCCTTTTTGGTATGGGAATCGTGGAGAACGCATATGAAGAGACTGCAATTATTGAAGCGATTCCGGCAGAAAAAATATATGATCGAGAAGTAGAACTACTGCAAAAAGCAAATCAATATATGGCGAAGATTCTAATTGATAAATTTGATTGTCTGATTGTAGGAGAGACGGGGAAAAACATCAGTGGAGACGGAATGGACCCGAACATCATGGGACGTTTTGCTGTACCCGGTATGCAAGGTGGGCCAAAATATCAGAGAATGGCCGTGTTAGATGTGACGGAAGAATCTCACGGAAATGCAGTGGGTATCGGTTTGGCGGATGTAATCCCAAAAAAAATTCTGGAAAAAGCAAATTTTGCGTTTATGTATATGAATGCGTTCACTTCTAAAATGGTAATTCCCATTGTAAAGATACCGATGGTAGCGGCAGATGATCGGGAAGCGATCGGAGTCATGTTGCGAACCTGTGTGAGGGTAGAAATAGGGAAAGAAAAAGTAATTTATATCAAAAATACTCTAGACCTGGGGGAAATATGGGTGTCGGAATCCTTGGCAGAGGAACTGAAAGGAGATGAAAGATTTGAGATTTTATCAGAACCGATGCCGATGCAGTTTGATACAGAAGGTAATTTAATATTTAAATAAAATGGAGGAAAAGGATGAAAAAGAAATTTATAGCGATTTTAATGAGTAGCTTTATGGTGCTAGGAATGTTGGTAGGATGTAGCTCTGATAAGAGTAACTCAGGAGGCGCATCTGAAGACAAAAATGGCGGAGAAGTATCTGAGGTGGTACAGAGTGCTATTGACCGCACAGAACAAAGAACAGCATCCCAGACAGAGTGGGACGGCCCTACAAATGGCCCAAAAGCAGCGGAAGGAAAAGAGATTGTATGTGTCAACGCCAATTCCGAAAATGCAGTGGAGGCAATGTGGGGAGAATCTGTTGAGGAAGCTTGCAAACGAATCGGATGGGAATGTACAGTGCTGGATGGAAAAGGCACAACACAAGGGCAGACCACAGCGCTAAATCAAGCGATTTCCATGGGAGTGGATGGGATTGTGACATCCGCAGATGTAGAACCACTGCAAGCAACAATTCTGGAAGCAAAAGAGATGGGCATCCCTACAGTGGGTATACATGGCTCTAATGTAAATGGACCGGATGACGAGTTGAATATGATTTATAATGTGACATCTAGTGGTACAGAGATCGGATATGCCCTGGCAGATTACGTGATTGCCGACTCCAATGGAGAAGGAAGGGTCGTGATTTTATATGATGCACAGTACGCGATTGCTAGAGAAAAGGCGGAAGCTATGAAAGAACGAATTGAGGAATGTGATGGAATGGAGCTCCTTGATTATGTGAATTCACCATTGTCAGAGATTTCAACGAATATGCCGACCTTAACATCCTCTTGGGTATCAAACTTTGAGAAACCATTCTATGTAATTACAATCGCGGACTCTTACTATGACTTTGTAACACCGACATTGAGAAACGGCGGTGTCAACCCAGAAGATGTTATTCTTGTGGGATCTGACGGAACTAGCGCTGCATATGACAGGATCCGAAACGGAGATTATCAAGTAGGAACAATTCCTGAGCCTGCAAATCTATTGGGATACATTGCTGTAGATGAGTTAAATCGCTATTTTAACGAAGAAGATGTCGTAGTCTATGAGCCAAGCATCTTCATTGTAACGAAAGATAATATCGAGGAAGAAGGCGGCGACCAGGATATGTACATTCCGAGTAATAACTATGCGGATGAATATGCAAAGATCTGGGGAGTAGATTAACAGCAATATTTTATAAAAGTCCCAAAGGAGGATTCTAAGTAAGTATGGAACCACTTTTACGTATCAAAGGAATAACAAAAACATTTGCGGGAACCAAAGCTTTAGATCATGTGGATATCGATATCTATTCCGGTGAGATCCATGCTCTTCTGGGGGAAAACGGAGCCGGCAAATCTACATTGATTAAGATTCTCTGCGGTATTTATGATTGCAAAGAAGGCAGTCTAATATATAAAGAAGAAGAAATCGGACTGGATGTAAAAAAACTTTCACTGTCTGTGATCCATCAGGATTTGGGATTGGTAGATGACATGAGCGTGGCAGAAAACATCGCGCTGACAGCAGGATACAAGAAAAGAGGAAGCTTTATCTCTTGGAAGGAAAATAAAAAGCAGGCAGTAAATTTGCTGAAAAAGCTGGATTGTGAAATCAATCCTGACGCGAAAGTATCCATGCTTTCCTCTGCGGAGAAATCTATGGTGGCAATCTCCAGGGCATTGGCTCAAAAGACAGATATCCTGATTTTAGATGAACCTACGGCAACGCTTCCTCAGAAGGATGTGGACAAACTTTTTCAGGTTCTTCACAGGCTGAAGGAAGAAGGGATTGCGATTATCTATGTCACTCACAGACTAGACGAAATTTTTGAGATCTCTCAGAAAATTACAGTCCTTAGAAATGGAAAATTAGTAAAGACTTCGTATACAAAAGATGTAACATCAGAACAGCTGGTATTTGATATTATTGGGAAAAATGTACAAGACGTATTCTCCAGAATAGAAGGCACACTGACAGATAAAGTACTTTTGAAAGTGGATAAGCTGGATACAACATTTGTAGGGCCGGTATCCTTTGAAGTCAGACAGGGCGAGATTCTTGCCTTGTTTGGACTACGAGGTTCCGGGCACCATGAAGTGGGAAGATGCCTTTGGGGATTGGAACCTCTGGACGGAGGAAAGATATATCTGGACGGAAAAGAGATTTCCATTCCAAATTCTGCTACAGCGATAAAATATGGATTTGGTTTTGTTTCAAGCAAGCGTCGTGAAGAAGGAATGGCGGCAAGCTTCAGTGTTAGGGAGAATATTTACATTAATCCATCCGTGAATGGGCATGGTATGTGGAAATTTATGAATCTGAAAGAAGAACAGAAAAAATGTGATGATATTATTGATAAATTTTCCATCAAAACTAGTGGAAGAGAAGCACCCATAGGAACCTTAAGTGGAGGAAATCAGCAAAAAGCCATGGTGGCGCGCTGGTTTGAGGCTAACAGCAGGATTATGATATTTGAGGAACCCACGATTGGAGTTGATATTGGGGCGAAGGCGGATATTTACCATTTGATAAACCTAAGTCTCAAAGAGGGAAAGGCAGTAATTTTAATCTCTTCAGATTATGAAGAGGTGAGTATGATAGCCCACCGTGCAATTGTGTTTGATCGTGGTGGTGCAATTGGAGAAGTGCCTAGGGAAAAGATGAGTAAAACATATTTAAGCGGTCTAGCAACAGGAGCCATAGAAATAAGTTAGTAAGTCTGGAGGAAACGAACTTGGGAAAAAACACAAATGTAAAAAAAGGATGGTTTTTGAGCCACATTTTAACAAAATACAATTTACCAATTATTTTAGTGTTGATGTTTTTAGTATTTTCAATTATGCTTCCAAATTCTTTTCCAACACTATTTAATGTAAAATCAATTTTGAATTATCAGTCGGTGGTCGTTCTTTTAGCATTGGCGGTAATGATACCGATTGCGGCAGGGCATTTTGATCTGTCTGTGGGATATAATGTATGTCTGCTGCATATTTTGACAATCGGTCTTATCACAAAGCAGGGACTTCCCTGGCCTCTCGTCATTGTGATTGTCTTGGCTACAGGAAGTCTGATAGGATTTATCAGTGGGGTGTTGGTAACGAGAATTGGAATCGATTCATTTATTGCTACTCTTGGAGTCGGTAATCTTTTATATGGGCTAGCATTCTGGTACAGCGATGGAAAACAGGTGTTGGGAGAGCTACCAGAGGGATTTACAAAAATTAATTCCAGTGTAGGAATACTGCCGACAACATTCTTGATTATGGTGCTGGTTGCCATCATCATTTATATTGTAATGGAATATCTTCCGGTCGGACGTTTCTTCTATTTCCTCGGCGCAAATGCGGATGCAGCAAATCTTTCAGGAATTTCTCCGAAGAAATATCTTTTACTAGCGTTCGTATCATCAGGATTTTTGACTGCAGTTTCCGCAGTTCTGCTTGCGTCTATATTCCGTGTCGGACAGGTGTCTGTAGGACCGGATTATTTGATGAATTCTTTTGCCGGAGCATTAATGGGGTCGGTGGCATTTAAAGCAGGTAAAGTAAATGTACCGGGAACAATCAGTGCGGTTCTTTTAATGGCAACCGTTGTAGCTGGATTACAGCAGATGGGAGCGTCTTATTTTGTGGAACCTTTGTTCAACGGTGGTATGCTGATCCTGGCGGTATCTCTGGCAGCAATTACAGAGCGAAAAAGAGCGACGAAAGTAAAAGAAGAGAAGGTACGGGAAATCAGGAAAAGGAGGGAATAAAAATGATTGAGCTAAAAGGAGAACATGTGGTAGATTTGTCACAGACTATAGAGAAGGATATACCGGGTCCGGTGGGATTCCCGAATCCTCAGCTCAACTTTTTCCGAGAAATATCAAAAGGAGACGTCATCAATGTAGAGAGCATTGAAATGGGATTACACTGCTGTACTCATATCGACGCGCCTTACCATTTTATAAATGACGGGCTCACTATAGAGAAAGTAGTTCCAGAGTGCATTCTCGGAACGGCAGTGATTGTGGATTTAAGACATTTAAAAGGAAGCGTTCCGATTGAGGCCGAAGAAGTACAGAAGTGGGAGGAGAAGACCGGCGAGACAATCCAAGAAGGTGACGCGGTTTTGTTGATGACAGATTTCTCAAAACTTTGGAAGGTAGGAGAAGGAAATAAAGAATTCCTGGAGACAGGGTGGCCCTATATTACTAAGAGTGTAGCGCAGTACCTTGTGAATAAGAAGGTACGCTTGGTGGGTGTGGAAAGTATGGATTTGGATCTGATTGATCCGTATGATCTGTCAAAATCTGAGTTTATCGGGCACAGGACATTTTTGTCACATGGAATCTATATAGTCGAAAATTTAGTTAATCTGGACAAAATACCAAAGACTAGATGTGATATCCTTGCGACTCCGTTAAAGATCAAAGGAGGTACAGGTTCCCCGATAAGGATGATTGCTTTGTACTAAAATGTATAGCTAAAAACATATGATGTTTTATGTTCGATGAATAAAAAGATTTATCAAATATAAGGAGGACTTTTATGAATACGGAGGAATTAAAAAAAATAGCCCAGGAACTAAGATTCCAGGCAGTTGATATGGTTTATAAAGGGAAGGATGGGCATCCTGGACCAGCCCTATCTATCGCGGACATTGTTACTGTTTTATATTTTGATAAGATGAACATTCGGCCGGAAGATCCAAACTGGGAAGACAGGGACAGATTTGTACTGTCTAAAGGACATTCCTGCCCGATTTATTACGCAGCTTTGTCGAAAAAAGGATATTTTTTGAAACCTATAAAAGATTTTAGGTTGCGCGGATTAGGAAGTATGTTCCAAGGACATCCTGTGATGAACAAGACCAAAGGCGTAGATATGACCTCTGGTTCCCTAGGAAATGGAATTGCAATTGCCAGCGGAATGGCTATTGCAGGAAAATACAGGAAGAAAGATTATATAGTATACTGCATTGCCGGTGATGGGGAATTACAAGAAGGAGTCTGCTGGGAAGGAATCAACGTAGCGGCTGGACATAAGTTGGATAACTTGATTGTATTTGCAGATAAAAATGGTTGGCAAAGTGGGGGGACTGTGGAAGAAACTGTCGGTTCCAATAACCTGGCAGCACGATTCAAAGCTTTCAGGTGGGATACTCAGGAGATTGATGGACACGACATGGACGCTATTAAAGATGCCATCGAAAAAGCTAAAGCAGTGAAAGGCATACCTCACGTAATTATATGCGATTGCATCAAAGGAAAAGGGGTGTCCTATATGGAGAACAACAATGCCTGGCATAAAGGTGTGCCGTCCGACGAGCAGTATGAGATTGCAAAAAAAGAATTAGGAGGTGCGAAGTAATGGCAAATTTTAAGGGAACAAGAGAGGCGTTTGCACATGCTATCATCGATATGGCGAAGACAGATGACCGGATTATGTTTGTTTCTCCGGATTCTCTGAAAGCAATGCGCGCGACAACATTTGCAGAATTGTACCCAGAACAATATGTAGAAGTGGGAATCGCGGAACAGGCGGCTGTGGATGTAGCAGCTGGACTTGCGTCTTGCGGGTTAAAGCCCTTTGTGGGAACATATGCCGGATTCTTGACTATGCGGGCATGCGAACAAATGCGTACGTTTGTGGCATACCCAAATCTGGATGTGAAATTTGTAGGCATCAATGCTGGACTTTTGGGAGGAGAGAGGGAAGGAGTGACCCACCAGTTCTATGAAGATGTGGGAATCCTATCCAATATCCCTAACTTTACCATTTTGACACCGGCGGATGGTCCGCAGACTTATCACGCTGTAAAGGCAGCGGCAGAAATTCCCGGTCCAGTCTATGTGAGAGCAGGAAGCGGAAGGGAAGTGGAAGTCTATGATAGGAAAACGTCTTTTACGATGGATGGTATTCGCATTCTGAAAGAATTTGGAAATGATACTTTACTTCTGTCTAGCGGTTTTGTTTTGGACAGAGTGCTGAGAGCAGCTGACCTGCTAAAGGAAGAAGGTATTTATGTAACGGTAGGTGATGTAAATATTATCAATGCGAAGGACCCTTCCAAAGTACTGGAAGCGATGGGCAAGGTGAAGAAGATCGTGACGGTGGAAGACCATAATATTCACGGAGGATTAGGAGCTTATATTAGTAAATTATCGGCAGAAAATGATCCAAAACAGATAAGGAGAATAGGACTTACCACATTCGGAGAATCAGGAGCTGCCGTCGAACTGGCAGATTACTACGGGTTTTCCGGAGAAGACATTGCTAAGGTGGTAAAAGAGAACTTATAAACGCATATATAGAGAAAGTAAGGACGCAGTTTTTTCGTGTAGAACTGTTTAGAGAAAGGAAAGGAAATATGGGAAAAATAACAGTAAGTGTAATCGGGGCAGGTGGAAAGATGGGCACCCGTACAAGTAATAATCTTGCAAAAAAACCGGAAGATTTTGAATTACTTCTTGTGGAATCATCTGAAGCAGGCATTAAAAGTGTAAAAGACAGAGGATTTGAGTTGACACCAGTGGAGGAAGCGCTAGCAAAATCAGATGTGGTTGTCTTCGCAGTGCCGGATACACTGATCGGAAAACTTTCAGATATGTATGTACCACAGTTGCAGCCAGGGGCAGGATTTATTATACTGGATCCAGCGGCAGCAGTGGCAAAGGAATTGACTCTGCGAGATGATTGCACATTCGGTGTGGCACATCCCTGCCATCCTTCTTATTTCTTAGACCAGGATACCTATGAGGCACGCCAGGACCGTTTTGGCGGGTGCGGCGGTAAACAAGACATTGTGATGTCTATGATTCAGGGAGAGGAGGAGCGTTTCTCGCAGTGTACGGAGGTTGTAAGACAGATGTATGCTCCTGTGGAACATGTATATGTGATGTCTTCTAAGCAGATCGCGTTCCTTGAGCCGACATTGGTAGAACTCTTAGGGGCAACTTGTCTGTACGCTATGGCAGAGACAGTGGAAGAGGCAGTGAAAAGGGGGATTCCGAAGGAAGCGGCTGTATCTTTCCTAACAGGGCATATTTACAATCTTTCTGCCAATTTCCTCGGCTATATTCCTGGAAATCCACCGGTATCCGATGCTTGTAAAGTAGCCATCGGACTTGGTAATCGCCTCGTTATGAGAGAAGACTGGAAGAAAATATGGGACGATGAAGTACTTGACAAAGTTATCGCTACCATGCTTCATCCAGATAATCCGCAGATTTGATATATGCGAAAAGTAGGAGGAAAAAGAATGAAGATAGTCGTTTTAGACGGATACTGCCTGAATCCAGGAGATTTATCTTGGGGACAGATGGAAGCATTAGGAATATGTACGGTATATGACAGAACTTCACTGACAGATATGGAAGAGATCGTATCTAGAATTGGGGACTCGGAGATTGTGTATACCAATAAGACACCTCTTACTAGAGAAGTGCTGGAGCGATGTCCGAATCTTAGGTTTATCGGCGTGCTGGCCACTGGGTACAATGTAGTAGATATAAAAGCCGCTAGGCAGAGAGGAATCCCTGTGGCAAACATACCGACTTATGGAACGGATTCTGTGGGACAGTTTGCTATTGCATTGCTTCTGGAAATCTGCCACCATATTGGGCATCACGACCAAGCGGTTCACCAGGGAAAATGGGAGAGCAACCCAGATTGGTGTTTCTGGGATTATCCTTTGATAGAGCTGGCAGGAAAGATAATGGGAGTTATTGGATACGGCCGTATCGGACAGGCTACGGGACGAATTGCACAGGCATTAGGTATGAAGGTGCTGGCCTATGATACATATAAGAATCTGGAACTGGAGACGGCAACCTGCAGATATGTAGAGTTGGAGGAACTGTTGGGCGAGTCCGACGTCATTGCACTTCACTGTCCGTTGTTCTCAGAGACAGAAGGCATTATCAACAAAAATAATATCAGTAAAATGAAAGATGGAGTTATCATTCTGAATAACTCCAGGGGACCTTTGATCGTAGAAAAAGATCTAGCAGAAGCGTTAGACAGTGGAAAGATAGCCGCTGCAGGGTTGGACGTCGTATCCATAGAACCTATCCGGCAGGACAATCCGCTTCTGACAGCTAAGAACTGCATCATCACTCCACATATTTCTTGGGCGCCAAAGGAGTCCAGGCAGAGGTTAATGGATATCGCGGTGGAAAATCTGAAGAAATTCCTGCAGGGAACCCCGATAAACATCGTCAATCCATAATGACAGATATGTTCAGTCCAGACAAAAAGCTATTTCATAGATATGACAGTGAAGGATGAAAGGGCAAAAACCGGTATTAATTGACCGCCCTTTCAGAGGATTTAGAGTTCTATTTTTTCACTCCCTTTACTATATTGGT
The DNA here is from genome assembly GCF_055387595.1 of Mediterraneibacter flintii. NCBI lineage: Bacteria > Bacillati > Bacillota > Clostridia > Lachnospirales > Lachnospiraceae > Mediterraneibacter > Mediterraneibacter flintii. Next base: position 1,930,323 of record NZ_AP031405.1, read on the forward strand.
AATAGACGATATAGTAGAGGGAGTTATTTTATGAAAACAGTTCTGGGAATACTCTTAAGCGCCTGTTTGTGTGTACAGAGTGTGTATGCGATGCCGGCGCCGCCGGATATTTTGTATGAGGAAGAGCAAGAAGAAACAACTGTAGAAACACAGGAAAATGAAGAAACAGAAGAAAGCGGCAAACAGGCGGCCGGCCCAGAAGTCAGCGCGCCGTCAGTGATTTTGATGGAAGCTTCCACCGGTACTGTCATTTACGAAAAGGATGCAGATACGGCAAGGCCGCCCGCCAGTGTGACGAAAATTATGACCTTGCTTTTGATTTTTGATGCATTGGAAGAAGGAAAGATTTCTTTGGAAGAAGAGGTCACGACCTCAGAATATGCCGCATCTATGGGTGGCTCACAGGTGTTTCTGGAAGTGGGAGAGAAGCAGACGGTGGATACAATGATAAAATGTATCTCTGTGGCGAGCGCCAATGACGCATGTGTAGCAATGGCAGAATACATAGCAGGGAATGAAGAAGAGTTTGTCCGCCAGATGAATGAGCGTGCCAAAGAACTGGGAATGGAAAATACAAACTTTGTAAATTGTAATGGGCTGGATGCAGATGGACATGTAACCAGCGCGAGGGACATTGCGCTAATGTCCAGAGAGTTGATCACAAAATATCCGCAGATACACGACTACTGTATGGTATGGATGGAAAATATTACACATACGACAGACAAGGGGAGTTCAGAATTTGGACTTACCAATACCAACAAACTGGTAAGGCAGTACGAGTATACGACAGGACTGAAAACAGGATCTACAGGAGATGCGAAATTTTGTGTTTCGGCGACAGCAGAGAAAAACGAAGTGGAATTGATTGCGGTTGTCATGGCAGCGGAGAATTCAAAGCTAAGATTTCAAGATGCTACGACATTGCTGAATTATGGATTTGGAAAATGTCAGGTATACCAGGATAAGGAGCCGGAGAAGATGAAGCCGGTTTCTGTAGAAGGCGGTGTACAAGAGAAAGTTTCTTGCAGCTATGCAGATACATTTTCCTATTTAGATACAACTGGGTCGAACCTAAACCAGATTACGAAAAGTGTGGATTTAAAGGAACCGGTAAAAGCGCCTCTAAAAAAAGGAGAACAGATAGGAAAGGTTGTATATAAATTGGACGGCAAAGAAATAGGCAGTGTTCCGATTATTGCAGGAGAGAATGTTGAAAAAGCAGGAGTTTTTGATTATTTAAAGGATGCTTTTAGACAGTGGTGTGTTTAATGCTGTTTCTATATATTTACTGAACACTAAGAGAAAACAAAGGCTGTACCAAAGGTGCCTTATGCCTTATAATAGAAAAAGGCAGTACCGATTTTATTGGACAGCGCAGTTGATGAAAGACTTAAGGAGGAGGCATAAGTGAGAGGAATAGGGATGCTGATTTCTGCTATGGCGGCAGTGGGTTTATGTATTGCAGAGATGTGCAGAGAGCAGAGATGCTTTCAGGTTACAAAATATATGTTTCAAACGGAAAAAGTTTCCAGCGTATCGGGAAAGATAAAAATTGTATTTCTTAGCGATCAGCATAATAAAGTATATGGAAATAAAAATAAAATATTGTATGAGTCTGTAAAAGCGGAAAAGCCGGATCTTATACTGATTGGCGGAGATATGCTGATTGGGAAAAAAGGGGTCTTGGCAGAGCCGGCATTGGACTTTGTGCGTCGGCTTCCGCTTATTTGTCCGGTTTATTATGCAAATGGAAACCATGAGCAGCGAATGAAAGAAAGGACTGCATATTTCGGAAATACATATCACGAATATAAGGAGAGGCTTCTAAAGGCAGGGGTTCACTTCCTGGAAAATGAAACAGTCCATCTGAAAATAAAAGGTACAGCTCTATGCATCAGTGGGCTGGAGCTGCCGCTGTATACATACAAAAAATTTCAGACATTTCCTATAAAAAAAGAGGATATAAGGAAACGGATTGGAACTGCTGCAAGGGATGAATTGCAAATATTGCTGGCGCATAACCCCGCTTTTTCAGAAATTTATAAAGAATGGGGGGCAGACCTTGTACTAGCAGGACATTTACATGGAGGGCTTGTCAGAGTACCGGGATTCAGAGGTATCATTACGCCGCAGCTTAAGTTATTTCCAAAGTATTCTGGAGAAATGAGAAAGGATAAAAATCAAGCTGTGATTGTGAGCAGGGGACTTGGCATGCATACAATTAAAATCCGTCTGTTTAACAAAGCAGAGGTTGTTTCTGTCTGCCTGTGTGGTCCGGATGGAAAGAATCACTTGTGAAATTAAGAAAATTCACTTATAATGAGTAACGTTGGTGTACAAGGACAAGCAGTAAGATGGAGGAAATATGGGGATTCCGGTAAAGCTGGAGGTGTTTGAAGGTCCGCTGGATCTTCTGTTGCACCTGATTGATAAAAATAAAATAGATATTTACGATATCCCGATTGTGGAAATTACAAATCAGTATATGGAATATATAAGGAACATGCAGAGGAAAGACTTAAATGTGATGAGCGAATTCCTTGTTATGGCAGCGACCCTTCTGGATATTAAATGCAAAATGCTGCTTCCAAAGGAAGTAAATGAAGAAGGGGAAGAAGAGGATCCACGTAAAGAACTGGTAGAACAGCTTCTTCAATATAAAATGTACAAATACATGGCGGAAGAATTAAAAGGACGACAGACGGACGCAGAGTGTGTGCTCTATAAAAATCCGACCATACCATTGGAGGTTAAGGAATATGAAGAACCGATAGATTTAGACATGCTGCTAAGGGATCTGACGCTTACGAAGCTGCAGGCAGTTTTTCAAGACGTTTTAAAGCGACAAGACGAAAAAATCGATCCGGTCAGGAGTAAATTTGGAAGGATTGAGAAAGAAGAAGTTACTTTAAATGACAAGCTTTCTTATATTAAAGAGTATATAGAAAAGTATCAAAGATTTTCTTTTCAAAGCCTGCTTGAAAAACAGAGAAGCAGAATACAGACAGTAGTTACGTTTCTTGCCGTATTGGAGCTTATGAAGCTGGGGACAATTCGGGTGGAGCAGGCAGGCATCTGCGATGAAATTATGATTGAAAGGAATGGACAAGGATGGAAATCGAAAAATTAAAGGGAATTATAGAAGCAATTCTCTTTACAATGGGTGATTCGGTAGAGCTTGAAAAAATAGCGGCGGCGATTGAGCACGATGAAGATACAACGCGAAGGATCATCCACAATATGATGGACTGCTACGAAGAAGAAAACAGAGGTGTGCGCATCATTGAACTTGACAATTCCTTTCAGATGTGCACAAAAAAAGAGGACTATGAATATTTGATCCGAATAGCCAAACAGCCAAAACGATATGCTCTTACAGATGTTTTGTTAGAGACACTTTCGATCATTGCTTATAAACAGCCAGTGACAAAACTAGAAATTGAAAAAATTCGGGGAGTTAAATCAGACCATGCAGTAAATAAACTGGTAGAATATGGGCTGGCAGAAGAGGCAGGAAGGCTGGAAGCGCCGGGAAGGCCGCTTTTATTTAAAACCACAGAAGAGTTTTTAAGAAGGTTTGGCGTGCAGTCTTTGGAGGAACTGCCTTCACTCAATGAAGAACAGATAGAACATTTTAAGGAAGAGGCAGAAGACGAGGTGCAGCTGAAGCTGGATATATAAAGTTCTATTTCCTAATGTAAAAGCATACATAGTAGTAAGGATGTGCTGTGGAGGAAAGAATGAAAAAAAGGATATTGTGTGCAGTTCTTTCTCTGGCGCTTTTTCTCTGCCTGTTGCCAGGAATCGTAATAAAGGCTGCACCGACAGAAGAAATAAAAAAGAAAATAGAAGAACCAGAGAATTTATACGCCCAGTCGGCAGTGTTAATAGATGCGGACAGCGGGCGTATTTTATTTGCCAAAAACGGACAAGAAGAACGTCCAATGGCAAGTACAACGAAGATTATGACGTGTATTCTGGCGTTGGAGCTTGGAAATATGGAAGAAAAAGCGGCGGCAAGCGCACAAGCGGCGGCCCAACCAGAGGTAAAACTGGGAGTGAAGGAAGGACAGGAGTTTTATTTAGAAGATCTTCTTTATTCTCTGATGCTGGAGTCTCACAACGATACGGCTGTTGTAATTGCAGAGCATATTTCGGGAAGTACAGAGAAATTCGCTGAAAAAATGAATGAAAAAGCAGAAGAATTAGGATGTAGCCATACATATTTTATCACTCCGAATGGACTGGATGCGCAGGATGAAATTGGCATTCACCATACTACGGCAGAGGATCTGGCTGTAATTATGAAATACTGTATTATGGACTCACCAAAAGCAGAGGAATTTCTTGCGATCACACAGACGAAGGAATATCAGTTTTCAGATTGTTCCGGAAATGGGAATTACCACTGCTCTAATCACAATGCATTTCTGAATATGATGGATGGAGCGCTCTCCGGAAAAACCGGATTTACTGCAGATGCAGGGTACTGCTATGTAGGAGCGTTATCCGATGGAGAAAGGACATTTATCGTAGCACTGCTTGCCTGCGGATGGCCAAATAATAAAGGATATAAATGGAGCGATACTAGAAAGCTTATGACATACGGACTTGAAAACTATCAATACAGGGACGTATGGAAAGAAATAGAAGAGAGCAAAGTTGTTGTAGAAAATGGTGTAACAGAAGATTCATTTCCGGGAGAAAAACTGGAAATAGAAACCAGAGTGAAGGGAAAAAGCTGTATGCTCCTTCTGCGGGAGGATGAGCAGGTAGAAGTGACCTGTGAAATGCCGGATAAATTGAAAGCTCCTGTACAAAAAGGATATGTGGTTGGAAAAGTTATATATACACTTGGAAATGAAAAGGTAGCAGAGTATGAGATTGTGACAGATGAGACAATTGCAGAACGTTCTTTTTCTTGGAGCTGTTCCTTTATTTTTCAGAATTATTTTTTGAACGAAGATAGGGAGATTAAAATAAATCAATAAAAATGATTAATTTTACCACTGGTATATATGGAGGCGCTGTGATAGTATAGGGTAAGATAAAAAAAGACAACCAAATTGATAAAATATAAGGAGAAAGAAAATGAAAAATTGTGCGAAATATGAGAGAACCTATTTCATGCCTCCAGAGGAATGCTATGACTGGGTAAAAAAAGATTATATAGAAAAGCCGCCTATCTGGTGCAGCGTGGATTTAAGAGACGGGAATCAGGCGTTAATTGAACCTATGAGCCTGGAGGAAAAATTGGAATTTTTCCAGCTTCTTGTAGATGTAGGTTTTAAGTCGATAGAGGTAGGATTCCCCGCGGCTTCAGAGACAGAATATCAATTTTTACGTGCACTGATAGAACAAAACATGATTCCGGATGACGTTACAATTCAAGTGCTTACACAGGCGAGGGAGCATATTATAAGAAGAACATTTGAGGCAGTAAAAGGAGCGCCACACGCTGTAATACATGTATACAATTCTACTTCTGTGGCACAGAGAGAACAAGTATTTAAAAAAGACAAAGAGCAGATCAAAAAGATTGCAGTGGACGGCGCGAAACTTTTAAAAAAGCTGGCACAAGAAACAGATGGAAATTTTACATTTGAATATAGTCCGGAAAGTTTTCAGGGAACGGAAGTAGATTATGCATTGGAAGTGTGCAATGCAGTTTTAAAAGTATGGAAGCCTACAAAAAAGAACAAGGCAATCATTAATCTTCCTACAACTGTAGAGAATGCGATGCCTCATGTATTTGCAAGCCAGGTAGAATTTTTCCATAAGCATCTTCTCTACAGGGAAAATGTGCTTCTTTCTCTGCACCCGCACAATGACAGAGGTTCAGGAATCAGTGATGCAGAGCTTGGAATCCTCGCGGGGGCGGATCGTATCGAGGGGACGCTCTTTGGAAATGGGGAGAGAACAGGAAATGTAGATATTATTACACTGGCTATGAATATGTTTTCCCAGGGAGTAGATCCGGGACTGGATTTTTCAGATATGAGTGATATATGTGAAGTCTATGAGCGCGTTACCAGAATGAAGGTATCACCACGTCAGCCTTATGCAGGAGAGTTGGTATTTACTGCATTTTCCGGTTCCCACCAGGACGCAATCGCCAAAGGAATGGCATGGCGGGAAGAAAAAAACTGTGAGACATGGACGGTTCCATATCTGCCGATTGATCCCCAGGATGTGGGCAGAAGATATGATTCGGACGTAATTCGGATTAACAGTCAGTCAGGAAAGGGCGGTATCAATTATATATTAAAACAAAGCTTTGGAATCAGTCTTCCGGAAAAGATGAAGGAGGAAGTGGGATACCTTGTAAAGGATGTATCGGACAAAGCACATAAGGAATTGACGCCAGACTGGGTATATCATATTTTCGAAGACCATTATATCAATGCAAAGAGTATTTTTACAGTAGATGCGTGTCATTTTAAACAGGAAGATGGAATTGTGGCAGAGGCGACGATTCATCATAAGGGAAACAACCGGCTGATTACAGGTGTGGGAAATGGACGTCTGGATGCAGTCAGCAATGCGATCAAACATTATTTTGACGTCAGCTATGAACTGGCCTTTTATGAGGAACATTCTCTGACAAAAGGCTCCTCTTCTCGGGCGGTTGCCTATGTAGGCGTTATCTGCAATAAAAAGAAATACTGGGGTGTCGGCATAGATGCCGATATTATTAAGGCATCTGTAGAGGCGCTGGTTGTAGCAGTCAATAAAATAGAAGAAATCGCTAATTTAGATTCCTGTAAAGATGAACGGCTTCTGGAGATTACAAATTACATTTATGCGAATTATAAAGAAGTGACCTTAGATGATTTGTCAGAGAAATTTTATCTCTCTAAGCCATACCTTTCTAAATATATCAAAGAAAAGTCCGGCATGACTTTCGGAGATATACTTAAAAAAGTAAGAATGAAAAAGGCAAGGGCATTGCTTAGGAGCAGCAACGCCACCGTAGAAAGCATTGCAGAATCAGTAGGTTATCAGAATGTAGAACACTTTAACCGCATATTCAAAAAAATGTATAATATCACACCAGTACAGTTTAGAAACAGAAAAGCTTAATATAAAGTTAACGAAGCAACAAGCAGTGCGAAAAGAATAGGAAGGCCCTGTGTCATGCTTGCATGTAAGCATGACACAGGGCCTTCCTATTTCTTTTCATTCGGCGACTGCCGATAGCGAAATGAAGCGTATGCGAAATTGAGCTGGGACTGCGAAAATTGGCAAAAAGATACGTGTGAAAGAGATGCTTTGCATCGTTCGTCAGGGCTTCGCCGAAATTCCTCACTCACGCAAAGCATCTCTTTCACACTCACACTTTCGCCAGCTTAAGTTTATAATTCGTAACGGAAAAAATCGGCTTCACGCTGCTATGCATTTCCAATCAGAAGTAGTATAGATACTTCTAATTGGAGGGCTATAACAACGTGAAGCCGTTCTCTTTTTTATGAATTTCAGTTAGGGCACCACCTTCCTATAGACGAAGGAAAAACTTCTGACTGGGAGTCTGTAGCAGCGTGAAACTAGTTCTGTTCTGTCTGAAATTGTGAATTTAATTGGGGAAGAACGTAAGCATAAAGAGAAGGCAGTGCATAAGCAGGGAATTTTAAGCGGAGCGTGGTAGATACAGATTGTTCTGTTTGTTAAGTGGGAAGCATGGAGTTCCAATGGACGATATGCTTCTTCACTGTTACAAACATTCAATCGGATTTACCACAGTGGAGCCCTGACCTGCGTTGCACTGCCTTCTCTTTTTGCGTACCATTCTTTTGTCAATTAACTTTATATTTCACTATGTGAAAAAAATGTCATTTTGTATATTTATGAATTGAAATTTTAGGACAAGTAGTATATACTAAAATAGGCAGAAATTTTGGTTTATGTAAAACAAATTTATTTATATGGAGGGCTAGAATATGAGCTACAATGCAACAGGAAACTCAGCAAGCAGAAGAATTGCCGCTATGCTTGATGAGGGAAGCTTCGTTGAAATCGGCGGTGCTGTTACGGCCAGAAGCACAGATTTCAATCTGCAGGAAAAAGAGACTCCGTCTGACGGTGTTATTACAGGGTATGGAGTTATCGATGGAAATCTTGTGTATGTATACAGCCAGGATGCCACTGTATTAAAGGGAGCAGTTGGCGAAATGCACGCAAAAAAAATTGCCAACATATATGATATGGCAATGAAAATGGGAGCTCCGGTTATCGGTCTGATTGACTGTGCAGGATTAAGACTGCAGGAGGCGACAGACGCCCTTGAAGCTTTCGGCAGTCTTTATTACAAACAGTCTATGGCATCTGGTGTCGTACCACAGATTACGGCAATTTTTGGTATGTGTGGCGGAGGTCTTGCAGTAGTGCCGGGACTGACAGATTTTACGTTTATGGAGAGCAAAGAAGGAAAATTATTTGTGAATTCTCCAAATGCACTGGAAGGAAATGAAATTTCTAAATGCGATACATCAAGCGCGGAGTATCAGAGCAAAACGGCTGGACTGGTGGACGGCATTGGAACAGAGGAAGAAATTCTCGGGCAGATTCGTTCTCTTGTGTGCATGATTCCGGCAAATTATGAGGACGACCTTTCCTATACAGAATGTACAGATGATTTGAATCGTGTCTGTGGAGAGATTGTAAATGCTGCGGAGGATACATCTATCGCGCTTTCTATGCTTTCTGACAGCCAGGTTTTCTTTGAAACAAAGAAAGAGTATGCAAAAGATATGGTGACGGGATTCATTCGTTTGAATGGAATGACTGTAGGCGCTGTGGCGAACCGTTCTAAAGTGTACAATGAGGAAGGAAAGGTTGCAGAGGAATTCGACTGTGCTCTTTCAGTAGACGGCTGTAAAAAGGCAATTGATTTCGTGAATTTCTGTGATGCCTTCTCTATTCCGGTACTCACGCTGACAAATGTAGCAGGATTTGCCGCAACAGTTGAATCTGAGAAGAACATGGCAAGGGCAGTCGCAAGAATGACGTATTCTTTCGCAAATGCGACTGTTCCGAAAGTAAATGTCATTGTGGGAAAAGCATATGGCAGTGCATATGTAGCTATGAACAGTAAATCGATTGGCGCGGATATGGTGTATGCGTGGCCGTCATCCGAGATTGGTATGATGGATTCCGCGCTTGCAGCAAAGATTATGTATGCGGATGCAGATGCGGACACATTAAAGAAAAAAGCGGCAGAATATAAGGAACTGCAGTCAAGCCCGGTTTCTGCGGCAAGAAGAGGGTATGTAGATGCAATCATCGAGCCGGCGGATACAAGAAAATATGTGATCGGAGCATTTGAAATGCTGTTCACAAAAAGAGAGGATCGTCCGGATAAAAAACACGGAACGGTTTAGTGAGGTGAGGCGAAGTGAAGAAAAAAATTAGTTTATTAGGACTTGTCCTCATTCTCGTCCTTGGATTTACAGGATGTGGCAGCAAGTCCTCTGATGCGGCAGAATATGATAAAGCAACTCTGGAAAGTCAGGCAGAGGCCATTTTGTTTAGTTTCAGCAACATGACGGACGCAGATTTTGAAGTCTTTGAAGACATGTCAGACTTAGAACTGAATCTGACATTGCTCCAATCAGGAATAAAAATGGAGCCGGCGGATTTTCTGACGATGATTGAGGCATGGAAAGCTGGACAGGAAGAATGTGGCACCTATCTTCAAAATGAAGCGTTTGAAATGGAGACTACAAATGAAGGCGTAAAGCTTACGGCACCGGCTGAATTTGAGGATAGAAGTGGGACAATCGAATTTGCATTTGATGAAGAAATGAATATGGAAAGCCTGACTGTCAGTGCAGAGTATTCAATGGGAGAAATTCTTGAAAAGGCAGGACTTAATACAATATTGGGAATGGGAACCGTATTCGTAGTACTGATTTTTATTTCATTTATTATTTCCCTGTTTAAACTTATCCCTGCAATTGAAAAGAAATTCAAAAAACAGGCAAAGACAGAAGCAAAGGCAGAGCCGGCAAAGGTGCCGGAGGCAGTAGAAGAATCTGTTGCGGAGCCTGATTTGGGAGACGAGGAGCTGGCGGCGGTTATCGCGGCGGCAGTTGCTGCTTCTGAAGGAACTTCTACGGATGGTTTTGTGGTTCGTTCAATTAAGAGAAGAAAATCAAATAAATGGAATTAATCAGGAGGAAATAAAAATGAAGAATTATACAATTACAGTAAACGGAAATGTATATGATGTGACAGTAGAAGAAAAAGGAGCAGGTGCAGCACCGGTAGCTCCAACACCGGCAGCGGCTCCAAAGGCAGCTCCGAAAGCAGCGCCGGCTCCGGCTCCAAAAGCAGCAGGAACAGGAAGTATCCAGGTAAAAGCAGGGGCGGCAGGAAAAGTGTTTAAAATTGAGGCAAATGTAGGACAGAGCGTTCAGGCGGGAGATCCTGTTGTTATCATTGAAGCAATGAAGATGGAAATCCCAGTAGTAGCCCCAGAAGCGGGTACAGTTGCTAGTATCGATGTAGCAGTAGGCGACGCCGTTGAAGCAGGAGCAGTACTGGCTACATTAAACTAGTTTACCAGGAGGTTTGACAAATGGAATATATTTCAAATACGCTGGGGAATCTTGTACAGCAGACTGCCTTTATGAACCTTACGGTCGGAAACCTGATCATGATTGGCGTCGCATGTATATTTCTCTATTTAGCAATCAGACACGGTTTTGAACCGCTTCTGCTCGTTCCGATTGCGTTTGGTATGTTGCTGGTTAATATTTATCCAGATATTATGCTTCATGCCGAAGATGCGGCAAATGGAACAGGCGGGCTTCTCTATTATTTTTATGTACTTGATGAATGGTCAATTCTCCCATCTCTGATTTTCCTCGGAGTCGGAGCAATGACAGACTTTGGCCCCTTGATTGCAAATCCGAAGAGCTTCCTGCTCGGTGCAGCAGCTCAGTTCGGTATTTTCGCAGCATATCTCGGAGCAATGGCGATGGGATTTTCAGACAAGGCTGCCGCGGCAATTTCTATCATCGGCGGGGCAGACGGGCCGACTTCTATTTTCCTTGCGGGAAAACTGCAGCAGACGGCAATTTTAGGACCAATCGCGGTGGCAGCATACTCGTATATGTCACTGGTGCCGATTATCCAGCCGCCGATTATGAAACTACTGACGACAAAGAAAGAACGTCAAATCAAGATGGAACAGTTAAGGCCAGTATCCAAACTGGAAAGAATTCTGTTCCCGATTATCGTTACAATTGTTGTATGCGTGATTCTGCCTACGACGGCTCCTCTGGTAGGTATGCTGATGCTTGGTAACCTGTTCAGAGAGTGCGGGGTTGTAAGACAGCTTACAGAGACAGCATCTAACGCACTGATGTATATCGTAGTTATTTTGCTTGGCACATCTGTAGGCGCAACAACAAGTGCAGAAGCATTCTTGAATTGGGATACCATCAAAATCGTAATCCTTGGATTGATTGCATTTGCATTTGGTACAGCGGCAGGGGTACTGTTCGGTAAGCTGATGTGTTGGGCTACTAAGGGAAAGGTAAATCCGTTGATCGGCTCTGCAGGTGTATCTGCGGTGCCTATGGCAGCCAGAGTTTCACAGAAAGTCGGAGCAGAGGCGGATCCTACGAACTTCCTGCTGATGCATGCGATGGGACCAAATGTTGCCGGCGTTATCGGTACTGCGGTTGCAGCCGGAACATTTATGGCAATCTTTGGCGTTAAATAAAAGTGGAGGAAAAGCAAATGGCAGAAATTGAAAAGAAACCAGTTAAAATAACAGAGACCATTCTGCGTGATGCACATCAGTCATTGATTGCAACCAGAATGACGACAGAACAGATGTTACCAATCGTAGAGAAAATGGATAAGGTTGGATTTCATGCAGTAGAGTGCTGGGGAGGAGCGACATTTGACGCATCTCTTCGTTTCCTGCATGAGGATCCGTGGGACAGACTTCGCAAATTCCGAGATGGATTTAAAAACACAAAATTGCAGATGCTCTTCCGCGGACAGAATATTCTTGGTTACCGTCCGTATGCAGATGATGTAGTTGAATATTTTGTACAGAAATCCGTTGCAAACGGAATTGATATTATCCGTATTTTCGACTGTCTAAATGACATCAGAAACCTTCAGACTGCAGTGACGGCTGCAAATAAAGAGAAGGCACATGCACAGGTGGCAATGTCCTATACATTGGGAGATGCGTATACCTTAGAGTATTGGATGGAGCTGGCAAAAAGAATTGAAGATATGGGCGCAAATTCTATCTGTGTCAAGGATATGGCAGGTCTGCTCTGCCCGTATCAGGCGACAGAGCTTGTAACAGCGCTGAAAGAGGCTGTTGATATTCCGATCGAGATGCATACACATTATACGTCCGGTGTAGCTTCCATGACTTATTTAAAAGCAGTAGAAGCCGGTGCAGACATCATTGATACGGCAATGTCACCGTTTGCCCTGGGAACTTCACAGCCGGCGACAGAAGTTATGGTAGAGACTTTCAAGGGCACTGCGTATGACACAGGCCTGGATCAGAATCTGCTTGCGGAGATTGCGGATTACTTCAGACCGATCCGAGATGACGCTCTGGAAAGCGGACTGTTAAATCCAAAGAATATGGGTGTTAATATCAAAACCCTTTTATATCAGGTTCCAGGAGGCATGCTTTCTAACCTGACCTCTCAGTTAAAAGAACAGGGCGCAGAGGATAAATTTTACGATGTTCTGGAAGAAGTACCGCGTGTGCGCAAAGATTTAGGAGAGCCTCCGCTTGTCACACCGTCTTCACAGATTGTCGGTACACAGGCAGTATTTAATGTTTTGATGGGCGAACGGTATAAGATGGCTACAAAAGAGACGAAGGATATTTTGTCTGGCAAATATGGCGCTACAGTAAAACCGTTTAATGAAGAAATACAGAAAAAAGTAATTGGAGAAGATGCAGAAGTAATTACATGCCGTCCGGCAGACTTAATTCCAAATGAACTGGAAACACTGCGTAAAGAGTGTGAACAGTGGATACAGCAGGATGAGGATGTTCTCACTTATGCACTTTTCCCACAGGTTGCAGTGGACTTCTTTAAATACAGAGAAGCGCAGCAGACAAAAGTAGATGCAAAAGTAGCAGATACAGAGAATGGTTCCTATCCGGTTTAGAAAATAATGTGTAAAAGCGAAAAGGGTAAATGGCATTTTTGAAAAAGGATGCGGTTTACCCTTTTTCTTTGTCCGATTGCAGCTTTATTCTGTATGAAATTCATTTGTGCTGGAAATGCTTTCGTGATATAATGTTACAGGTCAAGAGGAGGCATTTTATGGATCGAAAAGAGAGGATTGGCAGATTAAGAGAATACATGGAGTCTGCTAAGATAGATATATGTGTTGTCCCGACTGCGGATTATCACCAGAGTGAGTATGTGGGAGAACATTTTAAGCTGCGGGAATATCTGACAGGATTTACCGGATCGGCAGGTACAGCCGTTTTTACCAAAAACGAGGCCGGGCTTTGGACAGATGGAAGATACTTTCTTCAGGCTGCCAGACAGCTTGAAAAAAGTGAGATCAAATTGTACCGTATGGGGGAGCCAAAAGTCCCTACGGTGGAAGAATTTCTAAAAGAAAAGCTGCCGGACAAAGGTGTGATCGGAGTAGATGGCCGGACAATAGGAGTAAATACAGGATGTATATATGAGGAGATTGCAAAAGAAAAAGGCGGAGTACTCCTGTATGATATAGATATAGCGTCCTCTGTGTGGAAAGAACAGCCCGCTTTATCACAGAAGAGTGTCTTTCCCCTTCCTTTGAAGTATACTGGAAAAAGTACAGCGCAAAAGCTTGAGCAGATAAGAAAGGTTATGAAGGAAAATAAAACAGATGTGCATGTGCTTACGAGTCTGGATGATATTGGCTGGATTTTAAATCTTCGGGGACAGGATGTAGAATACTTCCCTTTGTTTTTGTCCTATATGATTATCAGACTGGATACAGTCGAGCTCTATGCGGATGAAAGAAAATTTTCGGAAGAAATAAAAAGAGAACTAAAAGAAAATAAAATTACGATTTTGCCTTACAACCGTATTTATGAACAGATAAAAAAATTGCAGAAGGATACGGTGCTTTTAGACAAAGACAGAGTAAATTATACATTATACCGGAAGCTTCCAGGACAGACAAAGACCGTCTGGAAAGAAAATCCGGAAATTATGATGAAATGTGTAAAGAATCCGACAGAGGTGGAAAATATAAGAAGAGCCCATTTAAAAGACGGAATCGCACATACAAAATTTATGTACTGGCTGAAGAAAAATGCAGGTGCAAAAGAGCTTACAGAACTGGAAGCTTCTAAGAAGCTAGAGGCTTTTCGTGCAGAGCAAGAAGGGTTCCTGTGGCCAAGTTTTGCGCCGATTTGTGCATATGGGAAGCATGGCGCTATTGTGCACTATAGTGCAAATGAAGAGACAAACGCACAAATTTTAGAAGGAGGACTTCTTCTTACAGATACAGGAGGAAATTATCTTGAGGGTTCTACAGATATTACACGGACTGTAGCTATCGGTGAAGTGAGTCAGGAAGAAAAAAATCATTTTACACTGGTCGCAGCAGGAATGCTCCGCCTGGCTGCCGCAAGGTTTCTCTATGGATGCAGTGGAGCCAATTTAGATTATGCGGCAAGAGAACCATTTTGGAGAGAAAATTTAAACTTCAACCATGGAACCGGACATGGAGTAGGGTATCTGGGTAATATTCACGAGCCGCCTATTGGATTTCGCTGGAAATGCAGCAAAAGCGATATGCATCCGTTAGAAGAAAATATGGTGATTACGGATGAGCCGGGGATTTATATCGAAGGATCCTACGGAATCCGATTAGAAAATGAGCTTCTTGTGCGCGCAGGAGAAAAAAATGAATACGGGCAGTTTATGTATTTTGAAACGCTTACTTTTGTGCCGATTGATTTGGATGCCATCAATCCAGAAAAGCTGGAAGAAAGAGAAAAAGAACTTCTGAATGCCTATCATGCAGAGGTATATAGAAACATTGCACCGTATTTATCAGAAGAAGAAAGAAGCTGGCTGAAAGAATATACAAGATCAATATAAAAAGGACAGGTAGAAACATGGAAATGGGAGAAAACAGTGCAAATGAACTATTGATGCGCATGGAAAATAAATATGCAAAGTTGAGCAAGGGGCAGAAGCGTCTTGCCGATTATGTGCGGGAAAATTATGATAAGGCAGTGTTCCTCACTGCCTCAAGACTGGGAGAAGTAGTCGGAGTAAGTGAATCTACGGTAGTTCGGTTTGCAACACAGCTTGGATATAAAGGGTATCCGGGATTTCAGAAAGCGCTGGAGGAACTGGTGAGGACGCGGCTGAATTCGATTCAGCGAATGGAAGTGACTTACGGAAGAATCAGCCAGTCGGAAATTCTTGCCACCGTATTGCAGTCCGATATTGAAAAGATCAAGCTCACACTGACGGGGATTGATCAGAAGGCATTTGAGCTTGCCATTGATACAATATTGAATGCAAAAAAGATTTATGTAATTGGAATCCGCAGTTGCGCTCCACTGGCCTCTTTTTTGAGTTTTTATCTGAATTTAATATGTGAGGATGTTGTGCTGGTAAATACAAACAGTTCCAGTGAGATCTTCGAACAGCTTATTCGAATCAATGAGAAGGATGTAATCATCGCAATCAGCTTTCCGCGATATTCCATGCGTACGTTAAAAGCGCTCGAGTTTGCAAGTAACCGGAAAGCAAAGGTGATTACACTGACAGACAGTGTACATTCCCCCATGAATTTATATTCTTCCTGCAATCTGATTGCCAGAAGTGATATGGCGTCTATCGTGGATTCACTGGTAGCTCCTTTGAGCGTAATCAACGCATTGGTAGTGGCGCTGTGTATGAAGAAGCAAAAAGAAGTGATCAGCACGTTGGAAATGCTGGAGGATATATGGGATGAGTATCAGGTGTACAGCGGAGACGAATTGAACCATGTAAGTGATATGAAGCTTCAGAAGGAGAAGAAAGAAAATGAGTAGAGTGCTCATAATCGGCGGCGGCGCCGCAGGAATGGCGGGGGCAGTATTTGCAGCGGAAAAAGGCAGCGAAGTACATGTATTTGAAAAAAATGAGAAGCTGGGGAAAAAACTATTTATTACTGGAAAAGGTCGCTGCAATTTTACAAATGCTGCAGATGCAGAGGTGTTTTTTTCTTCTGTGGTTCGAAATCCTAAATTTTTATACAGTGGATTTTATAGCTTTACAAATGAACAGGCGATTGATTTTTTTGAAGGGCTTGGTGTAAAAACAAAGATAGAACGAGGCGGCAGAGTTTTTCCCGCTTCCGATCATTCTTCTGACATTATTCAGGCGTTGAAGAGAAAAATGGAGAAGCTGGGCGTGCAGATTCATCTGCATACGGAGGTAGCGGATATACTGGTAAAAGACAAAAGATTTTATGCTGTTCGTCTAAAAGACGGAAAAACGATAGAGGGAGACGCCTGCATTGTAGCGACCGGAGGACTTTCGTATCCTTCTACCGGTTCTACAGGAGACGGGTACCGGTTTGCAAGGAAATGCGGGCATACAGTGACAGAACTGTTACCGGCGCTTGTTCCAATAGAAGTAAAAGAATGGTATGCGAAAGAGCTGCAGGGACTTTCCCTTAGAAATATTCGTGTACAGATTACGGATGGGAAAAGGAAGGTGTATGAAGAGTTCGGTGAAATGCTGTTTACACATTATGGTGTAACGGGTCCGGTCATTTTAAGTGCAAGCAGCATTGTAGGAAAAATACTGAAAAAGAAAGAGTTGATGTTGCATATTGATTTGAAGCCGGCGCTCTCTGTAGAAAAGTTAGAGCAGAGAGTCCTGCGTGAATTTGAGTCAAATCATAACAGGCAGTTTAAAAATGTGGCGGCAAGTCTTTTTCCATCCAAATTGCGTCCTGTTATGGTAGAATTATCAGGCATTCCTTCTGAAAAGAAAATAAATGAAATTACTAAGGAAGAACGCAAAAGATTTATTAGCCTCATAAAGGATTTCCAGATGACGCTTACGAGAACAAGGGAGTACAAAGAAGCAATTATTACGCAAGGCGGTGTAAATGTCAAAGAAATCGATCCGGGGACAATGGAGTCAAAGTTGGTAAAGCATTTATATTTTGCAGGAGAAGTGATAGATGTAGATGCTCTGACCGGAGGATTTAACCTGCAAGTCTGTTGGAGTACGGCATACTTGGCCGCTGCTGCTGCATCAGATACGATTTAAAAAGAGAAGAAGATATAGAAAAGGAATTTAGAGGAGTTATCGTATGGGATTATATATGGAAAATAAACTTCCGCCTAAGCAGAAGCTTTACTCTGTGCAATTCAATCCGATGAAACATTGTGCAGAGTATCGTATGAGAGTATACATTTGATTTCATCGGAAAAAGCAGGGCAATTTGTAAAAGGGAGAAATCTTCTTTTATTATTGCTCCTTTTTCCGTATCGTATTATGTATAGCGGGCTATGGACAATGTTTGTCTGTAGCCTTTTGTTTATTCAGGGCGGATACCATATGCTAAGAAAGGATAAGTCCGTCTACAGAAAAAAGAACAGAAGGCAGATACAACTTGTATCTATCTTCTGTTCTTTTTTTCTATTAGGAAGGACTGCAGAGAGTAAGATTTCAGGGGCGAGGGCGTAGAGTGGAATCGCGCGGGTTACCTTAAAAATAAAAAGAGATAGAAAAGAGAGGAAAAACAATGAGTTTACTGGAAATTATAAAGTTAAGTCATTCTTTTGGAGATAATATTTTGTTTAAAGACGCCTGCTTTACTTTAAATAAAGGAGAGCATATAGGAATAGTTGGAAAAAATGGAACGGGAAAAAGCACATTCATTAAAATCTGTACAGAGCAGATTATCCCAGATGAAGGCAGAATAATATGGCAGCCGGACGTAAAGCGAGGATATCTGGATCAATATGCACAGATAGATAAAACGCTTACAATAGATACATTTCTGAAAACAGCGTTTGTCAAGCTATATGAGATGGAAAAAAAGATGAACAGCCTTTATGAAGAGGCAGAGAAGTGCAGCAATGTGTTGAAAAGGGCGGCACAATATCAAGAGGAGTTAGAACGCCAGGAATTTTATCTGATTGATACAAAAATCGATCAGATAATGGAAGGGCTGGGGTTGACAGTATTAGCAAGAAACCATCCTGTAGGACAGATGAGTGCAGGGCAGCGTGCGAAGGTTATCCTGGCAAAGCTCTTACTGGAAAAGCCAGATATACTGCTTTTGGACGAACCGACAAACTTTTTAGACAAAGAGCATGTACACTGGCTTTCAGAGTATCTTTCAAAACTACCGAACGCTTTCTTGGTAGTTTCCCATGATAAGTCGTTTTTAGAACAGATATGTACAGGGGTCTGTGACATCGACCAGAAAAAGATAGTAAAATATAATGGGTCTTATCCAGAATTTTTAGTAAAAAAAGAACGGATATATAAAGAATATAGCCGGAAGTACAACGCGCAGGAAAGACAGGTAAAAAAGACAGAAGAGTTTATTCGGAAAAATATCGCTGGAAGAAAATCTAAAATGGCGCGAGGCAGGAGAAAGCAATTAGAACGAATGGAAAAAATAGCTCCGCCAGCGCAAGAAGAAAGAAAACTATTTTTTAGTTTCCAAAAGGCTCCTGTGAAAAAGACAGAATATTTAAAAATAAATGGGCTTTCTGTGGGATACCATATTCCGATCTTAGCAGAGCTTAATTTTTCTGTGAAAGGAGGGGATAAGATTGCAGTAACAGGCTTTAACGGAATTGGAAAATCAACATTTCTAAAAACATTAATGGGGAAAATTCCACCTATAAAAGGAGAATTTTGTTTTTCAAGTCAAGCGAAAATCGGATATTATGAGCAAGATTTTAACTGGCTGGATTTAAGAAAGACACCGGTGCAGATACTTTCCGATTCTTATCCTTCCCTTAAAACAAAAGAAGTGAGAGAATTACTTGCGAAATGCGGAATTTCGCAGAGGCAGGCCGCACAGGAGATAAAAACGTTAAGTGGAGGAGAACAGGCAAAAGTACAATTATGTCTGCTTATGCACACACCATATAATTTTCTGATTTTGGATGAACCTACAAACCATCTGGATATTCCATCTAAAGAAGCATTAAAGAAAGCTTTGAAAGAATTTGAAGGAGCTGTTCTTCTTGTCTCCCATGAAGAAAGCTTTTATCAAGACTGGATAAAGAAAGTAATACATATTGAAAAGGCAGGAAGTTGGCAGTAAAATAAAACAGGTACTATGACAAAAAATTTAAAGCCAGAGGGATGAAAATGAATGAGATATTAATTGTAGAAGATGATATGCATATAAGCGCTCTGTTAAAAGAAGCGCTTCAAAAAGAAGGATATTGCTGTACACAGGCATTTTCAGGAACAGAGGCAAGGCTTCTTTTAACGATGAACCGATATGCTTTGGTACTCCTGGATCTGATGCTGCCGGGAATATCGGGGGAGGATGTGCTGCAGGAAATCCGCAGGCAGGGACAGACTCCGGTTATCGTACTGACGGCGAAAGATACGATTGACGTAAAAGTGGAATTTTTGAAAAAAGGCGCAGATGACTATGTAACGAAACCATTTGATATTAAAGAGGTACTTGCTCGAATAGAAGTGCAGCTGCGTAAAAGTACAAAGGAAATTCAGAAAACGAAAATATCCTATCAAGGAATGGTATTAGATAAAGATACACACCAGGTATTTATAGATGAAAGAGAATTACCTAAAATTACAAAACAAGAATTTTCCATATTGGAACTGCTTTTAAAACATCCCAAAAAAGTATTTAGTAAGGAAGAAATTTTCGAATATGCTTGGGAAGAGGTATATATGGGAGAGACAAAAACGTTGGATGTACACATCAGCAATATCCGCAAAAAGATAAAAGAGGTTTCTGACAAAGAATATATAGAGACAGTATGGGGGATTGGTTTCCGCCTCCACCCGTAATCTTTACTCTTTTTTTACGATTTATTTGCGATTCATTAGGAGTTGAGAGATAAGATGATTGCAGATACGAAAAAGGAGGAAATAGAATGAACGAATATCTGTTGAGTACGTATAATCTGACGAAACAGTTCGGGCACAAAAAGGCAGTGGATCAGGTCAGTATTCATATAAAAAGAGGCGCGATCTATGGCTTTATCGGCAGAAATGGTGCGGGGAAAACGACTTTTTTGAAAATGATAAGCGGGTTGGCGCAGCCGACTAGCGGTGAAATCGAAATGTTCGGATATAGAGGAAAGGAGTTAAAAAACGTTCGTTCGCGTGTCAGCTGTCTGATTGAATCACCGGGACTGTATGGAAATATGTCTGCTTATGATAATCTTTTAGTAAAATGTAAGCTGTTCGGTATCAGCGGTAAAACGTATATCCCAGAGATTTTAAGAACAGTAGGATTGTCTGATACAGGAAAGAAGAAGGTGAAACATTTTTCTCTCGGGATGAAACAAAGACTTGGGATTGGGCTGGCACTTATAGGAGAACCGGATCTGCTTGTTTTGGATGAGCCAATCAACGGACTTGACCCACAGGGAATTGCGGAAGTGAGGGATACGATTATACAACTGCAGGAGGAACGGAATATGACGATTCTCATTTCCAGCCATATTCTGGAAGAATTGTCAAAGATTGCAACCCACTATGGAATTATCCATAACGGAAGCCTTTTACAAGAATTGACAAGAGAGGAATTATTGAAACGATGCAGTGAAAGGATAGAAATAATACTAGATGATCCCCAAAAAGCGATCCCAGTGCTTGACAAGATGGGATTTGTAAATTATCAAGCTGTGGATAAAGAAAGGATCTATATATATGAACGGCTTTTTGAGAGCGCCGCTGTGAATATGGAGCTTGCAAAAGCAGGGATTTCAGTGAAGGGCATTGGAATTACAAGTGAGGAACTGGAAAGCTATTTCTTAAATCTGACGGGAGGTGCGGACAATGCTTAACATGATTCGAATGGAATTTTTCAGAATGTTCAAGTTAAAAAGCCTTTATATTATCTGGATTATTATGGCAGTTGTAATTGGATGCACCACCTATATGTCGGTGGAAGAGCTGGATATGATGACACAGGAAGAAAAGCAGCAGATGTATGAGGAAGAGCAAAAAAGTGAAGTAGCATTTGGTCTGGCAGTAACAACACCTACGAAACCGGATGCGCAGGTGTCTGTGTATGATATGTTCTACGCCAATATGAAAGGAAAAATTATTGCGCTGTTTATGGTAATTTTTACAGTGCTGTACAGTACAGGAGATATCTCAAGCGGTTATGTTAAAAATATAGCCGGCCAGGTAAAGAATCGGAGAGCACTGATTTATGCAAAGGCGACCTCCTTATGCATCTATACGCTCTGTACAGTGGCTGCGGCGGTACTTATACAGGCAGTCTGCAATCAGTTATTTGTAGGTACCATTATATGGGGAGATGCAAAAGCGTTTGCCGCTTATGCCGGATTACAGACAGGGCTTCATTTTGCCTTTCTTCTGGTTGTGATGTGTATGGCGATTCTGATAGAAAGTAATGTGTTTAGCGTCGCTTTTGGCATCTGCTTATGTATGAATATTATGACAATTATATATGGATTTATTGACAAGATGGCAGAGAAGGCTGGCTTTGAAAACTTTCAAATGATAAAATATACATTGACAGGAAGAATTTCTATGTTAGGAATGGATGTTTCGCAAAAGGCAGTGTATGCAGCAGTATCAGTAACGGTTGTATTCGCAGTTGCGGCTCTGCTGATAAGCAGTACGGTATTTAAACAGAGAGATATATAGTTAAGAGAGGCGGCAAATGTATATTATAATAGCAGGCTTGTGTGGCGTGGTTTTAATTTTGACAGTGGTATTTTTGAAATATCAGCGGCAGGTGAAGGACATCTGCCGCCAATTGTATTTTTTAAAGGAAAACGAAAGTAATATGTTGATTACAAAAGAAATAAATTGGGGAGGAATCGGAGAGCTTTCCAGTCTGTTGAATTCTCTTCTTTTAGAAAGAAAAGAAGAGAAAAGACAGTATGTAAAAAAGGAGCAGATGATCGCAGATACTTATACGAATCTGTCCCATGACATCCGAACACCCCTCACCTCTTTGGACGGGTATTTTCAATTGCTGGAAGAAAGCAAAAGTGAGGAGGAAAGAATCCGCTACTTGAAAGTGATACAGGAGAGAATTGACAGTCTGAAAGAAATGCTGGAGGAATTATTTACCTATACGAAGCTGCAGAATGAATCATATGAGTTGGCGTCTGAACGTCTGAACTTGACGCAGGTTTTAAAAGAGACTTTGTTTTCCTACTATGATAACTGGATAGAATATGGGATAGAACCAGAGCTTGCGATTACAGATAAAATAATATGGATCGAGGGAAACAAGCAGGCGATTTGCAGGGTGGTGCAAAACATTATTAAAAATGGACTAGAGCATGGCGAAAAGAAAATCGGTGTTTCTCTGTCAGAAGAGGGAAAAGAAGCAGTTCTGACATTTGTAAATGAAGTAAAAGATCCAGAACGGATCGACGTAGAAAAAGTATTTGAACGGTTTTATAAGGCAGATGCAGCGAGAAGCAAAAATTCTTCCGGTCTGGGACTTGCGATTGCCAGAGAATTTGTCAGAAAAATGGGAGGAGAAATTTCTGCAAGGCTTAACAAAAATCAGTTCTTTATAGTAATAAGGCTAAAAAAAGCAGACGGAGGAATCTGATTTTGTCTACTTGTTCGCAGGGAAAATATACGCTATACTATTTTTGCCGAACAAAGATAGAAGAAAACAAATATAAGGAGTGTACACAAATGGGGTATAATGTGGCGATTGACGGTCCTGCAGGGGCAGGCAAAAGTACAATAGCAAAGCTGGTAGCAAAGAAGAAAGGGTATATCTATGTAGATACAGGAGCAATGTACCGCGCGCTTGCCGTATATTTCCTGGAGAAAGGAATAAAGGCGTCTGAAACAGCCAAAATTATAGAGGCATGTAAAGACGCAGAGGTGAAGCTGTCCTATAAAGATGGAATACAGCAGGTTATTTTAAACGGGAAAAATGTAACAGACAGATTGAGAAGTGAGGAGGTAGGCAATATGGCATCTGCCACGTCGGCGATTCCAGAGGTGAGGAAGGCGCTTCTTTTTCTCCAAAAAAATCTGGCCCAGAAAGAGGATGTTGTTATGGACGGACGGGACATAGGAACAGCCATCCTGCCGAATGCGGACGTAAAGATTTATCTGACAGCCAGCGTGGATACAAGAGCCAAGAGACGATATAAGGAGTTAAAAGAAAAGCAGATTTCCTGTGAACTTGAGAAAATCAAACAGGACATAGCAAAGAGAGATGAGCAGGACATGAATCGCAAAACCGCGCCGCTTAGACAGGCAGAGGATGCCGTTTTGATTGATAGTTCTGATATGACGATCGCGGAGGTTGTTGAGAAAATTTGCAGCTTATGCAGATGAAAGGGAGAAAAATGAAGGTAATAAGAGCAAAAACAGCAGGGTTTTGTTTTGGCGTCAGGCGCGCGGTTGATACGGTATATGAACAGCTCGGCAAAAATGAGCAAAAGAAGATTTATACGTACGGGCCGATTATCCATAATGCGGAAGTTGTAAAAGATATGGAGAAAAAGGGCGTGGTTGTTCTACAATCAGAAGAGGAGCTGGAGGCTCTTACAGAAGGAATTGTTATCATACGTTCTCATGGGATTGAAAAAAGAATTCACGAAAAACTCAGCAAACGAAATATTACGGTGGTAGATGCGACCTGTCCGTTCGTGAAGAAGATACATAGGATTGTTGAACGGGAGAGTGCGCAGGGAAAGTATATCATTATTATCGGAAATCCGGAACATCCAGAGGTAAAAGGGATTAAGGGATGGGCAGGAAAAGAGTCTGCTGTAATACAAAATGCAGCAGATATTGAAAAACTTTCTGTCGAAAAAGGGGAAAAAATCTGTATTGTAGCACAGACGACATTTAATTACAATAAATTTAAAGATTTAGTTGAAATTATTTCTGAAAAGAGTTATGATGTAAGTGTTTTAAATACAATCTGTAATGCTACAAAAGAACGCCAGACTGAGGCACGAAGTATTGCAGAAGCGGTGGATGCTATGATAGTAATTGGCGATAAACATAGTTCCAATACCCAGAAGTTATTTGAAATATGTAACAAAGCATGTAAAGATACGTACTATATACAGACGCTTGACGATTTGGATTTGAATCAATTAGGGTCAGTGGAAACAGTAGGTATTACAGCGGGGGCATCCACGCCCAACAATATAATTGAGGAGGTTCAAAATAATGTCAGAATTATCTTTTGAACAAATGTTAGATGAGTCATTCAAAACAATTCATAATGGAGAGGTAGTCGAAGGTACTGTAATCGATGTGAAGCCGGATGAGATTATCCTGAATATCGGTTATAAGGCAGATGGTATCATTACAAAGAATGAATACTCCAATGACCCGTCTATCGACCTTACGACAGTTGTTTCAGTCGGGGATACGATGAGTGTTAAAGTTTTGAAGGTAAATGACGGTGAAGGACAGGTATTGCTTACTTATAAGCGTCTTGCTGCTGAAAAAGGCAATGAAAGATTAAGAGAAGCATACGAAAACAAAGAGGTATTAAAAGCAACGGTTACACAAATTCTTGGCGGAGGTTTATGCGCGACTGTAGAAGAAGCGCGTGTATTTATCCCTGCAAGCCTCGTATCAGATTCTTATGAGAAGGATTTGAGCAAGTATGAAGGACAGGAGATTGAGTTTGTGATCAGTGAATTCAATCCGCGCAGAAATCGTGTGATTGGAGATAGAAGGCAGCTGCTTGTTGCAGAGCGTGCAGAGAGACAGAGAGAGCTGTTTGAAAAACTGCAAATTGGAGATACGGTGGAAGGTACTGTGAAGAATGTAACAGATTTCGGCGCATTTATTGATTTAGGTGGTGTGGACGGACTGTTACATATTTCAGAGATGTCCTGGGGCAGAGTAGAGAATCCTAAAAAGGTATTTCAGGTAGGAGATACGCTGAAGGTACTTGTTAAGGATATCCATGATACAAAAATTGCGCTTAGCTTAAAATTCCCAGAGACGAATCCCTGGGCGCATGCTTCAGAAGATTTTGCAGTGGGCTCTGTGATTCAGGGTAAAGTCGCACGTATGACGGATTTCGGAGCATTTGTAGAACTAGCGCCGGGAGTAGATGCGTTACTTCATGTTTCACAGATTTCCAGGGCACATGTGGAGAAACCTTCGGATGTTCTTACTATCGGACAGGAGATTACAGCAAAAATTGTGGATCTCAATGAAGCAGAAAAGAAAATCAGCCTGAGCATGAAGGCTTTAGAACCAGAAGCAGAGGTAGCGCCGGCTGAGACCGAAGAAAGTGTAGAAGAATAAATAAATTGTAAAATAAAAAGGCGGTGATTGTGACCGCCTTTTATTTTTTACGCGCCATGAGCGCACGTTCAGGTGATTAACTCAAAAGGCGGCGGCTTGTTTTCTCTGCGCTGGTATCATGCGGCAGGGTGTGACGTCCGGTCTGTATATCCGAAAGAAAGAAGGGGGATAAAAAATGGATTATAAATATTTAAATATGGAAACTTACAAAAGAAAAAATCACTTTGAATACTTTAATAGTTTGGCCTACCCATATGTTGGACTGACAGTAAATGTATATATTACAGATCTGATGAAAACGATTAAGGCGAAAAAACTTCCGTTCTTTTTGTCAATTTGCTATTGTGTTTCCAGATCTGTAAATCGGGTGCCGGAATTTAGGCAAAGGATTCTTAATAATCAGATTGTAGAATATGATTATTGCTTAACCTCTCATACAGTAGCAATAAGTGACGGCACATACTGTTACTGCGACCTTGACAGTAATCGCTCCTTTGAGGATTATATTTATTACGCTGTAAACGAACAGGAAAAAGCAAAACAAAAGAACTCAATCAATGAGGAAGCAGACGATATATTAGGTAAAATTTTTATATCTACAATCCCGTGGGTTTCTTATACTGCGCTTATTAACCCTACGCCCATTCCGGCAGACAGCAATCCGCGAATTACATGGGGAAAATATTTTATACAGAATGAAAAAATATTTCTTCCAGTGTCTGTGCTATGCCATCATGCATTAGTGGACGGCTTACACATTTCTAAATTTTATGATTTTTTAAACGAAGAAATTGCGGCCGTTGCGCGATAGTCCATAACTTATCGGCAAGATAGAAGGATAATAGAATAAGGGATGTAAAAATATGTCCTGCCAGGAGAATCTCTCTTATGGCAGGACATATTTTTATATGGGTAATTTGGAATGAAGGAGAGATAAAATGGGGCTTTTACATGTTAAAAAATCGACAAGATGTATGGATAAATGTGCAATTATTATTTTTCAAATACTAGATTTTGTATGTAGAATTTAGTAAAATAAATGTATTGTGAGACAAGAAGGGAAAGGAAGGGAAAAAGAATGGGACTTTTAACATTTAAAGGCGGGATTCATCCAAATGATGGGAAAAGCCTTGCAAAAGACCAGCCAATTACGCAGATTCTTCCAAAGGGACAGTTGGTCTATCCACTTTCACAACATATAGGCGCTCCGGCAACTCCCGTTGTAAAAAAGGGAGATCGTGTGTTAAAGGGGCAGGTGATAGCGGAGGCAGGCGGGTTTGTTTCTGCTCCTGTGTATGCTTCGGTATCTGGAATTGTCAAGGGATTAGAACAGCACTTTAATCCGGCCGGAAGCAAAGTAGAGTGTATCGTGATAGAAAATGACGAAGAATATAAAGAGGTAAAATATGAGCCAGTAAAGCCTCTTTCCGAGTTATCAAACGATGAAATTTTAACAAAGATTGGCAATGCGGGGATTGTAGGAATGGGCGGCGCCGGATTCCCGACAAAGGTAAAGCTCTCCCCGAAGGAACCAGAGAAAATCGAGTATATCATTGCCAACTGTGCAGAATGTGAGCCTTACATAACCGCAGATTACCGCCGTATGCTGGAAAATACAGAAGAACTGGTAAGTGGTATGAAGGTGATCCTTTCTTTGTTTCCTAAAGCAAAGGGAGTTTTTGCAGTTGAAGATAATAAGAAGGACTGCATTGAAAAGTTAAGTAAAGCGACTGCGGATGAACCGAGGATAGAAGTAAAAATATTGATGACAAAATATCCGCAGGGAGCAGAACGTCAATTAATTTATGCTGTGACAAGACGTGCAATCAATTCCACTATGCTTCCGGCGGACGCAGGCTGTATTGTGGACAATGTCGAAACAATGATTGCGATACACAGGGCGGTGATTGAAGGAAAACCGTTGACAGAGAGAATTGTGACAGTAAGTGGCGATGCTGTGGAACATCCGGGAAACTTTAAAGTATTGCTCGGTACGAACCACAGAGAGCTGATAGAAGCGGCAGGAGGGTTTAAAGAAGCACCGCAGAAATTAATTTCCGGCGGGCCGATGATGGGATTTGCGATGGTTTCACTGGATGCTCCTGTGACGAAAACCTCTTCTTCTATTTTAGCATTCAAAGAGGATATTGTATCGAAGGCGCCTGCCACAGCATGTATTAACTGCGGACGCTGTGTGGAGGTTTGCCCGAGCCGCATTATCCCTTCACGTCTGGCGGATTATGCAGAACGGATGGACGAGGAGTCATTTACAAAGCTGCATGGGTTAGAATGTGTAGAGTGCGGCTCCTGCAGTTATGTCTGTCCGGCAAAAAGACAGTTAAAACAGGCGATTGGCTCCATGAGAAAAATTGCATTGGCAAATAAGAGGAAAAAATAAGAGAGGTGAAAAAAGTGAACGAAAAAATGAATGTATCATCCTCACCGCACATTCGGGATAAAGTGACAAGCAGTAATATTATGCTCATGGTTGTGATTGCATTACTTCCGGCAACTGTATTCGGGATTTATAATTTTAGGCATGAGAACGCATGGCTCTTGGTGGTTGTTACAACAGCCGCCGCTGTATTGTCTGAATATATCTATGAGAAACTAATGCATAAGCCGATTACAATAAAAGATTTCAGTGCGGTTGTAACAGGGCTTTTGCTTGCGTTAAATCTTCCGCCTACCCTTCCTTGGTGGATGGGAGTACTAGGCGCAGTGTTTGCTATCATTGTTGTAAAACAGCTTTTTGGAGGGCTGGGACAGAACTTTATGAATCCGGCATTGGGAGCAAGGTGCTTCCTCCTGATTTGCTTTACTGGGAGAATGACATATTTTGTATATGATGGAGTGACAGGGGCGACCCCTCTCGCAAAGCTGAAAGCTGGTGAGGCTGTCAATACAATGGACATGCTGATTGGAAATATCCGCGGTACGATTGGTGAAACCTCCGTTATTGCGATCATGATAGGAGCTATGTTTTTGCTCCTGATGGGGATCATTGATCTTCGGATTCCAGGTACATATATTGTAACCTTTGTAATTTTTATCACTATTTTTGGAGGGCATGGTTTGGATGCGCAGTATATTACAGCGCATCTGTGCGGCGGCGGCCTTATGCTTGGCGCATGGTTTATGGCTACAGACTATGTGACGTCTCCGATTACAAGCAGCGGTAAAATATTGTATGGGGTCTGTCTGGGAATTCTGACAGGTCTGTTCCGGTTGTTTGGAGGTTCAGCAGAAGGGGTTTCCTATGCGATCATTATCAGTAACCTTTTAGTACCGCTGATTGAAAAGGTTACGCTTCCCAAACCATTTGGTAAAGGAGGAGAAAAATAATGAATAAAATAGTTAAGAATACATTGATATTAACCGCAATTACGGTGGTTGCCGGACTGTCCCTCGGGCTTGTATATGGTATTACTGAAAAACCGATTCAGGCCGCGCAGGAAAAAGCGAAACAAGAGGCATTTCAGGCGGTGCTTTCCGATGCGGATTCCTTTGAGACATACAAGGAATTTGACGCAGATACCGCGGCTGCTCTTTTAAAGGAAAACGGATATACCCAGGATGACATTATAGAAGTTGCAGAGGGAAAAGGCGCAGACGGTGAGACGATTGGCTATGTTGTCAATGTCACTTCCCATGAAGGATACGCAGGGGACATTGAAATGTCTGTAGGAATTTTAAATGACGGTACTGTAAAAGGAGTGGAAATGCTTTCTATCGGTGAGACGGCTGGTCTTGGAATGAAATCAGACGAATCAGATTTTAAAAATCAATTTAAGGATAAGCAGGTAGAAAAATTCTCTTATACAAAAACCGGAGAAGAGGGCGATGACAAAATCGACGCTATCAGCGGCGCGACAATTACGACAAATGCCGTCACGAATGCGGTGGATTCTGCACTTGTATATTTTCAGAATGAGTTAGGAGGCGGTGTGAATGAATAAGTGTATGGAACGAATCTATAACGGCGTTGTAAAAGAAAATCCAACCTTCGTCCTTATGCTTGGAATGTGTCCGACTCTGGCAGTTACGACATCAGCAACAAATGGAGTAGGAATGGGGCTTTCCACGACGGCAGTGCTTGTTATGTCAAATATGCTGATATCTATGCTGCGCAAGATTATCCCAGATTCGGTAAGAATGCCTGCATTCATTGTAGTTGTTGCCTCTTTTGTGACGATTGTGGATTTCCTCTTGGAAGGGTTTATACCAAGTCTGTATGATTCTCTTGGGCTTTATATTCCTCTTATCGTTGTAAACTGTATTATATTAGGAAGAGCAGAGAGCTATGCTTCCAAAAATCCAGTTCTTCCCTCTATCTTTGATGGAATTGGCATGGGACTTGGCTTTACCATCGGGCTTACCTGTATTGGAATCGTCAGAGAGCTGCTTGGTTCTGGAAAAATCTTTAATATGCAGGTGCTGCCAGATTCTTACGAGCCTCTTACTATTTTTATTCTTGCTCCCGGCGCGTTCTTTGTTTTGGCAGGACTTGTTGCCCTGCAAAATAAATTGAAAAACAAAGCGGCAAAAAAAGGGCGAAAAGAGGCTGCGTTAAGTTCCGGCTGCACGGAGGGCTGTAGCTCCTGTGCAAGCCAATCCGTATGCGGCGGACATATTTTTCCGACAGGTACTGACAAGGAAGAAAAAGAATAGGAGGAGATGGCAGTGAAAGAGTTATTATTGATTGCAGTAGGGTCTGCACTTGTAAATAATGTGGTGCTTAGTCAGTTTCTTGGCATCTGTCCTTTCCTGGGAGTCTCCAAAAATGTAAAGACTGCCGCCGGAATGGGCGGAGCTGTTGTATTTGTTATAACAATTGCTTCTTTTGTGACTGGACTGATTTATAAATTTATACTTGGAAATAAAAATATTATGGACGGAAAACTGGAGTATCTCAATACAATTGTGTTTATTCTGGTTATCGCCGCACTCGTGCAATTCGTTGAAATGTTTTTAAAAAAGGCAATGCCCCCGCTTTATAATGCACTCGGCGTATATCTTCCTTTGATTACGACAAACTGTGCGGTTCTCGGAGTTGCGTTGACAAATGTACAGGATGGATACAATATCTTTACAGGGGTAATAAATGGCTTTGCCACAGCGGTAGGGTTTTTGATAGCGATCGTTTTAATGGCAGGAATTCGGGAAAAAATCGAACACAATGATATTTCGGAATCTTTCCAGGGAACACCGATTGTACTTGTGACAGCCGGATTGATGGCAATCGCATTTTTCGGATTTTCAGGATTGATATAGGAGGGACGAACGTATGAGCATAGGAGCAATTATATTAGCCGCTGCTGTCGTCGGCGGTACAGGGTTATTCATCGGAGTCTTTCTTGGCATCTCTGGAAAAAAATTCGCTGTTGAGGTAGACGAAAGAGAAGAGGCAATTCTTGAAGTGCTGCCTGGAAATAACTGTGGTGGCTGCGGTTATGCGGGATGTTCCGGGCTTGCCGCTGCGATTGTCAAAGGAGAGGCCGAAATCGGAGGATGTCCGGTAGGTGGTGCACCGGTAGCCGCAAAGATAGGGGAAATCATGGGCGAGGCAGCCGGAGAACAGCAGCGGAAAGTTGCTTTTGTAAAATGTGGAGGCACATGTGAGAAAGCAAAGACAGAATATGAGTACTTTGGAATTAAAGACTGCGTGATGGCGAGTCAGATGCAGGATGGAGGAGCAAAAGGGTGTGCCTTTGGCTGCCTGGGGTATGGAAGCTGTGTGAAAGCATGCCCCTTTGATGCGATTCACATAAAAGACGGAATTGCGGTGGTGGACAAAGAAGCGTGTAAAGCGTGCGGAAAATGTATTGCTGCCTGTCCAAAACATCTGATTGAACTGATTCCTTATAAGCAGCAGACATTCGTACAGTGTAACTCTAATGAAAAAGGGAAAGCGCTGATGAGTGTATGTGAGGTAGGCTGTATCGGATGCCGCCTGTGTGAGAAAAACTGCGAGGCAGGAGCAATCACAGTCAAAAACTTCCTTGCACATATAGATGCAGAAAAATGTACAAACTGCGGTATCTGCGCAGAAAAATGCCCTAGAAAAATAATTAAAATATAAAGTTAATTGACGAAAGAATGGTACGCAAAAAGAGAAGGCAGTGCAACGCAGGTCAGGGCTCCACTGTGGTAAATCCGATTGAATGTTTGTAACAGTGAAGAAGCATATCGTCCATTGGAACTCCATGCTTCCCACTTAACAAACAGAACAATCTGTATCTACCACGCTCCGCTTAAAATTCCCTGCTTATGCACTGCCTTCTCTTTATGCTTACGTTCTTCCCTAATTAAATTCACAATTTCAGACAGAACAGAACCGGCTTCACGTTGTTATAGCCCTCCAATTAGAAGTATCTATACTACTTCCGATTGGAAATGCATAGCAGCGTGAAGCCGATTTTTTCCGTTACGAATTATAAACTTAAGCTGGCGAAAGTGTAAGCGCAAGAGGGCGTGTGTTGCAAAAGTGAGGAATTTCGGCGAAGCCCTGACGAACGTTGCAATACATGCCCTCTTGCGCGAATCATTTCGTCAATTAACTTTATATTTATTTTTCTTGTAGTTTGTTTTCTGATATGTTAAGGTAAGGATATCTTTTCTATTATATTTTTGGAAAGGGAAGTATCTTTATTTCTTATATAAGAAATCTATATTCTAAAAATTTACATGTATCATTCTATTTATGTTCATCTGATGGACAATCGGTTTTCCGGCAGTTAGCTGTCTGGATATTCTGAATCTTTACCCAATGGAACAAAAGAAACTGCTGTGTAACTTAAGGGGAAAGTGTTGTAAAGTGTTAGGCTTTTCCCTATAATAAAAGGAGGAAAAGTAAATATGGAACAAAAACAAAAAACATTGAAGGATTTGAATCTGCTGGATCGTTTTTTATTTTCACAGGCTGCTGATGATCCGGATACAATGCGGGACATGCTGGAGATTATTCTGGGAAGGGAGGTTGTCTTAAAGCTCCTGCCCCAGACAGAAAAAGAGCAGCGCACCCATCCCTTGAACCGGTATGTCCGTCTGGATGTCTGGGCAATGGATGAAGAGGAACGCATATACAACACAGAGGTGCAGAGAGAGGATACCGGAAATCTGCCGAAACGGAGCCGGTTTTACCAGGCGCTTATCGATTCCAACCTCTTAAAGCCGGGAGAAGTGGGATTTCAAAAGCTGAATCCCGTCTACATTATTCTTATCTGTCCCTTTGATCTGTTCGGCTATGGGTTATACCGATATACCTTCCAGATGCAGTGTAAGGAAGTACCGGGGTTATTCTTGCAGGACGGCGCTGTACGGATATTTTTAAATACCCGCGGACAGCACACAGAAGGAGTATCACAAGAACTGATAGAGCTGCTAAGGTATATGGAGCACACCACAGAAGAAGTAAGCGCCTCCTGTACCAGTGAGAGGATACATAATATCCAGAAACGGATCCACGCCATCAAATCCAGTGAAAAGATTGGAGTGAAATACATGCAGGCATGGGAAGAAAAGATATTGGACCAGGAAAAAGCACGCAAAGAGGGGCGCGAAGAAGGCCGTAAGGAAGGTCTTGCTGCGGGACTTTCGGAGGGACATGCTTCCGGTTTAAAAGAAGGTTTAACACAAAAATTAAAAGAACTGGTAGAAAAGAAAGTACAGAAGGGATATGCAGCGGAAGAAATTGCGGAAATGCTGGAAGAAGATACAGAAACCATTCAAAAATTGATAGAAGAATATAATAAACATATTTAAGGGGTGTTGAAAATGGAATGGGTATGGTTCTTACTTATTATTGTGATAAAAATAGTCTTAGAAAAAGGATTGATGTTAGGACTTATTTTGCTAACAGTATGGGGAAAAGGAATTTCCATAAAGAAAAATCCTGTTGAATGGGACAAATATTTTCTATCCATGAAAGAAGAATTTTTAAACAGATATATAATCGTGCTTTACTGTATTTCCATGATTTTATCTTCATGTATGGCCTATGCGCTCTTTCATGTCTTTGGATTTCAAAATCCTCTGTTCAAGACAATTCTACTCTCCCTGGTGTGTATCGTCCTTTTTGAAATGAGATTCAGAAAGAAAGGAAAACAGGCAATCAAAGATGGATTAAATAAGGCTAAAAAATCTGCACTAGAAGAGCAGATATAGCCAGAGCGTTGCCCCCTCTTGCGCGAACCATTTCGTCAATTAAATTTATATATCATTACTGTAGTGTAGTTGATAGTCATCTGTTACGAATATGGCCTCTACGTTGTCCAGGCTTTGAATGAGTTCCATACCTTTTTCTAGTCCAAGATTGTAGCAGGCAGTGCTTAAGGCATCTCCGTCTATGGAGCTATCAGATAGAATCGTGACTTGCAGGAGATTGTTTTCGCATGGATACCCTGTATCTGGATCAAGAATATGGTGATAAATTTTGCCGTCTTTTTCAAAATATCTTACGTAATTTCCAGAAGATACAACAGAACGATCGGTAACCTCTAAGTATGTAAGAGCAGTACCGGTTTCATCGAATGGTTTTTGAATTCCAATTTCAAAGGGGGTTCCGTCATAATGACCGCCGAGGGCAAGAATATTTCCGCCCAGGTTAATGAGCGCATGCTCAATTCCGGCACTCTTAAGATATTCTTTTAACTGATCTGCGATATATCCTTTGGCGATACCACCTAAGTCGATCTGTGTTTCTGGATCTGTCAGTGTGACGGTATTTCCGGTTACTTTTACATTTTGATAATTGACATGAGAGAGTGCTTCTTCGATCGATTCTGGATCTGGAAGTTGTTTTTCTTCATTGTCCTGAAAGTCCCATAGGCGATTGACTGTACCAATGGTAATATCGAATTTTCCGTTAGAGCAAGCTGCATAGTCAAGACTTTTCTGTATGAGCTCTGCTGTTTCGTCTGAAACGGTAACAGGAGTTCCTCTGGAGGAATTGATGCGGGATACATCACTGGTTTTTACAGTACGGCTGAATAAATTTTCATATTGTTCACACAACTGTTCACAGTGTGCCAGAATTTCGTCGTCCGCACCCCAGACAGTGAGTGTGACAACCGTGTCAAAATAGACTCCGGTAATCTGTTGTTTCTCATTCGCGGGAGGAGAAGAACAACCAAAAAGAGACAATATGACAGAGAAAGAAAGAATAAAGGGAAGAAAACGTCTCATAAGTACCTCGCTTATCATATAATTATTTTTTATTATAGTGGGTTTTGTAAAAAAGTACAATCGAACATGTGATTGCATTCTAAATAGTGGTATGCTATGATAATCCGTAAAGAGGTTAAAAGATGAAAAAAAATGACTGGATTTTACTGGGGATTGTTTTCGCGGTGGCTGCATGTTTTTTTGGAATTTGGCTTTTAAAACCGGAAAGTGAAAAAAAGCAGGTGGAAGTCACAGTGGATAAAAAATTCTATGGAACCTATAGACTGGATGAAGATCAGACGATAGACATAAGCGGTATGAACGTACTTGTAATCGAAAACGGACAAGTTAAGATGAAAGAGGCGAGTTGTCCAGACTTATTGTGCGTCCACCATAAGGCGATCTCAAAAGACGGGGAGAGTATTATCTGTCTTCCGAATAAAATCGTGGTAACTATACGCGGTGAAGAGGAAAATACAGTGGATGCGATGACGAATTAATACAAGCAGTGAAACCTACGGGAAAGGAGATATTTTGAAAAACAGGGCGGCATATTTTGGTGTATTTACAGCGTTGGCGCTGATTTTCAGTTATGTGGAAACTTTGATTCCCATTCAATTTGGGATTCCCGGAGTGAAATTAGGACTTGCAAATCTTATCATCGTGATTATGCTGTATAAAGGAACTGTCAGAGAAGCATTTTTGCTTTCAGTTGTACGGATTCTTCTTTCCGGCTTTTTGTTCGGCAATCTTTTTAGCATCGTATACAGCTTGGCAGGAGGGATTTTCAGTCTGCTTGTGATGTATATTCTAAAAAAGAGAGGGACTTTCAGTGTCATTGGTGTAAGCATTGCAGGCGGGGTCTTTCACAATATAGGACAGCTTGGTATAGCGATGGCAGTAGTAGCGACGGTGAAAATCGGATATTATCTTCCTGTCCTTCTTGTGGCGGGTGCACTGACAGGCGCGCTGATCGGCGTGGTGTCTGACGCTGTGCTGAAACGTACTGCAAAAATGAAACTAGGACAATGAAGGAACCGGATTGAGAAAACAGAGTGGATTTTGTAATCTAATTAAAGAAAGGAAATACATATGATTTCATATATCAGAGGGGAACTTGCATCGCTTGAGAGGGAAAAAGCAATTGTGGATGTAGGCGGAGTGGGATATGGTATCTATATGCCGGAGCAATCGATGGGACTTTTACCGGCATTAGGCAGTGAGGTTAAAATATATACGTATCTGAATGTCAGAGAGGATGCAATGCAGCTATTTGGATTTTTGACGAGAGATGACTTAGAGCTGTTTAAACTGCTCATTGGTGTTAGTGGAATTGGCCCGAAGGGTGGATTGAATATTTTATCCAATCTGTCTGGTGATGAGCTGCGTTGTGCAGTGCTTTCCGGAGATGCCAAAGCCATTTCCAAAGCTCCGGGAATCGGGAAAAAGACGGCGGAAAAGTTGATTATTGAACTGAAAGACAAGCTGGATATAGAGGAAATTTTAAATCCAGGAAGAAATGCGGTGTCTACAGAGACGGACGCTCTTACAGGTGAAATTCAGTCAGAAGCAGTACAAGCATTGGTTGCGCTTGGATATGGAAGCTCTGAAAGCCTGCGGGCAGTCAAAAAAGCTGGAAATCTTGCCACTGTCGAGGAGACTCTAAAAGAAGCGTTGAAACATTTATTCTAAAGAAGGAGATTCCAAATTGGAAAATAGTATAGAATAGGCGGGAAAAATGGGAAAACGAATTATTACAACAGAAAATCTGGAAGAGGATATTAAAATTGAAAGCAGTCTGCGTCCGCAGCGTTTAGAGGAATATATTGGTCAGGAAAAGGCGAAAGAGACACTGGCTATTTACATTAAGGCGGCAAAGGAAAGAAAAGAAGCACTGGATCATGTTCTTTTTTACGGCCCGCCCGGGCTGGGAAAAACAACTCTGGCCGGAATTATCGCAAATGAGATGGGCGTGAATCTAAAGGTGACGAGTGGGCCGGCTATAGAAAAGCCAGGAGAAATAGCGGCGATTCTAAATAATTTACAGGAAAAAGATGTACTGTTCGTGGATGAGATCCACAGATTAAACCGGCAGGTGGAGGAAGTACTGTACCCTGCAATGGAAGATTACGCCATTGACATTATGATTGGAAAAGGAGCTACCGCACGTTCGATTCGCCTGGATCTTCCTAAATTTACGCTTGTTGGAGCTACAACCAGAGCAGGTATGCTGACGGCACCATTGAGAGACCGATTTGGAGTGATACACCGGCTGGAATTCTATACAGAGAAGGAGCTTGCAACAATTATTATACGTTCAGCCGCATTGCTGGGAGTGGAAATTGAACCAGAGGGGGCGATAGAACTAGCAAGACGTTCCAGGGGAACGCCGCGTCTGGCAAATCGTCTGTTAAAAAGAGTAAGAGATTTTGCACAAGTGAAATATGACGGTGTCATAACAGAGGAAGTGACAAATCTTGCATTAGATCTTTTAGATGTCGACAAATATGGACTGGATACGATAGACAGAAATATTTTAAAGACTATGATAGAAAAATTTCAGGGCGGTCCTGTAGGGCTTGATACATTAGCGGCGGCGATTTCGGAAGATGCAGGTACACTAGAAGACGTGTATGAACCGTATTTATTAAAAAACGGATTTATCCAGAGAACTCCGCGCGGCAGGATTGTGACAGACTTTGCATATACACATCTGGGCCTTTCGCTCTAGATATTCTAAATATGATTCGGGTGTCAAAAGGTAACTTATTTAAATTCTCTTGTCACTTTTCATAAAAAGTAACTTTTCAGACTCCGGTGCGCGGAGCATTCCGATGAACCTCTTAATACGAAAATCACGTCAGCAAAGGCTTCCGAGATTTTTGAGTTTCATCTCCATCGCGCATAAAGTCGTCTGGCAAGTTATCTTTTTGTGAAAATTACCGGAAGCATTTGCAAAAGTTACCTTTTGACACCCGAATCCTAAATATGCAAAAAATGTTACTTCCTGGTTGAGATACCAAAAAATAGTTGGTTTTTATCTGTAAATAGTTTATAATAACAGTTAAGAAACGCGAGGAGGAAGTTATGAGTTCAGCAAAGCATTATACAGAAGTATTAATTGGAGGAAAAGTTTATACCTTAAGCGGTTTTGAAGGTGAGGAGTATCTTCAGAAAGTATCTTCCTATCTGAACCATAAAATTACAGAGTGCGCAAACAGCGAAGGGTATCGCAAACAGAGCGCTGATACGCGGAATGTACTTCTTGCCCTGAATATCGCGGATGATTATTTTAAGGCGAAAAAACAGGGAGATTCCCTGGAAAGTGATATTGAACTGAAAGACAAAGAAATGTATGATTTAAAGCATGAATTGATTTCCGCCCAGATTAAACTGGAAAATGCGGAGAAAGAGCTTGCCAAGATAAAAGAGGACAATAACGACCTCCAGATGCAGATTGTAAAATTAGAGACAGAGATGAAGAACCGGAGAAGATAGGAATCTGCCATTGAAAGTCGGAAAAGCTTCATTGTAAGATAAATATGGGGTGTTTGGCTTTTGCCGGACATCCCATCTCTTATATGCAGAAGCAGGCGTGTAAGCTGTCCGCTTTTAACAGAGAAAATAACGCAGGAGAATAAAAGTATGTCCAGAATGGAAGAAAAAATAGAAATTTTAGCGCCGGCAGGGTCCTATGATAGCTTTGTCGCTGCCATAAATGCAGGCGCCGACGCTGTGTATGCCGGAGGCATGCGCTTCGGAGCGCGCGCCTATGCAGATAATTTTACGTCCCAGCAGCTTTTGGATGCAGTGGATTATGCACATCTGCACAAAAAGAGGCTGTATCTGACTGTGAATACACTTTTAAAGGACAGTGAGATGAAGGAATTGTATGCCTATCTAAAGCCGTTGTATTGTCAGGGATTAGATGCTGTAATTGTGCAGGATGCAGGTGTTTTGTCCTTTGTCAGAGCTTATTTCCCTGATTTAGAAATACACGCCAGCACACAGATGACAATTACGAATGTATATGGAGCACAATATTTAAAAGAATATGGTGTAAAAAGAGTTGTTCCTGCCAGAGAACTGTCACTTGCAGAGATTCGCAGGATACGAAGCGAAACGAAGATGGACGTAGAATGCTTTGTACATGGAGCCTTGTGTTATTGTTATTCCGGTCAATGCTTGTTAAGCAGCTTTATTGGAGGCAGAAGCGGAAACAGAGGACAGTGTGCCCAGCCATGCAGACTTCCATATACTGCAAAAGAGAAAAAAGGATACCTTCTAAGCTTAAAAGACATCTGTACATTGGAGCTGCTTCCAGAGATGGCAGAGGCAGGGATAAATTCATTTAAAATAGAAGGCAGAATGAAAAAACCGGAATATGTGGCGGCAGTCATTGCTATGTACCGGAAATACCTAGATATGTATTATGAAAAGGGGAAAGCGGGTTATAAGGTAGACCAGGCAGATTTAGAACAGCTCAAGGATATTTATAACCGCGGAGGCTTCCATACAGGATATTATAAAAAACACAATGGCAGGGAGATGTTGGCCTTGGACAGGCCCAATCATGCCGGAGTACCTGCTGTAAAAATACTTGTACAAAAGGGCAGAGAGGTGACGGCTGAGGCGCTTACGGATATCCATAAGGGAGATATACTAGAGTTGACAAAAGAACGGGATAACTATACGTTTGGAAAAGAGTTTCATAAGAAACAGAGGGTGTCTTTTTTAGTCCCGAAACATACATACTACAAGAAGGGGACAATATTAAACAGAATCCGGAATCAGGCGCTTTTAGATGAACTGGATAAGAAATATGTGTTTTCAAAAAAACAGGAGAAAATACATGGACTTTTTCGTTTATTAAAAGGAAAACCGGCTGTTTTTATTTTGACAATGAAAGACGTGTGTGTCCAGGTGCAGACAGAAGCATGTGTTCAAAAAGCACAGACAAGACCTCTTGAAAGAGAGGAGATAGAGGCGCAGCTTAGAAAAACAGGAAATACCCCGTTTGAATTTGAAACGCTGGAAATTGAAATGGAGGAAGGAGCATTTCTTCCCGTGCAGCAGATAAAACAAATCAGAAGATCTGCGCTCGAACAGCTGGAAAGAGAGGTATGTCAGATATATAGAAGGAAAATGAAAGTCAAGGAAGCAATGGCGGATACCCCTCTAACAGTAAGAGAAAAAGAGGAACAGATAAACAAAGAAAACCTATATCCTCTGTTATCTGTGCTGGTAGAGTCAGAAGAACAGCTTCTCGCGGTGGAGGAATTTTTTAAAGGAGAGGCACAGCGGCAGGAAAAAATCCGGCTGTTTCGCGTGTATTTGGACGTTGGGGTTAGCGGAGGGCTTATGCCTTCAAAGGAAATTCGGGCAGTCTGTGAAAATCTGCAGCGTAAGAATATAGAAGTTTTCTATGCGCTGCCGCATATATTCCGAGAGGAAGCGGCTGTGCGTTTAAAAGAGGCATACAGCGAATTTTATGCCGCAGGTATGGACGGAGTACTTGTACGAAATTATGAAGAAATTCAATTTTTAAAGGAACAGAGATTTGACAAGCAGATAATTCTGGACCATAATCTATATGTATTCAATCAGTCTGGCAAACATTTTTTTCAGGCACAGGGACTGAGAGAATTTACGGCTCCGTTGGAGCTAAATGCAAAGGAACTGGCGCAGTTAGGAATTGAAAATGCAGAGTTGATTATATATGGGCATCTTCCGGTGATGATAAGTGCACAGTGTATTACAAAAACCGTTCAAAAATGCAGGGGTGAATCTGGAATCTGCATGCTGACTGACCGGTATCAGAATCAATTTCCGGTTAAAAATTATTGCAGTCTCTGTTATAATGTGATGTATAATACCTCCGCACTTTATCTGGCAGATTATACAGAGACGATAGAAAAGCTGGCGCCAAAAAGCGTGCGTCTTCAGTTTACAGTGGAAAGAAAAGAACAGACTTTGGAAATACTAAAGCAGGCGGATTTGCATCTCGCCGGAAAAAGAACAGCTGACACGTCCCAATCTGTATATACCAGAGGGCATTTCAAGCGGGGAATTATTTAAGAGCAGGTGAAATTGTGGTTAATATCATTGTAGAATTATCGAAATATATCATTATTATTTTAATGGCGGCATATACATTTTCATGTTTTTCTATTTTTGCGCAAAACTATGAAGATGATGAAAAGCGTGTGCTCATCAGACAAGATGTATTGATGTTTACATTGCAGCTGGTGGCATATATTGTAATGTATTTGAAGACAGAGGATATGAAGATCCTGTTTATATATGCGGTGCAGGCGATTGTATTTCTGGCGGTTATTTTATTATATAATCTTATATATCCGAATGTATCCAGATTGGTTGTCAATAATATGTGTATGCTGATGAATGCGGGAATGATTATGATTACCCGTTTGTCGTATGACAATGAGGTGCCTTTTGACAATGCCATAAAGCAGATGATTTTTATTGCGCTCGGCGTGACATTCGGGCTGATTGTGCCAATATTGATAAAAAAGCTGAAGTCCCTTGCTGACTGGACTTATATCTATGCAGGCGTGGGAGTGGCAGCCTTGCTGCTCGTGGCGGTTTTTGCAGTGAGCTCTGGAGGTGCGAAGCTGGGATTTACAGTATTTGGCTTTGGAATCCAGCCGTCAGAATTTGTGAAAATTCTGTTTGTATTTTATGTGGCGGCAAGTCTAAAGAAGTCTACAAATTTTAAAAATGTTGTGATTACTACTGCTGTGGCAGCGGCACATGTGTTGATTCTCGTACTGTCTACAGATTTAGGGGCCGCGCTTATTTTATTCGTTGTGTATTTGATTATGCTTTATGTAGCGACGAGAAAACCTTTATATGCTGCGGCAGGAATTGCGGCAGGAAGCGCGGCGGCGGTGATTGGGTATCACCTGTTTGCACATATTAAAGTAAGAGTATCTGTCTGGAAGGATCCCTTTGCCTCCTACAGTGAAGGCGGATATCAGGTGGCACAGTCCTTATTTGCCATTGGAACTGGAAGCTGGTTTGGTATGGGACTGTTCCAAGGCCTGCCGGACAGTATTCCGGTAGCAGAGACGGATTTTATTTTCTCGGCGATTGCAGAGGAGATGGGGCTTATTTTTGCACTCTGTCTGATTCTAATCTGTGTAAGCTGTTATGTTATGTTTCTGAACATTGCGATGGAAATTCGCAATCAGTTTTATAAGCTGGTAGCATTAGGGTTGGGAACCTGTTATATTTTCCAAGTATTTCTGACAATCGGCGGGGTGACAAAATTTATCCCCTCTACCGGTGTGACGCTTCCACTTGTAAGCTATGGGGGCAGTTCGATGCTGAGCACGATGATTATGTTTGGTATTATACAGGGACTCTATATATTAAGAGAAGATGAAGAGGCAAAGATAGAGAAAAGACGTGAAAGAGAGTTAAGAAAAGAGAGAGAATTAAGAGATGAATCGAGAAGGACGACCAAAAAGAAAACAACAAAAGAAAAACCACGTTTCGAAGAAGTCCCGAAACAAAGAATTCGCTAGGGTTACGTATCTTTTTGTAATTCTGTTTCTTGCACTGATGGCGTATATTGTTTATTTTAACATTGTAAAAGCAAAAACGATTGTAAACAGTCCCTATAACGAGAGACAGGATGCATTTGCTAACCGAGTGGTACGGGGAAGTATTACGGACAGAGACGGAAATGTGCTTGCCCAGACAGACGTTCTGGACGATGGGACAGAAGCAAGAACATATCCGTATGGAGCAGCATTTGCTCATGTAGTCGGATACAGTAATGAAACAGGAAAAAGCGGACTGGAATCTGTGGAAAATTTTGAACTTCTGACCTCCAATGCTTTTTTTGTAGAAAAAATCACAAATTCTTTTAAGGGAGAAAAAAACATCGGAGATACGGTTGTGACAACGCTGGATGCAGATCTGCAGCAGGCGGCATATGATGCCCTCGGGAGCAATAAAGGGGCGGTAGTGATTATGGAGGCAGACACAGGAAAGATTCTTTCTATGGTTTCAAGTCCTACTTATGATCCTAATACGGTCGAGAGCGAATGGGAATATTTAAATACGGAAGGGAATGGAAGCCCTCTTTTAAACCGTGCCACACAGGGGTCTTATGCCCCGGGGTCTACATTTAAAATTGTAACAACGCTGGAATTTATGCGTGAGAATGAAAATTATGAAGACTACAGCTATGACTGTACGGGAGAGATTACAGCAGAAAATACAACAATTCCTTGCTTTGACGGTACCGTACATGGGTGGGAGGATTTGCGCAGCTCCTTCGCGAATTCCTGTAATTCATCTTTTGCAAATATCGGACTGTCTCTGGATAAAACTTCTTATAGAAAAACGGCAGAGGATTTGCTGTTTAATAAGTCTCTTCCGTCTGTGCTGGATTACTCTAAGGGTTCGTTTGCCGTAACAGAGGATACAAGTGGATCTGAAATGATGATGACAGCTATGGGGCAGGGAAAGACATTGGTAAGCCCTTACCACATGGCGCTGATTACACAGGCGATTGCAAACGGCGGCACATTGATGGAGCCATATCTGGTAGACAAAGTGACAAATTATACGGGCAGTGAGATACGAAAGAATGTGCCCAAAAGCTATAAGAAGCTGATGTCTTCTTCGGAAGCTTCCAAGCTAAAGGAATATAT
Organism: Mediterraneibacter flintii; assembly: GCF_055387595.1. Lineage (NCBI taxonomy): Bacteria > Bacillati > Bacillota > Clostridia > Lachnospirales > Lachnospiraceae > Mediterraneibacter > Mediterraneibacter flintii. Next base: position 1,973,653 of record NZ_AP031405.1, read on the forward strand.
GGAAGCGGTTGTGCAGGAAGGGACAGGCTCTTTGTTTAACGGCGGCTCTTATACTGTCGCGGGAAAGACAGGGACAGCAGAATACAGTATGACAGATGGGGAAAAGATGCATTCCTGGTTTGTAGGATTTACAAATGTAGAAAACCCTGAATTGGTAATCAGTGTCATTATCGAAGGGTATGACGGAAATGACGGGGCAAAGGCTGTTCCGATAGCAAAGCAGATTCTGGATTCGTATTATTATCAATAGAAAATAATAGCGTCGGTGTACAAGGGGATATAGACAATGCAGATGACATTTTACTGTGATTTATATATGAGTGACGTCTGGAAGAATAAAAAAGAGAAAATTGTGGAAAAATTACAGAAAAACAAATTGCAGCCGCAAGTCTATATCATTGCGCTGGCACAAGGGGAACAAAACCAATTGGAAATCTTTTCAAGTATGCTTATAAAACAGCATGTTTTTGAAAATGCCAGTCTTTTTATTGTAGGGATAGTTTCTGGGTACGAGGAAGCGCTCTTAGTTATAGAGGAGATTTCCAGAAAGGTATACAAAGAAACAGGAGAGCTTCATATACGCCGTTTTTTGTTAAAGCGGCAGGAAGAATTTGAAAGGGCAGGGTATAAAGGCTGATGGTACATATCATTCTGTTCACGTTACAGATTTTAGGCTGGATCCTTCTTATCATATTTGTTCTGTTCCTTCTTCTAAGCCTGATACTCCTTTTTGCAGGATTTCATTACAAGGGCAAGGTAAAATGCTTAGGAAATATAGAGACGCTTGGAATGGCGGCAGAGTTTTCCTATTTGTTTCATCTGATAAGAGGAAGAATTCTCTATGAAGATGGAGCTGTAAAGTGGAAAATCCGCATTTTATGGAAGAGATTTTCTTCCTATAAAAAAACAGAGAAGCCCGTTGCCTCTTTTTCAGATACAAAGAGTACAAAAAAAGGAACAGAAGCATCAAAGGAGGAAAAGGAAAAGGTAAAGGAAAAACAAGAGGATGCGCCAGGACGAGAACGAACAGAACAAAGAAAAGAACCAAAGGAATGTGTAAAGAAAAATGAACAGCCAACAAAGAGTGTTGGCGGCAGGAAGAAAATAGGCAGCAAGATTCGATATACATTCCGAAAAATCTGTGATACTATAAAATCATTCATAAAGAAAAAAGAATATATTCAAACATTTATCGCTGCAGAGGCTCATAAGATGGCTTTCAAAAAAGGGATAAAAGAGACAAAAAGATTCTTTGCTTTTTTAAAGCCAGACGTGCTTGAAGCAAGCCTTATATTTGGCTTTTCGGATCCTGCGGTAACAGGTTATGTACTTGGAGGTATCAGCTTAATCTATCCATTTATCGGAGAACATGTACAGCTGGAACCAGACTTTGAAAATAAGATATTGAAAGGACAAGCATATATACAGGGAAAAATACGGGGAATATATATTGTAATCTTCTTATGGAATATGCTGTGGAATAAGCAGGTGCGGCAAACAATCAAAGACATAAGAAATTTTCAGTTTTAGAACAGATAAAAACAATCATCAAGGAGGCATTTTATTATGGCAGAGGAAACAAATTTTAAATCAACAGTAGAATCATTGTTTAAAGGAATGGACGGTGTGATATCCTCTAAGACAGTGGTGGGAGATGCAATTCATATTAACGATACAATCATCCTCCCTCTTGTGGACGTATCATTTGGAATCGGTGCGGGTTCCTTTCTGGGTGATAAGAAAGAAAAGGGAATGGGAGGGATTGGCGGAAAAGTCACGCCCAGCGCGGTGATTGTCATTCAAGGCGGAAAGACCCGACTTGTAAATATTAAAAACCAGGACACCATTACAAAAATTCTGGATATGGTACCGGATGTAGTAGATCGTTTTACATCCAAAAAGGAGGATAAGGTTACAGAAGATGACGTTATGGACATTTTAAATTCTGAAACGAAAGAGGAGAAAAAGGAGCAGGAATAATAAGGAGCTCCGAGTCATAAAATAGAAATAAGCAAGCAGCCGGAAGTGAAAGAGATGAAACGAGTAATTGGATTCGCGTTGTTTTGGATGGCTTTGGGAATGTTTCTAATGATGCTGCTTTCAAATTTGGTATGGGGAGTCATCATTATCATTGCCTTTCTTATATTAGGGTATAAGCTGTTTTGCTGTTAATAAAACTGCCATCTATAGAAGAAGTAGAATCGTTCCTCTATATATGGCAGTTTTTCCGTATCAGTAAACATTGATTTTTATTATGCGCGTTCCACGCGTCCGGATTTCAGACAGGATGTACATACATACATTCTTTTGGATCCGCCTTCTGTTTTTACACGAACGGATTTTACATTTGATTTCCACATTTTTGGTGTTTTTCTATGAGAGTGACTTACATTATTTCCAAAGTGAGCACCCTTTTCACAAATAGCACATTTAGCCATCATTGCACCTCCTAACAATCTGAACTCGTCCATATAGGCTCATAACAATGATATTCTAACAGAAAGATGAAATGAATGCAAGCATTTTTTCTATTTTATCTTTTCAGGTTCACAGATTTCTTTTTTCATGTTAAAATTACAGTAAGAAAATGCCATAGAAATGATTGAATATAAGCAGAAAGCGGGGTCAGTTATGAAAAAAAGGATTATTACGATAGGAAGACAATATGGCAGTAATGGACGGTCTATTGCACAGAAGCTCTCAGAAAGGCTCGGCATTCATTATTACGATAAAGAGCTGATTTATCTCGCCAGTAAAGAGAACAATATTTCTTACGAGGAATTGCTGAAGGTAGATGAAAAAAGGGCAGATCCGTGGAGATATCCGGTAGAGGACGACATGCAGATGAACCGCCGTTTCCGCTATGAGCCTATGAATGATGTTTTGTTTGAGACTGAAAAAGAATTGATTTTAGAGCTTGCAGATAAAGAAGATTGTATTATTGTCGGCAGATGTGCAAACTATATACTAAGAGAAAGAGAAAATGTCCGCAATATCTTTTTCTATGCTCCGTTTCATAAACGTGTGAAGACGATCATGGAGCGTGCTTCGGTGGACGAGAAAGAGGCCGCGTATCTCATTAAAAAAATTGACAAGCAGAGGCGGTATTACTATAACACTTATACGGACTGCCGCTGGGAGGATATGGAGCAGTATGACATTTGTATGGACACAGCGGGCATGCCGACAGATTCTATATTGGACATTTTAAGCGCAGTTTATGAATCTATATTGTAAATTTGTGGAAGAGATAGTATAATACACGTATCAGCGTCCCAGATATGGACGCTGTTTGTGAGCGAAATCCATTTCAGAATTGGAGGGAATATATGATGAAAGGAAGTATGAGCACAGAACTTGGAATTATTACAGTAAATCCAGAAGTGATTGCAAAATATGCCGGTTCCGTTGCTGTGGAGTGTTTCGGAATCGTTGGTATGGCAGCGGTGAATATGAAGGATGGCCTGGTAAGACTTCTAAAGAGAGAAAGTCTGACACATGGAATCCAGGTTGAGATTTCAGAGGACAACATTCTGACATTGAATTTTCATGTGATTGTATCATATGGGGTGAATATCTTGTCTGTTTCTGATAACCTTATGAACAACGTAAAATACAAGGTGGAAGAATTCACCGGAATGACGGTAGATAAAATAAACATCTTCGTTGAAGGTGTCAGAGTGATTGATTAAGGAGGATATTTATCGTGAGTATTAAAACGATAGACACTAAGATGCTTCAGAAAATGTTTCTTGCCGGTGCGGCAAATTTAGAAGCGAAAAAAGAATTTATCAATGAACTGAATGTCTTTCCAGTTCCAGATGGAGATACGGGAACGAACATGACCTTGACGATCATGTCGGCGGCAAAAGAGGTAAGTGCGCTAAAAGAAGCGGATATGACTGCGATTTCCAAGGCTATCTCCTCTGGTTCTCTGCGTGGGGCAAGGGGAAATTCAGGTGTGATTCTTTCACAGCTTTTAAGAGGATTTACAAAAGAGATAAGGGACTGCAAAGAGATCGATGTTCCGATTTTGGCGAAAGCGTGCGAACGGGCAACTGCGACGGCTTACAAAGCTGTTATGAAGCCAAAGGAAGGTACGATTCTTACTGTGGCAAAAGGAATTGCGCAAAAGGCGGCAGAGCTGGCAGAAACAACAGATGATTTGGAAGAGTTTCTTCCGGAGGTTCTCTCCCATGCACAGGAGGTACTCGATAAAACGCCGGAGCTTCTTCCGGTATTAAAAGAGGCAGGGGTCGTAGATTCCGGCGGACAGGGGCTTTTAGAAGTACTGACCGGTGCGTATGATGCGTTTCTAGGAAAAGAAATCGATTATTCAGCGATAGAATCAAGCGGCGGTACTAAGATTGTAAAGCCAAGCGCGCAGGCAGAGGCAGACATCAAATTTGGGTATTGTACAGAATTTATCATTATGACAGAGAAAGCGTTCACAGACCAGGAGGAGACAGAATTCAAAGCATATCTGGAGTCGATTGGGGATTCGATTGTCTGTGTGGCAGACGACGACATAGTAAAAATTCATGTCCATACAAATGATCCCGGACTTGCGATCCAAAAGGCGCTTACTTATGGCCAGCTCTCACGTATGAAGATTGACAATATGAGAGAGGAACACCAGGAAAAACTGATACGGGATGCAGAAAAAGTGGCCGCCCAGCAGAAAAAAGAGAAGAAAGAACCGCGCAAACCAGTGGGATTTATTGCAGTTTCTATAGGGGAAGGCATGAATGATATTTTCCGTGAACTGGGAGTAGACTATATCATTGAGGGCGGTCAGACGATGAATCCGAGTACGGAGGATATGCTGACGGCAATCGACCATGTCAATGCGGAGCATATTTTTATACTTCCTAACAATAAAAATATCATTCTGGCGGCAAACCAGGCGCAGTCTCTTACAAAAGACAAGGATATTCTCGTGATTCCTACCAAGACTGTACCGCAGGGAATTACTGCGGTTATCAACTATATGCCTGAGGCAGACATTGACACCAATGTGGATGTGATGAAGGAAGGAATCGCCAATGTAAAGACCGGACAGATTACGTATGCCGTAAGGGATACGCGCATTGATGACAAAGAAATCCACGAGGGCGACATCATGGGAATTGGCGATGCCGGAATTCTCTCGGTAGGTCAGTCTGTAGAGCAGACGGCAAAGGAAATGCTCTCTAAGCTGGTGGAGGAAGATTCTGAATTGATCAGTCTGTACTATGGTCAGGATGTTTTAGAAGAGGACGCTCTGCGCTTTGCAAAAGAAGTAGAAGAATTATATCCGGATGTGGATGTTGACATGCATGCGGGCGGACAGCCAATCTACTATTATGTAATATCTGTGGAGTAGGAAAATGGATATAAATTCCAGAATCAGTGCCTTAAAGGGTGTGGGAGAAAAGACAGAAAAACTGTTTGAGAAGCTCCATGTTTATACAATCAAAGATTTACTTTCTCTTTATCCGAGAAGCTATGAGGTATATGAGCCGCCTGTGGCGATCCGAGAGGCAGAGGAAGGAAAAACGGTTGCTATATCGGGCGTTGTTTTCGGCAGGGTGCAGACAGGCGGAAGCCGGAATATGCAGATTACGACCATTTATGTCAAAGATATAACCGGAACAATGAAAGTAATCTGGTTTCGGATGCCATTTTTAAAAAACACGCTTTCAAAAGGCGGAACTATTATATTACGGGGGCGGATTGTCAGGAGAAGGGATCAGCTTCTTATGGAGCATCCGGAAATTTTTTATCCGGCTTCTAATTATGAAAAGAAGCTGGATACTATGCAGCCTGTCTATCCGCTTACAGCAGGTCTTACAAACAATGCGGTAGGAAAGGCTGTAAAGCAGGCGTTTACACTGCTCGATCCAAAATGGGATTTTCTTCCGTTGGAAATTTGTGAAAGATACGGACTTTGCTGCTATGCAGATGCAGTACAAAAGATGCATTTTCCAGAGGAAAAGGCATCTTTTTATCGTGCAAGAAAAAGAGTCGTATTTGATGAATTTTTAATTTTTATTTTATCGTTAAGACAGATGAAAGCAGGCGGGGAACGTGTTAAAAATCACTTTCCCCTGCGAAGGCGGCCTGAAATTGATAAATTTATTGACGCTCTGCCGTATGAGCTGACAAATGCTCAAAAGAAAGTCTGGGAGGAAATCTGTACAGATTTAGAGGGAAAATATGTAATGTCCAGGTTGGTGCAAGGAGATGTAGGTTCAGGAAAGACGATTGTAGCCGTTCTGGGACTTTTGTCTGCCGCCCTAAACGGGTATCAGGGAGCACTGATGGCACCTACAGAGGTTCTGGCGCGCCAGCATTACGCAAATATCACGAAAATACTGGAAGAGTATGGATTGCAGGTGCAGACGGAACTTTTGACAGGGTCAATGGGAGCAAAGGAAAAACGTCTTGCATATGAACGGATTGAAAGTGGCAAAGTCCAGATTATTATCGGGACACATGCGCTGATACAGGAAAAAGTTTCCTATCACAGGCTTGCTTTTGTAGTGACAGATGAACAGCACAGGTTCGGTGTCAGGCAAAGAGAGGCGCTGGCAGGAAAGGGAAAGTGGCCACATATTCTTGTTATGAGCGCCACGCCGATTCCCCGCACGCTTGCGATTATTTTATACGGAGATCTGGATATTTCCATTATCGATGAACTACCGAAGAACAGGCTTCCAATTAAAAATTGTGTGGTGGATACCGGATATCGGAATACCGCATATTCTTTTATGCAAAAACAGATTGCGGCAGGAAGACAATGCTATATCATCTGTCCAATGGTAGAAGAAAGCGAACATCTCGAAGCGGAAAATGTGTTGGATTATGCGAGAGAGTTAGAAAGCGTGATGGGAAAAGAAATCCAGATTGGCGTTTTGCACGGCAGGATGAAGCAGGCGGAAAAAGACAGTATTATGGAAGCTTTCTCAAAAAACGAAATTCAGATACTTGTATCTACTACAGTGGTTGAAGTTGGAATTGATGTCCCCAATGCAACGGTTATTATGATTGAAAATGCGGAACGCTTTGGACTTGCGCAGCTTCATCAGCTGCGTGGCAGGGTAGGACGTGGAAAGGAACAGTCCTACTGTATTTTTATGAGCGCTTCAAAGACAAAAGAGACGCGGAAACGTTTGGATATATTGAACCATTCCAATGACGGTTTTTACATTGCCGGAGAAGATTTAAAGCTGCGGGGGCCTGGAGATTTGTTTGGAATACGGCAAAGTGGGATTATGGATTTTAAAGTAGCGGATGTCTTCCAGGATGCAGAAGTTTTAAAGCAGGCAAGTGAAGCAGCGGACTGGATTTTAAACACCTCCTGCTCTTATGAAGAACCAAAATACCAGGAATTAAAAAAGCTGCTCTGGCGGTATATGTCAGAGGTTATGCTGGAGACAACCCTTTAAACTGCGGCAGAAATAAAAACAAGACTAAAAATGCAAAAATGTAGCAAAAAAGGAAGTAATTTCTAGTGTAAAAGATAGAATCCTCCATATACTATGGTTGTAACTTAAAAAGGGTTACAAAATACTTGAGACGTAACGATTAGTTACAAAAAAGTTGCAAAAGGAGGAAAAGTAACATGGCAAGTCGTTCATCTAACAGAGCAGCTGTACCAGAAGCTAAGGGTGCACTGGACAAATTTAAGTATGAGGTAGCAAATGAATTAGGAGTACCGCTTACTGACGGATACAACGGAGACCTTACTTCCAAACAGAATGGTTCTGTTGGCGGTTATATGGTCAAGAAAATGATTGAACAGCAAGAAAAACAGATGGCTGGTAAATAAGTATTTTTTTATAGAGGAAAGCACTTAGGATTGACCTGAGTGCTTTTTTCTGCTAAAATTCAGCGTAGTTGAAGCTGGTGAGGTGGCAGTATGAGAGTGATTGCAGGAAGTGCAAAGAGATTACAATTAAAAACTCTGGATGGTCTTGAGACTAGACCGACAACCGATCGGATCAAGGAGACATTATTTAATATGATTGCCCCCTTTCTTTATGACTGTGTCTTTTTGGATTTATTCAGCGGCAGCGGCGGAATTGGAATTGAGGCGTTAAGTCGGGGAGCGAAGGAGGCTGTGTTTGTTGAAAAGAATCCAAAAGCGATGGAATGTATCAAGAGTAACCTAAAAACGACAAGGCTGGAGAAAAAGGCGCTGACACTTACGAAAGATGTCATGGCAGCGCTGTATTGTCTGGAAGGAGAACGAACATTTGACTATATTTTTATGGATCCTCCTTACCACCAGGAACTGGAAAGGGAAGTACTTCATTATCTGAAAGACTCTGAACTGGTATATGAAGACACAGTCATTATTGTGGAGGCTGCAAAGGATACCGATTTTTCTTATATCGAAGACTTTGGGTATGCAGTGATAAAGACAAAAGAATATAAAACAAATAAACATGTATTTTTGGAACGTGCCGGAAAGGAAGAAATATGTTGAGAGCAATTTATCCGGGAAGCTTCGACCCGGTTACATACGGACATCTGGATATTATACACAGATCTTGTAAAATAGTGGATGAATTGATTGTCGGAGTATTGAATAATAATGCGAAAATGCCGTTGTTTTCTGTAGAAGAACGTGTTAAAATGTTAAAAGAAGTGACAAAAGACATAACGAATGTAAAAATTGTCCCGTTTCATGGATTGCTGATTGATTTTGCAAGAGAGACGAAAGCGGATGTTGTAATCAGAGGACTGCGGGCAATTACAGATTTTGAATACGAGTTGCAGATGTCACAGACAAATCACAAGTTGGAACCCAATGTCGAGACCATGTTTCTGACGACCAGTATTGAATATTCTTATTTGAGTTCTACAACAGTGAAAGAGATTGCCGCTTTTGGGGGAGACATTTCACAATTTGTGCCGGGAGCAGCAGCTGTTAAATTAAGGGAAAAGATGAACGCAAAAGGAGAGTGTAATAATGAGTAGCCGTATTGAACAGATTATTGAAGAGATTGAAGAATATATTGACAGAGACTGTAAATTTCAGCCCTTGTCAACAACGAAGATTATTGTAAATAAGGAACATTTAGATGAGCTGTTAAGAGAGCTGCGCATGAAGACGCCGGATGAAATTAAGAGATACCAAAAAATTATCAGCAACCGAGATGCTATCCTTGCAGATGCAAAAGCGAAAGCAGACGCGATGATTGAGGAAGCACAAGTGCAGACAACAGAACTTGTCAGTGAACATGAGATCATGCAGCAGGCGTATGCCCAGGCAAACGAGATCGTTACACAGGCGACAGCTCAGGCACAGGAGATTATAGACAACGCCACTTCAGATGCAAATGCGATCCGGATTGGGGCCATCCAGTATACAGATGATTTACTCGCCAACGCGGAGAGCATTATCGGACATACATTGGACAGCTATGCAACCAAGTATGATGGCCTGATTAATTCTTTACAGGAATGTTATGACACAGTGCGCTCTAATCGTGCTGAACTGGAGATTCCAGACGAAAACGCACAGGATTATCCAGAGCAGAACAGTCTGGAGGAAATGTGATTATAAGGTAAGACCTTGCAAAAACAGATAACATAATGCCAGGAGACTGGCTGCCAGTGCGGCAGCCAGTTTTTCTATGATGTAAGGAAGAATCGGAAACCCGGTTTTTTGAATCATACACTGCGTCTGTGCAATGGAACAAAGCCCTCCGAAAGAGGTAAGGGCGAGAATAGCCGGATATTCTAAAATAAACGGAAAAGAAAACTGATGAAGTATTAAGATCCCGTTTGTTACCTCCAATGTAGGCAACAGGAGGTTTAAAGCCGGATTTTCCCAGGGCAGCTCCTTTATAAGTGTCAGCAGTACAGAAAACAATATGATATAGCCGCCCACCTTTACAATCGCTTCAAAACTGTTCATCATACAGGCATCTACAACAGTAAAATCTAGTTTTTTCTTTTCTTGTTTTGCTGTGCGAATGTCGGGAAAGCAGGAAGCCCCCTTCAGATAAAAACGTCGTGTGAGAAAGCTTACAAACATGGGGGACAGTATCAGAATGAACAGTGTTGGAAGAGCAAGACTCTCTTGTCCCAGTGTTTTCCATACAATAAAATTGAGAATAAATACAGGACTTGTGTTGTTACAAAAAGACAAAAGATACCTTCCTTCAGCTTCCGTTATTTTATTGGAGGTGACCAGATCCGCAGTCATCTTGGCACCCATAGGGTATCCGCACAGAAAACCGACGAGCAGTACGAAGCTTCCGTTACCTGATACGCGGAAAAGGAAACGCAAAGGCCGCGCTATGCTGCGGGCGATATAATGAATACTGTCTGTCAGCAATAAAAGATTCGTGATCAAAAGAAAGGGAAACAGTGTTGGAATAATAATCTGAAACCAGAGCAGAAGCCCTTCACTTGCACCGTTGAAAACTGCTTTTGGGAATGCGAGCATTGCTGCAAATGTAAGAATACATAGAGCAATAGTAAAATATCGTTTTGCCATAATGAAAGACCTCCGCAATCGTGCTCATTTAGATATATGAAGCAGCACCGGCTTTTATGTATAAAAAAGGCAGGGAGCCTTTGGACAGGGAGTATTTTATGCGGGCTGCCAAAATGTATTTTTTGTTTTCTGAATTCATATAGTAAAAGAAAAAGAGGATTTTTTGAAAAGGAGAGTATATCGTCATTATCTGATTTTTAATTTTTTCCTTCTTCTTTTTTTATCTATTTCTATTCATAAGGTAATGGAGCGTGCATCGGAAAGCCGCCTATCAGAGAGAACAATTGAAACAGAGGGGTTTCGAATGCAGCCAGTCAGTGAAGAAATGCTCAAACAAGTAGAAGATATGGAAGCACCCGGGGAGCTCCTTGCCCTTTACTGGCTGGAAACTGACTTTGAGGCAGAAGGAAAAAAGTCCTTTTATCCGGTGGAAACACTGTGTCTGACAAAGGAAAAGTGGGAAAGGGTGAATGGATGGGACACCTATGTTAAGGCATGCAAGGCAATCTGGAACGACTTGAAATATTTTCCGGTTCCAGAGGCTTCCAATCATCCGGATGTGTCCGTCACTTTTGAAAATTCCTGGATGTTCTCAAGGAGTTACAAGGGCGAAAGAGGACATGAAGGGACGGATATTATGCCGTCCAGGGACAAAAGAGGGTATTATCCGGTCGTCAGCATGACAGACGGAGTAGTGTCCCAAAAGGGCTGGCTGGAACTTGGCGGTTATCGTCTGGGAATTGAGACAGAAAACGGCGCCTATTTTTATTATGCACATCTGGATTCTTACGCTGAAGTTGAGGTGGGCGACTACGTGCATGCAGGAGATCTGCTCGGGTATATGGGAGATACTGGTTACAGTAAAAAGGAAGGGACAACAGGAAATTTTCCGGTTCATCTGCATGTAGGAATCTATCTTACGCTAAACGGAAAAGAAATCAGCGTCAATCCTTATCCGGCACTAAAATATTTAGAAAAACGAAAGATTTCCTGTGTCTATTAAGCGGAGAGGCAACAGGGTAGTTTTACACAGGGATTTATGCTATAATCATTCACATGTGGAGGAAAGACAATGAATTTACCTAAGCCATTTGAAGAAAAGATGCGCGCACTTTTAAAAACAGACTATGAGAAGTATCTAAAATGTTTTGAGGAGGAGCGCCATTATGGCCTGCGGGTCAATACAAATAAGATTTCTGTTGAAGAGTTCTTAAAAATTGCTCCTTGGAGCTTAGAGCGTATTCCCTGGATACAGAATGGATTTTACTATGACGGCGATGTGATACAGCCGGCAAAGCATCCCTATTATTTTGCAGGGCTTTACTATCTGCAAGAACCAAGCGCCATGACTCCCGCAGACAGACTCCCTGTCACGCCGGGAGAGAAGGTGCTGGATCTCTGTGCTGCTCCTGGCGGAAAGGCTACAGAACTGGGAGCAAAATTAAAAGGGGAGGGGCTCCTGGCGGCAAATGACATCAGTGCCTCCAGGGCGAAGGGACTCTTAAAAAATTTAGAGCTGTTTGGAATCGGAAATCTTCTTGTATTAAACGAAGAACCAGGGAAGCTGTCGGGAGTGTTTGAAAATTTTTTCGACAAAATACTTATCGATGCACCTTGTTCTGGTGAGGGAATGTTTCGGAAAGACAAAAAAATGATAAAGGCATGGGAGGAACATGGGCCTTCCTATTTTTCTAAAATTCAGAAGAGTATTATTGTACAGGCGGCTTCTATGCTGAAACCTGGCGGAATGATGCTGTATTCGACCTGTACGTTTGACCAAAGTGAGAATGAGCAGGTGATCTCCTGGCTTTTAGAGCAGTGTCCGGAATTCGAACTCTGCGAGATGGAAGGATATGAAGGGTTCTCACATGGTATTGGGAACGGAGTACAGGCAGAGAACGCAGACCTTGAAAAGACAGTGCGTATTTTCCCCCATCGCATGAAAGGGGAAGGACATTTCCTTGCATTGTTGAAGAAAAATGGAGAAATTCCGGAAAAAGAGCCGACAGGGAAAGCGCGCGCTTTTGAAAGCAGGATGCCGGTAGAATTAGAGGAATTTTTACAGTCCATCAAGCGGCCGTTTGACAGGACAAGACTGGAAATACGCGGCGAAAGGGTCTATTATATGCCAGAAGGGATCCCACAAAAGAAAAAACTGCGTTTCCTTAGAACAGGATTACTTTTAGGAGAGCTGAAAAAGAACCGTTTTGAGCCGAGCCAGGCACTTGCAATGTATTTAAAACGTGAAGAGTATCCCTATATTTTAAATTTTCCCTGCGAAGATGAGAGAGTAGTGAAATACTTAAAAGGAGAGACTCTGGAAGTCTCGGATCTTGTTTCAGATACAGAAAAAGGATGGTATCTAGTCTGTGTGGATGGATATTCTTTAGGCTTTGGAAAGCTTTTAAACGGGATGCTTAAGAATAAATATCTGCCGGGATGGCGCTGGCAGTCAGGCAGATAAAAAAGGGACGGGTATTGTATGAAAATAAGACTGGACAAATATCTTGCAGATATGTCAGCGGCCACACGTGGAGATGTAAAGAGACAGATTGTAAAAGGTATGGTAGAAGTAGACAAAAAAGTAGTGAAAAGGCCGGATACAAAGATTGACACAGATATAAATCGTGTATATGTGTCAGGAAATGAGGTGCACTATGCGCCCTATGTCTATTATATGATGAATAAACCGGCAGGGGTGGTGTCTGCAACACAGGATAAAAAAGAAAAGACCGTATTATCTCTTATGGAAAATCCAAGAAAAGACTTGTTTCCAGCGGGAAGACTGGATAAAGATACAGAGGGACTTCTTCTGCTTACGAATGACGGAGGATTTGCACATAAGATACTTTCCCCGAAAAAGCATGTGGACAAGACCTATTTTGCCAGGATTCAAGGAAGGGTAACACAGGCGGATATAGAGTCCTTTGCAGAAGGGATAGATATTGGAGAGAAAAAAAGGACATTGCCGGGGAAGCTAAAGATTCTTTCCTCTGGTGAAGTTTCCGAAATTGAACTGACTATCCAGGAGGGAAAGTTTCATCAGGTAAAACGGATGTTTCATGCGGTTGGAAAGCAGGTGCTGTATTTGAAACGGATCCAGATGGGAAATCTTGTCCTAGATCAGACATTAAAGCCGGGAGAGTACCGAGAATTAACAGAAGAAGAAAAGGAGCAGTTATGTTAAAAGAGAAAAAAGCGGTAATTTTTGATATGGATGGTTCCCTGATAGATTCTATGTGGATCTGGCCGGAGGTAGACAAAGAATATGTACAAAAGTATCATCTGACTTTGCCGGAGGATTTTCATAAGGCAATCGAGGGGAAAAGCTATACAGAGACAGCGGCCTATTTTGTGGATATGTTTCCCGGCCTACATAAGACGGTAGAAGAAGTCCAGGCAGAGTGGACGAATATGACGATGGAACTATATAAGACAAAGGTGTGTCTAAAACCTGGAGCCAGAGAATTTTTAAATAAAATGCAGGAGCAGAACGTCCTGCTTGGCATTGCTACAAGCAATGGGCGTACCCTTGCCGAGACAGCCTTAAAAGCACTGAAAATCGAATCCTATTTTGCTTCTGTACGGACTGCATGTGAGGTGGCTTCTGGCAAGCCCAGTCCGGACGTGTATCTGAAGGTAGCAGAGGACTTGCAGATGAAGCCGGAAAATTGCCTGGTATTTGAGGATATACCAAACGGTATTCGTGCAGGAAAAAATGCAGGGATGGAAGTCTGTGCGGTAGATGATGCATTTTCCCGCCCGCTGACAGAAGAAAAGAAGAGACTTGCAGATTATTTTATTCGTGACTATTTTGAAATTTTTAACGAGACATATGAAAGATGTGGAATTTAAACAATGAGCCGGAAATTTTTACCGATTTGTAGGGAAGACATGGTAAAGCGCGGGTGGAAACAGGTAGATTTTGTCTATGTTACCGGAGACGCCTATGTGGATCATCCCTCCTTTGGACATGCGATTATCAGTCGGCTCCTGGAATCCCGCGGTTATAAGATTGGAATGATTCCGCAGCCTGACTGGAAGCGAAAAGAAAGTATTATGGAGTACGGAGAGCCACGTCTTGGATTTCTCGTATCAGCGGGAAACATGGACTCTATGGTGAACCATTATTCCGTATCCAGAAAAAGAAGAAAAAAAGATGCCTATACGCCCGGTGGAGTTATGGGAAAACGGCCGGACTATGCGTGTACCGTATATGGAAATCTCATTCGACAGGTATATAAAAATGTGCCCATTATCCTGGGCGGGATAGAAGCAAGCCTTAGAAGGCTTGCCCACTATGACTACTGGTCTGACAAACTGAAGCGTTCCATTCTGTTAGATTCTGCGGCAGACATCATCTCCTACGGGATGGGAGAACGCTCCATTATAGAGATTGCGGAAGCCCTGGATGCGCATATTGCTGTACAGGATCTGACATATATAGACGGAACGGTAGTCAAAGTGACGGATGCAGATGCAGTGTATGACAAGCTTCTTCTGCCTTCTTTTGAGGAGCTAAGAGAAGACAAAAAAAGGTATGCCAAGAGCTTCTATACCCAGTATTGTAATACCGATCCATTTTCGGGGAAACGTCTCGTTGAAAAATACAGCGAGCATGTATATGTGGTACAGAATCCCCCTTCTAAACCGCTTACACAGATGGAAATGGACGATATATATGCATTGCCTTATACGAGAACGTACCATCCGTCCTATGAAAAAGCAGGCGGAATTCCGGCACTCTCAGAAGTGAAATTCAGCCTTATCAGCAACCGAGGCTGTTTTGGCGCCTGTAATTTCTGTGCGCTGACGTTCCACCAGGGGAGAATTATCCAGACGAGAAGCCATGAGTCTCTTGTTATGGAAGCAGAGAAGCTTACCGAAGAAAAAGACTTTAAAGGATATATCCATGATGTAGGAGGGCCGACAGCGGACTTCAGACATCCGTCCTGTCAGAAGCAGCTTCACACAGGAACCTGTAAGAACCGGCAATGCCTGTTCCCTACACCTTGCAAAAATTTAAATGCCAGTCATAAAGACTATATACAGCTGCTGAAAAAACTAAGAAATATTCCAAAAGTAAAAAAAGTATTTATCCGTTCGGGAATCCGGTTTGATTACGTATTAGCAGAGAAAGACCGGACATTTTTGAAAGAACTGTGCGAGCACCATATAAGCGGACAGCTGAAAGTTGCTCCGGAACATGTATCCGACGCAGTGCTCAATAGGATGGGAAAACCGAAAAACAGCGTTTATCAGGAGTTTTGCCGAGAATATGAAAAAATGAACAGACAGATAAAAAAGGAGCAGTATCTTGTGCCTTATCTGATGTCTTCCCATCCGGGCTCTTCTTTAAAAGAGGCAGTAGAGCTGGCAGAGTATTGCAGGGATTTAGGGTATATGCCAGAGCAGGTACAAGATTTTTACCCTACTCCATCTACGATTTCTACCTGTATGTACTATACGGGTGTGGATCCCAGAACAGGGAAGAACGTCTATGTTCCGAAATCTCCACACGAAAAGGCAATGCAGCGGGCACTGATTCAGTATAGGAATCCGGAAAATTATGAATTGGTGTATGAGGCATTAAAAAAAGCAGGAAGAATGGATTTGATCGGATATGAAAAGCACTGTCTGATCCTGCCGCGCAGGAGAAAGAAAGCGGCGGCAGATACGAAATATGCCGGAAAGAAAAAGAAGATACGAAACATGCATAGAAAAAAGGAGAGTATATGAAAATTGCGGTTATAACAGGGGCTTCCTCTGGTATTGGAAGAGAATTTGCAAGACAAATAGGACATTTTTACCAGACGTTAAATGAAATATGGGTCATTGCACGGAGAAAGGATGCGCTGGATACGCTTTCTTTGGAAGTAAATGTCCCCGTAAGAGTGATCAGCGCAGACTTGATGAAAAGTGAAATATATGAGAGACTTGCACAGCTTCTTAAGACAGAAAAACCGGATATACGGATGCTGGTGAATGCTGCCGGTTTCGGAAAAAGCGGAAATATCGAAGATATATACAGAAATGACGCAAAAAGCCAAATACAGATGATTGATTTAAACTGCAAGGCACTGACAAGGATGACACTGACCTGCCTGCCCTATATGTCGGTGGGAAGCAGGATTTTAAACCTCGCTTCTGCCGCCGCATTTTGTCCACAGCCTGGATTTGCAGTATATGCCGCGACAAAATCCTATGTTTTAAGTTTTTCCAGAGCATTAGGGGCAGAGGTGAAACAAAAGAGCATCTATGTAACCGCTGTTTGCCCTGGTCCGGTAGATACTGCATTTTTTGAAGTTTCAGGTCCGACGGACAGTCGACTGAAGGAAAAAGTGATGGTAAAAGCACCGCAGGTGGTAAGAAGGGCGCTTTTAGACGCACGCGCCAGAAAAGCGGTGTCTGTATATGGAATTCCTATGAAAGGGGCGCAGATTGCCGCTAAGCTTCTTCCGCATGCTTTGGTATTAAGGTTAGAGAGAATTGGAAAGAATTAAGAGGTTTTACACATGAAAAAAGTACAAAAGGGTATGCCTGGTTATTTGAATTATAAAAAGAAAGCAGAGATTTTTCGTACAGTTATTTATTTTGGAATTGTGATTCTGATTTTTCTGCTCGGTTACAGTCAGACACACACACGTCTGAATATGCTTACAGTCGTGGCGGTTCTGGGCTGTCTGCCTGCTTCCAAAGCGCTGGTAGGTGTAATCAGCAGATTCCCGTATCCTTCTGTGGAGGAGAAGCTGACAAAAGAAGTGAACCATGTTACTACACATCTGACCGTTGGATATGATATGATTATTACAAGTCGGGAAAAGATCATGCCCGTTGACTGTGTCGTCATATCCGGGTGCACAGTAGTCGGCTATACCCATTATAGTAAAGTCGATGTAAATGAGGCTTCCAGATATATCAGAAGTATTCTGATCGAAAACCAGTTTTCCGGCGCGCATGTAAAAATATTAAATCAGTATAAAGCGTTTCTGGCACGCGCTGAAGGAATGGACAATATAGCGGCAGTAGAAAAGGAAGATACAAAAGATATAGAGGCGCGTATTCTGCATACGATTTTAAATATTTCTATGTAGAGAGCAGGTAAATAAGACATGAAAGAAATTAATATCTGTGAAAATGAAGCAGGGCAGAGGCTGGACAAGCTGCTTGGAAAATACTTAAAAAATGCTCCGAAAAGTTTTCTGTATAAAATGCTGCGCAAGAAAAATATTACGTTAAATGGAAAAAAAGCAGCGGGGAATGAGAAACTAAATACAGGGGATATAGTAAGGCTCTTTTTATCAGAGGAGACTATCAGCAAATTTTCGGATACACGTATACAATACACGAAGAAAGCGCTGCATATTCTGTATGAAGACAAAAAGGTAATTTTTATCAATAAACCGGTAGGTATGCTTTCACAGAAAGCACACCCGGAAGACGAATCCTTAGTAGAACATCTTCTTACATATCTTCTAAAAAGCGGGCAGATGAAAGAAGAAGAGCTGCTTACTTTCCGACCTTCTATCTGCAACCGGCTGGACAGAAATACAAGCGGAATCGTCGCGGCGGGAAAAACGCTCGCGGCTCTTCAGCAGTTAACTGCCTGCTTTAGAGAACGAACCGTAAAAAAATATTATCTGTGCCTGGTAAAAGGAAACATACAATCTTCAGAGTGTATTCGTGGGTTTCTTACTAAAGACAAAACGTTAAATAAAGTTACGGTTCTAAAAAAATCAGATAAAAAGGAAGGACACGAGGAGGAAGCCTATATTGAGACAGAATATGTTCCGCTTATTTCTATGGAGGACACGACTCTTTTAAAGGTACATTTGATAACCGGAAAAACACACCAGATACGTGCGCATCTGGCAAGCATTGGGCATCCTTTGATAGGGGACTATAAATATGGAGACCGTAAAATAAACGAATCATATAAAAAAGAGTTTGGCTGTCGTTCACAATTGCTGCATGCATATCGGCTTGTCATGCCCGTTTGTGAAGGCGAGTTAAAAGAAATTTCCGGTATGGTAATTACAGCGCCTCTCCCGTCTCTTTTCGAAAGGATACTGCGTGTGAAAGGAGTGAATCCAGATGGCGACATGGAACTCTAGAGGACTTAGGGGCTCCACGCTGGAAGATTTCATAAACAGAACAAATGAATGGTATGAGGAACTGGGCCTGGCTCTTATTCAAAAGATTCCTACGCCCATTACACCTGTGAAAATAGATAAAGAACACCGTCATATTACGCTGGCATATTTTGATAAAATCAGTACGGTGGATTATATCGGGGCAGTGCAGGGAATTCCTGTCTGTTTTGATGCAAAGGAGTGTAGTACAGATACATTTCCCCTACAAAATATCCATGAGCATCAGATACAATTTATGGAAAAATACGAGGCGCAGGGCGGCATTTCTTTTCTGCTTCTCTATTTCAGCCATAAAAATGAGCTGTATTATATGCAGTTTACAGAGATATTAAAATTCTGGAAAAGAGCAAAACAGGGAGGCCGGAAAAGTTTTCGGTATGAAGAATTAAATCCTGGATTTTTTATGGGATTTAAAAACAATTGTTTTGTACCGTATCTGGACTATATTCAGAAGGATTTGGACTGCAGGGATTGACATAGAAGAAGAAACTTCGTATAATGACAAAAGGATTTTAGTGTATTAGCACGATAAAGTGAGGAGAAGGATAATTATGGAAGAAAAGCTCCATACACCGGAAGGAGTTCGGGATATTTATAATACAGAATGTAAGAGGAAGCTGACACTGCAGGAAAGACTGCTGGACACCCTGTATTTATATGGGTATCAGGATATACAGACGCCGACTTTCGAGTTTTTTGACGTATTTCGTAAAGAGATCGGTACAATTTCTGTACAGGAATTATATAAATTTTTTGACAGGGATGGGAATATTTTAGCCCTTCGGCCGGATATTACCCCTTCTGTGGCACGTGCTGCGGCGACACTTTTTGAATCAGAAGATTTTCCGATTCGTCTGTGCTATGTGGGAAATACTTTTATTAACCATTCTAGTTATCAAGGGCGGTTAAAAGAAAACACACAGCTTGGCGCAGAGCTGATTGGTCTGGATTCAACCGCAGCAGATGCAGAAATGCTCGCTATGGTAATTGATGGATTAAAAAAGGTCGGATTAAAAGAATTTCAGGTCAGTGTCGGACATGTCGACTTTATCCAGAGTCTTATGGAGGCGACCGGACTGGAGGAAGAAAAGAAAGAAGAGCTTCATTCTTTAATTACAAATCGGAACTATTTTGGCGTAGAAGAGATTCTGGATACTTACCGTGTAAAGGGAAGCATCAAAGAAGCATTTCGTATTCTCCCAGAATTGACAGGAGGCCCTGAGATTATGGAGAAAGCGGCGCAGGCTGCACCGTCGGTCAATGCGCGGCTTGCGATTGTAAGACTGCTGAAAATATATAAGCTGCTCACCTTGTATGGAGTAGAGCAGCATATTACGTTCGATTTGAGTATGAGTGGAAGTTATGGGTATTATACTGGAATCATTTTTAGAGCATATACATATGGGACAGGAGATGCCATTGTTCGTGGAGGCCGTTATGACCATCTTCTAGAGAAATTCGGAAAAAGCACGCCTTCCATTGGATTTGCCATCATTGTAGATGAATTGATGAGCGCATTAAACCGTCAGAAAATTGCAGTGGAAACAAGAGAAATCCATCTGATCGTTTATACAGAGGATACAGAGAAATGGGCGCTTTCGCTGGCAAAGAATTTTCGTGCGAAGGGGAAATGTGTCGGCATGTACAAAAGGGAGACCGGAGAGCAGAAGGAGCATTTTATGCAGTATGCAAAGAGACAGAATGTAGTGAGTATGCTATATTTAAGAGACGACTTGAAAATAGAAATGATAAATTTAAAGACCGGAGATGAAAAAACTGTAGATGCAGCGAGAAAGCCGGATTAGAAGGAGCAGATTATGAGATATTTGACATTTGCCCTTACCAAAGGGCGCCTGGCGAGTAAAACGCTGGACATGCTGGAAAAGCTGGGAATTACCTGTGAAGAGATGAAAGATAAAGCTTCCAGGAAACTTATTTTTGTCAATGAGGATTTAAAACTGAAATTTTTTCTGGCGAAGGGGCCTGATGTCCCTACCTATGTCGAGTACGGTGCCGCAGATATAGGAGTCGTCGGAAGAGATACGATTGTAGAAGAAGGAAGAAAAGTCCATGAGGTATTGGATCTCGGGTTTGGCGGCTGCAGGATGTGCGTCTGCGGCCATGAAGAGGCAAAAGAGCTGCTCAAGCATCACGAATTGATCCGAGTTGCCACGAAATATCCGAATATTGCAAAAGATTATTTTTATAATAAGAAACACCAGACCGTAGAGATTATCAAAATGCATGGCTCTATTGAACTGGCTCCGATTGTAGGACTTTCCGAAGTGATAGTAGATATTGTAGAGACAGGTTCTACCTTGAAGGAAAATGGACTGGTTGTCCTGGAGGATGTCTGCTCTTTGTCTGCCCGCATGATTGTAAATCCAGTCAGCATGCGTATGGAAAATGAACGGATCAAAGAATTGATTGTAAATCTTAGAAGGCTGTTGCAGGAAGGGGAGAAAAAAGATGCGCATTGAACAGTTAAACGAAGGCTCAAAGAAGAATCTTTTAGAAGCATTGTTAAAAAGAAGCCCGAATAATTACGGAGAATATGAAGCAAGCGTACAGCAAATCATTGAGACAGTAAAAGAAAAAAAAGACGAAGCACTTTTTGACTATACAGAGAAATTTGATGGTTTTCACTTATGCGCAGATACGATTCGGGTGACTGAAGAAGAAATTAAGGAAGCCTACCAGAAGGTAGATGAAGAGCTTCTTAAGATTATCCGCCAAGCGCTGAAAAATATCAGGGATTACCATGCAAAGCAAATGCAGTATAGTTGGTTTGACAGTAAACCAGACGGTACGATACTGGGACAAAAAGTGACTGCGATACAAAAAGCTGGTGTCTATGTTCCAGGCGGAAAGGCAGCATATCCCTCCTCTGTTTTGATGAACATCCTTCCCGCAAAGGTAGCGGGGGTGGAAAAAATTATCATGGTCACACCGCCGGATAAGGAAGGGAAGATTACGCCGACTACACTGGTGGCAGCAAATGAGGCCGGCGCAGACGAGATCTACAAAGTCGGAGGCGCCCAGGCAATTGCAGCGCTTGCCTATGGGACGGAGAGTATACCGAAGGTAGATAAAATTGTAGGGCCCGGGAACATCTATGTTGCGCTGGCAAAGAAGGCTGTCTATGGACATGTGAGTATTGATTCTATTGCAGGGCCAAGTGAGATTTTGGTTTTGGCGGACGAGACGGCAAATCCGCGGTATGTGGCGGCAGATTTGCTGTCTCAGGCAGAGCATGACGAGCTTGCCTCTGCAATTTTAGTGACGACGAGCCGCCCGCTTGCAGAAGAAGTCTCCAGACAGGCAGAGCAGTTTATCGCAGAGCTTTCCAGGGGAGAGATTATCTCGAAATCTTTAGAGAATTACGGACATATTCTGATAGCGGATACAATGGAGGAGGCAATTGGCGCGGCAAATGAGATTGCCTCGGAACATCTGGAAATTATGACGGCGAACCCGTTTGAAGTAATGACAAAAATTCGAAATGCGGGTGCAATTTTTATCGGGGAATATGCAAGTGAGCCGTTAGGTGATTATTTTGCAGGGCCGAATCATGTCTTGCCTACAAACGGAACAGCCAAATTTTTTTCCCCGCTTTCGGTTGACGATTTCCTGAAGAAATCCAGTATCATCTCCTACTCAAAGGAGGCTCTTAAGGCTGTTCATAAAGAGATTGAACAGTTTGCCAGGGCGGAAAGACTGACAGCGCATGCAAACTCCATCAAAGTCCGTTTTGAAAAGGAGGACTGATTATGAAACGTATAGGAAGCTGCACAAGAAAGACAAAAGAAACGGATATTTCTCTGACCATTTGTCTGGACGGGCAAGGGCAGAATCATATTGACACAGGAATCCCATTTTTTGATCATATGCTGGATGGATTCGCGCGGCATGGTTTGTTTGATTTAGATGTCTGTGTACGCGGGGATTTTGAGGTAGACAGCCACCATACCATTGAAGATACAGGAATTGTACTTGGACAGGCGATAGCAAAGGCTCTGGGGGACAAGGCAGGGATCAAACGATATGGATTTTTCATCCTGCCGATGGATGAGACACTTGCTTTGAGTGCCGTTGATTTGTCCGGCAGGCCGTATTTTAAATATGATGCTTCCTTTTCCGTTCCATTTCTTGGGAAAATGGATACAGAAATGATCAAAGAATTTTTCTATGCAGTATCTTATAGCGCAGCGATGAACCTCCATTTGAAAATTCTGGAGAGTGGAAACAATCACCATATGGCGGAAGCGCTGTTCAAGGCATTTGGAAAGGCGCTGGATGCTGCGACAACAGAAGAACCCAGGATAAAAGAAGTGTGGTCTACAAAGGGCAGCTTATAAAGGAGAAAGGACAAATGAGCTATAAAAGATTGACTCCATGTATTTTTATAGATGGAGGAAAAGCGGTAACTTGGTTTGACAATAGAGAAGTCATTGCAGCGGACGTTGTTGCTTTGGCGAAGCATTACAGTGAAATGGGCGCAGATGAACTGATTATTTTTGACTTGTCTAATTCCGATGAAGAGCATGATGAGGCGATTGACTTGATGAAGAAAATTCATCGTGTGATCCGTATTCCAATGATAGCGGGCGGAAATATTCGCAGGCAGGAGGATGTGAAAAAGATTCTCTACGCCGGAGCCAAACGGGCAATGCTCAATTTTTCCAAACAGACATCTATAGAACTGATTGAAGAGATATCCAAACGGTTTGGAAAAGAACGGATTGCTGTTTCTCTGAATGATTTTGACGCTCTGTTTAAACAACAGCATTTAATTGAGGAATACAGTACAGAGATTGTATTCATGCATCGGCTGGACTTAAATTCCGTAATGAATATTACAGAAATTCCATGTGTCGTGGTCACCGATACAATGGAACAGAATGAAATTCTTAAAATTTTAAAATGCGACGGGGTAAAAGGTGTATCTGGTATGTTTATCAGCCAGAAAAGTATGGACTTTAATGCGTTTAAGGAAATCTGTGCAAAAGAAGGAATTAAGATGACCTCCTTTGAAAGCTTGATGGATTTTTCAGAGTTTCAGTTAAATTCCGATGGCCTGCTTCCCGTTGTCGTGCAAGATTTTAAGACAAATGAAGTGCTGATGATGGCATATATGAATGAGGAGGCATTTGAAAATACGGTAAAGACAGGCAGGATGACTTACTACAGCAGAAGCCGGAAATCCCAGTGGGTCAAAGGAGAAACGTCCGGTCATTTTCAATATGTGCGGACACTTGCTATAGACTGTGATAAGGATACCCTTCTGGCAAAGGTAGAACAAATTGGGGCGGCATGCCATACTGGAAACAGAACCTGCTTTTATCAGCCGATTGTAGGAAATGATTATGATGCTAAGAATCCTCTCCAGATTTTTGAAAATGTATATCATACGATTTTAGACAGAAAGGCACATCCCAAAGAAGGGTCTTACACAAATTATCTGTTTGAGAAAGGCATCGACAAGATATTGAAGAAGGTAGGAGAGGAAGCAACAGAAATTGTAATTGCGGCAAAAAATCCGAATCCGGAAGAAATCAAATATGAAATTTCAGATTTCCTTTATCACGTGATGGTTCTTATGGCGGAAAAAAATGTAACATGGGAAGACATCACAAAGGAACTTGCCGAGCGCTAGTGTGGCGGACGATTGTACATCTGCCGTTACCGTTCTAAAAAAATTTTTAAAGACATAGGATATGGTAGAAGCTGTATCCTATGTCTTTTGTTTATTGTATAGGGAACAAGATTCCCTATACAATACTGAGCGCAAGTAGAAAATGGAATTTTGAAAGGAGTGCTGTAATATTGACAGAATCAGAAAAACGGCGCCGCGATCTTCTGCGCCAGACACGAAAACTATATGATGAAAATACCTCTCTCCCGGCGGTTCATCCACGCTACGGAAACTTAATTCACGAATTGTATGACAAAGAGGGGCAGGAAGAACCGCACAGCAGCTTTTTCATTCGCGCTGCGTTGGGGATATTGTGTTTTGTCTGTTATGTATGCATAGACACAAATAAAATAGAAGTAGCAGAAGTCGGAAGCGAACAGATTGTCAATCAGATTGAAAAACAAATGAACGTAGAGGCTTTGGAGGAAGTCTGGAAGCAGTTGTAAAATGAAATATTTCTTGTGAAGATACCCTGAAAATGATATAATGAAGCCGCTGCAAATGAAAAAAATATATAGGAGAATCCTATGCGAAAATTAGCATTAGAAGATGAAATATTATTAAATATTGAAAAACCTGCGCGTTATATAGGCGGGGAATTAAATGCCGTTATGAAAAAACAGGAGGAAATAGACATTCATTTTGCCATCTGCTTTCCAGATGTGTACGAAGTAGGAATGTCTCATTTAGGTATTCAGATTCTGTACGATATGTTCAATAAACGAAGTGATGTATGGTGTGAACGGGTGTATTCTCCCTGGACTGATCTGGACAAAATTATGAGGGAGAGGGAGATTCCGCTTTTTTCTCTGGAATCACAGACGCCTGTCAGAGAGTTCGATTTTCTTGGAATTACGATCCAATTTGAGATGTGTTATACCAACATTCTGCAGGTGCTTGATTTAAGTAAAATTCCACTTCACGCAAAGGAGCGTCAGGACAAAGATCCCATTGTAATCGGCGGAGGACCTTGCACATATAATCCGGAACCTCTGGCAGAATTTTTTGATTTGTTTTATATCGGAGAGGGAGAGACGGTATATGATACGCTGTTCGATGTATATAAACAGTGCAGACGCGAAGGCAGAACCAGGACTGAATTTTTAGAACGCGCTGCCAGGATAGAGGGAATCTATGTGCCGCAATTCTACGAAGCAGAATATAACGAGGACGGAACACTTGCGGCATTTTACCCTACGAACCCGCATGCGCCCTCTGTGGTAAAAAAACAGATTGTAATGGATGTGACACATGCGCCCTACCCCGAAGCTCCGGTTGTTCCTTTTATCAAAGCAGTACAAGACAGAGTTGTTTTGGAAATTCAGAGAGGTTGTATACGTGGATGCAGATTCTGTCAGGCCGGCATGCTGTACCGTCCTACAAGAGAGAGAGATGTGGAACACCTAAAACAGCTCGCAAAAAGAATGTTGAAGAATACAGGACACGAGGAAATTTCCTTAAGTTCACTAAGCTCCAGTGATTATTCCAAGTTAAAGGAGCTGGTTTCATTTTTAATCGATGAATTCCATGAAAAGGGTATCAATATTTCTCTGCCATCTCTGCGAATTGACGCGTTTTCTCTGGATGTTATGAAAAAAGTACAGGATATTCGGAAAAGCAGTTTGACGTTTGCACCGGAAGCGGGCTCCCAAAGAATGCGCAATGTCATCAACAAAGGACTGACGGAGGAAATGATTTTAGAGGGGGCCGGACAAGCCTTTGAAGGAGGCTGGACAAAAGTGAAGCTGTATTTTATGCTGGGGCTTCCGACAGAGACAGAAGAGGACATGAAAGAAATTGCGCGTCTTTCGGACAAGGTGGCGCGAAGATATTATGAAATTCCAAAGGAACAAAGGTATGGAAAATGCCAGATTACGGCAAGTTCTTCCTTCTTTGTTCCCAAACCCTTTACACCATTTCAATGGGCGCCAATGCTGACAAGCAGTGAATATATGCATCGGGCGGCAGTTGTAAACCAGGAGTTTAAAGAGCAGCTCAACAGAAAAAGCCTAAAATATAACTGGCATGATGCACAAGTCACTGTCTTAGAAGGCGTGATGGCACGCGGAGACAGGAAAATAGGACGGGTGATAGAAGAGGCATATCGTTTGGGGTGTCTTTATGACTCCTGGACAGAGTCTTTTCATAATGAACTTTGGATGCAGGCATTTGAAAATACAGGCACAGACATCGCATTTTATACACTTCGTGAAAGAGACGAAAAAGAACGATTCCCCTGGGAGTTTATTGATATTGGAGTAACACGTGGATTTTTGAGAAAAGAATGGGAACGTGCCATGAAAGGGGAGATAACTTTAAACTGTAAAGAAAAATGTTCTGGCTGCGGGGCTGCATCCTTTGGAGGAGGTGTCTGTTTTGAAAGCAAGAATTAAATTCAGAAAATACGGAGCTATGCGTTTTATCGGGCATCTGGATGTGATGCGCTTTTTCCAGAAGGTCATGCGCAGGGCAGAAATACCGATTGCATTTACAGGAGGATTCAGTCCCCATATGATTATGTCTTTTGCGAATCCCCTGGGTATTGGACTTTCCAGTGACGGGGAATATTTTGACATTGAATTAAAGGAACCGATAGAAAGCAAAGAAGCTGTCAGACGAATGAATGAAGCGTGTGTAGAAGGGATAGAGGTCATTAGCTTCAAAAAAATTGCAGATGAGAAGAAAATGACCGGTATGACAATCCTAGCTGCGGCAGATTACCTGACAAGCGTTGCAGCAGGACAGCTTCCGACAGATTGGACAGAACAGCTTACATCATTTTACAGTCAGCCGGAAATATGGATTTTAAAACAGACAAAGAGAAGTGAACGGGAAGTAAATATCCGTCCTCTTATTTATCGGCTTGAACCACAGGAAGACAAAATATACATGCAGGTAGCTGCCGGAAGTAAAGAGAATGTAAAACCAGGACTTGTTATGGAAGCATTCTTAAACTTTCTGCAGCTTTCTCCCAAAGAGTTCAAATTTTTCCACCATCGAATGGAGATGTATGCAGATACAGGAGATGAGAAAGAAAAGAAACTGGTTGCACTAGAAGCATTGGGAAAAGATATAACACAGACGTATGCCTGAACATATTTGGAGGAAAAACGATGTGTCAAAAGAGAAAAGTTTTGATCATTCTTAAGGAAACGACGGTATGGACTTACTTTTTAGAAGAGGATAAAATCGTTGAGATACACTGCTCTTCCTTAAAGAATGAAGATCAGAAAAGAGAGCCGGAGCTTGGAAATATTTATGTAGGAAGAGTCAAGACAATCGTGGCAAATATTGGAGCCGCCTTTATCGAAATTCAGAAAGGAATTACCTGTTATTACGATATAAGCCAGGCAGAACATGCTTTTTTTACAGATAAAAAGGGAAAAAAGCCAATTTGTATAGATGATGAGCTGCTCGTGCAGATAAATAAAGAAGCAGTAAAAACAAAAGCGGCGACTGTCACAAGCAACATAAGTCTCACAGGCCGGTTCGCTGTTTTGACACATGGAAATACCCGCATCGGTGTATCAAGCAAATTGCCGAAAGAACAAAAAGAAGCATACAAAGCAGAACTTGCCCATCTTAAGAATGATGCTTTTGGAGTGATTGTCCGTACCAACGCGGCGACAGTTTCTTTTGATGAAGTGCTCAAGGAAATATACAGGCTGAAAGAAGAATATGATGCTATTTTGCAAAGGGCCAGGACAAGACCCTGTTATTCCTGTCTAAAATCGGCACCTCCGGCTTATATTACAGATTTAAAAAATGTGTATACAGAGGGACTAGAAGAAATTGTTGTAGAAAACAATGAATTGTATACAAGAATACATAATTATTTTGAAAAGGAACAACCTGAAATCCTGCCTAAATTGAGGCTTTATGAGGATAAACAACTCCCTCTTTCTAAATTATACAGTACAGAGCAGGCATTAGAGCGAGCATTGAAAGAACATGTGTGGTTGAAAAACGGAGGATACCTGATTGTTCAGCCGACAGAAGCGCTGACGGTAATAGATGTCAATTCCGGTAAGTATACTGCAAAAAAGAAATGCCAGGATGCAGGCTTTAGGGTGAATTTAGAGGCTGCAAAAGAGGCAGCACATCAAATTAGAATTCGGAATCTTTCTGGAATAATTATAGTGGATTTTATCAATATGGATTCCAACGAAGAATGGAAGGCGCTCCTAAAGGAATTCAAAGCATATCTAGAAAAAGACCCAATACAGACAACACTTGTAGATGTCACACCATTGCAATTAGTAGAGATAACAAGGAAAAAAGTGCGCAAGCCATTGCACGAAGTAGTTGCTGCTATAAATTGCATACAATAATACGATTTATTTTTGTTTTGTATAAGAATTGTATTTTTAAATATTACTTCGCTTCTAAGATTGTATAATCGTATATAATGATAAAGGAGGAAACATGAGTAAAAAAGAATTAAAGACAAATGCTATGCGGATTTTAGACAGAAATAAAATTCCATATGAATACCAGACTTATGACTGTGCTGTTTTTATAGATGGAATTACTGCGGCAGATAAAGCCGGACTTCCACGCGCACATGTGTATAAAACCCTTGTAACGACAGGAAAAAGCGGGGAATATTATGTATTTGTCATACCGATAGAAGCGGAATTAGATTTAAAAAAAGCGGCGCGTACAGTAAAGGAAAAGGCATTGGAAATGCTTCCGGTAAAACAATTGCTCGCTGTGACAGGTTATATAAGGGGCGGATGCACTGCAATCGGGATGAAAAAACAATATTCTACGGTGATCGACACCACCGCCCAAAATCTGGAATTTTTGTACGTCAGCGGTGGAAAACCAGGCATGCAGATAAAGCTGCGTCCGGATGATTTGAAAGAGACAGTGGGTGCACAATATGCGGACGTCATAAAATAAAGATTTACAAGACTTTAAAGAAGCGGTATAATATGGTACTAGAATGCGGAGAATACAGGATTTTCCCACTAATAGTGAAAAAACTGTCTGGAGGAAATAGAAAAGATGAAGAAAGTAGTAAAATTTGGCGGAAGCTCTCTGGCAAGCGCTGAGCAATTTAAAAAGGTAGGAGAAATTATCCGCCAGGATTCGGCAAGACGTTATGTAGTTCCGTCTGCTCCGGGGAAACGCTTTTCAGGAGATACGAAAGTAACGGATATGCTGTACAACTGTTATGCAGCGGCAGTGAAAGAAAAAAAATTTGTAGATTTGCTGGAACAAATTCACGAAAGATATCAGGAGATTATAGACGGCTTAAATCTGGATCTTTCCTTAGAAAAAGAGTTTCATATAATACAGGAAAATTTCAGCAAAAAAATCGGAAGAGATTATGCCGCTTCACGAGGAGAATATTTAAACGGAATTATTATGGCAGCATATTTAGGATTTGAGTTTATTGATGCCGCGCAGGTTATCCGTTTTAATGATGACGGCAGCTTTAATGATGAGGTTACAAATATACTGCTGTCTGAAAGACTGGCGAATATGGAGAACGCTGTGATACCTGGATTCTATGGGGCAAAGGAGGATGGCACTGTTGTAACGTTCTCAAGAGGCGGCTCTGATGTAAGTGGTTCTTTAGTTGCGCTGGCAGTGTGCGCGGATTTATATGAGAACTGGACAGATGTATCTGGTTTTTTAATTGCAGATCCACGAATTGTCAAGAATCCAAAATCTATTGAGACAATCACATATAAAGAACTTCGGGAGCTTTCTTATATGGGCGCCAGTGTCTTACACGAGGATGCAATTTTCCCTGTGAGAAAAGCGGGAATCCCGATTAATATCCGTAATACCAATGCCCCCCAGGATAAGGGAACACTTATTGTGGAAGGAACATGCAGGCAGCCCAAATACACGATTACAGGAATTGCAGGAACAGACGGCTTTGTTTCTATTACGATTGAAAAGGCGATGATGAATTCAGAGATTGGATTCTGCCGGAAAGTTCTGCAGGTATTTGAAGAAAATAATATTTCGATCGAACATATGCCTTCTGGCATTGATACAATGACTATTTTTGTGCACAAAAATGAATTTGAAGAGAAGGAACAGAGAATTCTTGCAGGTATCCACAAGGCAGTAAATCCAGATCACATTGAGCTTGAGTCGGATCTTGCACTGATTGCTGTTGTAGGGCGTGGTATGCGTTCTACGCGCGGGACAGCCGGAAGAATTTTTTCCGCCTTAGCACACGCCCATATTAATGTAAAAATGATCGACCAGGGCTCCAGTGAGTTAAATATCATTGTCGGAGTCAGACATGATGAATTTAAAAATGCGATTCGGGCATTATATGAAATTTTTGTATTGACACAGATTTAAGCGGATAAAAGAAAAAAGGCGGCGGAATCAAATGAACATTTTGTTCTTTTTAAAACCCAAAAATGAAGTTGCGTATATTTATGACTATGCTACGCTTCGCCAGGTGCTTGAGACTATGGAATATCACAAATATGCGTCCATTCCTATGTTGAACCGTGAAGGAGAATATGTGGGTACAATTACAGAAGGTGACATTCTCTGGGGAATTAAAACCTATACGGATTTAAATTTAAAAGAGGCCGAATCCATCCTTATACAGGATTTCCCACGTAAAGCAGATTACGACGTGGTATCTGCAGATTCAGACATGGAGGACTTGGTTAAAAAGGCAATGAATCAAAATTTTGTGCCTGTGGTAGATGATCAGAAGAAATTTATTGGCATTATAACGCGGCGAAGCATCATTGAATACTGCTATGAACGGCTGGAAGACTGTGATAAATAATTTTTTTGAAATCTATTGACGTATTGAGAATGATTATGATATACTACACTAGTATGCCGCACAATGAGGTATTTTAAGTTCTGCTTTTGCAGGCAGACACCATAATTGGCGAGTAATGTTAATAGGAGGTGCCATATGTACGCAATTATAGCAACAGGTGGTAAACAGTACAAAGTAGCTGAAGGCGATATCATTAAAGTAGAAAAGCTTGGTGTAGAAGCCGGTGAAACTTATACGTTTGATCAGGTACTTGCAGTAAATAATGACAAACTGGTTGTTGGAAACCCGACAGTTGCAGGGGCAACAGTAACAGCTTCTGTAGTTGAAAACGGAAAAGCAAAAAAGGTAATTGTTTACAAGTACAAGAGAAAAACTGGATACCATAAGAAAAATGGTCACAGACAGCAGTATACAGCTGTTAAGATTGAAAAAATCAACGCTTAACCAGGTGTTTTGATGATTCAGATTACAATTTATAAAAACAAAAAGCATGAATATATGGGATTTGATGTAGACGGACATGCAGGATTTGACGACAGCGGACATGATATTGTCTGTGCTGCTGTATCTGCACTTGTTATTAACACAATAAATTCTGTTGAAAGATTTACTTCAGATAAGACAAGTTCTGTTTCAGATGAAGAAAAAGGCAGAGTAGAGTTCCGTTTTTTAAATTCCCCTTCGCAAGACGCGGAGCTTCTGTTGAAGTCGATGATTCTCGGAGTTGAGGAGATTGAAAACAGCAGAGAATATGATTCATACATTGACATAATTTTCAAGGAGGTGTAAATACTATGATGAAGATGAACCTTCAGTTTTTTGCGCATAAAAAAGGAGTTGGTTCTTCCAAGAACGGACGTGATTCCGAGTCAAAAAGATTAGGAGCGAAAAGAGCAGACGGACAGTTTGTAAAAGCTGGAAATATCCTTTACAGACAGCGCGGAACCAGAATTCATCCAGGCGTGAATGTCGGCCGCGGCGGAGACGATACTTTATTTGCATTGGTAGATGGTGTCGTAAGATATGAAAGAAAAGGAAGAGATAAGAAACAGGTTTCTATCTATCCAGTGGCTGAATAATAGTATAACAGTGAAGCCTCAGACTTTTCGGTCTGGGGCTTTTATGCTATTTTTCTTAATAAACTTAGAAATATAGAACAAATGGTAAAAAGGAGTATTTATGTTTGCAGACAGAGCAAAGGTATTTATAAGATCCGGTAAAGGCGGCGACGGGCACTGTAGCTTTCGCAGAGAATTGTATGTTCCAAATGGAGGGCCGGATGGCGGCGACGGAGGTAAAGGCGGCGATCTGATTTTTGAAGTTGACAAAGGACTAAATACCCTGGTAGATTTTAGACATAAAAGGAAATATGCAGCGGGTGACGGGGAAGAAGGCGGAAAGCGAAAATGCCACGGAAAGGACGGAAAGGACTTAATCCTGTATGTTCCGGAGGGAACGGTTGTCAAAGAGGCAAAAACCGGCAAAGTAGTAGCTGACATGTCCGGCGATAATCAACGGCAGATTGTGTTAAAGGGAGGTAAAGGCGGGCTTGGCAACCAACATTTTGCCACTGCAACTATGCAGGTTCCCAAGTATGCACAGCCAGGGCAGCCTGCAATGGAGCTGGAGGTTTTGTTGGAATTAAAGGTAATTGCAGACGTCGGGCTGGTTGGTTTTCCAAACGTAGGAAAGTCTACCTTGCTTTCACGTGTCACGAATGCCGATCCTAAGATTGCCAATTATCATTTTACGACCTTGAATCCGAATCTGGGTGTTGTAGACTTAGAAGGAGCAAAGGGATTTGTGATGGCAGACATACCTGGATTGATTGAGGGAGCATCTGAAGGCGTGGGACTTGGACATGAATTTCTACGCCATATTGAACGTACAAAGTTAATGATACATGTTGTAGATGCCGCTGGTACAGAGGGACGTGATCCAGTTGAGGACATCTATAAAATCAATGCGGAATTAAAAGCATATAATCCAGAAATTGCAAGGCGCCCACAGGTGATTGCGGCAAATAAGACAGACTTGATATATGATAAAGAAGCAGATCCGGTGGAACGTTTAAGAAAAGAATTTGAGCCGCAGGGAATACCTGTATTTCCTATATCTGGTGTTTCTGGACAGGGAATTTCCAAGCTTTTATACTATGTAAGCGGACAGCTGGAGTCCATGGATGATGCGCCCGTTGTATTTGAACAGGAATATTTTCCGGAGGATGAGTTAATCTATGAGGATCTTCCTTTTACAGTAGAGAAGGAGGAGGACATCTATGTAGTAGAAGGCCCTAAGATTGAAAAAATGCTTGGATATACCAATTTAGATTCAGAAAAAGGATTTGCATTTTTCCAGAAATTTTTAAAGGATACAGGTATTTTAGAACAGCTTGAACAGGCAGGTATCCAGGAAGGGGATACCGTAAAAATGTACGGGCTTCAGTTTGATTATTATAAATAAGAAACAGGAGAAAAAGAAATGACGACAAAACAAAGAGCTTATTTAAAGAGCCTTGCTATGACAATGGAGCCTATTTTTCAAATAGGAAAGTCCAGCATGACGCCAGGCTTGACAGAGGCGGTTTCCGAGGCTCTGGAAGTACGAGAGCTGATCAAATTAAGCGTGCTGCAAAACTGTGGGGATGATCCAAAAGAGCTGGCGCAGATTTTAGCAGAAAGAACACACGCGCAGGTTGTACAGGTGATTGGCAAGAAAATTGTTCTATATAAAGAGGGGAAGGATAATAAGAAAAAAATTGTTCTTCCATAGGTGAGATGTATGAAAATAGGGATAATGGGCGGTACGTTTGACCCTGTCCATATAGGACATCTTCTGCTTGGAGAGTTTGCCTATGAGGATTTCGGGCTGGATGAAATCTGGTTTCTTCCAAATGGCAATCCGCCTCATAAGGATACGGCTACACATAACGACAGAACAGAGGATGAGAAGGCGTTAAAACACCGTGTGGAGATGATACGTCTTGCTATTTTGGGAGTGCCTCATTTTAGGCTTTCTCTCCATGAAGCTTCTGCGGTGAGACACTCTTATACGTATCGTACTATGCAGGAGTTTAACAGCGCATATCCAGACTGCGAATTTTATTTTATTTTGGGGGCAGATTCTCTTTTTGCGATTGAGCAGTGGCGTTTTTTTAAAGAAATTTTTCCTACATGCACGATTCTTGCAGCCATGCGGGACGATAAGGATGTAAAAGATATGGAACGCCAGATTGCTTATCTTTCTGAAAAATACGGCGCTCGTATCGAGCTTCTGCGCGCACCGCTTCTGGAAATTTCCTCGACAACGATTCGCCAGAGGGCGTCAAAAGGATTGAGTATACACTATATGGTGCCAGACTCTGTCGCAGAATATATAAAACAGAATTCTCTATACAGAGAAGAAAGTGATAAGGCAGGGAAGCAAGATGGATGAAAGATATTTAGAAATACAGGCTCTCTTGAAAAAAAAATTGAAGAAGGAACGGTATGAACATACTCTGGGTGTTATGTATACGGCTGCTTCGCTTGCAATGTGCCACAGTGCGAATCTGCATCAGGCAATGCTGGCAGGCCTTTTGCATGACTGTGGAAAGTACGGTACTTCCAAAGAGCAGATCGAGCAATGTAAAGAGAAAGAGATTTCGCTTACTGACGCAGAGCTTATAATGCCTTCTCTGGTACATGCCAAGCTGGGGGCATATCTGGCAGAATATGAGTATGGTATTGCGGATGGCGAGATTTTATCTGCAATCCGCTTTCATACGACCGGCCGTCCTGAAATGACACTTCTGGAAAAGATTATCTATATTGCAGATTATATAGAACCAGGAAGGAGAGAAATACCAGGACTTTCTGCTATAAGGGCAGCGGCGTTCCATAATATTGACAGGGCAGTAGCGTTTTCTGCAAAGGGGACAATCGAGTATTTAAATACAGCAGGGAAACCGATTGATGCTATGACAATAGAAACGTACGCATATTATAAAAAAGAAGAAACAAAATGAAAGGGTAGGAATATGGAGCAGGGAAAAGAAATGGCGCGTCTTGCATGGCAGGCGCTGGATGAAAAAAAAGGAGAGGACATACAGATAATTGACATTACAGGAATTTCTGTTATGGCGGATTATTTTCTGATTGCAACAGGAAACAGCGACAGTCAGGTACGCGCCCTCGTTGAAAATGTAGAAGAAAGCCTTCAAAGGGGCGGATATTTATTAAAGCAGCGGGAAGGTTATCAGTCCGGAAGCTGGGTTTTACTGGATTTTGGAGACATTATTGTCCACATCTTTGATAAAGAAAACCGATTGTTTTATGACCTGGAAAGAATCTGGCGCGACGGGAGAGTTGTAAGCTTCGAAGAACTGTAGGCAAGAAAATCTTATATTTAGCTTTCGCAGAAAGTAAATTATCAAAGTTAAAAGATACTTAGGCTTGTAAGTATGACGGGAAAATCTTAAAGATTTTCCCATCAACGTGGTCTAATCACTCCGTCGGTTATTGAAATATTCGGCAAATTAAATATCCTTTTGCAAAATTACTTTTATTGCCTCAATCGATAATACTTTCCCATATGATATGACCTTTCCATTTAGCACAAGAGCCGGTGTAGACATAACACCGTAACTTGCAATTTCTGTAAAATCGGTTATGTGTCCGACAGGGATATCTATTCCCATTTGTGAAACTGCCGTAAGAACATTATATTCTAATTCCATACATTTTGAACAGCCAGACCCTAAAATCAGAAGTCCATTTTTAGGCTCTGCATTTTTTGTGTTTTCAGTGTTACGCTGTCTATCACAGTTACAAGTTTTTACTTCTTTTTTTCCAAATAATTTCATTTTGATTTCCTCCATACAAATTATAATAAAACCGCATGAAACAAATTAAACATATATCCGACTATCATAATACCTATGGTACAAATCCCGATAAACAAGACAAGTAATCTAGGCTTTACTGCTTTTTTCAGCATAATCATCGAGGGCAGACTAAGCGTTGTTACTGCCATCATAAAAGCTAAAATCGTTCCGAGTTGTGCCCCTTTTGCAAGTAATGCCTCCGCAATTGGGATTGTTCCAAAAATATCAGCATACATAGGAACACCGACGAGTGTAGCGAGAATAACACCAAATGGATTGCTACCGCCCAAAACTGTTTCAATCCACTGTTCAGGTATCCAATTATGAATAACTGCTCCGATACCGACCCCTACAAGGATATAAGGAAATACCTTTTTGAAAGTGCCTATAACCTGTTCTTTTGCATAAATGACCCGTTCTTTTTTTGTCAATACCATAGCTTCAATATCAACGCTACCTGCATTTTTGATAAATTCTTCCACATATTTTTCCATATGCAGGTGTTCAATCAACGTACCACCAATAACAGCCACAATAAGACCGATAATTACATAGGCAATCGCTACTTTTGCTCCAAAAATACTCATCAACAAAACTAAACTTCCCAAGTCTACCATAGGGGAGGAAATCAGGAAAGAAAAAGTAACTCCCAGAGGAAGCCCCGCACTGGTAAAGCCAATGAAAAGCGGAATAGAGGAACATGAACAAAACGGTGTTACCGTTCCTAATAGGGCAGAAATGATATTTGCTCTTATTCCATGAAAGCGTCCTAATATCTTTTTGCTTCTCTCTGGCGGAAAATAACTTTGTATATATGAAATAATGAATATGAGCAGGCATAACAGCACTGTTATTTTTACCACGTCATACATAAAAAACTGAATACTTCCCCCAAGTCGAGAGGTACTGTCTAAGCCAACACCATTTAATAATTTTCCTATCAAGACATTCAACCATTTCATACCAAGTATCTCGTCTTGAATGAATAAAAAGACAGCCTGTAAAACCTCCAATTTCAAAACCTCCTTTCTTCAAAACACATCAAAATTATTTGATGTGAAAGTGTTATAGAAAAGCCACCCAAAGATGACTTTTTATTTACAATATTTTGTGTAATTTTCCGTAGTTGGTGCTGTGAGTTCTGATAGGCGATTGATTGCATGTTCTCTGCCGTTCTTGCTTAGTTGGTAATGCGTCCATTTTCCTTCCTGTCTGCCGATAACCAATCCAGACTCACATAAGACTTTCATATGATAGGATATGGACGATTGCCCCATATTCATTTCCTCAATCAATACACACGCACATTTTTCGCCGCTTCGCAACAACTCCAATATATGCAGACGCTTTACGTCACATAGAGCTTTGAAAATTTTAGCATCTTTTACATAGTCACCTTTCATTTTTTTGCACCTCACATCAAAAATATTTGATGTGATTATAATATTCCTTTTTCGTTTAATTGTCAATATTTACTAGCTGTGTGATAAGATGTATCTTCGCAATGGCAGAAGTCAGATTAGAACAACTAAATATTTTTTACGAAGCATTTTACTTTTACAGTAAGGTGCTTTTTTATTTTATGATACTTCCATATATCCATAACAAAGGAGGAGTGATAAAGAATGGCACAAATTTATGGGTATGTACGGGTTTCAAGTATAGACCAAAACGAGGAACGACAGATTGTTGAACTATTAAAAAGGAATGTACTTCCTAAAAATATCTACATAGACAAACAGTCTGGAAAAAGTTTTGAACGTCCCCAATATAAAAAACTCGTCAGAAAGCTAAAACAAGGCGATTTGCTTTATATCCTAAGTATCGACCGTTTAGGCAGGAACTATCTTGAAATACAGGAGCAATGGAGGATATTGACGAAAGAAAAAGGGATTGATATATGTGTCATCGATATGCCCTTGTTGGATACCAGAAACGGAAAAGATTTAATGGGAACGTTCATTGCTGACCTCGTATTACAGATACTATCATTTGTGGCACAGAATGAGCGTGAAAACATCAGAAAAAGACAGGCACAGGGTATTGCAGTTGCAAAAGCAAAAGGAATAAAATTTGGCAGACCTGAAATTGCACTTCCAGAGAACTTTGGGGCGCTTGTTCATGAATGGGAAAAGAAAAGACTTCCTTTATCGGAAGTCTTGAAAGCATGCAAGATGAGCGAAGCCACATTTTACAGGAAATTAAGAGAATACCGTCTGTTAAAACAAGAGTAATCTGTTCTAAACTCTCAAAAGGTACACCTTTTGAGAGTCCATTATTTCTATTCAAGTATAACTGAAAATTCCTATTTTTTCAATGTTTTTTTATCTTAAACGGATTTAAGGCTGTTATTTTTTTACTTTGAATGATAGTTTCAGCTAAGATATGTCTTTTGCAAAAAGTGTACCTTTTGAGAATGGTCTAGGAATGGAGGAAAATATGATACGAAAGCATTTAAAGAAAGCCGGTGCATTTCTGGCGACAAGTGTAATGGTACTGACGTTGTTTTCACCTTTTAGCGCTAACATCGAGGTTCATGCACAAGAAAAGCAATTTCCCACTAAAGCACAGTTTGTGACCGTTGATGAATTAAAAACTTTTAACACGAATGATTATGACGGGGAAAGAAATCCGGCAAAGATCTATTTTGGTAACGATAATCAACAATGGTGGATTGTGGGAAGTCAACAAGAAAAGGGATTGACGTTGTTTGCGGCAAGTCAGCTGACAGCACAGCCATTTGAGGAGGATTATATATTAGGGTCTGTAGACTCTAAAACATATGACAGTAGTTATAATTGTGCATACCCAAATGTTGATCCAACTGAAATCTATGTAAATCATTATGGTGCAAGTTCAATAAGAAACAAAGTACTAAAATGTTCCCTGCTGATTACATAGTTGCAGAACAAAACGGTATCATCGTTACAAGAGATAATGAAAATCAGATTACCGTATCGGGAACGCCGACGGCTGATGTGGATATAACGCTAACACCGGCAACAAAGAAAGTTTACAGCATGACTTTAGATGGTAACGGAACATTTACAGGAATCTGCGTAGGATATGAACCAATTACCGCAAATGAGTTTACTATCACAAATACCGGAAATGTCGATTTAGAGAATGTCAATGTATCTATTACAGGAAGTGGTGCTGATAAGTTTGAATTGAGTTGGGATAAAACTACTACGATTCAGCCAAACGGAACAATTAAGGTAACGGTAAAACCAAAAGACGATTTAACAGTTGGAGCGTATAAAGCAACACTTTCTGTATCAGCAGATAATGCAACCGAACAATCAATAGATTTACAGTTTACAGTAAGAGAAAACAAGAACAACACCACTTCAAATACAGATAAGCCAGATGCAGCAGTACAGACAGGCGACACTACGAACATCTTATTATGGAGCATGGCAACGGTCATTTCCCTAGTAGGAGTGATAACGGCATTATTCTTCAAACGCAGAAAAAGCAGATAAGCAAGGAAGCTGACGCTTTAACGATTAATAAATCGTGGAGCGTCAGCTTCCTTTTCCTGTCAATGTATTCTGAATCAACTCCGTGTTTCGAATTTCTGGAATTGATACATACCCAAAAATCTATGCTGTTTTTAATTAAAAAATCGAAATACGCCTATTACTTTACCGAGTATCATTAATTCCTTTACAAGGATTGGATCCATATTATCATTTTCAGGCTGGAGCCGAAAAATACCTTCCTCTTTGTAGAATGTTTTCACAGTCGCACCATCCTCTATAAGAGCGACAACCATGTCTCCGTTAGAAGCAGTATGCGTCTCCTCCACTAGAACCATGTCACCATCCAGAATACCGGCATTGATCATACTTTCTCCTTTTACTCTCAGCATAAAGGTCTGATTATTCGGCATGATTTCAGCAGGTATAGGAAAATAATTCTCTATATTTTCCTGAGCAAGAATCGGTTCGCCTGCAGCTACCTGTCCGACAATCGGGACATTTACAAGCTCCCGACGTGTCAGATTAAAAGTATCGTCCAGAATTTCTATGGCCCTTGGCTTTGTCGGATCGCGGCGGATATATCCGTTTTTCTCCAGTGTCTCCAGATGCGAGTGGACAGAAGAGGTGGATTTTAAATGTACTGCCTCACATATTTCGCGGACAGCAGGCGGAAAACCGCGCTCCAATATCTGTGATTTAATGTATTCTAAAATCTCCATCTGTTTCTTGCTGATTTTCCCCTGTGACATGAAATTCCTCCTCAATCATTCATTTATTGTTATATCTGTCTTTTCAAATAATTACTAATATAGTACCATAGCTTCTGCAAAAAAGCAAACACTTGTTACGAAAATATGTTCGAATATTTTCAAAAATACTATTGACAAA
Organism: Mediterraneibacter flintii; assembly: GCF_055387595.1. NCBI lineage: Bacteria > Bacillati > Bacillota > Clostridia > Lachnospirales > Lachnospiraceae > Mediterraneibacter > Mediterraneibacter flintii. The sequence continues at coordinate 2,014,008 of NZ_AP031405.1, forward strand.
CATTTGTTCGTATAATATAATAAAAACATCAAAAAGAACATTTGTTTGTATAGTTTATTTACAGGGGAGAGAATAGTATGAACAGGGGAAATAGAAATACAACAGCCAGAAAAGCAGATATACAATATATAAGGAACAAGAAGGCAGTGCAGATAAAAAAGAAAAAAACTTCTGCATTGTACAGAGGCGTTTTCTCTGTGGCAGCCGGAATTTTGCTGATTGCCGTTTGTTGTTTCTTTTTCAATACATTTTTTGTTTCCGCACATGGCAATCAAGCAGAGGAACCTGTTTCTTTTACATATTATAAAAGTATCGTGATTCAGCCAGGCGATACACTATGGGATATTGCAGAAGAAAATATGACTTCAGACTGCCAGTCTGTTGAACAATATATAGATACATTAAAAACATTAAATTCTTTGGAGTCTGATGAAATACATGCCGGAGAAAGCTTAATGATTGCCTATAATGATACAGAGTTTCTTCCATAGTATATAATGGAAGTTATTGGATACGGCTGTATTAGGCAGGCTACGGAGTGTAATTATTATTTTAATATTGGTATCAATATACATCCCTATGTATTGATATATAAAACTCACCCAGCAGCAGTGCATATAATAAGGCACTGCTGTAATTTTATTCTTCAAAACAGGCATTATCTAAAATAGGTTATTTTATATTACGGATTAATCTATACGACAAATACTGATTTTTCAAATAGATATAGACATCAAAATAGAAACATGTTATCATGGACTATAGGAAACGCGCAAAACACAGTTTTAGAGATGCGGATTCGTCTGGATCTAGTGGTTTTTACTGAAAAAAGGGGTTTTAATATATGGGAGAAAAACAGACAGAGAAACGGAAAACATATCACGAACAAAATTATATAGATAATACATTAAGGCTGCGGGAAATCTTAAAAACATTGCCGCCGTTTGCAAAAGATTATTTTCGTGCAGTGGAACCGACTACGTCGGCAAAAACCAGAATTTCTTATGCCTATGACATACGCGTGTTTTTTCATTTTTTAATAGAAAATAACCCAGTATATAAAAACTATACTGTAGATATGTTTACTGTACAGGATTTGGAACGTCTAAAAGCGGTGGACATTGAGGAATATCAGGAATATTTAAAGGTATATCAGAATCAGGAAGACAAACAAATTACAAATACAGAGAAAGGACTTGCCAGGAAGATGTCTGCACTGCGCAGTTTTTATGGATATTATTTCAAACATCAGATTATTTCCAGCAATCCTACGTTGCTTGTAGATATGCCGAAACTGCATGAGAAGGCAATTATACGCCTGGATACAGACGAAGTCGCGTCTCTGCTTGATTATATTGAGCATGGCGGCGACGAACTGACCGGACAGAAAAAAGTATATTACGAAAAGAACAAAAACCGCGATTTAGCAATTATTACACTCTTACTTGGAACCGGTATCCGCGTATCAGAATGTGTCGGATTAGACTTACAGGATGTAGATTTTAAAGACAATGGCATCAAAGTGACACGTAAGGGCGGAAATGAAATGGTCGTATACTTTGGCGAGGAGGTAGAGCATGCGCTGAAGATGTATCTCTATACAACCAGAAAGACCACTGCTCCTCTCTCCGGCCACGAAAATGCATTATTTCTCTCCACACAGCGAAAACGGATCGGCGTCCAGGCAGTGGAAAATTTAGTAAAAAAATATGCGCGCCAGGTCACTCCTAATAAAAAAATTACGCCTCATAAGCTGCGCAGTACATACGGCACCTCTCTCTATAAAGAGACGGGAGATATTTACCTTGTTGCGGATGTATTAGGTCACAAGGATGTCAATACGACCAAAAAGCATTACGCTGCGATTGATGAGGATCGAAGAAGGCAGGCAGCAGGCGCGGTTAAATTAAGAGATGTATAAAAATTTGTAATCAACAAAACAGAAAGGAAACCATATACATATGCAGTTACAGAGGTTGTTAAGCTATACAAGGAAGGCAGTAGATGAATATAATCTGATACAGGAAGGGGATCATATTGCCGTTGGAATATCCGGAGGAAAAGACAGTCTGACTCTTTTATATGCGCTGCACGGCTTGAAGCGTTTTTATCCAAAAAGGTTCCAGTTAAGTGCCGTCTCCGTTGATTTAGGGTTTGACGACTTTGATTTAAGTCCGGTTCAGGTGCTCTGTAAAGAGTTAGATATTCCCTATCAGATTGTAAAATCAGATATTTACCATATTTTATTTGATATTCGGAAGGAATCGAATCCCTGCTCTCTTTGTGCGAAAATGAGAAAAGGTGCTTTGAATCAGGCTGTCAAAGAAATGGGATGTAATAAGGTTGCATATGCCCATCACAAGGACGATATTGTTGAAACAATGCTGCTGTCCCTTATATTTGAGGGAAGATTTTATTCCTTTTCACCTAAGACATATCTGGATCGAATGGATTTGACGGTCATTCGCCCGATTATGTTTGTTGAGGAAAAAGACGTCATCGGGTTTAGAAATAAATATGAGCTTCCTGTCGTAAAAAGCAAATGTCCTGTCGACGGTTACACAAAAAGACAGTATGCAAAAGAACTTCTGCACAGCCTTGATAAGGAGCATCCAGGTGCGAAGGAAAGGATGTTCCACGCTATTTTAAATGGAAATATAAAAGGCTGGCCAGAACGAATACAGGTAAAGCCGTATCCAAAAGAAATGTCTTAAAAGAAAAAACAGGGCAGGCATTTCCCTAATCCTAATTGTGAATGGGAAATGCCTGCCCTGCTCTCTTTGTATTGTGTAGGAAATATTAAACCTTACGTTCGGCTGCAGGGATGCTTTCCTTCAAGGCAACATACTGTTCGATCAATTTGGCTGTCCCTTCTACGCCGAGTTCTGAGCTGTTCAGACATAGTTCATAGCTGTCCGCATTAGACCACTTCTTATTTGTATAGTAATTATAATAGCTTGCACGTTTCTTATCTGTTTTTACGATCATATCCTTTGCTTTCGCATCGGTCAAATCATAGATCCGCGCAATACGGCGGATTCGCGCGTCCATATCAGCATGGATAAAAATACTTACTACATTTTTATAGGACTCCAGTGCATAATCAGCGCACCGACCTACCAGAATACATGGCCCTTCATCTGCAATCTTTTTGATTGCATCAAACTGTGCCAAAAACACTTTATGATTAATCGGCATATCTGTATACGTATTTCCGGAATACCCCATTGAATACGTATCCATCACAAGGGAATATAAAAAGCTGTTGGTCGGTTTCTCATCATGGGATTCAAAAATTTCTTCACAGATTCCACTTTCTTTAGCAGCGCGTGCCAGCATTTCTTTGTCATAAAGCTTAATTCCGAAATAGTCCGCTACTTTGTAGCCAATCTCTCTTCCGGCACTTCCAAATTCACGTCCAATGGTAATAATAGTGTTTGTCTTCATACCAGTCATCTCCTTTACCGAACAATCCAGCATCATTTAAACCATACGGCAAAATAACACTTTTTCTATATGCAATATTATAACGAAAAACTCTTATTATTACAATGAAAATGTGCAAATTCTTTTCTTGTTGGAAATGTTTTCGTTTCTTTTGTTGAGCAAAAAATTTCAAAATTTTCGCAGCCTTTGGAGTAAATTCGAAAAATATTCTGGAAGCGGTGCGTCAAATTCCATATATTCTCCTGTGGACGGATGTGTAATGCCAAGTATTCTGGCATGAAGTGTCTGTCCCTGCAAATGAAACGGACATTTTGCAGGCCCGTATATTTCATCACCTAGAATCGGATGACCGATACTGGACATATGCACTCTTATCTGATGTGTGCGTCCGGTTTCCAGTTTACATTCAATATAGGTGAACTGTCCGAAGCGCTCTAAAACCTGATAGTGAGTGATTGCCGGACGGGCATTTTGTGCATGCGTGCTCATTCTTTTCCGTTCTACAGGATGTCTCCCTATCGGTGCATTCACTGTTCCTGTATCTTCCTTTATATTTCCATGTACAATGGCACTGTATTTTCGGGTAATCGTATGTTCCTTTAGCTGCTCTGCAAGAATTTGATGAGCGCGGTCATTTTTACAGATTAAAAGAGAGCCTGTCGTGTCCATATCAATACGGTGCACAATTCCTGGACGGGCAACTCCATTGATTCCAGACAAATGTTCTCCGCAATGATACAATACGGCATTGACTAAGGTATGGCTGTAGTGTCCGGGAGCCGGATGTACAACCATCTGTTTCGGCTTATTGACAACTAAAATATCTTCATCTTCATATAGAATGTCCAGAGGAATATTTTCCGGCAGAATATCTGGAATTTCCGGCTCTGGAAAATAAATGTGTATTTCATCTTGAAATGCTACTTTATAGTTTGCTTTCACGCAATTTTTATTGACAGTGATATTTCCGTCCTTTAAAAGCTTCTGCAAATAAGAACGAGAAATATCTGGAATACGTTCAGAGAGAAATTTATCAATTCGGATTTTTTCTTCCTTGTCTGATTTTATAAAAAGTTCTTCCATATTTATTCCTTCTGTCCCTTCCCTCTGCGTATTTTTAGACTTAAGGCATGCAATTCCTCATCCTTATAAAAAAACAGTATCAATACGACAAAGAGAATTCCAGCTATCACTACATAACAATCGGCGACATTAAATATAGGGAAATCGATCCACTCGAAATAGAAAAAATCAATTACATAATGGAGCCTTATTCTATCTATCATATTGCCGACAGCACCTGCACATAAAAGAACCGAACAAATCCGTAAGGGATAGTATCGAGGGCTATGAGGCATACGGATATAGAGAAAAAAAACAAGAACCAGGATAATCAGTGCCCCTGCTACAAAAAAAAGCTGCTTATCCTGGAACATTCCAAATGCAGCGCCTCTGTTTTCCAGATAATGCAGTTGAAATACTCCGTCTATCAGAACAAATGATTTTTGATCCTTTAAATGGATGACTGCGAGAAATTTTGTATACTGATCCAGAAGAACAAAAGCGGCAAAGCCAATGAACGCCAGCAGTATACTTTTTATGCCTGTTTTTTTCTCTTTTCCCATATATGCCTCCTAGAAATCACATGTGAATATTTATATAAATTTGTGAATAACTACATAAATTCTATTCTTTTTTGTTTTTGAAAGTTCCCCTGCATACAAAAATTTTCCCATACCTCTTACAGAAATAACATCATTTTCTTTTACCTGATAGCCATTGCTGGTAATAAGCTTCCCATTTACAAACACCTTCCCGCCTTCAATCAAAGCGCGCAGACGCGTACGGGAAGAAGCAAATGCAAGCGGCATGAGACTGTCTAAGCGTACCGATGCGACCGTTCCCCTGATTTCTTCAAACTGAGGGACATAGGAAAAGGCAGTATCCTGCCGTTCTCTTACTGACACAGCAGTATGGCGAACTCTTGTCAACTCTTTTTCCAAAAATGACTTCATACTGTTATGTGCAAAGAAAAGGGCTTTTTTATCTTCTACAAGAATATCACCGATTTTAGAACGTTCAATTCCAAGATTCAGCATTGCACCGAGGTAATCCCTGTGCGTTAAAGCTTCTGCATATTTCTGATAGAGAGGTACAATCTCAAGAATAGAAAAGGGAAAGGAGGGATGCTCTGACTCCTCCCACTCTTTCCAACGCAAATAAAGAGCATCAGGGAGAAATGCCGCCATCTGACGCTCTGCTAATTCGTAGCCTCCAAAGAGAATATACTTTGTATACAGCTCCTCTTTTGGCAGACTATGCAATATATTTAATTCATTCAAATTCAGAAAATCTGAATAGGTTATAATATCCCGCTGATAAGCGAGTCTGGAAAGCTCAAGAATTCTCTTCTTTAAAAGCTGTTCTTCCTTTTGTTGGTTTTCTTTCTGCATATTCTTATTATTGCGCCTGTTCTCTTTTAATATCTTCCTCTGACGCTGGGAGTCTCCATAGAGCCACCCAAAAGATCCTGGAGATCTCCGGAAATATCCACATTCGTCGGTGTCACAAGAAATATGTAATTTGAAATCTTCTGTAGATTCCCATTGATTGCAAACGTAGCTCCCGATATAAAGTCAATGATCCTCTGCGCAATCTCTAAATCCATTCCTTCCAGATTCAAAATAACGGTACGCCCTGAAAGAAGTGTTTCTGTAATTTCACGCGAATCATCTACGGAAGTTGGCTTTACAACGCATACCTCCATATTGCCGCTGCTGTTCCTTCTGGCTGCTGGCTGCCGCATTGGAGTAACCTTACTGCCGGCTGCCGGCTGGAACTTATTTTCTTCCTCCATATCGAAGTCGTCATAGTTATCTTTATTGTTTTTCTTTCCGAACAGAGAACGACGCGGCTGCTTTTCTTCATAGTCATCTTCATAAAACTCGTCATCATCATAAAAATCATCGTCATCGTAGTCGTCTTCGTTCAATTTCATGATGTCCAGAAATTTATCAAACACACCCATATTTACACTCCTATCTCATGCCGATCCGCAGGCATTCTTTTTTGTTTTCTACTTTCATTCCAGTAGCCTGTCCTACATTTTCATGCCGTAATCTCTGGCACCAAAGATTCCTGTTCCGACCCGTACCATAGTGGCCCCTTCTTCGATCGCAACTTCATAATCATTGGTCATCCCCATAGAAAGTATACTCACATTACTATTATCAACGTTTTTATGTCTAATGTCAACAGATAATTTCCGCAAATCCGCGAAAATAGGACGATTTTTTTCTGGATTTTCTACAAATGGGGCAATTGTCATAAGTCCGCATACATTTATATGTGGATATTTGGAAATTTTATCTACAAATGGAATCACTTCACTCGTTTTTAAACCAAACTTGCTTTCTTCCTCAGCTACATTTACTTCTACTAATATCCGTGCTATACAGTTTTTCTTTTCTGCTTCTCTTTCAATAGTCTCTGCCAGTTTTAGAGAATCCACAGAATGTATCAGTTCTGCCTTGTCTACAATATATTTGACTTTATTTGTCTGTAAATGTCCAATCATATGCCAGTGAATGTCTGAAGGCAGCTGCTCATATTTTTCGGTTAACTCCTGCACTTTATTTTCACCGAAAATACGCACACCTAAATCATATGCTTCTTTTAGAACTTCTATAGGCTTTGTCTTGCTCACTGCAATCAATGTAACCTCTTCACGTTTACGCCCTGCTCTTTTGCATGCTGCCTGAATTCTTCTTTCTACTTCTGTAAGCTGCGTTTTCAACATAGTCTCTTCTCCTGCCTTTCTTATTGAAATACAATTTCATCTTCCTTCATACTGTTTCCATCCTGCACAATATGGTCATAATTGTTAAGGCCATAAGCATCTCCATCCTGCACAATATAGTATTCATCACTTTCACAGAGAATATCTACTACTTTAAATACGGCGTATCCCTGGTTGATATTATATGCTCCCTTCAAAGGCTTCTTTTCCTTTATCGTATATGTTTCAGAGGATTCCGGTTTTATGAGTATCGTTCCCTCTTCAAAATCGGAGAGGCTTACATACACTTCCCCTTCTTCCGAAATGTCATAAATATCAATGGTTTTAAACTGTGCTTCTTTTCCCTCTGTCTGTACCAGCACGCCGGAGTCGGAACTGTCGCCGCCAGTCGTAATATATTCTTCTGGAATGACATAGAAATCTTTTTCTACCACAGATGTCCTTGGGATTTTCAAGCCTGTCTCATCCTCTAAAATGAGTTCTATATTTAAATAACGCTCCTGTGCATAACGTATCATAGAATTATCAAAATCCAGGCAGCCATAAAATTTTCCATCTTTTTCTATGACAGAAAAATCCGCCCACATTGTTTCGCTGTCTTTGTCGATTCTGGTTTTTATGCTCTGTGTTTCTTTCAGTTCTTCTGCTGTTTCTTTATCAAGCTGAACAATCACAGACCAATTTTCGCTTGTGACCAGTTTATAAGCCGGCTCCCCTGCCTCTATCTGCATTTGATCCTGTAATTGGATACTCTCATAGCTGCTTCGGTCAAAGTTTTCTTCTGTAAACGTGTCTTTTGTTACAGATTCATATCCATCTACTGTCATCACAACGATTCCATCCTGAGATGTCTGAAAAGAGGAAACATCTTGTCCGCTGGATGCTATGACAGCCGCGAGCTGGGAGGTTTTTGTCTGACTGCCTATATTCTGCAGTGATGTGGTAATTTCATTCTTCAAAGAATACACAGAAGAATATTTCTGAGGATCATAATTTTCGTTAAATTGCTGCATCTTAAAGATCAGATTATTCTGCATATCCTCGTTTAAATCCGCTGTCTCTTCCTCTGCTTTTTCTTCTGTGGGAACAGTCAGCTTTTGTGAGGAAACAGCATAGACGGATGCCCCCGCCTTTACTTTGCTGTTTTCATTCTGATAATAACTGATATACCCGCCTATATCAGAATACACAACACTTTCCTGGCGGACAACAAAGCCGGTATATGAGTTATCCTTTACAATGCTTCCTTTACGCACCTCGTAAGCAGAAACCTTTTTACTCGTAGCATATGTAAAGACTGTCACGATCAGATAAATCAGTACAACGATAAAAATAACGATACCTACATTCCATTCGCGCCTGTTTTTATATTTTTTTATATTAATGGAATTATTTTTCCTGGATGCCAAATGAATTGTCTCCTCCTTAATATAATGAATATAATACCTTTCAAATACAATGCAAATACTTACATAGTCGCTTCGCACGTTAAAGTATACCATTTTTAAATGTATATTTCCAGTTTTTGTGGAAATAATGAAGGTATGGATACAAAAAAGGAGGAAACAACATGAAGTGGTTTGATAACACTGCCCTTACTATTGTCATTATTGGAGCAGTCAACTGGCTTTTAGTAGGTATTTTCCGTTTTGATCTCGTTGCATTCCTTTTTGGGAATCTAAGCTGGATTTCTCGGATTGTATATGCGGTTGTAGGTCTTAGCGGACTATATCTTATCAGTCTGTACGGCAGAATACACAGCATGTCAGAATCATAAAAAAGAAAGGCCCGTATCTATCAACAACATCCGTTCAGATAGATACGGGTCTTTTATTCGCCTGTCAGTCCGCAATTCCCCTTGCCAGTAATGCTGACATTTCATCGTATAAAATACTCTTTTCATCTGCTCCCATAACAATGGATATATAAGGGCGGTTTTCTATATCTTCACTGTAAAGAATAAGGCAAGAACCTGCTTCATCTGTGGTTCCAGTCTTTCCGCCCAGTACACGGACACCATCAGGGGCCTTAGCTTCGCCCAGGGCATAATAATTCGTTGGGCTCCACTCCTGCGTACGAGCCGTACCGTCTCCGCCTGTAATAGAAGCAGAATAAGTGGTTTTCTCAAGAATTTCCACAAATCGCTCATCCTGCAGCGCCGCATTAAACATCAGATACAAATCATAGGCAGTCGTATAGTGATTTTCATCCTGCAGGCCATGAGGATTTGTAAAGTTAGTCCCTGTAGCTCCTAGTTTTTTTGCCTCTTCATTCATCAGAGAGACAAAAGCCTCTTCACTTCCTGAAACATGTTCTGCAATGGCAATTCCTGCATCATTTCCTGACTGCAGCAGCAATCCGCAAAGCAGATCGTATAAAGTCAATGTGTCTCCCGCCTGTAAACCACAGACAGAGGAATCCCATTCCAAATCAACAGCATGCTCACTGACTGTTACGGTGTCTTCCAAATTTCCATATTTCAACGCTACATAAGCAGTCATAACCTTTGTTGTACTTGCCGGAAACAGTTTTTCATACAGATGGTACCCATAGAGAACGTTTGCCTCATTTATGTCAAACAGCCCTGCCGCATGAAGACTGGTATTGTCTGTAAAGCCTGCTAAGGCTACATCCGAATCAGAAACACAAAGGTTTTCTGCAAACATATCTCCTTCGAAGAGTTTCTGATTATACGCTGTCCTTTCATACTCGGCGGTATAATTTTTCTGGCTGTCCCGGTATGCCAGCACTCCTATGACACCTGCAGACACGAGAATTACCACCAGACTTATACATAAAAGAAGCCGGCGTATCCGTTTCTTTCGCTGTCTGATTCTCTGTCTTCTTCTTAAATTTCTGCTCTTATCTGTACATTTCACGCCAGTCTAAATCTCCTCTGTCCAATGCTAGAATCAAAGCCTCCGCAGTTGCAATATTTGTCGCTATCGGAATATTATACATATCACATAATTTTACAATGTCGTTGACATCTGGTTCATGTGAACGTGAGGTAAGCGGATCTCTGAAAAAGATAAGCAGATCCATTTCGTTGTGCTCTATCTGTGCTCCGAGCTGCTGCTTTCCTCCCAGATGGCCCGCAAGATATTTGTGGATGCTCAAATTTGTCACACTTTCTACCAGCACCCCTGTTGTCTCTGTAGCAAACAAAGAATGTTTGCTCAGTATTCCGCGGTATGCGATACAGAAATTTTGCATCAGTTTTTTCTTCGCATCATGCGCTACTAATCCTATGTTCATATTCGCATTCTCTCCTCTATTGATATTTGTTAGGCTGTAAGCCGACATTCAAGACGAACCCAATTCCCATAAAAAAACACACAACAGAAGTCAGTCCGTAGCTTACAAAGGGCAGAGAAATTCCTGTATTCGGGAATATCATGGTAGCCACACTGATATTGATAAAGCTCTGTATTCCTATCAGTGCGGCGACTCCGGCACAGATGATGCGCCCTGCCGTATCTTTTGCCCGCAAGCCTATTAAAATACAATCTATTACTATTAATAATAACAAAATTATGACAACACAACAACCCACAAATCCCAATTCTTCTCCAATTATAGCAAAAATAAAGTCTGTTTGAGGTTCAGAAACAAAATTTCCGTTTTTTACAGATACTGTAGAATCATTGTTATACCCTTTTCCGGTTAATTGTCCAGAGCCGATCGCCGTTATCGAATTAAGCTGCTGGTAGGCCTCCTCTGATTCATACTTCTCTGGTTCCAGCCAGGCAAGAATACGATTCTGCTGATAGTCCTTCAAAAAAGGCTGGTTTGGCTGAATTACAACTGCGAGTAAAATTGCTGCGGTTGGAATGATAATGGCCAGGACTGTACCTATGAACTTATAGCTAAGCCCGCCCATAAACATCAATACACAGAACAGCGCACCGACACAGATCGTAGTAGACAGATTCGGCTGTTCATATATGAAAAACAGAGAAGGCAGAATCAGGGCAATCCCCTGAAGAATCGTCTTTTTATCATTGATTGCGGCTTCTCTGTCTGACAAAAACCTTGCAAAAAATAAAATCATCAGGATTTTCGTAAGATCCGAAGGCTGGAACTGTGTAATACCGATATCCAACCACCGTTTTGCACCATTTGCAGACACTCCGAATAATGGTACAGCCACAAGAAGCAGCAAATTGACACCATATAAAATCCAATAAAAGTTCAGTACCCATTTATAGTCGACAAGGGAAATCACCGCCATAGCGCCGATTCCAATAAATACGCCCATAATCTGCTTTGTCTGAAGATCCGGACGGGCACTTCCAACCATAAATATGCCAATAACGGACAGAATCAGCACAAGAATAATCAGGCTGAATTTATAATCTTTTATATGATACCTCTGTTTCATGTTCTGAATGTATAACTTTAATTTCAATGATTTTCTCCTGTATATTTGATATGTATATCTGTACGTGTTATCTGTATGTTAAAATTCTCCGGTTTGATTTCCATATATTTAGATACGGTATGATATAAATCGGAAGATAAACGCTCGCATGCATCGGGTGTACACTGCATTCTGTCTGCATTCAGCAGATTTTTCAGTCTTTCTTTCGCAACAAAAACAGATGGCACACTCATGTAAGACCTCCTAATTCTTTCTAAAAAGATTAGAAAATCTGGTAAGCAGTCCTTCTGCATGAGAAAAGTCCGTAATCGGGATTTCTTCTCCGAGAAGCCTTCTGCATACTTTATCATAAGCTTGTCCAGAGGGGCTATCTTCTCCGACAACTGGTTCTCCCTGGTTTGTGGCAATTACTACCTTTTCATCATCAGGTATGACTCCCAGAAGGTCAATGGCAAGTATTTCTGTGACATCTTCCACAGACATCATATCTCCTCTTCTGACCATATCTACCCGCAGACGGTTGATCAAAAGAGAATTTTGCTTAATACCTTTTGCCTCCAAAAGTCCGATAATTCGATCTGCATCCCGTATTGCCGAGACTTCTGGTGTTGTCACGATAATGGAACGATCTGCTCCGGCAATCGCATTTTGAAAGCCCTGTTCTATTCCAGCGGGACAGTCCAGAAGGATGTAGTCAAACTCATTTTTTAAATCTTCAATCAGTTTTTTCATCTGTTCTGGCGAGACGCTTGTTTTATCTTTCGTCTGTGCGGAAGGAAGCAGATATAGTTCCGGAAAACGTTTGTCTTTGATCAAAGCCTGTTTCAGACGGCAGCTCCCTTCTATGACATCAACCAGGTTATATACGATTCTGTTTTCCAATCCCATAACAACATCCAGATTTCGAAGTCCTAAATCTGTATCTATTACGATCACTTTTTTACCAAGACGTGATAACCCGATTCCTATATTTGCTGTCGTAGTCGTCTTGCCGACTCCGCCTTTTCCTGATGTAATGACAATCACTTTGCCCATGTCTTTCTTCCTCCTACAACTTCTTATTCCTTTGATTACTCTACAAGTGGATCTAGATAAATATGGTTTCCCTCGGCTACTGCAATTTTGGGGCCATCTATGGAGAGACTTTCCTGAAAAATGATCTGGCGTTTCGCTTCAATCCCTCCAATGCGAAGCTGTTTGGGCTGCATAGACAGTGCGACGACAAAAGCACTTGTATCACCGGAAGCGCCGGCATGGACAGTCCCCTGAAGAGTTCCCACAACTACGACACTTCCTTTGGCAACTACCCTGGCACCCAGCTCAACATCTCCTAAAATCACAATACTGGAATCTGATTCTAATACTTGCCTTCTACTCAAGGTTCCTCTGTAAAACTGCCCTTCCCGTTTCTGAATATTGGATAGAGTCTGTTCTACAACGCTTTTGTACATCCATTCCTTCTTTTCATCTTGTTCTATAATACATAAGATGTCAATTCCTGTTAATTCAGAAATCAAATCAAGAATTACATGCTCCTCCTCTTCTGTAAGCTTGCGCCCTGTCAGAGAAAGTGCCATATGAGCACCTTCAAAAAAACGGGCGGAATTCTTCAGTTTAAAAATCAGTGCGCTTTTTAATTCGTCAAAAGGCACCTCTGAATGTAAATGAATTTCCATTCCATAACGGCTACTTTTGATGGTCACCAGTCTGTCCATGTATTTTCTCACATCCTTTACTAATCCCCTGCGAGTGCCGTGCCTAATTCTGCTGCGGAACCAGTAATCAACTCATCGGAGCCGGACAACCCGTATTTGATTTTCACAATATCTCTGCCAATCTCAGCTGTATATCCGGAATTGTATCCATTGGCAATCCGGACTGAAATTGCAATCTCCGGATCTTCTGCCGGAGCAAACCCTACAAAAAGTGCATGGTCTGGATGAATGTCACTCTGCTGTGCCGTACCGGTTTTTCCCGCCATAGTTATCTCCAGCCCGTTAAAGCTGGAAGTGCTTGCAACCATGTTGATCATTCCCTGATGTACCAGATCCCAAGTTTCATCACTGATGTCATCCATTGTGTTTACAACCTCAGGTTCATATTCTTTGATAAGCTTTCCTTCTGCATCTGTAGTCTTTTTGAGAAGCGTCAGATCGTATACGGTTCCGCGGTTTGCAACAGTGGCTACATAACGGTTTAACTGGCTTACAGTATAGTTGTTAGTCCCCTGCCCGATTGCAGAAAGAATCGAGTACTCGTCTGAAATCTGTGGTTCAGATTCTGGGATTTCCAGACCAGATTTCTCACCCAACCCGAATGCTTTTGCATATTTTGCCAATGTATCCGTTCCTCTGTCACTGTCATAATTTCCATTCCCGTCCATGCTCATGTCATATCCAAGTTCATAGAAGAACACATTACAGGAAACCTCCAGTGCTCCGACTACACTTAAGTCTCCGTGTCCATTCGGATAGGCCCAGCAGCGCGGACTTGGTGTTACTTTTTCAAATTCTCCGTTACAGAAATGTAATGTGTCCGCACTGATCGTTCCCTCTGTTAGGCCTGCTACAGAAACAAGCATCTTGTAAGTAGAACCAGGAGCAGTTCGTTCTTGGGTTGCATTGTTATAAAACGGTCGGGATAGTCCTGTTACCAGTTTGTTATAATACTCAGAATCCATTGTATTAGCGAGACGGTTATTGTCATATCCTGGATAGGATACACAGGCAAGCACTTCCCCTGTATTTGGATCGCTGACTACCGCCGAACCAGTACACGGCTCCAAAGCCAGATCGCCTGGTGTGATTTCCAGATTCTCTATTTTACCGTACAGCCAGGAAAATGCATTCACACTGCCGTCAATCAGTCCATTGTAAGCTGCTTCATCCATAGACAAAACTCCCTGCTCATATACAATGGCACAGATCTGAGCACCACTGATACTCCCTGATTTTATAAGATATTTATAGAGAAGTTTGTCGAAATTCATATCCGAACTCAAATAATCTTGTAAAAATTTTAAAATTCCCTGATAAATTTCCGCAGAATCCGAATATTTTTCCTCTGATACATAATCACCTAGTTTGGAGGTGTCAATCCAGTTTTTGGAAATCGCATAATTTAAGTATTGATTTATATTGATCGTTTCTTCTTTTGTCCATGCCTGATAGGTTTCATCACTGACATCTATGGCATCGTTTATTAAAATTCCTGTATCCTCCAGAAGCACATCAATGGATATATAATCCAGATATGCCTGCATCTCTGCGGAGAGCTCGTTGTAGGCAGCAGCATCTGCATCCTGCATATAGTTGATAATTTCCGGAATGGCAGCATTTTTTCTTTCTTCGAAAACGGAATATACTGCCTTTTCCACCGTACCTGCATCCTCTGCTCCAAAATGTGTTTCATCGATAATTTCATTGGCAATGAATGCGTTGTAGGCATCTCCTACCGGAATAATAATATCACTGGCATCCTCAGCAGTACTTGGATCGTAATCCAGCATATCATGCAGCTTAGAAAGAATAATACCGGCAAGCTTTTCTTCTAAAAGCTGATACGTCTTTTCCTGCAGGTCTTTGTCAATCGTAAGATACACATCATTTCCAGCTCCGGGATCTGTACTGCTTACTGTTTCCGTTACTTTTCCCAGACTGTCTACATAGAAGGTTCGTTCTCCTTTACTTCCCTGAAGCACCTCATCCATTGTCTGTTCCAGCCCAGATTTTCCGACAATATCGGAAAGAGAATATTTTTTCTTATCATTTTTATCCAGGGCGTCATATTCTTCCTGTGAAATCTTTCCAGTATATCCGATGATGGACGCGAAATATTTACTGTCTGTATAACGACGCAGAGAATCCTCTTCTACATCTACTCCCGTCAGAGAATCTTTATTCTCCATAATCGCCGCCACCGTCTCCTCACTTACGTCAAAGGCAAGCGTCGTAGACATATACTGCTGGAAACTATTTAGATTGATTGCATAACGCATATTTACCATCTTCAGGATGTACTCTTTGTCCAGCTTCTCATCATCCAGCCCGTACCCATACACCTTATCCGTACAGAGATAATGGATAATCTCTTCGGCAGACTGATTCTTCTGTTTTTCTGTCAGCTTGTCAATCGTAGTCAGGCCGTATACATCTGCAACAAAACGAAGCCGGAGTGTCTCGTCCGTCTGGGAGAACTGATAATTTCCCGCAGAATCCAGTACAATTCCGAAATCACTGATAACGGAATCTCCATGAGATTCTACGATATTTAGTACAGAATCCAATATACCATTTAAAATTTCGTTTTTCTCTGCTACTGTATTGGATGTAATCGTATCTTCGATCGTCACAGAATATGCCAGCTCATTGTATGCGAGAAGGTTTCCGTTCCGATCATAGATATTTCCGCGAGTCCCTGGTATTTCCTTTGTTTTTCGGATCGTCAGTTCATAATTTTCCAGGTAATTCTCTCCCTTTATAATCTGAAGGTAAAACAATCTGCCCACTAAAATAACGGACATCGTGCAAAATACAAAAATCAGCACAAAAAGCCTGGATTTAAACATTTGTAGCATTCCATCTTTGATTCGTTCTAAAATGTCTCTAAACAAATTTACTAGCACTCCTTTTTTCTTCCGCTTCTAGTCTGTGGTTGATAAACAGAATCAGCGGATATAAACCAAGGGTTATTACAATTGTGTAGATGAGTTCCGGAATAATAATATGATTCAGATAAAACCAGAAATAGAACTCACTGCGCAACATAAACATCAGAAAATAGACAATCAGTCCAAACACGAATTCACTTGCCGCAATCAAAAACAACGGCAGCTTAATGTCTTCGTCATAGTACATCTGCATAAACATGCCATTCACATAACCTATCAGAAGATAAATCAGCGCATACATGCCTATTATGGTTCCATACTGTATATCAATCAGCAGACCTGAAAAGAAGCCTACGAACATGCCTTCTTTTGAGCCCCTCATAAACCCTATAGAAGAAATCAGTATAATCATAAGATTCGGCTTAATCCCCGCGAGCTCTAATGAGGAAAATACCGTACATTGAAGCAGGTAGCAGACGAGAATCAAAACCGCCGTTATGCCTATTCGTTTTATCTTTATTTTCTTCATGCAAACAGCCCTTTCTATTCACTTTCCCCTGTCAGCTCTTCTTTGGTTGTCGTAATGACTAAAACCTCTTGTAGGTTTTTGAAATCAACAACGGGCGTTATATAGCCGGAACGCGTAAGGTTATTAGAGTCTACATTCACTTCGCTGATATAACCGATTAAGATTCCCTGCAGATATTTATCACTGATGTAGGAAGTTACAATCTGATCTCCTACCGCCACTTCATTTTCATTATTTTCCATCTGCTCAAACCGGATCTTCCCGTCATTCATTAAAGTAAGATCTCCGTTTACAATACAGCGATCTGAGGTAGACAGCACCATGCCGCTTACATTGCTGGAATCATCAATGATAGAACGTACCGTAGCCCAGGTAGGGCCAACCTCGGTTACAATTCCTACCAGCCCGCTTCCAGCCATGACATTCATATCTTTTTTGATTCCGTCAGAGCTTCCCTTGTCGATGGTAAAAGTACTGAACCAGTTTCCGGAATCCTTTCCGATTACATGGGCGGCAGTTTTTTCGTAGTCCGCATAGCTTTGATCCAGCTTGTATAATTCCTGGAGACGTTCCAGTTCATATTTCTCTTCCTGGAGATTATTATTTTCTGTGACAAGCTCATCCACTCTTGCCTGCAGTTTCTCATTCTCCTTGCGCACCTGTTCTAATGTCTCAAAATTTTCACTCATATCTGTAAGCCATCCGCCGATCTGGTTTATGCCCTGCTGCATAGGAATCACTGTGATATTTGCCAGCACCTTGAAGGGGCCTTTTGTCTTGTCAGAAAAAACAGAAAAGAGCATGAGCATGATACAGAAAAGAGAAAGGCCCAACAGCCAGTATTTATTTGTTCCGGTCGTCTGATTCTTCTTTTTCATAATTATCTTAACCACCTATAATCTTCATCCAACATGGAATACATAAGTTTCTTAAATTCTTTGTTCAATATGATTTTCTTAAGTCCTCTTACTGCACAGAGCTCTGGATTGCTCGCGACAGTGACAGCCAGGCCGGTACTTTCTTTTAAGTATGTAGAAAGTCCTCTTAAGTTTGCAAGTCCTCCTGTCAGATAGATACCGTTATCTTCAATTCCTCTGCGCACATCGGGAGGCGTCCTGTCAAACATAGACCGGATCGCTTCTACACATTCTTCCAGCGGCTCTTTCATAGCAGCTCTTACAAGTCCTATCGAAATACTTTTTTCCTGCGGCACTCCATGCACGAGATCTCTTCCAGAAACAGTAAGGGAGGCGTCTGTCGCCTGGTCAAACACACCAAATTCTCTGCGCAGACGTTCTGCCGTCAGTCTTCCAATCAGGAAATCTCGGTGATGACGAACCTGATTTAAAACAGCCAGGTCAAAATGCTCTCCTCCTATTTTTATGAGACGATTTAAGACCATACCACCGTTTGAAAGTACAGAAATTTCTGTTGTTCCTCCTCCAAAATTTGCGATCATCATTCCCTTTTCTTTCCAGATATCCGCGCCAAAGCCGACGGCATCTGCAATTCCGCGTTCTACGATCTTTACAGATTTCGCCTTTGCCGCCGAATGGAAAACAAGATCGTAAAAGGCTCTTTTTTCTACCTCTGTTACATCCGTTGGAACAGCGACAAGATATTCGGAACGTGCAAACTGGTGCTCCTTTTTCAGAAGGCTCTCGAGAAGATACTGCATGTCGTCGAAATGCGCGATTACCCCTTTTTTCATAGGAAATACCACTTGAATATTATCCGGTGCCTTTTCGTACATTTCGTACGCTTCATCTCCGGCAGAGAAAATATACCGCTTGTCTTTCATGGCAATGACATCTTTTTCTCTGCGGATTTCATCCGTCTTTTTATCGTATATTTTTATTTCATATGTCCCTAAATCCAATCCATAGACATTTCTTGCCATGTTAACCCCTTCTTTAAGCTTCTATATAAATCCTTTCTCTCTTAGGCTCGTAAAACAATTATTTCCGATAACAATGTGATCTAACAGCTCAATTCCTATTAACTCCCCTGCATCCCGAACTCTTCTTGTTATCAGGATATCCTCCTTACTCGGCGTAGGATCTCCACTGGGATGATTGTGCAGCAAAATGATCGATACGGCATTTTTCTGCAGGGCCTCTACAAAAAGCTCGCGCGGAGAGACAATGGATGCGTTGATAGTGCCCTTAGAAATATTGCTTTCCCCGATAAGTCTGGTTTTCGTATTCAACAACAGAAGCTTTAT
Source organism: Mediterraneibacter flintii (assembly GCF_055387595.1). NCBI lineage: Bacteria > Bacillati > Bacillota > Clostridia > Lachnospirales > Lachnospiraceae > Mediterraneibacter > Mediterraneibacter flintii. Next base: position 2,033,000 of record NZ_AP031405.1, read on the forward strand.
TATCTCCTGTTTTAAATGGCGCATATCTTCCATATAGTATTGCGCAATTGATGCAGGAGTAGAAAAATTTAAACCAGTATATGCGGACGCTTTTGCGAGACGTTTGGCAAGCTCCGACAGGCATAGAATCTGAATTGCCTTTACCTTGCCGATCCCCTTAAGCCGCATAAGCTGCTCCATAGACCATTGATGAATATTTAAGATACCATCCTGAGCAAAAACAGGATGCAGAATCTTCTCCGCCAGCTGAATCGAATTTTCTCCCCTTGTACCTGTACGTAACAAAACAGCAAGTAATTCTACATCTGTCAGATTACCTGCCCCAAACTGTTCACATTTTTCATATGGACGTTCTTCTAAGTACATTTCTTTGATTGTATTTGTGCTTTTCATTCCTCTTTCTGCTGTGATGACACAATACAATGATTTATTTTAGCACAATTTAAAAATCATGTATAGGTTTCCATTCTTAATTTTTTGTGAAGAATGCTAAGACAGCTTCTGCCGTCTTGATTCCATCCATTGCCGCGGATGTAATACCTCCGGCATATCCGGCCCCCTCTCCGCAGGGATAAATCCATGGAATACTGCCTGTAAAATTTTCATTTCTTACAATACGTATCGGAGAAGAGGTACGGCTCTCTACACCGGATATAAGAGCATCCGCATCGGCGAATCTATGGATTCTTTTGTCCATTTTTTGTATTCCCTGCTCAAGAGACAGGGCAAGTACAGGTGGAAAAATCTGCCGGACATTCGCAAGACTATACGCACCCTTGATATTGGGGCGGCATACTCCAAAGGTGGTACTTACGCAGTTGGCTCTGAAATCCTCCAGTCTTTGAACCGGTACTTTTCCCTTGCCTGCATTCCAAGCATTCTTTTCTAATGTACGCTGAAACTCAATGCCTGCCAAAGGATGGGAACTTTTAAAATCCTCCGGTGTCACAGTTACAATGACAGCGCTGTTTGCATTCTCCCCTGAACGTCCATGATAACTCATTCCATTGACGGCCAGGTATCCTTCCTCAGAGGAGGCGTTGACTACATAACCACCCGGACACATACAAAAGGTATAGACACCGCGTCCATTCTCCAATTTTTCTGCCAGTTTATAGGAAGCCGCAGGAAGTCTTTTTCTGTCCTCCCTGCCATACTGTGATTTGTCAATCCATCTTTGAGGATGCTCGATACGTACCCCTACTGCAAACGCTTTCGCCTCCATAGAAAGCTGATGCTCATAAAGCATGGAAAATGTATCTCTGGCACTGTGTCCCAACGCCAAAACAAGTACATCCGTATCTATCCACTCCTTATGATTTATCTGAATCCGCTTTTGCTTTTCGTCAATCTCTGTCAGTTGATGGTGAAACAGCACTTCGCCTCCTAATGCGATGATTTCCTTTCGCATATTTTGTATGACCTCTGCAAGTATATCTGTGCCGATGTGCGGTTTTTGCTCGTATAGAATCTCTGCCGGCGCGCCAAACTTTACAAAGGTTTCCAGGACATAGCGGTTTCTGCCGGAAGCATCTTTTACAAGTGTATTTAATTTTCCATCTGAAAAGGTACCCGCGCCCCCTTCTCCAAACTGCACATTACAATTTGGATTTAAAATGCCGTTTTTCCAGAAACGTTCCACCGCTGCTTTTCGTTCTTCTATACTGCCTCCTCTTTCGATTACAAGAGGCGCAGCCCCTGCCTGTGCCAGCAGATAAGCGCAAAATAACCCCGCAGGGCCGCTGCCGGTCACGACGGGGCGGGAAGAAAACGAGATGCTACCTTTTGGGGGAAGGGCATATTTTACATCGGCAACTCTTTGTACCCTTCCTTTCATTCTCCGCAGGAGCAGTTCTTCTCTTTTGACAGAGAAATCCACTGTGTATACAAAGAAAAGCTCTGGTTTCTTTCGCGCGTCCAGAGATTTTTTCCGAATTGTGAAATCGATAAGCTCATCGGGAGCAATGGAGAGTACCCGGAGCAGTTTGTCCTGGATATCCTTAAGACAGTGGTTTTCCTTTACTTTTAGCTGATTGATTCTAAGCACCTTTCGAAGCCTCCCTTCCTGCAATATGCCCGCTTGACCAGCAGAATTGAAGATTATATCCGCCTGTAGCGCCGTCTACATCCAGAAGCTCCCCTGTAAAGTACAGACCTGGAACGTACAGGGATTCCAGCGTATCAGGATTTACCTCCCGCGTATCTACACCGCCTGCACACACTTGTGCCTGTTCAAATCCATTCGTCTTTGTAACAGTCACAGTAAAATTTAAAATCAGGTTTGCAAATCGCGCAATATCCTCCTTTGTCCACTGACCTACCTGTTTTGTACGGGGGATACCGCTTAGCTTCACCCAAAGCTCTGCCAGCTTTTTATGAAACAATCCAATAAAGAATTGCTCTGTCGTCTTTGCAGGACGCATGGAAATACGTGCTTTTAAAAAGGCTGTAAACGTCTCCTGTGAAAAATCCGGCATAAAATTTAATACTGCTTTTACCTCCTGTCCCCGATACAGTGCATCAGAGGCATAGCGACTGATCTGAAATACCGGAATACCAGAGATACCATAATTGGTAAACTGGATCTCCCCAGTTTCCTGTGCCACACAAGTTCCATTTTCATAGAGACTTACTTTTCCCTGTGCCCTGACACCAGAGAGGCTTTTAAAAAAGGGCTCTTTACAGTGCAGCTGCACCAGGGCCGGAAGAACCGGTACAATACGGTGTCCAAGCTTTTTCGCCAGTGTATAGCCAGAACCGTCGGAACCAGTGAAGGGCGCAGCTTTGGAACCGGCTGCCAGAATCACTCTGTCTGCAAAAAGCTTCCCTTTTGTTGTCTGAATTTGGAACTGTTTTTTCCCGGGCAGAATATCCAGACATTTTGTCTCTGTCAAAATGTCTACATGCAGTCTTTCTAATTCCATCCGAAATGCTTCTAAAACTGCGCTGGCCTGATTGGAATTCGGATAGAGATACCCATTCCGATTTCTGGAATACACGCCCAGCTTAAGAAAGAAGGAGATCGCATCCTGCGCGTTGAATTTTTCTATAATATGCCAGGGAAACGCTACATTTTCCGAATGATAATAGATTGGCTCTTGATCTAAATTTGTAAAATTACATCTTCCATTTCCTGTAGACAAAAGCTTCTTTCCGATTCGTTCCTTCTGCTCGATAAGTAAAATTTGCGCTCCTTGTGCGGCGGCTGCTACCGCCGCCATCATTCCGGATGCTCCGCCTCCGATCACTGCGATTTTCATATGATTTCTCCTTCTTTTTTATTCAAGCAGAGACCTCCCGCATCTATCAATGCCTGCACAGACTTTAGTATCCCCAGTTTTGCATGGTACCAGGTAAGTCCTCCCTGGAAATATACTGCATAAGGAGGTTTAATAGGGCCGTCTGCACTCAGCTCGATAGAAGACCCTTGTACAAATGCCCCCGCCGCCATAATCACATCACTGTCGTATCCGGGCATTGCCCAGGGCTCCGGACTTACATAACTATCCACCGGAGCTGCCGCCTGAATCCCTTTGCAGAAGGCAATGACTCTTTCCGGCGTACCAAGCTCTACTGCCTGGATAATGTCATGTCGGGACTCCCGACTGTCTGGTACGACAGGAAATCCTAATTTTTCATAAATATTCGCTGCAAATACTGCCCCTTTGAGAGCACTGCAGGTCACTGTAGGAGCCAGAAAAAAGCCTTGAAAAAAGGCGTTCATCACTCCGAGAGTCGCGCCCACTTCTTTTCCCAGACCTGGTGAGGTCAGACGGTAAGCACAGTTTTCGATCAAGCTTTCTTTTCCTGCGATATAGCCGCCGATTGGCGCAAGTCCCCCGCCTGGATTTTTTATCAGAGAGCCTACGATCATGTCTGCGCCCACATCACTTGGCTCTGTACGTTCTACAAATTCTCCGTAACAGTTGTCTACCATACAGATGACATCCGGACGCCGTTCTTTGATAAAGGAGATCAATTCCCCAATCTGCTCTACTGAATAGCTGGGGCGTGTCTGGTAGCCTTTTGAACGCTGGATGGTTACGAGCTTCGTATGTGCATGCAGTGCTTTTTCAATTGCAGGATAATCAAAATATCCGTTTTCTAAAAGCTCTACCTGCCGGTATGTGATGCCATATTCTGCGAGTGAACCTTTGGACGGGCGGATCCCGATCACCTCTTCTAATGTGTCATAAGGCTTCCCCGCTGGGGACAGCAATTCATCACCGGGACGTAAGTTTGCCGCCAGCGCAATTGCAAGGGCATGGGTACCGCAGGTAATCTGTGGACGCACCAAAGCTGCTTCTGTATGGAAGGTACTGGCATAGACAGCCTCCAATGTATCTCTGCCTATGTCATTGTAGCCATAACCGCTTGTATGGTTAAAGCAGGCTTCGCTTACTTTGTTTTCCTGCATCGCATACAGCACTTTCAATTGATTGTATTCCGCAGTCCGGTCGAATTCGCGGAAGCGGGGTTCTAAACTTTTTTCTATTGTTTCTCCAAATTCCCATACCTCTCTGGAGATACCAAGCTTTTTGTATATTGTTTCCATCTCTGTCATTTTTCTTTCATTCCTTTTTGTCCAATTGTATTTTTTTCTCTTTTAAAATGAAAAGCATTTTTTCCAGAATCGCCGCTTCATCCCCTGCAAAATCCTGTCTGTTAAGCCAGATAACGTCCCGTTCCCTCTTAAACCATGTAATCTGCCGCTTCGCAAAATGACGTGTATCCCGTTTGATAATGTACACTGCTTCCTCAAGGGAAAGCTTGCCATCCAGAAAGGCAAGCAGCTCCTTATACCCTAATCCCTGCATAGAGACCATCTTTTCATGCATTCCCATCGCTTTTAGTTTTCTGACCTCATCTAAAAGCCCTTCTTCCATCATCTTATCTACCCTTCTGTCAATGCGTTCATAGAGCTGCCGGCGTTCATCGTTTAACACGAAATAAGCCGAAAGATACGGAGAACATTTTGCACGTTCGTGTGCATTATGCTCCGATATTTTTTGGCCGGTCAGATGATAGTATTCTAATGCGCGGATAATACGCTTTGTATTGTTTGGGTGAATTTCCTCTGCCGCTTTTTCGTCGAGCTTATACAACATACTGTGCAGCCAGGCGCTTCCTTTCTCTTGGGCCTGCCTTTCAAGCGCTTTTCTGTATGTCCTGTCACCCTGCTCCTTGGAAAAATCAATATCATAGAGCAGCGCTTGGATATAAAATCCCGTTCCGCCTACAACAATCGGAATTTTTCCTTTCTCATAAATCACATCCATTGCATGCTTTGCCATATCTTGAAAAGCCACTACATTAAACTCTTCATCTGGTTCCAGCACATCAATGAGATGATGTGGAATCCCTTCCATCTCCTGCGGCTTAATTTTTGCCGAACCAATATCCATATGGCGGTATACCTGCATAGAGTCTGCGGATATAATCTCACCGCCTATGCATTTTGCAAGCCTTATAGAGATTTGTGTCTTTCCCACTGCTGTCGGGCCAGTCAGTATAATCAATGGTTTCTTTGTACACATATTTTTGCGTCCTATACGATTCTTTTAAATTTCTTTTCTAGTTCCCGTCGGGACATTGCGATAATTGTCGGCCTCCCATGCGGGCAATGATACGGATTGTCCAATGTCAGAAGCTCTCCTATCAACGTATCCATTTCTTGTGCAGAAAGCCGATTGTTTCCCTTCACTGCCGCCTTGCACGACATAGATGCCACCTTTTCATCGATCAAATCTGGCGTCATCTCTGTCTTAAGCCCGTCCGCCAGGTCATCTAACATTTCCAGCAGCAGTTCTTTTTTTGCAATACCAAACAAATTGTCCGGCACAGCACGTACAGCATATTCCTCACCGCCAAAAGGCTCTATCTCAAATCCAATCCTTTGAAAGCGCTCTATATTTTCTTTCAGCAATGCTTCCTCTTGCATAGAAAGGCTTAAAATAATCGGTGGACTCAAATACTGGGAGGTAAACTCCCTGTCCTTCATATTTTTTAAAGTCCTTTCATAGAGAACTCTTTCATGCGCGGCATGCTGGTCAATGATATACAAATTATCCTGAAATTCTACCAGCCAGTAAGTATCAAACACCTGTCCGATCAATGTATATTCTGCTTTCCTCTCCCGTTTTAAAAGATTTTCTTCAAATAAATCCAACTGCTGCGGTTTTATCGCAGACAGCGGCTTTTGTTCTCCGGCAGAAGCTTCCATGTCTGTATGATAAGTGCCGCATTCCCGCACCGTCTGCAGCTCTTTCCCTCTCGCCTGTCTGACAGACTCCATAATCCGTTCTTTTTGTACATCTGGATTGAGAAGCGCTTCTTTTCCAGATATTTCTGCGCTGGAGGAACGCTGATGATACGCGGTCACCCGTTCCTTCATCTTACGGATAAAATAGTCTTCGTCCATGACAGGAGGAGCCTTTGTCTCTTCAGAAAGGGGCTCCTTCTTTTCTTGAACTGTCTGCGGCCGTAACAAAAATGGACTTTCTGATATCGGTGTCTTGGGAAGCGCGACCTTTTGAATCAGCTCTGGTTCCAGAAGCTTTCTGTGAACCCCTTCAAATACAGCGCTGTAGACCTCCTGCTGCTTCTGAAAACGCAGCTCCATCTTTGTAGGGTGCACATTTACATCTACTTCCTCTCCGTTTACATGAAAATGAAGCACTACAAATGGAAATTTGTGCTGCATGACAAAATCTTTGTACGCATCCTCCACCGACTTAGATATCATGGAGCTCTTTACATACCTGCCGTTTACAAAGAAGTTTTCAAAATTTCGGTTTCCTCTTGTAATTACAGGCTTTCCCAGATAACCTGTGATGTGGATACCGCCTTTTTCAAAATCTATGTCCAGAAGATTCGCGGCAACGTCTCTGCCGTAAATCTGGTAAATCACATCTTTTAATTTTCCATTTCCAGACGTTCTCAATTTTTCCTGTCCGTTGTTGATAAACTGAAAACAAACCTCTGGATGGGAAAGCGCCAGATGCATGAGAAGATCTTGAATATGCCCGGCCTCTGTCATAGGAGTTTTTAAAAATTTTCTTCTCGCCGGCACATTATAGAACAGCTGGCGGACAAGAAATGTCGTTCCGTTCGGCGCACCGGTATCCTCCAGCAGCTTTTCCTGCCCTCCCTCAATTACATAGCGTGTTCCATTCATTTCTTCTTTTGTCTTTGTAATGAGTTCTGTCTGCGTCACCGCAGCAATACTGGAAAGCGCCTCGCCGCGGAATCCTAAGGAAGAAATGTGTGCAAGATCCTCCACATTTTGAATTTTGCTTGTAGAGTGACGCAAAAACGCATTTCTGACATCTGCGCGCTCAATTCCGCTTCCATTATCTGTGATACGTATAAAGGAAATCCCGCCGTCTTTGATTTCTATTGTAACCAGAGACGCTCCGGCATCGATCGCGTTTTCCACCAGCTCCTTTACAATGGAAGCAGGCCTTTCTATGACTTCGCCAGCGGCAATTTTATCAATTGTAATCTGATTTAATATCTGTATATGCGGCATAGGCATTCCTCCTGTTCCTTCAAAAAGCATTACCAGCGGTTCTTTAGTTTATTCTGAAGACGGTAAATCGTATTGAGCGCGTCGATAGGTGTCAGATTGCCGACATCTATATGCTTGAGTTCCTCAATTACATCGTCATCCTTTACCGTATCGAAAAGAGACATTTGCGCGATGTCTACTTCATCATATTTTTTCACCCGCGTTTTTTTCTTCGAAGCGTGCTCCTTTGCAGCAATCTCACTGACCCGCGTAGTAATATCCTCATCGCTCAATTCCTCGACGATCTCTTTGGCTCTGTCGATTACCAAATCTGGAACTCCCGCAAGCTTTGCCACCTGGATTCCGTAACTTTTATCGGCTCCGCCTTTGACAATCTTGCGCAGGAACACAATATCGTCGCCCTTTTCCTTGACAGCAATGCAGTAGTTATGTACATTTTCTATTTTTCCTTCCAGCTCTGTCAATTCATGGTAATGTGTCGCAAAGAGTGTCTTTGCTCCCAACAGCCTGGTGTCACTGATATATTCAATCACTGCCCAGGCAATAGAAAGTCCGTCAAACGTGCTGGTTCCCCGTCCGATTTCATCCAGAATTAAAAGGCTTTTGCTTGTCGCGTTGCGTAAGATATTCGCCACTTCTGTCATTTCCACCATAAATGTACTCTGGCCACTCGCCAGATCGTCAGAGGCTCCCACACGTGTAAAGATTCTGTCCACCAGACCGATATTTGCTTTGGAGGCAGGGACAAACGATCCGATCTGCGCCATCAAAACGATCAGTGCTGCCTGCCGCATATAGGTTGATTTTCCCGCCATGTTCGGCCCTGTGATAATAGAAATCCGCTGTTTCTTATCATCCAGATAGGTGTCATTGGAGATAAACATATCATTTGGAATCATTCTCTCCACTACAGGATGCCTTCCGTCCTGGATGTCAATGACGCCTTTTTCATTGATATTCGGACGGACATACTGATTGCGTTCCGCCACCAGGGCGAGAGAGGCAAATACGTCCAGCGCCGCCACCGCCTTCGCTGTTTTCTGGATTCTCTCCACTTCTGCTGCTATCGTATCTCTTACGGTACAGTACAGCTCATATTCTAATGCATACAGCTTATCTTCTGCCCCTAGAATCGTGTCTTCTAATTCTTTGAGCTCTGGCGTAATATAACGCTCTGCATTGGCAAGCGTCTGCTTTCTGGTATAATAATCCGGTACAAGAGCTTTATAGGAATTTGTAACCTCCAGATAATAACCGAATACTTTATTGTAACGGATCCGCAGATTTTTAATGCCTGTCTTTTCCCGTTCCTTATTTTCTAACTTTGCAAGCCAGTCTTTTCCGTCCGACTTTGCTCTTCTAAGGCTGTCTACTTCCTCGCTGTAACCATCCTTGATAATCCCGCCCTCTTTCATCGCAATAGGCGGTTCTTCTGTGATCGCAGAACAGATAAGAGTGCATAAATCTTCCAATGTATCCAAATCTTCACAGATATTTACAAGAAGAGGCGCTTCCATATCCTTTAAAATATACTTTACGGACGGCAGCATTTCCAGAGAGCTGCGAAACGCCGTCAAATCCCTTGGATTTGCTGTTCCGTATGTAATCTTTGTAATCAGTCGTTCTAAATCGTACACAGCAGACAGATATTCACGTATTTCTTCTCTTGAGATCGCCTGCTCTTTCAGCTCTTCCACTGCATTGAGCCGCCGTATAATCTCTGTCTTGTCTATCAATGGCTGTTCCATATATTTGCGCAGCGTACGCGCTCCCATCGCAGTCCTTGTCTTATCCAGCACCCATAGAAGGGAACCTCTTTTCTGTTTTTCTCTAAGAGTCTCGCAAAGCTCTAAATTCCGCCTCGTAGAGCTGTCAAGCATCATAAATTTTCCTGTCACGTAAGGGGTGATATGGGTCAGATGGGACAGAGTATTTTTCTGTGTTTCCAGGAGATATTGAAGCAGTGCCCCTGCACTGATGATTCCACAGTCATAATCCATAAGCCCCAGTCCTGCAAAAGAAGATACTTTAAAATGTTCCAAAAGCTTCTTCTTGCAGATGGCATCATCAAAGTACCAGGAATCCAAAGCATATATAGTGATTCCAAGCCTTTGACGCAAATCCTCTAAATCCATGCCACTCATATAAAAGGACTCATTGCAGATAATTTCAGAGGGCATAAATTTACATATTTCATCCAGAAGCTTCCCACTGTCCGGCAGCTCTGTCACAAAGTAATCACCGGTTGAAATATCGGCGATAGATAATCCATACCGGTCTGCTATGTATACGATGCACATGATATAGTTGTTTTTTGTTTCATCCAACGCCTGTGTATCAAGATTTGTTCCAGGTGTGACGATACGAACGACTTCTCGTTTCACAATTCCTTTTGCCTGCTTGGGATCTTCTACTTGTTCACAGATGGCAACCTTGTATCCCTTGGATACCAGTTTATTCAAATACCCTTCCACTGCATGATAAGGGACACCGCACATGGGTGCCCTCTCTTCCTGTCCGCAGCTTTTGCCGGTCAAGGTGATCTCCAGTTCTTTTGATGCTGTCAATGCATCCTCATAAAACATTTCATAAAAATCGCCTAATCTATAAAATAATATACAGTCTTTATATTGAGCCTTTGTCTCAATATACTGTTTCATCATTGGTGTAAGTTCAGCCACAATTCTTCTCCTTTTACATAACTTAACAGCATTTCTACATAAAAACACTGCTATTCATTATAGCATTTTTACAAAATCAGTTCAATGAACAGGTTGAAAATTTCTCTCATCTACTTATCTTACAATACATGAAAGCTTGGCTTCTTTTCCCCATACAGCCAGTACAGCAGATAGCCACTCAATAAGATACCAAAGGCACACAACCCAGAAAAGATAATCAGAAAAGGAAGGCAGATCTGCCCCATAAATTGAAAAGGCTGGTCTGTATAATCCCATACCTGCCATCCCAGCCATTTATTCACAATTATACCCGTTATAAATTCACAGGCACCTACAAAGATTACACACCAAAATACCTGCTGTAAAAAAGGAGCATCCCACCCCGTCCACATACCCTGCTGTGCACAGAATACAAGACAGATTCCTCCAAGGACAAACATAGACCAGTGTGAAAATCCTCTGAACAGCATCTCAAACGTATAATACAGTATTCCTCCAAGAGTCCATAGAAACAAATATTCACTTAATCTTTTCACAAAAAACGTCCTCTCTATGTTCAAATCATATACATAGTTTGGACGTTTTCCCTTAAAATTATAGGTGGAAGTTCCTGTTATACAAGCTCCCCGATATAATAAAACCCTTTACACTCTGTAAGCTTCACTTCTTTTAATTGCCCGATCGTATCAGAAGATGCCGGAAAATGCACAAGCAGGTTGTTACTTAATCGTCCTGTCATCAGCGAAGCGTCCTGCTCATTGACCGCTTCTACAAGAACACTTTGTACACTTCCTTCGTGTACGGAACATACCTCCTCCGCAATTCTTTGTACCTCCGTCAATAGACGATGAAAGCGTTTCTTTACAATTTCATCTGGAACCTGCTCCTCCATCACTGCCGCAGGCGTACCGGTACGTTTGGAATAAATGAAAGTAAATGCACTGTCATAACGTACCTTCCGGACGACATCTAAAGTCTCTTCAAAGTCCTCCTCCGTCTCTCCGGGAAATCCCACAATAATATCGGTTGTAAGAGATAGATCTGGAATGGCCGTCTTTAATTTCTCCACCAGGCTTAAATATTGTTCCTTCGTATACCTCCGGTTCATCTTCTTTAAAATCCGGCTGCTTCCAGACTGAACAGGGAGATGTAAGTGGCGGCAGATTTTTTTAGACTGTGCCATAACCTCTATCAATTCGTCGGACAGATCTTTTGGGTGGGAGGTCATAAAACGGATCCGTTTCAGACCGTCAATGTTTTCAATTTCCTTCAATAGCTGGGCAAATGTAATGGGATTCTCTAATGTCTTTCCATAGGAATTGACATTTTGTCCCAGAAGCATCACTTCTACCACTCCGTCTGCGACAAGCCTTTTGATTTCCTCTATAATCGCCGCAGGCTTACGGCTCCGTTCTCTGCCTCTTACATAAGGCACAATACAATAGCTACAGAAATTATTACATCCGAACATAATATTGACGCCGGATTTAAACGGAAACTTTCGTTCACTGGGGAGATTTTCTACAATCTTGTCCGTATCTTTCCAAATATCGATTACCATGCGGCTTGATTCCAGTCTTGTTGCAACCAGCTCCGCAAATTTAAAAATATTGTGCGTGCCAAAGATCAAGTCTACAAAACGGTAGCTCTTTTTTAATTTTTCTACTACCTCCGGTTCCTGCATCATACAGCCACATAATCCAATCCGCATATATGGGTTCGTTTTCTTTACCCTCTTAAGCTGTCCGAGACGCCCATACACCCTTTGATTAGCGTTCTCCCTCACTGTACATGTATTGAAGATAACAAAATCTGCTTTTTCTTCTTCCGGCTCTTCTATATATCCGATCTGCTCCAGTATACCCGTCAGTTTTTCAGAATCTCTGGCGTTCATCTGACAACCAAAGGTAGTTACGCAGAAGGTAAGTTTGCGCCCTGCTTCTTCTTCCTGTTTTTTTAATATTGCTCTCGCTTTCGCGATAAAATAATACTGTCTTTCCGGCTCAACCTCCGGCGCTTCCTTTGACAAGTCTATCTTCGATAAATCTAAAATTTTCATATATGTAACACCTTAATTAAACAAATTGGTTTTTCGTATTGTCATACTCATAATCTATTTCTTTTAGTTTCTCTAAAATCATATCTTTTGAAACCTGCATGTCCTCACATAAGTCATCCAGGTTTTGATAGAAATCCCGTAATTTCGTATTCACTACACTTAAAAGAATTACCGGATCGTTTGGCAGCTTTGAGAACATAATAGATTTCCTTTCTCTGTCATAATTCTTTGTACCGGCATATCCTGTTCCTGCACCGGAACTGTATCGATAAGCTGGACGGAATAAAAAAGTCCGATACTCAAAAGCTTGGGATGTGCTTTTAGATATGCATCATAAAAGCCTCCTCCATATCCTATCCGGTAGCCGTTCTTGTCATAGGCAAGACCCGGAACAAGAATAAGTCCGGCTTCACCCTCTGCCAGCCGTCCACGTCCTTTTGGCTCTAAAATTCCTTTAAAGCCTGGTTTTACCTCTTCCATACTATCGATATAATAAAATTCCATCTTCCCAGGCCCTGACACTTTGGGAACCGCTACTTTTTTTCCTTCTTTAAGCGCCTGCTTTAAAATCCCCTTCGTAGACACTTCTTCCCCGTAGGAAATATAACAGTATAGTTCTTCTGTCTGGCAGAATACCGGAGAGGAAAACAGCGCTTTTTCTATCATCTTTCCTGCTCTTTTTCTGGAGTCTATCGGCCAGGAGGCTCTCTTTTTTAAATATGCAGCTCTAATTTGCCTCTTTGTTTCCAAATTTTTCACCTAAATTTACAATCTTTCCATCTTTTTCTTCAATGTCAATGTGATTGAGCTGCGTTCTTAAATTCTTACGTACAGCAGCGATATATTCCATCCTGAGAAGCTTTTGTTCTTCTGCCTCTTTAGCGTTTAGCCCTTCAGCCTTTGACTTTCTATATAATTCGTTGATCCTTTTTATCTTCTGTTCGTCCATATCTTCCCTTCCTAAAAAACAATTTTTATCATACACTATTTTGGGCGGCAGATCTACCGCTTTATTGTCTTTCTTCTTTCTCTCTAGCTAGAATAATTTTCAAGAAACGCATACAGCTCCTTCTCTGTTTCTATATGTTTCCCTGTGTGAATTTCCTGTTGCACTTCCTCTGGCAGATCTGTAAGAGGAATTTCTGTAAATTCATAAATTGTTGATTTATCACTTAAATATACTACTATAAATCCCTGTAATTCGCAGAGATAATATCCTTCATTTTTTACTGCCTCTCCTTTTGTAGAAATACTTTTCGTCTTGGATGGCATCTCTGATTTTGCTTCTCTTAAATCCAGTGCATGCTGGTAACTCACCTGATATCCGATTCCAAGCAACACAACCAGAAACAATATTGCGGCCAAAAAACCAATACAGTACTTTGTTTTCATAAGGAACCGACTCCTTTTTTACATACAGTATTGGCTTTTTTCACAAATTTATTCAGCCGCTAACAAATGGAATTTTCTGCACAGTCTCAGTAATTTTTTCCCCTGTGGGAAACCAGCGATTTCTTTTGCTGTAAGTACACCCAATTTCAAAATTGCTACAGCGTACACAATCACCGCAATAAAAATGGAAATACAGGTTGGAATAAACCTGCCGCCGATTATAAGGTCTAAACACAAATGAACCGCATATGTAACAGCGCCCATAATAACTGCAGCTAATAAAGGCTTTAAAAACGTAAATACAATTTCCTGATGATACCCACAGGTTTTTCGGATTGCCCTTTCATTTAAAAGACACATACAGATACCAAATACAATGTTGCTTCCTACAAGTGCATAGATTCCCATTTTGCAAACAACCAGCATAATCAGCAGTGCAACGATATGAATGACCAGAGAAATTCCGGCATTTTTTGCAGGCACCGACATTTTATCCAGCCCCTGTAAAATGGAATTGCTTACGGTAGACCAGCTGTACAGTATCACAGTAATTGCCCCTGAAGCCAGCAGAATCGCAGGAGTCTTGCTGGAATCATTATATAAAAGAACCATCAGCGGCGACGCCAACACTACAAATCCTACAAAGCATGGAATCGCAATCAGCATTGTAAAACGCATTGTCTGGCTGATTTTTTGGTGCACCAGTGATTTCTTTCTGCTCGCCAATGCTACGGTAAGACTTGGTATCACAGATGCTGCAAGTCCGTTTGCCATTGCAAGAGGGACATTGATAAGTGTATTGTACTTTCCTGTATAAATGCCTTGCAGCGCCATATATTCTTTTTCTACATATCCCTGTGCATCCATAATAAAATTAAAAACAGTTAAATCTAGTATCTGATTAATATTATAGATTGCTGTGCTGAAAATAACAGGCGCGATTGTAATCAGAAGAATTTTCAAAATATGCCCGTAGCTTTCCTGTCGGCGTGACCGATCTAAATGAATTTGACGCCGGATAATACGACGGTAAAGCCAGAACACAAAGATAAGAAAGAGCAGTGCAATCAATGCACCTGTGATTGTTCCAAGCGTTCCGCCAGCAGCGCCATATGCCGGCCCAAGCAGCTCATTGCCCTTCTCTTTGCCTGCCTGTATTCCGATTTTAAGCAAAATACTTGCTCCTGCAATACTGACAACCGCATGAACGATCTGTTCTAATATCTGCGAAATGGCAGTGGGAACCATTGTCCCAAGTCCCTGGAAATATCCCCGCAAAACTCCGAGTATTGCCACGATAAAAAGCCCTGGAGCAAGCACCTTGAGCGCATATGCGCTCAGAGGGGATTTCATCATATGTGTAGAGATCGCATCTGCTCCAAAGAAAATAACCAGTGAAATAAACAAACCTACGATTACGGCAAAGGCGAGTGCACATAAAAAGACACGAAAGGCATTTCTTCTTTGTCTTTGTGCCATTCTTGCGGAGACAAGCTTCGATACCGCAATGGGAAGACTGAAGGAAGACAACATCAGCGCCATGGCGTAGATTTCATAGGCATATCCGTAGAAACCATTTCCTTCATTTCCCAGTATATTTGTCAGGGGGATTCGGTAAACAACCCCAATAATTTTTGTAATGACCGCAGCAGCAGCTAAAATGGCGCCCTGGACAAGGAAATCGTCTTTCCTGGGCTTTTTATTCTTTTGCATATCTGCCATAACTTTCCTCCATCAGCTATCGTAAAATCTCGATTTTTTCCATAATTTCATTCTGCTTTTTTTCCATAACCGCCCGTTCGGTTTCTTCTATATGGTCATAACCGCACAAATGCAGCATACTGTGGGCAATCAAAAACGCATATTCCCTCTTCACAGAATGTCCATATGCTTCTGCCTGCGAAAGTACCTTTTCTTTTGAAATCACAATATCTCCTAAAAGCAGTTCTCCTGATTCAGGGTCAAACAAGTCCGATGTTTCCTCCCCAATACCGGAAAAATCTCCCGAACGCTCAAATTCCAGCATGGGAAAAGAAAGCACATCTGTCGATCTGTCAATCTGACGGAACATACGATTTAACTCCTGTATCGCCTCGTCCGTTGTCAAAAGAAGATTGACCTCCGCCTCATAGGGGCAGGATACCTCCTCTAATACCGCATGCACAACCAGTTTCGCGATTTCTTCTGTATCAACAGGGAGCATAAGCTGCCCTTCCTCCTCCATGTACAAGCTCATTACTTTCTCCTTTTCACTGTTTTGGGTTTACTGCTTTTCTTTTCATATTCTTCATATGCTTTTACGATTTTCTGCACAAGAGGATGACGTACCACATCCTTACTGGTCAGCGTACATACGGTGATATCATCTATATCTTTCACAACCTTGACTGCCACGTCCAGTCCGGATACCATTTGGGCAGGCAAATCCTTTTGCGTGGCGTCTCCAGTAATCACAACTTTAGACCCGAATCCAATTCGAGTCAAGAACATTTTCATCTGTGCAGGTGTTGTGTTCTGCGCTTCATCTAAGATAATAAATGCATTATCCAGCGTCCGTCCCCTCATATAGGCAAGCGGTGCGACCTCAATCAGTCCTTTTTCTGAATTCTTTATAAAGCTTTCTGCACCCATTATCTGATACAACGCATCATAAAGCGGACGCAAATATGGATCGATCTTACTTTGCAGATCTCCCGGCAGAAACCCTAATTTCTCCCCTGCCTCGATTGCAGGTCTGGTGAGAATGATCCTGCTTACTTCATTGCTTTTGAAAGCGGTAATCGCCATTGCCATTGCCAGATAGGTTTTGCCGGTTCCGGCAGGCCCCAGTCCAAAAGTAATCATTCCGTCCCGAATAGCATCTACATACCTCTTCTGTCCCAATGTCTTCGGTTTGATTGGTTTTCCCTGCAGTGTATGACAGATAAGTTCTCTGTCAATCTCCACAATCCCAGCTTCCTGGTTCTCATATACGAGTGAAATGGCATAATCCACCTGTTGCTCTGTAATATGATTTCCACGCATAGAAAGTTCACAGAGCTGTTTAAGAATGCGCCTTACTTTCTCTGCCTGTACATTCTCTCCGACAATTTTTATTTTGCCATCTCGTATGATTAAGGTAGTATGGAAGGTTCTCTCTAGTTTTTTTGCATATGCATCAAACTGGCCAAACACATTTTTTTCGTGTTCAGCCGGTATCTCCATCATCAGTTCTGCCAGACTCATCCTGTTCAACCCTTTCAATTGTTAATATCTCTGTATCGGCCTCTTCGGTAATAGGCTGGTTTAAATAAAGTATGCCCGAAGCGGTAGCCTCTGTTTGGTCTATGTGTATTTTAACACTATTTTCCTTAATTTGAATACCTTTTTCCTCCAATTCCATGCAAAATTGGTGGAAATTTTCACTGAGCTGCTCTTTTAACTCTTTTTTTGTATACTTTTTTTCTCGAAAAGCATACGATTTTACATTTTTAGCGCCGAACGAAATGGGAAGATAAAAATTTTCTCCCATTCTTACCTGATGTTCCTCTGTAGAAATTTCAGCATGTTTATATGTATTCTTTATTGTTCCGACAGAAAAACGCCAGTCTCCAAGCTGGAGATAGTATTGTGTTCTGTGCTTTTTATCATATATTTTCTCTTGATAAGAAAGCGGCATACTGTCCGAATATTCCATGACCGTATCCGCATATATATCTGCATCCGCGACATGATACTGATAGTCGATTATCTCTCCACTGTCGTCCACAACATCTACTCTGCCAGATACCAATATGTCTCCTTTTGATACAGTATCGCCGATGTGTACCTGTGGAACGCCAGAACGTGTCACAATTTTTGTGATAACGCCGTCTTCAGTAGCGATTAAGTCTTTCGCCGCTGTCTCTTTTGTTCCGGCTTCCTCTCCCAGCAGCCGATCCTCATTTTCTTTTATCTGAATTTTGAGCCGCGTGCCATCTATAGATGCAGATACCCATACAATATCATTATACTCCTTACGGATTTCTTTTACAATTTCCGGGCAATCCACTTCACTTTTTCGCATAAAAGGTGTCACTTCTCTTGAAGCTAAAAATTCTGTCAGGTTTTCATCTGTCCATTTTTCATTTCCCTCAAAATGAATGTCCCAAATAAAACCGGAATAGAGATACATAAGTACCGCGCATATAAAGAATCCTGCAAAAAACAATTTCCTTTTTCTGTATCTATACATAAAAAAAGGAAATCCATATCTTCCTGCCACATTGATTTTCGTGTGTGTTTTTCGGATAATTGGTTTCAGCTTGTAGAATCCTTTTAAGCTTATATACATCTCATAGGCATTTTTTGCCGGAACAAGCCCCCAAATATAAATATGGTGATGCCTGCACAGATTTAAAAACCTTTCCGGAGAATACCCTTCCACACGGATTTTTAAATATCCTTTAAGACAGCGTATCAGCGTTTGAATCACGATTCTGTCCTCCTGTCTCCAAATTCGAGTGCCTGAATCCTTCCCGTTATCTTCATCTCATCATTGGTATAATACTCTATCTGCAAATGTTTTCCCGACAGCTTTATCAATCTTTCTTTTGTCTGTACACGTATCAGATTTTCTGTATATTCAAGAATTCCCCGATAATTTTCAATACATACTTCACAGGTTCCTAAAACTGTAATAACTGAAGCGCCCAATACTACATCTTTCGGCATACTTGCAGCGGATGCCAGCTTTTCCCTGATATGTTCACGCTCTTGTTCTCTTCCCATAAAAATGCCACACATACGCCTTTTATAAATAGTATATGTGCGGCAGTTGTACGCTTATTCCTTCTCTTATATACGATTTTGCTTTTATCTTACTTCTCTTCTTTCAGCCTTGCATACGCCTCTTTTGTAAATCTATGATATTCCAGCCCAAATGCATCCTCTTCTATATAATATACATACACATCTGGATTTCCGTCAGTAAACCAGACTGCCCATTCACTCTTTGTTTCTTTATCCACCGATACCTTCTTTGAAAAAGACTGAAATACTTTAAGGGCATCTTCTAATTTCTTGTCCGGTGTTGTAATTACGCGAAGCAAGGCCTTTAAAAATACATTCTCAGGAATATTTTTATGGATATACTGCGTCCCTTCCGGAGGAATTTTTACACAATATCTTCCGCGTTCTTCTGTCTCTTTTATTTCTATATCTCCTAGTTTTCCCTTCATCTGGCAGCAGAACTCTTTTATTTTTAAAGGAAGCTCCACCGAATCGGTACAGAGAAGCTCCAACAAAGACTCCTCCGGATAATAAAGCCGAAGCTCTTCCTTCCGGTACCCAATCTTTATCTCCCATTCCTTTACTGTATCGTAAATATTTCTTTCTAGATCCATATGCCCTCCTTTATACAAAAAAATCATATGATTGATTATAACATAATCATCCAGAAAACATTACATCTTTCTTTTTTTATGTTTTATCCAGAGAAAACATATAGATTCAAAAAAATTGTCAAGAGATTTTCCGCAATTTAGAAAATCTCCTGACTTTCCTTTAAATTTTGGCTTCTTTTGTTCTACGAATTATACTCCCATTTCCTGCATTTCACATTTTATCTGTTCTTCACACGAACGCATTGCCAGGATTGTTTTTTCAAACAATTCTTCCAATTCCCACCCCAGTTGTTCTGCTCCTCTTTTTATAACATCTCTGGAACACCCTGCCGCGAAGCGTTTATCCTTGAATTTTTTCTTTACGCTGGAAACCTCCATATCCATCACACTTTTTGAAGGGCGCATCAATGCTGCTGCACCAATCAGACCTGTCAGTTCGTCTGACGCAAACAATATTTTCTCCATCTCGTGAACCGGTTCGATATCACAGCAGATTCCATATCCATGGGAACAAATAGAACGTATCATATCTTCCCCCACTCCTGCTTCTCTTAATAATTCTGGTGCTTTTTTGCAATGCTCCTCCGGATAAAGTTCAAAGTCAATGTCATGTAAAAGTCCGACGATTCCCCAGTAATCCTGCTTGTCAGTGTATCCTTGTTCAGCGGCATACCAACGCATGACCCCTTCTACTGTCAACGCATGCTGAACATGGAATGTTTCCTTGTTATATTTTCTCAATAATTCTATTGCTTCTTTCCGTGTTATCTGGTTTGTCATGTCTATCGTTCCTTTCATTTTTATCTGCATACTGCGCACAGTGCTTATATTTTCTATCCCAAATTGCCCGACAGTATTCTCTCAATCATCTGCGACGCCTCATTTTTTGTCAGTTTCTTCTTGTCTAACTCGATATCCAGACCTTTTTGTTTTACCAGACGTTTTAAAAGAGACAACTGCTTTTCTGTAGCTGGAAAGCTGACTGTAGCAGAACATTTTAATGGTTCAGGAGCAAATACCGACGGCATCTTTTCTTCATAATAATGCGCCAAAGTCTGGTATAGCTTTGCCGTTGCAAGTGCATCGTGATAGGCGCGGTGTGCTGAATGATTCTGTATTTGATAATGTTCACATAAGGCGCCCAATCTTTTGGAGGGCATCGATGGATGAACAGCCTTGGCAATTTTCAGAGTATCTATTCCTTGATGTTCAAACATATATCCATTTTTATGTGCATGATTCCAGATAAAGCTAAAATCAAACTGTACATTGTGCCCGATTAAAATGTCTTCCTGGCAGAATTTTACAAAATCAGAAAGTACCTCTTGGCAGCTTCTCGCTCCTTCTACCATTTCCTCTCGAATTCCTGTTAGTCCGGTGATTTCTGCAGGAATACCAAATTCTGGTTTAATAAATTCTATAAATCTTTCCGCTACTTTTCCTTCCCGTACCTTTAGGGCCCCTATTTCGAGAATTTCATGTTCCTGTGGGTTTAGTCCTGTCGTCTCAATATCGAAAGCAATATACGATTTTTGCATATGAGCTTCTTTTTAACTCCCTTTTCTTTTGTATTATGTTTACATTTCCTTCTTTCTTATTTTCGTATAAACTCCCTGAAATGTCAATAAAGCAACACACATTTGGAAAGAATCCTTCAATACTTTCCTTTGTCACTTCTCCCTGTCGTTTTATCAATTAGTCCATTTACTGTCTTTTCCATCATCTGCCCATATACCGAGCCACATATATTATTAAAAATTCTAAAAAAAACTGCTCCAGGAACTCCAAGAAATCCGACTGCAATCGCCATTGCCCCCAGAGAGTTAAAGACCGCCTGCCATTGGTATGTCGCTGACAAGCCTACACCAATTCCGCCTAAAATACCAATGTAGGAATAAAAACTTTCAGGTAAAACCAACGAAATGGCTAAAAATATGATTCCCCCTGCTATATTGCCGGGGATTCTCTTTTTTACTCTGTCTTTCAAATCAGATTGGAACGGAAGCAATACAGACATTGCTGCAATTCCCGCCCACATTCCACGCGGCAAATGGAATACCTCAAAAAAGTAAAGTATTGTAGCTACCCCTATTGTCAGTGTAAACTGCCATCTTGTCCTAGAAGAGTCAAGGCGTATCTCCTCTCGGATAGATTTTATATTTCTTTTATATTCCTTATGATGATGCCCACGGTAATAAACAACCGCGGTAACAACTGCCCCTGCCGCCAAACCGACAATACGAAGCAGATATGCCCGCCCTGTGACATCATAGCCATAGAAAAGCAAATATCCAAGAACCAGTGTAGAGTGGTTCGCCATCATTACGTTATGGCAACCTAAAAAAACAAGCGCTCCTATGAATACCAGATTGATTATCAATCCGCCTGTTGGATTCAGCTCATTAGCAAGTCGTGGCCCTACCGCAAGCATACCAAAAATCAAAAATAAAATTCTGATTCCTTCCCTGGTCTGAATCCCGAAATCAGCGTATCGAAAGACCATAACGCAAAGAAGGACAACTACTCCTGTTATACTGTTATCCTCTCCAAAAAGCTGGGTATAGCCAATCACAAATATCATACAAAAAGCCATTGTCAATAAAATTTTAAACAGATAGACCATGATATGATATATTCGTTCTTTCTTTTCTGATGTGTTTTTTATCAAATTCTTAGAACCAGACTGATTCAACTGCAGCTCCTGATAAAAGGTCATATAATTGTTTCCTCCTTCACGCTTATATCTGCCGTTATCGGGGAGGAAGTATATCATCCCTGTTTCTTTTTGTCAATTTTTCCGAGATAATTTATGTATATTTAATAATCTATCTGTTTTGCTTCTTTCTAAAATATTTCAAAAGACAAAATACAAATCTATTCCATACTGTGCCGATAATTTTTCCGCATCTTCGGCTCGAAACAATTCTTTTGCATCTGGCTTTGTATAAATCGTTACCCATGCCGGAGGAACGGGACCTGATGCTTATCAATCTGATACGTTGGATATTTAAACTTAATCAATTCCCAAAAAACAGCTTTTGATACCTCTGCGGCATTCGACCACAAACTGAAGCCATTCTTCTGTCATTTCATCAAAGATTTTTGTTTTCAAATCGGCGTTTTCTTTATATTCATATTTATTGACAATATGATATTTTCTTTTTGTTATAGCCCAGCGCCTCGCCTGCTTCTCATAAATTATACAGTAAAATCCGTAACCAAAATCTTTATAAAACCCATTCTCTAAGATTTGCGGGGTGATCACTGCAACATTACTCCCATGATATAAAGTCATACAGCAGCTTCCTTTCTTTCATTACAAAGTCTATAATATCACCAATCAAATATTCTATTCACAATATGTAGAACATATCATAATACAAAAATATTTTAAATCCTCAGTTTATCAAACTAGAATTTACTTAGCAGACTTGTTTATCCACTCATCAAGAAGTTTTTAAGTTCTGTATCTTTCCGCAATTTTATTCGCGTCTTACTTTTACAAATAGGGTATAGAAGCCATTCTTTTTTTCATACCAACCCCTCACCATTGATTTACTCATACTATTCGTCTGTTTTTTTGTTGTATATCACAACAGTTAAAATCGAAACAAATACAATCACAGTATTTGCTACAACAGTTCCTGCCCAAGATGTTGTAGTAGTTGCAAAAACAGAATAAGCAGCATTAAACAAGGTATGAAATAGTACGCACATGAACACATAGCTTTTGCCTGATATTTTGCAGATCGCTCCAAAGAAAAACCTCAAAGCCATACATTGTATGGCAAACATTCCAAAATTGATAAGTCCCTCTTCATGATTTGTTCCTGGTATGAAAAAAAGCGGAATATGCCATGCAATCCAAATAATACCGGATAAGATACAAGATAGAACATAACCAAATTTCTTATTCAGTCCTGGTTGCAAAATATATGCCCAACCTGTTTCCTCCAAGCCTCCGATAAAAAGATTACCTGGTAAGGAAAGAAAAAATGTATAAAATGGGAGCGTTAATTCTACACTTCCTGTAATAAGAGCGTGTATTGAAAAGTACAAAATAAGTCCTGCAACAACAAAGAAATAGGGGTATATGTTGTTTTTAACGTAAAAAACAGTTTTTAACCATTCCCAAAGGTTTATTGTTTTGTTATTTTTCTTTAAAACAAAGTAAGAGGTAATAGCTGGTGACAGAATATATATCGCAAAAGGAATATCCATACAAAATTGCGGTAACGTATTAACCCAACCATAAACTCTATATCCCAATTTTCCAAGAACAATTAAACTGCCTGATACAAGATAGGCTATACAAAATGTTAGGACAGTAAAATGCACTATAATTTTTTTATCAGTCAAAATTTTCTCCCCCTCATATCATCTGTATAGTTTCTGTACTGTATATGCGCTATACAAAAAAGGCAAAAAAGAATATTTCGTATAAATAGCTATTATCAATTTTTATTCTCAGCAATTTGTTTGTCAAGGAATTGCTCAAATTTTTTTAACATCTTAAACAAATCGTTATAAGCACTTTCTGGTATTTCTCTTAATGCTACAAAGATTTCATCACTTAGCTGCTCATGAAGTTTTTTATGCCCTTCATAATAGTTGTCCTCCATAACTTCCAATTTGTCACCCTGATTTCTTTCATTATACCATTCGTTTATTTCTCTGTCATTGTATTTCTCTCTCATAAGAAAAGAGAGCAGATTCTCATCTGTTCGCTCTCTTCCCGAATTATTTCTCATCACATCATGCCCTGTGTAAAAATCCCACTTAATTTATGATACGGCTGTGCATAACATACCCAACTGATAAAAAAGCGCACTTATTTGTGGTACGGCTCTCCACTGTTAATCCGAAAGCTTCTGTAAATCTGTTCTAGCAATATCACTCGCATCAACTGATGTGGGAATGTCATCTTGGAAAAACTAAGTGAAAAGTCCGCACGCTTTAGAACCTCTTTTCCTAATCCTATTGAGCCGCCGATGACAAATGCAATGCTGCTTTTCCCCTGTATACCTAAATGTTTTATCTTCTCCGCCATTTCTTCCGAAGTCAGCATCTTGCCTTGTATCTCCAATGTAATCACATACATATCGTCTTTGATATATTTTAAAATACGCTGGCCTTCTTTATCGCGAATCCCCTCCTCCACTGTTTGACTTGCTGTATCCGGCGTTTTTTCATCTGCCACCTCAATCATTTCCAGCCTGCAATATTTAGAAAGTCTTTTTGTATATTCCGCAATGGCATCTCTTAGATATTTTTCCTTTATCTTTCCTACTGTCAGAATTGTAATTCTCATCTTTTTTCTCCTGTCTGATACATATAGAGTTCATGCAGCGCCCTGGTTGCACAGATATATGCCGCCTGCTTGTACAACGGATTTTTGTCATCATTTAAAACAGCAAATACCTGGTCAAATTCCAGCCCTTTTGCCAGATAAAATGTTGTGACAGTAAGTCCCTTTTGGAAGGTACTACTGTTTCTATCCACATAGTTGGCATGCACATTCCATTTTTTTAGCAAAGAAAACAGATGCCACGCCTCTCCTTCTGTCATTGTGAGAATCGCCGCTGTTTCATACGTATCTTCTCCAATGGATACATTCTTTAAGATTATATCCAGAAGCTCTTTCTCTGTCTGAAATTGCTGTTCATCTACCTCCTTGCCATGTCGGTGAAACAGCTCCAAATCTGTAATACCGCTGATACGTTCTGCGAACTTAGCGATCTCTACTGTATTACGATAACTTTTCTTTATTTCAATACTGCGGTATTTTTTTCCAAATATTTTCGTAAAAAACTTCAAAACATCCTGCGGTTCTGTTCCTAATGTCTGCGCCTTATCTCCCAATATCGTCATCCGGCAGGAAAACAGACTATGAAGTATAAGATATTGTATATACGAATAATCCTGCATTTCATCAATCACCAGGTGCTTGATATTTTTGTGAACTGCTTTTTTCTTAAGGCGGTATTTCAGATACAACATTGGATACACATCCTCATAGCAGAGCTTTCGTCTTTCATAAGGCACCTCCGGCAGCGTATCCATACCGCACCATGCAAGCAGCCGGTTATAAATCTCATAGATGTCCTTAGTCATGTACAGCGCGTCAAATTTTCTTTTGAGATAGTCCTTTTCTTCATCAGAAATGTCTCGGCTATACAGCGTTTCGTATGAGTCCACAAAATATTCCATCAACGCGTCCATTCTTTCAAGCAGCGGTGTATCTTGAAATTTGAAATAAAATAAGCGAATTAACTCTTCTTCTGTCAGTTTCATTCCCTTGAATGTAATCTCCTTGAACTCCATCAGCTCATCTTCCAGTACCGCCAGAAATCCTTCTATCTCTCCTGCGAATTGTGCTGACTGTTTACTGTTGAATGTATCTGCCTGCACGCAGTCCGGATATTTCATTCTGCGCTCTAAATCCTGGTACTTGTCTTCACAGTCTTCAACTATATCCTTTAACTCGTGATAGGCAAACACATCAAAACTCATCTCCTGGATGTTCTCTTCCCCCAGCTCTGGAAGGATATGAGAGATATAATCCGCAAAGACACTGTTTGGAGAAAGGATCAAGATATTAGAAGATTTCAGATTCTTTCTGTCATGGTACAGAAGGTATGCAATTCTATGCAGTGCTATCGATGTCTTCCCACTTCCGGCAGCTCCTTGAATAACAAGAATTTTATCGTTTAAGTTGCGGATAATTGCATTTTGTTCTTTCTGGATTGTACGCACAATATTTTTCAGGCGTATATCTCCATTTTGTCCTAACTCCTGCTGCAAAATTTCGTCATCAATCTTCGTATCACATTCAAAAGCATATATCATTTTTCCGTTTCTTATTTTATACTGCCATTTTGCACATACTCTGCCTTTTACTGTGCCGGACGGGGCTTCATAGGCAGCGTCTCCATTGTCTGCATCATAAAAAAGGCTGCATACCGGCGCTCTCCAGTCATAAATAAGAGGGGTCATACCGGCTCTCAATGCAAAATTTCCGATACCGATATAAAACGGCTCTTTCTCGCTCTCTCCCTGAAAAAGAAAATCTACCCTTCCAAAAAAAGGTTCTCTGTACATTTTTTCAAAACGTTGTTTTAAGAGAAGCTTTTCCTGATTGATATTTATCTGGCTGAAAAGGGCCTGTTGATTATCATACTCTTCATAGCCATACTGATCCATTTCCGCATAATTTTCCCAGTAATATTCTTGTATACTGGCAATTTCTCTCTGCCCTTCGCTCAAAGTCTGTTCTATCTCTTCTATACGGTCTTTCAGCTTTTCCGTAACCTCTTTTAAAAACTGTATTCCATCAAAATAACTGTACTCTTTCATTTCTTCCCTTTCTGCGATTTATGTCTTCTAAGCCTTTCCTTCTTTAAGCACTGAAGGTACTGCGGACGATAGTCTTATGGGATAGTATATCATGTATTTTGTAAAAAATAATCACATTTTCTTCATATTTTCATGCTAGAATAAACAGGTCGAAAATACAACGACTGCAAGGAAATATATTTAAGATGAAACGAGGTACTAAGTTTTGAAAAAAGAAAATCGCAAATTGGCACAGCAGCAGAGAGCTGCTGAAAGAAAAAAGAAAGAATTAACAAGAAAAATTAAGAAGTTTCTTGTTATTTTTATTCCCCTGCTGGCTGTTCTGCTTCTTGTTGCTGTCCTTGTATGGGACTCTATCCGTTCAGATTCATCCGATAATGCTTCCGCCTCTGCCTCTTCCTCGGACTCCCAGACAGATACAAATAACGGCGGCACAGATACATCTTTGTCAACGGATTCTTCCTTAAGTGTTGCGGACGGAAATACAGTAAATATTGACTATGTAGGCACTGTAGATGGCGTAGAATTTGATGGGGGAAGCACAAATGGCGCCGGTACAGATCTCACCATAGGTTCGGGGCTTTATATTGACGACTTTGAAGAACAGCTCATTGGTTCTCATCCAGGAGATACAGTAGAAGTTCATGTAACTTTTCCGGATCCCTATACAGGTAATCCTGATTTAAGCGGAAAAGATGCTGTGTTTACTGTAACGATAAATGGAATCTATCAGTAAAAAGCTGCCGGTATCTGCTCTATAACGGATGAAGCGGGAGTACAATACACTTGTTTTTATTTCGGCTCCCGCTTTTTCCCTGTAAACTCTGTCACATCAATACGATATACGGCGACACGATGCAGCATCTCTTCCTTAAACTGAATTTCTGCCTCTGGAGCCAAATGTTCCATTAAAAGCTTCAGTCCATATATTTTTTCCTTATTTTCCTCGATTCTGTGTATAGTTCCATTCCCCATAATGCTGCGGTACGCATAGGAATAGCTGCATGTATAGTCTCCCTGAATCAGTGCATGCGTACAGTCCATTTCAAATGCAACCTGCACATTTTTTTTGAATGCCTCCGCCTTTCTTCCTTCACATGCACTGTGCACATACAGCTTTAGCTTCCTTTCTTCCTCTGAAAACACATATCCGAAATTCATTGGCACGATAAACATTCCATGTTCGTCACAGGAGCCAATACGAACTACTTTACATTCTTCCAATATTTCCTGCATTTCTTTCATATCGTGAATCTCTCTTTTATGGAGACGCATTGGGTACATTTTATTTCCTCCTCTCTTTTACAGCTTTCGCGCTTGTTCTTATTTTTCACTTAAAAATACTTCTGCCAGCGTAACAGCATCTGCAATACATTTGTCACAAGGGGAAAGAACCTTTCCTGTCGCAACTCCTTTCAGCTCACGACAATATACAGAGCCAGTTTTCTCGCGGAATTTATCTGCATAATCTCTCACCTTCTTATACGTATCCGCTTTTGTTAATCCCGCATTTACAGTGCCGCCGCTATTTTTCATTCCTATTAACATGAACAGACCTGTCAGGGCGCCGCATGTATCCATAGAACCCATGCCAAGTCCAAACCCTTCCGCCAGCTTATAGGCTTGTTCCTCTTCTATTCCCAATTCTTTGCAGAAAGAACACAATACCGCCTGTGCACAGTTATACCCTTTTTTGTGATTTTCAAGGGCAAGTTCTTTTTTTGTCATTTTCCTTATCCTTTCTTACAGAAAATGCTCCGCATAAGTCTATTTGCCTGGTTATACCGGACACAGATCTGTGCGGAGCTTGATTTTGTTACATTTTGCTGTTTACTTCTTATTTTTCTTTATTCTTTAAATACTCGTCGATTCCTTTCGCGCCTGCTTTTCCCGCACCCATTGCGAGGATAACTGTGGCAGCGCCGGTTACGGCGTCGCCGCCTGCAAATACGCCTTCCTTAGATGTCTGCCCGTTATCTTCATCTGCAACAATACATTTTCTGCGGTTTGTATCCAGCCCCTTTGTGGTAGAAGAAATCAATGGGTTTGGTGAAGTACCAAGCGACATAATGACTGTATCTACCTCAATATCATACTCGGATCCGGAAATTTCAACAGGACGTCTTCTTCCGGAAGCGTCCGGCTCTCCCAATTCCATTTTGATAACCGTCATACTTGTAATGTTTCCATTATCATCTACGTTGATCTTCTTTGGATTTGTAAGAAGATCAAAGATAACGCCTTCTTCCTTCGCATGATGCACTTCCTCTACCCTTGCCGGCAACTCCGCTTCACTTCTTCTGTATACAACATGCACTTCGGCGCCAAGACGCAGCGCTGTTCTGGCAGCATCCATAGCCACGTTTCCACCGCCAACTACCGCAACCTTCTTTCCGGCTGCAATCGGGGTGTCATAAGAGTCGTCGAACGCTTTCATTAAGTTACTTCTCGTCAGATATTCATTTGCAGAAAATACTTCATTTGCATTTTCTCCTGGAATTCCCATAAACATCGGAAGTCCTGCCCCAGAACCGATAAATACCGCCTCAAAGCCTTCTTCCTCCATCAACTGATCAATCGTAGTAGACTTTCCGATCACTACATTGGTTTCAAATTTTACGCCTAACTCTTTTACCTTTTCGATCTCTTTTGCCACTACCTTCTGTTTGGGAAGACGGAATTCTGGGATTCCATATACAAGAACGCCTCCCAATTCGTGAAGAGCCTCGAAGACTGTCACATCATAGCCCAGCTTTGCCAGATCGCCGGCACAGGTAAGTCCCGAAGGGCCGGAACCAATTACAGCTACCTTATGCCCATTCTTTTTCTCTGCTCCTACTGGTTTTATATCATGTTCCAGAGCATAGTCAGCGACAAATCTCTCCAATTTACCGATAGATACAGGCTCTCCCTTGATACCGCGGATACATTTTCCCTCGCACTGCGATTCCTGCGGACACACACGGCCACAGATAGCCGGCAGAGCAGAAGATTTTCCAATCACCTTATATGCTTCTTCAATATTGCCTTCCTTTACTTCATGTATAAATCCAGGAATATCAATTGCGACAGGGCACCCCTGCACACATTTTGCATTTTTGCAGTTTAGACATCTTGCCGCCTCTTCCACTGCTTCTTCCTGATTATATCCAAGACAAACTTCTTCAAAGTTTGTTGCACGCTCTTTTGGATCCTGTTCTCTTACAGGCACCTTCTTCATTACATTTCCCATTAGTTGTCACCTCCACAATGTCCACAGCCGCCGTGATGTGTGTCACCTTCCTGAAGCTTCAGCATCGCACGTCCTTCTTTTGTCTTGTACATCTGGCTTCTCTTCATCGCCTGGTCAAAATCTACCAGATGTCCGTCGAATTCCGGACCGTCTACACAGGCAAATTTGATCTCATCGCCTACCTGAAGACGACAGGCTCCGCACATTCCGGTTCCATCTACCATAATCGGATTCATGCTGACAATTGTAGGAATCTCCAGCTTTTTCGTCAGCAGACATACGAACTTCATCATAATCATAGGGCCAATGGCTACGCATACATCATAATGCTTTCCTTCGTTTACCAGCTCTTCTACCATCGTTGTAACCATACCTGCATGTCCATATGATCCGTCGTCTGTACATGGATAATAATTACCTGCTACTTCCTTCATTTCTGATTCCAGGATCAACATATCTTTTGTTTTGGAACCGACAATTACATCTGCATCAATTCCATGCTCATGCAGCCATTTCACCTGCGGATATACAGGAGCTGCTCCGACGCCACCTGCAACAAACAGCATTTTTTTCTTCTTCAGTGACTCCATATCTTCGTAAACAAATTCTGAAGCGCATCCAAGAGGACCTGTAAAATCGCGGAAACTGTCACCTTCTTTTAGTTCACCCATCTTTGTAGTAGAAGCGCCAACCTCCTGCACAACGATTGTAATTGTGCCTGCTTCTCTGTCATAGTCGCAGATTGTAAGGGGAATACGCTCTCCTTTTTCATCCATTTTTACAATTACAAACTGGCCGGGCTGACAATGACTAGCTACACGCGGTGCATGTACATCCATCAGAAAGATTTTATCAGCCAGTTTTTCAGCTTTTAATATCTTATACATGTTCTTCCTCCTTGTTAAAATCACCCTTTCCCTATAATACGCTATTTGCTGCGGAAAGGCAAGTATTCTTTCATGTCTGTACACACAACAGGGACAGACACAATCTCTTGCGCCTGTCCCTGAATGTATTCTTCCTCTTAGAAGTCAACCTCTGTTCCGTAGTATGTACATGTAAACAGTTTTTCCATTGTTGCGGGATCAATTTCACGCGGGTTGGAACCTGTACAGGCATCCCCTACTGCTAATTCTGCAATTTTAGCAATTTTCTCCTTGAATTCTTCTTCATTGATTCCGAAATCTTTCAGAGTCTTTGGAATATTCAGTTTTACATTGAATTCATCAATCTTTGCTACAAGACTGTTAATCAGCGCTTTTTCTGATGTTCCAGGAAGTCCCATTCTACGTGCGATTTCTGCATAACGTTTTGCTGCTATCGGGTCTTTTGCATTATATTTGATAACATAAGGAAGATAAATTGCATTTGCACATCCATGTGGAATATGTCCTGTTGAGAATGCAGCACCTGTCTTATGTGCCATAGAATGAACAATTCCGAGCAGTGCGTTTGAAAATGCCATTCCTGCCAGACACTGTGCATAATGCATCTGCTCTCTGGCTACCATATCGCAGTTATAAGAAGCCGGCAGATAATCCAGAACCATTTCAATTGCCTGCAAAGCAAGTGGATCTGTAAACGGTCCGTTCAGTGTTGAAACGTAAGCTTCAATTGCATGTGTCAGTGCATCCATACCTGTGTACGCAACCTGTTTTACAGGAAGTCCTGAAACAAGATCTGGATCTACAATCGCAACATCTGGTGTAATGTTAAAGTCTGCTAAAGGATATTTCACACCTGTTTCATAGTTAGTGATAACAGAGAATGCTGTTACTTCTGTAGCCGTTCCTGATGTGGAAGGAATTGCCGCAAATTTTGCTTTTTGTCTTAATTCTGGGAAACCAAACGGCACACAAAGCTGTTCAAATGTCACATCTGGATATTCATAAAATGCCCACATTGCTTTTGCTGCATCGATCGGTGAACCACCTCCCATAGAAACAATCCAATCCGGTTCAAAGGCACGCATCGCTTCAGCGCCTTTCATAACTGTCTCTACAGATGGATCTGGTTCAACACCTTCAAATACCTGAACTTCCATTCCAGCCTCTTTCAGATAATTAACGGCTCTGTCAAGAAAGCCCTGGCGTTTCATAGAACCGCCGCCCACTACTAAGATCGCCTTTTTTCCTTTCAAATTTTTCAGCTCTTCCAGACATCCTTTTCCGTGATAGATGTCTCTTGGTAAACAAAATCTGCTCATAATCTGCATCTCCTTTTGCTTATGTTATTTTTTTAACGAGTATATTATAGCACCTAAAAAATAGTTATACAAGTATTTTCTCCAAATTTTTAAACAGATTTATTATTGTTTAGCTACTATTCTTTTTCATAGGTTTTAGTTCTGACTTGAGTCATTTTTCCATTCTGATTGTTTACTAAAACTGCCTTAAAAACAATTCTTTCTCCATCTTGCAGCTCTGAAATTTCAACCGGAGCTGTATATTGTATGGACGCTGTAGTAGGCTCACTTCCATCCAGTGTATAATATGCAGTGTATCCCTCCGGCACAGTAACAGTTATTTGCATAGGAAAATTATGTTTGCCTGTAGATGGATTGACAGATGGTGCGTCTGCAATCGGGAACTCAATATTGTAGCTTTTAGAAACAACAACACTTGGAATTCCTTTTTTATTTACTGCAAACGCCTGTATCTGTGTTTTTCCTTCCTCCATTAACAGAATCGGCTCTGTATACTGCGTGCTTGAAGTTGTCGGCCTGGTTCCGTCTGTCGTATAATAAATTGTATTCCCATCTGCCTCAATGGATACCTGCTGTACTTCATCATAGGTTGCATCATCCTCAAGACTGAACTCTGGTGCGGGAGAGACATACGCCTTTACTTTTGACAGTACACTTTCGTCCTCACATCCCTGCAAAAGCTCTGAAATCTTTTCCAGCTGTTTGGTATCCATATAAAACTGGATTGCAGCCTCATAAATATCTGCATTGGAAGGCTGTGTTTCCAATGCTGCCAAAAAGACTTCCTCAGCCATCTCTAAATCTTCCTGCTGCATATATACTTCAGCCAATCCTGTATAGGCTTCTGGCTTTCCAGGGCTTCTTGCAATTGCACGATTAAAAAGGCTTTCCGCCGAACTATACTCACTGGTTTTAAGTGCCTGGTATCCCTGGTTTACAATCCCCGTATAGGAATTGCGGTAAAGCAGAAAACCTGCTATTCCAAGCAATATCACAAATACGAGACAAGCAATAAGAATTTTCTGCATTCTTTTTTTTGCCGCCTGTTTTCTTTTTGCCTGTTGTTGTCTGCGCCTTGCTTCGGGACTTTTCCGGATCATACCTGTATTTGTCCTCATGTTGGATGTTCCCTGTCTGTTTTGACGCATATTCTCTGTATTTTGCCGCATGGCTCCGGTATTTCTTTTCGTACGCATACTCCCAGTTTCACGTTCCTGTCTCATACGTCCGGTTCCTCTGCCTTGCTGCACATTTCCAGTGTCTCTTCCCTGCGCTAAGTTTTCCTGTCGTGCCTGGTACTGCCCTCTTTTGCTTCCCCTAATTCTGTCAAGCTCTCCCTGACTTAGGACACGTGTGGAATTTCCATATTCTATTGTTTCTTCTTTACGTATCCTCCGCAAATCTTTCGTCCCAATCGGTCGCGTGGCGTCCTCTACAGAGCCTTTCACCTGCTGCGCAAGGACATCCTCCAGAGGATTATAATCCGGCACAATCTGAATTTGCGTACCACATTTTGGACAGATCAGCTCTTCATCCGAAAATACAGCTCCACAATGCCTGCATCTCATAGTACTTCCCCCTACCTGCGCGCTGTTTCTACACAGTTATTCATCAACATGGCGATTGTCATCGGTCCCACTCCTCCTGGAACAGGAGTGATTGCAGATGCCTTAGGCTCTACATCTGCGAAATCGACATCCCCGCATAAACGGTTCTGCGCATCTCTGTGCATTCCGACATCAATTACCACTGCCCCCTCTTTTATATATTCTGACGTGATAAACTGTCTTTTCCCTATGGCTACAATCAGAATGTCTGCTCTTTTTGTAATTTCTTGTAATTTCTTTGTACGGGAATGTGCAACCGTCACAGTTCCATTTTCTCTTAAGAGCAGTGCTGCCATTGGTTTCCCCACAATATTGCTTCTTCCGACAATGACACATTCCTTTCCTTCTATAGAAATACCGGAACGTTTCAAAAGCTGTATAATTCCCGCTGGTGTACAGGATAAAAATCCTTTTTCTCCGATCCAGAGCCTGCCTACACTTTCCGGATGAAAGCCATCTACATCCTTTTGGGGAGAAATTGCCTGTATGATCCTGTCCTCATTGATGTGCTTGGGAAGCGGCAACTGCACAAGAATTCCGTTCACTTCCGGAGAGTCATTTAATCTTTTCACAAGATCTACTAATTCTTCCTCTGTCGTACTTGCAAGCAATTCATAGGACTGTGACTCAATCCCTATATAAGCACATGCCTTTTTCTTATTATTTACATATACAGTAGAAGCAGGATCCTCTCCCACCTGCACAACTGCCAGACAGATATTTTTCCCTTCTTCTTTCAGATGTTTTACTTCTTCTTTTAATTCCTCTTTTATCTCTTTTGAAATTCTCTTTCCGTCAATTAATACTGCCATCGACCTCTCCTTTTAAAACAAACCTGTGATTTTTCCGTCTTCAGATACATCAATTCCATTTGCTGCCGGCACCTTCGGTAGTCCTGGCATTGTCATAATCGCACCCGTCAGAGCAACGACAAATCCTGCTCCTGCATTAACGTATACCTCTCGGATATGGAGGTCAAAATTTTCAGGGCGCCCAAGTCTGTTCGCATCATCTGATAAAGAATATTGATTCTTTGCCATACAGACGGGAAATGTATTAAATCCCAAAGAAGCAATCTTCGCAAGCTGCTTTTTTGCTGCCGGCTCATAGAGCACATTTGCTGCTCCGTAAATCTCTTTTGCAATTGTTTCAATTTTATCTTCCAGAGACATTTCATCTGGATAAAGTGTATGGAATTTGCTTTCTTTGTGTTCTAACGTATCCAGTACTTTTTCCGCCAGAGCAATGCCGCCTTCTCCGCCTTTTTCCCATACCTCTGACAACGCGAACTGACATCCCTTTTCTTCACAAAATCTACGGACAAATTCATGTTCTGCTTTTGTATCCGTAACAAAGGAATTCAGTGTGACAATAATAGGCACACCATATTTCTGCATATTTTCTATATGTTTTTCTAAGTTTACAATCCCCTTTTCCAGAGCCTCCAGGTTCTCTTTTGCCAGCTCTTCCTTTTTCATACCCCCATTATACTTTAACGCCCTCACCGTTGCAACTAAGACGACCGCATCCGGCTTCAGACCTGCCATACGGCATTTAATATCCAGGAACTTCTCTGCCCCTAAGTCTGCACCGAACCCCGCCTCTGTAATTGTAATATCACTTAATTTCATGGCCATTCTCGTCGCGCGCACACTGTTGCATCCATGCGCAATATTGGCAAAAGGTCCGCCATGCACAAGAGCTGGTGTATGTTCCAGTGTCTGGATCAGATTTGGTTTTATTGCATCCTTTAAGAGCGCCGTCATCGCTCCCGTTGCCTGTAAATCTTCTGCGGTGACAGGCTCTCCGTCAAAATTATATGCCACAATAATTCTTCCCAGACGCTTTTTTAAATCCTGCAAATTTTCTGCCAGGCATAAAATCGCCATAATTTCAGAAGCGACCGTAATAACGAAATGGTCTTCTCTTACCATACCGTCCATTTTATTTCCAAGCCCTACCACAATATTGCGCAATACGCGATCATTCATATCCAGACAACGTTTCCAGACAACCTGTCTTGTGTCTATCTTAAGTGCATTTCCCTGCTGAATATGGTTGTCCAGCATAGCGGCAAGCAAATTATTTGCCGATGTGATGGCGTGGAAATCCCCTGTAAAATGCAGGTTTAAATCCTCCATAGGAACTACCTGTGCATATCCTCCTCCGGCAGCCCCTCCCTTTATTCCAAAACAAGGGCCCAAAGAAGGTTCCCGCAGTGCAATCAAAGCGTTCTTTCCCAATTTTACCATTGCTTGTCCAAGCCCTACTGTTGTTGTTGTCTTTCCCTCACCGGCAGGCGTCGGATTGATCGCGGTTACAAGCACCAACTTTCCATCCGGCCTTTCCTGGATTCTCTCCCACAATTCCTCTGACAGTTTTGCCTTATATTTCCCGTAAAATTCAAGCTCGTCCTCTTCTATTCCAATCTGTTCTGCCACCTCTTTGACAGGCTTCAATTGTGCTTCCTGTGCGATCTGAATATCTGTTTTCATTTGTGTTATCCTCCTGAATTTTTATATTTTATCAGCCTACGGGTTTTCCTCTATAAACTGTTCAAATTCTTCCTTTGACATCAGAACTTTTCTCGGCTTTGTTCCTTCTTCCGGCCCTACAACACCTGCTTCACAAAGTTGATCCATAATGCGTGCTGCCCGGTTAAATCCAATTTTAAACATCCTTTGCAGCATACCAATAGAAGCTTTTTCTTTTTCTACAATCAGTCTTCCTGCCTCTGCAAAATATGTATCCCTGTCATTTTCACTCTCCTGTCCTGGCCCAGACGTTCCTTCCCCTTGCCCCGCGGCGTTTAAGCTTACGTGCTCTTCTATTTCCTTGCTGTAAGAAACATTCCCGCTTTGTTCGATAAGATAATCAACGACTTTTTGCACCTCTTTATCCGACACAAAAGATCCCTGTACACGTACTGGCTTTGGATAGCCTGCTGGGTAAAACAGCATATCTCCTTTTCCCAGCAGTTTTTCCGCCCCATTCATATCTATGATCGTTCTGGAATCCACACCGGAAGATACGGAAAATGCAATTCGCGAAGGCATATTTGCTTTAATCAGGCCGGTAATGACATTGACAGAAGGACGCTGCGTCGCAAGAATCAGATGCAATCCCGCTGCTCTGGCAAGCTGTGCCAGCCGGCAGATTGCCCCTTCCACTTCTCCTGGCGCTACCATCATCAAATCCGCAAGCTCATCTACAATAATGACAATCTGCGGCATTGTTTTTGGAACCCCTTCGCCTGGCTCCATCTGTTCCATTTTCTCATTGAACCCTTTTAAGTCACGAACGTTATATTCTGCGAAAAGCTGATACCGCTTCATCATCTCCGCTACCGCCCAGTTAAGAGCACCTGCCGCTTTTTTCGGATCTGTGACAACAGGAATCAGTAGATGAGGAATCCCATTATAAACACTCAATTCTACCACTTTTGGGTCGACCATAATTAGTTTTACGTCTTCTGGGTTTGATTTATATATGATGCTCATTATCAGTGTATTGATACAGACGGATTTACCAGAACCTGTTGCACCGGCTACAAGCAAATGCGGCATTTTCGCAATATCTGCCACAACAACCTTTCCCGCAATATCTTTTCCTACTGCGAAGGAAAGCCCCGATTTACTTGTTTTAAATGCATCTGACTCCAACAGATCCCTTAGCATAACCGCTGTATTCTCACTGTTTGGGACTTCAATTCCAACCGCTGCTTTTCCTGGAATCGGCGCTTCAATACGCAGATCTGCAACTGCAAGATTTAACTTAATATCATCGGCAAGCCCGACGATCTTGCTCACTTTCACACCCTGTTCCGGCTGCAGCTCATAACGTGTAACAGAAGGGCCGCAGCTTGCATTTGTCACGTGCACTCTGACTCCAAAATTCTGGAACGTCTGCTCCAGTTTCATAGCCGTAGCGCGCAGATGTGCATCGGAATCCCCACTGCTTTTTTTCCCTTTTTTCAGCAAATTCAGCGGCGGTATAGCATATTGCTTTGTCGGTTCTTCTTCCTGCGCCTGAATAGACTGTGCCACATTCTGCATCTGCTCTTGCACCTGCGCAGCACTCTGCTGCGTCTTTTTCTGCCTGGACATCTTCGGCAAATTTTCTTCTGTTGCAAAGCCAGATAAGCTGCCGCTTTCCTCTGCTTTGTCCACAGAAGGAACAGACTCTGCACGAGTGATGAAAAATTCTTCCAGAGGCTCTGAAGAAAAGGAAGATGCTTCTAATGTGTTTGTATCTTCTTTTGCAGGCAGCCCTGCCGAAAGCTCTTGAAGCTCCGGCGATTTTTTCTTTCCTTTTCTCTGTCTTGCCGGCGTTTCTTCCTTTTCCTTCTGTACATTTTCGTCTGTTAAAGTTGTCGCAAAGGACACACCGGAAACTTTTTTATCACTGCGCTTTGCTGCTTTTTGTGCACTGCGTGCTTCTCTTCTTTCCTGTCTTAACACTTGCGTATGCTCGTGCTTTTTCTTCGCTCCTTCATAGGCTTTCTTTCCCTGGTTTCCAAGCGGTGTTAAGAGCGATTTTTCCGTAATCAGGATGATACAGATAATTGCCAGAATAACAATTACAACATAGGCGCCCGCTACCCCTATCAACGGACACAGCAGGCTTATCACAACACCTCCTGCCAGTCCTCCTGCATTTTGGCGCGCTCCTGCCTGATGATAATAGTCAAGCAGAGAGGTATCTGCATGATATTTATTGATAACCAGCTCCAAAAAAGCCGCAATCAGTATAAATAGTAAAATCCCTGCAATTACTTTTATGTATGCCCGCGTGTTCCCTCTATTCAGTATGACAAAGGCAATGCAGGCAAACAGGGCGAACGGAAGCACATACGCCATATACCCAAACAGTCCAAACATAATAGAAGAAACAGCCTCCCCTGCCATTCCCCCAAATCCAAAATTGCTGATTACCAGCAAAATACAAACTGCCAGAGAAACTAAAATTATAATTTCTTCTTTTAATCCCGTATTTTCCTGTGTTTTTCCTGGTCTGCGTTTTGTGTTTTTTTTCCTTTTCGTTGACTTTGCAGCCATATAACTCCCCCTTAGGTAAATAAACATACTATATCTAGTATAGCATTATTTAAAAATCATGTCATTATTTATTTTTTACAATCTTCCTTGCTGCTTTTTTCCAGCTTTTCATCTATCAGTTCATGGAGTTTTTCAAACGCCTGACTGATCCCTCCAACCTCATCGATCAGCCCTTCTTTCACAGCTTCTTTTCCCTCTAGCATGGTTCCTACATCTTTTACAAGTTGTGTGGAATCCAGCATAAGCTCTAAAAGACGTTCCTGGGTAATATGCGAATGCTCTGCTATAAATTGTGTGATTCTATCCTGGGTTTTCTCCATGTTACGGTAGCTCTGAATCACACCGATAAACATGCCTGTGGAACGCACCGGATGTATAATCATTGTTCCGGTAGGCACAATAAAAGAATAGTCAGCCGATACAGCAAGAGGCCCTCCGATAGAATGGCTCCCTCCAAGCACTAAGGATACGGTCGGTTTGCTCAAGGAAGCAATCATTTCTGCAATAGCCAGACCTGCTTCGACATCCCCTCCCAGTGTATTAAGTAAAATCAGAATCCCATCTGTCTCGTCCTCCTCCGCCTGCGCCAGTCTGGGCAAAAGGTGTTCATATTTTGTAGCCTTTGTGTTGCCAGAGACTGCTTCATGTCCTTCAATCTCTCCTATAATCGTTAAAAGCTGTATCTTATGCTTTCCTTGACTTTCTGAAAGCTTCAGCGCTCCCATTTCCTTTATTGCCTCATTTTCCTCTTTTTCTTTCTCTTTCCTCTCTTCTGCCTGTCCAACTTCCCGCTGTTCTTTTTCCATGTTTGATATCCTCCTGTTGTTTTTGCACATTGCTTTTACTTAAGCTGCACCTACTCTTAGTATCTGGATATCCCACAGAATTTATTCTGCTTTTCATAAAGTTTCCTAATCGCGCGCGTGCGCATCTCGCCCGGAGGGCTTTTTATATAATAGGAAATTTATCAAAATTTCCTATTATATAAAAATGGTATGAATGTAAATTGTATACATCCATACCATTTTAAATTCACTTAAGTGCCTGTTCTAAATCGGCAATTATATCATCAATATTTTCAATCCCTACACTGAATCGAATCAAATCAGGCTGTACTCCTGCTTCCTTCAATTCTTGCTCATTCATCTGGCGGTGTGTATGGCTTGCCGGATGAAGCACACAGCTTCTGGCATCTGCCACATGTGTCACAATCGCAATCATTTTTAGTTTGTCCATCATTTCAACTGCTGCATCTCTTCCTCCCTTTAATCCAAAGGTAAGAACACCACATGTCCCGTCCGGCATATATTTTTGTGCCAGCTCGTAGTACTTATCCCCCGGCAGTGACGGACAGCAGACCCATGCCACTTTTTCATGCTCCTGAAGATACTTGGCTGCTTTTTTTGCATTCTCACAGTGCCTTGCGACTCTCAAATGAAGCGTCTCCAGCCCAATATTTAAAAGAAATGCATTCTGAGGTGCCTGAATAGAGCCCAAGTCTCTCATCAACTGCGCTGTAGCTTTCGTAATATATGCGCCTTTTCCAAATTTTTGTGTATATACAATCCCGTGATATGTCTCATCGGGTGTTGTAAGGCCGGGAAATTTTTCTTTCTGTGCTTCCCAGTCAAAATTCCCGCTGTCTACAATTGCCCCACCGACGCATGCTGCATGTCCGTCCATATACTTTGTGGTAGAATGTGTCACAATATCCGCCCCCCACTCTATAGGACGGCAGTTAATCGGAGTGGCAAATGTGTTATCAACAATAAACGGAACACCATGCGCATGCGCCGCCTTTGCAAATTTTTCTAAATCCAGCACAACCAAGGCAGGATTGGCAATTGTCTCGCCGAAAACGGCTTTTGTATTCTCTTGAAATGCAGCGTTTAACTCTTCTTCTGTACAATCCGGATCTACAAAGGTCGCCTCAACCCCCATTTTACGGATTGTATGTGCGTAAAGATTATAAGTGCCTCCATAAAGTGCAGACGCACAGATAATATGATCCCCTGCCCCTGCGATATTCATAACTGCATAAAAGTTAGCTGCCTGACCGGAAGAAGTCAGCATCGCCGCTGCTCCGCCCTCCAAATCGCAGATTTTGGCGGCTACCGCATCATTGGTAGGATTTTGCAGTCTTGTATAGAAATACCCTGCCTCTTCCAAATCAAAAAGGCGTCCCATCTGCTCACTGCTTGTATAGCGAAATGTCGTGCTCTGGTAAATCGGAAGAATTCTAGGTTCTCCGTTTCCTGGTTCATAACCGGACTGTATGCATTTTGTCTCTATTTTATAGTTACTCATCTTCTCTCCTTCACCTGTCTTTTCTTATGAATATAAATATTTTTCTTCCAGCTTCCTGACCATATCTGTATATAGCGCTTTACATTCTTCTTTTTTATTTTCTTCAATCAAATGAATGCAAGGGCTTAAGTACACTTCCCATATATTTCTGTAAATCTCTGCCGCTTTCGGTTCCTTGTCTATTCTTTTTACAATAGTAGGGGCAATGTTGTAATATTCCTTCACAATCTCTTCCCCCTCTTTGGTTGCAAGCAAATACTGGTCTCTATATTCTCTAAGTGTAGTCAATTCATAACAGTCATCCGGTCTGTCGAGGCTTTGGCACACCGCTGTAGTTATATAGCAGAAAATCCCTTTCTTAAAGCCGCCTTGTATGCCGGAGACTGTAGAATGTCCAATTTTAAACTCCGGCATCTTTTCATTCCAGATTTCCACCATTTTTTGTGTCATCTCTTTTGCCATCAGTGACGGCGCTTCTCCCATCAAGGGCACAAAATAGGAAACCATATTCATATTGTAATCTAACGCAGCAATCTCCCGTTTCCTTTTATTTGGCATCTTTGCAAGCTGCTCTGCCACATACTCTGGTACACAGGAAGCTACTTCTGTCATGTCCTCCTCTGTCCCCTCACATGCAGATGCCACGTCTTTGAGCAGTCCGGCATATGTATCTTTTAATTCATTGATATCTGACTCATATGTTTTTTTCTGGAATTTATAATCAAACGTTTTCTTATACAGCTCGATCATATCTTTCTTAAGAGTATCCTGAATCATAGTTCCTCCTTGTTATTCATTCCAGTTATGATACACATCCTGGACATCATCATCTTCCTCCAGCAAGTCTAAAGTTTTCTGGATATTTTTTATATCTTCCTCATTCGTAAGCTCTACATAGGTCTGGGGTATCATAGTCACTTCTGCGTCTGCCATCGCAATGCCAGCTTCCTCCAGCTTCAAACGCACCTCACTGAAGTCCTCAGGAGCCGTCAAAATTTCATAGCTGTCCTCTTCTTCTGCAAAATCTTCAGCGCCTGCGTCCAGAGCTATCATCATCAACTCATCTGCATCCATTTTACAGTCTTCTTTTGCCACGAAAATCTGTCCCTTTTCATCAAACATAAAAGAAACGCATCCCGGGGTTCCAACATTTCCGTTTCCTTTTGTAAAGGCATTCCTTACATTGGACGCTGTCCGGTTTTTATTATCCGTCAATGTCTTTACAATAATTGCCGTCCCGTTTGGGCCATACCCTTCATATGTAATATGTTCATAATTGTCAGCAGAGCCTTCTCCAGCCGCTTTTTTAATATTTCTTTCAATTGTATCATTCGGCATATTGTTTGATTTTGCTTTTGCAATTACATCACGCAGCCTGCTATTGTTCGAAGGATCCGGCCCGCCGCCTTCCTTTACCGCAACCGCCAATTCTCTTCCGATTTTGGTAAAGATCTTTCCCTTTGCGGCGTCATTTTTTTCTTTCTTATGTTTAATATTCGCGAATTTAGAATGTCCTGACATCTCTTTTTCAATCTCCTCTTCTATCTTCCTGTATTACTTTCTAAAATTATAAGGCCTCAAATCTGCCTTTTATCACGCCATACAATTTTAGCACTCTTTTCCCATTCTGTAAAGCGTTCTATGTAGGAAGCTCTAGACTGATCCGGATTGCCTCATCTACTTTTCGCATCATGCCAGTATCAATATGGCAGACAAACTCCTTGAGCCGCTGCTTGTCAATCGTCCGAATCTGTTCCAGCAAGATGACGGAATTCTTTACGATTTGGTAGTCTTTCGTGCTGATCTCTATATGTGTAGGGAGCTTCGCCTTATTCATCCTGGATGTAATTGCCGCACAGATAACAGTCGGGCTATGACGATTTCCCACATTGTTCTGTATGATTAATACTGGACGGATCCCGCCCTGTTCTGACCCGATCACCGGGCTTAAATCCGCATAATATATATCCCCTCTTCTAATAATCAATTTTTTCACGCTCCGATTTTTTTACTTTGCCATGCATGGCACCATGCCGGACAGATATATCTGCCCTTTGCATCTGCTTTTCTTTTCTGAGTATTTCCATTTTTTTCGGAGGTATTCAATAAAGAGGGAAAGGTTTACGAAAAGGAATCTAACTGCCGGATCAGCTTTCCATCCCTCCAATAATTTCTTGGAATTCTTTTCCCTAAACAGCACACAAACTCATAGGGAAATCTGCCGCTTAAATCACTGAGCTCCTCAACTGTAATTTCTTCTTTTCCGTCCTTTCCAACCAGAACCACTCTGTCCATGAAAGAAACATTCTGAATATTTGTCACATCTACCATAAACTGATCCATACAAATACGCCCAAGAATCTTTGCCCTTTTCCCATGTATCAGGACTTCCCCTTTATTGGAAAGAGCACGTGGATACCCGTCTCCATATCCTACTGGAATTGTGGCGACTTTCATTTTCTTTTGCGCTATAAAGGTGCCGCCGTAACTGATAGAAGTCCCTTTTTCTACTTCCTTTACATAGATGACATGACTTACAAGCTCAAGTGCCGGTTTCAATTTTACTGTTTCTTTTTTTACTTCTTTTGAAGGGTACAGACCATACATGGCAATGCCTGCTCTTGCTAAATCATGCCGCATAGCAGGCAAATCAATGATTCCTGCACTATTATCACAGTCATAATACTGTATGTC
Source organism: Mediterraneibacter flintii (assembly GCF_055387595.1). Taxonomy (NCBI): domain Bacteria; kingdom Bacillati; phylum Bacillota; class Clostridia; order Lachnospirales; family Lachnospiraceae; genus Mediterraneibacter; species Mediterraneibacter flintii. Next base: position 2,076,485 of record NZ_AP031405.1, read on the forward strand.
AATATTCTTTTCTTCCATTTTGCGCTTCATCCACTGAAATTTCTCGTGCTGTTCCAACGTATACGTTTTATCTGTCTCATCTGCTTTCGCAAAATGAGTAAACATTCCTTCCAGACAGACATTCTCATAAGAGCTGATACATGCAATCTGTTCTACGCTTTCTTTGCAGACTGGAAAACCAATCCGTCCCATACCGGTATCTATTTTTACATGAAAATAGGCTGTTTTTCCCATTTTCACTGCCATCCTTGCCATTGCCGCCGCACTTTCTTCTGTGTATACTGTAGCCCGAATTTCGTTGCGAATCATTTCCTCATATTGCTCTGGGAAAACGCAGCCTAAAACCAATACTGGTTTCCTTATCCCTTCCTTTTTCAAAAGAACTGCTTCCTCTAATGATGCAGTCGCATATCCCCATACATACTCCGTTTCCTCTAACATTTCCGCAATCGGAACTGCTCCATGTCCATATCCGTCTGTCTTTAAAACTGCCACAAGTCTGGCTTCCTGACCGATTCTGTTTTTCATCTGCTCCATATTGTAGGCAACTGCATCCAAATTTATATCTGCACATACTCTGCTGTATGATTTCATAATTATTTTCTCTCCTTCGCATTTTTCAGGCATCTCTGTATACCGCATATCAAATCTTCTGCCAGCACACTGTATTCCCCTTTTTCTTTTGCTGCTTCCTCTCCTCCGCAGGCGTGAAGATATACCCCCAGAATACATCCCTCATAAGGGGACAGCCCCTGGGCAGTCAGTCCAGTGATCGTCCCTGCAAGCACATCACCGGAACCGGCTTTTGCCATCGCACTGCTTCCCGCTGTGTTTACAAACAACTGTTTCCCTTCGGCAGACACGACCGTTCTGCTGTCTTTGAGCGCACATACTACGGGATATTTCTGTGTAAAAGCAACAAGTCCTTCCAGACGATTTTCTTTCCACTCTTCTATACTACGTCCTGTAAGACGCGACATCTCTTTCATATGTGGTGTGAGTATCCAAGCCCCTTTTCCGTCCTTTAAAAGTTCCATATGACGGCTTAACAGATTCAACCCGTCTGCATCAATGATACAGGGAACCTTCACTTGCTTTAATGTCTCTGTCAAAATGGAGGAAGCTGTTTTGCTCTGTCCTATACCGCAGCCGATACACACAATATCTGCCCATTCTAATAGTCTCTCCAACTGTTCTTTATCATACTCTCTATAGACCTCGATAATTGCCTCCGGCACAAGCTGCTGCAGGATCACCTGGTTGTCCTGGACAGTATAAATCTGCACCAGACCAGCGCCCGCAGTATAAGCAGCTTTTGCCGCCAGATACGCTGCTCCTGCCATTCCTTTACTTCCTGCAATCATAAGAACTTTCCCATAGGTTCCTTTATGGGAATCTGCTTTTCGTTTCGGAAGGTTTTTATAGAGATCGTCCCGTTCATACGCAAAACACATAGAAGAAGCTTCCTTAAAAATTTCTGTACAGATTCCAATTTCTGCCGGAATTACTTTTCCCGCATAATTTTTTCCCGGATATAAGACACACCCAAGCTTCTCACATGCAAATGTAACCGTCAATTCTGCCTGAAATGCCGTTCCCATCACGCGGCCATTACCTGCATGAATACCCGAGGGAATATCAACAGCAACCTTTTCTGCCTGTATCTGATTCATCTGTTCTATTATTTCTGCATAATGCCCTTGTATCTCTCTGCTTAGCCCCACGCCAAAAAGCGCATCTATTACAACAGTATATTCATCTGGTAAAATTTCTGTGCATGGCACAATTCCCAGCTTTTCAATAATTTCTTTTTGCAAGCGGCATTGTGCACTTAACGACTGCTCTTTTCCTGCAAATACAACGGCAGGAGTATAACCTTTTTCCATTAAAAGCCGTGCTATCGCAAAGCCGTCTCCACCGTTATTCCCACTTCCGCACACGAGCAATGCGTTGTGTAGATTTATTTGTTCCCTTTCCATAATCTCTACCGTCTTTAATGCCGCGCGCTCCATCAGTACCATCGATGGAATCCCAATATTTTCTATGGTATGTGTATCTGCCTTCTGCATCCACACCCCATCTGGAAGATACCGCATAAATTTTTCCTCTCTTTCTTGAAAATATTTCAGCTTCAAGCTTCCCTGCTCATAAAAATGAAAGAACGTGTAAAAAGGAAATCCTGATTACACGTCTCTGCCGGTACCGGCGCTGTTATTTCTGATGCTCTTCATTATAACGGCTGATATTATAAGAAAGCTTCATCAGACTGTCTGAAAGATGTACGTTTTCCACAATTACATCTTCCGGAAGATTTAAATCTGTATGCGCAAAATTCCAGATTGCCCGAATGCCATTCTCAATTACCAGTTCTGCCACTTCAATCGCTTTAGACTTAGGCAACGTTAAAATTGCAATTTCGATCTCATTTTTCTGAAGAAATTCTTCCAGATCATCCATCATTCGAACCGGAATTCCACGAATAGAAACCCCTTCCAAGCGAGGATTCACATCAAAAAGACCTTTCAAAGTAAATCCACTTTTTTCAAAAGAAGCATAATTCGCAAGCGCCTGTCCTAAGTTTCCTGCTCCTATAATAATAATCGGGTGCTCTCTGTTGAGCCCTAGTATCTTTCCTATCTCTGTATAAAGATATTTTACGTTATAGCCGTATCCCTGTTGTCCAAACCCTCCAAAGTTATTTAAATCTTGTCTTATCTGCGACGCCGTCACACGCATCTTCTTACTCAAATCACTTGAAGAGATTCTTTCTACTCCCGCTTCCAGCAATTCTCCTAAATATCTGTAATATCTTGGCAGTCTTCCAATCACTGCACGGGATATTCCTCTTTCTTCCACAGTCATCGCCCTCCAAACTTTATCTACGCCCTATTATATAAAAATGTCAATATGATGTCAAATTATAGTTGTATTTTCTTTGTTTTTCGATATAATTGATTACGTATGCAAAGTCATAATATGAAGGATAATTCTTTGTATTCCAGTATTCACAGACTTATAAAATCGTTCAGGAGGATTTCCATGATACTCGCATGTCATAATATCAATAAATCATTCGGAGAACATCTGATTGTACAGGATGGCTCTTTTCATATAGAGGACAGGGAAAAGGCAGCCCTTGTCGGCATCAACGGCGCCGGCAAATCCACTATTTTCAAGATGATCATGGGGGAAGAACCGTCCGATGGCGGAGAAGTAATTCTTGCAAAGGGAAAAACAATCGGGTATCTTGCACAGCATCAGAATCTCTCCTTAGGAAATACTGTTTATGAAGAATTAAAGACAGCGAAATCCCAGCTTATAGAGATGGAACAGCAAATTCGTTCCATTGAGCTGGAATTAAAAAATCTAGGCAAAGAGGCATTAAAAGAACGTTTGGAAACCTATAACCGCCTGATGTCCACATTTGAAGCTATGAATGGATATGCCTATGAAAGTGAAATTACCGGAGTTCTTAAAGGCCTTGGATTTCAGGAATCTGATTTTTCCAAACGGACAGACACTCTCTCCGGAGGACAGAAAACCCGTGTTTCTCTCGGAAAACTCTTACTTACACAGCCGGATATTTTACTGCTAGATGAGCCTACCAACCACCTGGATTTACACTCTATTTCCTGGCTTGAAACGTATCTTTTAAATTATACAGGCGCTGTATTTATTGTCTCCCATGACCGCTTCTTCTTAAACCGAGTTGTGACAAAGGTTATTGAGATCGAACAGGGGCATATACGCATGTATTCGGGAAACTATAAAGCTTACGCAGAGAAAAAGCAGCAAATCCGCGACGCGCAGCTAAAAGAATATTTAAACCAGCAAAGAGAAATAAAGCACCAACAGGCCGTTATAGAAAAGCTCCGTTCCTTTAATCGGGAAAAATCTATTAAACGTGCTGAAAGCCGTGAAAAAATGCTGGAAAAAATATCTCCTGTCGAAAAACCTTCCGAAACTGTGTCAGAAATGCATCTTACATTAGAGCCTTCTTTCATCAGCGGCAATGATGTACTGACTGTAGAACAGCTTTCCAAAGGATTTGATTCAAAGATGCTCTTTAAAGATGTCAGCTTTGAAATCAAACGCGGTGAACATGTTGCTGTCATCGGTGACAATGGCACAGGAAAGACAACCCTTTTAAAAATACTAAACCAGGTAATCTCGGCTGATGCTGGTTCTTTCACACTTGGTTCTAAAGTAAAAATCGGATATTACGACCAGGAGCACCATGTCCTACATGATGACAAAACAATATTTGATGAAATATCCGATGATTATCCGACATTAAACAATACACAAATAAGAAACACGCTCGCTGCTTTCCAATTTACGGGAGATGAAGTCTTTCAGCTCATCGGAAAGTTATCCGGCGGAGAAAAGGGACGTGTTTCTCTGGCAAAGCTTATGTTGTCAGAGGCAAATTTTCTTATTCTTGATGAGCCGACCAACCATCTAGACATTACTTCCAAGGAAATACTGGAGCATGCTCTCAACGAATATACAGGCACTGTACTCTATGTTTCTCATGATCGTTATTTTATCAATCAGACCGCAAACAGAATTTTAGAGCTTGTAAATCAAACATTTGTAAACTATATCGGAAATTATGATTATTATCTTGAAAAAAAAGAGGAACTGACCGCGGCATATGCCCCTTCTTCTGCCGTTTTACCCACAGACACTGCCTCAACTACTGTCCCTGCCTCCGATGCAAAGTTAAGCTGGCAGGAACAAAAAGAATTGCAGGCAAAAGAACGGAAACGTAAAAATGCCTTAAAAAAGACAGAAGAACAAATCGCTCTTCTAGAAGAACGAAACCAGGTAATCGATCAACTAATGACGCAGGAAGAAGTATACTCCAATTCCGTTCGCTGCCAGGAACTCTCCGAAGAAAGACACAGCAACGATTGTAAATTAGAAGAACTATATGAACAATGGGAAACCTTAGCTGAATAAATTTAACGAAGCAACAAGCAGTGCGAAAAGAACAGAAGGGCTCTGCGTCATGCTTGCATGTAAGCAGGGGACTTTCTGTTTCTTTTCATTCGGCGACTGCCGATAGCGAAATGAAGCGTATGCGAAATTGAGCTGGCACTGCGGAAACTGGTAAAGAATGGTACGCAAAAAGAGAAGGCAGTGCAACGCAGGTCAGGGCTCCACTGTGGTAAATCCGATTGAATGTTTGTAACAGTGTAGAAGCATATCGTCCATTGGAACTCCATGCTTCTCACTTAACAAACAGAACAATCTGTATCTACCACGCTCCGCTTAAAATTCCCTGCTTATGCACTGCCTTCTCTTTCTGCTTACGTTCTTCCCCAATTAAATTCACAATTTCAGACAGAACAGAACCGGCTTCACGTTGTTATAGCCCTCCAATTAGAAGTATCTATACTACTTCCGATTGGAAATGCATAGAAGTGTGAAGCCGATTTTTTCTGTTACGAATTATAAACTTAAGCTGGCGAAAGTGTGAGTGTGAAAGAGATGCTTTGCGTGAGTGAGGAATTTCGGCGAAGCCCTGACGAACGATGCAAAGCATCTCTTTCACACGTCCCTTTTTCCAATTCCCGCAGTGCTAGCTCAATTCTGCATACGCTTCATTTCGCTATCGGCAGTCGCCGAATGAAAAGAAGCAGACAAACTTCTGTTTACATGCGAGCATGCCACAGAGTTTGCCTGTTCTTTTCGCACTGCTTGTTGCTTCGTTAACTTTATATTATATATTTATTAGGTTTTTCGGGATTCCAAGTGTATGAATTGTTTCCATAGCTTTATCAATATATGTATATCCCTTTTCCAGTAAAAAAGTGCCATGGGAGGGAAGAAGAATATCAGGATGTATATACGCTAATTTTTTGCATGTTTCAATATATTTTTGTAAATCACAGTCCCATATAGACTGCATAGAAATCATACCATAGTTGAAAATAGCATCTCCGGAAAACAAAATTTTCTTATTTTTAAAATTCATTTCATAGCAACCATGTCCGCTACAATGTCCTTCTGTTCGATGTATTTGTAATGTAATGTCCCCAATTATAAAATGTTCCTTATCTAAAAGAGGAGTTACAGGACACGCTTGGTAGATATAATCTTTTCCAAACACACCGGCTTGAATTGCTTCTTTTATAGAAATACTATCCACATCTCCACTCGAAACGTAATTTGCTGTTTCTTCCAATGCATATACTTTTGCATGGCACGCTTGACTCAACGCAACTGCCCCACCGGAATGATCTCCATGGCCATGTGTCAATAAAATGGCTGAAATCTTTTTTATATCTATCCCTTCCTTATCAATATTCTGTAAAATGCGATTTGAATCTATTCCAATTCCTGTATCAATTAAAGCATATTCCCCTCCCCCATCCACCATGTATACTGTACAATCTGACTCATGTGATATTCCTATCCCTGTGACACCAGAACCAACGATATATATTCTTTCATGTATTTGCATCTTTTCTCCTCATACATTTTTCAAAAATGTCTATTTCGATCCTTCAATTGTTTCATTTTCAGATCCAATTAAAAATTCCTTTACTATATTCATATAATATTCTTCAGATAGTAGCACTTGTTCTTTTTCTATATACTCGTCGACGATGTGTGCTTGATTTAAGCTTCCAGGCCCACATATTACGGTTGGTATTCCATGTTCTACCAAAAAGCATTGTTCACAAGAAGCATCAAATGCAACTGGTCTTTGCTTCCGATGTAAAACTTTTTCTCCGATCTGGCAACATCTTTTTACTACTTCATGCTGAAGGTCTATCTCTCCGCCAGGCATGAAAAAATGTTTTGTTATTTCATATTTTCCTACATTTTTAAGTATGGATTCTTCTAATTTTCTACATTCTTCAAAATTCATTCCTGGAAGGATTCGAAAATCTGTCAGCAGCCGAACATTTCCTGGAACAATATTATCATTTTCATATCCCTCTATTTTAGTAACTGCAATACTAGGTGGCGGAAGTATTTCATGGTGATATGATTTTAATGTCTCATTTAATCTGAAAAGAGAAAGCATTGCCTCCGCAGCGTTATTCACCGCATTAGATTCTCTTTCTGGAAGTGCAGCATGATATGGCCGCGCTATAATATCTATATAATCTCTTAATACCCCTCTATGCGCAACTGCTAATTGCAACTCTGTAGGTTCTCCTATCACTGCCATATATGCTGTTCTCTTCTTTCGCAAAAAATTTCTCATGCCCAGATTACTAAACTCCTCATCTGCAACGAAAACAAGGGTCACTTTTCCATCTAGTTGAATCTTATCCTTTGCAAGCTTTATCAATATAGCACTCATAGCTGCAACTGCACCTTTCATATCCGTTGTGCCTCTTCCATATAATCGGGTTCCTTGCCATGTTGCTTGAAATGGAGGATATGTCCATTCCTCTGTTGACGGGACTACGTCCAAATGTCCACAAAAAATAATTTCCGGTTCAGCTACTCCATAAGAAGCAATCAAGTTCGCCCTGTTATTCCCCAAATTTTGTACTTCTGTATAAATATCATATTCTAAAAATAGCTGCTGCAAATATTCTACTGCATTTTTTTCATTTCCAGGTGGATTTGTAGTATCTATTTTTATCAATTCTTCTAATATTTTAAATACAAGCTCCTTGTTCATAGTTGCTCCTTTAAGTCTAAGCTATGCATCATTTCATAATACATCAGATATTTTAAATATAGTTTCTGATACTTCCTATAGTTTTCCTCATTTGGAAGTTGTGTTTCTATTATTTCAAGCCTTTCTTTTGCCGTCTGTTCTGGTGATTCAAAGAAACCAACAGCCTCTCCTCCAATCAGCGCGGCACCAATTGTTGAAACATCCGGATTATCAAATAATTCAATAGGTATTCCGAATACATCTCTAATAATCATCGGCCATATAGAAATATGTGTTCCTCCTCCACCCATCATAAGCTTTTCAATTTTAGTCATTTTCTGAAAAACGAGTAAAGTCTGGCGAAGATTATAGGAAATTCCTTCCAACTGGCTGCGAAAGATCTCCTCCCGCGTTGTATTTATTTTCATCCCAAATATATGTTGTTTGTCCGACGGGCAAAAATAGGGCGAGCCACTTCCATTTAAAAAGGGGAGTGTTAACATTCCATTACTTCCTGCCGGTACTGACATTGCTTTTTTAGACAACTCTGCAATCATTTTATAGTCGATTACTCCTTTTTCCGACAATATGGAAGAAATCCAATTTGCTCCTGCTCCACCATTGATATGAGAACCCAAAGCATACATTTTCCCTTTTGAGACAAGCGGATGAAAGGTTACTTGTCCATAACAGCTACTGTCTATTTGTGAAATAAGTGTAAAAAATGTAGCACATGTTCCCAACGTAAGTGCTGTGTCTCCTACTTTCGAAAGCCCGCTTCCCAAAACAGCACATGCCATGTCTGCACCGCCAGCCACCACTGGAATTCCTTGTTTCAATCCATATTTCTCCGCGGCTACTTTCGTAACTTTTCCCACAATATCTGAAGGACTACATAAAAATGGAAAACTACTTCTGCGTAATGTGCTTTCTTTTATTATATCCTCGTCCCAATCCAATGTTTTCTGATTGACGCATAAAGAATTGTACGCATCGGTATACTCCGTCGCAATCACACCTGTCAGGCAGTATCTGACATAGTCCTTTGGGGACAACCATGCCTTTATTTTTCTATATACTTCTGGCGTTTCTTCTTTTAACCATAAAAGCTTTGGCAAAGAAAATGCATTATTTATCGGATTTCCTGTCCTTTCTTTCACCATTTCACCAATTGTTTCCATAAGGACTTCGCTTTGATGTTGGCTTCTACTGTCAGATAGCATAATACAAGGGCCTAATACTATGCCTTGTTCTGATAAAAGTACAATTCCACTCATATGCCCTGAAAAAGAAATCACTTCGACCTTATCTAGATCTAACTTTTGCTTTAGTCGATGAATTCCAGTTTTTAATGCTTTTTCCCAATCCTCTGGATTTTGTTCCAGCCATCCAGTATGTTTTACAAAACTTGGGTATGCTTCGGACACTGTCATTATTATATTTGCCTTTTCGTCCATAATCATCAGCTTCATCTGTGTAGAGCCTAGATCAATCGCCAATATATATGCCATTTTATGATGCTCCTTTTATCACTGCTACAATTTCTTCTATTACCTCATCAATAATCCTTTTTCCTTTTTCTGCACTAGCTGCTGTAGCATCCCCCAATACCGCTTTTTCCATAAATTCACTCCACCTTATTGATGTATATTCATAATCTTCAGGGAATTCAATATCTTGTGAAATAGCTTTTCCCATATCTACTGCTTCAGGAGCTAAATACAGCATATAAGAGGTTTCTATCTCATCTGCGTGAAAAAGTACTTTGTGAGGACGCTGGGAAGTACATACTTGCTGAATCACCTTTTCTGCTCGCGGATAAGTAAAATAATATACTTTTATATGCAAGCTTTCGTATGCTCTCCTTGCCATTGTTTTGATTGCATTCCCGTTTCCCATATGAGAATTAATCACAACCATCTGCTTTACACCGGCCCGTTCAAGACTCTTTGCAATTTCATAAAGATAGGCACTCAAAATTTCATCTGGTATGTGTATACTTCCCGGTACATCTCTTAATGACCATACTTGTCCGTATGGTATACATGGAAGAATCGCACAATTTTCTATCCCTAGCCGTTCTTCTAACTTCTTTGCAACCCCCATCGCTAAACGGCAGTCTGTATCTAAGGGAAGGTGGTCTCCATGTACTTCAATTGCCCCTATTGGTAAAATAGCTACCATATTTTTTCTTGACAAATAGTTCTTTGCCTGTTCCTGATTTAACTCATAATAATTCATATATTAGTTCACCTTCTTAAATGTAAAGCATTCTTTTGGATTATTAATAAAAATGTCTTCTATCAGTTTTTCTCCATTTATCCCTCTGTTTTCTGCTTCTTCTATCAGTCTTGGAACCCATGTTTTTTTAATATACGGAAGGCCGACCGCGTAACTATAACTATGATAATAACTTCTTCTGGCAGTATCGCCACTGACCAGTATTTGTCTTTGATAACCACGTTTTACCAATTCCAGAATGCATTGAATCCGTATTGACTCTGGATTATATTTCACTTTAGCGATACCGTCGAAGCACAAAAAGGCTCCTGTATCTGCCACCTTCAAATGCATATAGCTATCTGGATTTCGATCCATATGCCCAAAGCTTACATGGTGCAAGTTGACTCCTTCTTCTTTCAAATACTGCATTTGCTCCAATGCCATAGTGCCTGCTTCTGTGTGTGAATGAATCGGTGCTCCAGTTGCAAGATGTGCACGGCATACTGCTCTGATAGTTTTTATTTCTAACGGAGAAATACTATTATAGCCTGTTCCGAATTTTACCTGCCCTCCTTTTATCTTTGTTCCCTGCATTCCTTCTGTAACTTCTTTAATAACAAAATCGGTTAATTCCTTTTCACTGCTTTTCTCTATCCAATCATTATACGTACAGTCTCTCCCTGGCATTTTTGCATCCCACAAAAAGCCTTTATTAAAGCCCGCTGTCCCTATTATCTGCATTCCTGTACTTACAGAAATATCGTAAACCGCCTGGGGATCCCGTCCATAATCAATTGCGGTGGCATCTACGATTGTATCTACTCCACACTTTTTCGCTGCCAAAACCTCTTCTTCTCCTTTATGTACGTCGTCTAATATCAGATCCATATCGCCTCTTTCCATCCAATGTCCTGGACGGCAAACAATATGTTCGTGGGAATATGTAAACCCCATTTGTTCTGGTTTGATGTCCCCTGTCATTAATCTTACAAAACTCATATTTTAACACTCCTTTTTTATTTCTAAACTCTATTGATTCCTCTTTAATTGCCACTGATTTATCGCCACCATAACCGCTATAACTAGCCCTTGGCTTAAATACTCTCCCGCATCCGATATACCCAAAATTGTCATCAAGCTTTGCAAAATTACAATAATCATAACCCCTGGAAATGTTCCTTCTAAAGTTCCAATTCCACCTATAAATGCCGTTCCTCCTATCACAGATGCTGCAATTGAATTTAATGTATACTCGGTTCCTATTCCCATTGACGCGACACCGATATAGGCACTTAATACTAATCCTGCAATTCCTGCAAGAACAGAGGTCATCACATATGCCAAAATTACAATCGCATCTGCATGATAACCAGACATTCGTGCCATAACTGGATTCGCTCCCGTGTAATACAGTTTTCTTCCATATATTGTTTTACGTAATATTACAGACAGTATAACCCATATAATTCCCCATACGATAATTGCAACTGGAATTTTCCCTACCCATCCTTCTGCAATATATCTAAAGGAACTAGCAACATTCCCACTTGGAATTCCCTGCGTATAAATGTAATAAGCGCCTTCTATAATAATTGACATTGCAAGAGTAACTAAAAAGGGTTGCATTTTGAACTTCGTGATAATCACTCCATTTACAAGCCCTATCAAGCTGCATAGAAGCAACGATATAATTACTGCCGGTCCTATTTTTCCGTTACTTCCATTCATAATTGATGCACAAACAAGATTGACCATAGAAATAGTTGTCCCTACCGAAAGATCCAACCCTCCAACCAACAGTGCTATCGTCTGTCCAATTGCTACAATTCCCAACGGAGCTGCTGAACGTGCAATATTCAGTAAATGTACCGGAGATACAGTACCATTTGTAGATAATAAAAACACAAAAATAATAACAACTAAAAGTAAGTATGCTCCAAAAGGGAAACTGGAATACTTATATTTTCCTTTTATAGCCCTCATATTACCTTCTCTCCTTTCTCTTTATTTGAAAAATCATAAGTGACAATACAAGAATCAATCCCTTTGCAATATACTGATAATAAGGCGATATTCCTATATTATTCATAATATTATTTACCAGTGTCAAAATAATCGCCCCAAATAATGCACCTATTACGCTTCCAATACCTCCATTCATTGAGACACCGCCAACGACTGCTGCTGTAACAGAATCCATAGCATAGCTATCACCTACGAGTGGATTTCCTGTTGAAATTCTTGCTGAAAGAAGGACTCCTGCAACTGCTGCTATCATTCCTGATAAAATATACACAATAACAATATTCTTTTTAACTTTAATCCCTGATTGCTCTGCATATTTCTCTCCATTTCCAATTGCGTAAACATTACGTCCAAACCGCGTATAATGTAGAACTAAAAAAGAAATGACATAAAGCAAAATCGCCAGAATAACAGCTATATTTAAAATTCCAATTCGTGTCTTCATAAAAGCTGTAAAATTAGGATTTACTCTGCCACCACTGCTTGGCATAAGAATTAAACATAAACCTTTTAAAAATGCCTGTGTGGAAATAGTGATAATCATAGCCGGAATCTGAAATTTTACCACTCCAATTCCGTTCACAGCTCCTGTTAAAGCACCAATCCCAACTGCAAAAAAAATGCTAATAATTATTCCATATATAGTTTCGGCACTGTATAAAGCCATCATGATCGTACTGATAGAAATAATACTGCTTACAGACATATCGATCCCGCCGATAAATAGTACACAGCACTGCGCTATAGCTACCACTGCTAAAACTGCCACCTGTGCCGCAATATTCCGTAGATTATATGCGTTTCGAAAAGAAGGAGAAACCAATGCTGCAACTATGATCATAAGTAATACAATAACCAGAGCAGGGAAAGCTTGTTTTATCTGTTTCCTTATTGAACCTGTCATAATGTCTAATTTCCTCCTTCTTTTGCACTAAATTGCATAATTCTTTCTTCTGTAGCTTCTTTTCCACTGATATGTCCTGAAATTTTACCTTCGTACATAATATAAATTTCATCTGATAATCCAATTAATTCCAGCATGTCACTCGTAAAAATGACAACACTGACTCCAGTCTTTGTTAAATCCCTAATCAATTCATAAATTTCCAATTTGCTTTGAACATCTACCCCTCTTGTTGGTTCATTTAAATATAAAATTTCAGGTTTTGTTTTTATCCATTTGGAAAATACTACTTTTTGCTGGTTTCCACCTGATAAATGAGATACTTTCATTCCTGTATGATTTACCTTTATCCCAAATTGCCGGATTCCTTCTTCTGTTTCTTGTTTTTCCATTTTTTTATTGATAAATCCAAACTTAGCATTTTTACCTAATATCATAGCTAATATATTTTCTCTTACAGAAAGTGAAAGACATAACCCTTCTGTTTTGCGATCTTCCGGCACATACGCAATCTTATATTTTATTGCCTCGGATGGAGAATGTATTTTTACCTTTTTCCCATCAATCATATAATCTCCCTTTGTAAAAGGTGACAATCCAAATAAAGCTTTACTTAATTCACGCTGCCCTTGTCCTTCCAATCCGCCTATTCCTACAACAGTTCCTTCAGGAATATCTATATTAATTTTTTGGATGCGGGAATTCACTTCTCCATTTCTAATAGATACTTTAATTTTCTCACTCTTTTTTTGTCTACGTTCTGGATATACGTTTTTAAAATCCCGTCCAACCATTTTGCTTATTAACATATTTTCTGTCGTATCTTTTAACGGGCTTTCAAAAACAAATTTCCCATCTTTCAAAACAAATACCTGTGTACATGTTTGATAAATATCATCCATACGGTGGCTAATTAAAATAACACATACATTTTTTTCCAGGATTTTTCTTATAAATCGAAACAATACTTCTGATTCCTCTTTATTTAAACTAGATGTCGGTTCATCTAAAATCAATATTCTTGGCTTTGATGCCCATGCCTTTGCTATTTCTGTTATCTGACATTCTGAAGGGGAAAGATTAGATACTAACCTATTGACATCAATTTGGTATCCTATCTCATCTAGAATTTCTTTTGCCTGCTCATGTAGTTTTTTTTGCTCAATAAATGGTCCTTTCATGGGCTCGCGCCCTAACATAATGTTTTCCCCAACTGTCATTTCTGCCATCAGGCTTAACTCCTGATGCGCAAAAGCAATCCCTTTTTTTCTTGCTGCTACAGAGTTTCTAAATACCACTTCCTTTCCATCCATTTCAATTTTTCCTTTTGAAGGACTTAAACCTCCGCTAATAATATTCATCAATGTAGACTTTCCTGCTCCATTTTCCCCTACAATAGCAATTGCCGTTCCTTCTATACATTCAATAGATACATCTTCTAGAACGACATTTCCATTAAATTCTTTTGATAAATTTTTCCCTGTTAAAATCTTATTCTTTGTCTCCACACATGTTCCCTCCAATTAGAAAACAGAGCCAAATAATTCTTTTTTATCTAGCTCTGTTTTTTATTGATTTACTTCCTATTTGAATATTTCTTTTAAAACATCTTCTGGAAGTTCTGTTCCACACCATACATCATCTGATAGTTCTGGATAGTATGATTCTTTCATTTCTTCTAGTCCGGAAAACTTTTCTACAGGATAAATATTATCTTTCTCAACTTCTTCTCCGTTCATCAGAGAAATAGCAGTATCAAGCGCCACTCTTGTCAGCCAAGTAGGTTTTGCAACCGCTATACCCTCCATCTCATTTTCTACACATGCTTTTAAATAGCCATTGTTGTCTTCTCCTGTCATAGGTACAAGTTCTCTTCCAGCTGCCTGGAATGCCTCAATAGCCCCAAGCGTCATTGCTCCCCCCTGTGACCAAATACCATCAATATCCGGATATGTTGCCAATAAATCCGCCATAACCGTTTTAGCCGTTGCATAATCCCATCCAGCATCTTCATCTGCAATGATTTCAATATCTGGATAATTTTCGAATACACTCAGAGCACCTTCTTGTCTAAGCATGCTTGTGGAGTATCCTGAAATACCTTCCAGCATAACAATTTTCCCTTTGCCGTCCAACTGTTCCGCTAACCATTCTGCTCCCGCTGCTCCAAATTCTTTCTCATCTACTGTAATCAAAGAATCATATGTATCTCCTTCAATCGTAGCCGCAAGCAGAATCACTTTAATTCCTTCGTCCATAGCCTCCTGCAATGTGCTATTCAAAGCTGTCGTATCACAGGGTGTTGTGATAATTACATCTACGTCCTGGGCAATCAAATCTTCAATATTAGAAATTTGTTTTGTAATATCATTGTCCGATTCAACATAAGTGACATCCACTTTATCAGCATAATTATTTTCCACGTTCCATTTGAATTCCTGATACTGCTGCACCGACCACGAATTGCCTAAATAGTAAATATCATACCCTATTTTTATTTTCGCATTTTCTTTTTCCTTCGTATCCTTACTTTCTCCTCCTGATGAACATCCAACCAATGAAAATAGCATCAGGCCAGCCAATAAAGCTGTAAAAATTCTTTTTTTCATAACACAATCCCTTCCTTTCATTTTACTTCTACAAATTTTTCTTTGGAAACTTCTCCTATAAAATTAAGTTTCCTGTGCTCTTAAAGAGCATACGTCATTTTTACTATTTTGCTTTTACTCTCCCTTCTTTTTTTGTATATTTTTACTATCTATAACGCATTATATCATTGACTACTTGACTAGTCAAGTAGTCAATGATGTGGTTTTTATAATTACTATATTTATATCTTACTATTCTAATAACGCACTCATTAGTTGACCAATTGATCAACCAATGGTATTATTTAGGTAAATATGTAAAATTTAGGAACTACAAATAATTTAGAGGAACTATTATGGAACAATTTGACAACCACTTACCACATTATGTAAAAATTAAACATTATTTACGTCAGCTTATAGTAAATGCCCAACCGCATACACAAATGCCCAGTGAGCTTGAACTTGCTAAACAATTCAATGTAAGTCGTGGGACAGCGAAACAGGCAATTATGGATTTGGTATATGAAGGCCTTTTATATCGCAAACAAGGAAAAGGGACTTTTGTTTCGGAAAGAATTTCACGTATTTATGACAAGCTTCCATCATTTACAGATGACATTAAACGTGCTGGACGGGTTTCTACAAGTAAGCTTCTTAGTTTTACACACGATGCGCCAGCTCCGCGCGCAAAGCAGTTCTTTGGACTAAAGGATGAAGAACATGTGATACGTTATAAGCGTTTAATATTTGACAACCATAAGCCTGTAGCTTTAGTTATTAGTTTTCTAAACCCACATTTATATAAAGGTCTACAGGTTTCTGAAATCGAAACCTCTTTATACGAAACTCTTCGCCGAAAATTTGGAAAAGCACCTACAAAAGCCCGAGACAGATACAGTTTTGTTAATATTTCTCCTCATACGGCAAAATTATTAGACCGTCCTGAAGATGATTATATTTGCTATTCAGAGCGTTTAGGATATTTGGATGATAAAACTCCTGCTGAGTTCGTAGAAAGTTATATAAGGGCCGACTATTTCCGTTTGGAGTTGCTTTTTGGTTTAGACAGCGATACAGATTATCCTTCTCCCACTTTTCAATCCCAAGTCCCCTCAACATTTTCAGATTGATTGAAGAAGCTGTCAAAAAGAAGTTGTCGGTTAATAATACCGATTTTGGCTCTAAATTTAAAAATACGAATCTCCCATAGAAGTCAGTATTTTTCATACTTGAACTTCTATAAGAGATTCGTATCTTTCTGGTTCTATATGTATTTTAATTCAGCAAAGTCTCCCTGCTCAAAACCTTTTTCTTCTCAAAATACTCAATGTCTAATTCTTGTAAGTCAATAATATCTTCCTTTTCTACCGCCCTTTTCACTTCATCCTCCAGCTCGATGAATACCGTATCCTTCTCTTTCTCCGGGAACATCGGAGGATTACATTCTCTGTAAAATCCGCAGCGAAATTCCTCCAGTTGAATAAACTGATCGTCTTTCACATATCCATCCAACCCATATTTCTTTTCCTCTGCGATCAGTCTTTGTTTCAGTTTATCACGGATTTCCAATACCGCCTGATTTGGATTATCGTAGAGTAAATTCGTAGTTTCATCAGGATCATTTTTCATATCAAACAGCTCTTCTTTTCCTCCACCGTAATAATATGTGTATTTATACTGTTTTTCTCTCAGACATACCCATCGTTTGCTCCCATGGCCGTGCTCAATATAAAGATACCCTCTGTCCGTATTTCCATCTATTTCAAAAACAGACTCTCCCGGCAATATTTCCGGATTCGGATATGTTACTCCGGCAACATCTAAAACCGTAGGAAGAATATCGTCCAGAGAAACCAACCTCTCATCTATGCTGCCTGGCTTAAGTTTTTTCGGATATCTCATTATGTAGGGAATCCGCGCGGAGCTGTCATACGGCAAAAACTTCTGATATGACTCATAGTCTCCCATAAGTTCTCCATGATCACTCGTAAAGATGATCAGAGTGTTTTCGTATTCTCCACTTTTTTTCAGTTCTTCAATAATTTTACCGACATTGTAATCCACAAACGAAATAGATGCGAAATAGGCTTCTCTTGCCCTTCTCAAATATTTTTCATTTGGGTAATCGGCAACCGGACGATTAGCATTCACAATATCCGATACCGGTGTTTTCGATTTCTTCAGTTCTGGGAGTGCCTTTTCTGTATAGAGATCCGCCCATTCTTCCGGTACATCAAAAGGCGGATGAGGCGCTATGAAACTGCACCAGATAAAGAACGGACGTTTTCCGGCGTTTTCTTTGATATGATGAATACTTCTTTGCGCTACCCAGGCGCTTCCATGATGCTCCTCGTCAACTAAAGACTGCTGCGGCAGCATATATAAAAGGTGTCTGACTCCATGAATGCTTTGTATATTTCCGAATCCATTCTCTTTTAGATACTGTGCATATTCATCGTCCTGTAAATGTCGTGGGATTTCCTCCATTAATTCCATATGCGTAAATCCATTATGCCTCCTGCATGGCTGAAAATGCATTTTTCCAACTGCAATAGTAGCATAGCCGGAATCAGATAACAATTGTGGAAACGTTGGAAGCTCATGGGGAATCACCTTAGGATCATCCTCAAAATAATTGTCATCAAACCCGTGATATCTGGCAGGAAGCCCGGTGATAATATTATGTCTTGCCGCCATACAAACCGGATTATTCGAATATGCATTTGGATAACAACACCCTTCTGCCGCCAGTCTGTCAAGATTAGGTGTGACCATATAGTCATATCCCATCGCATGGATTGTATCATAGCGCTGCTGATCTGTTGTGATCAATAAAATATTAGGTCTTTGCATAATATCCTCCTCTTTCACAAAAATCACATACTCTTTTCTTTTTCATAATTATCCTGCATTTCTTTATATCTTTTTCTTGTGATTTCATAGAAACAAGTAATGACAATAACTAAGAGCAAAGTAATTGCAGGAAGCCCGAATCTAAGGAATGTAATCATATTAAGCACAGCTTCCGGCTGCTGCTGATTTGCAACAAAACCAACCGTACCCAATAAGAAGCTCGGGAAAAAACCGCCCAGCGCCATTCCAACTTTGATCGTAAACAAAAAAATCGAAGTAATTAATCCGTTTCCATCCAGTCCATATTTCCATTTTGCATAATCTACGCAGTCCGGCAGCATGGACCATCCGAGGCTGTCTGGAATATTGTAAAAGAGTCCAAAAACACTCAGCATCAAAAATACCATTCCAATAGAAGGCGTTGGAGTAAACCACATAATTGCTAAAGAGATAACGCCTAACGCGCTCGCGCCAATATATACCGCTTTTTTGTCAAACTTTTTAACCAGCAAAGGAGTGACCAAAATGGAGAGCAGTCCAGCAGCCATAATAGCGGCAGAAACCGTTGGAACCAGATCCTCTCTTCCTAATACGTATTTAAAATAATACATATTGGCTGAGTTGTAAATTGTATTACAAATTGCCAGCACACCATAAGAACAGATCAGAATAATAAACGGCTTCACTTTAATCACAGTAAAAAGATCTTTTCTGATGCTTCGTTTTTCTGTCTGTTTTGTTTCCGATTGGTCTGTCTCTACTGTATCGTATGGTTTTGCTCCCCACGCGACAACCCAATACGAAATCGTAAAAATAATTCCAATAATTGCTCCGTAAATAGACCATCCCTGTTTCCCGCCTCCAAAAATTTCTACCAGCGGCAATGCAAGTACGGTAATTATAAATCTTCCGGTCTGTGTCATAACGGATTTCCATGCGATAATGACAGTCCTGTGGTAGTAGTTTTTCGACATGGATGGCAGCAAAGCACAGTATGGAATATTGATCATTGTCAGGGTAACGGAATAAAGTATATAAATAATGTAAGCATAAACCACCTTCATAGTCGCCGATAAATCAGGAGCTGTAAAAAGCAGGAATAATACAATTCCCTGTATAGGCGCGACAAAAATGATCCATGGACGGTACTTTCCGAATCTGGTTCTTGTATGATCCGACAACAATCCCATGATCGGATCTGTGACGGCATCCACCACGCGGGATGCAAGCATAAGTCCTGCAACAGCCATTGGACTGATCCCAAAAATATCCGTATAAAAGAAAGACAAATAGCTCATGACCAGAATATTACACAAACTATATCCCAGTCCTCCAAAAGAATATGTCGCCGTAGCTTTATAATTAATTTTTTCTCTCATTTTTCTTTTCTCCTCAACTTCCTCAAAGAAATTTAAAACGGTATCCGGTTACGAACGGTATGATAAGATCCTTTGAGACGCCATTTTTGCCTCTGCCAGTATTTTTTCTTCGTCGCAATTTGCAAGTTCTCTGTTTTCCATCAAAATATTTCCATCAACCATCGTTAATACCACATCGCTTGCCTGCCCCGAATACACCAGAGCATCATAATAATCCGTAATCGGAGTAAAATGCGGCTCTTTTGTTGAAACAATGATCAGATCTGCATTCATTCCCGCTTTTATACATCCGCTGTTTTCTATTCCCAGCGCTTTATAACCATTTTTTACTGCCATACGAAGTATTTTTTCTGCCGGGATAACTATAGGATCACAGTGGATTCCTTTTGCTAACAGGGCCGCAATATTCATTTCTTTGAAAATATTCAGATTATTGTTGCTGGCAACTCCGTCTGTTCCAAGGCAAACCGTGATACCTTTTTTATCCAGCTTTGAAATATCTGCCATCCCACTTCCAAGCTTTAAATTACTCACAGGGCAATGGCTGACACATGCGTGATGCTCTTTTAATATTGAATAATCGTTATCCGTAAGATATACACAATGCGCTGCTATTGCCGGAACGTCAAAGACACCCAGTTCAGCCAGTTTTTCTACAGGGGACACTCCATATTTCTCATAACAGTCTTCTATTTCTTTTTTCGTCTCTGAAACATGAATCTGTATTCGGAAGCCGTATTCTTTCGCAAGCTCCACTGTATTTCGAATAACGTCTTCCGGAACCGAATACAGCGCATGCAGCAGAAGTCCTTCTTCTACCCGCCCCTTACTTCTTTCCGATATTTTTTTACTGTGTTCCAGGATCACACTTTTTTCCGTGGTGCCTGCTAATCCTTGATCTTTTCCGTAACTTCCTGCAATCAGTGCCTTCAGCCCTATATCTAAGGCTATTTCACCGAGAATATCCGCCCATGCATACATTTCTGCAAATGCTGTCGTTCCACTTTTGATCATTTCTATATAGGCCAGCTTTGCACAGCTTCTTATTTCCTCTTCTGTCACATACTGCTGAAGCGGGCGAATATTTTCAAACATCCACTTTTGCAGTGGAAGTCCGCCCGCAAAATTCCGAAACATGGTCATTGGCGAATGGCAATGGGTATTGACAAATCCGGGCATCACCAGATTTCCCTCTGCGTGAATGATTTTATCAGGAATAAAGTTTTTCGGTCTTTCTGTTCCGGCATAAATAATTTTTGTGCCGTCAATGCATACAATTCCATCCTGAATGATTCGATTTTCATCATCTAATGTAAGTATGTCCCCATGCTGTATTTCAATTTTCATAAGCATACCTCCAAACAACTCAATTCTTTATGATACTATACTTCAAAAAGCTTCCGAATGCTGTTGTCGAAAGGAGGCTTTAAAATCCCTTTCTCCGTCACGATCGCCGTAATCAAGGAATGATCGGTAACATCAAATGCCGGATTATAACATTTCACCTCTTCCAATGCCATTGGTTTTTCATAAAATTCTTTTTTAATCTCATCCGGATTTCGAAGCTCTATCTTGATGTCCTCCCCTGTCTTACAGTTGACATCAATTGTAGATGTAGGACCTAGAACATAGAACGGAATCCCATAATACTTTGCCAGGATCGCAACCCCGCTTGTTCCGATCTTATTCGCCACATCCCCGTTTGCCGCTATTCTATCACATCCGACTAGACAGGCCTGAATCCATCCATTTTTCATAACAATAGAAGCCATGTTATCACAGATCAGAGTTACATCTATCCCCGCCTTCTGAAGCTCATACGAGGTCAGTCTCGCTCCTTGCAGTAACGGTCTTGTCTCATCTACAAACACCTTGAACTCCAGCCCTTTTTCTTTGCCTAGGAATAACGGTCCTAGCGCTGTACCATATTTCGACGTTGCAAGCTGTCCGGTATTACAGTGAGTTAAAATCCCATCTCCTTCTTTGATAAGCGTCAAACCGTATTTTGATATTTTTCGGCACATTTCAATATCTTCCCACTGTATCTTATATGCTTCGCTTTCGAGACGCTCTATAATTTCTTTTACTGTGCTGTTTTTGTTATTTAACACGACCTGCTCCATCCTGTTTAGCGCCCAGCTTAAATTAACTGCCGTCGGCCTGGATGAATTCAAATATTCCTTGTACTCATGGAACTTTTTATGAAATGCTTCATATTCTGTCGTATCAATTGTCTGTGCCAGACAATACATCCCATATGCTGCACAGATGCCGATCGCCGGCGCACCCCTCACTCGAAGCTTTAAAATTGCCTCATAGAATTCTTCCACTGTGGTTAGTGTCAAATACTCTGTTATTCCAGGCAGTTTTGTCTGATCAATGATAATCACAGCTCTCTTATCTTTACTTAGTTTTATATTGTCAACGTCTTCTAATTCTTTTAGAATTCCCATAATGAACTTCTCCTCTTATTGATAATATTTCCCAATTCTAACGATAGTTTCTGTAAGTAACTTTTTAAATAATGGAGCAGTCCTGTTAGAAATTTCATATACCTCTTCGCTTGTCAATGGCTCCCCTGACATCCCAGCTCCTAAATTTGTTATACAGGAAATCCCGCAAACTTTCATATTCATATGGTTTGCAGCCAACGCTTCACACGCCGTACTCATTCCAACCGCATCTGCTCCCAGCATTCTGCACATTCTTATCTCTGCCGGAGATTCAAACTGAGGGCCAGGCAATTGAATATAAATCCCGTCTTTAACAGAAATATCCAAATCATCTGCCACTTGTTTAATAATGTTTCTTAAATTCCGGTTGTATACTTCTGTCATATCGGGAAAGCGAACTCCCAATTCTTCTCTGTTTTCTCCTCGCAGCGGCGAAAGAATAAAGGAAGCAATCTGATCTGTGAGCATCATAAAATCCCCCGGCTGAAGCTCTGGATTTACACTTCCGGAAGCATTCGTCAGGAATAATACCTTCGCTCCCATTAACTTCATCAGTCTTGTAGGAAGAACAACATCCTCCATGGAGTATCCCTCATAGTAATGCACTCGCCCCTGCATGATTACAATCGGAGTTTCCCCCACATATCCGAAGACAAACCTTCCTTTATGTCCTTCCACTGTAGACGTTGGAAATTCTTTAATATCACTGTAATTTAATATGGCTTCTACTTGAATACTCTCTGCATAATCTCCCAGCCCCGATCCGAGGATCAGCGCCAGCTCTGGTTTAAAGTCAACTTTTTTTCTGACATCCTCATAACATTTTAACAATTTTTCATAAGCAGAATTCATTTGATCCCTTTCCGTTTCACTTTTCAAAATTTATGATTGTCATAACAACCCCTGAACAAAAAAAATTCAAATAAAGCTAATCTTCTCCGTTTATCTCGACGGGCGTCCCGACCGTCAGTGCCATATGGTAGACTTTTGCCACGTCTTCTGCATATACACTGGACAAATAGGCCTGATCAACATCTTTTCCGACTGCTACCACTCCATGATTGGCCATAAGACAGGCATTTTTTCTCTTTAAAATAGGCACTGCATTTAATCCTACTTGAGAACTCCCCTGACTGGCATACGGACTCACCTCCAAGCTTCCATTCAAAAAAGGGAGCATTTCTATTAATATGACAGGAATCTCTTTTTGAAGCACAGCAAAGCTTGTGGCATAAGGCGAATGTGTATGCACAACTGCATTGACGTGTTCTACATTCCGGTATATTTCTGCATGCATTTTCCATTCTGAAGATGGTCTGAGCCATCCTTCTTCAACATTTCCGTCCAAGTCTGTTACTACGATATCCTTCTCTTCCATAATTCCGTAATCATATGAACTTGGTGTAATTGCCATCAATCCTGAATCTCTGTCAAATACACTTATGTTTCCGCTTGTACCTGCCATCAGCTTTTCATCAAATGCTTTTTTTGCAATCCTGAGTACATCCTGCTTCATCTTTTCATCCCTTCCAATTTTATTAATGTTGTACAACATACCCTATAATTTTCAAAATAAAGATAGCATAATTTAACGACAAAAAATAGGACATATACCCTAATTTCGACCAAATTGTGTCTAAAAACAAATTTATTTGTTTTACATTCTTCTTAAATTTTTATATAATTAAATTCATAAGCATGACCAGTCTTCCACATGGCTTAACTGGCTTTTCATCTGCAAGGGGTATTGTATGGACATTTTAAAAGATTTTCCTTATATCGAGGCATTATTTAGCTGCTTTGAAGATTCAGAGCTGAAATCCTTTCAAGTAATTTCATATCCGCCAAAATCTACAGTTGTTGAGAAAGATCAGATCCTTGACAATATATACATAATATTAGACGGAATTTGCGGTGTAATGAAACCTCTTCCAAACGGCAGCACAATCATAGGATATTACATGACAAGTTTAGATATTATTGGGATGGCATGTATCTCCTCCCCTATGAACAGATGCTATGCAACCACTGTAAGCATCACCAAACTTGTCGTACTGAAAATGTCGAAAGATGATTTTCTGTTTTATCATCACAAATATCCACAGTTTGCGTTATCTATTTTGAAAAATGTAAACATGCGCCTAAATAACGCATTAAACTTTATAAATAACTGTAAGGCCAGTACAACCGAAGAAAACATTTTATACTACTTGATCGATCGCTATCAGGTTTATAGAACATCCTATCCTTCAGAATATCGCGATGATGTTAAAATACTCGAAACCAGACAGCATATCAGCGATTTTCTTAATATTGATGTTCGTTCGCTCAATCGCTATATCTCAAAATTCAAAGAAGACAATATGATTACGGTCACAAAAGGAAAAATATATATCAGCCATAAGCAATATAAAAAAATACTTCGTCTGGTCAGCTGGCTTTTTTGATATAATCGTATCAGAGGTGTGTGAATGGTATGTTAAAACTCCTCATTTTGCCACCATCAGTTATAATTTCCGGCATTGCTTCTCTACAGAAAAAGAACCTCTGTCTCGCCATAGCTTGACAGGGGTTCTTTGACAGTCTAAGAGGCAGATGTGACTCACATGAGTCACATCTGCCTCCCATTAGAACTATCTATTTCCCGAAAGTATCTTTTAACATTTTCCGCAGTGCCAGCTCAATTCCGCATACGCTTCATTTCGCACTGCTTATTGCTCCGTTAAATTTATATTATAATCTCTTAGCAATTGCTTTTATAAATTCTTCACTGTTTAATACAGTGGGATTTTCGATCGTAGTGATCAATGCCAAGTCTTTTGTCATGGAACCGGACTCGATTGTATCGATGGTTGCCTTTTCCAGCCTGTCTGCAAATTCCATGAGTTCTTTATTTCCATCCAGTTCACCGCGTTTTCTTAAAGCACCACTCCATGCAAAAATAGTTGCTACGGAGTTCGTAGAGGTTTCTTCCCCTTTTAAGTGTTTATAGTAGTGGCGCTGTACCGTTCCATGTGCGGCCTCATATTCATAATATCCTTCTGGAGACACAAGCACTGAAGTCATCATAGCAAGAGAACCAAACGCAGAGGATACCATATCGCTCATAACATCTCCGTCATAATTTTTGCATGCCCATATGTATCCGCCCTCTGACTTCATTACTCTTGCCACAGCGTCATCAATTAAAGTATAAAAATATTCGATTCCTGCCTGCTTAAATTTCTCCTCATACTCTGCGTCATATATTTCCTGGAAAATATCTTTAAATGTATGGTCATATTTTTTAGAAATCGTATCCTTTGTTGCAAACCAGAGGTCTTGCTTTGTATCCAGTGCATAATTGAAGCAGCTTCGCGCGAAGCTCTCAATAGACTTACTGATATTGTGCATTCCTTGTACAATGCCCGGACTGTCAAATACATGCACGAGTTCCTTTTCCTGTGTTCCGTCCTCCGCCGTATATACAAGCTCTACCTTTCCTGCTTTTGGAATTTTCATCTCTGTTCCTTTATAGACATCTCCGTAAGCGTGTCTTGCTATTGTAATCGGCTTTTTCCAATTCTTTACACATGGCTCAATCCCTTTTACTACGATCGGCGCTCTAAAAACAGTCCCGTCTAAAATTGCACGAATCGTTCCATTTGGACTCTTCCACATTTCTTTTAAATCATATTCCTCCATCCGTGCGGCATTTGGTGTAATCGTAGCACATTTTACGGCGACTTTATATTTTTTTGTCGCGTTTGCAGAATCGATTGTCACTTGATCGTCCGTCTCATTTCTGTGTTCCAATCCAAGGTCATAATATTCTGTCTTCAGGTCAATATAAGGATTAAGGAGATTTTCTTTGATCATTTTCCAAAGAATTCTTGTCATTTCATCCCCATCCATCTCAACAAGCGGCGTCGTCATCTTGATTTTTTCCATTTTTGTCTCCTCCTAAATATCTTCGTATCCTTGTTTTTTCAAGTTCTGCATTACATGCAGGATATGCTCATTTGCCAACTGCTCCGCCAGATCTTGATCCTTATCTCGGATTGCTCTGAGAATCTGTTTATGTTCCCGTATAGACTTTCTTGCTCTCTCCTCCGATACAACTGAAGATTTTCTCGCCGGCTGTACATATTTATGAAAATCCGCAAGAACATGGCTTAAAATTCTGCTGTTGGAAGCTTCATATAAAATTGCGTGAAATCTTCCGTCCAGCATTGTAATCTGCTCTACATTATAAGAGCCTTCTCGTTTCATGTGAAATTCAGAGAGAAGAATTGTTTCCTCCAACTCCTCCATCTGCTCTTCCGTAATGTTCTCTGTCGCCCATCTGGCACAGAGCCCTTCCAGCATGGAACGAATCATATAAATATCTTTTACATCCTTTGGAGAAATTCCTGTTACATATGCTCCCTTATTCGGAATAATGGAAACAAGTCCTTCTAACTCCAATTGTCTTAACGCCTCCCGCACAGGGGTACGGCTCACTCCTAATTCTTTTCCGATTGTATTCTCTCTTAGTTCCTCGTGTTCCTTATATTTTCCCTTGAGAATGTCTTCCCGGATTCGCTGGAACACCTTTCCCCCAAGAGAATACTCCTGATATTCTTCCATGTAGAAAGCCTCCTGGTTACAGTGTGATATGTAAATGCTCACATATACTACTTATTTTCTCAACTAATTCCTCATCTGTCAAGACAGTTACTCTTCCGTCTTCATATTCTTTGTCCACCCAGTCCTTCACCTGGCTGACCAGTGCAGAATTTTTGTCCACCTGGCGTTCTTTTGGCAGTTTATAAAAGGCATTGATCCAGTAGGCAATTCCGGCAGCGCCGGATGTATTGGATACAGATACACGCGCCGGACGATTTAAAAACTTTTCTGTGTCAAAAATATTATATATTTCTTCACTTTTGAGCATACCGTCCGCATGAATTCCGGCCTTTGTCACATTAAAGTTCTTTCCTACAAACGGAGTTCCAGACGGAATATGGTATCCGATTTCCTCCTCGTAATACTCTGCAAGCTCTGTAATCACTCTGGTATCCATTCCATCCAGCGTCCCCTTTAGCTGCGCATATTCAAATACCATTGCTTCCAAAGGAGTATTTCCCGTACGTTCCCCGATTCCAAACAGAGAACAGTTCACTCCCGATGCCCCGTACAGCCATGCAGTTGTTGAATTATTCACTGCTTTATAAAAGTCATTATGCCCATGAAACTCAATCAACTCGCTTGGAACCCCCGCGTGTGTCATCAAGCCATATATAATCCCTGGAATAGAACGCGGAATTACTGCTCCCGGAAAATTCACGCCATATCCCATTGTATCACAGACCCGTACTTTTACCGGTATTTTATATTCTTCCATCAGTTTCATTAATTCTACACAAAATGGAATAACAAACCCATAAATATCTGAACGGGTAATATCCTCCAGATGGCATCTCGGCCTTACACCTATCTCCAGACAATCTCGAATAACGGAAAGATAATGTTCCATTGCTTCGCGTCGTGTTTTTTTCAGCTTATAAAAAATATGATAGTCCGAGCAGCTGACCAGCACGCCCGTCTCTTTCAACCCAATATCTTTTACTAACTGGAAATCCTTTTTGCTGGCGCGTATCCAGCTTGTTACTTCCGGAAATGCATACCCTTTCTCCAAGCATTTGTATACAGCGTCCCTGTCTTTTTTACTGTACAAAAAGAACTCACTTTGGCGGATTTTTCCCTTCGGGCCTCCAAGACGATGCAGATAATCAAAAATTGTCACAATCTGCTCTGTTGTATAAGGAGCGCGGGATTGCTGCCCGTCGCGAAACGTCGTATCCGTAATCCATATTTCATCCGGCATATGATGCGGTACGATACGATCATTAAACGCAATTTTAGGAATTTCATCATAGCGGAATAAATTTCTAAAAACATTGGGTGTCTTTACATCAACCAAAGGATACATATGTTCTTCCAGTTCTAAAAGATTTGTATGTCGGTTCATAAATACTTTTCTGTCTTCCATGCTTTCCTCCCGTTATTCAGAGCAGATTATCACTCTTTTTCTCTTTTTGTATAATTGTATACATTTATACATTACATGTCAACTACAAAATCTCCTGTTAAAGAACAAAGTTTCCTATTACAAAGAAGTTCGCTTGCGAACTTCTCGCGCCAAGCGCGGACGCGTAAGCGTCATATTTCCTCTTCGCACTTGTGTGCATCCCACCCGGAGGTCTTTTTTTGCTATAGGAAATTTGTCAGAATTTCCTATAGCAAAAAAAGACCGTATCGGCAATGTCTCTGTCATTGCCAATACAGTCTCTTCTCCTTTTATTCTACTGAATGATTCGTACCTTTAATACTCCTTCGATACTGCCGAACTTTTCCATTAGATCAGCCGGTACATCTGCATCTACGTCCATCATCGTATATGCATACTCGTTTCTGCTTTTGTTGCTCATCAAGGCAATGTTTAAATTTTCTTCTGCCAGCAATGTGGTAAACTGCCCCAGCATATTGGGAATATTATGGTGGAGTACGGTAATACGCGTGCCCTCCCCCTTTGGTCCCATATCACAATCCGGATAATTTACGGAATGTACAATATTTCCATTTTCCAGATAATCGATTACCTCCGCAACTGCCATGCGCGCGCAGTTATCTTCTGACTCTTCTGTGGAAGCACCCAAGTGCGGGATGACGATCGCCCCTTTTACACCTGCTATTTCCGGTGTCGGGAAATCTGTCACATAACATTTTACCGAACCGGACACAAGAGCATCTACCATGTCTTCACTGTTTACAAGAACATCTCGGGCGAAGTTTAAGATGACTACGTTTTTTTTCATCAGGCTGATCGCCCCTTTATCGATCATGCCTTTTGTATCCGGTGTTGCCGGAACATGAATGGTAATATAATCACACTCTTTGTAAAGTTCGTCTACTGTGTTTGCATGGTGGATATTTCTGGACAATTTCCATGCAGTGTCTACAGAAATATATGGATCATATCCGTATACATCCATTCCCAGATGCGTTGCTGTATTTGCTACAAGCACCCCGATAGCGCCCAAACCGATCACGCCTAATTTCTTTCCTTCCAGCTCTGTCCCTGCAAACGCTTTTTTCTTTTTCTCTGTGATCTTAGCGAGATCTCCGTCTTCTTCATGCTCCTCCACCCAGTTAATCCCGCCGATAATATCTCTTGCGGAGAGCAGCATTCCGGCAAGTACCAGCTCTTTTACTCCATTTGCATTTGCCCCGGGCGTATTAAACACAACAATCCCCTTCTCGGCACATTTGTCCAGAGGAATGTTGTTCACTCCTGCTCCTGCGCGGGCAATTGCCTTCAGACTGTCCCCCAATTCCATATCATGCATGGATGCGCTTCTTACCAGCACTGCATCTGCCTCATCCATATTCTCTGTTGCTGCATATTTCTCTCCAAACTGTTCCAGTCCGATCTCGGCAATCGGATTCAGGCAATGATACTCATACATTTTACAGATTCTCCTTTTCAAAATTTTTCATAAATGCCACAAGCGCCTCTACACCCTCATATGGCATTGCATTATATATGCTGGCACGCATACCGCCTACCGTTCTGTGTCCTTTTAAATTCTCAAGTCCCGCCGCTTTTGCCTCTTTTACAAACTTTGCATCTAAGTCTTTATTTCCCGTAACAAAAGGCACGTTCATTAAAGAACGATCCTTTTTTTCCACTGTTCCTTTAAAGAGCTTACTCTGATCCAGAAAATCATACAGCAATTTCGCCTTCTTTTCATTGCGCTCTTTCATAGCAGCCAGACCGCCCATAGATTTCAGCCATTTGAACACCTTTCCGCAAATATAGATTCCATATGCCGGAGGTGTATTATAAAGAGATGCAGCATCTGCATGTGTTTTATAGGTGAGCATAGTCGGCGTGCCCGGCAGAACCTCCTCTGTAATCAAATCTTCCCGGATGATCACGATAACCACTCCTGCCGGCCCGATATTTTTCTGTACGCCGCCATAAATCACGCCATACTTCTCTACCTCAACAGGCTCGGAAAGAAAACAAGAAGACACATCCGCAACCAGTGTTTTTCCTTTTGTATTCGGAAGTTCTTTAAACTTTGTTCCATAAATTGTATTGTTCTCACAGATATATACATAATCTGCATCCTCCGAGACCGGAAGATCGGAGCAATCCGGTATGTAAGAAAAGGTTTTATCTTCGGAAGAAGCGATTCGATTCACTTTTCCATACTTCTCTGCCTCTTTTGCCGCTTTTTTTGCCCACTGTCCTGTAACAATATAATCTGCCACTCTGTTTTTCATCAGATTCATCGGAATCATTGCAAATTGCTGGGATGCTCCCCCCTGCAAAAACAAAACCTTATAATTGTCTGGTATTCCCATGAGGTCGCGCAAATCCTGCTCTGCTGTCTGAATAATTTCTTCAAAGGCTTTCGATCTATGGCTCATCTCCATAACCGACATTCCTGTACCCTTATAATCGAGCATCTCTGATGCCGCTTCCTTTAGAACTTCTTCCGGAAGCACTGCCGGCCCTGCTGAAAAGTTATACACTCTACCCATTTTTCTTTCCTCCTGCAATTCTTAAATTTTATGATAGTGGATTTATTCTTCCATATCTTCTTCATCAAACGCATCGCTGATCGCTGCCCCTGGGGCCACCATCGGCCATACTTTATCATCTGCATCAATCTGACAGTCTATGACAACAGGACAGTCGCAGGACAATGCTTCTTTTAGCGCTGCTGCAAATTCCTCCTGCGTCTGCGCTCTGATTCCTTTTGCCCCCATTGCTTCGGCAAGCTTTACAAAATCAACTGCATCTCTAAGCACAGTTGCAGAATACCTTTCATCATAAAACAGATCCTGCCACTGGCGCACCATACCGAGCACATGATTATTTACAACAATCTGTATAATTGGAATATGATGCCGTACTGCCGTAGCGATCTCATTCATGTTCATGCGGAAACAGCCGTCCCCTGCTATATTGATCACTGTCTTATCCGGACAGCCGCATTTTGCCCCCAGAGACGCTCCCAGACCATAGCCCATCGTTCCAAGCCCTCCGGAAGTCAACAGTGTTCTTGGCTTTGTATACTTGTAATACTGCGCCGCCCACATTTGATGCTGCCCTACTTCTGTGACAAGCAATGCCTCCCCGTTTGTCTGCCGATAAACTTCCTCTATGATAAACGGGCCGGTCAATGTATCGTGATGGTACTTCAACGGATATTTTTCCTTGTACTCCCTTATCCTTGCCAGCCATTCAGGATGTGACTGCTTCGGCAATTTTTCATTGATTCTTTTCAGGGTTTCTTTTAGGTCTCCGACCACGCCTTGCGTGATAACCACATTTTTATTCATCTCTGCCGCATCAATATCCAACTGCAAAATCTTTGCTTTCCTCGCAAATTTTTCTGTATTGCCAGTCACTCTGTCGCTAA
Source organism: Mediterraneibacter flintii (assembly GCF_055387595.1). Classification (NCBI taxonomy): domain Bacteria; kingdom Bacillati; phylum Bacillota; class Clostridia; order Lachnospirales; family Lachnospiraceae; genus Mediterraneibacter; species Mediterraneibacter flintii. Next base: position 2,108,001 of record NZ_AP031405.1, read on the forward strand.
ATCTGGCTCCTGCCACAATCAAAAGATCACAGCCGCTGACACCATAATTGGACGTTTTTGTTCCATGCATGCCAAGCATGCCGGTATACCTGGGATCTGTACCTGGAAATGCGCCTTTTCCCATCAGCGAATCTGTAACAGGGGCATCTACCTTATCCACAAACTCCTTAAGCTCTTTAGAAGCACCGGAGAGTACCGCACCCCCACCCACGAATATATATGGGCGTTTCGCTGCCTCAATCATCTGAACAGCCGCCTCAATTTCTTCCTCCGAAACAGATACTGTCTTTATCCCTTCTGTATTGACAGTCACCGGAGTGTATTCCGTCTGATTGGCAGTAATATCCTTTGGAATATCAATCAGTACCGGGCCTGGTCTGTCAGATTTAGCAATCTGGAATGCCTTGCGGATTGTATCGGCAAGCTTCGTGATGTCTTTTACAATATAGTTATGCTTAGTAATGGGCATGGTAATCCCTGCAATGTCAATCTCCTGAAAGCTATCTTTTCCAAGCAGAGAAACTCCTACATTACAGGTAATTGCTACAATCGGGATCGAGTCCATATAAGCAGTTGCAATCCCTGTTACCAGGTTCGTTGCCCCTGGCCCACTCGTTGCCAGACATACACCTACCTTTCCCGTTGCACGTGCATACCCATCCGCCGCATGTGCCGCCCCTTGTTCATGGGAGGTCAGCACATGACGGATTTCCTCTCTATGTTTATATAACGCATCATACACATTTAAAATCGCTCCGCCTGGATACCCAAATACTGTATCTACTCCCTGTTCCTTTAAACATGCAATTACAATTTCTGCTCCATTTAGCAACATGGCGCTTTCCTCCTAGCTGTTCTTCGGTATTTCCAAAATTGCACCCCGATTGCCGGAAGTAACCATAGAGGCATATCGCGCAAGATATCCCGTTTTTACTTTCGGTTCTCTAGGCTGCCAGTTCGCTTTTCTTCGTGCCATCTCTTCGTCTGAAATGTCAACCTCCAGTTTCAACTCTGGAATATTGATCTTAATGATGTCACCTTCCTCTAAAAGTGCAATTGGGCCGCCTACTGCTGCTTCTGGAGAAACATGCCCGATGGAAGCGCCTCTGGAAGCGCCGCTGAATCTTCCATCTGTGATCAGTGCCACACTGGATCCAAGCCCATAGCCTGCAATCGCAGAAGTAGGATTCAACATTTCACGCATGCCGGGCCCTCCCTTTGGCCCTTCGTAACGGATGACTATCACATCTCCCGGATGGATTTTTCCCCCTTTAATTGCGGCTGTTGCCTCTTCATCACTTTCAAAAATACGCGCCGGCCCTTCATGGACAAGCATTTCATCTACTACCGCAGAACGTTTTACTACGCTTCCGTCAGGCGCAAGATTTCCTTTCAACACCGCAAGTCCGCCTGTCTGGCTGTAGGGATTTTCAATAGGACGGATAACCTCTGGATTTTTATTGACACAGCCTTCTATATTTTCACCGATTGTTTTTCCCGTCACCGTCATACAGTCTGTATGAAGCAATCCTTTTTTGTTCAGCTCATGCATTACAGCATAAACGCCGCCTGCCTCGTTTAAGTCTTCAATATATGTATGCCCTGCCGGCGCCAGATGACAGAGATTTGGCGTTTTTTCACTGATGCCGTTGGCAAAATCAATCTCAAAATCCATGCCTATTTCATGGGCGATTGCCGGAATATGCAGCATACTGTTCGTAGAACATCCAAGCGCCATATCCACTGTCAGCGCGTTTAAAACAGCCTCCTGCGTCATAATATCGCGGGGACGTATATTTTTGCGCACTAACTCCATCACCTGCATACCGGCGTGCTTTGCAAGCTGCAGTCTGGCAGAATATACTGCCGGAATGGTTCCGTTTCCTTTCAGCCCCATGCCCAGCGCCTCTGTCAGACAATTCATGCTGTTTGCTGTATACATGCCAGAACAAGAGCCGCAGGTCGGACATGCTTTGTTTTCAAACTCACAGATATCTGCATCTGTCATTTTTCCTGCCGCGTAGCTTCCCACTGCCTCGAACATACTGGAAAGGCTTGTTTTAGAACCTTTCACATGTCCTGCAAGCATCGGGCCGCCGCTGACAAAAATCGTCGGAATGTTGACGCGCGCCGCCGCCATCAAAAGTCCCGGCACGTTTTTGTCACAGTTTGGAATCATGACCAGACCGTCAAACTGATGTGCCATTGCCAGTGCTTCTGTGGAATCTGCGATTAAGTCCCTCGTGACAAGGGAATACTTCATCCCAATATGCCCCATTGCAATTCCATCACAGACAGCAATCGCCGGAACCATGATCGGTGTCCCTCCTGCCATTGCAACTCCCATCTTTACGGCCTCTGTAATCTTATCCAGATTCATATGTCCAGGTACAATTTCATTATAGGAGCTCACCACCCCGATAAGCGGACGCTCCAACTCCTCCTGCGTCATTCCCAAAGCATTAAAAAGGGAACGGTGCGGCGCTTGCTGCACCCCCTTTGTAACAGTATCACTTCTCATCTTTTTTCCTCCTGTTTTTCATTTCTGTCTGACGATTTCTATATTATTTAATGTAGGAACAAATTCGATCTCCCATTTCAGACGTTCCGATTTGTTTTTTCCCCTCTGACATAATATCCACTGTGCGGTATCCTGCCTTCAACGTTTTTCCCACCGCTGCTTCTACCGCGTCAGCCGCTTTGTCCAGATCAAAGGAGAAACGCAGCATCATTGCCGCAGAAAGGATCGTCGCAATCGGATTGGCAATCCCTTTTCCTGCAATATCTGGGGCAGAACCGCCGCTTGGTTCATATAATCCGAATTTCGTCTCATTCAAACTTGCAGATGCAAGCATTCCGATAGAGCCAGTTACCATACTTGCTTCATCAGAGAGAATATCCCCAAACATGTTCTCCGTCAGGATCACGTCAAACTGTGCCGGATCTTTTACAAGCTGCATCGCACAATTATCTACCAGCATATGTTCCAGCGTCACATCTGGATATCCCGCCGCAGTCTCTTCTACGATTTTTCTCCATAATCTGGAAGAATCCAGCACGTTTGCCTTGTCAACGCTGGTTACTTTCTTTTTTCTCTTTCTGGCAATATCGAATCCTCTTTTTGCAATTCTGCGGATTTCTTCTTCATTATATGTAAGTTCGTCCCGCGCCGTCAGTATACCGTTCTCTTCTTCTGTACTGCGCCTGCCAAAATACAGTCCTCCGGTCAGCTCCCGCATAATCATCATGTCGAATCCGTCTTTGACAATCTCTTCTTTTAAAGGACACGCACCTTTTAGCTCCTCATAGAGAACCGCCGGACGCAGGTTTGCAAACAAATTCAATTCTTTTCTGATACGCAGAAGCCCTGCTTCCGGACGTTTCGAAGGCTCCAGCTTATACCATGGGGAAACCTTTGCATCGCCTCCGATAGACCCCATCAGAACCGCCTGGTTTTCTTTTGCCGCCGAAATCGTCTCCTCTGTCAGAGGAACTCCATATGCGTCAATAGATGCTCCGCCCATTAGAAGTTGTGTATATTGACAGGTAAACCCGTAATGCTCCCCTGTCTTGTCGAGAACCTTCATCGCCTCTTCTACGATTTCCGGTCCGATTCCATCTCCTTTGATTACACCGATCTTTAATTCCATATCTCTTCATCCTTCCAAACGTAAAAATACTAATTTTAATCATACTCCATTTCTTCGGGTGTTTCAAGTATTTCAGCATAAAAAACAGAGCACTCTCCGTTTTTTATGTATTATGATTCGGGTGTCAAAAGGTAACTTTTGCAAATGCTTCCAACACTTTTCACAAAAAGATAACTTGCCAGACGACTTTATGCGCGATGGAGATGAAACTCAAAAATCACGGAAGCCTTTGCTGACGTGATTTTCGTATTAAGAGGTTCATCGGAATGCTCCGCGCACCGGAGTCTGAAAAGTTACTTTTTGTGAAAAGTGACAAGAGAATTTAAATAAGTTACCTTTTGACACCCGAATCGTATTATAGAAGGAGCGCTGATCCTGTCCAAAGAATCAGCGCTCCTTCTATCTATATGGCAGGAATTTTATTTCCTTCCTATTGATATTCACTCTATGCCTTTTATTCTGCGCTCGGCTTTTCAATCTGTGCGATTGCAGATTTCTGCATTGGGATACGGCAGTTTTTGTTATTGCCAAATTCTACAATTACATCGTCATCCGTAATATCAATGATGACACCATAAAATCCGCTTGTCGTCAATGCTGTATCTCCAACTTCCATCGTAGAAAGCATTGCCTGTACCCTCTTCTGCTCCTTTTTCTGCGGGCGCATAAGAAGAAACCACATACCTCCTAATACTACAGCATAGATAAGAATAATACCTATCATATCCATTTTGTTCTTTTCCTCCTAACTTCTATGGTCAAACCAATAAGATAACTATACACAAATTTTAGACAATCTTCAAGACCGTTTTTTATTTTATCGCTTTTTTAAGACAATTTTTATATTCTACGGTTGTTTTTCATTTTGCCTCATCATTCCGGCAAGCTTTTCTTTCTTGTATTCTTTATAATTTCCTGTCTCTATCGCCCCGCGAATTTCTTCCATCATATGATTGTAGAAATACAGATTGTGCAGTACACAAAGTCTCATTCCCAGCATCTCCTTTGCCTTTAATAAATGCCGGATATAGGCTCTGCTGTAGCTTTGGCAGGCAGGACACTGACAGTTTTCTTCGATAGGTCTGCTGTCCAGTTCATACTTTGCATTAAACAGGTTTAGCTTTCCTCTGTTTGTATAGACATGTCCATGCCGCCCATTTCTGGTCGGATACACACAGTCAAAGAAATCTACTCCCCTGTCCACTGCCTCCAGGATATTGGCCGGCGTGCCTACGCCCATCAGATAAGTAGGCTTATCCTTTGGAAGATACGGGACGACTGCATCTAGAATTCTGTACATCTCCTCATGGCTTTCCCCTACGGCAAGACCGCCTACCGCATAACCGTCCAGATTAAGCTCTGCTATCTGCTGTGCATGTGCGATTCGAATGTCTTCATAGATGCCGCCCTGGTTGATTCCGAATAATAACTGCTCAGGATTCAGTGTGTGCGACAGAGAATTCAGCCGCTTCATTTCTGTTTGGCAGCGTTTCAGCCATCTTGTCGTCCGCGCTACAGAATTTTCCATATATGTTTTATCTGCAACGCTGGAAGGGCATTCGTCAAACGCCATTGCAATGGTAGACGCCAGATTCGACTGAATCTGCATACTCTCCTCTGGCCCCATGAAAATCTTTTTCCCGTCTATGTGAGAATGAAAGTGCACGCCTTCCTCTTTGATTTTTCTTAAACCTGCAAGAGAAAATACCTGGAATCCTCCAGAGTCCGTCAGAATCGGTCTGTCCCAGTTCATAAATTTATGGAGCCCGCCTAATTTCCTGACGATTTCATCTCCCGGCCTTACATGCAGGTGATACGTATTAGAAAGCTCTACCTGTGTCCCTATCGTCCTCAGATCCTCTGTGGATACTGCTCCTTTAATAGCCGCAGCAGTTCCTACATTCATAAATACCGGCGTTTCTATCGTGCCATGCACAGTTGTAAGTCTTCCTCGTTTTGCCATTCCATCTGTTTTTATTATTTCATACATCTGTCTTATTCTCCTGTTTTTTCTGGCACATCCAAAACTATCCTTATTTGTTGCTGTCTTAGTTGTGGATGATAACCGGTGTTCCTAAAGACAACATATTGAATAGAGCTCCTGCCTGATCCAGAGGCATATTAATACAGCCGTGGGATCCCAACCCATCTTGATACAAAGTGCCGCCGAACGCAGGCTGCCAGGTAGCATCATGGAATCCGATGCCACTCCATGTCACTCTCATCCAGTATGCAACCGGCGTTTCGTACTCTGGTTTTCCTGTTGCAGGATCGATCTCTCCCACCAGGGTTTCATTTGGGCTTATTTCTAAAATAGAGTATACACCTGTGGGGGTAATTTTTTCTGGTATCGGAACCCCTGTTACCACGTCCGTCTCAAGTGCTATATTTCCGTCTACAATATACCACATATGCTGTGCAGACAGATCTACCTCCAAATAGGTTGTACCCCAGTCCTGTGCTCCATGTGCTGCCGCTGTCTGGTAGTAAGCGGGCTCCTTTGTCACAGTTTCCCCGTTTTTGATACTGTTTGTCAAAGCCTCAAATTCCGTATCTTCATCAATTGACCACCCATAGTCTCCGCCAGAAACTTCTGCAGTCTTTCCCGTCGGAGTTGTAATTGTGCGCGTAGTTCCCTGCGTATCATAGGTATCTCCAAATTCCGTCAGCCATGCCCTCACCGCGTCTGTATTAAAGGTTACATTCATATCACCGTCCACGGTAAGCCATCCAGATATCAAAGCCTTATCTACAACGACATCTTCTCCCATCGTATATGTGATGCTCGCCTTGCAGTAATTATTCATCGTATCACATGCCGCCTGTACTTCCTTTGATTCTGATGTAAACTTTGGTTCCGCATAGCAGCCTTCTTCTTTCATATCCAGCTTTGATTTAAATTCTGAGATATACGTGTGTATCTTTTCTGACAAAACCTCCATATTTACAGCTGTTCCATAAGTTTCCGGTTCTACGACAAACTTCTCGCCGTCAAACTTTGGAGTAGCAGATACAGGCTGCGTCTGCTCCACCGTTACTGGTTTTAAATTTTGTATCAATGTATTCAGCGCATCTTCATCATAAGATACATCAACAGTCACCTTTTGGGTATTTTTTCCAAAAAATGCTTTAGGCCACAAAAAACCATTCTGTTTTTTCAATGCATCCTGAATATCGGAGTTTTCTTCATATTTCAGCGAAATATCATCTCCGTCGATTATATCGGACTGGTTGTCCTTTTCCAGAATCTCCAGTTGATAATCCTTCACCTGTTCTTTCATATATGCTTCTACATCCGCCGCTGACTTTCCAGAGAAATCATGTCCGTTAATCTCTGTATTTACAAAGAAATGACTCATAAAAAATATGGAAATTCCAATATAAACAACTGCCAGTGCGCCAAGAATACTCCCACCGATAATCAACGGTTTCTTTTTGCCTTTTTTCCGTCCTGTTCCTCCGCGTCTTTTCCCTTTTTTCTCCTTTTCTTCTGATTCAGAAAAGTCATCCTCTAAATCGTCTTCTCCTAAAATTTCTATATCTTCGTATCCATCCTCTTCGTGCGCATCATACACTTCGTCTTCTTCTGCGCCGTCTACATCATCAAAGTCATCATCTAGATAATACGCTTCTTCCTGCATTTCTTTACTTTTTGACTTTGTTTTATTTTCATCTTCAGAAGTAGGTACATGTTTCCTTTTTATGTCCTTATCGCTCATATAGTAGGGCTCCTTCTCTTTTACTCAATATCTGGACACCATTATAGTACGAAACTGCAAAAAAGTACAGTATTATCTGCTTTCTTAAAACTTTCTTAAAACAATTTTACATTTTTTTCAATAAATATACATAATATCCATACAAAACTCGTTGCACCTGTGATTTTTCGCTCTTATAATTCCACTCTTGTCAACATAGGATAGTTTCTTTATAATGTGTTTGTATCAGTTCAGCCATACAGTGTGCGGGAAGCATAAAACATGCTTGCATGTTTTTGCGAGCGTACATCTGTATGAGCGAAGCGCCTGTCAATGAGTAAAACAGTGGCGGCAGCCACAATAAGCACGAAGTGCGATTTTACGAATGGCGCGGGCTGAACTGTTATATGTCTTTATTCAACATGTCTTACAGTCAGAAAGGAGTTTTCTATGAGTGGTTCTACATTTGGCAAAATATTTCGCGTTACAACCTGGGGGGAATCCCACGGTGCTGCCGTCGGGGTAATCGTAGACGGATGTCCTGCCGGCCTTTCTCTTTCGGAAGCAGATATACAGACATTTTTAGACAGACGTAAACCCGGTCAGAATAAATATACAACGAGAAGAAGTGAGGCGGATACTGTAGAAATTCTTTCCGGTGTATTTGAAGGATATACCACAGGCACCCCGATTTCCATGGTCGTGCGCAATAAAGATCAGCGTTCCCGCGACTATGGAAACATTGCTACCACGTACCGTCCGGGACATGCAGATTATCCGTTTCAAGAAAAATACGGTTTTCGTGACTACAGAGGCGGCGGACGTTCTTCCGGAAGAGAGACCATCGGAAGAGTCGCCGCAGGTGCAGTTGCTTCTCTCATATTAAGGGAGCTTGGCATTACCGTAAAAGCCTATACCAAATCCATTGGCCCCTACATAGTTGAAGCAAATGCATATCACTTTTCAGAAATTGAAGAGAATCCACTCTTCATGCCTAACAACGAAGTAGCGCAGCAAGCACAGGCCTACTTAGATACTTTGATAAAAGAGCTAAATTCCAGCGGTGGAACTATCGAATGTATCGCTAAAGGACTTCCCGCTGGAATTGGTGAACCTGTTTTTGACAAGCTTGACGCCCTTCTGGCGCAGGCAGTCATGTCCGTAGGTGCTGTCAAAGCAGTGGAAATTGGCGACGGAATCTCCGTAGCTGCCGCAGTCGGCAGTGAAAACAACGATCCCTTCTTCATGGATAAGGGGAAAGTTTCGAAACGTACCAATCATTCCGGTGGTACCCTTGGAGGAATGAGCGACGGTTCTCCTCTGGTTTTGCGCGCCAGTATAAAGCCCACCTCGTCTATTGCCCGCAAACAGCACACAGTTACCATAGACGGCCAAGACACCGAGATTTCCATACATGGACGACATGATCCTGTTATCGTGCCCCGTGCCGTAGTTGTCATTGAATCTATGACAGCAATTACCCTAACAGATCTTCTTTTGCAGAATTTATCCAGTAAAATGGAACACTTAAAAAAAGTTTATACGGAGGATAAAAATGTCGAATAAGCTGATTGACATTCAAGACATTACAAAATCCTATGACGGCACTATAGTTCTGGACAAGCTGAATCTTTATATTCGAGAAAATGAATTTCTGACTTTACTAGGACCAAGCGGTTGCGGTAAAACTACCCTATTGCGTATATTAGGAGGGTTTGAGACGCCTGACTCCGGTAATATTATTTTTGACGGTAAAAATATCAATCAACTGCCTCCCAACCGCAGGCAGTTGAACACTGTTTTTCAGAAATATGCACTGTTTTCCCATATGTCTATAGCTGAAAATATTGCTTTCGGACTAAAAATAAAGAAAAAATCCAAGGCTTATATTCAAGATAAAATTCGATACGCCCTCAAGCTCGTAAACCTAGAAGGCTATGAAGAACGTTTTGCAGATTCTCTAAGCGGCGGCCAGCAGCAGCGTATTGCAATTGCCCGCGCTATTGTCAACGAGCCAAAAGTCCTTCTTTTAGACGAACCTCTTGGCGCGCTTGATTTAAAGCTACGTCAAGATATGCAGTACGAGCTGATACGTCTAAAAAATGAACTGGGAATCACTTTTATCTATGTCACACATGATCAAGAAGAAGCGCTTACCATGTCTGATACCATTGTTGTTATGAATCAGGGATACATTCAACAAATTGGCACTCCAGAGGATATTTACAATGAACCTCAAAATGCCTTTGTAGCTGACTTTATCGGTGACAGCAACATTCTTCCTGCAACTATGGTGCAAGATAAGGTAGTCAAAATGCTAGGTTCCGTCTGGAAGTGTGTAGATGTAGGTTTTGGACGCGGCACTCCTGTTGATGCGGTGATCCGACCAGAGGATATTGACCTTGTAAAGCCTGAAGAAGGCACGATTGAAGGGGTGGTCACCCATCTGATTTTTAAGGGAGTACACTACGAAATGGAGGTTCTTGCTAATAACTATGGGCTTCTCGTACATAGTACAGACATGGTTCCTGTAGGAACAGAAGTAGGAATAAAGGTCGATCCTTTCGATATACAGATTATGAAAAAACCAGAATCAGAAGATGAGGAGGCAGTTGGAATTGAAGAGTAGGAAATTACTCGCAGGCCCGTACCTGTTCTGGTCTGTATCTTTTATTATCATCCCGCTTTTCATGGTTGTCTATTACGGACTGACCGATAAAGAAGGCGGGTTTACTCTGCTAAACCTGGCACGTATGACAACACCCGAGAACTTAAAGGCGCTCGGTCTTTCTCTGTTGCTTTCTTTTGGCAGTACTCTTATCTGCCTGCTTCTGGCCTATCCTCTTGCCATGATACTGGCGGAAAAGAAGGTACGGCAATCCAGTTTTATTGTATTGATCTTTATTTTGCCTATGTGGATGAATTTTCTTCTGCGAACGCTGGCATGGCAGAATCTTCTGGAAAAAAACGGAGTCCTCAACAATATACTGCATTTTTTTCATCTGCCGTCCCTGACGATCATCAATACTCCCTACGCAATTATATTAGGTATGGTTTACAATTTTCTTCCTTTTATGGTACTTCCTATTTATAATGTCCTCGTTAAAATTGATCGAGATGTTATCTTTGCTGCCAGAGACCTGGGTGCAAATACAATACAGACATTTACAAAAATCATATTTCCTTTGAGTCTTCCTGGCATCATCAGCGGAATTACAATGGTATTTGTTCCTTCTCTTACCACTTTTGTTATCTCTGATTTACTTGGAGGAAGTAAAATTCTGCTTATCGGCAATGTCATCGAGCAGGAATTCAAGCAAGGGAGTAACTGGAATACCGGTTCCGGACTCTCTCTCGTACTGATGATTTTTATCATCGCAAGTATGGCTCTGATCGCCAAGTATGATAAAGACGGGGAGGGAAATGCATTCTGATGAGAAATATAGCAAAAAAAATCTATCTGACACTTATCTTTCTTTTACTGTATTCCCCTATCGCCACCTTGATCGTGCTTTCCTTCAACAATACAAAAACCCGTTCAAAATGGGGCGGCTTCACCGGCAAATGGTACCTTTCTTTATTCCATAATCAAGATATTATGAACGCGTTATATACAACCTTGATTATTGCCCTCTTATCTGCTCTTATCGCTACTGTATTAGGCACTGCTGCTGCGATTGGTATGCAGGCGATGAAATCAAAAATTCGGACATTTTTTCTGGGAGTTACAAATATTCCCATGCTCAATGCAGATATTGTGACTGGAATTTCCCTGATGCTTCTATTTATCGCTCTGCGCTTCACACTCGGGTTTTCAACCATTTTGTTAGCTCATATTACATTTAATATTCCTTATGTCATATTAAGTGTACTTCCAAAATTAAAACAAACAAATAAAAATACATATGAAGCAGCGCTCGACTTAGGGGCTTCTCCTGCTTACGCGTTTTACAAGGTGGTCTTTCCTGACATACTTCCGGGTGTTTTTTCCGGATTTCTTCTGGCTTTTACTATGTCCTTAGATGATTTTGTCATTACCCATTTTACCAAGGGGCCTGGGATTGATACACTTTCTACGAAAATATACAGCGAGGTCCGGAAAGGAATTAAGCCAGAAATGTATGCACTGTCCACGCTTCTGTTTCTGACCGTACTGCTTCTTCTGATTCTTGTAAACTTTACACCGGATACACAGAAAAAAGACAAGAAAAAAAGTAGGAAAATTACACATATACACAAAATCTCCAGCCTTATATTCAAAAAGGCAGTACCGGTTCTTATGGTAATCGTCATTACAGCCGGCGGAATATTCTATCATTCCCAGAATCAGACGTCCACGCAGAATCAAGTGATTGTCTACAACTGGGGAGAATATTTAGATCCGGACGCTATCTCTATGTTTGAGAAAGAGACCGGTATTGATGTAGTATACGAAGAATATGAAACAAACGAAATCATGTATCCTAAAGTCCAGTCCGGCGCGATTGCCTATGATGTGGTCTGTCCTTCTGACTATATGGTACAACGTATGATTGAAAACGATCTGCTTTCAGAGATAAATTATAACAACATTCCCAACCTGGAATACATTGGGGATATTTATATGGAACAGTCTAAACAATTCGATCCTGAGAACAAATATTCTGTTCCCTATCTGTGGGGAACTGTTGGAATCCTCTATAACAAATCTATGGTAGATGAACCAGTCAACAGCTGGGGAATCCTTTGGGATGAAAAATATAAAGATAATATACTCATGCAGGATAGTGTCCGAGATGCTTTTGGCGTTGCTTTGAAATACTTAGGTTATTCGCTGAATTCTACGGATCTGGATGAACTAGAGGCGGCCAAAAAATTATTAATCGCCCAGAAACCTCTTGTTCAGGCATATGTCATAGATCAGGTACGTGACAAGATGATTGGGAATGAAGCAGCACTCGGAGTCATCTATTCTGGGGAAGCTCTTTACTGCCAAATGGAAAATCCCGATTTGGAATATGTAATTCCCAAAGAAGGTTCCAATCTCTGGATAGATTCCTGGGTAATTCCTAAGAATGCCAAGCACAAAGAAAATGCTGAAAAATTCATCAATTTTCTCTGCCGTCCAGACATTGCCAAAATGAATTTTGACTATATTACTTATTCCATCCCCAATACTGCCGGACGCGAACTCATAGAGGACGAATCTGTTCGAAACAGCACTATCGCTTTTCCAGACCCTTCACAGCTTACAAACTGTGAAACCTTCCAGTTCCTCGGAGATGAAAACGATACACTCTATAATCAACTATGGAGAGAAGTAAAATCCCAATAGAAAATAGAACATATAAAATTTAAGCGACAAAAAGGACGTGTGAAAGAGATGCTTTGCATCGTTCGTCAGGGCTTCGCCGAAATTCCTCACTCACGCAAAGCATCTCTTTCACACTCTCACTTTCGCCAGCTTAAGTTTATAGTTCCAGGCGGAAAAAATCGACTTCACACTGCTATGCATTTCCAATCGGAAGTAGTATAGATACTTCTAATCGGAAGTCTGTAACAACGGGAAGCCGATTCTTATTCTGTCTGAAATTATAACTTAAGCTGGCGAAAGTGTAAGCACAAGAGGGGGTGTGTTGCAAAAGTGAGGAATTTCGGCGAAGCCCTGACGAACGTTGCAATACACTCCCTCTTGCGCGGATCATTTTTGTCACTTAGTTGTATATTCTAATCATAGATTATAAGTGCCATAAACACCAATGGTTCTATCCCTGTATTTTTGAGTGCATGTCCTTTTCCATCTGGGGTATAGGTTACATCTCCTGGTTTTACAGGACGGATATTCCCATTATCATTGTACTCTCCTTCTCCTGACAGAATATAATACGTTTCACTATTCTGATGGTGTTCATGGTAGCCCAGACTGCACCCATGCTCCAAAGTCACTTCCGCATACATTTTACATTTTCCGTTTAATTCTTTCTCTCCTAAAAGACGTTTGATAATTACATGTCCTTCCCCGCCGCACATGTTTTCTACTCTTTCTATTTTCATAGATGCTCCCTCTTTTCTTATAATTTTATAACTTTCTTAATTTTAGCACTTTTTTGCATACTCTGTCCAGAGAATCTATACTATAATCCGACTCTCTGGTTTCTTATGGTTCTTCTACTTTTAGCTTTACAAGACTGTTTGCTTTCTTCTTTAAATTGTCTCGGTATCCTATTCCTCGGTAGCGCTGGATCTGTAATGTAGTGCGTCCCATCTGCTCCGCTGTCTGTTCTTTCGTTGCTCCATACGCAAAAAAATTATATGCACATGTATTTCTTACGGCCTGTGCACTGTATGGAGGAATTCCTGCCTTCTTCGTATACTTTCGCATCATACGGCTTAGATACATACTGTTCAGCCTGCGTCCGCTGCGGTTATAAAACAAGCTCTGAAATCTTTGTCGTCCCTTCATATATTTTTCTAATATGTTCCAGGCATCCTCTGGAATATAACAAGGTTCCTTTCTTCCCTGTACAATCGCATAGGTACCCTCCTCATATAAAGCGAAATTTTCTTCTGAATTTAAGGAAACAATTTCACTAGAGGATAGTCCAGCCCGATACATTAATGTCAAAATCGTATAGGCCATTCTGTCCTTTTTAGCTGCTTCAAGAAGAGCATCCATATCCTCAATTGGAATATAACGTGCAAACTTTTCATCCTTTGCCATTCCCTTCAAGTATGGATAAAAATAATCCTGAAATGTACTTCCGGCAGTTTCATCCTTTTCCGCTGTAAATACTGCAAAAGAATGTAATTCCCGAAATTTTTTTGTGGCAGTAAGTGCGCTGATTTTTCCTCTTTTTACACGTTCCTTTGAAAATTCAAAATAAGCCCTGACATCTTCTTCCTCCGTCTTTACAAATGGTTTTTCAGTAAACCGGCAAAATTCCTGTATATCAGACCAATACGAAAGCGACGTTGTTTCGCTTTTAAAATGCAGGCAAAATAATTCCCATATATTCATATTGACAAATTCATTCGCAACGTTTTGGCTCATTGTCTGCCCTCCCCCTGCCTTGTTTATATTTTTTTAAATATGTTATTTATATTATTCATACTATAACATTTATTATAAATTCTATCAATACAAATATTTTTTCTATTCTTTGTGACCTGTCTTTTCAAATATGCTATAATTTAAACGTATATTTACAAAAAATCAGCAGGAGGATTTTTTATGGAATTTCAAAAAATCAGCTCTCCTTCTCTCAAGGAGCTCTTTATAGAACAATTAGAACATATGATACTCTCCGGCAAATTAAAAATTGGAGAAAAGTTACCGCCTGAACGCCAGCTTTCTGAAATGATGCAGGTCAGTCGTGCCGTTGTAAACAGTGGAATCTCTGAGCTTGAAAAAAAGGGATTTCTGATCGTGAAGCCTCGAAGTGGAACATATGTGGCAGACTACCGGAGAAAAGGAACGCTTGATACACTGATGTCGATTATGAAGTACAACGGCGGACGCATCCGCAATGAAGAGATCCGTTCCATTTTTGAAGTCCGCATTGCATTGGATACGTTGGCTGCAAGACTGTGCATCGACCGCATTACAGATGAAGAAATCCAACTTCTTTTTGAAATTGTAGAGCATATTCACTATGCACAAACCATATCTGAGGCTATCCAATACGCCTTTGAGTTTCAGCACGAATTTGCTCTGCTCTCCAAAAATACGCTCCTGCCTTTGATATTTCAGTCCTTTCGTGCTCCTGTCTTTACCATGTGGGAACGTTTCTGTGACTTATACGGCATCCAGACACTCTACGAGAGCAATTATAAAATGTGGACATATATCCGCGACCGCGACACCGAAGGCGCTGTCGGCTGGATTGAACATTCTATGGAACAATGTATTGATGGGGAATGGAAGATCTATTACGATTAAAAGGAGAACCTTTCAGAACCGCGTCCGCTTACTTACAAAACGTCCGTTCATTCTGAAACAGGTTCTCCTCTATGATGATACAAAAATGCCGGAACATTTATTTCTGCTCTTGTGCCCTTGCTATCGCCAGCTTAAAGTCTCTCTGGTCTGTAAAGATTTCATTTTTGTATGGATTTTTCTTTTGTTCTTTTGCTCGTTTGATAATCACGGCCAGAACAATCACATTCGCTGCCAATGCCAGAATCGCGATAATTCCCTGCATCGTCGGGTCAGCAGATGTCGGCCGCGTCGCTGCGTCCATCACACCATCTGTGTATACCGAAGAAATCGTAGTAAAACGGCTTTCATCCTGAAATAGTGGAAATACCTGTGCAAACATACACCAAAGTGCCAGTGTATTGGCGCGGTTTTGTATCCACCCGCCTTTGTTCCATAACGCATTGGCAAACGTAGGAGCAAGCAAAAGAGCCAGACCGCAGTACCACGCATGTGTCGGCAGATTATTATAGGTATATTCGAAATTCCACAAATCATACGCAATGATAAAGCAAAATGTCATATCTGGCCAAAGCATATCCTTTTTGTCCCTGGAAGAATAGATTCCCCACCAGCCTGTCATACATAAAATATTCAGAATTCCGGCGATTCCATTGACCCAGTTCCACCATCCGCCGTACAGCCATACATTCTCCGAAGAAAGCCACCAGCGGTCTCCATGTTCTGCAAGCGCCATTGCGCCTCGGATACCAGACTCAAAGTCACTTACCACTGCAATCAAGATGTTGATCGCCACAATCAGAAATGGAAAGATTTTAAACCACTCTTTTTTTCCAATGCTCCATTTATATTTCAGCATCATAAAACCAATACATCCCGCCGTCGCGGCATAGAGCTTTGCATAATGAAACCAACTGTTCATATGCGTATAAGTAGGATTATTAAGAGCCCATTCGGCCCCGCTTGCTGCTCCTACATATATAGCGATAAAATATACGGTCAGCGCAGCCGGAAGAATCAGAAAACAAAAGATTCCTCCCGCCTTTGTACGCCTTGCAATTTCATTTGCCAAAATCAGCCCTGCGAATACCAAGAGCCATCCTAAAAGCTGCCAGCCAGCATTATCTCCATAAATCTGAAATAACATCTTCCTTCCTCCTTTTCTTTTCCTCTCTACCTTTTCTTCTTTGTCAACAGGCTTCTATCTCTTTGATATTAAACTCATTCCCTGTCATAAGATATGTATGCTCCCCGGCACAGTAAGGGCAGGTTTTTCCATACTTTACTGTCTCATATGTCCTGCTGCAATCCTCACAAAAAGTCACTGCCGGAATCACTTCCATTAGAAGCTCTGCCCCGTTTAACAAGTCTGACTTTTTCACCGCCCATTTCCAACAATCCTTTAGATAAGAATCTACCACACCAGAGACTTCCCCAATTTCCAATGTCACACTGGCTACTTCTTTTAGCTGGTTTTCTTCTCCTATCTTTTCCAGACTGTTGATAATATGGAATACAATTCCTAATTCATGCATTTTCTTTTCCCCTATCTTTCCTGCCGAACCTGATTTTAAATTCTCGTTTCAGCATATAGGGCAGAATTGCCTTCATCTTATCTTCCGCTTTATACATCTTGCTGCACTCTGGATGCTCTCTATAAAGATGAATTGCATCAAACTCACATTTTGTAGTACACACACCGCAGCCAATACATTTGTTTTCATCCACAATAGACGCACCGCAGCTTAGGCATCTTGCTGTCTCTGTCTTTACCTGTTCTTCTGTAAATGTTTTCTGTACATCTTTGAAGGAATATCTGGCATCTATACTTGTATCTTTTGCCGGTATCTGTCTGGAGGAGGTATCATAAGCATCTAAAACAATATTTTCTTTGTCTAACTCTTTAAACTTTCTGCGGTTTCTTCCAATCGTCAGACTGCTGTTTGGCTGTACGAAGCGATGAATGGAAATTGCCCCTTCTTTTCCCGCCGCGATCGCATCGATTGCAAATTTGGGGCCGGTATATACATCCCCACCTACAAAAATATCTGGTTCCGCTGTTTGATAGGTAAGGGCGTCCGCCACAGCGCCATTTCCTCTGCCCAACTCTACCTTAGAATCTCTTAATAAATCTCCCCACAAGATACTCTGTCCGATACTTAAAAATACATGCTCACATTCTACTGTAATCGTCTCTTTCTCATCATATTTGGGAGAAAATCTGCCTGTTTCATCAAATACACTGACACATTTTTTTAAGACAACTCCGCAGACGTTTCCTTCTTTTTGTAGTATTTCTTTTGGTCCCCATCCGCAGTTTATCTGTATATTTTCTTCCCCTGCTTCCCTTATCTCCTCAACAGAAGCCGGCATTTCCTCACGGCTTTCCAGACTAAACATGCACACTTCAAAAGCACCGCAGCGCACACTGGTTCTAGCTACATCCACCGCTACATTTCCGCCGCCGATAACAACGGTTCTTCCTTTCATTTCCGGTGTTTCTTCTGCCGCTTTTCTTAAAAAATCTACCGCTGTCATAACGCCGTTTGCATCTTCTCCCGGTATTCCCGCCATTTTTCCGCCCTGGCATCCGATTGCAATATAAAATGCCTTGTATCCCTGTGCGCGTAATTCTTCCAGCGTAATATCCCTTCCTACCTCAACGCCGCAGCGAATGTCCACGCCCATCTCTTTGATAACGTCAATTTCCGCGTCCACTACATCCTTTTCTAATTTGAAAGACGGAATCCCATAGACCAGCATGCCGCCAGGCCGTTCATTTTTCTCAAATACAGTCGGTCTATATCCTTTCTCAGCCAGATAAAACGCGCAGCTTAATCCAGCGGGGCCGGCTCCGACAATCGCGATTTTTTCTGTAAACAGCCTTCCTGTGGTCGGCGGTATAATCGGGGGAATGTATCGTTCCTTTGCATCCAGATCTTTTCTTGCAATGAACTTTTTCACTTCGTCAATTGCCACCGCTTCGTCTACCGTTCCCCTTGTACATGCATCCTCACATCTTCGGTTACAGACATGCCCGCATACCGCAGGGAATGGATTTTCTTTCTTGATCAAGGCAAGTGCTTCCTTATATCTCCCCTGTGCTGCCATCTTCAAATATCCCTGCACAGCAATGTGCGCCGGACAGGCAGTCTTACATGGAGCAGTCCCCGTATCATAGCAATTAATACGGTTGTTGTCGCGGTATTCTTCATCCCATTTTTCCGGCCCCCATTTTACACGATCCGGAAGTTCCTGTTTCGGATAGATTACAGGGCCGTCTTTCGTACAGAGCTTCTGCCCTAATTTGACAGCTCCCGCCGGACAATATTCCACACACCGCCCACATGCCACACAGTCCTCTTTCGTTACCCGCGCCACATAGGCAGAACGAGACAGATTCGGTGTATTAAAGAGTTGGGAAGTGCGCAGTGCATAGCAGACATTGACATTACAGTTACAAATAGCAAATATCTTGTTCTCTCCGTCAATATTCGTTATCTGATGGACAAAGCCGTTGTCCTCCGCCCGTTTCAGTATTTCCATCACTTCGTCATATGTAATATAGCGTCCGCCTTTATTAGTCTCCACTACATAATCTGCCATGTCTCCTACTGCGATACACCAGTCTTCCGGATCATCCGCACACCCTTCATCAAATGTCTGTCTGGACATCCTGCAGGAACAAGGACTTGCCGCATATTTACCGTCGTACTTTTTCAGCCAATGAGAAATATGTTCTATATCTGCTGACTGATTTTCCATCTCAATCGCCTTTTCTACCGGAATAACGTGCATACCAATCCCAGCTCCGCCCGGAGGCACCATTGGGGTCACCTTCTCGAGAGGCAGTCTTGACATTCGTTCAAAGAAACGTCCCAGTTCTGGATGCTTCTCAAGCTGCTCTTTATTCATATTCGTAAATTCTGCACTTCCTGGCACAAACATTGGCAGAACATACTGTTTTTCGTGCGCCGGATTCTCCCAGTTATACTCCAAAAGCCCGACAACACACATTTCATGCAGCAGGTTCTCCAGTTCCTTTTCCTCTTTTTTCGTCACTGCCGCCAGTTGCTTTAATGTCATAGGCTTACGCACCTTCATCTTGAGCGCCACCTCTGCCATCTCATCTGTCACCACACTGGCAAGGCCCCAGTATTCCGGATCCTCCACGGTCACCTTATGCCCGATTCTGTCCGTAATCATCTGCCCCAGCTTCAGAATCTTTTCTCGTCCTTCGCTCATACTTTTTCCACCTCCTTAAATATTTCTACCTCTCTTTGAAGCCATTTACACCACGCTTCTATTCCTTCCCCTGTCTTCGCAGAAACAGGAATAATTTCCGCTTTCGGATTTCTCTTTCGTATATTTTCCTTGCATCTTTCCATGTCAAAATCAAAATATGGCATTACATCGATCTTATTGATCAGTACCACATCACAGACAGAAAACATAAGCGGGTATTTTAATGGTTTGTCATCTCCCTCCGGCACACTTAGAATCATCGCATTTTTTACAGCACCTGTGTCAAATTCCGCAGGACAGACCAGATTTCCTACATTCTCCAGAATAACAAGGTCTGTGTCCTCTGCCTGAAGTCCGTCTAATCCCTGCATCGTCATATCCGCATCCAGGTGGCACATTCCACCCGTATGCAATTGAATCGTCTTTACTCCAAGTCCGGCAACTGTCTGGGCATCCACATCTGAATCAATATCCGCTTCCATAACTCCAATGCGTATTTTTTCTTTCAAATGTTCGATTGTCCGAACCAATGTCGTTGTCTTACCCGCGCCAGGTGATGCCATCAGGTTTAACAGAAACACCTTTTTTTCCTTTAATGTCGTTCTGACTTCTTCTGCTCTCCTGTCATTGTCGGCAAAAACACTCTGCTTGATCTCCAGAACTTTAAATTTTTCCATTCCTTCGCCCCTCTCCATATTGGTTATACCAGATTTTGTTACTTTTTTATCATTATACTATTACGCACAATTTTTGTCAATTATTCGAATAATTATTGTGCATTTTTCAAGTAAATTTTCGATTAATTTTTATAAAATACGAAAGTTTCATTTTTGGTATCTGGTATAACCAAATCCATATCAAATAAACCCGTTACAGCTTCTTATACGCATCATAATTTTAAATAAGAACCTTATTATGATAAGAAAACTTCCCTTGTATTATAAAAAGGTATCGGCAGTTCCTAAAACAGAATTACCGATACCTTTTCTTGTCTTATTTCGTGTTCTCTTATACTCTATACTGACTTTCTTATTTATTCACACTTTGTAAAATACATGGAGATTCCCTGTCCGCCGCCTATACACATACTGATCATGGCATCCTTTTTATCCGTCCTCATCAATTCATACAGCACTTTCACTGTCAGGATCGCTCCTGTTGCGCCAATCGGATGTCCGATAGAAATACCACCTCCATATATATTGACTTTTTCCGGATCCAGTCCCAGATCTCTTCTGACTGCATACGCCTGGCTTGCAAATGCCTCATTTATCTCAAACATATCAATGTCTTTTAGGTTAATGTCTAATTTTTCTGCCAGTTTTTCGCTGGAGAACTTCGGAGAGTATCCCATCAGCTCCGCGTCAAATCCCGCAACCGCATATCCTTCTATCTTCAACTTTGGAATAACTCCCAGCGCTTCTGCCTTTTCTTTCGCCATAACCACGACCGCAGCCGCCCCGTCATTTAAACTGGAAGAATTACCCGCGGTGACTGTTCCGTCTTTTACAAAGCAAGGCCTTAATTTTGCCAGTTTCTCTATTGTCTGTCCGTCTCTTGGCCCTTCATCTGTATCAAAAATTGTTACATTTCCTTTCCTGTCTTTTAGTTCCACTGGCAGAATCTCTTCTTTAAATTTTCCTTCTTTGATCGCCGCACAAGCACGCCGATGACTTTCCAGGGCAAATTCATCCTGTTCTTCTCTTGTCACCTGGTATTTTTGTGCCACATTTTCCGCCGTTACACCGTTATGGTTTCCATCAAGAGGCCAAGTGAGGATATCAATCACTCCGTCCTCAAACACTTTGTGTCCCATCCTCGCTCCCCAACGCGCATCCTTTACGTAATAAGGAAGCTGGGATATACTCTCTGCGCCTCCGGCAACCACTACATCCGCCTGCCCTGTCTGAATTTCCATCACAGCTTCTGCGATCGCCTGCAGGCTCGAACCACATTGGCGGTTAACGGAATATGCAGTCGTCTCTTTTGGCATTCCTGCTTTTAAGCTGATCGCTCTTGCCACAAATCCATTTTCAGCGATTTCCCCTACCTGCCCGATCACTACTTCATCTACCTCCGCCGGTTTTATTCCGGCGCGGTTTACCGCTTCTTTTACCACCATTGCCCCCATGTCAATAGCAGAAATATTTTTCAAACTTCCTCCAAAGCTTCCTACCGGAAGTCTTACTCCACTGACAATCACTACTTCTCTCATATTTCTTCTCCTTTCATTTTCCACTCTTTCGTCTATTTCTAACTGTTATTGCTTTTTTCTTTCCTATTTGTTGTATTTATAAAATCCCTGTCCGCTTTTTCTCCCCAGATGTCCTGCTTTCACCATTGTCTCAAGAAGTGGACACGGTCTGTACTTGCTGTCGTGAAAACCATTATAAAGCCCTGTCATGGTTGCCAGCATCACATCCACTCCCACAAAATCCGTCAGCTCCAATGGCCCCATGGGATGATTCGCCCCTAGCTTCATAGCATTGTCTACATCCTCTGGCTTACACCCTTCCATTACCATAAAAGCTGCTTCATTCTGCATAGGAACCAAAATACGATTCACAATAAAGCCAGGATACTCCGGTGCATCTACTACCGTCTTGCCAAGACTGACAGCAAACTCTCTGACTTTGTTGTAGGTATCCTCGTCCGTCGCAATCCCGCGGATCAATTCCGCCAGTTTCATCACTGGTGCTGGATAGAAGAAATGTACACCCATGACTTTATGAGGCCGCATCGTTGCCGCCGCCATTTCAGAAATACTAAGTCCTGAAGTATTGGAAACCAGAATTGCGTCTGCATCTGCAATCTTATCAAGCTGCTCGAAAACTGTTTTCTTTAAATCTATTTTTTCCGGCACAGCTTCCACAACGATCGCACTGCCCTTTACCGCTTCCATCTGGCTGCTGTATGATATTTTTGATAGAATCTTCTCCTTTTCGTCTTCCGTCATACTACCTTTTTCGATCTTCCGCGCAAACAATTTCTCGATATTCGACTTCGCCTTTTCTATTGCCGGTTCAAACACGTCGATATTTACGACTTCGTATCCAGCCTGCGCGCATGTCTGGGCAATTCCACTGCCCATTAGTCCTGCTCCGATTACCGAAATCTTCATTTTTCTCCTCCTGTCTGATTGTCATACCTTGTCGGCCAAAGCCCGCCTTCCCGAAGGGAATGTGTTGCGGTGCACCCTTTAGGGTATATAGTTTCCTTATACGATCATTCCACCGCCTACATTGATCACTTCTGATGTAATATAAGCCGCCTCGTCAGATGCAAGGAAGGCTACCATATTTCCTACATCTGAAGGTTTTCCTGCATATCCTGCGGGAATTCTCTTCATCATACTCTCCCATGCTGCTCCGTCATTTACTTCTTTTAACTTCAGTGTCATATCTGTTTCAATAAACCCTGGACATATCACATTGCAGGTAATACCCTTTCGTGCATTTTCTCGCGCCGCTGTCTTTGTAAGCCCCACAACGCCCGCTTTTGCCGCCGCATAATTTGCCTGTCCGACATTTCCAAGCCAGCTTCCCGACGAAATATTAATGATTCTTCCATAACCTTTCTCACGCATATATTTTACAGCTTCCTGTGTTCCATAAAAGGTTCCTGTCAAATCCACGTCAATCACTGTATTCCAGTTTTCTACCGGCATCTTATGCAGCATGCCATCCCTGTTAATTCCGGCATTATTCACCATAATATCTAACTTACCATATGTATCGATCGCAAACTGCACCATAGATTGTACTTCTTCCTGTTTTGCCACATTCACCGTATATACAGAGGCTTCTCCTCCCGTTTCTTTGATTTGTTTCACGGTTTCTTCCGCGGGAGCCATATCTGCCGCAATCACCTTTGCGCCTTCCTCCGCCAGTTTCACAGCGATTCCACGCCCAAGTCCTCTGCCTGCTCCTGTTACGATTGCTACTTTTCCTTCCAGTCTCATTTTTCTTACCTCCATTTTTTATTTTTACTTTGATTTAGCTAAAATCCTATCTTTCATTCCAACCGGCCCGTCAGAAAACAGATTTTCATCCATTCGTTTCAAATCCTTGGCTATAATCGGTGTAAAGTCCATCAAAGCGAGCACCTGTGTTTCCAAATCAATCCCCGGTGCAATTTCGATAAGCATAACACCTTCTTCCACTAGCTTAAACACAGCGCGTTCTGTCACAATGAATACCTCTTGCTTCTTCTCTCTGGATAGCTTTCCATTAAAAGAATATTGCGCTACCTGGGATACCATTTTTCGTATTTTTCCTTCCTTTACAATTGTAAGTTTATGGTCATCAAACCGAAATTCACACCCGCTTGCTGTAAATGTCCCGCAAAATACAACCTTCTTGGCATTCTGGGTAATATCAATGAAACCGCCGCAGCCCGTACACCTCGGCCCCATCTTCGTCGCATTTACATTTCCCTGCCCATCTAATTCACCAAAGCCCATAAACGTTACATCCACACCCGCGCCATTATAATAATCCATCTGTTCATGGTGTCCTATCATGGCATACAAATTCTGTCCGATTCCAAAGTCGATTCCCCCTGCCTGTACACCTCCGTATATACCTGACTCCACAGTGATCATAATATCGTCATTGATTCCTTCCTCATTGCTGATATTTCCAATCACATCATTGGGAATCCCTGTTCCTAAATTTACAACACAACCCGGATATACTTCTTCTATCGCCCTTCTGCCTATAAATTTTCTTACACTCATTGGAAGTGGCTCTATAGCATTCTGCGGCACTCTTGCCTGTCCGGAATAAGAAGGATCAAAAATCCATGAAGAGGTCTGTCTGTGGTCTACATCTGGATTTTCGCACACAACAATCCCGTCAATGAACACTCCAGGTACTGTTACCGCTTTCGGATTCAAAGTGCCTGTCTGCACGACTCTTTTTACCTGTGCAATCACCTTTCCGCCAAATCTTTTTGCCGCCAGAACCCCTGCCAGAACTTCTAGCTTCATCGCTTCTTCCTCTGTCGTGAGATTCCCCATTTCGTCACATTCTGTTCCTCGTATCAGGCAGATGTCAATTGGAATCTGTTTATAAAACATATATTCCTCTTCGTGGTATTCCATAATCTCTACAATGTCGTCCAACGCCTTTGTACGCTCATTCATTTTTCCACCTTCATAGCGGGGATCTACGAACGTTCCCAATCCCACCTTCGACATCTTCCCCGGCAGTCCACATGCCATACTTCTGTATAATTGCGCGATCTGTCCCTGGGGCAGACAGTACGCTTCTACCTTGTTGTTCGCGATCATCTCCATCCATCGAGGCTGTAGGCCCCAATGGGAACCTATAATCCGCGTCACGAGCCCTTCATGGGCAAAATGCTGTATTCCATCCTTCCGGTCGCTCTGTCCGCAGGAATGCAGCAAGGTAAGGTTTGCCGGATGTCCCGTTTCAAGATAGGAAGCTTCAATTTCTTTTAATACCGCTTCACTGGCACTGACAAGCGTCATTCCAATCGGGCACACCGTCATATTATCCTGTATGTACCCTACCGCCTCTTTTGCTGTAATAAAGTTTGCTTTTAACATTTAGTTTTCCTCCATCAATATTTTTTTAATTGCCACTTTATCCGTTTTTCCATTTGGTGTCTGTGGTATCTCCTCCACCATCTTGATTTTCACAGGTATTTTATATTTTGCCATACGTGTCTTCAAATACCTTTTGATTTTTTCTTCTGTCAAAGTATATCCTACAGCAGGCTGTATCAGCGCCGCTGCTACTTCTCCATATAATTCATCCGGTATGCCGACCACCGCATTATCCTGCACACCTTCTATTGCAGCAATCTCATTTTCCACGTCATAACACCAGATTTTTTCTCCTCCTCGGTTAATCATATTTTTCTTTCGATCCACTACATATAGGTACCCTTCTTCATTAAAATATCCTAAATCTCCTGTATACAGCCACCCATCCTCCAGGCTGTCCGACTGTTGTTTATAATAGCAATCCAGAACAACGCTTCCGCTTAGAGCAATCTCCCCCACCTCTCCTTGTAGAACTTCTTTTCGCTCCTCATTCACAATTTTGAATTTTGTTCCCGGAACAGGCAGGCCAGAGGAACCAATATATACGCTGCTGGCAGCATCATCTGGAAACACCGTCGCAGGTGAAGTCGTTTCTGTAAGCCCATAAACTGTATGGAATTTTGAATGTGGAAGCCAATTATGTAACCGCAGCAGCTTCTCCTTCGTCATATTGCTGCTTCCGCATGCAAATGATTTTAAAGCCGGAATTTCTTTTTCGTTTTCTCCCTCTTGTATAAGTAAATTAAAAACAGTTGGGGAAGCATGCAGAAAAGTAAATCCATATTTTACCGCGTCCTCTATCACCCTCTTTGCATCAAAAAATTTATGAATATGCAAGGTTCCACCCACATGAACGAATAAGCCCAATAGAGCAACGAGACCGGTAATATGATAAATCGGGGTTGCAATTACAGAAATATCTCTATCCGTAATGCCCAGCGTCCTTCTATATACTTCCACGGCATGCATTACATTATAATTTTTAAGCACTACCCCCTTACTCTGGGAAGTCGTACCTGATGTAAACATAATAATCGCCGTGTCCTCAGTCTTTCCCCTTTTGTTTCTCTTTGTTTCTTCTATGTCCGTATTACGGTTCTCCCATCCCTGAAATACCGTTTCAAACCCATATCGCTCTCCCACACCGGTCACAGTCAGCACAGTTTTTTCCGCAAATCTTTCTTTGAACCATCCTGTATAGTCTTCATCGCAGATCAAAACCTTTACTTCCGCACGCTCAATCAAAGGCAGCACCTCCGCCTTTTTAAACTTGCTCGGCAAAGGAACTGTGACCGCCCCTAGTTTTGACAGTGCTAAAAAAGCAACACAAAATTCAACACAGTTATACATAAGCAGCCCCACATGTGTTCCTTCTCTGACAGACTTTACATAATACAAAAAAGCCGCAAGTTCATCCACCTTCTCCAGAACTTCCCGATAACTGTATTTCTTTTTTCTATCATCATACAGCAGTGTTTTTTCTGCATGCTGTGAAACTGACTTTTTCAGTGCTTCATACAAATTTACGGGTAATTCCGGAAAAGTGTCGATTATCTTTTCTGCCGAAACACTTTTCTGTATCATATCTCGGGTTATTTCATTATCCCACATAGAACTTCCTTCTATCACTCTTTTTCCTCCCTCTGCATATACCTCACATTTTAAGGTCAGTCATTACGCAATCGATTTCTTTATTTTTCATCATATCAAACGCATTTTCGCAAGTCAATACACATTTCTTCTATATCTTATCGTATTTTTTTAGTTATTCTGTACATTTCACTTTTCTGTACTGCCCTCTTTTTATTTGTATATTTTTTATATATTTTATACATCATTTTTGTATATCATATACAATATGCACTCTTTTTTGTATTTATATCTTGTTTTTACCCCCCCCCTTGTGATATTATCTACTCATATTTTAGAGAAATCGATTTCGTTAATCTCCTCTCTGATTTTGTTATCGGTTTCTCTATATCAACATATTACTACATTCAGAAAGGAGACAGATCTATGAAAAAAGGTGTAAAAATAGCATTTGTAATCTTTAATATTATTTATTTCTTTATTGATTACATATTAGTCACGTTTTTACCCAACCCGATTCTTTTTGGTTGGCTGCCTTTGCAGCTATGTATACTTTTATTTTTACCTGTACCTGCTGCAATCGTCTGGGGTCTTTATTACAACGCTTTTTTCAATACCCAGGAACATGTAAAATAGGAATTTTAAACGAATGAGATAATAAGGAGGATATTTATGAACCCAGCTGTTCTTATCAGTTTAGGAATTTTAATTTATGCCGTCTTTATTGTATGGCATGGCTTTCGTTCCTTTAAATCTACCAGTGAATCTTCTGAAAAATTTTTCACTGCTGACCGAGGATTAAATCCTTTTGTTCTGTTATGTACTACATCTATTTCTGTATTCAGCGCCCTTGCATTTTACGGTGCTCCTGCCGGTATTTACAAAGACGGTATCGGTTTCTATTCTAACACCGGAGGTATGGTAGCCGGCCTGATGTTCGTAGCTCTCGGATACAGATTGTGGCTTTTAGGAAAAGAGTATGGTTTTACGACGCCAGTAGACTATCTGCGTTCCAGATATTATTCTGAAGGATATGGCCTGCTCGTTTCTATTGTCCTAGTACTTTTCATTGTTCCCTATGTTGCCATGCAGCTCATCGCTATAGGGGATGCTGTTGTCGTTACAACAGATGGACTAGTTCCCTACGTGATCGCTGTCGCTGTCGGAACGATCGTCGTATCCTTACATATTGTCGGCGGAGGTATGGGATCGGTTGCCTGGATGGATACCTTCCATATGTGCTTGGGATTCGGTACCCTAATCACATTAATTGTTTATCTGACGATGCACTATTTTCCAAATGGAGGGTTTGCCGAGGCCGTAGATATTATGAGACAGAACGGAACCTTCAGTATTCTTTCCACTCCCGGGCCAAACGGAGCTTTTGACTGGAAAGGAATAGTCGGGAACGCGCTTACCGGAGCTATTGCAACGGTTGTATGGCCTCATATTTTCATGAGAACCTTCGTTGCTTCCAGTAAGGAAAACTTCCGTCAGATGTCTTGGGCTATGCCAATTTCCTATGTGCTGGTTTATACTCCTATCGTATTAATCGGTGCAATCATTGCCCCTGCAATTTTAGGGCCTGGTTTTTCGCAGCCAGACAACATTGTTGCCGTATTATCTACACAGTACGCTCCACCGTTTATCGCATTTATCTCTCTGCTGTGTCTGTTTGCATTTGGTGTCTCTACGGCTGATTCCCTTTTGCTTTCCGCAAGTGCGATGGCCTCCAGAGATATCTATCTGCATCATGTATATGAGCTGAAGGGAAAGACATCTGACCCAAAACAAGTCGTAAAATTTGGACGTATTGTCCTTTTGATCCTTATGGTAATCACATTGATCATCGTAGCAATCCGACCAGCGTCCATTACCGACTATGCATACAAGCTTTCTTCTCCATTCTTTGCACAGATACTTCCCGCCACAATGGCAGGCCTATTCTGGAAGAAAGCTTCTAAAGAGGGTGCGATTGCAGGTACTGTCGGAGGACTCATTGTTGCAACTGTCTTTACTTTCTTTGTGACTCCTCCGCTTGGTTTTTCAGCGCTTATCTGGGCATTGGTAGCAAATACTGCTCTGCTTGTTGTCATCAGTCTGTTTACCAAGGTTCCTGAAGATGTAATTTCTAAATATCATACAAGAATTGATTCTATCATTTACTCCGGCGCAGAGCTTTCTTCTCTGACAGATGCTACTATCGCCGCTGTAAACAATAAATAATTTTGTGCAGAAAGGATGTTGTATATGTTTCGTTTTAACAGAGGGAATCTTGCAGAACAAGATTTTCATCAGCCTAACCACTTACAGAAAATCGTATCTGAAGAGTATCATTTGATTCCGTTTCAAGTTTATGGAGTAGGTATCCTACATCCAGATACGTGGCAGATATATGTAAATCCCAGTAAGTCTTTCGCATTTCACGATGGCTTCGCTAAAATCGATCGTTCTGCTGATAAGCGCAGCCCTGACCAGGCCTCCCTATCATTGAGGTGGGCAAAGCTAAAGAAGGAGACAACGATCGATGAGTATATGCAGGAAATTCAAGTGCAGTATAAGAGGAAGCAAAAGAAAAACAAAAAAGACCGCTTTGAGATCGTCTCTATAGAACCAGCAGAAGGATTGCCGCATAAGGCTTACCTTATGCACTCTTCTATTCGGGCTAACCATTCTGTTTACCGTTCCTTCGGAAAAGAAGAAACAATATTGTCGCTACAACTCACTACTTACTGTGATGTAACCAAGCGCCTGGTCATTGCAAGTATAGCTTCTACACCGGAGGACTTTAAGCAAAAGGAGGAAATGTATAAAAAGATATTATTTTCTTTGACCTGTCACTAAAGAAATATATACAGCATTTTTTCAAGAGGACATCTCTCCTGCCAGAGTATTAACTTATAAAAGAGAGATGTCTTCTTATTTTCTTTTTTCCTGAAAAATGTTATACTACAACTATATTAATTAATATTCGGAAACAATATCAGGTTAAGGGGATAAAATTTATGGATAAACATTCTTATACAATAGCTGAGGTCGCTAAAATGCTTAAGGTTTCTCCTTCTACAGTATCACGTGCTATCAATAATGCCCCTGGAGTCAGTGACTCTGTAAGAGAAAAAATTCTTAATTTTGTAGATGAGATCGGTTACCGTCCCAATACAATCGCCCAGAGCTTAAGCCGCGGTAAGAGCAATATGGTAGCATTGATCCTCGGTGATATACGGAATCCATTTTATGCTGATCTCGCTTTTGGAATCCAGAAAAATTTAGATACACACGGCTATATCGTCACAACTTTTAACAGTGAATATGATTTTCGCAAGGAATTAGAGTTTATTCAATTTGCCAAACAGTATCATTACTGTGGAATCATTCTTGTAACTGTCAACAGCAAAGAAGCCGATAAGTATATCAATAAGCTGGAGCTTCCTATTCTGCTTGTCAACCGTATCACTGAACATTACAGTGGCTCCTTTGTCGTCACAGATAACTTTCAGGCGGGTTATATCGCTGCCAGACATCTGATCAATCTCGGACATAAAAAAATTAGCTTTATGTCCGGACATCATAAAAGCTCTACAGCTTCTTACCAGCGTTTTTTAGGGTACCGGCAGGCTCTCAAAAATTATTGCCTGACATATAATGAACAGTATTGTCTCTTTGATCTGAACTGGAAGATGGAAACAGGCTATGAGGCTGCGAAAAAGATTTTTTCCCTGTCCTCTTCCCCTGATTTTCCTTCTGCTTTTCTTTTATCAAATGACCTACTTGCTCTCGGTTTCATGGATTACTGCGAAGAACATGGTATACGAATACCAGATGATATATCCCTCGTTAGCTTCGATAACATCGTTTATTCCGGACTACACCGGATACAGCTTACTACTGTCAGCCAGCATGTAGAGAAAATATCATCGGAAGCTTCTAAGGTTATGATCGATCTGCTGGAGGAACCTTCGAAAGAGCCTAGAAAGATTATCATAGAACCCACTTTAATCGAACGAAATACTACGCGTGCATACAAAAATGCTGAATCTTGAAATTAAGATTCAGCATTTTCATAATTTATATCTATTTTAGCATATTCCCATCTTTAAATGCATTTCCGACTTTCTCCCCCAATGCCAGATAAGTATAATTTACAGGATCAAATGTAATTGGCTTTAATTTTGCCGGATCTATTTTTCCGTTTTCATCCAATATTTTTTCATCCGCATTTACATTTACAATCTCTCCCACTACACGTTCATATTCTGTATCGTAGCTAATAAGCCTGCACTCCAGCGCCATAGGGAATTCCTCTATCAGTGGCGCGTCAACGAATTCACTTGGAAAGGTGTGAAGTCCCGCCCTTTCTAGTTTATCTGGCACTTTATTTCCTGAAACGATTCCCACATAATCCGCCTCCACAACATGCGCTTCATCTGCCATACTAACAGTAAACGCCTTACGCGCCAGAATATTTTTTACAGTTTTATGTCCCGCACTTAAGCACATGGAAATCTGATTAGACTCGCTGATTCCTCCCCACGCCGCATTCATAGCGTCCGGTGTTCCATCTTCCCCATAAGTAGCAATAATCAAAACCGGTTGTGGATACGTAAACGGTTTTGCTCCAAAATTTTTTCTCATTTTTCTTCCTTCCTTTCCCTGTTCATATTCTTCCTTCCTGCCAGGAGAGCCTCCTATATAGTCATCCTGCCCGATAGAGCCACAGTAAAAATACTGTTATCTAAATTATACAATAGTCTACATAAAAATAGTCGGTAACCAGCCTGCAGAATGAAGTCCATCGCATACAAAAGCGAATAGAAAACCCCAGTGATGCACCACTGGGGTTTTACTGTAGGTTTCTTAGAATTTACCTTCTTTATGTGCTTCTTCGATGCTTACAGCAACCGCTACCGTCATTCCGACCATTGGATTGTTTCCTGCACCGATAAGTCCCATCATCTCTACGTGAGCCGGCACAGAAGAAGATCCTGCAAACTGTGCGTCAGAGTGCATACGTCCCAGGGTATCTGTCATTCCATAGGAAGCCGGCCCTGCCGCCATATTATCTGGGTGAAGAGTACGTCCTGTACCGCCGCCGGAAGCTACAGAGAAATATTTCTTTCCTGCCTCTACACACTCTTTCTTGTATGTTCCCGCAACTGGGTGCTGGAAACGTGTCGGGTTTGTAGAGTTTCCTGTGATAGAAACGTCAACACCTTCCTTCCACATGATTGCGACACCTTCACGTACATCATTTGCCCCATAGCAGTTTACTTTTGAACGAAGTCCGTCTGAATAAGCAGTTCTGGATACTTCCTTCAATTCTCCTGTATAGTAGTCATACTCTGTCTGTACATATGTAAATCCATTGATTCTGGAAATAATCTTTGCCGCGTCTTTTCCAAGACCGTTTAAGATAACACGCAGTGGTTTTTTGCGGACTTTGTTTGCTTTCTCTGCAATACCGATAGCGCCCTCTGCCGCTGCGAAAGATTCATGCCCTGCAAGGAATGCGAAGCAGTCTGTCTCCTCCTCCAGAAGCATTTTGCCAAGGTTTCCATGTCCTAAGCCTACTTTTCTCTGATCTGCAACCGAACCTGGAATACAGAATGCCTGCAGTCCTTCTCCGATTGCCGCTGCCGCGTCTGCTGCTCTTGTACACCCTTTTTTGATCGCGATTGCCGCGCCAGTGATATATGCCCAGCATGCATTCTCAAAACAGATTGGCTGGATTCCCTTAATCTGATTATAAACATCCAGTCCGGCATCTTTTGTAATCTTCTCTGCTTCTTCCAGAGAAGCAATGCCATAGCTATTTAATACTTCATTGATTTTATCAATTCTTCTTTCATATGATTCAAATAAAGCCATTCTATTGTCCTCCTGATTATTCTAATGTTATCTGTATCCATTTGCCGCGGATGCAAAATGAACTTTGTTCCTGCCAGTGTGGTTCACTTCTGCATTTTCTGCCCGCCTTTTTGACTATTCTTTACGTGGATCGATAATTTTCACTGCATCAGCTACACGGCCATACTGTCCTTTTGCTTTTTCCCAAGCATCATTTGGTGTATCGCCTGCCTTGATAAAGTCAGTGAATTTTCCAAGACTTACGAACTGGTATCCTATGATCTCATCTTTCTCATCCAGAGCAATACCTGTTACATAACCCTCTGCCATTTCCAGATAACGAGGACCTTTTGCCAATGTTCCATACATTGTTCCTACCTGAGAACGCAGTCCTTTTCCAAGGTCTTCTAATCCTGCACCGATCGGAAGCCCGTCTTCTGAGAAAGCGCTCTGTGTTCTTCCGTATACAATCTGTAAGAACAATTCTCTCATTGCTGTATTGATTGCATCACAAACTAAGTCTGTGTTTAATGCCTCTAAAATTGTTTTTCCCGGAAGGATCTCAGATGCCATAGCTGCAGAATGAGTCATTCCAGAACATCCGATTGTCTCAACCAGCGCTTCCTGAATAATTCCGTCTTTCACGTTGAGCGTCAGCTTACATGTTCCCTGCTGCGGAGCACACCAGCCTACACCGTGTGTCAAACCGGAAATATCCTTGATCTCTTTTGCCTGCACCCATTTTGCTTCTTCCGGAATCGGAGCTGGTCCGTGATTAGCACCCTGAGCCACCGGACACATCATTTCTACTTCATGTGAATAAATCATGTTAAAACTCCTTTCAAATATCTATAATTTTCTTCCTATACGGCACGTTGCCTTTTTCCGCACAAAAACGGACGACCTCACGCCACCTGCCGCGAAAGGTCAGCCCTGCACCATATACAGGTATTTTCGCACAATTTTCGACATTCGTCAATCGGTACTTTGTACAAGTTTCCACGCTAATTCGGTCTTTCCTCTAACATTTCAAGCAGCATCTTAAGCGCCGTCTGTACAGTCATCAGCCGGTTCTCCATCCGGCTTCCATTAAAGTGACATTCCTTCACTGTCACATTGCCGTCCACGAAACAACCGATATAAACAAGACCCACCGGCTTCTCTTTTGTTCCCCCACCTGGTCCGGCGATTCCCGTCGCACTCAACGCCGCCTCTGCTCCTGCCGCTTTCGCTGCTCCAAGAGCCATCTCTTTTGCAGTCTGTGCACTAACGGCACCATAGTTCTCCAACGTCTCACGCTGCACGCCCACCAAGCGTTCTTTTGCTTCATTAGAATACGTAATGTATCCTTCACACAGTACCTTTGATGCTCCTGCCGCATTGACAAGCGTTCCTGCAATGAGCCCTCCTGTGCAAGATTCTGCCGTAGTAACTGTCATATGACGTCTAAAAAGCGCTTCAACCACTTTTTCTTCTAATTCCATTTTACATGCCTCCTTGTGTCAGCACCTGCTTATTTTTCATAATATAGTCAAACAGTGAAATGAGCGTAAGCGCGAGCGCAATCCAGATGAGAATCTCTCCAATTACATCAAATACACCTCCAAAATCTGCAATTAGAACAATGATCATTGCCATCTGGAATACGGTCTTAAATTTTCCCCAATAGCTTGCAGCAATCACAATTCCATTGTCGGATGCCACCAGCCTGAAGCCACTGATAATAAATTCTCTTGCAATAATCACAATCACAATTCCGGCAGAAAGCTTTTTCTGCGGAATCAAACAAATCATAGCTGAGCATACGAGCAGCTTATCTGCAAGCGGATCCATAAATTTCCCAAAATTTGTCACTAGATTGTATTTTCTTGCTATCTTCCCATCCAGCATATCTGTTAGGCTGGCAATCACGAAAAGTGCAAGAGCAATCCACTTATTTGCTGCTCCTCCTACATCTGTAAGCATAAAAAACACAAAAAAAGGAACCATTATTACTCTTAAAACCGTCAGTTTATTTGGCAGATTCATTCTACTAATCCTCCTATCAAATCATAATCTATGGCGCCTGTTACCTTCACCTTAGCGAAGTCTCCGGATACCAGCACCTCTTCTGTATTGATGAATATCAGCCCGTCCACATTTGGTGCATCCCGATAAGTGCGTCCTACATATGCATTCTCATCTGCAACCTTTCCCTCTACCATCACCAATACTTCTTTTCCAACCATCGCATCTGCATTGTCGAAGGCAATTTCCTGCTGAAGCTCCATCAGCTCCGCCTGTCGCTCCTCTTTTACCTCCTCTGGAATCTGATCCGGCATGCCGGCTGCGGGGGTATCCTCTTCCGCGGAATATGTAAATACACCCAAACGGTCAAATTCCATTTCATCTATAAATTCCAGCAATTCTTCATGCTGCTTTTTTGTCTCTCCGGGAAATCCTGTAATCAAAGTAGTCCGCAGGCAGATGTCCGGAATTTCTTTCCGCAGCTTTGCAATCATTTCTTTTATTTCCGCCTTTGTGGTTCTTCTTCCCATCCGTTTTAAAACCGCATCACTTGCGTGCTGGATCGGCAAATCCAAATAGTGGCAGATCTTCTTTTCTTCCTTCATCACCTGGATAAGCTCCTCTGTGATCTCCTCCGGATAGCAGTATAGTAACCGTATCCACCTAAGTCCTGCAATTTTGCATAATTCTTTCAATAGAAGAGGCAGTGTTTTCTTCCCATATAAATCTGTTCCGTATAGCGTCGTCTCCTGCGCTACTAAAATCAACTCTTTGACTCCCTGCTTTGCAAGTTCTTCTGCTTCCTTTAAAAGTCGTTCCAGGGGAACACTTCTAAAATTCCCCCTTATTTTAGGTATGATACAGTATGTACAGCATTTGTCACACCCTTCCGCAATTTTCAGATAGGCAAAATGTCCTCCCGTAGTGACAAGCCGCTTTGTATCCACGAGTGGAAGCATATCCTTGTCCTTGAGTATCACTTCACTTTTGCCTTTCAGTGCTTCGTCCACTGCTTCCAATATTTTATCATATGCAGTCACGCCCAGAACAATATCCACCTCCGGTATCTCCTGTAAAATCTCCTCGCGGTATCTCTGTGCGAGACAGCCTGTCACAATCAGTGCTTTTACTTTTCCGTTCTTTTTATATTCTGCCATCTCTAGGATGTTCTGGATACTTTCTTCCTTCGCATCATGGATAAAGCAGCAGGTATTGATCACAATTACGTCCGCCTCTGCCTCATCATCTGTCATCTGGTATCCTTTCGAATCTAAAAGTCCCAGCATCACTTCTGTATCCACCAGATTCTTATCACATCCAAGAGAGATAAACAATACCTTCATCCTTGTCTCCTTTACAGTGGAAAGGACAGATACCACACATGCGCATCTGTCCTTTCTTTTTATTCTTCTGCGTTTTCAGCGATAATCTTTAACTTTCCTTCATTCAGTTCTTCGATTGCAATGGAAAGCGGCTTCTCTCCGTTTTTTGTATGAACGAGAGATGGTTCTCCATCTATGAGCTGTCTCGCCCGCTTGGATGTCGCAAGAACAATCGAATACCGGCTGTTTACGATCTTTGTCTCTCCCTCTTCAACATCCTTATTTACCACTTTCATTAAATCTGTATAAGATGGGTGCAGCATAATCCTTTCTCCTTTCTGATCCCTTTTTCAAATTTTTCTTAATTCTTCTTTTATTTCCTGTATAAATTCACTGTTACGGCTGCTGCGCAGATGTTCTCCCTGGATAATGGCATGCATCTCTTCTACACAGGCTTTCAGATCATCATTGACAATCAGATAATCGTAGAGCTCCATGCCTTCCGCTTCCTGGGCAGCCCGCTTCATACGGGACTCGATCATTTCCATTGTCTCCGTTCCTCTCCCCACCAGACGCTTTTTCAGTTCTGCAATCGACGGCGGCGTGACGAACAAAAGCAGCGTATCCGGAAACTTCTTTTTTACCTTCAATGCACCCTGGATTTCAATTTCCAGAATCACATCTTTTCCGGAATCGAGCATTTTTTCTACATATGCTTTCGGTGTCCCGTAATAATTTTCCACATATCTAGCATACTCGATCAATTCCTCTTTCGCAATCATTTTTTCAAATTCGTCTTTTGTCTTGAAAAAATATTCTCTGCCCTCCTGTTCCCCTTCTCTTGGGCTTCTTGTAGTAGCAGAGATAGACAATGCATACGTTTCTTCATACTTAGAAAGTAGCTCCTTCATCAGTGTTCCTTTTCCGGCACCGGAAAATCCAGAAACAACAATCAGAATCCCTCTTTTTCTCATATCTTTCTCCAACTTTTTTATACTTCGTTATCTTTTTATTCTATATTTTGTATCTGTTCTCTGATTTTTTCGATCTCTGTCTTTAGCCCGATCGCATAATTAGATACTTCCAAATCATTCGCTTTCGAAAGAATGGTATTTGCCTCTCGGTTCATCTCCTGAGCAATAAAATCCAGCTTCCTGCCGATCCCTTCTTTTTCCTCTAAAGTCTTCCGCATATTCAAGACATGGCTTTTTAGCCTCACCACTTCCTCATCTGTACAGATTTTATCTGCAAACAGAATCACCTCCGCTGCAATCCGGCTTTCTTCTATCTGCGTATCGCAAAGTAGTTCCTTTACCTTAGTCTCCAGTTTTTCTCTGTATTCTGCCATAATCTGGGGCGAACGCTCCTCCACTGATGCAATCAGCTTCTCCATTCCCGTTAATTTTTCAAGAATGTCTTCTTTTAAATGTCTTCCTTCCGCAGTACGCGTCTCCACAAACTGCTGGAACGCTCCGGTAAGCGCATCCTTTAATCCCAGCCAAAGCTCTTCTTCATCCTCACACTGTTCCTCTAACGTAAGTACCTCTGGATAACGGGACAAAGCGGACACCTTGACATCATTTTCTAAAGAAAATTCTTCCTCCATCTGCTTTAAATACTTCAAGTATTCACCTGCAAGAGACGCATTATACTTCAAAGCCCCTTCTCCTTCAGATAAATTCTCATAGGTGATGAATATATCCACCTTTCCGCGATTTGCATACTGTTTCAGCAGATTTCGGATTGCTGTTTCAAAAAAATTCAGTTTCTTTGGCATACGGATATTGACGTCCAGATAGCGGTGATTCACACTTTTTAGTTCCACCGTATATTTTCTGGAATCCTTTTGTATCTCACATCTTCCATAGCCAGTCATGCTTTTTATCATATTATGTATCCCCTGTTTTTATAATTAAAATTGGAGCCAGTACAAAAGGCAGATATTTCTCCTTTGTACACCTACGCTATTATACCCCCTACAATAG
Source organism: Mediterraneibacter flintii (assembly GCF_055387595.1). Taxonomy (NCBI): domain Bacteria; kingdom Bacillati; phylum Bacillota; class Clostridia; order Lachnospirales; family Lachnospiraceae; genus Mediterraneibacter; species Mediterraneibacter flintii. Next base: position 2,145,832 of record NZ_AP031405.1, read on the forward strand.
TGTGAGGTCAACCTTCAAACAGTCTTTTTTATGTCTTTGGGAAAATCCCTTATAGCCTCAAAATACAGCTTCTCTTTTTAAAAATAAGTAACAGTCCAGCCCGCGCTATTCCTAAAACCGCACTTCGTGCTTATTGCGGCTGAGCTGATACAAAAATTAAGTAAAAACTCCTTCTTTTTGACAAAATATAAGCTGCTTGTGGTATAATTTAAAAAAATATGAAAGGCTGGTGCAAAACTAAGCAGTGTCTGACTATCAGAAATATAAGAAAATATAGAAGCTGCCATTGATGAAACCATGGACAGCACCAACCTGGAAGTACAGGCAAACTTCAAGCGATATTTGGGTAATAACCAACCTGCACCAGAGGAATATATTATACTATTACTCAAAAATAGAGGAAGTTATAGTTTGAAAAGTGAGATAAAATATGCAGTATAAAATTTTAATAATTGAAGATGATGTGGAAATCAATAAATTATTATCCGATTTTTTGACAGAAAACAAATACGAGGTAATCAGTCAATATGACGGACTGCGTGTATTGGAAATTCTGCAAAAAGACACAATAGATTTGGTGATTCTTGATATTATGTTGCCGTATCGGAGTGGTGATGTTGTTCTTTCCGACATAAGAAAATCTGACACTGTTCCAGTTCTTATTATATCTGCAAAAGAAACAACCCAGAACAAAGTGGATTTATTACGTTTGGGGGCAGATGACTATATTACGAAACCTTTTGATATGGAAGAAGTGCTTGCTCGAATTGAAAGCAGCTTACGGCGAGTGCAATTTCAGAAAGCACCGCAAAGCCGGTTACAGTATGAGGATTTAATTTTAGATATAAATAAAAATACAGCTTTCTTACAAGGAAAGGAATTGTCTTTAACCGCAAAAGAATTTGCAATTTTAGAATTAATGATGAAGTACCCAGATAAAATATTTTCTAAAGCAAACCTCTTTCAAAATGTTTGGAACACCGAGTATATCAGCGAGGATAATACATTAAATGTCCATATCAGTAATTTGCGTAATAAACTGAAAGTATTATGCCCTAAAAAAGAATATATAGATACTGTCTGGGGGATTGGCTATCGTCTGCATAAAGCTAGGAGTTAAACTCTTAGCTTTATGATTTTTTTAACTTTTCCCTGTATGATTTAAGAAATTCTTTATAATTGCTGTTTATACTGAAGCTATAGAGGAGGTCTGTTATTATGAGCGAAGTTATTTTAGAAACAGAAAATCTTACAAAAAAATATAAACATACTTTGGCATTAGACCATATCAGTTTGCAAATTGAACAAGGAAAAATCTATGGCTTTATCGGACAAAATGGAGCAGGAAAAACTACTTTATTGCGATTGGTAACAGGATTAGCGTTTTCAACAAGCGGAACGCTTAGTTTATGGGGAAAATCAAATCCGGCAGAATTGCAGGAGCAAAGGAAAAGAATTGGCTGTATGATTGAAACTCCTGCATTATTTCCGAATTTGACTGCTTTCCAAAATATGGAGATACAACGTATTCAACGGGGGATTCCCGATAAGGAAGTCATTGAAAAGACTTTAAAATTAGTGGGCTTACATCAGATGAATAATAAACGAGTCCGTAATTTTTCGTTGGGAATGCGGCAACGTCTTGGAATTGGAACAGCACTTTTGAACACGCCGGAGTTTTTGATTTTAGATGAACCAATTAACGGGCTTGACCCGGCGGGGATTGTTGATGTCAGAAATTTGTTAAAGACATTGAACAGAGAATACGGAATGACAATTCTTGTTTCAAGCCATATTTTAGAAGAATTGTATCAGACTGCAACGGAATTTATTTTGATTGATAATGGAAAAATCATTGAAAAAATTTCTGCTCAAGAATTAGATGAGCGTTGTAAACGCCACATTGCCATTCAAACTCTTGATACAAAACAGGCACTTATTGTTTTAAGCGAACAGCTTTGTACAGATAATTATAAAGTAATGCCAGATGGAACAATCCGATTGTATGACTACTTAGACAATATAGAACAGGTTGCAAGGGTATTCTCCGATGCGCATATTCTTGTGACAGGTCTTACACTATCTGGCGATACATTGGAAGATTATTTTTTAAGCAGAGTAGGAGGATTTAAAAATGGTAAATCTTCTGAAAGCTGAAATTTATAAACTGGTTCATAGCCAAAGTTTTTTGATATTAGAAGTATTATCCTTTCTTTTGTATGGTGTACTTTTATTGGACAGTAAAGGTTTAACGACAGATTTTTTTTGTGCGGCATTATATAATACACCGCTGCTGTATTTCCTAATAATTATTTTTACTGCACTTTTTGTAGGAAACGACTTTGGACAGCAAACCTTACATACTTATATCTATACAGGGCATAAACGAAGTTCTATTTTATTTGCAAAAACATTTATTTATATAATTGCGTGCATGATACTTCTACTATTACCCATAGTATTTTATGGAATTGTAGGTATATTAAAATTCAATCTTCCAATATGTATCAACTGGACAGATGTTTTTATTATTTTAATTTCAACAGTCTCTATGTGTTTTCTTCCATTTATTCTTGCAATTATTTTCCGAGATACAGGGAGAAGTCTGGCAGTATCTATAACCGTTTTCTTTTTGATGATTTTTGTTATGAACGGAAATCACGCGCAACAGATAGGAATGTTTTTGCCAATGGGACAATTTCGCCTTATTGCTTTACAACAAAATAGTTTCCTATTGCCGATAATTCCAGTAGATATTTTGTGGATTTTAGTTTTATATTTTGGAGCTGTTGTCATTTTTAATCGTTCCGATTTAAAATAAAGGGGGTATCTAAATGAGTAATTTACTTAGAATGGAAAAATATCATTTATTGCATAATCGGGTGTATTGGCTTGGTGCGGCAACGGTTTTTTTGATTGGTTTTTTTACGGCAGATACTTATGTGCAAGACTTGATTTATAGTGCAACTGCCATATCTCTTTCTGGTATTTTTGACAAAATGGTTTATGACTCTACTTTTTTGCTCATTATCATTTCTTGTCTGCTTGCATTGATTTTAGGGCAGGAATTTTCCAATCGCACGATTGTTTTAGAGATCACTGCAGGACATTCAAGAAAAGAAATTTTTATTAGTAAGGTTATTGTATATCTGATTTTCTTTAATATTATGGCAGTTATTTATCCATTTGCAGGGTGTTTAAAAGAATATGGATATTTCAGTATTCCAGATATCGGAAATTTTATTTATCATGTCGGAAAAAACATATTCTATTCATTTTTACTAAATAGTGGTATTTTTTTTGTTGCAATATGGATTTGCTTTTGCTTTAAAAATACTGCTAAATCTGTAGCGGTTACAGCAGTCACGCTATTTGTGTTAAGTTTATATTTAGGGTATGGAATGATGATGAAATTTCCTGTTTCATTTTTACCAACTTATCAAATTCGGTTAGCAGTTAGTAATATAAAATTTGTTCTTTTTCCAGCGGTTATGGCAGGTGTTCTATGGATAGGTATATTCGCTATTCTAACATGGCGTAATTTCCGGACAAGTGATTTTAAATAAATGAAAAGAAGGTGTCTGGCGTGAAAACAGCAATATTTATTTTAATATTTTTTTGCTTGATATTGCTTTGGAAACATTTACTGCTAAAACGGCAAATACGAAATATAACAAAACAAATCACAAACTTAGTCAGCGGAAATTCTCAAAAAATGTTAGATATTTCTCTCGTTGACAAAGACTTAGAAAGATTAGCGGCAATATTGAATAAATATAACAATAAGCAACGTCAGACTGTTGCACAGGCAATACGACATGAGGAATATTTAAAAGAATCCATTGTCAATATTTCACATGATTTACGAACACCATTAACTGTAATACTGGGACATTTGCAATTACTTCAAAAATCAGAATCGAAAATAGAGCAGAAACAGCGTGTATTAGTAATTTTGAATAAAGCAGAAAAAATGAAATCTCTTATATCCGATTTTTACGAAATTTCTGTTTTAGATACAAAAAATGTGATGCCCGAAAAAGAGAAATTTAATTTATCTAATCTATTGCTTGATTTGATTGCCGAAAATGCACCATCTTTAGAGAAAAGAGGGATTTTGCCTAAATTTCATTTTCCAGATTATTCTGTTATGCTTGTTTCTGACCGTATCATGGTAGAACGAATTTTTCAAAATTTGATAACTAATGCGGTACGGTATAGTACGGGAACAATAAATTTAAGTTTGACCCAAAAAGAAAACGGCAAAATTATTTTCTCTATTGAAAACCCAGTATCCAAAGACACAAAATTAAATCCTGACAGACTGTTTGAGCGTTTTTATACAGGCGATAAATCAAGGCATAATGAAAGTACAGGGATTGGACTTTCTGTTGTAAAAATATTAGTGGAAAAACTGGACGGAGCTGTTTCAGCCAAACTTCATCAAGAAAGATTGATTGTGACGTTAGAAATTTAAGGGTATAATCGGTTCAAACCGGGTCATTATGAATGGAAACCGTATGCAGAATAAGTAAAAACAATTTGAGAAAATTATAGACAATTGGATGCAATCTGATGAAAGCAAGCCTTAAATGTGGTATAATTATTGCATTAAGTTTAAGACTACGATTTTACTATTTCCGAACAGGAAAACACATAGAGATAATACTATATGAATTGAGGATAATTATGGCTTTTGATGGAATTGTCGTGGCGAATCTCGTCTATGAATTAAAAACAGAACTATTAAATGGAAGAATTACAAAAATTGCACAGCCCGAGCCAGATGAACTACTGTTGACTGTGAAATCTGCTGCCGGCCAGAAAAGGCTTTACATCTCGGCCAGTGCTTCTCTTCCTTTGATTTACCTGACAGAAGAAAATAAACCCAGTCCTATGACTGCCCCCAACTTCTGTATGCTCTTGCGCAAGCATATAAACGGTGGGAGGATTGTGAATATATGGCAGCCTGGATTAGAGAGAATCCTGCATTTTACAATCGAACACCTGGACGAATTGGGAGATCTGTGCCAGAAGGAGCTGGTTGTGGAAATCATGGGAAAGCACAGTAATATTATCTTCTGCGATGCCAAAGGAAACATCATTGACAGCATTAAACACGTCTCCGCACAAATGAGCTCTGTGCGCGAGGTCCTGCCTGGAAGATCCTATTTCATCCCAGACACGATGAAAAAAGCAGATCCTTTCTGCGTATCAGAGGAAATGTTTCTTTCTCTGCTGACAGAAAAGGCAGCGCCTCTTTCGAAAGCAATTTACACAAGCTTTACGGGTATCAGTCCAATCGTGGCAGAGGAAATTGCATTTCTGTGCGGCATAGATTCTTCAATCCCGGCAAAGGAGTTTTCCGGTGACGTACTGCATCATCTGTACAATCAGTTTCATATTTATTTGTCTGATATAAAGAACAACAACTTTACACCTGCCATCTACTACGACGGTGCAGAGCCAACGGAATTTTCCTCTCTGCCTCTCACCCATTTTAAAAACTGTAGCCGCAGAGAGTTTTCTTCCATCTGTCTTGTCCTTGAAACCTATTATTCCCTGCGCAATACTCTTACCCGTATTCGGCAGAAATCAGCGGATCTGCGCCACATTGTTCAAACTGCATTAGAACGAAACCGAAAGAAATATGACTTGCAGCTCAAACAACTAAAGGATACTCTAAATCGTGATAAATACAAAATATATGGGGAATTGATTCATACTTACGGATACAATCTGGAGGAAGGTGCAAAAAAATTGGAAGCTCTAAATTATTATACAAACGAAATGGTTTCCATTCCTCTAGATGCGGGGAAAACGCCGGCAGAAAATGCACAGCGCTATTTTGATAAATACAACAAGCAAAAGCGCACTTTTGAGGCACTTTCCCATTTAAGCCAGGAGACAAAAGAAGAAATTTTATATCTGGAATCTATTCAAACTGCACTGGATATTGCGCTGACAGAGGAAGATCTCGCGGAGATTAAAGAAGAACTTATTCGTTCCGGATATATGCGCCGGAAGTTTACAAGAAAAAAAATAAAAATTAAAAATCGTCCACTCCACTATATTTCCAGTGACGGATTTCATATGTACGTTGGAAAAAACAATCTGCAAAATGACGAACTCACCTTTGATTTTGCCGTTGGAAACGACTGGTGGTTCCACACAAAAGATGCTCCTGGTTCTCACGTCATCGTCAAATCAGAAGGACGTGAGCTTCCGGACTCTACATTCGAAGAGGCAGGCAGGCTTGCCGCCTACTATTCCAGTATGCGCGGCGGCAAAAAAGTGGAGATCGATTACGTAGAAAAAAAACATGTTAAAAAGCCTAAGGGCGGCAAACCAGGATTTGTCGTCTACTATACCAATTACTCACTTATTATAGACAGCGATATCCGACAAATCACACCGGCAGATTAAGCCTTTATGTAAAAACAAACAGACAGCACTTTTCCTTCTGTGCTACCGTTCATTTTAAGCATCTATTATACAGAATCGAAATGCTGTCTGTTTTGTTCTGCTAGATTCCCTCTCCTACAATTGTATAAAACAGCTTTCAAACGCTTCCAGTTCTACTTCCCGTCTTTTCCCTTTCAACCAGATGGTTGTACTTTGTCTCTTCTCCGTATTATTAATGATAATCGCAGTATCTACATTCGGGAAAACGGTACATTCTGTATACAAATTTTCCGTAATTCCCTCCTGTTCTAAAGATTCTCCTGTTCCATATAGAATTAAGTTCTGAAGCATTCTTATATTTTCTAAACTAAGTTCATAGCCTCCCATATAAATGCCTGTTCCCTTTCCTGCCTTATATAACGTAAGCGTAGGAATGCCATCTTCCTCTAGAAGAACCTGTGCTTTCCCATCTGTAAGATAGATGTTTTCTTTTTTCTTTACATACGCGTTTGAAGGTATCAATCCCTTTATTCTTCTTGCCTCGAATTTCCATTTGCCATGGCAGACACGTTCTCCTCTATCCTCATCTACCCCTAATATATGGGCCATCCGAAAATAGGTATCTGCTCCAGGAGCCGCAGAGGGTTCATTAACCCCAATAAATACACCACCCTCATATACCCATTGAGTCAGTTTTTCTATGATTTCTGTCTTATTCCACACTTCTCCCCCACTCCATGCACTCCCTCCATATCCTGCATTAATAACTACGTCAAGTTCCTTAAGCGTTCCGTTTTTTATATCCTCAAAGCTTAGAAACGTTACATCAAATGGAAGTCCTGCTAAACTTTCATTGATATGAATCAAATCGTGCTTATATGTCTCATGGAAATGGCCGGACAATGTCCAAGATCTAAGGCTTCCCCAATAATGCAGCACTCCGATTTTCGGTTTTAGCACAGCCGGTCTCCCACTTTCATGCAATTTCCGGATCTTCCTAAATTCTTTTGCTATACAGGTAATATATTCTTCAAATTCTGGTGCCTTTTCTACTAAATGTAGATAACCTCCCAGGCCAATTCGTTCAACCGGAGCACGCAGAATTCCCCGTCTTACTGACTGCCAGTATTTCTGTGCATCTTTTTTTGGATTTCCTCCTTCTAAAAAGCTTGGAGAGCCATCCACTCCCGTAGGAAACAGATACGGATGAAGTCTTAACTCATGGATTTTTACATCCACTCCACTACACAAACGTGCCTCATACCCATGAAAGACACATTTGATTATTCCATCAAATCCAAAATCTTTAAAATGTATACCGTATGGTTCTATTCCTACCCAACTATCATCATAAAAAACATATGCTTTTTTTCCATATTTGTGTACAATTTCAATTAATTCTTTTCCGAAAGAAACCACAAATGTATTAATAAATTCCATCCAGTCTCTTTTTCTTTGATTCCCCGGCATATGAGTAACATGCAACTTTCCTTGATTTATAAAATCTTCCGCAGACAGAGCATAGCCATAACATGCCTCAAATTCCTTTAATGCTTTTGGACTAACTGTAAAATCATACGATGCCCAGTCTGTAAACCAATTTAATTTTCTTTGAGAGCTCCCCCATATCCAGACAAAATTATAGAATAAGGAAGTAAATCTTACTACATTTGTATGCGGATGTCGTTCACACCACTGTCTAAGCCAGTCTTTCATATAGTCTCTTACCTCCTTATACCGAGGATCTATTTGCAGGAGGTGTTCTTTATCCCAATGGTTTGTCTTATGATTATACATAGAAATCTCTTCCCAAATTCTATACGCCAAAAAAGAAACCGTATATTTGTGCCATGGGAGGATTCCTTTTATTTTTACACACTGTTCTTCTTTCTCATAATGCCAGCAAGCTCTATCTATCTTTTTGCCCGTCGTCCGATCAAATACTTCCCAATATTCTAAAGACTCTACACTGTCATTTATTTCAAACTGTTCTTCTGAAAAATCCTTTAAAAGAAAAAATGATATTTCATTTGACCAAGCTGTTTCTGGCTGTGTCATTAAAAACGTCTGCTGTAATCTATTTCTGTTTTTTTCTGCCCATGCATTGTGGTCCCTTATGATACAGATTGTAGAATAAATGTCGTACCTTGCTTCTAAAATTTCTGAAGACAGTTCTGTCCCATCACTGTCCCGTATCACATCTGCTCCCCATTTCTCTGCCAGTCTAAGCGTCAGTGCCTCATATCCAGCTTCCCCTGGAAGTGTAAAACCACCAGATTCCACTCTGTCCTTTGTCATGTCATACCTCCTTGTCTTTTTCTTAAGTCCAAAGCCTTGTATATATTTGAATGATGTCCGATTTTGTGACCTCTTTCCTCAAGTTCTGCGGACTTCCACTTATAAGGGCATCGTCTGCCATCTTGTCTATTACCTTTAAGAAATATTCTTTGTCAATTCCATATTCCTCCGCTGTCGGTATTTTACAAAGCTCACACAGTGCCTCCAACCTTTTCAAAAATCTCTCTGCATTCTCTTTTGTATCTTTTCCTGACGCAGCCAGCTGAACTCTTCTCGCTAAAATTTCCATTCTCTCATAAGAGCTGTCTGCCATAAAATACATACATTCTTTCAAAAGCATTGCATTTGCCAGGCCATGCGGCACATGAAACAAAGCACCGATTGGCCGACTCATCCCATGAATCAATGTTACCGAAGAATTATTGAATGCAATTCCCGCCTCTAAAGCAGCATATGTCATTTGTATCCGTCCTGTTTTGTTTCTTTCGTCTTCTGTTACAACCGGCAAGTACTTCATAATTCTCTGAACTGCCGACAGTGCAAATATATCGCTCAAAGGCTGTGCTTTTTTCGACAGAAAAGCTTCTATACCGTGAATCAGGGCGTCCATTCCTGTAGATATAGTAACCATTGTAGGTGTCGTCATTGTAAATTCCGGTACTAAAATAACAAGTCTGGGCATCAGTTCCTTCGCACCTATCAACATCTTAATATCTCTTTTCGTATCTGTAATGATCGTAAATTGAGTTGCCTCAGATCCTGTTCCTGCCGTTGTAGGCACGGCCACCATAAAAGGAAGTGGATTTAAATCCGCCTTATTTCCCATATAACTCGCTATCTCCCCCGGATTTGAGATTAGTAGTCCGACCGCCTTCATAACATCCAGGACACTGCCCCCACCTATTGCCATCAAAAAATCACAGTTTTCTTCTCTGTAAAGTTCTACCCCGTCCATCACCATTTTATCTGTAGGTTCACTGTCGATCTTATCATAAATAAACCAACTATATCCTGCCGTTTTTAATATTTCCGTAAACCTGGTAACAAAACCTAATGCGATGTTGCACTGTGCAGTTACAATAAATCCCTTTTTCAGCCCTCCTGGTATTCTTTTCATTCCTTCTTCTATCGCATTTTCTCCCGATAGAATCATCTCTGGCATACTAAATGTGTGTGTCATCTTTCTTCTCCTTGTCTATTTCCTCCGCTGATTCTGTCTATCTCTTTTAATTCTTCTTCAGAGAATGTATGATTTCCTATCACTTTCATATTTTCCTTAATCTGTTGTGGCGTAGAAGCGCCAATGAGCGCACTACAGATTTTATCATCTTTTACAACCCACGCCAAAGCCATCTGTGCAAGTGTCTGTCCCCTTCTGTTCGCAATTTCATTCAACTGCTTAATCTGCATTTTTTTTTCTTTTGTTAAACAACTCGGTTTTAAAAACCGTGGATCTTTTGCAATTCTGCTATTATCGGGGATTCCCTTTAGATACTTATCTGTTAAAAGCCCCTGCGCTAGAGGACTAAATGCCACCACTCCGATCCCATTTTCAGAGGCAAATTCTTTTACTCCATCTTCTTCGATTGTTCTGTCAAAAATCGAATATCTTCTCTGATTGACAATACACGGACATTCTAATTTTTTTAATATCTCTGCTGCTTGCTTTGTATATTCTTCATCATAATTTGAAATTCCTATATACAATGCTTTTCCACTTTTAACGATATATGCCATTGCCTCCATTGTTTCCTCCAACGGCGTCATTTTATCCATACGATGATGATAAAATATATCTACATATTCACATCCTAATCTCTTTAGACTCTGTTCCAGACTTGCAATCAAATGTTTTCTGCTGCCCCAGCTTCCATACGGTCCTTCCCACATATCATAGCCAGCTTTTGTACTAATAATCAGCTCATCTCTGTATGTCTGCAAATCTGTCTTAAGTATTCTTCCAAAATTTTCTTCTGCGCTTCCTGGCTCTGGTCCATAATTATTTGCCAAGTCAAAATGTGTAATTCCCTGGTCAAATGCCGTAACACACATATCACGCATCATGTCAAAACTATTATGTATTCCGAAATTATGCCATAGTCCCAAAGAAAGAATAGGGAGCTTTAGCCCACTCTGCCCACATCTTCCATATTCCATATTCTGATACCGGCTCTCATTTGCCCTATATATTTTCTCCATATTCTGTGCTCCTATTTGTTATCCCTGTCTATCCTTATTCTTTTACTGCTCCCATCACAACACTGCTCATAAACTTATCCTGGAATATAAAAAATACAATCAAAAGAGGAATTGTAATCAATACACATCCTGCAAAAATCAATTCCCAAGGTATTACATAACTTGTTCCTGTATCGCTTAATGTTGGTAAAATAACCATAATCGGCATATACTCTTGTTTTGTAATCATCGTTCTCGGCATCAAATAATCATTCCATTTTCCCAAAAACATAATGATTGCAAGAGCGCTTGTCGCTGGTTTTACCATCGGCATCACAATCTTTGAATATACTGTCCACTTTCCTGCTCCATCTAAATAGGCGGACTCCATAACTGAATCCGGCAACCCCTCCATATATTGTTTATACATATACATTGCCAGTACATTGGCAATTCCAGGCAATATTTGCACCTGATAAGAATTCAGCCAATGTAATTTTGAAAACATAATAAACAATGGAGTCATATTTACTTCCAACGGAAGCATCATCGTTGCTAAAAAGAAAATAAATAGTCCGCGTTTAAAACGAAATTTAAATTTTGCAAAAGCATACCCTGCCAGTGACGCCAAAATAAGTATTACAACCGTAGATACAATGGATACACCAATTGCATTAAAGAATGTTCTTGATATAATGTGAGAATTATAATTCAATAATCTTGAAAAATTTTCCAATGTAAAGTGAATGGGCCATCCGGACGCATTGACCGTTAGCTCTGACGAAGTCTTAAACGCTCCTGCAAACATAATGAAAAATGGATATAATGTGATAAAAGAAAAAAATATCAGTATCACATGTAGGCTTATCCTGCTAATCTTTTTCTTCATCTTTTACACCCCTCCTTTTTCATTAAAAATAAGCATATAAACCAACGTAAAAATCAAAATTACTGCAAAAAGTATCCACCCTGCTGCTGATGCCATTCCAAATTGTCCGCCATCCAGATTGCTGACAATTACATTCACAAAGGGGGCTGCCGCGATCGGCATTGAAGTAGCTGTCACATTATTTGTAACTAAAGCAGGTTCTGTGTAAATTTTGATAGAGGACATTGTCTCTGTAATAATCAGAAATGAAATAATCGGCTTCATAATCGGTAGTATTACATAACGAATCTGTTTCCACCGGCTTGCCCCATCCAACCTTGCTGCTTCAATCAAATCTGTACTGACTGTGCTCATTCCAGAAAGCAAAATCAAAAAATACCATCCCATAGTCCTCCAGATGATCAAAATAATCACCGGTATTTTTATATAATTTAAATTTGTTAAAAATGGAATTGATGTTCCTAATAATTGATTTACCACACCAATATTTGTCCCAAAAATAACTCCAAAAACCATTGATGCAGCAACTGTTGCACAAAGCTGGGGAAGATAAAATATCGGCTTATAGATTCGCTGTGTACGCTTGCCTACCATACAGTAAACGGCATATGCCAATATAAATCCGATCACAAGACAGGGAATCAAATGTGAAATATAATAGATCATTGTATTTCCCATTTGTCGCCAGGTTGAACCCATACTAAGTAAATTTTTATAATTTTCTAGTCCGATAAATTTTGCTTCTCCATATCCTCTATATTTAAAAAAGCTCAAAACAAAAGAATAGACTGCAGGAATGACTGTAAATATCAGATGCAGTACCAAAAATGGTACCAATAAAAACAGTATAAATCCCTTGTCAGATTTTCTTTTTTTCTTTATTCTCTTCATTTGCGTCTGCTCCTCATTTTACTTACATATAATTATGGCTCCGCTTTTATGAAATATCGACTTTGTACCAAATGTACAAAGTCGATATTTTTTACTCTGCCGTTTTAATCATATGCATTTCCAATCTGCGCTTTCATTTCATCTTCTGCAGTCTGTAATGCGGTATCTAAATCCATCGTTCCAGATAAATACTCTCCTAAGTACCGTACAATAATAGTTTCTTCCAGAGAAGAGTTTGGCGTGTATGGATATACACTTAATAAATCCATCGCTTTAAATTCTGTTTCCATTCTGTCTACGCCAAAATAGTCATTCTCCACAAGAAATTCTTCACTTTCTGCACACGATTTCAGATATGGAATAATTCCCCTCTCACTGTGGAACAGTGCACTTGCACTTTCTTCTGTATAACAGAATTTTGTCAGAAGTTCTACACAAAAGTCTGCATTCGGGCTTAGGTCATTGACCATCATCAGTTTCGCACCGGATTCCGATCCTCCTGCGATTTCTTCAGGCCACAGGGCAAGCCCCCATTTTCCTGCTAAATCTGGGCATTGGTTCGGCAGATGATTAGAGGTAAACCATCCTGCCAGTACCTGTGAACATATTGTACCGTCATTTAAAGCCGCATACCATTCTTCTGAAAAATCTTGAATCGTAGTACTTACCACTCCTGATTCCCTCATTTTCGTATAAAATTCAAACGCGTCCTTCACTCCTGGATCCGATGCGCAGATATAATTTCCTTCCTCATCTGACAGCCGCGCTCCATTTCCAGTAAAATATGCAAACAAGTCATATCCTTGAGGCACTTCCGTATAATTCTCAATATAAGAATCTGGATACACTTCCTGTATCTTCTTTCCTGCTTCAATCAAATCATCTACTGTTTTGCATGCATTGGGATCTACGCCCGCCGCTTCAAACATGTCCTTTCTGTATGCCCATATCTTTGTCTTTACTTCCGCAGGAAATCCCATGTACTGATCCTCATATTTCATAAGGTTAACAACCCCTGTAAGAATCTCATCCCCTTTTTCCTCATATACATCTGATACATCTCTGATAATATCCATTTCATAATATTCTGGCACTTGTGCCCAGTTACAGGTAATAATATCCGGCATTTCATCTGTTTCTCCGGAAGCCACCATCTTTCTCATGGTTTCCATGATGTCAATCGGACCGCTTCCTCCTGTCACTACTTCAATCTCTACCTTATCTTTATATTCTGGAAAAGTGTCTAAAAATACTTCCCACTCCGTCTTAGCGTTGTCTACCCCGCTGTCCCACTCCATTAATGTAATCTTGATTTTCTCATCTTCACTCTCCCCATCTTTTTTCCCTTCTTGGCTGCTTCCGCAAGCAGCAAGTCCTGCTACCATTGTCATACTCATCAATACCGCAAGTACTCTTTTTCCTATTTTCATAAACTTTGTCCTCCTTTTATACAGTAAAATGTTTATGCAGTCTCATAGCATTTTTGTATAATATGTTCTCTGCTGTTTCTGCCGCATGCTCCTCGGACATAAATCCGTTTTCTACTGCTCTGCTTAATACGGAATTCAATGCATTTCTGGCTGTTTTTGCTGCCATCCACCCTTTTTCTGGAATACCGCCTTGACCGCTTCCCACTACAATTTTAGTAAACGGAGCATAACTCATCAGTTCCTCTAATGTTCTCTCACTGGCAAATGATGTCCATGACAACGCGCAAGACATATCAATATATACATTCGGAAAGAATGCTGCCATCATGGAAAGATTTCTAAGCCACGGATATCCTCCATGCAGAAATACCACTTTTGTATTTCTAAATGCAGGCTTTGTTAAAAACAATGACAATGCAAATGGTTCTCCATCGAACATGCTGCCCTGTTTCACTGTAACCTGTCCTGCAATCCCCGGTTCTCCAAGATAAGTAGAATGTCCTGTAATCCCCGAATGAATATGCAAAGGCACATCCAATTCCTGACACAGAAGCATTGTCTCTGTCAACATCGCTAAATAAATAACCTTCAGTTCTTCTCTTCCATGTACTTTTGCTCCCGCAAATGCCTCTCTTGCTTCTTCTTTATACACCGGTCTTGCCTCTGCATGTGAAAACACTTCCGATAAATGGCATTTAATTCCTGTATAGTGTGGATCCTCAAATGCTTTTTTTGTTTCCTCAATAAAACGTTCCAAGAGTTCATCATAACTGTTTGTCTCTTTTAACAGTTCAAATACTTTGTGATCAAATGAGTATAAGCGAAGTACTTGAAATCCTGGAATTTTATCTTCTACATCCTCTCCGACTGGATTGTCTGTCTCTAAGACGCCTCCGATTAAGTTTCCTTCTGCATACAGCATCTGTGTATATTTCTGTATGCCATGCTCCTCTACATACTGATTTCTTCTTTCTATTACAGTTTCAAGGATGGGGTCGCATGAAAAAAGTTTGGCAAGATGACAAATTGTAGAATATACTACGCCTGTACTTTTTGTGTGCAGAATTAATTCTTCCGAGAATCCCCCATACAGCGGATCTCTTAAATCTCCACTCGGTGGTTCCATACGATCTTTTAATGCTTGGTATCCTTTTAGAAAATCAAATGGAGTAATACGCTCCTGGTTCCCATCAATGGAATGTGCATGATTATCAAAACATGGTATCTTTGAAAAATCCATAATATCCTCCTGTTCTTTTATAAATTATCGATAATTTATTTACTTAAATTATATCTTTTTTCGGTATCTTTTACATAACACAAAGGAATCCAAACATGACACTATGTCACTTCCTAATTCCTTATTCCATTAATGCTGTATTCCTTTTTTCCGTATTTTACTGTGTGCCGATAATGTACTTCCACTGTCTCTTTTTGCATCTTAATTCGCATAATATCTACAAAAGGAGTTTCTGTATATGCCAACTTTATCACATATTCCTCTCCCTGCCATGCACCCGTGCATGCCACCCTCTGGAAAAAAATAACCTTGTCACATGAAAAGCCATCTGGGTCATATCCATTCTGATTTGACAACCATTTTTCATACCCTATCTCGACCTTAAAACTACCTTTTGAAGTAGTAATTGTAATGACATTCGGGCTATTTTCTTGGAACTCTAATTCCAATGTCTGTATATCCATCTCATTTTCTGACATATGGTATTTTCGTCTCACATGTTTCTTTCCACTAGCAGGATATTTTGAACCTTTTACTATAGGTAGCTTTAAATTTTCTAAAACTCTGTTTAATTCTGCTTCTGCTTTTTTATCTGCAAATGGCACATCCACAGCAGGAAGCAAATTTCTCCATATCACATCCAATATCCTGCCTGGTTCTTCACAACCTGCTGCCACGGCAATTGTCATATTTTGTTTCGGCAGAATTATACACATCTGCCCAAAAATTCCATCTCCACGATAACCTTCTTTCTCTTTGCAGTGCCAAAACAGATAGCCGTATCCACTTTTCCAATCTTCTGTAAATTTTCCAAATCCTTGTCTGTATCCTAACTCCTGATTTTTTGCGTTATCTATATTGTCTATCTGTAATTTTCCTGCTTCTGTAACCCACTTTTCAGACAAGATCTGCTTCCCTTTCCATTTTCCTTTGTTCAGATATAAAAGAGCAAGCTTCGTCACATCTTCTGCTGTCGCATTCAATCCATTAAACCCTGTATTTAACCCTTCCGGAGACGTCTCCCACCAAATGTTTTCTGAAAATCCTAATGGCTTAAAGAGGCGTTCCTTCAAATATTCAAATACCGTCTGTCCGGTTAGTTTCCAAATCACCGCACTTAATAAATATGTAGAACTGCTGATATACCGAAATGTCTTTCCTGGCACTTCATCAATGTATGTACTTAGCAGAGAATATGTCCAGGATTCTCCGTCAGAAAATATGTTTCGCTCATCCCTTTGTCCTGTACTCATAGTCAATACATGCCGGATTTTTAATTTCTCCATATTTTTGCATGGTGCTGCTGGAAGAATATCATCTAAAATATCCAGTACATAATCTTCCGTTGAAAGTAATCCCTCAGAAACTGCGAATCCTACTGCCGTTCCTACAAAACTTTTGCTAACAGAATACAAAATATGATTATATTCCGGACGATATGGTTCCCACCATCCTTCTGCAATTACTTTGTTATTTCTTGTAATCATTACAGAATGTACATTCCATTCCCCTAGTTCTTCATACATCTTAGCAATCCCTGCTGGATCCACACCGCAGGAAGAAGCCTTTGCACGTTCTAACGCTTCCAAATAAAAACACCTCCTATTTTGTTATATAAAGATAACGGTCTTTTCCTATTACTGCATAAAATTCTCCGCCTAAGGAATCATTCGCAGATTCTATTTTCTCCGCCTTAATAAAATGTTTTCTATCCGTTTCCCACCTCCCTTTTCTGACATACTCTATAATATTGCCATCATAGCATACTGAAATCACTCTTACATTTCCATTTTTATCCATTACAGGTGCTATATCTCTACATGCTTCTACCTGCAGTATCTCCCATCCTTCCCATGTGTCCATTTCCTTTCCCTGTTTACAGGTTAAAAGTTTTCCATCTGTTTCAATCAAAAAAATACGAATCGTCCCATCTTTTTCCTGAATACTTTTCATTTTTTCTGCTTTGTACTGCTTTAACACCTGCCATTCTCCCCATAGTCCATCGTCATGGTGTCTCCTTGTCAAAATAGACTTCTCTTCATTTATCAAAAATATTTCAGGAAATCCTTCCTTATTATTTGTCACCGTAATTGCTGTTCCATACTGCCCTTCCAACGCCTGCCATTGGGACCAATTCCCCTTTTTATCCGTCCACTGATGCCATAATCGGCCTGCAAAATCTAATCGAAATAACTCTATACCCCCGTTACATCTTGCACATACCTCCATCGTCTCTCCGACAAGTTCACCTGACTCATTCCAGCAAATCTTCTTTCTCCTCTCCCCCTCTTCTAACCATCCGTTTAGACTCTCGCCGTGTATTCCTATAGCGAACACACCTATCCTTCCGTCTCTTTTGTATAACGCTGCATAGATTCCCCGTTCGATATCCACTTGTTTTTCTCCGTATTCCTCGATTACGTTCCACTCACCCATTTGTCCTTCTTCTATTTCTTCATTCCACAAAAGCTCTCCTGTCTTGCTACGCACAAACAAACATAATCTACCATCTTTTGTATGTGTCATTCCTAACCTGCCAAGAGGTTGAATTTCCTGTCTCTTCAATTCTATACTCATTTTTCTTCCCTCCTAATTTACCATGCATATGCTTCAGGAGCCTGTCCTCCAGGTCCTGGGAAAATATCGTTTAACTGTTTCAACACCATCTCATCCAGGCTGATTTCCACTGCGCGTAATGCACTGTAAAGTTGCTCTACAGTTCTAGGTCCTATAATAGGAGCTGTAATTGCCGGATTGTTAAGAATCCATGCTAAAGAAACTGTATCCTCTGCTTCTCCTAGTTCTCTGCACAATTTTTGGAATCTTTCTAGCCTATACAGAACTTTTTGTTCTATAATTCTCTTATTTTTTCCGTTTCGTGAAAGCAGCCCTCCATTTAATGGACTCCATGCCATCATTCCCATTCCATGCGCAGCCACGCTTGGAATTACTTCTAATTCCGGAGTCCGACACATAAGATTATATTTATGCTGTTCACAGACTAATCCAAACATATTCATTTTTTCTGCTTCTTTTTGTATATCCGCAACATTCCACCCTGCAAAATTACTTGAAGCAATATAATCAATGTCTCCTCGTTGTATCATTCCATGGAATGTTGGAAGTACTTCACTCCATAAAACACTTCTGTCTATATGATGCATATAATAAATTTCTACGTGATCTGTCTGTAATCTTCTAAGAGAATCCGTAAAATGCCGCCTTATCTTATATGCAGACAATCCAGCTTCTTCATTTGGCCCATTTCTTTTCATCGCCTCATATACTTTTGTAGACAATATGACTTTTTCTCTTCTTTTATCCCCCTTCATAAACCATCTTCCAATAATCTCTTCGGATATTCCCTCCCGATTTATGCTCTTGCCATAATTATTGGCAGTGTCAAAATGATTAATCCCCATTTCTACAGCCGCGTCCATAATTCGAAAAGCTTCTTTTTCCTCTATACTACTTCCGAAATTCATCGTTCCGAGTACAAGCCTACTGATCCATAAGCCTGAACGTCCTAACTTTTTGTATTCCATATTCTCTTCCTGTTCATCCTTTCCTCATAATAATTACTTATAGATAATTATAGGCTTTCTATTTCTAGAAACCATTACCATAAGGCTACCGTTTATGATGGAATGTCTCTACTTTACATTTTCTCTATATTGCAATTCGATTTTTAATGAACTATAATCAAAATAATATGTGTGGTGTCACTTAATATTTTTAAGTAAGGGAGAGGTTTTATGGCTAAAAATTCCATCCTAAATGATGGGGCAGATAACAAAAAAAATACCGATTTAGAATTGTATTATTTTGGCACACAGCAGTGCAAACCGAATGAATCCTGGGGACCAGGAATCAAAAATCAGTATAAACTTCACTATGTCCACAGTGGAAAAGGTTATTTACATGCAAATCAGAAAGAATACACAATCATGGCAGGCCAGCTTTTTGCCTGCTATCCAAATGATGTCGTATACTATAAAGCAGACGCACAGACTCCCTGGAGATATTCCTGGGTCGCTTTTGATGGATTAAACTCAGAATTTTATTTTGAGCGCGCTGGTTTCACGAAAACAAATCTGGTGATCGATTGTCCCAATTGTACGCTCATTGAGAATGCATACAACGAAATACTGGCAACCCAAAAATCTGCTGAAAATAAGGACTTGAACTATATGGGCTATCTATACCTTATTCTGGCTTCCATTGTCGATAAATCACCGAGAGTAACGGATACAAGTAATTCTAAAAGATATGTCAAAGAAGCGTTAAAATACATTAAAAAGAACTACTCACAGGCAATCACAATTACAGATATTTCCGCCAATCTATCTTTAGACAGAAAATATTTTTCTAAAATATTTAAACATGAACTTCAAATGACTCCAAATGAATACCTAATTCATTACCGCCTTACGCGCGCCTGTGAGCTCATGGAAACTACCAGCCTTACAATCGCTGAAATTGCCGCTACTGTCGGTTATGACAATCAATTTTCGTTTTCCAGGGTATTTAAAAAATACAAAAAATTATCCCCCAGCGATTATAGAAAGCAGCTTGTTTCTACTTGTAAAAATGCTTGATCGCCTATATTTGTTTTTGTCAGACAGCTAGAACTTTTGTGATAAGAAAAAGGAACGTTTCCGCATAACGCAAAATCTTACATAAGATTGCGTCTCTGCTTAAAAACGTTCCTTTTTTACAGTTTTCTTACAAAACAGGCTTTATTCCACACATATATTTTACTCTGCCGCTTCTTTTACCTCCTGTGGCACCTGTATCTGCGGCACTTTCCCATAATCTCTGAATATAAGCTCTATTGTAAAATCGCTTACATTTTTCCCCTCTCCATAGGAATCATACAGGTTTTCTACTGCCTCTTTCATATCTACAATCATTCGCGCCGGAAGCATCTCTTCTTTGTAGACGTCAAAAATCACCGGAATTTTCATATTTTCCACTGTATCCATTTCCGGAAGTTCCAAAAGTCCAAATGCATAAATCATTTCTTCGCCCAAAAAATCTGTCAATTCCTTGCATGGAATATCCCCATACATCTGATAACACTCTTTTCCCTCCACTTCTACTGTTTCTTCCGACAAGTGGAATGCTTCCATAGGTTCCTTGGCAGATTGAAAAAAGTTTTCATTCACTCCGATTTGGGAGGAAGCGCCTGCCGTTTCTTTTGTCCACTCATCATAGATACTGCTGTAGGTCACATGCTCGTTTCCCTCTGTCACCTGGTAAATCTCCATATCACTGGCAACTTCCGTCCCTTTTACATTTACCTTTGCAGTCCCTTTCGCATGCCCTGCCCGCGGGGAGGCGGTTGACTCCATCTCCATCTCCATGGATACCCCCATACTGTCCACCACTTCATCTACCTGGAAATCTAATTTTACAGTATTGGCAAAGGACTTTTCCTTCTCCATATTCTTAGCCGCATTGTCCACCAGCTTTTTCGATGTCACCTGGCTGCACCCTGTCAAGCATACTAGACATACACCGATTAAAGCAACGTACTTTCCTGCCAAAGCAATGCGCCTTTTCTTTTTTATTTGCTCCATAACACTCTCTTTTCTAAGCTTCCGGCAATTTTTGACCAAGCAGATAGTCAATAAACTGCTGGGCCGTTCTTCCAGACATTCCCCCGTGAGATAATTCCCACTTGTTTGCCTCCAGAAGAAGTTTTTCCTCCGGCATGGAGATTTCGTTTACTTTTGCCAGTTCTTTTACAATCTGCTGAAATTCCTTTTTATCTGGAGAGCCGAAATAAATCGTCACACCGAATCTCGCCACCAGAGACAGCTTTTCCTGTACCGTATCATTGGTATGAAGCTCTTCGTCCCTGTCTGCTTTGTCTTTAAAGGTCTCCCGCACAAGATGCCTGCGGTTGGAGGTTGCATAAATCAGAACATTTTGGGGCTTTCTCTCCAGTCCGCCTTCAATCACTGCTTTCAGATATTTATATTCCGTTTCAAATTCTTCAAAGGAAAGATCATCCATATAAATAATAAACTTATAATTCCTGTTTTTAATCTGTGCAATAACATCATTTAAGTCTTTAAACTGGTGTTTATAGACTTCAATCATCCGAAGCCCTTGATCGTAGTACTGATTTAAAATCGCCTTAATAGAAGAAGATTTTCCTGTACCTGCATCCCCATACAGCAGGCAATTATTTGCCCGCCGTCCTTCCACAAACGCCTCTGTATTGTCCTTAAGCTTCTTCTTTGCGATCTCATAACCGACCAAATCATCCAAATGTACATGAGCAATGTTGGTAATTGGAACAATCTGCGCTGTGCTCCCTTCGGGGTGTTCTACCCGAAAGGCTTTGTGAAGCCCCAGCTTTCCTACGCCGAATTCTTTATAAAATTGTGTCATTTTTTTCTTAAATGCTTCTATAGATGCAGCTTCTCCAAGTGCTTTACTTAAGTCACAAATCCTGTCCCGGATACGGCGGTTAAAAATCTTTCCGGCATTTTTACCATTCTCATAAGAAAATAAAACAGACAAGCAAGGCGCCTTAAGTGTCTCTTCCATCGGCTTAAAATCATAGTCAAACAATTCCTTAAAAATGGAAAAGTCATGCTCTGCAATTGTATTGATGCTCCCTTTTGCCTCTCCTACAATCTCGCAGGATGTACTGTAGGCATTCTCATCGTTTGCCAGCAGAAAGGTAAGATAAGCATGCCACAGATTTCCTTCAAATCCATGACTTGTGGAAAGCTCCAAAATTTCATTCATACATTCAAACAAAAGAGCTCTCAAATCTTCCCGATTGTAATACTCGCTGGCATAATTCTCCATCAAAAAAGCCATATCCTTTAAGACTTTTCCATAGTCCATATTTTTATATAGCATCAGTTCGTTGATTCTCATTTTACATCCTCTTTTAATAATTCCCAAGTATCTTTAAATTCCTGGCTTCTTCTCTAAGTCCTCGTATTGCATTTTTTACAGCCGGTTCTGCCATATTTCCTTCAAAATCCACGAAAAACCGGTATTCCCAGTTTCTTCCTTCTATCGGACGAGATTCAATCTTCGTCATGCTCAAATCATTGTATATAAAATGGGAAAGAATCCTGTAAAGGGAGCCACTTTCATGGGGCAGTTCAAAGCAGATGCTAATCTTATCCGCTTCTTTTAAAAATATTTTCTGGTTTGTCACCACAATAAAACGAGTTGAGTTATTCGGTTCGTTGTTTATCTCATCTACCAGGACAGACAATCCGTATACTTTTGCCGCATAAGCGCTGCACACAGCCGCCTGTGTTTTATCCTGATCCTCTAATATTTTCTTTGCCGCAACGGCTGTATTGACAACACTGATCTGCTGCCAGTGCGCCTGCTCATCCAGAAAGCGGGAAGTCTGCATCAGTGCTTCTGCCTTAGAATAGACTCTCTGAATGTCTGAAATATCAGCTCCCGGCAGTCCCGACAGTGTATTCGTAATTGAAATGATCGTCTCCGCCACAATATAATTTTCAAACTCGTCCAGCAGATCATACATCTCATTGACCGCACCCGCTGATGAATTTTCAATTGGCAGTACCGCATAGTCTGCAGCGCCCTCTTCAATCGCCTCCATTGCATCCCGAAATGTACGCACATGAAAGCTATTTACATTTTCTCCGAAATATGCCTGCATTGCCGCCTGTCCATAGGCGCCCTCCACACCTTGAAACACCACTCTGGCCGATTCTTTTTCCAGAGAATCTACCTGGATAAACGGCAGCTTTCCAAGAGCCCCCGCCTCTACTAACTGCTGGTACTGCAGCTTCCTACTCATAGACATGAGCTGTTGATACAGCTCCTGAATTCCTTTTTTATTAAATTCTCCAGATACCTTAGACGCTACATCCAAAAGTTTATTTTTTTCTCTTGTCCGGTCAAATACCTTCCGACCAGACTGAATCTTGTATTCTCCTACTTTGCTGCACACTTCCATCCGTTTTTCATACAGCTTTGCCATCTGATCATCTATTTCATCCAACTGTTTTCTTAATTCTTCAAGTTCCGCCATCTTTTCTTCTCCTTTTGCAAAAACTAAATCACATTATAATACATTTCAAGCATAAAATCTACGTTTTCTGCTCATACTTTTTCCTATGAAGAACAAATTTATTTTATGCGGCACCCTCGGCTGGTGCATGGAAATCCTGTTCACAGGATTGCATTCCTTAAAAAACAAAGAACATACGCTTACCGCACGCACCTCCATCTGGATGTTTCCGATTTATGGCATGGCCTGCCTCCTAACCCCAGCCTGCCGTCTCTTAAAAGGAAAGAGTCCCCTCCTGCGCGGAAGTATTTATACCTGCTGCATTTTTGCCGGAGAATATATCACAGGCAGTATTTTAAAAAGACACCGTGCCTGCCCCTGGGACTACACAGATGCACGTTTTAATATAAATGGCGTGATTCGTTTTGACTATGCTCCGCTATGGTTTGGAGCAGGTCTTATTTTTGAAAAATTCCTGTCATAAAACTTAAAAATTTCCGGTTGAAAATCCTTTATAGATAGTATATCATTAGAGGAAGGAAATTTTGCACAGGCTTTTTTGTGCCTTGTGCCAGCAGACAGGGAGGTTACATATATGAATATTACGCAATGCATTAAAACCCGAAGAAGTATTCGTAAATATAAGCCGGATTTAATTGAACATTCCATTATTGATTCTATTATTTCAGCAGCTTCTTATTCCCCTTCTTGGAAAAATACCCAAATTACTCGTTATATTGCAATTGAAGATGCTTCTCTTCGAAAACAGATTGCAGACAATTATACCCCTCCATACAATTCCCAAATTATCAGCCAGGCTCCTATGCTTATCGCATTGACCTTTTTAAAGGGACGCTGCGGTTTCGAACGCGACGGCTCTTATTCCACTAAAAAAGAAGACCGCTGGCAGATGTTTGACGTAGGAATATGTGCACAGACTTTCTGTCTTGCTGCAAAAGAGCAAGGATTGGGGACTGTTATTATGGGGATTTTTGATGAAGACGGAATTTCCCATCTTCTTCACATACCAGAAGATCAGGAACTGGCCGCTTTAATCGCAGTCGGTTATCCGGCGATAGAACCGGAAGCGCCCCGACGCAAAGCTGTAGAAGAACTACTGGAATACAGATAAAAAAGAATGTGCAAAGCACATTCTCGCGCCGAAGCGCGGCTGTGTCAGCAGCCATTTTCCACTTACGCGCAGTGCGCATCCCCCCAGAGGGTTTTATTGTATAGGAAACGAAGTTTCCTATACAATAAGAATATACGCCGTTTACCGGCAGTAATAGGAGGATATTTTATTTATGAGACATTTGATGAGCCCACTCGATTTTTCTGTGGAGGAACTGGACAAACTGTTGAATCTCGCCCAGGATATTGAAAAACACCCTGAAAAATATGCACATGCCTGTGCCGGGAAAAAGCTTGCAACCCTCTTCTATGAGCCAAGTACCCGCACCAGATTAAGCCATGAGGCTGCCATGTTGAATCTGGGAGGAAGTATCATGGGATTTTCTTCTGCTGACTCTAGTTCAGCGGCAAAAGGAGAAAGCGTATCCGATACAATCCGAACGATCTCCTGTTATGCAGATATTTGTGCTATGCGTCATCCAAAAGAGGGCGCCCCTATGGTAGCAAGCCAGCACTCCTCTATCCCTGTTATCAATGCTGGGGACGGAGGACACCAGCATCCTACACAGACACTGACAGATCTTCTGACGATTTTAAATGTAAAAGGCAGGCTGGACAATATGACTATCGGTCTGTGCGGTGATTTAAAATTCGGTCGTACCGTACATTCTCTTATTCACGCCCTGGTTCGTTATCCAGGCATCCGTTTCATCCTGATCTCTCCAGAAGAACTGCGCCTGCCCGGATATATGCGCTATGATGTGCTGGATAAGCTTGGGATTCCATATGAAGAGGTTGTACGGTTAGAAGAAGCTATGCCGGAACTCGACATACTCTATATGACCAGGGTTCAAAGGGAACGTTTCTTCAATGAAGAAGACTATGTCCGTATGAAAGACTTCTACATATTGGATAAAAAGAAAATGCTTCTGGCGCCTTCCGATATGTATGTGCTTCACCCACTTCCTCGTGTGAACGAAATCAGTGTGGAGGTTGATGAGGATCCAAGGGCAGCTTATTTCAGGCAGGTGCAGTACGGCGTCTATGTGCGCATGGCTCTGATTCTTACCCTGCTTGATATCCATGTCGATTGACAAGGCGCGCATCATATCATTGTTGTATGAAATATAATAAGAGGAGGCAGATTCTATGGTAAAAAACACTTTGAATGTAGGACGTATTTCCGAGGGGTTCGTGCTTGACCACATTGAAGCAGGAAAAAGTATGGAAATTTATAAATATTTGCACTTAGATAAGTTGGACTGCTGTGTTGCAATTATTAAAAATGCGAAAAGTACAAAAATGGGAAAAAAAGACATTATTAAGATTGAGTGCCCCATTGACTTTATGGATTTAGATATTCTTGGCTTTATCGATCATAATATCACAGTAAATATTATTGAGAATGAGCAGATTGTTTCAAAAAAAGAGCTTCGGCTTCCAAAAGAAATCACCAATGTAATCCGCTGTAAAAATCCGCGGTGCATCACTTCTATCGAACAGGGACTCGATCACGTTTTTGTTCTCACAGATGAAGAAAAACAGACTTATCGCTGTAAATACTGTGAAGAAAAATACAGTTTATAATTCTTAGCAGGTAGCTTATATGGGAACAAAGCGTATTTTACAGGAAGCTTTGATTTATGAGATTCTCTCGGTAGTCGAAGAAATCCCTGAGGGAAACGTCGCTACTTACGGACAGATCGCCGGACTTATCGGCAGGGAGAAAAATGCAAGGCTTGTCGGCAAAGTGCTTAGTATGGCAGAATACTATGGAACATATCCCTGCCATCGGGTTGTAAACCATGCCGGAAGACTGGCTCCAGGCTGGTTTGAGCAAGGTATACTGTTAAAAGAAGAAGGGGTTCCCATGAAGGACAGTACACATGTGGATTTAAAAAAATGCCAGTGGGATCCGTAAAATGTATTTTATTAAAATAACCCTGGAAACGCAGTATCTGCATACTCCAGGGTTTATTTTTGTTTACGGTTAAGCAAGACGATAAGCCGGGTTATGTCGTTGGACAATCATCTATCTAGACCTAGCGTCGCCGCTAGGTTCAAGCGACTTACCTGAGGCGTGACGGGCAGCCACATAGCCTGCGTTTAGTCTTGCTTCGGATGGGGTTTACATGTGCCCTTCCCGTTACCGGCAAGGCGGTAGTCTCTTACACTGCCTTTCCACCCTTACCTATCAACTCTTAAGGCATTCGCCTAAGAGGCATTGACAGGCGGTTTATTTCTGTTGCACTTTCCTTGGAGTCACCTCCACCGGACGTTATCCGGCATCCTGCCCTGTGAAGCCCGGACTTTCCTCGTCTGCTGCTTTCGCAGACAGCCGCGATTGTCTGTCTTACTTAACACAGTTTTAAATTATACTATAACTGCCTGTAAATGTCCAGTCATCCTCTATGTCTTCTGCCGGAAGCCCGCTTTCTTTTCTGCTTTATACGCCTTCGTCCACTATCAGCTCCGTCCCGTCTGCTGCTGTTGTTGCCAATGTATCGCACCGTTCATTCTGCGGATGTCCGTCATGCCCTTTCACCCAGCAAAAGCGCACCTTGTGTTTTTCTTTTGCAGCTAATAACCGCTTCCATAGATCTACATTTTTCACTGGTTCATTTTTTCCACGCTTCCAGCCTTTTTTCAGCCAGCCATCCACCCAGTGTTGATTAAAAGCGTCAACCACATATTTCGAATCAGAATACACCTCCACCTCACAAGGCCGGTTTAGAGCCTCTAACCCTGCAATCACTGCCATCAGCTCCATGCGGTTATTCGTTGTGCGGACATATCCCTGGGACAGCTCTTTTTTATGCAGTTCCCCCTTTGTATCCACATATTCTAACACGGTGCCATACCCTCCTGGCCCGTCCGGATTTCCTCTGGCCGCGCCGTCCGTATATATTTTCACTAGCATATTTTTCTTCTCCTCTTCTTAACGTCGGTGTACAAGGGGCGTGTTGCCCCTTGTACACCGACGTTATTCTCTTCCGAAATCATTCCAGTAAAAAGGTCTGCCCTTCCTTTTCTATATTCTGTATTCTTTCCAGGTATTCTTTTGTACAGTGTTCCAGAGCCAGCCTGGAAAAAATATCATATTTTTCCCAGAAGTGCATGGGAAATACCACTTTTGTTTCTATTCTCTTCATAAAACAGTCCAGACCTAAACAGTACTGCTCCCCTAGTCTTGGATCCACCGGCACAAATGCAACATCTATCTTTTCCTTCTGCAATTTATTGATCTCATGCTGATAATTTCTTCGCATCTGCGTATTATATTCTTTTGTCTCCCCCTCCCAGTGCCACCAATTCAGATCTCCTGCATGATACACTGTCTTTCCCGCATAGTGAATCAGAAAAGCCACCCCTGCGTCTGTAGAACGCAGTGTCTCAATCCGCAGCTTTCCAATCCTCCTATGCTCTCCTGGCCCCATAAAAATAACATTCTCTTTTTCCTCTGCCGGTATATCCGAAGAAAGAATATACTGAATGTCCGGGTGCATATCCTGAAATGAAAAAATTTCCTTCCTGAAATGATCGTAATGCGCATGGCTTGCGAATACATACCATTCTTTTTCTCTATCTATTTTAGGAAGTTCTCCTTTATAATAATCAAATAAAAAATATGCTTCCTCCATCTCGACAAGGAAACCGCTGTGTGCCAAATATGTTACCTTCATCATACCTGCATCGTCTCCACTACTTGTACTAGTTCTGGCAAAATATATTCCAGCCCTTCTTTCGCCGCCTTCGCGCTGTCTGGAAGATTCACAATCAATGTCTTATTCCTGATTCCCGCGGCGCTGCGATCCAATATCACTTTCTTTGTATACCTAAGCGTATATGCCCGCACCGCTTCTGGTATACCTGGAAGAAGTCTGTCCGCTGATGCCATCAATGCATCCGGCGCACAGTCCTTCTCCCTGTAACCACATGCTCCTGTTGTCAAAATCAGATCCACTGCCTTTGTATCTGCAAGTCTGCAAAAAACAGAAGCTGCTATCGCCTTCTCCTGGGGAAGAACCCCCGCCGCTTTCACTTCGAATCCTACTTGCACAAGCATCCGTTTTAATACGGCTGCTGCCGGACTTTCTTCTTTTGCCTTATACATCCCTGTATCTAACGTAAATATTGCTGCTTTCATCCTTCGTACCCCTTTCGATTTTATTGTACTCTCCTTAAGATTGTTTTACTCCTGCTCTTTTAGAATCCGCCTGACTGTCTTTTCAGCCTCTTTATAAATTTCTTCTTTGGAAGAATCCAGATAAAACTCCCCATTCTGATACAGTACTTTTCCTGCTATCATTGTCATCTTTACATTCTGCTTGCTTCCACTGTACACCAGATTTTTCTCGATATGGTGTAATGGCTGCATATTCGGCTGTTCCAAGTCAATTAAAATCAAATCTGCCTTTTTGCCCACACGCAATGTATCACACTCGGCAAGACCCATCGCATGTGCTCCATTTACGGTCGCCATCTTAAGAACCTCCATTGCAGGCACTGCCTCTGGATCATCATATAACACCTTCTGAAGTCCTGTCACCAGAAACATCTCCCGAAACATGTCCAGACAGTTGTTGCTCGCCGGACCATCTGTTCCAATCGCAATCGGGATTCCCATATCCAGATACTTCTTTACCGGTGCGATCCCACTGGCAAGCTTTAAATTAGATGCTGGATTTGTCACAATGTACAGACCCTTTTTCTTCACCACCTCAAAATCTGCTTCTTCCATATGCACTCCATGAAAAAGACCGCCGCCATGTTCAAACAATCCCAGTGTATCCATATATACAGGCGGGGTCATGCCTGTTCGTTTTTTGCAATCCTCCACCTCTTGCTTTGTCTCTGAACAATGAACGTAGACTGGAGCAGCATACTTCTTGGAAAGTGCCGCAATCCCCTCCATCTTTTCTCTGGAAGTCGTATACTCTGCATGAAACCCAAGCTGATAAGAGATAAGCTTCGACTTGTCCTTGTTATATGTAAGATAATCTTCCTCTACTTCCTCAACTGTCCCGCCAAAGTCATTGATACTTTCGCAGAATACATTCCGAAAGCCCGTATCAATCGCTGCACGTGCGCCGTCCTTCCGATACATATACATATCAAATATAGAAGTGATTCCACTCGTCAGATACTCCAGAATGGCAAGTTTCGTAAGCCAATATACATCTTCTCCCGTAAGCTTGGCCTCTGCCGGAAAAACCCTTGTATGCAGCCACTCATTCAGCTTCATGTCATCTGCATAGGAGCGAAGAAACGTCATCGCAGAATGTGTATGCGCATTTTTAAATCCCGGCATCAAAAGATTTTGCTTCCCGTCAATTTCCAGATCCCATTTTCTTTTGGCTGTTTCTTTTGGCTGTCCGACACAGATAATTGTATCGTCCTCAATCCAAACTTCTCCTTCTGCAATTTTTCCTCCTTCTTCCATTGTCAAAATTCGTACATTATATATTCTTGTATTCATCCTAGTCTTCTCCCCTGTGTATCTTTAAAATACTCTTTGTTACAAGCCGTTCAAATTCTTTTGCCCGCTTATCTGCCACAGCCTGTACATCCAGGTGGCTCAACTCTTCTTTTGAAATGCCGCTTGCCATATTAGAGATACAGGACACCGCGCACACACGGATATTCGCATGCCGCGCCGCCACTGCTTCACATGCTGTACTCATCCCTACAGCGTCTGCACCGACGGCGGCAAACATTTTAATCTCAGCCGGACTTTCAAAATTCGGCCCGCTGGTCTGTACATACACTCCCTTTTGAATGGAAATTCCTTCTTCTGCTGCTGTCCTGCTTATAATATTTTGCAGTCTTTTATCATAGATTTGCGTCATATCCGGAAAACGTTCCCCCAGCTCCTCTATGTTTTCCCCTATCAGCGGAGACGGAACAAAACTGGAAATCTGATCTGTAATTATCATAAAGTCTCCCGTCTGAAAGTTCGGATTGATCCCGCCTGCAGCATTCGTCAGAAACAGAACCTCTATTCCCATCATTTTCATCAGACGTACAGGCAGAACCACATCCTCCATCGCATATCCTTCATAGTAATGTACCCTTCCTTTCATCACCATTGCCGGAACATTCCCGATATAACCAAGCAGAAATTTCCCATCATGCCCTTGTACTGTAGAAACCGGAAAATCTGGAATATGTCCGTATGGAATTTCACATACAACCTCCATATTTTTCGCATATCCGCCAAGTCCGGACCCCAGTATCAACCCAATCTTTGGCTTAAAGTCTGTAATTGTTCTGCAGTATTCATAACAGCGCTTTATCCGTCCATATTGCCTGCTCATGTATTTTCACTCCTTTTTCTTGTCTTTTGCGTTTTTTATTTTTTCGTATCCCGCCATGTAAGTATTGTACTACATAATCTCCATTTTCACCACAGAAGTTTTTGTCATACCTTCTCTTATATGATAATACATACCAGTCCGCCGTTACTGTCATTGACAATTTTCTGCATAGAATCCTGCAGTTTTACCTGGCTTTCTTCATTAATTGTTGTAATCTTATTTCTCATTCCGTCCATAACCAGTTCCTCTATAGACTTTCCGAAAATATTCGTTCCCCATATTCCCTGCGGCGTCTCGCTCTCTGTCTTGATATACTCCACCAAATCCTCTGCCTGTTTTTCATTTCCGACGATCGGTGCAATCTCTGTCTCTATAACCGCACGTATCATATGAATGGACGGAGCCTCAGAACGGATTTTCACCCCATACTTGCTGCCTTGTTTAATAATGACTGGTTCATCCAGTGTAATATCTTCCTTTTTAGGACTTACCACTCCATATCCCTTCATCTTCACATCTGCAAAGGCATCTTTGATCTGCGTATATTCCGCTTTCATAGCTGACAATTCTTTCATCGCCGCGATCAGTTCGTATTCCCCTTTGATCTGCGCGCCTGTCAGTTCACTGAGTACTTCATAATAATACTGTTCTTTGAAATCAATCCGTACTTGAACACATCCCGTATCCATCGCCACTTTTTCTACCGCAGCCTTCTCTATGTATTCGCTCTCCGGAAGCTCTGGAACATGCAACGCACTTCTTATGTCTTCCATACCCTGCATAAGCGCCCGCACATTTTCCAATAAATCCTTCTTAATTTTATGCTCTCTAGAAAGCATTTCTACCCATTTGGGAATATAAAATTCCACTTCTGAAATAGGAAATTCATAGAGTACCTGTCGCATAATATCGTGAATATCCTCTGCTTTAAGCTGTTCACAGTTTACCGCTACCACAGACACTCCATATTTCTGACTGAGTTCCTCTTTTAATTCCTTTGCTTCCTGGGTGTAGGGTTTTAAACAGTTCAATAAAATCAGAAATGGTTTTCCAATGCTTTTTAATTCTCTGACTGTTTTTTCTTCTGCATCTACATAATTTTCTCTTGGAATCTCTCCAATACTGCCATCTGTCGTCACGACAAATCCGATTGTTGCATGATCATGGATTACCTTCTGCGTACCGATTGCCGCTGCCTTGGTAAATGGAATTTCATATTCAAACCAAGGAGTCTTTACCTGCCGTTCTTCTCCATTTTCTGTATGTCCAGATGCGCCGTCTACCATATAACCTACACAGTCAATCAGTCGGATTTTCACCTGTACGTCCTCCGTAAGCCCCACCAAAGCCGCTTCCTTTGGCACAAACTTTGGCTCTGTTGTCATAATCGTCGCCCCAGATGCCGACTGCGGCAATTCGTCCTGTGTCCTTTCCTTTGCATGTTCATCTGTCATATTGGGGAGCACTAAAAGATCCATAAATCTTTTTATAAAGGTAGACTTGCCTGTCCGCACCGGCCCAACCACCCCAATATAGATTTCACCGTTTGTTCTTGCCTTCATATCCTTGTATACCTGAAATGATTCCATAGAAATACCCCCTTGTTCTGCTGATAACAATCTATGCTTCCAAGGGGGTAATTATTCTGCTTTTTTCTATTTCCTGGTTCTAGTTTTCCCAGGGCAACTGTTCATTTTCACTCTTCGATGCACGCTGCATCAATTCATCTACTGCCTGCGCAGGGGCTTTTCCTTCAAACAGTACAGCATTGACCTGCTCTACAATCGGCATAGATACATCATATTGCAGGGCAAGCTGTTTTGCTGCCTTTGCAGAATACACTCCTTCTACAACCATTTTCACCTCATCCATTGCTTCCTGCATGGACTTGCCCTGTCCAATCAAGTATCCTGCCTTTCTGTTTCTGCTGTGCACACTGGCGCAGGTTACAATCAAATCTCCAATCCCTGTCAGACCTGTAAAGCTTTCAATCTTTCCGCCCATCTTAACACCCAGTCTCGCTATCTCCGCAATTCCTCTTGTAATAAGCGCTGCCTTTGTATTGTCTCCATATCCCAGCCCGTCTGCTATTCCGGCGGCAAGTGCAATGACATTTTTTAGGGCCCCTCCCAATTCAATTCCCAGAATATCCGGACTTATATATACACGGAATACTTTACTGATGAACATAGACTGTAGAAAAATTGCTGTCTGTTTGGATTTTGCCCCTATCACACATGTAGTTGGAAGCTTTCTTCCCACTTCCTCTGCATGGCTGGGCCCAGACAAGACTGCCACATCCGCCTGCGGAATTTCCTGTTCAATCTGCTGGGAGAGCGTCATCAGAGTAGTTTCTTCAATTCCTTTCGCCACATCTACAACAATCTGTCCTTCTTTTACATAAGGACACATCTTCTTCGCCGTAGCTCTGGTAAACGGCGAAGGAACCGCTAGTACAAGAAAGTCTTTATCCACAATCCCTTCTTCTAAGCTGTCTGTAATCACCATACTCTCTGGGAGCTTTACTCCCGGAAGCTTCGCCGTATGCTCTCGTTTCGTCTGAAGCATCTTGACTTCTTCCTTGTCGATAGACCAGATTGTCACCTGGTGTCCATTGTCACTTAAAAGTATGGATAGAGCAGTTCCCCAGCTGCCTGCCCCTAGTATTCCAACATTTGCCATTGCCCTTACTCCTTCTTCTTTGAACCAAATTTATTTTCTGTTCCTGCCATCAGTCTTTTGATATTGTCCTTATGTCTGTACCATGCAAGGCAGGTCAACGCAAACAGCAGTATGTACAGCTCATATAAATAGGCCGCCTTCATCTCAAAACAGCCCAGTTGTCCGCAGACTACTACCTCCAAAAAGAACATAGAATACGCCAGAAGTGACCCCAGCGATATGTATCTTGTAAAAATCACCGCTATTAAAAACGCAGCCAACGGAATCGGAGCCATCCAAATTTTCGTTGAAATCACAAGCCCAGCCAGAACTGCAATTCCTTTCCCTCCTTTGAATTTCAGATAGAATGGGAAATTGTGTCCCAATGTCGTTCCTGCTCCTGCATAC
Source organism: Mediterraneibacter flintii (assembly GCF_055387595.1). NCBI lineage: Bacteria > Bacillati > Bacillota > Clostridia > Lachnospirales > Lachnospiraceae > Mediterraneibacter > Mediterraneibacter flintii. The sequence goes on from NZ_AP031405.1 coordinate 2,179,703, forward strand.
ATTGCCAAAAGCGGCAGCCATTGGCTCCCATCATAAATATAGCGCACAATCAAAATTGCAATCACACATTTTAGCACATCTCCTGCAAAGGTCATAAGCCCTGCTTTCCACCCCATGACTCGCAGCGCATTTGTAGAGCCGGCGTTCCCACTCCCCTTCTGTCGAATATCAATATGGTTCATCTTTCCCACCAGATAGCCTGTCTGGAAAAGTCCGCATACATAACCGATTGCAAGACAAATTAACCGTTCCATACTCTTACTGCTCCTTTTCCTTTCTTTCCCTGATGAAGAACTTCAAGGAAGTCCCCTTAAATCCGAACGCTTCCCTGATTTTATTTTCCAAATATCTTGTATAGGAAAAATGCATCAGTTCCTTGTCATTGACAAAAATAACAAACGTCGGCGGTTTTACTGAAACCTGCGTAATATAATACAGCTTCAAGCGTTTTCCCTTATCAGAAGGCGGCTGCTGCATTGCTACCGCTTCTGTCATAATCTCATTGAGTACACCGGTTGCAATCCGAAGCGTTTGATTTTGAATTACCATATCAATCATATCATACAACCTATTCAGGCGCTGTCCTGTCTTTGCAGAAATATACAAAATCTCCGCATATGAAAGATAGGATAAAACCTGTCTCACCTGAGCCTCAAATTCCCGCATCGTTCTGTCATTCTTTTCTATCGCATCCCACTTATTGACAACAATGATCATTCCCTTTCCTCTTTCGTGGGCAATCCCTGCAATCTTTGCGTCCTGTTCTGTCACTCCTTCTGTAGCGTCAATCACCATGACCACTATGTCTGCTCGCTCCACCGCAGTAACCGTACGGATAATACTGTACCTCTCCAGTTCTTCTTTGATCTTATTCTTACGGCGCAGCCCCGCAGTGTCAATAAAAATATATTCTTTTCCGTCATGCGTTACTTCTGTATCAATCGCATCGCGTGTCGTTCCTGCAATATCTGAAACAATCACTCGAGATTCTCCTAAAAGCTTATTGATGATCGAGGATTTTCCTACATTGGGCTTTCCTACAATTGCAATACGCGGCCTGTCATCTTCCTCCTCTTCCTTCATGCTTTCTGGAAAATGCGCAATTACCTCATCCAGCATGTCCCCAAGTCCTAAGCGCGACGCAGCGGAAACCGGAATCGGATCTCCAATGCCCAAATTATAAAATTCATATACATCCGGCATATACTTTTCAAAATGATCGACTTTATTGACAACAAGCAGAACCGGTTTGCCGGAACGCCGCAGCATGTCTGCTACCTTCGAGTCTGCATCCACAACTCCCTGCTTCACATCTGTAATAAAGACAATCACATCTGCCGTATCGATCGCGATCTGTGCCTGTTCCCGCATCTGTGAGAGAATAATATCTTTGCTGTCTGGTTCAATTCCCCCTGTATCTATCATGGTAAATTCCCAATCCAACCAGGAAACGTTTGCATAAATTCTGTCTCTTGTAACACCAGGCGTATCCTTTACGATAGAAATTTTTTCTCCTGCCAGGGTATTAAATAATGTAGATTTTCCTACATTCGGTCTCCCTACAATCGCAACTACTGGTTTACTCATAATTATTTACTACCTTCCTAATTTTCTATACATTCTCTAATACTTTATTCCTGTTCCTTATACTTTTTATATGCCAAGAACTGCATCCAGCAGATCCTGCCCGCTTGATTTTACAATATCTACCGGAACTTGTAAAGTCTCTGCCACCTCTTCTACTGTAAAATCATCCAGAAATGTGTTTTCCTCTGCACGCAGCATATTACATGGGAGCAGTAACCTATCGCCTAATTCTCTGCCCTTTAACTGTGCCGTCAGATCCTGTCCGGTTATCAGTCCGGACACTGTAATGCGCTCTCCAAAAAAGTCATTGCGGATTGGATAGACATGCACCCTCACCCCCGGGAATTTTTCTTTCACCTGCCCCATCATCTCTTTCAGATAAGGCGCCGCCAGTTTCCCTGTCGCAAGAGAAAGCTCTCTCTTTCTTGTGTCTCCCTTTATCTGTGAAATGCCCTCCGCAAATTCATTCAATAAAAGCCTTATCATTCCGACTCCATTTTCTAGTTGGGGATACCCGTCATAACGTTCTTCCGCCGGAAGCCCCTCCCCTGCGAGAAGATACCATTCATCTCCTGCATGAATAAAATGCCTTCCATATTCGGCAAACACTTTGTCCTGCCATCTGTGAATGATGTCCAGTACCTGCTTTGCATCTTCTTTTTCAAAAGGCTGCAGCGGATAGAGATTATCTCTGTACTTCGTAAGACCTACAGGAACAACAGACACACTCTGAAGCTGCGGCAAATACCCTGTCAAGTCCTGAATTGTCCGTTCCAATTCCTTCCCATCATTGATGCCTTTACACAAAACGATCTGTCCATTCATCTCAATGCCGCCCTGATAAAGAATATCTACTTTTTTCAATGCATCCCCTGCAAACCGATTATGCAGCATTTTGCATCGAAGCTCTGGGTTTGTCGTATGAAAAGAAATATTAACCGGCTCCAAACGGTATTTGACAATTCTTTCCACATCCCGATCATCCATATTGGTAAGTGTGATGTAGTTTCCCTGCAAAAAGGAAAGCCTCGCATCATCATCCTTAAAATACAGTGTCTCTCTCATTCCCCTCGGCATCTGATCGATAAAACAGAACATACATTTATTTCTGCAGGAACGATATTCATCCATCAGGCTTTGTTCAAACTCAATCCCCAGCTCCTCTTCCTCTTCCTTCTCAATCTCTAATTCCCACTGCTCTCCATCTGTTTTTTCAATCAAAAGAAAAATATGTTCTTCTCCTGCAAGGAAATGATAATCAAATACATCTATAATCTCTTTTCCATCTATTGAAATCAGTTTATCTCCCGGCTCTATCCCCATTTCCTCGGCAATACTTCCCGGACGGATATTCTTTACTATATGTTCATGCCTTTTCCTGTTCAATTTCCATAACCCTTTCTTGGCGTTTATTAAGCTTCTGCTTTCCGATCGCATCCTATTTTTCAAACGATTGTTCCAGACTTCTGCTCTCTTAAAGGACTGCACCGTACTGTAACCAGTATAACATAATTCCCTCTCTCGGCAAAGCTATGCTTGAATTTCCAGGTAAAAAATGATATAACCATATATGTAAAATATCTAAATTATCATCAAATCTCATCAAAAGAAAACAAATCAATCATAGGAGAATACCATGCCAAATATCGAATTATTAGAAAAAACACTTCCAGTTGCCCCTTTAAAAATTGTTGCAATGGAAAGCTGTAAAGTACTTGGTCAGAAAGTAAATGACTACATTGTCTCTTTCCGGCAAAATACTATCAACGAAGTAACTGAATCCCCTCTGTATGTCAACTACAAATCTAACAATTATCTTGTCGACTGCTGCTGTCCGCGTTTTGGGACAGGGGAAGCAAAAGGAATGCTAAAAGAAACCATCCGCGGTACAGATTTATTTATTATGACAGATGTATGTAACTATAGTCTGACTTACACAGTGAACGGACATTTAAACCATATGTCTCCAGACGACCATTTCCAGGATTTAAAAAGGGTTATCTCTGCCGCAAATGGTAAAGCCAGACGCATCAATGTGATTATGCCATTTATGTATGAAAGCCGCCAGCATAAACGTACAAAACGGGAATCTTTGGACTGTGCGATTGCATTGGAAGAACTGACTGCAATGGGTGTAACGAATATTATTACATTTGACGCCCACGATCCACGTGTACAAAATGCAATTCCACTGAAGGGCTTCGACAGCTTTAATCCACCTTATCAGTTTATGAAAGCGCTCTTTCGCGATGTCCCAGATCTCATCGCTGATAAAGATCATCTGATGATTATCAGCCCTGATGAAGGAGCTATGCACCGCGCCGTTTATTTCTCTAATGTTCTTGGCGTAGACATGGGTATGTTCTATAAGCGCCGCGATTACTCTACCGTTGTAAACGGAAAAAATCCGATTGTGGCACATGAATTTTTAGGCGACGACGTGGCGGGAAAAGATGTGTTGATCATCGATGATATGATTTCTTCGGGCGAAAGTATGCTGGATGTCGCAAAACAGTTAAAAGAACGCAAGGCCGCGCGCGTATTTGTCTGCACCACATTTGGTCTTTTTACAGACGGATTAAAAAAATTCGACGAATACTACGAAAAAGGCTATATTACAAAAGTCATCACCACCAATCTCACATACCTTCCGCCTGAATTGTATGAAAAGCCTTATTTTGTAAAGGCAGATATGAGCAAATTCCTCGCATTGATTATCGACTCCCTAAACCACGATGTCTCCATCGGTACAGTCCTGAATCCAACAGATAAAATCCATGCACTGCTGGAAAAACGTGCAAGAGGAGAAGTATAAATTTAACTGACAAAATGCATTCCTTGTCTGTTAAAAAAATTTTAATAGAAGGTACGCAAAAAACACTGTATCAGAACACAGGGCAGGACCCGCTTATCTGATACAGTGTTTTTTGCTGTCACTTCCAGTCAGAAGTTTTTCCCCCGCCATTCGGAAGGCACCTTGTTAGTTAAATTTTATAAAAAAGAAATCGACTTCACGCTGCCACGAGTTCCTAATCAGAAAATTTGTTTACTTCTGATTGGAAATGTGTAGCAGCGTGAAGCCGATTTCTTCCGCTTGGAAATATAAACTTAAGCTGGCGAAAGTGTAAGCGCAAGAGGGCGTGTGTTGCAAAAGTAAGGAATTCCGGCGAAGCCCTGACGAACGTTGCAATACACGCCCTCTTGCGCGAACCATTTCGTCAATTAACTTTATATTTCATGGATTCAGCATTGTCTGTGCTACTTTTTTGATTCCTTTCCACATTGCAAATCCCCATACGGGCGTGGAATCTAAATATTCTATATGTTTTCTGCTCAAATCTACAACTACTGGAAGTTCAAACGCAGAAAAATGTTCAGACGGTTTTTTCTTTGTATACGCCACTGCCTGAGGATTTGCCTCAGTCTGACACATTACGGCATAAATAACGATACCTTTTTGTAACCCTCTCGGCAAACCTTTATAATTATTCAGTGCGTACTGCACACAGGCCTTTGTATAATTTTCCATTACTTGATAGTCGGCAGCATCATTTTGTGAGATAAAAAAATACTGATGCATATTTACCAGCGCTGCGGACATTCTTTTTGATATGTACAGATAACTGTGAAGAGAAGATACAAATTCAGGCTGTACTTCTACTCTTGTACTCAATGTCCTTAAATATTCCTCCAGTACAGGAAAATGCGTATTTTTTCTATCTAATGTTCCCCTTAGAGATGGTTCTTCTCTTTTTACTGTCTGTGTCTCTATTGGTATATTTGTGATTTTGTTCCCACAGGATGGGCAAAACGTATATCCATCCTCCAATTTCTTTCCACAATTGCCGCAAAACATACGTATCTTCCTCCTTTTTCTGTTAAGATTATAAACTTAAGCTGGCGAAAGTGTAAGCGAGGGAGGGCGTGTGTTGCAAAAGTGAGGAATTTCGGCGAACGTTGCAATACACGCCCTCTTGCGCGAACCATTTCGTCAGCTTCCGCAGCGCCAGCTCAATTCCGCATATGCTCCATTTCGCTATCTGAGTCTTCTTCCTTCATATTTCATCTTTGTCTTTAAAAATTTTATCAAATCTTGGTATCTTTCTTCGAGTGTACCTTCATTTTCTGTGTACTCCAGGCTCTCCGCTGCTGCACTTAAGAAAGTGCTGTCCAGATTCTTTTTATTTCTCTGTAAAAACTCTGCTCTTTCCTCGTTCTCTTCAAGCTCCAGGAAGTCAAAGATCAGCGGGTTCCTCTTATTTTCTTCAGCCTCTGCTTTTATTTCTTTACAAAGCTCAAACCGGTATACCTGTGCTGCATCTGGATATTTATTTTTATCCACTATACTTAGAAACATCTCAAGCGGCCTGGCATAGATCTCTTGGTTTCCATATAATGCCTGGTATACTACCAATTCTTCTTCTGTCTCCGTATGAACAGCCGTACAAAGTACCTGATATTGCTGCCCTTTGAAATGCGTATAAATTTCTCCGTTTCGGGGTCTTTTTCTCTCCATGTTTTTCGCCTTTCTGTCTTAGAGATGTTCTTCTTCGCATTAATAAAGCTTTGCACTGATTAATTTGGGCCGAAATCCTTTTTTCTCCAAAGCATCCAGTATCTTTTTCTTATGCTCTGTTCCAAATGCTTCCATCGTAATACGCAGCTCCACTGCTGCATTACGGTTTGTACTTACAAACTGATTGTGCTCCAGCTTGATAACATTTCCTTTTGCATCTGCAATGGTCGCTGCCACGCTGACCAACTCGCCTGGTTTATCTGGCAGAAGCACAGATACAGAAAAAATTCTGTCTCTCTGGATCAGTCCATGCTGTACAATGGATGCCATTGTAATTACATCCATATTTCCCCCACTCAAAACACAAACTGCCTTTTTCCCTCTTAAATCCATCTGCTTTAATGCCGCTACAGAAAGCAGTCCTGAATTCTCTACAACCATTTTATGGTTTTCTACCATGTCCAGAAATGCTCCAATCAGTTCATCATCCTCCACAAGCAGAACATCATCTACATTTTCTTTTACATAGGGAAGAATTTTCTCACCAACAGCCTTCACTGCTGTTCCGTCGGCGATCGTATCTGCACTGTCCAGTTCCACAACCTCTCCTGCTGCCAGTGCAGCCGTCATACTTGCCGCCTCTGCCGGTTCTACTCCAATCACCTTAATCTTAGGGTTAAGCATCTTTGCAAGTACAGAAATCCCTGTCACCAGGCCTCCTCCTCCAATTGGAACGAAAATATAGTCTACTGTGGGAAGCTCCTGTACAATTTCCATTGCTATCGTTCCCTGTCCTGTTGCCACATCCAGATCATCAAACGGATGAACAAATGTATATCCGTTTTTCTCTGCAAGCTCCATTGCATATGCACAGGCATCGTCATATACATCTCCGTACAAAATCACCTCTGCCCCATAATTTTTTGTCCGGTTTACTTTGATCAGAGGCGTCACTGTAGGCATAACAATGGTCGCCTTACAGCCATATTTTTGTGCGGCATAGGCAACACCTTGCGCGTGATTTCCTGCCGATGCGGTAATCAGCCCTTTTTCTCTTTCTTCTTCGGTCAGTGTGCAGATTTTGTAGTAAGCGCCTCTTAATTTATATGCGCCTGTATGCTGCATATTTTCTGGCTTCAGATACACTTTTCCACCAGTCTGCGCACTTAAATAGTCACTGTAGACCAATTTTGTAGGGTTGGTTACCTGCTTTACGATCTCACTTGCTTCCTCAAACTTTTCCAATGTCAACATCTCTTACCCTTCTTTCTCCTCTGTCTTATAAAACAGTGCATTTACAAATTCATCCGCATCAAATTTCTGTAAATCCTCTATTCTTTCGCCAACCCCGATATATTTGACAGGGATTCCCAGCTCCGACTGAATCGCCACTGCAATACCGCCTTTGGCAGTTCCATCCATTTTTGTCAGGATTACCCCTGTAATCTCTGCCACCTCATTGAATTCTTTTGCCTGTGCGAGTGCATTCTGTCCGGTAGTCGCGTCCAGTACTACCAGTGTTTCCCTGTAAGCTTCGGGATATTCCCTCTCAATTACACGGTTGATTTTCTTTAATTCTTCCATCAGGTTCTTCTTGTTATGAAGCCTCCCCGCCGTATCACAGAGCAGTACATCTGCCTTTCGTGCCTTTGCCGCCGCAACCGCATCATACACTACAGATGCCGGATCTGCGCCTTCCTGTCCGCCAATCATCTCTGTTTCAGAACGGTTTGCCCATTCCTTTAACTGCTCCCTCGCGGCAGCACGAAATGTATCTGCCGCAGCCAGAACCACTTTTTTCCCTTGTGCATGAAGCTTCCCAGCCAGTTTTCCAATCGTTGTCGTTTTTCCCACTCCGTTTACGCCAATTACAAATACAACCGACGTCCGATTTTCAAATTCATACGCTGTTTCTCCCACATGCATCTGTTCCCGAATACTGTCAATCAAAAGTTGCCTGCACTGAACTGGTTCTTTTATATGCTCGCTGCGTACCTTTTCCCGCAGATTCTCAATAATTTCCATTGTCGTGTGTACGCCCAAGTCTCCCATAATCAGCGTCTCTTCCAGCTCCTCATAGAAATCATCATTGATTTGAGTAAAGCCATGGAAAATACTATCCATGCCGGAGACAATATTATCTCTTGTCTTGCTAAGGCCTGATACAAGTCGTTTAAAAAACCCCTGTTTTTCTTCCATCTTTTTTCCCTTTCTTAGTCAGTATCATTAAATTACTATTTATCCAGCTCCTTTTCCAACAGATCCACAGATACAAGGGTAGAAACCCCTTTCTCCTGCATTGTAATTCCATATAGTCTGTCCGCAGATGTCATCGTTCCCCTTCTGTGAGTAATCACAATAAACTGTGTATTCTCTGTCAGCTTATGCAGATACCGTGCAAAACGATCCACGTTATTGTCATCCAAAGCTGCTTCAATCTCATCCAAAAGACAGAACGGCGAAGGTTTTAGATTCTGTATTGCAAACAGAAGCGAAATTGCTGTCAGAGCTTTCTCTCCTCCAGAGAGCTGCATCATATTCTGCAACTTCTTTCCCGGAGGCTGTGCGATAATGCGGATTCCCGCCTCCAATATGTCCTCCTCTTCCATTAATTCCAGTGTTCCTTTTCCTCCACCAAACAACTGTTTAAACACATGGTCAAACTCTTTGGAAATCAGAGCAAATTGCTCCTTAAACTGCCTGCGCATCGCGGTGTCCAGCTCTTCAATAATCTGCTGTAGAGATTTTTCTGCCTCTACTAAATCATCATGCTGATCTTTTAAAAATGTATACCGTTCCAGCAGGTTTTTATAATCTTCTATGGCATTGACATTCACTGTCCCTAATTTTTTGATGTCATTTTTTAAGCTCTGTATCTGCCGTTTCATATAAGCAAGATCTGTCAGATTTTCATTTCTAAGCTCCATCGCATGATTATATGTGATTTCATATTCCTCCCACATATAATTTATCAGCTTTTCGGCTGCTTCTTCATAAGACTCTTTTTGGCTGTTCAGACGAAAACACTCCTTGTCCAGATCTGACATATGTCTGGAAATTTCTTCTCTCTCTCCTAAGAAATCCTTGTGTTTACGGTTTAACTCTTCCCGCTTCTTAACCTGTGCTTTGATCTCTTCTTCAATTTCTATAAACAACTCTTTCGAATTTTCAATTGTCTCTTTTAACTCTTCAATTTCCTCTTCTTTTTTCTGAATCTCTTCGGTCGCATTTCCTTTATTTACATCTAATTCTTTTAATTCATCTGTAAATTTCTGGATTTCTTCTTCAATACGGCTGATATTTTCCAGAATAAATACATTTTGCTGCTCTAATCCGGCTAAGGACAGATGCACTTCTTCTGAAGTATGAAGCTGTACCGACTCTTTTTCTCTGTCTTCTGACAACATACTGTTTAGTCTGTCTATCTTTCTGTTCAATTCCTGTTCCAGACTTTCTGAAGTCTCCAACTCCATCTGAATCGAATCTTCATTGTCCAAAATTTCTTCCAGATTTCTCTTAAGTGTCTCTTGTTCAGCCCTATACGCCTCTTGCTGCTTCTTTGTCTCTGCCTGTCTGCTTTTTATCTGTTCGATATGCATCTTCGCTGTATTTTCTATAACAGATGCCTTACGAAGCTTCTCCTGTATCTCATCCATTTCATTATAGCATGCAGTACGTTTCTGTTTTATGCGATTGACCGATTGCTCCATCTCATCCATGTCCGCTTTTAGCAGAGCAACCGTTTTTTCAAACTCTTCAATCTCCCTGCGCCTGCTTAATAAATTACTTGAATTCTTAAACGCACCTCCTGTCATAGCGCCGCCTGGATTGATCAGTTCCCCCTCCAATGTCACAATCCGCAGCGACTGACGGTATTTTCTGGCAAGCTGTATTCCATGATCAATCTCGTCTACTACGATCGTACGGCCCAAAAGCTGTTCTGCGAGCACCTCAAATTGTTTTTCTACATGCACCAGTGTATGCGCAAGTCCAACAACCCCTGGCTCCTTTAACGCCTCCGGCGTGCGGATTGTGCTTCCTTTCGCCATACTCGTCAATGGCAGGAACGTCGCACGCCCAAACTTGTTTTGTTTTAAATAGGCAATCATCCGTTTTGCCGTATTTTCGTTGTCTGTAACAATATTTTGAATACTGCCCCCAAGCGCTGTCTCTATGGCTATTTCATATTCCTTTTCTACTTTAATAATATCTGCCACAACGCCGAGAAGTCCTCTTTCTTTTTCCTTGTTTGCCATCACTTTACGGATGCTGTTCCCATATCCGTCATAGCGCTCTGTAATATTTTTCAAGGATTCTAAACGGGAGGACTCCCTGTGGTATGCAGTCTGTCCAATCCGCAGCTTCTCCTGTTTTTCTGCCAGTTCTCTTTTTAAATATTCAATCTGTTTTTCATTCTCTTCTATCTGGGCAGTATATTCTGCGATCTCTTTTCTTATTTTACTCTGTTCATTTTCATGTACAAGCAGAGCCTCGTCCTGCTTTTTTATCTCCGCAGTGAGTTCTTTCAGACTTTCTTTCAATATTTCTTTTCTGGAGGCAATCTGCTGTTTTGTTGTATCATAATGCTGGATTTTTGCTTTTGTGGAAGCGCGGTTTCCAAGCAGCTCCATAATCTCTTGTTTGCTCTTCTCTATTTGATCTGTCTGCTGCGCAATCCGCGTCTGAATTTCTATCAGCGTCTGCTTTGCTTCATTATCTTTTGCAGATATATCGCTTAATTTTGCATGCACCTGCTCTTTTTCACTGCACAACTCTCTTTTTTGTGCCTGTCTCGTCTCAATCTCTACCCGAATGGTACTCAGACGATTATCATAATGCTCATCATTCATACGAGCTGTGTTAATCTGTTCTTTTAAGACATTGATATTTCCTTCCAACTGCTGTTTTAATAAGGTTGTCTCATTTAACTGGCTCTTTGCTTTCTCAATAGAATAGTCAATTTCGTCCACTTCTTCCTCTATTGCCTCATACTCCGCCTTCATCTCTTCATAATGTACATTGGCACTTTTTAATTCTTCTGAAGCAGTCTCATATTTTTCTTCGATTCCCTGTATCTGCTCTTTCACACGTTCTGCTTCCAAAAGAAACATATTGATGTCATAGGTTTTTAATTCCTCTTTTTTCTTTAAATATTCCCTTGCCACCTCTGCCTGTATTTCCAACGGCCCCAGCTGATGTTCTAATTCAGAAAGAATATCGTTTACTCTGGTTAAATTCATCTGTTCTTCTTCCAGCTTCTTCACAGACATATTCTTTCTTCTCTTAAACTTCACAATTCCGGCAGCTTCATCAAAAAGCTCTCTTCTCTCTTCTGGCTTTCCACTTAGTATTTTATCAATCTGGCCTTGTCCGATAATGGAATAACCTTCTTTTCCAATCCCCGTATCATAAAACATTTCATTTATATCTTTTAACCGGCACATTGTCCCGTTAATCAGATACTCACTTTCTCCAGAACGATAAAGCTTTCTTGTCACTGTCACTTCTTTATAGTCAACTGGAAGCTGGTGATCGGAGTTATCCAGGGTAATTGCCACAAACGCATAGCTTAAGGGTCTTCTGTTCTCTGTTCCAGAAAAGATAACATCCTGCATACTGCCGCCCCTTAGCTGCTTTACCCGCTGCTCTCCTAACACCCATCTCACTGCATCTGCCACATTGCTTTTTCCGCTTCCGTTTGGACCTACAATGGCTGTGATCCCATTATGAAATTCAAACTTTATCTTATTGGCAAAAGACTTAAAGCCCTGTACCTCTATACTTTTTAAATACATAAAATCCCCGCTTTATCTTTCTTTTTTCAGTTTCAGGATTGCTTCATAAGCTGCCTTTTGCTCTGCCGCTTTCTTAGTGCGCCCTTTCCCGATACCGAATGTTCTGTCCCCGATTTTTACCTCCACAAAAAAAGATTTGTTGTGGTCTGGCCCTTCTTCTTTTACAAGCTGATAGAGAATTTTTTCATCTGTCTGCGCCTGTATCATTTCCTGTAAAATAGTTTTACTATCATAAAAGAGTTTTTTATTCTCCAAATCTGTCAGTATAAAACGATGGATGAACTCTTTTGCATTAGTAAAACCACCATCCAGGTAGATTGCTCCAATCAAAGCCTCCATTGCATCAGAAGTGATCGAATCTCTCTGTCTGCCTCCCGTTGCCTCTTCCCCTCTTCCCAGAAGCAAGTACTCTCCCAGCCCGATTTCACGTGCACAAAACGCCAGCGACGGCTCACATACCATACTGGCCCTTGTCTTTGTCAGTTCTCCTTCTGAAACCTTCGGCTCATTTAGAAACAGATATTCACTGGATACCAGTTCTAATACTGCATCTCCCAAAAACTCCAGCCGTTCATTGCAGTAATGCTTCTCCATATGCTTCTCATTTGTATAGGAACTGTGCATCATGGCCTTCTTTAACAGAGAAAAATCCTGAAAGGTATAGCCGATTTGTCTCTCTAGTTTTTTTAACTTTTCATTCATATATTCACTTCCTCTTAAAATGAAAAAGCCCATAGGGGCTTTTTCATCTTTCCATTCCTATTATTCAACAGCCTTTTTAATCTGATCTACTGCGTCCTGTACAGTCGTAATTTTCTCAGCTTCTTCATTGTCAATCTCAATGTCAAATTCTTCTTCAATCCCCATGATAATCTGGAAAATATCCAACGAATCTGCCCCCAGGTCATCTACGAATGTAGTCTCCGGTGTAATTTCCTCCTTCTGGACATTTAAGACGTCCGCAATGATTTCCTGTAATTTTTCAAATTCCATAGTTCTCTTTCCTTTCTTTCCTGATTATTCTTCTTTTTGTTCATCCTCTGCCTTCTGGATCGCTTCTCTTATCTTCTCATTGATCCTTTGTTCTTTGAAAGTAAGGCATTGGATAATGGAATTGCATACCTCTTTTGAAGTAGAACTTCCGTGTGTTTTGACAACCAGTCCATTCAATCCCAGAAGCGGTGCACCGCCGTATTCACTGGAATCAAAGTCTTTTAAAGTAGCTTTCAGCGCTGGTTTTACAAGAAGTGCTCCTATCTTGCTTCTTACAGAGCTCATCATTCCTTTCTTGATTTTCTTAACCAAGGCTCCGCCTACGCCCTCATAAAGCTTGAGAATTACATTTCCCACAAACGCCTCACAGACTATCACATCCGCGGCTCCATACGGAATCTCGCGTGCCTCTACGCTTCCGATAAAATGAATGTCTTTGCACGCCTTTAAGATCGGGAATGTCTCCTTTACAAGTGCATTGCCTTTTTCTTCCTCTGCACCAATATTGACAATTCCGACCGTAGGATTTTTCTTGCCGAGAACGTGTTCCATATAAATAGTCCCCATCCTTGCAAACTGTACCAAATGAGACGGACGTGCATCTACATTTGCTCCACAGTCTATCAGAAGTGAAACACCCTTTAGAGTAGGTAAAAGCGGCGCCAAAGGAGGTCTTTTTACACCTTTAATCCTTCCAACCAAAAGCTGTCCTCCTACCAGAACAGCACCGGTACTCCCTGCTGACACAAAGGCATCTGCCTCTTTCTTTTTCACAAGGTTCATGGCCACTACGATGGATGAATCCTTTTTTCTTCGAATCGCCATTACCGGCGGTTCCGCAGTTTCAATTACTTCCGTCGCATTGATAATCTCAATTTGGTCTTCCGGATAAGTATATTCTGATAATTCTTTCTTTAATACTTCCTCCCGTCCGGTCAGCAGGACATGAATATCCTTTCTTAGCTTCACGGCTTCCACTGCCCCTTTAACGATTTCTTTCGGCGCATTATCCCCGCCCATCGCATCCAGGGCGACTCTTGTAATATCAGACATTTCTTCTCCTCCTATCGCTACTGACAATTATTCTACTGGAAATCATAGTAAAAATCAATAAAAAAAGACGTAAAACACAAAGTTTTTACGCCCTTTCTCTCTTTCCTGATTAATCTACAGAAATGATTTCTTTTTTGTTGTAAGAGCCGCACGCCTTGCACACTCTGTGAGGCATCATAAGTTCTCCGCATTTGCTACATTTTACCAGATTCGGAGCACTCATCTTCCAGTTTGCTCTTCTTTTATCTCTTCTTGCCTTTGAAGATTTATTCTTTGGACAGATTGACATAGGTTACACCTCCTTAAAATTCTTAAATAGGTCACGGACAACCGACATTCTAGGGTCAAGCCCCGTATCTTCACAGTTACAAAAACCCTCGTTCAGATTCTGACCACATATACTGCAGATTCCCCGGCAGTCTTCCCTGCACAGGACTTTCACCGGCCATCCTATCAAAATCTCATTATAGAGTAATTTCTCTACGTCAAGGTTATATCCGTCAATAATAAAATTGGATTCATCCAGTTCTTCTGTCAACTTATCATCCGGTACTTCTAAGTCTATATGCTTCTTTATATCCAACACAAATTTCTGCCGGACTTCTTTTAGACATCTGTCACAGGGAATCTCAATGTCAAGGTCTGTCTGTACATATATCAACATTTCCTTTCCTCTGACATGCTCCACTCTTATACGCACCGGATTTTTCCTGACAATAGGAAACTGTCCTGCTTTTGACTGAAACATATCCATATTAAGTTCCACTGTTTCATCCACCGTCTCATGCCGATCTGACATGACGTCTGACAGGTTGATTAACATAACTGATTACTCCTATCCATACCTAGACTATTATAGCATGTAAATACTGTTTGTCAAGAGGTGTCTTTGATTCTATTTTACCAGCGCCATCGTCTCTCTTGCGATTGCCAATTCTTCATTTGTAGGAATAACAAATACTCTTACTTTTGAACCTGGTTTGGAAAGCTCTTCTTCCTTTCCTCTCAAGCCTTTGTTCTTTTCCTCGTCAAATTCCACTCCCAAATATCCCAGATAGCTGCACACCTGGCTTCTTACAATATCATCATTCTCGCCAATTCCAGCAGTAAATACAATATCATCTACCCCGTTCATAGCAGCCGCATAAGCTCCGATATATTTTGCGACACGATAGGAAAATACCTCCATTGCAGTCTGTGCCTTCTTATCTCCAGCCAGGGAAGCATCTGTCAAGTCGCGGAAGTCACTGGAAAGTCCTCCGGAAATCCCATAGACACCAGAATCCTTATTCAGCACCTTCATCATGCCGTCAATATCAAGCCCTTCCTTGTGTGCGATAAATTCTATAATTGCCGGATCAATATCTCCGCTTCTCGTCCCCATCACAAGACCCTCCAACGGAGTCAGTCCCATAGAAGTATCTACCGATTTGCCGTTTAACACTGCCGTTACACTCGCTCCATTTCCGAGATGGCACACAATTGTTTTTAGCTGATCATATGGCTTCTCCATTACTTCCGCTGCTCTCTTAGATACAAAGCTGTGGCTTGTCCCATGGAACCCGTAACGTCTTACTTTATATTTCTCATAGTATTCATATGGAAGTCCGTACATATATGCTCTTGCAGGCATTGTCTGGTGGAATGCGGTATCAAATACACCAACCATCGGTGTACCCGGCATAAGCTTCTCGCATGCTTCTACCCCGATCAGATTTGCAGGATTATGAAGCGGCGCCAGCTCGTTGCACTCTTCTACCGCCTTCTTTACTTCCTCTGTGATGACAACAGAAGATGCAAATTTTTCTCCACCGTGTACCATGCGGTGTCCTACTGCCCCAATCTCGTCCAGACTGCTTACAACACCTGTCTTATCATTTGTCAGCGCCTCCAGCACATACTGAATTGCCTCTGTATGTGTCGGCATTGGTTTTGCGGATTTTTCCTTTTCTCCACCTGCCGGCTGATAGGTAAACTGTCCGTCAATTCCAATCCTTTCACAGATACCCTTTGCCAGTACTTTCTCTGATTCCGCATCGATAAGCTGGAATTTCAGGGAAGAGCTTCCACAGTTGATTACTAATACATTCATTTCTTATTCCTCCTGAAGATTTTTCTTAATGATTGTAAACGCTTCCCAGCCGTCAGCAGACTGCACAGGAACGCTTCTATCCTTTTCCTATTGAGCCTGTGCCTGTACCGCTGTAATCGCAACAACTCCTTCGATATCTTCCGCACTGCATCCGCGGGACAAATCATTGACCGGTGCTGCAATTCCCTGTGTCAGAGGACCATATGCTTCTGCTTTTGCAAGCCTTTGCACTAATTTATATCCGATATTTCCTGCATCCAAATCCGGGAAAATCAAAACATTGGCATGTCCGGCCACCGGACTGCCCGGCGCTTTTGACTCTCCGACTGCCGGAACAATCGCCGCATCCAGCTGCAGTTCGCCGTCCAGCTTTAAGTCTGGTGCTAATTCTTTTGCGAGCTTTGTAGCCTCTACTACTTTATCCACATCCGCATGCTTCGCGCTTCCCTTTGTAGAATGAGAAAGCATTGCAACAATCGGTTCTTTTCCTGTCAGTGTACGGAAAGACTCTGCGGAAGAAAGTGCAATATTCGCAAGCTTTTCCGGATCTGGATTCTGTTCTAGTCCTGAATCTCCGAAAATGAATGTGCCGTCAGCTCCCATATCACAGTTCGGCACAACCATTAAAAAGAAAGCAGACACCAGCTTTGTGCCTGGCTTTGTTTTCAAAATCTGAAGACATGGACGCAATGTATCTGCTGTAGAATGGCATGCTCCGGAAACCATTCCGTCTGCATCTTTCATTTTTACCATCATAACACCATAATATAAATAATTTGACAAAAGCAGCTCTCTTGCCTTCTCCTCTGTCATTCCTTTTTTCTGTCTCAGCTCCACGAGCTTTGCAATATAGCTTTCTGTCTTTTCACTCGTAGCAGGATCCACAATTACAGCTCCGGAAATGTCATAATTTTTTTTGTTTTTTTCAATCTCTTCTTTTTTTCCTACCAAAATAAGATTTGCTGTCCCGTCTCTTAAAACTGCCTCTGCAGCTTTATACGTTCTTTCGTCCTCTGTCTCAGGAAGAACGATTGTTTTTTTGTCAGCTTTCGCTCTTGCTTTGATTTCATCAATAAATCCCATGGTTTACAGCCACCTTTCATAATTTCTCACTTAAGCCTTATTATAACGCAAAGGTTTTTTGTATACAAGGAAATTTCCGGGAAATCTATGTGCATTTTTAAGTACAATCTATTTATAATCCAAAGAACGCCGTCACAATATTAAAATATACCAATATCGTGCATGTATCCAGTATCGTTGTGATCAGAGGCGCCGCCATAATTGCCGGATCTAACCCTAATTTTTTTGCCAGAAGCGGCAGCGTACAGCCAATACATTTTGCCATAACAACTACTGCTATCATAGTAAGTCCAAGCGCCACAGAAAGCATCATATTTTGCCCGTACATGATATAAATGCGAATCCCATTCACAAATGCAAGCATCATACTTACTACAAGTGCAATTCGGATTTCCTTAAATATGACCCGAAAAATATCTTTAAACTGAATCTCTCCGACCGCAAGTCCGCGTATAATTAAAGTAGAGCTCTGGGAACCACAGTTTCCTCCCGTCCCCATCAGCATAGGAATAAACGTGATCAAGACCGGCATCACTGCCATTGCTTCCTCATAATAGCCAAGAATCTCCCCTGTCACTGTTGCCGAAAGCATGAGAAGCATAAGCCAGGGGGTACGGTTTCCTGCATGCTTGAAGATCGAGGTGCCAAAGTAGGAGTCCTCATTTGGACTGACACCAGCCATAATACTGATGTCTTCTGTTGTCTCGTCCTGCAAAACAAGCATGGCGTCGTCAACTGTTACAATCCCGACCAGACAGTTTTCATGATCTATGATCGGAATCGCAACCAGTCCATATTTCTTAATCGTTTTTGCCACGTCCTCCTGATCGTCCAAGGTTCTGGCATAGAGTACATTTTCATCCATGATCTCTTCAATTGTTCTGGACTCTCCCGCTGTGAGCAGATCCTTTACATCCACCATACCGATTAAATGTCTCTTTTCTGTCACATAACAGGTATAAATTGTTTCCTTATTAATACCGACCTGCCGAATCTTTAAAATCGCATCCGCCACCGTCATTTCTCTTCTAAGGCTGATATATTCTACATTCATAATGCTGCCCGCACTGTCCTCAGGATACTGCAGCAGTGCATTGATTTTTGCCCTGGTCTCCTCATCTGTTGCAAGCAAAAGCCTGTCCACTACATTTGCAGGCATTTCTTCCAACACATCCACCGTATCATCTACATACATTTCTTCCATGACTTCTTCCAGCTCAGAATCTGTCAGCGCATTTATCAGATCCTCTCTTTTGTCACTGTTCATGTCTGTAAATACTTCCGCTGCCTCTTCCTTTGCAAGAAGACGGAAAATCAGAATCATCTGTTTTTTGTCCAGTTCTTCTAAAATTTCTACAATATCAACCGGGTGCATACTCTCCAGAACTTCTTTTAGCTCTTTATAATTATGTGCTTCCAGCATTTCCAAAATCTGATTTTTCCTCATTTTATACCTGCACCCTCTTTCTACAATGATTTTACTACCATCAGCCTGTCTTTTTATAGTATAATAGTTCATATATTTATATACAAGGAGATTCTTATGAAAATTGTCGGTTTAATTACAGAATATAATCCTTTCCACAACGGACACCGTTACCATATCGAAGAAGCAAAGCGCATTACAGGAGCCGATACAGCCATTGTCATTATGAGTGGGGATTATGTACAGCGAGGAACCCCTGCTATTATGCCCAAACGTCTGCGGGCAGAAATGGCCCTCAAATGCGGTGCGAGTGCTGTTTTTGAGCTTCCCGTCTGCTATGCCACAGGAAGCGCTGAATTATTTGCTCATGGCGCCGTCTCTTTTCTGGACAGCCTGCATATTGTAGACGCACTCTGCTTTGGCAGTGAATGTAACGATTTAGAAGGCTTAAACACAATTGCAGATATTCTTTTAGAAGAACCGCCGCAGTACAGGCAGCGCCTTCAAGCCGAACTCAAGGAAGGCAAATCTTTCCCGGCTGCGAGACAAGAGGCTCTTGCGGCATACAGCGGTTCAAAAGACCGCGCCTTTCTTCTCAATGATCCGAATAATATCCTTGGCATTGAATATTTAAAGGCGTTAAAAAAAATAAAAAGCTCTATTCGTCCATATACAATCAAACGAAAAGAATCCCACTACCATGACACTGCATTAAGCAATCAGTACAGCTCCGCCTCTGCCATTCGTTCCCTGCTTGCCTACTCTAGTTCTTCTATACACACGAGCAGCTTTGGTTCCACCTTTGAAAACACTCCTTTTTCCAACATATTAGGTGAATTGGAAAGCCAGGTTCCCTCCTGCTGTCTGGAACTTTTAAAGGATTATCACCATGTCCTTTATCCTGTATATCAAAATGATTTTTCATTGATATTAAAATATAAGCTGCTGAATAAAAAACCAAAAGAATTCATACGCTACAATGATGTTTCAGAAGAACTTGCCAACCGTATCTGTTCTTGTTTAAATGATTTCTTTAACTATAAACAGTTCTGTGAACTGCTCAAAACCAGGGAAGTCACACAGACAAGAATTAACCGCGCCCTCCTCCATATTATGCTCGGCATAAAAAAAGAAAATATAGAAACATCTGCACAGCAGGGAGGACATTTTTATGCCCGCCTTTTAGGATTTCGAAAAGACAGAGAAAAAATACTTCCCCTCATTTCCAAAAAAAGCGCCCTGCCGCTTCTTGTCCGTTCCACCGATATAGAAGCGCTTACAGGAACAGCAAAAAAAATGCTCACACAAGACATACTGGCGTCCAATCTTTATACCTCTGTCATAACAGATAAATATAAAACAGCTTTCGCAAATGAATACAATCAGCCTGTTATAAAAGTGTAAATTATAATAGAACCATTATCACCATATAGATTTGCTTGTTTGCTTAGAAAGGAGGAAGTCGAGAAAACCAACTCGACGCTGCCATTGTATTTCAAAAAATGTAAGCGTATACTATTTACTATATTCATGCTAACGACTGCCAGCTTACTAATTTTTAGTGCACTAAATTTGCTGTGGACTATCGTTGGTAAAATACAGCCCTTTTTATTACTTTTATGGAGCATTATATTTTTATTGAATATTATTATAGATTACATTAAAAAGGAAGAAAAGAATACTACTCCATTAAAGACTATTATTTATGCTATAAGTTTCTCGATTTTTCTTTTTAGTAGTTTTAGTTATTTATGGACGGCGGATATTTATGCAGGCGGATTCCATGCAATGTAAAATTTTTATTCAGAAAGACGGAGGTGTCTTTCATTTAAAAAGCAGTTCATCTCTAAAGATAACTGCTTAATATTATAATTATTAAATTGACGAAACTGGGATTTATAGTAAAATCGTCCTTAATAATAAAAACAATAATAGCATATGAATACTGCTAATATTACTATAAAGGGAGCAATAACTATCAGACAATATGAAAAATGCTTTTTCTTTTTAGCTTCATTGATTGCGTAGGGGTACTCCGATTGTTCTCCCTTTTAGAAATAGCTTGACGAGATGTATTTAATTCATTAGCCAGTTCTTCTTGAGAGATTCCTTTCTTTTTTCTTAAGAGTACTATTTTTTCTGCTATATTCATTGAAATGCTCCTTTCTTAATCCTGACCATATTATACAAGCTATTTTAGTTGCATTTCTACCAGTCATATACAACAATTTGTCAACTAACAGTTGCGTTCAATATATTCATATTTCACTGACAAAAATGCCTTCCTTGTTTGGAAGAAAAACTTTGACAGAAGAAAGTACACAGCTTTGTTAGTTAAATTTTATATAAAAGAAATCGGCTTCGCTTTGCTATAACCATCCACTTCGAAGTATCTATATTACTTCCAATTGGAAATGTGTAGCAGCGTGAAGTCGATTTTTTCTACCTGGAACTATAAACTTAAGCTGGCGAAAGTGAAAGTGTGAGTGTGAAAGAGATGCTTTGTGTGAGTGAAGAATTTCGGCGAAGCCCTGACGAACGTTGCAATACACGCCCTCTTGCGCGAACCATTTCGTCAATTAACTTTATATTACATCACTTTCTTTGTACATGTGACTGCCATCGCCCCTGGGCCAATATGGCATGCCACGCTTAGAGAAAGGGGAGCTTCCATGATTTCATACTGCGGAAATCTGGCATGAATTTCTTCTCTCCATTCTTTTGCCTCCTCCACACTGCATGTATAAGCCATTCCCAATACTAATTTATCTTCTTTTCCGGCAAAGCGTCCGTTTATGTCTTTCTCAACCGCCTCCAGCATCGTGCGCTTTGCAGCCTTCCAGCCTCTTACCTTTGCATAGGCGTCTAGCTTTTCACCCTGTATCTGCAACACAGGCTTCAAATTTAAAACGGTTCCGAGCGCCGCCGCTGCAGGGGTTATTCTTCCGCCCTTTTTCAAATATTTCAAGGTATCCACTGTAATATAAATGCTAGACTCTAATTTTTCTTTTTCCAGGATCTCCTTTATTTCCTTAGCGCTTTTCCCCGCCTCTACCAGATGAAGCGCATCTATTACAGCCTGCTCCTGCGTGACAGAAATTCTTTGGTTGTCCACGACCTGAACACGTCCCTCATAATTTTCTGCCAGCGTAATTGCTGTTTCACAGGTACTGCTCAACCCACTGGACATTGGAATATGCACAATTGCATCAAATTCATTCAAAAGGCTCTCCCACAGATTCATCACTTCTCCCGGCGCTGGCTGAGAAGTAGATATATTAGAATCCTCTGCCAATTTCTTATAGAACTCTTCCTGGGTAAGATTGATGTCCTCCAGATATAACTCCCCATCGATAAAAAACGGCATTGGGACAACAAAAATCCCCATGTCTTTTCCTTTTTTCTGTGTAATTCCGCTGTTGCTGTCTGTTACAACTGCTATTTTTTCCATAACCCTTCCCTCATTTTAGTTTTTAAAACTATGAATTGGAGCTGGAATCCGTCCCTTTCTGCTGACAAATGCCTCGCATCCAAATTCGTTTACAGGCATAATCGGTGCATATCCTAAAAGTCCGCCAAACTCTGCTGTATCTCCAACATCCTTCCCAATCACAGGAATCAGCCTTACCGCCGTTGTCTTTTGATTTACCATACCGATTGCCATTTCATCTGCAATAATGCCGGCGATTGTACTCGAAGAAGTCTTGCCCGGAATTGCTATCATGTCAAGTCCTACTGAGCATACACAGGTCATCGCTTCCAGCTTTTCCAGTGTCAAGGCCCCTGCCTGAACCGCATCTATCATCCCCTGATCTTCACTGACTGGAATAAAAGCACCGCTTAATCCGCCTACATAGGAGGATGCCATCACGCCGCCTTTTTTCACCTGGTCATTGAGCATAGCAAGTGCCGCTGTCGTTCCCGGTGCTCCAACTCTTTCCAGTCCGATTTCCTCCAATATTTCTGCTACGCTGTCTCCGATTGCCGGCGTCGGTGCAAGCGACAAGTCCACAATCCCAAAAGGAACTCCTAACCTCTCTGATGCTTCCTTTGCCACAAGCTGTCCGACTCTGGTAACTTTAAATGCAGTCTTTTTGATCGTCTCGCACAGCTCCTCAAATCCTTTTCCCCGCACCTTCTCCAGCGCTTTCTTGACAACACCCGGGCCGCTTACTCCTACATTGATCACAGCGTCTGCCTCTGTCACTCCCAGAAAAGCGCCTGCCATAAAGGGGTTGTCATCTGGAGCATTACAGAATATCACCAGCTTTGCACATCCAAGAGAATCTTTCTCTTTTGTCGCCTCTGCCGTTTCTTTTACAATCTCCCCGCAAAGCCGCACCGCATCCATATTAATCCCTGTCTTAGTGGAACCTACATTGACAGAACTACAGATCCGTTCTGTCTGGGCAAGTGCCTGCGGAATAGAACGAATTAAATATTCATCGCTCTTTGTCATTGCTTTGGACACCAATGCTGAATATCCACCGATAAAATTCACTCCAACCTCTTTCGCAGCTTTATCCAATGTCTTAGCAATACTTACAAAATCTTCCAAGCTTTTACATGCCGCACCTCCTACCAGTGCAATCGGGGTAACAGAAATTCTCTTATTCACAATCGGAATCCCGAATTCCTTCTCAATGTCAGCTCCTGTTGATACCAGCTTTTCCGCAGTTGAAGTAATTTTTTCATATATTTTGCGGTTTAATTGCTCTACATCCGAATCTATGCAGTCTAAAAGACTGATTCCCAGTGTAATCGTACGTACATCCAGATTTTCATGCTCGATCATTTTATTGGTTTCTGATACTTCATACATATTAATCATGTTGCTTTCCTCGCCTTCATCAACTTATGCTTACTTACAACCTGTGCATTTTTTCAAAAATCTCTTCTCTCTGGCAATGGATCTTCACCCCAATCTCTTCTCCAATTACAGTAAGCTCATCACAGACTACCTTAAAGTCTTTCTTCATATCTGTCACATCCACAATCATCATCATGTTGAAATATCCCTGGATAATCGTCTGAGAAATATCTAAAATATTAATTTCATTTTCCGCCAAATAAGCGCACACCTTTGCAATAATTCCTACCGTATCTTTCCCCAGTACTGTCACAATACATTTTTTCATAATTTTTCTCCTTACTGTGCTTAAACTATAATAATATCTGAAACAGCATCTCTTTTCGCCACAAACATGTCGAGGTCATCTCCTTTATATTCATTGTCTGCTAGCGTTACTTCCAGTTTTACTGTCTCATATGCCAGTTTCGCATAATTATTCTCTTTGCTTAAATGCCCAAGAATAATATGATTCAAATTATCATGTAGTATATCACAAAGGAGCCTTCCTGACAATTCATTTGAAAGGTGCCCCTTTTCGCCGAGAATCCTCTGTTTCAGATAATAAGGATACCCGCCTACCTCCAGCATATGTATATCATGGTTTGCTTCCAGCAGAACCGCATCCAGATTTTTTAAATTTTCTACTGTATACGCATCATACACTCCTAGATCTGTCGCTACTGCCACCGCTTTATTCCCGCACTCCATCCGATAGCCACATGGCTCGTTCGCATCGTGGGAAATCGCAAAAGGATGAATACGAATATCACCTAAACAAAGCTCCACATCTGTATGAATCGGATGGAACAACCCTTCCGGCACCTTTCCAAGTCCTGCATATGACAAAATCCCCTGAATCGTTCCTGGTGTGGCGTATATTGGTATCTCATATTTTCTGCTGAACACCCCCAATCCTTGTATATGATCTGAATGTTCATGGGTAATCAGAATACCATCCAATTCTTCTCCTTTGATTTCCAATTCTTTTAATCCCGCGTCAATTCTCTTTTTGCTGATTCCCGTATCCACAAGCAGATGCGTATGATCACTTCCCACATAAATACAGTTTCCACTGCTTCCGCTGGCAATACTGCACATTCTCATAACAATCTGTCTCCTATTTGTTTCTCTGTATTTTCAAATGTTCCACTGTTGTCAATTACAATGGTACAGTTTTGTCTAAATGTTTCCTCACTAAGCTGAGAGGCAAATATTTTATTCGTCTTTTCCTCCGTATATCCTCTGGACATTTTCAGCCTCTCCATACGTATCTTCTCTGGCGCATAGATATACCATATTTGATCACAAATATCCTCATATCCCGCCTCGATAAGCAGAGCTGCCTCTATGACATAGAGCTTTTGCCCTTTCTTTTTCTGTCTCTCTATATCAGAACATACCCATGCTTTTACTTCCGGATGCACAATCTCATTCAATGCTTTTAATTTATCTGCATTTTCAAATACTTTTTCGCTTAGCTTCTGTCGTTCCAGTTCTCCGTCTGCACGCAGGACATCTTCTCCAAACTCTGCTACAATCTTTCTGTAACAGTCTGTTCCCCGCCTTTGCAAATTTTTTGCCACTTCATCCAGCTGGCAGACATATGCCTTATATTTTGTCTTTAAAAACAAAAGCACTTCACTCTTTCCGCTGCCAATGCCGCCTGTCACTCCGATAATTTTCATATCCTGCCTTATGGCTTCCTTTCTATTTGCGTCCATTCCTTTTCGTCTGCTACTTTGCCTCATACCAGCTCTGTCCTGTATGCATGTCCACAATCAGCGGCACCTTTAAATCTGCTGCTTTTTCCATCTGTTCTGCCAAGATTTCCTTCACTTGAGCCAGCTCTCCCTTTTCTGCCTCAATCAAAAGCTCGTCGTGAACCTGCAATATCAGCCTGGACTTTAGCTTACGCCGCTTCAACTCTCTGTCCACACCAATCATCGCCACTTTAATAATGTCTGCCGCTGTACCTTGAATCGGTGCATTCATTGCTACTCTTTCACCAAAAGAACGCTGCATAAAGTTACTGGACTTCAGTTCCGGAACAGGTCTGCGTCTTCCAAACAAGGTAGACACATATCCTTTTTCCTTCGCCTGATTTACTGTGTCATCTAAAAATACTTTCACACCCGGGTACGTCTCAAAATAATGTTCGATATATTTTGCCGCTTCTTTTCTTGTAATACTTAAGTCCTGACTCAGACCAAAAGAGCTGATTCCATATACAATCCCAAAGTTCACCGCCTTTGCGTTTCTCCTCTGCAAATCCGTCACCTTCTCAAACGGCGTGTGAAATACCTGGGACGCTGTCATCCTGTGAATATCCTTCGCTTCCCTGTACGCCTGAATAAGCTGGGCGTCTCCCGAGCAATGTGCAAGAATACGAAGTTCTATCTGGGAATAATCAGCATCTACAAAAACGAATCCCTCTTCTGGCACAAATACCTTTCGAATCAGCCTTCCCAATTCCATACGTACTGGTATATTCTGCAGGTTCGGCTCTGTACTGCTGATCCGTCCAGTCGCCGTAATTGTCTGATTAAATGTTCCGTGAATCCTTCCGTCCTTACCGATAAAATTGACCAATCCATCTGCATATGTGGACTTTAATTTTGCCAACTGACGGTACTCTAAAATCTTTGCTACAATCGGGAAATCCGGCGCCAGCTTATCCAGAACATCTGCCGCGGTAGAATACCCCGTTTTTGTTTTTTTGGCATGAGGCATTTTCAATTTATCAAATAAAATAACACCTAGTTGTTTCGGAGAATTAATATTAAATTCTTCCCCTGCCATTTCATATATTTCTCTTTCCAGCCGTACAATCTGTTCTCCCAGACGGCTGCCGTACATTTTCAGCTCTTCTGCCTCCACTTTGATTCCTGCGCGCTCCATATCATACAGAGTAAATAACAGCGGCATTTCAATCTCTTCAAAAAGCCTGTACATTCCTGTATCGTTTAGCTTTTTTGACATCGGCTCCACTGCCTTTAAACACGTATATGCCTCATAACAAGCCTTGATGGACTCCTCTGTGTTTTCATCTATCATCAAATGCAACTGTTCTCTGGCTATATCTTCATACGTATAATCATTTTTTAAAGGATTCAAAAGATATGCTGCTATGACAGCATCAAAGCAGCGTTCTCTTACAATACCTGGAAGTAATGTAAGGTAACGCTTTATATCACACATCACAAACAGTCCGGCATGTGCTGCGACCTCGGAAAGTCTGCTAAACAGATACTCCATGTCTGTATGCATATCGCAGGGAATCGAATATATCTGCTCTTTTCCAAAAGCAAGCGCTATCCGCCCGTATCCTGAAGGATGCGAAAATAACGGAAGCACATTTCCTGCATCCTTTGAGATTGCCGCCCCCACTATATCCGCTTGACATGCCTTTTCAAATATCGCATCTATCGCCTTCTTATCCGTCACTTCTTTAAAATATTTTTCCACCTCATTTGCCGAAGCCTCTACATCAAAACGGCCGAGCAGATTTTTAAACTGAAGACGCTGAAAATACTCATAGGCTTCCTTTGTAAAAATATTCCCATGCTTTGCCGCCTCCAAATCAAACACAATTTCTGCGTGTGTATTGATAGTGGCAAGTACTTTACTTAATTTTGCCTGTTCCCAGTACTCTGCCAAATTCTTTCCTGCCCGCGGCGGCTTTAGCTCTTCTGCATGTTCATGCGCATTTTCTATATTTTTATACTCCTGGATAATTTTTGTCGCAGTCTTCTCTCCAATCCCGGGCACGCCTGGAATATTGTCAGATGTATCTCCCATCAGTGCCTTTACATCAATGAATTCTTCTGGAGTCACCCCATATTTTTCCAGCACATCAGCAGCATAGTAGTCCTCTATCTCCGTCTTACCCTGCTTTGTCTTTGGAATTCGGATTTTCACATGCTCTGTTGCCAGCTGCAGTGTATCCCTGTCCCCTGAAATAATAGATACATCCAGACCTTTCGCCTCACAGTCAACTGAAATCGTTCCAAGAAGATCATCTGCCTCAAGTCCCGCCTGTTCAATCGTCGCAATCTGCATTGCCTGAAGCACTTCTTTTATCACAGGTACCTGCTGGCGCAGCTCTTCCGCCATCGGCTTTCTCGTTCCTTTGTACTGTTCGTACATTTCATGTCGAAAAGTCGGCGCGTGCACGTCAAAGGTGACCGTAAGATACTGCGGATTTTCCTCATCTAGTATTTTAAAAAGAATATTTAAGAAACCATAGATCGCGTTCGTATGCAGTCCTTCTGCATTTGTCAGATCGGGAAGCCCGTAAAAAGCCCTGTTTAAGATACTATGACCGTCTATCAGTACGATTTTTTCTCTCATTATCCATCTCCATTGTGTCTTTTCATAGAATTTGTGCCTTTAAACCACACACACTGTATATTTTTCCAGATACTATTCGGTAAAAAGCACTACGAGACAAGTATACACTAAAATCCCGCTTTTTAAAAGGCTCTTTTTATGTTATGATAGCGGTGGTGTAAGGTAAAAAGAAAGGAGTTTACAAAAGACATGACTACAACTGGAATTATATTTGATGTAGACGGTACTCTGTGGGATTCTACCGATACAGTAGCAAAAGCCTGGACAGACGCAATACAGCAGCATACACATTTGAATCTGGAAATCAACGGTGCTGTTTTAAAAAATCTGTTTGGAAAAACAATGAGTGAAATTGCCGCCGCGCTTTTCCCTTCTTTGCCGGAGAAGGACAGGCTCTCCATTCTAGATATATGTTATGAATACGAAAACCGGCTTTTAAAGACACAGCCAGGCAGGCTCTATGACAAGGTATATGAAACACTTTCTATTCTTTCCAAAAAATATCCCCTTTTCATTGTCAGCAACTGTCAGTGCGGATATATTGAGCTGTTGTTGGAGACAACGAAAATTACGCCTTTTATAACAGATACGCTCTGTTTTGGCCAGACACAGACTCCCAAAAGCCAGACCATCTTAACCTTGATGGAGCGCAACCATTTAAAAAATGCCGTATATATCGGGGATACCCAAGGGGATTACGACGCTTGTAAGGCGGCCGGCATCCCTTTCATCTATGCCGATTACGGATTTGGCGAAGTAAAAAACGCGCCTGTAAGTATCCATACGTTTTCCGAGCTGGTCACACTGCTTCCAGACTTTTTTTAACATCTGCGAGACAGGCAGGTATCTCTTCTGTCTGTCCCTTTTCTTATCTATCTCATCAATTTCATGCTATCTCCTGAAAAAGAAAAACCTTTGAAAATACTGTATTTACAACATTTCCAAAGGTTTATTCAATGCGGATGGTGGGACTTGAACCCACACGTAGTCACCTACGCAAGATTTTGAGTCTTGTGCGTCTGCCATTCCGCCACATCCGCATAATCGGCTTCCACCGGAAGCCGAAATTAATTATAGCACAGCTATATCTATAATGCAAGCTCTATTTTAAAAGCTTTTTCCCTATCTCAAAGCAATCAAAAGTTGCAAAATAATCTTTCGGTGTCTCAGCACGACGGATCAATTTTGTACTTCCATCCTCTTTTAAAAGTACCTCTGCGGATTTCAGTTTGCCATTATAATTATATCCCATTGAAAATCCATGTGCTCCTGTATCGTGAATCACCAGATAATCTCCTATATCAATCTTTGGCAGCATCCGGTCAATTGCAAATTTATCATTATTTTCACACAAGGAACCCGTAATATCATATTTGTGATCCTGGGGAAGATTTTCTTTTCCTATCACTGTAATATGATGATATGCCCCATACATGGCAGGACGCATCAAATTCACCGCACATGCATCTACTCCGATATAATCCTTATGTGTATGTTTTTCATGGATTGCCTTCGTAACTAAGCATCCGTATGGCCCCATCATAAATCTTCCAAGCTCTGTATAAATCGCCACATCCCCCATGCCTGCCGGAACCAGTATTTCCTCATATACACGCCGTACGCCTTCTCCGATCACCCGAATGTCATTCGGCTCCTGATCTGGACGATAGGGAATGCCAATTCCTCCTGAGAGATTGATAAACTTTATATGCACTCCCGTCTCTTTTTGAAGCTTCACTGCCTGCTCAAACAAAACCTTTGCAAGCATTGGATAGTATTCATTTGTCACTGTATTGCTGGCCAGAAACGCATGAAGCCCAAATTCCTTTGCTCCTTTTTCTTTCAGAATCTTATAGGCTGTAAAAAGCTGTTCTGTCGTCATTCCATATTTTGCGTCTCCTGGATTGTCCATAATGTCATTACTGATTTTAAACAAACCACCTGGATTATAACGACAGCTGATTGTCTCTGGAATATGCCCGATTGCCTTCTCCAAAAACTCAATATGTGTAATATCGTCCAGATTGATAATCGCTCCTAACTTATCCGCCAACTGAAAATCAGCTTCCGGAGTGTCATTTGAAGAAAACATAATCTCTTCTCCTCTGATCCCAATTGCATCCGAAAGCATTAACTCTGTGTAGGAAGAACAGTCGCATCCACATCCATATTCCTTCAAAATATCTATCAAGAATGGATTCGGTGTCGCTTTCACCGCAAAATACTCTCTATAGCCTGGATTCCAAGAAAATGCTTCTTTCAGCGCTTCCACATTTCTGCGAATTTCCTTCTCATCATAAAGATGAAATGGCGTTGGATACTCCTGTGTTATTTTATCTAATTGTTCTTTTGTTACAAACGGTTCTTTTTTCATTTTATCTTTCCTCCATGTATTGTAATTAATTGGATTTCATTTGCCAATGCATCTTTAAACAGCTTCACAAAATTTTTCTGTCCGGAATACAGACATGTATTCTGGCTTCCTGTTCCGTATTCACCAGATATAACATATGCAGAATCTACAATCATTCCTATCTGGCTTCCTTTTTCATCTGTGACATAGACCTCAACACCCTCAAGCATTGTAGGACTGTCTGTTATAACTACAACCCTCTGCCCTTTTTTTACAAGCATCTCTAACTCTTTTCTCAAACTTTCCAGACATTCTCCCGTACAAGACAAATACACCCGTTCTTTAGCATGAGACAGCAGGTTTACCATTTTGTTATAAACATTTTGTTTTCCTTCTACTGTAATATATCCTTCTTCTTCCTGCTTTACCGCCGGTGCATGCGCAATCAGCCACTCTTTTTCCTGTTCTATTTTCTGCATACAGTTTGATAAAAATTCTTCCAACGGAACAGGGATATATTTCTTTGCTGACTCTTTCACTACATATGCCGCGCCCTTCTCCACCAAAGCCGCAAGTGCACTATACGCGTTAGATCTGGAAATTCCGATTTCTTTCGCCACTTCATATCCTGTCTGTTTTCCCTTTAAAAGCAAGTTTTCATAGACTCCTGCCTCCTGTCTGGTCAGACCAAAGTGCAGCAAATTTTCTGCAAATTGACGTTCATCCATAGAATTCATTCTTTCTTTTTGTTATTAGTAGTTCTTTTCAGGAACACTATATAGCACATTTCTCCTCTTGTCAACATATATTTCGGATTTTCATACCGTTTTAATATGCTCACAAAATGAGGAAGGAGAACCTTCGCACTCCTCACAAGTGCGGACAGTTCTCCTTTTCTTCGTCTGTTTTTTCTCTATTCTACCGTCGCAATTCTCATCATATTGCTTACGCCGCTTCTTTCTTTTTTTACATTCGGGGACGGGATTCCTGCTGTCAAAACTACAATATCTCCCGGCTCCACATACTGTTTTACAACTGCAAGCTCAACGGCTCCATTACAAATATCCTCTGTTGTATCAAACTCTAATGACTTAATTGGGCGCACTCCCCAATATATAGACATTCTGCGGAGTGTCCTTTCATTCGGAGTGACTCCTAAAATTTCTTGCTTTGGTCTTAAATTTGATACAACTCTTGTCGTAGCACCTGAAACAGAAGGAGTAATAATACATTTTGCATGCAAGTTCGCCGCTGCAAGAACAGAAGAATAACCAATCGCACTGGAAACTCCGGCTTTCAGATGCTCTCCGGCTTTTTCCAGCATCACATCATATTCCAGATGCTGCTCTGTATTCTCGATAATATGCACCATCATTTGCAGCGCTTCCAACGGATATTTCCCCTGTGCGGTCTCCCCTGAAAGCATTACGGCATCTGTTCCATCATATACTGCATTTGCCACATCTGTCACTTCTGCTCTGGTTGGACGCGGATTGCGCATCATCGAATCCAGCATCTGTGTAGCTGTAATAACCGTCTTGAAGTTGCTGTTACACTTCTGTATCATCATTTTTTGGAGATACGGAACTTCTTCTGCCGGAATCTCCACACCGAGATCCCCTCTCGCAACCATAATACCATCTGCCGCCCGAATGATCTCATCTATATTTTGAATACCTTCTACATTTTCAATTTTAGCAATAATCGGAATATAAGGAGCTCCCAATTCTTTCAAATATGCTCGGATTTCCAATATACACTCCGCATTTCTTACAAAAGAAGCAGCAATAAAGTCTATTCCCTGCTCCACACCAAATTTTAAGTCCTCTTTGTCTTTCTGTGTGATCGCCGGAAGTCTTACCGGCACATTCGGTACATTTACGCCTTTGCGCTCTCCTAGCTCTCCGCCGTTTACAACCGTACAAATAATCTCTTTATCTGTAGTACCGGTTACTTTCAGCCCGATTAAGCCGTCGTCGATTAAAATTGTTTTCCCAATCTCTACATCCTCAACAAGTCCTGCATATGAAATAGATACTTTTCTTTCATCTCCTTCTATTTCATCGATTGTCAATGTAAACGCTTCTCCTGTTTTTAATGTAACCTTTTTTCCATCCTTTAAAAGTCCAGTTCTGATTTCCGGTCCCTTTGTATCTAAAAGAATTGCTGTATTTGTATGCTCCTCTTCGCGGAGCTGCTTTAACATATCCATACGACCTTTATGTTCCGCATGGTCTCCGTGGGAAAAGTTAAACCGAGCCACATCCATCCCATTTTGGATGAGCTTTCTCATAAGCTCTCTGTCATTTGTATTCGGCCCCATCGTGCAAACCACTTTTGTCTTTTTCATTGTTACGTCTCCTTTTCTCTCACTCAATTTCTATCCCTTATCGGGCGAAGCCCGCCTTCCCGAAGGGAATGTATTGCGGGGTCCCCTTTAAGATATACTTATTTCACATGTTCATGCGTAAATAAATGTTCTTGGCAATATTCATAATTTCCATTACATTTTGAACAAAACCGAAATTCCAACGTAGGATCATCCAGCTCCGTACGGCCACAGACAGCACAGCGGTGCCTTGCCCCATTTGCATATGTCATATGAGGCCGCGTCTGCTGCTTAAATTTTGCCTTTCTTGCCTTCTCTTTCGGCGTATAAGGCTTTAAATTTCTGCTGGAAAGGAAAAAGATAACAAAATTCAAAAGTGATGCGCCCACTGCCACCTTTGTCGCAATTCCTCCCATAACAAAATAGTAAAGTGCCATCGCCGCATACACAAACGCCATCCATTTCATCTTAATCGGCAGGATAAAGTACAGCAATATTTCCATATCTGGATACATTGCAGCAAAGGCAAGGAAAATTGACATAGTAATATAGTTTGTGCTAATCATTCCCACGCTGGAAAGTGACACAGAGAATCCGTACACTCCATAAAGCACGCCATATAAGACAAATGTAGCAATAACAGTAAAAATGATACCGGAAAAAATATATACATTATAGCGGAACGTCCCCCATGCCCTCTCCAGAGCTGTACCAAGAGAATAGTATAACAGCACTAAAAACGCCAGAGAAATCAAATTCGTAGTAGGCGGTATCAGTACCCAAGATACAAGTCTCCACACCTGTCCTCTTAAAATCAGCGCCGGCTCCAGCGTAATCCAGCCTATAAGCTGCGGCATAAGATACACAATTCCAAACCCAATAACATAACCTGCCAGCAGATACATAGTCAGATTTGGAATTGCAAAACGTCCAAATTTTCGTTCTAATTTGTTCAGCCAGTTCAAGAATTTTTACTCCTTACTTTTTAAATATTTATATCCATGAGTAATTGTAACGTTATGCTTCT
Source organism: Mediterraneibacter flintii (assembly GCF_055387595.1). NCBI lineage: Bacteria > Bacillati > Bacillota > Clostridia > Lachnospirales > Lachnospiraceae > Mediterraneibacter > Mediterraneibacter flintii. The sequence goes on from NZ_AP031405.1 coordinate 2,213,159, forward strand.
TGTTTGTCAAACAGTTGTTGTCTACTTTCATTCTTTTTAACATTATCTTTATATAAATTCCCCATAACCCTCTGGAATTATTTTGTAAACCCGCATAATAATTACAATTGTCTTTTTACACGTCCTGTCGTATAATGTAAATTGTTGTAAAATGAAAAAACACATTTAATAGGAAATAACTGACATAAACTAAATGAAAACGAGGTTATACTTATGGGTTTAAATGAATTACATACTCTTGGAATCGATATTGGTTCTACGACAGTAAAGATTGCTGTCTTAAACACAGATAATGAAGTTCTATTCTCCGATTATGAACGGCATTTTGCCAACATCCAGGAAACGCTTTCGGATCTTTTAAGTCGTGCGCTTTATAAGCTTGGTCCAATTTCTGTCTCTCCGGTCATCACTGGTTCCGGCGGACTTACACTTGCCAAGCATCTTGATGTTCCTTTTGTACAAGAAGTCATTGCTGTCTCTACAGCATTACAGGACTACGCGCCGCAGACAGATGTGGCCATTGAATTAGGCGGCGAAGATGCGAAAATCATCTATTTTGAGGGCGGTAATGTAGAGCAGCGTATGAATGGAGTATGTGCGGGTGGAACAGGTTCTTTTATTGACCAAATGGCATCCCTTCTTCAGACAGATGCTTCCGGTTTAAACGAATATGCGAAACAGTATAAAGCGCTCTATTCAATCGCCGCGCGCTGTGGTGTGTTTGCAAAATCTGATATTCAGCCTCTTATCAATGAAGGCGCATCAAAGGAAGACTTGGCTGCCTCTATTTTCCAGGCAGTTGTCAACCAGACAATCAGTGGGCTTGCCTGCGGGAAGCCAATACGCGGACATGTAGCATTTTTAGGAGGGCCTCTTCACTTCCTCTCTGAGCTTAGAGAAGCATTTATCCGGACTTTGAAGCTAGATGAAGAACATACAATTGCCCCAAATCATTCCCATCTTTTTGCTGCAATCGGTTCTGCCCTAAATTCCAAAAAGGACTGTCAGGTTGAATTACAGACGTTGCAGAAACGCCTGGAAGGTAAAATCCAGATGGAATTTGAAGTAGATCGTATGGAACCTCTATTTGCAACTACCGCAGACTACGAAGAATTCACTTCACGTCACGCAAAGCATCAAGTACCTGTCAAAGATTTATCTTCTTATCACGGAAAGGCATTTTTAGGAATTGACGCCGGATCCACTACTACAAAAGCTGCACTTGTAGGCGAGGACGGCACCCTTCTTTATTCTTTCTATCACAATAATGACGGCGATCCACTGGGCACTACCATCCGTGCAATCAAAGACATATACAGCCAGCTACCCGAAGATGTAGAGATTGTTCATTCCTGTTCTACCGGATATGGAGAAGCTCTGATTAAAGCTGCCCTTCTTCTGGATGAAGGAGAGGTTGAAACCGTATCACACTACTATGCCGCTTCCTTTTTTGAACCGGATGTAGACTGTATTCTGGATATTGGCGGTCAGGATATGAAATGTATTAAAATTAAGAACCAGACTGTAGACAGCGTACAGCTAAATGAGGCATGTTCCTCTGGCTGCGGATCTTTTATAGAGACTTTTGCTAAATCCTTAAATTACAGTGTAGAGGAGTTCGCACATGAAGCGCTCTATGCGCAGAATCCGATCGATCTTGGAACACGATGCACAGTATTTATGAACTCCAAAGTAAAACAGGCACAAAAAGAGGGAGCCTCTGTAGCAGATATTTCCGCTGGTCTTGCTTATTCTGTTATCAAAAATGCCCTGTTTAAGGTCATTAAAGTATCCAGTGCTTCTGAACTTGGAAATCATATCGTTGTACAGGGCGGTACTTTTTACAACAATGCTGTGCTTCGCAGTTTTGAAAAAATTGCAGACTGTGAGGCTATCCGCCCAGATATTGCCGGTATCATGGGGGCATTCGGCGCAGCGCTTATCGCCAGAGAACGCTACGTAGAATGTGAAGGCACTACTATGCTTTCCATCGAAGATATAGAAAGCCTCGAATACTCCACTACAATGACAAAATGCAAAGGATGTACAAATAACTGCCGTCTGACAATCAACCATTTCAGCGGCGGGCGTAAGTTTATCACTGGAAACCGCTGTGAACGCGGATTGGGAAAAGAGAAGGCCTCCAACACACTCCCTAATCTCTTCGATTACAAATTTCACAGATATTTTGATTATACCCCGCTTAAAGAAGAGGAAGCAACAAAAGGAACCATTGGAATTCCGCGTGTTTTGAATATCTATGAAAATTATCCGTTCTGGTTTACTTTTTTCACAAATCTTGGTTTCCGTGTTGTACTCTCTCCTGCTTCTACGCGGAAAATATATGAGCTTGGAATTGAATCCATCCCCAGTGAATCAGAATGTTACCCCGCAAAACTCGCACATGGGCATGTACAGTGGTTAATCAATCAAGGTATTAAGCATATTTTTTATCCCTCTATTCCCTATGAGCGAAATGAATTTAAAGAGGCGAATAACCATTACAACTGCCCAATCGTCACTTCCTATCCGGAAAATATAAAAAATAATATGGATCCGATTGTACACGGAGAAGTCGATTTTATACATCCGTTTCTATCTTTCCAAAATGAAGATACTATTTCTTACCGGTTGTTAGAGGAACTCGGAGAAAAATTCTCTCTTACAGAAGAAAATGTAAAATCTGCTGTTCACACAGCATGGACAGAGCTTGCTTCCTGCCGTGAAGACATGCGTAAAAAAGGAGAAGAAACGATTCGTTTCCTGAATGAAACTGGCAATCGGGGGATTGTGCTTGCCGGCAGACCTTATCATATTGATCCGGAAGTGCACCATGGGCTCCCTGAAATGATAAACTCTTATAATATAGCTGTGCTGACAGAGGATTCTATTTCCCATTTGAATCCGGTAGAGCGTCCTTTAAATGTCATGGATCAGTGGATGTATCATTCCCGTCTGTATGCAGCGGCAAACTATGTAAAAACAACTGAAAATCTGGATCTCATTCAGTTAAATTCTTTCGGCTGCGGCTTAGACGCGGTAACCACCGATCAGGTTGCCGAAATATTGACAAACTCTGATAAAATTTATACAACCTTGAAAATCGACGAGGTCAACAATCTCGGCGCTGCCCGAATTCGTGTACGCTCTTTGCTCGCGGCAATTCGGGTACGTGAACAACATAAAACAAGACGGGAAATTCATCCTTCTGCTATTGAAAAGATACCATTTACAAAAGAAATGCGTAAAACACATACGATCCTTTGCCCGCAGATGTCCCCCATGCACTTTGAGCTTTTAGAACCGGCATTTAAGGCGGCAGGATACAAAGTGGAGGTTCTTCCAAACGACAATAAGCAGGCGGTAGATGTAGGTCTGAAATATGTAAACAATGATGCTTGTTATCCTTCTCTAATGGTAGTTGGGCAGATTATGGAGGCAATCTTATCCGGTAAGTATGACACCGATCGTCTTGCCGTTATTGTCAGTCAGACAGGCGGAGGCTGCCGCGCTTCCAACTATATCGGATTTATTCGGCGCGCGCTGAAGAAAGCCGGATACGGACATATTCCAGTCATCTCCATCAACCTAAGCGGATTAGAAGGCAATCCTGGCTTTAAGCTTACTCCTTCTCTGATTCTGCGCGGAGTCTACGCCGCTGTATTTGGAGATATATTTATGAAATGCGTTTACCGGATGCGCCCTTATGAAGTCGTACCAGGCACTACTGATGCCCTCCACCGTAAATGGGCAGAGGTCTGCAAAAAATTCGTATCTGTCGGCTATCCCTCTCGCCGTCGGTTCAAGAAACTGTGCCGAGATATAATTACAGATTTCGATAACATTGAAACATTAGATATTAAAAAGCCCCGCGTTGGAGTTGTTGGCGAGATTCTTGTCAAATTCCTTCCCGCTGCAAATAACCACCTGGTTGACTTGCTTGAGAACGAAGGCGCAGAGGCAGTAGTTCCTGATTTAATCGACTTTTTACTCTATTGCTTTTATAACCAAAACTTTAAGGTATCCCATCTCGGCATGAAAAAGTCTAAGGCGTTGGTAGGAAATTTAGGCATAAAGGCAGTAGAATGGTTCCGTGCTCCTGCCTCTAAAGCATTTGCCAGAAGTAAACATTTTACCCCGCCCGCGCATATAGAAGATTTGGCAAAAATGGCATCCGAAATTGTTTCTATCGGAAATCAGACTGGAGAGGGCTGGTTCTTAACGGGTGAAATGCTGGAACTGATTCACAGCGGAGCCGGTAATATCGTATGTACACAGCCATTCGCCTGCCTGCCTAATCATGTAGTAGGAAAAGGCGTTATCAAAGAATTGCGGCGCCGATACCCGAAATCCAATATAGTAGCAATCGACTTCGATCCAGGCGCCAGTGAAGTAAACCAGTTAAATAGAATCAAACTCATGCTGTCCACAGCAAATAAAAATATGAACTAGAATATAAAGTTAATTGACGAAAGAATGGTACGCAAAAAGAGAAGGCAGTGCAACGCAGGTCAGGGCTCCACTGTGGTAAATCCGATTGAATGTTTGTAACAGTGAAGAAGCATATCGTCCATTGGAACTCCATGCTTCTCACTTAACAAACAGAACAATCTGTATCTACCACGCTCCGCTTAAAATTCCCTGCTTATGCACTGCCTTCTCTTTATGCTTACGTTCTTCCCCAATTAAATTCACAATTTCAGACAGAACAGAACCGGTTTCACGCTGCTACAGACTCCCAGTCAGAAGTTTTTCCTTCGTCTATAGGAAGGTGGCGCCCTAACTGAAATTCATAAAAAAGAGAACGGCTTCACGTTGTTCCAGCCCTTCAATTAGAAGTATCTATACTACTTCCGATTGGAAATGCATAACAGCGTGAAGCCGATTTCTTTTTTATAAAATTTAACTAACAAGGTGCCTTCCGAATGGCGGGGGAAAAACTTCTGACTGGAAGTGACAGCAAAAAACACTGTATCAGATAAGCAGGGCATTGACAAGGAGCGTTCCGAATACAGTTCGCCTGGTTCTTAGCGCAGGGCATCTGCGTGTTCCAATGGACACACAGATACTTTGTGCTTAGAACCACTCGAACGGATGAGGTAAAGCGGGTCCTGCCCTGTGTTCTGATACAGTGTTTTTTGCGTACCTTCTATTAAAATTTTTCTAACAGACAAGGAATGCATTTTGTCACTTAAATTTATATTTTGATATTTTTATGGAGAAAGAGAAGTCCTCCGCACAGTCCTAACAGGATGCCTGCATATGCCCCTGCGCAGGTAATATCTGCCAGGCATTTTACAATGTTATTTCCTTTTATTCCACAGATAGCCACACCTGTAAGGATAACCAATATAGTCCAAGCTATAATAAGCATAGTAAGATATGCGGATACTGCCGTTTCTTTTTTTACAAAACGTTCTGCTAATTTCCATAATCCTTTGTACATCTTATCTTCCTCACAATTCTTTTTAAATATCGTTTTATTTTATTGTAAGGATAATATATTAAAATTATACTTCTTTATATGCTAATTTTATGTTAAATCCAGTTATCTGCATTTTTTATAATCACAGACGCCAATTCTTCTGGAGATGACACAATCTGTTCTGCCTTAGCATTTATAAGCTCTTCTTTACTTCCATATCCATATAGTACTCCGAGTGAATGTATCCCTGTCTTTGCAGCGCCGACCATATCATAGGAACGATCGCCCACCATCACTGCTTCATTTCTCATACTAATCTTCATGCTTCTTAGTACATATTCAATCACTTCTGTTTTATCTGTCCGCCTGCCGTCTAATAATGCACCGCCTATAAAACAAAAATATTTTGCGAATCCAAAATGCTCTGCTATAATCTTTGCAAAATGTTCTGGTTTTGAAGTCGCAATCATTAATTGAAGGCCTTTCTCTATTAGGCTTTGCAATGCTTCTTCTATTCCCTCATACACCCGATTTTCGAAGATTCCCTTTGTGCTATAATATTCGCGATAATATTCCACCATCTGGAAGCTCTCTTCTCTTGTAATCCCACAGAATCTTTCAAACTGTTCTGCCAGCGGAGGGCCGATAAAACCGCGAATTTTTTCTAAATTTTCTCGTTTTCTTCCGGCCTTTTCGAGGGCATAATTCACACTGTTTAAAATTCCCGGGCCAGAATCTGTGAGTGTACCGTCTAAGTCAAAAATTACTGTCTGTATTCCCATATTCTCTTCCTCGCTCTCTGCACAGATGATTTCATATATCAGTAACTTCGGATTTTATCTTCTGACTCATCCTGTGTTTTTATAATTCTCTTAATCACTACATAATACCCAGCGCTTTCACTCACTTTTACGTAGACGCGCTCTCCCTCTCTTTTCCCAAGAATCGCTTTTCCAACCGGCGACTCGATACTGATAAGCCCTTTTAAAGAGCTTCCCCGTACTGAGGTAACCAAACGGTATGTCTCTATTTCCGCATCATCCTCACAGTATAATTCCACAGTATTGTTTAATCCGACCTCATCTTCTTTCGACTGATCCTCTACAATTATTGCGGTTTTTAGCATTTTTTCTAAATATCGTATTCTGCTCTCGTTTCGATTTTTTTCTTTTTTTGCCGCATGATATTCAAAATTCTCGCTTAGATCCCCATGTGCCCTGGCCTCTTTAACCGCCTCAATTAGTTCTTTTCTTTCTACCAATTTTCGATGTTCTATTTCTTCCTGAATCTTTTTCACATCATTTTTTGTCAGTTTTTCACGCATTTTTTTACCCTGCCTTTTCAACTCAAACGCCGGTATACTAAAAGAATCTCTTCTTAGCACACCGGCGCTGCACTCCTCTTTCTAAATTACATCCCTGCTGTCAATATTATCGTATCAACAGTGATTTTCCTGTCATTTCTTCTGGCTGCTCCATTCCCATCATTTCAATTAAAGTTGGGGCAATATCTGCAAGACACCCGCCCTCTCTGAGTTTATATGATGGATCTGCATTTACTATAATAAATGGCACTGGATTTGTAGTGTGTGCCGTAAACGGCTCCCCAGTCTCTTCGTCAATCAATTGTTCTGCATTTCCGTGATCTGCACAGATAAACATCTGTCCGTCAACTTCTTTAATTGCCTCTACTGCTCTGCCTACACACTTGTCCACTGCCTCTATCGCCTGGATAGCTGCAGCTTCTACTCCTGTATGTCCTACCATATCTGGATTTGCAAAATTAATAATGATGACATCATATTTATCTGATTTGATCGCATCTACCAGTCTGTCGCACACTTCGTATGCGCTCATTTCTGGTTTTAAATCGTAAGTCGCAACCTTGGGTGATTTCACCAGAATCCTGTCCTCTCCCTCATTTGGCTCCTCCACACCGCCATTAAAGAAAAAGGTAACATGTGCATACTTTTCTGTCTCCGCGATTCGTGCCTGTTTTAAACCATGTGCAGCAAGAAATTCTCCAAATGTATTGGTTATTTTTTCTTTTACAAAAGCAACCATCTTATTTTCAATTGTCACATCATATTCTGTAAAGCAAACAAATGTCGTCTGGATCCGCGCTCCTCTGTCAAATCCCTCAAATTCATCATCACAGAAGGTTCTTGTAAGTTCTCTTGCACGATCTGGACGGAAGTTAAAGAAAATAATGGAATCATTTTCTTTGACAGTTGCCACTGGCTTTCCTTCTTTCTCAATTACCATAGGCTCAACAAATTCGTCTGTCTTTTCCGCATCGTAAGAAGCCTGAATTCCTTCCACAGCAGAACCCGCTTTCACACCTTCTCCTTTTACAAGTGCCTTATATGCTCTCTCCACGCGATCCCAACGGTTATCTCTGTCCATCGCATAGTAACGCCCAGAGACAGTCGCCACTTCCCCAACGCCGATTTCTTCCATCTTCGCCTCTAGTTCTTCTACATATTCTTTTCCTGAAGCCGGAGGGGTATCACGTCCATCCAGGAAGCAATGCACATATACTTTTTTCAACCCTTGTCTTTTCGCCAGTTCCAAAAGTCCATAAATATGTGTATTATGACTGTGTACACCTCCATCTGATACAAGCCCCATTAAATGTAGAGCAGAGTCCTGTTTCTTTACATTTTCACATGCTGCTACCAATGCTCTGTTCACAAAAAAATCTCCATCCTGTATGGACTTCGTAATTTTCGTAAGTTCTTGATATACAATTCTTCCGGCTCCCATATTCAAGTGTCCTACCTCTGAATTTCCCATCTGTCCCTCCGGCAGCCCTACTGCCAGTCCACTGGCATTTCCTTTTACAAATGGATATTCTGCCATCAGGGAATCCATCACCGGTGTTTTTCCTTCTGCAACTGCATTTCCTTTAATTGTATCATTTAATCCATAGCCATCTAATATCATCAATACGGTTGGTTTTTTACTCATATCTTTCTCTCCTTTACATTGATTCGCCTTCCGGTACTTATTGTACCCGTTTTTTCTGGATTTTGCAATTACCTTTTCTACTATTCTACAGTGCATTATATTAAAAAGCAGCCTGTTTTTTAAGTCAAAACAGACTGCTCCTTCTTTTATATGTCCTTATTACTTATTTCTGGCTCTTTTCTGATCGGCTGTTCCATCTTTTCAAGCATACTGTAATTGCCGCAGTAAAAAGTACGCTCGCTATACATAAGCTTAATTTCGTTTTGTCTCCTGTCCGAACATTTCCATCTGTTATCTTTTCTTCCTCTAAGTTATGATACTTATTGTTAAATACTGCCGCATCTTTCTTAACGCCTGTCACATCCCCTACTTCGCGGATACTTACCACCGCATTTATCCCATTCTCTGTATTCAGCACCTCTACTTTTAAACGGTACTGCTTTTTATCATACGTATACCCTTTCAGATTTCCTTGTTTTTCACGTAATATATAAGTATAAACTCCTGTGCGGATATATGAAATAGAAATCTGCTTTTTCTCACCATTCTTTAGTAAAATCTCTGTTCCTTCTTCTGGAAGAGGAGCATCTTCCTCCTCTGGTATAATCTGAATACTAAAGGTAGGATCTGTATTCGGTGTATCTCCGACGAGCCGTTTTTCTATAGGTATCTGTGCCACAGCTTCATTCGTCTGCGCTTTTACTTCTGATATTGGAATCACACAAGCACTAATCATCAGAAGCAAGAGAAGAATCCTCCTCGTTTTCTTGGCGCGCCACATCTGCTTTTCCCCCTTCCACAGTGTCTATAATCCTCGCAAATATCACATATCTTCCGTCTGTATTTCCTGAATCACACGTGGACATTCCTAAAATTTTCTCTCCGCCTTGCGGATATTCTTCCGTCCGCCACAATGCTTTCTCTGCGGTATAGTCTAATAATTGTCCCTGGTTTTCCCACGTTGTCTGATTTGGCCGAAACACCAATTTATCATGGGCATTCGTGTCTATAAAAGCAAAAATTTCAATTTCATACGCCTGTTTGGGCAGATATAACATTCCACTTCTGTGGGTGGAAAAAAACGCCTCTTCTTTATACTTTTCCAAATCTCCAAACATTTTTCCACCGTTCATATGATGTCCGTACAGAAGTGAATAACTGTCTGTAAAATTTCTGTCATTTCGGTAATCCAGGAAAATACTTCCGGAAAGCAAATATTCTCCGTAAAGATCGTGATTTAGATATTCCGTATTGTCTGTCCCCTGCACGACAGGATAGTCAATGCCGGTATCATCTATCGTAATCCATGCGCATACATCTGAATTTATCTTCATTAATTCTTGTAGCGCTTCATAGGGGGCTTCTTCGTCTGGTTTGTACTGCGCCAGTTCTTTAGAAAGCCCAGCGTTTTGATATACTTTGTATATATCCCAAAGCGAATATAGTCCATACAGCAGTAGACAGCACAAGCACAGACAAAAAATTCCATCAATCAATGTATTGCATACGCGCCCCACTTTTTTCAGAAACCGCATAGATGATTCCTCCCGTCAGCAGAATACACCTTTTATTATGTATGTTTATCTTCTGCCTCTTACTTTCCTAGTCGCAACAACAGCTAAAAGGACTACCGCCGCCAGAACAATAACTGCGAATGGAAGAATATCCATGAAAATTCCTGTATCTTCTTCACCTTCTTTGTCATTTGTAAATGTAATCTGATTTTCTCCTTCTGTAATACTTCCTTCCGCTTTTCTTTCCGCACTGCCTGTAATTTCCTGTCCTTTTGTACCCTTATTGTCGATCGTTGTTGTATAATCTGTAATTCCTTCGGAACTTTCTATAATCGAATAGTTCGTCCCTACCGGCAGATAGGACACTACTAGGTACTGCCCGTCTTTTAAAGTAAATGCTGTCTGTTCATTGCTTTTTACATTACCGCTTTTTCCTGAAGCAGGCGTACCATTACTTTCATATATCTGATATGTATAAGTTCCTTGTGGACTATCTCCATTGACTGTCAACTGAAAAGAAAACTCTTTTGTCTTGTCTCCCAAAGAACCTGTAACATCTTTATCAATTCGCAAATCTGCTGTCTGCTTCTTATTTGTGAATTCAGGTGATTTTTTCACTGCTTCCATTGTTGCACCTGTACTATCTTTTGTCTGACGAATAGCCGTTGAAAGAATCTTAAGCTCTCCATTTTCCTCTCTGACTACTGTATATTTCACTTGATATTCAGATTTATCATAAGTTACCCCTGTATTGGTCCCTGCTGTCTCAGTAATAGTGTATGTATATATTCCAATCTCGGAAAAGGTAATTCCAGGATTCCATGTTCCCGTCAAAGTCTTTGTAAAGGGACTCTGCTGCCCTGACGCTACAGCGTCTTTCCATCCCTCTCCTCCCAGAGTAAATTCTGCATTTGTAATATCGGGAACCTGCGTTCCTTCCGGCGCATCCGTCACAGTGCCTTTTGCCATTGAAAACCTGTATACTTCATCAACCGGAGCATCCTTTTGCGATAATTGTAGAACCTTTGTCATATTTATCTGACCGCCTGTCTGTGCTCCTGTTGTCACTGTACCTGCTGCCTTTACCGAAACCGACGGAATAGCCAACGCAGCCAACATCAGAAATGCCAGCACGCTTCCGCCCCACCTCTTCAACCATGTTTTTCCTTTTTTCTTCATCGTTTCTTCCTCCTATTTTACATATTACTGTATTTAAAACCCTCTGCGCCGTATCAATGTGAAAATCCTTCCAGAAATATCTGTCTTTTCTACCGTACCGTATTGTCGGCTGTCCTTTCCATCTGTCCGGTAATCACAGAGAATAAATACACTGTCTTCTGGCACAATACAGGGGAGGTACACCTCTACTTCCTCCCTTTTCACGGGGAAAAAGAATTCCTCCTGCTGCACACTGCCGTTTATCATCAGATATCCGTCTTCTGTAAAATCTACGGTATCTCCTCCGCCCGCTACAATACGTCCAATAAGTTTGTTTTTCTCTGCTTCATATACAACTGTATCGTCTTGGCTGTAGTCCTGTGCAAGACGGTAGTAAAATAAAATATCTCCATCGCGAATATATGGATACATACTCTCGTCTGTTGCCGTAAATATTCCAAAAACTCCAAAAAACAATATCCAACATACTAAAAAGCCTATTACTATCTTACACACCAGTCGAATATACAGTCCTTTTATTTCATGTACTGTATCTTTTTCACCTTCTTTTACAGGTTTCCTTTTCATTTTCTCTATTTCTCTGTTTTTCTTCCTGCACTGGCCTTTTTTCTGTCTCATTTGTCGTGTACTCCTATTTTCTTCTGTTTCGGGATTTTCTGCTGCGGTTCCAGACATATCCTCCAGTACCAGCCCCTGCTATCAGTAGAATGAAAGGAACTTTTGTCATACCAATACCGAGATCTCCTGTTGTCTCTTTTTCATTTATAAAATGTACCACCGTATTCTCCTTGAGTGTTCCTGCGGCATTATCCGGTATTGTTACCGTGTAGCCATCTGTTTCCCCATCCATCTCTTTTATATCATATACATAATTTGCAGGAATCTTTTGCATGCAGATATATTCCCCATCCTTCAACTGAAATGTCGCTTTTCCTTTCACAAATTCCAAGCTGACTGTCTGAAAGCTTTCCGTTCCAGTTTCACCCTTCAGACAAAGATATGAAACATTGTCAACCAGATCTCCCTCTAGATTTTTCAGGATTACTTCAAAAGTAAACAATTTTTCTTTGTCTCCCAGATTTCCAGTCACTTCTTTTTCTACAGTCAGATTTAGTACATTCATATAAAATCCAGAGTCATTATATCTAGATTCATAGAGGTATGTATTCATATCCTCTTTCTTCGGCATTTCTATTCCTCGTATCTCCGTACACGTAAGCACTCCATCTTTCATTACCGGTATTCCATCCGAATCCATATAATCTGGCACTCCATCCTTATTTGGTTCTGATGCTTTATATATACTTACTTCCTCCTCTGTTCCAAATCGCACTCCATAAGTTCCGGCATGTAAACCCTCAAACTGATATTTTCCCTCTTCATCTGTCTTACATATGCGAGGTTCCTTATCGTCCCCTAATACCGTTTCATAAATTCCCTCCTCGTTTTCTTTTAGCAAAGTTACTGTAATCCCTGGAAGGATAGCCTCTTCTCCATCGCGAATACCGTCTTGATTCGAATCCAACCAGGCGGTTCCACTCAATGACCGAGTTAAAATATACGCTGTTGCATCCACTTCATTAGGACCGTTAGAAAGGCTGTTGACAAGTTTATCTCCTCCGTCCGCATCTGGGACTGCCATTTCTGTGTCCGCCTTATACGCTTCATTTCCCTTCAAATTTCCTATGACTGCTACTGCACTTACAGCTTTGTCTTTTAATAGAGGAATTTCTCCATTCTCATCAATAGAAGCCTCTGTCCAGGTTATCTGCAGTCCCTCTGTCGTAGTAATCCCATCTTCAAAATCATCTGCCGTATAATCTTCCGATGTTGTTTCTTTCACTTTTTTATCTGTTGTATAAAAGACTCTCCATTCTCTCCAATTAGTTGCCATGCTCGTATCCAGTTGCCACTTTATAATTGTCAGGCTTCCTGAAAAATTACTTCCTTTTTCATCTCCATTTTGTGGTAGGACATCCAGCATCACTTGCTCTGTCTGTTCATTTGCACTGTTATTTGCCACCGTAATGGTATACCCGATAGGGTCCCCCTGCTCATAGATAGGCTCGTCAACAAACTTATTAAGAGAAAGTGCCCCTAACTTAGAAACCTGAATTCCTTTTTCACTGTAATTTCCGTTGTAAACTGCCTGTTCTCTCATATCCAGTGTACTCGCGATAGAGGCCGTATTAAGAAACTGCTGGCTGTTCTTAGCCTCTGCATCAATGGAAGCACTGAAATAAATTGGCTCCATTGTCCCGCCCACAATAACATTCTCTATAATCCAAACTAACTCTATCGTGCCATCCTCATTTCGGGTAATTTCTGGTTCTATCTGCACTCCTCCTGTCACTGTCCCCTGCCTTCCCGGGGATGGATTCTGCGTATAGCTCCCGCCCAAATATGCGGAACCATATACATACTCCAATCCTTCGGGTAATCTGTCCTTAATGACAACCGTTGTCCTTTTTCCTTCTTCTACATCTCCTGTTGTCTCGGTTATTGCCGGTTCTACCCCAGGGGAAAGTATATAATCTACTGTCCTTTGCCCGTTGTCCAGATTATATACCTTCTTTTCATCTCCTATATCACTTTTCTGTGCTACATTCTTTCTTATTTGCGCCTGCTCTCCGATAATATAAAGAGAATCCCCCTCCTGGTAATCCCCTCTGTGCCCACTTTTATATCCATTCTCGTCATACTCTACCTTTACATAAGCTCCTTCATGTTTCGATATAGATGCCTTTGGAAGCTCTATCGATTTTTCTGGATCATTTCCAAGCAAACTTGGAATGGGTTCTTCAAGGTTTATGTAATCTTCCAGCCTCCAAATCATCGAAGTCACCGTCACCATATAAACCTGGTTTATCGCCTCCGTGTCTGTACTAGCTGTCACTGGAAGGGATGCCATAGGATAGGAGCCTCCATCATAGTAAGTAATATTGTTCGGATCTCCATCTTTTGGATATACTTCGAATAGAGCTCCCACACAGACATGTCCTTCTGGAATTTCCTCTAGTGAACGGTAATACTTCATGTCTGTCATTGTTGCCGCACGCAGTTCTGTTTCATCTTCCCAGTCTGTACCGTCTGCCTTCGTAGCAAAATATACATTCGCCTCATATCCCGCATCCTGTACAGATTCCTTCCGGTAGAGAATTTCTCCTGTGAGCTCTACTCCATCAGGCTCAAACTTCATCAAAGATTTCCCTACCACCATTCTATTCGGCATGTCCCCGCCTTCTTTATTCGACATTGCCCATGAAATTGCCAGATGTTGCCCCGGAACTGCCCAGTCAAGTCCATTTCTTAGGCAACTTCCAAGTTCTCCGTCTCCTCTTCCATTTACATCATACAGCCCTTGCTTCTCATCCGTAGACCACAGAACCGTATTACTGTAGCCACCTTCCTGCCGCAGCGGCATCTGACTTAAAACCCGATCGTCTGTAGTGTCCGTCTGATTTTCATTGCCGTCTGGATCCTCTGGCAACGCCTGTCCAGTAACGGAAGTTGCCTTTAAATTCTGAGCACGGACTACCATTTCAAAATCACCGCCCTCGGCTTCCTTATCTTCTACAATAGATGGGTCTTCCAGAATATATTCTCCTGTCTCACTGTTGTTATAAGGCACTACAAAGTAAAATTCCCCTGCTGAAAAGCACCCCCTCTCGATCTCTTCTCGCGTGCCGTAAATCTCATCTATCCCCTCTCTACCATCAATATTCATAGTTGGAAAGCAATCTTTGTCTATCTCATAATCAGAAACGGTCACATGAATGATATTCCCTTCCTTTTGGGCGGACCAGTCTCCCCCGTTATAGCATCTAGTTGCCTTATAATCTTCTGCGCTGTTTCCATCGTTGTATGGCGCTGCCCCACTGGGTCTGCCTACATTGTTTGCCACAGTCTGGTTTCTTTCCTCATTTCCAACAGTCGTACCGCTACTTTTGCTGTAGCTCCACAACAATGGCGCATAGTGTTCCATGACATCTACACTTTCTGCCCCCTCTTCCTTTAAGTAAAAAGAATTTTCCAGCACTAAGTCAAATGTAATATCTCCCTGCGGAAGCTCAATCCCCTTAAGTCCTTTCCCAACGCCATTATATAACTGCAATGTAATTCCATATGTATTAATTCTCCCACTCACTTGTCCAGCTGCTTTGTCCGGAGCATCTGAATTTCCCGTGTTAAAATCAAATATACCCGATTTCTTTGACTGGGAGGATCCTGGAACCTCCTTTACCTGTACATTATATTTCGGTGCCGCACTTACCGTTACGCCCTCTGGCACCGCCTCTGCTCGCGGTTTCTCTTGCTGATGTTCCAGCCATACTCGGAATATTGGCTGTATAATAGCATTGTTTGGCATTGCCTGTACCTTTACTTCTACATTTAACTCTCCAGTCCCCGGAATTGCGTTCGGAATAGAGGTGGAAGGAAGAATATGGTACCTCCCCCGCAATACTTGGCAAGTTTTTATCTCTTCTCCAATC
Organism: Mediterraneibacter flintii; assembly: GCF_055387595.1. Lineage (NCBI taxonomy): Bacteria > Bacillati > Bacillota > Clostridia > Lachnospirales > Lachnospiraceae > Mediterraneibacter > Mediterraneibacter flintii. The sequence continues at coordinate 2,228,739 of NZ_AP031405.1, forward strand.
TGTATATCTTCTGAAGTAAGCGTAAAGTCGCTTTCCATCCAGGCCATAGAATCTGTTACAAATTCTGCTTCCTGTGCTGTATAAGGAAGCAGAAATTCAAATTCCAGATATCCTGCCTTTACATAACTTACCGTAGAAGGATCTAACATCTGGGTAACAAAACTCAAATCATATGTCACTGTGTCAAAGCTCCGCACCCGCTTATTGTTTTTACCTGCATCATTACCGGCATTGTCATTTTCATCAAAGGGCATCGTACCGTCTGTAATGTTCTCTACTGTCAGACTTTCTACATAGGCATATTCTCCATCCAGCTCTTCTTTTATCACACCATCCTGCATTGGCAAAACATCTGTCTGTTCTACTCCTACCGAAATGTTTTTCCCATCTGTCTCTTCTGCATATACTGGAAAAGGTATTCCTACCAAGATCAAAGCTGTACATAGCAACGCAGTTATCCGCTTCCTCATTTTCTCTCCTCCTGCTTTAAATCGTTCCGACTAAATTTATTTGAATTTTCTTTTCTCTTTTGTATCACTCAAATATTATTACATATCATATTATGATATATACGTTATTCAAATATTATCACAATATGGCATAGAATAACAATAGTTTTTTTTAATAACTAATATTTTGTACATGTAATAATATAAAACAGACCAGGAGGTGAGGGCTTGAACATTGATATTAATTATGTACAGCTCGGACAGAGAATAAAAAAACAACGTACACTTGCTCACATGACACAAGAGCAACTGGCATCAAAGGTCGATATTGCTACATCTAATATAAGCCATGTAGAACGTGCCACCACGAAGGTTAGCCTACCCACCCTGGTAAAAATTGCAAATACGTTGAATGTTTCTCTAGATCAGCTCGTATGCGACAGCCTTCCTGTTGCAGATTCCTATTTAGAAAAAGATTTTACCGCTTTATTAAAAGACTGTACTACCTCTGAAAAAAGAATTTTATATGATGTGGCTTCTGCCGTAAAAAAATCAATAAGAAAGAATCAAAGATAAAAAAAGGAGTTTGAACGTCCCGTTTCAAACTCCTTTTTTACAAAATGAAAATAAAATATCTCAGACCTGATTTTCCATCCACACTTTCAACAGCTCTATCCATGACTGTACCGCCCTGCAAATTTGACCTCCATCCTTTTTGCTGGTAGAGGCATTGCCTAATGACAGCCCATGTTCTCCTTCTTGGTAAATATGCATCTCTGCATTTACCCCTACCTTTCTAAGTGCCAAAAACAAAAGCAGTGAATTCTCCACCGGAACAGTCTTGTCTGTATAAGTGTGCCATATAAAGCAAGAGGGAAATTGTGTTCCCACCTGCTTTTCTATAGAAAGCTGTTTCTTTAATTCCTCTGAGGCATTTCCTAACAGATTTTTAAAGCTTCCTTCGTGTGCATATTCTTTCTCTGCAGTAATAACCGGATAGCAGAGAATTACTCCAGCAGGTTTCAGCAGTTCTGCCTGAACTCCTGTCTTCGCATAAACCATTTCTTGATTCCAGAATGCCCCAAGGCTTGCCGCAAGATGACCGCCGGCTGAAAAGCCCATCACATAAATTTTTTTCCTATTCACATGCCATTCTCCGGCATGCTCATGGACTATTTTCATCGCCTGCGCAAGCTCTAAAAGTGCCGTTGGAAATCTAGCAGGGGCTACGGAATATCGCAGTATTCCGACATGGTATCCCTGCGCAAGAAGCTGCATTGCTACAGGCTCCGCCTCTCTGTCACTTGTATGTTCATATCCGCCGCCCGGACACAACAAAATCATGGGCCGCACAAGCCCTTCCTGATAACTGGGCGCACTGTCTAAGATATAGGCATGCAGTCTTGCATATTCCAAAGAACCTTCTGCCTGTATAGAAATCGTCTCGTATATCATGTTTTATATTCCCTCCTGAAAACAAGGAACTGCATTTTCTTAAGAAAACCCGTTTCCAGCGGCTGTCTGCTGTGGAAACGGGTTTTTTACACACTATTTGTTATAATTTACAATTTTTCCAAAGTCAGCTTTTAATGAAGCCCCTCCAACGAGTCCTCCGTCAATATCGGGCTGCGCGAACAATTCTGGAGCTGTCGCCGCGTTTACGGAGCCGCCATACTGAATCCGGATTTCTTCTGCTGTAGCCTCATCATATACTTCTGCAATACATGCGCGGATTCCTGCGCAAACTTCCTGTGCCTGCTCTGTCGTCGCAGTTTTTCCTGTACCAATCGCCCAGATTGGCTCATATGCAATCACTGCCTTTTTCGCCTGCTCTGCAGTTACATTCTGAAATCCTACTTTTACCTGCTGACGGATAAAGTCCATTGTAACTCCCTGCTCTCTCTGCTCTAACGTCTCTCCACAGCACATAATCGGTGTAATTCCATGCTCAAATGCCTTTAAAACCTTCTTATTTACATCTTCATTTGTCTCTCCGAAATAATCTCTTCTTTCAGAATGTCCGAGCACCACATATTTTACGCCTGCATCCACAAGCATTGCCGGAGAAATCTCTCCTGTGAAAGCTCCACTTTCCTCAAAATACATATTTTCTGCCCCGACCTGGATGTTTGTTCCTTTACAAGCCTCTACAACCGGTACAATATCAATTGCCGGAACGCAGAATACAACATCTACATCATCGTTTGCTACCAATGGTTTTAATTCTTCTACAAGCGCTACTGCCTCGCTTGGTGTTTTATTCATTTTCCAATTTCCCGCGATTATTTTCTTCCTTGCCATTTTTCTATTCTCCTTTGTCGTTTCATGTTACATATTCGGTCAAATACCAGACTTCGTTTTACTAAACCTTTTACTTGTCGTTAGCCGCAGCTACTCCCGGCAACTCTTTTCCTTCCAGGAATTCCAGTGAAGCACCGCCACCTGTAGAAATGTGTGTCATCTTATCTCCATATCCAAGCTGGTTTACTGCCGCCGCAGAATCTCCGCCGCCGATAATCGTAACAGCATCTGTCTCGGCCAACGCTTTTGCCACTACCTCTGTACCGTTTGCAAATTTTGGCATTTCAAAGCATCCCATCGGTCCGTTCCATACTACTGTCTTTGCTGTTTTCACTGTATCTGCATATAATTTTGCTGTCTCAGGTCCAATATCCAAGCCCATCCAGCCGTCCGGAATTTCATCCTGTGCGACAACCTTTGTATTTGCATCATTTGAAAAATCATCTGCAATCACGGAGTCAACCGGAAGAAGCAGGTTTACTCCCTTCGCCTTTGCCTTTTCAATCATGTCCAATGCATACTGGCAGTAGTCTTCTTCCAGAAGAGATTTTCCAACTTTGCCGCCCTGTGCTTTGCTGAATGTATAGCACATTCCACCTCCGATAATCAGAGTATCTACCTTCTCCAACAAATTTTCTATTACAGAAATCTTGCTGGAAACTTTAGAACCACCCAAAATTGCTACAAATGGTCTCTCTGGATTTTCAACCGCATTTCCAAGGAAGTCGATTTCCTTCTGCATCAAGTATCCTACCACTGCTGTATCTACATATTTTGTAACGCCTACATTCGAGCAGTGTGCTCTGTGCGCCGTTCCAAATGCGTCGTTTACAAATACATCACAGAGAGATGCCAGTTCTTTTGAGAATTCCTCCCCATTTTTTGTCTCTTCTGCTCTGTAACGTGTATTTTCCAAAAGAATGATTTCTCCGTCTTTCATTGCCTCTACTGCTGCTTTCGCATTTGGCCCTACTACTTCTGGATCAGCCGCAAATTTTACTTCCTGTCCAAGAAGTTCAGAGAGTCTTACAGCAACTGGAGCAAGAGACAGTTCCGGTTTCGGCTCTCCCTTTGGTTTTCCAAGATGAGAACACAGAATAATTTTCCCACCGTCAGCTACCAGCTTTTTGATTGTAGGCAGCGCTGCTACCAGACGATTTTCATCGGTAATCTTGCCGTCCATCAACGGTACATTGAAATCACATCTTACAAGTACTCTTTTTCCTTTTACATTGATATCATCTACTGATTTTTTGTTAAGCATTTTATCTTGCCTCCCTGTTTTTCATTATAAAAAAGAATGTGCTTTGCTGTACAAAAAGAAGTCCGGTCCAAATTAGACCGGACCCCTCGTGAGTCAATTTCTTTTATTTTCCGGATTACAGTAATGTTCCGAAATGTTTGATTGTTCTTACCATCTGGCTTGTGTAAGAATTCTCATTGTCATACCAGGAAACAACCTGTACTTCTGTTGTTCCGTTTTCCAATGGAAGAACCATTGTCTGTGTAGCATCAAATAAAGAACCATATTTCATGCCCACGATATCGCTGGATACGATCTCATCTGTATTGTATCCGAAAGATTCATTTGCTGCTGCTTTCATAGCGTCATTAATCTGATCCACTGTTACGTTTCCTTCTACTACTGCTGTCAGGATAGTTGTAGATCCTGTCGGAGTAGGAACACGCTGTGCAGAACCAATCAGTTTTCCATTCAGTTCTGGAATAACAAGACCGATAGCCTTTGCTGCACCTGTGCTGTTAGGAACAATATTGCAAGCTGCTGCGCGAGATCTTCTCAAATCTCCTTTTCTCTGTGGTCCGTCCAATGTCATCTGATCACCTGTATAAGCGTGAATTGTGCACATAATACCGGATTTGATTGGAGCCAGATCATTCAATGCTTTTGCCATTGGCGCCAAGCAGTTTGTTGTACAGGAAGCTGCGGAAATAATGTTGTCTTCCTTTGTCAGCTTTTCGTGGTTTACATTGTATACAATTGTAGGAAGGTCATTTCCTGCCGGAGCAGAGATAACAACTTTCTTTGCACCTGCGTCAATATGAGCCTGTGCTTTCGCTTTAGATGTATAGAAGCCTGTACATTCCAAAACTACATCTACACCGATTTCTCCCCAAGGAAGTTCTTTTGCATCTGCCTTTGCATAAATTTTAATTTCTTTTCCATCTACGATAATAGAGTCTTCCCCTGCTTCTACTTTATCAGCTAATTCATATTTTCCCTGTGTAGAATCATATTTTAATAAGTGAGCCAGCATTTTCGGAGATGTCAAGTCATTGATCGCAACAACCTCATATCCTTCTGCTCCGAACATCTGTCTGAATGCAAGACGTCCAATACGTCCAAAACCATTAATCGCTACCTTTACTGCCATGATTAATTCCTCCTAAGGTTTTAATAAATTATTGACCGGCTTCGCGGTCTTTATGGTAAATCCTCAACAATCCCCTAATAATTGTTAAAGATTCATCAACTAGACTCATTGTACTAAAACAAGAACAAAAATTCAAGTACTAAATGTATTTTTATGGAACATGCTTAAAAATCGGTTTTCTTTCCTTAAATTCTGTATAATATTCGAATCCGCAGTCCTTTAAGATCTTTCCCGCCTTCTGAAAATCATATGCAATATGTTCCGGACAGTGTCCGTCGGCTCCGATCGTAATAATCTCACCGCCCAGTTCCTTATACCGTTTTATTATGTCTGGATGTGGATGTGCGAAATTGAGCCCATACTTAAATCCTGCCATGTTCATCTCGATCCCTTTTCCCATATCGATTATTTTCCTCAAAATGTCATCAATATAAGACGCAAATCTTCTATAAGAATATTCCTGCGCCCCATGTGTCCCATACCGCACCACATAATCCAAATGTCCAAGCACATCAAAATCCTCCACAGACTCAAGGTCTTTTAATGTAGCTGCAAATGTCTCTGCATAGGCCTCTTCATCCGACTTATCCTGAAACATTTCTTTATAATAAGGATCTTTTCCGTTTACTACATGGACAGAACCGATCACAAAATCAAACGGATACCGGTTTACCAGTTCTTTATAGTACTGGCCTAAATGCGGCTGAAGGCCCAGCTCGATTCCAATACGAATTTCTATCCTGCCGGCATATTCCTTTTGAAGCTTTGTAAGTATGCGAAAATATTCCTCTAAGTCAAACTCAAATTTTTGCCCCTGCATTTCTCTATGTTCTGGATAATCCCTGTCATTATGGTCAGTGATGCAGATTGTTTTCAGTCCCTTTTCCATAGCTCCTTCCACCATTTTACGGGCAGGTACATCGCAATCCCCTGAAAATGCCGTATGCATATGAAAATCACTTCGTATCATAGTATGGTTCCTCCCCCTAAAACATATTCATCCTGATAGAAAACAACTGCCTGTCCGGGTGTTACAGCGCGCTGTGGTTCCTCAAAGGTACAGACTACTTCATCTTCACTTGTCTTTTCTATTGTACACCATGCGCCTTTATGATTATATCTGATTTTTGCAAAAACCCGCACCGGCTCTTCGATATCCTCCACAGCCATAAAATTCAGCTGATTTGCGCGCAGCGTGCTCGTCAATGACTGTGCATGTGTTCCAATCACCACTTCGTTCGTCTCCGGACGAATTTCCAGCACAAATACCGGATAGCCCAGCGAAAGTCCAAGCCCTTTTCTCTGTCCTACTGTATAGTGTGTAATTCCTTTATGCTTCCCTAAAATTTTTCCTTCTAAAGTCACAAAATTTCCTTCTGGTATTGGAAATTCTGTATTTTCTTCTATATAAGAAGCGTAGTCTCCGTCAGGTACAAAGCAAATGTCCTGGCTGTCCGGCTTATCTGCCGTCTTAAGATGTATCTTGGCGGCAATTTCACGCACTTTTTCTTTGCTGTAACGTCCTATCGGCATCAAAGTCCTTTTTAACTGTTCCTGTGTCAGATTATACAGTGCATAGGTCTGATCCTTTTTTAAATTTTCTGAGCGCTTCAATACATATCTTCCGTTTTTCAGTTGTTCTATCTGCGCATAGTGTCCGGTCGCTATATAATCTGCCCCGATCGCAAGGCTTCTTTCCAGAAGAGATTCCCATTTTACATATCGGTTGCAGGCAATACAGGGGTTCGGAGTTTTTCCCTGTAAATAAGAATTCACAAAGTAATCTATTACATTTTTTTTAAACACATCTTTAAAATTCATAACATAATATGGAATATCCAGCGCCGCTGCCACACGTCTTGCATCGTCCACCGCACTTAATCCGCAGCAGCCCGCATTCTCTTCCATGACTGTCTGCTCTTCGTCCTGCCAGATTTGCATAGTAACCCCGATCACATCATACCCCTGCTCTTTTAAAAGATAAGCGGCGACAGAAGAATCTACGCCTCCCGACATTCCCACTACTACTTTACTCATTAGTATTCTTCTTCCTCTTCTTCCTCGCCCTCATGGATATCTGACTTTGGCTTTTCCAAACCTTCTATTTCAATCCCATGTTTCTGTGCATAATCCCAAAGGGCTGCATGAATTGCCTCCTCTGCCAGGAGAGAGCAGTGCACCTTTACCGGCGGAAGTCCGTCGAGCGCTTCCATCACCGCCTTATTTGTCACCTGCAACGCTTCATAAATTGTTTTTCCTTTTACCAGTTCCGTCGCCATGCTGCTTGTAGCAACTGCTGCTCCGCATCCAAACGTCTTAAATTTTACATCTCTGATAATCTGGTTGTCATCTACATCCAGATAAATTCTCATAATATCCCCGCATTTTGCATTTCCTACCGTACCGACTCCACTTGCATTCTCGATTTCTCCTACATTTCTCGGATTCTGAAAATGATCCATTACTTTTTCTGTATACATACTAATCAACCTCCTGATTCTCTCTATTATTCTCTCTTTTATTTGTTTGCCTGTTTCCTCACAAAATCCTCATATAGAGGGGACATACTGCGAAGATGCTCTACTATCTTTTTCAATTCTTCCACCACATAATCAATATCGTCCTTCGTCGTATCTGCTCCCAGCGTCATGCGTAAGGATCCATGTGCGATTTCATGTGGAAGCCCGATCGCCAGAAGTACATGAGAAGGATCCAGAGAACCGGAAGTACATGCAGAGCCGCTGGACGCGCAGATCCCTTTCATATCCAGCATAATCAAAAGAGATTCTCCCTCGATAAACCGGAAGCTGAAATTCACATTGTTAGGGAGTCTTTTTGTTCTGTCTCCATTGAGTCTGCAATAAGGAATCTCTTTTTCAATTCTTTCAATCATATAATCTCTTAAAGCTCTTTCCGCCCCAGTTCTCTCCTCCATAGAATCCGCTGCCAGCTGGGCCGCTTTTCCCAGTCCTATAATACCCGGCACATTTTCTGTCCCTGCGCGGCGTTTTCTCTCCTGTGCGCCTCCATGAATAAACGAACGGATTTTTACGCCTTTTCGGATATATAAAAACCCAATTCCCTTCGGGCCGTTGATCTTATGTCCACTGGCGCTAAGCATATCAATATGACATGCATCCACGTCAATTAAAATCTGTCCGAATGCCTGCACCGCATCTGTATGGAATAAAATTCCATGCTCATGCGCTATCTGTCCAATCTCTTTTATCGGCTGGATACTCCCAATTTCATTGTTGGCAAACATGATAGAAATCAAAATAGTATCTGGACGGATTGCCTTTTTCAGCGCCTCTAAATCTACAATCCCATTCTCATCCACGTCTAAGTAGGTTACTTCGAAGCCATGCTGTTTTTCCAGATACTCACATGTATGCAAAATCGCATGATGCTCAATCTTGCTTGTTATAATGTGTTTTCCTTTTGCCCCGTATGCTTCCGCCGCCGCTTTTAACGCCCAGTTGTCACTTTCTGTTCCGCCTGCTGTAAAATAAATTTCATTTTCCTTTGCTCCCAATATAGAAGCAATTCTTTCCCTTTGTTCTGCAATTCTTTCTTTGTTTTGGGACGCAAAGCCATATACACTGGACGGATTTCCAAAATGCTCTGTAAAATATGGCAGCATCGTCTCCATTACCTCCGGTGCAATTTTCGTTGTCGCTGCATTATCTAAATAAATGAATTTTCCCATCTCGTTTCCTCCTCTTTTATGGTGTTCTTCTCTTCTTTCTGCTATTCTTAATTCCGGCATTCTGCTTTTGCTCTTCTGCCTGCAGTGTATTGTTTCTTCCTGCTTTCATTTACAAGCTGCTCCAGTTTTATTTCATCTACTGTCTGATTGATGCTTTCATTTATTCGTTTCCAGACATATTTTGTCACACAGATGTCGGAGGCGCTGCAGCTGTTTCCCGGCTCTAATCCTGCGCACTCGACAGGTTCTAAACTCCCTTCTAACGCCCTTAGGACATCCCCCACTGAAATTTCCCGCATAGGTTTAGCCAGAATATACCCCCCTCCGGCTCCACGTACACTTTTGACAATTTCTGCTTTTTTCAGTTTTGCCATCAGCTGTTCCAGATAACGTTCTGAAATATCCTGACGACCGGAAATGCTTGTTATGGAAATCGGCCCTTCTTCGCTGTATTGGGCAAGATCAATCAGTGCTCTTAGTCCATATCTTCCTTTTGTCGATAATTTCAAATCTTCACCTTCTTAATTTCATCCGATGAACATCGGCAGTTTTATATTTTATTTCCTATTATTTTACTAGGATTTCCCTTCTGTAGAATATCATCTGCTTCAAGTTCTGTCAAGCCGCAACTGTGAATATGTTTTAAAAAGTATATATTTTAGGAGAATCCTATGGCCAAAAAGCACGCTTTCATTCGTGGGACACTGGTTTTGACCTTTACTGGCCTTATCACCCGTTTTATGGGCTTTTTCTACCGTATATTTTTAAGTCATGCCTTCGGTGAAGAAAATGTAGGACTCTATCAGTTAATCTTTCCCGTTTATACACTGTTCATCTCCTTGTCCTCTGCAGGAATACAGACAGCCATCTCACGTACTGTAGCCAGGAAAATGTCTCTTGGAAAACCCGGTGAAGCCAAAAATGTCCTTTTGTCAGGTCTGATTTTTTCCTGTTCTCTTGCCTTTGCCGGCCTATTATTTATCCAGGCAAACGCTGCATATATTGCAGAAGAATTTTTAGGAGATTCTAGGTGCTTAGGTTTACTGACAGCAGTCTCCTACGCACTTCCCTGCTGCGCTGTACATAGCTGTATATGCGGCTACTGTTATGGTTTAAAGCAGACCAAAATTCCTGCTCTTTCCCTATTAATAGAACAGACTGTCCGCATCACCTCTGTTGCGCTTCTATATTTTTACCTTAAGCAAGACGGCTCACAGCCCTCTGTCGTGATTGCAGTATTTGGTCTCGTCTCAGGAGAATTCGCATCTGCTTTATACTCTGCAAAATCTTTATGGGGACACCATTTTCGTCTCCCGCATTTTATGCCTGCCAAAGTCGCCGGCAATACAAAAGAGCTGCTCTTCCTCTCTCTGCCCTTGACTGCAAACCGGTTGTCTGTCACTCTTTTGCAGAGTATCGAAGCCGCTGCAATCCCAAACTGCCTGAAGCTGTACAGCCACAGCACTTCTGAAGCTTTAAGCATTTACGGAGTCCTCACTGGAATGGCTCTTCCTTGTATTCTTTTCCCTTCAGCGATTACCAGCTCCGTATCGATTATGCTAATGCCTGCTGTCGCCGAAATTCAGGCTTCCGGACAACAAACAAAGCTAAAACATCTTGTTAAAAAAGCGGCAGGCTCCTGTTTTATTCTTGGTCTTGCCTGCTGCCTTTTCTTTTTGATTTTTGGTCCCTTTATCGGCTCTGTCATTTTTCACAGCGCCACCGCCGGCAAATTTATCGTCACCTTAGCTTGGATTTGTCCGTTCCTCTATGTAAACGGAGCATTTTTAAGTGTTATCAACGGATTAGGCAAAACAGCCTTTACCCTCGCCATCAATCTTCTGGGACTTGGCATACGTATATTAAGCGTATTTTTCATAGTGCCCGGTTTCGGTATACAAGGCTACCTGTGGGGACTCCTCGCAAGCCAGTTCTTAGTCACACTATGCGCTCTCCTCATACTAAAATTCAATTATAAAGTTAATTGACGAAATGGTTCGCGCAAGAGGGCGTATATTGCAACGTTCGTCAGGACTTCGCCGAAATTCCTCACTTTTGCAACACACGCCCTCCCTCGCTTACACTTTCGCCAGCTTAAGTTTATATTTCCAGGCGGAACATAACCGGTTTCACGCTGCTACAGACTCCCAGTCAGAAGTTTTTCCTTCGTCTATAGGAAGGTGGCGCCCTAACTGAAATTCATAAAAAAGAGAACGACTTCACGTTGTTATAGCCCTTCAATTAGAAGTATCTATACTACTTCCGATTGGAAATGCATAGCAGCGTGAAGTCGATTTTTTCCGTTACAAATTATAAACTTAAGCTGGCGAAAGTGTGAGTGTGAAAGAGATGCTTTGCGTGAGTGAGGAATTTCGGCGAAACCCTGACGAACGATGCAAAGCATCTCTTTCACACGTTCTTTTTGCCAATTTTCTATACTGCTTTCCACTTTTTTACTGGTTCTTTATAGTATATAATCCCTTCTTTTATTATCTTCGGCACTCCATCTGTAATCTCTACAATTGTCACTGCACAGTTTGGCGGCACTTCATATTTCCAAAAATCGGCTGTCTTCGTATTATTTCTAATATGGTTTAACAGAGAAGTCATAGCCGCCCCATGGGTGGAAACCAATACATTCTTTCCTTCTAAGTCTTTTCGGGCACACATTTCTTTTAGAAAATCTTCTGTTCTTTTATTTACCTGTTCAATTGTCTCTCCATGCCTGGCTGGTATAAAATTAGCTGTGTCACCGAAAAACTTCTGAAATTCTTCGCTTTTTTCATCTTTATTTTGCCCTGCACAGCATAGTCCTTCATACTCCCCAAAACCCATCTCTTTCACTCTTTCCTCTTCATATAATGGAATCTTTCTTTCGCCTAGTATAATCTGTGCGGTCTGCCGCGCTCTTTTTAGCGGGCTTGTATATGCTACATCAAACCTTGTGTCCTTTAGTCCTTCTGCGGTCTCTTTTGCCAAATGTATTCCATATTCATTCAAAGGAATATCTGAATGTCCCTGTACTCTCCGCTTTTTATTCCAGTCCGTCTCTCCATGCCGGACAATATACAGTCTTGTCATCTCTCTTCCTCCGTTCTCTCCTGCCAATTCACATACTACTATATTTATCATCTTTTTATTGCCGGTAACAGACAGCCTTCTGACCATCTGTTACTATTGACGCTCTCTTAGTATAAACTTTTCTTTTCAATTTTGCAAAAAAGATTTATACTAATATCATCGACAATCGAAAGGAGTCTCCTATGGAAAAAATAGCAAGCTTTACAGTCAACCACCTAAAATTAGTTCCTGGTATCTATGTCTCACGCAAGGATTTCTTTTGCGGAACATGCGTCACTACCTTCGATATCCGCATGACTTCTCCTAATGACGAGCCTGTAATGAACACGGCTGAAGTACATACAATCGAGCACCTCGGAGCTACTTTTTTAAGAAATCATCCAGACTTCAAAGATAAGGTACTATATTTTGGTCCCATGGGCTGTCGGACGGGCTTCTACCTTTTGCTCTTCGGCGACTACGCCTCTCTTGATATTCTCCATCTCCTTAAAGGAATGTTTACTTTTATTGCAGAATATCAGGGAGAAATTCCAGGTGCTTCTGCCAAGGACTGCGGAAATTACTTAGATATGAACCTTCCTATGGCAAAATACCAGGCAAAACGCTATCTAAAAGAAGTTCTTTTAGATATTCAGGACTGCCAGCTTTACTATCCTGAATGAAAACAGCGCCAGTGTACAAGTATTTCTTTGTACACCGGCGCTGTTTTTCCCTTTTATTTATCTTTTCTTTCTCAAAATATTTGTCCGAATATACCGATATGTCTTCTCCTCTCCGTCTTTTGCCAGCATACGGAGAAGTTTTTCTAACAAAGCCTGTGTATCCGGATGCATGAGATATTCTCCTTTTCCTTTGAGGTAATACTCCAAAGGGGAACGATCCGTATATTCTTCTCCTTTATACACCTTACAGGCAGCTATCCGATCCAAAAACATCTCCACTACATATTTGACCGGCATTTTCATGCCGATCATCCCTTTCTCTCCATCAAGGCCATAGTCAATCCAGTATTCATAATGATGCTTATTTCTTCCTTTGTGATGCAGCCACGCCGAGGAGTATCCGACCGCCTCGCGCTCTGCGTTATTCGGACTGCGCGATCCTTGATAATACTTACATCCTATCTTAAATTCTGTCCAGCTGTACTTCGATAAATCATGGAGCAAGCCTTGACGATATAACCCCACCTGGAAACATTCTTTCATAACCAATATCTTGTGTCTTGTAATTGTACAAAAATGTTGTAATGCTTTCATATTCTCATGCCGCCCTGCTCTTCTATCTTCCAACCAGAAATACGATACTTCTTTCTTTTGCTTCTATTGTCCTCTGGTTCTCTAAACCTTCTTCTTTTTCTGTCTCCTGCTGTGTCCCAAACACCTTATACCACTTCTTTCCTCCATTGAGGGCCGGCAAGGCAAATGTATGCTTAACCCAGTGCATATTATATGCGATAAAGCATATATCCTTTTTGGCCTCATCATAGTACAGAACCCCCAGCTGCCGGCTGGAAACCTCATTTTGTATCTGCCAGGCATTTTCTCCATGATAGGATACATCTGGTATTCCACACGCTGTCATGTCCATCCCGCGTATTTCTTCCTTCTTATGCAGTACTGCATGCATTTTTCGCAGCGCTATCAGTTGCTTTACATATAAAAATAATGTGTTGTCTGTCTTAAGCTTTCCCCAATTCAGCCATGCCAGCTCATTGTCCTGGCAATAGACATTATTGTTTCCCTCCTGGGAATTGTAAAATTCATCTCCTGCCAACAGACATGGAGTCCCCTGCGCTGTAAGCAGTAAAAGGAACGCATTTCGCACCTGATTTTTGCGAAGCCGTACTACGCTTTTCTTTCTGCTGGGCCCCTCAACGCCGCAGTTCCAGCTATAATTATAATCCGGCCCGTCTTGATTTTTTTCTCCATTTGCCTCATTGTGCTTTCCATCATAAGAGACAAGATCCCATAAGGTAAACCCGTTGTGGGAAGTAATATAATTACACTTTCCATCCTCGCCCGAATTGTGCTTTAACGCCCAGATAACGGAATCAATCATTCCCTCATCGCCTTTTAAAAACCGACGCATTACATTTTGGAAGCCGTCATCCTTACACATAATCTTTCCATCCTTCAGAAGCGGATCTTTATGCAGCATCTCCCAGGAAACATGATATGGATTCACAACAAAACCGTCTATATGGTATTCCATCATATAATATCTCAGACACTCCAATGCTGTCTGAGGCAGAATTTCAGAATCAAAGGGCATCTCCAGAACTACCTCTATCCCTGCACTGTGGCACGCCTTTACCATATCCTTTAATTCTCTTCTTGCATCTTTACCAGCCGCATAAGAGATTTTTGGCGCAAAGAAATACCCTGCCCCATATCCCCAGTAATTTGTATATCCCTTTACAGATTCTTCAAATTCATAAACCGGCATACACTGTATCTGATTGATCCCAAGCTCTTTCAAATACGGGATTTTCTCTATCACTCCAAGAAAAGTTCCTTTGTGACGTACACCAGAAGAACTATGCTTTGTAAATCCCTTTACATGAATACTATAGGCAATGATTTCATGGTAAGGAAGATGCAGTCTTTTGTCCCCTTCCCAGTCGTACTGCCCCTCTGCAATTTTTCCCCGCCTCTGCAAGGTATGTTCTTCTTTTTCTTCCAGATATTCTCTATAATAAACCAGTTCTTTCGCAAAAGGGTCTGTCCATATCTGCGCTTCTGTCTTATAATTATACTCATACTTCCCAAGCGCCGTTCCTTCTATAGACAGAAAGCGGAGCTCTCCGATTCCTTCTTCTTCCGGCATCTCAAATGTATATGCCGGATTTTCTTCTCCTGTTCTATATAGCATAAGAATACACTCTTTCCCTGCCGGTACTGTGACGGAAAAATTTACTTTGCCTTCTTCTACCGTTGCCCCCAGTGGAAGCGGATGCCCTTTTGTCTTCTTCACCATTTCATACTAGTCCTTTCTTACTGCCAGCCATCAGTTCCATACATCTCTACATTTTCCCTGCTGATAAAAAATGTCTCCACATGTACTTCTCTTTCATAATCTTCTCCGCTTAAAATCGCCTTCGCTGTCTCCACCGCTGTTTTTCCAATACTGATCGGAGACTGTGCTCCGGTTCCCCTCATTGTATTTGTTCCTTCCGCCAATAACTGCTTTACCTCTGGAGAGCCATCCACACCATAAATCAAAATGTCTGCGCGCTTTGCAGCCTGCACTGCCTGGTATACCTCCATTGCCATCTCATCATTTCCGCACATAACAGCATCAATTTGGGGATACTGATTCAGCACTTCTGCCATTACATCTGCAACCTCTTGCTCACCGCTATTAATTCTTGTCAGTACTTCAAATCCCCCCTTTGCGATGGCCTCCTCAAATCCGGTAATCCGGTCATTTACAGAATTTACCGACGGGCATTCCACAATCACAATTCTTCCTCCGTCCGGCTTCGCGGCTATTAAATCCTCCCCACATACATAACCGGCATTTTTATTGTCAGAGCCAATATATGCATCAATCAAATCTGTTTCTTTTACTTCTGTATCTAAATTAATGACAGGAATATCCGCTTCCTTGAGCGCTTCTAATGCCGGTGTAATCTCTTCCCAGTCCGCGGGACATAAAAAGACGGCGTCTACCCCCTCCTCAATCATCTCTTGAATCTGGGTAATCTGCACCTGTACGTCCCCTTCTGGATTCTTGACAATCAAGTGTGCCCCCTGCTCTTCTAAAGATGTCTGAATTGCCGTTTTTAACGTATCGTAAAACGGATTGGTCAGATTAATACAACTGTATCCTAAAACATATTCTTCTTGTTCTTCGGGTTCTTCCTCTTCTTGTGTCTCCACCACTGCATTGTCTTCAGGAGTACCGACATTTTTTTTGCAGCCGCCTGTAAAAACAGCCGCTATTGTCAACATCAGCAGTAGTTTTGCAGCCTTTCTTTTCATCCTGTCATTTCCTTTCTTTTTTCTATTCCTGTAAAGAGACAAAAATACCTGTGCTGCCTTTTATGCACAGGCACCTGTAGATACTATGTATTGAATAGATCTTTTTATGTCTATTTTTATGCCTCACTCTTACATTCTACCTTATTTCAGAGGATTGTCAACCGATCGCCGTCTATGTTTTTCTTGCTTTTTTATATTCGATCTGATAGAGTTTTAATAGCAGTGGTTCCCTTATTCTAATGAGGAATCCAATACAATAAAGGAGAAAAACAATGAACGAAAATGAAGCGCTCACTGTCACCTTGACACTGGACAATGACGAAGAATTGGAATGTGCGGTACTTACTATATTTGAAACCGACGGGCAGGAATATATTGCCTTGCTGCCTCTAAATGAAAACGGAGACAATGAAGACGGCCAAGTCTATCTGTATCGTTTCTTTGAAGGTACCTCTGAAGAGCCAGAGCTTGAAAACATCGAAGATGACGATGAATTCGAGCGTGCCTCCGAAGCCTTTGATGAATGGCTGGATACACAGGAATACGAAGAGCTTGATTTAGACGCTCTTGAGTAAATCATTTACAAAACGGGAGGGAGCTGTCTCTTTCCCGTTTCTTTGTTTTACATAGCAGATCTGCAGCACTTCCTTTGCCCGCGTCATTGCCACATAAAACAGCCGTCTTTCCTCTTCTGTCTCTTCCTCACTTTTTGCTTTTTTATACGGAATTTGGCCTTCATTTGCCCCTATGATAAATACCGTATCAAATTCCAATCCCTTTGCGGCATGAATAGTCATCAAATGTATCCCTTTTTGTTCTTCTTTCTTTTTCTGTTCCTTTCTGCGCAAAGCCTCTGTATACTCCTCCACATGCCGGAACCATTCTTCAAGTGTAGAAAACGGTCTTGCCGCCTCTTCTATCTCGGAAAGAATTTCAAACAAATCGGCAGCCTGTATCTGTTTTATCTTTGCATAGTCTCTTAAAAAATCGTCGTATCCGATTTTTTTGCGCATATACTGGATTGCCGCATAAGGCGCCATTTTAGAAAGCATTTTTAAATCCCACTCCAACTGGTCAATTCTATCCTGCATCCATTCCTTGTCGAAATAGAACTTCCGAAGCTCCTCAAAAGAAACCTCCCCTTGCGTAAGACTTTCCCTGGAAAGATAGCGCTTCGGACGGTTCATAATCTGTAGAAATTCTGCGCGCAGTCTGCTTCCCTGGGCCATATGAAAATAGGCCTGTATATCCTTTCCGATAAAATGGCTGTATAGGTTTGGAAGATACTCTCGCATCTGAAATGCAATTTTATGTTCCAGAAAACATTCTGCCAAAGGCCTGGCATCAGTATGTACCCGAAACAAAACAGCTATCTGCTCTGCTAAAACTCCTTTTTCTATCCGCCTTTCTATCTCTCTTACTATGTATTTGCTTTCCTCCACCGGATCTTTTACTTCCTGTATATGTACGGTTGTCCCCTTTTCCTTTGCCGCGTGCAGCTTCTTTTTAAAACGGACTGTATTTTTTTCGATGACTTTCAGGGAATTGTTCACAATATTGGCAGTCGAACGGTAATTTGTATTTAAAAATATTTGCTCTGCCTTAGGGAAATCCTTTAGAAATTCAAACATAATTTTCGAGTCTGCCCCGCGGAATCCATAGATTGCCTGATCATCATCCCCTACCACAAACAGATTATTTTCCGGCAGAGCCAGCATTTTTATGACATCATACTGAATACGGTTTATATCTTGAAATTCGTCGATCAGAATATACCGAAACTTCTTCTGCCACTGTTTTAAAATATCCGGATGGGTTAAAAATAAATTGCGGCAGAGCAATAGCATATCGTCGAAATCAATTTTTTTTAACTTTTTCTTCTGTCTTTCATATGCTTTGTAAATTTCATAAAAAGCATCGCTGTCACACTTTTTCGAATGAAATTCCTCTATAGCAATCCCATTGTTCTTTATTACACCTATTTCGGAGACAAGCCCTTCGAGAAAATCTTCTTCATCGAACACTTCCATTTTTTGCTGGGCGACGGCTGCTCTTAGAATCTGGTATTTTTCTTCCTCTGAAAGAATATTGCCAGAGCCTATCCGATACGCCCATTTTAATATTCCATAATAGATTCCGTGAAACGTCCCCGCCGTAACTGGAGCTGCACTTTTCCCTGCCTGTTCACACAGACGGCTTTTCATCTCAGATGCCGCATAGCGGGTAAAAGTAACGACCAGAATTTCTTCTGGTCTTACCTTATACTCCTCAATCAGGAATCTTATTCTATTTACAATCGTCCTTGTTTTTCCAGATCCTGGCCCTGCAAGTACAAGGCAGGGTCCATTCTTTATCCTTGCTGCTTTTTCCTGTGCCTGATTCAATCTTTATTTGTTTCTCCTTTATGCTTTTAGTTTTTCGATTCCCGCGCGGATCCTTTTGAGTGACTCGTCTTTTCCAAGTACTTCCATAATCTCTGTCGCTCCGCCCGGCGTATTTTGTCTGCCTGATACGGCAGTCCGAAGCGGCCACATTACATAACCGATTTTATATCCATGTTCTGTGGCATATGCTTTGAGCACCTCAAACAGAGCGTCATTGCTGTAATCCTCCTGCTCCTTAAGCACCGGTAAAATTTCCTGCAAAAACGCAAGTGAATTTTCCGGATTCGTTTTCATTTTCTTATGCGTATATAATGCCACATCATAGTCCGGCACGCTCTCAAAGAAATCGATCTGTTCTTTTATATCGGGGAAGGTTTCGATTCTCGTCTTAACAAGAGCCGCTATTTTTTTCAAATCATAGTCTGCTGTTATGACTTCCTTGATATAAGGCTCTGCCATCTCATAAAAACGTTCAAATGACATCGCCTTTAAGTATTCTCCGTTCATCCATTTTAATTTTACCGTATCAAATACGGCCGGAGACTTGCTCATATGGCGATAGTCAAACGCTTCCACCAGCTCTTTTAGAGAAAAGATTTCCCGATTGTCAGTCGGACACCAGCCAAGCAGGGCCACATAGTTGACAACCGCTTCTGATACATATCCCTGTTCTATCAAGTCTTCATAAGAAGCGTGGCCGCAGCGTTTGCTTAATTTTTTATGATTTTCATCTGTAATCAGGGGACAGTGTACGTATACCGGTACCTCCCATCCAAACGCCTCATACAGGCGGTTATATTTCGGCGCAGACGACAGATATTCATTTCCTCTTACAACATGGGTGATTTCCATCAGATGATCATCTACCACATTCGCAAAATTATAAGTTGGAAATCCGTCTGATTTAATCAGTATCATATCATCAAGTTCTTGATTTGGAACTGTAATATCTCCATATATCTCATCATGGAAGGTTGTCGTTCCCTCATTCGGTACATTGAGCCGAATTACCCAGGGTTTGCCTGCTTTTAAATTTGCCTGTACTTCCTCCGCACTTAATCCCAGACAATGCTTGTCATATACGACAATATCTGTTCCGTCCTCTGAAACAGAGGTTTTTAAAGATTCCAGCCGTTCTTTATCGCAGAAGCAATAATATGCGTCTCCCTGTTCTACCAGTTGTTTTGCATATTTCAGATAGATTCCCTGCGCGCACCGTTCACTCTGTACATAGGGACCATATCCAGCATCCTTATCCGGCCCTTCATCATGGTGAAGCCCTGTCTTTTCCATTGTGCGGTAAATAATGTCGAGCGCCTCATCTACAAACCGTTCCTGATCCGTATCCTCCACTCTTAAAATAAAATCCCCGCCCTCGTGCTTTGCAATCAGATATGCGTACAATGCGGTACGCAAATTTCCGACATGCATTCTTCCTGTAGGACTTGGCGCAAATCTTGTTCTTACTTTTCTATCCATCGTTCTTTCTCCACCTTCTGTTTTATTTTACTATAAACTGGTATTTTATCAGCTATGCTGTATCTTTTCAGCTTTTTTCATATTCTTTTACCAGATTTTCCAGAAATACATCACATCTGGAATGTATACATATATCTGCCTGTGTATCTGAAAAATGTTCCGATGCCTTTACGACAATGAACTGATTTCCTTCATAATACTGTCTCAGCATCTGACACATCGGCGCATGGACGGGGGCACCCAATACAAGTATCACATCTGCCCGTTCCATTTCCATTGCTGCTTTTGTTATCACGGAATTGTCCACCGCTTCCCCGAACAAACATATCTTAGGCCGTATCGGAGCCAGACACACTTCACAGAGTGGAACTCCTTTTGTATTCCTGATATATTCCATGGAATATCTTTTTCCACATTTGGGGCATACATTCGTATAGATCGTTCCATGTAGGTTTATTACATTTAGGCAACCTGCCCTGTCTTCAAGTCCGAAAATCCGTTTCGTAATGATTGTCTGTATCAGTCCGTGATCCTGCAGCCTTTTCAGGCTTACATACCCTGCTCCCGGAGTTTTTTGCGCCGCCTTTAATATCTCTTCCTTATAAAACTGAAAAAAGAGTTCTTTACGTGTTGCATAAAATACACTGCTTAAAATCTCCTCCGGACAATACCCATACTTTTTCTCCACATCATAGGAAGCAAAACCATCTCTCAATGCTGGGTATCCGTTCTCAATCATCATTTCTACGCCTGTCAATACTACTGTATACTTGCTGTTTTTCAGAACCTGAAGTATATTCTTTTCCCCCATATAGTACCCTCCACTGTTCTTGACTGAAAAAACACCACCCTGCTTCTTCTAAGCAGCCAAGGACACGAGAAGCCCCGTTCCTCATTCATATTATAGAACATGTAAAAGGATAGTTCAACAAACAAAAAAACCGATTTTTATGTAACAGTTCAGCCATACAGTGTGCGGGAAGCATAAAACATGCCTGCATGTTTTTGCGAGCGTACATCTGTATGAGCTTAAGCGCCCGTCAATGAGTAAAACGGTGGCGGCAGCCACGATAAGCACGTAGTGCGGTTTTACGAATGGCGCGGGCTGAACTGTTACATTTTTATATCTTTTTTTCTCTTTTCCCCACTATTTTAAACAACGTGTCCATGATGAAAATCGCCAGAGCAATCACCCCTGCGATCTCTAATGTCTGGAGCAAGTAATATCCACTTTTTTCACTGTCATTCTGAATCAAATAATATGCAGTCCTGTACATTCCAGCTCCAGGAACCGTAGGAAGAATCCCTGCAATTAAAAATACGGTAACTGGCTCTTTAAATATACGTGCAAACAAATGTGCCAAAAACGCGATAGCTAATACAGACAAAAAGGAAGAAAATACGACGCCCAGTTCATTTTTTGTTCCCAGCAGATACACAAAGCCGCCTACCGCGCCAACTACCCCTGCATGAATCAAATAGGATTTCGGAGTTTCCAGCAATATCGCAAATGCCGTAACCGAGAAAAAGCATCCCGCCACACCAATGATCAGACTCATCACCGTACACCTCCTGCTATAATCACTCCTGCAATCCACATGCCAGCTCCAGCACCGATGGCGATCCCTGCGGCTGTCAGAAATGCTTCTAGCACTCTTGCATTTCCAGACATGTAGTCTCCCTGTAAAATATCTCGGACAGCATTTGTGATTGCCACCCCCGGCACAAGCGGCATAATTGCACTGATAATTACAATGTCCAAATCCACACCCGATATTTTGGCACCTAAGAGAAACACTGCCGCTGCGACCATGAAGGACGATACTGTATCTAATATAAATCCATTTACATTCCACCGTTTGCCCACAGTGATAATCAGCGCCAGCAAAGCTCCCATCGCCGCAGACAGAAGTATCTCCGGCATCTGTCCCCCAAACAGGGGCGCAAATCCCGCCGGAATAATCAGTGTCGCCAGATTATAAATACCTGTTTTATACTGCTTCTTCTGAATACCGCCAAGTCGTTCATACGCCTCTTTCAACGGCATTTCCCCCGCACAGTATTTTCGTGAAATATCATTCACCTGCATAATCCGGTTCAAATTTGTACCAGAATTTTTTACCCGCCGCATCATTGTAACCGGTTCTATATCAGGATTATCAATTGTAGCCAGAATCCCCGTTCTAAACACAAGCGCCTCTGCCGTCTTTGTATGAGCTGTCTTGAGTATATGATTCATGGTATCTTCTACCCGATATGTCTCTGCTCCGCTTAACAGCATCAGTTCCCCCGCCAGGACCGCTGTACGGATAACAAGCTTATAATCCATTGGCACACCCCCTTAGATGAAATTAGAATGCACTTTCCACCGTCACATCATAACACAGAAACGCATTTTGGTAAATCTCCTCTGTTCCTTCCGGCACTGTTATTGTAATTCCCGTTCCGTTTCCTTCTCCAAATATGGAGGCTCCAATTTCTACTATTCCACATAATCTCATGTCGATTTTGGTAAGAGAGGTATGAAAGAAGGAATAATCTTCAAATCTCGTTACTGTCTCCGGAACAATATATGTTTCTATTCTTCCACTCGGAAATGCAACAATACAGCTCAAATCAGATGTGACTAAAACTCCATCCAGACTTGCATAGCTTTCATTTCCAGGTGCTGTCTCTATCCATTCCAGCTCATTTAATCCGATAAATGCGCCAGCCTCAATATTCGTGATATTTTCCGGAATATACATTTCTATTGCTCCCGCAGAAATATCGGCAAACGCACCTTTTCTGATTCCATTTACATTTTCTTGTGGAAGGCTGAGAAGATAACCGTCGTAAAGAATCTCCGTTCCTGGTTCGATTCCATAGATCATGCCAGCTTCATCTACCAGAAATCCATTCACTGAAACAACAGTTCCAGCACCGTTTTCGCCATCTGGATTTTCCAATGGAACATCGGTTTCCGGAGTAATGGGAATTTCAGGAACTATGCTCTCTTCATCTTTTTCAACTGGTACCTCCGTCACAATATCTGTTGTCACAGTTTCTTCATTTACTGGAATAGCTTCCGGCATATATGTAGCTTCAGCCGGCAAAGCAGGAGAATCTACTGCTATATCTGAATAACGATCCGCCTTTATCATTCCAGAAGCTGTACTGACTGCGGACTCCATCATCCCATACAAATCTGTAAACAGAACTTTCTCTTCTGTTATCTCTGCCTCTTTGTCTGCTTTTGCTCTGACATCTCCTTCATAGATTCCTTTCGTAAAATTTTCTGTAAACTCATGTGCCGCTAAAGAGAGAATACTCAAAAATACTGCCGTAAGAATTCCTCCCAGCAGCCGGACATACATTTCTCTTAAATTCAATCTGCTGTAAAACTTTTCACAATGTTCCATACACTTCACCTATACCTTTCCTATTCACTAAAACACCTATTAAAAATTAGCATAAGAAAAAGGAATGCCGCAATCATTTGCAACATTCCTTTGCACAAAATTCATCTCTTCTAAATCTCTGGTCTGCTTTGGAATTATATATGAATTTCTGCCTTCATTCCAAGTGCCTCTTCATTTTTCTTAAGCAGAGGGGAAATTACATTCTTTAGATACGCTTCCACCTGCTCTTTTGCCCGCCCTATATATTTGGATGGCTCCATTGTCTTTTTCAGTTCTTCCAGAGTCATATTAAACGCCGGATCCTCTGCAATCAATTCGAGTAAATTGTTCTCCTCTCCCTTTTCTTTTACATTTCTGCCGGCTTCCATGGAAAGTTCACGGATTCTTTCATGCAATTCCTGTCTGTCGCCTCCTGCTTTCACCGCATCCATCATAATATTTTCTGTCGCCATAAACGGCAGCTCCGACATAAGACGTTTTTCAATTACCTTCGGATATACAACAAGTCCATCCACTACATTCATACATAAATCTAAAATCCCATCCACCGCAAGAAAGCCTTCCGGTATACTTAACCGTTTATTCGCGGAATCATCCAGCGTTCTCTCAAACCACTGCGTTGCAGATGTAATAGCAGGATTCAACGCATCAATCATAACATAGCGCGACAAAGATGCAATTCTTTCACTGCGCATAGGATTTCTCTTATAAGCCATCGCTGAAGAACCAATCTGCGTTTTTTCAAATGGTTCCTCAATTTCCTTTAAATGCTGCAGCAGACGGATGTCATTTGAAAACTTATGGGCGCTGGCTGCAATCCCCGCCAGCACGTTTAATACTCTTGTATCCACTTTTCGGGAATAGGTCTGTCCAGATACCGGATAGCATGCCTTAAATCCCATTTTTTCTGCGATCATTGGATCGATCTTGTCTATTGTCTCTTGATCTCCGTCAAAAAGCTCCAAAAAACTTGCCTGGGTACCTGTAGTACCTTTCGAACCCAGCATTTTCAAGCTGCTAAGTACATAATCCAGATCTTCTAGATCCATTTCAAACTCCTGCAGCCAAAGTGTTGCCCTCTTTCCCACCGTTGTAGGCTGTGCAGGCTGAAAGTGCGTAAAGGCAAGCGTCGGCTGGCTCTTCTGAGCATCCGCAAATTTTGCCAGTTCCGCAATTACATTCAATAATTTTTTTCTCACCAGCTTTAATGCCTCAGACATAATAATGATGTCTGTGTTATCGCCTACGTAGCAGGAGGTCGCTCCGAGGTGGATAATCCCCTTTGCCTTAGGACACTGTACACCATAGGCATATACATGTGACATCACGTCGTGACGCACAACCCTTTCCCGTTCTTTCGCCACGTCATAGTTAATGTCCTCGGCATGCTCTTTCAATTCTTCTATCTGTTCTTCTGTAATATTTAATCCCAGCTCTTTCTCTGTTTCCGCCAGAGCTATCCACAGTCTTCTCCATGTCTTAAACTTCTTATCCGGAGAGAAAATATATTGCATCTCTCTGCTGGCGTAACGCTCTGACAGAGGACTTGCATAACGTTCATTACTCATATTTGTCTCCTTTTCTTAACTAAAAACCTGCCCGCCGCTTTTTCAAAGCAGCATATGCACACTGCCTTATTTAATACCAATCCGTTTAAATACTTCCTGATATGCGTCTTCTACATTTCCCATATCTCTGCGGAAACGGTCTTTATCCAGCTTTTCATGCGTCTCTTTGTCCCACAGGCGGCAGGTATCCGGTGAAATTTCATCCGCCAGTATAATCTCCCCGTGGTATCTTCCAAATTCAATCTTAAAATCAATCAGTTCAATTCCTGCTTCATCAAAAAATTTCTTCATCACTTCATTTACTTTAAATGTATATTTCGTGATTTTATCAATCTCTTCACGCGTAGCAGCGCCGATGGCAATCGCAAAGTAATCGTTGATCATCGGATCGCCGAGATCATCGTCTTTATAGCTGAATTCCAGGGTCGGTGCCAACAATTTTCTTCCTTCTTCAATGCCAAGCTTCTTAGAAAAGCTTCCTGCGGCTACATTTCTTACAATTACCTCTAACGGTACAATCTCTACTTTTTTCACCGCTGTTTCCCGATCACTTAATTCCTCTACATAATGAGTCGGAACGCCCTCCTTTTCCAATATCTGGAAAATATAATTTGTCATCCGGTTATTAATAACTCCCTTTCCTACAATCGTTCCTTTTTTCTCCCCATTAAATGCCGTCGCGTCATCTTTATAGTCTACGATTACAATATCCGGATCTTCTGTGGCAAATACTTTCTTTGCTTTTCCTTCATAAAGCTGTTCTAATTTTTTCATATGTTTACACCTGTCCCTTTCTTTTTTCTAAAATACAAGGTTCAATGCAGGCAGGACAGCCTGACCACTTCCATTCCTGCTGCATTTCTGATTATAATATAAGGCGGAGGGAAAATCAATATTCCCGCCGCCTTATCCGCGTATCTCTCATTATTTATTTTCTCGCAATTTAATAAGCTTTACTTATATATAACCATCTATTTATTATCTTTCTGATGTCAATTTTCCAAGAAATTCTCTGATTCTTTCATTCTTCGATCCAAATACATCCTCCGGCGTCCCTTCTTCCGCAATGACGCCTTTGTCCATAAAAATAATATGATCTGCCACCTTTCTGGCAAAACTCATCTCATGTGTGACAATCACCATTGTCATATGCTCCGCTGCCAGATCTTTAATTACTTTTAAGATTTCACCTGTCAGCTCCGGATCCAGCGCAGAGGTTGGCTCATCAAAAAACAAAATATTCGGATGCATCATCAATGCCCGCGCAATCGAAACTCTTTGCTGCTGTCCTCCCGAAAGCTGATATGGATACGCATTCTCCTTGTCCTCCAACCCCATTTTTTTCAAAAGCCGTCTTGCCTCTTCAAATACTTCCTCTTTTCCACGTCTTTGTACTTTCAGCGGAGCATCTGTAATATTCTTCATCACAGAAAAATGGGGAAACAAATTAAAATTTTGGAAGACCAGACCAAAATAGGACTGTATTTCCTTTCTTTCTTCTTTCTTTGGGAATACGGGTTTTCCGCCTTCTACCCATGCCGCCCTCCTGCCAAGATACTGTATCTCTCCGTCATCTATCGTTTCAAGCATCGTCGCACAGCGCAAAAGCGTCGACTTCCCAGACCCCGAAGGGCCGATAATTGCGAGAATCTCTCCTTTTTCCACAGAAAGAGAAATATCCTTTATTACTTGTACGCCGTTGAACGCTTTCTTTATATGATTCATTTCCAGAAGTTTCATATCATCTGCCTCCTATCGATAGTAATCCAGACGTTTCTCGAACAGTTCCATCACTCCGGCAACTGCATAGTTAAATATATAGTAGAATACACCGGCGATAAAAAATGGAAGCACAGTCGTCTGCGCTGCCGCAATCTGCTTTGCCACAGCAAACATTTCGACATAGGACAAGGAATATACAAGAGAGGTATCTTTTACCAGCGTAATCACCTCATTTGTTACAGACGGCAAAACAATTTTCACCACCTGCGGCAAAACAATCTTGAAAAATGTCTGCTGTCTGGAATAACCCAAAAGTGCGGCTGCCTCATACTGTCCTTTGGGTATAGATTCGATACCAGAACGGTAGATTTCTGCAAAGTATGCCGCATAATTCAAGGAGCATCCAATTAAAATAGCCGTCAGCTTATATCCTCCGATATTCATGCCCCACAGATAGAATGGAGCGAAATACCAAACCAGCAGTTGAAGCATAAGAGGCGTTCCTCTCATAATGGATATGTAAATCTTCACCAGCCAGCTGATTGGCTTTATCCTGCATACTCTTCCAAAGTATACAACCATTCCCAAGGGAAGTGAAAATACCAAAGTCAGGAAAAAAATCAGACACGTCTGTCCAAATCCTTCCAATAATTGTCTTAACATTACCTCAAAACTCATGTAACATCCTCCCAGACACAAGTATGCCCCTCGGAAGCCTCCGAGGGGAATGTTTTGCACGATACGCCCTGCAATTTACACTGCATTTTTCTTTATTCTGCTTTCAATGTCACCATATCGGCAATCTCATATTTTTCTGCCAGCTTCGCAACTGTTCCGTCGTTTGTAAGTGTCTGAAGATCTGCGTTTACCTTTTCGCACAGCTCATCATTCCCTTTTTTGAATCCAATTGCATACTGTTCTTTGTTCAGTGTTTCATCTAAAATTACATATCCGTCCCCGCGGGAATTGATCTGGTATTTCGCCACACCGATATCTATCGCCAAAGCATCCAGCGCGCCTGCCTGTAATTCTGTAAATGCAGTGTTATAGTCTGCAAACTCATTCAAGGAAGCAAAGGTATCTGCCAACGCCTTCTGGTCGCCGTTCAATACATCTAAAGCCGCGGAAGCCGCCTGTACTCCCACTACTTTTCCTGCCAGATCTTCCAGACTTTCTATTCCTGCGCTTTCCGACACGACGATTACCTGGCTGTTATCCACATAAGGAGTGGAAAACGTATAGTCGTCCTCTCTGCCGTTCATAGTAAATCCGTTCCAGATACAGTCGATAGAACCAGAGTTCAGTTCCATATCTTTAGAATCCCAGTTAATTGGTTTTTTCTCTAACTCCCATCCTTCAATGTCACAGACTGCCTGTGCAAGTTCCAGATCAAATCCGGTATACTCTCCATTATCATCCATATATCCATATGGCGGATACTCCGCATCAAAGCCTACTACAAAAGTGTTCCCGCCATTTGTGACTGAATCAGATGTACTTTCTGTTTTCTTATCCTCATTTCCATCTGACTGTCCTTCTGTTGTCTTGCCGCATCCTGCCGCCACAACAGAGACAGTCAAAACTGCCGCAAGCATACACGCTACTTTTCTCTTCATCATACATATCCTCCTTGCCGTGGCGCTTTATCATATTAGTAATTGATTACTTTACCACGCTAAAATATGTGGATATAGTATCATATTTCTGACACTCTGTCAAACCTTTTATCAGGTATGGCTTCTCCTGTGCCTCCGCTTCCATTTCTCGATCCATTCACGCCCTGGCTCTGCTGGTACTTTTTTCATTATCTCTTCCATTTCCCGCCGCATCTGGGCATTGACTTCTACATATTCTTCGTGCTTGGTAAGCAGAATATGATATTCCTCCAACGACATATATTTATAGGAGGCATAAAGATATGGCTTCAATAATGCCTTATCCCCACAAATTTGATATGCCCTGTCATACATTTTGGCAGACTCCTGGTATAAAAACAGCCTGCCATATGCCGCGCCTAAACATGCATAAATTTTTCCATAAAATTTTGCATCTACGCTTTCGTCCCTTTCCCCATTTAAAATCGCCTGATATACAAGGATTGCCTCCTCAATTTCTCCACTTTCTAAAAGGTTATCCCCTTTATATTTTTGCCGTTCAATATCTTTTTGGTTTTTCAGATGTTCCAGGACATTCTGAATCCGGATCATCTCCGGTTCTCGGTAAATCTTCGATGCTTTCAAAATTGTCAGTACAAATTTTTCCACAGACCCTTTCAGGCGGATGACATCCCTTAGTTGTCCTGCCAGTTCTGTCATCTCAAGTTCTTCCTCCAGCCAGCTTAAAAGCTGTTGATTCATGATCGTATAATCGATCAGATAGAGATTGTTACACAGATAATAGCAAAGTTCTTCCAGTGTAAAAATCTTACAGTGGATTCTCGTAATTTCATATGGGTGAGTCGCGTGTTTATCATGACAAAGAATTAAACTTCCCATCATTTCCTCCTAAATGTATGATTTTTTCCTCCTGAAAATCTGTCGGCTGGAAGAATTCTCCAAATCCGGCATCACGCACTGTTATCTTACAGGTTTTTTCATCCAAAAACAATGTCTCAATCTGAAGGCGCATAGAATATTCTGCTCTCTTAGGGAACTTTTCCAACGAGATCTTCTCTGTTTTTAAACTTCCCTGAATCAAAGATTCTATATGGAACTCGATGTCCTCCACATCCTCTAACAGCACTTCCCACTGATTGTTTGATTCATACCAGTGTGCCCCCCACGAAACAATCGGATACCACATCTCCTGTCCATCTACCCGCATATTTACTGTAATCTGATCCGTCAGCTTATCTTCAGAAAGATACACTGGATTTTCAATATGCATAAACAACTTCCGGTATGCGGTATAGCATGCACCCTTACTGTAAAGATTATTTCCGATGAACGCACGTCTCCCATTGCACAACACTCTAAGTGCTTTGGGATACCAGTTATTTTCAAATCCCTCTCCTGTCAAAAAGACAGAAGATACAATCCGTTTATCAAAAACACTTTCTATGAACCGGCAGAACATGAAATCCGCTTCTTTTGCCTTGTCCTCATTTAATACCGGATACACAGCCGCCAGTTCTTTCATGTGCGCGCTTGCAACCTCGTCGACCGTCACAAAGGTCGTCTTTCCGCCCCCGAGTCCTGGCTTCAGCCTTCTAAGCATATACGCCTTAATTTCATTTCTGTCACAGCAAAACAATGCCGCATCATACTGCCACAATTCTTTTGGCTGGTAAAAAAGATAGTTGCAGAAGCTTTCTTTGTAATCCTGTATAAAAATGTGCCGTTTATCGATATTCATACGAACCGCAATTCCACGCAGCATTTGTGCCAGTTCCTCTGTCAGTACCGGAACGCTAAATACAATTCCGTCAATCTGCGGAAAAGACTGCAGTGACATCTGGATAAACTGTGACAACAGCCATACTGCGTCATACGTTTCTTCTCCAAACTCAATTTTTTCCCCTGATAAGCTCTTATCTAAAAGCCGCGTCACTGTAAAGCCTTCTTTGATCGTAACCAGCCTTTTCGCCTCTTTACCGTATGCCCATGTGTCTCTTAATTTTCCTATAATCAGCGGAATCTGGTAATTATCTGTATCCACTTCCAATGTATCGGGCTCTAATTCCTCTTCATTATAATAGCTGATCTGACATGTCTTTTCATTGATTTCATACCCGATAATACTGCCTTGTCCCATAGGCAAAATGCCTCCTTAATATTGTATAAACATATGCGCTGCCACCGCATCTTCCACAGCGTAGGCCCGCATCATTTTTTGCTGCTTTTCCTTCTCTTCCTCCAACAGAATATCGTTGAGCCGCCCATATCTTCCGGCTTCCCCTTTTTTCGCCTCGCGTTCACAGCTTTCCTTGCTGCTGCGGTAGGAATTTCCATCTATGGTTTCTTTAAAATAATATTTTAATTTTTCATTGGCAAACAATACAAATTTTTTGACATACAGGTTCTCATACATAGGTGTAAGCACTTCTGTAGAATAATCTGCCGGCTCCATACTGCCCTTTTGAAGCTGGTAATACAGCATTACCCGACTTCCTTTCTGCCCTTTATACTCAATCAGCGTCTTATCCCAGAGCTGCAGCTCAATCAGCCAATCCTTTTCATACTGTAAAAAGAATGGGAAATAGAGCTGCTTTCCGCACAATTCCTGAAGAAATTTTTTCAATGTTTTGCGTGTCTGCGAACTATATTCTCTCTGTGCGTAATATTTCAAGACTGCGATTTTACATATGTCAATGGTATCCTCACCCTTCTCGTACTCGCGGCAGATGATGTCAATGATACTTTTCCCAACCTTTCTCTCCTCCACCACATATTCTCTGGATACATACGCCAAGTACGCCTGCTGCAGCCTGAAATACGCGCCTTCCGCATAGTATTCTTCAAAGACTGCCGCTTCCTGAAACACCTCTTCCGAAAACAGCATCTGTGTCAGAATTCGCTCCGCCAGTTTATGTGTATGTACTTCATATTCTCTTGCCTCTCTCCAGAGCCATTTCATATCAGAGGTCGCGCCGCAGTAATAATTTGCAAGATAAGTCAGTATCACCTTGTCATACTGTCCGCGTTTAAATAGTTCAAAGCATATATAAGTCAAAAAGTCATCGGATTCATAATTGCTCTCCCGAATCGTTTTGCTGCATAAACCGAACATTTCCTCTTCTGAATACTTCTCTATTCCCTGTGCCCTGACAATCTGAAGGTTCAACTCCTGCTCTTGCTCTTCTTCCTTACTCCTTTTCAGTCCGTTGATAAACTTTCGGCACATGTCCATATACCGCAGTTCATAGAACAGGCGCTTGCTGTCATAAGGAATCGAATCAGTATAATGTCTTCCGTCCTTTCCCTCCCATACAAGCCTGTCTGTCTTTGCATATAAAAAGACCTGCGTGCCATTGTCTGTATACGGCACCTTCTGCGTAACTGAGCCATCCTCTGCAATCACATGGATAAATTTCATATTCGGTACTTTTGTCGTAATTTCATATGCATGGCAAATATCATACAGCGCTTTTACCCTCTCTGGATTCATAGAACGTTCCACAATAAATCTTTTATAAATCACCCGAAGCAGTTCATCTATGTGTCTGCGATCCAACTGGTTCCAGGCAAACGCCTCCATTTCATCGCGGTAATGCGCATAGATTTCACTTCCTTCATCTTCATATGTAATTAAGTTTGCATACAAAAATGCACATTTGTGATAGTCCAGATTATTTCCATGCATAAAATATAAATACACAGAACGCGGCAAAGCTTTGTTGAAATAATGTGGATCCGCTGCCGCCATATAGTACTCATAAAGCTGTGCTATCTTTAACTCTGACTCTACTGCCTTTTCATACCATTTAAAATAGGTACTTTCCATACGGTTTCCTTTGATCAAAAGCGTACAGATAGCTGTCAGAATCATCGATTCCTCATACATCTCATAAGACAGTACCAATGTATCATAAAGATGCTTGTCAAAGGTTTTTAACTGACTTGCAAGATTCGCAGTATAAAGAGCCAATTCCTTCGTCATCATCTTATATTTTACTGCAAAGAAAAGTACTCTTACTTCAAACATTCCCAGCTTTTTCAGAGAGGAACTTTTATCGCGGAAACACCTGAACGCTTCCAGATAAAACCAAATACTATGGGATTTTTCTTCATAGAACTGTTTTTCTAACGCCCGCAGTCTCTCGCTGTAAATCTTGTATTCTGAATCCACATTCACAAGCATACATAAAATCTTCCAGCTCTCCGGATGTTTCATATAGGATTTTGAAAGCTCCTCTGCCACTCGACGCTGCCCGATACTGTCATTGCTTAAAAGTGTCGTAAGGTAGAGATAATACGAACTCATCTCTACATCCTTGCCAATTTCAAACCGATTGTAATTATAGGATTCTAAAAGCCATTTTGCCTCCTCCGTCATTCCTCCAAGCAGGCAGATATGCGCATGTACCAGCAGATACACCTCATTTTTGCTGTCTATATCACGCAAATGTTCAATCCGCTTCAAGGCCTCTTTCGCCCATGTATTGATATCTGTCTTTCCCGCCTCATAGTTTAAATAGCTTTTTATAATTCCTGCAAACTCCTGATCTGCTGCTCTGTATTCTTCATCTCTTTTTACATTTTTCTCCACCACAATCTCATAAGAAAGGGTTTCATACGGTGTTTCCAGCACGATCTGTCCGAAATTACTTCCATTATGCAGGTTCTCAGTTGTAATAAAATACTCCAAACGGTAGGAATTGCCGATAAATTCTTCTGTCGTGATCCGCGTATGCTCTACAGAAAGAAAATCTCCCTCTGCCCTCACGTCCATTTCCAGATACCCCCACGTATTCTTTTTCACGGTAAAGGTCTCTTTCCTGGCTTCCTCCAGAGAGATAAAGGCACGACTTTCTTCCTCCAATGTCAGAAAAATCTTTTCTTTCTGTTTACAGCCGACAAGAAATTCCTCCAGTGCATGCTGGTTTAATTCCCATTTGCGCATATTGTCATATAAAGCCTGAATCCGCTTATCCTCATATTTCAATATTTCATAGAAATCTCTGGAACGGAACAGCTTTTCAGCCTCAGCCCTGTCTCTAAAAGCCAGCTTCTTAAAATCCTCGAGGCTTTGTACTTTCCCATAGCTTGTCATAACAAACGGCTTTTCTATGATTGCAGTAAATGCAATATCAAACTCTCCGCCATTGCAGACAATCGTGAATTTGCCATGCTCTACATGTCCTGGAACCAATCCCGTTCCATCATATGTATAATAAATATTTACCGGATTTCCATCAAATCCCTGCTCGTCACAATGCACACGAAAAGAAGAGGGATATACAAGCCCTCTGATTGTTCCTTCTCCTTCATTTTGCAAGGAAAAGCTTCCTCTGTATTCTTCACCCTCCCCGACACGCATGATAATCCGCGTTTCCGGAAATATGATTTCCGGCTGAGGAATATGAAAATCTCCCTTTGCAAATCGTTTGATTTTATTCTTCAAGTCAGTCACCTACTCATATTTCTTCTTTTGACATGGCATAGCGCCAGAACATTGACGCTGACATACTACAGTAGATTATAGCATTATTGTAGTATTTCTTGCAATGCCAGAATAGAAGAAATTCTGTTCGGATTGTATACACGTATTATGCCTTTGATACATCCTCCCTCTGGCTGTCCTTTACCATCTGCACGTATTTCAGCACCTCGTACCCGCAGCGTTTGTATAAGGCGATCGCTCTTACATTTTCCTCCTCCACTTCCAGACGCAGCCTTGTCACCTGCGGTTCCTTTGTCTCTTCTACATAACGCAAAAATTCACTTCCCAGTCCCTTAGACCGATACGCTTCCAGAATATATAGTTCCTCCAGCCAGTATACATATCCTCCTGCTTCTTGTGAATAACTCTTTGAAATCAGCCCGTATCCTGCCGTATCTCCTTCCCATTCCAGAATATATCCCCTTGCATATCCTTCCGGACGCATACATTCCTCAAACGTCCTTTCAAAGCATACATCCGGTATAGGATGCAGGACTGCGGGAGAATGATAAAAATCATGTGCCATCCGAATATATAACTCCCTGTCTTTCTTTTCCAATTTTCGAATCATACGTCTCTCCTTCCCTTCTGTCTATTTTTTATTACTATTCTTTTTTCCGTCCAGCGTCTGTTGTATGATGCTTCGCATCACATCTTCCGAAAGCTGTCCCTGTGCATACCCAAAGATGTCACCTTCTTTGTCAATCATAAAGGTAGTCGGGTAAGCAGTAATTCCATACTGTGCAAAGACTTCCCCTCTGGAATCCATCACTACAGGGTAAGTATACCCATTTTCTTCTAAAAATTGTCTGATTCCCTCTTCATCGGTCTCATTTCCATAACCTGGGGCGGCGATTCCAAGAATCACTACCTCTGCTTCTTTTCCATTCTCTCCATATTCTTCGTATAATTTCTGAATATCCGGCATTTCTGCCTTACATGGAGGACACCAGGTTGCCCAGAAGTTTAAAAATACGACTTTCCCTTTATATTCAGAAAGCGTATGTTCTTCTCCATATTGATCTTGCAGAGTAAAATCATAGTCTGCCTGTTTCTCTCCCTGTTCTTTTTTCTCCTGCTGCGTATTTTCTTCCACCGTTGTTTCCTGCTTTGTCCCTGTACCCGATAGATACCCTGTCACAGCGTTCATTTTTCCTGTAAACATCATCAAGCCCATCAATAGCATTAAAACGCCGCCGGCTTTTACTGTATAGCGCACTGCCTTTCCATGCTTTTTAAAAAAACGCAGTACTTTTGCCGTAAACAGACCTACTGCCAGAAATGGCAGCACAAATCCTGCTGTATATACACCGATCAAAAGAAAGCCTACTGCCTGTGTCTGCGCGCTTCCCGCCATCACAAGAACACTTGCCAGGGCCGGCCCTACACAGGGTGTCCATGCAAAGCTGAAGGTAAATCCAAACAAAAGTGCTGTCAGAGGAGACATCGTCAACCTTTCCAAATGAATCGGCAGACGGTGTTCATTTCCCAGCACTTTAGACTTTCCAAAAACACCCAACTGATACAGCCCGAACAAGATAATTAAAATCCCTCCTGCTCTTGCGAATAGTGCCTGATGTTCATGCAGAAAACTGCCTGCTGCAGAGACACCTGCCCCCATCAGAAAGAAGGCTGCACTGATCCCAACGACAAAGCAGACCGTATGAAACAATAACTTCCCTCTATATTTTGAAAAGTCTCTTTCTCCCTGAACGCCGCCGGAGAGGTATCCCAGATACAAGGGAACCAACGGAAGTACGCAAGGAGAAAAAAAACTCAACAGACCTTGTAAAAATACAGTAATCGCGGGAATACTCGCTTCTAACTGAAATCCCATTTCTTCCTCCTCTTCTTATTTTCCCTAGTTTTTAACTTCTCCGACTTAGGTGCGTTCATTATACCATGTCCACTAAGCTCGTGGAATACCTCGCCAAGTGGAACAGGTATGACTCACACTAATCTCGTAAAAAACCTCGCTAAGTGTTCATATTATACCATGATTCCTTTTATCTTACAATTTTATAATATTCTCTGGATGTCACAGCAAACACGAACACATAAAATACCACGAAAACCAGAATCGTTGCTCCTGTACAGAGAGCGAATAACGGAACATTCGTCAAATACATGATTTCCAGAAGCTTTGCCATCAATTTAAATGCGACGCCCAAGTGCAGCACTGCCGCCGCAAGAGGCAGAAAAAACACCGTCATTACCTGGCTTTTTATGGAGCGTACAACTTCCCGTTTGCCCATTCCTACTTTCTGCATAATCTGGTATCTGTCCCTGTCACTGTACCCTTCCGAAATTTGTTTATAGTAAATAATCAACACAGTCGCCATCAGAAACAGAGCGCCGACAAAGATTCCCAGGAACAAAAATCCGCCGTCTATCTGCAGGAAGTCCGCCTTGTGCTCTTCGCGGATTTCTGTCCTTGCACTTTCCCCGATTTGGACAGAAATATTCTCTTCCATGTTTTTCATTGCGCTGCTTACTACTTCCTTTTTCCCTTCCAGATTAAATTCAATATTATAGCTTAACGCGTTTGCACCTTCTATTCCGTATCGACGCACCAGGTTATCTATCTGTGTTTCATCAGACATAATCACATAAATGTTCTTAACCACATTGGACATCGTCCCTTCTTCTATCCGCATACCTTTTAGTTTTTCTTTTACCTCATACGTACCTTCTCCCAACTTCAGCGTATCTGCAGTATATGGCTTAGAACCTGATGAAAAAACTAGAACCTGATTTTCCATAAGTGTCACATCTGTGCTCTCCAGCTCATTGTAATCGGAAACAGGGAGCAAGATCAGTTGACAGTACTCCTCAGACAAGGTAGAAATGTTCTCGTCTGCTTTCGTCATATCTACTACTATTTCGTCCCCTCCATCAAATATACAAGACAGATTTCCAGATGTGTATTCTGCTAAGTCTTTGATTGTGACATCTGCTGCCTTAGCCTCTTCTTTTACGATCTGATCTGCCCTCTCCTTCATTCCTTCCTCAGGCATATAGAGCTCTGTCTTGAAATCTGTAGGATACCGTGTCGCTATCACATCATCAATCCCCACATACAAGGATACCGTCATGGATATCAGAACCAGTACAACCGTACTCATAATACAGATATTTGCAAGCCCTACTGCATTTTGCTTCATACGGTATATCATACCGGAAACCGAAATAAAATGCCTAGTCTTATAGTAATATTTTTTCTTCTTTTTCAGCGTCTTTAAAAGAGCAATACTCCCTGCCACGAACATGCAATAGGTGCCTATGATCACCAATACAACGGCTATAAAAAACTTGGGAATCGCTGTCAGTGGCTCCTCTGTCGTAAGTGCGATATAATATCCGCCTGCAAGAGTTACGATTCCAACCAATACAAACAGCCACTTCGTTTTCGGTTCTTTTTCTCCTATGCTCTCTCCTTTGAGCAGTTCAACCGGTTTTACACTTCCTACCTGAAATAGGTTGGTAATAAGCGTCGCTGTAAAAATTCCCAGAAATAAAAGCGCTCCTTGCAGAAGTGCCATAGGCTCCACCGAATAAGAAAGCGGCACTGGAAACTGCACCACCTTTAAAAGAAGCAAAAACATCAATCTGCCGAACAACATCCCCAGCAAAAGTCCTGCCGTCAGACTGACAGCTGCAGTAATAACGGTTTCACAGATCTCCATCTTTATTAAGTTCCTTTTGTCCATCCCCAAAACCTGATATACACCAAATTCTTTTTTCCTTTGTCTGATAAGAAAACTATTTGTATAGAACAAAAATATCACAGCAAAGATTCCTGTTGTCCAGACTGCATATTTTAAAATCCATTTCAGGCTTTCACTTCCGTTCATCTGATCCAGGCCGGAATTTCTCGAAACAGCGCTTAGGCAATAAAACATCATAATCGTGATAATACAAGTCAGAAGATAAGGGATATATGTTTTATGGTTTTTCTTCAAATTTGTAAATGCCAGTTTAAAATAGAACACCTTACTCACTTCAGCTCACCCCCTGTTGTCAGGACGGTCAGTGCGGCTGTAATTTTCTGATACATTTCCTCATTCGTCTGACATCCTCGGTAAATCTGGTGAAAGACCTGTCCGTCTTTGATAAACAGTACTCTTTTGGCACTGCTTGCCGCCTTTACACTGTGGGTAACCATCAAAACAGTCTGCCCACTCTGGTTGATCTGCGTGAATAGATTCAGCAATTCATCCGAAGCCCGAGAATCCAATGCCCCCGTCGGTTCATCTGCAAGAATCAGCTGTGGCTTTATAATCAGCGCCCTCGCAACTGCCGCCCGCTGCTTCTGTCCTCCTGATACTTCATATGGATATTTTTTCAAGATGTCCATGATCCCCAACTGTTCCGCTATAGGAAGCAGACGCTTGTGCATCTCTTCATATTTTCTTCCCGCCAGTACAAGAGGAAGATAAATATTGTCCTCCACAGAAAAGGTATCTAACAGGTTGAACTCCTGGAATACAAATCCCAAATTCTGCCTGCGAAACGCCGCCATTTCCTTCTCTTTTACCTGGCTTAAATCTCTTCCTTTTAAATAGACTTTTCCACTGGTCGGTTTATCTAATGCAGCCAGAATATTAAGAAGTGTTGTTTTTCCTGAACCACTCTCTCCCATGATTGCCACGTACTCCTGCGGTTCCACAGAAAAGCTGACATCCTTTAATGCCAGAACCTTGCTTCCTCCAAATCTTGTTGTATAAATTTTCTTTACATTTTTTACATCCAATAATGCCATAGTATCCCGCCTTTCTTTCATTTTTCTAGAATCAGGCAACAAAATATAGTCTGCTCCTGACTCTTCTTAAATTATAAAGAGCTACGTCTTCCTTCTGCCATAACCTTCCCTTACAATTCAAATCCCAATTCTTACATTTTTGTAATGTTGCTGTCTTTTTAGCGGGATACATATCCTTTAGTCTTCACAGTGAAGCTCTCTGCGTGAAAGGCCGATCACTACTTTCGTCCCTTTTCCCTGCACAGAATAAATCGCAATCTCATGGTTTAATTTCTCACAAACTGACTTACATAAGTACAGCCCGATTCCCGTTGATTTTTTATCCTGTCTGCCGTTATATCCAGTAAAGCCTTTTTCAAAAACCCGCGGCAAATCCTCTTTACTGATTCCGATACCTGTATCCTCTATTACAAGTACACTGTGTCCGCTTTCCTCTCGTTCCTTTTCGTGCATAGCAACACTTCCGGCTTCCAAATTTTTCTCCGGCTCTGTATAGATAGAAATGGCTCCTTTTTTCGTATACTTTAAGGCGTTGGACAAAATCTGTTCCAGTATAAATACCATCCATTTTTCATCTGTGAGCACCATTTGACTGCATCCTTCATAATTCAGCTTTATCTTTTTTAAAATAAACATCTGTGAATACTTACGAACAGCCTGCTTTATCAGAGTATCTATTTTATACCAGCAAAGCATCATATCAGAAGAAATATCTCCGACTCTTAAATAGGTCAGTACCATTTCCACATACTGTTCTGTCTTGAACAATTCCAATTTTAATTCTTTCACTGCCTCTTTTCTCTGTTCTTCATTATTTTCTTCCATCGTCTGAAGCAACAGATTCATTGCAGAAATAGGCGTCTTAATCTGGTGTACCCACATTCCATAATAATCCTGCATTTCCTGATATCCGATACGCATCTTAGATTCCAACGTATTCTTATCCTCAAATAGCTCCGTCAGTCTGCTCTGATAAATTTCTTCTGTTATTTCTTCTGACTCTGGAAATTCTCCCAGCTCATCTGGCAATCCCTTTACTGCCTGTGCCACTTTCTCATAATGTCGAAGATAATGTATAAATCCTAACGTCCCTGCTGCCAAACAGAAGAAGCCTCCAAGCAAAACCATATATCTTAATGCATCCTGCCTGATATTATATAGATACAACACCAGATAAAGGATACCCAAAAATCCTAAATAAAAGAGCATATTTTTCCAACTCTTTTTCAAATACGCCGCAAACACCTTTTTCATTCTATCAAATACCCGATTCCTTTCTTAGTCTTTATAAACTCTCTTAAATCTGCCTCCTCCAATTTTTTTCGTATTCTCGTTATATTTACTGTCAGTGTATTGTCGTCAATAAATGTATCGCTCTCCCACAAACGCTGCATCAGTTCTTCCCTTTTTACAATTTTCCCAGCGTTTTCCATAAGTACTTTTAATATTTTAAAATCGTTTTTTGTCAATTCTATTTTTTCATTTTTATATGTCAGTGTAGCATCACTCAAATTCAGAAACGCGCCATTTCTCTCCAATAAATTGACCTGTCCTTGAAAAGAATATGTCCTTCGAAGAAGAGCCTGTATTTTCGCCGTCAGCACATTTAGGTCAAACGGTTTCTCCACAAAATCATCTCCGCCCATATTCATTGCCATGACAATATTCATATTATCACTTGCAGATGACAGAAACAGTATCGGCACTCTGGAATTTCTTCTTATTTCTGTACACCAATGATAACCGTTATAAAATGGAAGCAGAATATCCAGCAATACAAGTTCTGGACCAAACGCAGCGAATTCTTCCATGACATTATGAAAATCCTGTGCCACACATACTGTATAATCCCATTTTTCCAAGTGTTTTCTCACACTCTGCGCAATTGTAATATCATCTTCTACGATAAAAATCTTATACATATATGCCTCCTGTCTCCATTCTTTTCTTCTCTTTTTTCACAATTTTAAGATTCCTTAAAATCTGTTTTTCATTATACTCTATCTTCTTATCTTTCAACAAGTATCCTATGATTTTTTTCAAATACCTATTGACATTATATATTATATAATATATAATATAACCATATTAAATATATACATTTAATTTATATATATTTAAAATTATTATATAGAAAGGATTGGTGTACTATGACATTTACTTTAAATGCGCCTATGCTTGATTTTCTCGTCTTATCTGTCATCGCCGAGGGGGACACTTACGGCTACCAGATAAGTCAGATTATCAAACGTGCTTCCAACACAAAGGACTCCACACTTTACCCGATTCTCAAAAGACTTCAGGAAAATTGCCTGGTAGAAGCCTACGATATGCAGTATCAAGGCCGTAACCGTAAGTACTACTCTATTACAGAAGACGGCCGCAGACATCAGCAAGAGCTGCTCAAGGAATGGGAAGCTTATAAAACAATTATCGACGACATTGTAAAGGGAGGAATTTCAAATGAATAAAAATGAATATATGAGACAGCTTGCAAGAAAACTGCGCCGTCTGCCAAAAGAAGATTATGACAAGGCGCTTGCCTATTTTGATGAATATTTTGAAGATGCCGGTCCTGAAAATGAACAACAGGCAATTGCGGATCTTGGTTCTCCTGAGGAAGCTGCAAAAGAATTGATTATGAATCTTGCCGAACAAAATATAGAAGAACCGCCAAAGACAATGAAAAAAGGACTTTCCGCCGTCTGGGTAGGAATCCTGGGCGTATGTGCGGCGCCAATCGCCCTGCCGCTTATGCTTGCTTTTGTCGTTGTCGCAGTGGCTTTGATTTTTACAGTATTCGTTCTTCTATTTTCTCTGATTCTCTGTGCTATAGCGGTAGCAGCAGTCGGTATCCTGGGAATATTGGGAGGCGGTATTCTCTTGTTTCACACATTTCCTGACGGGCTATGTAATTTAGGTTTGGGGATTTTTGCTCTGGGCGCAGGTATTCTCTGTATATATGGTGCTATTTTACTATTTAAATGGTTTTTGAAAAAGACGACTTGTTCACTTGGAAAAATCACAAAAGGAGGACGCGAAAAATGAAAAAAACAACAAAAAGGATTTTACTTCTCTCCTGTTCCTTAATGGCAGCCGGACTTCTCTTTACAGGTATCGGCTTCGCCGCAGGCGGACGCCCTGGAATCTCCTGGACGCAAAAAGGAATTGTTTCTGTATCCTCGCAGACAGAATATAGACTTGAAAAGACGAAAATAAATTCTTTCAAAAATGCACAGATTGACATAAATTCCATGGCAGACATCCGCATTCTGCCCTCCGATGACAAAAACTACTATATAGAATATATTTTGGACGGAGATTACAATGAGCCCTCATACGAAGTAAAAGGTGATACACTGTATCTTAGTCAGGACGGTTCTTCCATTTCCTTTATTAACTTCGGCTTTGATTTTTCAAATATGTCCAATACAAAATCCTACTGTAATCTGTATGTTCCCGAGAACATCGCACTTGGAACACTGACTGTTTACAATGATGCCGGCAATCTCTCCGTCTCGTCGATTTCTGCTGATACGGCAGATATAACCCTCGATTACGGCGATTTAAATATAGAAGATTCTTCGTTTAAAAATCTGACAGTGGATATGGATGCCGGTGATGTTGTCACAAAATCTGTCCACGCAG
The DNA here is from genome assembly GCF_055387595.1 of Mediterraneibacter flintii. NCBI lineage: Bacteria > Bacillati > Bacillota > Clostridia > Lachnospirales > Lachnospiraceae > Mediterraneibacter > Mediterraneibacter flintii. Next base: position 2,270,720 of record NZ_AP031405.1, read on the forward strand.
AGGTACTCTCTCTTATAAATGCTTTCGGTGACTCCACATTAAAAGATTTTTCAGGAAAAGAAGCATCTGTTGAGATAGATTCCGGTGATTTCTACATGGAAGCAAATACACTAGATTCCTTCAATGGAGAAAATGATTTCGGAGACATGACCCTTCTTCTGCCTGAAGCACTGAAAATGTATACCTTCGATTTGAACACAGACTTCGGAAGTATACACCTTCCAGAAGATGCACCAAAAGGTTACTACTCCGAAGACGAAGTCATGGAAGAATACTATAAAACCGATGGAGAAACCAATAAAACAATCCATATTACCGTAGACACCGGAGATATAGAAGTCAAAAATTTATAAATTTAACGAAGCAACAAGCAGTGCGAAAAGAACAGGCAAACTCTGTGTCATGCTTGCATGTAAGCAGAAGTTTGTCTGTTTCTTTTCATTCGGCGACTGCCGATAGCGAAATGAAGCGTATGCGGAATTGAGCTGGCACTGCGGAAGCTGACGAAATGGTTCGCGCAAGAGGGCGTGTATTGCAACGTTCGTCAGGGCTTCGCCGGAATTCCTCACTTTTGCAACACACGCCCTCCCTCGCTTACACTTTCGCCAGCTTAAGTTTATAATTTCAAACAAAAAAGAATCGACTTCACGCTGCAATATATTTCCAATCGGAAATAAACAAATTTTTCTGGTTAGGAACTCATGGCAGTGTGAAGTCGATTTCTTTTTTATGAAATTTAACTAACAAAATGCCTTCCGAATGGAGGGGTAAAAACTTCTGGCTGGAAGTGACAGCAAAAACACTGTGTCAGATAAGCAGGGCATTGACAAGGAGTGTTCCGAATACAGTTCGCCTGGTTCTTAGTACAGGGCATCTGCGTGTTCCAATGGACACACAGATGCTTTGTGCTTAGAACCACTCGAACGGATGAGGTAAAGCGGGTCCTGCCCTGTGTTCTGATACAGTGTTTTTTGCGTACCTTCTGCTAAAGCTTTTCTTCCAGACGAGGAATGCATTTCGTCAGTTAAATTTATATTTTCTCCTCCCACTCCTTTTCTTTAAATCCTACCAATACTTCTTTTTCTGTAACGAGAATGGGACGTTTTACAAGCATACCGTCTTGTCCTAGAAGTTTAAGCTGTTCTTTTTCACTCATCGATGCCAATTTTTCTTTCAGCTGCATTTCTTTATAAAGTTTTCCACTTGTATTGAAAAATTTCTTGAGTGGAAGTCCGCTTTTTTTGTACCATTCTTCTAGCTCAACGGCAGATGGATTCTCTGTTTTGATGTCTCTTTCTTCAAAAGAAATGTGGTTTGCCTCCAGCCATTTTTTTGCTCTCTGACAGGTGCTGCATTTTGGATAACATACAAATAACATACTTTTTCTCCCTTCTCTATCTATCATGATTTCTTCATGGTCATCCCTAATCGATTTTGTTTAAATATTATTAAGTTAGCTAATCCTTTTTGTTCTTTTGCTGTTATTAAGGCACTATCTCCTTTAACCTTTGGTACCACTTCATTATTAGATGCAAAAAACCTATTACTATTTAGAGAAATTCTTCCACGCTTCTAAATTTTCCAATTACTTATTTTTATATAAATTGTTTTCCTCGCAAATATCACATTTCTTCTCCGTTATACCTAACAGTTTCCCGTACAATATTATTCTCATACCATTCTTTAGGCGCACCTTCTCTATTGTACGCTGTATCAAGCATTTTATAAATTTGCGGGTACTTAACATCAAATTTTATCAAGGTCTTTAATTCACTGGTCTGTATTGGCAATATCTTCATGCCGGAGATGTATTCTGTCCCAGACATATTGTAATACTGCATGTTTTTTCTAGCTCTAAAATCCGATATTACATTATTATTCAAATATGTTGTTATAAAAACACAGTACGCTTCATCATCAGGATGTGCCAAACAATAATCTCCCAGATGTCTTGAAACGGGTTCCATCTCCATTCTACGTTGGTTAGAGCCATCTGAAAGAGTAGCTTCAATCAGTAGAGCATGCTTTGGATAGGCATATGTTTCTTCGTACTTCCATACAATATCTGCTTCCCCTCCTCCAGCATGCGTTTTTGGCAACAGGTTAGCTTCCAGTGATAAATTCATATATTCAAGCACATCTCCTTTGCGTCCACTAATTATATACCATGCTACACCAAGTACATACTCAAAGATAGTCGGAATATCCGCATTGTCCGTAACTATACCTCTTATTTCATCATCATTTCTACTCTCAAAATCATTGAACAATGCAATAAGAGTCTTTTTATCAAATTTCTCATCTATCATCCTGTTAAATCTTGCATATCGCTCATCTTTTATAACTTTTTGAGCCATCTCTTTAGTGGATACACTTATACCGAGAACCCGTTCTAGTTTCTGATAAAGTAAACTCGTGTCTATATCAAGGAATGGAGCGATTTCCTGTAAATCAACATTCTTTTGTAGTAGTTCCGTCTGTTCAAAAGCAATTTCCAACAAATACTCACCTATCATTTCAATATAACATTTTGGCAACACATCAAGTTTTACTTTGTTATCCTCAAACAGAACTATATCAGTAATTTTAAAATATCGCCTATTCAAGTCAAAATAATCTGACAATGTTGCTTTTGCTTTAAACAGATGCATAATCTTAAAAAATTCCTCATTAAACTGTTCCATTGAAGAAGCACTTAAAATAGGAACTGAATTCAAGACACCTACGCCTTCTCTTAATATCACATTTCTGGCAGTACTATTAAAAAAATATTTTCTCCATGCACCTCCAATTTTACTATTGGTTAGTTTTTTTGTAGCTTCATAAAATTCTAATACCGCATTTTCCTTAGAGAAAACGATATTTTTCAGTATCATATACAACTTATAATACGGTCTGTCATACTTTGTACTTTTTCTGTTGATACCAACATTGCAAATCAATTCTTCTGATATCGGTTCCGTTTGAAGTAAGTCTAACGCTTTCCGGTAATTATCCATATCCATCAAAACTGACAATATGATATCTTCATAGCTCTCTTTACCGGTGCTTCTGGCTTCTTTGATACATTCAATTATCTTTTCAGTTGTATGTTCATCAACACATAATGGTAGCAAGTATGTAAATTCATCATTGGTAAGATATTCTACCTTGTTCACAACATACAAAAATACTACAAATGGTCTGACAGTCTTTTCTCCGACAATATTCGCAGTTTTTAACAACTGTTTTAAATACAAAAAACTATCTTTAGGAATTTCCAAAAAATTATCTGATGTAAAATCATCTGATTCTGTAATTTTCAAAAGTTCCAGACCTGTTTCCGTTAAATTACGTTCATCGTCAAGCAACCCTATATCCTTCAATCCTGAAGTTTTCTCTCTTGCATCCTTATCAGGTCTTCCCGCATCGCCCTTTACAAATGCATTCTCTTTCAGGTAATTATAATATTCTGCCTGAAAAATATTATTACTATTCCACTTCTTTCCTTCATTTTCTTTCAGCCTGCGGAAACGCTTCATCAGTTGCAGCTGCCTCTCAATGCTCATATTAAAATTGTCTGTTCGATAACTTGTCGTGCCAATAGCCCAGCAATAACTTTTGAATCCAATTTTATTTGCCATAGAATATCCTCTTCCTTTATCAATAATTTACAATCAATACTTCTTTCGTCGCTCCATCTTTTTTAGTATGGTAATTTGAATTTCTATAATTATAATTTAACGGAATTACTTTAAATTTCTTATGCATTTTTATCCATTCGGACAAAATAATATTTTTCTTCCCCTTACTTTCCAACACATTTGACAGTGCAAAACGAATCCCCTTTTTATCCAGTTGCACCAAGTAGTTCAATAAATCCTTTTCATCATTCTCAGTCCAGCCTGATTGCTCATTATATGTTGCACAGGTAATTAAATATGGAGGATCAGCATAGAAGAAACTCTTATCTGTATAATCAGCCATACTTATGTTTCTAAAATCAACATTTTTGAAGCTATAATCACTATTTTTAATTCTATCAATAAATGCTGCTAATTTCTTTTGCATTTTCAAATTAAAATCTCTTTTTCCTACTGGTAGATTAAACTCTCCTTTTTGATTAAAACGTAATTGATTATTAAATGAATATACGATTAACAAATATAACATCAGGAAATACTCATCATCCCGTATTTCTTTTTTATTAAAATCATCTCTTAACTTTTTGTAACCCGATCTGTTATATTCTCCCAATCCCTTTGAACTATCACAACCGTAAAATTCGTATCCATTTTCGCTAACTAACGATAACCCATATTTCTTTATAGTGCAATATATCCAATTAAATATACTTTCCTTAGACATTCTTCTAAATGTATTCAATAATCCCATAAGATACTGATTACTGTCGTTAAACAATACTTTATTACAATTTAGATTTATTCCCACATTACAACCACCGCAAAATAAATCTACTGCCCGATCTATATCTTGAGGAAACAACGGTAATATCTGTGAAAGCAATTTATACTTACCACCAGTATAATTCAAAGCAGAAGGGAGCACCTCTTTTTTCTCATTACGGCAGATACATAAAAACAATCTTTCCTGATTTGCCTTAATCTCTGATTTACCTGTGGAAAACGCTTTGTAATCCTCCGCAAAAACTTTAACTTCTCCCTTTCTTTCTAAAATTCTCATAATGTCTTTATCACTTATCTTTGCATTAGAACGGTCATTCCCTTTATTTGCCATATTATTGTAAGATAATAAAATATACTTTGCATGAATAGATTCAATTAAATTTTTAAATGCCGAGGTTGCTTTCTGTGTACAATATTTGCTCTTTAATGCTGTTCTATCCATCTTTCGCGCCACACCAAATACCTCTGGTTTTTCCCACTTAGCTACATTTTCAAGCAAATGATATGCATCACAATATTGTCTAGAATTATATGGTGGATCAATATAAACTAAGTCCGCTTCTATTTTAGGTGCGAGTTCATTTGTATCCATATTACAACACACATTGTTGGTATTTAACTCCGATTCCGGCTCCGGAACTAATAATTCCAAATGCTTTTCAAATCTCCCCCTCTGTCTATATGCATCATAATGACCACACGTATTAGCAATTTTATCCATCGCATACAATAAAGATGTTATAAGCAAAGCTCTTTCACGAAAATTAATTTTCCCCGAACCATATCTATCTTCTATATCCTGTCTTATAAAACCTATTTTTCTGCAATCCTCAAGTGAAAAGTATGTATCTGAAAAATTTTCACTCATATAGTTATCTTCAAATACATGCCATTTATTATAGTTTGTAATAAGTTCAACAATTTTTTCTTCGGAATATGCTTCACTACTAAACCATGCCACATGACATATATAATTACTGTACATAATATCGTTTGTAATAAGTTTTTTATTAACAAATGCAGAAGCAACTGCACCCGTACCGGCAAAAATATCTGCAACAGTATTTATATTGTTGCATTCTTCTTCAACAATTTTTGTAATAAATGGCAGTAACTTATATTTATTCCCCAAATATCGACGATTATTAATCTTGATCGTTTTATAATCCTTTGTTATCTCATACTGTTCCACAGCATTTTCAACTTTGTTTTTCTTTATATATTCCTGAAGTTTTCGATAAGCTTCTTCGTTCCATATCACTCTGCCCTTTTCATTCATTTCAAATTCTATCGCACTATTATCTTTCAGATAATATAGATATGATCTAGAAATGTCTAATTTTTGCGCAAGCTTTGTTGCTGAATAACTCATAATCTCATCTCCATTTATGCAACATATTTTTCTTTTTATTGGACACTTTTCTTCTTAATTATATCATTATTTAATATTTTTTCAATCTAATTCTAAAATACTCTCCCCTAAAACGGATGCTAATATGTATATGTTTAATGATACTTTTTGTACGAAAACAAGTACCTGTCTTGCTAATTTCCACTTTTATGTTAAAATAGATACGGCAGTAACCTTATAATTGCATGTTATCTTTTCTATAATATAAAGGAGGAACTCACAAATGCATAATTACAGAAAAATAACAGAGGATTTGTACTGGGTTGGAGGAAATGACAGACGCCTGGAACTATTTGAAAATATTTTTCCGCTTTCTAAAGGCGTATCTTACAATGCTTACTTATTAATGGATGAGAAAACTGTGCTTTTAGACACTGCTGACGCTGCAATAAGCCGGCAGTTTCTTGAAAATGTCACAGCAGCCTTAAACGGACGTTCCTTAGATTATCTCATTGTAAATCATATGGAACCAGATCATTGTGCTTTGATCGAAGATCTTCTTTTGCGTTATCCTGAACTTAAAATAATTGGAAATGCAAAAACATTTCCCTTAATCAACCAGTTTTATGATCTAGAAACAGAAGGTAAAACGGTTACAGTAAAAGAAGGAGATTCTCTCAATTTTGGCAGACATACCCTACACTTTGTTATGGCGCCTATGGTGCACTGGCCGGAAGTTATGATGACTTATGATGAAACAGACAAAATCCTTTTCTCTGCCGACGCGTTCGGAACTTTCGGTGCTTTAAACGGCAATCTTTTTAATGATGAAATTGATTTCGACCGCGACTGGCTGGATGAAGCAAGACGTTATTATACAAATATCGTCGGTAAGTATGGCATGCAGGTACAAAATGTCCTAAAAAAAGCAGCCGGATTGGATATCCTGATGCTCTGCCCTCTTCATGGCCCAATATGGAGAAATAATCTCTCTTACATTCTGGACAAATACAACACCTGGAGTAAGTATGCGCCGGAAGAGAAAGGTGTTATGATCGCGGCGGCTTCTATGTATGGAAATACAGAAAATATGGCTGAAATCTTTGCTTCTATGCTTGCAGAAGCAGGCGTAAAAAAGATCTGTTTCCACAATATCTCAAAAACACATGTTTCTGAATTGATTTCCGATACCTTTAAATACAGCCATATCATCCTTGCTGCTCCAACTTATAATAATGGCATCTATCCACTCATGGATAATTATCTGGAAGATATGAAAGCACTTTCTGTACAAAACCGCACGTTTGCTGTACTTGGCAACGGAAGCTGGGCTCCTCAATCGGCGAAGCTAATAGAGGCAAAGCTAAACGAAATGAAAAATATTCGTCTTATTACAGAAAATTTTGCCGTCAAATCTGCTTTGAAAACGGAGCATACACAGCTATTAAAGGAACTCGCAGAAAAAGTAGCAGAAGAGCTCAAATAGATAATTCTTCATTTTTTTACAGATTAGTGTTATAATGTACAGCATATACAAAGGAGGAGTTATTATGAAGTTAGTCATTACTATGAGCCGTCGTTTCGGAACTGGTGCCAGCGTAATTGCGGAAGAGCTTTCTAAACGACTTCATATCCCTGTCTATGATAAAGCTTCCATTGAGCAACAGCTAAATGACCATATATACGAAAATGAGGCGCAGGCAATTCGTAAGCTTGCAGAGCACCCATGTATTATCCTCGGACGTTGTGCTTCTGATATACTCAAGGATAAGCTGAATGTACTGAACATTTTCGTATGTGCTCAAAAAGAAGATCGGATACAGAGAATCATAAAATTATATTCTCTTACCTATGAACAAGCAAAGGAATTAGTTGAATCCACAGATGAACAGCGTGCTGCTTACTATTATGAACATACAGGTAAAACATGGGGAGATGTAAATGATTATCATATGATTCTAGATACTTCACAGCTTGGCATTGATAACTGTCCGGATATTCTGATGCATTATTTTGAAAAACTAGAATATATTTAAATACCATGTATCGCAAATTATATTTCTAAAAAAGGGGCTGTCCTGAAAACGAAATTCAGTGACAACCCCTTTTTTCATTTTACATTATTCCTCTGTTGTTTCGTCCGTATACTCATCTGGGCTTTCCAGAATCGTCACGCCCTGGTCTTCAAAATCTACTTTTTTCCACACATTTTTGTGTACTTTAATCTCTGTATCATTCCGCCATTTTTCTAACAATTTATCATACTGCTTTTCTTTACGTTCTTCCACAATGCTTGTCTTTTTTGCATCGGTTGCTTCTCTGTCCAAAAGACTAGTAAGCTTGGCTACATATATCCCGCTGTCTGTCACAACAGGTCCAGCAATTTCCCCTTCCTTTTCCAGCGCATCTACCGCCGCAACTAAATCTGCATTCGGACTGGTCGATTCAGAATCAAATGTTGCTGTCTGCACTTCCAGTCCTGCATTTGCGGCCGCAGTGTCTATATTTCTTGTTTCATCTGCATTTAGATTATCCACAAATTCCTGTGCCGTTGTTTTAAGCGCTTCTTTTTCTTCATCTGTCAGTGTTACAGAATTTCCGCTTTCGTCTGTTGTCGTATAAGAAAAGTACACATACTGCATACCCTTCTGTGCTGCCTCCTCATCAGAAACCTCTGTATCCACATCCGCCGTCATTGCTTCTTTCATCCGCGTTTGTATTGTTGCAAGCTCCAGTATTTTCTCCACATTCTTTTTATATCCGGAGACCATTTCTTTGTCCTCCAGACTGTTATCCTCATCAAATATTCCCACCGCTTTTGCGATTGCTTTTTCATCTTCCTCGGTAATACTTATATCGTATTCTTCCCTATGCTGGGAAAGAAGATACATGTCTTCCAGATTCTTTAGAATACTCTCCTTTGTGGTTTCCTCATAGGTCTTATCCTCTTCCGTTTCCTGTGCCCACATTGCTTCCGCTGTTGTACCCATCATACTTGCATAATACGTTTCATACTGCGCCTGCTGCATTCTTGCATAGAAATTCGCAACGCCAAATGGAATCTCCTCATTCCCAACTTCTACTACAACGGCATCGTCCGAAGCTTTACATCCTGTAACCCCAGTTACTGCCAGGGCCAAAACTGCTGCCGAGATGACTATTTTCTTCCTAAACGGTCTCATACTATCCTCCTAAGTAGATTTCTTCGGGCAAAATTCTATCGAGTACCCCGAATAACTTATATATTATACCCTGTTTTTTGCAGACACACACCCCCTTCTGAAATTTTACCTGCTGCCTACCTCATATTTTTCTCTATTTCCGTCCCTAATCTGCTTTTAGGCACTCCATGTCCGTCAACAGCTTTTCTAGTACTTTCAAAATCTGCTCCTGTTTCTTCTGCGCACTTTTCCCCTTTCTCTGGTAAAGAAAATACGGTGGCTCTTCATTTTTAAATGTCAGGCTTCCCGCATACGCTTCCAAAAGCTCTGGTATTTTCTGCGGCTCCAGACGTGCCTTCTCATACATCGTAATTTTCAGTTCGCTGCCTTTTTGTTCCACTGCAGCCACATAACAGGAATGTGCCAGTGCTTTTAAGCGGGCGATACAAAGAAGCTGCTCCACTCTCTTTGGAATATCTCCAAACCGGTCTATCAGTTCTTCCGTCATATCCTCTAATTCTTCTTCACTTTCAATTCCGGCAATCCGTTTATAAATATCCAGCTTCTGATATTCATTTGGAATATATGTCTCTGGAATGTAGGCATCTACATTTAAATCCATTGTTGTAGTAAATATTTCTTCTTCCGATTCTCCTTTTAACCGCCTTACTGCTTCTCCAAGCATTTTGCAGTATAAATCATATCCCACTGCCGCCATATGCCCGTGCTGCGCCTCTCCGAGCAGGTTTCCTGCGCCTCTTATTTCCAAATCCCGCATAGCGATTTTAAACCCAGAGCCCAGATCTGTAAATTCTCTTATCGCCGCCAGACGTTTCTCCGCTACTTCCTTTAAAAGTCTGTCTCTGCGGTACAGCAAAAATGCATATGCCATGCGATTCGATCTTCCTACTCTGCCTCTAAGCTGATATAACTGGGAAAGTCCCAGACGGTCTGCGTCATGGATAATCATAGTGTTTGCATTGGATATATCCATACCTGTCTCAATGATGGTTGTACACACCAGAACATCAATGTCCCCATTGATAAAATCATACATAATATTTTCCAGCTGGCGCTCATTCATCTGTCCATGTGCAAAAGAAACATTCGCCTCAGGTACTAGTCTTTGTATCCTGCCCGTTATATCAGCAATATCTGTCACCCGATTATATACATAGTATACCTGTCCGTTTCTTGAAAGCTCTCTTACAATCGCCTCGCGCACCATCTCGTCATTGTATTCCATCACATATGTCTGAATCGGCATCCGATCCATAGGCGCTTCCTCAAGTACACTCATATCTCTGATTCCTATCAGGCTCATATGGAGTGTACGCGGGATTGGAGTGGCAGTCAGTGTCAAAACATCTACATTCTCTTTTAATTTCTTGATCTTTTCCTTATGCGTAACTCCAAAGCGCTGCTCTTCATCGATCACAAGAAGCCCTAAATTTTTATATTGTACGTCTTTTGACAGTACTCTATGAGTACCAATCACAATATCTACCAGCCCCTTTTTCAAATCCTCCACCGTCTTTTTCTGCTGCAGTGATGTCCGAAATCTGCAAAGCAGGTCAATACGCACAGGGAAATCTTTCATCCGCTGCACAAAGGTATTGTAATGCTGCTGTGCAAGAATCGTTGTAGGCACTAAATAGACTACCTGCCGGCCTTCCTGTACAGCTTTAAACGCCGCACGTATGGCAATCTCCGTTTTTCCATATCCTACATCCCCGCAGATAAGGCGGTCCATAATTTTCGCACTTTCCATATCCCGCTTTGTATCTTCAATGGCATGAATCTGATCCTCTGTCTCCTCAAAAGGAAACATCTCTTCAAACTCCTTCTGCCAGACCGTATCCTGCTCATAGGCATACCCTTTGGACTGCTGCCTTTTTGCATACAGCTCCACTAAGTCCTTTGCAACCTCCTGTACTGCCCCTCTTACCTGTTTCTTTGTTTTCGCCCACTGGCTGGTGCCAAGCTTATTCAATTTAGGCTTCTTAGCGTCTGCTCCTGCGTATTTTTGAATTAAATCTAACTGTGTCGCCAGAATATATAAACTTCCTCCATCTGCATAAGAAATTTTCATATAATCTTTTGTCACTTTGTCTATTTCAATTTTTTCAATTCCCTGATAGATACCCAAGCCATGATTTTCATGGACTACATAATCCCCCACTTTTAACTCGGAAAAATTCTGGATTTTCTGGCCTTCATAAGCACGCCGTTTTTTCTTTTTCTTCTTTTTCCCGAATATATCCGTTTCTGAAATCACCATGAACTTCAACATAGGATACTCGTATCCTTCTGCTACATGACCATACGCAGCCATAATTTCGCCGGGTTTTACTTCCCTCTGCATATCTTCACTATAAAAACTACTCAAATCATAATCGCGCAGATCCTCCGCGAGCCTTTTTGCTCTCGTTCTGGAGCCAGAGAGAAGAACAACTCGGTACCCCGCGCTTTTCAGCCTTTTCAAATCTCGGGTCAGTAATTCAAAGCTATTGTTGTATGGGTTCACTCCCTTTGTCTGCATACTAAAAGTGCTGTGTACTTTAAAAGGGCCGCATTTCGATTCCAGCATAGTAAGGGCGATTCCAAAATACGCATTCATCTCCTCTGCAATCCTTTTGACTGGATATACAGTGAGAACCTCTCCATCCTCATCTATTCCCGCCGTCTCCCGTTTTTCTCTGCTATGCAGATATTCCGCCTCTACTTCTTTGGCACGCTCTGTCAGGCGGATCGGCTCGTCTAAAAATAACAGGCTGTTTTTTTTCGGAAAATACTCCAAAAAGGAAACGTTTCTTCCTTTTTCTTCTTTTTTTTCTTTCGCCGGATATATTACAATCCGTTCTAAATTCTCTATGGAACGCTGACTCTCCACATCAAAGGTACGAATAGAATCAATTTCGTCTCCCCATAATTCAATCCGCACAGGCAATTCCTCTGTCAAGGGATAGACATCTAAGATTCCTCCCCGCACTGCAAACTGTCCTGGCCCCTGTATCTGTTCTTCCCGTTCATACCCAAGCTGGGAAAGTCTTTTTTGAAGCGCTGTAAAGTCTACAGAATCCGCATTGGATATACAGATTCTCCTCTTTAAAATTTCATCCGGAGAGGGCAATCCGTCTAAAAACGCATCTATTGTTGTAATCACTGTGATAGATTGGGACATTTCCTTTTCCACAATAGCGCGGATTACTTCCATCCTCCTGCTTACCAAAAGACTTCCCTGAATATCTGCCTGGTAAAACAATAAATCCTTTGCCGGATACAAAAATACATTTTCGTCCAAGAAACGGTATTCTTCATACGCTTCTTTTGCTTTTTCTTCACTGGAAAAGGCGATGATTTTGTATTCAAAACCATCGCTGAGTGCATACATCAGATGGGTTTTCTGCGAATTTACACACCCCGAAATCTGCACAAATCCTGCTTCTTTTTTTCGCTCTTTTCTTATTTCCTGATAATCCGCGAGTTCATTAAGCGGCGCCAAAAAAGCCTGCATATCCTCTATTCATCCTTCTTTTTTCGATTAAATTCATTCATCGCCGACGTTATCTCTCCAGAGAGAATCCGTTCCGCGGCTATAACCGCGTGCGCGTATCCCTCCTGCATTTTTTCTTCCTCATTTTTTGTAAAATGTCCTAGTACATAATCCGCTAAATCCTGTTTCGGAGGTTTTTGTCCGACTCCGACTTTTATCCGCAAAAACACCTGGTTTCCCAGATGGGCAATAATATTTTTGATTCCGTTGTGCCCTCCGGCGCTTCCCTTTTCTCGGATTCGAATCTGCCCTGGGTTCAGGCTGATATCATCATAGATGACAAGCAAATTAGAGACCGTATCTATCTTATAGTAATCCACCAGACTTTTTATACTCTCTCCACTCAAATTCATGTATGTCTGTGGCTTTGCCAATATCACTTTTTGACCGGCAATCATTCCCTTTCCAATATATGCCCTGTGCTTTTTTGTATCTACTGCTATATTATATTTTTCCGCCAACGCATCTATTACTTCAAATCCAGCATTATGCCTGGTCCCTTCATAGTCCCGCGTCGGATTTCCTAATCCTGCTATAATAAACATATCTTTCACCTCTCACTTCACGTATTCATTTTACAGGATGACTCTTTGTTTGTCACGCAAAGATACGAATATTTTTCCTATCCGTGTCATACACTTATAAAAAATACATTGGGAGGTTACTCTATGGGTTCCAAAACAAAAATTGTCGTCCTGCATATGAAAGAAATTATCTACACTGCTGTTTTTGCAGCGCTTGCTATTCTTTTGATCGTCCTGCTTGTAGTAATGTTCAAACCGGACGGAAACGGGAAAAATGCAGATACGAAAAAATATACTCCGGGTATCTATACTTCTTCCCTTACATTAAATAACACAAACCTGGAGGTAGAGGTATCCGTAGATGAATCCCGAATCAACTCCATCCGGTTCTCTAATCTGGATGAAGCAATGGCAACGATGTTTCCACTCATCCAGCCCGCCATAGAAGATATTGCGGAACAAATCTATGATACCCAGTCCTTAGAAGAAATTACACTCTCTGAGGATACCCCTTATACATCACAGGTTATCCTGGATGCAATCAAGGAAGCCGTTGAAAAAGCCGCAGTCGAATAACTGCGGCTTTCTTTTCACCCTTCTACAATCAGGTATTTTCCATTGGGAAGAACGAATACTTCCGAAGCTTCTTCCAGTTCCTCTTTCGACATCTCTTCTACATCTGCTCCGATCTCCTCAAAATATTCCTTCACTTCATCCAGCGATTCTACAACAACCGCCATACAGTCCTCCAGAAATGCTTCTGCCTCTTCCAGTGTCTCCGCGACCGGTTCATCAAACAACTGAGATTGGTTCTTCAGAAAAGTAAGTAAACATTCTTCATCATACTCATTCATGTCCATTTTCCTCCTTCTTCTCTATCAGCTTTATGATTTCGTCCGGGGAACCGACAATATATCCGGCGCCTGCTTCCTTTAGCTCTTTGGCTCCTCTAAATCCCCATGCTACACCTATCGTCAGCATTTTTGCCGCCCTTCCTGTAGCAATGTCCACCTCTGAGTCACCGATATAGATCGTTTCCTCCACTGTGGCTCCCAGACTTTTTGCAATCGCAAGCGCTGCAGAAGGGTCTGGTTTTCTGGGTACACCTTCTTTCTGACCCTGAATCTGGTCAAACCTTCCTCTTCCAAATACTTCCTCTACCACCTTTACTGCCTGGGCATCCGGTTTGTTTGACAGTACAGCAAGCTTCATTCCTCGTTTCTTGAGCACATCGAGAAGTGTTTCTATCCCTTCATAAGGTATTACATGATATGTGCAGTTTGCGTCAAATATACGTCTATACCGTTCCATCCCTTCCTCAAGACGGCTTTTGGCGTCTTCACTGCTTGTTAAGATTGCCTTCTCTATCAGTACTCTTGCCCCATTTCCCACAAATCTTCTGCACTGCTCCTCTGTAATGAAAGGAAGCCCCATCTCCTGTAATGTCTGATTTACCGAAAAAACCAGTGATTCTAAAGTGTCCGCCAGTGTCCCATCCAAGTCAAAAATACAAGCCTTGTACATCTTCCCTTTTTCATCCCTTCCTTTTTGCCTTGCTGACAATCTATGAATATCATAGTATGAAGTTCTGGAAATTTCAACTAAAAACAGAGCATTTTTTCAATATCGGTATTATTCTCCGAGCAGATACTGCCGCATTACTTTTAATGCATTTTTTTCCAGTCGGCTCACCTGTGCTTGTGAAATTTTAATTTCCTCTGCCACTTCCATCTGTGTTTTTCCTTCAAAAAAGCGCAGTGTAATAATATACCGTTCTCTTTCATTCAGTCTCTCCATCGCAGCCTCCAAGGATAATTCCTCAATCCAGTTTTCTTCTTTGTTTTTCTTATCGCTTACCTGATCCATCACGTACAATGTATCCCCGCCGTCGCTGTATACCGGTTCTTGCAGGCTCATAGGCATCTGAATTGCGTCTAAAGCAAATACAATGTCTTCTTTGGATATCCCTATCTCATCCGCAATTTCCTGCACCGTTGGTTCCTTCAGATGCTTTTTGATATACCCTTCCTTTGCATAGATCGCCTTATAGGCTGTATCCCGAAGAGAACGGCTTACGCGGATAGAATTATTATCTCTTAAATAGCGACGAATCTCCCCTATAATCATTGGCACTGCATAAGTCGAAAACTTTACCATCCGTTCCGGATCAAAATGATCGACTGCTTTCATAAGGCCGACACAGCCAATCTGAAATAAATCATCTGCATTTTCATTGCTTGCCGCAAATCTTTTGATAACGCTTAAAACCAACCTTAAATTCCCCTTAATATATTCCTCCCGCGCCTGTTCATCCCCTTCCTTGATACGCACAAAGAGCGCCTCCTTTTCTTCCTCCTTTAAAAGAGGCAGCTTCGCCGTATTCACTCCACATAATTCTACCTTATTTAACGCCATTTCAAGAATCCTCCTAGAAACATTTTCTAATAAAATGATTCTCACAGTAGGCACAAGATATGCGGTAAGGAAGAAAATTTTATAAACTTTTAGCCCTTGACAAAAAATTACGGTCTGTATTCTGTACAAACAGGAAATCCCATCTTTCCTGTAGTATAGACTACAGACCGTCTGTGCCTCCAACCAGGCGTTCTATTTATGTTTTATTCGATTTTATCCCATTTTTCTGCCAGATTCTGTATTTGGCTTTCAAATTTTGCTTTATCTTTATTAGACATACCCTCGTTTCTTGTGATGACATCCAGAAGATAACGACCTGCCCTCATAAGACGTTCATATGCAGAATCTGCTTTTTTCTGAACAGCTTTCTTTGCTTTGATAGGAATCCGAACCCCTTCATCCAGTATTTCATTGCTCAGCAGATCCACCTGTCCGCACGGATACGGAGCCCAGGCTTTTACTTGCAAGTTCTCTTCTATCGTTCTGGCAAACTCTTCGGTCACCTCATCCTCTCCATGGACAACAAACACTCTCTCAATCGGACTTCTAAAGCCCTTCAACCAGGCAAGAAGCCCCTCTTTATCCGCATGTCCACTCACCCCATGAAGACTTTCTATCCTCGCCCGTACCTCAATTTCTTCTCCGAAAAGTTTTACCTTCTTCTCTCCGTTAAGCAGTCTGCGCCCTAATGTTCCATTTGCCTGATAGCCCACAAACAGTACGGTACATTCCGGACGCCATAGATTGTGCTTTAGGTGATGGCGAATTCTGCCTGCATCACACATTCCCGATGCGGATACAATAACCTTTGGCTTTTCAATAAAATTAATCAATTTAGAGTCATCACTCGTGGTAGAAACCTTCAGTCCTGGAAATACAAGCGGATTGATACCCGCATTGACCAACTCCATTGCCTCTGTATCAAAGCAGTCTCTCATATTTTTTGTAAACACCTTTGTTGCCTCAATTGCAAGAGGACTGTCCAGATACACTTCAAAATCCGGAAACTCACTCAATAAATTCTTTTCTTTGATTTCCCTGATAAAATACAATATCTCCTGTGTTCTTCCCACAGCGAAAGACGGGATCACCACATTTCCGCCTTTTTTAAATGTCTCTTTTAATATCTGTGTAAAATCTCCCACATAGTCAATCTTTTCCGTCGTATGCACCCGATTGCCATAGGTGGATTCGATCACGATATAATCGGCTGTCTCCGTATAAGTAGGATCTTTGATAATTGGCTGGTTCGTATTCCCTACATCTCCGGAAAAAACAATTTTCTTTGTGACATTTTCCTCTGTCACCCACACTTCGATACTTGCCGATCCAAGCAGATGTCCTACATCTGTAAAGCGAATCTGTATTCCTTCACAGATAGTAATCCGTTCTCCATATTGGCAGGGAACAAGCAGCTCAATTGCATCGAGCGCATCCTGCATGCCATAAATCGGTTCATAGAGGGGAGCTCCAGAACGCTTTCCTTTTCTATTGCGCCATTCTGCCTCAAATTCCTGAATATGCGCACTATCCCGAAGCATAATATTGCAGAGATCTGCTGTTGCAAACGTTGTCATAATCTGCCCTTTAAATCCATCCTTTACGAGTTTAGGCAGCATGCCGGAATGATCGATATGTGCGTGTGTCAAAAGGACATAGTCAACCTCTGCCGCTGCAAGAGGAAGTCCGGGATTTTCATACAAATCTGGGCCCTGCTCCATTCCGCAGTCGATCAGAATATGTTTCCCTGCCGCCTCAAGCAGATGACAGCTGCCTGTCACTTCGTGGGCTGCTCCTATAAAGTTCAGTTTCATAAGCTTCACCAACCCTTTTTTTCTTATTGTACCACCTTTTTATGTGATATACACCTCTTTTATTCGTATCGTACCATTTCTCTTTTGAGTCTCTGCATAATTTTCTTTTCCAGACGCGAGATATAAGACTGTGAAATTCCAAGCAAATCTGCCACTTCCTTCTGTGTCTTTTCTTTTCCTTCTGGATTGTCAAGGCCAAACCGCATTTTGATAATCATCTTCTCCCTGCTGGAAAGCTTATTGATTGCACGGACAAGTAATTTTCTCTCCGCCTCATTCTCCAGATCTTTATAGATTGTATCCTCCTCCGTTCCTAAAATATCAGAAAGAAGCAGTTCATTTCCATCCCAGTCTACATTTAATGGCTCATCAATAGACACCTCTAGCTTTGTCTTATTATTCCGCCGCAGATACATTAATATTTCATTTTCAATACACCTTGACGCATAGGTTGCCAGCTTGATTTTTTTCGTCGGATTAAACGTATTGATGGCTTTGATAAGTCCAATGGTTCCGATAGAAATCAGATCCTCAACTCCAACACCCGTATTGTCAAATTTCTTTGCTATGTAAACGACAAGCCGCAAATTATGTTCAATCAACAGCTTTTTTGCCTCCTGGTCATATTCAGAGCCAAGCCTTTGTATCACTTCCGTCTCCCGTTCGTTATCCAGCGGCGCCGGCAAAACTTCTGACCCTCCAATGTAATGGATTTCCTTATGGTTTGCAAACAACAGACTTCGTATATCGGGTATTACTTTTAATTTAAACTGCTGCGGTACAGCGACTTTTACAATCATTTTATATTCCTCCTAATATGTCAGGATTCAAAATCATCTGATATGCATCCTGTTCTGATATTCTTTCTTCTCCAATTCCAAGCACCGGACGAAACACCCACTTTTCTTCCTCCATGTGAATACACATTCGTTCGATCACAAAAGCAGGCATTACACTTTCTTTCCCGACACACCGGTATGGTATGTAGTGAAACCCTTTCAGCGGTTCCTCCTTACAGATAGTTTTAGCAAACACTTTGTCTATGATACTTACCGGTTCTCCCGTCAAAGAATCCTCCAAAGTATTTCCTGTATCAATCAGAGCCTTGATTTCATACTCTCCTGTATTCGTATACAATATGACCGTACAAATATTCTTCTGTTCTCTTCCAGTCCTTCTTAAAAATTCCCATCCCTTTATCAACAGGTAGTAGCTGCACACAGCAGCGAAAAAAAACAGGCTTGCTGTTCGGATATAGGGATGTAGGAACTGTAAAATTCCACCCAGAAGGAAAGAAGACAGGTACAAAAGACACAAGGCTTTTCCCAGAGCTTTTATTCCTTTTATCTTTATTCCAGCTTTTATCATTATGGTATTTACCACCATATGGAACAGCAAAAATTTAACGGCTCCTGGAAGCGGCAGGGAAATTACCAGACAGGTAAGCCCGCTTCCTACAGCGCTCCCTAAAAATATACGACCATATGTAGATGGGCTTTTGATTACTTTATTCACTGCAAGAAGAAGCAGGGAGTCCATCATAAAGTTCTCCAAAAACAACACGTCTATGTATAACTCATAGTACATGCTCCACCTTCTTTCTCCTTGGTACAAATCGATTTAGCACTCAAGCACTGCCTATTATAGTCTTGTTCTTTTTGAAAATTTGTCAGATACTGACATAAGATATGGAATATGTTTCGACAAAAACAGCCTGTCCCTATACAGGACAGGCTGTCTGGTTTAGATTTTTTATTACTTATTTCTTAAAGAAATCCGGTATCTTAATGGACTGTTCCTTTACATTGCTGGACGGAGTGCGCGGCTGCTGCAATGTCGGCATTGCACCGCCAGCCGTTCTCTTTGCAAACCCACCGGCAGTTCTTCCTTCTCCGTCAGAAGCTCTTCCAAGCATATCTCCGGATGGAAGAATAGAACCTACTTTCTGCTGACCCTCTAGTCTCGCTTTTAACTTAGAAGCACTTCCACCTACATTATGTAATCCTGTAGCAATGACCGTAATTCTCGCCTCATCTGATTTTGTATCATCATACATTGCACCAAAGATAATATTCGCGCTCTCACCTGCCAGCTCCTGTACATAGTCTGCCGCATCAGAAGCATCCATCAAGGTAATATCGCCGGAAATATTAATAATCACATGGGAGGCACCCTGGATCGTTGTCTCAAGCAGCGGACTTGCCACAGCCTGCTTTACAGCCTCCAATGCCTTATCGTCTCCGCGGCCTTCTCCAATACCAATATGTGCGATACCCTTATCCTTCATAACTGTCTGGATATCTGCAAAGTCCAGATTGATAAGAGATGGAACGTTGATCAAATCCGTAATACCCTGAATACCCTGTTGAAGAACCTCATCTGCCTTTTTCAATGCTTCCGGCATCGTTGTCCTTCTGTCAACTACTTCTAACAGTTTATCATTCGGAATTACGATAATTGTATCTACATTTTCTTTTAATTTATCAATTCCCGAAAGCGCATTTGCCATTCTCGTCTTAGACTCAAACCGGAAAGGCTTTGTCACAACTCCGACAGTCAGCGCCCCTTGTTCTTTTGCAATTCTCGCTACAACAGGAGCCGCCCCGGTTCCGGTTCCGCCACCCATCCCACAGGTAACAAAAACCATATCCGCACCTTTTAACGCTGCTGAAATCTCTTCTGCGCTCTCCTCTGCCGCTTTCTCTCCTACTTCCGGCTGCGCTCCCGCGCCAAGTCCTTTCGTAAGCTTCTCCCCAATCTGCATTAAAGTCGGCGCTTTACATAACTGCAATGCCTGCTTGTCCGTATTTACTGCTATAAATTCCACACCTGCAATCTGCTCGTCAATCATACGATTTACCGCATTATTTCCGCCGCCGCCGACACCGACAACTATAATTCTTGCAGCTGCTTCTGATTCATTGGTTTTAATTTCTAACAAGAGTATTTCCTCCTTTGTCGTCCTATTAATTTTTTTATACATCCCTTTATTGAACGATATAATCCAATAAGTATATAATATAGTCTTTTTAGCAAATAATCAATAGATTTTTTTGTATTTTCTTGCATTTTCACACACTTTTTATTCTCTATTCTGCTATTCTCCCTCCGCTGCTTCCGGCACAAAACGAATCGCTGTATTTGAAGTGTCATAATTTTCCAAATGCAAAATTCCCGCCTGATCTGGATACTGCTCTGTCAGCTTTTCAAGAATAGGCGGAATCTGTGCAATACGATCCTCATATTCTTTTTTTCCCAATTGAACAGTCACCACTCCAAACGTAAGATAAATCTCTCCTCCCGGGCAGGATATGCTGTCCGGATTGAGCTGGTATTTTTCTAAATATTTAGAAACTTCCACAATTTTCTGAAAAATATTTTTATCTGACACAGGAAGCGCTTTTCCTATCTTTACCTTAGATAGCTCTACTTCCATTCCCTGAATATAAGGTACTCCCTCTATCACCTTTTTTGTGCGCAGGCTCGCAGTTCCCTCTTTGTCAAAATACAGATATGCATTGTCATAATCAATGTATCCTATCATCGTCTTTTCCTTTACCTGCACCTTTACAGTCCAAGGAGATTTTAGAGACACCTTCATCTCTTCCACGCCGGAAGGGAGAGTCGGATTCATAAAACGATATTTTAAAAAAGTATAAAGAGAATTGACAGACAATTTATCCTTCGAAATCCACGTCACAATCGAATTCTCGCCATAATAGGAGTTTCCTGTCACCTGAATGTTTTTTGTCCGGAATCCAAACACCACAATCACGCTAAGTAGGAACAATGTCAGAAAAGTAATCAGAATTTTTCTTCCTGTTTTCCTCTTTCGTCTCTTTTTCTTCATTCAAATTCCTCCTTCATGTACATACAGGTGTGTTCTATTCTACCAGATTGGACACACTTAACACAAGCCCCATTTCTAATAGAAGAAACACCACCGAGGTTCCTCCATAACTGATAAACGGCAGTGTAATTCCTGTATTAGGAATGGTATTTGTTACAACCGCAATATTTAAAATTACCTGAATCATCATATGTGCCATCGCACCAGACGCAATCATTGCTCCCAGCAGATCTTTTGCCCGCGTCGCAATCACAAAAAAACGCCAGATAAGAATCAGAAACAACAGAATAATTATACTTGCACCCACCAGCCCTAATTCTTCGCATATAATAGAAAAAATCATATCATTTTGTGCTTCCGGAAGAAATCCCAGCTTCTGGACACTCTGTCCGAGCCCTCTTCCAAACAGCCCTCCGCTTCCGATCGCATAGAGTCCCTGCAAGGTCTGATATCCTTTCTCATACTGTTCCGGATTTCTCCAAATGGCAAGGCGCTCCAGCCGGTAGCTTTCCAGTGCCAGAAACACTGTAAGAAATGCGGCGGCTGCTACCCCCATCCAGATAAACTGTGCATATTTCGGACTCGCTACAAACACCAGTACGACTGCAATTCCAAGAATAATGATAGCTGTACTCAAATTGCTTGCACCTACCAATCCCACAATGGGGAGCACAGGAAGCATCACCTTAATCAATGTCCTGAATTTATCCATCTTCTTTACATTCTTCGTAATCAGACAGGCGAGAAACAAAATGACTGCCACCTTCGCAAATTCAGATGGCTGAAATGAAAGCGGGCCCAAAGACAGCCATCTTTTGGACCCGTTGTACTCATCTCCTACTAATATAACGGCAACTGAAAGGGCGATTGCTGCCAAATACCCCAGATTCGCCAGTGGAACCCACCTGTGATAATCAATCCTGGCAACGATAAACATCCCTGCAATTCCAAGTAAAGTCGCAAATCCCTGTTTTTTTAAATAGTAAAAGGAATCATGGAACTTTGTTTCACCATTATACGCACTCGTACTGTAAAGCAAAATCAATCCGATTCCTGCTAAAATGATCACCACGACCAGCAGCGTATCGTCATACCGCCTCTTTTTTGCCGAACGCTCCAATAAAATTCACTCCTTATAGCTGATTTACAAGTTCTTTGAATTTATCTCCACGTTCCTCATAATTTTTAAACATTCCCCAGCTCGCACATGCGGGTGACAAAAGCACCGCATCTCCAGGGGCAGCCATCTCCACACACAGGGAAAATGCCTCTTCAAATGTATCTGCCAGTACTACGTCCTTAAAGCCTAATTTCTCCGCCGTTTCTGCGATCTTTTCTTTTGTCGCCCCGATGAGAACCAGCTTTTTTACCTTCCCGTCAAAAGACTGTATCCATTCCTCATAGGAGGATTCTTTATCATACCCGCCTCCAATCAGAAGCGTCGGTCTTTTCATTGCTCGAATTCCTCGAATTGCCGCATCTGGGTTTGTTCCCTTAGAATCATTATAGTAAGCGACTCCGTTCTTTTCCGCAACAAATTCGATTCTATGCTCTACACCTTTAAATTTCTTCACCGTTTTTTGAATACTTTCTATCGGTATTCCATAAGAAAATGCCATTGCAGCCGCAGCCATCACGTTTTCATAATTGTGTATCCCTAAAAGCTGCAATTCCTCCACATGACAGAGCTGTATTTTTTCTCCTAAGTCAAACACAATACTGCCGTTTTCTAAGTATACACCTCTCTTAAGTTTACGCTGGCTGCTGAAAAATA
Source organism: Mediterraneibacter flintii (assembly GCF_055387595.1). Classification (NCBI taxonomy): domain Bacteria; kingdom Bacillati; phylum Bacillota; class Clostridia; order Lachnospirales; family Lachnospiraceae; genus Mediterraneibacter; species Mediterraneibacter flintii. The sequence goes on from NZ_AP031405.1 coordinate 2,293,571, forward strand.
GAACCTCTGCTTCTATTTTTTCTCCGAATTTTCTTGTCACTTCATCCTCATAATTTAGGATACAAAAGTCTGTTTTTGTCTGATTCCCGGCAATCTTTTCTTTCGCCTCAATATATGCCTCCATCGTATGATGACGGTTTAAATGATCCGGCGTAATATTCAAAATAGCACTTACCTTTGGTCTAAACGTATGTACTGTCTCCAGCTGAAAGCTGCTCATCTCCGCAACAATTACAGAGTCGCTCTTCGTCTCCAGTGCAATATCTGTATATGGATTCCCTATATTTCCAACGACAAAGGTATCTTTGCCGGCCTCTTTCATAATCTCTCCAAGCAGCGCCGTTGTTGTTGTCTTACCATTTGTTCCTGTAATAGCCAGTACCTCTCCCTTACCGAACACATAAGCAAGCTCAATCTCTCCCCAAATCGGAATTTTTCTTCTGCGCATTTCCTCCACAATCGGCAGGTCTGTCGGAACTCCGGGACTTATCACTGTCAAGGACAGCGAATCCAAAACCTCTAAAGGCAGTTCCCCCAGGATCACTTCTACTTCGCCCGCTGTTCCACTAGCTATTTGGGCATGTATTTTTTCTTTATCCAGGGATACATTTCCATCATACAAAACCACCTTCGCTCCCTGACACAGAAGAAGCCTGCCTGCCGCTGTTCCACTGATTCCAGAACCAAATACAAGTACCTTTTTTCCTTTTATGTTCATCTTTATACCCCCATCAACGCAATCAGGCAGAGGATCGCTGTGATAATAGAAAATACTGCAACCACTCTTGTCTCAGACCATCCGCACAGTTCAAAATGATGATGAATCGGTGCCATTTTAAAAATTCGTTTTCCGCCGGTTTTCTTAAAATATGTTACCTGGATCATAACAGAAGCAACTTCAACTAAATAAATCAGACCTACAATGATAATATACAGGGGCATCTGCATCATATAAGCAGTTCCGGCGACAAAGCCTCCGAGGGCAAGAGATCCTGTATCTCCCATAAATACACTCGCAGGATATACATTGAACAAAAGAAATCCCAGCAGAGCACCTACAACCGCACAGGTTATCGGTTCCACTCCACTCTTCGTCCCAATAGCGACCACTGTAAAAAATGTTGCTACCAGGACTGTCACGCTGGACGCAAGCCCATCAAGCCCATCTGTAAAGTTCGTTCCATTGACAGTGCCAATGACCGCAATAAACAGAAGCGGGATCGCTGCCCAGCCGACATCCAGATATTTTCCGTCTGAAAAAGGAATCAAAAGAGTCAGCGGCACATGTGCCACTTTTACAATATAATAGGCAAATACTGCTGTCACTACAATCTGAAGCGCCATCTTCTGTTTCGGATATAATCCATCCGAACGTTTCATCACCACTTTTAAATAGTCATCCAGAAAGCCGATAATTCCAAATCCTACTGTCAGAAACAGAATTGGAATAATTTCGCTGTATTCTTTTACATATAACAGCGAGGTAATAATAATACTGGCGAGAATGATGATTCCTCCCATTGTAGGAGTACCTGCCTTTTTCAAATGGGACTGTACACCCTCTTCACGCTCTGTCTGCCCCATCTTCAGTTTTCTCAGGAAAGGAATTACCACCGGCCCTAATATCAGGCTGATCGCAAAGGATATCAACACCGGAATAATTACGTCATTATTCATAAATACACCTCTTCATCTCTTTTGTCTTTACAGGTTTACGCTCAAAATACCCCATACAGTATACAGCATAACCTATTCTTTTTCAATCCCCATATACGGCAGGACATTGTCAAAAATATTTTGCAGAACAGGAGCCGCAATCGTACCGCCATAATAGACGCCCTGCGGATTGTGAATCACAACCATTCCCAATATCTGTGGATTATCTGCAGGCGCAAATCCGATAAATGAAGAAATATATTTGTTCGCACTTCTTGGAAGTGTCTGAGAGGTTGCCGTTTTTCCTCCGATAGAATATCCTTCAATATATGCATTTTTTCCAGACCCCTCTGCCACCACAGACTCCAAAAGCATCTGCATTGTCTTTGATGTATCCTCTGATACAATCCCTTTTTGTGTCTCATAAGAAAAACGCTCTATCTCATTTCCTTCTTCGTCCAAAACTGCGACCCCTAAATGCGGTGTAACCCTTGTACCTCCATTTATCAGAGAACTCACTGTTGTCGCCATCTGTATCGGAGTGATCTGAAAAGACTGTCCAAACGCCATTGTTGCAAGTTCTACGGTTCCTATATCTTCTTTTTTGTGCATGATCGTCCCCGCCTCTCCCGGCAAATCTACATTTGTCATATCTAATAACCCGAACTGCTCAAAGTAGTCGTAAAATTTTTCTGCCCCCAACCTAAGACCAATGTCGATAAATACTGGATTACAGGAATTCTGAATTCCTTCTACAAATGTTTCACTTCCATGTCCGCCTACTTTATGGCAGCGGATTTTTCTGTCTTCTACAATCCGATAACCCGGACAGGAAAAAGTATCATCCAAAGATACTACGCCTTCTTCCAGACATGCCGATGAAGTAATGATTTTAAATGTAGATCCTGGCTCATACGTATCATTGATACAGCCATTTCTCCACATCTGATTCAATGCATCCTGTAATTCCTCGTCTGATAAGGTTTCTTCATTCACTCCAGTATTTAATTCATAAGGTTCATTTAAATTAAACTCCGGCACATTTACCATAGAAAGAATTTCCCCATTCTGTGGATTCATAAGCAGGATGGACACGCTGTCCGCCTGTTTTTCTTCCATTACCTTCATGGCTGCCTGTTCGCAGTATGCCTGCATATTATAGTCCAGACTGATCTGAAGTGTCTCTCCGGCAACCGGTTCAATTCTGTCCTCCGCGATTCCCTCCAGCTCAATCCCTCTTGCGTCTGTCATGGTCAGAATCGTACCGTTCGTCCCTTTTAAATATTCCTCATATTTTACCTCCAGGCCGATAATACCCTGGTTGTCTCCTCCGGTAAATCCGAGTACCTTGGACGCCAGTTCATTATAAGGATAATATCTTTTGTAGTCTTCATCTACCTTCACTCCCGCCAGATTATAGTTTCGAATCCTGTCTCCTACCTCTTTTTCTACATTTGTCTTTACTTTCTCCATGGAAGACACTTTTTCTACTTTCTTTCTCACTGTTTCCTCATCCAGCTCCAATTCTTTTGCCAATGTCTGTATCACCAGCTCTTCGTCCTCAATCTGACTGTGAATCACAGAAATCGTGCAGACTGTTTTGTTTGTCGCCAGAACAACTTTATTTCTGTCTACTATTTCTCCTCTCGCCGCCTTGATTTCCCGTTCTCTTTCATGCAACGCCTTTGCCATTTCCTGATAATATTCTGCGTCAAATACCATCAGATATACCAGTCTTGCGATCAATCCAAATAAAATAACAAACGCGCACCCAAATACGACTAAAATTTTCTTTTTATTATATGTTTTGTTCTTCATAAAATAAATGACCTTACAAAAGAATCTTTCTAAAACATATTAATTCTTCTGTAAGGTTATTCATTCTCTTATCTTATAACAGGATTATTCCGATGGTGCTCCTGTGGCCCAGTCATCCAAATCTGGTGTATAGCTTTCATCCACATATGCCCCGTCTTCGTTGCTGTACGTGTCTTCATAATTTGCGTCAAAATCTGTATATTCCGTCTGTGTATCCCCGCTGTTTGCTTCTGTGTCTGTACCGCCGCTTTCCGGTGTATATCCATCTATGGTTGTAATATCCAGATACGGAAATGCCTGCGCCATAATATTCTGTGCTAATTCCAACACAAGCGCACTGTTATCCTGGTTTTCCACATTCGGTTCGTCAATTATTACATACACCAGCACTTCTGGATTCTCCTGAGGCGCATATCCGGCAAAGGAAAGTAAATATTTCTTATCGTCTCGCGGCAGCTTTTCCGCGGTACCTGTCTTTGCTCCAATGTCATACCCCTCCACATTCGCCGCTGTTCCTGTCCCATATTCCATTGTCCCCTTCATATACTGTTTCAACTGTGCGGAAGTCTCTGCAGAAATCGTTTTTCTAAGCAATACCGGATCCTTTGTCTCGATTACTTTACCGTCCTCATCCTGTATTTGTTTTACTACATGGGGTTCGTAATAATATCCCCCATTAATCAAAGAACAAAATCCCGCTGCCAGCTGTGTCATTGTCACATTAAATGTCTGTCCGAAGGAGTTGGTCGCCAAATCCGTAACCTGCATCGTATCCGCTGTATAGAGAAGCGGTGCTGTAGACGCTTCTCCTGGCAAATCAATCCCTGTATACTCTCCAAAGCCGAAAACCCTCTGGTATTTTGTAAAATTTTCAATCCCAATCGCTTCGGCAATATGCATAAGCGCCACATTACAAGAATATGCAATGGCATCCTGCACAGATACTGTCCCGTGACCTGTTTTTAAATGGCAGCTGATGTCATAATCTCCTACATGTAGATAGCCGCCGCACTCATATGTTTCATTTCCTGTGATTGCTCCTGTCTCCAGACCTGTCGCAACGGTAAAAGGCTTGATTGTAGAGCCAGGCTCAAAGGTATCACTGACACAGAAATTTCTCCACAATGTATTCATGGCCTCCACCTGCTCTTCTTCCGACATTGCATTCCACTCTTCTTCTGAATATAAAGAAGACAAATCTCTCGGATTGTTTAAATCAAAATTGGGATAGGATGCTTCTGCCAGAATTTCTCCTGTATTAGGATTCATAATAATCACTGCTGTATTCTTGCTGCCTGTCTCTCCTTCTTCTGCATATTTGCTGTTGAAATCTAAAATACACTGTTCCACAATACTCTGCAGCGTCACATCGATCGTAGAGACAACGGTATTTCCATTCTGCGGGGCCTTTACTGTCCCTTCCACCGATGACTTGCCCGCAAAATAACCGTACTCTCTTCCATCTGTACCGTTTAACACATCATTATAGGCGCTCTCTATTCCGACAGCTCCTTCATTTCCCGAAACAGTAAATCCCACTACGTCACTTGCCAGCGTATTATATGGATACACACGCTCATAGTCGTCTTCCAGCCAGACACCTTTTACATTCGGGTAATTTTCTGTATCGTTCTCAATGTCCTGAAACCTTTTCGCTGTCTCATATTCTACACCTTTTGCAAGTATTTCATACCTGCTGTCCGGATTTTTTTCTATCACTTCATCTACAGTGCTTTCCTCTATCCCGAAGCAGTCTTTTAATACTTCTTTGGTTGGGTTCAGATACTCTTCCTTAGAGGTTACTACTTCTACGTCTAAAATTACATTGTAAACTCGTTCGCTGGTGGCCATCTTCGTACCGTTACGATCTACAATATCTCCTCTTTTATATGGAATCACTCTGCTGTCATACCCCTGTTGATCCAAAACAATCTTTGTATATCCACTGCCTTTGGAAGCATTAATATATGTAATTCTTCCTATAAGAACAACAAAAGCCAGTATAATTGCCATAAACAACAGTACCAGCTTTTTTTGCATCCTCGTCGGAAATTTTTTTGTTAAAAACTCAAATCTGTTTCTTCGCTTATTTTTTCTAGCCATTTATTAAATATCCTTACTCTGTTACGCTCTTAGACTGTGCCAATACCCCGTCTTTCGGAATATCACTGTACTGCCTCACGTAATCACTCGTCGGGCTGTCATACTCAATCACGGTTCCCTGTGCCGCATAGACCATCCCGAGCTCATTCATTGCTTTGCTGCGCACTTCTTCCAGATTTACAGAATCTGTAGCTGCATTATAAGCTGTATCATTGGCTTCTGTCAAGTCTGTCAATTCCTGCTGCAGTGCCGTAATATTTTCTGAACGGCTCACTATATCTGATTGAAGCTGCAGATACATCATACATACAAATACTGCGCAGAATGCTGCTACCACAAGAAAGCCTGCATATGCCGGACTTATACTAAGCGCCCTGTTTCTGTTTTTTCTGACTTGCCTGCTTGTCCGTCTAGGTTGCTTTGTGTGCTCTCTTGTCTCTCTCTTTGGCAGAATCTCCGCTTGGCGTACGGTATTTCCATAGACATAAAATGCCCTCTGGTCTCCGCCAGCATATCTTTGTTGCCTGTAACTGTTTGTATTCCTTCTTGCTGTTGCCATAAGCGTCTGCCCCTTTCTTAATCTGTTTTGTCAGGCTCTCCCCTTCCTGACATCTTATATGTTTAGATACTCCCAGTTGTTACAGTCGTTCAAAAACCCGAAGCTTTGCACTCTTAGAACGGCTGTTGTTCTCCATCTCTTCCTTCGTCGGAAGGATCGGCTTTTTTGTAACCACTCTTCCCTTTGCTGTTTTCCCACAAACACAAACCGGAAAGTAGCTTGGACAGGTACATGGATTTTCATTCCTTTTAAAAGTACTCTTTACAATCCTGTCCTCCAGTGAATGAAACGTAATGATGCATATCCTTCCCCTTGGATTTAACATCTCTATCATCTCATCCAGCGAACCTTTTAAAACTTCCAGCTCCTGATTTAATTCAATCCGAATCGCCTGGAATGTCCTCTTTGATGGATGTCCGCCTGTTTTCTGAATCTTCATCGGAATCGCCTGCCTGATTACTTCATTAAGCTGTCCTGTCGTTTCTATCGAATGTATCTTACGCTCCCTGACAATATGTTTTGCAATATTTTTTGCAAATTTGTCCTCCCCATAGTCGCGGATAACCCGATATAGCTCCATTTCACTGTAATCATTGACAATGTCTCTTGCTGTTTTTGTCTGTCTCTGATCCATTCTCATATCCAGAGGAGCATCCACACGATAGGAAAACCCTCTGTCTGCAGTGTCCAATTGATAAGACGAGACTCCAAGATCCAGTACAATACCATCTACCTTTTCAATTCCCAGTTCACCTAGCCTCAACTTCAAATCACAATAGTTGCTTCTGATAATTGTGACCTTCTCCCCAAAGTCAGACAGCCGGCTCTTTGCCGCTTCAATCGCCGCGGCATCCTGGTCTATTCCTATAAAACTCCCCTTGCTACTTAAACGCCTGCACACTTCAAAGGCATGTCCCCCTCCTCCGAGTGTCGCGTCTACATACGTCCCATCTGGTTTTATTTCCAGACTTTCTACTGTTTCCTCAAGTAATACTGATGTGTGCTTGAATGCCATCCTTCTCTCCCACCTTGCTTTACTGTTTCAAATCAGATGCGGATCCCGATTGATTCCATACGTTCTGCAATCGCATCCAAATCTTCTTCGCTGACTTGGCTTCTCTCTTCCCAAAGCGCTTTATCCCAGATTTCCACGCGATCCTGAACTCCCACTAAAACCACGTCTTTTTCCAGGTGTGCAGCTTTCCGTAAAGATGGTGGTACCAGCACTCTCCCCTGCTTATCAAAACTGCCTTCTGAGGCACTTCCGAAAAAGTAACGCTTAAAGATTCTGGCATCTTTATTCATTCGTGGCAAGGTTTCCAGTTCAGCAACAAATTTGTTCCATTCTTCCTGTGAGTAGACAAAGAGACATCCCTCCAGCCCATTGCAGATTACGAAACTCTCTCCCAAATCGTCCCGTAATTTAGCTGGAATGATTAATCGGCCTTTTTCATCAATGCTATGATTAAACTCCCCTAATAACATCTGGAACCCTTTCTCTTTATGTGGGCCTCCACATTACTCCCCACTTTGTACCACTGTCTACCACTTCTCACCACTTGTCTCCATTGTAAACCACACTTTCCCCTTTTTCAACCCCTTTTTTGTGATTTTTTTGTTTCTTCAGTTTTTCAAAGCAATAAAAAAATATCCTGAAAATCTTTTAAGTTTTCCTTATATACCAAATGTAGGATGCATGTTCTCTCATGCATCCTACATCTTGTATATTTTTCAACCCTCATCGATTTTCAGGATATTCTATTTATTTTTAAATTTAAATCTGGAATTTTTTGCCATCCGGCTATTCTGCTGTTTCTTCTGTCTCCGTAAGTCCATTTAAATAGGTGTTCACTGCGTCATAATTAACCTGTGCCACAGTTCTTTCCTTGTCAGAATCATACATATCATAAGCTGAGTATCCTATCCAAACCACCAAAGCCAATGCTACCAGAGAAAGAACCGTCTTGCGCATAATTCCCATCATTCTCTGCTTCTTCATAATTTTCTTTCTGTTTGCTTTTTCTTTTTTATATCGCTCTACTTTCTCCTGGCTCATTTTTGCTTACTCCTTCACTGTTCATTCTTAAACTAGTTTACCACACTTCTCCACAATTTGACAAGTAGCGGTTAAAGTATGAACGACTAGATAACAACAATAATCCCCCCGTCATTGGCATACATTGTGCTGATTCCTGCTGTATCCACAATAAAGCTTGCCTTTACATCCAGCTTTTCTAAAAGCATCTGCTTTACTTCCTCTGCTCGTTCGGGACAGTTACAATGTGCAATTCCCAATATCTTTTTCTTTGAATCTATACATTCTTTTGCAATCTGCTCGACCATTTTTGTCAAAGCGCGCTTGATGCCCCTTGCCTGCCCCAACTGGCAAATCGTTCCTTGCGGTGTAGCACCCATGACAGGCTTGATATTTAATGCACTTGCAACCATTGCTTTTATCCCCGTCAGCCGTCCATTTTTTCTCAGTGTTTCCAAATTCTCCAACACAAAATACGTGTGCTGTTCTTCGATATAATTTTCCACTGTCTGTACAACCTCTTCAAACCTCATGCCTTCTTCTTCACATTCACGTATCTTTAGTGCAATCAGTGTCTCTCCCACAGAAGCAGATCTGGAATTAAACACATGTATCTGTTTTTCTTCGTTTCCTTCCATATATAGCTTCTTTCCTAATTCTGCACTGTTGTAAGAACCACTCAGTTCAGATGAGAGCGTCACTGCATACACTCTTTTCGCCTCCCCTTTATAGCTCAACATATACCTTTCAGGGGAAGGGCAGGATGACTTTGGACATTCTGGGCTTTGGGCCACTCTTCTTAAAAAATCTGCCTGATTAAAAGTCTCATCATCCACAATATTCGCTCCACCCACCTGCATGCTCAAAGAAGCGGTCTCATACACTCCGCTTTTTTTCATCTCTTCAGTAAGCTCGCCGCAGCTGTCTACAATTATCTTATATTCCATATTCCATCCTCCCGCACCGTATTGCGTGTAGTATATTTCTATTATATGTAGTTTTAATTACTACATAACTCCATATCAATATATCACACTTTTCACAGTATGAAAAGGCTTTTTCTCAATCTTAAAAAGAGTTTGGGAACAGTTCGGCCATACAGTGTGCGGGAAATATAAAACATACTTGCATGTTTTTGCGATCGTACATCTGTATGAGCTTAAGCGCCCATCAATGAGTAAAACGATGGCGGCAGCCACGATACGCACGCAGTGCGGTTTTACGAATGGCGCGGGCTGAACTGTTACATAGTTTGTTACAGAATCTGTCAATCCTCCAGTTTAATTCTTCTCGATATTCCCAGAGCAATCCCCATCTCCGTCATCAAAAACAAAATAGAGGTTCCCCCATAACTGATAAACGGCAATGTAATTCCTGTTGTGGGAATCAGATTTGTCACAACTGCAATATTTAAAATAACCTGCAGCGCAATATGTACAAAAATTCCGCTGGCAATCAAAGCGCCATATAAGTCCGGAGCATTTCTGGCAATAAACATCAGACGATATAACAAAAATCCAAACAACAGCAGAATGACAATCGCGCCGAACACGCCTAATTCTTCGCAAATAACTGTCAGAATCATATCATTTTGTGCCTCTGGTATCACTCCAAGCTTCTGCGTACTGTTTCCTAACCCTTTTCCAAAGAAGCCGCCGGAACCAATCGCGTACAGTCCCTGCATAACCTGAAACCCGCCCGTATCAGAATGATTCTCCGGATCCAGCCAAGTAAGGATACGTCTCAGACGGAAATTATCGCTGTTTACCAAAGTAACTGACATCACCATCACCGCAACCGCAAGCACTGCTGCCACCCCGGCCGCTATTGCTATGAAAGGTTTAATTTTCGGATGAACAATAAAAATCAGAATACAAGATATTGCCATAACAATAATCGCTGTACTTAGGTTGTCTGTCAGAAACATTACACCGCCTGCCGCCACTGCACCAAAGGCAAATACGCGCAATATTCCAGCTCTGGTATTTATTTTTTTTCCAATTCTACATAATTCATAAGAAAGGAATAAAATCACTGCAATTTTTGTAATTTCTGAAGGCTGTAGTGTCATATTTCCCGGCAGCTGTATCCATCTTCTCGCCCCATAGATCGTCACTCCCAACGGTGTTTGCACGAGCGCCATCAAAATCATTGCAAAAATATAAAGTTCAAAAGAAAATGCTCCATAAAAATGGTAATCAATTTTGGAAACAATCATCATTCCCACAAAACTAACCGCCCCAATCAAGGCCTGCTTGGAAAAGTAATACATATCATTTCCAAAATCCGCCTGAGCGCTGTATGCACTAGTACTATACAGCATAACGAGCCCAAAGCACATTAAAAATACAATCGCCAGCAACAGGTCATAGTCAAAATATTGTACTGCATTTGCTTCTTTTCCCTTTGCTCTTTTGCCAAGCAGTGCGCCTATCACACTGCTTTGCTTTTTTTTCACTTTCCTTTCAAGCTGCGCCTCTGGTTTTGGTACAGAAATTTCCTTTCTGCGCCGTGAAACTGCCTGCTGGTATCTCCCTCTATATGAGGCTGACCTTGTCTGCCTTTGCCCTGAGGGTATTCTTATCGGCTGGGTATCCGAGGACACCCGCAATGGTTTTGTATGCGAAGATACTTTTATAGGCTGGGTATCCCCTATTGCATTTTTCTTTTTCTTCCCCCGCATATTTTTACTCTGTTCCCGCCGTTTTACCGGCTGTACAGTTCTGCTTCTCATAGAATCTCCTAACTATCTGACATGCATTGCTGGATGTACCGGTTTGCCATGTCCAAAAAATCTGTCATACCAAACAAGAAAAATATAGACCGTCCAGATTTTCCTGCTGTTATCCGTTTTTTCATTTAGATTTTTTCCATTTTTGTGGTCATCCAGCATCTTTACAAGTAAATCTGTATGAAAAAATTTCTTAGCCGCTTCCGAGGTAAACATCTCTTTTACTCGGTTATAATATCTCTCCTCTTTTAGCCAGACACGAATCGGAATTGGAAATCCAAGCTTTTTCTTCTCTGCCGTCTTGCTCTGAATTACTTTCTCTGCTGCTCCTCTTAAAGCTACCTTCGTTTTCGGCGCCCTTACTTTGTATGCAAGTGGAAGAGTCTGTGCAAGCTCCAATACCTTTTTATCCAGGAATGGCACCCTCACTTCGAGGGAATTTGCCATGCCCATCTTATCCCCCTTCATCAGAATATCATGCACCAGCCAAAGATGCAGATCTACGTACTGCATTTTCGTCACCGCATCCTTTTCTTTGACTCTGTCATACAATGGCCTGGTCACTTTACAAATGCCCGGCTTACATCCCTTTTTCAAAATCTTGTCCGCTTCTCTCTCTGTAAAAATATTTGTCGCATTCGCAAAGTACCTCTCTTCCAGTGTCTTGCCATGTCGTATCAGAAATCCGCGTCCCTTCATTCCTCTCGGCAAACAATATTCCGCAAATTTTCCGAGAAGCTTTCGGATTCCAAAAGGAATTTTATTGAATCCTGTATGTTCAAGTGGTTCACAGTAAATATTATACCCGCCAAACAATTCATCGGAGCCTTCCCCCGAAAGTACAACCTTTACCTTTTTCGATGCTTCCTCACTTAAAAAATACAGCGCAACCGCAGCCGGATCTGCTACAGGTTCATCCATGTAATACTGAATATCCGACAGTTTATCCCAATATTCTTCCGGACTTATTACTTTCGCATCATTTTTCATCTGAATACTAGCCGCAAAATCTTTTGCGTCCTGAATCTCGCTGTACTTGCCCTCGTCAAATCCCACTGTAAAGGTGCGATCTACTTGTCCAAGATACGTCAGATAACTGGAATCTACGCCGCTGGAGAGATAGGAAGCAACCTCTACATCACTGATCTTGTGTTTTTCCACCGACTCTTTCATCACTCTTTCAACTTCATCCACCACTTCTTCAAACGATTTCTGACAGTCCCCTGTAAAATGTGGTTCGAAATATCTGACAATATCCATTTTCCCATTTTCATACGTAAAATAATGCCCCGGCTGAAGACAGAAAACACCTTTGAAAAACGTCTCATTCGTAGGAACAAACTGAAAGGACAGGTAGTTGCCGAGCACTTCTTCATTAAATACTTTGTCAAATTTCGGATGCTCCAGAAATGACTTGATTTCTGACCCAAACAGAAGGGATCCATTCATCTGTGCATAGTACAACGGTTTAATTCCAAAAATGTCTCTTGCCGCAAACAATTTTTTATTCTTTCTATCCCATATGATAAACGCATACATACCCCGCAGCTTATTTACCAACTGTTCTCCCCACTGTTCATAGCCATGCACCAATGTTTCAGAATCTGTATTTGACACAAACACATGCCCTGCCTCTATGAGTTCTTCCCTCAATTCCTGATAATTATATATTTCTCCATTAAATACCAGAACCATACTCTTTTCTTCATTATATAATGGTTGATCTCCCACAGCAGACAAATCAATAATGCTGAGCCTGCGAAAACCTAAAGCTACATCCTCATCCACATATCTCCCTTCACTGTCTGGCCCTCTGTGAATAATCGTATTCATCATATTTACCAGCACTTGCTCTCTATTTTCTACTTCTCCGACAAATCCTGCAAATCCACACATCTTATTCGTCTCCTTCTAATCTAGCCAACATAACATACTTTTCCTTATAATCTTAATTATTATAGCCTCTTTTATTCCCAAAAACAACAAGGAATAAAAATTAGTTGATCCACAGATGATGAAAACAGGAAGAAATACAGCATAGAAATGCCAGGAGAAGTTAATGTATAGATTGTTTTCCTTTGTTACACTTTCTCCAAAGACAGAGCAATCAAAATCAGTAAAATATGACAAATTTCGACAAAAGATGAAAAAATCTACCTTGGCGTACAAAAATGTAGTATCTTATATTAAGTTTATGTGGTGTTTCTCGTAAAAAGACAACCGAGGGAGGAAACAGCTACGGAAAAGAAAACACATATCTATATTTTGGATGAAGACGGGATGTGGATGAAAGTGGAAATTGAAGACATCTATTATATTCAGACAATCAAATCTACTCATTACTGCGAAGTCATCACTAAAAATGGAGAAGGAAAACTCAGAGCCGACATAAAGCCGCTGCAGAAAAAACTGTCAGAAAATTTTTTTAAGACAAGAGCCTCCACACTGGCAAATCTAGATTTAATCTGTAAAATCGATACGAAAAAGCGTCTCCTATATTTTAATGAAGAAATTTACTGCACTTATACAGAACGTGTAGCAAAAGAACTGAAGCAGCGGCTGGAGCTTCGCAGCTACAGAAGCTAAAATGTGCGAATTATACTGTTTGTCCAAAGTGCACTCATGGTATAATAGAGAAGAGGTGCAGTCATGCAGAATAAATTCGCGGAGAGGCTCAAAATGCTAAGACTAGAATACGGAATTTCCCAGAATATGCTTGCAAAATGTATTGGAGTAACCAGACAGGCAATCGGTAACTATGAAAAGGGAAAACGAGAATGCGGGTTTGACATATTGATAATGTTGGCAGAAATGTTTGGAGTAACAACAGATTTTCTAGTCGGTTATTCTGATAAAAGAAACGGAAACTGAAACGCTTTTATGACAATTGCCGCTTCCTGGCTACAGGAGGCGGCAATTTCATATTTACTGTAAATCGTGTTATCTGCATCCGCAATCCTGACGTGTATCAAATTCAGGATTGATAGCATAAAAGTTTTTACTGTCCAATTTCTCCTGGACGATACGAAGACTTTCTCCGAACCGCTGATAGTGTACAATTTCACGTTCACGCAGAAAACGGATCGGCTCGCATATTTCTGGATCCTTTACTAATCTTAGTATATTGTCATAGGTTGTGCGTGCTTTTTGTTCTGCAGCCATATCTTCGTGCAAGTCAGTAATCGGATCTCCCTTCGACTGGAAATAAGTAGCCGTCCACGGTGCCCCACTTGCTGCTTGGGGCCACAGGGCAAGGGTATGATCTACATAATACGTTCCAAATCCGGACTTTTCGATTTCTTCTGGGGTTAAATCTTTTGTAAGCTGATAGACAATCGCACATATCATTTCCATATGAGCAAGCTCTTTGGTTCCTTGAGGCTTTACATGATTTTCTTCCTTATTATAATAGAGATGATACAATATTTTTCCCCTGGATGCAAATCCAGGGGATTTTTCAGTTAAAACTTAGTTTATTCATAGCTTCTACTGCTGTTTCTTGAACGGTCTGAGTCGTATGACTATATGTATCTATTGTTTCTTTTATGTTTGCATGTCCTAGTCTTTCCTGTACAATTTTAATATGTACGTTATTTAATAGCAAAAATGTAGCATGAGCATGTCGCAGATCATGAAACCGCCGCGGACGAACCCCTGCAATTTCACATTTTTTTCGCAATGTATTAGAAATATTGTACGGCACTATCATTCGTCCATCTTCCCACGAAAATACAAACTCGGATTTACTATTTTCACAACGCCTGCGTAATATTTGCATTGTTCTTTCATCGCAGTCTATACGCCGTTTCGAGCGCTTTGTTTTTGTTTTTCCGATTACTGTCTTTCCCTGCTTATTCAGACTTTGTGATTGTTTTACTGTAATAAAATTTTGCTCAAAATTTATTGCATCTTTCGTTAGCGCAAATATTTCTCCTTTTCGCAATCCTGTGCGGAATGCTATTTCTATACTGTCTCTTGTCCACTCTTTCATTTCCACCTTTAAAATTTTTTCTACCTCTTCCGCAGTGAACGTATCTATTATATGCACACCTTTCCCCGGTATAATCAGTCCCTTACAAGGTGTTTTTTTTATATACCCTCTTTCTTCTGCATATTTGAAAGACATATTCAATACTTTACTATAACCTATGATTGTATTTCTCTTTTTATTGTCTTTATTAAATTCATTGTAAATATTTTGTATATCTTCTTTTTTTATTCTTTTTATCTTTTTATTATATATATCGTAATTTTTCAATAAATCTATACTTTTCATATATCCATACGTTGTCGATCCATGTACTTCAATTTGATGTAATTCAATCCATTCATCTAATAGCTTTCCCAGCGTCATGTTTCCCTTTTTTCGAAAAAACATTTTAATACCTCCTTTTTTCAAAATCACTTGAAAAAAAGGACTCCACAATGTTATAATCCAATTGTCTAGTGAAAGGATATAACACCAGTTAATTGTGGAAACACTTTTAACAAGCGACCAAGCACCTTGTGTGCTTGGTTTTTTCTATGTAAAAAGCATTTCTGCTTCCTCTTCTTGCTCTCCTTTTCCCCCAGGAATAAAATCCTGGGGGAAAATTATTATTTCTTAGTATTTCTTTTTAATTTTCTCTGCAGTTCAATCAATATTTTTTGCATAATACGGCCTTTTTCTTTCATATCTACATCCGGATCTGTTAATTCAATAAGCTCACCCGGTGCGGATGTTCCTGTCATTGTGTAATGTAACAAGGCAGCATTCAAAAACGCAAACACATCTTCTTTTTCACAGGCTGCTAACATTTCATTAAAAATTTTTTCTGATACTTTTCTCATATTTACTTCCTCCTAAATTTGTTATTTTTAACACATTACTGCACTTTCTGCTACTTCTCGCCCTTCCGAAATTGTCATACAGGAGGCTACGCGAACCCACGCTGAAAAACGTTCTGAAAATTTCATAACATCATAGCGCGGATTAAATTCATTGATTTCGCAGTTGCCTGTGAATCTGTTTACAACATTGTATTTGACTCCATCGATTTTAAAGTTCCTTCTCATGCTTTTCACCTTTTCAGATATATGCTATAATATATCTGCCTTTCTATTTGATTGGTGCCGTCCGTGTTAGTTGGTAGCTGTCCGGACGGCTTTATTCCTTTTTAAGGAAAATAGCGTTTCCAGGAATCGAACCCGGTTTATGCTCCAGCACGCTAAAATTCTATCTGGCTCCTATCAGAAAATACTGCTGCTGGTCGCCAGTCTTTTGTTATCTCGAATGGATCTAGAGATGGAGTAGTGAATGTAAAATCCCCTTTGCAGAAATAATATTCTTCATCTGTGTAAAATGTTTCATCCCATTTGACAGCCTTTAAAGCTGCTTCGAAACCATTATAGTTTCTTGTAGATGTCTCATAAGCCTCTTGTAAAGTTTCAAATAATTTAAGTTCGTTCATAATGTACCTCCTATATTAAAAAACATTTATTAGTTACTTTTATGTCGGATTTTCACCCCGTCTGTATTCAGCCGCCGACGGTCGCTGTTGCCGAACTCTACGCCCCGGCAACCGGGCGGTGTGTTTTGTTTTCCTTACCTTGTGATTATATTATATACTATAGCGCACTATATTTCAATATTCATATTTCACAATATTAGCGCACTAATTTTGTGCATTTTGCATATAGCGCACTAATAATTCACTTGATATAATTACAATTAGAAAGAAGGTGAAAAAAATGGCATATAACCAAAAACAAAAGGAATACACTATGAAATATTTAGATAAACTAAAAGAAATTCGTTTTCGTGTACAGCCGGAAGAATATGCACAATATGAACAGGCTGCAAAGCAAGCAGGCTACCCTAGTATGAGACAGTTTTATATAGATGCTATCAATGAAAAAATAGAAAAAATTATAAATTAGCGCACTAATTCGCTTGACATATAGCGCACTATATTATATAATAAAAATAGTTAAAGAACGGCAAGACTTTAACGGAAAGGAGCTTAAAATGGAGGTATTACAAGAAATGACAGAAAAAGAATTAAAAGATCAGACAATCAGAGAGTATGTAAATATTCAAAGAATAAAAAATGCACAAGATAAAGACAAAGAATTAGCTTATCAAGAAAAAGTATTGAAAGCAAGACTTCAATCTTTAGGAGTTCCAACAGAGGACTTAGACATCTAAGCATACAGTAAGGGAGGGCGGGCTTGCCACCGTTCCCCTACACCAAATATTACTCCTGGATATAGGAAATATCCAGGAGTATTTTTTATATTTTAAGTACCTGTCCCGGATAAATCAGGTTTGGATCTGAAATCTGATTGTCTGATGCTATTTTCTGATAAGTAGTGTTAAAACGCTGTGCAATACCTGACAGTGTATCTCCTGCCTGTACTGTGTATGTTGTTCCTGTATCATTTCCAGCAGCCTTTTCTCCGTCTGTGTCTGTGCAGATACATTCTAAAATGCCGTCCCAGGGGTAATCATAGTACGCATGTATATATGATTCTCTTCCCGTCTGGTCTCCCTCTGCTCCGTCGATTCCGCCCGTTTCGCTGATAGAAAATTCCGCCAGCATGTCCGGCACAGCGGAGGTGCACATAGCTGTATGATTCGCTTCATTCAAATAGACATCTCCGCGCTGTGCTATATATCCGTCCGACATAGGATGCCATTTAAAATTTCCCGTTCCTGTCATACACGAACGCATATTTCCTGTGTATGTAGCACCACCACAGGAGATTCCCGCAGCTTCAAAAGCTGTAATAATTGCAGAACTGCAGTCCCTATCACCTTGTTCTAAATAGTATGTTTTTCCGTTAATTTCTACCGGACATGTGCCCTCTCCATCCCCGTACCTACTTATTTGACTGTATCCATGCCAACTATGGCTACATAAATGTTCCGTCAATTGTGCTGCAATTTCTTTTAATAACATGGCTTTCTCCTTTCATCAAACGAGGACGCTGTTACACGTCCTCACCTTCGTCTTTTTCTTCAAAATCATCTATATCCACCTTCATTTCTGCCTGTTCTTTTATGTAATATACTATCTTCTGCAAAAACGCCGGTAGTTTAATTCCAATATCTGCAATATTTTCTAGTATGCTGATTAACTCGTTGCATATCAGCCAGATTGCTACTATACACGCTATAAGAAATGTAAATGGAACAGATAGCCCTATTGCGGTTACAGAATATTTTATCAATTCATCTATAATCACACCCACTACAACCAGTAGCCACATAGCTACTTTCTTTGTAATTCCTCGAATGCTTTTATAAGAACTAAGATTCTCTTTTCTGCTCGGTGTTGCTAGTAACCCTGTTATATAATCAATGATATTGCATAAAACAAGCAAAATAACAGGAACAAACAATATTCCCAGCGCACTTGATAAAGCCCCCGTTATCACTGTGATAATTGCCTTAATCTTGTCCATTTTCTTCATGTACCTCTCCTTCTTTCTATTCTGCTATTTCCACATAGATTCCTACCAGATCGGCCAGCGTCTGAAATACTGCCTGTCCTGTATCGCGGTTACACAGGTACGTTACACCGCCCTGGCTGTAATATTTTCCCTGCTCTAGTTCCATATTGCCTGCGTACGGGATTGGATCCTCTTTTGTCCCTGCATGGGTTTCATCAATTCTAGTATATAAAGATTCTGTCCCCTGCCCTGGCACATACTGCTCCTGTATCAGCAAGTTATCCTGAATAGTCTTATAGAGCGTCTCTTCATAAACAAATTTGAATCCTTTTTTCACCATCTGTCCGATAACTTCCATCCAGGACGGATACAGTGCTTTTGCCTGCAACGCCTGCTCGTCGTCCAGCTCTTGAGCATTTGCCCGCGCAACGACTACAGAAGCGGAAAACAATGCCGGATCTACTCCTGCACCCCTGGAAGCAATTTCTTCTTTGAGCTGCTCAATTTCTTTCTCTTGTGCTTCTGTTGCTGTTTTCGCAGCAAGCGCATCCGCCTCCGCAGATGTCAAACGCTGTTCTGTTACATTAACCGCTTTTGTTAAAATAACTGTTTTCGTTTCATCGTTCAGTAATACCCCGCCGTATACACTCCAGCCTGGTAGCTCTCCAAATTTTTCCCCATTGTCCGTTAGCAGTTCAATCGTCTCCAAATTTGCGGGTACTGAAAAAATCTCTTGTACTTCTTCTGCAGTCTTATCTGTATAATCAATTTCAAGTCTACTATTCACGATTTCCGCACGGGATACTGTGTAAATTGTTTTGTCTACTAGTCTAATTTTCATCAAAATTCCTCCTTCTAGGGGAAGTTCTTACTTAAATGATAATTTCAATATCGAAGAGGTTCAAATATCGTTAAATATAAGTGATTTTACATTAAATACAACCTGGGCGCACAAACAAGGAAAGCAGGTGATTATATATCCTTATGTCACAGGAAAACCCACGAAGGGCACTACTATAGCAACAGGATTTCCAACACCCTTGAAGCAAGTAAACATACGTGACGCTGGATTTGGAATAGTCACTCTGGATGAATCAGGAAGACTTTATATATCATCCGCAGGTGTTACGACATCTTCGTACTTTATTATGCCGCTTTCGTATTTTACAGAATGATTACTTCCATGTTCCAATCGCGCTCCAGTTTACATTTGCCGTAGGATTTGCACCTGTCGGCTGCATTATAACCACATCAAAACCTGTTTTGTTTGTGTTGGATGTCGAGGTTTTTAACCATTGTATTCCATTTGAATAAACGGTAGCTACAATACGTGCGGATGTTTTTGATTCAATAGGAAATGGTATTGTTCTATTAGCAGAGTAATAAATACCGCCTTGTACGTTTCCAGAAGGAATAGAAAATGTGCCGCGATAGCCTCCCCACATCTCAAGCGTGCCGTTGCTCCATTTTCGATAGTGACCGTTGTCATTTTCGCCTTCTTCGACAATGTAATTATCATTTAAGTAAGAACTTCCCTTTATATTTACTTTTTATATTTACTTTTTATAGTTACTCATAAAAGTACACAACAAAAACACCCGACCGGAAGCCGGATGTAGAACTTACATATTCTTTTTTATATTGTTATGCGCTCAAATATTTACGGTGATGATACTGCACGCTATCTTGAGACACTGTGCAATATCTCATTGTCGTCTGCAAATTTGCATGACCTAAAAGTTCTGCGACCTCCTGTACTGGCATGCCTCTGTTAAGCGCGTTTGTTGCTGCCGTGCGTCGGAAGCGGTGCGGGTGCGCCTTTTCTACTTGTGCTCGTCGGCCAGTACGCCGGATTATATCCTCGATTCCTGCTTTTGTCAGACGTTTATGCGGGCTTTTTGCAGATACAAACAACGCTTGATTCCCGTCGGTTCGGCTCTGCAAGTATTCGCGCAAATACATGTTTGTACGATCATTTATGTATACCCTCCTTTCTTTTGCTCCTTTTCCAAATACGACAAGGTCTTTATTTGTAAACCGTATATCTTCCCGATTCAACCGTGCCAATTCTGATACACGGACCGCCGTGGAATACAAAAACTCTAGCATTGCTTTATCTCTCAACGTTTTGCAATTTCGCAATAACATTTCCCGTTCTTCGTCCGTATACGGCTTCTTTAGCACTTTTTCTGTTTTGATATTTTCTACCAATGTAATAGGGTTCTCTCGGATTCTATTTCTATCACGAAGCCAACTGAAGAAACTACTGTACACTGCCCGGACATTTTGAAGAGTTTGATTGCTAACCTGACGCAGTCGTTTGTACGCTCGCATATATCCGCTGATGTCTCCTGCCGTCACGTCTGTCACTGCTTTATTGATATACGATAACAAACGCTTCAGTTCGTATCTATAACGCTGTACTGTTTCCGGTGATTTACCTTCTAATACTTTCGACATTAAAAAATCCTCCAAGTCTGTCATCCAGCTACGTTCAATCACCTGTATTGCCGTCTCTTCTACCAACTTGCATCCTGCAAAAACTATATTCAATACATTTTTTAGTTCTCGCATCTGATTCTCTTTCAGCACTGACTGCATACGCCGTAGCACTTCCATTATTTTTTGTTCCATTTTGCTATACTCCTTTTTTATTTTTCAGTGTAGCAATTTCTATGTACTATGTATGCAAAAGATTATTGCATTCCTTAATTAAATGATAATTCTATTGTGGAATCTGGTGAAAATGATAATGGGTATTATCGAAAGTGGGCTAATGGTACACTTGAAATGTGGGGACGCAAGCGGGCGGAAGTCTGGATACAAAATGGAAATAGCGCACCGTATTATAGTAATGTTATTGATATTACACTACCAGTTGAATCTATAACATCAGTCGTATCCAATGTGTACGTAGAAAGCTCTGGAATTATATGGGCTACAGGTGCAGCATATAGCAATAAATCATCAGTAGGCTTCCGAATGGCCGCTAACGCATCTGTTAGCGATCTTGGTGTAGTCTATAACTGGCACGTTATTGGAACATGGAAATAATTACTTCCACGTTCCCGTTGCACGCCAACAAATATAATGTGAATTTCCATTACTTATACCTGCAGCATATAACCAAAACATGAAGCTAGATTTTCTGTCTCCTCCAGTGGACATGGATACCCATGCACCTGTATTTGAATAATTCGTACAGGTTACAATACATTCTGATAATGAAGCAAACGGAAATGTGATTCTATATTGTGTCGAATTATAAACCGTCGTTGAAGTATTAGAACGATTATTGATATTAACATTATTTAAAATCAGTTTTCCCCACATTTCTAATGTGCCGTTGCTCCATTTTCGATAGTGGCCGTTGTCATTTTCGCCTTCTTCGACAATGTAATTATCATTTAAATTAGCAAGTGCTTCCGAGCAGATTTTCCCATCCATCAAAAACCCTTCTTCAGATATTTCCGTACTTTTTACAATTTTATCCTTATCAATTTTTTTATTATCAAGCACTTTTCCTTGTGTCGCATCTAATACACTTCCTTCTTCTGTAGTTGTCAGATTGTTTTGTATTTTAGGGGTGTTTGATAAATTGTTGTAACTCCCTGTAAATGCAACTGTTTTTAAATCAGAAAAGTATTTTTTTATTTTTCCAAACAAAGTTGCAAATGTTTCTCCTGTATTAATATTTTTTCTTTCTGCTGCTTGTTCAAATTCTACTGTTACAGTATCTATATTTTCAACTTCTCCAGTATCTCCACGTGGAATTGTAAAATCTAAAACAGCATCCTTTTCTGTACCCCTGTTTGTAACTCCTGCATTTGTTCCTGGCTCGCCTGTCGTTACAGTACCAACTGTTATTGTACTTGTAAATTCTCCGTTTTCTGCTTTATTTTGTATATCCTCCGCCGCTGTATCCGCTGCCTCTGCTGCTGCATTTGCTTTCCCTGCTGCCGTATCCGCTGCCTCTGCTGCTGCATTTGCTTCCCCTGCTGCTGTATCCGCTGCCTCCGCTGCTGCATTTGCTTCCCCTGCTGCCGTATCCGCCGCCTCTGCTGCTGCATTTGCTTTCCCTGCTGCCGTATCCGCTGCCTCTGTTGCTGTGCTTGCTTCCTCTGTAGCTTCCTTTATATCATCTAAATATTTGTCTATGATACTAGAGCCTGTCCCGCTTTCAATCGGATACAGCGATTTTTTCACATCCATTCTTCGTACAATTGTGTATAATGCTCTATTATCTTTTCTAATTTGAACCTGTATTTCTGAAAAGCCTATCTCCGCTGTCATTTGTGATGTTATATTAAATTTTACATCATTCCCTATAATTGTCACTTCATCAAGCTGTTGCTTTTTCGATGGCTTCGTTGCAATCACACTGCCTGTCGCTCCATCCGGTATATTATAATCCGAAAATCTAAATATAACAGATACTTCGCTTCCCTGTGCTAATTCAATCGGTTCTTGTATTTCTTTGCGAAGTACATATACATCCCTTATAATTTCATTCATAATATCCTCCTTTACGCCGGAACAAATCGGGTAATATATACACCGGAACTTCCTGGGTATCTTAATACATAATCCCACGGGCCATAATTATAATACCCATGTTCGTATATCTCTTGTCCTGTCTGATCTCCTGTTTGTCCGCCTGTTATTCCTCCAAATTCATTTTGACTTGCCTCTACTAACATTCCGTTTCCTGTACTCATAGCGGTATGATTTGCAACATTTAACAATACATCACCTTCTATCAATCCGCTTCCAGATGATAAATCAATCAAATGTGTTACATCTTCAAATCCTGACGCTATAAATGCGTTATACATATTTCCTGTATATGATGCTCCATTTTCTTTAACCGGAATCCCTGCATTTTCATACGCTGTTATTACAAATGAAGCACAGTCATAGTCCGGCCCCCATCTATTTCCTTGATCGTACCCATGACTATCATCATTTGCTATCTCTCTCGCCCATTGCACCGCCTTCTGTGCTTCCATTGACGCTTCTGCCATTAAAAACTTCCCTCCTTCGAATTTCCTCCTACGCAAATTCCATTTACAAGATTTAAGTATGTACCGTCAGAAAATTCTACACGTCCGCTTTTTCCTGTATACCCCTTTGAGCCTTGTATTACAACTAACGAATTGCATCTAAGTGTTAATTTATTGTCTGCTTGCATATAAATTGTATTAAACTGCGCTCTTAATTCACTTTCTGAAATAGACAGATATTTACTTATTGAACTCCCCTGTTCTGCGAATATTGTCAACTTTCCCTTATTTTCTCCTTCTATTCCTGCTTCAATGTAACATATATCTCCGTTGTCATTTTTAAATTCAATCGTTCCATTGTACATGTTTACGAATCGTTTTCCATTTAACCCTTCGCATGTATATTTTCCTTTTGCATACACCCCACCTTTGTCTAACCGAACAATTTCATTCCCGGAAGCATCCAACACTCTTCCTACTCCGTTGCCGTTATTCTCTCCGCCTAGTTCCAGTGTTCCACCTTTTATGCGATCGGCCAGCATAGTACCCGCAACGATAAAATCGGCAAAAAAACCCTGCCCCGTTCCAAATGTAGACCAGTCCCATTCCTTATTATCCGCCGTGCGCTTGCTTGCAATTTGAAATCCCATCGTCCCTAAGCACATAGCTCCGTGCGTAGGGGATTCCTCATCGAAATCCTCAAAAATAATAGCCCGTACATCCTGCTTTTTAGCAATGCTGGACTGCGCCCGCATCTGGCTTTTTACTCCATCAATAACACCTTTTACCTGTTCGGCTACTACACTTCCATCTGACCGTATAGCTTCATCAATCCTATTTGTTGCGGATGTTACGTTATCAAAATAATTGTATTCAAAGTCTCCGAGTGTCACTGCTTTTACTTTTTTACTGATGCAATCGTACTCTAGTTCAATTACCCTTGCTTCTGTAACAATATCTAATTTAGAGTGCTTACAGTGTATCGTATCTCCCAGCGAAATATCTTCTAAAACTTTGTACTCTTTATATTGTTCTGTATTTTGTAATAATACAATATTCGCTGAAATAGATACTGAAGGTTTGTCTGCCCCTGCCTCATACTGTGCATTGCATTTTGTTGTTAATGCCTCGTCCAATTCTTCCTGTGTATCGCATATAATAATCCCATCTTCTTCGTCGCCTTCCTGCGCATCCTCTCTCATTTTTACATCATCAAATGTCATAGTTGCTGCTTTGACGGTCGCATAACTGTTGATAACAGGAGAATCTACATATCCGTTGTCTGTTATCGTATGTCCGTTATATGCCTTCGGATATATTCTCGTAATAACTGCACTTGTATCTACTTCCTCTGTTAATCCATCCGCCGGGATATTCTTTCCATATTTTAGTTCAATTCCATAATCACCTCCGGTACGTTCATTAATTATGACTTGAAAATTGTCGAAAAGTATTTCCCCACCCCATCTATTGATGAAGCTGTTTTCATCATCTCCATTGATTGCCTCAATCAGATTTTTGTATTCATAATATGCCGTTGATATTTTTTGTATATCAGAGCTTCCCGAATATTTACTATTTGCCGCACACATAATATCAAGGGCCTGCTGCCCGTTCTTTTCTGTCGGTCTAATATCTGTTAAAAAGCAGTCCCCCATTGCATCCATAAAGATTGGTTCCATATTGGCAGTTACGCCTCCGTCTGCTTTTTTAACCTTTTTGATTCTAAATAACTGTATTCCGTTGAATGACTGCATTTTAATGACTGCTTCCTCTTTTATATATTTCCACCGCCCCATGTCATCAATCGGATGTGATAATTCTGCAGTCCACGCTCCATTTAAAACAGTATGTACTGTTGCCGTAGTCGGCATTAATGTTATATTTCCATTTTTTTCAAAATCTGTATTATCCTGATTATATATTTGAATCATAGTACCCTCCAGTTCGGTATAACAGATATTTCAAATCCGTCCGTCACTAAAATTTCATTGTCACCTTCCTGCAGATATAAATCTTCGTATTCGCCTGTGACAACGGTGTTTTGTATTGTTCCGTCTGTTCTGTATGCAATCATCCGTTCTGTATCAATCGTCACATTTTGTCCAACATTTACGGACACTTCTTTTCCATTTATATTTATCCTGCATAATCCTTCTCCGGTTATTTTATATAAAGGATGAGATATGCAGTATGGATTCCTTTTAATTTCTTCTATTGTCTTTTCTCGCTGTCCGTCCCTTACAAATAGATACGGATAGCATGTAAACTCTGCTGTAAATTTTCCAATTTTTCTTGATGTTCTTTCACTGTCTGTTATTTTGCAATAGTACACTTTATATAAATAATGTGCATCATCTGAAAACTCTAAATTTCCACTTCCTTGCAGCCATTTTTTCGCTTTTCTAAACGCTCCCGCCCATTCGTCCGGTTCCTTCATAAAATTGAACTCAATAGAAATAACAACAGGCAGATAACGCTCTTTTGATTCTGTCAAAATGCCGTCTCTGCCTGGAATAGTTATTTCTTCTACTTCTTTTTCTGCTGCCGGAATGTCAGGGCGCCGCACCGGAAGTATGCCATATTGTAAACAGTTTTTGCCGTTAAAACTTATGCTGTACATTATTTTCTCCTTCCTTTAGCCGCCATCGCATTTCTCTGTCCAGTGCTGATTACTCTTTCCGCTGTCTTTCCTATGACTTCTCCATTTAGTATTATTGTGTCTCCTTCGATAGTTATCATCTGATTATTCGTCGCGGCTGCAGATTCTACCATTCCATCAATATTTCCCGAAATTGTATTGTTCATTGTAGCTGACACTGCATTTACTGCATTTTTTACTTTATCAATGTTATTATAAATGCCGTCTGCTATTCCACTCATCATATCCGGCATCCATTTTTCGTATTCATGCAACGGCCCCTTATCTGGCCGTGAAAAGTGTAGATAGGATGCAATCGTATCTACTACATCACCCACAGCATCAGTCACAGCTCCAATCGCGCTTTTAATACCGTCCGCTATTCCACCGATAAAATCAGATCCCCATTCCAACGCTTTTCCCGGAAGTGAGGTAATAAAATCAATCGCCCCTTGAAAACCGTTAGAAACTACCGTTCCTATTTGTCCTAATTTTTCTTTTGCACTGTTTATGATGTTTCCAAAAAATTCAGATACTTTCGACGCCATACTTTTCACTGCATTTACAATTGAATTGACTCCATCTGTAAACCAATTTTTAATAGAATTCCATATAGATGATATTGCATTTCCTACCATCTCCCATCCTATTTTCAATCTCTCACATGCCAGTTCCCACTGTTCTTTAAACCAATCTACAATAGAACCCCAATTTTGGAATATTGCTATAATCGCTGCTATCGCCGCTACTATCAATGCAATAATTCCAATGATGGGTAACAGCGGAGCTTCTAAAGCCGTTACTGCTGCGGCTACCGTAAGAATGACAGGGGCAAGTGCTCCCAGCACAATTATTAATGTTCCGATGACTGCTATAACCGTTTGAACAGGGCCGGGAAGGGATGTAAACCAATTCGCAAATGCCGATAATGCTTCCGCTGCAATATTCAATACATTTGTCACTGCCGGCATAATTACTTCCGCCAAATTTGCCATTGCTTCATCAAAATTTGCTTGTGCTTCATTATTTTCAATAAGCGCTTGATTATTATCCCGAAATCCCTGTGCTACAGAATCTAGCCCCTGACTTTTTAGCACTTCCATAATCATTCTTGCACGTTCAGATTCGCTTGATGTAGAGGCTAATTTTTCATTAAATGCATCCTCACTTACTCCGGCCCAGTTTAGTGCATCGGCAAAAGTTCCCGTTACAATTCCGGTTTGTGCTGTTTCATTTATAGCCTCCGCAAGAGAATCAATAGGTATAGAATCGCCATATTGAGCCCACGCTCCTATAGCAAGTTCTGTCATTTCTGTTAGATCTTTCTGTGAAAGTCCTAATGCCTGTAAATTCGCTGTTGCTGTAGCTGCGGTTTGATTATCTCCCAGGATTCCATATAATTGCGTATATGTCTGTTCTGTTTCTTGTGTTGTATACCCTAATCTTTGTGAGGATGCTTCAAGTTGTCCCATGATAGACAAATATTCTTTTGAATTTTCCACCATGCTTATCATTGCATCCCCTGCCGCTGATATATTATCAGCCAGTCCGCTTAAGGCTTCCGCCTTTGTGCTTCTCGCTACTTCGTCCAGCTTATCTCCTGCGTCGTCCGCTTCGTCTGCCAGTTTGTCCAGTCCCGTAGCCGCATCTCTTGCGCCTGCTTCGATTTCATCCAGCATATTACCATTTTTGCTGATTGATGTATTTAGTTTATTTATGTATGTTTGTGTCTCATTCATTGAGACTTTCAATTTTGAAACTGCTTCCGCCTGCTTGTTAAATGCTGTCTCTGCCTTTGCGGATTCTGCGGATGTTTCTCCTGTTTCAGTTTTTGCCTTCTGATACGCATCCCCAAGTTCTTTTAAAATTGTAACTTGCTTTTGATACTGTTTTTCCAAGAGGCTCATTTTTTGCTTTTGCAAATCCAACTCTTTCCCTAGATTTTTGTTTTTTGCAATAAGGGCTTCTTGCGAATTCGCATTGCTCTCAAACTGACTGGATAGCGATTTCATTTCTGACCCACATTCACGGATCGCGTTATTTATCTGCTTTATCTGTTTATTAAATTCCGCCTCGCCTTTTATACCTATCCGCGGCCCTATATCATACGCCATCATTTCACCCCCATTGGAAAATAATTCGTATCATTTGTTATTTTTTCTCTTAATGTTACGTTTCCTTCTGATGCTGCATAAAAATCAATTAGATCAGATATTTCTCCAAGCGGCATGCAATTATATTCCAAATATGGAATACCTATTTTTCTCGCCGCAATATCAAGCCACTCAAGAGCCTTTACGCTTGAGTGGCTTTTACGTTTTTTCCCTGTACTTTTGCTTCTACCCTTTTCTTTGCTCCCTTTGTCACACATTCCTCGATTTTTTCTCTTATTTCATCCGCATCATAGAGCATAATTGCAATATCCAGCACTTCTGCTGTAATCGGTTCCCATTTGCCGTTAATAATCGGTGCGGTTTCCGGCGCCGGCATATCTTTTTCAAAATAATTTTTATATGCGCACCCTTGTGCTATCAATAACGCCAGCATTTCCGTTAGTAAATCTAGTTTTTTTATATCATCCCCCGATTTTTTTAACTCATTTTGCATTTTTTCAATACTGCCATACTTAGCTATCATCTTTTTTGATGCTCCTAAAGAAAATGACATCGGGTACTCCTTACCAGCTATTTTTATATATGTACATCTATCCATTTTTCTCACCTTATTCCTTTGCTAAAACTACAGTGCTTCCGCATTTGATTGCTTTTTTCTCTGTATTTACTTCTGCTATATAAATCGTACTTCCGTTTGCAGCTTCAATTTCTTCTGCTCCATTCCAGTCTTCCCATGATGTTAAATCCTCTTTATACGCCGGGGCCTGTCCTTTAGTGCTATACTTATACGAATTTCCATTTGTTAGAGAAGGTGTGACTGTTATTTTTGTCTTTCCTGCTTCGGTTCCTTCCTGTGATGTAACTTCCAGCCTTTCCATTACGTTTAGCACCGTTTTTAAATATTCCAACGCTTCTGCCTCTGTATCAAACCATGCTTCTCTCTGCCACGGGTGATTATATTTTTCATTTACTTCCTGCGTTCTTTCAATCGTAGATTCAAATTCTTTTGTCTGCCATTCGATTGACTCCCCTTTTGTCGTTGCCGCCTCTGCCGGGTTTTTCGGCGTAACCTTGCATAAAATCAGCGCTCTAAATTTATCCACATCATTAATCTGATGCATTTCTATGATTCCAAATCCTTTAGATTGCGTCTTAGCGTCGTCATCGCGCACTAATTCTTTTACCTTTGCACTTCCGACCTCAACCTCAACTTCTTTCAAATTCAATAATCTTTTCGATGAATAAGGATCTAAATCTGTTGTATTTAATGTCAATGTTCCAGTTGAAAATGTACCGTAATCATGTTCCGCGACATCATTATCTCCATACAGCGGGTTATCGTCTGATAATTCTATCTCTGCACCATATTCCACTGCTTTTCCCGCAATAAATCCATTTGTATAGTATGATTTATTTCCATCATAGTTGTAATCTGCGAATGCCGGTACCGCTACTCCTTTAATTGCCATATCATTCCATCCTTTCCTTTATCTGTTTATCTAATTCTTTTTCCATTGCTTCCTGTGCTCTTTTTTTTGCTCTGTTTACCGCCGGCCTGACTGTAGGCCTCTTTTCTCTGAAAGAAGTTCCACTCTCTACACTTCGCATTAGCATAGCGTTTGGCGTTCCTTTTGGATATTTTTTTGTTTTTATACTTCCGTATCCCTCGAACCCTGCTTTTGTATTTATAAAGTCTCCGCTGTCCTCCATAGGCGATAGCCCAAAACCTGCAATTAAGTCTTGTTTCTGCTTCCGAGATATTCCGGTAAGTTTATTTTTTGAATCTCCTCGCGGAGGCAAGCCATTTTTTCCTTCCTGTATCGGAATTCCTTTTAATCCTTCTTTTATTTCGTCAGCGACTATGCCTGCCCCTTCATATACAGCACTTTCAATTATTTTCCTTTCATCCTTCCATAATTCCCCTAACTTTTTCGCATATTCATCTATACCGCCAAATTCTACTTTTGCCATTATGCCACCTCGAATACCCATTCATAATGAATAAACTCTGTTTCATCTTCATATTGAACAGAATTTAGATAAAACGAAATACAGGCAGCATTTAACGCCGCCTGTATCTTGTCCACATTTTCATCCATATCTGTTTTTGTATAATAATCAATTGTACCCTGTATAGATTGATTTGTCTTTCTGTTATCTCCTTTTACGGCGCTTCCTTCCGAATCCTCCTGCCATACAATATACTTATCTGTCTCATCCATAGCTTCATAATGACCTACATTTTCTGTAACACTCAAAAGAGCTTCTTTAATCGCTTTCAGCTTTGAAATCATACTTTTCACTTATCCTTTCTAGTGACAGTTTTGTCATTTTCAATCCATCCTTGTCTAGCGTAGGCTGAATAAGGGACAATCTATATTGTTTCTCGTTTTCCAGTACACAAATATCTGTAGATTCTATATC
This sequence comes from Mediterraneibacter flintii, assembly GCF_055387595.1. Classification (NCBI taxonomy): domain Bacteria; kingdom Bacillati; phylum Bacillota; class Clostridia; order Lachnospirales; family Lachnospiraceae; genus Mediterraneibacter; species Mediterraneibacter flintii. The sequence goes on from NZ_AP031405.1 coordinate 2,324,089, forward strand.
ATTCCATCCTGGAATATTTACTACGCATTCAATCTTCTCTTGTGCTTGCTTTGCTGTGTAATACCGCTGAAATCCTAACGTATCATACCCATAATAAAATTTGTCCTTTTCTTTCAGTTGTGTAACGGGCTTTTCTCCCGGAGCTGCTACATTTATAGTTCTGCATATGCGCAGAATTCCATCATCGTATGTCATAGCATGCCGCCTTTCTGACTGAATAGCAGATTGTTTAATTCATACCGCAGGAATCGCGGCATAGTGGTTACATCTCCAGCTCGCTTTCTAAATAGAAATGCTGCATATTGTATAACTGCCATGTCGCACCGAATATCTCCTTCTTTTAACTTGATTCCTTCCATCCTGATATTTTCCACCGCTAGTTCAAGAAGCTTTTCAAGATATTCGTCATTTGCTGTTGTCAGCATTTGCAGGTCTTTTTTCAGAATTGCCAGTTTCTCTTTATCGGTCATAATTCACCTCCAAAGGCGGAATTAACCCGCCTTTGTGATTTTTACTGTGTACACTAACTTACCGCTTCCATTTTTCACAGTTACTTCTAATGTCTTTGTTCCGCTAAACTTTATATCTGCCCCATTATTTATCTTTTTCCCATCATATTGCAGCTCTACCTTAGCCGTATTCTGCGCTGTTACCGCCTGCACTGCTCCATCTGCTCCTGTTGCAGTAATAGTATAATCATATTTTCCCGGTGCAAACGATGGAGAAAGGGTCTCTGTTCCAATTGTTAGTTCTATGAGGCTCGCGTCATTTGCAATATCTCCCGCAAATGACGCACTTGTTGCAGGAGCACTGCCTAAGCCAATAGCGATAAATCCTTCTGCAATGACTGGTTTTCCGTCATATCTTGCGGCGCCTTTGAAGGCTACTTGATCATCTGCAAAGCGATATTCGTCAGAACGTGCAAATGTGCTGCCTGCTCTTTCTGCTAATAGATATAATTCCCCATATCCTGCAATAATGTTATTATCTGCGATAATATCATCAGACAGTACAATAATATCACCGCCAGCTACCGGCATTGTCCCATCCTGCACCGCGATAATTGCGCCTGCTGCATTAAAGTTCATTGCTTCAACCTTCAATGTTGTATATGTATTATCATTCATTACCCAGAACTTTGTTCCTCTTGCATACTTGCTTTTTGCTTTGCCTCCGGCTAATACAATTTCTTTATAAAAATCAAGTCCATGCTTTTCGCTGTCAATCGTAATAAGGTGTGAACTTAGATCCTCCCACTTTCTGGCTGTCGCCGGATAATCGGACGGTTCGCTTTCCTGTCCCAGTCTTTTCGCAATGCCAAGCGGCATCTTTGTTCCTACTCCATAGAGGATTGCCTTGTCAAGTGCGATTCCAATCGCAATGCCGAGCGCATCAATAATTTCGCTTGCAAGGTTATAGTCGGAATCTTCTAAAGTCGCCTCGCAGATATAGATAATGCCCCCGACTTTATAACCGTCCACCTCGGTCTGTGTAAAGCCAAAGTCGATTTCATTCAAACTCGCACACATTTCCGTCCATACCGCTTCCGGAATTGTCCCCATAACATTCTGTCTCGCCTTTCCGGATACAGGGCGCTTCCTTACACGATTCACTAATTTAGAATAATCAATGATATTCTCGCGGATGAGTTCTAGTACAACTGTCGGGATTGTCAATTCCGTTCCCGCCACCGCCCTTTTATTAGAAGCGGCTGCCTTTCCAATCTCTCGCGTTCTTTCGAGGAACGACTTTACATCAGGATTCGCAAAAAAAGCGTCTCTTTCCTGTGCATCCATGCCGAAAAATTTTCTGTTTGTTCTCACGTTTCCCATTCTTTTCTCTTTCCTTTCATCTTTATTTGCCTCTGTAGGCTCTTTTTCAGTCTCGTCCAACTCTTTTTCTAAATCATCAATTTCCGTCTGAAGTTTCGCTTTTGCCTCTTCATGCTCTTCCTTCTCTTTCTCAAACTTTTCCACCTCTTCCGAGACAGCCTGCTGCTCTTCTTCTGTATCAGCCTCTCCTATCGCTGTTTCAAGTTCTTCCTCTCTCTTTGCAAAATCAGTATCTTTCTCCCTAAGTGCTTTAAGCTCCTGGTTCTTTTTGTCGATTTTTGCTCTTAACATAATTGCTCTTAATGCCATTACTATTCTCCTTTCAGGCGGCTTCTCATACTTTTCCGCCATTCCTCTCTTTTCTGTTTTTTTGCTTCATCATACCGTTTCCGTGCGTCCGCAAGGCTTTCTTTGTTCCGCGCGGAAATACTTGTTGCTTTATAAGCTGGAAATGTGCAAGGGGATACTTCATACAGCGGATCTACTTCGGTTATCTTCGTGTGATAGATACCCTCTTCATCCCACCAATCATCCATACGTGCAATGTCGAATCCAAACGAACACCCGTCTACATCTCCGCGGGATACTCTTGCGTATCCGTTAACTGCCTCTTGATCGTTTTCATTTATCTCTACACTTCCCCATAGTCCGATCTCGTCTTCTCGTAATATTGCCGTTCCATTTGTCGTAGAGCCTAAGACAATATTACTGTCGTGGTTCCATAAGACTTTCACATCTTCTCCAGATGAAAGATACCTTGCAAATGCTCCACGCTCAATGGTTTCTACCCATCCTGTCCAAACCTCATATGTTTCTCCAAATACAGCGAAATATCCTTCAAGATATTTTTTTCCTCCTTCTTCACGCGTTTTCATGTCTTTCATTTTTAAAATTCTTTGTTCCACTTACTCACCTCCCTCTTGTATCAGTTTTTTCTGCTCACCAATCATTCCCCTCGGTATGTAGTTCTCTAGTATAATTAATTCGTCAAGTCCTTCCCTCGGCGGAAGCCCTAACCAATCTCTTACTTCATTTCCTGGCATAATCCCTCGAATATACTGATCGTCTGCAATCGCTGCTAGGTCTTTCAGTTCGTAACTATATAAACTTCGCGGATTAAATTTGAAATACCAGCTCGGATTGATAAGAATTTTCTTTGTCAGCTCCTGTTCGATCATCTGTGCCAGCGGCATAATTCTTGAACTAATGAAATTATTCCATTCCTCTCTTTTAAACTCTCCAATTCCCAAAACAAAAGGCGGCACGCCCAAAATGGCAGCCACCGTTCTTTTATCCAGTTGAACCATATCCGCTAAAGCCAGATCTGACAAGGATAGTGGTTTCACCTGTTCAATTTCAAATTGTTCTGCCGGTATCATCCACGGTTCACCGGCCTGTGTAGTATCTATATAGCTATTTAGAAGTTCTTTTCTCCCTTCGGGACTAGAAAATTCATCCGTCAAACCATCCACCTTTACGATAATACTTGGTTTCCATTTGGATTGCATAAACCCTTTTTCTGTAGCTGCCGCCTGTTTAAGATTGTTCGCAACATCCTTTAATGCCACTGACACCCCTTCTCCCTTCCACGGGTAGGTTGTCCCTGGAACTAAAATAAAGTGAAGCACCTCGTCTGGATCATACTCTAAACCATTTACACGTATTTTATAGTTCCACGTATCCTCGGGAATAAAACTTACCATGTGTGCAGGCACTGGATTTAGATTTTTCAAAATTCCCCGTCTGGATTTTGGATATACAACTGCATTTCCATCTCCATCCAAAAATAATGTTCTTACAATCCATTGTACAAATGCCGAACGTGTCATATTATTATTCGGATTTATATCAATCTTTCGGCTTAGTTCATTCTTTACCCGATTATCTCCGCTTTCTCCATTTTCCATTAAATAAATTGTCATACTCCCTACAAGCCTCGCGATCGTATTCACTCCTGTTATAATTTCCGGGTTATGCGCAAGGCTTGTATACCCTTGACAAGTTAAAATGTCGTAAGCATCGCTGCTGCACAGCCATGTCTGCGTGGATTTCTTCTTTGGTTCTGCTCTTACCCTGTTGCGTGTTCGGTTCCTTTTTTTACTCATCTTTATTCTCCCTTCCAAACCAAGCGTTTGCCTTTTTGCTTCTCTCCATATTTTCCAAATATCTTACACAAGCAAAAACCGAAGCGTCGAACAAATCAATCCGATGCTCCGGTTGTACTTTTTCATACTGTATCATATCATCTGTTTTTTCCACTGCCGCTACATTCTCCACACAATACTCATATGCTTCTGAATGTAAATAATATAAATTTCCATCTTTTGCGCTCTTTTCAATATGTCGAAATCCCTCTGATTTTTTATAATAATATTGCGGTTGGTCTATGATGTTAAATTTTGCCTGCTTCATTCCAATAAAATATTCTCTGCAAAATTTCCGGTCATGTCCTACTTGCTTGATTTTAAATCCCATATCTCTCATTTTTCGAAACCAATTAATTACATCCGCCTGGTTTACTGTAGGACTGTTGCACATTGTCAGCCATCCATCATCCGCCCAGCCAAATAGCGGTATATTGTCTTCATCTGCCTTAATGTGCGCCGCTACCACCGGAAAAAATGCATGCGTGATAATGATGTCCACCCCTTTGTAATTTCCAAATAATGCCGCAGCAGTCAAATCATGTAATTTTGACAGGTCGGCCCCGCCATACCAATTAATTGGTAGTTTAGATAATTCTTCAATTGTCCATTTGTACTGCTTATCGCTTTTTCTAAATTCATCAATATTAAAATACGCTTTCAGAGAATTAGTATATACGTTTAAGGACTTTGCGAAAAAATCTTTTCTTTGCTGTGGATCGTTTAGCGCCTGCAACGCATCATTCATCAATTCCTCTGGCCGTATAGAAACTCCATATGCAGGATTTGCCATCTCGTGTATTTTGGGATCTGTAAAATCTACGCTACCATCTTTGATTCCTTCCGGTGCGCAGCACATAAAAATGAAATACTGTTCATCTTTTACAGTTCCATCCAGCACTTTTCTGCAATACTTCAGTCTTTGCCCTAGAAATAGTTTTTCATCATCTCCTGCAGTAGAAATTCCAATAATTAATTTATTTGTATACGCTTTCATCGCTTCTTTGAATAAATTGTACTGCTTTGGTTTTTTGAAAGCGTGGATCTCGTCACAAATGGCAATATTACAGTTTAGCGAATCCTGCGCATCTGGATTAGCTGCCAGCGCCCGAATAAAAAAAGAACCATCTTCCATATCGCACGATAAACTGTGTTCGTTATTATTATCTATTGCCCTTATCATTCCACCATCTTTTTTGTTCTCTCCCATGCGAGTTATATTATAATTTAGAAAATTAAAGCTCTCTAATGATTGCATAAGTGCGGCTGCTGCTATATATATCTTTGCCCCACTCTTTCTGTATAAAAGCGAAAGCGACCATGCTAATCCAGCAGCAAAACTCGTCTTAATATTTTTTCGTGGTATAAAAATAAGGGCTTCGTGAAATCTCATTACATTAGTGCCCTTTAGTTTGAATCCTGTTAAATTGTAAACAATAAATTTATGAAACGGCTCTAGCAAAAATGGCGTTCCGCGCAGAGGCGTTCCGTTTAATTTCTCCCCTTGTTGATGGCATAAGGTCTTTTCGATTATCTGTATACAAAATTCCGGATCTTTATAGTCTATCCAATAGTCTTTATTTTCTAAATCCATGAAGAATCTTTTAACAGCTTGTTTCAATTCCGGGCATGCAATCTTTTTTTCGTCCCGGATACTACAGGCGTACTCCATAACAATATCCCAATTTTTAGCTTTCGATTTCTGCAAGAGCTGCTGCCAGTCCTTTCTGATTTGATTCTTTCTTCACTCCATCCCCTGTAAGTTTTTTATATGCCGATGGTGTAAGTCCTAGCTCCCGCCAGTACGCCAATGCGGTTTTATTCATCTCGTCCCACATCACAAGCAACGGATTTTTTGACATATTTGTTGCTCCGCCTTTGTTTGTGTATTCTATCACAGACTTTCCTCCACCATCCTCAAACTCTTTTCTTGTAGCATCTCTTTGCACAAGAATTTCTGCTAAAGATTCTATTACACTGTCGTAACTTTTTTCTTGAATTCCAAGTGCAGATAACTGCTTTAGAATCAGATTTTTATACTTCTTTTTTGTCATTTCTGCCATATCTGCACCCCTTTCATTAAAAATTTTCCTAGAGTTGGAAAAGGCTACCCCCTGCCAGTAGATTCGGTCAAATTTTGTCTATTATAGGGAGGGGAGGTATATTTTCCTCTTCATCTTTTCTTTCCACCGCGAATATTCCAGCCTCATAATTCATACGTTTTTCTTGTACTTTTCTTAGCTTCCTGATTTCTTTTGTTAGTTCATCAATACACTTACATATCATCCTTGTCTCTACGCTTACCATCTCTTTTTCCTCCAATCAACTCCTGGCTTAGTCCTTCTTTGCAACTGCAATCCTAGTTCTGTAAGTTCTCCCGTCTTCCTGTTCTCTAGCTTGTTATGTGTTGCAATACTTACACTAATCAGATTCCAGTCTTCCCATGCGTATTCAGGATATTCATTCGCTGGGTATATATGATGTACTACTGCCGCTTCTTCCGTGCGCCCATATCTTTTTGCTATCTGGCATATATACTTATCTTTACGCAATATTTTTAATCTTTTCTTTTTCCACTTTTCTCCGTAATAATCAAACATACCTTTATCCCTTCAACTTGTTGCAAATTCTGCCTGCTACCCAAGTATATTTTCAATGAGCAGGTTGGGATTCGAACCCAACTACGCCCCGGCTTTCACCGAGCGCACATCCTTTACTATGCTATCTGCTCTCCTTTTCATGTACATGATAGCCTCTCGGCTAATCGGAACAGCAGGAATCGAACCTGCGACTTGCTGTGTATAAGACAGGTGCTCTACCAACTGAGCTATGTTCCGTCGTGGGTATTATTTCAAAAGGTGAAGCGTAGCCCCCGGAGTTGAACTGGGACACCGGGCGCTACCCTGCACATCTGCCGTATAGGTATAAGAAAAGCGCCACTTCGGTAGATGGACGCTTCGCTTTTTCTTCTTTCCCTTCGTTATATCATGCTATCATAATATCACATAAGCAGGTCGATTTTGTCCCCACTTTTTATTTTGTCGAGATAAAAATAAAAAAGCCTTCTATATGCGTAGAAATCCGTCTTTCCAACTGTTATCTTTCCATACTTTTCGCTGTATTCAACAAATTGATAAGATAGCCCATTTGTTACACTCTTGATTATGTACGGATATAGCTCTGCTGATGCCGCGACTGCTGCCTGTTCAATCATTTCACAATCTTTTTGATACATCGCATTTCGTATTGCATTATTTTCTAATTGATTTTCTTTATAATTGCCTTTCGGCATCCCGTTATTTGCCCCGCTTGTAATCCCTCTATTTATTTTTGCTTTCTTTTCTTCGTATTGTAGACAGAACGCTTTCAGTTCTTCATATCTATGTCTTGATATGCCGTAATCATCCCAAGTATTTTTCCGTAGTCTTTTCTTGTCCATCCGCAACACTCCCTTTTATGTCTACTCCCCATTTGCGCAGTTGATTGTCTACCGTCGTTTTAATCAATTTCTTTGCCTGCTGCCCTGGAGCTTTGTTTACTGTCTGTACCCCAGCAGGACGGCGGAACCATTTCTGTGCCCGCTTGTCCGGTTGTTGTTCTGATAATTCCTCATAGTGCTCTATGCTATCTAAATATATTTCTTTTCTGCTTCTCACTCTTCCTCACTCCAATCTATCGCCTGTCCACAATTTCCCGGTACTGCTGGATTTCCTCTAGGGCTTTGATTGCAATGCTAAATGCAACTATGTCTTGTGCTTGTATATAATACTTTGTACGATTCTCTAATATTTCAATCGCTTCTTTCTCTGTCATTTCTTTCTCCTCCTTAATCTATGTCCTTGTGACTGGAATTGGATAGCCATCTGGAAGGGCTTTGAACAATTTTCGTTGTGCGTCCAGTGCGCGAAGTTGGACATTTACAAAGGCATTTCCCTGGCAGGTTTTTAATTCCCGTTCAATATCTTCAATACTTGCCAATATTTCCGTTCTAAATTTAGGCGTTAAAGGTTTTATCGCTTCTTTCTCTGTCATTCCTCTACACCTCCTCGACAATCCGTTCAAGTTCTGCCATATAAGCCAACGCTTGCATTTTATTTCCCATAGTAATATGGCTATTAGCACTGGCAATAATGTTAATCACCTTTTCCTTGTCAAAAGCAGTCGGCATATTCTGCAGCATTTTTATAGCCTTATCCAGCTCATTTCTTCCGCTGTGACTTCCTCCATTGGCCTGAAATCTATCATACTCAGCAATCACTAATTCTATTGCCGCTTTCCGGCTGATTAAATCATCACTCATTCTTTTCTCCTTTCCGGGCGGTATGGCTCTGGTTTCCTTCGCCAATATAGCGGGGGATTGCTTTTCAGAAATTGATACGTACCCATTCTGTCTATTCCTACAAATTCAGAACCGTTATAAAGTCCTTCCATTATGCCTTCATTTTTCAGTTGAATCAAAATGGTTCTACAATCAATCTCCGGTGGCTCCTCGCACGGTATCCAGCCGTCATTCATGTGCTTGCGGATAATATCTTTTATTTCTCTAATTTCGTCAATCCTATATCCCACAGCAAGGTCGATATCTATGCCGCCTTTTTTAGAATTAATCTGCATATCTTTTAAATAACTTTCTCTTTGCTCTATCTCTTCCAGAATCTTCTCTAATTCCTGCATTACTCTACTTCCTTCCGTTTCTCATATCTAACCACTTTTCCGTTATCCATCTTCACCTCAATGTAAAGAGGATAGCCTGTTGCGTCCTGCGATACAGGCAGATATTTTACAGGCCTCATGTCTCGCGGACGTCTATGCCCTCTTTCGCACTCTTGACACTTTATTTTTGTACTGTAAGTTGTTCCGCAAAACTCGCAACGATATATTTTTAATTCCTGCATCTTTAACCCTCCAAATGCTTACTTCATAAATTTGTCCAGAATTTTATTCCCTAATTTATGCCATTTTTCCCATTCTTCTGTTCCCGGTATGTTTCTGAGGCTTAACCATTCATAAGGGTCTTTCTTTATACCGTTCCAGTACCAAGACGGAATTCCGCCTTTGACAGAAGATGTTTTCTCGTCTTTATAATTCATGCTTTTAACTAAATCCGCCCCTATCCCACCTTCAAGCAAGGATTTAGTATCCTGTTGATAAAGAAACAAAAGCGAAGATTGAACTAAACAAGCCATTTTCAGTTCTTCATATGTGGGATTATTTCCATCTTTTAAATCTGCTACTATTTCACACGTTGTTCTCATTCAATTTTTCCTCCCAATATTCCATCTCTTCTCTAATTCCTGCATTATTCCACCCCTTTCATAAAACATAGCCAATGCGTTTTGTTCCCGCGTTTCCTGCAACGATTCCCAAATAGCGGCTTCTGGTTAAACAAGGGTAGAATTTCACTTAAAGAAAATTGTATTTCGCTCCATTTAAAAATCAGCGTTCCATTTGGTTTTAATACCCTCATGCACTCGTCAAAGCCTTTTCGGAGCATTTCTTTCCAATCCCCTTCAAGCACACCGTACTTTAACCGCATAATTGATTTTTCTCCCGCCCACTGCAAATGCGGCGGGTCAAATACCACAAGGTAAAAGCTGTCATCCTCAAACGGCAAATCCGTGAAATTGCAAATGGTATCTGGATGAATTTCTATGTATCTTCCCGGATAATACTCCGTCCTATCCATCTCCCTGATGTCGCAAAATTCAACCTCTGGGTTATTTTTATCAAACCAGAACATTTTGCTTCCGCAACAGGGATCAAGAATTTTCTTTGATTCCTGCATTTCAGTCCTCCTTTTCAAGTATATATTCCAGATCTTCTCCTATTTTGTTGCACATAACAACTTTCCATCCTTCTGCAAGTGCCTTTTGTAAATGTTCAAATCGTGATGGCTCATACCACTCCCATGTGCTTGTCGGTGCTGTTCTTACTACTTTCTGCATGTCAGTCCTACCTCTCTTTCATACTCCTTTATCATATCCGCAAGTTTTTGAATTCTTTTCGGTTCTGCCTTTATATCATACTCAAGCTCTCGTTCATCTTTCTTACGGAAATATTTGCAATATTGTTCATGTTCAATATACTTCGTCCGCATTGTACGATCGCAAACAAGCGTATTCTTTACCATTCGGAGACAATGCTTTGCATATTCATAATTATTTTCAGTCACGCGTTCTGGAAGCGCCCACCGCATACTTTTTTCACACATCTTACACTTTACTTTTCTACTCATTTCAATCCTCCCACTTCAACCGCTGGCCACACTCCGGACAGTACTCATATTTCATATTTTCCTCGCAATAATAGATGTTGAGACTTCCACAATGAGGACATTCAGGAACATCAACGCCATAATTCACAATTTTCTTCGCTGTATCTCGCTCCTTCAGTTCCATGATTTCTTGTGGAGTGAGTCCAGTGTCCTCGTATTTTTTCAGCGCCCAGTAAATAGACATGGCACACTTCCTTACTTCCTCGGTATCAATAAAAGCTCTCTTCCATCCTCCGTCTATCTTTTCATCTGGTATTGTTAATCTCTCCATCTTCGCTCTCTTACCCTTCTAATAAAAATTGTTTCTCTTCTAACTTTTCAAATACCGTCTGTCCCTGCACTTCAATGTATGGCAGGAATATTTCTTCAAATCGTACCATCTCTATATCCAACAGCGCCATCTGCGCTTCCACCCAGTCTTTCAAGATCCTCCATGCGACCCTTTCTGCCTGCTGCCATGTGTCTTTTATCTGTTTGCGCGGATTTTCCTTCTTTTCTTTTTTAAGCACTGCGAGGCAGGCGTCTACTTTTGCGGGAAGCCTTACTGGTATTTGTTGCGCCCCTGTATCGATCAGGAATGACAAACCTGTTACAGATTCACCTTCATAATTTTTCATAATAGATTTTGCCCCATGTTTCATCAATATATATTCGATTTCTGACACAGTTTTAAATGCATCTATCGTTGTCGTATAATTCAAAATTGCCATCTTCGCTCTCCCTTCGTTTGTTTCGCTATCTTTTATAATCTTCAAACTTTTTACATACCGCGAACGCATACTTGCTATTTACCCATCTTTGTAATTTTATTAGCCTGCTGCCCTGCGGCAATTTATGTTTGTCGTATATCATCACATACGGGTTATATCCCATATCGCGGAGCGTGTATATCCTCTCTAAATCCTGTGCAAATGTTGTGTTATATCCCGTCAGTACATAGACTGACATTTTTTCTCTGCTCCATCCTGTTAATTCTTTGAACCTTTTGAATTTTTCCACAACTTCCTCTTTATCTTGGTATCTGTCCCACGCGAAATGAATCCGTTTTATTTTCATACGCTTGATATATGCCGTTTTTTCATCTGTCATAATTCGGATGTCGCACCCCTGCGTAAAATCTATCCATGCGCCACTATTAATAAGCTGTTCGGACAATCCCCGCCACTCTCGGCAAGCGAACATATTCGGATCCAAAAGTTTTATATGCTTTTGTCCTCTCCAAAATTCCGACAAGTCCGCCACTTTGTGACTTTGCTTTCCTTCCTTTTCGCTGACTATGCAGAAGTCACACCCTCTCGGACAGCCACGCGTTAAAAATCCATAAGCCGTATCCTTGCATAACTCTGGATAAAGGCTATAATCTGGATAGATATGCTCTATCCTTTCCGATAGAGTTTCCCCACCATCTGGATAATTGTATCCAGTCCCTCCACGTATGATTTCACCCGCACAAACTGGATGCGGATAATCTTGTGTAAATGTAAATATTTTGCTCATATACACTCTGTCTGGCGTGTCTATCCATGCCGTAAGCGGATTGTACCACTCTACTATATCTCCTTGTGCCTTGTGCCACGCGGATAGTTTCATCAATGGAAGGTTCGGAAAGTTATGTCCATCTACATCAATCAGTTGTATGTTCATCTCCACTCTCCCTCCTTTTATTCTGCTCAATACTCCTCTTCTAAAAACTCGTCCAGTGACATTTGCCCCGGTATGTTGTCATCTTCCATCCACCAAGCAAAAACTTCCTCTGCGTTCTTCCATTTAGTTTCTTTCCCACGCCGTTCGCGTTCCTTGAGCATGCGGTCAAAAGCGTGTATATATAGCTTTTTATACTGTGGGAAATCAGCAAATTCTTTCCATCTCTTTTTACCTGCCATTGGACAGCCAATACAGCCAACACGAACATAGCCGCACTGATACAGTTCACATGTCTGTATGTTCTCGGAATTGATATACTCCCATATGTCTGTATGTGTCCAATCAATAATCGGATTTACGACTATTTTGTTTTTTTGCATACACAACTCGGTCATGCGTCTGCTTTTATCGTTATCCGTCAGCAACATCACTGTCGTAAATTTTTCTTTATCTGTCTTTTTTGACGTTATATATTCAAATTCTTCCCTGCCACTTCTTGCTGTACTTTCATCCCATCTAACTCCAGTGGCTATATATCTATTTGTGCATCCAGTTTCTTTAAGAATTTCGCAGCAATATCTCGCAAGTCGTGTTGGCGGCATAAGTTTTTGTGTCATCAGTTTCCACATGCTTGTTCTTTTTCCCTTGTAAGTCGGTTTTTCAATCTCACATGAAATCCCTTGTAATTCTAACTCCCGAAACACTTTGCGAATATGCCGTACTGTTTGCGGAGCGTCTGCTGTGGTATGACTGTGATGTACCTCAAACGGGATGCCCGACCGCTTGAAGAGTTCCAGCATCACATCACTGTCCTTGCCTCCGCTATATGTGCATACAAGAGGTTTTTTGTAATGCTGTAAGCTCATTTCACTTGCTAATTTGATTCTTTCTATCGCTTTTTGTTCCCTGTCGCACATCTCCGCGCACCCTCCATTTTTTATTATATTTCATTTCCCCAGCAGTCCCAGCCCTCTACCTGTTGCCGCGCGAAAAGTTCTATTTTATTCTTTTTCTCTCCTCCCATGAGTTCTATAATCTTCTCTCTTACAATCGAAGGCTTAACACTATGTTTCCCTATAGGCTCCATAATAAGCTGTGATACTCTATTACTTTCTCTGTGCGGTTTGCCTTTTACAGCAATTAAGCAAGGCTCTGTATTTCCTCTAGTCCACCTTCCCAAACCGAAAAACCATCCATCACCACTCTTATTCTTCTTTACCCATTGAAATCCAATTGATTTATATGTAAATCCCCATGCTTTTATCAGCTCCAATGCCTCCCCAAGCATAGGGTATGTAGTCCAAAGAAAAAGTACGCAATCCTTATCCGAAATTTGAGGGATAGGCAACTTTTTAATTTCTTCTATTTTCATTGTTTTGTAATGAAATTCACACGCTCCGTTGCATTTGCGATCCGAGTATCTCCACGGTGGGTCGGCGTAAATTATGTTGTATTTCTTGTCTGTATTAAAAATATCTACTTTCATTTTCTAAATAAGTCCGGTATACCTTTGCCCCGACTATCTCCTTTCTCTTCCTGCCCGCAGGCAGGAAGGAATACAAGATTTATATGTTGCAGTGACATACTGCCAACGCCTTACGGCGGAGGTGCTATAAATAATTTCTCTTAAACAACCTCATCCATTCGTCTCGCGTATGTGTCTGTTCAAATTCCTGTTGTGCGATTCTACATAATAAGATTCTTGTCTGCTCACAATTATGTACTGCCTGCTGCCCTTCCTCATACAGGCAGCGGCAAAAGCTCTCAAACTGCTGTCTGTCCATCTTTTTTACTTTTTTGTAGTCTTCCCGGCGCATCTTTCTTGTACCTACACTGTTTTTGTTCATTGCTCCTCCCACCTTTCATCCAGCCAGGTCGCTTCCATATCTGCCAGATGAAGAAGAACGGCAAGAGGATGCTTTTTCCATGCCTCGTTAAGTTCTCTCGTTTCCCGCGCGCGGGCATCAAAACCACCCATGTGCCAGCTTATCGCAATGATTTCTTCGGCTGTAAGCTGCATATAGCGCTGAATCAAGATAACAGATTTCTCTCCATGTCCGATCGGGAATTCATTCCTGTATGTGTAGTTACATGACACTATTCCATCCCCTGTATAGATTTTCGTTGTTTGCTCATATGTATTGACTTTGCAGATGTCATGCAGAAGTGCTATGACTATGATTGTTTCATTTTCTGTCCCTGCAGGCATATCTTCCTGTTTTGACACTAAACGCCTGTATACATTCAAAGAGTGTTCCACCAGTCCACCTGGATATGCGCCGTGATACTTTGTGCTTGCCGGCGCGGTAAAAAAATCTGTTGTTTCAAGATAATCTAACAGCTCTGTTATGCCCTTTCGTCTTATGTATGCTTTACACAATGCTATGAATACTTTTTTCTGTTCATCTAATTTCCTCATTATTTGTTCCACCTTTCTAACAGCCTCCTATTTGGGTTTTTCTTTGTCGGCGTAATCCTGCAGCATGTCTTTACCCACTCTTCGTAAAATGCCATGTACGCGCCAATCCCGTTCCATTTTCTTAAAATTTCCGGCTTTGGAACACTTCCCGGCATTTTCTTATACTGCCCTTCATATATATTTTTCATTTTCCCTTCACCCTCCTTTTTCTTTTGCGCCTGCTCCCTGCATACATGAATTTATACATGTTCCCATGACGGAACGGTACTGCTGCCTTTTGTGTGTCCTTATATGAAAATGTTCTTTCCTGCATGTAAAATCCTCCTAAATGCTATTTTTTCAGAATCTGCCGGACTTTTTGATTGTAATTCTCATTTATGTCCTGTTTTACCCTGCAAAAATGCCGACAAACGTTGATTTTTCAGAATCTAGCGTGCATTTTGCTTATGCTGCTGTCAATTCGCTTAGCTTTTCTACGTAATCGTTGTATTTACTAAAGCGGACAGCTATTTTATGCCGCCTTGAAAGTTCCTGGTACTGCTGCCACAACTCTTTATTTTTCCTTTCACCACCTGCCGGGGCTTTCCACTCTGCCCGCTGCCATTGTTCCGGCCTGCCTTGTTCAATCATGTTTTTTACAAATGTACAGTCTGTGTATACTGTCACAGTACAGGCTGTATTTAGTAAATATAGTGCGTTCACAATCGCAAGAAGGACAAGGCGATAATACGTTGACTTTTCTTCTGTCCCTTTAATGCCCCGCGTTGCCGGGCCTTTTTTTGTCTGGCACTCTACGATTGCCGCCCAGTTCCCTTTACTGATACAAGGCCCGTGCAAGCTTGTCCCGATATATATTTTTACTTCTCTCATAATTCAAATCCTCATATGCAGACGTATCATTGTGTACCGTCTGTATTTGAAACCTGTTGCCGGGTTGATTCCTTCATGTATTTTTGCAATATAATAGCCTTTCTTTGCTTTTACTTCTTTTTTCCACCGCACAAGTTTTTCTGTGTGCGGCTCTTTTAACGGCATATTTCTACTTGTACTGTAGCTTGTCTGTTTCACGCGCGGCTTTTCATATGTACCGTCTTCCCGCCGCTGTCCCAGGCGTTCATCTTTCGTTATGTAATTTGCCAGGTCCGTAAAATCTTCATCATAAAATTTGCTTTTCCGGATCTGTACTGCATAGGTTCCACCATGTTCCCAGGCATCCTCTATCATTTCAGCCGTACCTGGTATACGATTGATAATCAGATGAATATGCCAGGCTCCCTTTGTTCCCTGCTCTATATTTTTTATCCAGCGCAGAGGCTGCCCCGCTTTTTTGTACCGCCGCTTTATGTATTTGATTGCTTTTGTAAAATGCTTCTGCGCGGTTTCCATGTCAGGCGGTCTTGCATCTACCTTGTATGTCCACGTGACGAAGTAGTCCCCTGTATTGAAATACGCTAACAGTTGTTTTCTTGCCTTCCTTGCTTTATTCATTACATTTACAACAATCATCTGCTCCGGGGTGGGCTTTTTCTTTTTCTGCCTTCCCATTCCGGGGGCGCCATATCTTCCGTCATGGTATTCCTCTACATCTATGATATTTCCCTGCTTGAATCTGTCTGTTTTTCTCTTTGTTCCCATCTACTTTGTGTCCTTAACTTTAATATCTTTATGAACTTTGAAAACAGGGCAAAAACCCCCATTTTTCTTGACTTTTTCACCCTGCAGATGGTATAATATTTATGTCCAAATATTATCCAACCGCAGGATAAAAAATATCTTTATGAATAACACTTCTGTTTCCGGCAGGGTGTTATTTTTTTATTCTTTTTTCAATGTGCCAGGAGGCCGTATTTAAAATTCCGCAGAGTAATATGACTGTTACCGCCATCAGCAAAGGCTGTGCCTGGGCTGAAAGCGACTGATTGCAAATATCTGTTGTCTGTACTACTGCAGTTATATAGATACATGCGCATCCGATTACTGCCTCTGTAGCTGTCCGTATCCAGTGCAGGTATTTTATGTAATGATGTACCCGCTTTTTTTCTTTTCTGCTTTCTTCTCTGCGTACTGTCGTACTTCTTCCTTTGTTCCGCTTCAACATTCCATCTCTCCTGTACGCACCCAGCGTATGATCCATATCATTTTTTCTCCTTTCTCGGAAAGCCTAATTCAAACACTTTCTGAAGCTGTTCTTCTTTCCAGGCTCTTCCTGTGTTTCCGTCCGCATTTCCAGCTACATAGCCCATAATTCTGCAGCGCTTTCCGTTCCAATCGTCCGGATCGTCTACTTCACTAAGCATTAACTTGATAGCTTCATAATGAAGAGCAAACTCTTCATCTGTCATAACCTTGATTTTTTTCATCGCTACTCCCTTCCTGCTTGTCCACTCTTCCCCGCGCTTTGCAGGGTTCATGTACTTACTGAAATATTTTCTCTTTCTGCTGCGCAGACAATAGCAGAGGCGTTTTGAATTATCCTTTCTACATCATCTGCGCCAGCTTTCGAAAATGCATCATCATATATGATGACTGTACACTCTCCTTTTTTTATAGTTTCTACAACCATCTTCATCACCTCTGGTTATATGTATGCTTTACTGTTTGTCTGACTTATCTTGTCTTTCTTCTTGAATTCTCCTATAATTTTTATACAGGCACTGCCATGCCAAGTATTATGAAAGGAGAATATAGTCCATGAATAAACTCGCTTATGACCTTGCTCTCTTATGTGCTGAATATAGTTTAAGCCGTTTAGAACCCGAAAACTGTCAAGAATCTGCTCAACTTGTTCTCGAAACCTTCCAGGACTCCTATCGGATTATTATGGAATCAGGAGAACCACTCCTTGACTCTTTTGGAAAAATCGGATGATTTTTTCTGATTAAGCAGTGTGTAATTTTCTTGTATAGGCTCCATTCTATTTCTAATAGTTTGGAGTTCTTTTCTTATTTGAATAAGTTCCTGTAATGTTTTTCTCGATACCTGCTCAAGCTGTATCATTTCTTTTTTCATTTTTCGAACTTTCTTTATAAATTTTTTGTATCCTTTGATTTTTATTTTTATGCTGCTCTCTCTTTTATCCATTTTTATATCCCTTCCTTATCTCTAAATTTATTCCTTGATAACATTCCAGTCGTCAGCCATCAGGTCGTCCGCCGTAGGATTCCACCAACGACATGCTCCTGCTGCCTTATCCCCTCTCATCACGATTAGTTTGCATGTGTCGTATGAATTACTCGGTCTGATTGCAGAATAAATGTCTGATTTTGTCTCCTTAGCAGACGACCTGATAATCAGTCCGTTTTCTTCTAATGCTTTTTTTTACTGCTTCATGTATGTACATCTATACCACCTCCTTTTTTCGTTCTCTCCTATTTTCTGCTTTTTCGTCTTTAATCCCTGCCATAATCACCATTCCTTCACCTACTAGCAAAAATTTTTCAAGCTCATTGTCATCCATGTGTTCCATTACACCTTCAATTTTCTGCATTAAAGTCCTTTCTTTATCGCTCATGTTTTTCCTCCTTTCCTTGTTTTGTTAAACACATTATATATTTTAATTTTGTGTTTGTCAATACATTTTAATTCTATTTTTTGTGCTTTACAAAACATTTAGTTTATGATAGTATGTATTTATGGAAGGTGGTGAAACTAATGACTATTAGCGAACGAATCCGTTATCTTAGGAAAGAACATCTCGAAATTACTCAAGAAGCTCTTGGAAAACCTTTAGGTCTGACACGTGCTAATATAGCAAATATAGAAGCAGGCAGAATTTCTGTTACTGAACGTGTCCTACTTGCTATATGTAATGAATTTGGAGTAAATGAGAATTGGCTTAGAACCGGAAACGGTGAAATATTTACAGAGCTTTCAAAAGAAGAATATATAGCTGAATTTATCGGCCGTGTTTTAAAAGATAAAGAAGATTCTTTCAAAAAAAGATACATAGATATGCTTTCAAAATTAGATGATGATGGATGGGAAGCACTTGAAAAAGTTGCTGCTGCTATGGGGCATATAAAAAAGGACTAGCTTTTCGTCTAGTCCAGTAGTCCTTTTATGAATCGGTAGATTACTTTTAATATTGATATATTATCTATATTGTAAATTGCTTCAATTATGTATTTTTTATAATCTTCCTTTTTCATATGTATAACCTCCGCACAAACATTTGTTTGCTCCCCTTGTCAGTATATTATCATTATAACGATTAAGGGTCAATACAAATCCGAACATTTGTTCTTATTATTTTGTTGGTAACTATGTGGATAACATGTGGAAAACTTTGGAAGTGGTGTTTTCTCGGAATACTAAAGAAAAGAGGGTAAAGCAAAATGTATTGTCCGCGTTGTGGAAAGGAAACAAGAAGAAGCGACCGTGACCCTAGGTATATGGTTTGTGATAATTGCAGAAAAAAATTTTTCCGCCCCATTGAAGATAATTATGAAATAGATCCTCTCGGTGCGCCAGCGGATGAACTTGTCGAAGTTAAAGAAAAAAGAAGTATTTGTACAATTATAGCATTAGTGCTGTCACTTGCATATTTAGCACTTTCGGCTTATTATTGGCAATCTTCCGGCGGAGAATTTTCTTCTCTTGCCGAATTGACTGGCTGGCAACTTGCAAAAGCTCTTGTTATGCCACACTTAATTGCTGTAGCTGTAGCATTTGTATTTAATGCTGTCGGCGTGATTCTTCCAAATAGGTGGTTTATACTTGTTGGCGCTATTATATACGCAGTTGCTATTCTTCTATTCCCTATGTATTTTATGTTTGTACTGATACAGGTTATTTTATCTTTCGTCGGGTTTGGATTGATGGTATCTTATCGAAACAAGCAAAAACAAATATAAAAATATTTGTTTTTTATCGTTGACAAATATAATTATATGTGTTATTATAATATTGTCAGGAGGGAATGATACATGAAAAGTTATTCTTCAAGGGAAGTCTTAAAAATGTTAAAAGCGGACGGCTGGTATGAGGTAAATATAGTTGGTAGTCATCACCAATTCAAGCACCCTACCAAAAAGGGGCGTGTCACTGTAAAACATCCTGACAAAGATATTCCCCGAAAAACGCTTGACAGCATAGAAAGGCAGTCGGGGCTACGGTTTAGGTAGCCCCTCCCCTTGAAATTATAGATTGGAGGAATACCATGAAAAAAGTAGAACGTTATTTTTATCCTGCTGTTTTTACTTATGAGGAAGGAAAGGAAATTGCTGTTGTATTTCCCGATTTAGATGTTGCTACAAGCGGTGTCAATGATGATGACGCGCTTCTATCCGCGCGTGAGCTGCTTGGATGTGTAATGTTTGGACTTGAGGAAGATAACGAAGAAATCCCTGCCCCTACCCGATTATCCGATATTAATGTAGAGCAAAATGAGCGTGTTGTTTTGATTGATGTGTATATGCCGTCTATACGCATGGCAAACGTCAACAAATCAGTAAATCGTACTGTTACACTTCCAGCTTGGCTAAATGCCAGCGCTTTAGAACTTAATGTAAATTTTTCACAGGTACTTCAAGAGGCTCTATTGCAAAAAATCCACAAAAATTGAAAGAAGTATTGATATATCACTTTGGCAGCATTCAAAAATAAAAACCGCTTCAGTATTGGCGTACTGAAGCGGCACCTGTGCTTTGAAAGCACGACAAACCACCGAAGATGGTTCTAACACCATAAATATTGTATCATCTTCGGAATGGTCAGGCAATCAGAACTTTTGTTCGTGTCTGGCTGTTATTTTTATACTTTTTTGCATATAGTTATAAAAGGAGATGATAAAATGCTAAAAACTGATGGAAATTACTGCGCCTATCTGCGTAAATCTAGGAAGGATTTAGAAGCAGAAGCACATGGAGAGGGGGAAACACTTGCCAGGCATGAGCATATACTTTTAGATTTAGCTAAACGGCTAAATATATCCCTGCACGCAATCTACAAAGAAATTGTGTCGGGTGAAACGATTGCCGCGCGTCCGGTTGTGCAAAGAGTTCTTCGTGAAGTTGAACAGGGATTTTGGGATGGCGTTCTAGTTGTTGAGGTTGAACGTCTTGCCCGTGGAGATACAAGAGATCAAGGGTACATATCAGAGGCATTTACGTATTCCGATACGCTCATTATAACGCCGCTTAAAATTTATAATCCGTCCGACCCGTCTGATTCTGAATATTTCGAATTTAACCTTTTCATGTCTCGACGTGAATATAAAACGATTAACCGCCGACTTGAAACCGGACGTCATCAATCATTCCTGGAAGGGAAATTTATCGGTAATATTGCTCCGTATGGCTGGGAGCGTTATAAGTTATCAAAACAAAGAGGGTTTTCTTTAAGACCGGATCCGGCAGAAAGCAAATATTTAAAAATGATGTACGATTTAATCGCATATGGAGCTGATGGCGTTCCTGTCGGGCCGGATAAGGTTGCAAATTTATTTAATAAAATGGGGGTTCCTACCCGAAACAACGCTTCGACATGGACCGGCGTAACTATCAGGGGAATTATAGAAAATGAACATAATATAGGCATGGTGCGCTTAGGTCACAGAAAAACAGTCAAAAAAATGCAGAACGGACAGCTTAAAAAGATTCGTCCTCGTCAGAAATCTTATGAACTGGCAAATGGGATGCATGAGGGCCAGATTTCAGAGGAAACATTTAAAATCGCAAATGAACATCTTTCTTCTGCTGCTCTGCCTGTCAATCGAGATTACACTGTCAAAAATCCCCTTGCAGGAATCATATATTGTTCCTGCTGCGGCCGTGCCATGCGCCGGCGCCCTACACACACGAAGGCGGCGTATGATTTTTTATACTGCCCGTATGGCTGTGGAACTGTCGGCTCTCCTTTGTATGTTGTTGAAAAAGTCATTCTTGATATTTTGAACGACTGGACATCAGAATATGAACTGAAAGATGTGGAAGATACCTCACGCTTTGATGAGATGATTGCCTTGAAGCAGTCTGCTCTCTCCGAGCTTGACGAAGATTTAAGAAAATTGTCCGTTCAGCGTGGCAACCTCTACGATCTGCTTGAGCAGGGTATTTATGATACAGATGTTTTCCTTTCCCGACAAAAAGAAATTTCTGACCGCGAAAAAGCATTAAAGGAAAAACGGACAGCTCTTATGCAGGAAATTGAATATGAGAGTAAAATACAGGCTGACAAAGCTAATTTTATTCCTCGATGCAAAAAGCTGATTGACAATTACAATTATTTAAGTGTGCAGGATAAAAACCGCTTTCTAAAAGAATTAATCGACCGTATTGTATACACAAAGACGGAGCGCAATAAACGCGGATGCGGAAATACGGCAAATTTTCAGCTTGAAATTTATCCCCGCGTCCCGCGTTCTTAGCTATTTAGAGCCTCATTGTGCAGACGTGTCTGTACATTATGTAATGAAATGAACGTATTTTCGCGGTCTGCGGGGCTTTATGTAAAGCCTCGCGGTACTGCTTCTTCTGTTCCGATATCTGTAAGTATTCCAGTAACTTCTTTGTACGGCATCGTATAACGCTGAGACAAATAGCGCATGGAGGCAGCTAGTTCTCCATCTGGTCCGCCAAACTGAGAAATAATAATCTGCGCAATTTTAGGATTTGTTTGCGTAATTTTTACTGGATACTGCAATCTTTTTTCATAATTCCACATACTAACATCCTCCTTCCTGCCATGGCCACGGTTCATTAATCCAGTTCCATCTGTCAGAACAGGAGGAATCGGCTGTATCCACTATCAATGGTCCATAATATGAAGCATATTCCTTAAGTGCCTGGCCGCGCAGACGGCTGTATTCCTGGAAATAGGAAAGTGCTTCCTCATCACACGGATGCGTATCCAGGTATAATTTCACATCATCTACTGCAAAACTAACCTGGTTAATATAGTTGAGCAGCTCTTTTCTGCCTGGCTGTTTGCTCATCGGTTACATCCTCCTTTTCCATGGAATGGTTTATCAAGATCTTGAAAAATCGTCCCTTGATTAAGGCCTTTGCAGGGTTCATAAATATTCTGCCATTTCTGCCAGGGAACATACGCCATAGCAAGAGGCATTGTATCCACCGGAGCCTTTGAATGCCCAGGACAGATTGAAGAAGAACGGCTGCTTTGAGCACTGCGGTTTACCGGTTCTGGTACAGGGCGGCATCCGTTATTCTGATTCTGCATATACGGATTACGCATGGAGGTCTGACGTCCATAGCGCATATTGTTTTGACAATTCGCCATTTGCGATTGCTCCTTTCCTAAAAACTTTACAGTATTATAGTATGGAAAAAAAGAAAAAAAGGTTCCGCTTTACTTTTGTGTAAAAGTTGTATATAATATATAAGGCATCGGGGTGTGGCTCAGTTTGGTTAGAGCGCACGGCTGGGGGCCGTGAGGTCGCAGGTTCGAATCCTGTCACCCCGATTTCTAAAAAGAGCTGTGGCATTAAAATGTCACAGCTCTTTTTGTTTTAAAAAATCACTCTATTTTTTTCCTAGTATTACATCTATTTCTTCTTCTGTATATTCTCCGTTATTTTCCGGTATTTCAACAGTCAACGTCACTTTTTCTCCTTGTTCGTAATATTGCAGTTCATTTTTCAAGTTCTCCATACTGGTGACTGTCGTTCCATTAATTCCTGTAATAATACTTCCTTTTGTCAATCCTGCATCGGCTGCTCCGCCGCCTTTTGTCACCTCTGATACATAAACCCCGATCGGCATATTAAACTGCTGTGCATATTCCGATGTTACGTCAAATCCTTTGATACCGATTGCGCCCTGGTCATCTTCATCTACCTTTGTTTTTGTTTCCTGGTTCATCAGATCTGTAATAATATCTGAGACATCACTGATTGGAATGGCATACCCTACTCCCTCCACTGTCTCTCCTACTAATTTCGAAGAATTGATTCCAATTACCTCTCCGCTTGCATTGACAAGAGCTCCACCGCTGTTTCCCGGATTGATAGCTGCATCTGTCTGAATTAAGCTTACATCACTATCCGATGACTCTTCTGTCTGTCCGTTTGCCTGTGCACTGGAACGATCCGTCGCACTGATGACACCGGTCGTAACAGACTGCCCATATCCCAATGCATTTCCAATTGCGATAGCGGGTTCCCCAACTTTTAATTTTGTAGAATCTCCTAGCTTCGCAACAGATATTGCCTCCTTCGTATCATCTGATATAGATTTAAGTGGAACTGCAATTACCGCTAAATCATGGGCGGCATCTGTCCCTTTTAAGTCCGCCTCTACACTAGAATTGTCACGAAATGTAACTGTCAGAGTTTCACTCCCCTCTATCACATGATTGTTTGTTACGATCAGAAGCTCTGAATCATTTTGCGCAATGATAATCCCAGTCCCCGCACTTTCACTGTTTTGCTCATACACCCCGCCGAAAAAATCCTGTACCTGCTGTACACTCATATTTGTAATAGACACAATAGACGGCATCACCTGTTCCACAATCTCTGATACATCAGATGTAACAACACTGGACGTCTGTGTAAGAGAAGCATTATTTTTCACCTGTCCAGAGGAAGTACTCACGGATTTATCAGAAGACTGATTCCAGCCAAGTATTTTATTTCCCACAATATTGGCTGATATAAACGTAGCGCTGGAAACAAGCCCAAATAAAAGCGCAAGGCCCGTTACTGCGACTGCTTTCGGCATTTTCTTTTTTTTCTTTTTATTATCGCCGGACTGCTGGTTTCCTGGCTGTCCCTGCGGATTATAATAACTATATTGATTTTCCATAACAATTCCTTCCTTCTTCTATTTTATGCTCCTATCATAACCGCCTTTTGTGTCAAATCTGTGTTTAATTATTGAACTAACTCTGAAAAAGCCAAGAATGAGAACGCCGTTTTACAGCATTCTCATTCTTCATTTCCTATCAGAAATTATACTTCTTTATTCTACTGTCACTGATTTTGCCAGATTTCTTGGCTTATCTACATCGCATCCTCTTCCTACTGAAATATAATAGGAGAACAACTGAAGCGGTATAATTGCAAGAGAATTTGCAAAAAACTTATTTGTCTCTGGGATATAAATCACATAATCTGCTGCACGTTCTACTTCGTCGTTTCCCTCATTTGTCACTGCCAGTACAAACGCTCCGCGGGTGCTTACCTCCACCATATTGCTGATCATTTTTTTGTACAGCTCCTTCTGCGTCAGAACAGCCGCCACCAGCGTTCCCTCCTCAATCAGTGAAATCGTTCCGTGCTTTAACTCTCCTGCCGCATAGGCCTCTGAATGAATATAGGAAATTTCTTTTAATTTAAGAGACCCCTCCATAGAAATTGCGTAATCGATTCCACGCCCAATAAAAAACACTTCATGTGCCGCAAGATAACGATTTGCAAATTTCTGTATTTTCACTTTGTTATTCAGAAGCATTTCTACCTGCTCCGGAAGTCGTTTCAAGTCTTCAATATAACCATACACCTGCTCTTTAGACACAACACCCTTTACTTTACCAAATTTAATTGCCAGAAGGTACAACGCAATCAACTGACTGGAGTATGCTTTTGTAGTTGCAACGGCAATCTCCGGCCCTGCCCATGTATACATTACATTATCTGCTTCTCTGGCAATCGAGCTTCCCACAACATTGACAATTCCAAGAACCTTTGCCCCTCTTTCTTTTGACTCACGAAGCGCCGCAAGAGAATCTGCCGTCTCTCCTGACTGGCTGATAACAATCACCAGTGTTCCCTCTTCCATAATCGGATCCCGATACCTAAATTCAGAGGCCAAATCTACCTCTACAGGTATCCGCGCCATTCCTTCAAATACATATTTTCCAGTCACCCCTGCATGGTACGCGGAACCACAGGCAACAATCATAATTTTCCTGATTGCCTGAATCTCCTCATCCGTCATATTCAGCTCATCAATCACGATTTCACTGCCTTTGATCCGAGGTGAAAAAGTATCCGTAATTGCCTTTGGCTGTTCATACATTTCTTTTAACATGAAATGCTCGTATCCGCCTTTCTCAGCGGCGTCCACGTCCCAATCAATATGCGTGGATTCTTTCTCAATCTGTTCCTCATCTACATTGAAAAACTCCATTGCGTCTTTTTCCATACGCACAATCTCTTCATTTTCAATAAAATAGACATCTCGCGTGTATTTCAACACTGCCGGAACATCGGATGCGATGATACACCCACCTTTCGTATGTCCGACTATCAGTGGACTGTCCTTTCGTACAGCATACAGTTCATCTGGAAAATCTTTGAAAATAATTCCAAGTGCATAAGAACCTTCCATCCGGTGCATTACCTTTGTAATTGCACGCAGAGGATTACCATCATAATAATAATCTAACAGATGGGCAATGACCTCCGTATCTGTATCCGATATAAATTCATACCCTTTGCTGATTAGTTTTTTCTTTAGTTTCAGATAATTCTCTATAATTCCATTGTGTACTACAGCAATACTTTCCTTCTTATTCAAATGCGGATGGGCATTTGTATTAGAGGGTTCTCCGTGAGTCGCCCATCTTGTATGGCCGATTCCCATTTCTCCAGGAAGAGTTTCCCCATCATGTGTCAATTCCTCCAATACCTTCAGTCTGCCCTTTGCTTTTGTCATATTGATGCTGCTTCCATCAAACACTGCGATCCCTGCTGAATCATATCCCCTGTATTCTAATTTTGACAATCCATCCAACAGTATAGGCGCTGCCTGTCTGTCTCCAATGTATCCAACGATGCCACACATAAATATTTGCTCCCTTCGCATATATAATTTTCCGCTATGAGACATATTGTAACAAATTTTTTAATAATTGTAAATGAACAAAGTGGACAAGCACACTTCAACTTCCCTGCCCCTCACTCTTGATGGGCTTGTACACTTTGCGCGCCGCCGAAATACCGCAAAGCGGTAAAATTTCTTTATTGCGGCGTGCGCATCCCGCCCAGAGGGTTTATTGTATAGGGAATGAAGTTTCCTAATACAATAAAAAAGCAAAGCAGTTTCAACTCTGTTCCATAGCTTAAACTACTTTGCCTTTTATAAATATTAAGATTCTTTTACAAATCTATGAAATCTATATCATAGTCCTCGTCCTTACCAGAAGAAGCTTTATTCCTTCTTCCGGTTTTTACAGCGCCCTTTGCTCTGCTTCTGCCAGCAGGTTTTACTTCTTCCTCATAATCGTCATAAAGGTCATCTTCATCCTCATAATCGGCTTCCTCGTCGGCTTCTTCATATTCCTCGTCGTACTCTTCCTCATAATCGTCATATTCTTCCTCATAATCGTCATCGTACTCTTCATCCTCATAACCGACAAACTGTTTTCTGGATTTCGCTTTTTCCGGAAGCTTTTCCTGCGATTCCTCCTCCAGCGGAATATCATACTCCTCATATAAATCATCTAGCTCCTGATTCCGGTGGATTACCTTGATAGCCAGGACAATTACCAATATCAAAAGAAACAGCACCAATACAGCGCCTGCAACCATGGCGATCAGCAAATGCTCTGCAACAAAATTCTTTACTTTTCCAAGAAAAGAAGCATCTGTCTTTTCTTCTACTACTTCCGGCGCTTCGAAGTTCTGATATGTACCATCTTCCATATCATACTGGTACAACCCCTTAACTCCCGTCCTTGTATTCAATGCATAGATGATATAATATCTTTCATTTCCCGCCGCGTCGTTCCATGTAGGGAACGTCTGATCTAAAACAGTTAAATCCGTTTCCTGATAGGAATCTGGCAACGAAACCGCGTCTGGATCATTCAACAGAATAATCGAAGTTGTCTCCGATATCTCCATCTCTACATACGGCGCAAATGTTGCATCCTCTTCATTATAAAGGAAAAAGCTTCCTATTCCTGTACTGTCAACCAAGTACCCGAGATACACTCCCCCTTCACTGGTGACAAATTTTCTCTCTGCCCCATTAAATGTCAAAGTCGTCTCCGTGTATCCCTCTGGAATGTCTGTAGAAGTAAATGCCTCTGAAAAGCTATACTCGACTCCGTCTACAGTCACCTTTACATCTGTAGCCGCTGCAGTACCTGCTGTAGATGAAGCTTCTATTGATGTACTGCCGTCATCCGCCGCGTTGATTTTCACTGCGGAGGAGCCCTGTGACAGATTCAGGCTTTCATCTGAATATAAATAAGCTGTATATTCGTCTACATTAATTGTTGTATCTCCTGCTTTTAGCGCCCTGAATTCTATCGTCGTGCGCAGCTCTGTCTCGCTTCCCGTACCGCTGCCTGAAAACGTGAGCTTCCCAGAACCATCTGCCTGTACTCCTGTTCCGCTGACAAATTCCAAAGACGTCGCGTCATAACTCATTGTTACATCTGCGTCTCCGATCGCTGCGCCTCCTGTCTGTATCACTAAGTCCACACTTACGTTTTCCCCTACTTTTGTCTCAGGATCGGAAAACATCAGCGTACCATCTGCCGCAAATACTGTCAGAGACATTACCGGAAGGGCAAGACATACAGATAATAAAACAGCAGCTATTTTCTTCATTGCTTTCATGTAGAATTCCTCTCTTTTGTGTTTAATCTCTTTCATTATCTCTAGGTATGTATATACCAACTCTTTTATATCATACACTCTTTAAATAAAAATGTCCATAAGTATTCAGCTTTAGTCAATGGAATCCTCTTTCCGTTCCCTTCTTACCGATACAGCATTTATAGCTATCACAGCTATGATAATCAGCACTGCACTTCCCGCGCTGACGGCTCCTATTATTCCAAGTATGCCGCTGACATTCGAATCTTTCGTAACAGGCGCCTCTGCTTCCTCATATTGTACGCTGCTGTTTTTATTCTGTATTCCTGTGCCTTCCCGCTTTTCTGCCGAATCCTTACTTGTATTTCCAGTATTTGTCGCTTCGTTTCCTTTCTCTGCTATATCTGTACCAGATGCATCTGATTGCTCTGATGCACCAGACGCAGATGTATTCGGCTGTTCTGGCGTTCCCGAAGCAGGTGCTTGTGGTTTCTCTGAAGTATCTGACGTATGCCCCGCCCCGTTCTGAGGAGGCACTGTTCCTGAATCACCAGAAGTATCCAGGCCTCCCTCGGTTTCATCCCCAGAGACCTCCGCATTCTGTATTCCTTTCACAGTTGCAGCCTGGCTGCTCATCGTCAACAATACTTCGTCCGCTGTCAGCACTCGTGCTTCTGATATGCCTATTTTATGTTCTCCTGCCTTTAATACTTTAAATACAGCCTCCAACTCAACTGTACTTTCCGCCTGTTCTAAAGCCCCCTCCAGATTTGCTGCACCAACGCCTCCTCTTTGAGAATCGTCCGGTATAAACTCTAAGCTCTGCGGATCGTAGATAAGGCTTATAGAGTAGCTGCTGATAGCCGCCTTTTCACTGCTCACTTCCGCTTTCACAGTCACCGTATCTCCAACCTTTGCTTCGCCTCCGGTCAGCTCAATGTTTCCATTGATATTTTCATTTCCATTATTTCCCGTATTGGAATTATTTTCCTCTGTGCTTCCAGAATCTACACTGCCAGTTCCTTCTGTAATATCTGTATTCGTGCCCTCTCCTCCACTTTCTGGCGTTTGGTCTGTATCTGGCTTGGTCTGCTCTTCCTCTCTGACTGGTGTTTCATTTCCAGTTGGCTTCTGGCATACTTCCTCAGGCATATTTTCATATACTGGAATCTTAAATGTCAGATTTCCCGTTCGGAGAGCATCTGTGTATGCCTCTGACATAATACTACCCTCTGAAGCACTGCCTGCAACATTTGTCATATACTGGTGATTGTACAAATTGTCTCCCTGTACATTAAATTTCTTTAGATACAAGGTATCCTGGCCTTGATTCACATAGTTTTCTCCATAATGCTCTGCCCCGCCTATAATGGATTTTGTTCTTGTATCCCATGGACGATTATATGATACTGCATCCTGTCCACTTCCTTTTGCAAACCATAAGCCTCTTTCTACAGCAGACATGCTGTCTGTCTTATATGCTCCGATATTAAAATAATTATAGTATCCTTCGTATCCTTTTACCTTTCCGGAAATAGATGCACCGCTTCCATCTCTTCCCTGCTCCATAATGATCATAGAAGCCAGGACATATGGATTGACCCCCGAAACCTGCGCCGCCTGTATCAAAGCATCCGAATATAACTGTGTCTGACCCTCTTCATATGTTCCTGCAAGAAAAGTCCCTACAGTCATATTTTCAATCCCTTCTTTTGTCTCTGTCTGTGGATTATAGCTCTGCTTTAAAAACTGAAAAACATACGTTTCATCCAAAAAGTTTCTCGGATCCATATAATATTCTATAATCGCAGGAGACGCCGCGACCCATCCGCCGGTATCCAGCTCTGCCCATTCTCCTGTTTCCCAGTTATATACCTTTTCGTCTGTCGACTTCCATGAAGTAATACTGGAACCTGGCACAAGATTCTTACCGATAGTGCTCTCTGCGCTGACCACTTCCACCCATTCAAGCCCCGTATGCTGTGCCTCAAAAATCCAATTTGGGTAGCTGTCATGCAGCTTTCTTAATTCTGTTTTATAGCTTTCTGGAAATCCCTGCTCTGTCAGATAGGCTTCAAAATCTGTTGCACTGTACGGCTCTGCCTCCTGCATGGAATCCGCCGCTTTGACAGGTAGACTTAAAAGAGCATTGCTAAGTGCTACTGAAAAACACAGCAATGCGATAGAAACTCTCTTTTTCATTTCATCACCCCTATTATTCTTTTATTTACACTTCCCTTTTGCTTTTTACAAATCTCCCCACGATATTTGTATGTGAATTATAACCTATTTGACAGAAAAAAACAACCTTTTCCAATTGATTCCATTTTTCAGCACAGTATCTGCCTTAGCTGACGCAAAAACCAGGCAGTCCTTTTCAAAGTCCTGCCTGGTCTTTCTTTCAACTACTTCTATTGCCTATTGTCCTTCTACGCTGCCGCCCGTATCCGTGCCGCCGCCCGGAGTCTCACCGCCGCTGCCTGCATTTCCTGCGCCGC
The DNA here is from genome assembly GCF_055387595.1 of Mediterraneibacter flintii. Taxonomy (NCBI): domain Bacteria; kingdom Bacillati; phylum Bacillota; class Clostridia; order Lachnospirales; family Lachnospiraceae; genus Mediterraneibacter; species Mediterraneibacter flintii. The sequence continues at coordinate 2,354,410 of NZ_AP031405.1, forward strand.
CTGTATCTCCTGTGCCGCCTGTCCCCTGCGATCCATCATCTACCGGTGGAGTTTCTGGGATAACAGGCTCGGTGGTTTCTGGTATCTCCTGTTCCGTATAATCCTGGGAACCACCATATGAATTGCCTCCTTCTGAATACGTCTGCTCCGTTTCTGATGCATTTGTTTCCGTACTCGAAGTACCAGAGCTTCCTGCCGTACTTACCGTATAAGCAATGTTCGCGCTCAATGTATTGACCGTCGACGACGGAGTATATCCTGTAGTACCAAATAAAAATTCATGTAGCTTTGATACGTTGCTTGCCAAATCCTGTGGAATAACAACACTTCCCAGCTCTGACAGTGTATCCGTCGTCAAATCCATTGGGAATCCTGTATTTCCAACTAATTTATAGTCCTTATATGCCTTCGCATAATTTAAAATCTCTGGCAGTGTAAAGCTGGTAGAAATCTGCGGAAATACTTCATCAATGATCGTATTGAGTGTTCCCAAATCTGTCTGTGTTGCCTTTTCTACAATTTTTTCAATTACAAGACGCTGCCGTTCTGTACGGGTAAAATCCCCGCCCTCTGTAGAACGAATTCTTGCATATGTAGTCGCCTGCGCTCCGTCTAAAACCATATGTCCACCATAGTCCAGGAAGTGAGCTTCCTTTCCGGCTGAATCGGCCGTTTCCTGCAGATACTCACTGATATAATAAGCCTCTTCATCCGTAACATCCATCTCCAGGCCGCCTAATAAATCAATCGCATCTGCGATTGCCCCAAAATCCACAGTTACATAATCCTGTATGTCCAAATCCAGGTTCATGTTCAGCATATTTACTGCCATCGTAGGCCCACCATAACTATATGCCGCATTACATTTCTGGTAGGTGCCCTCTGACAAATCCAAGAGTGTGTCCCTGTATATAGATGCCATCTTGATTTCTTTTGTCTCATTATTTAAACTGGCTACGATAATACAGTCTGTACGGTTTCCTTCTCCCAAGTTACCGTCCCGGGAATCTACCCCAAATAACGCAACATTTGTATATCCTTCTCCCAGGTCAATATTTTCCTGTACTTCTTTGTTGATAATCAAATCCTCTGCTTTAATTTCCTGCGTATCCACTTTGCTCCATTTTGCAGCAACATACGTTGCTGCTGTTGCCAGCAGGCAGACAAAAACCCCAACAAAACATACTAGAACCTTCTGCCATGTCCGCATCCTTGTGAACCAGTTTCCACGTTTCTTACGCGCAAGCTTTCTGCCGCGCCTTCTTACATTTTTTGACATAGAATTCCTCGCTTTGTAAATTTTATTTGTATTTTTCTTACTGTTTATACTCTATTTTTTACCTGTTTATCATAGTACAACAAAGGATAAAAAGATTCAACTATTTATTGAGAAATTCCTAAATTCTCCGAAAATTGAAAAAACGTCCAGCAAAACTTTGCGCCGAATATAAACAAAGTATATGCTTCCACTTCTATTCTTAATCAGTTATTTACTTTCACTTTCATTTATGATATAAAACAATTACGAAACTTAGAAAGTAGGTAAATCTGATGAATTTAGTATTGTTATTCTGTTCTTTTTTATTATCTATTTCCTCCGTAGTATCATGGAATGTTTATAAAACGTCACACCTCCTTGCCGGACATCTTTCTCTTACTCTACTGCTTATTATAGTACTTACTGTCCTATATGCCTTCATTCTTAAATTTTTCTATTGCCTTTTTCAGACCGTCCATAGCAAAATTTCCTGTAACTGTCGATTGAATGCTTTTCCTCTTTTTGCTCAAACAATCCCGTCTCTTCTTTTCTGCACCGGAATTCTTCTCCTGGCCTGGCTGCCTTATATGATTGCTTATTATCCAGGCACAAGCTTTGGCGATACCTCAACACAGATAGAGCTTTTCTTTGATTATCTAAACGGTACGAAAGATCTGCTGGATCATCATCCAATTTTTGATACCTTTGTATTTGGCAGCTTTATCTGGATTGGACAAACACTTTTCCACTCCGCAAATATTGGCTGTTTCCTTTTTATACTCATCCAATGCTTTCTTACAGCCCTGGCATTCTCAATGTCCTGTATTTTTATGAAACAGCATGGATTAAAAAATGCTCACTGTCTGATAGCACTCGTTTTTTTTGCATTTTATCCTCCCATACCTCAGTATGCGATCACTATGTTAAAAGACTCTTTGTACGCCTGGATTTATGTATTCTGGTTTCTTTTGTTTCTTGATTTTGTTATCACGAATGGGAGGAGTCTGCTGCAAAAGAAAAAACTGCTTCTGCTTTTTTTCTTAGCTCTGCTTAGTTCTCTCACCAAAAAAACAGGAGCCTATCTTCTTGTTTTTACGTGTGTTTTTCTTCTGTTCTTATACAAAAAATACTGGAAGCAGCTTGTTATTTCTTTTCTGCTGCCGGCAGTGATTGTACTTGTTCTCATGCCGCTATTTCTCTTCCCTGTCATATCCTGCCGCCCAGGAGGAAAACAAGAAACTCTTGGTATTTTATTCCAGCAGACAGCCAAATATGCTGTCGATCATCCAGAAGAAGTAACACCAAAGGAAAAAGAAGCAATCGATCCAATTCTGGATTATGATACTTTGGCTGAGCGTTATTTACTCACTGTACAAGATCCAGTAAAATTTCAAAATCCTCTTTATAGAGATTATTATGGAATTCAGAATATAGACCCTGATTTGTTTAAAAATTATCTAAAAACTTGGTTTTCCCAAGGATTAAAACACCCCGACACCTATCTGGAAGCTACACTTGGAACATGCTTAGGATATTTCTTTCCAGTAAATACGTTTGAGCTTTTTGACGAGCCTGGAAGCGGGCTGCATAATAAAATCATTTACCAGCCTTCTAGTTTATCCACTGTTCACTACTATTTTGTAAAAGCTTACAGCCTTTTAACAGAAATACCAATCACTTCTCTTTTCTTCCAGATAGTTATTTTTTCCTGGTGGATACCTGTAGCTGTATTCTGCTGGATGTTTTCACGCAATAAAAAAATGCTTCCTGTCTTGATCCCCGTTTTTGGAAGCATTGCCCTTTGTATCCTCTGCCCATGCACAATCGGCCGATATGTAATGCACCTGATGTATACAGCTCCTCTTTTATTCTGGGCACTTATATACCAAAAGCACGCTAAAGCCTTATAATATGATACTGGCTTACTGAAAAAAATATCTTTTTGTAAGCCGGTATCCTTTCTATTTCTTTTCCAGAAAAAGTTTTCTTGTCACAAAATTATATATCATAACAATTGCCGTAACGATAATTTTAGCTAACATATAAAACACACACAGCCCATCTACGAAAGCCCACATCAATATCTGATTCAATCCCAGTCCGATAAGGCTTAGAACTACAAACCACAAAAATTCTTTCTTTTTATCATTGGACTTATCAACATCAAATACCCATTTTACACTTAACATATAGTTATATATAACCGATACGGCAAAAGAAATCCCACTGGATGCTAAATAATGGATTCCCAAAAACTCCGTCAGGGCAATCATGATCCCATAATCTATTAAAAACGCACTTCCACCGACTACGCCAAATTTTAAAATCTGTGCCATCAATTTATTCATCTGTTCTCTCCATCTGATTTAACAGAATCTCATATAGCTGACGATGTTTTTTTACGATCACTGTAAGAATAATACCGCATACCCATAAAAGCATCCCCATTACCGCGATAATCCCAGATACAATCAATGTCGGAAACCGCAGCACCAAACCGGTATGCAGAAACTCTATTAATACTGGAATAAACAGAACTGCTGCGAGCAGCCACAGAACTACTGCGATACTAGAAAAAAATGCAAATGGCCTGTATTCTCTGAATAATGTGGCTATCGTAGATAACACCTTTATTCCGTCTGAAAACGTATTCAATTTTGATTCACTCCCATCCGGTCTGTCCCTATATAATACCGGTATTTCTTCTAACAGGAAATTTTTATCTACAGCATGAATTGTCATCTCTGTCTCTATCTCAAATCCTTTTGACAAAACCGGAAATGATTTTACGAACCTTCTGCTGAACGCTCTGTATCCAGTCATAATGTCCCTAACTTCATTGCCAAACAGTTTATTGATAAAAAAACGTACCATTTTGTTGCCCATATTATGAAACGGCCTTTTATTCTCTGTAAAATAAGTAGAAGATAATCTATCTCCAATTACCATGTCTACGCCTTTATCCAGTACTAGCTTTGCCATGTCTTTTGCATGTTCCGCCGGATATGTGTCATCCCCATCCGCCATAATATAACAGTCTGCTTCAATATCCCGAAACATACTGCGAATCACATTTCCCTTGCCCTGACGGTATTCATATCTCACAACTGCCCCTGCTTTTTTTGCTATTTCATCTGTATGATCTGAAGAATTATTGTCATATACATAGATAGTTGCCTCTGGAAGAGCTTCTTTAAAATCTTTTACTACCTTCTCAATTGTCATACTTTCATTATAACATGGTATCAACACTGCTATTTTTCTCATTTTTTCTCTCCTGTAAATTACTACATCCTATTACTATAAACAATGGCATCGTCGTTATCATTGCATAACTATACCGAAATTCCGCCTGTACTGGAGTTGCAATAAACAAAGATATAAGAATTGCCAGTACTGGTAAAAACGGTAGAATTGACTTGCCCTTCTTGATAGAAATTCCTGCCAGTACAAACAACATCCATGTATAAAATCCAATACTCCATAGAAGCCCCAAAACAGGAATATCTATATATATGTTTTCCCAAAATTCCATACTCTTCACAACACTATCCGGAAGTTTTGAATCGCGGAACATTCCCCAGTCATTTTCCTTTAGCATGGTAGTTGTCACCCAGTACTGTACATCTGGATACCAATATCCTTTTGTCTGGTCAATTTGTGCCTTAAGATAGGTAGAAGGATGTCTGACGCCAAGCTCCAGCCATAATTTAAAGTAGTCCCATTTATGCTTTTCTATATATTCTTGATCTCCGGTTTCTCTGACTAACGTTTTTATAGGATCCGAAATCGTAGGAAAATATACCTCTTTTATCTGGCTGACATCTACTGCCTTTTCCAAAAGCTCATACTGCTCCCGCGTAAGTTCCCCTCCGTCTACTATGACTCTGGCAATATGTTGTGCTGGAATAGACAATGATTCAATTCTATCTGGGGGCTCTACTTCGTAGTATTCTAAAACAGGTCCTTTATAAAATACAGTAAGCATTACTGTTGTTATACATATCGGAATTATAATTTTACGCTTTCTTTTAAAAAATAGAATAAAAAACGGTATACACAATAAATATGCATAATATCCGTTACTTCTTAATATACAAAGTAAAACTCCCGTTATACCAAATAAAACATAATCACCTGCTCCTTTTCCAGCTTCGCTTTTTCTAATTATTTTCCATATAGAAAGAGAAAACAAAAGCACTACAGCGCCAAGCAGCACATCCTTCCATAAAGTCACTGCATAGACTGCATTAAAAGGAATAACCGCAAAAAATAACAGACAACCAAAAATAAAATATTTATGCAGCTTTTCTTTGTAAAATGTCATTAAAAGATAGGCATAGCTGCCTGCCATCACGCACATCTGCGCTATAACACAGGCTGCAACCCCTGCATTAGGTGTATGAAAAAGAGAAAAACCTAAAGAATAAAACAGTCTGTGGAGCATTGTGTGTATCCACGGCTGGTGATTGCTGTAAGAACGTAATCCTATCGCCTGCGCCAGTTGCCACTCTGCATCATCTGTTATAATTCCCGGATAATAGGCAAGGAAATAGGGAAGCCAGCATAGAATACAAATACCAAAAACAGCAACTGCAAATATCCAAGGTCTTATTTTTAATTTCCTTTCCTCATACAGTTCAATCGCCAGCAGCTTATGAAAAAGCAGTCCTAAAATCTTATTTATCAGCATATACAGTCCACATACTGATATTATATACTGTAATATCTTTCCTACGCCGTTCATCTGATATGCTTCATAATTTCCTGCAACCCATAAAACAGAAAATCCAATAGACAATATAGAAACTATTTGCCTTTCTAGCCTATCCTGCTCATATACCTTTGTCTGTAAAAAGCAATATACTCCCACCAAAAGTATGACTGTGAAAATATTCGATGTCTGCAGCTGCAATGTCCAGATAACCGCGGCTGTGATTATGAGTAGTTGCATATAAATATTTTCAGTCGCTGTCTTTATCTTCCTCATAACCTTATCCCCTCTTTTACTTCTTCCCTAGTATTCCTTTTACCCGCATCAGTAATTCTTTAAATTCCTGCGGTTCCGCCAGATAGTTTACAGCTACAATTATGGCTACAGCTACGCTTCCCATACCTGCAGCGTAGAAAAACCAGGAAATAAAGGAGGTCATTTCCTGCGGAATGATGAAGATACCCAGACATATCAACGCTCCTACCGCAATCCCGTTCCTGAAAATACGAATAAACGACATTTTCCCGGAGCCTTTTATCAGATACTTATTGTTATATAGCACAATATCACATGACCGGTATCCATATGAGCACACTGCCCCTGCCAGTACCCCCGCCATTCCGAATTTCCAGACGAAAGACAAAGATACAACAAGGTGAATGATTGCCTCAAGGATTGCCTGTCGCCTCGTCTCTTTATAATGTCCTGCGGCACAGATGATCGTAAGCCCTGGAATTCTGACATTCTGCATCAATACAATGAGCGTAAATAAGGCGCCCAGTACCGGACGAACATACTCTACATCTTTTAAATTTATCGTGTATACCTTAATAAAGGGAAGAATCAACACTCCCATACATGCAATTACAATAAATAAAATCACCATATACATATATTCATAGCTAGAATAGCTTTTCTTTAATACCTCATCTTCCCCTTTGGCAATCACTTCCCCAAATCCGGCAGTCAGCCCATTAGAAAAGGAAGTCATCAACTGGTTTACCGCGTTTACCACCAGCATATAGGTTCCATAGACACTGACCTCAAGAAGCGATCTACTGCCAAGGCAGACTGTCAGTATGGCGGTATCCGTATTATTTACAATGATACTCACTACCTGATGCAAAAGTGCCGCATTCTTCTGCTTCAGTGCATTTTCCTTCGGCTCCGCATGGAAATCAAGCTGGGGGTATCTGCGTTTTGCATATGCCTTTACCAAAAGCAGACGAAGCATATACACACCTGTTGCAACTGCTTTTACAACCAGAACACTGGAACCCATATAAATCAGAAGAATAGAGACCACCATGTTTACGATAGTACCAGCCGACTGTATCAGCGCCACCACATACCCTTCCTGATTTGCTGTGAGTAATACTCTATACTTTCCCAGGAAAAAATAGTCTACAAGCGTACTTCCCGCCAATACAAGGATCATTCCTCTGACTAGTCCGTTATCTAACTGCTGTGATATTAAAAAAGGATATACATATACAAGAACAAGTACCAGACCCAAAAACAACATGCCGGAACGGTTATAGAACCGGCGTGATGCGGAAAGGATAGAATTTACTTCATCCGTCCTTTTTAAAGCCAGCGGATTATACAATGCTACAACTGTCGCTGTCCCTACTCCTGCTTCCGCCAATCCCAGATAGGTGAGAAACTGATTTACAGAGGTAATCATTCCATTGACACTGGAACCATAGGCTTCCAGAATAAATCTGGGCAGTATAATCCCCGACAAAAATACGATAACCTGCAACAGCAGATTCGCAGTCATATTTTTAAAAGCCAGTTTACTTCTCATGCGTTTTCCTTTCCTTTTCCTGCTTTTTCTGTATTGTCTCAAACACCATATCAACGATATCGCTATCGATAGTCTCATCAAATTTTCGTGCAAACAAATGTGGTGCATCTATCAGTTCTTGAAAATCTTCTTTTCTCCAGACATATGGCTGTCCCCGTTTCCAGTCAATCAGGCGTAAACAGGCAAAATAATCATCCTTCAAAGAAAACACATTTTTTCTGAAGGGAGAATTCCACACTAGCGTCTGTACAAAAAACTCATCACAACAGAGTGTTGCATGAAACATTTTATAAATGAGCCTTTCATTTTTTAAAATGTACTTTAACAATCCATGTGTTATACTCATCCAGTTTGCTCCAAGACAGCAGCACATGTTCCCATAATTCCGGCAGATTCCCAGTTTTCTCTGTAAGAATAAAGAGACTCTCTCTGCCTGATATAAGATACCTCTGTTCTCTCTGCCGATTTTTTCCTGCAAAAAGCGATACTGTTCATATTTATATGCAGATTCTTTCCAAAAGTCAGACGGACAGAAATACAAAAATTCCTTTCCCTCGTTCTGCTTAAAAAATGAATGTATCTGATCCTGTGTTTTTAACGGCAGATCAGCACCACTCAATAAATGATAATATACATAGTCCCCTTTTTTAGCAGCTTTAAAAAGGGACAGCTCACTTTTAATCTGGCTGTATCCACCCCATGTCTCCTTTACAGGGGGCACAAAATAAATATGGGATCGTACAGTACAGCTTTCTAGCTTTCTCTTGTCATATATAACATTCTTTCCTATATGGATATATATATCATTTCTTTCATCATCCAGCAGTATCAGCAGCTTTTCAAGCAATCCGAACTGATGATGTGCTTTGATTAGATACGCATGCTTTTTCATTTTTCACCTTTTCTTTTCTTCACTGATAAATACCAGTCTTCGGTACACGCCTGTATTTAAAAACAAAATCAGTGCTGCTGTTTTCCGCTTCTTCTGGAAATAGGGATTTTTCATGATCAAAAACAGATGCCTTTTTATAAAGCACTTCAGTTCTTTATATCCCTCCAGCTTTTTATACCCTTCTTCCATAAGCATTTTATCTAATACAATAAATCTGGACCATATCCATAGGCACTGCGCCTCCTTTTCCAGACTTGGAAATGCCCTTTTTACAACCTGGTAATTCTTTGTATACCCGTCAATAATATCAAAAAGCTGCGGTCTGTATGCCCTGCCTGTGATACTGTCCTCTCTATGAAGATAATAATATTTGGGCTTTGTTCCGACTGCTACTTTCTTTACTCTCTGCATTAAATCCACAGTATAATAAATATCTTCATACAGTCTGCCTTTCGGAAACCGGAGATCTACCATACATTCTTTTCTTATCAGCTTATTCCATATCTCTCCGCGTATCGTATGTCCCCGCAGTATACAGCGAAAGGCTTCCTCACCACTGCATACAAAATCGTCTTTCTCTTTCTGTGCCTCTATTCTGTCCTTATAGACTTCATAAATACCGCATGTCGCCATATCAGCGTTAGCTTCTTTTATATTTGTATATAAATATTCCAGCATATCTTTTTCAATATAGTCATCACTGTCCAAAAAAATTACATATTTGGCTTCTGCATAGGGAATTCCCGCATTTCGCGCGTCGCTCAAGCCGCCGTTTTCCTTATGCACTACCTGTATTCTTGTATCTTTTCTGGCATATTCCTCACAGATGTCTCCGCACCGATCGGGGCTTCCATCATCCACCAGGATGACCTGTATATCTGAAAATGTCTGTCCCAATATAGAATCCACACATTTATGAATATACGGCTCTACTTTATACACTGGTACGATCACACTAATTTCTGCCATTCTCCCTCTCCTTCTTTCCACTTTCATAATAGGATAACAAAGTCTGCGCCGCGCTCTCGATGTCATATCCTGCCTCACAGAATTGTCTCTTTATCGCAGAATTGTATGCTTCCTTTTGTTTATGTTTTTCAGCCGCAAGAATACAATCCCGCCATTTCTCCTTTGTCGCTTCCAAAGAAAGAAACTCTACGTGGTCTGTTAATTTTACTTCCTTTGTAATTGTATCTGCCATAACGCTGTATATTCCAGATGCCTGTGCCTCCAAAGCAACGATTGGAAGACCTTCAAATAATGACGGGAAGACGAATACATCCATCGCTTTCCAGAGTCTGTCCACATCCTTTCGGATTCCAAGAAAACGTACTTTTTCTTCCAGATGACAGTCTTTTACTTTTTGTCTAGCCTTTTCCTGCAGTTCTCCGTCACCGATCAGTAGAAGCACCGCGTCCTTTCGCGCCTCTGCCACCTTTTGAAACACCTCTATCAAAAACAAATGATTCTTCTGTTCCTCAAACCTTCCCACATGCCCTACCACAAATTTTCCGTCTAGGTGTAGTTCTGCTCTTACTTCTTTCCTGACAGATTCAGAAAATAAAAACTTTTCCATGCACAAAGCATTGTGAATCAAATGAAACGCATTCCCCTTGACAATCTTTTCCGAGAAAAGCCAATGTCCCGCCACTTCACTGCATGCAAAATAGACAGACGCCGTCCTGGGAATCAAACTTTTATTTACGCGGTGAAGAATATTGCGCAGTAATCCCGGGGTAGAAGAATTGTGAGAATGTGCGGCTATTATGGGCACATTGCTCTGTTTTGCAGCCAGCAGAGGAACAATATTCGCCGCCGACAGCATGTTTACATGAACTACGTCATAGTGCTCCTTCTTTAAGATTTGTATCATTTCCTTTTGAAATGCCATTGGGTGCTTTCTGGCATCTGTTGTATGAAATACCCTGCCTCCCAGAGAAAGAATCTCCTTTTCATAGGCAAGCTGTGGGAACATACTAATAAAATCGAACTGTACCCCCATCTTTCTCATCTGCCTGTAATATGTCATCACAAAGCTCTCGATTCCACCGGGATTATAGGACATCCCTACTTGTAATACTTTCATTTTCTTTCCCGTCCTGTCTGCATACCCTATGCATGCTTTGTCAATTCCTCTATTAGCTCCTGCCATTGCCTGTATATCTGTTCCTTCTCAAATCGCTGTATACCTTCTTTTGTATACTCTGAGAATGCTACTCTTTTTTCATCGTCCAGCATAAGTTCTTCGATCCGCTGTGCCATCTTGTCCAAATTATACGGTTCAATCAGATAGCCGTCTTTCCCGTTCTCTATAATCTCCCGCGGTCCAGTCATTACATCAAAGCTTATCATCGGCAGTCCGCAGGCTTTCGCCTCCAAAAGTACAAGCGGCAGCCCTTCCCTGTAAGAAGGAAGGACAAGAAATGCATAGTCCCCAAACTGTCTGTATACCTGCTTCACATTTCCCTTAAAAATCACCTGTGAAGTCAAGTGGTTTTTCTCTATACTTTCACGTATCTCTTCCAAAGTATCACCTGTTCCATATAAATGCCATTCCCAGTCCGGATGTACTGTCAGCACTCTTTTCGCAACCTCCACAAGCATATCATATCCTTTTTCCTCACTGAATCTACCTACCGTAATAATTTTCTTTGATGTATGGTCGTATTCCCCACGACATTCCAAAACCTCCGGTGCAATCCAATTATAGATACTTTGCACTTTCTTTGGATTCATATGAAACCTTCGTATATAATCCTGCCTATTTTGCTCTGTCAAAGTCACCGTCTTATGAGAAATCAGAGAAGCCCAGAATCGAAAAGCTGTAATATCCTTTTTCTCCTGCTCATTTATCAACGCTCCATGATCACAGAATACATACTTTGCCTTTGTAAAAAAACGTACCGGAGATACTGTCAAAGCCGGATGATTCTCCATTAAAAATACCAGGTCTATCTGATTCTCTTTTATATACTTTTTAAATGGTTTAAAACATTTTTGGATTCTCTTACGTATCCTGCAATCCCATTTTAGTTCGGCGTGGTAATGTATCCGTTCATCCCATTCATAGGGCACTTTACCATCTTTCCCAAAAATTGCAAATATATATACTTCATAATCATTGCAGAAGGCATTGGCAAGTGAAGTTGTCACCTGTTCAACGCCTCCTGTCACTGTCATATCATAATTTACAAAACATATTCTTTTCATGTTAACCTCTTATTTTCGCTTTATCTAACTGACTTTATGTCTAAAACACTCTCTATAACACTTCTTTCCTATTATAAGCAAAAGTAACTGGCCGCGTCAATAAAATCATTAGAACCGTCAAAGTCATATTCCATAAACTACTCAAAATATTCAAGGTTGAAAATAGTCGAATTAATTCTATTGTTTTCCAAATTTTTCCATTTTAATATAATTAGCGGAGATTATAAATGGATTGGAGGATATTGTCATTGAATTATAGACAGATTATCAGTCGGCTTCTAGATTGTCTGGGTGCTAACAATTCATGTACAGGATATGATTACATAATATATGGTTTGTTATTAGTTATGGATGATGTAAAAAGGATAAACTTAATTACAAAATCTCTATATATTGATATTGCTAAATTTTACAATACAAGTTGGAATTGTGTCGAAAAGAATATCAGAGCTGTCGTCAATTCTATATGGAATTCAGGTAATGAAGAACTATTAGAAATCATTTTCAAAAAATCGCTGCAAAAGAAAAAACTAACGAATAAACAATTTTTTAGATATATGTATGAATATATTTCTGTTTTATATAGTAAAGCATCGATTGAAGATTATAATTTTTGTTTCACATGTCCGATCTCTCAACATTATTGTAAATGGCTGGATGAGTTTTATAAAAACGTAAAGAGCCAGTCTGAAAATTAGAAGAAAAATTCCAACACAGACTGGCTGGAGTCCGAAAACTTTCATAAATATATAGTCTAAGACTCTGATATAATAAATTTTAACTCATAGCAAAACAAAAAACACTTATGTATCAAACACAAGCAATATAGATACATGGACAATACCTTTCAATAATCGCTAAAAATATAATATTTATATAGCTAAAGATATTCAAGATACACTCAGTATCTAAGTGATAAAACAACGTAAAAAATAATAAGCAATCAAACGAATGTCTCTCCTGGTTATAAAAAATTTTAGTATTCTGATATTTATAATTGCCGCAATGTCTATCATTATAAACATATATGACTAAATCGGCCTCTAGTCGAAGTTATTTCATAATCTTTACAGACATACCTTACTAAAGCTAATACTATTGTCACTATTTTTTCTAAAACAGAATACCAGCACCGCATCATATTTCAAGTAAAACTATCTGACGTATATTTCTGACAAGCCTTGGAAGGCTTTCTCTGCAACTCTCTAACCAGCTATCTGCTCCCAGATGAAAGGGAAAATAACTAATTTTTAATTAAGAAACCGAAAAAATAGTTTATAAATATTCAAATTTTATGACGAGCCAAAAGAATACCCAGAGTACACTTTCTCCTACTTTTAAATTTTCGTCAGCTATCCTAAAATTATCTATACGACTAATACTATAGAAGTATTAAATTTACCTACTCGAAATTAATCAGTAGCGGTGTATTTACGCAAAAAATACTTATACTATTGAAAACACATATCTAACAGTCTTCACTCCTATAATGAAATTGCCCTCTACTATCCGGAAATATAGTCATACTTATGAACCATTAAACATCATGTATGTGTACAGTTAATAACTTGGAGCATTCTTTTTATTTGGTTTAAAATAGGAGCGAATGCTGTGCTTCTCAATATAGCATCAAATGATAATAATATAAAAACAAAATTTTTTAACTCAATATAAATTTTATTTCAACTTATTTAATTCCTATAAAATATTTATCATTAAATTAACTAAAAATTGTTATATACAAACGACACTTCTGGCCCTGTATTAATAACAATTCCCCACAACAATATCAATAAAAGAATTGCATATCCTAAACAACGTAAAATTCCTGTACTCTTAAGTTTTTCAATAATACTCCGATATTTTATAATCCACATATAGCCATCCTTTCCACCCCAAGTGCATTGCATCATGCATAAAATATGGTTCATACTCTTTTTCTTCCAAGGTAAGACAATCTATATCATACTTCTTACATTGCTCTGATACCCAATCATATAGTTCTCCCCGTACATCTTGGTTAATTCCTATATAATCATAATAATATCCATTTGTATTCATCATAATTATATATGGTTGTATCCCTAAATCCTTACATATAGAAAGAAAATGGATAAAATCTTCTCTTTCCTTTGATTCAAATTTCACATTAATACCTGTATTTTTTAATTCCTCGACTTTATCTTTAATATATGTGTTATAATATTCATCTTCTACATAAAAAGGATTATTAGTACAACTCATTTTTCCTTGTTGTTCTGCTTTTTCATTCTCCTTTTCCCAATTAATTTCTAACACTTCTTCTGGAGAACTCTGCATTACTTCAATACTTTTCATTTTATTATACAGCTCATATTTATCCCTGAATTTCAACATCTCATAATTTAGCCTATAATATGGTTGTAGTACTGTCAGTATAACTTGATTTAAAGTAGTATCCTTCCCATAAAGAGTAGAATATATTTTCACATCTTCATATTCTGCTGTAGTCTCTAATATTTCTAAAAGCCTTTCACATATATATTTCTTATTTTCAAAACTTATTTTTTCATTATACATTAATGTATAAAATTGAAGTTCTGAAAAATTAGCTAAAAATCCCGAAATATCAATATCATCACCTTGAAACCATTGTAATGAAACAATCGCAACAGTTTTCGGGTCCTCCGTGGTCATCGCACTTTCACCTAACGTGGCTATATTCATAGATTGTAATAGACTTTGTACATATGCTCGTCCCACAATTGTAACATCTGCATCCAAATCAGAATTTGGAAACATATTAACCGGATTTTGCTCTACCATTGAACTTAATTCTGAAGATCCTAAAATTATTAAGTTGTCCTTATCTACACTTTTTTCTAACACATAGTTTGACTTAGTTCCATATTCATGTTCAAGATAGTTTGTATACATCTTTTCTATCTCATTGTCTATATACCTATTTATTAATAAGAACATACTCATAAATATGATAATTGTGCCCAATAAAATAATTGCACCATGGATCAGTTGTTTCTTCATATTAGTATTGTACCTTTTTCTCTAAATATTTTACAAAATTAGTTACTGTTGAAATGTCCTCTTTCTGTATATCAGTTGGTTGTAACCGTATTCCACATTTTTCTTCTATTCCTAATAATACAGAAACTATTCCTAACGAATCTAAAAATCCTGCTTCAAATAAATCCAACTCCTCATCTTCTCTTACCTCATCTGTTTCACATGCTTCTTCCAAAATTTCTAGTGCAATCTCTTTTAAATTTTCCATTTCCATTACCTCCTACTTAAATTGAAAAAAGATACCCTGAAAAAATTAACATTCCCACAGCTACAACATGAAAACATACAACTCGGCTAAGCCAATTATAATATTTTCTCTTTTTAAAATTTTTATAAACTTTACTTTTCATATATATGTCTGTTATCACTAATGCTATGCCTTCATATAAGCCATATAATATATAGAACAAATATGGGCCATGCCAAATTCCCATAACAAGCATTGTAACCATATTTCCACATCTCGCAGCATTTTTTTTGTTTTTAAACAACCCATTTCTCATATTATTTAAAACAAATCTTTTATAAATATAATCTCCAAACCATGTTGAAAGTGAAATATGCCATCTTTCCCAAAATTCTTTCATATTACGTGCCAAAAATGGCTTATTGAAATTTTCCATCACTTTAATTCCAAGAATATAGCCACTTCCAATAGCCATACTAGAATACCCTGCGAAATCAAAAAATAGATATAATGTGTATGCATACATATATATAATAATTGTTTTTATCGTATGTTCTTCTGGCAATGATAATATAATATATTGGTTTATTAAAAAAGCAAAACCAAACTTATAAATAATACCTTTGCCAATTTTTCTAAGTCCTGCCCCTAAATATTCTGTCAAGTATTCTGTACGTGGTATCACTCTATTCGCATCCTGTTGAAATCTTTCGTATCTATCAATAGGCCCGGAACTCAATGTTGGAAAAAAAGTAATAAAATATATTATAGTTCCAAATGACAGTTTTTCTATATGCTTATCATGAATATCTATAATCAACTGCCATATACGAAAACTAATATATGAAATTCCTATAAATCCAACTCCACTAAACCTTGTATATACACTTAATTTCACAAGAAATATAGGTAAAATTGACATCCCTAAAACTATAAAGTATACGAATTCGCTAGAAATCTTTTTTGAAATATAATAATATGCAATTATTAATATCAATTCACATACTATAAATACACAAAATAATTTTATTGCCAAACTGTCGAGCCCGAGTAACAAAATAAACATAGGAATACTTAAAACTATTCCGTAATACTTTATTTTTTTTTGAAACAAATTTGCTATAATAGCTGGAATAAGTAATAAGGTAAAAATATATATTATCAATAAACTTCCATATTGAGTAAAAGGAATCATTTCAGATATTCCTCCTCCAGCTTTTTCTTGTCAACTTTTCCATTTGTATTCATCGGAAATTGCTCTACTATTACTACTTTTCTAGGCACCATATAGGATGGAATTAACTTTCTAAGTTCTTTCTTTATCTCAATTCCTTGTTTCATTTCAGATAAATTTTTCTGTTCCTTCAACATAACAAAAGCCACAAGATACGAAACTCTGCCTTCTTTATATACAGGTATTACAGTACTATTACTTACATTGTCAATTTTATTTAAATTATTACTTATATCTGTTAATTCTACTCTAAACCCATTTAACTTAATCTGGGTATCTTTTCGTGTTACATAATATAATAATCCATTTTCTTCAAAAACTATATCACCTGTATAATATCCTCTTCTACCACTTTCATCATTAAAAAATACTTTTTCTGTCTGCTCTTTATTATTAAAATATCCATTACTGATACTATCACTTACAACAACAAGCTCTCCGCATTCCCCTTCTTTTACTTCCTTTCCATCTTTCAGTATCTTATATTTTCCATCTGCTAAAATTTTTCCTATAGGTAAACATTTTATATCATTTAACATTTCTTGCGTAATCTCGCAAGCGCTTAAAAGTACAGTTCCCTCTGTAGGTCCATATCCATTTATAATTTTAATATTAGGAAACTTATCCTTTATGGATTCAACTAGCCTTTTAGAAAGAATTTCGCCCGCAAGTATAATCAATTCTAGTTCTTTCAACATTTGGCAGTCAAACTTTTCATCAAATGAGCAGATTTCTAAAAACGTAGGAGTAGACACCCATGCTGCAATATTACTTTCTTTCAAATACTCAAACAATTCCTTTAAATTATCCATCATAAGTTTATCGATGGAATATAGCGTTTTCCCCATAGCAAGATATATGTATATTGCTATGACTGATACATCAAAGGAGTACGATACTTGATTTAATACAATTTGTCTATTTGAGGGTAATACGCATATCTTGCTAAACCAGTTGACAAAATTCATAATATTCTTTTTTGTAATTTGTACTCCTTTAGGTTTTCCTGTACTCCCAGAAGTAAATAAAATATAGCAGTTTTCATCTTCTTTAACAGAAACTAATTTATCTATATTCCTCCCTTGCTTTTCTATAAATATACTTTCCAATTTATTTTTATTAATAGAAACTATGTCTACTATATCTTCACAGGTATAATTAAAAATAACTTCTGCCTCAGTTTCCTTTATAATTTCCTTTACTCTTCTTAAAGGAAACGTAATATCTAACGGGACATACGCTCTTCCCGTTTTCAATGCTGCAACCATAGCAATAAGAATCTCAACATCCTTATTTCCATATATCACCACCGGTCTTTTTGTCTTTAATTCACTTTCCATCCATACAGCTAAACTTTCGGACTTTCTCCATAAATCTTTAAATGAAAGTTTAACCTCTCTGTGGTAGATAGCTATATCTTCACAGTTTTTTCTTTTTTCTAGTTCATCTAATAACCACATATATTCTCCTAAGTCTCCCTCTCCTATTTAACGTTTTACTTCATAATATAATTGGCAATATTTTTCTTTAATATCTATAATATCCAATATTCATATCGACATTCCCTGATATACCTTGTACACTTCCTCTAGATGAATACTGCCAAATTGTAACATTCCCCGGCCCACTATATTGATACCCCAAATCTGGTGTATAGTCTCTATATTGAGCTATCCACACATCTTCCTGACTAAATTGCTTCATATCAATAATATTCTCTAGCCAGTTTTTATTTGCGTATATCATAAATTGATATCCATTACTTTCTATTACCTGCTTAAAAGCTTTTATAATATTAGTAAGTTCAGTCTTTGACAAATTTTCCGGGCCTTGTGTTTCAATATCTTCCACATCATAAGCAACAGGATATGAAATATCATAACCACTCGATTTTAATGCATTAACCACCATTTGAGCTTCTCTTCTCGCTTCATCAACACTTTCAGCATATCCATAACGGTATACTCCTACTGAAATACCATTATTACTTGCATTTGCAATATTATTATAAAATTGGCTATCTATCGTTAAGTTATCCATTGTCCCTGATAGAATTCTAAGCATGGCAAAATCCACATCTGATTGTTTTACTTTGCTCCAATCCACATACCCCTGCCATGCTGAAACATCAATTCCTTTATCAAAAGTTCCATTTGAAACCACATTTAGATTATATGATAACGTTAATACAGCATTTGCTTTATCCTTTATATTTACAGAATATGTATACATTCCTGGCATTTTGGTTCTAAATGAATATGTATTAGTTTCACTATACTCTTGAACAATTTTTCTTTCTCCTTCAAATATCTGGATAAATTGATACTCATATCCACCATACCCATTTGTTACATTAGCAGTCAATACAACATCACGACTTGAATATACTGGACTAGTAACACTACTATTCAAAGTTCCTGTCATTTGCTTGGCCGGATGTCCTATAACCTGAATAGAGTATTTCAATGTTATTTTCTGTTCTTTAGCATCTTTTATTATCACATAATAGTCGTGTATGCCGATTGTATCTGTTCTAAAACTATAAACATTATTTTTACTATATTTCTGTACAACTTTTCTTATTCCCTGATATTCTTCTTCAAACTGATACTGATATTCTCCATATCCTCCTTCTGCTTCTGCTGTTAAATACATACTTCTGTCTACATACTCATAATTTGAAGCACTATTTGTGACTTTTCCCGATAACTTATATGCAGGATGGCCGACAACTTCTAATTTATATGATAACTCTATTTCTTTCCCTTTACTATCCTTAATAGTCACATAATATACATACTCTCCAATTTTATCTGAATTAAAAGTATATATATTATTTTCACTAAATTTCTGAACTACTTTCCTATCTGTATTACCATATACTTCCTCAAACTGATATTTATATCCCCCATTTCCACTCAAAACATTTGCAGTTAATACTATATTTCTTTCAGCATATACCGGACTTGTTTGATTACTCGTAAGCGTTCCTTTTAATTCCTGGGCCGGATATTCCCTTACTTCCATTGCATATGACAATTGTAGAGTCTTCCCTTTTGCATCCCGTACATCCACATAATAGGTATGTACTCCTACTCCTTTTATCCCGTTTACTGTATAGCTATTCTCTCCACTATAGCTTTTTACTATATTCTTCTTTCCATTATATACTTCTGTAAACTGATACTCATATCCACCATTTCCACTGCTTATCTCTGCCGTCAGTGTCACTGTCCTCTGTTCATACACAGGACTTGTAGGATTACTCGTAAGTGTTCCCTTTAATTCCTGGGCCGGATATTCCCTTACTTCCATTGCATATGACAATTGTAGAGTCTTCCCTTTTGCATCCCGTACATCCACATAATAGGTATGTACTCCTACTCCTTTTATCCCGTTTACTGTATAGCTATTCTCTCCACTATAGCTTTTTACTATATTCTTCTTTCCATTATATACTTCTGTAAACTGATACTCATATCCACCATTTCCACTGCTTATCTCTGCTGTCAGTGTCACTGTCCTCTGTTCATACACAGGACTTGTAGGATTACTCGTAAGTGTTCCCTTTAATTCCTGGGCCGGATATTCCCTTACTTCCATTGCATATGACAATTGTAGAGTCTTCCCTTTTGCATCCCGTACATCCACATAATAGGTATGTACTCCTACTCCTTTTATCCCGTTTACTGTATAGCTATTCTCTCCACTATAGCTTTTTACTATATTCTTCTTTCCATTATATACTTCTGTAAACTGATACTCATATCCACCATTTCCACTGCTTATCTCTGCTGTCAGTGTCACTGTCCTCTGTTCATACACAGGACTTGTAGGATTACTCGTAAGTGTTCCCTTTAATTCCTGGGCCGGATATTCCCTTACTTCCATTGCATATGACAATTGTAGAGTCTTCCCTTTTGCATCCCGTACATCCACATAATAGGTATGTACTCCTACTCCTTTTATCCCGTTTACTGTATAGCTATTCTCTCCACTATAGCTTTTTACTATATTCTTCTTTCCATTATATACTTCTGTAAACTGATACTCATATCCACCATTTCCACTGCTTATCTCTGCTGTCAGTGTCACTGTCCTCTGTTCATACACAGGACTTGTAGGATTACTCGTAAGTGTTCCCTTTAATTCCTGGGCCGGATATTCCCTTACTTCCATTGCATATGACAATTGTAGAGTCTTCCCTTTTGCATCCCGTACATCCACATAATAGGTATGTACTCCTACTCCTTTTATCCCGTTTACTGTATAGCTATTCTCTCCACTATAGCTTTTTACTATATTCTTCTTTCCATTATATACTTCTGTAAACTGATACTCATATCCACCATTTCCACTGCTTATCTCTGCCGTCAGTGTCACTGTCCTCTGTTCATACACAGGACTTGTAGGATTACTCGTAAGTGTTCCCTTTAATTCCTGAGACGGATATTCCCTTACTTCCATTGCATATGACAATTGTAGAGTCTTCCCTTTTGCATCCCGTACATCCACATAATAGGTATGTACTCCTACTCCTTTTATCCCGTTTACTGTATAGCTATTCTCTCCACTATAGCTTTTTACTATATTCTTCTTTCCATTATATACTTCTGTAAACTGATACTCATATCCACCATTTCCACCGCTTATCTCTGCCGTCAGTGTCACTGTCCTCTGTTCATACACAGGACTTGTAGGATTACTCGTAAGTGTTCCCTTTAATTCTGTAGTTTCTACACTTCCTCCTGCCAGTGCAATATCTATTTTTTCTTTCCAAACATTATATCCCTCTGCCCTAAGATGTACTCCATCGCCATAATATAATTCTTTTTTAATTACTTTCGAATCACAAAATTCAGGATATAGATTAATAAAGTTTACATTTTCACTTCGACATAGATTTTCAAGAGCTGTATTTACCTCTTCTACTTTACTATTTTTCACATAGCTCTCACCTGTTGGTAAGATACTTTGTATAAAAATATCAGAAACCGACATATCTTTTTGTAATTTTTTTATAATCGTCTGCATATTTTGTACAATTTCTGCTGTCTCAATACCTTGTGTTAAGTCATTAATTCCTCCCATAATAAAAATCTTATCGGGTTTCACTTCTATAACAGAATCTATTCTCTGAAGCATCTTACCAGTGGTGTCACTTCCTACTCCCATATTATTCACTTCATATTCTGGGTACATTGATGCCCAATCATTTCTCGCAGTTAAGCTATCACCTAAAAAAGTCATTTTAATTTTTTCATTACTTTGCAGAGACTTACCTGACTGTACTTCTATAGTTCTTGATAATTCTAAAGTTTTTTCCTTTGCATCCCTTATGTTCACATAATATGTATGCGTTCCTATCCCTATAACTTTATCGATCATATAGGTGTTATCGCTACAATATTCTTTTAATATTTTTGTCTGTCCATTATATTCTTCTGAAAACTGGTACTCATATTCACCATTTCCTTCCACTATATCTGCAGTTAAAATAATCTCTCGACCCTCATATATTGTTTCTGATACACTGCATTCTAAAGTCCCTTGTATATCAATAACTGATTCTAAATCCTTACTATTACTTTCCTCACTATTGGTTTCCTCTTCTGTTATTTCTGAACCTTTTTTGTCGATTACCGATATGCAAACAGCTTTTGTAGATACTATATCTTCCTCATCTTTAACATTAATTATATATTCGAAATATCCTTCTTGATCACAGACAATATCAAAATTGCTATTGTCACTATACTCCTGAATGACCACTTCCTGAACTCCATCGTTTTTCACGAGTTCGTATTGATAAAATTTATCCTGTATTTGGGGTATAACAACAATTTTTAATGAACAATTTAAGTCTTTTTCCAAATTAATCTCGTTTTTGCTTTCGTCAAAGACTTCATTATTTCCATTCTCATCTTCTATTGTTAACAAAAAGGAATTTTCTAATAATGTACTTCCTTGTTCTTCTGCATCAGCTATATTTGTTCCACTACTTATCAGTAATATCACTATTAATACTACACTAAATATTTTCTTTAAAGCTCCTCTTTTTTTCATCGTTCTTCTTCCTTTACATTAAAGTTCTAAATATGTTTGATTTTCCTTTTCCAAAATGGTAATTTTATGATTCCTACTAATGTTCCTACTCCATAAGCTACATGTAAAGATAAAAAAATTAATGGAAGTAATAAATAATATATATAGATTCTCTGGTTTTTAATAGCAAAAAATGACATAATTATATCTAGCAAAAAATATATTATTAAAATTCCAGACAGAATCCATGTTATTCCTAATATGAAGCAAAATAATGCTATAATCAAAGACATTATAAATCCAAATGGTACAAAATGATAAATAGAAAAACATCCTGGACAGATCCCCAATGTCAATCCAATCCAAAGTCCATTTCCGAACTTCTGACGAATCATTTCCCTCCAAGTCCCTCTGGAATGCTGATAAGATATAATTCTAGGATCGTAACAAATTTTATATCCTGCTTTTCTTATTCTATAATGCATTTCATTATCTTCTGTTCTTCCTAAATTTTCATTGAAAAAACCCGCTTTTTCAAACACTTCTTTTTTATATGCTCCATGAAATACAGATTTTACATATGTTTTATGGTGGCTTTTTCTATATGGTGCAATGCTACTTCCAAACATTGATGTTTCTGCTAAGTATAAAGTATGCTTCCAAGGGGTACTTTCCTCTGGTATGTTAGGTCTCGGACCACCAGTTACATCCTCTCCGCTTTTTATACACCGTACATTGTTTGAAACAAATTCTTTTGGAATTACTGTATGAGCATCAATACGTAAAATGATATCTCCCTTTGCCTCTTTTATTGCAATATTCCAGCCTGCTGCTTGTATTTTTTTTGGATTGTCTAAAACCTTTACCCGAAGGAATCCATTCTCTTCCTTAGCAAAGTTCTCCATCAATTCCTTTGTTTTGTCTGTAGACATAGCATTAACAAAAATAATTTCTATTTTATTATGAGGATAATCTTGATTTCTTATATCTGAAAAAAGAGAACCAAGATTCCTTTCTTCATTATAAGCAATCACACAAAATGATACTATCATTTGTTTCTCCTTATTTTTTTACTATTTAACGCATATATTATATCATCTTTTTATATTCTATCAACTTAAATTTCCCTTTATCTCATTATTTTCGATAATAATAATATTTTTAATCAGCCAAATTTCAGCTCAGTTAACAGGTCGTTTTTTAACCTCTAAATGATAAACTAATGTTGTACTATTTCCATGCTCGTCTTTTACATCAACATAAAATGTATGTTCACCTAAATTTTCTGTAACAAAAGAATACTCATTATCCTCGCCATATTTCTGAACTATTTTTTCAATACCTTTAAACGACTCAGAAAATTGGTACTGATAGTTTCCCTTTTCTTCCATTGTAACAGACAATGTCACTCTCCTATTTTCATATTCAGCTCCCTGAGTTTGAATACTTGCTTCTATCGAACCATGCAATTGAGTTTTTTCTTTAATATATAGATATGAAAAACTGCCCAATAAAGCTAAGATGCACCCTATCGCAATCCCCCCTCTAACTTTTTTATTTTGTAAAAACCTGATTTCTTTTTTATTGCTTACTTTTATTCCTTCTATTGGCATCAGCTTCATTTTTATATAAATAGTCTGTAATATTGGTATTTTTGCAGAAATCAAAGCTCCTAGCCAACAACATCCTACACATACCCAAAACTGCAATGTAATACTAAACATAATCCAACTTGTAGATTCTGCTCTCGGGATATAAAATATAGTAAGTAAAGAAATAAATATAATCGTATCTGACAATAAGTGCTTTCCTATATAATATAGCATCCATATGAGAAGTGCTCCTAATAGTAAGCTTATTACCATAACTCCTACATACCCAAAATCAATGTAATTTTCTAACACATAAGAAGACCCCCAGCCTTGTCCTTCTAGATACTCCTTTCCCTTTGTTACATAAGATAAATTATGAGATAGACTATTGCTCTGTGTTCCATTAATTACGCTATTTTCAACAGGCAAAGCCGATGTTCCAAATAATGCCTGGCCTATACGTCCATGTACAATATAATCAATAAACTGACCAAATGTATAATTTCGTCCATTTCTTTTGGGCAGCTTGTCTATTACGGAAATCCCACGCGCAACAACTTCAAAGGTAACTCCCTGTCCTATAAAAAAGTCCTCTATCATTTTAAATATATTAAAATTGAGTACACGTAAACCAGATCTAATAAAAGAATATGCTGTCATAAATGCAAGTGCTATTGGCGTTCCTATTATAACAATTCCTTTTTCAAATCTCCCAAACCACTTTTCCTTATCTCCTTTAAAATCACGTATAAGATAATAAACAAGGATAAAAATGGAATTTAACATGATTGTTCCACGTACTCCTACAATTAAGTCAGGTAATGCACTTAATTCAAATAATGCCAATACAAAAAATGTTCGTCTCTTTCTCGGCCTAGTTGCTAAAAATATGCACATGCTATATTTCATCATGGCACCTATTGTGGAAATAAACCATGGCAGTTTACTTGAAAAACTACTATAATATTCCAAATAACTATGTGTATAAACATATAATATTTTTTCTATACCCTCAATAAAGAAAAAAACTGCCGTCAGATAAAATACCACCATCGAAACTATCTGCAAGCAGTTCCTGAACATTGTACTATCCTCTTTTTTACTTAATACCACCTTATTTGCTTCAAACCTATTTATATTTAATATGTGTGATGTACCTTCTGCGCCTAATTGCATAAACAGCAATGAAAGAAAAATAATTAATACAGCTACATAAAAATTTTCTTTTCCAATACCTTCTACATTCCACCATTTCTGTCCTGTAACAGCTTCTATTACTGGACGTACAATTAAAAAAACACCAATTGTAATTTGCATCCAAAAAAACAACATTCTTTCTTTAAAATTTTCAAATGCAAAAACAAAATTTAATAGCCAAATCGATGTCATAGATAAAATATTCATAGAATAATTCTTCTTATAGAACCATACTAAACTTACAATTAAAAGTATACCTAATAGTATATAACGTATCCTATATATTGAGTGCTTTTCTATTTTCATTGATGTTTTCCCTTCTACTCTATGTAAAATTTGGCTATACACTTAATCATACATACTATCTCTTTTTCAAAAATTTGTGAATTGTATACCGCCAGTTAAATGTTTCATTTGCTTTAAGAAATGAGACTCCTGTTGCCAAAAAGCAAGTTATCTTACATGTTGCCAATGTCTTTAATATTATGCAGCATATTAAAATAATCCCCCCCCCATTTTTACTCCCACACTAATAATTCCTTCCACTTCCCATCCTATATAAGAAAATATTCTATTTAATAAATTATGCATCAGATAAATTCCAAAAGACATTTGTACAAATGGCACTATATTCACTTTACTCTCTACGGAATCTAAATTTTGTTTAAAGAAAAGAAAAATACACGCTGCTAATAAAACAGCAAATCCTGCACTTTGATCTTGAATTTTTCCTGTATAACTATCTTCCAGTGTAATAAAAATTGTACTTGATGATATCAAAAGTAAATCAATAAATCCAACTGAAATTAGTATTAAATTAGATATATGCCGCTTCATATTGCCTAAAAAATATCCGAGTATAAATGTACATAAATGGCCTTTTAAAAATCTCAATTCTACCAAGGGGCCAACAGCTATAATATCTTTTATATCATCAGGTACTATAGCAGAAACCATACTTTGTAAAAAAATAAATATAATTAATACAAATAAATATTTTTTGCCTTGTCCATTCAAATTATTAATTGCCACATATAAAATCGGAGAAAGTAAATAAATTGCAATCAACGTATATACATACCAAAGATGCTGCATAATAGGCGTAGAAAACACTGATAACATATATTTTATAAAACTGCATAATAAAATGTCGTCATTCTTCCACATCACCCATAAGGTAACTAAGCAACTCCAAAAGATTAATGGAACTATTAAGTGTACAATTCTATGTTTTAATAATACAGTTACTTTTTCTGTTTTAGAGTCTGTTAGAATTAAATATCCTGACATCATAAAAAAGAGTGGAACTGCCGTATATCCAATTGTAGAAAGAACTATCAAAATACTTCTTACTATTGAATTAACATATATATCTCCTGAAATAATCGGTGAAGCTACATGCAGATATACGACCAGAAACACTCCTAAACTTCTTAAATAGTCAAAATATTTTATATGCTTTCTTTCCATATTATTTTCCTATATAATCTTTTATCAACTCTGTTACTA
The DNA here is from genome assembly GCF_055387595.1 of Mediterraneibacter flintii. Taxonomy (NCBI): domain Bacteria; kingdom Bacillati; phylum Bacillota; class Clostridia; order Lachnospirales; family Lachnospiraceae; genus Mediterraneibacter; species Mediterraneibacter flintii. Next base: position 2,381,121 of record NZ_AP031405.1, read on the forward strand.
ATTTTCCCTCTTCCTCAGTTAAATACGGGTGAATCGGAAGTGAAAGAACAGTATTACACAATTTTTCTGCTCTTGGACATTCTACATACATATCTATTGCTTTAAAAGCGGTTTGATGATGCATAGCTTTGGGATAATAAATCATAGTTGGTATTCCAGCTTTCTGCAAATGCTCTTTTAACCCATCCCGCTGAATATGGTTTTGTAATCTTATAGTATATTGTGCCCAACTAGAAAGAAAATTTGGTAATATTTCCGGAACTTCCACTACCCCTTTCAGTAACTTTGTATATTGAGAAGCTACACGATTAACATTTTTCACCTCATAATTTTTAAATGCATTTAACTTCACTTTTAGAATTGCTGCTTGTATTGTATCCAGCCTTGAGTTCCACCCAATTCGTATATTATCATATTTATATGTTCCCTTTCCATGAACTGATATGGATCGCAAATATTCCGCCATTTTATCACTATTAGTAAAAACTGCTCCTCCATCGCCGTAACATCCTAGCGGCTTTGCTGGAAAAAACGATGTAGTAGCAGCATCACCAAAACTGCATGCCCGTTTATTATTTATCATTCCACCAAACCCTTGAGCACCATCCTCTAAAAGAAATAAATCATATTTGTCTGCTATTTTTTGAAGTTTAGAGTAATCAGCCGGCTGACCATATAAATCAACTGCAATAATAGCTTTTGGTCTCAATTTTCCCTCTTTAATAACCGCAACAATTGCCTTTTCCAAAGATTCTGCATCTGCATTGTAGGTATTCTCGCATACATCATAAAATACAGGGGTCGCTCCTTCAAAGGAAACAACCTCTCCTGATGCAAAAAAAGTAAAGTCGGGCACAAATACAGCATCCCCTTCTTTAATTCCCCATGACATCAATACCATAGTTAAAGCATCTGTCCCATTACCGCAGGTAATACAATGTTTTACACCTACATAATCCGCAAGTTGCTTCTCCAATTCCTTTACCTGCGGACCATTAATATACTTGCAATTATCTAATACCTCCTGTATAGCCTTATCCATTTCTTCTTTTAGTGTCAAATACTGTGTGTTTAAATCACGAAATTGCATTTTTGTCACCTTTCTTTCATACATTATTTTTTTCATTAATATATCTAATAATTTTTGCAGGATTTCCAGCAATCACACAATTTCCTTCCGGAAAGCTTTTTGTAACAACTGCCCCTGCACCCACCGTAGTATGTGCTCCCAAAGTAACTCCTGGTAAAATAACTGCATTCATTCCTATCCAGCATTTTTCCCCAATATATACACTTTTTCCCGCTTTCCGTAACTCTGGATCCGTAACATCATGATTTGATGCTATAATTCCTACTCCTGCAGCAATCCAAGTTCCTCTGCCAATAGTTATATGTGAATCCATAGCTTGATAATACACTCCTAATCCTTGAAAATTACGAAGATCTTCTGGGCAAAACTCAATATTTTCCCAACCTATTACTTTAACATTTCTTCCAACCGGCCACGGTACTCCTGGATTACTTCCTTTTAATAGCCTGTCCCAACCGTCGTGATAGACCCATTTCCAACCGGGAGCTAAAAAACAACCATATTTTCCTCTAAACCATTCGCCTGTTAGATATTTCTTTTTATAATAACATAAAACAAAAATCTGCCCCCAAAAATAACACCAAATTCTTTTAATTATTTCCCTCAACATTATACTTTTCCTCGTCATCATTATTAAGACTTTTCCACAATTTTCTAATTACTTTTTTCTCTAAAGACAGATAGATTAAACCACCTATTCCACATAAAATAATTGTTTCAAATATACTTCCAATATTTTTTTCTAAAGGCAATATTCCTTTTGTCATAAACATAACTGTTCCTATACATATGTTATAAAAAGTAATTTTCCCCAAAGATTTCCAAGGGAAAATTTTTTGAAACGATATCCCTGTTACTTTCGATGTATACAAAAGCTGTATAAAAGCTGTGATTGATATAGATAAAAATGTAGCTATTGCCGGACCTATAAATCCCACTGTAAAATATCCCACTGCATTTAGTATAACATTCAAAATCAAACTTATAATCGATGTAACAAAAATAAATTGTGTTTTACCTATTGCATTTAGAATTATGCCAAAATACGTAACCCTTAATAATAAAACAAGGGTATAAACTCTAAAAACGCTAATACCTGGAAGATATTTTTCTGAATACAAAACAATGATAACATCTTGTGCAAATACAAAAAGAACCGTGGACAAAAATGCTATAAAAATGTATGCCAAACTGGTTGCATTTTTCCAAAGTTCTATAGCCTTTTTCTTTTTCTCTGCTTTTAAAAATTTAACTAATTGGGGCATAAGTACTGCTGTAATCGAACTAGCCACAATTGTTACCGGCATTTCTTTAGAAGCGTTTGTATAAATCGCCAACTCTTCTGTAGTATAAAAGAAGCCTATCATCATTTTATCCAGTTCTATACTAATTGTTCCTACAACTGACGCCAATCCTACAGGTATTGAAAACATCAAAATTTCTTTTATTCTATACTTCTGAAAAGAAACTTTTAATCCCCCTACTAAATTAAAAGAAATTTCATAAACCCAAATAGAAAAGAATATTTCTGTTAACAGGAAAAAAATCATGTATATATAAAAAGAAATTTTAAACCACCAACATACAGCTATAACTCCTAACGTTAACAAACCATATAAAATTTTAAATATTACTAATTTTTTTATGTTATGAAAAACAATTAATATATTCTCAATTCCAGAAAGTATAATCTTTGTCCATGGATACAAGAGTAAAAAATACCAAAATAAACCTATTAATGAATTATTAAAATACTTTTCTATTACTGGAATAAGTAAAATTAAAATAATTCCTGATACTATTCCCGCAATTGTACATAAAGAAAAATAAATAGATAAAAAGTCTTTTTGTTCTTTTCGGTTGTCCGCTTTCGCCAAAAAATAATTAATGCTATTTGGCAAGCCAATCATAAAAATAGTAACGACAATTGTAATAACTAACTGTAATTGTGAATATATACCATATTCTTCCAAAGTTCTAAACCGAGATAAAAGCATTGTTGACAGCATAGTTAATAACGTAGTTGCAACTTTTACAGCAGTTAATTTAGTCGCATCTCCAGCAATAGAATTTTTCATCTGTACCCCTTTCTTCACTTGATATTGTCACATGCCGCCTCTATCTCTCTAACCACTTCAGACCAATCAAATTCCCTCGCACGTTCTCTTGCACACTCAACCCAACTGTTTGCTACTACCGGATTTTTTAACACGAAGTAAATCCCGTCCGCAAGAGCTTTTGCGTTCCAATTATCAACCAACTTCGCCGAAACCCCATCTTGTAAAAGTTGTCGATAAATCGCAGAGTCCCATGCAACAATCGGACGTTTAGAAATCATTGACTCTAATATAGACATTCCATAACCTCCCCCACCAGCGGCGCAAACATTAACGTCTCCACCTTTGGCATACGATACCACATTTCTGTGCTCTCCTAATAAATGAACTTGTTCTGCTACTCCTAAATTCTCTGCATATTTATTAAATTTCTCAATATTTCCTTTTCCAAGACCAACTAAATGCACTTTAATATTATAAAATTCTTTCAAATATTTTACTGCATCAATTATTGCATAATATCCTTTAATCTTCTGTACAGTTCCTATCGTAACCAGTTTAATCTCATTCTCCAAATCCAACTTACTATAATCAAATGGTTCTACTTGATCATATCTATCGAAATCAACTCCATTTTTTATTACAATACTATGAAAGCCCTTCTTTTTTAAAGCTGCCTGTGTATCCAGTCCATTTGCCCATATTGCATCCATTGCCTGCAGATTTTTCTTTTCCATTCTTTTAGCAATACCGCCAATTCCAGGATAAGTTTCTCCCAAAACTTCTGGGTGCAAACTTCGACAAGACGCTACCATTTTTGAATTTGGAAAATCTTTTTTCAAAAGTCTCGCAGTTTTTGCTGCAAATACTGTTCCTAATCCAATAAAATAATACTTTTCATTTCTATCTAAATACTTTTTAATAGCTTTGCGCATACTATACACTGTTATATTAGAATTATATACAGCTATATAAGAACGCACAAATGGCCTTAAAATTTTAATATGATTCAAATTAGATACTGGTATTATTTTAATTTTAGGATTAATATCAGTAAATTTACCAGCTTCATTACCTTTTCTGTAATTTTTGACAGTAAAAATTGTTATATCATGTTTACTAATCATTTTCTCACATACATGATATATCCAAGTCTCAATTCCTCCTGTATAATAAGGATATGTTGAATCAAAAATAAACACTAGTTTCATAGCACTTTTCTCTTAGTAATATGTTTTCCTTCCTAATAAAAAATTTTTACAAATAGAATTAAATATAGTTGATTCTGTCTTTGTCTAAATTCCTTATATTGATAAAGATATAGAGTATTATACAAAACAAAAAATACATTGTATACACATTTGAAGGGCCAATTACCCATATAGGGAAACTAAAGATAAATATAATACTCAATTTTTCTATAGCTCTCAAAACATTCTTCCCTAAATATAACTTTATTGCGTATAATAATGGAAAAACTAATAAAATAATACCTAGAAATCCCCAGTCAACCATAAATTCCAACCATGCATTGTGAAGATTTAAGCTTGATCCATTTAATGCCTGTACATATTCTGGATTTAAGTCTGGGAACTCAGCTTTTAGGGCAATCCCTAAATTTCCAGCTCCAAATCCTATTCCTTTCATTTCCCATATTTGTTTTAAAGCAAATAACGTAGTATTAGTTCTGAAAGAAACTGAAGCAGTATACGTAGGATATGGGTTATCAGTAAGTATTCTGCTAATTGGCTCCATAATAATTCCTTGTAAGGAATACCCATTAATAGTTGGATTTAGTAAAATAACACCAACACCTATAAATAAAGCTAACATAGGCACTGTCAAACGCCTAATAATGAAAGACCCCTTTGTAGACTTTGTGTTGACACAAAAAAGTAGGACTATTTGAAACAGACATCCGAACAAAGACGCTTTACAATCATTTATATATAGCAGTAAAAAGAAAAAAACTATCATCAATAAAAAAACTATATTTTTTCTTTCTTGTAATCTTAAAAGATATATAGGCAGAATGGCAGCAATATAACATCCGTAATTATTAGGATTATCTATCGGAAGATTCCCAAAAAAGAATGGAAAAATATCTGATAAAAATAAAATAATTCCAAGTAACATGCCCATAAAACAAAGCCAGTCTCCAAACTTTTTTTCAAATCTATTCCCTTCTTTTTCTTTTATTATAGAAATGAGCACTACAATTAAGAAAATAGAAAAATATAAAATTGTATATTTTATATATGCTGAAAAATCAAACACAAGATCTGTTCTATAAACTCTATAAAAAATCACATTAAAAATACTATTTATAAAGACAAAGACCATGCCACCTATAATTAAACGTCTAAACCATTTTGGATATAAAGCAATTATAAGCACTGCTATGGGAATGCTTAATCTGAAAAAAGTATATGTTGTTCCAGGGATACGTAAAATATCACTTAATACAGCCAATGTTAATATAAAATAGAATATTTTTTCAGTATATCGCTCGTTATTCATTTTAAAATATAATTCTTTATTCATGGTTTTAAATATACCCAGCCATTAAATTGTTTGTCATATAGTTTGTTTAACTGTAGAATGACATTCAATTCTTCTTTTTTAGTTGTCATAGATTTAATGATGAGGTATGTTTTTACTGTTGATTCTTTAGAAACAATTTTATTATAATTTTCAAAATCAGTAATATAAAGATTATCCAAATTTAATGCTTCCAGTTCTATTTTGATTTCTCTGATGTTATTTCCTAACACTAAAATTGCTTTTTCTTTTTTATTGAGAATAGTACACCATATTTTTAATAACTGACTATCTTTTTTACTAAGTTGTAATATTTCGTCTTTACCTAAAGCTTGTCTCAACTCCTCAGGAGAGGAAATGTGTTTATCCAAAATCATCAACACATAAACCAGAAAAACTCCACTTAACATAACTGCAAAAAATATTAAAACATCTTTCAATAAAACTGGACTATTCTCATCTTGAGTAACATATCTCTCAAGTCCCCCTATTTTTATTAATTCTGTCTCCTGTCTATAATTCTTCATTTTTTCATTAAGAACACTAATTATTGCATTCATTTGAGTATTCGCCAAATTTTTCTCATTAAATATTTTTAAAATAAAAAAATTACTATTTGCTATTGGTTCTAGTAAAATCTTATTCCAGTTACTGATAATTTCTTCACCTTCATTTTCCAATAAATCATTGATTTCTTTTTGTACATCTTCTATACTTAATAGGGTCTTACAATTTCCAATAATTGAAGAAGTTGCTATATTTTGTATATTTTCTTCATCAATTTTAACCGGTAAAATCTTCTGTTCATAAGATTCTATATTTTTATCTGAATTCATATTAGAACGTATACCCATTCCTAACAAAATACCGCCCAATATCAGACAAATCATCAAAATCCACCAATATTTTTTTAAATATGTTATAGTTTTCTCTCTTGTTATAATCAATTCTTCTAACATGTTCACCTCTGATACCTATTTAATTATCTCAAAGTTTTTATTAGTTCAATTTCTTTTTGCGTAGTATTTTTTCCAAAATATTTTTGATTTTTTGCTATTTCTCGATTAGTCATAGCATAATTAAATATTTTTGAAAAATTTTGCCGGTCTTTATCATTTGAAATAAAATAAACATTTTTAAAGCCTTCAAATACTTCTTTGCATACGGGTATATCAGATGTTATCAGCGGAATGCCATATGTTGCCAATTCACAAGCCATAACCCCCTGTGCATCTGTTCTTGTCGGCATTAATGCACATTTTGACTGTTCAAGATATCTGAGTATTTCTTCATGTTTTAAATACCTGGGAATAACCTCCAGATTATGTGGCTTTTCATAATGTTCAAAATAATTTCCTTTCCCTATTAAGCACATTTTATATGCTGGATTTTCTTCTGCAATACGGCATATAACATCTACACAATATTTAGATCCATCCAAATTATTCCGGATGCTAATAATATCATATTTTTTCTCTTTTTCCGTATTATATGTAATACGTTCAAATTCCTTTCCTATACAATTGTAAATAATATGATATCTATCCACTAAATACTCTTTATTTACTTTTGTCCACTTTAGAAATTCATCATACATCCAATTACTTACAAATACAAATTGTATCTTCTGGTAATTTTCTTCAAAAAATCTTTTCCACATCTTTAATTTTATAATATCATATATATCTTTTGCTTTTTCTAAAACAAGATTTCTTTTTATATATTTATAAGGTTTCGGATAAACTTTTGCGCATCTAAGAACTTCATGTCCATGAAAAAAAAACATATAATTATCAAATTTTGAACCATACTTTTTTACAAATCTATAATGATGCTTCAAATTACATGCATGAATTATCAAAAGTTTCCCGTACTTTTCTTTTTCTATACATTTCTCATATGTTTTCTCCGTAATCACTTCAATTCCATCTATTATATAATCATGTTGTGCACTAAAATTTAGAACTGTTACATAAATCCCAGCTTCTTTATAAGCCATATTTCTAGCATGTACATAATACAAATTAATTCCACCTTGCAGATCCGGATATGACTCTACTGCTATCAAACTTTTCATTATTATGCTCCTAACTTTTCTACTATTATGTCCGCTATTTGCAAACTTGCTGTACCATCACCATATGGATTTGATGCTTGGCTCATACGATTATATTCATCTTTATTTTCTACTAACATTTTAAAGCTCTCATATATCTTTAATTCTTCTGTTCCTACTAATTTTAATGTACCTGCCTCAATTCCTTCAGGTCTTTCTGTAGTATCTCTCATTACAAGTACTGGTTTTCCCAGAGATGGAGCTTCTTCCTGTATTCCTCCACTATCAGTTAAAATTAAGTAACTTCTTGCTAAAAAATTATGAAAATCAATTACATCCAATGGTTCTATAATATGGATTTTCTCATTATTTCCGAGAATTTTATCAGCAGTTTCCCTCACTACTGGATTCATGTGAATTGGATAAATAACTCTAATATCTGAATATTCATTACAAACCCTTTTTATAGCTCTAAACATATTTTCCATAGGCTGTCCTAAATTCTCACGTCTATGTGCAGTAATCATAATAAGCCTTTTTCCCTCACACCAATCTAATTCCGGATGTCTATAATTTTGCATTACAGTTGTCTTTAATGCATCTATAGCTGTATTACCTGTTACAAAAATAGTCGATATATCCTTTCCTTCTTTTAGTAAATTTTGTTTCGCCATTTCTGTAGGCGCAAAATTTAAACGGCTAATAATACCAACAGCTTCCCTATTAAATTCTTCAGGATATGGCGAATCTATATTATACGTACGTAAACCTGCTTCAACATGTCCTACAGCTATATTTAAGTAAAAACATGCTAATGCTGTCACAAACGTAGTCGATGTATCTCCATGTACTAATACCAAATCTGGTCTTTCTTTCTCCAAAATCTTTTTTATTCCATTCAAAATATTAATCGTGACATCAAATAGAGTTTGCCTCTCTTTCATTACAGATAAATCATATTCTGGAATAATCTGAAAAGTATCCATTACCTGATCAAGCATTTGTCTATGTTGACCTGTTACACATACTTTTATATCTAGATTTTTTCTCCTTTTAAGTTCTTTTATTAACGGGCACATTTTTATTGCTTCTGGTCGCGTCCCGAAAACCACCATTATCCTTTTCATATATGCTCCTCTATATGTTTTATCAATTTTTAATTCGTCAAAAAATATCTTTAATTGCTTTAACTTAATTGATTTTCCAAATATTTAAAACTCTCCGATCATATCAATTGTCGAAAAATCATTTAAAGGAAGCCTTACCACATTCCCTTCTTTTTGACTTTTATAAATTGCTAGTACTAATTCTAGTGCATTTCTTCCTGCATATGCATCTACATATGGTACTCTATTATTTTTTATTGCTTCAATCATATCTGCATATAAACTCGTATGGCCATTTCCATACACATTACTCGTCTGCTCTTCTAAACCTTTATTTTCCTGATCTTTAGCTGTCTCGTCAGAAAAATTCCATACATCAATATTATTGGTAGACTTTCCTCCTAATTTTACCGTTCCCTTCTCTCCAAATAAATATAATGTTTCTTCTAAGTTTTGAGGATAAACATTTGTTGTACCTTCCACTGTAGCAACTGCACCATTTTTAAATTTCACTACTGCCATTCCTATATCTTCAGCTTCAAGATAGTTGTGAAACTGCTGTTTTGTAACACCATAAACCGATTCTATATCATCCCCCATCATCCACCGTAAAAGATCAATTCCATGTATGCACTGATTCATTAATGCACCGCCATCCTGTTTCCAGGTTCCTCTCCATGGTGCTTGTGAATAATATTCTTTATTTCTATTCCAACGTACATGGATGGAACCATGGGATAATCTTCCAAATCTCCCCGTATCTAAAGCTTTTCTCATTTCCTGAACAGCAATATTGAAGCGATTCTGATGACATGCTGATACTTTTACACCTTTTTCTTCTGAAAGGCTAATAATTTTATCTGCATCAGATATGCTCATAGCCATAGGTTTCTCAATAATAACATTTACTCCTTGTTGTATACAATATAACGCAATTTCCGCATGAAGACCACTTTCTGTTGCTATCGCAACTAATTCTGGTTTCTTTTCCTCTATCATTTTTTTATAATTTGTATATCGCGCTATACTTTTATTATGCTTCAACCCGTGCTTATCCAAAACTGCTTCTATATGTTCCGGTATTATATCACACGCAGCTACAAATTCAAGTTTATTATTAAGCGCCGCTTTTATGTGATTAGTTGATATTCTGCCACAGCCTATTAATCCATATCTCATACTACCATCTCCTATAAAATTTCTATGTTATCTCTATCATCTATATTTTTCATTACGTTCTTTGTATCAAAAATCGCTTTTGCATTTCTTTGAATCATATCATAATTTACATTGCTATGAGCCGTTGTAATCATTATCAAATCATATGCCGCTACTATTTCTGGAGTCAGCTTTTCTATACCTCTATGCTTTTCTCCTAAATATTTATACTCTTTTATCCATGGATCGTAAAAGTCTACCTTTGCCTTTTCTCTTTTTAGAATTTCAATCACTTTAAGAGCTGGACTTTCTCTGTAATCATCAATATCCTGCTTATATGCTACCCCAAGCACAAGCACTTTTGCTCCGTTCATGGCCTTAGCATAAGAATTAAGCAGCTTGCTCGCTCTTTCTACACAATATTCTGGCATCTTGTCATTAATCATCATAGAACTTTCAATCATAGAAGTATGAAAACCATATTCCCTAGCTTTCCAACTTAAATAATAAGGATCAAGCGGAATACAATGACCTCCAAGGCCCGGTCCTGGATAAAACGCCTGGAATCCATATGGCTTTGTTTTCGCAGCGTCAATCACTTCCCACATACTAATTCCCATTTCTTTACATAACATCGTCAGTTCATTAATAAGCCCTATATTAATATTTCTATACGTATTTTCTAAAATTTTTTCCATTTCGGCAATTGCTGGTGAAGACACCTCATATACTTCTCCATCCAGTACTGCACGGTACATAGCTGCAATTACCTCTGTAGCATCTTTTCCTATTGCCCCAACTACTTTAGGTGTATTTTTTGTTTTATAAATTAAATTTCCTGGATCTACACGTTCTGGTGAAAATCCTAAATAAAAGTCTTCCCCACACTTTAGCCCCGAACCTTTTTCTAAAATTGGTTTAATTAATTCTTCTGTAGTACCTGGATAAGTAGTAGATTCCAATACTACCATCGTTTCCCTAGTTAAGTATTGTGAGATTTCCTCTGCTGATGCCTTCACATAGCTAATATCTGGTTGCTGATGTTTATCTAAAGGAGTCGGAACACAAATAGCAATAAACTCTACATCTTTAACAAAGCTAAAGTCAGTAGTTGCCTGTAACATACCGCTTTTAACTAATTCCTTTAAATCACTATCTACAACATCTCCTATATAATTGTGCCCCTTATTAACAAGATTTACTTTTTCCGTTTGTACATCAAACCCAATTGTTTTAAAACCTGCTTTTGCTTTCTCTACAGCAAGCGGTAATCCAACATATCCTAATCCTACTACTCCTACTGTTATTTTTCTCTCTTTGATTTTATTAAGTAATCTTTCTTTCATAATCTTTCCTTCCTTATCACACACTTTTTTACTATTACATTTTTATGATATTAGCTTTATAAGCCATACACAAACTCAAAAATATACAAGCACTATTTTACACCATCCCTCCTATAATTCTTTCTCAAAATTTTTTCTCTTTAATAACTATATATTTTGAAACTACTGCATTATAGTCCGCTGCCTTTCTTATTTCACATGAAAAAACATCAGAATTATACAGTCCACTCTCTACAAAATACCCTTTGATATTTAATTCTTCAGCGCATTCCATATCTAAAGGGCTATCTCCTATAATGATATCATCCTTATTAACAATATTTTTTAAATATTCTAACTTAGCATTATTGGAAGTCGGTTCTACTACAGTAATACTGTCAAAACAATTCTTTATATTTAAATACCCTATTTCCCATCTAAGATTCTCTGCATTTCTTCTTTGAGAAAGTAATTTTACATGATACCCTTCTTTTTTCAACTTTTCATATGCCAATTGGGGATTATCTATAATTCTGTCTTCTTTTAAATATTCCTTGTTTTCTAGCCTCTCTCTTTTAAACATCACATAATCTTCAATATCTATATCCCTTTGGCAAAGCTCTCTGATAATTTCATGTTCTTTCTTTCCCGTCCGTTTTCTATATACAAATATCCCATAAGGCAGTCGAAGATTAAAATTATTAATCATATACTCCTGTATAATTTTAAAATATCGTGGAAAAACGTCTACAATAGTTCCATCAAAATCAATATAAGCTGTCCTATTCTGCATGAACATAAACCTCTTCAAAATATCTTATCATAGTTAAACCTATATTCTTTTCATCTCTTCTCCATTTTGTTATTTTTTCCCCTAAAATTAATCGTACCAGTAGATAAGGTATATCAAACCCACTTGCTACAGTTACAGGTAATCCTCCAGATGCAAGACGTGTATTAAAATCAAAAATTTTAAGATTTTTTTCATTATCTATTTTAAACTGAAAATTTACAGGTCCTTTTATACGTCCTGTAGATTCTAATTTTTCAATAATTTTTTTTACACCATCTATCTCCCTGTTTATACTAATAACAGCTCCTCCCCCATTCATTTTCTTCCGTTCTCGTATATTATATCCAATACATTCCCCCTCCCTATCAAATAAACAATCTACCGTATATTCTGTTCCTTCTAAATATTCTACTACAATTGCGTTTTCTACTTTTCTACTATAATATTCAAATTCATCTTTATTTTTTATTATAAATGTTTTTTTACTTCCGGTGTCTTCTTTTGCTTTTAAAACTACCGGATATACTTTTGGTGCCTCCACAATAATTGGAACCGCGATCCCTATTTTATTTAAATATTGATAACACGTCTCTTTATTATGTAATAATTTGTGAGTTTTATTGTCCATAATAAGCAACTTATCTTTATATCTACCTATCTTTTCTTCTTCTTCACAAAAAGCATTCATATCATATGAAGTTATCGGAATAATAACATCTACCTTTTCTAACTCGATAATTTTATTTAACTTTTCAAAATATTTTACATCATTTACTCCTGGTACAGTATAGAAACTGTCTAGCCAGATTTTAGAAGCAACTAATTCTGACATATCAACCCCTATCAACCTTAAATTCCTATACTTTCTAAGACTTTTCGATAAAAATACCCCCGTAGAACCCCCAACAGATGTAAGAAGTACATTCACTTTTTTCATTTACTTCCTCCTAATTGCTAACAGCCGAATATAATACATACTCTATTTTCTCTGTCAAGTATTTATAATCAAATTTTTGAGCCACTGCTTTTGCATTATTACACATTTCAGTATATATATTTGTATCCAAATTACTAAACTCTATCATAACCTTTGCATAATCTTCGGCGCTTTGAAACTCTTTTGCAATTCCTATGTTAAATCTACTAATTAAATCGTATTGCATATATACATTAGATAATACCGGTTTACCACTAGCCATATATTCAAATAATTTGTTCCAGCTACATCCATAATTTTTTATATTGGTTGATTTTACATTAACCAAATTGACATCTGATTTAGAAAGTATATAAGGTATATATTTTTTTTCAACCTTTCCTTTAAATACTATATTAAGTCCACAGCGCTTACTTTCCTGTTCTAATGCTTCTTTCTCTGTCCCGTCTCCAAATACTAAAATTTGTAAATTCGCAATTCCTTTTTCTTTAATTACTTTTGCAGCCTCTATTAAACTTTGCAAATTATTAGCCAGTCTGATCGACCCCATATAAACAAATTTAAATTTACTTTTATCATCCAAATCTAAGTCTAAATATTTAAATGTTTTCTTATTCCTTTCAAACTCCTCTATATCCACACCATTATTTATATAATTCACCTTTTTAAGATCTATTTCAGACAGTAATCCTCTTTCAGTAAAATAATTTTTCCATCCCTCCATGGTAAAAATCAATTTATCTGCTTTCTTATATATCCATTTTTCCAACTGATATAAAATCAAAATTATGGGATTATATTCCGATAATTTATTATACTCAACCACTGATTTAGGCCACAAATCCCTCACTTCCACTACGACCGGAATCTTATGTTTTCTTCCGAAAAGCAGTGCAAAATACGCAACAAACAAATCCGGTGAAGATGTATAAATCACATCCGGCTTCTGTTTTTTATAAAACAGTTTCATTGTTTTCCATGTTTTAAATGGAAGATCCATCATATTAATGATTCTATCCAGCCCATTTCCCTTATAGTCTCTGCTGCGCACGAAGGTATATTCCACCCCATCTTCCATTTCTTCTCTGTAAAGGGATTTATCTTTAATCATGTTAATATCTGTATTGTGGATTTTACTGGAAGTAAAAATCTTTACAGTATGTCCTTTTTTTTGAAGATATTTGGAAAAATAATAATGTCTTACTAACCCTCCCATACTCGGTGGTATTGCATAGTGATTAACAATCCATATGTTCATCGAGGTTTCTCCTTCATTACCTGTTACTTCATCACCGCCACTACTGTGGCGATCATTGTCTTTATATCCTGCCAGAAACTAAAATTTTCGATTGCTCTCAGATTATACGCCATTTTTTCCGGCAATATAGTTTCTATATATACCTGATCTGCATTATCTGCCGATTCCAGCAGACGTTCTTCATCTTTATATTCAATGCTCGCCAGAGAGGTCACCCCTGCCGGAAGAAGAAGCGTCGCTTTCATTTCATTTGTATAGTGGACAACATACTTTTCTACCTCTGGCCTGGTACCCACAAAGGTCATATCTCCCGTCAAAATATTCAGAAGCTGCGGCAATTCGTCCAGCCGGCATCCTCTCAGTGCCTTTCCGGCCTTTGTCACCCGCGCATCTCCTTTTGTCGTCACCTGAGTCCCCATCTTATCCGCATGATTTACCATTGTGCGGAACTTAAATATCCGAAAGGTTTTTCCATACTGTGTCACTCTCACCTGTCTAAAAAATACAGGTCCTTTTGAGTCTGCCTTTATCCAGACAGACAGAATAAGCAGTATGGGAGATAATAGAATAAGGAGCAGACCTGCGGCTATTATATCAAATATCCGTTTTAGAAGCAAACTTCCTTTATGTTTCTGCAGTATGTTATAGTATTTTTTTACTTCCTCCACCTGCATATCCTCGGGAAGGTTCTCCCATTTTCTCATGTTTTTCTTATTCCTCGCTTAAACATTTTTTAAACACTTCAATTACATACTTCACTTCTTCATTCGTCAGCTTCGTATGAAGCGGCAGCGTTATTTCATTTTCAAACATTGCATATGCGTTTGGGTACTGTCTCATATCAAACCCAAGCTTCTTATATGCAGTCAAAAGAGGAAGCGGTTTATAGTGCACATTCGTTGCCACTCCGGCCTCTGCCATTTTCTTTATAATCTGGTTACACTCTTCCCTGTTTTTCCCATTTAGTCTTACCAGATACAAGTGTCCGCTAGATGCATAATTCTTTTCAAAATGTTTAAGAACTTTCACATCCAAACCTTTTAATCCTTCATTATACCTCTCTATAATTTCTTTTCTTCTCTTTAGAAGCGCAGGATATCTTCTTAATTGTACAATTCCAAGAGATGCCATAATATCTGTCATATTACATTTAAAATAAGGTGCCGCAATATCATATTCCCAAGCTCCCAGCTGGGTTTTTGCCAATGCGTCCTTTGACTGACCATGCAGAGAAAGAAGCATATACTGCTTGTAAATCTCTTCGTTGTCCACACCCTCTATATCTCTCCATACAACTGCTCCGCCTTCCGCAGTTGTCAGGTTTTTTACAGCATGGAAGGAAAAGCTTGTAAAATCTGCAAACTCTCCGCTGTGTCTCCCGTTTTTCACCGCGCCAAACGCATGCGCACTGTCTGCGACTACCGCAACACGTCCTATTTTTTTCTGCAGCTTAGTCTCTCCATGAAATAGTGCTTTTTTACGTTCTACTATCTCAAAAATCCTTTCATAATCGCAGATAACGCCTCCCAGGTCAACCGGAATAATTGCTTTTGTCTTTTCCGTAATTGCTGCTTCCAGCTTCTCATAATCCATTTCGTAAGAATCCGGCTGTACATCCACCAAGACAATCTTTGCTCCCACGTGATGGATCACACTCGCAGATGCTGTGTACGTATAGGCGCTGGTAATCACCTCATCTCCTGGTCCAATTCCAAGTACCCGCAATGTCATTTCGCTGCATGCTGTCGCTGAATTCAAACACACTGCTCTGCTCGTATGGCAATACTGTGCAATCTGCTTTTCAAAAAGCTTTGTCTTAGGTCCTGTTGTTATCCAACCGTTCCTTAAAGTATCTGCTACTTCCGCAATTTCCTCTTCTGTAATATCCGGAGGGGAAAACGCAATATGCATATTTTTCATTTATCTATCCTCCATCACTGGTTTTTCATGGCTTGCCTTTCCAAGACTTAGAAGCTCTTGATAGGATTCTTCGTCCCGTTCTTTATCTTCTGGTTTAATGTGGTATGTCGGCACGATTCTGGATACGATCTCTTTTACATCTCTGCGTTCCTCTGACGCTGCTTCCTCTAGAAGCTTTAATTCGCTCAAAAAGTGTACTTCATTAAACTCCAGAGGTTTACCTACATAAATCAGATTATTCGCGGTTTTTTGAAGTCCCTCTTCTTTTGTCAAAATTTCCTCATATAGCTTTTCGCCCGGTCTTAAGCCCGTATAGACGATATCCATATCTACTCCTAAAGTATACCCAGAAAGACGAATCAGATTCTTTGCAAGGTCTGCAATCTTCACCGGTTCTCCCATGTCCAGAACAAAAATTTCTCCACCTTTGGCAAATGCGCCGGCCTGTAAAACCAAAGATACTGCCTCTGGTATTGTCATAAAATACCGTATAATATCTGGATGTGTAACCGTAATCGGCCCTCCGGCTGCCATCTGTTTTTTAAACAACGGAATAACGCTCCCATTACTGCCCAGAACATTCCCAAATCGTACCGCTACAAATTCTGTACGAGAATATCTGCTGAAGGTCTGTATAATCATCTCGCAGAGTCGTTTAGATGCCCCCATAATATTCGTAGGATTCACCGCTTTATCTGTTGAAATCAGTACGAACTTTTTTACACCATACTTGTCCGCTGCTCTTGCTGTCTTGTAGGTTCCAAATACATTATTTTTGATCGCTTCATTCGGGCTGTCCTCCATCAGCGGCACATGTTTATGAGCTGCTGCATGGTAAACCACATCCGGACGATACAGCTCCATTACACTTTCAATCCGCTTTGTATTTCTAACAGAACCAATCAAAACCTCCAGCTTTAACGCCGGATACTTTTTCTTTAATTCCTGCTGTATATCGTAGGCATTGTTCTCATAAATATCAAATATAATCAACATCCTCGGATTATGAGCTGCTATCTGCCTGCACAGCTCACTGCCAATAGAACCACCGCCTCCTGTTACCAGCACAACTTTATTTCGAACATAACCAGAAATGCTGTCTATATCAATTTTAATTGTATCTCTTCCAAGCAGATCTTCAATGGAAACCTCCCGCAGCTTCGAGACGCTTACTTCCTCTGTAATTAACTGATATACTCCCGGCAGTACTTTTAATTTACACTCTGTCTCATTACAAATACGCAAAATATCTCTTGTGTCTTTCGCACTTGCCGATGGAATCGCCAATATAATTTCATCAACATTATATTTCCTGGCAAGCTCTTTTATCTTTGTCCTGTCTCCCATTATACGGACGCCGCGGATATATTTTCCTTTCTTAGAAGGATTATCGTCTATCACACAGACTACATTCCGATTTAGATGTCTGCTGGTTTTCATCTCAGTGATAATAATATTCCCAGCCTCTCCGGCTCCGATT
This sequence comes from Mediterraneibacter flintii, assembly GCF_055387595.1. Lineage (NCBI taxonomy): Bacteria > Bacillati > Bacillota > Clostridia > Lachnospirales > Lachnospiraceae > Mediterraneibacter > Mediterraneibacter flintii. The sequence continues at coordinate 2,398,842 of NZ_AP031405.1, forward strand.
ACCATCGTATTTACAGGGCGTTTTCCACTTCTTACTAATCCTCTTTTCAGGACATGTAAAATTCGATAAGAAAATCTTGTAGCCAGCGTTGTCATTGTCAGGAAAAAGAAATAAAAAATGTGAAAGCTTCTCGGTACTGCCAAATATAGAAAGCTCATTCCCATTGCCTGAAATGCTGTCGAAAGCATGCTTGCTCCGACAATCAGCCCCGCCTCATGCATACTTGCATAAGACCAAACTCTATTATAAAGATTTAAAACAAGGAAAATCACAAGAGTTGTTATCACATTGACGGCTACATAGGCCCTCACGCTCGCCATATATTCTGCCGGCACCCATCCATAATATACATTGTCTAGCTTGAACCGGATAATCAATGCAAAGTAAGAATCAAAGATAATTGTAAGAATATCTACAATGAAGAGCAAAATCATTCTTGTCCTTGAAGTCTTTAGACTAAATATATTTTTCATAATAATCCTCTCCGATAATAATGTTACAAATTATTACAACTTTTTTACATACTATAATATCATACCAAATTTCTAAAAATTATACAACGATTATATAGAGAAAAAATGTATAGATATTGTGTCTTTTCGAGAAAATATACAGCAAAAAGCACAAGAAAGACTCCTAAAGTCTTTCCTGTGCTTTTTTTAATTCAGTGCTTCTCCCTCTGTAAGCGTCCCGCCTTCTTCTTCCACCACATTGATCAAATCTATGATGTCATCTACTTGCTCATAATCCGGCTCTACAACGGAAAGAAGCGTATCGTAACCGCTGGAATAGCAGTATCCTTCACTATTATACCCTTGTGCAGCCACTGACTGAATTGTCCATTTTGGATTTTTATTTAATTGGTGTTTAATCAATGCGTTAATCTGATTTTGAGACATATTCGTTTCTACGTCCTTGCTTACTTGATTCATAATACTATTTGCTTTCAAAAGCATTGTCGGAGATAAGCACTTCTTCAGCATTGCTGTAATAACCGCCTGCTGGTTCTTTCCTCTCTGGTTATCCCCATCCGGCAGATTCTGCCGTTCTCTTGAAAATGCAAGCGCCTGCTCACCAGTAAAATGATTCATTCCCTGCTGTACATCCATGACATATTCTGAATCTGGGCTCGTAGTGAAGGCATACTCTGAATAAACATCGATTCCGCCCAACGTATCTACAATATCAATCAAAGAGGTAAAGTTCAGCCTTGCATAATAATTGATGTCCGTCTCATACAACGTTCCTAACGTTTCCATAGATGCATCTACACCGTAAATCCCCGCGTGTGTCAGCTTATCCGGCAATCCTTCCGAAATTCCCGGAATCGGAACGTAATAGTCTCTTGGAGTTGTTACAAGCAATATCTGGTATGTCGTAGGATTTACAACTGCAATAATATTTACGTCACTCCGGCTTGTCTCTGATACATCTCCATATACGTCAATTCCACTGATATATACTGTAAACGGTTCTTTCGTAATGCTGTTATCTGAAGCTCCGCCGAACTCTAACTGTATCCGGATTTCATGGCTATAGATTACCTTCACACTTTCTTCAAAATCCGGCACTGCTTCCTCCATCAGGCTTGTATATGCCTGGTTATATACAATAGCATCCACTTCTCCGTCGCGCAATGCAACCGCCTGTTCCTGAATCGAATCATATTCCTCAGTCACTACATCGGTTCCCAATTCCTGCTGAATATCTGTCACTGCCGCCTGCATGTTATCCGCGCCTTTATTAAACTGTACGCCAAAAATATAATCAGCGGCATCCTCTAACACCTCTGCCGGATCATCTGCTCTGACTGCCACTACCATCTTATCTACCTTATAACCACCGCTTGTGATTTTTCCAATCATATCATTTGCCTGCGCTACATAGTAAGAGCCCGTCAGCAGAACCAGCGTCATAAAGAGGCTGAATATTTTCCCTGGCACCCCTCGCTTCTTACGTGCCACCTGGGAATTTAAAGTAATACACCACAGCAGAAACAAAAATGCCGCTATTAATGTCAGGTATTTCATAGGAAGCATGCCCAGAAGGTAAAGCACTATCATCAATACAATGCTGGCAACTGTCTGGAGAACAATGCAAAATGTTCCAAACCGGTTCCGCTTTGAACGTCGTGCGTATTTATCTGTATTTCTTTTTCTTCGTGCAGTATTCCCTGCCTGCTTTTTTTGCTTTGCCATCTTAAATTCCTTTTCATCTATTCAATTTCTTACTATTCGGCAAATAATCTGGAAGGATATGCGCCTTTCTCTATCAATTCTCTGACTGCATTTACAACCGTTTCCTTGTCTTCCTTATACGTCACTCCAAACCACTGATCATAAGACTTTAGCACTTTCACTTCCAGCTTTTCTTCTGCTAACAAGCCTCCTATAATTGTAGGAAGCAGATACTCTGCCTTTAAATCTTCTTCCGCCACATTGTCTAAGAAGTCAGAAAACCCCGTTTTCAACACATCAAAAAAATCTACGGTTAATCCCCACATATTCATAGACACCGGAAGGTTTGCATCCAACTCAATGACTTCCTTGTCCGTCCGTATTACAGCTCTTTCACCGTCTTTTTCAATATTACTCGTTTCTGTTATATCTGTCAGATATCCGTCTTCTCTGACATGGCAGACGCCTCTTGTCACACCGCCATTGTCACTGAGCGTATTTTTCAGTACGAAGCTAACCATACAAGCCTGTATTTTATCAGCTTCTACCGGAGTTGTCAAATATCGATACGCTTTCACAAATGCCTCTTTTCCATAATAATCATCTGCATTTATCACTAAAAACGGCGTATTTACCACTTCCCTGCAGCAAAGAATTGCTTGTCCGGTTCCCCATGGCTTTGTCCGGCCGGCGAAGCGTTCTTTATATCTATCTGGAATATCCGTCACTTCCTGATAAGCATAGTCCACTTCCGTTATCTTTTCGATCCTTTCTCCGATGATCGCTTTGAAATCTTTCTCTAAGTCTTTCCGGATAACAAACACAACCTTGTCAAAGCCTGCATCCAATGCATCATAGATAGAATAATCCATAATGATTTCTCCATTGGGACCAATTGGTTCTAATTGTTTAATCCCACCGCCAAAACGGCTACCAATTCCCGCCGCCATAATCACTAATGTAGCTCTGCCCATCTTTTTTCTCCTTTTATTCTCCGGACACGCTGTAATCCTTGTCCGTTTTTATTCACCTAAACCATCCTCTACAATGCGTACCATCTCTTCTAGAGCTTCCTCTTCATCTTTTCCCTCACATAAAATCTCGATCTCATCTCCACTCTTTATGCATGCCCCTAATACACTTAGCACGCTTTTCGCATTTGCAGTTACGTCCTCCGACTTATTTATTTTTCGGATGACAATTTTACATCCAAACTGCATTGCTGTTTTACAGAACAATCCCGCCGGTCTTAAGTGCAGACCGGTAGGATTCTTAATCTTTACTTTTCCACTAACCATCCCTGTATACGCCTTTCCTATTCTAACTTTCTTTTTCTTCTAATATAACTTTGATTGTAGGGGTCTCTTTTAAACTGATCCCCTCCGGAACATCTACTGTCACCGGCACTTCATATGTACCGGGGTCTGTGTATTTTTTTAGATCAATAGAAACCGCTTCGGTAATATCCAATGTCTCCAATAATTCTTCCTTTCCTGTAAACTGCAGGGAAATCTCCGCACCAATCTCATAGCTGATCTTCAGCTTGTCTGAAAGGTTGCTGACCTTGATTGATTCTGCCTGCACCTCAACTGTCTTGACTCCTTCCTGCTCTATCAGAATTGTAACAACTACATTATTTGCAGTCTCTTCCGCCAGGCTGACGCCTTCTGGAAGATATGGAAGAATATCAACCGTTCTTTCCTCTTTTTCCTGGATCCCACTGATGTCTATCTCGGAGTCTGGTATTTCTATTGATTCAATTTCATCCAGTGTCTCTCTATCTCCGCATATTTGAATACTTTCGGGCTCTGCAGTCAGACCTGCATACAGGTACCCCTCCGCCGGACTGCCTGTAACGCCAAATACAAGCGGTACTGTTTTCGTTTCCAGCATTTCTACATATACCGTAATTCCCTGTTCTCCCAGGTTATTCGTCAGTTGTGTCTGGTCTATCGCATTTCCGTTGACATCATACAAGATAAGTTCTGCCTCTACTTCCGTATCCTTAGAAAGTCCAGATACGTCAATTTTAGCGACTGCCTTGCTGATCTGCTGTATCTGAGATTCAGAGCCTCCGATAGAGATCTTCTCCGGATTTACTGTCATCTCTCCGACGATATAACCATCCCGCGGTGTTCCCGTAGCGCTGACCGTAAGCGGAAATGTATTCTTTGTCTTTCCTTCTATTTTAATCTTCAGATTCCCTGGGTTTGCCTCTGCCGATTCATATCCCCCAGAAACTCCTTTTACACTCACAGAAATTGGGACAAGATATGTGTTTGTATCCATTGCGCTTAGATCCGCCGTAGCAACAATGTCCTCTTTTGCAATGTCAGCCAGCACAGAACGCTTTGCATAAACTGTCACAGACGTCTTCTGTTCATCTAAGACCTGATATACTTTCCCCTGGTTTGTCACAACCTCTGGATTCGTAATCATCACGTCCACATCAGAGAACGTTGCTTTTGATACAGGATCGTCAATATTTACTACGATCAGCCAGAGCAGGGCAGCGAAAACAAATGCCATAATCTTCAGTCCAAAATTACGTGTCAAACTATACTTCTTCATCTTTCCGCCGTCCTTTCTTCCACAGAGTAAATTTCTTAGATTCAGGACTTCTATTCTGAATCTGGTGCAGCCTTGCAGCCAGATATTCTCTTGTTATGCCTCTTGTCAGATAGCCTCCCATTGCAACAGAAACCTTTCCGGTTTCTTCTGATACGACAATCACCAGAGCATCGCATACCTCGCTCATTCCCAACGCCGCCCTGTGCCGCGTTCCCAGATCCTTGCTAATCTGCATATTATCTGAAAGCGGCAGATAACATGTTGCAGAGGTAATTCTATCACCGCGTACAATGACTGCGCCGTCGTGAAGCGGTGTATTATGTTCAAAAATATTCAACAAAACTTGAGAAGAAATTTTACAGTCTAATTCTATTCCGGTCATTTCATACTCTGTAAGCCGCGTAGCCTGCTCTACAACTATCAGCGCTCCTGTGCATACGCTGCCCATATCAAAACATGCCGTAACAATCCCGTCAATCGTCTCGTCTGAAAATCTCTGGTTCTCTTTATTTTTATCAAATGGATTGATATTACTCAGCAGATTTTTTTCTCCCAGCTTTTCCAATGCGCGGCGAAGCTCCGGCTGGAACACCACGACTGCGGCCACAGCAAGTACATTGATTGACTCTCTGGCCAGAAAAAGGATTGTATGCATCTGAAAAATAGCTGCAATCAAAATAAACAGGAAAAGTATAATAATCCCCCGAAGCAGCATCCATGCCTTTGTATTCTTAATCCAGAGCATAATTTCATATACAATCACAGCAACAATGAGGATTTCAATGATGTCTGTCACATGTATATTCGGAAAATACCAGCCGTCTATATAGTTTTTAAAAAATCCGCTAAGCCATATTCTCACTATGTCACCGCCTTATTTCTGTTTTTCTTTATCCAGGCCAAGTTCCTTGCTCAAACTTCTCGTAAGGAGAATTTCATCTGTAGACTTCGCTCTTTCCTCCCTGCTGTTTCCTGCTGTTTTTCTCTGGACAGGCTTCTTTCTAATCCCCTTTGGCATGCCCTCTGCCTTATTTTGTATTTCTTCCAGATCGATAGCGACTGTTTCCTGCCCCTGATGCTCTGTTATATGCTTCACGCTTTTCTCCGGCACTGCCACTCCTACTTTCGGCACTGCTTTTACATAATAATAGTATTCATCATCTTCAAATTGTATATGCTCTGTTCTAGAATAATCCACAGAAAAGAAAAGAAATTCCAGCACGAATCCTATCAACACCGCCACAACACCGCTGCCAATCAAAATGATATAAGAAATATGCAGTCCAAGTGCAAGATTTCCGGCCATACCAATGATAACTGCAGTGACAGCCCCTGCTGCAGAAGCAATCTTCCATGCGTGATCCACCGCCCGAGTCCGTATCGCATTTACTACTAAAAAACTAATTGCAACTGCCAGTACCATCGTCCACATTTCTTTATTGCCAATCGCCTGTTTCGCAAAAGTCATAAGCCCGCTTATCATGCCTCCTGCGTCTGCTCCCTGCAGAGCAGTAGAAGATATTTTTACCAGATGCACCATGTAATAGGCAATCACCCCGCATATAGCCGGCACAACAAAGACTGGTCCCCCTAAAAGTCCAAATGCCACCGGAACAATGACAGGAAGTTTATAAATACAGGCCAGCAGAGCAATCAAAACTACCCACGCATTTTTCGGTGTAAAACGAAAATAAAAAATATACATCATCAAGAAAATCAACGCCGTAAAAGCTGCAATCGGCACAGATAGGACATATAGATGTATGATAACCAGAATGGTCGCCGCAATCACTGTAATCAGAAGCGGCAGAAAAGCACAAACTGCTGCAAGCCCTAATGTACATAGGATGGAAGAAGCGCTCTTCATAAATCCGATATTCGCATTAATTGCTCCAAATAAAAGTATTCCGAATAAAAACTGCAGCGCTTTTATTATATACATAGAATATTTCGCATATATCTGCTGCATCTGTTCTCTTAAAACCAGTAATGTACTCATACCCTACTTTTTCTCCTTCATATACATCTTTCCCAGACGGGATAAATCCCTGTAATATTTCTTCACTCTCTGCTTTGCCTGATTATGTTTTTTCTTGTAAAATCCACTCGCACAGACGCCGTATATAACAATCAGAACAAGGTAAGCGCCGATCGCCACAGCCGCTATGACAAATAACTTTGCAAAATTCAAATCCTCCAGCAGGCTGTCTGAATAGCAAAAAACTACCAGTCCCGCTGCACAGACATACCCGATTGTAACCCATACAAGAGTAATCCATGTATGCAGGCTTGCATAATCTTTTTTATAATAACTGCTGATTTTCAAATCCTCTTCCGCCTGGTTCTTTTCATAGATCGCCGCCCTTGTCATCAGGCGTATCCTGCTTTTGTCCAACATATGTACCTTGCACACCTTTCTATGATTCACTCTATTTTCGCCCTTATTTATATTAACACATCATTTTTAGTATAGCATACACTCAAAGCCCTTGTCCAATGCTTATAGTCAAAAAGTAAACATTTTGGACTCCGGCCTTTTTCAGTATTTTTGCCGCCGTATGTATGGTGTTTCCTGTCGTATAAATATCATCAATAAGCAGGACATTGTTCTTTGCCTTCCATGCTTTTGCCACTCCGAATGCGCCTTGCATATTTTCGCCCCGTTCCTTGTCATCCAATTTTTTTTGCGGCTTTGTCCTTTTTACGCGGAATAATGCCTCTGTATTGACTGGAATCCCCGTCTGTTTTCCCAATTCTCTGCCTAATAACTCGGCCTGGTTAAAGCCTCTCTTTTTTTGCTTCGAGGGATGGAGAGGAATCGGAAGAATTTCTTCTATTTTCCATTTATAAACCTGTCTGCCGTACCGCTTAGCCAGCTCTTCTGCAAAAACTTTCGCATACACCCTTTTGTTGTGATATTTAAACTGATAAATTGCATGGCTTACTGGTTCTCTGTGCAGCCACAGACTTTTTCCCTGTGTATAAGCTAAACTGTGCTTCCGGCAGTCTCGGCAGAACTCTGTTTCCTCTTTTTCCACAGGCTTTCCGCATTTCATACAACGCGGCTCTTCTATGTATCTTATCTTTTTTCTGCACCCCAGACATATTCCTTCTTTTTCAATTTTCCCACAGAACGGGCACACCGGCGGATATAATAAATCTAAAATTCTAAAATACGCTCTGACAGGCTTGTATATCTTCCCTGTTCGTTTTTGTTTTGTATCATCTCTTGAAATGTCGCATCACTCCCTACAATTGTCAGACATTTTTTCGCTCTTGTCACTGCTGTATATAAAAGATTACGGTTATATAAAAGCCGCGGACCCGAAAGGAGAGGAAGAATCACCGCCGGATATTCACTCCCCTGAGATTTATGCACTGTAATTGCATAAGCAAGCTCTAATTCATCCAGCATGTCAAATGGATATTTGACCTTCCGCCCTTCATCATATCCGACTGTCAATGTCTCATCATAAAAATGAATTTCCTGTACAATCCCCATATCCCCATTAAACACACCCATTCCTTTATCGACCGTAAGTCCAAACTTTGTGCTGACCTCCCATTCCAACTGGTAGTTGTTTTTTATCTGCATGACTTTATCTCCCACACGAAAAATCCTGCCGTTTATTTCTTTTTCTTCCTTCTGCGGCGCTTCTGGATTTAAATATTTCTGAAGAATCGTATTCAGCCGTTCAACTCCAAGCAATCCCTTCCTTGTCGGTGTCATTACTTGAATTTCTGTCGGAAGCGCATCCACGTATTTAGGAAGTTTTTTTTGAATAAGGGTAAGTACTACGCTGATAATCACATCTGCGTCCTGTCTTTTTAAAAAGAAAAAGTCTCTGCTCTTATTATTCAGGATAACTGGTTCGCCTGCATTGATTTTATGAGCGTTTACTACAATATCACTTTCACCTGCCTGGCGGAATATTTTTGTCAGGGTTACTACCGGAAACCGCCTTGAAGAAATAATATCCTTGAGCACGCTTCCAGGCCCAACCGATGGGAGCTGATTGACATCACCGACAAGTATGAGGCGCGTTCCCGGGATCACCGCAGATAACAGGGCATGCATAAGCGGCAGATCCACCATAGACATTTCATCAATAATAATCACGTCTGCTTCCAATGGGTTCTCCCTATTTCTCATAAACCCGCCTATATTTCCTTCTTCCTCCGGATTTCCGTTTACTTCCAACAGCCGATGGATTGTCTGCGCCTCATATCCTGTCGCCTCTGTCATTCTTTTTGCTGCACGTCCGGTGGGAGCTGCGAGCAGAATACTCATTCCTTCCTTTTCAAAAAATTGTATCATCGTATTGATCGTTGTTGTTTTTCCAGTGCCCGGACCTCCTGTAAGAACCAAAAGCCCATGCTTGATCGCTTCAATTACCGCCTTGTGCTGTAACCTGTCTAAAGAAATTTGTTCCTGCTCTTCTACCTTTTGCAAACGCTTTTCCATCATGTCCTCTGGCATTTTGCAGTCTATATCTAAATCGTGAAGCATTTTTGCCGTATTTAGTTCCATATAATAGTAATGGGCGGGATAAACACAGATTTCTCCTTCAATTTCTTTCATCACGGTTTTGCGCTCTATGCACAGATCCATCACATATTTTTCGATATCTTTGATTTCTACCTCCAGAAGCTCTCCCGCCCTTTTTAGCAGTATTTCCTGCGGAAGATAGATATGCCCTTCCCCTACTGCCTGCTGTAACGTATAAAATAATCCGCTTCGAATCCGGTAGTCTGAATCTGTATGAATCCCAATTCTAGAAGCAATCTCATCCGCTGTTTTAAATCCAATTCCTTCTATATTATCTGCCAACTGATATGGATTTTCTTCCATTACATGGTATATCTTTTCTCCATAATGCCGATAAATCTTTGCCGCCAGTGTAATCGATATACCATATTTCTGGAGATAAATCATTGCCTGCCGCATGTCCTTTTTTTCTTCTATCTGCTCTGCAATTTCTCTGGCTTTCCTCTCACTGATTCCCTTTACTTCTGCCAGACGTTCCGGCTCCTGTTCGATGATTCGGAAGGTGTCCTCCTGAAATTTTGCCACAATCCGCGCTGCCAAAGCCGCACCGACTCCTTTTATAGCTCCGGAGCCTAAATATCTTTCAATGGACGCCTTATCTTCCGGTTCTTTTACTTCATGTGAAACTACTTTAAACTGATTTCCGTAAACACTGTGGTTGACATATTCCCCATGTAGTTCCATCAGTTCCCCCTCATTGATAAAATTAAATTCTCCCACACAGGTTATTTCCCCATCTTCATTTTCCAGATTCAGTACGGTATATCCATTTTCTTCGTTGCGGAATACAATATGCTCCACATATCCAGTAACTACTTCCACTCTTTTCTCCTTCTTCCATCCCTATATAGCTAAAACGGAGATGTGTCTCTTTTACACACCCCCGTCCCTGCTCTTTCCTATCTAAAAATCTTTTCTGCCACTCATAAATTCAACAAACTGACCTGTTCCAATGGCTACCACCTTCATCGGATCTTCTGCTGTCATTGTATTAATCCCTGTTTTTTCTTCTATTAATTCTTCCAAACCGCGCAGCATCGCTCCCCCTCCAGTTAAAACAATGCCTCTGTCCAGAATATCCGCTGATAATTCCGGCGGCGTCTGTTCTAATACAGAAATGACTGCTTCTACAATCTGACCGGTTGCCTCCCGTAGTGCCTCCTCCGTCTCAGAGGAAGTTACTGTCACCGTCTTTGGCAAGCCTGTCACCAGATTTCTCCCCCTGACTTCCAGTGTCTCCTCTTCCACCAGAGGATAGGTTGTTCCAATCTTGATCTTTATATCTTCGGCTGTTCGCTCGCCAATCAGAAGATTATGTTTCTTCCGCATATATCTGACAATCGCCTCGTCAAAATCATCTCCTGCAACCTTTATTGAAGTATTGACAACCGTACCGCCCAGAGAAATCACTGCAATGTCTGCCGTTCCTCCTCCGATGTCTACAATCATGTTCCCGCAAGGCTTTGCAATGTCTATCCCTGCCCCGATTGCAGCCGCAACCGGCTCTTCAATCAAATGTACTTCTCTTGCTCCTGCCGCAAAAGTAGCCTCTTCCACTGCTTTTTTCTCTACCTCTGTCACACCACTCGGTACACAAATACTGATCCGCGGCTTTTTAAAGGTTCGTTTTCCCAGGGATTTCTGTACAAAATATTTAATCATTTTTTCTGTTACAGTATAATCTGAAATTACTCCCTGACGAAGCGGGCGAACTGCAACAATATTCCCCGGCGTCCTTCCAAGCATCAGGCGCGCTTCTTCTCCAATTGCTTTAATTACATTTGTATCTCTGTCAAATGCCACTACAGACGGCTCTTTTAACACTACTCCTTTCCCTTTTACATATACGAGCACACTAGCCGTACCTAAATCTATCCCGATATCCACTGACATACTGACTCTCCCTTCTAATTTCTCTATACTCTTCCACTCTTCTCCCCTGTATCTTACTGTCTGGCACAGCAGACTTTTATCCAATCCATATGTGCAGATAAGCTGTGTTTCCCCTGCTTACCTCTTCATCTGCACCAATAGTATAATAAACTTTTCCAGAAATGGAAACCCCTTTTTCATATTTTTAGTTTTTCTTAAGGATTGCGTCAATATACTTACCTGTATAAGATTTTTTGTTCTTCGCCACTTCCTCAGGCGTACCTGTCGCAACAATCGTTCCTCCTTTATCGCCGCCTTCTGGTCCGATATCAATAATATAATCTGCTGTTTTGATGACATCTAAATTATGCTCGATCACTACGACTGTATTTCCATCTCCTGACAGTCTGCGCAGAATTTCTGTCAGCTTATGCACATCTGCAAAATGTAAGCCTGTCGTTGGCTCATCCAGTATATATACTGTTTTTCCTGTACTTCTGCGACTTAATTCTGATGCCAGCTTAATCCGCTGTGCTTCACCTCCGGAAAGCTCTGTGGACGGCTGCCCCAGACGGATATAGGAGAGTCCGACATCATTTAGTGTCTCCATTTTTCTTCGGATACTCGGAACATGTTCAAAAAATTTTAAAGCCTCTTCCACTGTCATATTCAGGACGTCATAAATCGTTTTTCCCTTATATTTTACTTCCAGAGTTTCACGATTATATCGTTTTCCGCCGCACACTTCACATGGTACATATACATCCGGCAAAAAGTGCATCTCAATTTTTATAATTCCGTCGCCGCTGCATGCTTCACAACGCCCACCCTTGACATTGAAACTAAATCTTCCTTTTTTGTATCCCCTGGCTTTCGCATCCGGCGTCGCCGCAAACAGATCCCGGATCAAATCAAACACTCCTGTGTAAGTCGCCGGATTAGAACGGGGGGTTCTGCCTATTGGAGACTGATCGATATCGATCACCTTATCAACCTGTTCTAGTCCTTCAATCCGCTTATGTTTTCCAGGAATTGTCCGGGCACGGTTTAATTCTTTTGCCAGCTTTTTGTATAAAATCTCATTGATGAGGGAGCTCTTTCCAGAGCCTGAGACACCTGTAACACAAGTCATTACTCCTAATGGAATCTTCACATCAATATTTTTTAAATTGTTTTCCTGCGCTCCTACAATTTTCAGAAATCCTGAAGGCTTTTTTCTCTCTCCTGGCACTGGAATTTTAATTTTTCCGCTTAAATATGCTCCAGTTATCGAATTTTTATTGTTCATAATTTCCCGCGCCGTACCGACTGCAACAACCTCACCCCCATGCTCTCCGGCTCCTGGTCCAATATCCACCACGCAGTCTGCCGCAAGCATTGTGTCCTCATCATGCTCTACTACGATCAAAGTATTCCCTAAGTCACGAAGATGCTTTAAAGTAGCGAGCAGTTTATCATTGTCTCTCTGGTGCAATCCGATACTCGGTTCATCCAGAATATACGCCACTCCTACCAAACCTGACCCTATCTGTGTCGCCAGACGGATTCTCTGCGCCTCTCCTCCGGACAGTGAACCTGCTGCTCTGGAAAGAGTCAGGTATTCCAGCCCTACATCCAGCAAGAACTGTGTTCTGGCATCAATTTCTTTTAATATCTGACCTCCAATTAGTTTCTGCGTCTCTGTCAGTTCCAAAGAAGACAAAAATATTTTCAGCTTTTCAATCGAAAGAGCCGTTACTTCTGCAATATTTTTCTCCCCTACTGTAACTGCCAGCGCACCCGGCTTTAACCTCTGTCCATTACATGCAGAACAGGGCGTAATATTCATAAATGTCTCATACTCCGCCTTCATTACATCCGAACCCGTCTCACGATACCTGCGTTCTACATTTTTTATCAATCCTTCAAATGCTACATCGTAGACTCCCTCTCCGCGCTGTCCTTTATAGTATACCTTTACAGATTTCCCATTTGTCCCATAAATTAATACATCGTGTATTTTTTTCGGATATTTCTCAAACGGTGTGTCCAAATCAAATTTGTATTCTTTACATAAAGCATCCAGTATTGCTCTCGTAAAGCTGGATTTATCCGTACAGGACTGCCATCCCATAACTGCAATCGCACCCTCATTGATTGACAAAGAAGGGTCCGGAATCATCAATTCTTCTGCAAATTCCATCTTATACCCTAATCCATAACACTCCGGACAAGCCCCAAATGGATTATTAAAAGAAAAACTTCTTGGCTCAATCTCCTCAATACTAATTCCACAGTCAGGACAGGAAAAGCTTTGGCTGAAATTCAACGCTTCTCCTCCTATAACATCTACAACCAGCAGACCTTCCGCTAAATGCAGCACACCTTCAACAGAATCTGTCAGTCGTTTCTCTATCCCCGGCTTTACAATCAGCCGGTCTACAATAATCTCAATAGTATGTTTGATATTTTTGTCCAGAGAAATTTCTTCTGACAGTTCATACAGATTTCCATCTACCCGCACGCGCACATATCCGTTTTTTTTCGCTCTGTCAAATAATTTAGCATGGGTTCCCTTCCTACCTCTGACAACCGGTGCCAAAAGCTGAATCCTTGTTCCCTCCGGCAATGCCATCACCTGATCTACCATCTGATCCACTGTCTGCTTTTTAATTTCTCTGCCACATTTCGGACAATGCGGTATTCCTATACGCGCATAAAGCAGACGGAAATAATCATAGATCTCCGTCACGGTTCCTACCGTAGAACGTGGATTATGGTTTGTCGACTTCTGATCAATGGAAATCGCCGGAGATAAGCCTTCAATACTCTCTACATTCGGTTTCTCCATCTGCCCTAAAAACTGTCTGGCATAGGAAGAAAGTGATTCCATATAACGCCTCTGTCCCTCTGCATAAATCGTATCAAACGCAAGCGATGATTTTCCCGATCCGCTTAGCCCTGTAAAAACAACTAACTCATTCCTTGGTATGTCCAAATCTATATTTTTTAAATTATTCTCATTTGCACCTCGTATTTTTATATATTTACGTGCATCCATCTTTATTCCCATAGTATGGTATATCCTTTCTAATATGCTGTCCTCTTTCAAGCCGTCTCACTAATCTTCTAATTCATTCAAGTATTTTTTCAATTCAACGAGTTTATCACGCAGCTCTGCCGCCGTTTCGAAATTCAATTCGGCCGCTGCTTTCTTCATTTGCTTTGTAATATCCGCAATCAACTTTTCCAGTTCTTTTTTACTCATAGATTCCGGATCTTTTTCAATACGCATCTCTTCTGCCGCTACTTTTCTTGAAATACTAATTAAATCTCTTACTGATTTCTGAATAGTCTGCGGTGTAATTCCATGCTCCTCATTATATTTCATCTGAATCTCACGGCGCCGTCTTGTCTCTTCCATTGCAAGGCGCATCGAATCTGTAATTGTATCTGCATACATAATGACATGCCCTTCTGCATTTCGAGCTGCCCGCCCAATTGTCTGAATCAGAGATGTCTCGGAACGAAGAAACCCCTCTTTGTCTGCATCTAATATTGCAACCAGAGTAATTTCCGGAATATCCAGCCCTTCTCTCAAAAGATTGATTCCCACCAGGACATCAAAAACATCCAGGCGCATATCCCGGATAATCTCCGTCCGTTCCAGCGTATCTACATCTGAATGGAGGTATTTCACCCGAATCCCTACCTCACGCATATAGTCCGTCAAGTCTTCTGCCATACGCTTTGTCAGCGTCGTCACCAATACTTTATTCTTTTTAGAAACTTCGCGGTTGATTTCTCCAATCAGATCGTCAATCTGCCCTTCTACCGGACGTACCACTACTTCTGGATCCAAAAGTCCTGTAGGCCGAATGACCTGTTCTGTCCGCAGAAGCTCATGTTCTTCCTCATAAGGTCCAGGTGTTGCAGAAACAAACAATACCTGATTGATTTTCGATTCAAATTCCCCAAAGTTTAGCGGCCGGTTGTCTTTTGCCGATGGAAGGCGAAAGCCATAATCTACCAGTGTCGTCTTCCTAGACTGATCCCCCGCATACATCCCTCCAATCTGTGGTATTGTTTTATGGGACTCGTCAATCATAATAATAAAGTCATCTGGAAAATAATCAATCAGAGTATATGGAGCCTGCCCGGGTTTTAATCCGGCAAGATGTCTAGAATAATTTTCTATCCCAGAGCAAAATCCAGTCTCTTTCAACATTTCAATATCAAAATTTGTCCTCTCCGCAATCCGCTGCGCCTCTAAAAGCTTGTCCTGGCGTTTAAATTCTTTTACCCGTTCTTCAAGCTCCTCTTCTATATCCTTTACTGCACGCTGTATGTTCTCTTTATCAACTACATAATGGGATGCCGGAAAAATTGCCACATGCTTGAGTTCATCTTTTATTTCTCCAGTAAGTATATCTATTTCTGTAATTCTGTCAATTTCATCTCCAAACCACTCAATACGCACAGCCGTATCCATAGAATTTGCTGGAATCACTTCGAGTACATCGCCACGCACGCGAAACGTTCCACGGTGAAAATCCATCTCATTGCGATCATACTGGATTTCCACCAGCTTTGCCATCACCTCGTCTCTGTCGCGCACCATCCCCGGACGCAGGGAAATCACCATGTTCTGATAGTCCACCGGACTTCCCAAGCCATAAATGCAGGAGACGCTGGCGACAATTACCACATCCCGCCTCTCCATCAATGCCATTGTGGCAGAAAGTCGCAGCTTGTCTATCTCATCGTTGATAGAGGAATCTTTGGCAATGTATGTGTCAGAGGAAGGAACATAGGCTTCCGGCTGGTAGTAGTCGTAGTAGGAGACGAAATATTCTACAGAATTATCGGGAAAGAATTCTTTAAATTCTCCGTACAACTGGGCTGCCAGTGTCTTGTTATGTGCAATAATCAGTGTAGGCTTCTGTAACTGCTCGATCACATTTGCCATTGTAAATGTCTTGCCGGAACCCGTAACCCCTAGTAAAGTCTGGCATTGGTTGCCTTCCTTAAATCCTTCCACTAGCTTTTTTATCGCCTCCGGTTGATCACCTGTGGGCTTATATTCCGATACTAAATGAAATAATTTTTCTTCTTTTTCCACGTCAACTACTCCTTACTTTGACTATTATTTTCTCATTTCTTATGAAAAATTCGTACAATAAAACACCCAAAAACAGGGCTAATATACCCATTGTACGAATTAAGTCACTAAAAAACGCTTTTTTGACTTCGCGATACTCCCCATCATTACATGATATTTGTTGATATTTACCGGTTCAGTATAGCACAATATTTCACATTTGCCTAGATATATCGAACAAACATTCTGTTTATACTCAATTTATTCTTTTTCGCAAAATAAGTATTTTAATGCATATTAAATGTATACCTTATCTGGATAAGCCTGTCCTTCCAAAGGGAATGAATAACAGTATGCCCTTTAGGATATATCTTTTTTAACTCATTCTTTACCACAATTTCAAACAGTAAATGCAAAAAGACAGGTATTATCAAAGAATTTTCTTTCATAGTACCTGTCTTTATCTAAACTTGCAGCTACTGCCTATGCTGATAGTCTACCCTCTCTTTACAAGGACACACACGCCTCAATCCATGATATTTTCGTGATTTGCAGTGTTATCCACAATCGGCGTATCCAGTACGCCTCAATCGTCTGCCTTGTAAAGAGAGGGTAAAAGAACTTTTAAAGACTTTCTAAGCTAGATTGCTTAATTTAACCGCCATCCGGAGCTTTGCCGCTGCAGCTCCACCATACGGCGGTAGAGGCCGTTCTTTCTCATCAAATCTGCCGGAGATCCTTCTTCCGCCACTTGACCGTCTGCCAGCACAACGATTTTATCGGCTGCTTCCACCGTACGCATCCGGTGAGCAATGACAAGTACGGTCTTTCCTTCTAGCAGGCGAGAGAGTGCCCCTTGCACCTTCGTTTCATTTTCTACATCCAGGCTGGCCGTCGCTTCATCAAGGAGAACAATCGGTGCATCCTTCAATAAGGCTCGGGCGATAGAGATGCGCTGCCGTTCACCTCCGGAGAGCTTTGCTCCGTTCTCTCCGATAGGGGTGTCATATCCCTGCGGCAGACGTTTCACAAATTCATCGCAGTTTGCGGCTTTGGCTGCGGCCCGCACTTCTTCGTCCGTTGCGTTGCGTTTGCCAAGACGGATGTTCTCCATCACTGTATCATCGAATAAAACCACATCTTGAAATACCATTGAATAATCTCGCAGCAGTACCTCTGGGTCTACGGTAGAAATATCTACACCTCCTACCCGAATCGTACCTTTGGAAATATCCCACAGCCTTGCGGCGAGGCGGGCACAGGTACTTTTGCCTGATCCGGATGGCCCTACCAGCGCCGTCACTTCC
This sequence comes from Mediterraneibacter flintii, assembly GCF_055387595.1. Classification (NCBI taxonomy): domain Bacteria; kingdom Bacillati; phylum Bacillota; class Clostridia; order Lachnospirales; family Lachnospiraceae; genus Mediterraneibacter; species Mediterraneibacter flintii. The sequence continues at coordinate 2,416,398 of NZ_AP031405.1, forward strand.
CCTTCTTTTGCAGTAAAGCTCACATCATGCAGAACTTCTTTCTCATCATAAGAAAAGTCCACGTGTTCAAAGACAATATCATGTCCCTCTGGCTCAAATTTTTCCGCCCCTTCTGCTGTAGGTGTATCGTAAATCTCATTCATACGGTCAGCAGATACCTGGGAAACAAACATTTCTGCAATGAGCGCCAAACTCTGGTCGAACGGAGCATAGACACGAGTGATGACAAGCAAAAACAGGAACAGAAGCATGAAATCAATACTGCCAGATAGAATCAAATTAGCACCTACAAGAATGGTTGTTGCCACACCAAGACGCATAATAACGCTGGCAGCATTGACAAAAAGACCGGTTCCTAATTCCCCCTGAATTGTAACTCGTTCATGTTCGTCGATTTTTTGATTCAGTCCGTTCAAAAACCGTTCCTCCTGATTCGTGGCACGAATCTCTCTGACATTTTCCAGTGCTTCCTGAATACCGTCAGATACTCGGACAGCAGCCTTTTTTGTCCTTTCTGCACTGCGGGCAGCTATCTTACGGCTGCCGAACAACAGACCAAAAGCCACCGGTACACCCCATAGGCAGGCGAGAGCCAGTCTCCAGTTGTAAACAAGCAGACACACGGCGATAATTGCCGTAGAGATGTAAGCACCGTACAGGTAGCCCAGCACATGAGACCAGACATGCTCCATCCGGTTGACATCCCCCATGATTGTCTCGGTCAGGTCTGCCAGATCACGTTTCCCAAAATATCCCAGCGGCAGCTTGCGAAGCCGTTCTGCCAAACTAAGACGTGTAGCTTTAACCTCATTATATACCAGCCCATAGGTAGCCCTATATTGCTGCAAATGCGTCACGAAGGACAAAAGGACAAAAAGAACCAGCAGTCCGATAATCATCGCTGTACCGGGTAGTTCCTTTCCCTCTGTCAGAGTTCCCGCGAATCCGGACATCACCAGATACAGGATGCTGACACCGCCCATGACGATCAGATTGACAATAATCGTCCAAAATGTACCTTTTTTTGTATTCCGGACTCCCTGATCCGTCAGGGCATATTTTCGCTGAAATTTCTCTCCAAACATCTACTCCTCCTCCTTTTCACTGGTAATTTTCCATTGAACTGCCTTGTTATAATCGGCCCACATCCGCGCATACACGCCTTTGGCGCCAATCAGCTCTTCATGGGTACCTTCCTCAGCAACATGTCCTTCCTCCAGGACGACGATCTTATCTGCGCCGACAACAGTAGAAAGGCGGTGCGCGATCATAATAACCGTGCGGCCTTTTGTCAGAGTAGCGAAAGCTTTTTGGATTAGCACTTCATTCTCCGGATCGGCAAAGGCCGTTGCCTCATCCAAAACCACAATAGGAGCATCCTTCAAAATAGCTCTGGCCAATGCGATACGCTGCTGTTCACCACCGGAAAGATATGTTCCTTCGGTTCCGATCTGTGTATCAGGTCCATCCGGCAGCTTATCAAGAATATCTCCACACTGGGCAGCCATCAACGCCTCCATCACCTGTTCTCTCGTCGCTTCTGGGCGCGCGGCTCGAACATTTTCCAGAATAGACGCTTTGAATAGGCGGTTATTCTGGAATACAAAGGCTACCTGCTCCATAAGAACATGTGGATCGATCTGCGTAACATTTACCTCTCCAACTTCCACAGCTCCTGTGGTCACATCCCAGAATCGCGGGATTAAACTGGCTGCTGTTGTCTTACCGCCTCCGGAGGGTCCTACCAATGCTACGGTCTGTCCCGGCCAGGCTGTAAACGAAACGTGAGAGAGCGCCGGATTTTTAGCTCCGTTATAGGTAAAGCTCACATCCTTAAATTCCACTTTATTATTGTGTGGTATCTGTGGATTACCAGGTGTTTTCAGAGTGGGGGCTTCCATCACCTGATTGATCCGCCCCAAAGCTGTACCAGCCAGCATCATACCGGAGGAAGCGAACATAATTTTTGCAAGCGCCGTAGAAATGATGGCTGAAAACACTGCATAAAAAACAAAGTCAGTGACAAATGCGACAAAATTACCGTCTGTCACTGCACCCGGTGCAAGGAACAGGGCTACCGGTACCAGAAACACAAAAGCGCCTTCGGTAAAGGTTAAGTTAATAGACTGAGGAACCCTGCACACATCCGCCTGATAATGTTCAGCTTTATTGCTGTAATCTTCTATAGCTTCTTGAAATGCTTTGAACGAGTAAACTGTCTGCTGAAAGATTTTCACTACGGGAATCCCTCGTACGTACTCCGTTCCAGCCTTAGTCATACGGTCTTGGGCTGCCTGATATTCCGCCATCAACTTGGTGTTTTTTCCACCCATCATGGAAAACATCGCAATGACCGAAATCACCGCCGCCAAAAGGCAAGCGGCTCCCATCCGCCAGTCAAAAACAAACATCATCACCAGCATGGCCACAAACAACACAATGGTACCTACAATATCCGCCAGATTGTGGGCAAGCAAGGTTTCGGTGTCGGCTGCCGCCGCATCCAGCCGCCCGCGGATCAAACCTGAAGCATTAGAATCAAAGAAGCCCAGGGGAGCTTTCATTACATGTGCAACCCCCTGCTTACGGATATTAGAAGCTGTACGAAAAGCTGCCAGATGTGTACACATCAAGCCTGCAAAATACAGGATAATGCCGCCTACTGCAAAGGCAAAGGCTATCCATCCATACTTGGAAACGTTCTGCGCCTGTGTCCATTTTGGTGCTACGGCGATCAGATCCCTGGCCACCAGCCAAATACAGATGTAGGGTGCCATACTAAGAAGCATGGATACTGCGGATAAAGCCAGTCCCAGGAAGGTCAGGCCTCTACGGCTGCCTGCGTAACTTAGCAGAACAGACATATCGCTCTTTTTTTCTTGTTTCATCGAATAACCTCCTTATAATAAAAAATATATTAGTTAGTTTAGGCTAACTTATGAATAAAAAAAATAGGACTACTCTGTGGCACTCTGTTTATTCAAGGATACAGAGTGCCCTTGTATATCGCTGCTATTCCCTTTTAGTCATGGCGACATTAGTTTTAGCCATCCGGCAGTATAGAATGCCTGAAGCTGCTCTACATCCCGCACAGCCTGTTCTCTGGGGATATCGTGGATCACGATCTCGAAGATACCGCCCAGCATGCCACTGGCAATAATGTGGCACAAAGACCGATTCAGGTTGGGAATATCATGTCCCAGACAGCGAAGTGTTTCTACATATTTCAGGGTACTTTCTACTTCAATTTCAACCATATTATGAACAAAATTCTCATATCCGGTACCCTCTGCTCCACAGAGCAGCAGCCTCACAGGTTCCCTGTGCTTACAAATGTAGTCCACCATCCAATGAATGTAAAAATCCGACTCTACACCCATATGCTCCGGCTGTTTTTCCGCCGGAAGCTTTGAAAAAGAAGTATGAGCATCCATATATCTACTCATCAGGATGTCGGCATGAGGTTCTACAATAGAAGAGAACAGTGTTTCTTTACTGGAAAAGTAACCATAAAAAGCTCCTGTGGTTACTCCGGCACGTTTTACAATCTGGCGCAGAGAAGCTCCAAGGAAGCCCTTCTCTGAAAACTCTTCCATAGCAGCCTGCAAAATCCTTTCCAATGTGTCTGGTATTTTTTCCTCCATATTGCCTCCACATAACAGCGTTATATAACAATGTTATAATACAACATATTACTTCCTCTGTCAAGCTAAATAACGTTTTTTAACAATACTTACGAATCGCTATGTTGTACTTTCTATTCCTGCTCTGACAGAAATACCTGTTTAAAATTCCTTTTTTTCCATAATTCTGGAACTTAACCCAAAAGAAATGAACAAAATAATACAAAAAATTACAAACCATATGCCAAGAAATACGGCCATTCCCATAGAGGAGGTTTTATCCAGAACTATTTCCACATCCACACCTATTTTTTTCAAACCTTTGACAATCGCACACCCTGCCAGAAACATTCCGCCCAGAACGATAATCATTGCCATCCGCCCCTTGTCTCCGCCGAATTTCAGTTGAGCAGGCACAGTCACTGCTACAATTAACAGTACAAATCCTAAATAAATAATATAGCTCATTATCCAGTCTGTATTTAATTCTGTCACCCCTGTTACTGCCACGTATACCGCTGCTAAAGCTGTTGTAATACACCAGACCCCTGCTCCTAAAAGAAGTGCGAATACATATTTTTCTGTAACGTAAAGTTTCCTGGAAACAGGCAGTGTAAACAGAAAAGAATATCCATTGTCAAATTCATCATAGCTGATTGTTGTCAGTACAAATATAGTGGCAATAAAAGTAAGAAAGCTCACCATATAAGAGGGGCTCTTCCACAGATATGCAAACACAGTTCCCATAATTGCTATGAGTATTATATAAGTTTTTTGTAATTTTGATATACAGAAATCTTTCAGCAGCAATCCTTTCATATTTTTTCTCCCTTCATCATCATCAATACAACTTCGTCAATATTTGCATTTTCTATCACTATCTTAGGATAATTTTCCATATAGTATTGTTTCTGATCTGTCAACAGACGATATCCAAATATTTCTTTTCTCCTGCGCAGAATATACTGTGCGTCCAGATTACGAAACTGTTCTTCATTTACCTTTAAAACCGCGTACCGATCGAGCAGGACGTCTGTCTCTTCATGCATAACAATCTGTCCGTCCTGCATCAAATACAAATCATCACACAGTCCTTCCAAATCTCCTGAAATATGGGAACTTATCAGAATTGCCCTCTCCGTGTCCTCCTCCATGTATTCTCTTAGAACATCCAGCAGATCTTCTCTTGCTGCAACGTCCAGCCCTGCTGATGGTTCGTCGAGTATCAGCAGCTTCGCTTTGTGTGACAATGCCAGAAGAAGCTTCAGCTTTGCCTTCATTCCTGTGGAAAATGTTTTCACTCTTTTATTCACAGGGAGGTGAAACTGCTCACATTGTTTTAAAAATCTTGTTCTATCAAATTCAGTATACAAAGCATCCATCACTCTGCTTATGTCCTTTACAGACAAATATTCACTAAAGCCCGAATCTGCAAGTACCACCCCAATTTCTGCTTTATCTTTATTCGTCAGCCTTGCACTGTCTTTCCCGAAAACCTCTATTTTGCCCCCATCCGTATGTATCAGACCAAGCGCCGCTTTAAAGGCAGTAGATTTTCCTGCGCCATTAGGTCCCACAAGTCCTGTAACAAAGCCTGGTTTTACCTCCAGAGAACACTGCAGCCTAAACTTTTCATATCTTTTCTCCACACTGTCCATTTTCAGCATATCTTATCCCTCCAATATCAGTTCCATCAGTTCCCATATTTCTTTCTGCGTCAGCCCATATCTTTTCGCCTTTCGGATCACTGCTTCTAATTCTGTTTCAATCTCTTTTCTGTATTCCTCCAGCATTCTTTCTTTATTAGCCTTTGCAACGTAGGTGCCTTTTCCATGTACTGTCACAGTAAATCCTTCTTGTTCCAGAAAGTCATACGCCTTTTTCACAGTAAGTGCACTGATTCTTAATTCTTTTGATAAAGTCCGGACAGATGGCAGGTTATCATTTTCTTGTAGTTCTCCGCTTATGATAAGGGCTTTTATTTGTTCTACAATTTGTTCATAGATTGGTACCATCGATGAACTATTTATTATTATTTTCATACGTTTTCTCCTCCATCTACAAACAGTATATAACAGTTTATAACTGTTGTCAACTGTTATATACTGTTTATTTCCATTTAAAAATTATACATACTTCCGTTTTGCGCATGCGCCTCCCGTTCGGCAGGACTTTTCTTTTAAATGGAGAAAAATGTACAAAAGTGCCGCCCAATCATCAAATCAGATGATCGGGCGGCACCCTCTTCTACTCTTTTTCTCACTATTGTTTTATTCTGTCTCAGAAAACTGGTCTTTTCCAACTCCGCACAGAGGACATAGAAAATCGTCCGGCACGTCCTCCCATTTTGTTCCCGGCTCAATTCCGTTATCCGGATCCCCTGCTGCTTCATCATAAATGTATCCACATACATCACAAATATATTTCTTCATTGTACTATACCTCCATTTTCTTTTTCTGTTCCTCATAATAGCATACTCATTTTATTTTTTCAATGTATTCCCCTATAGTTTATCCATACTTGTCTAATTCTAATAAAATTTTTCTACAAATCATCCGTCAGTGCTGTGGATTTCGCATATGCGGTAGAACGCGCCTCAAAGAAATCTGTTTTTACCATATTCGCATTGGCATACTGCGATACCCACTTCATAGATTCTGGTTCTTTTTCATATCCTGGATATAATACTCCATATCCGAGCGACGTCCATCGCAGATTGCCGAGATACTGAATATATTCTGTAATCATCTTTTTGTTCAATCCGGAAATCTCATCTCCGATCACATAATGTCCCCATGCAATCTCCTGGCGCACGCCCTCTTCAAGAAGCTCCCGCAGTCTTGCTTCCATTGCTGTATCAAATAATTCTGGACACTCTTTTTTTAATTCCAGTATTATATTTCTAAAAAGCCACAGATGCGTATTCTCATCTCGGTTAATATAACGGATTTCCTGAGCCGAACCAGGCATTTTACCATTTCTGGACAGATTATAAAAAAACATAAATCCAGAATAAAAATAAATCCCTTCCAGAATATAATTCGCCATCATCACTTCTAAAAGTGTTCCTGCGTCTTTCTTCTTTTGAAATGCGTTATAGCAGTCCCCAATAAATGTATTTCTCTTAAGCAGATGTTCATCTGTCTTCCACTGATATAAAATATCCATCTTCTCCTCCGGAGAACAGATTGTATCCAGCATATAGGAATAGGACTGTGAATGTACGCACTCCTGAAAGGTCTGTATATTTAAACACAGGTTCACTTCATTTGCCGTAATATATTCTCCCACACAGGGAAGGTTTGCCGTCTGTATAGAGTCCAGAAAAACCAAAAAGGATAAGATTTTGTCATATGCTTTTTTCTCCGCCTCTTGTAGTTTCAGATAATCTTTCGCATCCTGTGCAAGATTGATTTCCTCCGGAATCCAAAAATTATTCATTGCCTGTCTATACCAGGCGGATGCCCAGGAATATTTCAGATTATTATAATCATTTAAATTCGTCGTGTTTCCTCCGATCATACGTCTTTTCCGAATGTCTGTGTCACCTCTGGGATTAAACAGAGGCTTACGCACCAATAGCTTTTCTTTCATATTCTCCTCCTAATAACAAGACAATTCATACATTTCTTTTTCTCTAAAGCCTGCCTACGCAAGCAATATTCAGGAAGAACAGGATTCACATTCCTCAACCTCCAGGGACTTAGACCGTACATAATAGATTGTCTTGACTTTCCTTTCCCAGGCAAGAAGATACAACTCTAAAACCTGCCGCATCGTATACTCATTTGTAATATAGAGATTTACAGACTGTGCCTGGTCTATATGCCTCTGCCTTATACCGCACGCCCGCACTGACCATCTCTGGTCGATCAAATGCGCGTTTTTATAATACCAATACGTCTCCATATTCAACTCCGGCGCTGTCCGAGGAAGCATCGCCCCTTTTTTCTCCTCCAGAAAAAACTTCTTCATCACCGGATCTACTCCGGCTGTCGTCCCTGAAATAATAGAAGTCGAGCTGGTTGGAGCAACCGCCAGAAGATATGCATTCCTCATTCCCTGTTTCTTTACTTTTCCTCTTAACTTCTGCCATTTTTCAGAATCATATCCCCTCTTTTCAAAGTAAGCCCCTGTTTCCCAGTCTGATCCTTTGAAATACCGGTAGCTTCCTTTCTCTGCCGCATAATCACTGCTTGCTTCTATAGCGGCATAGTTCAGTTCCTCAAACAGCCTGTCCACAAACGCAAGGTGTTCCTTTGATTCCCATTTTATCTGATTCTTTGCCAACATATGATGGTATCCGCTTACCCCAAGCCCTATTGCCCTGTAATTTCTGTTTGTAATTTCAGCATAAGGAATAGGGTAGAAATTCAGATCGATTACATTGTCCAGCGCTCTCACCGCTGTACGCACTACCTCCCTGATATATTCTAAATTGTGGACAGGAAGGCGTCCCAGCGTCAATGAGGCGAGATTACAAACAACAAAATCTCCTGCCTTCGTTGTCTGCACCACAACTGTGTCTCCCTCTTCTGTCTGTATTTTCGAATCTATATCAGAAATACCAGACATATTCTGTGCGATTTCTGTACACAGGTTCGAACAGTATATCATTCCTCTATGCGGATTCGGATTGGCGCGGTTTACTATATCCCGATTAAATACAAACGGCGTTCCTGTCTCTGCTGCCGATTTGATAATCAGGCGCACAATATCCTTCAGCCGGATTGTTCTTTTTGTGATCCGCGTATCCTGCACACAGTCCCAGTATTTTTCTTCCCATTCCTCCCCATAATAATCTTCCAGACAGTATCCTTTTACTAAAGAAATGTCATGCGGGCACATCAGATACCAGTCCTGATCCAGATTCTCCTTTGCCAGCCTCCAGAAAAGGTCAGGATAGCACACTGCCGGAAATACATCATGGGCTTTTAGTCTCTCGTCTCCATTATTCGTCCGTATTTGTAAAAACTCCGGCAGATCCCTGTGCCATGCATCTAAATAGACGGCGGCTGCTCCGGATCGTACTCCAAGCTGATCTACCGCAACCGCTGTGTCATTTACAATACGTATCCACCGTATCACGCCGCCTGCCGCACCCTCAAAGCCGCGGATAGAACTGCCTGCCGCACGCACCTTGCCAAAGTACAGCCCCATCCCGCCTCCATATTTGCTTACCTGTGCGAAATTATCTATCGAACGAAAGATTCCCTTTAGGCTGTCCGGCACCACATCAATAAAGCAGGAACTAAGCTGCTGGAAAGGCTTTCTCGCGTTTGACAGTGTAGGCGTAGCCATTGTCACCTCCATTTTGGAAAAAATATCATAAAAACGTTTCACCCAACTCATCCGCTTCTTCTTTTCCCTCATGGCAAGATGCAGAGCAATCCCTAAGAACATTTCCTGCGGGCTTTCCAGAGGTACATGCTGGTGTGTCGATACAACATACCTTTTTAAAAGCAGCTCCAAACCGGAAAATGTAAATAATTTATCTCTTTCTTGCACAATATAGGTCTGTGCTGTAAGAAGCTCTTCGCTGCTGTATGCCTCCAGAATATAGCTGCCGTAAAGCCCCTGCCGGACGAGATAACAAACTTTTTCATAAAAATTGTGAATACCTCGTTTTGTTTCTTCCTCTTTCAGATTGCAGTAAAACTGAAACGCAAGCAGCCTTCCGGCAATTTTTTCCCACTCCGGCGCCTCCTGACTTGTCAGCTCTGTGGCCGCTTTTATAAGCATCTTCAGACGTTCTTTTTCTTGCATTCCCGGCTTTAAAAATCCACTGCACCGTTCTTCTAATACATGTAAAGAATATATATCTCCCGGAAAATCTTGCTTGATTCCCTCCAGCACTTCTGCAATTCCCTCTATATTTAATTCTCTTCCCCATTCATTTATACAATCTGCCATGGACGTCCTCCTGATTTTTTATTACAGCCTAAAAATAAGATATACAGCGATTATATACTAGAATTAGATTATTTTCAACATAGACATACAATATATTGTGTGTTTTTTCTTTTTCCATACAAAATATGACTATTCCGAATAAAAATTCAGCCCTGGAACCATATTTTAAAAATATGGTTCCAAAGCTGATATGCTATCCTTCCTCTCATTTTTTTTGTTCTGAATCTTTTCTCTCCTCACGGAGTCCTAGAATTCCTTCTACCAGAATTTTCACGTCATCAAAAATATAATCAAATGCACCTGCCTGGCACATATTGATAAGAATCATTCCAATCGGCACCGCCAGAATCATACCGATTACACTGCTGATTCTGTATCCGATATACAGCAAAAATAAGGTGACAAGAGGGTTTAATCCCATACTATCTCCCACTAGCTTTGGCTGTAGAAGCTGTCTCACAAGCTGGGTAACGACATAGAATATAACCAGTATCACCGTCGATTTATAATCTCCCATAAAGAATTTATACACTGCCCAGGGAATCATCGCTGTTCCCGTTCCAAAAAATGGAAGAAAATCCAGAAATGCAATTAAAAATGCCACAAGCACAAAATAATTGACCCCCAGAATTGCAAATCCTATCAGCAGTATCACAAAAACTACTGCCATAATCTTAAACTGTGCTTTAAAATAGCCTCCTACAGCATAGCGCAGATTATCCATTACAAGTGACATTCTTTTTGTCACTGATTCAGGAGAAACCTTCTTAAGCCATTGAATTACTTCTTCTCTCTGCACAGTAAAAAAATATGCCGACATCACCGCCACAATAAATGCAATCAAATAAGAAGGCACTTTTTTAGCAAAATTTCCTGCCGCTGTCACAGTCGGCTCACTGACCTTAGAGACTAAGTTTCCCATATACTGGTCGAGATTCGCTGCCATAGCATTCCAGCCGTTTTGTATCCCTTCCGGCAACTTTTCAAACACGCCGGACAAAGTACCTCCAATCTGTTTCAACCCACTTTCTAACTGTGCATACATCTCCGGAAAATTTTTGGCCAGATCTCCAATTTCACTTACCAGACGGCTGATACAAAAATACAGGACAAGCACAATTACTGCAAGCACCAATACAACTATAAGGGCGGAGCCTAATTTTTTTACGATCTTTAATCTTCTCTCCAGCCAATTTACAAGCGGCGCCGCGATTGCAGATATAATCCAGCCTATCACAAAAGGCATTAGAACCCCAATTGCTTTTATCCCGATAATTACAAATGCTGCTGTTGCCAGCAGGCTAAAAACCAAGCTTACTGCAACCTGCCAGTACGGGCGTCTACTTTCCATCCATCTCCACCTCTGCCTTACCTAAATATTCTGTCTCGATCAGTTCCCATATTTCTTCCCTTCCCTGTTTCGTCACAGAAGAAAATGGAATCACCTTTGTCCCTGGTATCAGCGAAAGCCCCTCTTTTACCATCCTTATATGTTTCATAACCTGACTCTTTTTCAGTTTGTCCAGCTTTGTAGCTATAATAATCGGAGCAAAGCCCTGCTCTACAATCCACTGATACATCATTTTGTCATTTGCGGACGGCTCGTGGCGGATATCAATCAAAAGAAATACCGCCATCAGCTGTTTCGCTTCATGCAGATACCGTTCTATCAGTTTTCCCCACTGCCTTTTCTCTTCCTCGGAAACTTTGGCATATCCATATCCCGGCAAATCCACCAGATATACTTCTTCATTGATATTATAAAAATTAATCGTCTGGGTTTTGCCCGGAGTAGCCGAAGTTCTGGCATAAGACTTCCGGTTCATCAAGGCATTAATAAGAGAAGATTTTCCTACGTTCGACTTTCCCGCGAAGGCTATTTCCGGTTTCTTGTTTTCTGGAAGCTTACTTGTAATTCCACAGACCGTCTCCAGATTTATATTTCTAATTACCATGACATCTCCCTATTCTTTTTTCTCTTTTCCTGCGTGCTCCGCTATAAGCGCCTTATCTAAGACCTCGTCCATATTTTCTACTGGTATAATTTGAAGCCCCTTTGTGATCTCCGCAGACAGCTCCTCTATATCTGCCTTGTTTTCCTTCGGAATGAGAACCGTCTTAATTCCCGCATTTTTTGCCGCCAGTAGTTTTTCTTTCAATCCTCCGATCGCAAGCACCCTTCCTCTTAAGGTTACTTCTCCTGTCATTGCCAAATCCGCCCACACTTTTCTTCCGGTAATGGCAGAAATCATAGCTGTCGCCATCGTTATCCCAGCAGAAGGGCCATCTTTAGGAACCGCCCCTTCTGGGATATGTACATGAATATCATGCTTCTCAAAGAAATCCTCTGCAATTTCATACCTCCGGCTAACAGAACGGATATAGCTGATTCCTGTCTGCGCAGACTCCTTCATTACGTCCCCCAGCTGCCCTGTCAGCATAATCTCTCCGCTTCCTGGCATTATATTTACTTCGATCTGCAATGTATCCCCGCCTACGCTTGTCCACGCAAGGCCTCTTACAATGCCGATCTCCGGAGCCGGATTTGCCATCTGATAGATATATTTTTCTTTGCCTAAATATTTATGAATATTTTTTTCTGTCACCGCAATTTTTGTTTTCTTTGTTGTCAGAAGCTCCTTCGCTGTCTTCCTGCAGATATTTCCTATTTCTCTCTCCAGCTGTCTTACGCCTGCCTCCTTTGTATAATTTCTCGCTATTTTCCAGATCGCATGTTTGCTGATAGTAAGCTGTTCCGAGGAGAGCCCATGCTTCTTCATCTGTTTTGGAATCAGGTGTTCCACAGCAATATGGAGCTTTTCATTCTCTGTATAACTGCTGATTTCAATCACTTCCATACGATCTAAAAGCGGTCTTGGAATTGTCTGGAGCGTATTTGCAGTAGTAATAAACAATACTTCTGACAAATCCAGCGGAACCTCTAAATAGTGATCCCTGAATTTACTGTTCTGCTCACTGTCCAATACCTCTAAAAGTGCAGAAAAAGTATCGCCTTTATAGTCTGTACTGACCTTATCAATTTCATCCAGAAGCATCAAAGGATTCTTCACTCCCGCCGAACGGATTCCATTGGCAATCCGTCCCGGCATGGCGCCTACATACGTCTTTCTATGTCCGCGTATCTCTGCCTCATCCCGCACGCCTCCCAGGGAAATTCTCACGTACGGTTTTTTAAGCGCTCTGGCCAGTGACTTCGCGATAGAAGTCTTTCCGGTTCCCGGAGGGCCCACAAGACAAAGAATCGGGCTTTCTCCCTTTTTCGTCAGCGTCCGAACTGCAAGGAATTCTAAGATTCTTTCTTTTACCTGTTCCAGACCGTAATGCTCCTCCTCTAATACTTTCTCTGCATACGCAATGTCATTTGCGTCTTTTACAGACTTATCCCAAGGCATCTCTAAAATTGTCTCAATGTACGTCCGTATAACTCCGCTTTCGGCAGGGGAATTTAAAGAGCTTTTAAACCTGCTGATTTCTTTGTTCAGTTTTTCTTTTATTTCTTTTGGCGCTTTTAACTTCTGCGCCGCCTGTTCAAATTCCTCTGCATCAGACAGCGTCGTATCATCTCCCAGCTCTTCTCTTATCAGTTTTAACTGTTCTCTTAAGATATATTCTCTTTGATGCTTATCTACACGTTCTTTTACTTTCTGCTGTATCTCTTCTTTTATATCCATGATCTGGACTTCATTTACCAGCTTAAATGCAAGCAATTCATATCGTTTCCAGAACTCGGTCTCATTTAAAATATCCTGCTGATCCGTATAGTACAGAGGGATATTGGCAGCAATCTCATCAACCAGCTTTTTTAAGTCCTTGATTTCCAGAATCTGAGCTACGGCTTCTTTGGACATCTTCCCGTTTTTAGCTGCATAATCCACAAACATATCTTTCAGTCCCCGAATCAACGCTTCTCCATTCAAATCCTCCGGCACCGTAATATCTGAATCATCCACTACATCCACCATAGCGCGCAGATAAGGCTCCTCATACTCCATACTGTTTAGAATCCCTCTGGATTCTCCTGCAACCAGCACTCGGACAATGCGCTTCGGCAATTTGATAATCTGCTTGATCGTTCCTACAGTCCCAACCGGAAACACATCCTCCTGTTTTGGATTATCTGTTTCTATCTCTTTTTGTGCCGTCAGAAATATCTTCTGTTCCTCTACCATTGCTTCCTGAATTGCCGCGACAGATTTCTCTCTGCTTACATCAAAGTGAACCACCATTCCCGGCATAATGACCATACCGCGAAGCGCCACCATAGGAAGGCTTCTTGTTTCCTTCTTCATATGATTTCCTCCTCGATTTCTTTATGTATACCAAAAAGGCAGGCACATGGTTTTTCCCCTGCACCCGCCTGAAATATTAAGCACTCTCAGATGTCAGAAACGACCGGCGTTCTTCTCCGTCACACTCATATAGCGGCGCGCCTGTTCCCTTCACAACTTCCTTTGTTATACGGCAGCCTTTGATTGTATCATCAGACGGTACCTTGAACATTGTATCCATCATAATGCTCTCCATAATTGCCCGCAGTCCTCTGGCACCGGTTTTTCTGGCAAGGGTAGTTTCCGCTATCGCGGCCAGTGCATCCTTGTCAAATTCCAATCTTACCCCGTCTAATTCCAATAACTTCTGATACTGCTTTACAATCGCGCTCTTTGGCTCTGTCAATATCCGTATCAACGCTTCCTTATCCAACATATCCAAAGACACTGTAACCGGAAGTCTTCCGACCAATTCCGGAATCAATCCAAATTTTACTAAATCCTGCGGCAATGCCTGATGTAAAAGTACGTCAATATTATATTCATGTTTTGACGCAATCTCTGCATTGAATCCAATAGATTTCCGATCCAGCCTTGTTTCTATGATTTTATCGATACCTTCAAAAGCACCTCCACAGATAAACAAAATATTGGTCGTGTCAATCTGAATTAATTCCTGATGGGGATGTTTTCTCCCTCCCTGGGGCGGAACAGATGCAACTGTCCCTTCGATAATTTTTAAAAGTGCCTGCTGCACCCCTTCGCCGGATACATCACGCGTAATAGAGGGATTTTCTGATTTTCTCGTAATCTTGTCAATCTCGTCAATATAGATAATCCCATGCTCTGCCCTTTCAATATCTCCGTCTGCCGCCTGAATAACCTTCAACAGGATATTTTCTACATCTTCACCGACATATCCCGCCTCTGTAAGCGCCGTTGCATCTGCAATTGCAAACGGAACGTTTAAAATCTTCGCAAGTGTCTGTGCGAGCAGTGTTTTTCCACAGCCGGTCGGTCCCAGCATCAAGATATTACTCTTTTGAAGTTCAACTCCTAAATCCTGCTCTGCCATAATCCGTTTATAATGATTATAGACAGCCACTGAAAGCACCTTTTTCGCTTCGTCCTGTCCGATAACATAATCATCTAAAAATGCCTTTATCTCTTCTGGTGTCAGCAGATTAATGTCGTCAAATTCCCGCCGTTCTCCATAATCAAATTCTTCTTCTATGATTTCAGCACAAACATCGATACATTCATCACATATATACGCGCCGTTCGGCCCGGCTATCAGCTTGCGGACTTGTGCCTGTGTTTTATTACAGAAGGAACATCTCACGATGTCATCATTTGGTTTTCCTGCCATATACTCTCACCTCATACCGCCTTTAATGATTGGCGATTACTTCATCTATTAATCCATATTCCTTTGCTTCATCTGCAGACATAAAGTTGTCGCGCTCTGTGTCTATCTTGATGACTTCCAACGGCTGGCCAGTGTTTGCTGCCAGTATCTCGTTTAACTTCTGACGTGTCCGAAGAATATGTTCTGCGGCAATCTGAATCTCTGTCGCCTGTCCCTGTGCACCGCCAGACGGCTGGTGAATCATAATCTCCGCATTCGGCAGCGCGAACCGTTTTCCTTTCTTTCCTCCGGAAAGCAGAAAAGCTCCCATGCTCGCAGCCATGCCGATACATACTGTGGAGACATCACATTTGATATACTGCATTGTGTCGTAAATAGCAAGCCCTGCGGTCACAGAACCGCCTGGACTGTTGATATAAAGCTGAATATCCTTGTCCGGATCGTCCGCCTCAAGAAAAAGAAGCTGTGCCACAACTACGCTCGCCGACACGTCATTGACTTCCTCCCCAAGAAAAATAATCCGTTCCTTCAATAATCTGGAATAAATATCGTAAGAGCGTTCTCCACGACTTGTCTGTTCAATGACATAAGGTACTAAACTCATCTGTCTTCCTCCTGACTTCTGTATGAATCTAAATCCTGTACAAATTATCAAACCTGTCAAAAAGCGGGAATCTTCTTAAAGCAGAATCGGGATGCCTGTAATCCCAGGCACCCCCTTTCTTTAAAGGTTGTCTTATCCTTCTACCGCTGCTTCTGCAATCAGAGTAACCGCCTCTTGAACCGCAATATCCTCTTTCATTTGTTTCTTTTCGTTTTCACCCATAAATTCTTTGAGCTTATCCACTTCCATCTGATAAGATTCAGCCATCTTCTTCAGTTCTTCTTCTAAGCGTTCTTCTGAGACTTCAATGTTCTCTGCAGCAACGATAGCCTCAAGCACCAGCCTTGTCTTAATTCGTTTCTCTGCCTGTGGTTTCATCTCTTCCATCATCTTTTCTTCTGTCATACCCGTGAACTGGTAATACTGTTCTACAGTCAGCCCCTGCTGCATAATACGTCTTGCAAAGTCATCTGCCATCTGTTTGGTCTGCAGTTCAATCATCGCTTCTGGAATATCCATCTGCGCGTTCTCAATCGCCGCGTCTACAGCTTGATTTTCTTTCTTTTCTTTTCCTTCTCTTTCTTTGCGCTCTTTGATTTTCTTCTTCACTTCTGCCTTATAAGCATCCAGTGTTTCACATTCAGAGACATCAGAAGCAAATTCATCATCCAGCTCCGGCAGTTCCTTCACCTTAATCTCTTGCACCGTACACTTAAATACTGCTGCCTTTCCTGCCAGTTCTTTTGCCTGGTAATCCTCCGGGAATGTCACATTGACTTCCATCTCTTTTCCAATCTCAGCGCCAATCAACTGTTCCTCAAATCCTGGGATAAATGCGCCGGAACCAATTGTCAGAGGATACTTCTCACCTTTTCCTCCTTCAAAAGCTTCCCCGTCAACAAATCCTTCAAAATCAAGAAGTACCTGATCTTTATCCTGTACTGCGCGATCTGTCACTTCCACTGTTCTGGCATTGCGCTCGCGCTCTTTTTCAATCTCTTCATCTACTTCCTTCTGCGTTACTCTTGTAGACACCTTGTCTACCTTCAGCCCCTTGTACTCTCCCAGAGTCACTTCCGGCTTCACTGCTACTTCCGCAGTAAAAATAAACGGCTCACCCTTCTTAAGCTGGACAATGTCGATTTTCGGCTGGGATACAAGCTCCAGCTCACACTCATCATATGCTTTTCCATATGCCTCTGAAATCATATGATTTGCCGCCTCGTCATAGAACACTTCCGGCCCATACATTTTTTCAATCATCTGACGCGGTACTTTCCCTTTACGGAATCCCGGCATGCTGATTTTTTTACGTTCCTTTATATATGCCGCCTGAAGTGCTTTTTCTACTTCTTCTGCAGAAACTTCAATCGTTAGTTTCGCCATATTATGCTCTAATTTTTCTACCTGTAAACTCATTTTTTATTTTCCTCCTTGATTTTATCCAGATATATTCGCAGTCATTGAAACAGTATAGCATAAACAACCGCAAATTTCCAGCGTTTTTTACTCATAAACAATGGCTTTTTTCACTTCCTGCGCCTTTTCCTCTCCATACAAAATCGCAACAAGGCGAAGGCCAAAAGCAATCGCGGTTCCCATTCCCCTTCCTGTAGTAATATTTCCATCTGTCACTGCCGGTTCCTTCACGACTAAAGCTCCGGTTAATGCCGCCTCAAAGGACGGATAAGCGCATGCCTTTCTTCCTTTCAGGAAACCAAGTTTTCCCAGGATGGACGGTGCCGCACAGATTGCAGCAATAGGAAGCTTTCTCTCATAAAAAGACAAAAGTAGTTTCTGAAGCGCCTCATGCTCCTGCAGGTGAATGGTTCCAGGCATCCCTCCGGGAAGTACCAGCATATATGTATTCTCAAACGCTGTCTCCTCAAATAACACATCTGCGAGAACTTCTATCTGATGTGCTCCGCGGACTGTGCGGCTTCCAGTCACCGAAACAGTTTTCACCTCTGCTCCTGCCCGCCGCAGAATATCGACCACTGTAAGCCCCTCTATCTCTTCGAATCCATCCGCAAGAAATACACTGACCTCTTTCATAATCGTTCCTCCTTCATTTTTCTCCGGCTTTCTTACTCTATGCTATCGGAACAAAGTGGGCAATCCCACTTCAACTTCCCTGTCCCTCACTCCTCTTGAAGGGCTTGTCCACTTTGCGCGCCGCCGCAATACCGCAAAGCGGTAAAATTTCCTCATTGCGGCGTGTGCATCCCGCCCAGAGGGCTTTTTGTATAATAGGAAATTTATCGAAATTTCCTATTATAGAACAGAGGGGACGGCACGTCGCCTGTCATACCGTCCCCTCTGCTCCGGCTCCATCTTATTTAGTGTATCAAATGCAGCCTTGAAATGCAACGGTTTCGCCTCTTTCCTTGCCAAAAAAGGCTGTATTATATTATGATAAAGTTGGCAGCCTGCCAGAAAGGAGAATCTCAATGGAAATTGAACGCAAATTTTTAATTGATCCAAATGCGCTTCCCTTCCCTCTTACAGACTATCCATCGCACCGGATCGAGCAAGGATACCTCTGCACAGATCCGGTCGTGCGCATACGAAAGGAAGAAGCCGAATATATTCTCACTTATAAATCGAAGGGGCTTATGGTCCGCAAGGAATACAACCTCCCCTTAACACCGGAAGCTTACCAGCATCTAAAGGCTAAAATCGATGGAAAGCTGATTCAAAAAAAACGCTACTTTATTCCTGCCAAAAACAATCTTACGATTGAGCTAGATGTTTTCGAAGGAAGCCTCTCTCCCTTATGTCTCGCTGAAGTAGAATTTCCAGATACCAAGACAGCCGACGCCTATGTCCCTCCCGCATGGTTTCAGGAGGAAGTAACCTATACTTCCAAATATCACAATAGTAATTTGAGCAAATAGCAACAATATGTGTCTATTCGCATTTTATTTTCATTTTGTCGCATAAATATCCATCCATAGGGAAACTTGTTATAATGATGTGGTACCATGAGATTCCTTATAAATGGAGGTAGCAGTGTGTCAAATATACAGCTTGTAAATAACTTATTGAGACTACGAAAAGCACATAATTATACCCAGCAGCAAATCAGTAAGATGCTGAATATTTCCAGACAGGCTTATTCTAATTACGAAACAAGCAAGCGGACACCAGATTTAGATTCTCTGATACGCCTCTCCCAGATATATCATGTTTCTCTGGATGAGCTGGTCAACCAGTCTTGCTATAAAGACGGCATCATCAACGAACGAAAGGGGCCCTACACTGCTGCTATGGAGATCGAATCTGCAGATACGCTCTATTTGACACAAGAAGAGGTCACTCTCATTGAGCACTATCGTGATGCGTCAGGAGACGACCGCAGACTTGTCAGAAAAGTACTCAATGTAACAGAACAGAACTAAATCAAAAATTTTCTATGCTGTCCGACGGAACCGGACAGCATTTTTACTGTAATATACCTATTACCTCGACTTTTCATCTGAAGGGAAGACAATATGCAGCTGCTTTCTTACCGCATCCATTATTTCCATCTCTATACCAGAAACACACAGAGCGCTCTCATCCGGTGTTTTTGCTTTTATCAGATCACACCATCTTTCAATCTCATATATCATATTATTTTCTGACTTTGCAATACAGATTCTTTCCTCCTCTTTCTTTCTGTAAAGAATCCTTAATACTTTCGGATCGACAAGCCGATCGATAATCATAATTCCATCTTCTCCCTGTATTTCGCACTCTGGCATTCCATCTGTAACCTTAGAATAGGAAAGTTCCGCCAACATTCCCTGGTATCCAGCCAGGATCGTCCCTTCTGCATCCACACCATTTTCCAGAAATACTGCATCTGCACAAATTCTTTCCGGCCGTCCAAAGAGCAAAATAAGAGGATGCACACAGTAAACACCGATGTCCATCAGTGCTCCATTAGAAAGCTCCGGTTTGAACGCGTTTTCTATCTTCCCTGCTTTAAACTTATCGTACCTGGAGGAATACTGACAAAAACGAAAGGCCACCCTTCTGATTTTTCCTAATTTATCCAGGTTTTCCTTTACTGCTTTTATTCCCGGATCATATGCCGGACGCATCGCCTCTAAAAGCACTGCATGGTTTTCCCTGGCGGCCCTTTCCATCTTCATAAACTCTGCATGATTACTGCAAATCGGCTTCTCACATAAAACATGCTTTTTATGTTCCAGCATAAGAACAGCCTGTTCACAGTGTGCGTAATTAGGGCTTGCTATATAGACCGCATCAATATCTTTTGCCTCTGCCAGTTCCGTTAAATTCGTATAAACCTTTTCTGCCCCATGTTTTTCTGCAAATTTTCTGCCTGTACTTTCAGAACGAGAGTACGCGGCAGCATATGTAAGACGTTTATCCTGTTTCGCCGCTTCTAAAAATAAATCTACAATAAAGTTCGTACCGATTGTTGCAAAACGTATCATATCTCCTCCTCCAACATTCCTTTATTTTTCTCTTCCAATACTTGAATTGCTTTTAAAAACATCCAGCATACCGGTGTTTTTATGCCGGTTTCCTCTCCCATACGGACCACAGTGCCTGCAAACATTTCGATTTCTGTTTTTCTTTTTCCTTCCAAATCTTGTAAAGTAGAAGGTTTATTGTAATACGGAATTCTTGTCAGCACTTCCTCCTGCCTGCTTAGTTGTTCGTCTGTCAGAACAATTCCTTTTTTCAGAGCTATTTTCTGAACCTCTTTCATAGCCGCCATACGGATTTCATTCGCCGGCCCACTCTTTGTAAATGCGCCAAACGGAATCCCCAGTAATGCACAGGTTAAGTTTTCTCCAATATTGCAGGCAAATTTATACCAGATACCATGCAGCATATCTTCTCGTATTTCAAACGGTATATCACTCTTTTCAAATAATTCATAAACAGCCTGTACCCGCGGTGTATATGGCTGTCTGTTTTCTTTTTCTCCAAAATATACTTTCCCTCCATGGGGATTAAAATCAGCCTTTCCATCTTTCATCACAATGGAAACCCGCATATACGAATACATGACATGTTCCCACCCATAAACTGCCGCAATCTTTTCTTCACTTTCCACTCCGTTCATCACACAGAGTATCTGTGTACCTGCCCCGACAAACTTCCGAATATCCTGTATCGCCTGGCTAAGCCCTGTATCTTTGACTGCCATAATAATCAAATCTACCTTTTCTCCATACTGTGGTTCGCAAATACGAAAGCGATATGTCTCACGATTGACAGTGATCCCCTGCTTTTCCAGCCTTTCTTTCCTTTCTCCCGCCGCAATCACACAGAACTTTTCTTTCCCCAGATACTGCTCAAGTCTCGGCGCAAAAAAAGAGCCCATCGCTCCCAGCCCAATGAGCGCCACACTTTTTATCTCCATTTTCCTTCCTCCTTTTTTCATATTATACACGAAAATTTCTCTTTCGTATACCTCACTCGGCGAAGCCAGCTATTCGGAATGGAATAGAATACGGGATACTTGTATGATATACCTTATCGGACGAATCCCGCTATCCTGTAACAAATATACTTTCATCTTGTATTTTCGTAACTGTTCAGCCATACAGTGTGCGGAAAGCATAAAATATGCTTGCATGTTTTTGCGAGCGTACATCTGTATGAGCTTAAGCGCCCGTCAATGAGTAAAACGGTGGTGTCAGCCACGATAAGCACGCAGTGCGGTTTTACGAATGGCGCGGACTGAACTGTTACGTATTTCCTAAAATTTATTTCAAAACCTATTTGCTTTATTCTGTTTTTTTGCTATAATAGCTAGGAAAACTTTACATGGAGACGTATCGAAGTGGTCATAACGAGCCGCACTCGAAATGCGGTTGTCCTTTTTGGGCACGTGGGTTCGAATCCCACCGTCTCCGCTATCGAAAAATCCAGTAACCATGCAGGTTTCTGGATTTTTCTTTTCACCCAAATCTATTGACGCAAAATATAACATTAGCTATAATACAAAACAGAAATAATGTTATATTTTTGAGGTGGCATATGCAGATGCTTATTAAACAAATAAGAACCTATTTGAATGTGAGTCAGACCGAGTTTGCAGAGCAGCTGACTGTTACCTTTACAACTGTAAATCGTTGGGAAAATGGGAGTGCTGTACCGAACAAATTAGCGTAGTCCAAAATATATGACTTATGTAAGGAAAATCACAATCAACAATGATGGAGGTGCAATATGGCACTTGGAAATAAATTAGGGCTGACCAGTTCTGCCGACCTTGCCCGTGAGGAAGAGCGAATCAGTAAGAAAAAAGCTGCGGAGCTTTTTGAAAACGGAATTCTTGATAAATTAGAAGCTGGGAAGTTTTCTGCTCTCAAGACAATTCATAAATATCTATTTGACGAAATTTATGACTTTGCCGGAAAAATCAGAACGGTAAACATTGCAAAAGGCAATTTTCGTTTTGCGCCGGTGATGTATTTGGAAGCAGCAGTTGAAAATATTGATAAAATGCCGCAGTCAAACTTTGATGAGATCGTAGAAAAGTATGTAGAAATGAATATCGCCCACCCTTTCCGTGAAGGAAACGGACGCAGCACTCGTATTTGGCTGGATTTGATTTTTAAAGCTGAACTTCACAAGGTCGTTGACTGGAGTAAGGTGGATAAAGAAGATTATTTGCTCGCTATGGAGCGCAGTCCAATTAAGGATATTGAAATCAAACATCTGCTCAAAAATGCCTTGACCGATGACATCAATAGCCGTGAGGTCTATATGAAAGGCATAGATCACAGTTACTATTATGAGGGGTACACGACTTTTAAGACGGAGGAATTGTAAAAAGATTGGAGAGAATGACTATGGCAATTAGTAAAAAACTTGAAATGATCTATCACAATGGACAACCGGACGGCATTCGTTCCATTCGTCGGAATCTTTCCACTATGACAACCTATGTCATTCCAAGACCGCTACTATCAGAAGCCAAAAATATCTCTGGTATCAACCGTCCGGGAATATACTATCTCATTAACGAAGATGACGGAAACAAAATTGTTCAGCTTTATATTGGGCAAACTCGGAATGGTATTGCTCGACTGGACGACCATAATCGTTCCAAAGATTTTTGGAATAAGGCAATAATGTTTCTTGCCGAAAGTAAAACCTTTACACTGGATATGATCAGTGGTCTTGAAAAATTTGCAATCATAAAAGCACAGAAATCCAAACGGTATAAGGTTGAAAATAATGTTGTACCTAAATATGAGATTGACGAGTATGATCTTGCGGCAGTCGAGGAAATCTACGATGAAATCCAGTTTATTATGGCAACACAGGGCTATAAGATGAATGATGCTAAAAGTACTATAAACGAAGTGGATATTCTACATACTACCCGTAACGGAATTACAGCTTTCGGGATATATGACGGTGAAAAATTTGAAGTGCTGGAAGATTCACAAATAAACATAGAGAAACCTGCGCGTTTACAAAGATATAATCGTCAAAGGGCAGAACTTCTATCCCAACAATCTATCGTGGATGTTGACGGTAAATATATTTTGAAAGTAACATTAGATTTTAAAACGCCCAGCGGAGCCAGTGATTTTGTTCTCGGCGGTTCAACAAACGGATGGGTTGAGTGGAAAAATAAAGACGGTAAGACTTTGGATGAGTTGTATAGAAAATAGGAGGATTAGGCTTTATGAAATCTAACTTTGAATTTCTAAACAGATATTGGCCTGTGCTGGCACAATTAGGCGCTAATGCCGAAAACTATTTATATTCAGATCCTAATGCTTGTATCTATAAACTTGGAATGTTTGCAGAACGGCTTGTTCAGGAGATATTGGTATTTGAGCATATAGATGAGCCGCAAATAGATAATACCCACGCTAATCGTATTCGTTTGCTGAAGCGTGCCGGTCTTCTCCCTCATGAGATCGATAATACTCTCTATGTACTTCGCAAAACCCGAAACTCCGCAGTACATGCGGGAACAGATTCTGTAGACGAAGCGAAAACACTTCTTTCTATAACATATAATTTAGCGGTTTGGTTTATGGAGATCTACGGTGACTGGGGATATATTGCTGAAGATTTTGTCATGCCCGAAAAAGTACATCAGGCAGATTTAAAATCCATCATAGAAGATCAGGAAAAAAAGATTGCCGAACTGTTGAAAAAACTTGCGCAGGTAACAACAGCGGTTTCGGGTACAACGCAGAAAGAGCGTGCAAAGCGAGCCGAGACGGTTTCTTCTATGATGCAGTGGAATGAGGCACAGACACGCTGTCTGATAGATGAACAGCTTCGTAAAGCAGGCTGGGAAGCAGATACCACCAATCTGCGTTACAGTAAAGGTACTCGTCCTGTGAAAGGCAGAAATATTGTTATCAGCGAATGGCCTACCAACTCTGCTTTTTGCAAAAATGGATATGCAGATTATGCCTTCTTCATTGGAGAAAAACTTGTCGCTTTAATGGATGCGAAAAAGGTTTCGGAAGATGTTGCCTCCACCATTGATGTGCAGGTAAAAGACTATGCAACACACATCAAAAAAGAACATGCAAAGTATATTATAAATTCTTGGGATGACTATCAAGTGCCTTTCCTATTCGCCTCAAACGGCAGAGCTTTTTTGGAACAGCTTCGGACAAAATCCGGCATATGGTTTTTAGACGCACGAAAATCGTCCAATCAATCCTATCCAATCCGAAATTGGTTCAGCCCCAGCGATCTGGAAGAAAAATTGAGTCAGAATATTGATAAGGCAAATGAAAACTTGGCAACTTATAACGATTCTTTTATGGAAGACTCTACCGGTTTGAGTCTGCGTGATTATCAGATCAAAGCGATCAATAAAACAACCGAAGCAATTATCAGCGGAAAACGTACCGCTTTGCTTGCAATGGCAACAGGTACCGGTAAAACCCGCACCGTGCTTGGTCTGATTTATAAAATGCTTGAATCCAAACGCTTTAAGAGAATCCTCTTCCTTGTTGACCGTGTATCCCTCGGAGAGCAGGCAATGGATACCTTTAAAGATGTCAAGCTGAAAGCTTTAATGACTTTGGATGAAATTTATGAAATTAAAAATATTAATGACAATGAAATCAATCTGGAAACTAAAGTCAGTGTTTCTACTGTACAGGGACTGTTAAAACGAACTATTCTATCTGAAACACCTGATTTAATGCCGGGTGCTTTTGATTTGATTATCGTAGATGAGGCACACAGAGGATATATTCTCGACAGGGAAATGACAGAAGAAGAAATTCTCTACGATAATCAGGCTGATTATATGAGCAAATACAAGCAGGTTATTGAGTATTTTGATGCGGTGAAAGTAGCTTTAACCGCTACCCCTGCCCTACACACCACTGAAATTTTCGGTGAGCCGATTTTTACATACAGCTATCGTGAAGCTGTTATCGACGGCTGGCTTGTCGATAACGACCCGCCTTATATCATTAATACAGATTTTATTGAAAACAAAGCGAGATTCAAAAAGGGCGAAACGCTTGCACAGTATGACCCCAACACAAATGAGCTGATTAACGGCTCTCAATTACAGGACGAGATGGATTTTGACGTTTCGGAATTCAATAGAAAAATTGTCCTCCCCGACCATACACGCAAGGTTTTAGAGGAAATATCCAATTACATAAATCCCGAAAGCGACGAAAAGACATTAATTTTTGCTGTAAATGATAACCACGCTGATCGTATTGTCGATACTCTTCGTGATATTTATAAGCCCTACGGTGTTTCCAATGATGCGATTATGAAAATTACCGGTAAAACCGCCGGCGGCAATAAAAAGAAAATTTTGCAGGTAATCAAACAGTTCAAAAACAATCAGTATCCCAACATTGCCGTTACCGTTGATTTACTGACAACCGGCATTGATGTTCCGGCTATCTGCAACCTTGTATTTATGCGAAAGATCAACAGCCGTATTCTATTTGAACAGATGCTCGGTCGTGCCACACGTTTGTGTCCTGAAATCGGCAAAACGCATTTCAATATTTTCGATGCCGTGCGTGTATATGAGGATTTAGATTCCACTTCCGGAATGAAATCTGTTTCTGTAAAGAAAACAATGCCGGAACTGCTCGAAGATCTGTTCCGCAACAGTGAAGAAAATAAACAGCAGATCAAAGATCGTATTCTTGCAAGACTTCAGCGCAAAAGCTATGCTCTTACACCGGCGCAGAAATACGATATTTCTGAGAGATTAGGCGGTATTGACTTGAAAACCTATGCACACAAACTGAAATCCTGCACACAAGATAAGTTTATCGAGATCTGCAAAAAAGATAGAGACTTTTTACTTTGGGTAGATTCGCTCAAGGGTAAGAAAAAAGGTTACTTCTATTCTGAAAAAGCAGACATCTTGAAGAAAACTACCCGTGGATATGGCAACACGAAAAAGCCGGAAGATTATCTGGACGCTTTTACGAAATATATCAATGAAAACAAAGACAAGATTGAAGCAATCCGAATCGCCTGCACCAAACCCAGTGATATGACTAGAGCACAGCTCAGAGAATTGAAACTCGCTTTGGATAATGAAAATTTCACGGAAACCAGCCTGAACGAAGCCGCCAGCGCCGTTACCAATGCACATATTGTGGCGGATATTATCGCCCATGTTCGTAAAGCTGTGCTGAAAACGCCGCTGTTTAACCACGAGGAGCGTATTGTGGCTGCTTTTGACAAACTGAATGCCGCACATCGTTTCAACAAAATGCAGCTTGACCTTTTGGAAAAAATCAAAACCTATATGCTGCACGAAAGTATTTTGAATACGGAAACCTTTGAAGCCCCGGTATTTAAAATGGAAGGCGGTTTTGTCCGATTCAACAAAAAATTCGGCGGAATACTCATGGAAATCATTCGTGAAATCAACACTTATATTTATGAAGGAGCCGCATAATGAGTACCATCGATATTGTTCAAAAACTATGGAATCTCTGCAATGTTCTGCGTGACGACGGTATTACCTATCACCAGTATGTTACGGAGCTCACCTATATTCTTTTCCTGAAAATGCTGAATGAAACCGGCGAAGAAAACACCCTGAAAGCCGATGTGTTGAAGTCATATCAGAATTCTTTGGAGCAGTATGCCCGCAAAAAAGGCAAAGCAGTTGAACAGCTGCCCGAAGAAGAAAAGGAATCCATAAAGCCGCTGCTTTATGACTACTCTTGGGAGCATCTTACCACCTTGGAAGGCATTGATCTGAAAAACTATTATATGAAACTGCTTTCCGAACTGGGCAGCATCGGTATTCCCAAAATCAGCGATATTTACGCAAAAGCTGTTTCCAGCATTGAAGAACCGAAAAACTTACAGAAAATCATTTTGGAAATCAACAAACTGGACTGGTTCGAGGCAAAGCAGGAGGGCCTCGGCGACCTCTACGAAGGCTTGCTGCAAAAGAATGCCGACGAGAAGAAATCCGGCGCAGGACAGTATTTTACTCCCCGTGTGCTCATTGATGTGATGACCAATCTGATTTCTCCGAAACTCGGCGAAAAATGCTTTGACCCTGCCTGCGGTACATTTGGTTTTATGATTTCCGCCTATCAGCACGCTATTGATGGTATGAACCTTTACTCTCTTTCCGATCAGGAAACAGCGGCTTTTCAGGACTCTTTCTACGGCGTTGAACTGGTACACGATGCACACCGTTTGGCTCTGATGAACGCCTACCTGCACAATGTTCCGGCGCATATTTTCTGCGAGGACTCCCTGTCACCAAGCGCCAAAAGGCTGAAAGGTTTTGATGTGATCTTGACTAACCCGCCCTTCGGAACCAAAAAAGGTGGCGAGCGTACCTCTCGTGATGATATTTCGTTTCAGACATCCAACAAACAGCTGAACTTCTTGCAGGTGATCTACCGCAGTTTAAAAGCGGACGGAAACGCCCGCTGTGCCGTCGTTTTGCCGGATAATGTGCTGTTTGCCGACGGCGACGGAACGAGTGTGCGCCGAGAGCTGATGGATTTTTGCAATCTTCACACGATTCTGCGACTGCCCACTGGTATTTTCTATGCGCAGGGAGTCAAAACCAATGTGCTTTTCTTCACCCGTGGCAAAACCGAAAAGGCCAACACCAAAGAGGTTTGGTTCTATGATCTGCGCACCAATATGCCCTCTTTCGGCAAGACAACGCCACTGAAAAAAGAGCATTTCACCGATTTTGTAAAAGCCTACACCGCCAAAGACCGCCGCGCTGTGGAGGACGAACGCTTCAGCGTATTTACAAGGGAACAAATTGCTGAAAAGGGTGATACCCTTGACCTTGGGCTGATTCGTGACGATTCCGTTTTGGATTATAACGACCTGCCCAACCCGGAGGACAGTGCCACGGAAGCCGCCGCCAATCTGGAAGAAGCGGTCGACCTGTTGATGAGCGTGGTGAAAGAACTGCGGGCGCTGGAGGTGCAGGACTGATGGCAAAAGGAAAGAAAAAAGAAAACCTGACACCCGAAGAACGCTTGCAGGCGGCATTGGTACCGGATTCGGAACGACCATACAAGGTGCCGGAGAATTGGTGTTGGGCATACTGGGGTGCTTGTGGCAATTTTCAGGCTGGAAGTGCTTTTAAAAACGAGTATCAAGGTCTAACTGAATATGAAATTCCCTTTTATAAAGTCGGAAGTTTAAAATATTCGAACTCCGATGGCTTTCTATATGATACCAGTAACACAGTAAGCGAAGAAATACGAAACAAATTAAAAGCGGTACTAATTCCTGAAAACTCTATTATATTTGCGAAAATCGGCGAGGCAATCCGTCTAAATAGGAGAAGTATAAATCCAGTTGCATGCTGTATTGACAACAATCTCATGTCTTTTTACGCAAGGACATGCTTAACAAAATATGTATACTTTTGGAGTCTTGGAATTGATCTTTACAATTATACTAATGCAACAACCGTGCCCTCAATAAGAAAGAGTGATTTAGAAAAGGTCCCCTTTCCGCTGTCACCGTATACTGAACAACAGCGGATTGTTGACCGCATAGAAAGCCTATTTGCCAAGCTGGACGAGGCAAAGCAAAAGACACAGGACGCACTAGACAGCTTTGAAACCCGTAAAGCCGCTATCCTACACAAAGCCTTCACTGGCGAACTCACCACTCAGTGGAGAAAAGAACACGGCTTGGGTATGGAAAGTTGGAATGAGACAATTTTAAAGGATGTTTGCAAAGTAAATCCTAAGAAAATAGATGTAAATGGATTGCCTGATGATTTGGAAGTATCATTTTTCCCGATGGCTTCTCTTTCTGAAACATATGGAGAAATCACAAAACCTCAGACCAGATTACTAAAAGATGTAAAGAACGGTTTTACCAACTTTTCAGAGGGTGATGTCGTATTCGCCAAAATCACTCCATGTATGGAAAATGGCAAATCTGCCATTATTGGAAAATTGGTTAATGGGATTGGATATGGGACGACTGAATTTTACGTGCTGCGTTGTAATGAAAAGCTCTACAATAGATATTTATACCATATGGTTCGAGACACTTCATTTCGCAACAAAGCAAAAGCTGTCATGTCTGGAGCAGTTGGACAACAACGCGTACCAAAATCTTTTATGGAAAACTACCCTTTAAATTTGCCTTCTGTTCCCGAACAAGCCGAAATTGTCCGCATCCTTGACGACCTCCTCGCTAAAGAACAGCAGGCCAAAGACGCCGCTGAAGCAGTGCTGGAGCAAATCGACCTTATCAAAAAATCTATCCTTGCCCGTGCTTTTCGTGGCGAACTTGGCACCAACGACCCTGCCGAGGAAAGTTCTATTGAGCTATTAAAACAAAATTTTTGGGAAACAATAAAAAGTGAAAAAGTTAAACCTAAACAAGTTACTAATAAAAAAGCAAAGGTGATTTTTGTGCGTAAAACAATAATGGAAACACTGTCAAGAGGCATGAGCTTAACTCCTGAAAATCTAAAAAGTGAAACGGGACTTCCGATTGATGATTTCTATGCACAATTGAAAGAACTCGTCAATAATGGCAGTGTGGTAGAGAGAAGAGAGAACGGAGAGTCCTACTTGGAGGTCGCAAATGAGAATAGATAAACTGAAAATTAAAAATTTTAAGAATCTGAAAGATTTTCAAATAGATATAGATGAATCACAATTGACTGCTGTATTTATTGGCCGCAACGGTGCTGGCAAATCAAATCTTTTAGAGGCGATTGTCATCATCTTTCGAGATTTGGATCTCGGAGTAGTTACCAAAGATTTTTCTTATGAAATAATTTATAAATGTTCCAACCATACTGTCGAAATAAAAAATGATGCGACAAAAAGTAAACGAGAGTTTCTTGTAGAGGATAAAAAACTCACCAAAACAGCATTCTATAAACAACGTAGGGACTATTTACCGGAACATGTTTTTGCCTATTACTCTGGTCCAAGTAATCGTTTGGAAAAGCATTTTGCCAAACATCAAAGAAATTTTTACGATGCACTGTTAAATGGAGATAACGAGACGCTCCGCCCGCTGTTTTATGCCCGTTTGATTCACAGCAACTTTGTTTTACTGGCATTCTTCTCTTTTTTTGAAGAGAAAAATCAGAGGTTTTTGAAAGAATATTTTGACATAGAAGCTATCGAATCGGTGCTTTTTGTGCTAAAAAAAGCAGAGTGGGTAAAAGGAAAATCCCATTCTAAAGCAGAGTTTTGGGGAGCTCGTGGAGTCGTACGAGATTTTCTCAACAGTCTGTACGAATATGCTTTGGCTCCTTTAAAAGAAACCGAATCTTTTGAGGAAGGGATAAAAACCGTAAAAAAGGAAGTCACATATCTCTACTTAAAAGATCAAGAAAAACTACAAGCTTTTGCAGAAAAATACGGGAACAATGTTGAATTTTTCAAAAATCTCGAGAGCACATATATTTCTGACCTAATGGAGGAAGTTCGTATTAAAGTCAGGAAAACAGATGGGACGATTATCACATTTAACGAGCTGAGCGAAGGAGAACAACAACTTTTGATGGTACTAGGTTTATTGAAATTTACTCAGTCAAAAGAGTCTTTATTTTTATTAGATGAACCGGATACCCACTTGAACCCTGCCTGGAAATTCGACTATTTGACACTTATCAAAGATGTTGTCGGTCAAAACGAAAGCAGTCAGGTCATCATTTCAACACACGATCCAATCGTGATTGGCGGACTAAAGAAAGAAGCGGTAACGATCTTTGACCGTACAACTGATGGAACTACTGTTAGAATACCGGAAGTAGACCCCAAAGGTATGGGGGTGGCAGGCCTGTTGACCAGTGATCTGTTTGGATTGCCTACAGCGCTTGATGCTGAAACACAAAGCAAATTAGATAGAAAACTACAATTACAATATAAAAAGAATCGTACAGCAGAAGAAAATGAAGAACTTTCTCAATTGGCTCAAGAATTAGAGCAGCTTGGATTTTCGAGAACTACGAGAGATCCTCTGTATGGACAATTTCTTGAACATCTTTATTCTCGGCCAGAGTTTCAAGATAAGCCTATTACAGATGATGATCGAAAGAAAATGACGAAACTGATGGATGATATTTTGGAAGAAATATTAGAGGAAGAAAACAAATGATTTTCATTGATCTATTTAACAATCCTCCTTCGCCGGAACTAATTGCTGAGGGAAAAAAACTTACAAAAGAACTGATGCAGCTTCCGCCGGAACAGCGTAATGATTTTATCGATCGGCATGCAGATTATTGGGGAAAACTAAAAGAACATTATATTAAACTATCACATGGGAAATGTTGGTACACAGAAACTCAAGATATAGCGTCAAACTACCATATGGACCACTTTCGCCCCAAAAAGCAACCAAAAGAATTAAAGAAAAACTGCGGAATTGAAACAGCTACCAGTACGGAGGCATACTGGTGGCTGGCATTTGACTGGAAAAACTATCGTTTAGCCGCACCGGTTCCAAATACAAGTAAGCATTCATATTTTCCTTTGAAAAAGGGCACAAAAGCGATTGCGCAGGGACAAAATATTGACACTGAATGGTGTGGCTTACTTGATCCGACGGATGAATATGATGTATCATTGATTGCATTTGAAACAGACGGAAAAGTTTATCCTGCTTGTACTGATATGAATTGTTGGGATGCACAGCGCGTTACTTTATCAAAACGAGTATATAATTTGAATTATCCGTCTTTGGTGGATAAAAGAATTGAGCTCCAACAAATATGTAAGCGGAAAATTCAAAAAATTAAAAATGCGCAGAAACACTATGCTGAAACACATTCCGCTGAATTTCGAGATATGTTAAAAGACTATGTTCGAGAACTAAAGGCTATGACAAAACCAAACGCAGAATTATCAGCCGTAGCGCGAAATTACATACGAAATGATCCTGAAGAATTTATTCGAAATATTGCAGGTTAATAAAACTCTTATATTATGCCAAACTTTATGTTGAACACTTATATCATACGGAAATAGGAATTATCCACGCATTTACTACTTCAGTAACTTTACTGCTATATTATTCATCTGCCGTACCCACTTCATTGGGTTCTCAGCTTTTGCTGTTCGGTAACACCTTCCATTTCAGCATATTCTTTTACCAACCGAAGAAAGAGTGCCTGTGCTTCCCCCTCTACATCAGCGAGATGAGAACGAAGCTTGCTGGAAGTAAGTAGATTGTAACACAGGATTTTATGGTGTTGTTAAACTTCGGCCAGCTAGCTATGATGAAGCTTGCTTTGAGACACTTATAGTGAACAATGAAAGCCCTCTGGTTGAAAGCGTGCTCTCGCTTCCAGAAGGGCTTTTTTATAATATCAAAGTTCCCTGCAGTATTTGAATAATTTTCTCTGTCAGTTCCAATCAGCATACAATCTGATAGTGTAGATCTTAGCCGGCTTCGTCAAGAAATTCGATGCGAAAACGTACAATGGTACTGTGCTTAGGCTTTCTGGAAGATGATACTGTTTTACTCTTTTTTATTCCTACACAAAAAATCAATTTCCTCTCCAAGCTCAAACTGCTGTATCTTATTCTCTTTAATCAATTCTTCCATATCTACATACTGCACTCTCATATTTTTATGAGAAATCCAATAATACCGCAGGGACTCAGCGCACATAACTGCTGTATATACAGTATAATCATAGGGTGTGGTTTTCGTATCATACGGTGTCACTTCCACAGGATCGCCTACTTCTATCAATCCCAGAGGAAATGCCACATGCTGCAGGATATGAAATAAGTTCGTAACCCCCTCTTCCTCCGTACTTCCTTTTACATAATATTTTTTCAAAAATGCCAGCCTCACAAATCTCGATACAGAAGACCAATCCCCCGGCATCCCCAGCGCTCCTGTTCCAGAAAAACACTGTTTAATCTCCTCTCCATTTATATAAAGTGTTTCTCTATCCTTTTCTTCTATCTGAGAATAATTCAGCAAATTTGTACGGTGCCATTCATATCCCGGACTATTGGTTAAAATTCCCATTGTATTGCGATATATCTTTATTCCATCTCTATCTGGCTCAATGATCACCGTCTTGCCAGATTTATCCGTAAAAATCCAGTGAACATTAGGCAAAGCGCCCAGAATTCTCTCTCCAATTAAAGCAACCTTTGTCTCTATATGCTGTATCACCTCTTCTACGCTGGCACATTCTGCCAAAAAATACATTACGGCAAAGACTGGCTGAAGTGGAATTTTTTCTTTTTTATATTCTCTCTCAAAATGTGCAAACTCACGATAATACAGTTGCCCTCCCATCAACCCCTTTTCGTTTATTCCCTCATATAATACAGGCGAATCTTTCAAAAGTAATGTTCCCACTCCTAAAACAGCATGCCGCGATTCTTGTACAGCATTCTCCTTAAGCTCTCCGTCCTTTTCCTCGCAAGTACAAAATCTCGTCTTTTCAGGCAGGTATGTGAGTCTGCTTCCCTGTGCAATTTTGTTAAAATCGTAATTACGTCCCCATAGGTGCTTGCCGTCTTCTGTTTTCCATGCGATAGCGCTGCACCCTGTTTCAAATTCTGTCCTTTCTGGTTTTTCTGGAATTTTCCTATTCTGTCCTTCTATCATACCCTCTGTGCTCTCCTTTTCTACAGCTTTTCTTTGCCTTTGTTCTTACAAACTCAGACTTTTTTGTTATCATATCCACAAAGGACTTAAATCATGCAAAAAAAGAAAGCAGCTTCTCTGTCCCAATTTTGATTTCCTTTTCTTTCTCTTTTACTGTTGCTACAACGGGAATCTGTGTAAGCTCTTCTATCATCCTCCTGTTGTCCTGGTGCATAGCACTACCGTTAAAATGATTCATTATAATTCCCTTGACTTCCATTTTTCTGTCTTTCAAATATGCTGCTGTCAGCGTCGTTACATTGATAGTTCCAAGTCCTGAATCTGCTACAAGGACGACCGGCAGTTTAAACTCCTTGATTAGATCTTCCAAAAGAATTTTCTTGTCTTTCTCCCATAGAATTGGACAGACAATCCCTCCGCTTCCTTCTACTGTCACATATTCACACTGTTTTTTCACATGCATATAATCCGCATATACTTTGTCAAGTCTTACTGGTTTCTTCTCTAGTCTCGATGCCAAATGAGGGGATACTGCTTGTTTATACATATAAGAGACAAGTGTTTCATCACTCTGGGTAATCCCCGAAAATTGTTTTACATATCCGGCATCGCTTTTTTTCACGCTGACTGCTCCCGAAAGCGCCGCCTTATAATACCCTGCCAAATGTCCCTCACGCTGTAGTTTTTTAACAATCAAACCTGTTATATATGTCTTTCCTACATCTGTACCCGTCGCCGTAATAAATACTCCTTTACCCATATATTCGTTCCGCCTTATATCCTAGTCTATTTATCCGTTCCATATCTGAATCAACCGTGTAACCGGCTGTTGTGAGCATATCTCCCGAAATAACCGCATTTGCCCCGGAACGGAAACACCCTTCCCCTTTGTCTTCTAAAAGACCTCTTCCGCCCGCAAGACGTATTGCTGCCTTCGGCAGAATAAAACGGTACACTGCCACAATCCTTCTCATCTCTTCTACCGTAAGCCTTTTATTTGTCTCATATGGAGTTCCAGGAATCGGATTTAGCATATTAATAGGTACACTTAAAATTTCCAGTTCTTTCAGTGTAAATGCCATGTCAATTCTGTCCTCTTCTGTCTCTCCAAGCCCCATAATCCCACCACTGCATACATCTAAGCCAGCCTCTTTCGCCGCCTGGATCGCTTTTACCTTATCGTCAAATGTATGTGTTGTACAGACATTTGGGAAAAAACGTCTTGATGTTTCTAGATTATTATGTATCCGAGATGCTCCCGCTTCTTTCAGCCTGGAAAACTGTTCCCGACTCAAAAGTCCAAAAGAGACACATACTGAAATATCGGTACGCTTTTTTATTTCACAGATCGATTCACACATACGGTCTACTTCTCTATCAGAAAGCTTTTTCCCGGATGTCACAATGGAATACCGAAGCACTCCTTTTTCTGCATTTTCTACTGCCTGACGCACAATTTCTTCCGTATCCAGCAGCGGGTATTCCTCCGCCTTTGTATGATACCAGCAAGACTGTGCACAATATTTACAATCTTCTGAACATCTGCCACTTTTTCCGTTGACAATCGTACAGATATCAAATCTATTGGAGCAAAAATAGTCCCGCAGTTCATCCGCCGCCTTGCACAAAGGAAGTAGCGGTGCCCTATAAAGTGCCAACGCTTCCTGTTTTTTGATATTTTCACCATGTTTTATCTTTTCTTTTATTTTCTCAATTTCTATCTGTTCTTCTCTATATATCACTGTCTTACACTCCTTTTTTAGCTAATGTACTACTCTTTTTCTATCTTTTAATGCAAACCGTACACTATACTCTAGTATCCTCCCACTGCTCTTTTAAGACGCATCCCAGTTCCTGCTGCAACAAGGCAGAGCACAAAATCTCCCGGCATGTCCAATGGAAAGCAAGATAAAAGTACAACTCCAAGTGTGGCAGGAGTATCTGCATAAAAATTTAGAATCAGATATTTATATAAAATCCCTATCGTATAAGTAACCGTAAATCCTGCCAAGCATGCAAGAAAATACTGTTTGTATGTACAATCTGTTCTCTCACATATCCACCCTGTCACAAAAGCAGCTGCGATGAATCCCAGCAGATAGCCAAAGCTTGGTCTGACAATATATCCAATTCCACCTCCTGCAGCAAAAACAGGAAATCCTATCAGCCCAAGAAGCACATAACACCCTACGGATGCAGCACCTCTTTTTCCGCCCAAAACAATTCCTGACAGCAAAACAAAGAAAAACTGTAAAGTAAAATAATCCATATAAGGGACTGGAACCTGAATAAATGCTCCGATTGCCGTCAATGCAGTAAACATGGCGCACAGCACCATATATTTTGTTGATATTCTCTGTATATGTCTCTCTTCCATATCTTTCTCCTCTCTTTTGTTTATTAAAACTATATCGAACGCCGCTTTAATTGTCAACTATTTTATTATTATAGTTTACAATTTAGTCCCTGTTACTTAAAAAGACACAATTTTTAAGTGACAGGGACTGTGTAATCCAGCTACTAAATTGACATTCTGGTTTTTCTATTTTAATACGAACACAGTACAATAATCTTCTGAGGTGTTGTCTGAGGTGGAATGCTAAATGTCGTAGTAGTATAATACACAAGCAAGTCTGCGTTTTCTGGGAAACAAGTATATCTCTGCCCGTTTACGGTCACAATATTTGTAAATGGTGTAAGATTGAGTTTCAAAGCATTGTCTTGTGCAGTCAGATTTTCGTCAAAATAATTTAGCATTACGTTCTGCTCTCTCCTTAAGGATGTAATCAATTCTGCCTGGTACTGAGGAGGAAAAATTGTCGGTGCAGGCAGGCTGGTATCATAAAACGCCGCTACTCTCATTCCCTTCCTCAATCTTACATTGTCGATCACCTGTGTCTCTGGTGAAATGATAAAATTCACTGTCTCCATATTCGTATCTGTCATCACGGAAACCATTTGGGAGCAGCAATCATTTCCACTCGTAACGCTTTGGATTGTTCCAGTTACTTTCTGGTAATTCTCATATGCCATGCGCAAAACCTCTTTTTTCTTTATGTTATGCATGGGTGCGAAAAAGCGTGCGGATCGGACTCTGTTTGCAAGTAAAAGAAAACGGTGAGAAAAAGTACTGCAACACTTTTTCTCACCGTTTTCTTTTACTATTCTTCTGTATGAATTGCCTCCACTGGACAATTATCTCTAGCTTCTTTTACTGTCTCTTCTATTTCCTCACTGATAGCACCGACAGCTTGTGCTACCTGCTCCTCGTCCATCTCAAATACTTCTGGACAGACAGAAGTACATAGACCACATCCAATACAATTTTCATCTACATACGCCTTCATATGTTTACTCCTTTTCCATAATCTCTATTACAGATAATTATGTGTCAAATCCTTCCAGATTATACATCAGCGTGTAGACTTATCTTTACATTTTTATAGCTCTATCTCTTTTAGGTATGGATTTTGCGCCTCATAAAACTTTTCAGCCTCCACTGCCTCTGCGATAGCAGGATCCAGCGGCATCTTTCCGAGTACCGGAATTTCCAGCTCTGACGCAATTTCATCAATATGGCTCTCTCCAAATACCTTCATTTCTTTTCCGCAGTCTGGACATTTTATATAACTGTAATTCTCCACAATTCCAAGTACCGGAATATTCATCTGTTTCGCCATATTATATGCCTTCTTTACAATCATCTGTACCAGATCTTGCGGGGATGTGACAATCACTACACCATCTACTGGAAGAGATTGAAATACCGTCAATGGCACATCTCCTGTTCCCGGAGGCATATCTACAAACAGATAGTCCAAATCTCCCCACATTACATCTGACCAGAACTGCTTTACCACTCCTGCAATTACCGGTCCTCTCCAGATTACTGGGGCAGACTCATCCTCCATCAAAAGATTTACAGACATAATCCTTGTCTCGTCCTTTGCAATACATGGTAAAATTCCGTCTTCAGTACCGCGCGCCATGCTGTGTACTCCGTACATTTTGGGAATAGACGGTCCCGTAATATCTGCATCCAAGATTCCTACCGTATATCCTTTTTCACGCATCATACGCGCCAGAGACGCTGTCACAAGGGATTTTCCAACTCCACCTTTCCCGCTGATAACCCCAATCACCTTTTTTACCTGCGTATACATATTTGCCGGTACACGGAAATCTTCTTTTTTACTTTCACATGTAGACGCATGTTCACATCCCGCGCACGAAGACTCTGAACATCCTCCATTATTTTGTTCTTCTGCCATCATTTCATACCTTCTCTCTGATTTCTTTTCATTTCTTCTTATACCTTATCGGGCAAAGCCCGCCCTCCCGAAGGGAATGTATTACGGTGTGTCCTTGTAAAGAGAGGGTACGTTTACCTGAACACGCATGATTCTTGTAAACGTAAGGCAGTATACAGTATAACATATTTTCTAAAGAATAACACGCTTTTTATCCATGTTGACCTGTGTTTATGCCTCCTCACGCGTAACAATTTTCAGCCATTTATAGCTTCTGTACCGTAGATATGTAATCGGAAATTTCACAATTTCGTCACTCATCAAAATCATATACACAACCGGAACAGGAAAATGCAATACAAATGCTGCAATAAAGCCAATCAATATCGAGCATCCCCACATTGTTCCTACATCCAGCACAAGGCCAAAACGAGTATCTCCGCCCGAACGGAAAATACCTACTACCATTGTTGTGTTCCAAGCCTGTCCTACAACGAAATAAGACATCACAAAAAACATAAATTTCAGATATTCTTTTGCTGCCGCTGTCAGTGACAGCACCGCTGCTGCAATCGGAGCTGCCGCCAGAATCAAGATTCCCCCCGCAAGTCCCATAAGAACACTAAGCTGAATGAATCTTCTCGCATAGGCTTTTGCATGTTCCATTTTCTTTTCTCCGATTGTCTTTCCCAGATAAATCGCCGCTGCACTGGCAAGCCCAAATGCCACAACCGTTGCAAGCTGCCTGGCTACCTGCGCTACCGAATTCGCCGCCACCGCCGCACTGCCCATATGACCTAAAATAGCGGTATTGGCGGCGGTTCCAAGCCCCCACATAATCTCATTTGCCACCACTGGAAGCGAATATTTCATAAAATCAGAAAACAAAGTTTTATCGGTATGCCAGATATAAGTAACCCTAAGCTTTATCTCTTTGTTAAAGATTTTGGCATACCCTGCCACAAGACATACTTCCAATACTCTCGCACACAGCGTTCCAAGCGCCGCACCTTTTATCCCCATTGCCGGACATCCCAACAAGCCAAAAATAAAGATAGAATTTAACACAACATTACACAAAAGCGAAAGCAAATAGACGACGGTTGCAACAACTACCCGTTCTACACTCCGCATAACATACAAATATCCCTGTGTAATCCCCATCAATACATAAGAGAAAGCAACAATACGCAGATACATAGCTCCCTGCTCTATGACAGTCGGATCATTTGTAAAAATCTGCATCAGTAAATCCGGTATCGAAAGCGCCGCTACGGTAAAAAACGCCGTCACAAGAATTGCCGCCTTCACTGTCATACCCAGAATTTTCTCTATCGCCTTTCTGTCTTTCTTTCCCCAATACTGGGCAGTCAATACAGTTGCTCCCGATGTAAGCCCGAATAAAAACAGCGTCATAATATACTGTATCTGCCCTGCCAGTGAAGCACCTGAAAGCACCTTTTCTCCTACTCTGCCCAGCATAATGACATCTGCCGCTGTCACTCCTACGTTGATCAAATTTTGCAACGCCATTGGAACAACCAGTGCAAAAACATTGCGGTAAAATACCTTCCAGTCTATCCCTAGATAATTTTCCTTCTCTTTTAAAAACATACTTTCCCTCTCATCTGTCTCTTTTCTACATCCGCTATTATATCAGTTTTTTAAAAGAGCTGTAAAGTACACCCAAAAGGGTATACCGTAAATTATTCCCTTCAGGAAGGCTGGCTTTGCCCGATAAGGTATACTCCTAATAGTCTAGTGTTTTTCCCTCGAAACTGCAAAGGTCACGCACACAAGCGCCGCTGCAAATACTAGCTGTATTCCAATTCCCTGCAGAACTTCTGTTCTGACACTGCCGGCAATCGTGCCAAATTCTCCCAATATTCCATTCACCTTTTCATACCAATATACCGGAAGAAACTGTGCCGCTGTCTTAACCCCTTTATTTAAATACTCAAGAGGTACAAATGCCCCACACAGAAAACACATTCCAAGCGTAAGCACATTTACCAGACCACTTAAGGATGTGGAATTTTTGATACACATACCGCACAGGTAGGCAAGAGCAAGTGCAACCGTCACCAGAGCAAGAGAATTCACAAGAAACCAGGCAAAGCCTTCACTTCTTATAAATGGCTGCCCGTACAACACGATTCCAGCGATTGTCACAATTCCCCACAGTACCAGTGACAGTATTCCTGCTGCCAGAAGACCTTCTGCACTCTGCCTGCGTTTTGGTATAGCAGATGCCTGCATTCTGCGAGGCAGCTCTCCTTTTCGAAATCCCAGCAAAATATAGCCCAGCATATAGCAGATGACGCTCAATATAAGGTAGGGCATATACTGGTAATAGAATACATGCTCCGGTGTTTTTCCGTCATTTCCACTCAGATCTGCCAGTGTAACATTCGCTTTATCGACCTCATTCATTTTCTCTGCTGTCTCTTCCTCTGTAAACCCTGCTGCCTTATATACTTTTGCATAATTTAAGAAGCTGTTTATCTGCTGATCTATATAATATCCGGCTGAAGAGTCCGGTACCTTTACGACACGCAGGTTCTCATTTCCAGTAATGCATGTCTTTTCAAACTCTTGTGGTATCCACAGAATATACTCTACATTTCTGTAAAACAAATTTTCCTGCAATACTTCCTTATCATTCTCCAGCGAAAGAATCTCATTTGTCCTGCCCAAGTAGTCTTTCAAGCTCTCTGCAAGCTTCCCCTTGTCCTCATCTACAATTCCAATGGGTATACTTTCCGTCCGGTATCCGGACTTGCTTTCTTCCTCTGCCGAACCCTTTACCTTTTGAAAGATACTGGTAACCGCAAAGAAAATAATAAGATACATTACGAACAGCCATATATTCTTCTTCGCAATTTTCATATATGCCTTAAATACTGTCATAACGTTCCCTCCTCACTAATAAAAATGCTCCCAGCACCATTGCTATACATAAGATACCAAGTAAAATAAGATTCTTTGTATACCGTACAGGATCGTCATATACATTGATGCAGTAAAGTGCATCTGAAATCACTGCCGCCGGATTGATACGGTTGAGAAATGGGACATTACGCTCCACAACATCTTTCATTGTCCCGTTAAACAGCCCTGCAAGAAAACTACATGTCATAGAAACCGCAAGCAGAATTCCAATCTTTACGCCTTCTCCCATCTTCCCGATACTGCTGACAAATATTCCCAGAGAGACACCTAACATACTTCCCAGTAAAGCCACTGGAATCATTTGCAGGAAAGCCCCATCAAACTCCAACTTTAACACGTATCTTAAATAGATGAGTAGAACAAGTACGTTGAAGAAATGCAGCGCAAAGGATACAAGCATTTCTATCAAAATATGCTTTATTTTGTGTACAGGACTTACACTTCTTCGCGCTGCCAACGACGTAAGATTTGCCTGCAGGGACAATGCGGCGCCAAATCCAATAAAACAGCCGTACAGACATGCCATTCCAATCAGCGCATAGAAAAACTGTACCGTTCCATCCATAGTCTTCCCACCTAAAGATACCTGGGAAATCCGTGTGTCAAATTCAGACAGACTCTTTACTGTCGCTTCCATTTTATCAGGATGTGCCTGACTTATATTAAGAAGCACCTGTTTCCCATTCTCGTAATTTTCCAGTAATATCTGAAGGATACTCTGTGAAATCCCGTTTCCCCCTACTGTCAGAGAAATCTCTTTCCCTGCATAAAAAATACCGTCTACTTTTCTTTCTTCCAGCGCTTTTTTTGCCTCTGTTTCTGACATTTCCTCTATATGAACCAGTCTGTTCTCTGCATCTGTCTCATCACTTACTTCACTCAAAAACGTAAGAAACGCCTCTTTCATCTGTTCTTCTTCTAAATTTTCCCCCTTTTGTTCCACTACGGCTACCGGAATCGTTTCAAAATCAGCATCTTCCATATTCCCGATCGCCAGATACATAAATGTAGCAAGAATCAAAGGAAAGAGAAACGGCCAGAATACAATATCGAATTTCCGAAGCTTTGCCTTTCCTATATATTTCATTAAATCCAACATGTTTTCTTCCTCCTTTAATCCCGAAGCTGTTTTCCCGTAATTTCCAAGAATACATCATTCAGTGTAGGAAGCTCTGAAAATACCCGTCCAAAGCTAATCTCTCTCTCCTGTAAAAATGTAAGGAGCCGAATCAGATTATGTTTCGCCTTCGTACAGCGCACTGTCAAAATCTGTTCCTTGTACTCCACGTCAAAGACATGTGGAATTTGTTTGATTTCCTGTATTTGTTCTGCCGTCACAAAAACCGCCTCAATCGTCAGTGTCTCGCCTGTCTTTATCATACTTTTCAGTTCCTCTTTCGTTCCTGCCGCAATGCTTCTGCCGTGATCCATAATTGCAATTTTTGTGCAGATCTGCTCTACCTCTTCCATATAGTGGGATGTATAGATAACCGTGGAGCCTTGGCGATTCAGCTCTTTTATCCCCTCTAAAATCTTATTTCTGCTCTGCGGATCCACTGCCACTGTCGGTTCGTCCATGATAATCAGGCGGGGCTTGTGTGCAATTCCGCAAGCAATATTCAGCCTCCGAAGCAGACCGCCGGAAAGTTTTTTCGGATAAGTTTTACGGTATTCTTTCATACCTACAAACTCAATCGCCTCTTCTACAAGCTGCTTTCTCTTTCCTTTTTCTTTGACATACAAGCCACAAAAATAGTCCACATTGTCATAGACATTCAGTTCATCAAACACTGCAACGTCCTGAAACACAATTCCTATCTGCTTTTTCACTTTATAATTATCCGGCGCCATTTCTTCTCCGAAGATTTTAATACTTCCTCTGTCGTATTTTAAAAGCGACAGCATACAGTTTATCGCTGTGGATTTGCCGCTTCCGTTTGGCCCCAGCAGTCCAAATATCTCTCCTTCTTCCACTTCCAGATTAAAATAGTCCAGAGCAACTAAATTTCCGTACCGTTTTACAAGATTTTTTATTTCAATCATTTTATCTGTGTCTCCTTCCTTTTGCTGTCTTTAAGTATACATAGAGAATACTTTTCTTTGTAGTGTAATCTGTCATCCTTTCCATATGATAAATGTCACATATTCCTTTTTTTCTTTGCTCTTCGTTTTCTTTTATACTATAATAGAAACAGAATATAAAAAGGAGGGCATATTACATCATACTATGAAGCATTTCATAAATCTTTGTTTACTGCTGCTGACAGGTATTTTATGCCTTTTCTTTACAGAGGCGGATCTTTCCTATGTATTTTCTTTTTTAATTGCCCTGGTTTTTTGCTGTCTAAGCCGTATCCTCAGGCCGGACCTTTTACTTTCTGTCCTATGTGTCTGCGGTTTTCTGGCTGTTTTAGTCTGTCCCGATTTTTTCTGTTTTTATCCTGCTTATTTCTATGTGATTTTCCTAAAAAAGTGGTATATACTTACTGTCATGGGCAGCATTATCTTTTTCCTGTTCACAGTGGAACATCCTTTTGCTTATCCAGTCCCTTTGCTGGTTCTTTTCGGCATCCTTTTATCCTTCTGGCTGCAATATCAGGCTGCCTGCTATGACTCTTTAGAAAAGCGTTTTTTGCATACACAGGATGACAGCAGAGAGCGAGACATTTTACTGACGGAAAAGAATCGTTCATTGATGGAAAAACAAAATTATGAAATCTATACCGCGACTTTGCGTGAACGCAACCGGATTGCCAGAGAAATCCATGACAATGTAGGACATCTTCTATCCCGTTCTCTCCTTTTGCTGGGTGCTGTTAAAACTACCAATACCGACGCCCGTTTAAATACCGCTGTCGACTCTTTGGAGGATACACTGAATTCTGCTATGGATTCCATTCGAAGCAGCGTCCATGATCTCCATGATGAAGCAGTCAATTTGGAAGAGGCGATCCAAGCTCTGATAAAGGATTTCACCTTCTGTCCTGTCCATTATATCTACGACTGCGGCAGAGAGGTTCCCAGAGAGATAAAATACAGCTTTATCAGTATTACGAAAGAAGCGCTGTCCAACATTATGCGGCACAGCAATGCTACAAAGGCTTCTGTATTAGTTCGGGAGCATCCTGCCCTCTATCAGCTTTGCATTGAAGATAACGGCTCTGCATGTACGCTTGAAACTGATGGTATCGGAATTGCCAATATGGAAGAACGGGTACATTCTCTGCACGGTAATCTGCATATACTGACAGACAAC
Source organism: Mediterraneibacter flintii (assembly GCF_055387595.1). Classification (NCBI taxonomy): domain Bacteria; kingdom Bacillati; phylum Bacillota; class Clostridia; order Lachnospirales; family Lachnospiraceae; genus Mediterraneibacter; species Mediterraneibacter flintii. Next base: position 2,460,712 of record NZ_AP031405.1, read on the forward strand.
GGATTTAAAATATTTATTACAGTTCCAAAGGAGATAACAATATGAAATTGATACTGATTGATGACGACTGCCTCGTTGTAAGTGCTTTACAGATGATTCTTGCCGCTGTACCTGAATTTGAAATAGCAGCGACTGCGAATGACGGACGGGAAGCTCTTCACCTGTACAGAGAACACCGTCCAGACGTACTCCTGATGGATATACGCATGAAAGAGGTAAGCGGACTGGAGGCTGCGGCACAGATATTAGATGAATTCCCGAATGCAAAAATCTTGCTTCTGACCACCTTTTCTGATGATGAATATATTGTAAAGGCATTAAAATTAGGGGCGAAGGGATATCTTTTGAAACAAGATTATCAAAATATTGCTCCTGCTATACAGGCAGTCTGCTCAGGACAGACTGTTTTTGGCGATCAGATTGTATCCCGTCTCCCTGATTTGATACAGAGACAGACATCTTTCGATTATGCTTCCTGCGATATCAATGAACGTGAATTAGATATTATCCGGCTGATCGCCGAAGGCTTCAGCAATAAAGAGATTGCCTCCCAATTATATTTAAGCGAAGGCACCGTACGCAATTATTTAAGCACCATTCTGGATAAACTAAACTTACGCGACCGCACACAGGTTGCTGTGTTCTATTATCAAAACAGATAAAAAGAGGGAACGAAGGTTCTTGTAGAACAAAGTGGACAAGCCCACTTCACCCCCCTGCCCCTCACTCTTGAGGAACTTGTCCACTTTGCGCGCCGCCGCAATACCGCAAAGCGGTAAAATTTCCTTATTGCGGCGTGCGCATCCCGCCCGGAGGGCTTTTTGTATAATAGGAAATTTATCAAAATTTCTTATTATACAAAAAAATGCCGCAGCACCATTTCAATAATGGCCTGCGGCATTGTCATGCTTTTATTCCTCAAATGCTTCTTTTACTTTATCCATAAATCCTTTTTTCTTAGGTTTCTTCTCATTTTTCTCTGATACAGACTCATTCTGGTGAAGTGTATTTCCCGTCAGTTCATCAAATCTGCGCAATGCTTCTTTTGCCTCCTGGCTTAACTTCTCCGGCGTCTGAATCACCAATGTTACATAATGATCGCCCCTCACTTGCGCATTTCTAAGAGACGGCACCCCTTTTCCTTTCAAGCGTACCTTCGTATCTGTCTTTGTGCCCGGCTTCACTGTATAGAGTACATCGCCGTCTACCGTTGGAATCCTCACATCCCCTCCTAAAGCTGCCTGTGCGAATGAAATCGGAACTGTGGAGAAAATATGCACATCCTGTCTCTGGAAGATCGGATGTCTGGAGACATTTACTTCCACCAGCAGATCCCCTCTTGGGCCGCCGTTTGCGCCTGGCTCGCCTTTGTCACGGATACGCACACTCTGCCCATTGTCAATTCCTGCCGGAATTGTCACTTTGATCTTTTTCCTGCTGGATGTATAACCTGTTCCCGAACAAGAAGGACATCTCTCCTTGATCACCTTTCCTGAACCGCCACAGTTTGGACATGTCTGTACATTCTGCACCGTACCAAAGAATGACTGGGAAGTATATACCACCTGGCCTTTTCCTCCGCATTTTGGACATGTTTCCGGCGTCGTCCCTGGTTTTGCTCCAGATCCATGACACGACTCACATGGATCTTTTAGTATCAAATCCAACTCTTTCTCACATCCAAAAACAGCTTCCTCAAATGTAATTCGGATACTTTTCCTTATATTTGCTCCTCTCATCGGACCATTGCCCGCCCGGCCGCTTCTTCTGCCGCCGCCAAACAAATCTCCAAAAATATCTCCAAAAATGTCACTGAAATCCGCGCCATTAAAATCAAAACCGCCGAAGCCCCCTGCTCCCCCGGCGCCGCCTTCAAATGCCGCATGCCCGAACTGATCATACTGCCGGCGTTTATCAGGGTCACTGAGCACTGCATACGCTTCTGATGCCTCTTTGAATTTCTTCTCCGCCTCGGCATCTCCCGGATTCATATCCGGATGGTACTTTTTTGCCAGAACGCGGTACGCTTTCTTGATCGCAGCATCATCCGCATCACGGCCTACTCCAAGCACCTCGTAATAATCTCTTTTTGACTCTGCCATAATCCTATACTCTACCTTTCACTCTTTCATTCATCTTGTATATACTCAAGAAAGATTCTGCAAAGCTGCACTCTGGCAGCTTGGCAGAATCTTTTAAGGTGCTCTTAGACTTCCTTATAGTCTCCATCTACAACATCATCACCCTGGAAACCATCTGGCGCCGGACCTGCTTCTGGTGTCGGACCGCCTGCTGCTCCCGCACCTGCACCAGCTCCCGCCTGTTCATACATCTTTGTGAAAAGTTTCTGTGCACTTTCCATCAATTTCTCTTTCGCAGCTTTGATCTCAGCTACCTGTGCATCTGTTGCCTCCTCTGGAGTGGATTTTGCAAGGACGTCCTTTAATGCCTGGCAATCTGCCTCAACCGCCGCTTTATCATTTGCATCCAGCTTATCGCCTACTTCCTTAAGCGCTTTCTCTGTCTGGAATACCATAGCATCTGCTTCGTTTCTTGTATCTATCGCTTCTTTTCTCTTCTTGTCCTGTGCCTCGAATTCTGCAGCCTCTTTCACTGCCTTGTCGATATCCGCATCGGACATATTGGAACCTGCTGTAATTGTAATATGCTGCTCTTTTCCTGTTCCCAAATCTTTTGCAGACACATTTACAATACCGTTTGCATCAATGTCAAATGTAACTTCAATCTGTGGGATTCCACGTGGAGCCGGCGGGATTCCATCTAACCGGAACTGTCCAAGAGACTTATTGTCCTTTGCAAACTGTCTCTCACCCTGTACTACATTGATGTCAACTGCCGTTTGATTGTCTGCCGCTGTAGAGAAAATCTGGCTCTTCTTTGTAGGAATCGTTGTATTTCTCTCAATCAGCCTTGTAGCCACTCCACCCATTGTCTCGATAGACAGTGACAACGGCGTAACATCCAGAAGAAGAATATCCCCTGCACCTGCATCTCCGGCAAGCTTACCGCCCTGTACAGAAGCTCCCAGTGCAACACACTCATCTGGATTTAAGGATTTACTTGGCTCTTTTCCTGTCAGACGTTTTACTTCTTCCTGAACGGCAGGAATACGTGTAGATCCACCTACCAGCAATACCTGCCCTAATTCTGACGCTGTCAGGCCTGCATCGGAGAGCGCTCTTTTAACCGGCTCTGCTGTTTTGTCTACCAGATCCCTTGTCAGTTCATCAAATTTTGCTCTTGTCAGGTTCATGTCAAAGTGCTTCGGCCCTTCTGCCGTTGCTGTAATAAATGGAAGATTGATATTTGTCGTTGTCGCAGAAGAGAGCTCTTTTTTCGCTTTCTCTGCTGCTTCTTTCAGTCTCTGGAGAGCCATCTTATCTGTAGACAAATCTACTCCCTCTTTTGCTTTAAAGTCAGCGAGCATATAGTCTGTAATCTTCTGGTCAAAGTCATCACCGCCAAGCCGGTTATTTCCGGCTGTTGCGAGTACTTCAATAACACCGTCGCCAATCTCGATGATAGATACATCAAATGTTCCACCACCTAAATCATATACCATAATCTTCTGTTCTTTTTCATTGTCCAGTCCGTAAGCAAGTGCTGCCGCTGTAGGCTCGTTGATGATACGTTTTACGTCTAAGCCCGCGATCTTTCCGGCATCTTTTGTAGCCTGACGCTGTGCGTCATTGAAATACGCCGGAACAGTGATAACCGCTTCTGTTACCTTCTCTCCTAAATACCCTTCTGCATCTGCTTTTAACTTCTGCAAAATCATCGCAGAAATTTCCTGCGGAGAATATTTCTTTCCATCAATATCCTCTTTATGATCGGAACCCATCTCCCTTTTGATAGAAGAAATGGTTCTGCTCGCATTGGTTACTGCCTGACGCTTCGCCGGCTCACCAACCAGACGTTCTCCATTCTTTGTAAATGCCACAACAGATGGGGTTGTTCTGGCGCCCTCCGTATTCGCAATAACAGTCGGCTGGCCACCTTCCATAACAGCCACACAGCTGTTTGTCGTACCTAAGTCAATCCCTATTATTTTTCCCATAGTAAATGTCCTCCTTCATTGATTTGTAATCTTCTTTATTCTAATATTTACAGTTAATTTGCTACTTTTACCATACTGTGCCTTACCACGCTGTCTCTGTATGTGTAACCTTTCTGAAATTCTTCTGCAATAATGTTCTCGCCTAATTCTTCATCCTCCACATGCATCACCGCATTATGGAAATCTGGATTAAACTCTTTGCCAACCGCTTCGATCGGCTTCACTTCCATGGACTCTAAAGTCGTCATTAGCTGCTTATAAATCTTTTCCATTCCTTCTGCAAACGGACTTGCTTTTTCATCCTCCGCCACTGCCGCGAGTCCTCTCTCAAAATTGTCCACTACAGGAAGGATTTTTTCAATCACATCCTTTGCGCCAATCTCATACATCTGAGACTTTTCTTTCTCTGTGCGCTTTCTGAAATTATCGAACTCTGCCATCTGACGTGTCAGACGATCGGTAAGCTCTTCAATCTTCTCATCCTTCTTGTCTTTCTTTGGCTTCTTTCCGAACAATTTTTTCTTTTCTGGCTTGTCGTTTTCACAAGCCTCCTCTTCTGGAACCGCCTCTTGGTTTTCTTCCGGCTGTTCTTCTTTTTGTGCTTCTTCTGCAGATGACTTGGGCTCTTTTTCTTTCATATCATCATCTTGTTTGTTCTGTTCTTCATTCGCCTTTGCTTTTGCCTCTTCTACTGCTTCTTTTACCATATCTTCTTTGCTCATCTTTTCATCCACTAATTTTTCACCTTCCTATTCTTTCGGCTCTTTGCTGTAAATCGCATCCAACTCGCTTTGCAGAGTTTTCAGCGTATTCATAACATGCTCGTAATCCATACGCTTCGGACCGATGATACCGATGGTTCCTTTCATACCTTCCCCCAGTTCATATGTCGCTGTCACGACACTACAGTCCTTCATTGTCTTGACAGGTGCCTCATCTCCAATATAAACCTGAATACCATGATTTTCCTCACTGGCAAGCGTCTCCGTCACCAAATCGGCAAGCTGCTGTTTTTCTTCAAAAGCACTGATAATTTCCTGGGCACTCTGCTTATCACTTAATTCTGGATATTTAAAAATATTCGTAGCCCCGCTGGTATAGATCTCCATGTCGTCTTCCACATGAATAATCTCTGCCACCGCATCCAGCACATCACCAATGACCTGGCTGTGAATTCCTGCCTGCTCTTTTAAGCGGGCAATCAGTCCCAGTGTAATCTGGTCAATCGACATGCCGTTAAGTGTTGTATTCAGCAGCATGTTCAGCTTCAGAAGGTTTTCATTACTTAAGCTTTCGCCAACTTCAATAATCTTATTCTTGATTACGTTTCCTCCCATTACAATTACAGCCACAATCTGTTCTTCATCCACTTGGGAAAGCTGGATAAATTTCAATGTATTGCGGTTGTTTACAGGAGCAGATACCAACGTCGCATAATTGGTATTCGCTGCAAGCACCTTCGCCGCCTGCTTCAATACCTGATCGACCTTGTCTGTCTTCTCCAGCATTGTATTTCTCAGCTCCGTAATCTCTTGCTCCTTTTCTTCCATCAGCATATCGACATACAGTCGATACCCTTTGTCAGAAGGAATCCTTCCTGCAGATGTATGGGGCTGGAAGATATAACCCAAATCTTCCAAATCCGCCATCTCATTCCGGATTGTCGCAGAGCTTAAATTCAGCTCTGTATATTTGGAAAGGGTTCGTGAACCAACCGGTTCTCCCGTTTCAAGATAGTTCCGGATGATTGCTTTTAATATCGTCAGTTTTCTTTCATTCAATCCTTCGCCCGTTACCATCTTTCTCTCCTTTCCTAAAGTTTATTAGCACTCTTTAGTTTTGAGTGCTAACACCTTACGTATACTAAGATAGCACTAGGGTTTACGTTTGTCAACACTGTTTATATTTTTTTTAGGAAATATGTGACAGGTCAGCCTTTCTATGGATCCAAAAATTGCTCGAATACATAGTTACTGACGTCTATTCCAAATTCTGTCAGAGAAAGAAAGTCTTTTTTTTCTTCCAGAAGTCCGCGTTCTTTTAATTCCTTAATCTGTACTCCATATACCTGTTCTAATTCTTTTTGAAATTTCCGTGCAAATTCAGAACGCGAAACTCCTTCCATTTTCCTGAGCCCCAAAAACATAAACTCTTCCATCTGCTCTTGTATACGCAAAGTTTCTCTTCCTACTCTCACAGAAGAATACGAAACTTTTCTTTTTTCAAATGCATTTAGATATTCTGACAAGCTCTCTGTATTGGCAAACCGCTGTTCATTTATAAGAGAAGCAGCCCCAAGTCCGAGCCCTAAATACTCTTTTCGTTCCCAGTATCCTAAATTATGCCGGCAGGCATATCCCTCTTTTGCGTAGTTGGAAATCTCATACCGCACATACCCATGCTCTTTTAAAATTTCTTTTGTCTTTTTATAAATCCTGCGGTCTTCCTCCTCACCAGGAAGCGGGGGAACCTCTTTTTTGCCTTCCCTATGTCCGCCCTTTACATACCAGTCATAAAACAAAGTGCCTTCCTCTATCATCAGACTGTACGCTGAGATATGCTCCGGATCCAGCTGCGCAGTTTTTCTAAGTGTCTGTTCCCAGTCGGCAGCAACCTGCCCTGGAATAGCTGAAATCAAATCCACATTGATGTTTGTAAAATCAGCTTCTCTTGCTTTTGTATACGTCTCTAGAAAGTCCTCAAACGTATGTATCCGGCCTAAAAGTTTCAATTCTCGATTGTCGGCAGACTGTAATCCGATACTTAAGCGGTTGATACCTGCATTTTTCCATAATTCCAGCTTTTCACGCGTTACTGTACCTGGATTTACTTCTATCGTAATCTCTGGTTCTTTTGCAAATTCAAAATTTTCATACAGCGCACGAAAAATCCGTACTGTTTCTGTCCCTGCTAAAATGGACGGAGTTCCTCCGCCCATAAATACTGTTGCTACTGTATACTCTTGAAACGCTCTACAGCAGCTTTCTATCTCTCTTATCAATGCATTTACATATCTATCGATTGTCTTATCCTCTGCAGCGTTGGACAGAAAATCACAATATGCACATTTTCTGACACAAAACGGAATATGCAAATACAGTTCTAATTCTTTTTTCATATCAATCATCATCCAACTTTAAGACACTCATAAATGCTTTCTGTGGAATTTCCACATTTCCTACCTGGCGCATACGCTTCTTTCCTTCTTTTTGTTTCTCCAGAAGCTTTTTCTTACGCGAAATATCTCCTCCATAGCATTTTGCAAGGACATCTTTGCGCATCGCGCGTATAGTCTCACGTGCGATAATTTTACTTCCAATCGCCGCTTGAATCGGGATCTCGAAAAGCTGACGCGGGATCTCCTCCTTTAATTTTTCGCACATTTTTCTGCCCCTCTCATATGCACTTCCGCTAAATACAATAAACGACAGAGCATCTACTTCTTCTTTATTAATAAGAATATCTAACTTCACCAGTTCAGAGCGCTCATATCCCAGCATTTCATAATCAAAAGAAGCGTATCCCCTCGACCTGGACTTCAATGCGTCAAAGAAATCATAAATGATCTCATTTAATGGAAGGTGGTAGTGAAGTACCGCACGCTTTTCTTCTATATATTCCATGCCCTGGTATATGCCCCGCCGTTCCTGGCACAGATCCATAATCGCACCGATAAATTCAGATGTAACCATGATCTCGGCTTTTACCATCGGTTCTTCCATATAATCAATCTCGGCGGGATCGGGCAAATTTGTCGGATTTGTCAAATCAATGACCTCTCCATTTGTCTTGTGCACTTTGTATATAACACTCGGCGCCGTCGTTACTAGATCCAGATTATACTCTCTCTCCAGACGTTCCTGAATAATCTCCAGATGCAGAAGCCCTAAAAATCCACAGCGGAACCCGAACCCCAGCGCTACAGAAGTTTCTGCTTCAAATTGCAGAGCCGCGTCATTTAGCTGTAATTTTTCTAAAGCATCCCGCAGATCGGGATATTTTGCTCCATCTGCCGGATATAGCCCGCAGTAAACCATCGGGTTTACTTTTTTATAACCCGGAAGAGGCTCGGCGCATGGCTCTTTCGCATTTGTCACCGTATCTCCTACTCTGGTATCTTTTACATTTTTAAGGCTCGCTGTAATATATCCAACCATCCCCGCGCTTAATTCCTCACATGGAATGAACTGTCCCGCGCCAAAATATCCTACTTCCACCACATCTGCCGTAGCCTTTGTCGCCATCATTTTGATTGGGGTGCCCTTTTTTACAGTGCCTTCTTTGATTCTGCAAAATACAATGACCCCTTTATAGGAATCATACACAGAATCAAAGATCAGAGCCTTAAGAGGCGCCTTCGCATCCCCTTTCGGTGCGGGAATTTTCGTAATGATCTGTTCCAGTACCTCCTCTACATTCATGCCCGTTTTCGCCGATATAAGAGGGGCCTCGTCTGCCTCAATTCCGATAACATCTTCTATCTCCTCTTTTACACGTTCCGGTTCTGCACTTGGTAAATCAACCTTATTAATCACCGGCATCACATCTAAATCGTGATCCAAAGCAAGATATACATTTGCCAGCGTCTGCGCCTCTACCCCCTGCGCTGCATCTACTACCAAAATCGCTCCATCACATGCCGCGAGACTTCGAGATACCTCATAATTAAAGTCTACATGCCCCGGAGTGTCTATCAAATTGAAGATATACTCTTCTCCATCCTTCGCCTTATAAACGGTTCTGACCGCCTGTGCCTTGATCGTAATGCCTCTCTCTCTTTCTAATTCCATATTGTCCAGCACTTGAGACTGCATCTCCCGACTTGTCAAAAGCCCTGTCATCTCAATAATCCGGTCTGCCAGTGTTGATTTTCCATGATCAATATGGGCGATAATACAAAAATTGCGTATTTTATTCTGCTCTATCTCTGACACTTTTATGTTCCTCCTGTCCGCTTCCTTGATTCTATCTGCTTTTTCTCCTTAACTTGCGGCTGCATATTTCACCAAAAATAATTCTACCGCCAAATGATCCGTCAAAAGCCCTGTTTTTACTCTCTGTTCAATCTCCGCCGCATCTTCCATAATCAGACGTAACTCTCTGCTTTTAAAATAGTTTGCCTGCTCCATATATTTTCCTGCTGCAAATGGGTGTAGTCCTGCCTTTGCCGCAATTTCTTTCCTGCTGTATCCTTTGTGAAGCAAATCTTTTACATGAAATAAAATCCGGTATTGTCTTGTTAAAAGAAAGAAAATCCGCATAGGCGGTTCCTTTAAAGCGAGCAATTCATAATATAAGTCCAGCGCCTTTTTCTGTTTCTTTTCCGCAACTGCATTGACCATATCGAAAATATGGTTCGTAATCTGTGTAACACAGACTGCATCGATATCTTCCTTTGTAATACTTTCTCTCTCTAACGTATAACAAAACAGCTTTTCAAGTTCCCGCTGTATGTTCTCCATATCCGTCCCTATTTTATTTAAAAGATATACAATACAGTTTTCTGAAATCTGTTTGTTCTCTTTGCGCACAATCCCTGCAACCCACCGTTTCAAGGTTGCTTCGTCCTGCGCAGAAAGCTCCACAATGCGTCCTTTTGCTTTCACCGCTTTATATAACTTACTGCGCTTGTCCACTTCATTTTCCACAAATACAAAAAAGGTTGTCTGCGGCATCTCTTTTACATATTCTGCCAGCTCTGCTCCTGCACTCTTAAAAAAGCCGGTATTCTCAAATACCAGCAGACGGCGCTCTGAAAAGAAAGGCAATGTCTCTGCTAAATCAATCACCTCTTTTACATCCACGTTCTTACCTTCATAATACGCATAGTTCATCGTATCTCCTTCGGGAAGCATCGCTTTTGTAAATCGTTCCTTATACTGCCTTTTTAAATATCCTTCTTCTCCATAAAGCAAATAGACCTGTTTAAATTGTCCTGTTTTTAAATCTTCATTCAAACTCTTCATAACTTCTCTATTATATATGAATTTCTTCCTGTTTGACAAGAGGGCTGTTTCTTCTGTGCCAAAAAACCGGAAGAAATCCACAAATCAAATGAATTTTCTTCCGGTTTTTACTTTTCTAAAATTAAATATCCTGCTTTATTCTCTATCGCCTTTTTCTTCTAGCGGCATATACTGCCGTTCCCGCCACACACACGCCTGACAAAACTACTACCGCCAATATCGGCATCAGATTCATACTATCTCCTGTTTTTGGTGTAACAGAAGATTCTTTTTTCTCAGACTTTTCTGCCTTGTCTGTATCTGCCGGTTTGTATGACGGATCTTTCTCTCCGCATACCTGACACTTGCCCTCTTTATATTGGTGCTTTCCTGTAGCAGGAATCTCTACAGATTTTTCATCTATATACTCATTTCCCTGGAAAGTTACTTTTGCCGTATAAACAGTTTTCCCGTCTTTTCCGCATGTAGCATCCGTTGTATTCACCGTAACCGTTGCCGTTTCTTCTAAAAAATGTTCTGCATCCTGCGTGCAGACGAACTTTGCAGAAGCGCCAGAATAGTCTTCTGTCCAAGTCCAGATCGGAGTTCCCCATGTATGTTTACATATCGTGACCGTACCCGTTGCCGGTGTATTATTTTCTCCGCCTGCTGCGATAAAATAAGTTTTCCCGTCTTCATTTGTATATACTTCCAGACCAAATGCATCATATCCTTCTCCTAATGTGATGCCCGTACTCTTGTCTTTCATTATACCCTCTGTCAGCGCTCCGCCTGCTGTATTGGATATAGTAACAGAGGAAGCCAGGTAAATACCACCATCCCTTACGTTCCGAAGCGTTGCTTTATCCGCCGCATGGGTAACAGCAGTTACCTTTGTATGTTCTCCTGTAATGGAAAGACTGCCTCTGTTTGCAATAACAGCACTTTCTGTCTTGGCTTCTGCTGTGACTGTTCCACCGGTAATTTCAACGCCATAATATCCCAGTAAAGCTACCTCATCAGAAGAAACCTGCACATCTCCGCCCTGTATTTTAAATACTTTTCCCGCATAACTGCCGGTTTGATCCGTCATCTCCACTTTCGTATCTGCTCCGCTGATAGTAATATCTCCCTCACTATACAAACCGCCGCCGGCTATGTTGCTGTTCAGCGTCGTGTTTTCTATCAGAATACCGCCTGTACCGCAGAAAATTCCATAGGGATCAAACCCTGCGCTTGCCACTGTCAGGTTTGCACTACTGTTTCTTAACGTAACTTTGGATGGCACATCTTCATCATCTACATATGTCTGTGCAAATATGCAGACCTCTCCTGCCTGTATGTCTACATTCGCATTCTCTATCTCTATGTTCCCATTCTGCGTATAGATTCCGTTTTGTTCCGATATGACTTGCAGGGTGATTCCTCCCGTTCCGGTAATCCCTCCTGCAGAATACAAAGCTGGAAAATCACCTGTCACATTCGCCGTTATTGTACCTGGCCCGGATAAGCTTAACTGTTCGCCATTTGTATAAATGTTATTCCCTCCGGCCGTATACAAAGACAAAACAGCGCCCTCTTCCACCTGTATGTTCAGTGTTCCTGCACCCCAGCTATAAAGCGCGCTTGTATTTGTTCTCGCCTCTTCACTTCCTATAGACACCTGTCCTTTTACAAGTACTGTAAAATCATTGTCTGTGTCAATCGCCACTGAACCAGACGCAGAAACATTTTCCAGGGTAAGTGTCCGATTCCCTGTATCCAGCGTTGCCGTTCCCTCTCCGACCGTATTTGCTCCCTCGCTCAGCGTCTGATTTCCTATCTTTACGGTTGTTCCTGCCGCCGAAGCAGTTAAAGGAAACATGACTGCCGTTAAGGCAAGCGTAAGAAGCATAGCCAGTCGTTTTTTCCCTTTTCGCCACATAAAAACCTCCTTCTGATCCCTGTTGAACTCGAAGGAGGCTGCCGCCACACTGATATTGTAATTACCTCTGTCTCCTCCAGAACACAAACTGGATCTTACCCCCCCCCCCCTCAAAAAGGTGAGACGAGAGATAATTTAATTTATATATTTTTCCATTTTAAGATACCATATCTCCACTGATTTTTCAACCAGATTATGCCTTGATCTTCCGTAGAATTAGCCTCGCCTAACAATCCTGGCACACCACGTTATCCACAACTTTCAAAAAGCACCCCAATTATACGAAATCCTGTTCCTTATTGATGAAAAATTAAGCTGTAAAACAAAACCTTGGAAGACATATCTATTTTTTATTACAGTTTGCAAAAACTTAAAGTGTATCCCTCTGCTCACAGAATAAGTAACCGCAAAATTTTTCCCAGCATAAAATGAACTAACCTATTATTTATTTTTTGGAGAGAGTGTAAATGAATTGCTATGGCTGTAATTTTTCAAAAAGAAATCAAGCTTGCCCTTCTACGGGAAACGATAATTTTATCCAATATCCACAAGGTCCAGAAGGCCCTCCCGGACCGCAAGGGCCTATGGGACCTCCCGGACCACGTGGTGAACGCGGTCCCCAAGGAATGAAAGGAGACATGGGCTGTCCCGGGCCAGCCGGTCCAAGAGGTATGGCTGGAATCCAAGGGCCACGCGGTCCCCAGGGCGTACGCGGAGACGTCGGTCCAAAAGGAGACATCGGACCTGTGGGGCCACAAGGTGTTCAAGGAAATCCTGGACCTATGGGACCGAAAGGAGATACTGGACCTGTCGGTCCGAAAGGAGATATTGGCCCTATGGGTCCTATTGGGCCAAAAGGAGAAAAGGGTGACAAAGGAGAGCGCGGAATGCAAGGCGAACAGGGGCCTATGGGGGAACAAGGACCTCAAGGAGAGACCGGCCCACAGGGACCACAGGGCAATATGGGCTGCCCCGGGCCCCAAGGGGAACAAGGACCTATAGGCGCTACCGGTCCGCAGGGAGAAAAAGGCGACACCGGACCTACTGGTGCTACTGGCGCTCAGGGCGCTCAAGGGGAGAAGGGCGACACCGGAGCCACTGGCGCTACTGGACCCGCTGGTACTCAGGGACCTCAAGGAGAAAAAGGCGACACCGGAGCCACTGGACCTACTGGTGCTACTGGCGCTCAAGGAGAGAAGGGCGACACTGGCGCACAGGGACTTCAAGGTGAAAAAGGCGACACCGGACCTGCCGGACCTACTGGTGCTACTGGCGCTCAAGGGGAGAAAGGCGACACCGGAGCCACCGGACCTACTGGGCCCGCTGGTACTCAGGGACTTCAAGGAGAAAAAGGCGACACCGGACCTGCTGGCGAGCAAGGACCTAAAGGGGAAAAGGGTGACACTGGCGCTATCGGACTACAGGGAGAAAAAGGCGATATTGGTGCTACTGGGCCTGCCGGCGAACAAGGACCGCAGGGAGAAAAAGGTGATATTGGGCCTACCGGACCCACCGGACCACTTCCAGCAGTCACTGTAGGGAAAGTCGTATCCGGTACCGATGCAAATGTAATATCAAATCCTAATGCTGCAGGAGTTTCCTTAGATTTTACTCTGCCGATCGGACCTACCGGTCCAACCGGCCCAATCGGTGCAATCGGAGTTACAGGCCCTACTGGGCCAGGTCCCATTGTCACTATAAAAGAAAATACGCCTGTTTCTTATAAGCTTTCCTTCACCAGCAACGGACAGACCACTACGACGCCAAACCTATTTCCTACCTTTACAACTTATGCCTTAAATATGTCTGCTACTAACAGTAGTTTTAACCTTCCTATAGAAAACCTGATTCTCAATTATCTAAAAACTGGTGGGAACACTATTCAGCTATCCGTACGCGCAAAGGATACTGCAACGCCTATCACGGCTGATATTATACGGACAACGATTTATGGTTTGGGCAGTCCGGAAGCACAATATTTTGATAATATTCAAATTACCGGCCAGATTGTTTTGGATGGAACCATCTATGCAGATTCACAGGAACAATACTGGCTCACAGTTCGACAGCAGAATCCCGTTTCTTCCTTATGGTCTACCTGTATAGTACGACTGTTTTCTTCTAAAAACGGCGCCAGAGTTTCCATCTGGCTGCGGTGGATTGAATACAATGTTTCCTACACCGTTCCTACAACTACCTGAAATTAAATTTCAAATGCGTAAAGATATAAAAGGCGGAGGCAGTTTTTATAGCTGCCTCTGCTCAAACAAATGTAACATACTATTCTTTTTTCAATATATATCCGCTTAACTGCATGCCTTCCCCATCGCTTTTTATAGTAATCGCGCCGTTATCCTGGGTAGAATATACTTTGCATCCATACTTCTTCAATCTTTTTACTGTTTCTTCATGCGGATGTCCGTACCGATTGTCTATCCCTGCTGAAACCAGAGCAATTGTCGGCCTTATTTCTTCCAGAAATGCTTCCTGGCTGGAGCCTTTTGAGCCATGATGCGCTACTTTAAGAACAGCATATTTTCCCTGGATCCCTTGCTCAAGAAGCGCTGCTTCACTCTGTACCTCTATATCTCCGGTCAGCAAGACTTTAAATTTCCCATACGAAATATCTAATACCATAGAAGCCGCATTTCCTTTCTCTCCACTATATTCTGTTTCTGGATACATACAGGTAATTGTCATTTTTTCCTCCTTAAGTCTGTTCCCGGTTCCCATAATAACGACCCTTGTGTGATTTTGGACGGCAAGATCTGCTATTTCTTCCAGTCTCTCATCCCAAACTCTTTCAGGAGGGAGAACTAAATTTTTTATCCGTATGCCTAGCGGCTGATTTGCCAGCAGCTCCTCTATCCCATTCACATGATCCTCATCCCCATGGGAAACGAAAACATAATCCAGTGTGTCTGTCGCCCTGGACAATAAATATGGTTCGATTCTATATTTTCCTACAGAAGAGACATCACTGCTGCCTCCATCTATCAGATAGCATTTTCCTTCCGGGCCTCTTATAAAAATACCGTCCCCCTGTCCAACATCCAAGATTGTCATCTCTATTCCTGTACATATACGATAGCTGCATATACAGATAAAAAGAAAGCCAAAAGCTGCTCCGAGAACCCCCGCCGATGCTGCCAGCGCTCTTCGTCTTCTCTGTCTCTTACGTGTATCTGTACTGCTACTTTTCCCTTGTTCTTTCTTACAATAAAACCAGATACAAATACCCAGTATCACACTATAATATAACACTATATACACTTTTTGCGGTCTTCCTGTCACGATACGGTTTCCTGGAAGTCTCTCTGCAAGCGAACATATACGGTCATAAAACCACAGAATTCCTTTGCATATAAACAGCACTTTTTCTCCTGCGCTTTCTGCAAACAAAAGCAATACAGAGCCTGTCAGCCCGGCCGCCATAAAAAAAGGCATCAAAGGAATCACTATGACATTTAAAAGCAAAGAATATATGGGAATTTCAAAGTAAAAATATAACATAGGCGCAATTAAAAACAGATTTACAGCCATACTGGCACAGATTCCCTGTTTTAATTTTTCCCTGCATTTTAGCATTCGTTTTTGTTTGCCTTCTTCTCCTTTTTCTTTTCTGCGCATACAGCTTTCCTCCAACATAGGATTTAAAAGGCCAAGCCCTGCAATCGCCCCGAAAGAGAGCTGAAAAGAGGCATCCATTACAGAAAGAGGAGAGGTTATTGCAAGAACAGCCGCTGTCAAAGAAAGGCTTGTCGCTATGTCATAATTTCTTCCGGTTATCTCTGCCCCCATCCGAATTCCAAACATAAGCAAGGCTCTCCGGCTTGAAATTCCTGCTCCGGTCATCACCGTATAAAAAAAGAGCAACAGTACAGCGCTCCCGCCACATATAAAAAACGGAAATCCAAAACGCCTCTGTATTTTATACAGTCCCATTCCGATAAAGGACATGTGAAGCCCAGAGATCGCAAGAATATGACCGATTCCATTTTTCCGGAAGCTCTCCTTCATTGTTTCGTCAAGCCCGTTCTTTTCCCCAAGTAAAATTGCACTGGTACTGTTTCCATAATACTCTCCCATTATTTGGATCAGCTTATGTTTCCAGCAGTTTTTTAGTTCTGTCAGTTTTTCTTTCATCATTTTTGTCTCTGCACTGACAACTTCTATTTCCTCCGCCCATATGAGAGCATGAATTCCCTGTCTGCGGTAATAGAACTCTTGATCAAAATTCCCTGGATTTCTCGCAGATTCAAAAAACGAGACCGTTCCCTCTATAACTACTTGATTTCCTATTTTCACCTGTTTTCTGGATAGATTTGGTTTGATATAAACCAGAATTTTGGATTCTTTTAAGATTTGATTTTGATAGACTGTCTGTGCTTCTTTTATATAGAGCGCCTGCACATTCGTTTTTTCTTCCCGCTTATATACCGTTCCGCTTACAGTGACACGCTCTTTTGAAGCAATCGTTTTTTCTATCGCAGAAGGGTTCCAGTCTTTTGTAAGCCGAAACCCTCCGGATAACACTGTCAAAGTTCCCAGAAGGAAAAGAGACAGCATGCACAATGGTCTTTTTCGCATCTGATACTACTGTTGTGTCCACTCCATATCTGGTTTGAGAGGATGCTTTAAGTCCACCTGTTCCATATAGACTGCATTGGATTCTCCGTTCACTGTAATCTGAACCTCCGAAGCGGACGTCCCCTCAACAAGGGAATTTACAATCGAATAGATCGTGACTTCTGGCAGCACATCGTATGTACTGTTTAAGAATTCACTGTCAAAATTTACATAGCAGATTCCGTCTTTGATTGTCACTCCTAACAGATTCGCTGATGGATTGATTGTCGGATAAGCCCCGCTTTTTTTTGGTCCCTGCATCAGCTTTTCTACAATCAACTTTTCCCTCGAAATATTACTGCTGTATTTCACATCCATTGTCTGTTCCACCAGCTTATCCCCTTTTTCATTGGCAAAATATAAAGTAAGGGACGCGCTCTGATAGGAACTCGGAGAAGATCCGCTATTCTGTACGAAGTCATCTGCATTCATCATTCCGATTTCCTGCCCCTCACTGTCCTTAAGTTCTTCCCCTTCTACGTGGAACCGTACCCCGCTGATTCCGTCAATCTGTAGAAGGGACTGCACAACAGCCGCCCTCACCAATTTTTCTTCCAATCCGTCTATTTTTAAATAATTTTCGTTAAAATCAACATACAGTATGCTTCCTTTCAGCTCACATGACTGCACCTCTACATCTTTCGGCAGCACCGTCGTATATGCAATTTCCTCTGCCGGCCTTTTTAATTCCTTGAGCACCGCTTGTGCAAGGTCTAACGGCTCCTTCCCTTCCATGCTGTATGTCACCTTGACAAGTCCAGTCCTATCTTCATCCAGACAATAGATAAAGGAATCTCCCTCTTTTACATCCGTACGTTTATTACAGGCGAAAAGCAACACTGTAAAGCTTACACAGAATAGAATTAAAATCATTCTTTTTTTCTTCACCGTTTCCGCCTCCCTTAAGCTCCTGTATAAATCAGAGGAATCCTCACCGTAAATGTCGTCCCCTCTCCTTCACTGCTGTACACCTTTACAGACCCTCTGTGCATAATCACCGCATTGCGCACAATCGAAAGTCCAAGCCCTGTGCCGCCCATCTCTCTGGAATGAGACTTATCTACCCGGTAGAAGCGCTCGAAAATATGTTCCTGATCCTCTTTTGGAATCCCAATTCCAGAATCTGCCACCTTTACATAAAAATATTTATGATCCGCATTCAGGGATACATGAACCCAACCATTTTCATGGTTATATTTCAATGCATTTTCTACCAGATTGGAAACTGCCAGTGACAGCTTCATCTCGTCAGCCTCCGCCACGACCGGACGAAAGCTTTCCAGTACCATCTCTACATTTTTCTTCTCTGCGATTGGCTTAAGGCGCTTTAGAATAAGTTCCAGCATCTCATTGATATTCACAGACGCAATATTCAAGGTTGTCCCCTTTTTATCCATCTTTACGAGGGATAAAAGATCGGTGATAATATCATTTTCCCGATCGATTTCCTTTGCAATATCTCCCATAAATTCCTGGTAAAGCTCTACAGGCACTTCTTTTTGTGCCAGCAGAGAATCTGCCAGCACTTTCATAGAAGTAAGCGGTGTTTTTAACTCATGGGAGACATTGGAGACAAATTCCTCTCTGGAATCGTCCAGCTGTTTTAGTCTTCCCAGCATTTTATTGAATGCTTCACTTAACAGCCTTGTCTCGGTAAATGTGTTCTCGTGCAGCACATCCTCTCCGTATCCTTCTGATACATTCTCAATTGACTTTGTAATCTTATGCAGAGGACGTACCATTCTGTCCGCTATCAACACCCCAAATGCAGCGACGAAAATCATCACCCCTGCGATAATCACAAGACTGTTTGTTTTTAAGATTTTTAAGTTATTTGTAATGGTATCTGTAGATACACTTGCCAGCATAACCCCGGTAATCTCTTTTCCTTTGGAATCCATAATCGGAGAAGTCACTTCAATATACTGATTCCTGCTGTCGTAGTCATTTGTACTGTTCCCTTTCATGCACTCCACGACATTTTTAGAAACAATGGTCTTACCCTCATCTAAATCGTATGTATCCTTGATCACCTTCAAATCACGATTGACGATCATGACCCGACCATTATAAATATTGGTAAGCTGTGTTAAATTGGCATTGATAACTTCGGAAGAAGAATCCTTAAGATAGTTGTAACTGTTCAGTTGATTGCTTAGAATTGTACATTGATTCTGAATCTGCGCGGTTCGCACAGATATCTCCCTTGCTTCATAGGCCCTGGTAATTCCCAGATACGCACCTGCGCATGGCAACAGCCCTGCGCAGAAAATCACTAAGATAATACGAAACCGCAGATTCTTTATAATTTTATCTTTCAGTTTAAAACGAACTTTACCCCTGGAAATAATAACCCACTCCCCACTTTGTATGTACATATTTCGGCTCGCTTGGCTTAATCTCTATTTTCTCTCTTAAACGCCGTATATGTACATCCACCGTTCTTGCATCCCCGGGGTAATCATATCCCCATATCAGATTCAGCAGATTTTCTCTGCTGTACACTTTATTTGGATTCATTGCCAGAAGTTCCAATACATCAAATTCTTTTGCCGTCAGATTGATCTCTCTGTCCCCAATGAACACCCTTCTGCTTTCACAGTCAATACGCATAGCCCCTTTGACAATAACCGGACTGTTCGGCATCTCTTTTTTCTTGGATGTACGGCGCATGATCGCCTTAATCCGCGCCTTCACCTCCAGAATATTAAAGGGCTTTGTAATGTAATCGTCTGCCCCGTATTCCAGTCCCAGTATCTTATCCATATCTTCACTCTTCGCGGTCAGCATCACAACCGGCATATCCGAAAATTCGCGGATCTGCTGGCAGACCTGGAAGCCATCCAGTTTAGGAAGCATGACATCTAGAAGCACCAGATCGTATTCACAATTTTTTGCATACTGCAAAGCCTCCTCCCCATCATAGGCACAGTCTACCTCCATACCGTCCTGCTCAAGGCTGAAGCGAATCCCCTTCACAATTAATTTTTCGTCATCCACTACTAAGATTTTCTTACTCATACTCCTCGTCGCCCTATCTCCCTTAACTATACCGTAATCTCATCTTTTATTTTATTAAATACTCCCTCTTTGATTCCCTCAACCTCCATCACGTCCTCGATATTCTGGAAAGCCCCGTTTTCTTCTCTGTATCTTATGATACTTTGTGCCTTCGCATCACCAATTCCGCTTAAAGTTTTGAGTTCCTCCAATCCAGCCGTATTAATATTTATTTTTCCCTGCACACCATTATCCGAACCTCCTGGTTCTTCCACAACCCCGTCCGCAGCAACTATATCTTCAAACGTTCCATCCGCCAGCTCTTCCTTTGTCGGCACATAGATTCGTTCTCCGTCCACAACTTTACGAGCCTGATTCAAAGCCTCCTGCGCCGCCTCTTCTGTCACGCCGCCGGCACATGCGATTGCTTCATATATACGCGCACTGCTGTCTAATTCATATACTCCTGGAGATATGACTGCTCCACACACATAGACAAATGCCGTATCTTCTTCCTGACCGGCACTTTTCTCTTCTTTCTCGTCCTGTTTGTCTACAGTATCTCCGTCCTTTTCTTCTGCTTTTTCCTCCGAAACTCCTTCTGTCTCTAAAGCCGCTTCTTTCAGGGAATCTTGCTGGCTGCTTTCACAGCCGGATAATAAAACACCTGCGAGCACTCCCGTCAGAACCCGCAGAAGAATTGTATGTTTTCGATTGTCTCGCATAATCTTTCCTTTCAGTCTATATAAACTGTCGGAATACCCCTTTATGTCGGACAATCATATTGTAACGAATTCCTGATTAAATTACAATACATAAATTACATTTTTGTTACATCTTTGTTACACTTAAATTCCCACCAGCTTATTCCCACTGAAAAATTGTAATTCCAATGAGTGCAAGTACAAGCCCTCCTACTTTTCTTAAATCCAGCGGTTCTTTCTCCATGCCAAACAGCCCGAAAAGCTCAATTACATACGCCACAATAAGCTGTGCAATCACAATCAGAAGCGCTGCCTTTGCGGGGCCCAGCGCGCCCATACTCTGGATAACCGTCCAAGTAATTCCAGCCCCTATGACACCGCCCAAAAGCATATACTTTGGCTCTACTTTCGCAATTGCCAAAATACTGTCTCTCCCATTGAACAGCCACAAAAGAAGACAGACTGCAAAGGCGCTTAACTGCACCCACGCATTGCTTACCCACATACCTGTCGTTTTTGTCACCTGCGTATTAAATACCCCCTGTACACTCATCAACGCTCCAGAAAGAAGCGCGATCAAAAAACCAGCCATTAGGTGATACCTCCTTATACTTTCTAAGTTATTCGGATAGTATTTCCCAATGTCTGGCATTTTATCCTCGTCGAAAGAACGGTCTTTCGTCCGAGAATTCTTATTGTAATTTTCTTAAGGCACGCCTTAATTTTTCTATCATTTCGTCAATATGCTTTTCTTCTGCGATTAATGGCGGAAGAAAACGAATTACATTTCCCTGTGCCTGAATCACAAGCAGACCTTCTTCAATCGTCTTTAAATTTATCTCAGAAACCGGACGCGAAAAGACAAGTCCCTGCATAAATCCCTTCCCTCTGCGTCCTGTCACAAACTCAAATTCTCCTGCCACTTCCTCCAATCTTTTTTCCAGATAAGGCGCCGTCTTTTTTACATGTCCGACAATGTCCTCCCTCTCAAAAATCTCTATCACCTTTTTTACCGCCGCACAGGACAGTGGATTTCCACCGTAAGTTGCCCCATGATCCCCCGGCTTCAAAGAAAAATCTGCCACCTCCTGCGTCATTGCAAACGCGCCTACGGGTATTCCGTTTCCAATCGCTTTTGCCATTGTCAGAATGTCCGGCTTTACACCGAAATCCTGCCATGCGAACATGCTGCCTGTCCGCCCCATTCCGCACTGTACCTCATCACAAATCATCAGAATCCCGTTCTCATCACAAATCTTCCGGATACCCTCCATAAATTCCTGTTTGGCCGGATGAATACCGCCTTCCCCCTGCAACGGCTCTAATATAATCGCACAGGTTTTTTCATTTACCAGCGCCTTCACACTGTCTAAATTGTTAAATTCTGCAAACCTTACTCCGGGCAGTACAGGTTCAAAGGGCTCTCTGTACGCTTCATGCCCTGTCACAGAAACAGCGCCAAAGCTTCTCCCATGAAAAGAATGTTCCATAGCAATGAATTCAAAACGGCCTGTCTTTTTCGTATACGCATACCGCCGCGCCGCTTTGAGCGCCCCTTCGTTCGCCTCGCTTCCACTGTTTGTAAAAAACACCCGATCCATACCGGAAATACGATTTAGCTCCTTCGCCGCTTCTCCACAGTTTACATGATAATATAAATTAGAAATATGGCAGATTTTATCTATCTGCGCTTTCAAAGCTTCATGCAGTTCTTTATTATTGTATCCCAGACCGCAGACCGCAAATCCTGCCGCAAAGTCTAAATACTCTTTTCCCTCTGTATCATACAGATACATCCCGTCTCCGTATTCCAGCGCAATCGGAAAACGATTATATACATGAATCAAATTTTCTTCTGCTGCTTGTATCTTACTGTTCACCATGATAATACCTGCTTTCTTTTCCGTGTAATATGGCTGTTCCGATTCCCCTGTTTGTAAAAATCTCCAAAAGGAGGCAGTGTGGAATCCTTCCATCCAGAATATGGACTCTGGACACTCCATTTTCGATGGCGTCCACACAATTTCTAAGCTTTGGAAGCATACCTCCTTCGATATACCCTTCCTCCATCAGTTTTTCTGCCTCTTCCACCCACAGCTCTGAAATCAGCGTTGACGGGTCCTCTGGATCCTTGTATACTCCCTCAATGTCCGTCAGAAAAGCAAGCTTTTCCGCATTCATTGCACGTGCAATCGCACATGCCGCATCATCTGCATTGATATTGTATGTCTGAAATGCATCGTCTAATCCTATCGGGCAAACGATCGGCAGAAAATCCTTTTCCAGCAGATCATACAAAATTTTTGCATTGACTTCTTTTATCTCTCCCACATATCCGATGTCTTTCCCCTGTGCATATTTCTTATCTACCTTCAGTAAAGCCCCGTCTTTTCCGCTGATTCCGATCGCGCGCACGCCAAGCTGTTCTACCATCTGTACCAGACTTTTGTTTACCTTGCCAAGCACCATCTCTGCCACTTCCATAGTGTCCGCATCTGTCACACGCAGACCGTTTATAAACTGTGGTTCCATTCCCACCTTTCCGACCCATTTACTTATCTCTTTTCCTCCGCCGTGAACGATAATGGGCTTGAATCCTACCAGTTTTAAAAGTGTGACATCTTCGATCACCCTCTTCTTCAAGCTCTCGTCCACCATTGCGCTTCCGCCATATTTAACGACGATAATTTTGCGGTTAAAACGCTGAATATAAGGCAGCGCCTCAATAAGTACCTGTGCCTTCTCCAAATACTTCTGCATATTTTCGTTCATGTTTTCTTTCACATATTCTCCCATTCTTCTCACCTCAGCTCCTATAATCTGCATTGATGTCAATATATCCGTGAGTCAAATCACATCCCCATGCAGACGCCCTTTTATCTCCTTCTTTTATATCCGCAGTCACAGTGATCTCCGGAGAGGATAAAATCTCTGTTGCTTTTTCTTCGCTATAATCCACTGCCACACCATTTTTAATAATCGCAATCTTTCCGGCTGCACTTTCAAATACTAAGTCCACCTTCTCCGGATCAAACTCTGCCCCTGCATATCCCATTGCACAAAGGATTCTCCCCCAGTTCGCATCGTGTCCTGCGATTGCCGCTTTTGTCAAATTGGAACACACAACCGCCTTTGCCAGTACTTTCGCCTGTTCCTTTGTCTTCGCTCCTATTACTTTTGCTTCAAAAAGAGCAGTCGCACCTTCTCCATCCCCTGCGATCTTCTTCGCTAGATATTCATTTACATAGTGAAGTGCCTCTTTAAATTTTTCATACGCTTCTGTGTCCAGTTTGATTTTTTCATTCCCCGCCATTCCATTTGCAAGCAGAAGCACCGTATCATTCGTAGACGTATCCCCGTCTACAGAAATCATATTATACGTATCTTCCACATCCGAACGCAGCGCTGCACACATTGCTTTTCTGGAAATTACGGCGTCTGTCGTAAGAAAGGAAAGCATGGTACACATATTGGGATGTATCATGCCGGAGCCTTTCGCCATCCCGCCAATTGTAACTGTCTTCCCGCCAATCTCAATGGTAACTGCGATCTCTTTTTCACAGGTATCTGTAGTCATAATCGCTTTTGCCGCTTCTGTCCCATTCTCGATCGCACTGCCTTTTTTCTTAGAGAGCAGTTGTATTCCTTTTTTGAGTTTTTCTATAGGAAGCTGCATCCCAATAACACCGGTAGAGCCTATCAGTACCCCATCTTTATCGACTCCCAGGATATTCGCTGCCTCTTCTGCGGTCGCCTTGCAATATCCGTATCCTTCTGCTCCGGTACAGGCATTGGCGATTCCGGAATTAATGACAATCGCCTGGGATTTTTGCTTTTCGTCCACGATTTTCTTATCCCACTTCACCGGCGCTGCCTTTACAATATTGGTAGTAAACGTCCCTGCTGTTTTACAGGGCTTTTTACTATATATAAGCGCCATATCTGTCCTGTCCTGATATTTAATCCCCGCTGCTGCCGCTGCCGCCTCGAACCCCTTCGCCGCAGTTACACCACCTTTTATTACTTCCATTTTTCTTTTCCTTTCTTTTTCATCTACATTTTTCTATCCCTTAGCGTCGGTGTGCAAGGGGCAACATGCTCCTTGTACACCGGCGCTATTCTTGCTCATTAAACGCAGTAATATTTTTCTCATTCAATGTAAAATCGTAATAGTTTAAGTCCTTTCGTTCAGTCCAGCCGATAGTATTCCAAAACGCATTCCCTATGTCATTTTTCGTAAATGCTATCAGAGACACCTTGTTGATTTTTTCATCACGCAATGCGTGCATTGCCTGTACTACCATTGCCTTCCCAATGCCGCGTCGCCGATACGCCTCATCTACACACACATGATAGAGACATCCTCTGCGTCCGTCATGCCCACACAGAATACTTCCTACAATCTTTCCATCCTCTACAGCAACGACACTTGTCGTTGGATTTCGTTTCAAAAAGCGCTCTACCCCGATTTTTGAATCATCAATACTGCGAATCCCAAATCCTTTGATTTTTTTCCACAGCGCATATATGCCATCGTAATCTTCTATTTTCATTGCACGTATCATCTTTTATTCTTTCCTTTCCGGAAGCAGCACCTTTGCCCTGCATATTTCACCACTTCCTCGGCTACGGGAACATTGGCACCAGGTCAAGCCCTTCCTTTTCTTCTATACCAAACAGCAGATTCATATTCTGCACTGCCTGCCCTGCTGCTCCCTTTACTAAATTATCTATCGCACCCATCATAATGATACGTCCGGTTCTTTTATCTATCTGAAAACCAATATCTACATAATTGCTTCCTTCCACCCATTTCGTCTCTGGACAGGCGCCTTCTTCCAGTACTCGGATAAAGGTTTCTTTTCCATAGTAATGCTCGTACACAGATGCCACTTCCCCTGCGCTGACTCCTTTTTTCAGGCTCGCATATTCTGTCACAAGAATTCCTCTGTTCATCGGTACAAGATGCGGAGTAAAATTCAGCACTACTTTTTTGCCCGATGCATACCCCAACTGTTCTTCAATCTCCGGAGTATGCCTGTGCGTCGCTACTCCATATGCTTTCATATTTTCATTGACTTCACAGAACAGATTTGCTGTCTTCGCTCCTCGGCCTGCTCCGGACGTCCCTGATTTTGCATCGATGATCAATGTATCCATGTCAATCAAGCCTTCTTTTGACAGCGGATATGCCGTCAGAATCGAGCAAGTGGTGTAGCATCCTGGATTTGCCACAAGACGTGCCTTTTTCACCGCTTCTCTGTTTATCTCACATAAGCCGTAAACTGCCTCCTTAATAAATTGCGGCGATTTATGCTCGATTTTATACCATTCTTCATATGTACTTACATCCTTGATTCTGAAATCCGCACTCAAATCGATAATTTTTGTCTTGGACAAAATTTCTTCACTGACAAGTGAAGCACAGAACCCCTGCGGCGTCGCCGTAAAAATGACATCCGCCTTGTCTGCGAGCTCCTCCATGTTGTCGTCCATACAGGACGCATCCACTATTTGAAACATATTTTTATATACACTGGCATAGGGTTTCTCTATATAGCTTCTGGAGCCGTACCATACAATCTCTGCCTCTTTGTGTCTGCTTAAAATCCGGACAAGCTCGGCGCCTGCATAGCCTGTCGCTCCAATAATTCCTACCTTTATCATTTATAAGCACCCTTTCTTTTTCATATTTTTTAATAATAAACCTCATTTAATAGGAAGTAAAGTGTTTTTCATCAGAAAATCCCTTTCACATTTACGCATAATTATACATCTATTATGTATATTATGCAAGTATTTTCTTTTAAGAAACGGAGTTTCCCACAGAACAAAGTGGACAAGCCCACTTCAACTCCCCGCCCCTTAATCTTGAGGGGCTTGCCCACTTTGCGCCCCGCCGCAATACTGCAAAGCGGTAAAATTTCCTTATTGCGGCGTGCGCATATTGCCCGAAGGGCTTTTATATCATAGGTCAGTCCGAAGGACTTTCCTATGATATAAAAAACAGGAAAACCATTTGTGGCTTTCCTGTTCCGCGGCGCTGTCGTAAAAGCGGATATTATTCAGTTATTCGTTTCTGCCTTTATTTTGTAACAAAGTCATTACGCAAACTGACTGTAATACAAGTCCGCGTAAGCTCCCTTTGCCTTTAACAAATCTTCGTGCGTTCCCTGCTCGATAATATTTCCGTTTTGCATAAACAGGATTAAATCCGCGTCTATAATCGTCGAAAGTCTGTGCGCGATTACAAAGCTCGTTCTGTTCTTCATCAGCTCTTTCATAGCCTTACCGATTTCAATCTCTGTGCGGGTATCTACGCTGGACGTCGCTTCGTCCAGAATGATAACTGCCGGATTGCAAAGAAACACTCTGGCTATAGTCAGAAGCTGCCGCTGACCGATAGAAATATTTTCCGCGTCGTTGCTTAAAACTGTATCATATCCATGCGGCATGGTACGGACAAAGAAATCTACTCTGGCGGCTTTTGCCGCCGCTATGATTTCCTCGCGGGCAGCGCCGGGCTTGCTGTAGGCGATATTTTCCGCAATCGTGCCGCCAAACAGCCATGTATCTTGCAGCACCATTCCAAAATTGCTTCTCAAATTGGAACGGGTCATATCCCTTATGTCGATTCCGTCTAAAATGATTTTTCCGCCGTTTAATTCATAAAACCGCATAAGCAAATTAATAAGCGTTGTCTTTCCGGCTCCTGTGCTGCCGACAATTGCCACCTTCTGCCCCGGTTTTACAGAGAAGTTGATATTGTGCATTAAGATATTATCCTGCGTATATCCAAACCGGACATCCTGGAATTCCACCGTTCCTTTTGCCTGCTCCACAACAGAGGGGAAAGCGGGTTCCGACGAAAGCTCTTCCTCATCTAACAGCTTGTAAATCCGTTCCAGAGAAGCTAAAGCAGACTGCATACTGTTTACCATATAGGCGGCCTCTGTGAGTGGCTCCGAAGCCTGGTTTACATACTGGAAAAACGCCTGAAACACACCGACAGTCAATCTTCCCTCCAGCAGCATTTTTCCCGCGAGTACCGCAATCAGCACTTGACCGAAACGGTTAATCATGCGAATTGCCGGATTGATCGCGTTTATCATAAAGTCCGCTTTTTTGGTAGCCTCTGCCAGTTCTTCAGTTGCCTTATGCATATTTTCAGAGCTGATTTCTTCCTGATTAAATGCTTTTATAATAACCCGGCCGCTGTATGCCTCTTCTACCCGCGCGGTCACATTACTCACGCACTGCTGCCGTTTCATGGCAGATTGCAGTGTTTTTGCCGACACAAAATTAGTAGCTGCCAGCGCTATTCCTGTAAACGCCAGAAAAACAAGCGTCAATAGAATACTAAAACGGAACATCATCACCAGAGAGCCGATTACCATGCCGACGGCTGTAAATAGTTTCAACATTCCCGTTTGCAGGGCCTCCGCTGTTTTATCCAAGTCATTCACTGTCCGGCTAAGAATCGCCCCGGTTTTAGTGCGGTCAAAGAAGGCGAGTGGAAGCCGGTTTAGCTTTTCGCTGATTTCCGTCCTTAGCCGAAGATTAAGGTTTTCCGCAAAACTTGCCATAAGGAACGATTGAAGAGTGTAAAACAGCGCCGTTGCCAGATAGAGCAACAACAAAAATACTATATCCCTGCCTCCCGCCGCCCATGTAACTTGAAATGCCGAGCCGTTTGTAATCGTCTCTTTGATGTTGTTCCAAAGCAAATCTACGATATACGCGCTATACAGCGGCGCAATAATAGAAAGAAACGTATACAGGATGACCGATACAAGCACGACCGCTAACCGCTTATGCTGATCGCCCGTAGAACGCCACAGCCTTCTTATCGTTTGCCACGCATGATCCGGCCTTTCAAAATCCATTTCTTCTGTAAGAACTTGTGCATTGTTATTATTCTCACTCATGGCTTACGGCTCCTTTCATTTGAGATTTTGCAATATCCTGATAAACAGGGCAGGTCTGCATCAGAAAATCGTGATTGCCAATTCCGACAACCCGTCCTTCTTCCAACACAATAATCTGTTCTGCGTTCATAATCGTGCTGATCCGCTGGGCGATAATCAGTACCGCCGCGTCTTTGACTTCATTCGCAAGGGCTTTCCGTAACGCCGCGTCTGTCTTAAAGTCCAGAGCAGAAAAGCTATCGTCAAAAATATAGAGATCGGCTTTCTTTGTCAATGCCCGCGCAATCGAAAGACGCTGCTTCTGCCCGCCCGAAAAGTTTGTGCCGCCCTGTGATACGCGAGAGTAAAGTCCGTCGGAGAGATCGTAAACAAATTCGGACTGCGCAACCGACAAAGCATGCTTCATTTGCTGTTCGGTAGCCCGTTCATTTCCATGCCTCAGATTGTCGGCAATCGTGCCAGAAAACAGCCATGCTTTTTGCGGCACATAGGAGATATGCTCTCTTAATTCTTTCTGCGTCATGCCGCGAATATCCTTTCCATTCATAAGGACAGATCCGGAAGTCACATCATGAAACCGCAAAATTAATTTTGCAATCGTAGACTTTCCACTGCCTGTGCTGCCGATAATCGCAGTCGTTTCCCCTCTTCTGCAGGTAAAATCCAAAGCTTCTAAAGTATTCTCACCCGCGTCCGCAAAGCGAAAGCCTGCATTTTTAAACCGTACAACTTCTTTCGTTTGACCCGGAATATTATCAACAGACGCAGTTCCATCCTGGATCTCCGGCGCAAGATGCAGCACGTCTGAAATTCTCCGAACACAAATCATGGCGCGGGGAATTAAGATCAGCACCATCTGGGCCATAATGATATAAAAAAGAATCATCATGGCATATTGTGTCAGAGCAGTAATATCGCCAATTTCCATAAATCCCGCGCCAATCCGATTTCCGCCCACCCAAAGGATGACAACAATGATAAGGTTAATTGCAAACAGTGCAACGCTCTCCAATCCGGCAAACAGCCGGTTTGCGCTGATTGCCGCCCCGGCATAATCCTCAAAAGATTTTCTCATTCGCTTTTCTTCATACTTTTCTTTATTAAAAGCGCGGATCACTCGTACACCCGTAACATTTTCCCGGAGAACAACATTCATTCGGTCAAGGAATTTTTGCAGCTTATCAAAAATCACCGAGGCTTTACGAGTGACAAAAATCGCCAGAAGCAAAATAAACAGCGTCGCGCCAACCAATAAAACTCCCATCATGGTATCAATCGAAAACGCCATGACAATTCCCATGATACAAACCGCGGGAACAGGCAATACCATCTGTATAAACCATACGACGCCTTGTTGAACGACATTTACATCGTTCAGCGTGCGGGTAATCATAGAGCCGGTTCCGAACTGTTCAAAATCATAAGAAGAAAAGGTAAGCGATTTATCGTAAAGAGCGTTCCGCATATCCCGTCCAATTTTAGAAGAAAGGTCTGCGGCGAGATAACTCCCCAACAGCGCGCCCAGACTGGTAACGATTGTTACGATCAGCATAAGTATTCCGCCGCGGATTAAGTAGTCCATCTTGCCGCCACTCACCCCGACATTTATCATATCTGCTGTGATGGTCGGAATAAGCAGACCGCCCGCAACATCTAAAAACATAACAAGTAATGTAAAGAAGCATCTCCATTTATACGGTTTTATGAACCGCAGAATCGTTTTCATGCTGTGTTTCCTCCTGAATTCAGTAATCTGCCATGGAAAATGTACTCAAAGCTCATTTAATTTTGTCCTCAAGCTTTCCACATAAATATTTGTCAAGCGCAAGAGTTCTTTTTGTTCTGCGTCTTTCAAGGCGGTAAAGGCCGCATTTTCTTTTTGAACGACCGGCACAATATATTTTGCAATAAACTGTTTCCCTGCCTCAGTTAAAAAAATATGTTTATCCCTGCCTGCCCCCTGTTCAAGATAAATATACCCCTCCTGTACCAGCTTCCGAATAGAAGAATTAACCGTCTGTTTATTTGCAAAAAACTCATAACAAATGTCTTTTTGCAGACAGCCGTCGCCTAAATCATAAAGGGTATAAAAGATAGAAAAGGCACTGTCTGAAATTCCCATCTTTGAAGCTACTTTATGATATAGTTCGTCGCACTCTTTGTTAATTTTATTAAAGTCCATCAACAATTTATTTAGTTTTTCCTGCATACCCTTACCTCCTTAGTATGATTTCATACTTGTACGACTGCTATTATAGTATGAAATCATACTCGTGTCAAGTATGTTTTCATACTTAAAATGTGAAAATTTTTTTAACCGAAAAATCAGGTTTTGTCTGTGTACAAAAAAGAAAAAGCCCGCAAAACATAAGTTTTACGGTACTTTCTCTCACTTCTCAAGCCTGCTGTAGCAGGCATCCCATATATACTGTATGGTTTAAATTTTAAAACAACCTCTAATTTCGTATCTGTCCATCTCCGAATATAATATATTTTGTGGTTGTCAAGGCTTCTAATCCCATCGGGCCTCTTGCATGGAGTTTTTGTGTACTGATTCCAATCTCCGCGCCAAATCCAAACTCAAATCCATCTGTAAATCTGGTAGAGGCATTTACATATACTGCCGCCGCGTCAATTTCATCCTGAAATTTTAATGCATGGTTGTAATCCTGTGTTATGATTGACTCTGAATGTCCTGTGTTATACTGATTGATATGCGCAATCGCCGCATCAATAGAATCCACTATTTTGACAGAGATAACTGCATCCAGATATTCTTTTCCCCAGTCCTCTTCATCTGCCGGAACAATGTAACTGCTGGTAAGGCAGGCCCTCTCATCTCCCCGTATTTCTACTCCATGCATTTTCAGGCGCTCTACAACATCCGGCAGTATGTTCATCGCATGTTCATGGATGACAAGAGACTCACATGCATTACACACCCCCATCCTCTGTGTCTTGGCATTTTCGATAATGTCCACTGCCATTTTTCTGTCTGCAGATTCATCCACATAAATATGGCAGTTGCCTGTTCCTGTCTCAATCACCGGAACCGTACTGTTTTCTACTACGTTCGCAATCAACCCGGCGCCGCCTCTTGGAATAAGCACATCGATCAGCCCATGCATTTTCATCATATCTTGCACCACTTCCCTGCTCGTATCCTCCACTAAAAGAATGAGATCCTGGAGCAGCTTCTCTTTTCTAAGTCCTGTCTTAATCGCATGCACAATTGCCTGGTTTGAATAAATCGCATCACTCCCACCTCTTAGTATGACTGCGTTTCCAGTCTTAAAACACAATCCAAACGCATCTGCTGTTACATTCGGACGGGATTCATAGATAATTCCTACTACTCCGATAGGCACTCTCTTCTTCCCTATCCGCAGTCCATTCGGCCTGGTTTTCATAGAAAGAACTTCTCCCACCGGATTTTCCAGGCAAGCTACCTGTCTTAATCCTTCTGCCATATCCTCTATCCGCTTTTCGCTAAGTTTCAGCCTGTCCAGAAGGGACTGTCTTGTCCCCTTCTTGGCAGCCGCTTTTATATCCTTCTCGTTTTCTTCCAAAATAAATTCTTTTTGAATGAGCAGTTCTTCCGCCGCCGATATAAGCCCTGCATTTTTCTGTGCAGTCTTAAGCTTTGCAGCTTCTACAGAAGCTGCTTTGGCACGCTTTGCAAGTGTTTCCATATATTTTTCCATCTTATTTACCTCCCTTTGGGCAGCCTTCCTGGCTTTTTTTGTCCTTTTCTTCTATCTGTTCTTTTGCCGTCTCTTTTTCTTTACTTTCTGCATATACAGCCGGTTTTTCTGCTCCCTTTCTCTGCCGTTTTGCCTGCCTGCGGTACTGTGCTTTTTCCGGCGCTATTTCCGTCTTCATCTCCCGACGGTGCTGCTTTGACAAGAATAACGTCCCCACCTTCTTGCCTGCCATAATATCATTGATTGTATAGATATTATCTCCATTGGCAATCACCATATCCGCGCCGATACCCGTTGCGATTTTTGCGGCTTTAATTTTCGTCGCCATCCCCCCAGTCCCATATTCACTGGAGGCACCCTTCGCCATTTGTTCCAGTTTGCCGTCAATGCCGGACACTGTATGTATAAATCTCGCGTTTGGATTCTTTTTCGGATCATCTGTATATAGCCCTTCTATATCTGACATTAAAATCAACAGATCCGCATCAACCAGTTTTGCCACATAAGCCGCAAGTGTATCATTATCTCCAAAATTTCCATAGGCAAGTTCATCTACTGAAATTGCATCATTTTCGTTTACAATCGGCACCACCTTCATACGGAACAGCTCATCAAACGCTTGTCTGGCATTTCTTCTGCACTCCTTGTTTGTAATCGACTCTTTTGTGAGGAGCACCTGAGCCGTCAGCTGGCTGTATTCATTAAACAACTTTTCATAGATCATCATCAATCTGCCCTGTCCGACTGCTGCGCATGCCTGCTTTGCCGCTTCTGTCTCCGGTTTATGCTCAAGTCCCAGTACGTTTCTGCCGATTCCTACGGCTCCTGATGAGACAACGATCACCTCTTTTCCCTTATTTCTTAAATTAATCAGTATTCTTACAAACTTTTCCAGCTTGTCTAAATTGATGTTCCCTGTCTCATCATATGTGATGGTCGTTGTCCCAACTTTAATTACAATCCTTTTTTTCCCACTCAGTATCTCTTTTCTGTCCATCATAATTTCCTTTCTCACCATACAAATCAATCCTGCAAAATTGCGCAGTGTGCATCTTATACAATAAAAAAGGATGGAAGCATAAAGCTATACTTCTATCCTTTGTGTTCCCTGATTCCAAATGATTTGTACAACTGTATCTTCTTTCGTCGCCTGCGTATTTTGTTTTCTACTATGCCCACACCCCAAAGGGAATATATGTGCACGGCACAAAAACAACACTGTCAGCAAGCGGCAGAGTCCAAAATTATCCATGATGACAAAACTACTCTCTCTTTTATCCATCATTGAAACCCCAATCATTTGTACCTGTTGTTAGTCATTCACTTATGTTTCTATTTTACTCATAAAAGGGTATTTGTCAACTCTTTTTTATTTTACCAAACTCTTTTGAAGGCTCTTTTTGTCTTTCTTTACACTTGAATACGCTCTGCTACTTCATTTCCAATCGCAATCCTTGTATCTCTTGTTCCGATAATCAGACTGTCTGTACATCTCTGGATTACACGTATGGTACTTCCTGCCTCGATCTGATGGCTGCGCATAAATTCTAAAACCTCCGGTACTCCAAACATCCATTTAATCGTATAGCTTTCTCCTGCTTTTGCTTTCGATAATGCCTGCATAGGTATCCCTCCTTTTCTTTATTTTAGAAGTCCCATGCAGGGTTAGTCAATCGCAATTTGGGTTGCCTGCAACCAACATTTTTTAAGTTTAAACTGTCTGACTCTCCTCTGACGGGGACAACTTTTCAAAGATATTTTGTCCATATCTTTTTTTGTTATCCCTTGTAGTTCCTTTTGCCATTATGTGTCTTTTTTTGCACGCTCTTTTCCATACGATAATTGATAAGTACAATTCCTTTTCTTATTACCTGCTGCTCTTTTATGACATGATAGCCTCGCTTTTCAAAAAATTTTTTTGCAGTAATGGAAGCATGCGTTGTAAAATGGGCAGACATACAGTTTTCCTCCAGATAGTCACAAAGCATTGACG
This sequence comes from Mediterraneibacter flintii, assembly GCF_055387595.1. NCBI lineage: Bacteria > Bacillati > Bacillota > Clostridia > Lachnospirales > Lachnospiraceae > Mediterraneibacter > Mediterraneibacter flintii. Next base: position 2,494,617 of record NZ_AP031405.1, read on the forward strand.
CAATCTTCCTTCTCTGAAAGTCTTTGTGGACATATAATCTATCCAGATAACCGTCCGCCGTCATATCTGCAAATCCAACGATATTGCCGTCTAATTCCGCTACGATCGTATCATGCTTTTTAAACGACTCATCCCATGCGTCCAGATCGAAATGACCATCTGCCCATGCGTCTACTTGTTCCTGCGTGTAATCTTTCCGATTTACAGTATGTACAGTATCGTAAAACAACGCAGCTACTTTTTCTATATCTTCTTCACAATATCTGCGAAGTACAATCTTTTCTTTCTGCCGCCGTTCTTTTTCCATCCTGACACAGCCCCTCCTTACAGCCTTTTCGCCGCATACATACCGGCTGCGATTCCAGCAAGGCACAGTCCTACGCTGCAAACAATATACAGCGCACTTAAAAAGTACTGCTTTTCCTGAAGGAGCTGATATGCCTCTAGTGAGAACGTAGAAAATGTTGTAAATCCACCGCAGACTCCTGTTTTTAAAAATAAAAGAAGAGACTGCGGCATGCCTTTTCGTGCGGCGGCTCCTGCAATAAAGCCAATAACAAAAGCGCCGCATACATTTATTGCCAGTGTAAGAACCGGAAATGCTGTTCTACATGGAAGCAGGCTGACAGCATATCGCAGTACAGCCCCCAAAGCGCCTCCCATACCTACAAATATAAATCCTGTCAATGCCATTTCCTTTTTCTCTTTCTATACAAATACAATATAATCTGATTTGCGAGGCTCTGCCGGCACTGCCTCCTCATCTGCATACCCTAATATACAGTTTCCGATTCCTGCATATTGTTCTGCGTCAAGTCCCCATGCCTTCAGCAGTTCTTTTCCCTCCTCTGCTTCGAACATCTCTTTTGCCCTGTGAATCCAGCAAGAACCTACCCCCAGCGCATACGCTGCATTTAACAGGTTCCCCATAACGAGGCTTCCGTCCTCTATATACGTAGGACGACTTTTATCAGCCAGCACAATAAGAACTGTCGGCGCTCCGTAAAAGGTATCCTCTTCTTCGCTGCCTGGCTCGAACCTGGCGTTTAGCTTTGACAGTTTTGAAATCGTCTCTTTGTCCTGGACGACTACGATCTTTGGAGACTGCATTCCCATACCCGTAGGAGCATATGTGCCTGCCTCCAGTATCTTTTCCAGCTCTTCTTTTTTAATCTGCTCTGTTTTATATTTTCTGACGCTTCTTCTGTTCTTCAAATCATATAAAGTAGCTTCCATCTTTTCTTCCTCCTTTTCTATCTTGCCGCCTGATAGATCTTATAAATGTCTTCCCTGTCTAATTTTTTTACACAGCCGATCGTACGTTTTTCATAAAAACTACATTTATCCGCCAATTCCTTTATCTGTTCCTCCGTAAGAGTAACCCCCAGCTCCTGTATCGACACCGGCATATCGATGGAACGATAAAAATCCTCCATCGCCTCAATTCCCTTTTGCGCAGTCTTGGCAACATCTTCCCCCTGCTCCACCTGCATGACATTCTGCGCGAACTGTGCAAAGCGCTCCGGACGTGCATCCATAACATACCGCGCCCAGCTTCCCCATACGGCTGCAAGCCCTGCGCCATGTGCTACATCAAACATTCCGCCTAGCTCATGCTCTAGCTGGTGGCTCGCCCAGTCGCCTCCGTCTGTTCCGCACCCCATGAGCCCATTGTGCGCGAGACTTCCGGCCCACATCACTTCTGCCCGCGCATTATAATTCTCTGGATCTTCTTTCAAAATTTTTGCATTTTTCATAACAGTGCGGATCAGATGTTCACTGAACCCATCCGTCAGCTCCATATTTTCCACCTGATTAAAATACCGTTCCATTGTATGCATCATAATATCCACACATCCACACGCCGTCTGATACGCTGGCAAGGTCATGGTAAGTTCCGGATTCATCACCGCAAACTTTGCACGACAGCAGTCATTATTACAGCCTCTTTTCTTCCATCCGTCCTCATTTGTGATAACAGAGGAATTGCTCATCTCTGAGCCTGCCGCTGCAATGGTCAAAACTACACCGATCGGCAGACAATTCTTTGGTTCCCGTTTTTTCTCATAGAAATCCCATACGTCTCCTTCATTTGTGACTCCGTAGCCAATTGCCTTTGCAGAATCAATCACACTGCCCCCGCCTACGGCGAGGATGAAATCTACCTCTTCCCTCTTGCACAGCGCAATCCCTTCATATACAAGTGACAATCTGGGATTCGGCACAACACCTCCCAATGAGATATAGGAAATTCCGGCTTCGTCCAAAGAAGCATAGATTCTGTCCAGGAGCCCGCTTTTCTTCACACTTCCACTGCCATAATGCACCAGTACTTTCTTGCAGCTATATTCCTTTACAAGAGTACCAATCTGCTTTTCTGTTCCTTTCCCAAAAACAACCTTTGTCGGCGTATAATACAAAAAATTTTCCATACCTATTCCTTCTCCTTTTCTTCATGTATTACATTTATCTGACACGCTTTCATAGCCTGAAGCGCTGTCTCGTGGCTTTTTACCGTCACTCCGGCGCACAGGGACGCATCTACCTGTATCTTAGTCTCCGGCAAAAACGCCTTGATAAGAAGCGCGTTGGAAATCACACAGATATCTGTACAGACTCCCGCCAGCGTAATACAGTCTATTTTGCCGCCTCTTTCTTTTACCCCCTCCAGATACTGTCCAAGTTCTATGCTTCCAAAGGTTGGTTTGTCAAACATTGTCCTCTCAAATACAGCTCTTTTATCTGCTGTACGTTTCTCTGCCTGCTCTTTCATTGCCTGTACAATCTCAGAGTGCAGCTCCCAGCCTTCTGTGCCTTTTACGCAATGTACCACCGGAAGCTTTTTCCCTTCCATCGTATCCAGATAGTCTTCCCCGTGGGTATCTCTTGTCGCCAAGACCAGACCGTCAAAATTTTTAATCTGTTCTGCAAGCTTAGGCACCAGCTCGCATGCTTCTTTCGTTCCCAAAGCACCGTCGATAAAGTCATTTTGCATATCTACCACAATCAATACATTCATATGTCATCCCTCCCTTTTTTCAAATCGTAATAAAAAATATACTGCTGCATTACTCCGGCAAATCCTTTATACCGCGCAAACGGAAATCCTGTTTTATACTCCTGTTCCAGCACTTTATGTATATGAGTATCTACTGGAAATGCGTCCATCTTATGAAGGGCAAACAGGCAAATACAGTCTGCCACCTTTGCCCCGATCCCGCACAGCTTCATCAGTTCCTTTTTCGCATCCGCGTATTTGAGCTCTTCAAGATTTTCCAGCAAGACTTTGCCTTGTGCTACAGCACATGCTGTATCCTTTAAATAGCGACTTCTGTATCCTAACTTCATTGTTCTGAATTCTTCTTCCGAAACTTCGGACAGCCGCCGCGCCGTTGGAAATGTATGGTATATTTTGCCCTCCGGACTTTTTTTCTCCTCCCCGTACCGGCTGCAAAGCGCCTGAATCAAGCGCTTGATTCGCGGAATATTATTCTGCTGTGAAAGAATAAAAGACACAATCATCTCCCATACATCCTGTTTGAGAATCCGGATACCTGATCCAAACTCTGCCGCTTTTTTCAGATATATATCCTGTTTCTCTATAGAATCGATATACTCCTGGTATCTGACCTCTAAATCAAAATAGGTTTTCCAGAATGCTTCATATTCTTTTTTTGTACAATAAAGGTCTGTCTTGTCAGGGTACTGCTTCATCTTCAAATACCTGCCGCCTGCTATGACCTCATAGATGTCCTCCTCTGTTTTATCCAGACGAAAGCACTGTCCTGACTCGCATATTTGTTCAATCCGAAAACAATCATTTGGTAGCTCTATCTTCTGCATATGTATCTGACACTCCTCCTCTGACAGTATACCACAAACGAATCCGATTGTGATATAATAAAACGAATGGATTAAGAAGGAGGAAAATAATGTTTCAAATTGCAGTATGTGAAGACAATCCGGCTGTGCAAAAGCAATTCGAAGAATATTTAGAGGAAGCTGCCGCACATCCGCAGTATGATATTTTTTCTTCCGGCGAGGAGCTGTTGAAATACCAGGATAAAAACGTTTCTTCTTACCAGATCTATTTTCTGGATATATCGCTTCCTGGTATCAATGGAATCGAGACAGCCTCCCAGATACGCAGAAAAAACCCTTATGCACTGCTGATTTTCGTTACAGACTACAAAGAGTATGTATGGCAGGTATTTGAAGTACTTCCTTTTCGTTTTCTTACGAAGCCTGTGGAAAAGTCTTCCTTTTTTGAAGTACTTTATGCGGCATACCGCCATTTAGACAGCCAGAATCAACTGTTTACCTTCCATATCAAGCGCGATGTCTGGCAGATACCATTTTCAGATATTTATTACTTTGAGTCTGCACTCAGGCAAATTGTCCTGGTAACCAGTAAGGAAACTTACCGATTCTATGGAAAAATCAGCGCCCTTGCCGACACACTGGATGAAACCCTCTTTGTTATGCCGCACCATTCTTATCTGGTAAATATGGAATACATCCAGACTGTCACAGATACCTCTATTCTTCTACAGTCCGGACACATGATTCCCATCAGCAGGCGGCTAAAAGCAATGGTGCGTCAAAAACATCTTCACTATCTCAAATGGAGAATTGGAAAATGAATCGTATTCTTATTACGTATCCTCTCTACGACTTTTTCACAGATATATTTCTCTGTACAGTAGAGGGCTGTATACTGATCGAACTGATGAATCGTCTCTATGGAAAAATACAAAAATATAGAAAGACGGCCTACACACTATTTGCCCTGGCTGTCTTGTTCATGCTGGTGGTTACCCATTGGATTTTTCCTTCCTACGGATGTACCTATCTGGTGGTTCCTGCCAGCTTTCTTCTGCTGCCCTTTTATCCTGGCTCCCGACGTAAAAAAGCTTTATTTTCCTTCTGTCTGGCAACAGTGAATCTGCTCTACCTTCTTGCTTTAAACGACATCACAAATGTGCTGCCCAAACTATCCCTGGCACTTTTCTATCTCCTGCTTTATCACATAGGATTATGGGCGCTGCTCTTTCTATGTTTAAAGCTTTGCCGGCAAATTTCCACAGACATCCCTCTGCGGCTTCTTTTGCTTCTGTTTGCCATCCCTCTTTGCACTCTTGTTGCCTCCCCTATACTGCTTATCTTCTTAAGCAGTGCCATTGATACAGACAGGACACTCTCAAGCCTGCTGCATTTTGTACTACAGCTGCTCTTTCTTTCTATCAATCTGCTCACCTTTGAGCTGTACCGCAGATTCAGCCTTTTCACTGTAAAAGAAACAGAGTATGCACTTCTTTCTTCACAGACGCGACTGCAAGAGCAACATTACAGGGAACTAGAGGAAAATTTCAAAGAAATCAGCAGTATACGCCATGATATGAAAAACCATTTCCGCACTGCTGCCCTTCTCTATGAGAACAATCAAAAAGAAGAACTGCTTCAGTATGTATCCGACATTACTGGAAAATTAGAGGAAACAGAAGCCTTGATTCACACTGGAAATTCGCACTTAGATTCCATTCTGAATCTGAAACTAAAAGAATTAAAAAGAGCCGGCATCACCTGTGTATCTGAACTGGCTGTACCTTCCGGACTTATTTTGCCCTTTTCTGACATGGTAGTTATCTTCGGGAACCTTCTGGATAATGCGAAGGCCGCGCTCTTATCTGAGTCCGGTGCAGACAAGCGGCTGACGTTTTCTATTTTGTACCAGAATACCTCCCTTTTTATCCACATAGAAAATCCTGCCCCTTCCCTGACAGAAGTTCCGCCTCTGGGAACCGGTCTTAAAAATGTAAGCCGAACGGTACAAAAATATAACGGTACAATAGAAATTTCCCTGCATAATGGAAATTATATTGCCAATCTTCTTTTATATGGAGTAGAATCTAACAAAAACCCCTAAGCAGGAAAAGGAGTAAATAAATATGCCAAAAATACTGATTATCGAAGATGACACAGACATCAACAATATGATCTATGAATTTTTAATAGAAAACCAGTTTCAGGCCGTACAAGCCTTTTCTGGCACAGAAGGCCGTCTGATCTGGAATCTGCAATCTGATTTCAGTCTGATTATTATGGATTTGATGCTCCCTGGTATTTCAGGGGAGGCGCTTCTTCAGGAAATTCGAAACACCAGCAAGATTCCCGTCATTGTCTTATCTGCCAGAAGCGCGCTTGGAGATAAAGTAGAGCTGCTCGCAGGAGGGGCAGATGATTATCTGACCAAGCCCTTTGAACTAGAAGAGCTGCTCGCCCGTATCCATGTACAGCTCCGGCACAAGGCAGATACTTTTTCTCCCCGTCTTCTGGAATATAAGCAATGGACAATCGACTTAGATTCCCGCCGACTGCTCGCAGGCGGGCAGTCAGTGGAACTGACTGCACATGAATTTGATATTCTGGCTCTGCTCATGCAAAGACCTACAAAGGTATTTACCAAACAGGAAATTTACGAATCTGTCTGGGGAGAGATGTATGCGATTGAAGACAAAACTATCAATGTCCATATTAGTAATATACGTTCTAAGCTAAAAGCATGCTGCGCCGAAGACTATATACAGACCGTATGGGGAATCGGCTTTAAACTTTCTTAAACTTTTCTTTGCGCTTTCTGGAAACTTATGCCGCATAATAGTCTTAACATGCAAAGGAGGATTACAGAATATGAATGTAGTAGAATTATCGTCTATATCTAAAGTCTATGGCAGAAAAAGAGCAGTAGATCATCTAGATATGACTGTACAAAAGGGAGATATTTACGGTTTTATCGGAAGAAATGGAGCCGGAAAATCCACTACCTTGAAAATGATATGCGGACTTGCCGCGCCTACGGCAGGAGACATCCGTTTGTTCGGCAAGACTGTCAAAAATGACACCGTCCGCAAGCGTACCGGAATGTTGATTGAAAATGCCGGACTGTATCCAGGGCTCTCTGCAAGAGAAAACATGCTGCTAAAAGCCAAATGCTTAGGACTTGTCGATGCAGTGCAAAAAACAGAGGAACTATTGTCCTTTACCGGCCTTGCAGACGTCGGAAAGAAAAAGACAAAGCATTTTTCTATGGGAATGAAGCAGCGCCTCGGCATAGCCCTCGCGCTGCTCGGCAATCCAGATCTTCTCATCCTGGATGAACCTATAAACGGACTGGATCCAGAAGGAATACGGGAAATTCGTTCCATGCTGGTAAGCTTAAATGAAGAGCGCGGAATCACCATCATCATCAGTTCCCATATCCTAGGAGAATTAAGCAAGATCGCGTCCCGCTACGGAATCATTAAAGACGGCCAAATGATCCAGCAGCTTCCTGCGGAGGATCTCGCAAAAAACTGTCGGGATTACCTTCTTGTAAAAGTCAGCGACACAAAGTCTGCTTCCGTTCTCTTAGAGGAACAGCTTTCGCTTACTGACTATAAAATATATCCGGACGGGGAAATCCATATTTATGCTCCCTGCGATCCGCAGCTTGTCAGCCAGACTTTCTTAGAAGGTGGTATTTCTATACAGGAATTGTACCGTCATCAGCAGGATTTAGAGTCCTATTTCTTGAATCTGATGGGAGGTGAGGAGCATGTTTGATATGATGCGCATGGATTTCAGAAGAATATTAAAAAGTAAATCTGTCTACATCTGTCTTCTGATTTTACTTGTCACCATCGTCGGTTTCCTTTTTATATTCAAGCTTTCCATCGACGAACAAATGCGTTCTTCTATAGAAGCAGGCGGAGCCGTTTTTATGATGAACGGAGAAGAAATGAACGGGGAGCAGCTTGCCGCTGCATACACCAAAATCCCTGCCATTGATATTCTCTCTACCACAATATTCCGAGGAGGATTCTTTTTCATCATCATTGCAGTCCTGACCTCTTTGTTTATCTGCTCCGATTTTGACAGTGGATTCGCGAAAAATATTTTTTCTCTCAGGAACAGACGATTTACCTATGTACTCAGCAAATGGATTGCCATGCAGAGCGTTTCTCTCGTTTTTATTTTATTTTTAATCGGAGAATTTATACTATTCTGCCATATGTTCGGTCTGCCATTTATGGAGACTCCTTTTGAAGAATACGCAAAATTTACCCTGATTTTCTGGCTGACAGGAGGCGGCTTTTCTGCCATGCTGGCCTTTGTGTCTGTCCTGTTCCGAAATAAGGCTGTCTCTGTCGGCGCTGCGCTGCTCCTTGCCAGCGGTACTGTCCTGACGATTATCGACAGCATCACAACGGCTCTGAAGCTTGATTTTATCCATTATGACTTTACACTCTATGGATGCATACAGGACATTTCCTTCCCTGTCACAGCAGAGAAGCTGTCCCTTTGCCTTGGCGCCGGCTTAGTCTGGACTTTTGTATGGCTGGTTTTGTCCATCTTCATCCTACAGAAAAAAGATATTTAGGAGGTTTTATTTATGCTGCCGGTTCTCACTTTATCGTTACTTTTATTATTGCTCTTTTCTTATCTGGTACGGATCCATCTGCAAATCCGAAAATGGACAGAAGAATTAGAAGAAACCGAAACCGGCAGTAACTTACGCCTCACGCTGAGCGTGCGCACACCAGGCTTCAAACGGCTGTGTCGTGCCTTCAATACGCGCCTTACAAAAGAACAGAAGGCATATGTAAAGCAACAGGCAGCGGGGAAGGAGTTAAAATATACAATTTCCTGTATTTCCCATGATATCCGCACCCCCTTAACCGGCGCTTGCGGATATGTAGAATTGCTAAAGCGTACTTTTGGGTACACTACAACGCATGCCCTTCAGGATAGTGAGTCTCAACGAATAAGGCATGCAAACGATCCGCAGAAAGCAGAATATTATCTGAACATTATACAGAACCGTTTAAAAGATCTGGAAACACTTTTAGATGAACTATTTCTATATACGAAAGTGACACAGGAGGAATATGAGCTTAATTTAACCCCCATTGCCCCCTATCCTATCTTATGCGATCTTCTCGCCTCCTTCTATGACCGTATTGCATGCGCAGGACTTCTTCTGGATCTGCAATATCCGCAGGAGTCTCTGCTTGTATATGGAAATGAGGAGGGGATACGAAGAGTCTTTTCTAATTTATTGAAAAATGCACTCACCTATGGTGAGCAGACCCTCTCTATTGTCCAGGAGGGGGCCTCCCTTACTTTTGCCAATTTCGTCTCCACAGGTATACAAATCGATACAGAACGCCTTTTTGAACGTTTCTATAAGGCGGATACTGCCCGGCACAGTACAGGTTCCGGGCTTGGATTGTCGATTGTAGAACATCTGATGCAAAAAATGGGCGGAAATGTATCCGCCCACCTTTCTGAAAACATATTGAAAATCACAGTTTCTTTCTGTCAAACACCAGCACAGATGCCGTCAGAAGAAGAAGCGACATCAAAACGGTAATGCCCATCTGCCATGCAGTTGTCTCCGTCTGTATATGTCCGTTTAAGATTTCCGTACTGTCCGTTATCAGTCCCACCGGCAAAAATTTTGTCGCTTTTGGAACCATACCAGCAATCATCTGTATCACAACGGCTCCTCCTGTAAAAAGCAGGCAGCCATAAGAGGAGTGGAATAAAACACTTCCTAACATAACCAAGGATAAAAGCAGTACAGAAAACAGCCACATTCCCAAAAGGGCGGCAAACACCCCTTCGATATACACTGCCTCTCCCCAGAAAAACCATGTATATGCGGCACAAATTCCGGCACAGATTAGATAGAGAGCTGTGACAGACAAGCATGCACAAGTAAATTTTGCCAATATCACATATTTTCTCGGCAGCCCTTTTGCCAAAACAGGAATCAGTGTTCCCCTGGTATATTCATTTGACATCACCGTGCTGTACAATATAACCGTCACAAAGAACCCGATCTGGGAAAAATTCTTAAAAAACTGAAGCCAGGCGTCCGCCGCCACTGGATCGGCAAGCTTCATCTCCATTCCGGAGGGCATAAATGCATGGATGATTTCGGGCATATATCTGGCGCTAATCGGGCTAAGGCAGGCCAGCAGAAGAAAGACCATTCCTAAAATTAGAAAACGGTATGTCCGGATTGATTCTATCCACTCTTTTTTAACAAATGCAGTATATCCTTTCATCGTTCTGCCTCCTTGCTGTTTTTCTTCATTGTATTGCCTCCATAAATACCTTCTCCAGAGACGGCTGAATCATTTCCAACCGGATCGGACAGATTTCTTCCTCCTGCATCACTTCCATCCACCGCATGATTTCTCTCTCCGGATGCTCCTCGTATATTGTAATCTGCCTCTCTGTGATCTCTGCTTTGTCCTTTTCAATCCCTGCTTTCTTAAGAAATCTTACCAGATTTTCTTCCTCCAAAAATTCTGCCAGAAGCCCTCTTGTCCCATGTGTTTCTCTTACCTGTTCCAACTCCCCTTCTATAATAATCTTCCCTTCATTTAATATTGCAATCCTGTCGCATATCCTCTCTACATCCGAGAGAACATGGGTAGAAAAAATTACCGTCGTCCTTTCTCTGACAGCCGCCATGATGTCTAAAATTTCCTTTCTTCCCACCGGATCCAACGCCGAAGTTGGTTCGTCGCAGATCAATAGCTTCGGATCATTTAACAGTGCCTGTGCAATTCCCAATCTTTGCTTCATTCCGCGTGAAAACTGTCCTGTTCTCTTTTTTACCCCTGTAAGTCCTGTCATCTCCAGCAGTTCCTTTATTTTCTCTTTTAACTGTACACCGGACATACCGCTGATTCTCCCGCAGAACTGCAAATATTCTTCTGCATTCATATAGCTGTAAAACTCCGGCACATCCGGCAGGTATCCGATATAACGGTTTGTCTTCGTCTCGCCGTATTCCACTTTTTCCTGCATCACATGGATACTACCCTCATCTGGTTTAAGAAGCCCTAGTATCATCTTCATAGTGGTTGTCTTGCCTGCCCCGTTTTTTCCAAGGAATCCGTATATACAATGTTCTGGGACATACATAGATACATCCTCCAGCACCTTGTGACTGCCAAACTGCTTTTTCAGTCCTTCTGCCTCAAGAATATTCATTCTTCCTCTCCCCTTCCAAATGCAAAATACACAACTGGCCCGATAATCTGTATAAACAGTACAATCAATATCCAGACAACTTTATTTCCAAAACGGTAATGGGGGTGTCTGACCACATGTACCAGTGCTGTAATCGCCAGTATCCATTCTATTATAATAATCGGAAGAAGCACCGGAAGGTACTCTAAAATCATTTCTAAATTCATTGTATCTGCCTCCTTGTCTCTCATAAATGTGTTTTCAGTTTTTCTTTTAGGTTTTCAAATTTTTTCTCCCCCTTTAGGCAGTCAAATGCAGGGTTGGAAAGCTCATGGTTCAGGGATTCCTTTATCATCTGTTCTGTCCTGGGAGCATCTTCGCCAAGTGTCAGTTCTTCTATCCATCTGTCGATACAGTCAAAATACGTATCTCCATGCAGTCTAAGCGGATATTCCTGCCGTATCGCACAGGCAACATACTTATCCAGCATATGCAGCGCCTCTTCTTTTTTTCCGCAGACACAGTAATATACTGCTGCCGTCAGATAAAACTTCTCTGTCTCATTAAACTGCAGCTTCTGCATAGAAAATAATTCAATCAGCTTATCATTTCTCTCTATCATTTCTTCCGCCTGCCTGGAATATGCCTTTTCCAGCCTGATCAGTCCGGTTGTATACGCCAGTAAAAGACTCAAGTGCTGATAGGCGCACACCTGCATGATCTCTTTTGCCTTTCCTGTATTGCCCTTCATCTCCCATGCCGCTGCGATACAAAAATATTCCTGACTCAACGGACGAATGGTTTCGTCTGTCATCTCCAGCACCTCCTGTGCATCTCCCATCTGTAGATAGCAAATCAGCTTCATCTCTCTGGCATCCCTTGCAAGATACACATCTGCGGACTCTTTCTCCACCTTATCTGCCAGGCTGATAATATATGCCATTGTCTCCTGCGGATTTTTTGACAGAGTATAATAATTTAAAAGCAGAGCTGCCATCTGGTATAGAAACGGAAAGCAGGCAGCATATTTTTTCATATAGTCCTGTAAATCCTCCATTACCGCCTCAAATGGTTCCTTTGAAAATCTTGCAGACATTTTCCTGTATACAGCGCGTATTTCCTCTTTGGTAAGCTGTGGTTCATAGCCAAGCAAATCATCTACACTCATATTAAAAAGAGCTGCCAGACAAGGAAGAAATGTAATGTCCGGAAAACTAAGTCCCTTCTCCCATTTATTGACTGCCGGCGTGGATATACCCAGATAGGATGCCAGCTCCTCCTGCGTCATGCCTTTTTCCTTTCGCTTTTTCCTGATATTTTCATGTATCTTCATCATTGACCCGCCTCCTTTGTATATGAAAAGAATAGCAGAGGAAAACAGATTTTTATATAGATTCTTTGTTAATTTGCATAATTTTATTTAACCAATAGTTAATTTTTATCTTTGTTGTATTCATAACATTTCCTGAATAAATGTTGTTTTTATGCATTTTAATATGCATATTATACATTTTTGTAACAGTTCAGCCATACAGTGTGCGGGAAGCATAAAACATACTTGCATGTTTTTGCGAGCGTACATCTGTATGAGCTTAAGCGCTCATCAATGAGTAAAACGGTGCGGCAGCCACGATAAGCACGCAGTGCGGTTTTACGAATGGCGCGGGCTGAACTGTTACACATTTTTTCGTAATTTTATATTTCCTATTGCATAATTATAAAATTTAGTGTATAGTATGTGTTAGTTCATTAAGACAAAACAGCAATCCGGTCATTACCGGAATTTTGAAAAAACTGTTTCGTTTAAAAAGATAGATTAGGAGGCAAATGAAATGAGTAAAGAAAAAGTTGTTTTAGCGTATTCCGGTGGTCTTGACACTACTGCCATCATCCCTTGGTTAAAGGAGAATTTCGATTATGAAGTAATCTGCTGCTGTATCGACTGCGGACAGGGAGAAGAATTAGACGGGCTGGAGGAAAGAGCAAAATTATCAGGCGCTTCTAAATTATATATTGAAAATATTGTCGATGAATTCTGTGATGACTATATTATGCCCTGTGTAAAAGCCGGAGCTGTCTATGAAAACAAATATCTGCTCGGCACCTCTATGGCGCGACCGGTCATTGCAAAAAAACTGGTCGAAATTGCGAGAAAAGAAGGCGCTGTTGCCATCTGCCACGGTGCAACCGGAAAAGGAAATGACCAGATTCGTTTTGAACTCGGAATCAAAGCGCTGGCACCTGACATCAAAATCATTGCCCCTTGGCGTATGACAGATGTATGGACTATGCAGTCACGTGAGGAAGAGATCGCATACTGTAAACAGCATGGAATTGACCTTCCCTTCGACGCAAAACACAGCTACAGTCGTGACCGCAATCTATGGCATATCAGCCATGAAGGGTTGGAGCTGGAAGATCCGGCAAATGAACCCAACTATGACGATTTGCTCGTTCTTGGCGTAACACCGGAAAAAGCGCCGGAAGAAGGCGAATATGTAACTATGACCTTTGAGGCAGGTATCCCAAAGACCTTGAACGGCAAAGAAATGAAGGTTTCTGAAATTATTACCGAGCTTAATGCGCTCGGGGGCAAGCATGGAATCGGAATCATCGATATTGTAGAAAACCGCGTCGTAGGAATGAAATCCCGCGGAGTGTACGAGACACCAGGAGGTACAATCCTCATGGCAGCCCATGAACAGTTGGAAGAACTGGTACTCGACCGCGCTACATACGAAGTAAAGAAAGATCTGGGAAATAAATTTGCACAGATTGTATACGAGGGAAAATGGTTCACTCCGCTGCGCGAAGCAATTCAGGCATTTATAGACGTGACGCAGCAGTATGTGACAGGGGAGGTAAAATTCAAGCTGTATAAAGGCAATATTATCAAGGCAGGGGAAACTTCTCCTTACTCTTTGTACAGTGAATCTCTGGCAAGCTTCACAACCGGGGAACTTTACGACCACCATGACGCAGAAGGCTTTATCAATCTGTTCGGACTTCCATTGAAGGTGCGCGCCATGAAAATGCAGGAAAGTAAAAATCAGCAATAAACACAGGCGGGGGAATGCCCCGCCTGCTTTTTTAATAATTATAGCATAGCTGTTATGAAACTTTTCAAACCGCAGTAAACGCCCACAGATTCTGAATCTGATATTTTATTTCATCATACTCCCACAGTTTGCTGCTGCGCTTTTCACTGTTAGAATCATTCACTTTGATTTTTCCGTCTTCTATGCCTGTGAGCACAATAAAATGTCCTGTTGTCGTAAAGTCTCCTGGCCGCATACTGCATATAATCGGATGTCCGTTCTCAAGCTCCGTAAAAATCGTTTCTTCATCGGCTCCAATCTCTTCTCCTGCAACGCCAAATGCATATCCACCCTCTGTCATAAGCTGCCAGCTCGTACCACTCTCTCCTGCATAATACCCGTTATTCTGTGCATACTGTGCCACCTCGCAGGGTGTAATGCTGCTATTTCCTGTCAACCCAGCGGCAACCATAGCAAGCGCCGTAGGGCCGCAGCCGCTGACCGCCAGAACAGTGTCTCCATATCCAGTATATCCCCAACGCTCATCCCACTGTAAAAGCAGAGGGATTTCTCCTTTTGTAATCTCCCCGACATCCTCCGCCGACTCTGTATCTTTTTTCTCTGGATAGTGCAGTACAAAATCGGCTGTCTCTTCATTGCCTGCCAACATATCAAGAAGGTCTTCTGGATATTGTTCAGGATGCTTTAATATTTCCTGTATTCTCTCGTCAGACTTAGCCATTTCTTTTAATTCTTCCAGCGTATCACGATTACTGATTTTGCTTCCTGCTCCTATAGTGGACGCAGTCTCTATCGAATTTCCCTGCAGCCATCTGTCATAGACGACCAGCTTCCCCCATCCGGCAAAAGCAAGCAGAAGTATACATACAAGCAGTATTCTGCCTGTACTCTTTAATCTTCGCTTCCTTCTCTTTTTTCTGTAATATGTTCTTTTGTCCATTTTTTGCCTCCTTCAGTTTGATTATATTCCCCCTTTTTTATATTTTTTATAACCTATTCTTAAGAAATTATGAGGATTTTGCAAGTCTACTCATAGAACAAAGTGGGCAAGCCCACTTCAACTCCTCTGCCCCTCACTCTTGAAGGGCTTGTCCACTTTGCGCGCCGCCGCAATACCGCAAAGCGGTAAAATTTCCTTATTGCGGCGTGCGCATACTGCCCGAAGGGCTTTTTGTATAATAGGAAATTTATCGAAATTTCTATTATGATTCGGGTGTCAAAAGGTAACTTTTGCAAATGCTTCCGGCAATTTTCATAAAAAGATAACTTGCCAGACGACTTTATGCGCGATGGAGATGAAACTCAAAAATCACGGAAGCCTTTGCTGACGTGATTTTCGTATTAAGAGGTTCATCGGAATGCTCCGCGCACCGGAGTCTGAAAAGTTACTTTTTGTGAAAATTGACAACAGAATTTAAATAAGTTACCTTTTGACACCCGAATCTATTATACAAAAAAATAAGGGTGTTTCAAAAGCCATCTGCCAGCTTCTAAAACACCCTTATACTGTTTATGCCTCTTCTCTGTCGTTCGTCAGCTTTGCCTTATCCAGGAGGAAGAACAGAAGTCCCATAAGCATACCTACTACACAGGCAAGCACCATACCAGTAAGCTGAATACTTCCAAACTGTACTTTAATTCCTGACAGTCCGGTTACGAATATTACAGAGGTCATCGCCATATTTCTAGATTTCCCGTAGTCTACCTTGGATTCTACCAGAATCCGGATACCAGAAGTTCCAATCATTCCATACAACAGAAAGGAAATACCTCCTATGACAGGCCCCGGGATGGTATTAATCAGCGTCGTCATCTTTCCAATAAAAGAACAGATAATCGACAACACCGCTGCTCCACCTATCACATAGACGCTATACACTCTCGTCATCGCCATTACCCCGATATTCTCTCCATAAGTCGTCGTTGGAACTGATCCGATAAAACCAGAGAGCATCGTCGAAAAATTATCTGCAAACAAAGAACGATGAAGTCCTGGATTTTTCAAAAGATCTCTGCCTACAATCTTGCTGGTCACAATCTGGTGGCCTATGTGTTCAGACGCGATAACCAGTAGAACCGGAAGAATAATTACAATTGCTTCCCACTTAAATTTCGGAAGAGAAAAATTAGGAACAGCGAATACGGAAGCCGCAGCCACTTCACTAAAATCTACGATTCCGCAGAAAATTGCCGCTGCATATCCTACAATAATCGCGATCAAAATAGGGATAACTGCAAAGAATTTTCTAAACAGAACAGAACCAAGCACAGCTGTCAAAAGCGTCGCAAGAAAAACAATCACATTTTTCATATCTATACTGCTATCTGTCAGCCCTGCATTGGAAGCAGCCGTCCCTGCCAATTCCAGTCCTATTAAAGCGACTACCGGCCCCATCGCGGCTGGCGGCAGCACAACATCAATCCACTTGGAACCGAATTTATAAATAATCAGAGCCAGGATACATCCACAAAATCCAACGGCAACAAAGCCTCCCAGTGCATAGTCATATCCCCATTTTTCGATTACAATACCTGCAGGCGCCAAGAACGCAAAGCTGGAGCCTAAATATGCGGGTGCTTTTCCCTTCGTGATAAAAATAAAGAGCAGTGTTCCGATTCCATTCATAAACAATACCACTGCCGGATTGATTCCAAATACGAATGGAACGAGAACAGATGCCCCGAACATTGCAAACATATGCTGAATACTTAAAGGTACGAGCATTTTAAATGGTACCTTTTCCTCCACCTGGATGATTCTTTTGTTTTCCACTATTTAAGTCCTCCTCTTATCTCATTGTGCCTTAAAACACTTTATCTTTTCTATTTTATCATAATGTCACTTTGATTTCCATACATCATGCAAGATTCTCTTCACATTTTTATACCATATTTTATCCAGCTGCCTTTCTGAAAACCCCTTGTTTTTCATAACCTCCCATACATATCCCATATCCTGGATTCCCGCGATCCCTTCTGGCAGCTCTGTTCTTTCAAATCCGTCAAAGTCCGTTCCAAAAGCGACTGCTTCCTCCCCCGCATGCTGCATCATATACAAAGCATGCTGCGCAATATGTTCAACACTGGCATTCCCTTTTTCTGTCAAAAAGTGAGAATAAAAATTCACTCCTGCCACACCACCACTGTCTCCCAGCCTCCTTAACATTTCATCTGATAAATTTCTTGGATGCGGACACAGTGCGCGTGCATTGGAATGAGATGCCACTATAGGAGCGCGGCTGTATTTAATGCAGTCCCAAAATCCACCGTCAGATAAATGAGACACATCCACTATGATTCCCTTCTCATTCAGTCTCTCTACCACGATTTTTCCAAATGGCTTTAGTCCTCTTTCCATCGTGTTTTTCTTCTTACTGTTCGGATACCCTATACAGTTTTCATAATTCCATGTCAGTGTGATAAGGCGCACACCTTTTTCATATAGGCAATCTATCCTTTCTATTTTTCCGTTTAAAATTCCTCCCTCTTCCACAGTGATAATTCCAGAAATACAGTCGTTCTTTCTGTTTTCCTCCAGTTCCTTTTCATAACGGATACAACGTAAATTTTCTCTCTCTTCTTCATGTATCCGTTCTATCATAGACAATACCGCTTTGAATCCTTTCTCCCATCTGTCCTTCTTGCCATCTGATTTTCCACCATTTACAAAACACGCTAAAAACTGTGCCTGGCTTTCTGCCTTCTGCAGCTTTTCAATATCCACACACAAATGGTTGCGCATAAAGGATTCACATCTGCCTTTTTTATACAGTTCACTGATAGTATCACAATGCATATCGATCAATTTCATTTTCATATACTCCTTTCAGAACGGCAGGCTTCGCCTGACAAGGTATACCCTTTAAGGTATAAATTTCCTTTTTCTTACATACTCTATCATACAACTATGTTTTGAATTTTAAAAATATGTTTTAAGGAGGATTTATGGAACCTAAAATCGGTATTGTTATCTGTGGATTTCAAAATAACCGACAGTTTGTAACCAACTCTTATATTCAGTCTATCCGGTATTCAAAAGGTCTGCCGCTTCTTCTTCCCCTTGTCCGTTCCGATCGCCTTCTTGCAGAATACATTCAGCTATGCGATGGATTTCTCTTCTGCGGAGGCGGAGATATTACACCGCTTCTTTTCGGACAAGAGCCAAGAAATGGCATTGGACAGACAGATATTACTCTGGATTTATTTCAAATCCGCTTAATGAAAAAAATATTAAAAACAAAGAAGCCCCTTTTTGCTATCTGCCGCGGTATGCAAGTGTTCAATGTTGCCTGCGGAGGAACTATCTGCCAGGATACAGCATTGAAGTCCGGTACCATCTTCAATCACATGCAGCATTCCGATTTAAGAAGCGACGTCAGCCATCGCATTACTACCAGATCGGGAAGCCGTTTAAAGCATTGTATCGGTTCCAGCCTCTATGTAAACAGCTTTCATCATCAAGTCATAGAAACAGTAGGACAAGGACTTACCGCATGTGCCCATGCTTCCGATAAAACTATAGAAGCAGTGGAAATTTCAGAACATCCCTTTGCAATCGGTGTACAGTGGCATCCGGAATGTATGTACCGCACTTCGCCTCAGATGCGGGAACTCTTTGGGGAATTTATCTTCCGCGCCGCTTCCTGAAAATTTTTCTTATATGCCAGGCAGATTCTTTTTTATCCCCCTCATAATATGACAGCCTCTGGACATACTAGTTTACGAAAATAAAGAGTTAAAAGGAGGGTGCTTATGTCTGATATTTCTATCCTTGATTTGCAGAATCTCCGTCATCTCATAGGCGGATACTCTACAACCCATTGCAAAATGACAGAATACGCGAAAGACGCGCAGGATCCAGAGGCAAAAAAGCTATTTCAGGATGCCGCTGATTCTGCTATGAAAAACAAACAAGAGCTGATGAAATTTTTATAAGTGAGGTGAACGTAAAATGGATGATAAAACAATGATATCCGATGCGTTGGTCGGAGTAAATGGAGAACTGAAAATGTTTGGAGATATGATTCCTCAAACAGAAAACAAAGAATTAAAGCAGTGTTTAAAGCAGATTCGCAATCAATGCGAAATGTCACAGGAGAAGCTCTATCAGTTTGCCAGAGAGAAAAGCTACTATATTCCTGCTGCAAAAGCTACACAGCAGGAAATAGAACATGTAAAATCTATCCTGACACAGCCTAAAATGCAGTAAATAAAACCGTCACAGTATAAGGACAAACGACGGACTCCATTCTCTTATCAATGGAGTCCGTCGTTTAAAATCCCATTTCTACTCTACCGCCTGTCTTCAAACAGCATAAGCAGCGAAGCCAAAAGAAGCGCAGCGCAGCACAGCCATATACTCTGTATTCCAAGCCAGCTGACAAATCCGGTTCCTGCTGCCGCACCTATAATAAACAACAGGATAATCCCGAAATAGTGCAGGCAGCTTCTTCCTGCCTCTGTATTTCTTTTCACAATGTACAAAAACAGCTTCTCTGTACCGGAACGCAAGTTTCCTGTACACATTGTAGAAGCATAAGGCACTTCTCGTACTTTTTTGAACGTATTCACCTGCAGCGAACATATAAAAGAGATTGTCACATTGATAATTCCGTCTGGACATTCTTTCGGCAAAAAACCAATAAGAAGCAAAAGCCCCGCTTCGAAAAGCAAAATGCAGTGTTCAAACTTTAAGAAGCCATTCTTTTTCAGTTGCTCTCTCAAAAGATTTGTCATAAATACCCCTGCCGCAAAAGCTACAATCGGAATCAGGTAATATCCTGCCTTTGTCCACTGCTTTTGTGCTATATTCACAGCAAGCAGCACTATATTTCCCGTCTGGGCATTCGCAAATACACCTCCCCGCAAAAGATATGTATAGGCGTCCAAAAATCCTCCTACAAGCGCAAGCAGCGCCGCTATTCTAAATGTCTCATGGGATGGAATCCTCTGCTCCATACTCTGTCCTCCTTCAATAACGGATTCGTATAGCACTGTTCAGTCTTTAGAACAAATGTCTATATCATCTTATAATATTGAAGCGCCTTTTTGATACCATCCTGATCCACACAGTCCGTCACATAATCCGCATGCCTCTTTACTCTGTCATTTGCATTTCCCATTGCCACTCCAACTCCTGCAAACTTTAGCATATCAATATCATTTTCTCCATCTCCAAATGCCATGATTTCTTCATTGGAAATACCATATTGCTTCAATAATTCTTCTATCCCTTTTTGCTTTCCTGCACCTTCCGCAATGATGTCATACGCCGCGTCATTCCACTGCGTCGCCCGGCAAAATTTCAACTCTTTTCCTATTTCTCTCATCTCTTCTTCATTCACATATATGCCAAACTGATAGATATTCCCTCCCTTATAGGTGTCCACATTGGGAACCGGACTAGAAATCTCTTTTTGTCTTTTCCTAAGAAGATCATTGACAAAGTTGACATAAATTCTGTCCTTTTCTACAACTGCCACAGGTATTTTCCTGCGTTCAAACACCGTCAGCATAGTATCTGCACCTTCTCGGCAGATTGGTTCATCATAAATAACATTTTCTTCTGCATCCAGACAAAGCTGCCCGTTTAAAATAACATATCCATCAAATTTCAAATCGTTTAATGGCAGTTGTTTTAATTCCAGCATATGCCTGCCTGTCGCAACGATCACTTTTATTTTCTGCTTTCTAAGCTGTTCTAGCGCATTTTTTGTACTCTGCGGCACCTCTCCTTCTTTGTGGGAAATCAATGTTCCATCTATATCAAAAAATACTGCCTTTATCTGTTTTTTCATCGGCGCCTCCTTTCCACTGGTTCTTGCCTCTCTTTAGCGTCGGTGTACAAGAGGCAACACGCCCTTTGTACACCGACGCTATCTTCGCTTTTTTATGTTCCCATTAATGTACTTCTGCCCCGAACGGCATCAGAGCAAGCTTCGCCAGCTTAAACTGCTGTAAACCAAATGGAATTCCCACAATTGTTATACAAAGTACTACGCCAAAAATCGCATGTTCTGCCGCCAAAAGAAGCCCTGATACAAGCAGCCAGATAATATTCAGCAGCAGTGAACCCACTCCGCCTCCATATACAACCTCTTTCCCAAAAGGGAAAAAGCTAAGAGAAGCAATTTTAAAGCATTGCATCCCAACTGGTATTCCCACTATTGTAATGCACCAGAGGCATCCTGCAAGACACCAGCTCAAACCACTGATAGCGCCTCCAAACACAAACCACAATACATTTCCCAGACATCCCATACCGATTCCCCTTTTCTACTACAATATATTTATGGTTAATAATCCTATGTATTCACTCACCATCTACCAGATTTTCTATTTCTTCTTTTATGTTCTCTTTTATAGATTCTACAGCCTCTTGTACTTCTGATTTATTCATCTCATTTCCTTCTTTATCATAATTATGTGCATAAACACATCCGCTTAAAAGACAGAGTACAAGAAGTAAAACAAAACATATTTTTACCTTCTTCATAGCCACCTCCATTATCTGATAAAGCATATTATGTATTTATTCTAACATAGTTACACTGCAAAATCACCTTTAACCAAATTAGCCTGTTGGTTTTTCCGTAGCTAAAAGACTCCCTGTTTATTGTTTACCAGACAAACGAGCATTTTTCTTTTTTATAATATACGACTGTAAACTTTTTTCACACCCATTTTTTTCATAAAACATTTCAGCACCTGGCTGTGCGCCAAAATACAATATAGTTGGAGAAGCTTCCTTTGCCAGTTGAAGAAGTCTGCTTCCAATACCTTGTTTTTGATATTCCGGCAAAACAAGCAACTCCGTAATAGTTCCAAAAAAATAGCCATCTGTAAGTATACGAAGACATCCTACAAGTTTATCAGCGTCATAGGCTGTTATATTGAGGGTTTTAGACAATGCTAATTCCGCTTTTTCAATATCATATTGCCCTTTCCACACCTTGTTCACAAATAAAATAAAAATAGTTGCCTTAAGTCCTTTATCATTGATTTTATATTCCATTCACTCTGTCCCCTCTAACTTCCAATTTATCAAATATTATGTCTTATCCAGTTATCTAAAAACTCAATTTGCTCATTTGTATGAAACCAATGCTCTCCATTCTCCATTATAGTAAGGGTTGCACCAATTTTATCTGCAAACATCGATATCGTACTATAAGAAGTTAAATTATCTTTTGCTCCAAACAAAATATTAGTCGGTATCTTCCAATCAATGGAATTTTCCCTCACATAGCAAAGATACTCCCAAGACAATGTTTCCCCAAACTCTGTCGGTATTTCTTTTCTGTTACAAAGTTCAGCCTCTGTTACACTTGCCCATACCATCATATCGCCAATCAATTTTTCCATATTTACGATCGGAGATATGAACAATGCTTTTTCTATATTCTTATTCTGTAAAGCGTTCATTGCAAAAAATGCACCAATGCTATTTGCAACAAGAATCACCGAGTCACGTTTTCCGCATAATTTATCAAAAAGAATAGGAAACTCCTCTTTCGCTTTCCACGGCGTTTTAGAACAATAGTCCATACCAAATACAGCGTATCCTCTGCAAATTGCTTTGTAATGCTCTGCTTCGTCAGCATTTCCATCTTTTCCGTGTATATATAAAATTGCCTTTTTCAAAATATCACCTCTATAACTTCAGTCCGCTTTATTGCCCGCTATACAAACTGAGATTTATCAAAAAGAACATTCATACAAAAACATTTCCGTCAAATTATTTTCTGCTATCTTTTTATCATAAGAAGAATATACATTTACTTTCGTAAAACCTATCTCTTTTAAATAGGGTTCTATTTCCCCTAGCTCATAAAGGTGTGTTTGAAAATCCATTCTTTCCTGTTGTAACAATTTTGTCCCGTCATACAATTCGTAAATACTTGGAGAATACTGCGTATGTGTTTTTTCGTCATAATAATTTTTCCCTTTAAGAATTAATTCATATCCTTCTTTTGTCTTTACGGATATTGAAGTTTTATAATCTGTATCATTAGGATATTTATCAGCTATTGTATCAACTGCAAAAACAAACTTGCCGTCTCTTTTCAATAAGTCTTTTATTTTATGTAAAATCCTTTTACATAAATCCATATCCGTAAATAATGATACTGAACCGGAAGATATAAAAATATAATCGTATTTTACTGTTGAATCATATTCTAGTATATCTTTTTGAAATACTTTTGCATTGGGTACTTTTTCATCTAATTTCGCAAGCATTTCTGTTGATAAATCTATTCCCGTAATATCGTATCCTCTTTCTAAAAAAGGAATGAAAAATCTACCACTACCACATAAAGGTTCTAAAATTTTCATTCCTTTTTCCGCATAAGAAAGGTAAAATAATAACTCGTCTTGTGGTGCTTCTTTGTGTAAAATCTCATACATTTCTGTACATAGACTACCGTAATAATTTTTAATCATTTCCATATTTATTCCCTCATAAATTCTAATTTTATCAATCGCTATGCAGCCTAAGAGTTATAGAATAGCTTGCAGAATTTCATAAAATTTTTCTTTTGCATATTTCTCCATGAATGGACTATGACCGCACTTTTCTAAAATATAAGTTTTGCATGGAATACCGTTTTCTTCTAACGGTTTCATTACTCCTTCTATAGGGTGAGGGTCACAAACTCCTTGTATTAAAAATAGGTTGCTCTGCATATTTTTAAATGCTGTCAATAACTCTCCATTGGTTCTCAGTTTCGCAGCCTCATTCCAAATTCTGTTATACATTTCATTATCTGCTTTGTCTGCTATGAGTTTTTCACTACTTTCGAGGTAATAATTATCTGATTTTTCTAAAATACTGGGTATCTTTTTCATATCTTCATCAGTAGCCACATTATCTGTCATTCTCTGAAAGATTTTACTTTCTTCGTCCGAAAGATTTTGCGATCTTCGTAAAGATATTTCTCTGACATATTTATCTGCAAGCGGCGGGCAGCCAACTAAGATAATGTTTTTACACATCTTTGGATATTTTCCAGCAAATAAAGCAGCTAACCATGCACCCCATGAGTGACCAATTAACGTCGGTTTTTCTTGACAATATTCTATAATCTGTAAATATAATTCTTCGATCAATTCGGCTATGGAATACTGGGATTGCAATGCTTCAACAATCCCTCTTCCGGTCAGTCTGCTTAATTCTTCTGCACAGTTTTTTAAAGAACCTATTGCGCCAGGGCCACCATGAATTAAAACGGTCTTATACGGTGCTTTTCCATGTAATGTAACCATTTTTATCTTTACCTCAATTTTAATTTATTTACTTTCTCATAATAGCACGCTTTACGATTATTTACACCACTCGTCATAAAAATAACGCAGACAATATCTCTACTATCTGCGTCATTCCTCTCATACTTTCTTGAAATATTTACTCGATTTTCTTTCAGCTTTTGCTCTAAATTTACTTCATAACAATATTCACAATCTTCTTTGGAACGTAAATTTCTTTTACTACGTTTCCTGTCAGTTTATCGGCTACCGCCTCTCTTCCTGCTGCAATTGCCTCTTCCTTAGATGCCTCCGCCGAAATGAGAATAACCGCTTTTGTCTTTCCATTGATCTGCACCGGAATTTCTATTTCATCATCCTTCATTGCAGATTCATCATACGCAGGCCACCCTGCTTTGAATACCGTTGTCTTATGTCCCAGCTTTTCCCACATTTCCTCGGCAAAATGAGGCGCAAACGGGGAAAGAAGCACTGCGATCGTCTCTAATGTCTCTTTGTCGATACCGCCTTCTTTTTTCGCCATCTCTATAAACTTGTTGTTGTATTCCATAAATCCAGAAATAACTGTATTCAGGCTGAAATTCTCCAGTCGGCCTGTAATGTCCGCCACCATCCTGTGACGCTGCTTGATCATCTCTTTCGTTGCCTTCACATCATTCTCCAGGCTGTCCATCAACAGATTCCAAAGACGTTTCAAGAAACGGTTTACTCCGTCAATTCCTCTGTCGTCCCACTCTGCGTCTAACTCCGGCGGCCCTACAAACAACTCATACATACGCAGGGAATCACACCCATAGTCATTTACCAGATCGTCTGGGGAAACTACATTTCCCTTTGACTTACTCATCTTGATTCCATTCTTGCCTGTTATCATGCCTTGGTTAAACAGCTTCTGGAACGGCTCGTCAAAATCAATCACACCGATATCGCACAAAAATTTCGTATAGAATCTGGAATACAGAAGGTGAAGAACGGCATGCTCTACACCGCCGATATACATGTCTACCGGAAGCATTTCGTCAGCCTTTTCTCTCGAAACCAGTTCTTTATCATTGTGATTGTCCACATAGCGCAGGAAATACCAGGAGGAACCTGCCCACTGCGGCATGGTATTCGTCTCTCTTTTCGCAGGCTTGCCGCACACCGGACACTTACAGTTGACCCATTCCTCGATTCCGGCAAGTGGAGATTCCCCTGTCCCTGTCGGCTCATAAGATTCTACATCCGGCAGGCGAAGCGGCAACTCTTCCTCTGGTACCGGAACCGCCCCACAGTCAGGGCAGTGTACAATCGGAATCGGCTCTCCCCAGTAGCGCTGGCGTGAAAATACCCAATCACGCAGCTTATAGTTCACTGTCGCCTTTCCGATCCCCTTTTCTTCAATTATGTGAGGCGCTTCTTTTTTCAGCACAGAAGACTCCATGCCATTCCACTCTCCGGAATGAATCATCGTACCTGAAGCCTCTGTATAAGCCTCCGTCATGTTCTCAATTTCTTTTCCGTCCTTTGCGATAACCTGGATAATCGGAATATCAAATTTCTTTGCAAATTCAAAGTCACGATCATCATGTGCAGGAACACACATAATCGCCCCTGTTCCATAATCTGCAAGTACATAGTCAGAGAGCCAGATTGGCGTCTTTGCTCCGTTTAGCGGATTTATCGCATAGCTTCCTGTAAACACTCCCGTCTTTTCCTTATCCTGCATACGGTCTACATTGGATTTCATGGAAGCATCATAGATATATTTATCCACTGCTTCTTTCGTCTCAGGGGTAGCAAGAGACGCTGCCAGTTCATGTTCCGGCGCAAGAACCATAAAGGTAGCACCGTAGAGTGTATCCGGTCTTGTAGTGTATACTGTAATCTTTTCTTCTCTGCCTTCTACCGGAAAGTCTACCTCTGCACCGTAGGATTTTCCAATCCAGTCCGTCTGCATTTTCTTTACCTTCTCCGGCCAGTCCAGCTTGTCCAGATCATTTAAGAGGCGTTCTGCGTATTTCGTAATACGAAGCATCCACTGGCGCAGGTTTTTCTTCGTCACTTCCGCACCGCACCGTTCACATTTGCCGTTGACAACCTCCTCGTTTGCCAGGCCCGTCTTGCAGGAAGGACACCAGTTAATCGGGAACTCTTTCTCATAAGCAAGCCCTTCCTTGAACATTTTTACAAAAATCCACTGTGTCCACTTATAAAATGCAGGATCTGTCGTATTCACTTCCATATCCCAGTCATAGAGCGCCGCAATCTGGTTAATCTGCTCTTTGATATGGCTTACATTGTCCGCTGTGGATTTCGCCGGATGCACGCCCATTTTAATCGCATAGTTTTCGGCTGGAAGCCCAAACGCATCCCACCCCATTGGATGTACAATATAATACCCTTGCTGCAGCTTATAGCGGCTCCACACATCGGAAATCACATACCCTCTCCAATGTCCTACATGAAGTCCGTTTCCTGACGGATAGGGGAACATGTCCAGACAATAATATTTTTCTTTCTTATTTCCATTCTCATCTGTTTTTGGATTGACTGGATTTTCCTGCCATTTCTCACGCCATTTTTTCTCAACAGCCTTGTGATTATAGACTATTTTCTGTGCCATATGTCTTTCTACCTCCAATTTGATTTTCACATGCTTTTTTGTTTTGACTCAAACTATAAAAAGCCTTCCATCCCTCTTAAGAGACGAAAAGGCTTTTTTCCGTGGTACCACTCTTATTCATTTATCACAGGTTCCATGATAAATGCACTCATTTCTTCTGTAACGGGAAGCTCCGCCCCTGCCTATTTCTCATACGCCATTGACAATACCAATTACATACCGCATTCAGCAGGAGAACTCCGAGGTGAGTTGGGAGTGCCTGTCTCCTGCCTCACACCTGCCGGCAGGTCTCTGATAAAACAGTACGCTCTTACTATTCCTCTTCACTGTTTTTACAATATTCTTTCTCATTATAAGTAGTATGTTAAAATAAGTCAAGTAATTTTCTACGGTTACTTCTTTTCTGTAATTTTCTACGGTTACTTCTTTTCTGTTATTTTTCCTTTAATCTGGAAAAATAATCCCTGGATTCTTTCACTACAACACCGCTTAACGCAAGCAGAGCAATTAAGTTCGGGAATGCCATCAACGCATTGAAAATATCTGCGATATTCCAGACAGCCGCCACTGTCATATAAGGTCCAATAAATACTGCAAGAATATACAACCAGCGGTACGTCTTGACTGCTTTTTTATTTCTATTAAACATATACTCAATACAGCGTTCCCCATAATAGTTCCACCCTAAAATTGTAGTAAATGCAAAAAATACAAGGCACAGCATCAGGCAAAAGGAGGCAACTGCAGGCGGGAACGGCAGTCCTTTTTCAAATGCCGCCATTGTAATCGCCACGCCTTCTAACTCTGGATTCATCCAGGTACCGGCAATTACAATGGAAAGTCCTGTCATTGTACAGATGATAATCGTATCAATAAATGTTCCTGTCATAGAAACTAATCCCTGGCGCGCCGGCTCTTTTGTCATAGCCGCTGCCGCCGCAATCGGAGCGCTTCCAAGACCAGACTCATTAGAAAAAATACCTCTGGCAATTCCCTTCTGCATTGCTACAATCATACTTCCCATTGCTCCACCCGCCAGCGCACTTCCTGTAAATGCAGATTTTACAATAGACACAATTGCTTCCGGCACAAGTGAAATATTGGTAATAATGATTAACAGTGCCAGAGCTACATAGAGTACTGCCATAAACGGAACCACTATCTCCGATACTTTTGCAATTCTCTTAATTCCACCAATTACAACCAAACCTACGCATACTGTGAGAATGATACAGGTAATTACAGTCGCCCAGGAATATTCCTTTCCGAACAACTCAACCGCATAAACCGTCTGTGGGTCAAAAAAGTCCTTTACAGCAGATGCAATACTGTTGACCTGTGTAAAAGTACCAATTCCAAAAAGACCTACACCGGCGCCAAAAAAAGCAAAAATCATGGCAAGCCACTTCCACTTTTTCCCCATGCCATTTTCAATATAATAAAACGGGCCGCCAAGTACATGACCGTCTTTGTCAATCGTCCTGTATTTAATCGCCAATAGCCCTTCCGCATATTTCGTCGCCATTCCGAAAAATGCCGCCACGACCATCCAGAACAGCGCTCCCGGTCCTCCCGCTGCAATCGCAGTTGCAACTCCTGTAATATTTCCGGTTCCGATCGTTGCGGACAATGCTGTACAAAGCGCCCCAAAGCTGGTCACTTCTCCATGTCCGCCTTCTTCATTTTTTACCATGAATTTCAGGGCCTTTTTAAGATGTCTGATCTGCAGAAGCCCTAATCGAACTGTAAGATAGAATCCTGTTGTCAGAATTAGAATGATTAACGGCAACCCCCATATTCTGTCGTCAATCCACGTGATTACTGCGTCAATTTGTGCAAACATTTTTTCTTCCTCCATCCTTTTGCCTGAGAGATTAACAGTCTGTTCAGACTGCGTACACCTTCGGCGCTCTTTTTAAGAGACTCTCCTGAGTTTATTCTTTTGTGCTTTAACACACCATAGTAAAGGATAGCACTCTGTCAAAAGGATTGCAAGTATTTTTTGTCGCTGTACGTCTTTGCCTGGCAAATCACTTTCCAAATGTCCACAAAAAATGAGTCTAACTGTTTTCACTGTCAGACTCATTTTGTCCTTTTTGTTCAGCACATGCTTTCTTATACTAACCAAGAGCCACATCTAATACCATCATCAGTGCAAAGCCAAAAGCCACTCCGATTGTGCTGATATTAGAATGTTTCCCTGTCTGCGCTTCCGGAATTAATTCTTCCACAACAACATAGATCATGGCCCCTGCCGCAAAGGAAAGTAAATATGGCAGGAGTGGAACGATCAAACCAGTCAGAAGAATCGTAATCACCGCCGCTATTGGCTCTACAATCCCCGAAAGTGCCCCATATATAAAGGCTCTTCCTTTTGAAATCCCCTGACTTTTTAAAGGCATAGAGATAATCGCTCCTTCCGGAAAATTCTGGATAGCAATTCCGACAGACAGTGCAAATGCACCTGCCATTGTCATTACACTATTTTCCGTCAAGGCTCCTGCAAAAGTAACTCCTACTGCCATTCCCTCTGGTATATTGTGTAAGGTCACTGCCAGGACAAGCATCGTTGTTTTTTTTAAATGCGCCGGAACGCCTTCTGGTTTTTCATCTGTAAAATGAAGATGTGGAGTAAGCGTATCCAACACCAGCAAAAATCCCATTCCTAAAAGAAAGCCTCCTGCCGCCGGTACCCAGGCAATCCCTCCCTCTTGTTCTGCCATCTCTATCGATGGAATCAGAAGAGACCATACAGATGCTGCAATCATAACCCCTGATGCAAATCCCAGCAAGAGTTTTTGCAGCATCTCATTCATTTCTTTTCTCATAAAAAATACCATTGCCGCGCCAAGAGTGGTCCCGGCAAACGGTATTAAAATCCCAGTCAGAGTATTTATGTTCATATTCCTTCTCTCCCCTTTATTCATCTGTTGAAAAATTTTATCGATATCTTATCATATGCGAAGGGGAAAGATTTTGTCAATGATGAATTTTCGTTTTCTCTTTGTATTATTTCACCAATTCTTTGCCAGCATTCTCGCACTCTGCCAGTGCCTCATCATCTGGCGCCTCATTCGCAATAATACCCTCTTCCCTTACAAGAACTGCTCCTGCATTTTTCATCCTGGAAGCCCAGTCTCTCATCCATTCTCCGTCTCCCCATCCATAGGATCCAAACAGCAGAATTGTTTTTCCGGATACCAACGGCTCCAAAGCTTCAACAAATGGTTCCATTTCACTTTCTTCCAGCTGTTCTGCTCCCATTGAAGGGCAGCCCAGAGCAAATGCGCTCTCCTGTGCAATGACAGCGGCATCCGCAGATCCTACTTCCATGAGATTTGCCTGTCCGCCTGCTTCTTCAATCCCCTTAGCCACCGCCTCAGCCATTGTCTGTGTATTACCTGTTCCACTCCAATATACTACTGATACGCTCATGTTATAATACCTCCGTTATTCTAATACTGAGCAATTTCCCGGATGCTCTTTCCGGTCAGAAATTCATTTACCGCACAGTCCTTTGCACGGTCATATTCATTGAAAATCATTTTTGCTCTTGACAGGTTCTTATATACCTTCCAATAGCCGATCATCAGATATTTCTGTCCTTCATTTTCAATAAAGCCTCTGACATCTTCTACCGGATAACCCAAAAATATTCCTATTTCATGTGGAAACCCCATTCCATTCTCGGAAAATGTGCATACTCTTTCGGACAATCTTAACAGGCAATCTTCCATATTCTGATTTTGATACCCATATTCTTCCAACAGCAGTTTTATATCTGGACGCATCATATATGCTTCCAACTCCTTAGAACGGTAAAAAAGGACAAGGCATTTCCCGTCCATGCTGCATAGTTTCCGATACGAAATATCCATCTCCTGGAATATTTCCTCCAATCCATCATAGAGCGCATCTTCTACAGAAATCACGCAAGAAATTTTCAATCCCTTCAGAAAAGGAGCACACTGAAGTACAATCTGAAATTTCAGACGCAATTTCTGGTTGCTGTTTTTCAGGAAATAGGATAATACTTCCGCAGGCATAAATTCCCTCCTCAATATTGAGAATGATTTTCAATTGATTTCATGTTATCACGTATCAGATTCCTTTTCAATATATGTTTTTGAGAACTTTTCTCATTACATTTCTCCCCTTATTTTCTGTAACAGCTCAGCCATACAGTGTGCGGGAAGCATAAAACATGCCTGCATGTTTTTGCGAGCGTACATCTGTATGAGATGAGCGCCCATCAATGAGTAAAACAGTGGCGGCAGCCACGATAAGCACGCAGTGCGGTTTTACGAATGGCGCGGGCTGAACTGTTACTATTTTCTGTTATTTTATCCTTTTTTTAGTTGTTCCATGTACTGCTTTAGTGTATAATAAACATAAGATATTTGAGAGGTGAGAAGTCTCAAAAATACATACATAAAGGAGAGATTCGCCATGGTAAATTTAATAACAGGCCCAAGAGGCAGCGGAAAAACACAACAAATGATAGACCTTGCTAATGAAAAGGTAAAAACATCCAATGGAAACGTAGTTTTAATTAAAAAAAGCCATAAAGATACTTACACCGTAGATTTTAATATACGTGCAATCCGTATGGCAGATTATAAAGACATTCTAACTCTGGAAGAGTTTGTAGGGTTCCTGTACGGTATGGTAGCTGGCAACCACGATATCGAAGCAATTTTCATTGACAGTGTTCTTAAACAGGCAAATATTACATTAGAAAGTCTGCCTGCTTTTCTTCAGAAGCTGCATAAAATCTCCAACGAAAATAATATCGAATTTTATCTGAGTATCAGTGCAGATAAAAATGAGATTCCAGAAATAAATTCTCCTGATTACAATGTATTAAATTAAATATACTATAAGTTATATATTAAAAGAGGGTATTACAAAATTATTTAATCAAGTAATACCTTCTTTTTGACATTTGCAATACATAATTTCGTATTCTATTACAACTACTTGTATTTAACTTTATATATAAGTATAATAGCTGATAATATCAGTGTTAAAAAATTTGCTATTGATACTGATATATCTTTCACCACAAGTCCATGAATAATCCATAAACACAAACCTGTTACTGATATACAATACATAAGTAAAGATATAGATTTTGTTTCTTTAGTCTGGACTACTCTAACCACCTGAGGAATAAACGCACATGTAGTAAAAATACCTGCAATTATACCCAACATTCTGTATCCCCTTTTCTAATTGCTGTTTTTATTTATAGCTCCATTCTAAAGTCAAGTATATAAGTTTCTTGTTAAACTTTTATAAATTTCTTCTCTTTATTTTAGCTCTGAATTTCATCATAATTTCCGTTTCACTGCTCATTGCACAGAATACTAACAATGCAATCGCAACTGCCGCGTTGTTAAACTGCCCCGGAATCCCCAATGCAACTATACCAAATTTAATTAGCTGGACTGTAAGAGAACCTATAAATACGCCAACAACCAGATTCACTCTTTTTTCCAGCGCATTTGCTACAAAAAAGCAAATAAATGCACTGAAAACCAAATCCATACTACTCATATTCGTAAGCGGGCTCTGCACAAATGACCTTGCAAGCGTCAACGTCCCGTAAAATCCACAGAAAAGCCCTACCAGGACAAATGCACACACTTTGACTTTGTTTACATTAATTCCCTGTTGCTCCGCCACGTTTATGTTATTTGAAATCGCTTTTAGATTAAACCCAAATTTCGTGTATGTATAGACGACATAGGCAATCAGAAAGCAGAACAATGTACAGCCTATTACCACTGGAGTTTCATTTAGTACACCGAATGTACTCTCTACCATTACTCCTCCCCCGCCCCAGGCAAGAGCCGCTATACTCTCCAGTACTAACATACAGCCGACTGTTGCGACAATCGACGGAACTTTTATCCATACATAGATTAAACCCATAATCAGTCCCAGCAAGGTACTTGTTACAATTACGCACACCGCAATCACAGCTGTACCTCCACCTAACCGATTGCCAAGCCCGGCACCAAGTATTACCCCCGCGATTACATTTGCTCCAATGCCAAAATGCCATAACCCTAATTTGCAGGCAAAGGCGGCGCCCCACGCAAGAACTGCCGGCAATGCTGCCTGATACAAAATAGAAAATATCTGTGTACCGCCCATTGCTTTTGGGACAACCATTAATAACAGAACATATAATATAACTGGAATTAAAAGTGCAAAGCCTAAATTTTTTATTTTATAAAGGATATTCTTCTTCATAGCCACTCTTCACCTATATCCCTTTCAGTTATTCAGAAACCGACTGTAAACTGTAACTTTTTACTTCCTCTAAGAATGATTCATAATCCATTGTTGTCAGATTTACAATCTCTTCCGCTGTATAGGTCTTAAATGTATCGAAGTATTCGTTGTACATCTCCGTGTCCTCTGCGTTTTTAAGATAAATATAATTGGAATTTATCTCTGTCGGCGTTTCGGAAAATGGAGTTCCTTCCAACTTATTATATAAATTTATCATGGCATAAACCGGGTCAATCTGCGCACCTGTCGTCAACATTGACAAGTTTCCTGCGTCAAAAGAGGAAACAATATCCGCCGGTGTATCAAAGCTTGTCAGCTTTATATCTGTCGTTTTTAAGTAATTAACCACACCGTCAATTACGCCATTCGATCCTGATGATAAAATTAGCCCGTCAATATCCGGATATGCCACAAGCAGCTGTGCTGTCGAATCCGCCGCGTCTGCTGCACTTGCCGTGGACGACAATGTTGTTGTATAATAATCAATTCCCTCTTCTTCCAAATATTCTATAGCCCCCTGCTGACGGCGGTCTACTACGCCGTTTCCAGCCTCACGGTTTAAAAGTCCGATTGTAGTACATCCATCCTCAACCAATTTATCTATCATATCTACTGCCGCAGCAGCCTCATCCTCTACGACATACCCTGCAAACAAATCGCTGGACATACAGTAATCATATGCCTCTTCATCAATGATGTTTCGGAACATAATCTGCATTGGAATTCCTGCATCCTCACACACCTTCATATATTCGTCAATAGAGGCGTCAACCAATGGCGTCATCAAAATACCGTCTACGCCTGCTGCAATCAAATTTTCAATATCTGTGGTCTGCGCCTCTGCGTCAAAACCACCTGTACGGTATATCACATCTATATTCAATGCCTCTGCAACTGTATCAATTGCCTCTTTTGACGCAGCGCCCAGTCCGTCGTCTGTTGACCATATAATCGCCCCAAGCAGATAATCTGCGTCGGAAGACTCTTTTGTAATTTCTGTATCGGACGTAGTGGATATATCATCTGCACATCCGGCTGCCAAAGCTATTGTCATTACTGTTGCTAAGATGAAAGCCAATTTCTTTTTCATTTTTTCTTCCTTTCTTTATCGTGTTTTATAATATATATGGAACTCCGTCGCGGTCAAAGGTCAAAGTAACAGAAACCAAAAATATAATTCCCTCAATCAAACCGATCATATTCGGATCTGCCCCTAAAACAGTCAGACCATTTTCCAAAAACAAAAGCATAAACACGCCCACAATTACGCTGAATATCTTTTCTTTTGTTCCACCTGTCAATGAAGCTCCTCCGATTACCATCATAAGCAAAAGTGTGACATGAAATCCCGCACCTAACGTTGCTCCTGCCGAACCGGAACGGACCACAATCATCAGCGTTGTAATTCCCATCATGATTCCCGCTGCCAAGTATGCCAAAATTTTATACTTCGTTACATTGATACCAGACGCTTTTGCTGCATTGGGATTTGACCCAATCGCCATTGCCCACTTTCCCAGCTTCGTATAGTGAAACAGAATCACCATAATAATAATCGCTGCCAATGTAATAATATAGAACAAAGTCTTGCTGTACAAACCGCTGAATACGCTGGGAAGGCTTAGCCCTGCCGTCCTTTTTCCAATAATATAATTCGCAATGCCTGTTCCCAAAAATGCCACTGCAAACGAACCAATTACACTGTTTACACCCAGTACAATATTAATTACTCCTATTAAAATCTCGGCGATAACTGCAATCAGCATGATAACCGGAAACAGCATCCAGTCCTGTGCCGCCTCTGACGCCAAAAGTCCCAGCGCACCAGCAAGGCAGATAATTCCATTTAAAGACATGTCCATATTTCCGAGAGACATTGTAAAAATAATCCCCAGACCTGCAATGATATATGTACAAGATTGCAGTAATATGCTCATAATATTACTGATTTTTAGTGTTTGTCCATGACTTAGGAGGGCAAATGCAGCAATTACAACAATCAACGCCGTAACTGGCAAATACGTTCTCACCATATCTTTCGTAATTATTTTCTTTTTTGCTTTCTGCATGATTCCCACCTTCCTAAATCATTTTCTCGATTACGTCATGTTCCGATATATCTGCACTACGCTTGATTTTCCCGGTTATCTTACCATCCTTCATAATAATCAGGTTATCCGACATGCCCAGTAATTCCGGCAGTTCTTCCGATACCATCAGGATAGCCTTACCCTGCGCCTTAAACTCTTCCAGCAGACGGTAAATGGCGGCTTTTACACCAATATCAATTCCACGGGTCGGGCAGTCCATAATTAAAATTTCCACGTCATTTGCCGTATTCTTTGCAATCGCTACCTTTTGTTTGTTCCCACCGCTTAGACTGGAAACTGGAAGTTCTAGTCCGCCTATTTTAATACTTAACATTTCTACCTGTTGTTCAGCAAGGTTCTTCACCGCACCCGGTGTAACCAATATTCCCTTTTTTATCTTATCCATTGACATAAGCGCAATATTATCTTTGATACTCGCCGCCAGCATTAGTCCCTCAAGTTCCCGGTCTTTTGGTACATATCCCACGCCGTTCTTTGCTGCGTCTGTCGAGTTGCGTATCTCAACACCTTTTTGCGGAAGGCTGACACTTCCGGAATCTGGCGTTTTTAAGCCGTACACCACATTGCATAAATCATGCATCCCGCAATCTGTAAGACCGCCAACTCCCAGTATCTCTCCTTTGTGCAATTTCAAGGAAACTCCTTTGAGCGCTGTTCCCAGATGTACATCATCTACTTTCAACATGACGGTATCATGGTCGTAATTATCCTCGTAGTCATTCCGATAATACTTGCCGTCTAAATCCCGCCCAATCATATTCCTTCTCATGGCGTCTATTGTAATATCTTCACCAAATAAAGTCGTCACATAAGAACCGTCCCGCATAACGGTTATATTATCGCAGACATTTTTTAATTCCTCTAAATCGTGGGATATAAAGATAACGCTCCGCCCGCTTTCTTTCATCTCTCTTATAATGCGGTAAATAACTTCACGTCCGTTCTGCGATAAAGCTGTTGTCGTTTCATCCACAATCAAAATCTGCGGATCTTCTTTCATTGCCATACCTGCCTCTACCAGCTTGCGGTCCTCAAAACTCAACTCATCAATCGGATGCGAAGGGTCTACCTCCGCCAGACCAATACTTTCTAAAACCTTTTTCGCCCCGCGGTTCATTTTGCTCCGGTTAATAATTCCCATGCGCCGGAATTGGTCTTCTTTTCCAAGATATATATTTTCCGCAACAGACAGATGGTTGATTGTCCCCTTTTCCTGAAGAAGCATGCACACGCCTGCCGAACGTCCATCCAGCATACTCTTGGGGGCATGCGTCCGGTTATTCATTACCATTGTCCCGCTATCCGGCTTCAGACATCCGGCAATCATAGACGTCACTGTTGACTTTCCGCTTCCATTTTCGCCAATCAGCCCTCTTACCTCTCCGGCATAAATCTCCATGCTCATGTCTACAACTGCTTTTGTAGGACCAAACGATTTATTTAATCCTTCTACTTTCAGAAGAACCTCCTCTGACATTTCTAACACCTCCCTTACATTTCTTTATAGCTTTTCTCCATTACTTGAAATTACCTTCTTATACCACTCAAAAGAATCTTTTTTTATTCTTTTTAAACTACCATTTCCAGAATCGTCCCTGTCCACATATATAAAACCATATCTCTTTTTCATCTCACCTGTTGTAAAGGAAATACAGTCAATACAGCCCCACATTGTATATCCCAGGAGTTCTACACCGTCTTCTTCAACCGCTTTTTTCATCTGTTCAATATGCGCTTTTAAATAAGCAATCCGGTATGTATCATGGCACGAGCCGCCCTCTTCTAATATATCAACCGCCCCAAATCCATTTTCTACAATAAATATCGGCTTTTCATATCTTTCATAAAATAAGTTCAGTGCATATCTAAGTCCTTCCGGGTCGATTGCCCAATTCCAATTTGATTCTTTTACAAATGGATTTTTCACCGTCTTGTCTTCCGAAGGACTGTCTGTATCTACTGTTTCTGTCATATAATAAGAGAAACTAACAAAATCCACACAGCCCTCTTTCAACGCCTTTTTATCTGCCTCTGTCATATCCGGCATACAGTCATCAGCCTCAAACTTTTTTCTGATATAAGCTGGATAGTGCCCTCTGCACTGTACATCACTAAACAGCCACTTTTCCCGCATTTTCTGAACTGCCAGCATTACATTTTCCGGCTTGCTGTTAAGAGGATATACCGGAACCATGCCGATCATATTTCCAATCATAAAGTCTGGATTAATTTCATGTCCTTTTTTTACTGCCAGCGCACTTGCTACAAGCTGATGATGAATGCTTTGATAAAGTACTTTATCCGGATTTTCCTCCTTTCCATATATTACCCCTGCATTCGTCCAGCCATATATAGCATCTCTCTTATAGTGCATTTGGTTATTAATCTCATTGAATGTCAGCCAGTATTTCACTTTATCCCGGTATCTTTGGAAACACACTTCTGCAAAACGAAGGAAAAACTCAATTGTCTTTCTATTAGAAAATCCCCCATACTCTTTCGCAAGATAATACGGCATCTCAAAATGGGAAAGTGTAATCAAAGGTTCTATTCCATATTTCAAAAGTTCATCTAATACGTTATCATAGAATGACAGCCCTTCTTCATTTGGCTCTGCCTCATCTCCCCGCGGGAAAATGCGCGACCATGCAATCGAAGTGCGAAAGCATTTGAATCCCATTTCTGCAAACAGCTTAATGTCTTCTTTATAGTGATGGTAAAAATCAATTCCCTCTTGATTAGGATAGTAAATACCGTCTAAAACGCCGTCTGTAATCTGTCTCGGCGTGGTGTTAGAGCCAGCTGTCATGACATCTGCCACGCTCAATCCTTTTGAAGTCCCTTTCAAACCGCCTTCAAACTGGTGGGCCGACAGTGCGCCTCCCCACAGAAAGTCTTTTCTTAACATGTTTCCTCCTTCAATCTGCTATTCTTTTACTTCCCAAATGTAAAACCTGTTTCCTTCCGAATCCTGAATTACTGCGTAATCTTCACCCTCGAACTGGTATCTGCCCCGGATTACCTTTCCGCCTAAACCGGGCACCTGTTTTAAAATATCATCTATATCTTTTACTTCAACTACAAATGACGGTGCCGGCTCTGCCTCATTCCCTGTCTTTGGAATCAAGTAACCGTATCCCATTGATGCTACGGCTGGTTCCCAGTCCTCCGTACCGGGTCCCGTCGCACAATACATTATCGGTTGTTCCGGATCTGAATGTTCCGTGTTGATAATATCCCAGTCAAATACATCTGTATAAAAATCTTTTAACTCTTGCGGGTCGTCATATCCCATTACCCATCTTCTAATTCTGCCGTGGCCTTTCAGGCTGGAAAAATCTTTTGGAATATGGAAGGATAAATCCATTGGATCTCTGTTTTCTTCCGGAGCAGGTGGGTCAACATGAATTCTTCTTTTTTCAATACTTCCGCACCACGGTTCAACTAAGAACTGTTCTTTTGGTGCTCCACATCCGCTGCAATAGTTCGGTACTTCTGTTTCTTCAAATGCCATTGGAAATCCACATGCAAAACATGTATATATTTTTTTCGCCATCTTCTTTATCCTCACTCTCTATCGTATTCTGTTTCTGGTTCTTCCCATGTACGGCAGGACGGGCATTGCCACAAATATAAAAAGTTTCCTGCCGGATCTTTTAATACCGCCGCAAATTCCCAGCAATAATCTTTATCTACTGGTGTTTTTGCCAAGACGGAAACATTTTTATCTTCCACCAGCGTACCGCCGTGATCTAATATCTTTTGAATTGTTTCTTCCAAAGGACGCCCAAAATGTGCTTCCATCATAAATCCTGGTACTTCCAGTTTTCCAGGCGCCCACGGCACAAACAAATTCATATGTCCCGGAACAGCTCCCTCATAATCCGGCTGTGTCGGGCCTGTCCCGATTAAAATTGTCGGGTGCTCGCTTCCCACGGGAATCCCGCTTGCCGCCTCCGGTGATTCAATCATATCCCACCCGAACAATGTGGTATAAAATTTCTGAAAACGTTTTAAATCCTTATAAAACATGAGGTACACCCTTGCTCTTCCATATAAATCCTTCTGGGGATACTTTTTAGGCGGACGATAAGGATACATGTTTGTCTTTTTCTCTTCCATTTTTGTTTCCTCTCTTTCATTTCTTAGTAGTTCTTTTATAAATCAGGCATTTGTCATGCCAGAATTACCTATACGCTGTATATAGTTGTATGTAGCACCTATCAGATTGCAGTCATTCAGATAACGGCTTTTTACTACTTTTGCCCGCAGTTCCTTGCCAAACTGCATTCCTTCATAATATTTTTCCAATTCTTCATTTAAATCTTCAAAAATACGTCCTGCTAAACTTAATCCTCCGCCTATGGCGATTTTTTCCGGGGAATAACATACCTGTATATTATTTACTACCACCGCTAAGCTTCTTATAAAGTTCTTATAGATCTCCTCTGCATCCGAATCCCCTTCTGAAAGCCATTTAAAAATCTGCACTCCGTCTGCTTTAATTTTCTTCAACTCGTTTTCCGGATGTGCATATGGCATCATTACCTGGGAATCAATTTCCTGTAATAATATTGCTGAATCCTGAACGCCAAAATCTAAATTTTTCGCCTTGCACATGCGGTAAGTCAAACCGTGCATTGCCGCTGACATAAAAGCACATCCCAGTACATTGTGTTCTTCCGGATTCGTCACAAGAAAAGAAACCTCCCCTGCGGCAAAATCCCGCCCGCTATGAATCTTTCCATCTTTGATAATTCCTCCGGCAATCGCTGACCCTAGTATGATTACCGCCCCGTCTTTGCACCCTTCCAGAGCCCCTTTCCAAACTTCTGCCAGCGCCGCGCATTTCCCGTCATTTTCAACTGTAATCGGTAACGGACACACAGGTCTTAATAAATCGACAATATTTTTACTATATAATGGCTTATATGCCCCAGAACCGATTAAAACACCTTCATCTGGATTGATATATCCCGGCAGACTGATTGCAATTCCGTCAATATCCTTTCGATACTGATCATACAATTTTTTTACCGTTTCAACAAATTCCTCTTCCGATTCTAATGGTGCTGGTATCTTTCCCGTCGATTCCATGTCCGCTTCCTGATTGACAACTGCATATTTCACTGAACTTCCACCAAAATCACACGCTAAACATTTCATTTGTCCTATCTCCTTGATAACCTCTTTCTGTTGTTGAGGCTATATTATCAAAATCTCTCGAACAGGTATATTAAAATCTTCTGATTTATGATATAATTTTCATGTGAAGTGCATTTTGTTTAGTTCTTATAAATTTTTGTCAATATTTTTGTGCATATTCACTATTTCAATCGAAAGGGCTACAATAATATGAACGATAAAAAAATTTATTACCAACAATTCCTAAACCGAGAACAGGATGTACGGCACCACAGATATGATGAGGAAATGCGTATTCATGAACAGCTGGCAACTGGGGATGCAAAGGCAATCGAAAAATCTATGTCTATGTTCACAAGTAAATTTGTCGGACATCTTTCAGATGACTTAGTTAAACAGAATAAATATTTATTTATAGCCGCCGTTACTTTAATTACCCGTTTTGCCATTTCAAAGGGAATGGAAGAAGAAGTCGCCTTTATCACTAGCGATTTATACATCCAGCAAATGGATAAATGTGAAGACGTAGATAGTGTGCTGTCTCTTGCCAGAGAAATGTTTACTTTCTTTTCCTGCAAGTTGTCAAACCTTAATAAAAAATGTGTATTTTCACACCACATTATTCTCTGTATTGATTACATTTACTATCACCTTCATGAAAAAATAACGATTGAAATTTTAGCGGAACATGTCGGGCTCAATCCAACATACCTCTCTGATTTATTTAAAAAGGAAATGAACCAGACTATTTCTCAATATATTACTTCCCGCCGTATGGAAGCTGCAAAAAACATGCTGCTTTACTCTGACATCAGTTATGCAGAAATCGCCTCAGTTCTTGCTTTTAGTTCACAAAGCTATTTTACAAAAGTCTTTCGTAAGACCTATGGACTTACTCCCAAAGAATATAAAGACCGATTTTTCAGAACTGAATATTTAGAAGTAGGTTTTCCTGCTCTTATAAATAAAAAACCCTAATAGTAAGGCACATTCTCTCTTTTGCTTCTTACTACTAGGGTAAAATATATTCTTTGATTTTTTCGTTTATTTTACAGGCTCTCCATTCGCGTCTTCTTCTGTCTCTTTCTTCTTAGAATCCTGTATATTTGCCTCTTTGCCGTTCAGGGAAAGCACGGTATTGCTTGTCTCTCCTTCTTTGTATTCCACTGTCACCTCATCGCCGACATTAAATTTAATAATATCGATAAAGTCTACTACCGGTATGTCGAAAATCTCGTCTGAGCCTTCCAACATAATGTAATAATGAGAGTTTCCATCTATGACACTCTGTGCGATCTTGGTGATCTTACCGGATGCGGTCAGTATATCTCTTGTATCCTCTTCCACCTGTTTGATACCGTTCTCATACATAAGCGTCGTATAATTTTCCTCGCACTCACTCACTGTATCTCCGATCGCCACTATCTGATATTTCTGTACATTGACCATCGCATATTTTTTTACCAGTCCTGCATCATCTTTGAGAGCAATAAAATACGTCGGTTCACCAGAGATATTTAAAAGCAATGGAAAAGCTGCTTTATATTTCAGGTTCTGTACCTGTCCTTCAGCCGACGACATCGCTGAAGCCTCCGTCGCACCTTCCACTTCATAGAACTTTGTCTCCATTGTACGCTGATTCATCAGCACAAATCCTACATTAGACTGATCCCCTGTAATAGACGTCACCCCTGTATATACCCAGACATCATCATCAATTGCAAGATAATTATACCCGTCTGTTGTATGCAGACAGTCCTTTTGTCCGAGCACACTGTTGAAAAATCCATGTTTCAGCGTTCCATAGTAATCATACAGCTCTACAAGCAAATCTGCGGAATACGCGCGGTCAATCCACTCTGGTGCATTCTCTATGCTGTAATCCTTTGTTTCACCTGTAATCGCATTGCACAAAACGACTCTTCCGATCGTCTCTCCTCCGAACAATCCGATATTGAACTTCTTAACCGGACATATCCAGTATGGTACACCGTTATCATCGATCTCAAAACTTAGGTCATTAAAAATGTATGTCGGATATTTAAAACGCAAATGCCGGTATATATTTCGATTGAAGTGATCACTCTCTGTATATTTCATTCCTTCATCCAGTTTTACCAGCTCCGTATTCTGCGTTGCCATATCAATTTTAATATATGCAGGAATTCCTTCACTCTGGTTTGTCAGCCATTTAATAATATTCGCATATTTCAGAGGAGATACTCTCACTGGCTGATCCTTATAGTTAATTTGACTGTATAAGTCATCCACTTCAAACTGGGATACCATATCTACCATGCTCCCCATCTTTCTGTTTCCCAGAATCGCCGCGGAATCTCTGTCCAGAAGTGGGATCTGATCAAAGGAGAGTTCTTCAATATCTTTCGAAAATTCTCCATTTTCCACCGTCATTAATTTCTGATATTTTTTTGCATTCACTATAGGAGAGGACAGAAGCGTTCCTACGAGATATACAATCACAACTGCCGCAAGTACTCCCAGAATCGCCTTCAAGCCTTTGGAAGTTTTTAACTCATATCTGCTAAGCCCTTTCCTTTTAATATAATATGCTGCCACAAGTACAATCATAATGATAAGAAATATCCAGAATTCCGTCGAGTGAATATTAATCGCAGGCAGCGCCACGTAATAATAAACTCCCAGCAAAAGCACTACTGCAATCACTGCCATAATCTTTGTTTTTACATTCTTCATTTTTCCTCCTAAATGAAACACGAAAACCGATACTTTTCGCTCTTTCATTTCCTTAAATACATTAAAATTTTCTTCTCCACAAATCTGGGGAGAAAATAAGCAGGTATGGAATTACCTCCAGGCGCCCCACCAGCATATCTATACAGAATACAATCTTAGACAATGGCGAAAACGAATAGAAGTTTTCTATCGGTCCTACCTGGGATATTCCCGGCCCTACATTGTTGATAGTTGTCAGCACTCCGCTGAATGATGTAGCAAAATCAAAATTATCAATGGATACAATCAGTACCGATACTATTAGGATCAGTATATAAGAGATAAAATAAATATATACGCCCTGCATCGTATCCCGTCCAATTTTTTTCCCATTCACCCGCACTACAGTCACAGACTTTGGATGTAGAATCCGCCTTATTTCCTGCCGTACTGTCTTGACGAGTATCAAAAGTCTTGAAACCTTGATTCCACCTCCTGTACTACCCGCACATGCTCCAATTACCATCAGTGCTAGCAGCAGCGTCTTCGACAGCTCCGGCCACACATCATAATTTGCGGTACAAAATCCTGTTGTCGTAATAATAGAGGCGACCTGGAACGACGCATAACGAAATGCCTGAGCCACGCTTCCATAAATATGAAGTATATTCACCGTAATTACCACAATGGAAACTCCAATGATTCCTAGATATGCCTTAAGCTCCTCATTTTTCAGGGCGCTCTTCCATTTTTTCAGGCGAATCAGGAAATACAGATTGAAATTCACTCCAAATAAAATCATAAATATCGTGATAACCCCATCGATATAGGCACTGTCATAATATGCTACACTTGCATTTCTGTTTGAAAAGCCTCCTGTACCTGCAGTGCTAAAAGCATGCAGCAGAGCATCATAAAAACTCATGCCTCCAAACATAAGCAAAATCACCTCTGCCGCAGTTAAGACAAAATACATTTCGTATAATATTTTCGCCGAATGCCGCGCCCTGGGCACCAGCTTGTCCGCTTCTGGTCCTGGAACTTCTGCACGCATCAAATGCATAGAATGATCATCTTCCAGAGATGTCAACATCATTACAAACACGAGTACACCCATACCACCTATCCAGTGCGTCAGGCTCCGCCAAAAAGAAATTCCTT
Organism: Mediterraneibacter flintii; assembly: GCF_055387595.1. Lineage (NCBI taxonomy): Bacteria > Bacillati > Bacillota > Clostridia > Lachnospirales > Lachnospiraceae > Mediterraneibacter > Mediterraneibacter flintii. The sequence goes on from NZ_AP031405.1 coordinate 2,538,989, forward strand.
TCGGCAGTATCTCAATGTCCGTAAGTATCGTCGATCCTGTTGTTGTAAACCCCGAAACTGTTTCAAAAAATGCGTCCAGATAATTTGGAATACTTCCAGACAGAAAAAACGGCAGAGCACCAAATAAAGACCAGAGTATCCAGGCAATTCCTACAATCACAAAGCCTTCTTTACCATATATAGTCTTTCCTTCTGGTGGTTTTTTCCCAAAAATAAGAAATAAAATTTCTAAGATCACACTGACAATCAAAAAAGACAGACCGCTTTCCTCTCCATATAGGAAGGAAACCAGTGCAGGAATCAGAAGTACAACGCCCTCCACTCCCAGCATTTTCCCTAAAATATATAGTATCATCCTTCTGTTCATGTGCTCGCACCTACATCAAAATATCCCGAATATCCTGAATCTGTTTTTCCATTGTAACCACAATCACACTGTCTCCTGCCTGGATACAGTCGTCACCGTTCGGAATGATAATCCTGCGCTTTCTAGCGATACACGCAATCAAATTGTTTGATTTCAGTGACAGCTCCTTCAGCGGCACATCCGTATACTCTGTCTTTGATTTTACAATAAATTCCAGTGCTTCCACCTTGCCGTCTACCAGTTGATAGAGTGTTTCTATATTTGCACTTCCCTGAGAATTCTTCCGCGCCCTCACATAACTTAGTATTGCATCTGCTGTCACTGTCTTAGCAGACACGACGCTGTCCAAGCCGAAATCCTCTATCATTTTCGCTCTTCTGTCCTCATTTACCTTAACGATAATTTTATCTACCTTCTGTCCCTTTGCAAAAAGTGACATAATGATATTTTCTTCGTCCATTCCGGTCAATGCAATAAAAGCATCTGCTTCCTCGATCCCCTCTTCAATCAGCAGATCATGATCCGAAGCATCTCCGTTGATTATCGTTGCCTTCGGAAGCATTTCGCTTAAGGTTTCGCACTTCTCCTCTATCTTCTCAATAATCTTCACTTGCATCCCGATCGCGAGCAGCTGTGTAGCGAGATAATAACTTACCCTTCCGCCGCCGCAGATAATGACTTTATTGATCTTTTCCTTATGGCAGCCTGCAAGCTTAAAGAAGTGTTCTATCTCTTTGTGCGATGCAGCGATATGTATCCGATCTCCTTCCTCCAATATGTAATCACCTGACGGAATAAGAACTTCCCCTGCTCTTTCTACTGCGCATACAAGCACCTTGATTTGAAGCTTCGTGTACATACCGGACAATGCCATACCCACCAGCGGACTTCTCTCCGTCAGTACATACTCTATAAGCTCTACCCTCCCTTTTACAAACGTTTCTATTTTACTTGCATCTGGGAAAAGCAGAAGCCTGGAAATCTCTCCTGCCATAATCAATTCTGGGTTAACCACCATGCTCAAATGTAAGTCTTCTTTCAGAATATCAATCTGCTGGTAATACATCGGGTTTCTGACTCGCGCAATCGTATGCTTCGCCCCAAGGCGCCGCGCAATCAGACAGCTTAACATGTTGCATTCGTCCGTAGAAGTACATGCAATGACTAAATCAGCATGCGGAACATCTGCCTCCTTCTGGATAGCAACACTTCCCCCATCACCAGTCACACAGAAAATGTCCAGACGATCAATTGCCGCCTTGAGTTTCTTTTCATTGCTGTCAATCATAACAATGTCGTACTGTTCGGCGGAAAGTGCACGTGCAAGCTTATACCCCACCTTGCCATCTCCGATAATCACAATTTTCATTTGTTTTTCCTCAATTTTCCTTCTCGTTTTGCCTTTTTGTCAACGGCAGAAAAATTATAGCACTTTTATACATAAACTACAATGCTTTTAGCACTTTCTTTGCACACCTCCCGGCAGAAAAAAACAGGAGACCGGCAATGTCCGGCCTCCCGCACTCTTTTTCCTTTCTTCTACTCCTCTGCTGCCCGCGCTGCTATTTCTTTTTCCTGTACATCTGACGGTGCCTGCTCGTATCTCGCAAAGGCATATTCATATGTTCCTCTTCCTCCAGTCATAGAGCGAAGTGTTGTACAGTATCCAAACAGTCCTGTCATTGGAATATCTGCCTCAATCACCTGCTTTCCTCCCGCAACTGGATTCATGCCCAGCACACGTCCGCGGCGCTTATTCAAATCCCCCATTACATCTCCTGTGTAATCATCTGGTACCGTAACCTTCAAGGATGCGATTGGTTCCATCAGCACCGGCCCCGCTTCCATAAATCCCTTCTTAAACGCCTGGCTTGTCGCTGTCTTAAATGCCATTTCCGAAGAATCCACCGGATGATAAGAACCATCGTACAAAATTGCCTTTACTCCCACTACTGGATATCCGGCGAGGGGGCCTTTTTGTACAGAATCTTGAAGTCCCTTTTCCACCGCCGGGAAATAGTTCTTCGGAACTGCTCCTCCAACTACACATTCTTCAAATACAAACGGTTTTTCCAAATCTCCAGAGGGCTCAAATTTCATCTTTACATGTCCATACTGTCCATGTCCGCCGGTCTGTTTTTTATATTTCATATCTACATCAGATTTTTTCCGTATTGTTTCTCTAAATGCTACCTTAGGCGTCTCCAGGGTAATTTCTACTTTATATCTGGCAGCTAACTTACTTGCGGCAATCTCCAGATGCTGATCCCCCATTCCATAGAGCAGCGTCTGTCTGTTTTCACTGTCATTGACTGCCCTTAGTGTCACATCCTCTGCCGTCATTTTGGCAAGCGCCTGCGAAACTTTGTCCTCATCCCCTTTATTCTTTACGCGGTATCTCATATATGTATACGGCACAGAAAAGTCTGTCTTAGCATAGGATACCGGCGTCCCCTTTGTAGATAGCGTATCTCCTGTACGAGTATTGGTAAGTTTTGCAATCGCTCCGATATCGCCCGCAAACAGCTCCGATACCTCCGATGGCTTATTGCCGCACATTGTATAAAGTTTGCCCGGCTTTTCTTCCGAGTCTGTATCTGCGTTATATAAGTTGTCATCCCCTTTGAGTACTCCGGAGCACACCTTCACAAAGGAATACTTTCCGATAAATGGATCCACCATCGTTTTAAACACATATGCTGTCTTCGCCTTCGAGAACTCGTAATTTGCTTCAAAAATATCATTTGTTGTGCGGTTGATACCTGCACAGGTACGCTTATCCGGACTCGGGAAAAACCTTACAATATCGGACAGCAGGTTTGCCACTCCCTGTGCCTGAATGTTAGAGCCCATGGCTACCGGAACAATATCCCCGTCCATTACCTCCGTACGCATTGCAGAACGAATCTCTTCAACAGAAAATTCCTCCCCGTTAAAATATCTCTCCATAAATTCTTCACTTGTCTCTGCCACAGATTCCATAAGTGCATCTCTCAATATCTGAAGATTCGGCAGGCAGTAATCTGGAATCTCGCACTCCTCACGCTGCCCTACGCCTGTATAACGACGTCCCGCATTCTTGATGACATTGATATATCCAACCAGTTTCTCATTCTCACGAATTGGCTGGAAATGCGGCGCAATCTTCTTTCCGTACCGTGCAGTCAGATCCTCGACAACCTGACGAAAGCTCGCGTCATCTACATCCATCTCCGTCACGTAAATCATCCGTGGAAGATTATATTTGTCGCACAGTTCCCAAGCTTTCTCCGTTCCTACCTGCACGCCTGCTTTTCCTGATACAACGATGACTGCTGCGTCTGCCGCGCTGACTGCTTCTTCTACTTCGCCAACGAAATCAAAATATCCTGGTGTATCAAGAATATTAATCTTTGCCTTTTCCCATTCGATTGGAATCAGGCTGGTGCTGATTGAGAAACCGCGCTTTTGTTCTTCTTTGTCAAAATCACTGGTCGTATTGGAATCTGCTATCTTTCCCATACGGCTGGATGCTCCTGATACATACAACATCGCTTCTACAAGACTCGTCTTGCCACTCCCGCCATGTCCGAGCAATACTACGTTTCTAATCTCGTCTGTTCTGTAAACCTTCATGCTGCTGCCTCCTTGTGTGTAGTTTTCTATATGTACAGGGTGTTCCGTTCTTCCTGCACACATATGCTATATGTGTATATTGTACTAAAACCTTACAATAATTACAACTATTTTATTAATTTTTGACAAGTATTTGTCCGGTTGTATCAGTTCAGCCATACAGTGTGCGGGAAGCATAAAACATGCCTGCATGTTTTTGCGAGCGTACATCTGTATGAGCTTAAGCACCCCTCAATGAGTAAAACGGTGGCGGCAGCCACGATAAGCACGCAGTGCGGTTTTACGAATGGCGCGGGCTGTTACGTCCGGTTTTTCTGATAATCATGTTCTGTTTTACATTTGCAGCGTGAAATGATAAAATGTTTTTATATTTGTTCGGGTATGTTGATACCTCCCGACAAGTTATTGTAAATGCAATGATAAATATAACCGGAAAGGATTTTTCGTATGACACCATCATTAGCACCTAAAAAAATCGGATTTATCGGGCTTGGGCTTATCGGGGGATCTATTGCCAAAGCAATACGGCAATACTATCCTGACTGCACCCTGATTGCCTTTGACAAAAACAGAGAGACACTTGCCTTTGCCGTCTCGCAAGGGACTATCCATATCTCCTGTTCTTCCATAGACGATAACTTTAAACACTGTGACTATATCTTTTTGTGCGCTCCGATTGCCTATAATACCGCCTACCTTTCTCAATTAAAAAAATACATGGATGCTACTTGTATTCTCACCGATGTCGGCAGTGTGAAAACCTCGATTCACCAGGAGATTATTTCTCTTGACATGGAAGAATTTTTTATCGGCGGGCATCCTATGGCAGGTTCAGAAAAAAGCGGGTTTGTCAACTCCAGAGCGCATCTGATTGAAAATGCCTACTATATTCTCACTCCATCTGAAAAAGTGGCAGAGGAAAAGATCCTGTCATATCAGACCTTTGTAGAATCTCTAAAGGCGCTTCCTGTTTTGTTAGACTATAAAAAGCATGACTGGATTACCGGAACCATCAGCCATCTTCCGCATATCATTGCTTCTAGTCTTGTAAATTTCGTAAAAGACACAGATACAAAAGAAGAGCTGATGAAAATGCTCGCTGCCGGCGGCTTTAAGGACATCACAAGAATCGCCTCCTCTTCTCCCGTAATGTGGCAGCAAATCTGCCTGAAAAATGGAAAAAATATAGCGAATATTCTTAATCAGTACATCGACGTATTAATACAGGCAAAGGAATGGATAGAAACGGGCGCTGAACAAAACTTATATTCCTTGTTCGAAAGTTCCAGAGATTACCGCGATTCCATGCCGAATACATCAGCAGGGCCAATCAAAAAACAGTTCGCCCTGTACTGCGATATTATCGATGAGGCGGGAGGAATCGCAACCATCGCAACCATACTGGCAAGCAATCATATCAGTATCAAAAATATTGGCATCATACATAACAGGGAATTTGAAGAAGGGGTGCTGCGCATTGAATTTTATGACGAGGATTCTGCAAAAAATGCATGCAAGCTCCTCCAGAAATACCGGTATATTGTATATGAGGTCTGACGCAGCTTTCTTTTTTCAAGCCGGCAGAGCACTCTTATAAAATATACGCTTACAAACAAATATACATTTGAAAGGATATAAAAAATGGAATTATGTAGTATAAACGGACTGAAAGGAACGATTACCGTACCGGGGGACAAATCCATCTCTCACCGCAGTATCATGTTTGGTTCCATTGCAAAAGGATTGACAGAGGTCGAAAACTTTTTAAAGGGTGCGGACTGCCGCGCCACCATTCAGTGTTTCCGTACACTGGGTATTGAAATCGAAGAAAGCAAGTCCTCTGTTCTCGTTCATGGAAAAGGACTCCGCGGGCTTATGCCTCCTGCTCATATTCTGGATGTAGGAAACAGTGGTACAACAACACGCCTTCTGTCTGGTATTCTTGCCGGACAGCCATTTGACTCAAAGCTTTCTGGGGATGCCTCTTTGAACGCCCGCCCCATGAAGCGTATTATGGAACCTCTCACACAGATGGGCGCAAATATCTCAAGTATTCTCAGAAATGACTGTGCTCCACTTTATATTACGCCGGGGAACCTGCACGGGATCCATTACAATTCTCCAGTAGCTTCCGCCCAGGTGAAGTCCTGCATCCTTCTCGCAGGGTTGTACGCCGACAGTGAAACTTCTGTCACAGAGCCAAGTCTTTCCAGAAACCACACAGAACTCATGCTCAAAGAGTTTGGCGCAGATATTCGCTCCACACATGCTTTAAGCAGTACACAGGCAACTGCCTCTATTTTGCCCTGTACAGAGCTCTATGGACAGCATATCCTGGTTCCCGGTGACATCTCTTCCGCTGCATATTTCATTGCTGCCGGACTTTTGGTTCCAGATTCGGAAATTCTGATACAGAATGTAGGAATCAATCCGACAAGAGCCGGACTTTTGAAAGTCTGTGAAGATATGGGCGGAGATATTACTCTGTTAAACGAACGGACACAGGCAGGAGAACCCATCGCGGATATACTGGTGCGTACAAGCGCACTGCACAGCACGACTATTGAAGGGGACATTATCCCCGCGCTGATCGACGAAATTCCTGTTATTGCAGTTATGGCAGCCGCCGCCGAGGGCACCACCATTATCCGAGATGCCGCTGAATTAAAGGTCAAGGAGAGTGACCGCATTGAAACAATAACAGATAATCTGCTCTCTATGGGATGCAATATCACTGCCACAGAAGATGGAATGATCATTCGCGGCGGCCAACCCTTAAAAGGCGCGGTTATCCACACACTTTTCGATCACAGAATCGCAATGGCATTCAGCATTGCTGCTCTTATCGCTGACGGGAACACCAAAATTCTGGACAGTAAGTGTGTAGATGTATCCTATCCGGAATTCTATGATACATTTGAAAAGCTTTTATAAAACATAAGCTTGCGCCGATCGGATAGAGAAAGCTTTCCTTACTTCTCTATCCGCCGCGATACCACAGTTAACTCACAGCGTTGCTGTTCGCTGTCTTTTATCTATGCTTCTGTCTCTAACGCTTCCAGCATCTCTCTGACTGTCTGTCCATATACAGGGTGCCTCTTATACGGTGCGATTTCATGCAAAGGCTGCAGGACGAATGTTCTCTTGTGCATCTCTACATGTGGAATACATAAGTCCTCCTCCTGGCAGACAAGATCATCATAAAAAATAATATCCAAGTCCAGTGTTCTCGGCCCCCAGTGTATCTTTCTTTCCCTTCCGGCCATCTTTTCAATCTCATGTAATCTTGTAAGGAGCTCTCTGGGAGAAAGCAAGGTGGAAAGCTGCAGACATGCGTTTAAAAACATATCCTGATCTATCACTCCATAAGGTGGAGTTTCAATATAAGAGGAAACCCTTTCCACTCTACAGCCTCTTGTCTCATTTAATGCTTCAACCGCTTTGTCCAAATGACTTTTTTTCTCTCCCATGTTAGATCCAAGTGCGATATATGCCGTATGCCAGCTTCTGTCTATCTCAACAGATACCGTCTTAAGCGGCAGTCCAACAGGCGCCCATGGTTTTTTTATCTCTAGCTCTATCCGCTTTAAAAGCGGCGTGTGAAGAAGCAGTTCTTCCGCCAGCCTCTCTGCTGCGCGCTCCAGAAGGCGAAATGTATGTTCCTTCATAAAACGGTCTATGAACTGGCTGATCTCGCCATAGTGGATCGAGGCTGTCAAATCATCCGTCTGCCCCGCCTTTCTTGTATCCGTATAAAGCACAGCAGAAACTAAAAACTTTTGTCCAAGCACATTTTCTTCTGGAAATACGCCATGTTTTGCGAACACTTCCAGCTCCTCTATCTTAATTTTATCCATTGTATCCTCCTAAAATAGCTTCTGTCATCTGTACTGCCCGTTTATTTTTCTTCACATCATGTACTCGGATAAAGGCACAGCGTTTCTGTACAGCAAATACGGTTGTCACAAGAGTCCCTTCCTCCCGTTCATGGGCTGGAAGGTTTAACGTCAGTCCAATGACCGACTTTCTGGAGGTTCCAAGCAATATCGGATAGCCCAGCTTATGCAGGATTTCCAAATGGTGAATGATTTCCAGGTTTCTCTCACAGGTCTTTGCAAATCCTACCCCTGGATCCACGATAATTTTATCTTCTTGAATCCCTGCCTCTTTTGCAAGCCGTATACTTTCTTTTAAATCTTCTGTAATATCCTCCAGGAAATTTTTGTATTTCATGTTTTTCCGGTTATGCATAATACAGCATGGAACCTTGTATTTGGCAAGCAAAGGCGCCATCTTTGCATCTGCCTTCAGCCCCCATATATCATTTACTAAGTCCGCCCCTGCCTCCAACGCCTCCTTCGCCACTTGGCTCTTATACGTGTCTACAGAAACCGGAATGTCGTATTCCTTCTTAATCCTCTCGATGACCGGCACAATACGGCAGATTTCTTCTTCATCTGTAATCCGCGTATGCCCGGGCCGCGTGGATTCTCCTCCTATGTCCAGGATGTCGGCCCCGTCAGCTATCATCTCTTCTACATGCAGCAGCGCCTGATCCATCTGATTGTACTTTCCTCCATCTGAAAAGGAATCCGGTGTAACATTCAGAATTCCCATAATGTATGTTTTGTTCTCTGTGTCAAATATTTTATTTCCGATTTTCATCGTTCTATCTCCTTGTTTTTCTTTGTCTCCGGCCAGTTACACTCTTTCTTTGCCGGACAGACATAACACAGTCTGGATTTTTTGTCGCTTTCATATAACAGCTTCTCGAGAGGCTCCATATTACTGTGTGCTTTTCTATGTCCCTGAACTGCCGTCAGAATCTGACGGATCTCTTCTTCTGTAAAAGTGCATTCTTTGGGCAGACTATGCAGGATTTTCTCCGCAATCTCTGCCGATGCCAGTTCGTGTGGGATCTGCTTTTCATATTGAAGGGATTTCCCTATGTCGTGAAGAAGCGCTGCTGTATAGATCAGCTCTTTTTCTATCCCTAATTGTTCTTCTAGATTACGTATATATGCAATTCGAGCCGTATCCAGAAGATGCTCCATCTGATGCCTGCAAAACCTTCTGTCCGTTTCCAGTTCCAATAGCCTCTCATAGTATTCCTGAAACAAAGGGTGTTCTCTAACTGCATTTACTCTTCTCATAATCCTCGCTCCAGCATATGGAAAAATTGGTTTTCCAGTAACGGGCTGTCAAGGAATATCCCTCTTCTTGCGATCGTGACAGTCTGGCTTCCCGGCTTTTTGATCCCCCGCATGGTCATACACATATGCTCTGCTTCAAGCATAACCAGCACGCCCTTCGGATTCATATACTGCATCAGCGCATCTGCAATCTGTCCGGTAAGCTGTTCCTGTAATTGTAGCCTTCTGGCAAATACCTCTACTGTGCGCGCCAGTTTGCTCAATCCTACTACTTTTCCATCGGGAATATAGGCAATATGCGCTTTCCCATAAAAGGGAAGCAAGTGGTGCTCACAGGTCGAATAGAAGGTAATATCCTTCTCAAGTACCATCTCACTGCTGTCTACGTGAAAAGTCTTTAAAAGATGATCCTTCGCACTTTCTTCCATGCCCGCATAGAGCTCCCTATGCATACGTGCAATTCGATCCGGTGTCTCTAAAAGCCCTTCTCTGTCTGCATCTTCTCCAATTCCTTCCAGCAAAAGCCGGATGCCCTGCTTTATCTTCTCTTCGTCTATCATCTATTTTTCTCTCCTTTTCCTTACGATTTCCAGTACCTCCCCCAGATAGGACAGGGAACCAAACACCAAAATCACATCCTCTTCTTCTGCCTTCGCAAGTGCAGCGTCCACTGCCGCTTCCACACTTTTTTCTGCCCTGACAGATATGCAGTATTTCTTTACTACTTCTGCTAAACACTCTGCTGGAAGCGTTCTCTGAGAGTCCGGCAAATCTACTGTATATACCGAGCAGGCAAAGGGGCACATAATCTGCGCTATCTTTTCATATTCTTTATCCCTAAACACGCCCATAATATAAATTAGACGTCGATTTTTAAAATACCTTTGTATATTTTCGCATAAGCGCTGCGCTGCTTCCTCATTGTGTGCACCATCCACGATCACCAAAGGATGTTCCAATATGCAGGAAAACCTTCCTATCCAGACTGTTTTTTCCATCCCTCGATATACACAGTCCATAGGAATTACATATCCTTTCCTCTTTAGGCTCTCTATAACCTCCAGCACAGTCACCGCATTTTCTATCTGGTGTCTGCCCGCCAGAGAAATACGCAGCTCTTTATATCCTTTATAGGAAAAACGGCTTCCTCGGTAGTTTTCTTCTAAAATTTCCACTGCATTTCTGTCTGCTTCTATAAACGGGCATCCTTTCTTTTCTGCTTCTTTTTGAAGGATAGCTTTCACTTCTTTTTTCTGCCCTGTCGTCACTACTATACAGCCTTTTTTTATAATTCCCGCCTTATTCTGGGCGATCTCCTCCAACGTATCTCCCAGTATTCCCATATGGTCTCGGCTGATAGAAGAAAATACTGCACATACAGGAGCACCTATTACATTGGTCGCGTCCAATAGTCCGCCAAATCCGGTTTCTAAAACGACGAAATCACATTTTCTTTCCCGAAAATACAAAAAAGCCATCGCCGTCTCTATCTCAAAAACTGTAGGATGAGGTTCTCCTACGGCCTTCATTCGGGCAATCGCTTCTTTTATTCTCTGTATAAGTCCTGCAAAGGACTCCTCTGTTATCATTTTTCCATCTATCTGAATCCGTTCCAGATAGGAAACCACCGTCGGTGAAACATAGCGCCCGATTCTGTAACCTGCCTCACTTAAAATGGTTGAAGTGTATGCAAGCACAGAACCTTTTCCATTCGTTCCTGCAATATGTATGAACTCTAAATCATCCTGAGGATTACCAAGTTCACGCAACAGACCGCGGATTGTATCCAAGCCAAGTACACTTCCGTATTTCGACACTTCGTCCAAATATACCCTTGCTTCTTTATAGGTCACGTTATTTTGTTCCTTTCTCTATTTAATCACTGATGTCCATCATACCACTAAATGAAACACCCGGCAAGTATTTCCTTACACTCCTGCAAAAATCCTGTATCAGTTCAGCCCGCGCCATTCGTAAAACCGCACTGCGTGCTTATCATGGCTGCCGCCACCGTTTTACTCATTGATGGGCGCTTAAGCTCATACAGATGTACGCTCGCAAAAACATGCAGGCATGTTTTATGCTTCCCGCACACTGTATGGCTGAACTGTCTGTTACAAAATTCTTAAGAATTTCTTTTCTAAATCTTAACCTCTGTTTTCTATACTCATATATAGCCAGTGTCGATGTACACCAACACTATTTATATCTAAAGGAAAAGGAGACCACCTATGCGATTTTTTATCTACTCACTTCTGTGTATTTTTGTTCCTTGTTTATGCTGTCAGTTTATACTGTGCGTTATAAAAAAGAGACGCCCGCCTTATCTTGCTCTACATCTGATATGGACCTATATCTTTCTCTTTTATCTGTTCATGGTACTGGAGGTAACAGGAATCGGAACAATCTGGGATATCGGAAAATTCGGCGACATCATCCGTCCTGAAGAAATCAACCTGATCCCCTTTTCGGACACTTCCTTTATCACCTGTTTTCTGAATGCTTTTATGTTTATGCCATTTGGATTTTTACTTCCTCTCATTTGGAAGAACTACCATACTCTTACCAATGTGGTACTTGCTGCTTCAGCCTATTCACTTGCTATCGAGCTGTGCCAGCTCTTTAACCGAAGACGGACGGATATTGATGATCTGCTTATGAATACACTGGGTGCGGCGGTTGGCTTCTTCTGCTGGAGACTCTTTGATCTCTGCTTTAAAAAGCGTAGAAAAAAAGCCGTCTCCTTATCCAGATGGGAAGCGGCTTTTTATCTTTCCCTCTCTATAGGAGGCCAGTTTTTCTTTCTAAACTGGTACTGGCTCCTTTAAACAGCATCATAACGATACGCCTGCCCGTTCTCCTTCCTCCTTGTGTTCTGGCTCCTGCCGGATATGCTGGTTTAATTTTTTCATCTCCGGCACGATAAAAAATGCTACAATCACTGCCGAAGCCACATCCGCTATAGGCGCGGAATATAAGATTCCATTTAGCCCCATAAACAATGGAAGTATCAGTATCAGCGGTATCAAAAGCAAAAGCTGTCTCAGCATAGACAAAATGGAGGCCTTAAGAGGCTGTCCTGTCGCCTGAAAATAGTTCGTAGACACAATTTGAAAGCCTGCGCAGAAAATGCCAAACAGATAAATCCGCAGACATTTCACAGCAAAATCTGTAAAATCTGCATTCTCATTCCCGAAGATCCCAATGATTGTCTCCGGCATTGTCTGACAGAAAATCCAACATACAAAAATCAAGAGTGTCGCAAAGGATACCGCTATCTTATATGTCTTTTTGATCCTTTCATACTGCCCTGCACCTCGATTATACCCCAAAATCGGCTGTGCGCCGATTCCAACTCCAACTCCAAAAGCTCCCATGATCATCGCTATCTTCATCACAATTCCCATTGCACTAAGAGCCACGTCTCCGCCGATCTGCGTCTGATCTCCATAGTAAACAAGTGAATTATTCATTACCACCTGCATAATGCATGCAACCGACTGCGTAATTCCAGAGGAAACGCCAAGAGCCAGGAAGCTGGTAATTCGCTTTCTCTTAAGCTTCATATAATTTCGGTGCAGACGCATATGTATCGGCTTTTTTACCTTCATCACAAAATACGCTGTCAACACGACTGCCGATATAATCTGTGATGTAATGGTCGCAATCGCTGCCCCCTTCACACCCCAATGAAAAACAAAAATATAGACTGGATCCAGAATCGTGTTTAACACAGCTCCTATCATCATACCGTACATAGAAAGCCGCGGGTGTCCGTCTGTCCGAGCCAGATTTGACAGCACAATACCAAGCAAGTTAAACGGAGTTCCTATCAGAATAATGGAGGTATAATCCACCGCATAGGGCATAATTTTCTCTGTAGCGCCAAATACAGATAAAATCGGTTTTAAGAAAATCAGCCCGACAGCCATGAGCAAAAGTCCTGTAATAATCGTGAACAAAAATGCATTGCTCAATGTCCTCTCCGCCTCTTCTTCTCGTTTTTCTCCCAGACGGATCGCCGCATACGCACTGCTTCCAGAGCCAATCAATGTCCCAAAGGCAAGGATAATTGTCATAACCGGAAATGCCACTGTTGTTGCTGCGTTTCCAAGATAGCCGACTCCCTGCCCGATAAAAATCTGGTCTACAATATTATAAATAGAGTTAATCAGACAGGATATAATCGCAGGTACAGAAAAGGAAACTAACAGGCTTCCAATTGGTTTATATCCCAGGGGATTTTTCTCTTTTGTCTGTATTGCCTCATTCGCCATATTCTTTTCCTCCTTTTCTCTGCATTTCTTCTTTTCCTTTTTCTTTTGTCCCTTTCTGTCGTGCTTTTTCTTTCAACACCTGACAGGAGGTATGCGCCATCTGTTCCAGTTGGCGAACAAAACGGTCTTCTTCTCCAGGCGCCAAATCAGAAAGCAATGCTTCTTTCCATTCATTTCGCGTCTGATATATCAACTCAACTACCGGCAGTGCCTTCCTCGTCACGTGTAAATGCTTTACCCGCCTATCCATTTTATCTGTTTTGATCACCACATATTCCATATCCACAAGCTTCTGCACTGCTTTTGTGACTGTCCCCTTATCAAAATTGCCTGCCTTCGCCAAATCGTACATGGTGATTCCATCATTTTCCGCAATATATGCCAGAAAATATTGCTGCCCGCACCCTATCGATTCGCCGAGACATATATCCAGATATTTCTGGCTGTTCCTCTGAATTGTTGAAATATGCCGTAAAAAAATTTTCTTATTTTCTTCTATCATTTTATTTTCTCCTGCACTCCCTGGCAAACTAGGCAAAACTGCCTCTCTTAAAAGCCTGTTCAAAACCTTCCTAATCACAACAAAAAGGTTGACTACTCAACCTTTATAAGAATATATTACTCTCTTTTAGTTGCGTAGTCAACCTTTAATAATATTTTACCGTTACTTTTTTCCCCATCTGCTCTGTCACATGAATCAACTGCTCTACCAGATTCATTCTCATACTCAAATCAAAACTCAAATCTGAATTTTTGTGCGCGTCATTGACCGCCATTCCTACAAACAGATGCAGTTCTGTACATTCCTCTATCAATATCTTAGCAAGTCTGGAGGCTCCATTGTTTGCGTCCAGCTCGTCAAAAAACTCTACATCAAATTCGTCTTTTACATACCGCTTTAATAATTTTATCACTTTGCCAAGTGTCAGGACACCTTCTGTCACCAAATCCAGCCCCTCTATGACGGCCATCGGCGGCACATCCGGATCATTATAGTCCACCCTGGTAATGATCTCTTTGTGCAGAATTCGTGCGCAGATGTTGGCGCTTGTTCCCCCGCAGACGATCTTTTTCCCTTCCATATGCATAAAATCATACATCAGCTTCTCGTCGTCTGCCTTTTCCTTAGGCGGTCCTGTAAAGATGTTCACCACTCTTCTCTCGATCACCCTTGCCACCGCCACCGTCGTATCGTCCCCCGGTCTTTCCACGTATAGTTCATCACACGCCTGACTTAAAAGTGCCGCAAGGCGGGAGGCAGACAACGTCTTTTTCGTGCAGCGTAGCGTATACTCTGCCATGCTTTCCCATGTCCAGCCCTGCAAGTTTAATATCTCCCCTGCCCCTGCATAGATAACTCCGTCGCTCATCAATACAAAGCAGTCATTTTTCTTTACCTGAAACCGATATTCGTGAATTTTCTTTCCCTCTATCAAACGTTCTTTGTATGGATATTTCACAATTTTTCCATCTCGGATAAATACACAGCCCGGATTATCAAACTCTACCAGATACGCTTCCCCACTGTGAAAAATCTGTAGAATAGAAAACGTAGCATACGCAACTTTTCTCACTTTGCAGATAGGAAGCGTCTTTGCGATCGTCTCTACACAGGAATCCAAAGTGGCTCCTTCATAAAGCATGGTTCCTAATATTTTTGAAGTCAGGGTGGCAAGTATATTTGCCTTTACTCCGCTTCCCATCCCATCTGCCAGAATCATAATATCTGAATCCGCTGTTTTTAAAACCTCTACCTTATCTCCGCACAGCTCTTCCTGATATTTATTCAGACTTTTCCATGCCACGTCGATACTCACGCTCATATATCAGTCCTCCTCTTCCAAAATGGAATCCCGAAGCTTTGTAAGCGTCACTTTTGTCTCTGCTGTAGTCTCTCCTAAAAGCCCTGCAATTTCCTGCGCCACCATCATCTGCTTTTCGATCACCTTCTGCGCCATTTCCACCGTTTCTACTTTCAGATTATAATGCTGCTCCTTCATTTTTTCTTCCCGCGTCACGTCCTGGAAGGTCACCAGCACAGAATCCAGATTTTCAATATATACGATCGTTTCCTCCGCCGTCATCTTTCCATGTTCTAAACGAATTTTCTTATGGATCACCGGTTCTTTCGTCCGCAATGTCTCTTCAATGTCCTGTGTCTCTATAAATTCAAATATATACCTCTGCACAGCCTCTTCTCTTCCTACTCCTAAGAGCTCCTGTGCCTTTTTATTACAGTCCAGTATTTTCAAATCACTGCCAATGACAAAAATCATGTTCGGCGTCACATCCATCACCACATTTGACATAGATTCTGCCTGATTCAGTGCATATGGCATGCACATAGAAAGCTCTGCCTTCCCCTGGAATACTGCGGTTGCCTTATCTCTGCATGTCGGATATCCGCATGCGCCGCAGTTCAGCTCATCCTCCGGTGTATATTTACCTGTAGATTTTAAAATCTCTCGTATGTCTGCCTCTGTCGGCATCCTGTCTGTCAATCTATTATCCTGGAATTTCTTTTTCAGTTCTTCTGTGCTCATATCCGGCAGCTCTTTCGCGGCTTTATGAGAAACTCCATTTTCAATCTTTACCTTCGCTTTTACATAAGAAGTATTCCATCTGGCTGACGCCGGCCCTTTCGCACATCCTCCCTCGCAGACATTTGCTTCGATAAAGCAGTGGGTCAGTTCCCCCTGCTTTAAACACTCCAGCATTTCCATGCAGTTCTCCAGCCCGTCTACATAGACCTTGTGATATTCGTCCGCCTCTTCCTCTGTCACAACCGACTGCACGATACCCCCGCTGACTGGATACAGGCGGTTGATCTTCGGATCTGGATTTCCCATTGGCTTCTCTTCACACTGATGAATGTCAATTCCTGCTTCCTCCAGCCAGATGGCCAACTCCTCAAAAGTAAGAATCGCATCGATTGCTCCGAATACTCTCTCGTCTCCGATCGCCTCCTGCTTCTTTGCAATACACGGCCCTAAAAACACTACTTTCACATCATTTCCGTATAACTTTTTGATATATCTGCCATGCGCGATCATCGGCGATACTACAGGCGCCATAAGAGGTACACATTCAGGATAATATTTTTCGATCAGATCATTTACACTCGGACAGCAGGTCGTAATAATATTCGGCATTTTATTCTCCCGAATGATTTTCTTATATTCATTTGTCACCATAGCCGCACCCTCTGCAGTCTCTCTGACCTCTGCAAATCCCAGCTTTAAAAGGGCATCCACCACTTGCCCGGGCCTATCGAATTCCAATACTCCCGCATAGGAGGGGGCGATGGAAATAATCGTCTTGAATCCCTGGCGCAGATACCCTTTCACCCGATCCATATCACTTGCAAATGTCTTTGCATTCTGTGGACAGACTTCTAAACAGCGCCCGCAGTTGATGCAGTGATCGATCATAATATGCGCCTGTTCGTCCTTGACTGAAATTGCCTTCACCGCGCAATGGCGGACACATTTGTAGCAATGCCGGCATTTCGCATCCCTGAAGTCTATAACTCTCATATTTTTACCTCTTTTCCTTTTTCTGCCTGATATACACAGGGCGCCGGTTATATAAGCCGGCGCCTGCCAAATGGATCTTTTATCTGCCCGCACTTTTTCGCGGGTGTTTCTTAATTGATGCTTCTTTTTACATAAGTAGTGTGCAAAATGTGGTGCGCCTTCTGGCTTCCAGGTTCTCCCAGATATTCCTCATATACTCTCTGAATAGAAGGATTTTCATGGGACTTGCGCAATGTCTTTGCTGCATCATTATCATACAACACTTTCGCACGGATTGCACGTACATCTGTAAAATTACGTACATCTGCATGTACTTGCGGCTGACCGCCGCCATTTACACATCCGCCCGGACAACACATGATTTCCACAAAATGGTAGTCCGCTTTTCCAGCGCGAATTTTATCCATAATCATTTTTGCATTGCTTAAACCTGAAGCTACGGCAACTTTCACGTCCATTCCTGCCACATGGTACACCGCCTCTTTGATCCCTTCTGTTCCACGCACTTCCATAAACTCTACTTTTTCAAGCTCTTCTCCTGTCAGTTCTTCCACCGCTGTGCGCAGTGCTGCTTCCATTACACCGCCGGTCGCACCAAAGATAACGCCTGCTCCTGTAGATTCCCCGAGTGGATCGTCAAATCCTTCTTCTGGAAGACTTCTAAAATCAATCCCTACTTTTCGAATGAGGCGTGCCAATTCCCTGGTTGTAATGGAAATATCTACATCCGGAACACCTGCTGCATTCTGATCCTCTCTTCCAATTTCAAATTTTTTCGCTGTACATGGCATGACGCTGACGCAAACAATATCTTCCGGTGCGATTCCCATTTTCTCCGCATAGTACGTCTTTGTGATCGCTCCAAACATCTGCTGCGGTGATTTACAACTAGAAAGATGTTCTAACTGATCCGGATAATAGTGCTCACAGTATTTGATCCAACCTGGTGAACAGGAGGTCATCATCGGAAGTACACCTCCATTTTTCACCCTGTCTAAAAATTCATGTGCCTCCTCCATAATTGTAAGATCTGCACTGAAATCTGTATCAAATACTTTGTCAAATCCGATTCTCCTGAGAGCCGCCGCCATTTTTCCTTCTACATCTGTCCCCATTGGGTAGCCGAATTCTTCCCCTAACGCCGCGCGGACAGAAGGCGCCGGCTGCACCACTACGTGCTTTGTCTCATCTGCAATCGCATCTAAGACCGCTTCGATAGAATCCTTTTCATACAGAGCGCCTGTCGGACAGGCAGCAATACACTGCCCGCAGGATACACAGCTTGTTTTTCCCAGCCCCATATCGAACGGAGAACCGATGAAGGTAGCAAATCCACGATTATTTGGCCCAATCACACCTACTGTCTGCACCTTCTCGCAGACTGCCGAACATCTTCTGCACAGAATACATTTATTATTATCCCGAATCATGTGTACCGCACTGTCATCTAATTCATAGTGGGTCATCTCTCCTGCAAAATGCTCTTCGTCTGTTACCCCTAATTCCTGACACAGCTCTTGCAGCTCACATTGACCGCTTCTGACGCAGGACAGACATTTCTTATCATGGTTGGAAAGAAGAAGCTCCAACGTCCTTTTTCTTGATTCTCTAAGAAGAGGCGTATTTGTCTGCACTTCCATTCCTTCATTTACCGGATGCACACACGCCGCAACCAGATTCCGCGCTCCTTTTACTTCTACCACACACATACGGCATGCACCGATCTCATTGATGTCTTTCAAAAAGCAAAGCGTCGGTATTTTAATTCCTGCCCCGCGTGCCGCCTCCAGAATTGTAGAGCCTGCGGGTGCAGTTACATCTAAGCCATTAATTTTCAAATTCACATTTCCCATCTTCTCATGCCTCCATTACTCTTTGTAAATTGCACCGAAACGGCATTTTTCCATACAAGCTCCACATTTCAGACACTTCTCTGGATTGATCATATGCGGTTCTTTTACTTTGCCGATAATCGCATCTGCCGGACAGGTACGCGCGCATAAAGTACATCCTTTACATTTATCCGCGTCTATCTTGTACTGCAGAAGATCCTTACATACGCCTGCCGGACATTTCTTATCCACGATATGTGCAATATATTCATCCCTAAAGTAACGCAAGGTAGAAAGTACAGGATTCGGCGCTGTCTGCCCCAGCGCACACAGTGAATTCGTCTTTAAGTGCTCACAGAGTTCTTCTAGTTTATCCAAATCCTCCATTGTCGCCTGACCTTTTGTAATTTTATCCAGAATTTCCAACATACGTCTTGTACCGATCCGGCATGGCGTACATTTTCCGCACGACTCATCTACAGTAAATTCCAGGAAGAATTTTGCAATGTCCACCATACACGTATCTTCATCCATTACAATCAGACCGCCGGAACCCATCATCGACCCAATCGCAATCAGATTGTCATAATCTATAGGTACATCAAAATGTTCCGCCGGAATACATCCTCCTGACGGCCCTCCCGTCTGCGCCGCCTTGAATTTTTTCCCATTTGGAACACCGCCGCCGATCTCTTCTACGATCTCTCGGAGGGTTGTGCCCATCGGAATTTCCACCAATCCAGTATTATGGATTTTACCGCCCAGGGCAAATACCTTTGTTCCTTTGGACTTCTCGGTTCCCATAGACGCAAACCATTCTGGTCCCTTTACGATAATCTGCGGAATATTTGCATAGGTTTCTACGTTATTTAATATGGTCGGCCTCTGGAACAGACCTTTTAAGGCAGGAAATGGCGGACGGGGACGCGGCTCTCCTCTGTTGCCTTCTATAGAAGTCATAAGAGCCGTCTCCTCTCCGCAGACAAAAGCACCTGCACCAAGTCTCAATTCTATATCAAAATCAAAGCCACTTCCGAAAATGTCTTTTCCAAGCAGTCCGTATTCCCGCGCCTGCCCAATCGCAATCTCCAGGCGTTTTACTGCAATCGGGTATTCCGCGCGCACATAAATGTATCCCTGTGACGCTCCAATTGCATACCCGGCAATTGCCATCGCCTCAAGCACCGCATGCGGATCTCCCTCCAAAATAGAACGATCCATAAATGCTCCTGGATCTCCCTCGTCTGCGTTACAACAGACATATTTTTGTTCCGCGTCATTTGCCGCCGCGAATTTCCATTTTAGTCCGGTCGGAAATCCTGCTCCTCCTCTTCCTCTTAGTCCACTGTCTAAAAGGATCTGAATGACATCCTCCGGCTTTTTCTGCGTCAGCACAATTCCCAAAGCCTCATATCCTCCCGTGCCGATATACTCTTCAATATTCTCCGGATTGATGACGCCGCAGTTTCGAAGAGCTACTCTGTGCTGCTTTTTATAAAAATTCGTCTCATTCAGAGGAAGGATTTTATCTGTCTTTGTCGTCTCATCATAGAGCAGACGTGTCACTACTCTTCCTTTCAACAGATGTTCCGCTACAATCTCCGGTATGTCCTCTTCCTTTACCATTGCATAGAAGGAACCTTCCGGATATACAATCATAATTGGCCCTAAGGCACACAGTCCGAAGCACCCTGTCTGCACAACGCCGACTTCTTCGGAAAGGCCCTGTGCTGCAATTTCTTTTTCCAGTTTTTCTATGATTCTGTGGCTTCCGGAAGAGGTACATCCGGTTCCGCCGCAGACCAGTACGTGTGAACGATACATATGTAATCTGCCTCCTTTCTATTCCGGCTGGCGGGCTTCGCCCGACAAGGTATATTTTGTCACTACCTGGCCGCCTACTAAATGAAGTTTAAATACTTCCATTGCTTTTTCAGGATTCATTTTCACATATGTTACCTTCTCTTTTCCAGGCTCCATTACTTCTACAATCGGTTCATACTGACACAATCCAATGCACCCCGTCTGCGTCACGCTGATTTTCTTTGACAGCCCCTCCTGTTGAACTGCATCAGAAAGCGTGCTAAGAACCGGTCTTGCACCACTCGCAATCCCGCATGTTGCCATGCCGACTACTACTCTTGTCTGATTTTCATTCTCCGCGCGCACTCCTACTTTCCCTTGCATCTTCTCTCTGATTGCGCGTAATTCTTCCAGGCTTTTCATATTTTTCCTCTCTTTCTTTTTCCGTAATCTTTACATCTCAGATATTGACTCCACCGTCTGTCTCTTCTTTATTTACCGCAAGAAATTCTTTTATAAACTCTGAAATCTCTTTCTCGGCAAAGGAAACTCCGTCTCCTATAATCTCGCGCATTTCCCTTGTATCCAGCCTAAACTGTTTGTCTCCATACTGATAGGTATAAACAAACTCCACAGCTTCATTAAAAACAATCAGTGTATGTATGGTGGAGGTGATATCTCCAAGCGGCATCCTGTCAATGTGGGACAGAATAAATACCGCCTCTACAATTGTCCCTTTCCCCTTTTCTGAATCTATTCTGAATGTTCCGCCCGTGCTCTCTGCCGCCTGCTTAAAAAACGGTACCCCAAGGCCTACCCTCCTAGTCTTCCTGGTCGTAAAAAACGGATCCTGAACCTGCTGCACTTGTTCTTTGTCCATTCCGCAGCCGTCGTCTTTTATCACTACCACCAGTTTATTATTATCTGGCCTGACAGATACTGTTATCTCAATCAGCCTTGCTTTCGCACGAACTGAATTTTCCGCCACATCCAAAATATGCATTGCGATCTCTGGCATCATAGCTTATTCATACTTTGCCAGAATGTCGTCTATGTCATCTACCGTCAGACGTCCATAGACTTCCCCATTGATCATCATAACCGGAGCCAGACCGCACGCCCCTACACATCTGCACGCATCCAGAGAGAATTTTCCATCGGGTGTACATTCTCCGCCCACAATTCCAAGTTTTTCCATCAATGCATTATAAATATCTCCGGAACCTTTGACATAACATGCTGTCCCAAGACAGACAGAAATCTGATACTTACCTTTCGGATTTAAAGTGAACTGTGAATAGAACGTTGCAACTCCATAAATTTTTTCCATTGGAATACCCGTCTCATCCGAAATCATCTTTTGAACCTCTATGGGAAGATAGCCGTATATGTCCTGCGCTTTTTGTAAAATTGGCATCAGGGCGCCTTTCTCGTCTTTGAGTTCAGCTATCACTTTCATCAATGATTCTTCTTGTTCTTTTGTTCCGGAAAACGGAACAGTCTCCTTTTTTTCAAGCATTCTTTAACCTCCATTTCTGCATTTAGAGCTACATTGATTATATCTTAACACAATGTATAACAAAGTTCCACCAAATTATTATCTATTTTTTATATAATTTTACTAATAATTTTGAGATTCATTTTCATTTTTCTTGACATATTTTTCCAATCTAAAAGTTTATCAAAGACTATTTTACATGCATTTTACACAATGCGCCGCATTGCTTATTCTGCTTTTCAATGATATACTGAAAGTATTCTATATTTTTATGGAGGACAGTCTATGACGATCAAAGAAATGCAGGACGCCTTAAACGCCAGGCTGCTTTTTGGCGAAGAATTTTTAGATCAGGATGTGCAGTTTATATTTTCCGCCGATATGATGAGCGATGTACTCGCCTTCTGTGGCAAATGTTCTGTACTGCTTACCGGCTTATGCAATCCACAGGTTGTACGGACAGCGGAGATGCTTGATATTGTCTGTATTATTTTTGTTCGTGGCAAAATGCCCGATGAAAATATACTTTCTCTTGCCCGAAACAAAAAAATTGTGCTTCTTACCACGGAACATTTTATGTTTACCGCCTGTGGGATTCTATATGAACACGGGTTGCGGGGAGGTGCCTGACATGAGTGAAAAGCTAACTTTTCAATATGCTATTTCCGGCGATGACTTCACACGTGCCGGTGAAGCCAGTAGCTCCGTTAAAAACAAGTTAAAACAACTCGGTGTCGATGACGCAGCCATCCGAAAAACCGCGATTGCTATGTATGAAGGAGAGATCAATATGGTGATTCATGCCAATGGTGGTACGATCACTGTGGCTATCTCTGACATGGAAATTGAAATGATTCTTGCAGATCAGGGCCCTGGAATCAAAGACATTTCTAAAGCGATGCAGGCAGGTTATTCCACAGCTCCCGAAGAGGTACGTTCCTTAGGATTCGGTGCTGGCATGGGGCTTCCTAATATGAAGAAATTCTCAGACGAATTTCAGATAGAGAGTACCCCAGGCATAGGAACTACCGTCACCATGAAAGTATTTCTATAAAGAAAGGAAGGGTGACAGATGAACAAATTCATCCGTTCTGTGCGCCTTGATGAGGATGCCTGCCAGGGCTGTATCAACTGTATCAAATATTGCCCTACCCAAGCAATCCGCGTGCACAACGGCAAAGCACATATCATAGATAAATTCTGTATCGACTGCGGCAGATGTATCCGCTATTGTCCGCATCATGCTAAAATTCCTGCTTATGACCCCCTCGCCGTTATGAACGACTATAAATACACCGTGGCTCTGCCGGCGCCTTCGCTGTATGCCCAGTATAATAATCTGTCCAATGTAGACATTGTATTAAACGCTTTAATCCGATTAGGCTTCGATGATGTATATGAAGTCAGCGCGGCGGCAGAACTTGTCTCGGAGGTGTCCCGAGCGTACATACAGGCGCATGCCGACGAGGCTCCCTTTATCAGTTCCGCCTGTCCTTCTGTCGTTCGACTGATACGGGTAAAATTTCCCTCTTTGATTTCCCGACTCCTTCCTATTAAACCTCCTGTAGAGGTTGCGGCAGAAATCGCACGCAAGAGGGCAATCCAAAAGACAGGGCTTCCTTCAGAGGATATTGGAATTATCTTTATTTCTCCTTGTCCTTCTAAAGTCTCCTATGCAAAAGCACCTCTTGGAATTGACAAAAGTAACATCGATAAAGTCGTTGCAATCAAGGATGTCTATCCGCTTTTACTTCCCCTTATGAGCCGAGACGAAAGTCAGTTAACGCCACTGGCTGCTTCCGGAAGAATCGGTATCGGGTGGAGCAATGCCGGAGGAGAAGTGGGCGGACTCTTAGTAGACAATTATCTTGCTGCCGATGGTATCGTCAATATCTTAAGAGTATTGGAAGAACTGGAGGATGAGAAAATTCATGGTCTGAAATTCGTTGAATTGAATGCCTGTAATGGTGGCTGCGTAGGTGGAACCCTTACGGTTGAAAATGCATATGTTGCCACCACTAAAACCAAACGTATCCTTAAATATCAGCCGGTATCCCGCAGTCATCTTATTACAACACCGGAAGCAAAGAATCTTTACTGGGATGACAATGTAGAATATGAGCCGGTATTCCGTCTCGGCAATACTTTCAAGGAAAGTCTGGAAATGATGAGTACCGTAGAGGCACTCACCAAAAAATTCCCTGGTTTGGACTGCGGTTCCTGTGGAGCGCCCACCTGTCAGACTCTGGCAGAAGATATCGTACGCGGTGCCGCTACGAGTAATGACTGTATCTATGTGCTAAGAGAACATATTTCCAGCCTGTCAAAAGAAATTGAACACCTGTCAAAAGCGATGCATCTATCGGGAGGCTGTCAGGATGAAAACTCACGACTGCTCTCCGATTATATTCAAAAACTAACCGCCGAGCTTTCTGAATTCGGCGTACCGAAAAAGGAGGAATAATATGGAATTGAAATCCATTCTCACTCTGCCGGAATGTACCCTTCTTGCAAAGGGTAATCCTGACCGAACAGTTTCCAAAGTATTCTGCTGTGATCTCTTAAGCATTGCCATGAGCAAAGCGCCCGCTGATAGTGTCTGGGTCACAGTCATGGGGAATAAGAATACACTCGCTGTAGCTTCTCTGGCTGATGTTGCCTGTATTGTCCTGGCAGAAGGTGTTTCTCTGGACGAGGGAACACTTGCCAAAGCAGAAGAGGAAGGAATCGCCGTATTGTCTACAACACTTCCCGTGTTTGACATCGCACTGGAAATCTATGAGGCAGGGCTTTCGTGAACGGTCTTTATTATGATCTACATCTACACTCTTGCCTCTCTCCCTGCGGGGATGATGATATGACACCTGCCAATATTGTAGGAATGGCAGCCGTAAAAGGGCTGGATGTCATCGCTCTTACAGATCATAATAGCTGTAAGAACTGTCCTGCTGCCATACATCACGGACAACAGTATGGTGTTATTGTGATTCCCGGCATGGAATTGTGTACTATTGAGGAAGTGCATATCATCTGCCTCTTTCCTGAACTAGACGCAGCACTTGCCTTTGACCAGTACGTATACAGCCGTCTTCAGGCAGTAGAAAATGATGAATGTATTTTTGGAAAGCAGCAAGTTATGGACGAACATGACATTGTAGTAGAAACAGTCAAAAATCTATTAATCAATGCTACAAATATCACTTTTGACGAGGCTTTTTTACTTGTAGCTTCTTACGGCGGTATCGCGTACCCAGCCCACATTGACAAACCTTCCACCAGCCTGCTTTCAAATCTTGGCTTTGTTCCGCCTGACAGTACATTTACCTGTGCGGAAATCCATGATTTCAAAAATCTACATACAATCCAAAAACAGCATCCTTATTTTTTAAACTGCCATATGATCAGCAGTTCAGATGCTCATTATCTGGAAGATATCAATGAACCCAGCTACCAGATTTTTCCCGCTTCCTCCAAAATTCCAGATATTCTGCATACCTTATCGGGCAAAGCCTGTCCTCCGAGACAGGCATGAAATGCGAGATGCCCTGGAGGCACTCCATAGATTATGTCGCCTCCAGGGCTATATTCTGTCAATTCCTGCGCTTTATTCTCTTTACTGTTGTGCTAAACATAGCCGTCCGTTCTTTATATTATGCTTGGAAACGGTATCCTACTCCCACTTCCGTGACAATATATTTGGGTTCCGAGGGGTTTTCCTCAATCTTTCGTCTAAGGGTCGCCATGAACACTCTTAAGGTTCCTGCTTCTACCCCTTGCGTATATCCCCATATCTCTTTTAGAATATAGTTCTGCGTCAGTACTTTTCCACGGTTCTCAATTAAAAGAATAAGGATTTTATACTCAATCGGTGTCAGATGTACTTCCGTACCGTTTACCTCCACTGTTCTCTTTGTATAATCCACTACCAGGGCATCCTTGCAAAAAACTGTGTCTTCTTCCTTTCCTCTCTTTTCTTTTCTGCGCATTGCTGCACGAATCCTTGCGAGCAGCTCTCCCATATAGAAAGGTTTTGTAACATAATCGTCCGCCCCTTCATCTAATGCCTGTATTTTTTCTTGCTCTTCCTGCCTTGCCGACACTACAATTACCGGTACATCCGCAATCTCCCGAACATTTCTAAGTACCTCCATCCCATCTCCGTCCGGCAAACCCAGATCTAAAATCACCAAATCTGGACGATTTGCATAGAAAAGACGAATCGCCTCTTTCACAGTCCCTGTAGTGTAATATCCATATCCCTCTTCCTTTAAAGACATAGATAAAAAATTTATAATATATTTATCATCCTCCACAATTAAAATATTCTTCTTCTCTTCCATCCTATTCCACCTGTTCTGCCTTCAGCCAGAAGGTGAACCTCGCTCCCCCTTCTGTTCTATTCTCCGCCCAGATCTTTCCTCCGTGCGCTTCTACAACTTCCTTACAAATCGCAAGTCCAAGCCCAATTCCTCTTTTTTGATCTGTACTGCCTTTTATTCCTACACTGTTCTCCGAAATAGATACAAATTCTCCAAAAATTTTCTCCTCCATACCCTGCACAATTCCTTTTCCGTCATCTTCCACAACAAAATAAACCTTTCCCTTTCTATGAAATACATTCAGGCTGATTTTTCCCCCTTCTTCTGTGTGCTTCATAGCATTGTCCAGAAGGTTCACCAATACCTGTACAATCATTTTTCCATCTGCCTGTACAACAATCACTTCTTTCGGAAGAGAACTGCGAAAATCCCTGTGCTCCTTTAGTCCAATAATGTGCTTCTTTGCTTCATAGACAAGATCATCCACTACCTCCTGACTTTTCTCAATGAACTGTGCTCCGCTTTCTATCTTCGTCATGCTTAAAATATTTTCCATCATCTTATTGAGCCAAATTGCCTGCTCCATTACATCTCTTACCAATTCCTTTTGCCCTGTTTCCTCCTGATCATGTCCGTTTAATATAAGTCCACAGTCCCCAATAATTCCTGTAAGTGGCGTTCTGAAATCATGGGAAATACTACGTAGCATACTACTTTTCATATGCTCCCGTTCCACCTCCAGCCGAGTCTGTTCCTGCTGTGCATAAATCATTTCTCTGTCAAGGGCAATCCCGATTTGGTTTGCTGCTGCTTTTATCAGCATTTCCTGTTCTGGATGTATCCCCTGTCTGTGATTATACACTTTTAGTATCCCCTGCTGCCGCAACATTCCACCAATAGGAAACAGCAGATAATCACCGGCATCTTCTTCCTTTTCTGCGTCTTTTTTCCCTTCTATCTTCGCACTTTCTTCTTTCCCTTCCACTATACATTCATATCCAGTATACTCACGGATATACCTCTGTCCCAGTCGGATAATATTTTCCTTTCCCGTAACATTGATAAATTTCTCTGACATTTCCAGAAGACGCAACGCCGTCTGTTCATTTTTCTGGGAAATAAGAAACTGTTTCTGAAAACGCACAGCAAGACTAGAAGAAATACAGGCAGCAATCAAAAAAAATACGAGCAGCGCCACATCGTTTGGATTCATAATTGCAAACGTATGCACCGGAACTGTAAAAAAATAATTGAACATCATTACACTGACCGCTGCTCCAATAATCCCATATTCATATCCTTCGGTAAAAACGCTGATTAGAAGCACTCCTACCAAAAATACCATCAGCCCATTTTCCTTCTCTATTCCGAACCGATTCAGCAATAGACACACAAGGCTGGCGGACAATACAATCAGCACGCTCCGCAGTATATAGACAAGCCTTTTATAAGCTCCTGTCCTTTGCAGTAATTTTTTTGTCCTTTTCACCTCTGCCTCCTATCTTGCCTCTGATAAATCCTTACATCCTCTTACTCAAATATTTGCCAGTATCCTATCAATATCCTTTTTCAGCCCTACCACCATCAAATGATCGTCCGCCTCCAGTATTCTGTCTGACTGCGGCAGAAGATTTAAATGACCGTCCACCTTGATACCAAGAACACTGACATGATAGGTAGAACGGATCGCGATCTGACGGATACTCTTCCCTACCCAGCTTTTCATTGGAGGAATCTCAAATATCGAATATCCTTCTGTCAGCTCAATATAATCAAATACATGATTCGCACTATGCTTTACTGCCAGCCTTTCTGCTACATCCCTATCCGGATAAATAACCTCGTCTGCACCGTTACGCAACAAAAATTTGGCCTGAATATCACGGTTTGCTTTGCTTACAACATACTTTGCACCCATCTCTTTCAATAAACTTGTGATTTCCAAGCTGCTCTGAAAATTTGATCCGATACATACAAAGCAGATGTCAAAATTTCCGACTCCCAGGCTTTTTAACACATCTTCTTTTGTACAGTCACCCACTTTTGCCATCACAGCATAGGGAAGCAGATCCTGCATGCTCTCCTCATCTTCATCTACAATCATCACTTCATTTCCCAAACGGGACATATTAACACAGAGATGATGTCCAAGTCTTCCCAATCCTATAATTAAAACCGATTTCATTTTTCCTCCTTATCCCCTCTCACTTTCGCTGCATATCTCTTATAAAGAAAGGGGAACTCACCCTATCATAATCTGTTCTGCCGGCTCTCTTACAGGGGCTTCCACCTTGTGCCCGCGTAGAGAGAGCGCAAATGTCATGCTTCCCACTCTTCCGCAGTACATTAGGAAAATCAATGTCAGCTTTGCTACATTTCCCAGTTCCCTTGTAATTCCTGTAGACATTCCTACTGTTCCCATCGCCGATACTACCTCAAAAGCCACATCTGTTGCATCGATCGTGTGTATCGTAACTATAATAAGCACTGCCATAACAGATAGGAACAAATTAATGCTCATCACCGCACTTGCTTTTCGAATCGCTCCATTGTCCAGTCTTCTGTGGAAAATATCACAATCATGCTTCTGTCTGAGATTCGCATGTACATATACAAGCAGCACCGCGAATGTCGTCGTCTTAATACCGCCTGCAGTAGAACCTGGGCTTCCACCGATAAACATCAATATAATAGTAAGTATTTTGCTGCTGTCTGTCAATGCCCCTGTATCTACCGTATTAAATCCAGCAGTTCGGGCTGTTACAGAACCAAACAAAGAACATAATATCTGTTCGTCTACGGGCATCCCTTTTATGGTATTTTCTTGTTCAAATATAAATAGAAGTGCTGCCCCTCCCAAAATCAATACAGCCGTCACAAAAAGCGTAATCTTCGTATGTAGTCTATATTTTCGGAAATGAAATTTATGGATGGAAATATCGTTCCAGACAAAAAAGCCAATTCCTCCGATGATAATAAGTAACATTAGAACTACATTCACAACCCAGTCCCCAGAATAAGTCGTAAAAGAGGAATACGCCGCTTCCTCTCCCATCAGATCAAACCCTGCGTTGCAGAATGCAGAGATAGAATGAAAAACCCCGAAATATACCGCCTTCCCTAATTCCATCGTCTGACTGAATCGCCAGGACAAAATCAAAGCGCCGATTCCTTCAAAAAACAGGGTACCTATAATAATCTTTTTAACAAGCCTGACAATTCCTCCTACTTGCATAATATTGACACTTTCCTGTAGTGTCCCTCTTGTCCAAAGTCCAATTTTTCTGCGCAGGACGATCGCGAAGAAGACGCCGATTGTCATAAAGCCCAGACCACCAATCTGAATCAAGGTCAGTATTACTGTTTGTCCAAACATAGACCAGTGCTGAAAGGTATCTGCAATAACAAGTCCCGTCACACAGGATGCTGATGTTGCAGTAAATAAAGCATCCACCGGAGAGGTAAATATCCCCTCTCTGGTGGATACTGGAAGTATAAGAAGAAACGTTCCTGCCGCAATAATCAGTACATAACCTATAACGATCATTTGTGTCTGTGTCAGTCTCTTTCCTACTCTGCCCATTATGCCACACCTGCCTCGTGCTCCATAAGCAGCAGTTCTAACCTCTGCAGCAGTTCCTCTCGGTGCCAGAACAGATACCCCCCTGCTTGTTTGTAAAGTTTTCTATTCGCTCTCTCATTACAAACTCCAAATGTTTCTGCTTCTGGATACATATTTCGAAACAGATTCAGCACAGAAAGATTATCAATATCTGAATCTCCGGCCGCTATTACATAACGTACATGCTCTAATCCCTGCTCTATATAAACCCCTTCCATCCAGACAGTCTCCACACCAATTTTTTCAAACCAGCCTGTCAGTGCTTTATTTTCCTCCATGCCAAACACAACAGCCGTCCTATGCTTTGCCTCTTCTTCCTTCTTAAGCTCTCGCTCTTCCATTCTCCAATCATCTAATTTATTCATTAGACGCAGTCCATAGAGAAT
Source organism: Mediterraneibacter flintii (assembly GCF_055387595.1). Lineage (NCBI taxonomy): Bacteria > Bacillati > Bacillota > Clostridia > Lachnospirales > Lachnospiraceae > Mediterraneibacter > Mediterraneibacter flintii. Next base: position 2,569,397 of record NZ_AP031405.1, read on the forward strand.
TCCACCCGTCACAATCATCCCAAGTAAAAGATTTGTCAGCATATATATCACCCTCTCAAAAATAAATACTTCTTACTTTTTCTATATTTATCATAGCCGTTTTTCTATTAAGACAGTGATAATATTAACAAACTACATGTTAAGATTATGTTTAGATAGAAAAGAAATCGACTTCACACTGCCACGAGTTCCCAACCAGAAAAATTTGTTTACTTCCGATTGGAAATGCATAACAACGTGAAGTCGATTCTTTTCTGTCTGAAATTATAAACTTAAGCTAGCGAAAGTGTAAGCGAGGGAGGGCGTGTGTTGCAAAAGTGAGGAATTCCGGCGAAGCCCTGACGAACGTTGCAATGCACGCCCTCTTGTGCGAGCCATTTTTGTCAACTTCCGCAGTGCCAGCTCAATTCCGCATACGCTTCATTTCGCTAATCTCTTCTTCATTGTTTTTTCTACTGCGTTTAGTATATTTTCATATCCAGTACATCTACACAGATGACCAGAGAGGTGTTTTCTTAGTTCTTCTCTGGTGTATTCTTTTCCAGATTCCAATATTTCTACCGCGCTCATAATAATCCCTGGTGTACAGAAACCGCACTGTACTGCTGTTTCGTCGATAAATGCCTGCTGAATATCTGAAAGTTCCCCATTCTCTCCTAAAAGCCCTTCCAGTGTACGGATTTCTTTGCCATCTGCCCAGACCGCAAGATAAATGCAGGAATTATAACACTCTCCGTCAATCAATACATTGCATGCTCCACATTCTCCTACTTCACAGCCTTTCTTCACACTGTTCAAATGGTAATCCCCCCGCAGCATATCCGTAAGTGACGCTCGTACATCTACCATTGTCTCTCGTTCTACGCCATTGATCTTACAGCGGACTAGTTTATATTGTATATTTTGTTCTTTGCTCATCCCTGTTCACCTCCCATATATGCCGTATCGACATGCAGAGAGTCTGTATGTTCCGTTTTTAGTTCTGTATATCCGGCTCTTAAGACTGCTTCTTTTAATGCGCGCTTACAGAGAACTTTTGATATATGTTCACGAAACGCCTTGCTTGCTCTCCAACTGTCACGCGGCATTATATCTTCCAGTACAGCCTGGGAGATACTCTCTATGCTGTCCTCTGTGATTTCCTTCCCTCTGCCGGCCTCCTCTGCATGTACGGCACGCATTGGGACAGGCCCTGCCACCCCATAGGCAATCCGCACATCTTCTATGCTCTTTTTGTCGGCTGTCAGTTTTACATTTACGGAGCATCCCAGAGTAGCAATATCCATCGCATTTCTCATCGCATATTTAATGTAATGTCCTGCATAGCCTTCATAAGATTTTTTCTGAATCAAGATGCCCGTTTGTATCTCTGCCGGACGCAAATCCACCTTGCCTGCACGAATATAGAACTCTTGAATCGGGATTCTGCGGCTCCCTTCCGGTCCGGTCAATTCGATCACTGCGTCCCATGCAAAAAGTGTAGAGGCTGAATCCGCTGATGTTACCCCGTTACATGTATTTCCTCCGATTGTTCCAATATTTCGAATCTGCGGCCCTCCTACCATATCTACCGCCTCTCCCAAAACTGGAATGATTCTCTGAATCAGAGGATCTCTTGTAATATGAGAAAAACTCGTCAGAGAACCAATTCGAAGTGTACCATCTTCTTCCAGACAGACACCTTTTAACTCTTCCAGCCCATATATACTGACTAGCTCTACCCCTGCACGCTTTCCCTCTCTTATCTGTACCAACACATCACTCCCGCCGGCAATAATCTGTGCTGCGGGATGTCTCTCAAGCAACTGGATTGCATGCGATATATTTTCCGCCTCATATAATGCTTTTATATCATACATCTGAATCCCCCTCCTTAAATAAGACCTTCTTCTTTGAACCGTTTAAATAAAATATGTGGTGTCAAAGGAATCTCATTTACCGCCACTTTTGTTGCATTTAAAACCGCATTTCGGATTGCCGGAGCAATGGAGCAAGTAGGAGGTTCTCCTAACGCCTTTGTACCATAAGCACTGGTAGGCTCATAATTTTCTATAAATTCCGCCCGCAGGCTGGGGTGATCTAAAAATGTCGACAGTTTATAATCCAAAAGATTATTATTCAGTGGTTTTCCCGTCTTCTCATCGTAAATCAAACGTTCGGTAAGCCCATATCCAATCCCCATACTCATTCCGCCATGCACCTGTGCCTTTGCAAGTGCCGGATTAATCAGCTTTCCACAGTCATGGACATTGAGAATATCAATGACCTCTGCCCTACATGCAGGTATATCTACTTCCACCTCTGCAAAGGTACAGCCAAAGGAATACGCATTATTTTTTATCTGACAACTACTCTCCGCTGTTAAATGTCCATTATTTGTCAGGCTGTACAGCTTTTCCATCGCCAGTTCTTCCATTGTCATCAGTATACTTCCATCTGTCGTCCGAACAATTTTCCCATTTACAATGTCCATGTTTTCTTTTATCTGACGAGTCAGCTCACACGCAGCATCCAAAATCTTTTCCTTTAGAAGCGTAGCCGTCTGCCGGATAGAAAAGCCTGCCATATATGTCTGTCTGGAGGCATATGCCCCTAAACCAAACGGAGTAATGTCTGTATCCTGTACTGTCATAACATGTACATCTTCAAAGGGAATTCCTAGTGTCTCCGCTGCCATCTGGGCAAAAGCAGTATCTGCTCCCTGTCCGATTTCTGTCTCTCCTACTTGTACCTGAATAGAACCATCCTGATTTAAAACCATCCTGCATGCAGACGTTTCCAGAGAAATCGGCCACACGCCTGTATTGTACCAAAATACCGCCATTCCCACGCCGCGTCGTATCTCTCCGGTCTGATTCTTAAATTCCTTTAATTTCTCTTCATATCGGAATGCCTTATTTCCTTTCTCCATACATTCGCGGAATGTATCATAATAGTTGACATTTTTTGAAAAGCCGTCCTTGAATCCCTTCGGCATAATATTCTGAAAACGGAGCTGATAAGAAGGAATTCCCATAGCCTTGGCTACATCCTCCATATGACTTTCCATAGCAAACATTGCCTGCGGAATCCCGTATCCCCTCATAGCGCCTGCCACAGATTTATTTGTAAACACTGTATAGGAATCTCCTTCTATATTCGGACATGGATAAAGCTGTGGGAAACAGTTCATACATTTTGCCCCGATACTGTGTCCATGAGATGCATATGCCCCTTGATCAGAAAAACATTCTATTTTACGGGCCGCAAATGTTCCGTCCTTTCTCACATAGGAGATAATATGTATACGGATCGCATGCCTTACTCTGTTGCATACAAATGTTTCCTCCCTGGAAACATCCAACTTCACCATTCTCCCGCCTACTACCGTACTAAGATATGCGCAGAGTGGCTCATAGAGAATATCCTGCTTGTTTCCAAATCCCCCGCCTATGTAAGGCTTTATTACCCGTACTTTTCCCCAGGGAATCCCAAGCGCCTGCCCTACCACACGACGGCATATGTGGGGAATCTGTGTAGAAGAGACAAGCACAATACGCCCCTGCTCCATATAGGCATAACAGATAAAATTTTCAATATGGCAATGCTGTACCGTAGGAGTCTGGTACCATCCTTCTACTTTTGTAAGTTCTGGTTCTTTTCGAGCCTTTTCATACTCTCCATTTCGTATAGTCGTATGCTTCAAAATATTATTGGGGTATGTATCATGTATCTGCGGGGCGCCTTCTTCCATTGCCTTTTGTACATCCAGCACAAACGGAAGCTCTTCATATTCTACCTTAAGCGCCCTGACCGCCTGCACTGCGGCCACTTCATTTTCTGCGACTACCGCCGCTATATCGTCGCCGTAAAATCGGACATGTTCCGTCAAAAGCAGACGATCCGCCACATCCTGATGTGCCGGATCTGTGGACCAGGGATGTCCGGCTGTAGGAAAATAAATCTTTGGCACATCAAAACAGGTCACAATTTTCACCACGCCTGGTATTTTCTCTGCCTCTTTTGTATCAATGGATTTTACGATTCCGTGTGCAACTGTCGCATGCAGAATTTTTGCCACATACGCTTCCTTGCCGCACAAATCATCTGTATATTTCGCACGCCCTGTCACTTTTTCAAAGGCATCTACTCTTTTTACACTTTTCCCTACTATATGTTCCTGTCTTTCCATACCGTCACCTCCGCAGAACATTTCTCTGACATCTGCCTGTCTCTTTTTCTCGTCTGCCTGCCTCTTATAAAATCTTTCTCCCACCTACATATTTTGCCGCAATTTCACGATCATCTGCAAGATAAATCATACGCTCCAGTCTTTTCTGTATATCCAGGTACTGTGGATGCTTTAACCTGCTGTCATCGAGAACTACAACATCAAACTCATACCCTTCTTCAAAGCTTCCGACCTTTCCAAAGAATTCTCCGCCTCCCTTTGTCGCCATATAAAATACTTCCTCTGCTTTAAGAGGTTTTAAGCTCTCATCTTGTATCCTCCATCTTAACTTAGACGCCTGAATGGCATGTGCCATTGCAGTAAACAGGTTCTCTGTAGTACCTCCCGCCACATCACTTCCAATTCCTACATGCAGTCCTTCCTCTAAAAATCTTCTCACCGGAGCGATTCCAGAGGATACATTCATATTAGATTCTGGACAATGGGCAATGAACACCTTGTTTTCCTTCATCCTCTTTATTTCCCTCTCATCACTGTGCACACAATGTGCCATCACTGTCGGCGCATCTGCTCCGAACAAGCCGAAACGATCGTAGGCGTCACCATAGAATTCCGCCTGCGGGCACAACTCTTTCACCCAAGCAATCTCACTGATATTTTCTGACAGATGAGACTGTACTGGCAGACTGTACCTTAACTGAATTTTTTTCAGATTTTCCATCAGCTCATCTGTACAACTCGGAATAAAACGCGGGGTTAAGATTGGACTTGTGTATTTATATTTCTTATGCTCCACATCCCGTATCCATTCCACTGTTTCAGCAGCAGACTCTTTTGCAGAGCCTTCTCTTAAATAATCCGGACAATTCCTGTCCATGTTGACTTTTCCCACCATCGTACCAAGACCTGCTTCTTCCAGCAGATCCATCAGAAGAAGGGTCGCCTCTCTGTGAACCGTTGCAAAAATACACGCTCTTGTAGTCGCGCTCTTCTTTAAATTTTCTGTAAAAATCTCGTATGCTTTTCGTGCATAATCTAACTCTCTATATTTAGCTTCTTCCGGAAATGTATTGACATTCAGCCATTCCAGAAGTTCCATATCCATTCCCAGTCCCCGGAAGGAATACTGCGGCGCGTGAATATGCAGATCTACCAGTCCTGGAATCAGAAGTTTTCCTTTATAATCTTTGACAGGTATTCCGCCAAGTGTAAATGGAAGCGTGCGATATACCCCTTTTACCTTTCCTTGTTCACACACAAGATATCCGTTTTCACAAATTTCAAATTTGCCGACTTCTTTTGTGTAAATAATATCTCCCTGTAAAATAAAAATAGATTCATTCATCTGTCAAACACTCCTTTTCCAATATTCTATAAGACAGCAGGCACTTAAGCCTGCTTTCACTTATAGTCAGCTGTTACGGCAGCTGGTAGAGACGTTCAACCGATTATGAACCTATATAAGTATCTATTCTTTTTTCTTATCCTATCATTTTTTTCAAATACCGTCAACTATTTCTAACATGACCTCTATCACGCCCCCGCACACCATGCCGGCATCTTCCGCTTCCTCTGCCGTCATATCCACAGGGCAGATTTGAAACTTTGGTTCGTTTATGCGCAGCATTTGAAGCGCTCTTTGCGTGATTTCACTTTCTGCACAGCCTCCTCCAATGGTTCCAATCGCTGTTCCATCCTCGAAAATCAACATTTTCGTTCCCACGCTTCTGGGCGCTGAACCTTTGCGTGAAATAATCGTTGCAAGTACTTTTTTCTGTTGTATCTTTTCTTCTCCTTGTCCTGTCAAAGCGCATAGTATCTCTTTTGGATACCCGCCGCCTTTCTTTTCTTTATTTTTCACCTGTATGACTTCTGCCAGAATGGATACTGCAATTTCCTCCGGTGTCTCCGCGCCTATTTTCAACCCGATCGGTGTATGAACATTTTCTAAATCTATACGCGGGATTCCTTTTTCTTCCAGCTGATTTTTCACAATTGCTGTGCGCCTTTTACTCCCCATCATTCCCACATAGGCCCTTGTCTTATGTAAAATTGCCTCCAGACAGAGCGCATCATACCGATGCCCCCTGGTGACAATAATAAACCATGTGTCCAAATTGCCTGGAATTTTAGAAAGCCCTTCCTCAAAAGGCTCACAGAATACCCTGTCCGCCCCTGCCTGCCTTGCATGATCGGCGAATTTAGGGCGATCCTCCAATACAGTAACAGTAAATCCCAGCATTCTTCCCATCTGAATCACCGGAATAGAGACATGTCCCCCGCCGCAGATGACCAGCTCTGGCGTACGTCCTGCCCGTTCAAGGAAAATACGCACATCCTTTCTTAGCATCTTTTCGTTCTTTTCCTTTTCTGCAAGCAGATACTTTTTTCCCATATCCGGCCCTTCCAATACTGTCTCTATCCAGATGTCACCTTCCTGTTCTGTCATCGCCTCTCTTAATTGTTCATAAAAGCCCGTCATATGTGAGCTCCTTTCTCTCCTATTTTCCAAATCCACAGTTCGGAAACGTACACGTAGGACAGTTCAGGCAAAGCCCTCCTTCTCCTAATCTGTAGAAATCCTCCGCACAGAGACGCTCTCCTGCCGCAAGTCTGGGCAACACCAGGTCAAAAATCGTGCGCCTTGCATACATCACACATCCTGGAAGCCCCACAACCGGAATCTCTCCTGCATAGGCAAGCATGAACATCGCGCCAGGCAGCACCGGTGCCCCATAGGTAATCACTTCATCTGACGCATTTCGGATAGCCAGCGGGGTTCTGTCATCCGGATCCACGCTCATTCCACCTGTACAGACAACCAGCCCTGCTCCCTCTTTTATCCATTCTCGTATCGCATCCGTCACCATGCCTGCGTCATCATTACACAGTGTATTTCCCATGACTTCCATGCCGGCCTCTTCTAATTTTTTCTTTACAACAGGCGTAAACTGATCCTGGATGCGTCCATAATACACTTCACTTCCCGTCGTCACAATACCCGCTTTCATTTTTCTGAAAGGAAGCAGATGAAAGATCGGTTCTCCCGCACAGATCTCTTCTACACGATGCATTTTTTCTTCTTTGATCACAAGAGGCACAACTCTCATCCCTACAATTTTGTCTCCTCTTTTGACCGGAAAATCCCCATGTCGTGAGGCCAACACTATCTCTCCTATGCTGTTTACCTTATTTAACTTCTGCCTGTCAATCTTTAAAAGCCCGTCACACTGTGCCGTCAGTTCAATTTTTCCTTCTTTTACTTCAGAAGGCTCCATATACTCTCCCTGACATACCTTGCGCAGAATTTCCGCCGCCTCATTTTCATGCAGCATCCCCTCTTCCTTTTCCCATACATAGAGATTTTCCTTCCCTACAGAAAGCAGTACGGGTATATCTTCCTCCGTCACAACATGTCCCTTACGAAATACCGCATCTTTTACTACTCCAGGGATAATCTGCGTAATATCATGGCAGAGCACACAGCCCACAGCCTCTTTCGTTTTGATTAATTTCATAGCTTTATTTCTCCCTTTTATCTGGATTCTGTATTTTCCATTCTGTTGGATATTTCTTTTATTTCCTGTAACCAGACAGCCGCGCTGGCATCACTGGGCATTCTCAAATCCCCTCTTGGAGAAAGTGCAACCGTTCCAATCTTTGGCCCGTCAGGGAGACAGGAACGCTTAAACTGCTGAGAGAAAAACCGTTTCACAAAGATTTCCAGCCATTTCAAAATCGTCTCTGTATCATACTCCTGTTCAAATGTGTCCCTAGCCAGACGGAAAATTTTCTTCGGACTGTATCCAAAGCGGAGCATATAATATAAAAAGAAATCATGCAATTCGTAGGGCCCGACTAAGTCCTCCGTACACTGTGCGATATCGCCGTCTTTAGGCGGCAGAAGCTCCGGACTGACCGGAGTATCCAGCACATCATACAGCACTTTCTTTAATCTTTCATCTGTTGTCTCATCTGCGGCATACTTTACCAGATAACGCACTAATGTCTTTGGCACAGAAGCGTTCACGCCATACATAGACATATGATCTCCATTGTAGGTCGCCCACCCAAGCGCCAGCTCTGACATATCTCCTGTTCCGATCACCATGCCTCCTGTCCGGTTGGCAATGTCCATCAAGACTTGGGTTCTCTCCCTCGCCTGCGCATTTTCATACGTAACACTGTGATCGCTTTCTTTTTGTCCAATGTCTCTAAAATGCACGCGCACTGCCTCTGCAATAGGTACCTCTTTCAAAGCAGCGCCCACCTGTTCTGCCATTTTGCAGGCATTCTGATAAGTCCGGTCTGTCGTTCCAAAACATGGCATTGTCACAGCCAGAATTTCTTTTTTATCCTTTTTCAACATCTCAAATGCACGTGCTGTTACAAGCAGGGCAAGCGTAGAATCCAGTCCTCCGGAAAGCCCTACTACTGCAGTCTTTGCTCCTGTATGTGCCAAACGCTTCTTTAATCCCATCGCCTGGATCTCCAAAATCTCTTCACACCGCCTGGAACGAATCTGCTCGTCGGCAGGCACAAACGGCTTTTTCGGAAATTTTCGTGTCAATTCTGCTGCCTCTTTTTCGATAGAAAACGGAATCCGCATAAGCCTTCTTTCTTCGGCAGCTTGAAATGTCGTATTTCTTCTGCGCTCTCCGATTAATCTTTGTATATCAATCTCCGTATAAATCACTTCATTTTTAAAACGCTTTGCCTCCGCAAGCACTGTACCATTTTCCGCAATGATATTGTGCCCGCCGAACACCACATCCGTAGTCGATTCGCCCTCTCCCGCATTTGCGTATACGTAGCCCGCAATCAGCCGCGCAGACTGTCCCTGAATCAGTTCTCTTCTATAAGCATCCTTTCCAATGGTCTCATCACTGGCAGAACAGTTCACTAATATGACAGCGCCTTCTGTCGCCGCCTGAATACTTGGAGGAACCACAGACCAGACATCCTCACAGATTTCCGCAGATACGATCAAGTTTTCTATAGAGTCTGCCTGAAATAAAAGCTGCGGCCCAAACGGAATTTTCTTCCCTTCAAATAAAATTTCCCTTGCGGTTTTGGGGCCCGGAGTAAACTGGCGCATCTCATAAAACTCCCCGTAATTTGGAAGAAACGTTTTCGTCGTCAATCCCAGCAATTCTCCATGGTTTAACGCCGCCGCCACATTATAGATCTTCTCCTCTATTCCCAGTGGAACACCGACAAATACCAGACAGTCCTTGTCCTTTGTAAAAGCTGCAATTTCAAACAACACCTCTTTCGCTTTTTTCAGCAGCACATCCTGGGCAAACAGATCCCCACATGTATATCCTGTAACACACAGCTCTGGAAATACTATGATTTTTGCATGTTCTTCTACTGCCGCTTCGATCGACTCACATATTTTTTTCGTATTATACTCTACATCTGCCACCTTAATGTCCGGCGTTGCTGCCGCTACTTTTATAAATCCGTCTCTCATCTTCTTACCTGCCTATCTGCTTTTCTTCAATAATTCCTTTAGTTCCTCTACTGTGTAGTTGTACGCAGTATTACAGAAATGACACTTTACCTCAATTTCTTTTCCGTCGTCAATCATGGACTGTATCTCTTTTTTACCAATACTGATAATTGCCTTCTCAATCCGCTGTTTTGAACAATTACAGTAAAATTCCGCCGGAAGGGTGTCCGTCACCTCCACATGCAGCCCCTCCAGTACCTTCTCCAGCATTTCTTCCGGCGTATGTCCATTATCCAGCATAGCGGTCACAGACTGAATATTCTGTATATTCTTTTCCAGCTTTTCTAACACAGCCTCTTCTACAAACGGCATCACCTGTACAATAAAACCTCCGGCACACCGCACTGTATTGTCCTTTTCCATCAAAACTCCAAGTCCTACAGAAGACGGAACCTGCTCAGAGGTAGCAAAATAATAGGTCAAATCCTCCGCAATCTCTCCTGTCTGCAAAACCGTCTGTCCACAATAGGGTTCCTTTAATCCCATATCCTTGATGACATTTAAAAATCCTGCTCCCAGTGCTCCGCCTACATCCAGCTTTCCGTTTTTGGGCGGCAGCATTACCTCTGGGTTTACCACATACCCTTTTGCCCTTCCCTGGCTGTCTGCTGTGACTGTCATTCCTCCGATCGGTCCTGCGCACTGTATCTGTAATGTCAATATATCTGTTGGATTTTTCATCATACTTCCCATCATTACGCCGCCTGTCAACAGACGTCCCAACGCCGCCGTCGCCACCGGACTTGTCTGATGTCTCCTGCGTGCTTCTTCTGTCATATTTGTCGTAGATGCAGCAAATGCGCGGATCTGTGTGTCTGCCGCGGCTGCTCTTACAATATAATCTTTCATCTATCTTTATCCTCTCTTTCTATCTCTATTTATATATACTGCTTATTCTCATGTTTTCTTCCCGTACTCCCTGGCAATTACATAAATCCGTTCACTCTGAAGAGTAGGGGAATTCTTTGTAAATGCGTCATATGCTGTAATAAATTTCATTCCTGCTTTTTCGATATATTCTCGCATCTCTTCCAAAGTATATGCTCTCTGGTAATGGATTTCCTGATATTTCTTATATATATTTTCTTTTCCTTCCCGAATAAACAGACTTAAATCATATTCATTGATTTTTTCTTTCTCATAATAGTAATTATCCCAGATAAAACTACAGTCTTCGCGATTTTCCGCAATAGTTCTCTCTCCTAAAATTTCTCTGTATTTATATTCTGTATTGAAATCAAAAATAAAAATTCCTTCTGGGTCTAAATAATTGTTTATCCAGTAAAACATACGTTCCAAATCTGCCGGATCTGTAATATAATTCAAAGAATCACAGACACTTACAGCCGCACGCACCGTTCCATAGAGCTCAAACGTCCGCATGTCCTGCTGCAAGTACAGAATATTGTGCCCGGATTCTAGTTTCTTTTCCATTGCCACTTCCAGCATATCTTCCGAATTGTCTATGCCAATCATATCATATCCACATTCTGCTAAAATCTCTGTCATCGTTCCAGTACCACAGCCGAGATCTACTACAAGCCCTTCCACAACACCATATTCCTGTAAAAGTCCATGCAGATATTCTCCCCACTCCCGGTAAGGAACATTGTCCATAAACTTATCGTAAACCGACGCAAAACTTGTATACGCTTCCACTTGCACGCCTCTCCAACTTCCGGCAGACACTCCTTTCTGCTGTATCTGCCTTATAATAGCCTATATAGTATAACATATCCTCTTGGCACAGCACAATGTCCACATCTCCCGATATACATATATCCGGTTCAGCCGAACGTAATATACATTTTCTATGCTATTATATCATGCTCACATGAGAATTTAATCAAATTCAACGTAATTTCTACACTTTTTAATACCTGTTCTGGTACCGTATACACAAGGAGACTGCGTTTATACCAGGACAAATCCTTCTACAGATTTTCTTATGGACTCCGGAGCTGTTTAAATTTTCTAGCAAAAACATGGTATTCCTTATCCTACTGAATAACCGTCTTTTTTAGACAACAAAAAGGGTCTGGTTTCTGCCAGGCCCTCGAATTTCTCCACTTTCTCGTTCACTGCACTCTAGAAAATTTATTATTCCAAATCTTCTTCTAACAACGCACGTGCAAGTTCCTCATCAATAATCAGCACATTAACAAATGCTCCTTTGATCGCAGCCTGCGTAATATACTTCTTCTTTCTTCCAAAAGCAACTGCAATACACTCTTTTATATCTCTCAATTTATCAAGAGAAATAGATATTGTTCGATCCTGAATATCCGCATCACAAATGTTGCCGTCATTATCTATAAACACACCACAGATATCCCCGACCGCCTTCTTTCTTCTAAGTTCTTCTTTGTCTGCAACGAAATTATACCATGTATCACTCGTACCTGGAAGAAGATCATCTAAAAGTCCTAATCCTACAATTGCAATATCAAGATTATCCAGCTCTTGGAAATGCTTTTTATTGAAAGGTTCTTCCAACAAAAGGTCCCTAAGCACTTTTGTATGCACAAGTAACGGAACATGCATTGCATGAGGTATCCCCCCCAATGCTTTTGCCACTTCAATCGTAAGTACAGATGAACAATTACTCATCTGATGACTCGCATCTCCCGACATTTGTACTACATCAATACTATAGCTGCTAATCGGACGCAATCGATGTATGATTCCTGCAATTGTAGTCCCTGCTGACACACCAATTCGAACATTACTATCTATCACTTCTTTTAAATAGTCTGATGTCGAATCACCTATTGTTTTCAAAATTAACTCATTATCATTTTTATCGCTTACTACACTTACATGTTTTAATTTATATTTTTGCCTCAATTTTTTTTCAAGCTCATATTGGTACGTTGATGTATTCTTGATATGAATTGAAACAATTCCTTCTTCAATACAACTTTTCAATATCCTAGAAACTGTTGTTCTTGATATATTTAAAAGTTTTGCAATTTCTTGCTGAGATAAATTTTGATAATAATATAAATTTGCAACCTTTACTTTTATATCCAGGCTATTTGAGGATATAATTCCCACTGTTGTTTCCTCTCTTTTCTACTTGATTTAAGAAATATCTGTCCAAGTATACACCAGCTGTCATAACATTTTCTTTATTTTTTGATTATACCATAAATTGGGAAAAATAAAAATATTTCTTACCTATCTGGATCTATCAATACTTTAATTGCCGACTGATCTTTCAACAATTCAAATCCTTTCTTAATTTCTGTTAATGGTAATTCATGTGTCACCAAACTTTCGAGATCGAGTTTTCCAACTGCCGCCAACGTAATTACATTTCGCCAGGATGTTGTATTATATCCCATATGGCCTTTAATATCTACAGACTTTACATTCACTTCGTTTAATCCGTATCCGTATGGTCTATCATTCATTCCAATTCTAACAATAACACCATCATTCCGAACAACTTCTATTGCCTGTTTCAAAACTGACGGCGCTCCTGCCGCATCAATAGCAAGCGCAACTCCACTTTTACCACATATTTCAGCAATTTTACCTGCCACGTCTACGCCCTCACTATTTACAATTGTATGTGTTACTCCTAATTTTTTCCCACATTCGAATCTGGTATTTTCATCCGTTGGCATTCCAACCATAATAATATTAGCTGCCCCTGCAATGCTTGCAATTTGTGCGCTAAACAATCCCAATGCACCAGCTCCAAATACCACTACATTCTCTCCTGGAAGAACCTGTCCCTCTTGAACGACCGCCATATAAGCATTTGCTGCCGGTTCTAACAACGGTGCTACTTTCATCGAAATTGAATCTGGTAAATGGAAAATACAATTTTTGTAAACCTCCAAAAGTTCTCCTGGTATTTTCACAAACTGAGTAAATGCACCATCTTCATCGCATCCAAGAGTACGGCGGCTTGCACAGTTCACAAAATTCCCCTTTTCACAAGATGGGCACCGCCCGCATACTGAAGCTGTATTTTCCGATACAACTCGATCTCCAATCTTCCAGTATGCATCAGCTTTAGGTCCCATCTCTGCTATTGTGCCGGCAAACTCATGTCCCATAATAATGGGATAGCTTCCAAGATCTAAAGTTCCGTTATAGAAATGAACATCACCGCCACAAATAGCAGCTGATTCTACCTTAATAATAATATCTTTTTCCCCACACACAGGTTTCTCTACTTCTCGCAGCTCCGTTTTTCCACATTCATATAGTACAAGTCCCCGCATAATCTTTCTCCTCTCTACTACAAAATAGTTTCTTCCGTAAGTTCAACCTTTTCCCTTTTTATTATTTTTTTTACTTCCCATGCTTTTCCTTCAGAATCTAGTACACGGATAAAATGTTTCAATCTGGATCCATAGCCTTCTTCGATTATATTAGCAAATCCGTATGCCCCATTTCCTTCTGTATCAGCATTTTCTATAGCATCGATCGCTGATGCAAACAATTCACAGCCTATATTTACTTTATTGATTCCCATTTTAGCAACTTTAGCAAGACCCTCGTCTCCTGTTCCCGATCCCCCATGCAGTACAAGCGGAAAATTATTTGTTACTTTCTTGATCTCTACTAATCTTTCATAATCGAGATAAGGCATCTGTCCTTTGTTATACGCTCCATGCGCAGTTCCAATTGCAACTGCTAAACAGTCTATTCCTGTTTCTTCGATAAATTTTTTTGCCAATTCTGGTTCTGTAAGTGCAGCATCACGATCCGTGTCGTAATTACTTGCATTGCCTACATGTCCAAGTTCAGCCTCTACTGAGACACCTACAGCATGTGCTACTTTCACCAATTCTTTAACTTGTGCAATATTTTCTTCAAACGGCAGTTCCGAACGATCCACCATAATTGATGAAAAGCCTGCACGAATACATTCAACGGCAGATGGAAAATCTGAACCATGATCATGATTAATAGCAACAGGTACTGTTGCTGACTGCGCTAATTCTTTTAAATAGCGCCCAAATAAATCTACGTCATAATCAAAAATGAGGGGCACTAATAAAATAATTGGGGCATTTAATTCTTCTGCACATTTAATCGCCGTTCGTGCATTAAACTCTGTTTGCACCACCGGTGCAGCCACTGCATAATTTTCCTGATTTGCTCTGTCTAAAATTTCTTTCATTGATACTAACATTGTCTTTTCCTCCAACTTATATTTTTCTATTTGTATGATTTTTGCTGTTCCCACACAGAAACTGCCATATCATATACCTTTTTATATATTTGTATCTGTTCCTTATATATTGCTGTCCTTCTAGGATTAGGATAATAAATACCACCTTCTTTAGGTATCCAAAAATGCGCATCCTCTGCAAAACCTTTCAATGCAATTTCTGCACATACCGCCGCCCCACGGCATCCTACTTCATTCGTTTTGCAAATATGAATGGGACGTCCTAACGCATCTGCAAACATTTGTCTCCAGATTGAGCTTTCACTGCCTCCTCCTACAAGCCAAACATCATCTAACCTACCAACCTTTTTCTCCAGCCGTTCTATCTCTATACACATAGAAATACACACACCTTGAAAAACCGATAAAAGCAATTCCTCACGTGTTGTTCCCATATGAATCCCTGTCCATCCCAACTTCGCTGCACTATTATAAAACGTCCCCATTAGGTAAGGCTGAAAAATCACATTCGTTGGCTCCATTCCACGTAATTTTCTCTCTATTAGAGTAAACACAGATATCCCTAAACTTTCCGCCTCCTTCTTTTCTTCTATAAACATAGTGTCTAATACCCAGTTCACTGTGTTGCAAGCACTTCCAATTGATGTTGTTACTGTTTTCACGCCTTTAAATGCTCCGCCAAACATAAAGAATTTTCCCAAAGATGCAGATTCCTTTAATTTAATTTTCTCATTAACAACTGCTATATTAATCCCTAATGTTCCCATTATAATGGTCAAATGTCCCGGTCGATAACCACCTGCTCCTAAAGAACAAGCAATCATATCATGCGCCCCTACAACTACAGGTGTACCTTCTAAGAGTCCCGTCTCTTGAGCTGCTTGTTCGGTCACACTCCCACATATCTCACTTGCATACAGTATTTCCGGCAACATTTCTTTCACTTCTGAAATTCCAGCCTCATCCAACCCCTCTATAACATATTTCTTTTCTTCTAGATTCACTGGTGCTGGTGTATCCGAAATATCTACATTCACCTTTCCCGTCAGACAATACCTTAAATAATCTTTACACCCAAATATCCACCGTACTTTAGAATACACTTCTGGCTCATTTTTCTTTAACCAGTACATAAATGCAAGTGTCCTTGGCAGATTATTCGGACAAAAAACTTTTTCATGTCGGCTGTCTAAAGAAAGAACACCTGGATAGGCTGGTTTCCCCTCCTTATCTATCATAAAATTTCCGCCGCCTTGTCCAGAAAAGGAAACTGCTATTATTTCTTTTGGATTAACACCACTCTTGTTAAGTACTCCCTTGATTGCACATATTGTCTGTTGCCACATCAGTTCCATATCCTGTTCTGCCCATCCGGGTTGTCTAGCCTGTATTTCCTGGCATTCTTCTGAATTTACAAATGCAACTTCTGCTTCACTGTTGTACAATGCAGCTTTAATCTTGCTCTGCCCTCTGTCAATTGCCAAAATATATTGTTTTCCCATTTGCATACTTCCCATCTTTTTAGTTCATCTGGCAAGAATACGGCTCTTTTTTGAAAAAATGTCTTATCTCATTAAGAGGGCTTTCAAAAGATCTCAAAATAAAATCCCCACCATTACCTGCAACATGCGGAGTTGCAATTACATTTTCTAATGTTAAAAAAGGATGCCCTTCCGGTAATGGTTCGCTGGAAAACACATCAAGACCAGCTCCTGCAATTTTCCCTTCCTTCAGTGCGGCAACCAACGCTTTTTCATCAATCAGACCTGCTCTAGCCGTATTTACTAAATAGGCTGTTGGTTTCATAAGTTCTAACAATTTCTTATTGACCATACCATGATTTTCAGATGTCAGTCTCGCATGGACAGACAGAAAATCCGCCCGTCTAAATAATTCTTCAACGGAATCTACAAGTTCTACCCCCATAGCCTGTGCAATCTCTTTTTTTGCCCATGGATCATAAGAAATTATGTTACATCCAAATCCTTTTAATCTTAAAGCTACTTTCTGTGCAATCACGCCAAACCCAAGAAGACTTACTGTAGAATTTTTCATCATGCCTTCTGTACCCATAACCGCATCTTTCCATACTCCACTTCCTCCCATATTATTTACAGGAAGTTTCCTCATCAAGGCTAACAGTAGGGTAACAGCAAAATCCGCCACGGGTTCAGCCGCCCTTCCCGGAGATGCACATACTACAACTCCATTCTCTTTTGCTGCCTCCATATCTACATTTTCTACACCACTTCTCATTACGCATAAAAGCTTCAATTTTTTGGCTGCCTCAAAAAATTTACGTCCAGCGCCAGAATAATGCATGATAATAATATCTGCATCTTTTATCGACTCTAAAAATTCTGAGTCATATTCCACCCAATTCGGCCCCTCTTTTTCTAATTTTAGATTCGCCTCCCGCATATTCCCCCCTACACCGTTAAGAGCAGCATGATCTTCAGTATATGTAAACTCAACTCCATATTCTTTGAACTCATCCAACATCTGCGGAATTTTCCTTTTCTCTATATCTTCTTTTTTAATCAATCCTTCTGATACAAAAACAATTTTAGTCATCTTCATTCACCTTCCTCGTCCTCTATTTTTTCCGTTCTCTCGCTCTAATTACGACTACCATCACTAATGCAAACAGTAACATTCCTCCTTGCACATAGTTTTTAAGCCATAGGTCACTCGTAATCATTAATAAACCTTGATTAATCAATGCATACAAAACCGCCCCCACTAATGTGCCGGGTACATTGAATACACCAATTTTCCCATATGTTGCTCCTAAAAATACTGTTGTCAATGCCGGTACAAACATATTTTCTCCCAATGTTGGAGATGCTGCATTCATCTGTGAGCCTTGCATAATTCCAGCAAGTGCACAACAGAGTGCAGTAATAACAAAACCTTTAATTTTCTGTATTTTTCCATCAATACCTATATAATCACAAGCTATCGGATTTGCACCCACTGCATACAAATATTTTCCAGCTCGTGTATACTCGGTATAAAATAATACAATAGCTCCAACCATTACCAAAATAACAACCGGCATCGGTATTACCCCAAACAGATATCCCTGCCCTATAAATGTAAATTCTTCCGGCCATTCTGGAAGATTATTTATATTTTTTCCTCCCGTCAAAGCCTTGGCTATCCCTTTTACAAGATAAGACGTCCCTAATGTTGCAATAAACGCTGGAATTCCAATCTTAACATGTAAAAATGAATTATATAAACCTACAATCCCCAGAACAAGTAATGTCAGCAATACTGCCACTATATAGTTTTTTATCAAACCGCCCCCTAAAATCACTGCCATCAAGCACGAAGCCAGTGATACCTGTGATCCTGCCGAAAAATCGAGCTCGCCTGTCGCAAAAATACAAGTTAATCCTACCCCCATAACACCTACAATACACGCACTGCTCAAGATATTAAGTAAATTATCCATTTTTAAAAACGCGGGTGATATTATTCCAAATACTACAACGGTTGCAAGCGTAAAAAGCAAAAGCCAGCGTTTTGCAAATATATTCCTCAAAGAATTTGATGTCAGGTTTCTTTTTTTCTCCATCTTTTACGTCCTCCTTCCATCAGTTATCCAGTTTCACACTTGGCAAACCATCTTCTTTGATAATTGCAATTGCTGCAACTGCAACTGTCAAAAGAATACCTTGTACAATATCCTTTACATAAATCGGATATCCTGCACTAATTACTCCATTCTGGATTACAATCATTAAAATTGCAGCCAGTACTGTTCCCGGTACATTATACTTTCCAATCTGAAGAAATGTAGCACTCAGCATAGTTGCAGCGATGGCCGGCAGCATCAATTCAGCTCCCATTGTCAAAGACACGCTGTTGTTATAAGAAGCTGCAATCATACCTGCAAAACCACAAAGCACACTACTAATCACAAAAGCACATACTCGCATTCCCGGAACTGATATCCCTACGTTATTGGCAGCAGTCGGATTTGAGCCTACTGCATATAAATGTCTGCCAAATCTTGTTTTTTCATAAACAACATGTATCACAATTGCTATTCCCAGAAAAACAATCACTGCTATTGGTAATATTCCACCAATCTTATACTGCATTAAATTAAAATTATCTGGCCATTCTTTAGAATATAATGTTGTTCCGTTATTAAGAAGTTGAGAACAACCATCCAGAATCGTCGCCATTGCTAACGTACACACAAATGTAGGAACACCCAATTTTACAGTAAAAAACGAAAGAAATAACCCAACAATCACAGATGCCACTATTCCTACAAAGAACGCAATCAAAAGATTATTTGATATCTGACTTGCCAGAAATTTTCCAAATACAGCACCTATCATCGTACATTGTGCTCCAATTGAAAAGCTCATTTCTCCTGCTGACATTAAAACCATATTTCCTAACGCTAATACACCTATGATACTGCTTGTAGCAAGAAGGTTCATCACATTGCCCAACATCAGAAATCTAGGTTGTATCAATTGAAATATAACAGCAATTATAATCAACGCAATCAACAGGAATACTCTGGATATTTGCTCTTTCACACCTGTTTTTTTCTTAATATATTTTTTATTCATCTATCCGTTTCCCCCTAACTGCTACGCTAAGAATATCCTGTTTCTGAAACTCCGTTCTTTTGAATCCCTGTATGATATTTCCATCTGCAAAAACATAAATTTTATCACATACATTTAGAAGTTCATCTATTTCAGATGATATAAACAACACACCAATCCGTTTTTCTTCATCCTCCCCATCGGTAAGTTGACGAACTTTTTGATATATTTCAAATTTGGCACCTACATCAATCCCATTTGTCGGTTCATCTAAAATCAGAAGTTTGATATTATCAATCGCAATGGAACGGCCAATAATAATTTTTTGAATATTACCTCCTGACAAGTTAGATATTGCTTGTGACGGACTATTATACTTTACATTGTTTTTCTCTAAAATTTCATCTGCAAATTCATGGCTTTTGGCTTTTTTTACGACTCCAACTCCCTTTCCCGCTAATCCTTTTTTCAAAAACAAATTACATATGTTATCTACAAGTGACAGTGCCTTAAACATACCATCGGCACGTTTTTCTGGAGTCATTATCATTCCTCGTTCAATCATATCCCTTGCATTTCCTTTGGATATATTCTCTCCGTTAAACAAATATGTCTTTTCTGCTTTTCGGAGTCCGTAAAGCATCTCTGCACATTCCGTTCGTCCAGAACCAACCAATCCGTAAAACCCTACAACCTCTCCCTGATGTATCTGAAATCCTAAATTATGTTCTTTCCCATCATAAATAGCTTTTTTTACATCAATAACGACTGGCAGCTTCGAAAAATCTTTTTCTAAAACCGACACACGTCCGTATTTTTTCCCTGTTCTAAGCATAGCTACAATAACCTGAACTTGTGTCAAATTTTCTACTTTATCTGTTAATGTATTACGGCCTTCTGTCAGAACCACTATTCGATCTGAAATCGCAAATAATTCTTCTATTTTATGCGAGATAAAAATGATAGCAATATTCATAGTCTGGCGTACATCTTTTATGAATTTTAAAAACGGTTCTACTTCTCCCTCTCCGAGAGAAGCTGTCGGCTCGTCAAGTATAAGAACTTTTGGTTTATTATAAAAAGCCCTCATTATTTCAATCAACTGCTGCTCTCCGGCACCCAGTTCCTCCGCCGGAACATCTAAAGGAATTTTAAGTTTCAATTTATCTCTAAGTTTCACTGCTTTTTCATACGCCTCTCGTTCACTAAGCAGACCTTTGCCAGGCTCGTTTCCAAGACAAATATTTTGAGCGCCAGTAAGCATTCCTACCAAATTTCGTTCTTGATAAACCATACTTATTCCAGCTTTCATAGACTCTGTCGTATTTCGGAAATTTACTTTTTTGCCTTCAAAATACATATCACCTTCATCGATAGAATAAACACCTGTCAGCATTTTGCAAAATGTACTTTTTCCGGCACCATTCTCCCCGATAATGGAAACGATTTCTTTATTATGAACCTCAAAATTCACATGATCCACTGCCGTAAATTTACCAAACTTTTTTGTTGCATTATCAAAACGAAGAATCGTCTCACTTCCCACTATCATCACCTGCCATTTCGCATCTATTTTCCTACTGTTTCTTCTATTGCATTATCAATTATTTTCATTTCTGCTTCTGTCAGTTCCCAAGATGTACTCTTACAATTCTCTAACGCTTCTTTAACATTTCTTACACCACATAACGAAGTTGTAACAAAGTCTTTCTGAGTATTCCAATTAAGCGAAACCTGTGCCACAGGAACATTTCTGTCTTCTGCAATCTTATCAAGTGTTTTAAGGAGTTCCATAACTTGAGAAAATTTAGGCTCCTTAAAATGTGGATACTGGTATAACTTTCTAATATCATCATCTGGAAGTTCAGGCAAAACTCTAATGGCTCCCGTCAAAAGTCCACTGGCCAAAGAACTATGCGTCATAACACCAATCCCATGCGCCTTTGCCCATTTCAAATTATCTTCCTCTTCACGTGCTATCATCGAATATCCTGACTGAATTGCAGAAATATCAATATACTTTCCCATTTCTTCCATTTCCTTGATTCCAAAATTCGAGATTCCCAAATGCCTTACTTTCCCTTGTTCTTTCCATTTGTTCACACATTCAGCAGTTTCTTCAAATGGAACATTCGCATCCGGAACATGAATCAAAAAGAAATCCACATAATCTGTATCCAGATTTTTTAGAGTTTCTTCAAAACATTTTGAAATCCACTCAGGAGAACAATCCGGATAATTGGGGCCGCTTCCTGATTCCGGATTTCTAAATCCACATTTTGTTGTAATCAAAACTTCATCTCGTCTTCCTTTAATTGCTTCACCAATCACTTTATCAGCTTCGCCCAGTCCATACACCCATGCACTATCAATATGGTTCACACCTTGCTCTAGCATGGCATGAATTGCTTTTATACAATCCTTACGTTCTACAGAACCATATCCGAGCCCTCCCATCGCCCACGTTCCAATTGTCATTGTAGACACTTCAATTCCTGTTTTTCCCATTTTTTTATAACGCATAGTACTTCCTCCTTTAATAAAATTTTCCTTTAAACGGATGTTAACATATGTCCATATAAGTTGTCAATCATTCTTTTTATTTGTATATTTTTTAACATTTATAATTCTATTGACAAACTATTTTATGCATTTTATAATATATCCAAAACAATTAATGATTCATTTGTAAACTTTTATTTAACATTTGTTCTTTCAATAAAGCTTGCATATGGATCACAAAAAAGGAGGAATTACTTATGAAAAAACGATTACTCAGCATTTTACTCACACTGGGGCTGATCACCTCAATGACCGCCTGCAGCAGCGCTTCAAAAAATTCTCAATCTAATACTGCAACTGCAGAAGCCCAATCCTTTGACGACTATGCCCGGCCACAAATTGTTTCAAATGAAGATGTAAGTATTATTTATCTTATTTCCAACCTTACAGATGAAAGCAACAAACGTTGTGAACAACAAGTTGCGATTGAAGCTGCACATCGCGGCTGGGATTATCAAGTGATTAATTATGAGAAGGAAGACAATTTTCGTGAATATTTTCAGAACGCAATCAATCAGCAACCCACGGCTATCATTATAGGAATCACTCAATCTTTTGATTCTTATCAAGATCTCGTAGCCCAGGCAAGAGATGCCGGAATCGGAATATATTCAAATGACAACAGTGTTATCGACGGTGTAATTTCTAACTCTACAATGGATAATGCACTGGCTGCCCGAGAACTTATGGATCAAGTTGTTGCTGATTATCCCGATGGTATTTCCTATGCCGTATTCGAACTTGCAATGTCCGAAGTAATGACACTACGCGCCGACGAAGCAAAAGCTTATTCTGAAACCAATGACAAGCTTACGCTGCTGGATTCTATGGATCTTGCTTCTACCGGAGATCTCAATACCTCCGGATACACAATTGCACAAACGTGGCTGCAGCAATATTCCGATGAATTGCAATTCATCTTCTGCTCCTCTGACACGCCTGCACTATCTGCTGCTGAGGCAGTCACGCAAGCCGGCGATACAACTGGTGAAAAGACATTTCTTGCCGGTGTAGACGGCGGCTCTTCTACATGGAGTTATATTAGAAATGGCTCACCATTAAAATATACATATTCGCAGCCTTTCGAATATTTTTCACATATGACATGTGAAGTAATCAATGACATTCAAGTAAAAGGATTAAATCCCGGCGATGAAGGCTGCGCCATCTCCACAGTGGGTGAATATATAATAGCCCCTGGAATCGTAACCTCTATTGATAACTGTCCTAATCCTGGCGATTCAATTCACTCAGTATTTGATTTTTATGGAGAAGATCCAGATGATAAAGAAGCCTGGTATAACTGGACTGATGGTCCTGGAATTTACGAAGTAACAGAATAATATTTTTCTTATTTATAACGGCATAACCCTAAAAAGCGATAGATGTCACGTCCGCTAGACATGATATCTATCGCTTTTTTAACAACACACTTATTCTTTTGCTAAGTTGGAAAGACAATCTTAATCCTTGGCAGACACCTAAATTTTTCCTGTCAGTGTTTTCTTGCCCTTATTGTCTAAAACACTTGTTCTTACGAGCAGAATAATGGATAGCTTCTCATCGGCATCCGCAATCTTTTCTCCAACCTCGGCGGAATGTTCTTTATCTTTTTCCAGTTTGCACTGCATGCAGGATCGTTTTTTCCGCATCACCGCTACATTCACCTTGTTCAAGGCTTTTAATGTCCGCTTCCTATATTTATTTTTAAAACTTTTTTCTTGACACCTCCTGTCTTCTGCACTACAATGAGTAGGTAGAAATTAAATCATATTATTTCGGTAGGTGAGGTTACCACAGGGATTTGGTTGATTCCTTAAGATTGCTGCCGCGAGATTGTGGAGACACAACGAGTTGGTTAGCAGGCTATGTCGTGAAGGCATAACCTAATGCAATTATTATGCCCTGTGATACTAAAGCTTGAACGGTATAAGTAAGATTGAAGTAGAAGACTTTGCATAGTTCAGGCGATGCATGGTCTTTTTTCTTTACGTTTACATAAGGAGGTGAGGTTATGGATTCTGGCGCCAGTTATCACTCGTGCAGCTTATTTACAACATATATAGAAACAAGAGGTATATATTATGGACAAAGATATTTTTGTAAAGCTTCTCCAGCAGCGTCAGTTCAAAGCTGTGAGAAGTATTTTGGACGTCATGAACGAAGTCGACATAGCCTCCCTTCTTTCCGATTTGGACGACAAAGAACTCGCACTTGCTTTTCGCCTGATTCCAAAGGACAAAGCAGCAGAAGTTTTTTCTAACATGGACGGCACCATGCAGACTTATCTGGTGGAAATGTTCACAGAAAAAGAGTTAAAAGAACTGCTGGATGATCTGTACATGGATGACACCGTTGATATGCTGGAAGAGCTTCCTGCAAATCTGGTAAGCCGGATTCTTGACACAGTAAGCCCGTCTGACAGGCTTATGATCAACGAGCTTTTAAATTATCCAGATGACAGTGCCGGAAGCATTATGACTACGGAATACGTAGATATACGCAAATCTATGACGGTAGCGCAGGCGATGGCGCACATCAAAGAAACGGGTATCCACAAAGAAACCATCTATACTTGTTATGTCACCGAACGCAGACAGCTTATCGGTACCGTATCGGCAAAAGAACTGATGACAGAGGATGACAACACACTGATAGCAGAACTGATGGAAACTGAAATTATTTCCGTTCACACACATACGGATCAAGAAGAGGTCGCACAACTGTTAAGAAAATATGATCTGCTCGCCCTGCCTGTGCTCGACGCGGAAAATTATATGGTAGGAATTGTCACATTTGACGACGCAATGGATGTCATGGTAGAAGAGACAACGGAAGACATTACGAAAATGGCAGCGATGAGTCCCAGTGAAAAGCCGTATTTTGCAACTTCTGTATTTGCACATGCGCGGCACCGCATTCCCTGGCTTCTCGTCCTGATGTTTTCCGCCACCGTGACAGGTACCATCATCACCCGTTATGAAAATGCTTTCAATGCAATTCCTCTGCTTGTCTCCTTTATTCCAATGCTGATGGACACAGGAGGAAATTGCGGTTCTCAAAGCTCGACTTTGGTTATACGCGGAATCGCACTGGATGAGATTCACTTTAAAGACTTATTTAGAGTAATGTTTAAAGAATTCCGTATCTCTGTAATCGTAGGACTCGTCCTTGCCCTCGCCAACGGAGTAAGAATTTTTATCATGTATCAGGATGCAACACTGGCATTCGTAATTGCATGTTCGCTTGCAGCTACCATTGTAGTTGCCAAGCTCATCGGATGCCTTCTTCCCTTGTGCGCCAAACAGATCCATTTGGATCCTGCAATTATGGCTTCTCCGCTTATCACCACACTGGTAGATACATTTTCTATTTTGATTTATTTTAATATTGCAACTGTGTTCTTTCATTTATAAAATCACGAATCCTCGTATAAACGCATACTTCACATAATATAAGCTAATACACACCTTTTCAAACGTAGGAAATATAAATAAACCGCGAAAGTTGTAAATTATTTTACCATGAGGAAATCATAAAATAAGAGTGGGAGGCTTTAAAATTGGAATTTTATGAAGCAGTAGAAAAAAGAAGAATAGTAAGAGAATTTTTGGATAAAGAAGTTGATTTTGAAGTTATTAAAAAAATTTTAGAAGCTGGTAATAAAGCCCCGACATGGAACCATAATCGTAATTGGAGTTTTATTATTTTAAAAACAGATGAAGAAAAAGAATATGCTTTTGAGTATGCCAAAAAAATAGCTGATAAATTTGACGCTGATAAATATTTGAATATTCCAAGACCTTATCCAGTTACACTTGCTCAGAAAATGTATGCATATGCAATGCCAAGACAATTTACAATGTTAAAAAATGCTCCCTATGTAATAATTCCTGTGTTTAAATCAAAAGACTTAAACGGCGAGTATGTATCTAAATTAAATCCATTTTCCACGATTTGGTGTGTCATAGAAAACATATTTTTAGCGGTGGCCGCTGAAGGGCTGGCATGCTCTATGAGGATACCTTTAAATGAAGAACATGATATTGTGAAAGAAAAATTAAAGGTACCGAGAACATATATGATACCTGCGTTTATTGGAATTGGTTATGCTAACCCAAACGAAAAAGAATTAGAGCAGCATTACCCTGAAATCGAGAAACAATTACACTTTGGCAGGTGGAAGTGAAAAATACTGTAATTATAGGGGAAATCGGTATAAGCCGATTTCCCCTGCGCTTCTATTTTGTCTACTGTTATTCAATCACTTTAATCCAACCTTCTGGCGCCTCGATATGTCCCATCTGAATTCCAGTCAATGTGTCATACAGCTTCTGAATTGTCGGCCCCATCTTCTCCATACCACTTGGGAAGCAAATTTCTTTTCCATGGTCAACGACCTTGCCTACCGGAGAGATAACTGCTGCAGTTCCACACAGGCCGCACTCTGCGAATTCTTTCACTTCTTCTAAATAGACATCTCTTTCTTCTACCTCTAGTCCCAGATAATGCTCTGCCACATACAGAAGGGAACGCCTTGTAATAGAAGGAAGAATTGTATCAGAATGAGGAGTTACAACCTTATTGTCTTTTGTAATAAAGATAAAGTTTGCACCGCCAGTCTCTTCTACTTTCGTCCTTGTCGCAGAATCCAGATACATATTCTCATCAAATCCATTCGCATGCGCCGTCACGATTGCATGCAGACTCATTGCATAGTTCAGCCCTGCCTTAATGTGTCCCGTTCCATGCGGCGCGGCGCGGTCAAAATCAGACACACAGATTGTCAGCGGCTTTACGCCTCCTTTGAAATATGGCCCGACTGGGGTTGTAAAAATACGGAACTGATACTCATCTGCCGGCTTTACCCCGATAACCGGATTGATTCCAAACATATACGGCCGGATGTACAGTGTCGCTCCGGAGCCATATGGCGGCACATAAGCCGCATTTGCCTTTACTACCTGCACGACTGCGTCCACAAAACGTTCCGCCGGAAATGGAGGCATTTCTAAGCGTTTTGCAGAATTGACCAGACGTTCTGCATTCAAGTCCGGACGGAATGCCACAATATGTCCATCCTCTGTTGTATACGCCTTCAACCCTTCAAATATCGTCTGTGCGTACTGCAAAACTCCTGCACATTCGTTCATTACAATATTGGCATCTGTTATCAGCGCTCCATCATCCCATTTACCGTCTTTAAAATTTGCAACATACCGTTTATCAGTAGGCATATAACTAAATCCCAGGTTTTCCCAGTCAATCTTTTTTTTCTCCATATAGACTCCTCCATTCCTCTGCACCATGCAGACCTTTCTCCAGCCGTCCGGCTCTTTCGTCTGCTCATTGTTTTCGCCTAGATTATAATACTTCCGGCAAAAAAAATCAAGAGCGCACTCTGTTTTTATCTCTCCATCATACTGATAGATTCAATACCTACGCTTCCACCCCGTACCACTTCAATACTTTTGAATTCTTCTTTCATCAATTTGACAACTGCGTCATTTTTTGTCGCTGTCTGTACAAATTCTACAAGCAGACTGTCTTTTCCATAGTCGATCACCTTTGCCTTGAATGTCTCCGCAATCTGGAATATTTCAATTTTATCCTGGGGAGTACATTTCAGTACTTTGATATAAAGAATTTCTTTCATTCTTACAAAAATATCTGTAAAGTCAATGACTTTGATTACTTCTATCATTCGGTTTAACTGCTTTTTTATCTGCTCAAATGTCTCATCGTCACTGACTGTAGCGATCGTCATTCTAGATACTGTGGGATCCTCTGTCGTACCGACCGTCAGGCTGTCCAAATTATAGGATTTTCCGGAAAACAGTCCGGAAATTTTGGAAAGTACGCCCACCTGATTTTCTACATACAGAGAAATCCATCTTTTTTTCATTCCATCCATCTTTTTTCCTCCTAACAGTCCATAATCATGTCCTTAAGCGTTCCACCCGGCTGAATCATCGGATACACCATTTCCTCCGGATCGATAATAAATTCAATCAAGGTCGGCAGCTTTGTGTTCTTTTTCGCTTCCTCAAACGCCGCTTTGATTTCTTCTTTCTTTGTCACTCGTATTCCCTTTGCCCCGTAGCTTTCTGCCAGTTTTACAAAATCCGGCGTATACGCTGGCATCTCCTGCCCTTCTGTCCTTCTAAAAAGTGCTCCGGAACGTAAATTTGTCATGCCGTAGCGTTTGCCGTAGAAGAGCTTCTGCCACTGCCGTACCATTCCCAAATATTCGTTGTTAAACACGCAGAGAATCAGAGGCAGCTCTTCCAGTACAGCAGTCGCAAACTCCTGGATATTCATCTGCATCCCCCCATCTCCGGAAATCGCAATAACCGGTGTCTTTGGATTTCCAATCTGGGCGCCGATAGCGCCGGGAAAACCGTACCCCATTGTCCCAAGTCCTCCGGACATGATGATCTGTTTTTTCTTCGTAATCTCTACATACTGGCTGGCAAACATCTGATGTTGCCCTACATCCGTTACAATAATCGCTTCTTTAAACTGCCGGTTTATTTCTTCAATAATATCCTGCGGCCCCATCACCGCACGTTTTTTCATTTTCAGCGGATGCTCTTCCTTCCAGGAGGCAATCTGTTTCAGCCATGCTTCTCTTTTGCACCCTTCTACATATTCCTTCATTTTCAAAACCGCTTCCTTCGCATCTGCCACAATTGGAACATCCACATGAATATTTCTGGATATGGACGCTGTATCAATATCGATATGCACAATCTGCGCCTTCGGAGCAAACGCATGCAGCTTCCCCGTAATTCGGTCATTAAAGCGTGCGCCGATAGAGAAGAGAAGATCACACTCATTCACTGCCATGTTCGCCGCATAAGCGCCATGCATCCCTAAGTTTCCTACAAAAAGCGGATGATTTGTAGGAATGGCGCCTCGGCCCATAATCGTCGTGACAACCGGAACCTCTGTCTTCTCCACTACTTCTCTGAAGCTCTCATTTGCATGGGCGATATTCACACCGCCACCTGCCAAAAACAACGGGCGTTTTGCCTTATGCAGCATTTTAATAGCACGTTTCAGCTGTCCGACATGCACATTCGTATTTGGCTTATATCCACGGATGTTTACCTCCGCCGGATACTCCGCACTGCCTGCTTCTCCCATTACGTCCTTCGGCAAATCGATCAGTACCGGCCCCGGACGTCCTGTGCGCGCAATGTAAAATGCTTCCTTTATAATTCTTCCTAAATCTTCCCTATTGCGCACCGTCACGCCATACTTTGTGATACTCCTCGTAATTCCTACGATATCAACTTCCTGGAAGGCGTCGTTTCCAATCAGATGCTTTGCTACTTGTCCGGTAAAACAAACCAACGGCACACTGTCATAGTTCGCCGTTGCAAGTCCGGTCACCAAATTCGTCGCCCCCGGTCCGCTTGTCACCAGGCAGACACCGACTTTTCCTGTCGTCCGCGCATAGGCATCTGCTTCATGGACTAATGCCTGTTCATGCCGCGGCAGAATCACCCGAATATCCTTCTGCTTATACAGTTCATCACTGATGTCAATCGTACAGGCGCCAGGATACCCAAATATTGTATCTACGCCTTCTTCCTTCAATGCTTTCACCAATAATTTGTTTCCTGTTATCTGTCTCATATTTCCCTCCTAACTGAAAAAAACACCCTAAGCTTACAGCTTAGGGCGAATCCATCATCCGTGTTACCACCTAAATTCAGAGAAATCTCTGCACTCTGCCAGTACGGGAATATCTTCCGATACTGTTTCCCTGTAACGTGGGAATAACGTTGAAGTCTACTTGGGAATCCTCCCGTTCAATCCACTGCTCAAAGGCTACTTCCATAATCCTTTCACGAAGATTTCCACCGCCCATCTTCTCTCTTTGCTTCCGGAGATTATGTACTCCTCCTTATCTCTGCATTTTTCTAAACCTTTTCTGTGATAAGATATTTTCATTATAATTTGTATCTTTTCCTTTGTCAACGCTCACTTCTTGATACATTTTAGCAGACTCCTTGATGTATCTTATCCTCTCCTTGCATTTCTGGCAATTCCAAGAACCGAATACACCAGAAATGCCGTCAGATTTACAAGGACTACGCTGGCTCCTGCCGGCGCCGCACAAAAGTAAGACAGTATAAGCCCGATGACAAGACAAATTACAGAAAGAACGCCTGCACTTATAATCACGCTCTTAAAGGTCTTGCATAACCGCATAGAAGTAAGTGCCGGAAATATAATCAGGCTCGATACAAGAAGTGCTCCCATCATCCGCATACCAAGTACAATCGTAACCGCTGTCAGAACCGCTATCATTGTATTATACAGATTCGCGCGCACTCCCGTAGCAAGTGCAAAGGTTTCATCAAAGGTTACTGCGAATATTTTCTGATAGAAAAATACATACAAAACCAATACTGCAACACACAAAATCAGACTCAGTTTTACATCCTGGGCGCTCATGGCGAGGATACTTCCAAACATATAATTGTAGACATCTGTGTTCATCCCTGTCGTCATAGAAATCACCATCACGCCGACAGCAAGCGCCCCTGTGGAAATCATGGCAGTCGCCGCGTCCCCTTTGATTCTGGTGTTGGAACGGATACGAAGCAGCAATATCGCAGCCAATACTACAATGGGAATTGCTACAGAAAGAGGCGCTGCATTTACCGCTGTCGCCACCGCCAGAGCTCCGAATCCTACATGAGATAACCCGTCTCCTATCATAGAATACCGTTTTAAGACAAGGCTGACTCCCAAAAGGGCAGAACACAGCGCTACCAGAGAGCCGACAAGAAATGCCCGCACCATAAACGGATATGAAAGCATCTGTGCTACCGTCTCAAACATAAGCTTCACCTCCCAGGAATGTCTTTCCTGCTCGGCTTTTCTGGTACGCCGCGGCAGTCCCGAAAAACTGTGTGTCTTCGCTTAAATGCAAAACATGGCTCGCATACTCTACAGCACTCTCTACATCATGCGAAACCATCACAACTGCGATCTTTTGTTCTCTGTTGATTTTACATAACAACTGATAAAATTCACCTGTCACGATCGGATCCAGTCCCGTCACCGGTTCGTCTAGCAAAAGCAGCTTTTTTGTCGCGCACAGAGCACGTGCAAGCAGTACCCTTTGTTTCTGTCCTCCTGACAAATCTCGGAAGCACTGGCGGGATAATGCATGAATTCCAAGCATTTCCATCTTTTCATATACTGTACGTCTGTCCTGTGCTGTATAAAAGGGACGAAGTCCCCGACTATTCAGCCTCCCGGACAGCACCACTTCATAAACACTCGCCGGAAAATCTTTCTGCACTTCTGTCTGCTGTGGAAGATACCCAATTTCTGTCTGCCGCAGCCCGTCTCCAAAAACAATCCGCCCTTTTTCCACTGCTTTCAGCCCCAAAATACTTTTTACCAGTGTACTTTTTCCGGAACCATTTTCTCCCACAATGCACAGATAATCCCCGTTAGCTATCTGAAAATTCAAATCCTTTATTACTGTCTGCCCCTCGTAGCCGACGGACACATTTTCACACTTTATCAGCGCCATCTGATTTTCTGCCTCCTTTAGTTCAAAGCCTCTTTCAGCGTCTCTACGTTTTTTTCCATCATGCTGTAATAGGTTTCTCCATTTTCAAAATCTTCTGCCGAAATATTATGGCAGCTGTAGAACGTCTCTACCCTTGTGTCTGTCGCCTCTGCAATTGCATTGGAAATATCTGCATTGCTCAATTCCATTTTCAGTATAACAGGAATCCTTTCTTCCTTTACCTTATCAATCAAAAATGCCATCGTCGCAGCACTTGGCTCTGTGTCCGAAGCACAGCCCGGAAATGCCGCGTAATAAGAAAGTCCATATTCCTCCGCAAAATATCGAAATGGAAACCTGTCCCCAAACAACAGAAGCTTTCGTTTGGACGTCTGTACTACCTGTTGAAACTGTGCATCCAGCTCCCAGAGTTTTTCTTCATAGTCAGATGCATTCTCTTCATAGACAGACGCATTTCTCTCATCTACTTTGACAAGCAGCTCCTTGACAGCCTCTACAATTTGAATGGCATTACGCGGCGACGTCCAGACATGCTCGTCTATCTCATGGACGGAATGGGTCTTTGTTCCTTCTGACTGTATATTTTCTTTTTCCTCCTCGTGGGAATGCTTATGTTCTTCTTTCATTCCCTCCACATGCTCTTCTTCATATGTGTCCACACAGTCTGTCAGCTTTAATGTCTCTCTGTTTTCATCCGGCATGGAGGCAAGAATTTCTTCCACCCATTCATCGTTTTCGCCGCCCACATAGATAAAAATATCACTGTTCTGTACGGCAATAATATCCTGCGGAGTCGGCTCATAAGAATGGGTCTCTTCTCCTGGCTTCATCAGCATCTTAAGCTCTACTTTCTCTCCCGCAATCTCACGTACAAAATCATACTGTGGAAAGATAGTCGTCACGACACTTATCTTCTCCTCTCCCTTTGTTTCTTCTTTTTCCTTTGCTCCGGTATTATCCGCCTGCCATGTACAGCCCTGGCAGAGAATCCCTGCTGCCATGCACCCCAAAAGAAGAAGGGAAGAAAGACGAGCTCCCTTCCTGTTAACTTTGCTGTTCATATTTTGTAAACCTGAATTCCAGATCAAAACAGGTCTGTTCCTCACCTTCCTCTGTCATTTTCCATTCTTTCTTCTCATCTAAATTGGGAAAGAATGTATCCGCTTCAAATTCCTGTTCTATCCTTGTAACATAAACAGCACTGCAAAGCGGAAGTAGCATGCGGTAAACACTCTCTCCTCCAATGACAAATATTTCTTCTTCCTTATATTTTCTTAGTTCTTCTTTTAATTCTTCCTCTGAATGCACAATGACCGCGTCTTTCACCGCGTAGTCCTTATTTTTCGTCAATACAATATTTGTCCTGTTTTTCAACGGCCTGCCGTTTGGGAAGCTCTCCAGCGTCTTTCTCCCCATCACGACCACCTTTCCTGTCGTTTTTTCCCGAAAAAATTTCATATCAGAAGGAATACTTACAAGAAGCCTGTTTTTTTTCCCGATTCCCCAGTTTTTATCTGCTGCTACAATCGCCTGCATCTTTTTCTCCTCTCCTTACTGTCTTCTGTTCTCTGCACTGCTTAAGTATGGCTTTTCCTACACTGCAACCGGTATATTCTTGATCTGCGGGTGAGTCTGGTAATCGTCCAACCGCACATCTTCACAGGTAAACGCATAGAAATCTTTAATTTCTGGATTCAGCCAGAACTTCGGCGCCGGAAGTGGTTCTCTGGCAATCAGTTCTTCGATCATCGGAATATGCCTGTCATAAATATGTGCATCTGCAATCACATGTACAAACTCTCCTACTTTCATGTCGCATACCTGCGCCAGCATATGAAGCAATACGGCATACTGGCATACATTCCAATTATTTGCCGTCAGCACGTCCTGGGAGCGCTGATTCAAGATCCCGTTCAGCGTCAGCCTGTCACTGTCTTTTTCTTTTGTCACATTAAATGTCATACTGTAAGCGCACGGATACAGGTTCATCTCATGCAAATCCTGATGTACATAGAGGTTTGTCATAATACGGCGGCTATATGGATGATTCTTTAAGTCATAAATGACCCGATCTACCTGATCCATCATTCCTTCCTTATACCTATGCTTTACTCCCATCTGATAGCCATATGCTTTACCGATAGATCCGGTCTCATCCGCCCAGCTATCCCAGATATGGCTGTTGAGCTCATGGATATTGTTCGATTTTTTCTGCCATATCCATAGAAGCTCATCCGTACAGCTTTTTATACCCGTCCTTCGAAGCGTAAGCGCGGGAAATTCTTTTGCGAGATCATACCGGTTTACCACTCCGAATTTCTTTATCGTGTATGCCGGAGTACCGTCCTCCCATACCGGTCTTACCTTCTCCCCCTCCGTACTAGTTCCGTTGTCTATGATGTCTCTGCACATCTGAATAAATAGTTTGTCAGCGTAACTCATTTTTCTCCTCCTGTCCTGCCTGGATACTTTTTATAGTTCTGTTTATGGTTCTGCAATATTATATAACATTTTTTCCAGTCCCCGTGTCAAAGCAGCAATTTCCTTTTTTGTCATACCTCTTGTCAGGTTCTTATCCATCTTCTTTCTGTCCGCTTCCATTCTCCTCTGGATGTCATATGCCTTCTCTGTAAGATAAATATTTTTCTTTCTTTTGTCCGCCGTATTGGGAACACATAGAATGAACCCTTTTTCATCCAGCCTTTTCAGTATCCCTGTCACAGTAGGATTTTTCAGGCTCAAATGCCTCTCTACGTCTCTCTGGTTTACTTCATCCTTGCTTGTGTGAAACAGATAATCCAGGACTGCACACTGAGAAGAGGTAATACCGATTGTACGCAGTCTCTCATTTAAATCCTTCTCAAACACATTATTAATCTGTTTTACCATAAATCCAATTGGCTGGTTTCTTCTCTCCATCTGGCGCTCCTTTCTGCCTGAAAGCATCCTGGAAAAGGGCGTTTTATTGTCTCTGACATGCTCTACAGATATGCCCGGATAACACTGCTTACTTCGTAAATGTCATCCAGATCTTCCAATTCTTTTAAAGCATTCTTCATATAACCCTCTTTCACTTTATCTGTTACGATGACCAGTTCTGCCTGGCTCTCCTCTACATATTTTTGTACGACCCGCACGATACTGACCTTATGGTTTCCAAAAATCTGTGCGATGCATGCAAGCACGCCCGGCTGGTTTTTCACCTGCATGCGCAGGAAAAATTTGTTTTTCACCTCTTTAAATTTTTTGATCGGTGTATCTTTATAACAGGTACAGCTGATTCTTCCTGTACAGCCATACTGTATATCCCGCGCCACATCAATGACATCGCCGACAACCGCGCTTGCTGTGGGAAACTCTCCTGCACCTCTTCCATAAAACATAGCGTCATCCACCGCATCTCCATGCACAAATACTGCGTTAAATGAATCCCGAACAGAGGCAAGCGGATGTTCCTTTTTTAATATCATCGGATACACCCCTACTTCGATTCCCTCTTCTGTATCATGCGCTACTCCCAACAGCTTAATCACACAGTCCAAGTCCTTTGCATAGGCAACGTCCTTTTCTGTAATTTCTGTGATTCCTTCCGTATGCACATCTTCAAATACCACCCGCGTGTGAAATGCGATAGACGCCATAATCGCCACTTTTCTTCCGGCGTCCAATCCTTCTATATCTGCCGTCGGATCTGCCTCCGCATATCCCAGCTCCTTTGCTTTTACAAGTGCACTCTCAAAGCTTACATTTTCTTCGAACATTTTCGTCAAAATGTAATTGGTTGTCCCATTTACAATCCCTACCACATCTGTAAGCTCATTCGCCGCAAGGCATTGCTTTAATGGGCGGATAATCGGGATTCCGCCTGCCACTGATGCCTCGAACAGGAAATCTGCTCCACTTTCTTCCGCAGCGTTTAACAGCTCTCTTCCCTGCTGTGCGATCAGATCCTTATTCGCTGTAACCACATGCTTTCCTGCACGCAGCGCTTCTAAGATCATTGTCTTAGCCGGCTCTATACCTCCAATCACTTCAATAACAATCTCAATCTCTTCGTCCTCTATAATCTCCTGCCAGTTGTCTGTCAGAAGAGAAGAATCAATCCCCTCTCTTTTTTTGTCCAGATTGTGCACCATAATTTTGACAATTTCAAGCTGTGTCCCGATTATCTGCTCCATCTCGTCTTTTCTTCTCTGTATCAGCTTATATACTCCTCCGCCGACGGTTCCCAAGCCAAGAAGCGCGGCTTTTATCTTTTTTCGTTCCATATCCTTAAAGTCCTTTCCCAAGTGTTCATTGGCACATATTATAGCATAAAAAATACATTCCCGAAAGCCCTCCTGCTTTTCGTAAATTTTTTTCAAAAAGTTGTTGACATTCTAAAATCCATATAGTATAGTATTTATTGTTCCGGTTGGCGGAAAACAAATGCGACAGTGGCTCAGTTGGTAGAGTACGACCTTGCCAAGGTCGGGGTCGCGGGTTCGAACCCCGTCTGTCGCTCTCATAAAAAACTGCTGATTAAAAAATCAGCGGTTTTTTATTTTATATAATAGGAAATTTCGATAAATTTCCTATTATATAAAAAGCTCTGGCTTTCCCGCATCTTTCCTTTACAGGAGGTCAGTATAACTGACATCTGCGGTGAAAGCCAGATTCTATTTCTTTTCCCTTTTTTCTGCTTCGTTTACGCTTCTTCCTTCGTTCTTTCCAGCCCCAGTTCTTCTAGCTGCTTTTCATCTACAACACTCGGAGCTTCTGTCATCAGACAGGAGGCGTCTTTCACCTTCGGGAACGCGATCACATCACGGATACTGTCTTCCTTCGCCATCAACATGACAAGGCGATCCAGTCCGTATGCGAGTCCTGCGTGCGGCGGAACACCGTATTTGAAGGCATCTAAGAGGAAGCCAAACTGGCTGTGCGCCTGCTCCTTTGTAAAGCCCAGCACTTCAAACATTTTTTCCTGCACATTGTCCTGGAAAATACGGACACTTCCCCCGCCGATTTCATTTCCGTTGAGTACAATGTCATATGCCTTCGCGCGCACTTTTCCAGGTTCCTTATCAAGCAAGTCTAAATCCTCTTCCATCGGCATAGTAAACGGGTGATGCATTGCTGTGTAGCGGTTTTGCTCCTCACTCCACTCCAGAAGCGGAAATTCGGTAATCCAAAGGAATTTATATTCGTTCTTGTCAAGCAGCTCCAACTGCTTTGCCAGTTCCAGACGCAGAGCGCCTAAGCTGTCCCATACTACTTTATTCTTGTCTGCTGCGAACAAGAGCAGATCTCCCGGCTCCCCGTTCATCGCCTGTATAAGACCGTTCATCTCTGCTTCACTTAAAAATTTAGCAAAAGAAGACTTGACAGAGCCATCCTCCTGAATAGCTGCATAGGCGAGTCCCTTTGCGCCGTAATCTTTCACAAAGGACGTCAGCTTATCGATTTTCTTCCGCGGCATTGCCCCCTGTCCTTTTGCATTGATTCCCCGCACGCTTCC
The DNA here is from genome assembly GCF_055387595.1 of Mediterraneibacter flintii. NCBI lineage: Bacteria > Bacillati > Bacillota > Clostridia > Lachnospirales > Lachnospiraceae > Mediterraneibacter > Mediterraneibacter flintii. The sequence continues at coordinate 2,606,439 of NZ_AP031405.1, forward strand.
TCCGTTTTCAATGGCTCCTGTGAACACGCCGAATCCGCATTCTCTTACTACTTCGGTTACATCTGTCAGCTCCATTCCAAACCGAATATCCGGCTTGTCAGAGCCAAACCGATCCATTGCCTCCTGCCAGGTCATCCGCGGAATCGGAAGTGGGACATCCACATTTAATGTTTCTTTGAATAACTTCGCAAGCATACGTTCATTTACATCAATGACCTCCTCTACATCTACAAACGACAGCTCCATGTCAATCTGTGTAAACTCTGGTTGTCTGTCTGCACGTAAATCCTCATCCCGGAAGCATTTTGCTATCTGGAAATAACGGTCATAACCGGAACACATCAAAAGCTGCTTATAGAGCTGCGGTGACTGCGGCAGCCCATAAAAGCTGCCTGGATGAATCCGGCTCGGAACCAGATAATCCCGCGCCCCTTCCGGTGTACTTTTTCCGAGCATAGGCGTCTCAATCTCCAAAAATCCCTCTTCAGAAAGGAACTGGCGCACCAGGGTCGCCACCTTGCTCCTAAGCATCAGGTTTCTCTGCAAATCTGGTCTTCTTAAATCCAGATACCTGTATTTTAAGCGTACCTCTTCTCTCGTCTTTGCATTCTCTTCAATCGGAAACGGCGGCGTCTCCGATTCTGACAAAATCCTAAGTTGTGAAGGAACCACCTCGATCTCCCCTGTTGAGAGATTCTCATTTACCGCGCCGGAACGTCTTTCTACTGTTCCGACAACCGCCACAACATACTCTGCCTTTAGGCTTGCTGCCTTCTCAAGCAATGCCTTATCCGTCCTTCCCTCTTCAAATACAACCTGTATAATCCCAGAACGATCTCTGACATCTACAAAGACCAGTCCTCCTTTATTTCTATTCTTCTGTACCCATCCCATGATGGTGACTGTCTCCTGTACGTTTGCCGCGGAAAGCTCTCCGCAGCGGTGACTTCTTTTCAGCCCCTGCATTGATTCTGCCATAATTTTCTTTTCCTTTCTGTACTCTTTTCCTATATTTACTGTCCAAAGCTCATCTGCATCTAGTCGAAATTGGAATCTGCGTATACCTCTGTGATGTCTGTATATCCCTGCTCTTTTAACTGTTCTTTCTGGAACTTTTTATTTTTCTTCTGCTTCATAAGCATCACTTGTTTTCCATCTTCACGCTCTTTTTTCGCCATTTCCAGTACTTTTAGCACAGATTCCTTCGGAAGGCTTTTCTCCAGCAGGAATGCTTTCTTCTCTCTTTTAGAAGGCACCTCGTATCCTCGTTCTGACAGGAGCATAACAATCCGTTCAAATCCGATAGAAAATCCAACTGCAGGTGTATCCTGTCCTGTAAATTTACCTATCATCTTATCATAGCGGCCCCCTCCTCCTACAGAACCACCGAACTCATCCATCGCAATCTCAAAAATCGTTCCTGTATAGTAGGACATACCACGCACCAGCGTGGGATCAAAACGAATGGTAAACTCTGCCTCTTTGGCATGCTCCACACTTGTGATAATCATTTCCAGTGAATCCGCCGCTTCATCCTCAAGAAAGCCCTGTAATTTTTCTTTACACCAGCGCACGCCTTCCACATCATTTTTAATCTCTTTAAACAGCTGTAAATACTTCTCCACTGATTCCTTTGCATACCCACATTCCTCTAGCTCTGACGCCACGCCGTCCAATCCAATCTTGTCCATTTTGTCCAGAATAATAAAGACCTTCTCATAATCCTTCTCTTGAAATCCGCTGTATGCCGCCATTGCCTTTAAGAATCTCCGATCGTTAATACGAATGGTAAAATTCTTAAAATCCAGCTTTCCAAGCAGGCAGGTCGTAGCCAGAATCAGTTCGATCTCTGCTAAGTTTGACGGCTCTCCTAAAATATCAATATCACACTGCATAAACTGGCGGAACCTTCCTCTCTGCGGTCGGTCTGCTCTCCATACATTTCCCATCTGCAGCGCTTTAAAGGGTGCAGGCAGATCGTTTGCGTGATTTGCATAATATCTGGAAAGCGGCACCGTCAAATCATACCGAAGACCACCGTCCGTCAAGTCCCCTTCCTCTTTCGCCTCATCTATCTTGAGTTTTTCTCCGCGTTTTAAAATTTTAAAAATAAGCTTTTCATTATCTCCCCCCTGCTTGCTAAGCAGATTTTCCAGATGTTCCACACAGGGTGTCTCAATAGAGGAAAATCCGAACGATTTATATGTCTCCTTGATAAGCCCGATTACATAGTCTCTGATTTCCATCTCTGCAGGCATCCTGTCGCTCATGCCTGTGACTGGTTTCTTTTTTAATGCCATAGCCATTCTCCTTTTCGTTCTATCATTTCATCAATGCGTTCTATATATTCTGTAATGCTTTTCACATTTTCGATACGGATAAGATTGGTTTCTTTGCCGTTTTTCAGTTTCTTTTTTCGGGGCAGTACAAGCTTTGTAGAGGCGCCTGCTCCCGCCGCGAGAATCGTCTGCTTTTCTTCCATAATAAGTATATTGTATATTCCGGCTTTGTCAACCTTTGCATACCCTACATTTTCAAAATTGCCCGCAATATTTTTCTGGCGGTACAAATAATACGGCTCCATGCCCATCTCTCCGGCTGCTCTTGCCGACTCCTCCACCATGCTTTCTATTTCCTGTCCATTCTTTTGTTTTCTTTTTTCCTGTCCAAACTTTGCAGCTCTCTTGATAGCAAGGGCATGTACTGTCAGACTGTCCGGCGAAAGCTCTTTTATCTGCTCCAGTGTATCTTTCATATCTGCCTGCGTTTCTCCTGGAAGACCTGCGATCAAATCCATATTGATGTTATGAAATCCGATCGCGCGCGCCATGTAAAAGCTTTTTTTTATCTCCTCCACCGTATGTCTTCTTCCGACTAGATTCAGTGTTTTCTGCTGCATAGTCTGCGGATTGACCGAAATACGGGTAACCGGATATTGATAGATCGTCTTTAATTTTTCTTCTGTTATACTGTCCGGACGCCCTGCCTCCACTGTATATTCCATCAGATATTTCTCGGAAAAACAACGCTGGATTGTAGATAACAGCCTGTCGAGCTGCAAGGCAGACAAGGTCGTAGGCGTGCCGCCGCCGATATAGACGGTATTTAATCTTTTCGTTCCTGCCATCTTCCCAATCGCCTGTATCTCTTTACACAGGGCATCTACATAGTCGTCTGTACGCTCCTGCCAGAGAGAAATCGGGGAAGAACTAAAGGAACAGTACGAGCAGATACTTGGACAAAATGGGATTCCCACATATAAACTAAATCCGTCCTCATAGTCCAGCTTTTTCAGAAGTGCTTTCTCTCTTCTGGCAATTTTCGCACCGAGACTTGCTTTTTGTTCGCTGATACAATAGGTTTCTGTCAGATATTTTACTATCTCTTCTTCTGAAAGCCCTTTCTCCATTGCCTGCATTGCCAGTTTGGTCGGACGCACGCCTGTAAGCATCCCCCATGCCAGATTCCTTCCTGTCATTTCAGACAAACGAAGGTAAAAATTACGAGTCACACTCCTTTTTCTCTCCTGTATATCCGTTCCGTTTATTTCCTCTTTTCGGATGCAAAAAGAAGAGCCTCCATCCACATTTAGTTTCACAAGAGGCTCTTGTTTCTCATCTACCTTCTGCACAATCTCTTCTTCTGGAAAAAATGCCTTTGCCAGATGATACACATTATACGTATACTTGTTTTCTTTACTGCTTATCTCTATCATATAATTCCTCTGACACCGTTTATTATCCCAAAAACGGATTGTATTGCTTTTCATGTCCGATCGTCGTATCTCTCATATGTCCTGGAAATACAACTGTATCCTCCGGCAGTCCCAATAGTTTTTCCTTCACAGAACGCATAAGCTCGCCGGCGCTTCCGGTTGGAAGATCGGTTCTCCCAACAGATTCATAAAACAGGGTATCACCGCTGAACAGCACCTTTTCCTCTGGCAGATAATAGCAGCATCCTCCGGCAGTATGCCCCGGCGTATACAAAACGCGCAAATTTATCCCCGCAACATTTAACTCCTCCCCATCCTTTACATACTGCGCCTTTGTGTAGGTATAGGCACTTCCATAGGCGGTGGAGGCATTGAAATCGGCATTTTCCAACAGCTCTTTTTCCTTCTCATGTGCATAGACTGGGACTGAAAAATGCTTCAAAAACCAGTCAATTCCCATAATATGGTCAAAATGCCCATGCGTCAGAAGCAGCGCCTTCATCTTGAGCCCTTCCTCAGCGATATATTCCAAAAGTCTCTCTGACGCTCCTGCCATATCGACCACAAATGCCTCTTTTGTCACAGAATGACTCACAACATAGCAATTTGTCCCTACCATTCCTATCACAAAATTTTTTACCTGTATCTTTTCCATTCTCCTACCCCGCTGTTCGCTCAATATCCATTACACCATCCAATTGTCTTAGCTTCTCTGTAACGCGGTTCATCTCTTCGCGTCCATGTACGGTAAAGCCCATATCCAGTGTTGCCGTTCCTTTTTTGCTGGTACGGATATTCATAGACTTTACATCGATCTTTGCCTCTGTAAAAATCCGTGAAATGTCCATAAGCAGCCCCTGCCGATCAGCCGCATACATCTTCAGCTCGGCGAGATACTGCCCGCCGCTTTCCTCTGCGGCATTCTCTTCCCATTCAGCGTCAATCAGGCGCTCCCTCTCTGTATCCGTCAAATGCAGCATGTTGATGCAGTCTGTCCGGTGAATAGACATCCCACGCCCCCTGGTAACAAAGCCGACAATCTCATCCCCTGGCACTGGATTGCAGCATTTAGAGAAGCGCACTGCCATATCGTCAATCCCTTTGACGACAATCCCACTTTTAGACTTCGCAATATGCACCTTCTGGTGATTTGCCTCCGATATTTTTTCCAGAATCGTCTCATCTGTAATTTCTTTTTTGTGGTCTTTTTCATATTCCTCTAAAAGACGGTTCACAACCTGTCCTTCCTTTAGACCTCCATGCCCGATCGCCGCCAGAACAGAATCCCAGTCCTTAAAGCCGTACTTTTTCTGGACAATCTGCTGGTATTTTGGCTTGATGATGTCAGAGCTTACGAGCCCCTTCGCCTTGCAGTAAGAAACAAGCAGCTCTTTTCCCCTGATAATATTTTCTTCCTTGAATTCCCTCTTAAACCATTGGTTAATTTTATTCTTTGCCTGGGTACTCTTGACAATATTCAGCCAGTCCCGACTCGGCCCTTTGGAATTCTGTGAAGTCAGAATCTCAATCCGATCCCCGTTTTGTATTTTATAATCTATATTTACCAGCTTGCCGTTGACGCGCGCTCCCACCATCTTGTTTCCGACGGCGCTGTGAATCGAATAGGCAAAATCAACCGGCGTGGAGCCGTTTGGAAGATTCTTCACATCTCCATTGGGCGTAAAGCAATAGACATCCTCTGCAAACAAATCCAGATCGCCCTTCAAAAGACTTAAAAACTCTCGATTATCGGACATGTCCCTCTGCCATTCCAGTATCTGGCGCAGCCAGCTTAATTTTTCCTCCTCCTGCGCCTTCATACTCTTTGTCGCATCTCCGCCTTCTTTATATTTCCAGTGCGCGGCGATACCGTACTCAGCAGTCTTATGCATCTCTTCTGTACGGATCTGAATCTCAAAAGGCTGTCCGGAAGGTCCCATCAGCGTCGTATGAAGCGACTGATACATATTTGCCTTCGGCATAGCGATATAATCTTTAAAACGCCCCGGTATCGGCGTATACATTTCATGGATCACACCGAGCGCCGCATAGCAGTCTTTGACAGAATCTACAATGATACGCACCGCAAACAGATCATATACCTGATCCAGTGTTTTGTTCTGGTTTACCATTTTCTTATAAATACTGAAAAAATGCTTTACCCTGCCGTATACCTTTGCTTTGATGTGCGCATTTTTCATATGCTTGGACACTTCCGCGACAATCTGCTGGACAAATTCTTCGCGCTCTGTCTTGCGTTCATTCAGCTCTTTTACCAAATTGTAATATACTTCGGGCTGCGAATATTTTAAAGACAAATCATCCAATTCCGTCTTAATCTTCGAAATACCGAGACGCTGCGCGATCGGCGCATAAATATCCATCGTCTCTCTTGCTTTTTCTTTCTGCTTCTGCGGCGTCATAAACTCCAATGTGCGCATATTGTGCAGACGGTCTGCCAGCTTAATGATGATGACACGAATATCCTTCGCCATAGCCAGAAACATTTTGCGCAGGTTTTCTGCCTGCACCTCCAGTTTATCTTTTGCGTAGGACAACTGGCCCAGCTTTGTCACTCCGTCCACAAGAAGTGCTACCTCTTCTCCGAATTCTCTGGTCACATCTTCCAGTGTCATCTCCGTATCTTCTACCGCATCGTGCAGCATTCCCGCTACGATCGTTTCTTTATCCATCTCCAGCTCTGCAAGAATAATTCCTACCCACAGTGGATGAATAATATAGGGTTCTCCTGATTTGCGTGCCTGTCCTTTATGTGCCGCCTTTCCAGCCTGGTATGCCTTTTCTATCATAGTAATGTCTGCCGAAGGGTGGTATTTACGCACCCTTGAGACTAACGCCTGATATAACTGTTCAGGGTCTTGATAATCTTCAGGTGCTTTCACTGCGTGTCCGTCTACCATCTCCAGATTTCTGTTCAACAGCTCGTACTCCAGCGTGCCTGCCATATCAATTCCCCCTTTCTCTGGTAATCCTTTTGTAAACGCAGCGCCGATTACACAGGCACTGCTAGCTTTTAGTATATCATTATTCTAATATTTTTCAAACATTTTATTGGTAATTCACGATCGTTATCTGTTTCGTCTTTTCTCCCCGAAATTCATTGATCGAAGGATAGTATGTAACGGACAGCCTGGCCTTTTCCTGCATCCTCCTAAGACATGCCTTTACCTCGCCAAAATATACGGCGTCTATTCTGTTTCCCTGCATATCTTCTAAAACACACTTGAGCACATTCTGATTTTTCCCAAGAATCCTTGGATGTATGACTCTTAATTCCTTCTCCGCAAACAGAGGCTTTGTATTGCCTTTCCCGAACGGTTCTAAGAGCTTAAGCTCTTCTATCAGTGATTCTGTGACATAGGGAAACGGAAGCCGCATGTCAATCGATACCTTCATCAGCAAATCCTCTTCACTCAAATCTGCCAATTCATTGATCGTCTTTCTAAATGTTTCTATATCCTCCTCTTTCAAGGACACCCCCGCCGCCAGCTTATGTCCGCCGAATTTCGTAAATAAAGAACGGCATTTACACATTTCTTCAAACATATGATAGCTCTCAATCGAACGACCGGAGCCTTTTACCCCCTCTTCTGCCTTCGTCAGCACGAAGGTCGGGCGATAGTACCTCTCTTTAATCCGTCCAGCGATGATCCCCGCAATACTCTCATGGCAGTCCGGCAGATAGACGACCAAAACTTTATCATTCTTAAGCTCGCTCTCTTCAATCTGGGCAACCGCCTGTTCCACGCCTTTTTCTGTCATCTCCTTACGGCTGTCATTTAACGCCTTTAAATCCTCCGCCAGAAGCACTGCCTCCCTATGGGTCTTCGCCTCCAGCAAAGCCAGCGCCCTTTTGGCTGTATCCAGCCTGCCGCTGGCATTGATACAGGGCCCCAGAATAAAACCAATATGATAGGCGCTTAAATGCTCCACCGGCACCCCTGTACAGGCAATCAATGCTTTCAGCCCTTCATTTTTCGTTCTCTTTAACATTTCCAAGCCCTGTTTAACAAAAATCCTATTCTCCCCGATCAAATCCATCACATCTCCGACCGTGGCGATCGCAACGTTTTCCATCAAGTAATCTACATCCTCTGCGTCCCTCGCCATTACATTATACAACGCTTCGATCAGTTTATAAGCGACCGCTGCCCCGCACAATCCTTTGAATGGATACGGACAATCGGATCTGTGTGGATCGACTACGGCATCTGCAGGCGGAAGCAGATACTCCCTTTCCCCGCCAAGCTCTACATACGGAACCTCATGGTGGTCTGTCACAAGAATCGTAAGTCCCCGCTTCTTCCCATACTCAATTTCTTCCTTCGCTGCAATCCCGTTATCACAGGTTATAATGGTATCTATCCCTTCCTCTAGTGCGCGGTCGATCAACATACGGTTTAAGCCGTATCCATCCTTCACGCGGTCTGGAATATCTGTATCTACATCTGCTCCAAGTCCCGTCAAGCCTTCTTTCAGTATATATGTGGCATTTACTCCGTCAATGTCATAATCCCCGATCACACGGATTGCTTCTTTTGCTTTGATTTTCTCAGAGAGGATCTCCACCGCTTTATCCATATCCTTCATCAACATTCCGTCATATAAATCTGCAATCGTCCCATTTAAATAAAAGTCAATCTCTTTTTCTGACACAATCTCTCTGTTTCGTATCAATCTTGCCACAATCGGGGATATATGATACTTTTCTGAAATCTTCTGGAAATCTGCCTTTTTCATGGCAACAAACCATTTTTCCATAAACTGCCTCCTTCAACAAATGCCGAGGTACAAAGAATTGAACTCCTTCATACCCCGGCATCCTGTATTTCCTCCGGCCATCTTTTCGAATGCTGCTTTCCTGCCTATTTCTTTTTGCCGGCTTTCTTTGACGCTGCATCTGCTTTCTTTCCGATGCGCGTTTTCATTACATACCACAGAGAGCCGGTCAGGCACACAGAAGTATAGGCGCCGCAGCCAATCCCCACCATCAATGGAAGCGCAAATTCTTTGATGGAGCTTACGCCCATCACATACAGGATAGCCACCATGACAAAGGTCGTAAACGTTGTATAGATACTGCGCGTCAACGTAGCAGTGATACACCGGTTTACAAGCAATGCGAGATCGTCTTTCCTCTGTGTCTTAAGCTCCTCACGAATCCGGTCAAAAATAACGATTGTTGCATTGATGGAATATCCTACGATTGTCAGCATACATGCGATAAAGGTATTGCCGACAGAAACTCTTCCGATTGCATATACGGCAAGTACTACAAGCACATCATGTATCAGTGCAAGCACTGCACTGGTCGCAAAGCGAATGTCCTTAAACCGGAACCAGATATACAACAGCATACAGATTGTCGCAATGACCACCGCGATAACCGCGTCCGTACGCATCTCGGAGCTTACGGTGGAGCTGATGTTTTCCGAAGTAATCCCTTCTGCTTCATTGACACCGAACTCCTCTGTCATCACCTGGTTAAATGCCTCCCGCTTGTCCAGGGACAACGTCTGTGTCTTAAAGATAACCTGATTTGTCCCCTCTACCTTCTGTACCTGGACGTTCTTATCTCCCGTCACGTCCTCCAGCTTCGGAACTATCTGGCTGTCAATCTCATCCAGCGTATATTCTTTATCAAAGGTTACGGTTGTCGCCGTTCCGCCTTTAAATTCCATGCTGTAATTGAGCGCGCCGTCTCCCTTCCCTGCATGAATTCCCATAAATACAAGCCCTGACAGGCACATAATAATAGAAACAATGAAAAATACCTTTCTCTTTCCGATAAAGTCAATCGGTTTTCTGGCCGGTTTGGGACGCCCGTACACTTTCGCATTCCGAATCCCCGCCGCATACAGAGAATAGATAATCAGCCGCGTAATCACAAGCGCAGTAAACATGGACACTACGACACCAAGCGCCAGTGTCTGTGCAAATCCTCTTACTGTTCCGCTTCCTTTGATCCACAGTACCGCCGCCGCAATCAAGGTTGTAATATTCCCGTCTAAAATCGCGGACATTGCCTTGTGGAAGCCTGCGTGAAGCGCGGATTTCACCGCCTTTCCAGCAGTCAATTCCTCTTTGACACGCGCGAAAATAATCACGTTTGCGTCCACCGCCATACCGATTCCAAGAATAATACCTGCAATTCCCGGCAGGGTGAGCGTAATGTCAAAGGCATTTAAAAGCACCAGAATCAGCTCTGTGTAGATCAACAGCGCCAGACTGGATGCAAGTCCGGGAAGCAGATATACCGCAATCATAAAGATAAACACCACTGCAAGCCCGATCGCCCCTGCCTTTAAGCTGGTGCTCACTGCTTCCTCTCCTAGCTGTGCGCCTACTACATTCGACCGCAGTTCCTGAAGCTCCACATTCAACCCACCGATTCGGATGGTAGATGCCAGATTGTCTGCCTCTTCATAGGTCATGCTTCCCTCAATTACTGCCTGTCCATCCTCAATTACAGCATTGACCCGCGGTACACTGATGAGTTCGCCGTCATAATAGATGGCAATCGTCTCTCCCGCTTCTTTGGCTGCCTTCGTCGCTTCCGCAAACTTTTTTGTTCCTTCTTCATTAAAAGAAAGCTGCACTACATTTGAAGTTGCTGACGTAGTGCTGTCCTGCTGTGTTCCGGCAGAAGCACTTTTCACATCGGAGCCCGTCAGCAAAATAGAACCATCCGCTTCTATTTCTTCGATGGACTTATTCAACACATACGCTCCTGATGCATCCAGCGTATAGTTGTCCGCACCCTCTGCGTCTTTCTCACGGATAAAGTACAGAGAGCCTGGCTGTCCCAGTTCATCCAGAATCGCATTGGCATCTGTAACTCCCGGAATTTCGATACTGATCCGGTCATCTCCCTCCTGATAAACCTGTGCCTCCGTACTGTATTGTTCTACACGTCTCTGCAATTTGTAAATCGTATCAGACATGTCTTCATCAGAAGGCTTATCTCCTTTTACCTGGTAAGTAATGCTTACCCCGCCTTCCAAATCCAATCCAAGATTGATATTCTTCGCCGCGCCGCCAAATTTTCCCAGCCCAAATATCGTCGTATAGCCCAGGAAAACCATAAGCGCCGCGATGATGATCAGGGTTATAATCCCTTTACTTTTCTTCATGCTTTTCCTTCTTCCTTTCTTCATAGTCAGCCAGTGCCGCTTTTATCATAATTGCACATTCCACTCTCTTTCTCTCCATCTCACAGCTTACCTCGTAGGTATCCTGAATGGTATGATGAAATTTATAGGAATTTGCCATGCATCCTCCGCTACAGTAAAATCTGGCAAAGCAGCTCCTGCATTTTTCCTTTGAATACACACTGCAGCCTCTGAATTCTTCTGCAATTTCCGGATGGGTAATCCCGTCCTCTACGTTTCCCATCAGGAATTCTTCATTCCCCACAAATTGATGGCACGGATATAAATCCCCCCAGGGCGTCACCGCGAGATATTCGGTGCCGGAGCCGCAGCCCGACAACCGCTTTGCGACGCAGGGCCCTCCTTCTAAATCCAGCATAAAATGGAAAAACGTAAAGCCCTTTCCCGCTTTTTCTCTCTCCACCATAATTTGGGCAAGTCTGTCATACTCGGCAAATATCTGCGGCAAATCCTCTTTTTGAATCGCATATGGATCTGTGTCGTCGCCTACTACAGGCTCAATGGAAATCTGTTCAAATCCCAATTCTGAAAAATGCAGCACATCCTTTGAAAAATCCAGATTTTCCCTTGTAAATGTCCCGCGGATATAGTACTTCTCCTGGTTTCTGCTGTCGGCAAGCCTCTGAAATTTAGGCACAATCAGCTCATAGCTGCCTTTCCCATTCCTAAACGGGCGCATTTTGTCATTGACTTCTTTTCTTCCGTCAAGGCTTAACACCACATTGTCCATCTCACGGTTCAAAAATTCCTGCACTTCCTCATTTAACAGCACACCGTTTGTCGTCAGGGTAAACCGAAAATGCTTGTCATGGCTTTTTTCCAGCTCCCGACCGTATGCCACAAGCTGCTTTACGACCTTCCAATTCATCAAGGGTTCTCCACCAAAGAAGTCTACTTCCAAATTCCTTCGGTTTCCTGAATTTTCCACCAGGAAATCCAGCGCTTTTTTCCCCACCTCATAGGACATCAGCGCCCTTCTCCCATGATATTCCCCTTCCTCTGCAAAACAATACCTGCACGCGAGATTACAGTCATGGGCGATATGCAGACAGAGCGCTTTTACAACAGTCTTTCTCTTTTTTACTTCTCCAATATACTCTTCATATATGTCTCTGGTGAAAAGCTGTCCTGCCTTTGTCAGCTCTGCCACTGCCTCTACTATTTCTTTTATCTCCTCTTCCGGGTATCTTTCTCCCAGACATTTCTTTAGCTTGTACAATGTATCTGGATTTCTCAAGGTCTGTTCCGTATGATACGGATTTTCCTTTTCCAGAATCTCTATTATCTTATATGCGGGCTCGTCCACCACATGGACGGAACCGCTGTTGACATCTAGTACAATATAATATCCATTATTCTGATACTGATGAATCACGATATGTATCTCTCTTTCATTCTGTAATAACAAACGCTAAGGCAGCGGTAAACGCCGCTGCCTCTTTTTCTTCACTTTTATTCCGCCAAAATTTGCCGGTATGGCCTATTTCTTATGCTCACATGTCTGGTTTCCCACTGTGCAGGATGTCTTACATGCTGACTGACAGGATGTCTGGCACTCACCGCATCCGCCTTTTTTCACTGTATGATTTAATGTCTGCGTATTCAGTGTCTTAATGTGTTTCATCTTCTCTCCTCCTACTTTACGTGTATCTATATACACCTGTTACTTCGTAACATTATACCATACTGTTTTCCGTTTTTAAACCCCCTTTTTCTTTCGTTTCCCACACTGTTAAGGTACCGTTTCTTCCTTTTTTCAATTAGGTAGTCTCTTCCACTACGATAGCATGCCGCCCAGCATACCTCCTCCCGCACACAAAAGGCATGTTGTAATCAGGCTTTGCCATTCTGACTGTAAGGTATGATAGACGCCGAGGGAAATCAGCAGCAGTAGAACAAAATACAATACTCCTAATATAAGCCCCCATGCAAATTTCCGTACCCCTGCAAGCTTTCCTATCAGAAATCCTCCCGCAAATGTAGACAGTATATAGATAACCACAATTCCGGCTGTCACCTTTCCTTCATCGAGATTCAGCTTATATAAAAGCATCGTCAAAATGAACAGTAGTATTCCGGTCACAATATACGCGCATAACAGGGATTTCAGCAGCCAGAGTAATTTCGTCTCTATTCCCCGGCCATTCTTCATCTTTTTTTCCATCTCTCTCCTCCTCGTTTCGCATAAGCTTCTGCTGCCTGCTTCGTTTTGCTACTACATCCTATGCTTGTTCGAGAAGTTTTATGCTACTGCCCCATCTGCTTTCCTAAGAATTCTGCCGCGCTTTGTGCCACTTTACATTCTACGTCCCCAAATTTTCTTTTCTCGTCTTTTCCAAGAAATACAACGGAACCTATCACATCCCCGTTACACAGAATCGGACAGATCACTTCTTCTGCATATTCTTTTGCTCCGGCTGATATTTCTACATACTTAGCGCTTCCTGCCTTTTCTGCAACCTGCGAACGCTGTAAAATAACGTGTTCTAATTCTTTGCTGATATAGGCATCCTGCAATTCTTTTTTTCCACTTCCAGAAACCGCCACTATCTGATCCATATCTGTAATGCAGACCGTACATCCCATTGTCTGCGAAAGGCTCTCACAATACAGCTTTGCAAGCGTGCCAAGCTCCCCAATAGGAGAATATTTTTTCAGTATAATTTCTCCCTCCCGATCTGTAAAAATTTCTAAAGGATCTCCCTCTCGAATTCTTAAAGTTCTTCTTATTTCCTTCGGAATAACCACTCTTCCGAGATCGTCAATCCGCCTTACTATTCCTGTTGCTTTCATAAAAATTCCTCCATTTTACATTCTTACATTTATCCTAATTGCGATGTATGCACCATCAATCGAACACCACCTCTGTCCGAAGGAAGATGGTAACTTTTGCAGATAAATGTAGTATCTGTAAAATGGAGGAAAAATATTCGCAGGTTTTTTAATCCCCGACGAAATGTTCCGAATATATATTGTCAACCTTCCATTTCTTCATATTGCTGTGCAATATTTTTTACATGATCTCCCATTCTTTCAAAGTCTGTTAAGATCTCAGTAAAAATAATTCCTGTCTGCGGCTTACATTTCCCTTTCTTTAACCGCTGCATCTGTTTTTTGAAATATTTGTCTCGTGTATCGTCGATTTTCTGTTCAATCGCAGACGCTTTATTGAGTACAAACCCTACCTGTTCTGCCTGCACATCTTTTATAATATCCAAGGCTTCCAAGCATTGCCTCTTCATTATTTCCAGCTCTTCCAAAACATTTTCCGAAAATTTTAAATCCCATTTTTTCAAGTCGTCCGCATACCCTGCAAGGTTCACAGCATGGTCCCCGATTCTCTCCAGATTACTGATGACTACGTAGAACCCATTCAACTGTTTTGAATCCGAAAACGATTTTTCATTTCCCATCAAAGAGACAATATATTCTGAAATCCCTCTATTCAGATAATCAATATATTCTTCTCGTTCGGTCACCTTTTTTCTCGCTTTGTCATCATAATGAATCAGTACCTCATACGCATCATGGATATTTTTCGCGACCATATCACGCATTCTTCCTACTTCGTCGCGCACCTGTGAAATAGACACTGCAGCCTGTCCGATTGCATAAGTAGAATCAAACGGACGGATATATTTCAGCCTGTATTCTTCGTCCTCCTCCTTCTTGCTGTCCGGTAGGACTTTCACTGCGATTCTTGCCATATAGGTTCCAAATGGAAGTAAAATCAACGTAGTCACGATATTAAAAATCGTATGTACGTTTGCTATCTGCGATACAGGATTTCCTGGTGTCAGCGCCTCCATCCAGGACACAAACGGAGTTACCAAACAGATAATCGTAAACAACACAGAGCCAAAAATATTAAACATCAAATGAATGACTGTCGTTCTTCTGGCATTGACCTTTGTACCGATAGATGCAAGCACCGCAGTAATACAAGTTCCAATATTCTGCCCGAACAAAACATACACCGCACTGGAAAGCGGAATCATTCCCGTACCGGCAAGCGCCTGGAGAATTCCCACAGAGGCGGAGGAAGACTGGATAATTGCTGTAAAGACAGCTCCAATCAGAATACCTACAACTGGATTCTGAAACGTTGTCATAAATTGCAGAAATGTCTCTGAATTCTGAAGCGGCTCCATTGCACTCCCCATCATATCCATTCCCATAAACAAAATACCAAGCCCCGCAAAAATTCCACTGATATGGTGTACCTTTTCACTTTTTACAAACATAATGGCTGCCACGCCGCCGATCGCAAAAACCGGAGCGATCGCCCCCATGTCCAGGGCGATAAGCTGGCCCGTAATCGTTGTACCGATATTTGCCCCCATAATCACCCAGACTGCCTGATTCAATGTCATCAGTCCGGAGTTCACAAATCCTACCACCATCACTGTCGTCGCCGAGGAGGACTGAATAACCGCAGTAATAGCGGCTCCTACAAGCACTCCCTTTATTCTGTTGGAGGTCAGTCTTTCCAAAATGGATTTCATTTTATTTCCCGCCGCGGATTCCAGACCGCTGCTCATCATCTGCATTCCGTATAGAAATAGCGCGAGCCCTCCTAACAGGGACAGTATATCTTTTATTCCCATCTCATTTTCTCCTTTGTTTATCGTATTTATACGCATACTTAGTTCAAGATAACATACGAAAACCAGTCGGACAATCCGACTTTTTATTTTCTTAACAGAATTTTAACATACTTTTTTCTTCTTTACCACTATACGACAAAATCTCTTCCCGTTGTTCTCTTACTTGAAAACATTGCTTTATTCTGCTAGAATTGAGAGAGTGTGAAAGGAACAGAATGTTTCATGTATCAGGAGGGAATATGAGTTTAAAAATTCCGATAGAGACATCTGCAAGACATATTCATCTGTCACAGCAGGATTTTGAAATCTTATTCGGTTCTGGCGCCCGCCCTACATTTGTAAAAGAATTGAGCCAGCCAGGACAATATGCTTGTAAAGAACGTCTCACCGTTGCTGGTCCGAAAGGTCGCTTTGAGAAGGTCATTGTATTAGGCCCCTGCCGTTCCTGTACGCAGGTTGAACTCTCTGTGACAGATACACGACGCTTAGGGATCCCCAGTGTCATACGCCAGTCCGGAGATCTGGAGGGGACACCGGGTTGTCTTTTAGTCGGGCCGAAAGGAAAAGTACAACTGGAAAAAGGCGTCATTGTAGCAAAACGTCACATCCATATGAATCCTGTAGATGCTATGCGTGCACATGTAAAGGACAATGATATTGTATTTGTTATCACAACCAGTTATGAACGCTCTCTTATCTTCTCCGACGTAGTTGTCAGGGTCAGTCCTTCTTTTTCTCTTGCTATGCATGTAGATACTGATGAGGCAAATGCATTTGCAAATGAAGACAATCCTACCGGAGTTATCTTAAAGCTTTTTAATGGACACACTTACAGCCTGCAGACATGGGCGGATGAGCTTCAGGCTGGTATTAACCGCTAAAAGGGCGGTTTATCACAGAATCAGGAGGTTAGTAAAATGAGTAAAATTGATGAAGTCAGAAGCGCTATGGTTGCCGCTATGAAGGCTGGAGACAAAGAGCGAAAAGCGGCACTTTCTTTTCTTCTCTCTGCTTTAAAGAATAAAGCAATCGATAAGCGTGCGGAGCTATCTGCTGAGGAGGAAGCACAGGTTATATTAAAGGAAATTAAGCAGACAAAGGAAACTCTGGATATGACTCCAGCTGACCGCACAGACATCATTGACGAGTGTAAAAAACGTCTCTCAGTTCTTGAAGAATATGCACCGAAAATGATGGGCGAAGAGGAAATCCGCACACTCGTGCAGGAAGTAATTACACAGCTTGGAATCTCAAAGCCTACTGGAAAAGACAAAGGAAAAATTATGAAAGAGCTTATGCCGAAGGTAAAAGGGAAGGCAGATGGAAAACAGGTAAATGAAATCGTAGCTTCCTTCTTAGTTTAAGTATCTTAGAGGGGAGAACCTATCATCTTATGTTTATACTGATATTCAGTCAACTTCTAAAAATGTTTTTTATCATGCTGCTTGCCTTTGTCTGCTACCGGATCCGTCTGGTTGGGCAGGAGGGGAACCGCACTGTATCTGATCTGCTCTTGTTAGTTGTCAATCCTTGTGTCATTTTGACCGCACTGCAGACTGATTATGATACAGAGCTGGTGCATGGGCTTCTTCTCGCCTTTGTCGCCGCAGCCGTTTCAAATATAATCGCCATATTCGCTGCGAATCTCTTCATTCCTGTAAAGAAGAACCCAGATTACTGTATTGAGCGTTTCAGCGTAGTTTATTCGAATTGCGGATTTATTGGAATTCCATTAATTCACAGTGTACTCGGAAACAAAGGTGTATTTTTTCTCACCGCGTATATCACTCTTTTTAACCTCTTTTCCTGGACGCATGGCTTAAGCCTGATGAAAAAGGAATTCAGCTTAAAAGAGCTTAAGGAAGGACTGCTTTCCCCTGTCGTTATTGCAACAGGGGTTGCTTTGATTTTGTTTTTTTCTCAAATCGCACTTCCAGATATTCTTCTAGACTCTATGACTTATATTGCCGACATGAATACACCTCTTGCCATGATGGTCGCAGGCTTCTCTGTGGCGCAGGCAGATTTAAAAAAGCTGTTTACCACTTTAAAAATATACAGGGCTTCCATCTTAAAATTACTGATAGTCCCGCTTCTTACTTTAGCAGCACTTGCCCTATGCAGATTCCCGCATGATGTTGCATATACAATTTTGATTGCTGCGGCATGTCCGACTGCTACAACAGGAACTATGATGGCAATTCGTTTTCGCCAGAATTATACGTACGCATCGGAAATTTTTGCATTTTCTACCATACTTTCTATCTTCACCATCCCTGTTGTTATCTTTCTTGCGGGATTTATGATATAACTCCCGCAAAAAACGGTTATACTGATATGGATTGACACAAATGAACTGACTTATAGAAATGAGACAAATTGTAGTATGAATATATTAATTTTATCCTGTAATACAGGAGAGGGACACAATTATGCCGGCAAGGCGCTCAAAGAATGCATTGTATCACATGGAGGCACAGCTGAACTCGTAGATATTATGCTCCTGGCCGGAAAACGAATTTCCCGTCTGGTTGGCGGCAGCTACGTTGGAATTGTAACACATGCCCCTGGATTCTTTCAGCTTCTCTACAAAGCTGGGACACTGGTAAGCTCAAAGAAAAGGAAATCTCCTGTCTATTATGCAAATACACTGCTTGCACAGCCTCTGAAAAAATATCTCGACGCTCATTCTTATGACGCCATTGTTACAGTCCATCTCTTTGCTGCGGAAACACTTACCTATATGAAACAAAAAGGGATACTCCGCCAAAAAGTGATTGCTGTAGAAACGGATTATACCTGTATTCCATTTTGGGAAGAGACAAACTGCGATGCATACATCATTCCCCACCCTTCTCTTGCACAAGAATTCGAAGAAAAAGGACTCCCTGCATCTAAGTTAAAGCCTTATGGGATCCCCGTCAGAAAGGCATTCTCTGAAAAAGGCAAAAAAAGCTATGCTCGCCGGATCTGCCGGATTCCAGAAGCTGCACACGTATATCTGATTATGAGTGGTAGTATGGGATTCGGTAAAATCCCATTTTTCGTAGCGGAACTTCTTAAAACGCTCTCACCCGATGAATATATTATTGTGATCTGTGGAAATAATAAAAGACTCCGTAAAATATTGCAGAAATCTTTTCACAATTACGATAATATACGGATATTAGGCTATACAGAACACATTTCTGCCTATATGGATGCCAGCGATGTTCTTTTTACAAAGCCTGGCGGACTTACAAGCACGGAAGCAGCGGTAAAGGAAATTCCTATTGTGCACACTCGCCCGATTCCGGGCTGCGAAACTAAAAATCTCGATTTTTTTACTACCCACGGGCTTTCCCTTACTTCTCGGAAATTCTATGGACAGATTCGTGCGGGGCAAAATTTGATCCGAGATGAGGAACTAAAAAAATCTATGTGTGCAGCCCAGAAAAGAGTCATCCCAAAGGATGCCGCAGAAAAAACATATCAGCTTTTACGAAGCTTTACAGAGGCAACAGGAGAATAAATACTATGGCAGGTTATATCTTTTTTATTATCGTCGGTTATCTTTCAGGAAGTATTCTGTATGCATATCTTGTACCAAAATTTTTCTGTAATATGGATATTCGAAGGTTAAGTGAAGATCAGAATCCAGGTACATTTAATGCATTTGCCTGTGCCGGTGCAGGCATTGGCACACTCGTTATTTTTTTAGAGCTTGCCAAAGGATTTTTTCCTGTCTTTTTCGCCGCCCGCTTTCTTCGCCCTCAAGCGCCTCTTTTCTGTTTTGTACTTTCTGCACCAGTTATAGGACATGCCTTTCCTTTTCTCCAGTTCAAAAAAGGGGGAAAGGCCATCGCCGTTTCCTTTGGCTGTCTGCTGGGATTATATCCCTTTCTAACTCCACTTCTTTATCTGATTGTATTCTATCTTTTATTTTCTGCCGTTGTCATCATTCGTCCACATCTGTTCCGCAGTATCATTACTTTCTTTTGTTTTACATTGGCCTGCGCCTGGACAATACCTGTAAGGTCATTTGTCTACGGAACGTTCTGTATCTCTGCGACTGTCATTTTAAAACATCTGATGAAATATAAAAAAGAACCTTTTAGTATTCATTTTTTACAGTGGAATCGCTAATTTTGATATTGTACTGCAGTCTAGAACCTGTTATAATATGTAAAGGATTTTGTAGGAATTCTTTCAAAAAAGGAGAGTGATTGTACTATGTCACCAAAATTTTCATCCACTATGCAGCGCATTGGTTTAAACGGTATGGGATATGCCGTGCTTGGTTCTGTCATGTTTGCCTTTGGGCTAAATGTGTTTATCACTCCACTTTCCCTTTATAACGGTGGATTCATGGGGATTTCCCAGTTAATCCGTACCTTTCTTTTGCAGGTGTTCCATCTGTCTTTCGGGCAGACCGACATCGCCGGTATTATCTATCTGCTGATTAACCTCCCTCTAATTTACCTGGCATGGACAATGGGCAAAAATTTTTTTGTGCGCTCTATCATAACCATCCTGATACAGACCGCTGCCTTGACCTTGATTCCTATTCCTATCCACCCAATCATCGAGGACTATCTGACTGCCTGCATTATCGGAGGCATAATCGCGGGAACGGGTTCTGGACTTATCTTACGCGGCGGAAGCTCTGGCGGCGGACAGGACATACTTGGACTCTATTTTACAAAAAAATTCCACAGTTTTAGCGTAGGAAAGATGTCCCTTATTATCAATATTCTTGTATATGGGATCTGTCTTGCCATGTTCAACATAGAAATCGTCATCTATTCGCTCATTTATGGTGTTGTATATTCTATTGCCTGCGACAGAGTACATATACAGAATATCAACATGAGTGTCATCATCTTTACAAAAAAAGAGGGAATCCCACAGGCAATCATGCAGCAGACCGGACGGGGCGTCACAAACTGGGATGGGGCAGGGGCCTATACAAACGAACATTCCTCTGTCCTCTTTGTTGTCATCTCCAAGCATGAAGTAGCCACCATCAAGCGAATTGTAAAAGAAATAGACCCCAATGCTTTTATGGTATTTAATGAGGGATGTTCTGTCTCTGGAAATTTTATCAAACGGTTGGATCCGTAACTGGTATCTCTTGGAACAAAGTAGACAAGCCCCTCACTCTTGAGGGGCTTGTCTACTTTGCGCGCCGCCGCAATACCGCAAAGCGGTAAAATTTCCTTATTGCGGCGTGCGCATCCCGCCCGGAGGGCTTTTTCTATTTATATCATCCTCTTCGCTTATCTGCTTCCTTTTCTTTTGTATACGCAGACACCTACTGCGCCGGCGGACAGTATGCACAGCATGCCCGCTAAAAGTATCCGGTTATTCTCCTCTCCCGTCTTCGGAGATGACGAAGCTCCCTCTGTACTGTCGGAACCACCTTTTTCAGGCTTCTTCTGTCCTTCCCCGCCTGTATTTGCATCTCCTTTGTCCTTCTCGTCATCCGGTGTTTCCGACGAGCCTCCCTCGTCTGCTCCCATAACGGAAAAGGCCGTCTTTGCCGTCACTGTTTCGGTGGTTTCCCAGCCTCCAGCACTTGCCTTATAGGTCTGGTATGCAAATTGCACTGTAAGCGTATAGTCTCCTGCCCCTAGTTCCTTCGCACTTTCCTCGATTGTAAAAGGGCCTTCCGTCTGCCAGGAACCGTTTCTTACTTCCACGTCCCCTTTCTCTATCATCCATGATACAGGAAGGTAACGCAGATCGTTTTCCTTCGGTGTTGTATTACTCATTCCCGATCCTTTTGCCTCTATGGAGATCACACCGTCTTTTTCAAAAGACTGTCCCTCCGAAATCCCTTCCACTTCATACCATGCACCGTCCAGAGTGATGGGGGAAGCCGTCTGTAAAATAATAGGATTGGACAAAGAGACCTTTCCTCCTACAGCAGCCTCCTGCGTTGACTCTGCTTCTATCAGCGTAGCTTCCTCTCTTTTTCCTTCCAACCATGCTTTACCAGCAAGGACATCAAATATCTGCGGTATATATTGTGCTGTCAGTGTCTGAGCTATAGTATCGTACGGCTGTGGAAGCTTCACCGCGTTCTTATCACCCAAAATCATGTAGCTTCCTGTCTGGCTGACACTGAAATCAAAAGAAAGAGGCTCCCTGAACAAAGACGGGTCTTCCTGAAATTCCACTTTTATATAAGGCACCCGCATTTGCTCTTCTACGTCGATCCATGCCGGAAAAGAAATCTCTTCCACCTGTTCCGCCCCGCTTTGTATCTGAAATGCGGTTTCCCTGCTGCTTGTTCCTCCCGCCATTTCCTGTATACATATATCCATTATATTCATACTCTGCCAGTACACATCGCTTCCGTCAGCATCCTCCAGCAATTCTGTCAAGGAAATATAATACGTGCCTCCCGGACGATACCCTCCCTCGGCCTCCACAAATGATGCAGCTTCCTCGTCGAACTGATATAGTTTCACTGTTTCCGGCACCTGTAGTAATGTTTCCTCCTCGCTTAAAGTAAATTCTACATCATAGCTTTGCTCCTCGGTTTCAGAAGAAGGCTTTACCCAGATCCCCGATCCGTCTGCGAGTTCAACTTTTAATTCCTGCACTGCGCCTTCTGTATCCGCCGCCGAAGCCGGTACGGCAAGCATGCCCACCATACCTGCTGCCACAGCGAAGGCCAGAACAGCTTTTCCTTTTCCCATGCTGTTATCTCCCTTTTGCTTCTCTTTTATACGCCTCTGCAAATCCATCCTTTACACTTTACATGCAACTGATTACAGTATACGCAAGGATCCCACAAAAAGCAAGCCAAATCCTGAAGGTGCCTCCTTCCTCATTCCTGTACTTCTGCTTTTAATACTGTTCCTTCTTTCCGCTTACAATTCCATAATATCCCCTGGATGTTATGATATAGACTAAGATATAGAATACTGCAAAGGCAAGATAACAGATTCCTGTTATGCACAGAAGAAGCTTCTTATCTGTAATTGCAAATAACACAAGTAATTTGGAAATCAACGGGAAAGCAAACGCTACATGAATCCCCGCCATGATAAGCGGAAGGAAAAATACGGTCAGCACCTGCGAATTAATGCTCTGCCGGATTTCCTTTTGTCTCATTCCCACTTTTCTCAATATCGCAAATCTTCCCTGGTCCTCATACCCTTCTGATATTTGCTTATAATACATAATTAGGACAGTGCCAAATATAAAAATGATTCCAAGCAGAATTCCTAAAAAGAACAATCCGCCATATAATCCATAGAAACCGGAACGCTCCTGTTCGACGCCTTCTACTATCACTCCCGGAAATGCCTCGTCCTGCTCCATATACGTATATATCTGCTTTTTGATTTCCTCTGTAATCTCAATCTGCTTCTCCTTGCCACAGTTTAAATCAAATCCATAGTATGTGTGCAGATAGGATTTATTTTTTCCATATACTGCCGCCTGCCCATTATAGAACTGTTTTATCACGTTTTCGTCTTTGACAAATATAAACAGGGAAGACATGACCTGCTGCGCGTCGATTCCATTATTTACAAACTCCGGCACTGTCTTTTTCACCTGCCAGGTGCCTAACCCTTCTAATGTAAGCGTATCATATTCATATCCGTATGACTCCCCACTCTGAGGGGATTTTGTCATATAAATCATCACCTCGTTTTCTTCCAGTGTCTCCGATTTTCCCATTAGACGGTTATAATCTGACAGAGGAATGATAAACAGCTGCCGTATATCTTCAAACAAATCTACTCCTATACCTATATTTTCAGGATTCAGGTATATGGTATCTCCTGCCTGGTACCCTGCTATATCGAGCATCGTATATTGCAGGATATTTTCCGGCTTCTCCTGCTGTTTTTTTAAGATGTCCTCTATTGTCTCCTGTACTTTCTTTTCATACTTCTCTTCCTGGCTATAGGTATCTACCACAATATTCCTCGGGTATCTGCCCCGTAAACCCTCCTCCGCCCCAAGGTACAGACATGCTGTAGAGGAAAGCATAACCAGTACCATAGTAGAAAGGATACAGATAGAAGCAAGCCCCGCCCCGTTTCGTTTCATACGGTATACCATTGAGGAGAGGGAAACAAAGTGGCGCGTCTTATAGTAGTAGCTTTTATTTTTCTGCAGTAATCTGCAAAATACTACAGACCCCGTAATAAATAGGAGATACGTTGCAAAAATAACCATCACGACCGCCACGAAGAACCACACCATTGCCGTAACCGGTTCTTCAATATGCAATGCAAGATAATACGCCCCGACAAGCAGTATCAGTCCAAAGAGTGCAATCACCCAGTTTGCCTTCGGCGGCTTCTCTCCCACACTTTCGCTTTGCAGCAGTTCTACCGGACGCGAACGGTAAATATGCAGCAGCATCCTAAGCATAATCAAAAAGAACACAACCGCAAATAAAATCACTGTCATCCCTATCGCTTTCGGTTCTATATGCATGGAGAAGCCTGCTTCGGCGTCCATAATCCGCACACACAGAAGATCGGCTGCCTTAGATAATAAAAATCCGATCAGAAGTCCCATCACCAGTGATACAAGCGCCGTCAGAATGTTTTCCCATATGAGAATTTTGACCAGATTGCGTTTTCCCATTCCTAGTATGTGGTAAAGTCCAAATTCCTTTTTCCTTCGCCGTATGAGAAAAGAATTCGTATAATACAAGAAAATAAGAGAAAAAATTCCGATTACGCCACACCCGAAGGAAAGGACGGACTGCATTGCATCCCCTCCGGGTATTTTTCTAAATTCTCCACTCTGATTGAGAAAACAGATAATATAAAACATCATCACCATACAAATACATGTCAGAATATATGGGTAATATAGTTTTTTATTTTTTGTAATGCCTGTTACAGCAAGTCTGCAATAGAATCCTTTCTTCATTGTACTTCACCGCCTGTCGCCAGTATTGTAAGGGTATCCGAAATCTTCTGATAGAACTGCTCATCTGTCATTTTCCCTTTATACAGCTGATGGAATACCTCTCCATCCTTTATGAAAAGTACACGTCCCGCCCTGCTTGCGGCTTTCACAGAATGCGTAACCATTAAAATGGTCTGTCCCCTCTGATTGATCTTTGCGAACAGCCCTAACAGCTCATCTGTAGATTTAGAATCCAGCGCCCCAGTAGGTTCATCGGCAAGAATCAGTCTCGGTTCTGCAATCAGTGCACGCGCGACTGCTGCCCTTTGTTTTTGTCCGCCGGACACTTCGTACGGATATTTATTGAGAAGCTCTGCTATCCCCAACTCCTCTGCAATAGGATCCAGTTTCTTTTTCATCTCTTTGTAATGTTTTCCCTCTAATACGAGAGGCAGAAAAATGTTATCCTGAATCGTAAATGTATCGAGCAGATTAAAATCTTGAAACACAAATCCTAATTTTTCTCTCCTAAATTCACAAATTTTCTGATCTTTAATAGAAGAAAGAGGAATCCCTTCTAAAAAAACCTCTCCTCCCGTCGACTTATCCAGCGCTGCGAGAATGTTTAAAAGCGTCGTCTTACCTGAACCACTCTCTCCCATAATAGCGACATATTCTCCTTTTTCTACAGAGAAAGAGACGTTTGAGAGCGCCTGTACCTGATTTCCTCCAAAACGCGGCTTATATATTTTCTTTAGATTTCTGACTTCCAAAATTGCCATTTTTATGTCCTCCTTGTTTGTTGTCAAAGCCAGTATAACAAAACGGCTATAATGTCCGACATCGAATCCTGTGACATTATAGCTGTTTCATGTGACAATTTTGTAATATATACCTTATCGGGCGAAGCCCCCTCCCGAAGGGAATGTATTACGGTGTGCCCTTTAGGGTATACCTTGTCGGGCGAAGCCCGCCCTCCCGAAGGGAATGCATTACGGTGTGCCCTTTAGGGTATACCTTGTCGGGCGAAGCCCGCCCTCCCGAAGGGAATGCATTACGGTGTGCCCTTTAGGGTATACCTTGTCGGGCGAAGCCCGCCCTCCCGAAGGGAATGCATTACGGTGTGCCCTTTAGGGTATACCTTGTCGGGCAAAGCCCGCCAGCCAAAATAGGCACAAAATGCGGGATGCCCGAAGGTATACTTTTTATGATTTTACCTATTTTATTCTGCCTGAAACGGATAAGAATTCAAATCAATCGTAAATCGGCTTCCTTTTCCCGCTACTGAGGAAACACTAAGAGAATGTCCCAATTTTTCTGACGCTTTTTTTACAAGATATAGTCCGATTCCAGTAGACTTCTTATCCATACGTCCATTATAGCCCGTATATCCCTTCTCAAAAATCCGCGGAACATCCTCCGGCGCAATCCCGATTCCGGTATCTTCAACCGTCAGATGCTTTCTGTCATCCACTGTGATGCGCACCTCTCCTTTTGCGGTATACTTTACCGCATTGGATAAAAGCTGTTCCAAAATAAATGACAGCCATTTTTCATCTGTCAGGGCACGTTCGTCTGTCCCACTGTACACAAGCCGTATTTTCTTGCGTATAAACTGTCCAGCATATTTGCGGATGGCTTTTCTTATAATTGTATCCAGCGCATATTCCTGCAGCACAAGATCGGAGGCGTCTTTTCCAAGCCTGGCATAACAAAGCGCCATATCCACATACTGCTCAATACGGAATAATTCTGAACGCATTTCCTGGTTTTCTTTTGTATCCTCTCTCTGCGTGAGAACGCGGAGCACCGCTATAGGCGCCTTTATCTGATGTACCCAAGTGGCATAATAGTCCTGCATATCCTTCTGCGCTTCCACCTGATTTTCTTCGCTTACGCGCCGGTTCTTTTCCATGCGCCCTGCAAGTGCCTGATATTCTCTTTCCAGCGGGCTTTGCACGTCTGGGAGCTGCTCTGTCACATCCTCCTCTTCCCATGCCAGCATTTTCAGTATTTCCCGTTTTCTTTTATAACGGAGATAACCTGGTATTAAAAATAAAAGGCTTACTGCCCCGCTAAGCATTCCCGGATATACGACTGCCCGTATGTCAATCCTATATAGCACAAATACTGCCGCAAAACATAAGAAACAGCCCAATGCCCATACGACAGTATACCGGTGCTCATACAGATAATCAAAAAACATCTCTTATCTCCCTGTCACTTCTATAATATATCCTTCCCCAACTCTGGTTGCAATAAAGTCATTTAGTCCTGCTGCTTCCAGCTTACGACGCAGACGGGCAATATTGACTGTCAGCGTGTTCTCCTCAATATAGTCATCCGTCTCCCATAATTTCGTCATCAGCGTGTCTCGGCTTACCAGTCGCCCTTTTTGTTCCAGCAATGTTTGAAGAATCTTAAATTCATTTTTCGTCAGATTGATTTTCTTTCCATTGTACACAAAGGTCGTGTCATACAGATTCAGCATAGCTCCTCTGTGCTCTAAAACCGGTACTTTTCCAGACAAATCATATGTCCGTCGGAGCACTGCCTGTACTTTCGCCACGAGCACATTCAAATCAAACGGTTTTGCTATGAAATCGTCTCCACCCATGTTCATTGCCATGACAATATTCATATTATCTGCCGCGGACGAGATAAAAATAACCGGCACGTTGGAAATTTTCCTGATTTCACCGCACCAGTAATAACCATTATAAAATGGCAATGTAATATCCAAAAGAATCAAATGTGGATCAAACTCTGCAAAATGTGCCGGCACATTCTGGAAATCCTCCACATATTCCGCCTCATTTCCCCACACTGTCATTTCCCTTTGAATGGCCTGCGCCATCGCCAGGTCATCCTCTATAATCAGAATTCTATACATCTGTTATCCTGCCTTAATTTAATATCTGTATTGCTGTATCTAGATCGCCGCCAATCGAGAAACCTGTCTTTTCATAAAAGCCACTCAAAAGCGCCTCATACTGTTCTCTGCTGGCATACCCGTCCGGAAGCTTTGCATATCCAAGGGGAGCCTTCACCATAGTCACACGCTTTTTGTTAAGCTGCTCTAAAATCTCATTCATACAGACTGTCCCATAGCCTTTTCCTCTTAAGTTTTTGTCAATCAAGTAAAAATCCAGAATCTCCGCTTTAAATTTACTCTCCAAATGATAATGCAGGCAGAAAATCAGCGTACTTTCCTCATATACACTGATCGTCTCCCCTTTATACTTAAACTCCAATATATGTGCACTTTTATCTGCCAGCATAACCCCTCTAAAATATTCATTTCTAATATACAACGGTACTGCCATCCTACCCGCCCCTTATCTTTCCTGTAGTTTCTGCTGCCTGAAAGCATTGCAGCCTGCTGTTCCTTTTTTAAGTTTACCACGTAAGGGTAAGAAACACAATCCAATTCAAGGAAACCTATAATTCAAAGGTATCAGTTCAGCCATACAATGTGCGGGAAGCATAAAACATGCTTGCATGTTTTTGCGAGCGTACATCTGTATGAGATGAGCGCCTATCAATGAGTAAAACGGTGGCGGCAGCCACGATAAGCACGCAGTGCGGTTTTACGAATGGCGCGGGCTGAACTGCCTTAAAAACCTCAAATGTGAAATCCGCCTCTTTGCCGCCGGATGAAAAGCAGTGAAAAAAACTATCAGCACAACCTTCTTTCTGTCATGCTGATAGTTTTTATCAAAAAAGTTCTTTTAGGCTGTCTAGAAAAGGAAGATCACTTTCTTTCACTTCAATAGTCAGTGTGTTTCTTTCTCCGTTCGTCTCTGTTACCTCTACATTTATCTTTGTCCCTCTTTTTACCTCTCCTCCAAAGCTTTCCTTTAGGAACTTAAAAAGCTCCGGATGATTCTCTAGAAATGCCTTTCTCTCACTTAATACTTTCATTACCGTCACTGGATTTATCATCTGTCTTTATCCTCTCTATTCCTGCTCTTTGCTTCCCATCGTCTCACTTACTAGCCGTTTCGCCTCTTCTATTGTTGCCTGATCCGGCTCAATTACATACAATTCTTGTCCCGGCATAGAATACGTTTGTGCGTACATACTGGTTCCACTTACTGTATAAGAGGTAATATTCCACTGCGCCATATCGGAAAGCTGCATCCTTACAAGCGCAGCAATTTGATCCTGCGGCATATTTGTCTCAAAGCTTCCTGCCACCGCATCCATGACAGAACTGTAATTTGCAAGCAGGGAGGAGGACGCACATTTCTGTATCACTGCACGTATGACCTCCATTTGATTTTTTGCCCTCTGGTAATCTCCGTCCTCAAAGCTGTACCTCTCCCTGGCAAATGCCAGCGCCTCGATTCCCGAAAGCTGGTTGTACCCCTGGTGATACTCTTTGATTGGCTCCACAGTAAAATCATAATCCGAGTAGACTTCGATTCCTCCCAGTGCGTCAATGATGTCCATAAATCCAGTAAAATTAATACGCAGATAATAATTGATGTCCACTCCATACAGCCTTTCTAAAGCGTCTATAGATGCATCCACCCCGTAAATCCCTGCATGGGTCAGCTTATCCTTTGCTCCTCCCGTCACAGAATATTCCACATAATAGTCACGGGGCGTAGAAAGTAGCAGAATATTTTTTGTCTCTGTATTTACCACAGCAAGGATATTCACATCACTTCTAGAACGTGCCGACACTCCTCCATAGGTATCAATCCCGCTTAAATACATGATAAAGGTATCCGGTACATTGTCCGGCACTGCCGCTGTCTCTTCCTCTTCTGCTTCATGTGCCACATTCGTAATTTCCCGCAAGTCGGTTCCCGCCCATTCATAGCCTTCCACATCCGCGATAATTCCCAGATACGCGCTGTTTAAAATAATCGCACCCAGCTTTCCTTCCTTCAAATCATCTGCCATGTCAAACACATTGTCATATTCCTGTGTATCCAGTGTATTTCCCAGAGTTTCCTCCAGCTCCTTCACCGTCTTGTCCGTATTCTTTCTGTCAATGGTCGTGCTGATTCCAAAAGAGTAATCCGCCGCGTCCTCGATACTCTGTGCCGGATCTTCCTTCATCACATATACAGACACTATATCTGTCTGCTTATCCGCAGTGGCGACATCCTGAAGCGTTACATTCGTTTTATGGATATAGTAACACCCAAAAATACACCCCGCTGCCAGCAGTACACACAGTATATCCGCCACAATTGAAAGGATAAATTTTTCCTGCATGATGGCAAATATGACCCCAAAGATAGCAAATACCGCCGCTGCGATCACCATGTAAGTTACCGGAAACATGTGTAAGTCTGCGCAGAAGGTAAGGAAGGCAATCGCACAGAGAGCATAGAAGGCTATGAAAAAATAGCCTATTAACTTATACCGTATCCGTTTTGTTCGTTGATTTTTCATCATAGGTTAATCCCTTCTTAATATGAATTGATCTGTGTATCTCTTCCTATTCATCATAATAGTCAATAAATAATCCCTTTAATCCAACCGGATTTATAGATACAATTTCTATATCTGAATAAAATTCATCTATATATTCCTTAAATTCATGCCACATTTCTATCATATACGTGTTGTCAAAAGTTATTTCTGACTCATAAAAAAAACCGGAAGTACAATCACATCCTACTATATATATTTTACGCGGATGGCAGTGTAATATAAATTGTAATGCACAAAAAATAATGCCGTCTGCCTTCAGAGGTTCATTTTCTATATCCAGTGCAATTTTATTCTGATAAAGATCGTATATATAATACGTTTTTGCATTTCCATCAATAATATAATATTTAGGACATCTTCTAACATGTTTAGCGCACTCTGTATTTCTGCAACTCTGTATCCTTTTATCCGGTATGATCCCAAAAAACTTAGTACAAGATTCCTTTCTATAATTTAATATTGCATGTTTCTTCTCTGCATCCATATAAAAATCTTGACAAAATAAATAATTAAATTGTACCTGGGGCAATAGACACGCATTATTTACGCCAACATACACTGCGTCTTTTATCTTTTTATGACGCT
Organism: Mediterraneibacter flintii; assembly: GCF_055387595.1. NCBI lineage: Bacteria > Bacillati > Bacillota > Clostridia > Lachnospirales > Lachnospiraceae > Mediterraneibacter > Mediterraneibacter flintii. Next base: position 2,636,861 of record NZ_AP031405.1, read on the forward strand.
TTGCAGTAGGGCCTGCTCCCATTAGAACTACCGTTTTTCCCTTAAAACAGTTTCTATACCCTTGGAAAGATTTTTTATGAATTCTTTGACATTGAATCATATTTTTTAGATTACTTGTCTCATAATATACAGCATCAATGCTTTGTTGTATTTCTGCAAAATTCACCCTATTTACTTCATCATTCATAGGCCTGTCCTAACATAATTTCTTTTTATTTTCTAACATATTACATAGCTCAAAAGCACGGTCTATCGCCTGATCCATATTATAATACTTATACTCAGCAAGCCTTCCACAGATATAAAAGTTGTCAAGAGAATCCGTAATTCTACGGTATTTCAAATATTGTGTTTTATTTTCATCTGTAGGAACCGGATAATATGGTTCCAACTCCTCACTGTCGTTTACTGGAAGAGGATATTCAAGAGCAATTGTAGTTTTATCTTTTTTCTGTTGCGGTGGAAGCTTTTTATATTCCGTAATTCTTGTATATCCTGGTTCCTGTGGATATGCTACAACTGGAGTTTTCTGGTAGCTGTCTATTCCCAATGTTTTCCATTCAAATCTCAGTGAACGATAAGGCAACTTTCCATATTTATAGCCAAATAATTCGTCCAAAGGTCCTGTATAAACTACAGGAATCGCTCCATGTCCCTCAGTATAAATTTTTCCTTTGTCTATATAAAGCTTCTCTGCAGCATTTATACCGCACTTTATTGTTATATTAGGATGCTTTAAAATTTTTTGTACAAATTTAGTAAACCCGCCTTCTGGCATTGCCTGGAAACTATCATCAAAATATCCTGTCTTATAAGAAAATAAAACCGGTACTCGCTGTAATACACTAATGTCTATCTCGTCCGGTGAAATCCCCCATTGTTTTGCTGTATATAATCGGTAGTCATTATCATATAAAAATTTCGCATATTCTTTTACAACTGCATCTGTGCTATTCAGCATTTGAACAATCGTAGCCTTATCAAGAGAGCCATATTCTAAAGCTATATGCTTTTTAATCATTTCTGCCTTTTTTGCTGAAAAAAATGTATCTATTGTAGAAAAATTAAACGGAGAAGGGGTATACTTTCCGTTCATATATACAGAACATTCCAGATAAAAACTATTCCATGGGCACCATCTTTTCACATACTCTTCTACGCGTTTTATACTTGTATGAAATATATGAGGCCCATATTTTTGAACCATAATTCCATTCTTATCATAATAGTCATAGATATTACCAGCTATGTGTCTACGTTTTTCATACATGAGTACTTTCGCATTCTTTTGCTCCGCCAGATAACGCCCGACAACAGCTCCGCTTAAGCCTGTTCCCACCACTAAATAATCATACATTTCATACACTCCGTTTTCTAAAATATGCTATTGTCTTTTCTATCCCTGTTTCAAATGTAACCGCTGGACAGTATCCTGTATCTTTCTGCAATTCTCGGATGTCCACTATGGAATTATCGATTCTTTCTGTTTTATATGGTATTTTCCCAATTCCTAATATTGCTTCAGAATCTATTGATTGCTTCACCATAATAATATATTCCTTCAGCATTCTTGCTTGCCCGCTACCAATCTGGTACATCTTTCCCGCTATTCCTTTTCTGGCTATCAACAGCAATGCACTAATTACATCATCAATATATACATAATCCCACATTTGTTCCAATTTTGTATATTGTGTCTCTTGATGATAAAGTAATGCTTTAATTGTATAAGAAAGAATATTGTCATCTTCTCTTCCCGGACCGTAAATACTAGAAATCACAGTCCAGTTTAGAGAAACATCTTTATATAACCGCGTAAAAAAGTCACAATATATATGAACACTTGCCTTGGTGGCACTGTAAAAGTCACTCGGTATAGGCATTTGGTCGCTACTGATTTTTTTACAATATGCATATTCACTTACAGAACCTGTTATAATAACTTTTTTGCACCTATGTCTTCTTGCAATCTGCATAATATTGAGAGCATAATTAATATTTTTCATCTGAATATGAAATTCATTTTTGTAAGAAGTACTTACTCCCTCCCATGCCAAGTGGAAAATTACGTCAAACTTGACGTCCTTAATTTGGTGTTCTATTTCTTCCACATCATTTAAGTTACCTATAACCGGAATTAAGTGATTATTCTTTGGTATCCTTTCTATTTCATTTTTCATAACTAATGCATATATTTCTACTTCTGCTTCTAAAAGTCTGTTTATCAAATTTTTTCCTATAAACCCAGATGCTCCGGTAATAAAAACTTTTTTCATATTTACTGCTCTCCTGAAGTTTCATTCAAATATGATAGGATTTGTTTAGCCATTATATCTTTTACATCATTTCCATCTAAATAAGCCTGTCCCCATTCTACACTTTTTCTGACAGCCTCATTCACATGCCATTTAGGTTTCCACTTTAAAACCTTTTTTATATGTGAACAGTCTAATTTTAAAAATGATGCCTCGTGGGGAGCATTTTTTTCAGAAATGTTTTCCCAGGAAGCCCCTTTTCCCCAGGAACGGCAAAAAAGTTCTACTAGTTCTCCAGTTGTTACACAATCTTCATCCTCAGGACCTATATTATAGCTTCCTTCATATCGGCTTTTATCTTTATATTGTGCTTCTGCCAGTTTTAGATATGCACATATTGGCTCTAATACGTGCTGATAGGGCCGAACTGAATATGGATTGCGCACCATAATTTTATTTCCTTGTTCCATTGCACGTATACAATCTGGTATAATGCGATCTTTTGAAAAATCTCCTCCACCGATTACATTACCTGCACGGCAAGTTGATACCGCAACTTGTCTGTTGTAGAAAAAAGCTCGTTTATAGGAGCTCGTTACTAGCTCTGAACAGGATTTTGAATTAGAATAGGGATCATATCCGTCTAATATTTCATTTTCACGATATCCCCACTCCCATTCATTATTTTTATATACTTTATCAGTTGTCACATTTACAAAAGATTTTACACTATCATGTCTACGTATTGCCTCCAGAATATTAACTGTTCCAACTACATTTGTCTCATAAGTATAAACTGGATTTATATAACTTTCTCTGACAAGAGGCTGTGCCGCCATGTGTATTACAATTTCTGGCTTATATCTGTCAAACGTTTCATCCAGCACACTTAAATTGCGAATGTCCCCTATAATAGAAGTCATATCCTTTTCTATGTTTGCTATCTCAAACAAATTAGGAGTCTTTTCTGGCAACAGACTATATCCAATCACATCCGCCCCCTGCATTTTCAACAACATACACATCCAACTACCTTTAAATCCAGTATGTCCTGTTACCAATATCTTCTTCCCTCTGTAAAAACTCAAGTTCATTTATCCCACACTTTCCAAGGTGCCTCATCTTTTTCCAGCAATTCCTCTAATAACATTTTATCTCGCATTGTATCCATACATTGCCAAAACCCATCATACTTATACGCCTGAAGCTGTCCTTCTGCTGATAACCGTTCCAACGGTTCTCTTTCAAATGTAGTAAAATCTCCCTCAATATAATTAAATATCTCTGGTTCCAGCACCATGTATCCGCCATTAATCCAGCCACCGTCTTCTTTTCTCTTTTCAGCAAAATGACTTACTACATTATCCTTCCCGATAGATAAAGTACCAAAACGACCCCCTGGCAAAATAGCCGTCATTGTTGCAAGTTTTCCACCCTTTTTGTGATACGCAGTTAAATCTAAAATATTCAAGTCACATACCCCGTCGCCATAGGTAAGCATAAAGGTTTCATTACCAATATAATCTCTTATTCTTCTTATTCTTCCTCCTGTCATTGTATTTAACCCTGTATCCACAATTGTGACTTTCCAAGGTTCTGCTACATTACTGTGAATCTTCTTCTCATTTTGGTGCAAAAAATCAAATGTAATATCTGAACGATGTAAATAATAATTAGCAAAGTATTCTTTGATAACTTGTTGTTTATATCCTGCACATATAATAAACTCATTAAAACCATAATAAGCATACTCTTTCATAATGTGCCATAAAATCGGCTGTCCACCTATCTCAATCATTGGTTTTGGCTTTAAATGAGATTCTTCGCTAATTCGCGTTCCAAATCCCCCTGCCAATATTACTACTTTCATCTCTATCCTCCCATTGCATTTTTTCTTTCTGTTTTTCTTATATTTTATATTGACTTCCCTTCTATTAAGTTTACAGAAGCCTGTAACTTTTCTATTTTTTCCGACAAACCATCAAATTCTTTTTTTAAATATTCTCGTTCTAATTTATTTATTGAATTCTTCATATTTATAATTTCCCGTTTCATCTGCTGATATGAATTCTCTGTATTTTTTATCTCCTCTTTGATAGTTTTCACCTGCAATTGATAATTAACTGTACTTTCATATAAAGCAATATATTTTTTATCATAATGTTTTTGCAAAAACGTTCCAATTTCAGATAACTTTTCAGCTTCTGGAAAATAATACCATGGCAGACTTAATAAATTAAAAACGTTGTATATATTATTTTTCAATTTGTTGTCTATTTTTATTGCTCCAATATTAGGGACACATCTTTTATTTACGTGTAATCTTTCTGTCGGATGCTTTGACGGAAAATAAACTGGCTCATATGTTTCCGGAATATATTTTTCGCCGTTTATTGCACTCATTAATAAACAATTTGTTATCGATCTTTGCATTTCTATGGCTAGTGTATGCATAGCTGTATCATGCAAAACCAGTACCGCATTCTCACTCATATATGGGTAAACCATCAGAAAATCGAGTAGTTCTCCAGGATTCATATGACGGGTATCTAATAATACAAAATCAAACTTTTTATCAAAAGTATCCATATATTCGTATGCTAGTCCACCAGTATATGTCTTCCATTTATCTGTAGATCCTATTTTCCTCTTGGCAAAATAACCCGTTTTTAAGCTTTTGTCTCGGTAATACAGATTACAGCAGTCTATAGAATATAAAACAGCATCTTTTTGATTTTTTATCGCTTCAAGTAGCAGTAATGAGGAACCGCCTGCTGCAATTCCTATCTCCAGCAGGTTTTTAGGATTAAATTTTTTAATTATATAGAATAAAAATTCTGCTTCTGTAGGCGACATTTCTAAAATTTCTTTAAATTCGTTGTCCTGTAATAACTGCTGACATTCTGTATAACCTGTACATTTTGTAATCGTCAGTCCGTCCATTTTTTCTTCCTTTAAAATTACCACTTTCCTGATTTTATAATATATCTATGATATATCTTGCTTATGAAGTTACGCCTGCGCGAATTATATGGAAACAGTCTAACATTCAGCTTTTTTATGTCTTCTGAACTCTCATCTACACTGTCTGTATATGCCGCAACAGTTTGTATTTTTTCTATCTCCTTCTCATGCTTTTGAATTGCTTTTCCAGTTTCTCCTTTAATCAATCTTAACAAGACTACTTCATATAACGGAGCTTTTCTCGCATATTTCCAAAAATAGCGTGCCATGTCTACATCCGGAGTATCCCAAGGCTTTACAGAACCTGGCCAGTGCATAATATATGGATCTTTTCTTGCTTCTAAATATTCCAGATATCTTTCACGAGGTGCATTTTCAATGGTATATTTTTTTCTGGAATAATTATAAGAATTTACATTCCATCTAATATCAATAAATTTAATCTCGCCATCCAGCAAAAGATTCATGCAATCTTGCTCTTGAACATGATATACTTTTTCCTGGAAAAATTTCATAAATTTTTGACATTCATATTTTTCCCGAATTTTTGAGTAGTTCTGCACCATAACCCCTGTATTGATATAGTCAAATGGATTGCTTAAAACACACTCATTAAAATAGTATTCTTGTTCCGTCTTATTCGCTCCATTTAGAAAACCTGCAATTACAATATCTCTGGTTGCTGCAACGCAATACTCTTCCAAATCCGTACTGTATAATTTTGCAATATCTCTATTTACTACTAAGTCCGTGTCTAAAACTACCATCTTTTCATAATTTGTTAATACAAATGGAGCGATAGTTCTATAAAAAATATCTTTTGTAATTCTTTCACTCACGTTGAGCTTATATTTGAATAAATGTCGTTTCAAGTCTACTGGACGTATTTCTAAATTAGAAATATTCTCACACATTTCCTTCAGTATTTTTTTACTTTCATCCGACAGACTGCTTTGCATAACCAAAATATCATAATTATAATATGGCGACATATTCTCTATAATGGACCAAATACAGGTAACTGTATATGGCATATAATATTCACTAGAGACCAACAGTATAGAAATATTATTTTCTGAAAAGGCCGGGCAAATACTTTCTTCCTTAGAGGTATGAATAAAATTCACCAAATTTGCCTCTTTTAAATTATATTTCCCTGTCTGCATCATAAAATATAAATAGCTTTCAATTAGTAAATAGCCTATTTGTTCGAGGTTCACGTTCAGAAGGATACTGGATGTCTTACCTGAGTATTTTCTTGATAAAACATTTAATATGTTGAATACCCATTCTGCTAATTCGTCAAATATATCGTTCCGCAATATAAAACTATAACCATTTATCCAATTATTCCCATTAAAGTATTCTTCTACGGTTCCATATATATTGGGATATAACATTTTGACTATTTTCATGCATTCCTGAATTGTCTGCTTATCCACATTTTGGTTTCTATCTAGAAATAAATGTCTCCTTGCAATCTCTTTACACAGTGCTGCTGCTTCTTTTTTGTAGTTGATTATTCCATCCGCTTTCTTAATGGCATGTTGGTATAATTCCTCATTGTTCAAGCAGTATTTTTCTACAGCCTCTTGATTCAAATACATATAATTTTCTACTGGAGCATGTGACTTTTCTGAAAAAGTAAAGTATTGCGAATCGAGGTATACACCTTTATACTCTGCATCTACATTTTTCCAGGTATAATGGAAAACACACAAATAACCATATCGGTAATAATACTCTTTTAAATCTAGATTGTTTTCGTATATATCAACTGGAATTTTTTTATACATCTCAGATTCTACAGCAAATTCCAAAATTTCTTTCTTTTCTGGAATAGTTATCTTTAAATTATTCATAATTTTTCCCTCTATTTATTTCACTAAATGGAATATATCTTTCGTTCGTAATAAACCGTAAATCTACTTCTTTCCCATATTTTTTTAAAACCTGTAGCACTCCTGTATTAACAGCTTTGTAAATTTTTCTACTGTTAATATTGTCCATATCTGGATTTATATAATTACTATCCTTGTCCATACTATACCCATCAACCCCTGCAATATAAATTCTCTTAACTTTTGATATAATTAATAACCTTATCAACATTAAAACTGCATTGTCACGAACGCAATCTGTCTCATTTAACAAATTTTTATATCCCACTTCAATAGCAGATTCCGCACATTCAACATTCGTGGTAACAATCCATTTCCCTTTAAATTTTTTGTCGAGCTCTTTATATCTGCGTACATTGCTTACAAATATAAAATCTGTATCGTAATACTCATATGCAAAATTTACGCTTATCGACACAAAGTCCTTTTTTTTCGCCCATTCAATTACTGTTTCCTTTTCTTCCTTTACAGACTTTCCCGGAGCAATAATTACAATTTCTTTTCCTTTTAATAAATATTCCAGCGTAAATAGCCCCTCACGCCCAGCCTTCCTATCTAAATACTGAAAATATAAAGACTCTATATATTTTTCATCGTAATTATTTTTCTTTTCCTCGTCCATCAGATAAAACACATCATTTATGTTTTCGACTGTCAATGTCTTTCTATCATCTAAATAACTAGCATAATTAGGATGGCTGTTGTGCTTTGCCGACAAATAATTGGGAAGTGAATATCCCCAAGGAGTCTGCCTATAAAAATGACTTAATACACTGTCTATAATCCTGAGCAGAGGTTCTAGCCTGTATGCCTTCCCAAAATTCTCATTTAAATATTCTGTTATCAATTCCGTATTTAAATTTCCGGCTCCCCGCCCCATTCCATATACACTTGAGTCTATAATCAAACTATGAATAGAATGTACTTCCAACAATGCCTGCGCGTTTGAGTATGCAAGCTGCATATTATTATGTGCATGGTACCCTATTAATATATCTTTATCCAAGTTATTCTCTACCAGATAAAAAAGACGAATTAAATTATTCTTTTTCATTACTCCAAAACTATCCACTATATAAAAAGCATACGGTTTTACTTCATTTGCACAGTGAATCAATTTTAAAAATTCTTCGTCCGTATAATTCATTGAAACCATAGGCTGTATAAATACTTTGTAACCCTTTTCCTTTATTTGGGCACACCATTCAATTGCTTCTTTAACGTCTTTTTTATGGAATGCCACTCTAATCCCATCAATAGATGTACCATCGTACACAGGTAAGGTAGATATATCGAATTGTCCATAATTTACCATTGCAAGATAGAGTTTCGTATTATCTTTTTTCCCAATATATGGAATAATCTGTTCTATATTCTCAAAATTTGTTGCATTATCATCGTATTGAAAATTATTTTTAAGAAAACCACATTCTATAAAATCGATCTTAGCGGAAACGAGGCTGCCAATAATCTTTTTTATGTTTCCTTTTCCAAATTTCCATTCGTTACAATATCCGCCGTCACGTAATGTACAATCTAAAATAAATGAACTTTTTATTTTTAAATTTTCCATACTCTAAATCTCTACCTCCTCTAGGTATTCTTCTGTATAATGGTCTTCAAAAATCCCTCTTAATCCGACTGGATTCAAAGAAATAATTTTTATGTCGGGGTATAATTCATCAATATATATTTTAAATTCTTTCCATATCTTCACCATCCATGAATTGTCAAATGTAATATCCGATTGATAAAAAAATCCAGAAGAACAGTCACAACCTACTATATAAATCTTTTCAGGATGACAATGCAGTATAAACTGCATTGCACTGAATGCAATTCCTCCTGGATGCAGAGGTTCCAGTTCAATGTCATATGCAATATTGCTCATTTGATAGTCGTATACATAATATTCTTCCGCTTTCGCCATATCTACTAAATACCGTGGTGCCCTCCTTACATGCTGAGCTCCTGGTGTCGTTCTACAATGTTCCATACGTCTGTCTGGAATCCTACCAAAAAATTTTTTGCATTTATCTCCTCTATATAGAGCAATATTCTTTCTTTTTTCTTCATCCATATAAAAATCCTGGCAAAACAGATAATCAAACTTGACATTTTCAAGTGCACACGCGTTATTTACTCCTACATAGATAGCTTCTTGTATAGGCTGATGGTACTTTACTGTCGGTCCTGAAGCCACAAGAACAACAGTCCGTCCTAACATAGAGTTTTTATACGGCCCAAAAGTTTGTTTATGTAGTTCCTGACACTGAATCAATGTTTTTACGTTACTAGTCTCAGCATAAATTTTATTTAATTTATTATGCATCTGACCAATTGATTTTAGTACATTTTGTATTTCATTCCTCTGTTCGTTTACGATATTTTCTAGATTTTTCAGCTGTTTATCCTGTTCATAGTTCCAGCCACTTAAATTTTTTCTTTTTAAAATCCGAAGCCCCAAAAAATAGTAGCACTTTTGGTACCTATCTGAAAAAGTACTCCATATTCCCATAAAATACTTTCTTTTTACAGCCCCATCTTTACTATCCTCTCTTTTATATACAGGAATTCCAAATATTTTTCTGGAGCTTCTAACACCTTCTATCATTTCTTTTGTATATATAAAGCCCATAGTTTCTCTCCTTTGTTCCCCTAATTTCCCTGCATATTTTTCACCATTTTATTTACTTTCTTTAAATCATTTAATGTATCTACCGCGACTGTGTCCGAATCGACTTCAATAAATTTTACGCGATATTTATTTTCAATGAACCTCAGTATCTCTATATCTTCAATCGCTTCTATTTTTCCTTTTCCATATTTTTCGCCATACTCACAATAAAATTTAAGTGCCTCTGGCCTAAATCCATATACACATACCTGCTTATAATACGAATAATCAATAGCACCTTTTGGATATGGTGCTGCGCTTCGTGTCAAATATACGCCTTCATTTTCTCTATTGGTTATAACTTTGGGTACTGTAAAATTTACTACATCTACAGGATCTATAATCTGCGTCATAAGATTAGAAACCAAAAGACTGTCATCCTCAAAAAATGGTAAAATTGCTTTTCTTATATTCTCCGGCTCTATAAGCGGTTCATCGCCCTGAATATTGACATATAAATCTGCTTTTATTTTCCGCGCCACTTCTCCTACACGATCTGTCCCTGTCAGATGTCTATCTGACGTCATTACCACATTTATATTATTTGCTTCACAGGCTTCTCTTATACGTTCATCATCTGTAGCTACATAAACTTGATCAAATTCTTTTACTTTTATGCACTGGGTATACACCCACCAAATCATTGGTTTACCACAAATATCTGCCAACGGTTTGCCCGGAAATCGTGAAGATTTATATCTTGCAGGAATCACACCTATTATTTTCATTACTTATTCCTCCTATCACTCAATATTTGTACTGTCCATAAGGCTTTCCATTTCTTTCATAAATTGCCTATTTACATCATTTTCTACGTTAAGCAATGGTGCATATGCGTCTCGTCCCCCAATTTTAAAAATTTTATTTTCTTTCTTTTGAACCTTGTCATACAAAGTAACAAAATCTAGAATTCCTTTCTGTATATCTTCTATCTCTCTTTTATTTCTACTTTCCTTTTTTAGCTCACATTTCCATTCTCCTTTCTCATCAAAATAAAATCCTTTTAGACTCCCATGAGGAGCATCCAACAGCATCTCCCAATAAAGATTATGTCCTTTTCCTGGATCGTGAAACTTCCACAAATCCCTATTTTCTCTTTGAGAATATAAATAACTTACGAGCTTTTCCATCTGAAGAAAGGCCTCTCCTACATCTGGTTCGGTATTATGGCAGGTATTCGTTCCTGCAATGATTCCTATTATCTTACAATTCATTTTCCAAAGTTTATTTACAATATAATCTAAACTAAGTGCTCCACTCCCTGCCCAGCCAATATCTACCGCAACAACTTTATTACAACATTTCAAAATCTCTTCAAAATACTGTTTTCCCGCTTTAAGCTGTTCTTTATAATGTTCCAGTACATAATCCCAATTTTTTAATAGGAACTGTTTTACCTTATCTACATTTTTTTCAGTTAAATTAGTCTGCGGTAACAGTTGACACTCTGTACATAATGTTTTCAGCATGTCATCAAGCTCCATTGATTTCATTATTTCTTCCAATGTATATTCCTGATTTACTTTGTGATACAGAAACCGTCTAAAATAATCATACTTAAAATATTCTGCTGCCATCTTTACCGCAGCCAAACGTGACCAATATACATACTGCACACTCTCTGCTTCATTAGGATATAATTTTTCATATGCCTTCATTAGGATATAACCGTCTCGAGCAAGGAACAGAATCTTATCTATCTGATGTGTTTTTCTATACTCATGGATAAACTGACAATATCCTGTTACAAACAATCCACCATAAATAAACCCATATTCATATTCCCTTGTATATTCATAAAGTCCATTATGGATATGTGTATTTACAATTCCACGATAAATACTTCCTATAATAACAGACATATCCTCTGCTCTATATTGTGCTCCTGCTACATTTACATTTACATAATGGACAGTATCTAATCCCTGCTTTTGTGCATTTTCTATATCTGCTATATAGTTATCTCCTATGTGGATAAAAGAGAGTTTCTTACTTTCTAAATCTTGTCTATTTATCTGATTCTCTATCGTGTTTTTATTCCAACGGTATTCTTCTTGTTTTTTAACCTCTTTATACAGACTCCCTTCACTTTTCGACTTACCCACATCACAGGAAACGTAATACGCATCAAACTGTTCATATCCGCAGCTTTCCAGCAATGCCTTTATCTGTTCTGCATTAAGATACATATCTGATGTAATGATTATTCTTTTATGACTATTTCTGAGTATTTCTACTACTCTGCGCATGTACGGATTTGCAAAACAGTATGTTTTTTCCATTTCTATTTCCCGCTTCATTGCTATCTTCTTATCAATTCCCGCTTCCCTTGAAAATAAATCATAGATTTCTGACAAGTTTACTTCATAGTGATTTTCCTTTTCGTATTTTTCTTCTCTTGCTCTTAATTCCATCTCTATACGGATTCTTCTAAAGTCCATATATCCTAGCTCTTCCCCCAGAATATAAAATAAATCTGCTGGTTCAGAAAAGGGACGTAAAATCAATGTGTCAAACACGTCAAAGGACACAACATCATACTGCTCAAGTCTTCTTGCCAACATTTCAGGGCTTTCTCGTTTTGACAGCGACGATTCACTCCCTTTACTATATAAATGTTTAGCTTCGTAATACGGATATTTTTCTAAAACGTTTAGTTTTTTGTACCGGAATACATGATATATAAGGTTCAGCCAAAACAGATACAACCACGCTCCTATTCTTCCCACTCCTTTTGTACTGTTCCGTCTCCGTTTATATCTTTCCCGTATGCCCGGCACCTTGTTTACAAGGAGCATATAAATCCAGTCTATCTTTCTTGTGCTGTTCATTGTCACCGTTCCTTTTTCAATTTAATTCTTGGTCTTATCCTCGATATCTGTTCTTATACTGTTGTCATCATTCTTGATTCATTTTTTCATATACCTCACATACTTCCTCCGGTGTACCGAATGCGCGCAATCTTCCTTTTTCTATCCACACTGCCTTTGTACAGTTACTTTTTATGACTGAAGTAGAGTGAGATACAATCAGTACAGTGGAACCTCCATTCATCATCTCCTTAATCCTTGCCGAACTCTTCTTCTGGAAAAACATATCCCCTACACTTAGTACTTCATCTAAAATCAGTATTTCCGGCGTATCTCGGATAGTAGCAATGGCAAATCCCAGTCTAGATACCATACCAGAAGAATAATTTCTTACTTTCTCTTCCATAAATCCTTCCAACTCTGCAAATTTTACTATGTCTTCATATTTCTCATCTATAAATTCTTTTGTATACCCGATAATAGCTCCATTAAGATAAACATTTTCCCGTCCGGTCAGTTCAAAGTCAAATCCCGTCCCCAAAGTCAATAGTTGTATCTTGTTCTTGTCTACTATAACCTGTCCCTTTGTCGGAACCAACACGCCAGATATAATCTTTAAAATGGTACTTTTTCCTGAACCATTTGTTCCTATTATTCCTACTACCTCCCCTTTATACACAGTAAAACTTACATCATCCAGAGCTTTAAACAGCTCATAACTTCTCTGTCTTTTAATTGTTCGGATTAATAATTCCTTAATGCTGGTAGCCTCATCCTTTTCCCGTTTAAAGATCATCGTAACGTGCTGCACATCTATTTCTATTTCACTAGTTTTATTTAAGACTTCTTTCTGTCTATCGTTTTCTCTAACCTTTTTTAGAAGATCCGCTTTCTGATAGGCTATTCTCTTTGCCCTATATCTGCGTCTGTTTCTTCTCTTTCGTTCAGAAATACGTATTAGTAGAAAGAGTAATACTGCTAATATAAAAAACAGTCCCGCCAAAATAAGGAACACTATTCTCTGTATATCGTTGCCACCTTCCTCTTTTTCCTCTCTGAGCACCTCAACTTCTTGGTGCCTTGTCTTTTCTTCTTTCGTCGTTCCTTCTCCTGATAGATTCTGCACCCTGTTTACTGTAAGCGTATAAACTGCACGCTTTCCTTCCTCATTCATTGTCGCAATCCGTATTCTGTTTTCTCCTATAACCAGTGACGTATCCGATATTTCCACTGTAGTTGTATCTGAGTCTGTAACTGCCGTAACTTCTACCTTCTCAATATTTTCTGCCACATCTAAGGTATATGACAAAATATCTGGTTGAAACCCTTCAATTATCTTTCCATTAACTAACAGGGAATTTAATGCACACCCCTCTTCCAACGGTACTGTTATAGGAACAGATGTTGATGCTACAGCAGCCGTCTCGCCAGATTCATACTGTACAATTACATTTTCAATAGTAATGGCAGTAGTTCCTGAACAAAGTGGGACGAAATACAGCATCTGGCTTACTTCTATACTTTCTTCTCCTACGATTTCTACTTTTATTCTTCCCTCTTCCTCCAGTTCTCCTCCAGAACTATACTGCAAGATTTCCGGATCATAGGTTACTATCATCTCCATGTAATAGATAGGAGTATCAGAGGAAACATATACACCTATCGGAGATTCTATACCCTGCGTCCATTCATAAGAAGCAGAACCGAAACTAGAGGTCTCTTCTGCCGCCTCTGTTGGTATAATTCCAACGGCAAGACTACTTATGATACTCATTCCTATGATCAGAATCCTTTTTATATTTCTGCCCATAAATCATCCTCACTAAATCTTCTGCATAATCTTATTTCTATTTTTCCGGAAAATATAATAACCTAAAAAATAAATCACCACAGCCCATACAACCATACGAAAAATTTCTTCGAAGGAAGGAAGTCTTCCCTGCATAATAATGCTTCTCATAGAATCTATATAGTTAAAAATAGGGTTTATTTCTATGATTTTTCTAATGATTCCTTCCAGTCTTTCTACAGGATAAAAAATTGCAGAACAATACATCCATAACGTTAATAGAACAGAATAAAGGTGTTTCACATCCCCAAAGAATACATACGCCCATGCTAAAATAAATGAAATCCCCATTGTAAAAACCAGTAAAAAAAACACGATAATCGGAAAGAAAAACATTGTTAAATTTGGTTTTACTTGAAATACAAGAAGCATCACAACATATGCCATCATGGAATATCCTAAATTCACCAGAGCTGTATATATCCTTGCAAGAATAAAAATTTCCATCGGTAGCTTTACCTTAATCAACATCATCTTATTGTCAACTAAAGCAGTCATAGCAGCATTTGTCGCTCCAGTAAACAGTTGCCATAAAATAAAACCTGTCAAATAATATATTGGGTAATTATCAATAGAACGTTTAAATAATTGTGAAAAGATTAAGGAAATAACCGCCATTGATAAAAGCGGGTTCAGTACACTCCACAATATCCCCAGATAGGATCTGGAATACTTTCGTTTAATTTCCCTTGAGGTCAGCTCTCGAATCACAAAAAAATATTGTTTTCTTCTCTCTGCTTTTTCTTTTTTGCCTTGTTCTTTTCTAGGATTCGTTTTTCTCGTTTCTGCCATTTTCTTTTCTCCACATATACATCTGCCTTATATAAAGCAGGTATTTATACATACTGTACTGTATGAGATGGTATCCCGGCCGCTTTGTACAGCGTACTGCGCTTCCTTCATACCACGCGCTTTCTTTTATCTCTTTTTTCCGTATACCCGACAGTGCAAGCGCCTTACTGACCACATGATTTTCCCTCAATTCTCTGCGGTTCATCTTTACAGCCAAGGGACGGTTTCCATATTCCAGCACATCATCACAAAAAGACAGGTTGCCGTATCTTTTAGCCTCCGCCCTCGTCGGCCTTGTCATAAAAAGCTTCAATATCTTTTTTAAACTTTTTTTTGCCTCTTCACAGTCTATATTCTCTAAGCTTTCTGTCTCTTTTGCCGCCTGTCCTATATAGCCTGCCAGGGTTGTTTCCAAGGATTCTAAATATGCCTTTCTTTCCGGCGTAATCTCCCCGTATACCGGCACATACTTTCCTTCTTTTTTCTCGTATCCGAGCGTCATTCCATGGGGCGCGCTGAAAAGGACTTCAAACACATTATTGTTGAAATTTACCTTTTCACGAAGCTGTCCTTCCGGACTAAAATAGAAACAGTGGTACGTATTTCTCTTCACTTTCTTTGGCAGCTCATACAGCCCAAAATAATATCCTTCCAGTTCTTCTGTACGTCCTATATGCCTTAAAGCTTCCTGCAAAGTTTTCTGCATGGAACCTACCCAGCCGCTGTCCACCACCGCATCCGAAACACCATCTAAGAATCCTTCCTGGGTAAGATAGCCCTTAAGCGCCGGCAGCGCTTCCCTGGAATGTTTCCGCATAGCTTCCATAAAGACATCCAAGCTTTGCAGTGCTTTTTTTATCTCCTTTAGCTGCGCATAAGAGACTGCCGTTTTTCCTTCTTTTCCCAGCTCCTTCAATACCGCTTCCTTTTCCCCCTGCTCCAGTCCGGCGCGATTTAAAAGATGTTCCATATCAAGCCCTATGCTGTCCCTGCAGATATACTCCAGGGCATCTCTTTCATTCAAATGAAACATAGGAAGGCGCAGACAGTAGCGGGAGCAGCTTATATACCGGCAGTCCATGTCTAATTTCCATTTTTCCTTATAAACCAATGCTGCTTTATACATAAAATATCCATCTCTTGCCAGGAAATACAGTCTCTTTTTTCCGCTTTTAACAGCTTCTTTTAAAACCCATATGACAAATACATTGAGTACAGGCCCCAGAACATACTTCTCTGATTCTAAAAAGTTCCCCTTTGGCTCTGCACCGCTTTTTTCGTCTGCTGTCCCGAAACTGCCGGAAGGACAATATAATCTCTTTTCCTCTAAATATTTCTTATATAACTTAAGTCTTTCCTCTTCTCTCTGCATCCAGAGTGCCATGCTTTCTCCTCCTGCATATTTGCCGTATGGTTTTTATACCGAGAATCCCGCCTGCCAGAGGTCTGAACACATAAGGTATATGGGCAGGCGTCAAAAGCCCCAGCCTTTGAAATCCCTGATACCGTATCTGCATTTCACGGAAACGGTATTTCATCCTTCTTTTGGCATAGCTTTTCCTGTCTTCCCTGTACAAAAGAAGGGGCTCCTGTATGTTATATCCACAGAGTCCGTCTGCGTGCAGCCGCATAAACAATTCATAGTCCTCACACCTTTTGGTCAGCCGCGAAACAAGATACCCGCCTGCCTGCTCTAAAATCTTTCTTCGGAACATCACGGAAGGGTGGATATACGGTGAATATTTTAAAAAATCCTCTGCTTTTGGCGTTTCCGGCATACTATCTTTTCCCCATATACCGGTGTCATCTATCAGGCCGGCGTTTGTCCCCGCCCATCCATACTCCGGATGCTCCTCCAAAAACTGATATTGCCGTTCTAACCGTTCGGGCAAGGAAATATCGTCGTCATCCATCCGCGCGATATACGTTCCTTTGGCCTGTCTGATACATTGGTTTAAGGCGAAGGCAAGTCCTTTATTTTCCTTATTCCGAATCCACCGGATCCTTGTATCTCTTCTGGAAATCTGATATATTTTTTCTGCATACTGTTCCTTTGAACCATCGTCATATAAAATCATCTCCCATTCTTTAAAGGACTGCTCCTGTATAGACTTGACAGACGCATTCAGCTTCTTTTCATCCGGATTGTACACACCTATGATGACCGATATTTTTTTCTCCATCTTCTATTCCCCGATATATTGCTTCCATCTGACTTCTCGTTTTGTCTGTTGAAAATCTTCTTACAGACTCCCTGCACCAGACGCACATTTCCGCTTTTTCTGTCTCTTCCAGATTTTCTATATATTCCAGCCCCTGTATAAAACTGTCTGTATTCAGGCTTGGACAGACATACCCGTTTTTCTTATGCTTCATATATTCTCGGGTTCCTCTATTATCTGAGGCAACGACCGGAATTCCCATAGAAAGGGCTTCCAGCGCCGCCATCCCAAGTCCTTCGCGCTTTGATGGAAATACAAAACAATCCGCACTCCCCACAACCTTGCGGACATCCATCTGGTACCCGTACAGTTTTACATTTTCGTTAAGTCCCAGCTCTTCTATCCAGCTCTTTATTCTGTTATAAAAAAATCCATCTCCGCAGATTCCATATAGATAATTGGAAATATCCTTTCCTCTCTCTTTCATCTCTTTCAATGCTTCCAGAACTAGACGCTGGTTCTTGTTCTCATTCAGCTCTCCGGCAGTTACAAAGAAAAATTTCCCCTGCGTTCCCAGCTCTCTTCTGTTCTTTTTCTTCTCTTCTTCAAAAAGCGGAGAAAAAAACGCTCTGTCCAGCCCAACGCCGGAAATTTTATACACCCTTCCTCCCTGCTTCAGCCGGAATTTTTTTGCCCTGTCATAGTCCTCCTGATTGATGGTGATTAGGACATCCGTATACTTTGCCAGCAGCCGTTCAACCAGGTAATAGACTGTATTATTAAGCAAGGGAGCTCCTTTATAAAAATGGAAGCCATGTGCCGTATAGATAATCTGTAATCTTCTGTTATGAAAATATCTTCCTGCCAGACGTCCCAGTACGCCTCCCACCGGCGTATGGCAATGAATTGCGGAAATCTGAAAGGTATCAATTATATCTAAAAGCTGCGCAAATGCTTTTTTATTTTCCCGTATCATATAAGGAGATCTTTCAATATCAATATGATGTGTTTTTATCCCCATCCTGCATAAATCTGTTTCATCGAACAGATAATGCTGTTCCCTCATATTTGCAGCGTAATGTACCGTATATCCCAGTTCTTTTAAAATTTCCACATCATCTGTCTCAAACTTTTTTAAAAAACCACTGACCGTAGCCAGAATCAATATATTTTTATTCATAGAATCTAAAACCTCTTCGGGGGAAGGAAAACCGCCTGTTATGGTTCTACCCCCCCCCCCCTAAAAATTTTTTACTTTCTATTTAGTATTTCCTCAAACAGAATAATATATGATATGAAATCACATTCTTATACATTATATGCTTTATATTAGCATATTGTCAACAAAATATGCTTTTATATATCATATTTCAACATATCTAATGCTTTATAATGTCTAACAAGAGGTGATGACGTGTACGAAAAAGAATTTTCCAAAAGATTATCTGAGTTGCGGATCCAAAAAGGTGTATCAGCGCGGGATATGAGTTTATCACTAGGGCAGAATTCCGGCTATATCAACCATATCGAAAACCGGCAGGCACTTCCTTCTATGGCAGTGTTTTTCAATATCTGCGAATATTTCAACCTGACTCCTTCCCAGTTTTTTGATATAAGCTGCCAACAGCCAAGTCTCATCACGGAAATCATGGCAGACTTAAAACATCTGACCCCAGAACAGCTTCATTGTCTCGCAGTTATCATTCACGGAATCGCCGCAAAATAAAAAGACTTTACATTTGGTTCCAGATCCATATCTATTCCAAATATAAAGTCTTTTTATTCCTTATTTTATTTTTTACAGCAAACCAAGATGTTCCAATAAAATTTTTACGCCGAGTACAATTAAAATAATTCCGCCCGCCAGCTCCGCTTTTGCCTTGTATCTTGTTCCGAAAAGATTCCCTATTTTTACACCTGCTGCCGAGATCACAAAGGTTGTCAGCCCAATAAAACAGACTGCCCAGCCAATATGTACATTCAAGAATGCAAATGTAATGCCGATTGCCAGCGCGTCAATGCTCGTCGCTACTGCAAGAACAAACATTGTTTTCATATCAATCGCAGCGTTTGCCCCCTCGCTGTCATCCTCTCTGGAAAACGATTCGCGAACCATATTTACGCCGATAATTACCAACAGTACAAATGCAATCCAGTGATCAATTGCTGTAATTTTGTCTCGAAACTGAAATCCAAGAAAATACCCCACTAGCGGCATAAGTGCCTGAAAGCCTCCAAACCACCCTCCTACTATCAGCATCGCTTTCTTGGACAGCTTTGGCATTGCCAGCCCCTTACAGACAGAAACAGCAAACGCATCCATCGATAATCCCACTGCCAGAATAAATAATTCTGCAATTCCCACTTATGTTTCCTCCTGTGTACCTTATTCTTTCTTAGTTCTTCTGTATTCTTCCGCCAGTTCTTCCCAGTACTGCCTGTCCGCTTCTGTGATTTTGCGGATAACCTTACAGGGGTTTCCCGCCGCTATCACTCCAGAAGGAATATCTTTCGTCACAACAGAGCCTGAGCCAATCACTACGTTGTCTCCTATCGTCACTCCTGGATTCACCACCGTATTGCCGCCAATCCATACACTGTTTCCAATTTTCACTTTTTTTCCAAACTCCAGCTGCGTATTACGCACACCTGCATCTATCGGATGTCCCGCTGTATAGATACAGACTCTTGGAGCCAAAAATACATTATCGCCAATCTCTACATCACACACATCTAAAATAATACAGTCATAATTGGCATAAAAATTTTCTCCCACGGAAATATGGCATCCATAATCACAGCGAAACGGAGGTTCTATCCATATATTCTCTCCTGTCTTTTTGAACAGTTCCTTTATCAACTGAATCCGAAGCTTACTATCCTCCTCCGTAGACTGGTTTAACAGTCTTGTCAACCTTCTGGAACGTTTCGCATCCTTCGCCAGCTCTTTATCATCTGCAATATACAATTTCCCTGCCAGCATTCGTTCTTTCTCTGTCATCTCTTCTCCCTCTTCTGCTCTTTCTTTTGATTTGCAATCTCCTGCCACTCTACATCTGGATGGTGGTACTGCTTTCTTCCTCTTAAAATAGGCATAGAAACGGTATGCGCCTGTTTGGGACACCAATGATAGCATGCATAACATGCAGTACAGCAATTCCCATGTACTGCTTTTCCATTTTTTATCTGAATATTACCCGTCGGGCAAATCTTTTCGCAAATTCCACATCCTGTACATTTCTTATCATCCGGATATGGTTTCATCACTGCGCTGGCCATCCCTTGTCTGTAAAACCAAGAGCCAGTCACAAAGTCTGGTTTCACGCTGCCCGCATAATGTTTTTGCATACCTCTTCTTTTATCTGAAAGAAATTTTTGATTTACGCTTTTTGTGTTTTTCTGAATATCTTTTATAATGCCTTCTAATCTTTCAGGTGCTTTCTTAAGCTTTTCCGTCTCTTTTGCCTTTTTCCCAGGAATGCAGTTCCCTGGCATTGGCAGGTCAAACACAGCAGACAGCTTCGTATGCTTCATCTGAAGAACCTTCTCTAAATTTTTAGCTGCTTTTCCATTTTTTCCACTGCTTGATGTAAACACTGCAAAAATATATTTAGGGTTTTTAAATGACAGCTCCAGCAAAAATGCTTTTACAACCCAGGGGAGATCATTCATATAGACTGGAAACACAAATCCAATCCTATCATCTTCTATCTGTATAGCTTTGTCCGCCGCATATTCCATGATCCCATGACATTCACCCAAAAAACGGTTCGCTATTTTTTTTGCCGCCCAGAGAGTATTACCTGTTCCACTAAAATAAAAAACAATCATTATTTTTTCCTCTTAATAGGAAGCTGCAAATTTACTCCAAAAGGATTGATCACAACCCCCTTTGCCTCTGGTACAAGAATATTAAGAAGCTTATCTGCTTTTATAACCGCAGATTTAAACTTCTGTTCCCTGTTAAATTTCTGAAATTCTATAACATCCGTAAAAATCGGCTGAAATGACGTCCCATCCTGTTGTTTTAACAGAGGAATTTTATTTCCTTCCTGTACTGCCGCAATGTAAGTCCCTCTCTGGAAATTTGAAAGAATCTCCTCTTGAAGTTCCTTCATTTCTTCTGTCAGCTCCGGCTTCTTATGTCTGCGCATTTCCTGCATAAAATAGAGTGACGTCAGATGCAATCCTGGGTTTTCTACCCAGACCTTCCCTTCTGGAAGATGGTTTATGTCTCCCCTCTTTACCAGCTCTTCTAACTGAATCGCTGTTCTTTTCTCTTCCTTATTTTCAAACGCAAGGCAATTTATCCCCATTGTATATAAGCTGGAATAAAATGGAAGTAACTGCTTCTTTCCCACTTTCCCTACATTGACCGGCTGATTTTCATTTCTGTATTTTTCTGCACATTTTTTTGCCGTTTCCAGATCATTAAACAGAAAAATCTTATCGTCGTACGTCTCAGGATCACACACTACAAACGGCATTTTCGTACATGCAGACATAAGCATGTATATTTCTTCTGAGTTACGCAAAACGCTCAATGTCTGTTTCTTTTCCTCTGTTATTACAGTCTCTTTTTGTTCGCTCATAACAAAAACCCTTTCCTTTTCATTCCCCCTGGTACCCATTGGGATTCTGGCTCTGCCATCTCCAGGAATCTTCACACATTTCTTCCAGCCCGCGTTTTGCTTCCCAATGTAATTCTTTTTTTGCCTTTGAGGCATCACAGTAACAAGTTGCAATATCACCCGGACGGCGAGGTTTGATTTCATAAGGAATCTCTTTTTTACATGCCCTTTCAAATGCCTTCACCATATCTAGTACCGAATATCCTTTTCCGGTTCCCAGATTATAGACAGATACCCCCGTCTTTTCTTTTAATTTTTCAACAGCACATACATGCCCGACTGCCAAATCTACTACATGAATATAATCTCGCACACCCGTGCCGTCTGGTGTATTATAATCATCTCCAAATACGCCCAGACATTTTAGCTTTCCGATTGCCACCTGTGAAATATACGGCATAAGATTATTGGGAATTCCTTTCGGATCTTCTCCGATTTTTCCACTCTTATGTGCTCCAATGGGATTAAAATATCGAAGAAGAACCACATTCCATTCTTTATCTGCTGTATGCAGATCTGTCAAAATCTGCTCCAACATCCATTTTGTCCATCCATACGGATTTGTACAGGTTCCCTTTGGACACTCTTCGGTAATGGGTATAAATGCAGGGTCCCCGTATACAGTCGCAGAAGAACTGAAAATAATATTTTTTACATTGTGTTTTCTCATTACATCGCAAAGTGTCAGTGTGCCATTTATATTATTGTCATAATACTCTAAAGGCTTTGCCACAGATTCCCCGACTGCTTTTAACCCCGCAAAATGAATGACTGCTTCTATATCTTCTTTTTCAAAGATTTCATCTAACCCTTCTGCGTCACGGACATCTACTTGATAAAATTTCACTGTTTTCCCTGTAATTTCTTCTATACGCTCTATTACTTTTTCTGAAGCATTATATAAATTATCCACAATTACTGCGTCATATCCTGCATTCAGCAATTCTACGCAAGTATGGCTTCCAATAAATCCGGCTCCACCGGTTACTAAAATAGACATGTTTCTACCTCCTGTCTCGAAATGATTTATTCAGTTATTCTATTCCCATAGCTTCTGTGGATATTTCCCTTCATCTTTTAATGCCTGAAGCGCCGCTGTCACCATTGGCTTGTCCTCCTTATAGGTTACACCGTACCATTTATCTTCTGTATCTAAAACAGTCACTGTCGCACGTCCACTTTCCAGAAGCTCGCTTACTACAGACGGCAGAAAATATTCACATTTCAGAGGATTCTCTTTCAAGCCTTTTTGCAAAAATGCAGGAAATCCTTCTTTTATTTCTTTCATTATACTTTTTGTAAAGCCCCACATATTTAGAGATACCAGTTTATCTCCTTCTACCGGCACCCAGGTTTTTCCGTCATCCTCTGAATAAGCGATTCCGTCTGCACGTTTTTCAATCCGAGTCCTTTCATTGATCTCTACAAGTTCCTGTTCCTCGTTTAACTCACAGATACCACGTGCCACGTATCCATTGTCTGTCATTGTATTTTTCAGGCGGTAGCCTACCATTGTATAGCGGTATTTATCATCATCCTCATGGGTAGTAAGAAATTTATAAATTGTCTCGAAAGCATGCTGTCCATAATAATCATCCGCATTGATTACTGCAAAGGGCCCGTCTATTTCGTCCTGTGCGCTTAATACAGCATGTGCCGTCCCCCAAGGCTTTACCCTGTCTTTTGGCACTTGAAACCCTTCTGGCAGGCTGTAAAGATCCTGGTATACATAAGATACATCCATCACCTTTTCAATCCGTTTTCCGATTGCTTCTTTGAAATCCTCTTCGTTTTCTTTCTTTATAATAAATATCACTTTCTCGAATCCTGCTCTTTTTGCATCAAAAATGGAAAAGTCCATAATAATATGTCCTTCCCTGTCAATCGGGTCAATCTGTTTTAAACCGCCGTATCTACTCCCCATTCCTGCTGCCATAATGATTAAAACCGGCTTCTTCATCGTAATCCTCCTTACACTTATTCTCATGTCAAAGCTTACAGCTCTTAAGCTATACAATCATACAGTAGAATTATAAACGTCATAGGAACCCTTGTCAAATTACAAAACAGGAGGGGTTTTTACTCCCCTCCTGTCGTTTATATTTCTATTGATATTTCTGCTTTTTATTCTGTCACTTTCACATACGGATTCGTTATCCAATTTCCATTCAACATTTCTTCTGCATATGACACGTAGAATTTCAGGTACATAGAATCCAGCACATCTGCGTCCGCCACATATACAAGCGTATATTCCAGCTCTTCTTGATCTGCAAGTGGTCTGTAAAGGCTGCTTTTTATTCGCTCTATCCCATCTGTATAATACATCTGGTCGATATAAATCGGGAAATTCGCCCCGTCTCCGCTTCCCCACTGTAGGGAATACCCTTCATTTGCAGGGATAAATTCAGGTCCATAACAGGAAAGTCCTCCGTCTTCTCTTTCTTCCTTTACAATCAGATCCGGTGCCAAATTCACACTTTCATTGCCCACGCCGGAAACGTTTTTTACCTTCATCTTCACTATGACATACTTAGATGATACTTCCTCTAACTTTGGCTCCTCCTCTGTCTGTCCCTCTGCTGTCATCGCATACGTATACCGAGAATGTGTTTTTAATGTACCGTCCTCATTTACCCATGGCGCAACTTCCTCATAGCTGCAGAAATTTTCGCTGGGATATTCCTCCATATCCAAGCTGTCTGCTATCTGGATGTCCTGTACCGTATACTCTATATTCTCCTCGGGGAACTCCATATTTTCCGTAAGAAATGGATTTCTGATGACATCCCCTGTCTTATAAATATTTTCAGCTGGAATTCCATATTTTATTTTTTCCGCTTTTTCTTTCTCCTGTGTCTCTTTGTCTTCCCTTTGCATTGCGAGTTCTTTTTCTATCTCTTCTTCTGTCGCATAGCTTTCGGTTTCATCCAACACTTCTATTTGCAGTCCTTTGGCAACCTTAAGCAGTTCCTCCTTTTCCAGTGTTGTCTCACTGCTTATCCAAACCATATATCCGTATTCCTCATTCGTAAGAAAAATATTGATTATCTTCTTATCTGCATCCACATAGGGCGCTTTCGCTTCTACAAATATATCCTGTCTCTGTCCGTCTATCTCGATCTCTTCTACATAATCTGACTTAGCAAAAGATTCTCTGTAAACAGAATTGCCTGTTCTCTCTCCCCAGTAGAGTTCTGCCGCATTCACCGGTACAATTGTAATTCCGCTGTCCGTATCATAATTATGCCATTTTCCGCCGTAGGCAGAAGTCTCGTCGCCATATACATATCCCTGCGGCATATAGGTAGGAGTCACCTTAATTTTATGTGCCTCCTTCTGCGCATCCACTTGTATATTATACAGTATTTTCTCTGCATTTTTTGTATCTTCTTTTATATTCACCTTTAAAAATTCATTTGCTGCAAACCCTACAAGCCCCACAGCGGCCACCATAACAGCGGCAACGACAGCCATCTTTCTTATTCTGTATGTCTTCATATACTTCATTGTCACTTTTGAATCCATACTGATTTCCTGATATGCCGCCTGTATTTTCTTTTCCACACACTCTGGAAGCTCCGCCTCTTTTTTCAAAATTTGTTTTATCTCTTTGTCTGAATATTCCTTTTTCATCTATTTACCTCCTCTCTCCTACAGCCTCTAAATGATATACTTGTCCTAATTTTTTTCGTCCTCTGGACAATCTTGTCTTCACTGTATTCTCATCCATTTCCAAGATTTGGGCAATCTCCCTGATTTTGAATCCCTCTCCGTAATAGAGAAGCAGTACAACACGGTATTTGTCATCTAAAGAATTCATTAATTCCTGAAATTCATAATTCTTAAGCTCCATACATTCTTCCCCTTGTTCAGGCAAAATTTCCAGAAGATGTTCCTTTTGATTCTGCCTTATAATATCCTTACAATTGTTTATCAAAATACGAGTCAGCCAAGTTTTAAAGTACTTTGGATTTTTTAATTTTGCGATATTATCATAACAATTCAATATAGTCTGCGATATAGCGTCTGCAATATCCTCATCCTGACGCAGATAACTCCTCGCAACTTTATACATGCTGGATTTACATAGCTCTATCAGCTCTACAAATGCCTGATCATCTCTCCTCTGTGCTCTCTTTACTAAAAATTTCAATCAAAGGTTTCCCCCTTTCTTATCTTGCAGAACCGTATCCTTACAGTATCTGTGTTCCCCTCTATTTGCCGGCGCCGTCTTTACATACATTAGACATCAGAATTTCACAAATAGTTTCACTCTAAAAAAGAAAAGCCGGAATACGCTCCGGCACAATGTTCTATCCTATTCTACTTTTCCAATACGATTTTCTTACCCAAGGACATATACGTAAAGGTTCCCGCTGTCAGCAAAATCCCCTTTTCATCTGTAATATCTACTCTATAGACAAGAAGTTTTTTTCCTTTTTTTATCTCCTTTGCTTCAGCCACTGCCTCCTTAATTCCTATTCCTGCACGCAGATAACGGATATCTGCATCCACTGTCGTCACCTGTTCACCATGTGATGCTGCCGCGGAACCACCTGTAATGTCAGCCAGTGTAAAAAGACAGCCTCCATGCATAGAACCAATCGGATTTAACAGTGCATCTGAGACTATTAATTTCGCGCGGGCATACCCTTCTTTGATTTCTATAATTTCAACACCTACCATATCCCCGAACGCATTCTGAGACATTCTTATTTTCTTTAACAATTCATAATCCATTTCTTGATATTCTCCTTCATTTGCTCTTTGGTGACAGCAATGGCTGTATATAAATTTAAAACCCATATTATTTCTTTTTCCTAATATTAACACACAGAAAATACTCCTGCAAGTAAAGCAGCCTTAGACACTTCCATTCTTTGCCTTAACAGAAAAACGGATGACGTTCCATTTTCTTCGTCATCCGTTTTCCCTCTGTTTCTACACAATTGCAGCGAAAATATCTAACAGTTCTACTGTATTTTTTACATGGAAATCTGCCGCACTTAAAATTTTACTGTCGCCAATTCCAATACAACACATTCCACATGCATGTGCTGCCTCTATTCCGGCTTTTGCATCTTCGACAACAATACATTTCTCATAAGAAATCCCGAGTTTCTTCGCCGCCGTCTGAAATACTTCTGGATGCGGCTTCGCATACTTTATGTCGTTCCCATCTACAATCTCGTCGAACAGTTCCACCATTCCCAGTCTTTCGAGTATCATACCGGCGCTTTTGCTGGCCGACCCCAACGCGATCTTACATCCTTGTATTTTCAACCATTTAATAAGCTCTACAATTCCAGGCAGTATCTCTGAAGGCCTCATATCCACAAGCAGCTCCAGATAATATGCATTTTTCTGTTCTGCAAGTAATCGTTTTCTTTCCTGGGAGCAGTTTTCTATTCCTCCTATCTCCAATATAATATCCAGTGACTCCATGCGGCTTACACCTTTTAACTTTTCATTTTCTTCTATATTAAGATAAAACCCAAGTTCACCGGCTAACCTTTTCCATGCCGCATAATGATATTTTGCTGTATCTACAACTACCCCGTCTAAGTCAAAGATACATCCTCTGATTTTTTTTTCCATTCTTTTGTTTCCTCTGTATCTCTATACAATTCCAAGTTTCTTACAAAGATATATCTCCTATCCCCCACACATACATACAATGGTTCTTTTAGTTCTTGCCCGCTTTCCATAACAATTCTTTTTTCTGAAATAACAAATTGTATTTCTATTTTTCGTAGTGTCAGAATAAATGAAATTTTTTCCCATGTTTCTGGAAGACACGGCTGAATCCATATCTCTGTTCCTGTAAATTGAACACCTGCAAATCCATAAATCAAGCAGTTCCAAATGCCCCCCATAGATGCAGAATGAATTCCATCTACACTGTCATATGGATTATCATTTAAGTCAATAAACAGCGCCTTTTTAAAGAACATGTCTGCTGCCTTTTTATCTCCTATATATGCACTTGCCTGCGCGTGGGCGCAGTAACTTAATGATGAGTCATGAATGGTTCTTTTTTCATAAAACAAAACATTTTTTCTGACAACATCATCTGAAAAAAGCTTTGGGAACAGATTGAAAAGCATTACTACGTCTGCCTGTTTCAACACCTGCATATTTACAACCTCATCCCGTGAATAGTCCAACAGTATAGATTGCTTCACCTGCGTAGTTTTATATTTTTCAATCTCATTGAGGCGAGGTTTTGACAAAAATGTGTCATCCTGTGGAATAATATCACTCTTTCCAGGTTGAGGCAGATATATTTTATTTAAAAATTCTTCAAATTTTTCTAGATATTCTAAAAAATCAGTCTTTTGATTAAGCCTGTTTTGTTCTCCGTGCCCTTCCTTTTTTAGCTGTATTCCATATCTATATGCTGTTCTTACACAAAATTCTGCCATATAGTTTGTATATGCATTGTTATCTATATGTTCTGTATATTCATCTGGTCCTATCACGTCATATATACCGTATCTATGCTTTTCCTTATCCCATTTAGCACAGGACACCCAGAACTTCGCAACTTCAAATATCATTTCATACCCGCACTGTTCCATAAATTTCCTATCGCAGGTTACAGCAAAGTACTGTTCAATCGCATAGATAATATCTGCCGTCACATGATATTCTTTCTTTCCAGACCACACACGGTTCGCTTTACCTGTATGTATATTTAAAGCTGCATACTCCGGTGTTTCTTCTGCTCCTGTCTTTGCCGCCTCCCAGGGAAACATTGCTCCTTTATATCCATATTCCTTTGCCTTTTGTCGTGCCTTTTCCAAACCACGATAGCGAAACGTTAAAAGCTGCCTTGCTTTTTCAGGATATGTATAAATCAGAAATGGCAATACAAAAATTTCTGTGTCCCAGAATACATGCCCTTTATATCCTTCTCCAGTCAGTCCCTTTGCAGCAATGCTGCATTCTGCCATGTCAGGAGGCGTCATTCCGAGAATATGATACTGGCTAAAACGAATTGCCGCCTCTTTTTCCAGACTGAGCCCCTTAATACTGATACCTGTTTTTCTCCAGAAATTTTGCATCTGTTTCCTATGCATGTAGAATTGGTTCTGATACCCCGCGTTTACAAAACCTTCTATATACTGGCGGGCCTGACAATCGTCTGCTTCTCCTTTCTGATATATGTAGACCGCTTTCTCTATCTCTATATCTGTCTCTTCTGTAAAACTGTATATACCATATATACTTCTGCGCTTTAACGTAAAGTCTTTTTTTGCCACAGTCCCCATTTTTGCTGTACATGCTGTTAATACAGTTACTACATTATCTTGTAATTCGCCTCTGCTTTCCATCACTTCTCTGTCATATACTCTTTCTGTAACAGAATGAAAATGAGAAACTCCACTATTTGTAATCTGCCCGTTAATTCCTGTCGTAATTTTTATATTCCTGCTGATTCCATTTCGTATATGTACCCGATAAGACTGCATAAACAGGTGCCTGTTGTCTATTGAGGCAAACCTTTTTACTTCTATTTCTACTAAAATTTCTGAGGAGAGTTCGAATACATAAGAAAGCCTAAGTTCTCCGCTTAAAATATCTATCTTCCTTGTACAAAAGTGTAATTTTGTGCTGTCTGTATGGATTTTTTCTCCGTCGATCTCAATTCCAAACCATGTAATGTCAGGACAATTCACTAACTCTGTCACCTCATTCTCATACGCCTTGTCAAAAACTCCGCATAAAAACATACCTCTGCTCTCTTCAATGGAAAAAAAAGGATGCGCTGCACGTACCCCCATATATCCATTGCACTGTGCAAAAATGGATTCTGTTTTCAACTCATATAACGGCGCATAAGAATTTTCTGTCAGCCACAGTCTGTTTTTCTCTTTCTCTATCTCATAATGTTTCATAGCCGCACACTCCATTCTTTACTCCATCCCCCCGAAGAGAACAGGCAGCCCTGTCTCTGCTGCTTCATACAAAAGACCTATAAGCCTCTGAATATACGTACCCTGTTGTGGTTTTACAAGCAGGGGTTCTCTGCCTAAACATGCTTGCACAAAATTTCTGTCCAGTTCCATGTGCAAATCCTTTTGCCCAATAAAAGGATATGTTTTATCATAGGGGTGCCCCGCTTCTTCCCCATACATTTCTAAAGGAAACAGCTGCGCTCCACATTTATCTCCATACAGTAAAATATTTTTAATGTCCCTCTCTTTCTGGTTCAGGGCAAAAGACGTCTGAATCTCCAGGCTGCGTCCATCTTTAAACTTCACAAATCCAAACAGCGCGTCCTCTATTGTAAATTTTTCCGGCTTCCATTCTCCCATCAACCCACTGTGATAGTTTTTCCCTATACGACTGCTGGAGGTCGCACAGACATACTCTATACGAGGGTAATTCAACAAGTATAATGCGCTGTCTAATACATGCGCTCCTATATCTATCAGAGGCCCTCCTCCTTGTATTTCTCTGTCGATAAAATTTCCCCATCCAGGAATGCCCCGTCTTCTCCTCCACTTCACCTCCACATGGTAGATCTCTCCTAACATGTTCTGTTCTATCGCCCGATGCAGAAATTGTACCTCTTCACTGCTTCGCAGATGAAATCCATAGGATAACAAACATTTCTTTTCGCACGCCTTCTTCTCCATTTGTTCTGCCTCTTCTACTGTAATAGCCGGCGGCTTTTCACAAAACACATGGCATCCTCTGTCTAAAGCCTCCATTACGGTCTGATAATGAAATTTATTTGGAACACAGACTGTTACCGCATCTGGTCTTAGTTCTCTTAACATTTTTGTACTCGAGTCGAAAAAATGCGGAATATGAAATGTATCTGCCACTTTGTGTGCAGCTTCTAACCGGACATCACAGATTCCCACCAATTCTACCTCCGGCATTGATATATAATTGGGAATATGTGTTACCTTTGCTATCTGTCCTGCTCCAATAAGCGCCATTCTTAAATGTTTCATCTATCTGTCTCCTCTAAATATATCGCCGCATAAATTCTACAGATTTTTGATAAGCTTCCAGCGGATTGTCTCCTCTGACTCTTCCTTCATTAATTATCGGACCTTCATATCCAATTTCCTTTAAAGTATTTATATGTCGCTCCCAGTCTATCGAACCACTTCCCGGCTGATACCTGTGATTCTCTGCTATATGCACATGTCCGATATAATTTCTATATTTTCTGATTGAATCGGATATATCATTCTCTTCAATAGACATATGGTAAAAATCAAATGTCGTTTTCACTTTCTTAAACTTCCCTTTTACTATAATATCCACCGCATCCTGCTGCGTGTTAAGCATATGATCTTCATAGCGGTTCAATGGTTCCAGATAAATATACGTACCTGTCTCCTGCGCCGTCTTATCCAGCTCCGACAAAGAGGTAAACAAAGCTTCTCTATCTCCTTCCCTGCTTCTAGGAGACACCAAAGGCGGCAGTCTGTAAGAGAACATTCCCCATGCCGCCGGCACTACAAAGCCATTCCCTCCTACCTCTGCTAAAGCATGCAACATCTTTTTTAAATCTTCCACGCCGTTTTTTCTACGCTCTTCAATAAAATCTCCTATCCAGCCTCTACAGCCGTTGCAGGCAGAACTCACTGGAAGACCAGAAATTTCAATTGCTCTTTTTACTTCTTCTATATTTTCCACAAGAAGTTTTCCATCAATCTCGAAACAGTCAAACCCTATTTCCTTTATAAATAAGAATTTTTCTTTTATTTCAACTGGAAAAAAATCCTTATCCTGTGTTCCCAACAGCATATCCATTCCTCCTCTATTCTGTTCTAGAAAACTCGACACCCATTTTAATACTTTTCTCGGGATGCCTGTCTACATATTCACAAAATCCTTCTGCGCAGTCTTTGAATGGTACCACAGGATCGATGATCTCTTCACAGTTTAAGTAGCCATTCATCAGTAGTTTCCAGCATACATCTTCAATCCGTTTTCGGTTCCAGCGCGGATATTCTGGATTCGGTTCACTGCACGCACGAGAAAAGATAATTTTTCCATAGTTGTAATGTGCTTCCTGTCCCAGCCATAGCCCTGACGGAAAAGGCTTTGCAAATGCTACATAAGCAATCGTCCCATTATATGCAAGCCCTTTTAACGCTGACTGCAGTGCGTGTACGTTCCCACTCGTTTCGATAATTACATCGGCTCCTTCTTTTCCTGTCAGCCGTTTTATCTCTAATCCGGTATCACATGCCGCAGAATCCAGTACATAGTCTGCTCCTGTTTTCAAAGCGATCTCTCTTCGTTTTTTGATCGGATCGATCCCGATCACCGTTTCCGCCCCTATCTTCGCGGCAAACTGCAGCGCGATCAGTCCAATCGCTCCCAATCCAATCACAGCGACACGATCTCCAGGACGTACATCCGCGTCTCGGATTCCGCTGAGTGCAAATTGTGCCGGATCATAGCAGACCGCATTTTTTGCAGAAGCATCTTTACTCATTTTGCGCAGTTTATAATTGTCAACCGCGTTTACAATCTGTGTTTCCTTTATAGAACCGTAAGAACATACTCTGTCGCCGATTTCGTAATCTGTTACCTGGCTTCCCTTCTCAATAATTGTACCTACGAACATATTTCCAAGAGGCAGATCCCCAAATTCAATTCCTCTCGGCTCTCCTTGCTCTCTTTCTCTAAATATCCGCCATTCCTCATCAAATCTACCGTCAATAAACGGGGTAGTTCCACGGAAATCCGCCAGCTCTGTCCCATGTTTCGGCGCTGCAAATTCTACCTTCACTTTTACTTCATTTTCTTTTATATCTCTGTCTGAATATTCCTTCAGTTCAGCCGTTCTGGGCGCTGTCGCCACTAATTTTTTCATTCCTGTTCTCCCTTCGTTTATATATTATTTTTCCGCTGGAAGCTGAAACACATCACCGGTTTCTGCAATCCACTTTTCTAACTTTGTTTTCATTTTCTGCCGCAGTACTTTATATTTATCATTATGTGCAAGATTCACCTGTTCGTAAGGATCTCTGTTCAAATCAAAGAGTACCCAGTCAGTCCCTTCAAAGCAGCCGTACTTGTAGCCTTCCTTTGTCAGAATTCCACGCCATGCTTTATTAACACTGTCATGGTGCCCGGTAGGAACCACAGACTGAAGATAAACGCTGTCCGGATATCCTTTTGCTCTTTCTTTATCTAAAAGCCGGAAGGAAGAATAGTCATACCCTTTCATCCAGTCTGGCTTGCTAATTCCGCAAAGTCCCAATGTAGTTGGAGCAATATCTACATGGTTGATGAATACCTCCTCTACCTTTCCACTTTTTCTGGCAACTTCATGTCCCCCCAGATTTTCTCCCCCAATAATGAATGGAATTTTTATTGCCTCTTCATAGATCGTTGTTTTTCTAAACTGTCCATGTGATCCGTGCATATCGCCATGATCACTGAAGAATATGACATGGGTATCCTCTATTATCTCTAAATCTGTTAATTTTTCTAATATTTTCCCCACATTATTATCTATCTGCTCAATCATTGCATAATATCCTGACAGCTCTTCTGCTGCCTGCTTGCGTATATAATCTACCTCTGGCACATTTTTCCTAAATTGAATCTCCCCCGGGTTGATTTTGGCAAATTTAGGGGAAGCAACATATGGGTTGTGCGGAGGCTGTACAGATAATACCGCAAAAAAAGGAGTCGTTTTATGCTTCTTCTCCTCAAGATACTTTAGAAAAATTCCTGTCAAAGCATCCGTTTCATATCCCTTTACTCGGAACATATCCACTTCTCTTTCCTGTACATGCCCATGTAGCCAGCAATCCAACTGAGCGTTGTTATTCTCATATCCAAGCCATGTCTGAAATCCGCCGCGCCTTTTGCGCGGTACGAAATGAGTTCCCGCGCGTTCTCCGTCCACCGGACCTCCATCTAGATGCCATTTTCCAATATAACATGTGTCATATCCGTTCTCGTTAAAAACATCTGCAATCGTCTGGCGCTGCGGCATCCTCATATCATGCCCTGGAGCGCATTTATGCGGGTATTCACTTGTCAGCATAGAGCCGCGAAAGGGGCAGCACAACGGCATTCCTGAAACTGCATTTGTAAATTCTGCCCCGTTTCTTGCAAGAAAATCAATATTAGGGGTGTGAACATTGACATCTCCGCTGATTCCAAGTGCCTGCGCCCTCAGTTGATCTACCACAATCCAAATTACATTTTTCTTTTTTTCCATCTTCTTACCCTTTCACGCCGCCCTTTCCTTACAACTAAAAGTGAAACCAGCCTTACAGCATTGTACTATACCGCTTTTTTAGTTCTTCTATATTTGACTTTCTCGGTGTGTTTTCCAGCCTTTTTATATATGCATCTAATTGACCGTGTATATGGTACGGTCCATTTTCTTTCATTACGGTCCATAAAGGATCGATCTGATACTGGGATTTTTTCATCATATCGTCTTGCCAGTCCAGAAGTATCTTTGCAGCCTTTTCGCAAAGCTCTGGGCATTTTTCTGCTATATTTTCCAATTCATGTGTACTTTTGCGTACATCAAAAAGCATTTCTCTTTCAAACAGATGATACCCTCCATGGTACGTCCTGATATAGAGATATTCATCAAATCTGACGCTTCTCTGGCATACATGTGCGCATTGACTTATGATAACTCCCTTTTTCCCTGCCTTTTCTCCTGTTCGAATTGTCTTGGCATAACTACTTCCGTCATAATGTCCTTCTGGTATTTCCATATGCTTAAACATAGCCGGCTTATTTTCTATATCTAGTAGTTCTCTTAAAGTAGGCAGCAAATCTATATTACTGTGCAGTTCAAAGTCATGTATACCTTTTAAGCCGCCCGGCCACTTTATAATCATCGGAATGCGTCCTGTTGCTATATCCGCTGTAGCATGCTCTCCATAAATTCCAAATTCTCCTAGATTCTCTCCATGATCGGATGTGACAATTACTGCAAGCTCTTCATCATATAATTGCATCTCTTTCAATAAAGAAAGAATTTTTCCTACATGTTGGTCAGCATAACTGATACCGCAGTCATACTGATCGATAAAATATTTTACGTCTTTGAGATTCTCTAATTTTCCTGGATATCTGGGATAATTAGGATCCGCCTTATCATTCCACATGTAAATTTCATTTGCCCCATGAGGCCCCACATGCTGTAGATGCTCCTGAAACCGTTCTTTATCTATCCAGTTGTCTGGTAAAGGAGTATTTTCAAATGGATTGCCGAATTCCTCCGGTGTTCTGTAAGGTCCGTGTGGATCCCAATAGTGTACATGCAAAAACCAATCTTTTTTCTTTCCATTGCTTTTAAGCCATTCCAGGACTGACGGAGTAACCGCCTCTGCCGATTCGTGCCCCACACCGCCGCAGTTATGACATTCATTTAATCCTGCATTGAACCACCATGCTGTATGTCGTTCTGGGAAGGAACTAAAAGAAATCGTATACAACCCTGCTCTGCGCATCTGCGTAAACAGACTTCCCATACTTCTTACATCCCGAAATTCTCTTTCTGGTCCCCAGGGACGCATATCTGCTGCCGTTCCACCATGTCCTACAACTCCCGTCCTTATTCCGCACTGCCCTGTAATCAAGGCAGCGCGTGAAGGCAGACATGGGGCATCCGAACAGTAATAATTATCGAAGCAGACTCCTTCATCTGCAATGGAATCAATATTAGGCGACGTATTCCTGCCATATCCATAACAGCCCAAATGGTCCGGACGCAGTGTATCAATATCAATAAATAATACCTTCATTTATCCTTTTACTCCTCCATCCAGTCTTCCTCCTGAAATAAACCGTTCCACTAAGGAGAACACAATAATTACCGGAATTGCTGTCAGAAGCGATGCTACCATCATTCTTCCCCAGACATAGTCCTGTGATGTGAACAAGTTTCTCATACCAATAATCAATGTTTGCTTTTCCATAGAAGAAAGGAATGTATTTGCAAACAGGAAATTATTCCATGCCTGCATAAACACATAGGAAAACACGGACATAATTCCTGGTACTGACAACGGCATTACCACTTTAAAAATCACCTGTACTCTATTCAACCCGTCGATGCGTGCCGCTTCTTCGATAGAGTCCGGTATTTTTTGAAAGTAAGAAACCAGCATAGACAGTGCCGCCGGCATACTGGATACCAGACAGGCGAGTATTACAGCAAAACGATTGTCGATTAATCCTATTGAATTAAAAATTTGGAACAATGGTACAATTAGAAGAATACCAGAAAACATGTACACAACTAATGTCACATTGTGTATCTGTCTTTTTCCAAAGAAGTTTAATTTTGCTAAGCTGTATCCTCCCAGGCTACATATAATTACTGATGCAACGGCTGTAATAAACGCTATGAGCAAGCTATTTGACAAGTATCTAAAAAATGGAAATACCATTGGATTTACAATATCCCTGAAATGATGAAGCGTTATTTCACTAGGCCATAATTCAGGCGGATAAGCTACGGATGCTGCATCTGTTTTCAAGGCCGTGGTCAGCATAATGAAGAACGGAAAGAGTGTCACGATCAATATCACTACAACTAATAAGTTTAAGAGTACATTTATTATCCTTCTACGTCTCATTTTTCTTAAACACCACCTTTCGTAACAAGAATACAAGACTCATGACAATTACAAACAATATGACTGTAATTGCTGCCGCCATTCCAAAATCATTAGATGCGAAGGAGGTTTTATATAGATATACCCCTATTACCGGCAGCTGCTGTGTCAACAGGTAAATTTCGTCAAATTTATAAAAATTCCATATCATTCTCAGAGTAGCTATTGTTGCTATTGTTGGCATAATCTCTGGAAGTGTCACATAGCGGAATCGCGCCCACGCGCCTGCTCCGTCAATCTTTGCTGCTTCATACAGCGATGTATCAATTGTCTGTAGTGCTGCCAGTATTGTCATAAATGCATATGGATATAAACGCCAAGTATCAAATATTACTACTGATATGAACGCAAATACAATATTGTCAAACCACGCCGGTGCTGTTTCTAGTATATGAAGAACATCTACGAGCGCATAATTCACAATTCCATACAGTCCATTGAACATATACTTCCATACATAAACCAAAGATACAGCTGGTGTCACAAAGGAAAGCATTACTAAAGCTCTGGCTGCTCCCCTAAAACGGAACTTTCTGTTAAACAGCAGTGCGACTCCAAGACCAAGTGCCGTTGATAAAATAACCGTAGCCGCCACAAACAGAATTGTTACAACTAATACTTTATAAAACTCTTTATCTGTCAAAAGGTCAATATAATTTTCCCATCCTATAAAAATGTCTGGTTTATTCGGATTTAATGCTACATCAAAGAAACTGATTTTTACGTTATATATAATGGGGTACAAAACTACAAATGCAATCAATAATATAACTGGAAGAATTAACAGAAAACCCAGTATATTTTCTTTTTTCTTCAT
This sequence comes from Mediterraneibacter flintii, assembly GCF_055387595.1. Lineage (NCBI taxonomy): Bacteria > Bacillati > Bacillota > Clostridia > Lachnospirales > Lachnospiraceae > Mediterraneibacter > Mediterraneibacter flintii. Next base: position 2,674,361 of record NZ_AP031405.1, read on the forward strand.
TGTTAATGGAGATTTTTTCTTCCACCGCTTCATCTGTTTTCTCCTTCTATCTGCTTATTTCTTTCTCCATATCCTCCTGTGCAATCTGCATCATTTCGTCCATATCCTGATCCTGTACTAAAATCTGGTTAATTGCTTTACTGATAATCATAGAATTGCTGATTGCTCCAATATGTGAATTGGTTATTCCGTCCTGTGTTCCAAATACGTTGATGTAATTCAAAGCATCTGCTATTTTATCTATCTCTTCACCATATACCTGCAGTACATCAGCATCTCTATACTCTGGATTCTCCGCAACAGATTTCATAACTGGCTGTGGACCTCCCGGTGCAATGTGCAGCACTTTTATATTTACTTCATCTGTCAACATATAAGAAATAAATTTCTTAGCAGCTTCCGTTTCCTCATCAGAAATCGTATTGGAGATTGTGTAAATCGATGGAGATGAGTATACTGATTTCTGTGTATTTTCAGGAACACAATATCCAATTTTTTCACCCATTTCTGCATTATAGAGAGGCGCCAAAATATAGCTTGAATATACGCACATTGCTGTGTTTCCACCTACCATAGCATCACGAATCTGTGTAGTCCCATTAGAGCCTGGAAGAGAATACTGATATAGTTCTTTATAGAATTCCATTGTCTCTTTCATTTCCGGTGAAGTAAACTGTACGTTTCCTTCCTCATCAAATAACTGTGCTCCATTAGAGCCTGCAAATAACTCGAAATTGTTCTGGGCAATTGCTCCCTCTTCTGTTCCAAACATAATTCCATACATTTTGTTATCTGGATCATGGAATGTTTTTGCGGCTGTAAGGATATCCTCCCATGTTTGAGGTGGATTCAGTCCTTTCTCGGCAAAAAGATCTTTGCGGTACCAAATTCCATTCACCCAGGTTGAAATTGGAACCCCTATCATTCCCTCACCGTCCTGTGCATTTAGCAGCGATAATACTTGTTCATAGAAGTTGTCTCTTCCTCTCTCTTCCACAACTTCTTTGTTTGCCTTAGTATTTATCATTTCTTCTCCATCCAACAACTGCATCAGAGATGTAGACCCCGCCACAATAGCAGGCATTTCTCCGGCTGAAATCAAAGTTTTTACTTTGTCTTCAAATCCATCCTCTGATATCGCCGTCTGCTTTACTTCAATATCTGGATTTTCTGCCATAAAGTCCTTTATGATCTCGTCATATACTGCCATTCGATCTTCTTCGGCCTCATCATGCATGAATTCAATTGTTACTTTACCATCTTCTGATTTTCCGGAATCATTTGATGCACCAGCTCCACAACCGGCTAACATAGAAACCGCCATAATCATTACAATAATTCTACTTGCTCTTTTTTTCATGAATCTTTTCCTCCTAAATTATCATTTTATTTTTTGGTTACTATCTACAGCAATATTTTCTCTGCCCTCCCTTCCTGCTTAATTTTCTTCTACTATCGTATCCAAGCACAATCCCATGGTTCTAGCTGTATTTTCCCTTCCACACTTTTTTCAGATATAAGCTCTATTCCATACAATTCACTATTTTCTATATCTATGGCCTCTCCTGAAACGTTCACTAATACATATATCTGTTCACCTGTTTTTACGTTGTTCCGTTTTAATCCCAGCACCTGCGGACAGATTCGGACGACCTCCTGGCCTGCAAGCGGCGAAAATGCACTCTCTTTCTGTCTTATTTTCAGTCGTCGTATGAGCTCTTTAAAAATAATTTTCCTGTTTGTTTCTTTCTCTAGCTGCTCTGCAATATACCCATAATCCAGTTTTTCTCTGTTAATTCTGCGTGCGATACCGGATATACTCTTTCCGTAATAATCATTTCTGGAACCCAGAAGGCTGTGGATATAAATCCCCGGTATCCCCTGCAAAGACAAAAGTATTGTCTCTGCCGCTAGGAATTTTTTCATCCTTTCAGCATCAGATTCATCCGGTCCCGCAAGAGCATCCTGGTAATTGATATTCAATTCATAGGGGCTTCTTGTTCCGTCGCCATTATCTTTGTAGGAAACTGCACCTCCGTTTTTCAAAGTACTGTTCACAAGAATCTGTCTTTGATCATCTGTTAAAATCCCTTCTGTAGGTCTAATTCCTATACCATCATGCGAACTCAAAAAATTAAAAAATGTCACTTGTTTATCCGGTACAGTAAGTCCTTCAAGCCAGTCGGATAAGATCTCCGCATTTCCGGTGAGTAGTGTATAAAGAGTAAGCGGCGGCAGAGGAAACTGATATACCATATCCGCTTCATCTCCTCCTTCCCCAAAATAGTTGACGTTGTCTTCGTGTGGAACATTTGTCTCTGTTACAATCTTTGTTCCCGGTGCATACACCCTGAAAATATCTTTAAACAATTTAATGATCTCGTGTGTCTGCTTTAGGTGCATACAGTTTGTCCCTATTTCTTTCCACATGAATCCAATAGCATCCAGCCGTATATAAGATGCACCTTTTTGTGCATATAAAAGCAAAATATCTATAATTTCGGCAAGAAGTTTCGTAGATTGATAATTCAAATCTATCTGGTCCTCACTAAAGGTTGTCCACACATATTTCTGTCCTCTCGCCGTATCAAACGCCGTAAGCAGAGGAGAGGTTCTCGGGCGGATCACTTTGCTGTAGTCTGCATTCGGATCGCTTGTTATAAAGAATTCCTTATATGGTTCCTTATGTTCCAGATACCCTTTGAACCAGTCGCTTGCTTTCGATACATGGTTGATAACCGCATCAAACATTAAATGATAAGATACTGCTAATTTCTCTATATCTTTCCAGTCTCCTAATTTTGTACTTATTTTTCTATAATCTGTTACAGAAAACCCGTCATCTGAAGTATAGGGATACATAGGAAGTATATGTACGGTATTAATCGCATCCTGCACAAATCTATCCAAGAATTTCCGCAACACTTTCAACGGAGAGTTTTTTTCGTCTACAATCGAATCTCCATAAGTAATCAATATACAGTCCTTTTCAGAAAATGTCCTTTTGTATGGTTTCGTTTCTGCATGATATTGGGATAATTTTCCCTTAATCTCTGCCAGCGCTTTTTCTTCCTTTATACTGTCACCATATATACCCCTTAACCTTTTTTGTATCTTCTTCTCCAACTCTATATTCATTTTTGCTCCTTATGTCAACGTTGTCATTTTTTGCTAAAAAAATTATTTATTACCTTGTTCAGATAATTTATCTGCACTATCTGAACAAGCCTTATATTCTCTGTTCTGCCTACATAGGTACTTATAAAGAGCCTCTCTCCACGATCTTACATGGAAATTTATATTCTTTTGCCTGCATACCGTCTGTTTTCTCGATTCTTTGAATTACATAGTCAATACAGCATTTCGCCATTATCTCAAAATCCTGATTAATTGTACTGATTGGGGGGTAATAATATTCTCCCAATGTGATATTATCAATTCCCAGTACAGCAATGTCTTTTGGGATAGAGAGCCCCTTCTCATAGATACCCCGATACACTCCTAAAGCTCTTTCATCTCCTGAAACAAAGAAAGCCTCAATATCTGATTTTTCAATCACCTCAACTGCTTTTCTATAAGCCTTCTCCAAAGTATCAATTCCCGTATAAATCTTATATTTTCTGTTCTTACTTTCGAACATAGCTTTTTCAAATCCATCCATACGGTGCTGTGTAGATAAAAACTTTCTTTCACCTATAAAAAAGGCTATTTTTTCAAATCCCTTCTCCGTCAAATAATTTCCTCCTGTATATCCCACAGAGAAATTATCCAGACTAACATAAGGAATATTGTCATCCTCAGGCTCCCCAAACACTACATAAGGAATATCATGTTTTTCAAAATAATCAATTCTTGCATCATGCAACACATTTTCTAAAAGAATTGCACCATCTGCGATACCGTTAGCAATCAGATAAAACCCGTCCGTTTCATCTTCCTCAAATTTTTCACTGTTAGATGGAGAAAGAACTATTTTCATCGCACATTTTTTTGCATAAGAAAATAAATATTTCAACATAATATTGTGCCATATGCTTAAATGTTCTTCATGATGTCTCTCTGCAAATACTACAATAATATTGGTACGTGAGCCCTTAAGTCCCCTTGCAAGCATATTTACCTGATACCCTTGTTCTTTCACTGCATTCATTACTTTCTCACGCATCGCATCACTAACATTCGGGCTATTATTCAGCACACGGGATACCGACTTAATGGATACGCCACATGCATTTGCAATATCTACAATCGTAACATTGCTCATTCTGTTTCCTCCTGCCTGTCCGATTTTCGCTTTTGTCCTACGTTGTCATTATATCTGACTCCGTATTGATTTGCAAGTCCCTTTTTAAATATTAGTGAATTTTGTTAATAAAACACAATAAATTTTGTATATTTAGCACAAATCTTTTCTGTAATTTCTTTATCTTTTCCTAAAAGGATTAGGGTGTCAAAAGGTAACTTATTTAAATTCTCTTGTCACTTTTTGTAAAAGTTACCTTTTGACACCCTAATCCTAAAAGAAAAATTTTGCAAAATTTCTTCTGTCCAAATAATTCTTTTATAAACAATAGTCTGATATCTTCGGACAAATGTACAAAAAAACCGCTGTAAGCCTTACATCCCAAGACTTCACAGCGGTTATTTACTGCATATAATCACAAATATGCTTTATTATTTTTCTAAATCCAGCACTACCGGAACGGATTTATATCCGACTCCCATGCGGTCAATTCCCATGTCAATCAATTTTAAGAAATGTTCTCTTGTACGAATGCAGCCGCTTCCCTTTACTTTCGCCCTGCCTTTTAACTGATCCATAATAATTTCAATGACTTCCGGCGCCGCGCCTTTTAGCTCAAATCCTGTGAGGAATCCTGTGCTTGTCTTGACAAAGTCCACACCTGCCTCAACACAGCATTCGCACCCTTTTCTTATCTGCTCTTCATTGAGAGCATCTGTTTCCAAAATCACTTTGATTTCTCTTCCATATTTGTGAACTGCTTCTGCGCACGCTTTTAAATCCTCTGTCACTTTATCGTACAGTCCTTCTTTGAGCCATCCGAAATTTGCAACAATATCCACTTCTTTTACTGTGTCGTACTTCGCTACATTTTCAATCTGCTCTACTCTCGACTGTGTGGAGCTTGTACCGAATGGGAAATCAGTGACCGGACACAGCATCGTATCTGTTCCCTTTACATATGGCTCACATAGTTCCATATATCCAGGATTAATGCAGATAGTCGCACATCCTAGCTTTACCCCGTCTTTTGTCAATGCAATAATTTCTTCCTCTGTAAATTCCGGCTTTAATACAGAATAATCAATATATGCTGCAAGCTCCTTTGTCGTCATTTCACTTGCTTTTTTAACTGGTTTCATTTTCTATATCCTCCTGTATTCGTATGTTTTTAATCCTCTATCTTCACCCATGCCTCTTTTTCTGCTGATTTTACAATTGCTTCACACAGAGCTAGTTCACGGTAACCGTCAGCAAACTGCGGATAATCTGTATCTACAGCTTTCCCCGCACGGATCGCTTCATAGATCTTCCTGATTGTGTGTTTTGAAGTATCGGCAAAACCTTCCGAATGTCCTCCCGGATAGCTGTTATACTCTCTTACTTCAGGGTATAACAAGGAAGGATCCTTCATCATAATCTCATTATTGCCATCCCTGTTTCCTATCCAGAGCTGATTTGGCTCTTCGCTGTCAAATGCAACCGCACATTTACTGCCGTAAATTTCAAAATACAGCCGATTCTTTCTTCCCGCCGCAACCTGATTTACTGTAAAAGAGCCATGTGCGCCATTATTAAATTTAATCAGCACTGTCGCATAATCTTCTGTATCAATCGGAACATCTTCATAGTCGCTAGGCTCCAATGTTTTGCCGGAATATGTCTCCACTGGTTTCAATGGTTTCTTTCTTGTTTTATAAAATGTAGCAAAATCCGCACACACTTTTTCTGTCTTTAAGCCTGTTACAGTTTCTATCGTGTCAAACCAATGTGTTCCAATATCTGCAATCGCCCTGGACTCCCCGCTGAATTGTTTTTCTAATCTCCAGCTATAGTCTGTTTCCTTAAACAGCCAGTCCTGCTGATAGGAACCATTTACTGCAAAAATTGTTCCGAGATCTCCTCTGGCAACCATCTCTTTTACCTGCTGTATTAACGGATATGCACGACAATTCAAGTGCATTGCACAGATAACGTGATTCTTTTTTGCAAGCTCTGTTAATTCTTTTCCTTCTGTTGTATTCATCGCAAGAGGCTTCTCGCAAACTACATGCTTTCCTGCCAGAACAGCTTCCTTCGCAATTTCATAATGAAGATGATTTGGAGTACAGATATGTATTACGTCAATTTCCTTATCTGCAAGGAGTTCCTTATAATCCCCATAAGCTTTCTCAATCCCAAGCTCGTCTGCTTTTTTTCTCGCCAGCTCCGCATTAATTTCAGAAAGTGCAACTACCTCTGTATCCGGCTGTCTCCGAACAGCTTCTACATGTACCGGTCCGATAAAGCCTGTTCCAATTATGCCTACTTTAATCTTATCCATATATTTTCCTCCTTGACTCTACAATGCTTCTTTCATTCTGCTCCAGTCAGCAATAAACTTTTGAAGTTCTTCATAGGAAGCGCTCCTTGCATTCCTTACATAAAATCCAGAATTCGCTACTCCCGTAATAAGTGCTTCTTCATATCCAAGCCCTAACATTCTTCCCAATACGAAACCCGCATTGAAATTGTCCCCTGCTCCTGTTGTAAGCTTCGGGGATTCACAATAAGGACCATCCACAAGGAACTGTCCTTCTTTACCTGCTACGCACGCCTGTTTTACAGGATGAACTACAACCGCAGATATGTGTATATTCTCCCACAAAAATGTAACCGTCTCCAGTACATCCGCAAACTGTGCCTTTTCCTTTCCAAACAGTTCTGCAATTTCATAAGCTTCTTTTTCATTCAGTCCCAAAATTGTTTCAAATTTAGTTTCAAATTGTTCCAGATATTTCAATGCCTCTAAAATATCTTTCTTGTCCCTTTTTTCAGGATCTGCTAAATCTACAAATAAGGTTTTCCTGTCCTGGGTTTCCATCTCTGGAATGACTTCACAGATAATATGTTTCCATATATCTGATGTTCCTACCACTAACGTCCAATTTTCAAAACCGATTAAGTCGCTCTCATCTATGAGCTTTGCAAGAGCTTTTACGCCTATTTTTTCTTTTATATTTTTCCAGTTTACATCTTTTAATGGTTCTAATTTACAACTGATAATTTTTCCGTCCAGAAACTCAATCGCATCTGTATATCCTGGATTACTGATAGAAACCGCTTTGACCTTTTGGGTCAGTTCGTGAAATACTGGATGAACATATTCCTTTCCCAACGCGCCTATATATGTAATATTACATCCATGTGCCGCCAGGGAATTTGCCATAATCGGCCCGTTTCCTCCAAGCTTCCTCTGAACTGGCAGCATCTCTATATTAAAGCTTAATCCTGCCGCATCACAAATTTTCCGGCCATATTCCTCCATATAATTCAGCCGTTCATACCGTTCATTGTCATAGCGTTTTCCCACGACATGTATAACTTCATCCACAAAGCCATCAAACCCCATAAGCATCCGGAGCGCAGCGGGATTTTTTTCTTTTAGCTTTCTTTCAACATCTTGTAATAATCTGTTGTCCGACATATAATTCACCTTTTTATCTTACATATTGGTTCATAAACTGTTTGCAAAGCAAAATAGACTCCAGACGGTCTTCTAGCGTGTCCTCATATGCTCGGTCTTCTACTTCAATAATCACATCCCCTTTGTACTGTACATCATTCAATGCCGCAATTACTTTGCCCCATTCAATGTCTCCCAGCCCCGGCAGCTTCGGCGCATGGTACTCCAGCGGAGGTGCAAAAAGTCCTACTTCATCATATTTTTCCTGATAGAATTTCACATCTTTAATATGGAAATGGAACAATTTATCTTTAAAATTATAAATAGGCTTCAGATAATCCATTCTCTGCAATACCATATGAGACGGATCGTAGTTCAGTCCGAAATTGTCACTTTCGATTGCAGCGAACATCTTTCTCCAAAAAGCTGGATTGCTCGCCAGATTATCTCCTGCCGGCCATTCATCTCTAAAATACATCGGGCAATTTTCAATTCCGATTTTCACACCCTGTTCATCAGCAAATGCGATAATATCCGGCCATACGGATAAAAATTCCTCCCAGTTCTTTTCGTTGTCAGCAGTCCTGTTTTTTCCTATAAATGTATTTACTACTGGAACTCCCAGTTTCTTTGCACCGGTAATGCATGCCTTGATATGCTCAATCGCTATCTTTCTTGTCTCCGGATCGGAAGACAAAGGATTCGGATAATATCCCAATCCGCTAATGGCAACATTTCTGTCCTCCGTATATTTTTTAATATATGCAACTTTTTCATCATCCAGACTGTCCACATCAATATGCGTTACCCCTGCATATCTTCTCGCAGCTTTTCCATATGGCCAGCATGCCAGTTCTACACTGGCAAATCCATTTTCTGCCGCAAAATCAATCACTTGCTCAAACGTAAGTTCTGGTACGATAGAGCTTAAAAATCCAAGTCTCATAATGACACCTCCATATTTTATACTAGAGCCTTCTTAGCGGCTCACTTTTTCACGCACATAGAAAATTAACATCAACAAAAGAATCGCTCCTATTCCAAGCCATTTACCTGCATCCCCCAGTCCATATGAGACAAAAAGGTTCGTAAGTGTCTGAAGAACCATGGCACCGAGCACGACATTTATATAGTTTCCCTCGCCGCCATTTAGAGAGACACCGCCAACTACTACTGCTGCGATACTAGGCATAACATACTGAGATGCCATATCTTTAAACGCCTGTCCTAAATTTCCCAGCAGTAAAAGTCCGACACAGCCTGCTATAATTCCACTCGCCACAAACGCCATTGTACGGATCACCTGGACTTTTAGTCCACAGCGGTAAGATGCAAGTGCATTAAATCCTATACTCTTTAACAACACTCCTATCTTTGTTTTATAGAAAACGATCATTGCAATCACTGTACACACAAGCAAAAGCCAGATAATATTCGGGACTACTCCAATGGAACCTGTCGTAATCGTCTTTAAAACGGGTGAGGGGGAACCGCCTATTCCATATTTTGCAGAATATACATTCACAATTCCCTGGGCCACATTTGCCATTCCCATTGTCACTACAAGAGAAGGGAGCTTTACATAGCTGACCAAAAATCCGTTTATCAGGCCAATACATCCGCCTACTGCAACCGCAATAAGAATCGCTTTCCACAACTGTGCATTGCTTCCCTCCAGAATATGTGCAGACAGTACAGCAACCAAAGTTGCAGTGTATCCCACGGACAAATCAATATCTCCTCCTACACAGATCACCAAGAGCTGGCACAAGGCAAACAGTGCAATATAAGTGGCAAACTTTATCATCTGCATAATAGCATGTACGGATACAAAACTGCCTACTGTTATCTCGCCGATCACATAGAGCAGCACAATAAAGGCCAGTGCGATCAAAGTCTTCTTATACCTTCCTGCCATTACCGTAAAACTTTTTTCTTTCACCACTTAATTCACCTCCCTTTTTTCTGCTGCTTTTGCATTCATCGTCTCATATATGGTAGAAATTGTTATCGCCAGGATAATAATTGCACCGCTTACTAATACCTGATATTCTGCAGGCAATTCCAATATGTAGATCAGTCTGTTTACCAGGCTCATAATCACAGCTCCGATTGCCGCCATATATACTTTTCCCGTTCCGCCGCTTAGTGCAACTCCACCTACCACAACTGCCGCGACAGACTGTAATGTCAGGGGATCTCCGATTCTTGCAGAGCCTGCCTGATTCTGCGCTGCATAGAACAACGCGCATCCATAAATAAACAATGCATTAATAACATAGGTAAGTAACTGCATTTTCGCAGAATTGATCCCACTCTGGTATGCAATATCTCTATCAGAACCTACTGCATATAGGTATCTGCCGAATTTTCTTCTGCTCAATACCACCCACACAATGATCCCTATAATGATGAGAAGTAATCCACTTGGTATCACTGCTCCAAACTGTTTCAGACCCTCCGGCAGACTTTCCACTGACTGGAAATCATAGAAAATCCGCATCCAGTTTACACACTCGCCTCCTGGTGTCGGCATCACAAAAAGCGCTGCTCCCAGCCAGATATAAGAGGTTGCAAATGTAGCAATCAGCGCCGGTACCCGCAAATATCCCACTACGAATCCATTGATAACTCCGATTCCCAAAGCCACCAAAAGCCCGATGAATAATGCCTTAACTCCTGTAATATCGGAATCCGCATGCATGACCGCCGTCAAGGTACACAATATAAGAGACATTGCCGGCCCATTTGACAAGTCCAATCCGCCACCGATGATGACAAATGACTGTCCCATAGCCAGCAGAATCAGCGGAGTCCATGAAATAATATTGTTGCGGATTGTATATGCTTCAAAAAAATTGCCTGACAATGATGCAATCACAGCAACCATAAGGATAAGGAGAATGACCGTTGCTGTCTCTGTTCTGTGCAGCAGCTTTTTAATGCTCTTTACATTCATCTTTCTCCACCTCCTCTTCCTTCGTAAGATTTAAGGATGCCGCTGTGATATTCACATTGTTGATCGCATCACCTGACAGCCTCTTCACAACGCTTCCTTCATACATGATCAGTACATTGTCACAATATCTTACTAATTCATCATTGTCACTGGCATATAAAATCACACTGATGTCTTTTTCTCTTGCCAGTTTTAAAATAAATTGATACATATCGCGCTTTGCACCAATGTCTACTCCTTTTGCCGGATCGGAAAGTAAGAGAACTTTTATATCAAATGGAAGCCATTTGCCGACTACAATTTTCTGCTGATTTCCTCCTGACAGATTATCCGCCTTTGTGTCAATAGAATCTGTCTTAATGGACAGTAGTTTGACAATTTCTTCACATTCTTTCCGGTATTTTTTCTCCGGTATAAAAAAGGGGTGTCTCTTTAATGCAAATTTAGGCATCAGCATATTGTGATAGATCGATTCTTTCATCATTAAGCCTTCTGTCTGACGGTCCCCTGGCACTAAAAATATCCCTTTTCTTATCGTGTTGGCAGGAGTATTTAAACGTATCTTTTCCTTATTCAAATAAACTTCCGCCTGCAAGGTTTTATAATTCCCTGCAAGTGCGAGCATAAGCTCCGTCTGCCCCTGTCCCTGCAGTCCGCCTATGCCAAGTACTTCTCCTTTTTTTACAGAAAACTGAATATCATGCAGGATATTTTCATACTGTAGATTCTTTATTTCCAGCTGAATGTCTTTTGTGTTCTCTGTATGTGTATGGCCAATATCCTCTGTATGAATATCTCCTGTTATCATTTTAACGATTTCTTTTTGGTTTCTTCCATCTACCTCAAAATCAACGCTCCCCACATTATGGCCATTATTGAAAACAACAATGTCGTCGCACACTTCCATAATCTCGTTCATTCGATGAGATGTAAAAATAATAGAAGTTCCCTGTGCCGCCAGTTTTTTCATATATTTGAACAAAGCCTGTGCTTGTGCCTGTTCCAACGCAGCCGTAGGCTCGTCCAAAATTAATAGCTTCGGCTCTTCTGAAATTGCTTTTACAATTTCAACGATCTGTTTTTCACTGGAATTAAGCTGCACAACCTTTCGCTCAATGTCAAATCCTTCTACAAAAGAATCAATCAATTCCTTTGTAATTTTCTTAGCGGACTGATTGTCAAGAAATCCTTTTTTCGTTTTCTCAAAGCTCAATACAACATTCTGCCATACAGTCAAATCTGGAATCAGGCTCAAATTCTGAAATGCCATAATAATGCCGGCTTTTTTCGCCTCTATAGGATTGCGGAAAGAAACCTGCTGTCCATAATATGTAATCGTTCCGCTGTCCGGAAGGTATACGCCGGTGATAATTTTGGAAATTGTACTCTTGCCAGAGCCGTTCGTTCCCAAAAGTCCAGTAATTTTCCCTTCTCTGCATACTATATTGCCGTCGCTTAACGCAGTAACACCGCCAAAACGTTTCACAATATTTTTAGCCTCTAATATTACCATCCGTTTCCCTCCTAAAAGAGTTCCTCTCTCCCGATCATATATATTTCCTGTCATCGTGAGAGAAGAACCCTATCCTTTACTCTTATTTAAATAATTCCAGCGCTTCTTCTTCTGTCAACCACTCATCCAGCTGGTAATCACCGGATTCTTTTTGCAGAATTTCCCATGCTTCATCAAAATTTTCTTCTGTATAGAAAGAACCTACAATATAAGAATATGTATTTCCGTCCAGTTTAGATTCATCCAGTTCTTTTCCTTCAGCCATATTAACAGCCAGTCTCAATGCTGTCGCTGCAACTCCCGGCGGGTTTGGCTGTGCGCATGCCTGGAAATCTGCGCCTTCATCCATCAACTTCTTCCATTCTGTAAAGAATGACAATCCCGGATCTCCTATCATCACTTTCGGAAGCATTCCTGCATCCTGGAAAGCCTGTAGACAGCCATATGCCATACCGTCTTGTGTAAGAACACCGTCAACATCCTGTGTTGTACTTAAAATTTGTGCACATGCTTCCTTCGCTTTTGTCTGATCCCATCCTCCGGATGTTTTCTGTAAAATCTTCATATCCGGATTTTCTTTAAGTACCGCATCTACGCCTTCCTGTCTGGCATTATCTGCTGGATTTCCGTCCAGACCATTGATGTAAATAAGATCCCCTTTTCCGCCAAGAGCCTCTGCCACAAATTCTACGTTTTTCGTCATCCATGCCGTATGATCAAGCACAACATTTAATGCACCCGGAGCATCGCATCCTGTATCTGCAATCACAACTAATTTTCCTGCCTTCTGTGCATCGGCAATCGCTTCATTCAAAGCAGTACTGTCATTTGCATCAACAATGATAATATTTACTTCTGGATCTGATGTAAAATCACGGATGATATTTGCCTGCTCTGTTGCATCTCCGTTTGTTGTGTTGTTTACGATCTTATAATCTTTGATTCTGCCCGCTTCTTTATATTCTTCCGCGACAATTGTAAAATCGTCGATCATCTGGTCTCTCCAGGAAGTACCTGAGGAACCTGTGGAAAATCCTACCACCAAGTCTCCCTCCGGGATAATTTTATATATATCCCCTTCCAGCGACACCTCTGCTTTTGCTCCATCGCCGCTTTCCTTCGTTTCTTCTTTGCCGCCGGAGCTTCCACATCCAACGATAAGAGAAGCAACCATAACAACTGCACACATCACACTTACAACTTTTCTTTTCATAATTCTTTCCTCCTTTACTTTTGTCTTTTAATATGATATGTTGTATTTGTATCATACATTTAATACTTTTACTTGTCAATCATTTTTTGTCATTTTTTTCAATCTATCAAATCCCAATATTTATTTTTTCGTCAAATTGCACATTTAATCTATATTGACATTAATTATTATTAAGATTACATTAGTAATATACTAATAAGTGCAACATCAGGAGGGTATTTATGGATATTAATAAATTCAAAGAGTCATTTCACTTTTCCTATGACAGTACGGTTCCTCTCTATATGCAGCTAGCCTCTTTTTTCAAAATACAAATACAGGCGGAAGAACTACATATTGATGAACAGATGCCTCCAGAAGAAACCTTGTGTAATATCTTAGGCTGCAGCCGGACTACTGTCAGGCAGGCAATGAATCTTCTTGCCAAAGAGCACTATATAACCAGATGCCGCGGCAAAGGTACTTTTGTAACTATTCCCAAAGTAGAAAGAAATATGAATCATCTATATTCTTTCTCTGAGGATATGCGTGCTCTTGGTATGGTTCCTTCCTCTCAAATTTTGAAAGCATCTGTCATACAGTCTCCGCCTTCGTCGGTGAAGGACATCTTGAAAATGCCTGGAAAGCAAACCACTGTTTTCAAATTGCTGCGGTTAAGATGCAGCAATGACGTGCCTTTTCTGATTGAAGAAACCTATATTCCATATTACCTGTGTAATGGCATTGAACAATTTAATTTTGAAGCCTCCTCTCTGTACCATATTTTAACCGACCATTACAAATTAAACCTGCATCACGCCTCTGAAAATATCGAAGCAATTATTCTAAGTGAAAAAGAGGCGGATTTGCTTCAATGTCAAAGTGCGCTGCCTGTAGCTGGCTATCGGATTCACCGTATTTCTAGTCTTGAATCCGGCTTTATATTTGAATATACTTCCTCTGTCACCCGCGCAGACAAGTGCACTTTTCGTATAGATTTGTACAATAACTCTGACCTTGGCGAACACATTCAAAGAGAATATTATTAATCCGAGGATATTCTTTGTTCTGCCAGTCCAAAGGGAAAATCCTTTATCCGTTATACCCCCTGACGTTTTAATACTGCATCGACAAAGGATTTTCCTCTTGCAATATCCCCTGCATCCAGATGTTCAATAATAAGAGGCATGTTCGGGTGGAACTTTGCTAAAAGCTTTACATATAAATCATAATTCAGGCATCCCAGTCCAGCCGCCGGCAGTTCTACGGCGCCAGAACCGCGGAAACAATGCGATTCATCTGCATCAATATCCGCCACTTTTACAGAAGTATCCGTTGCCAGCTTTATATCTTTTGCATGTGCAATCACCATCTTGTCTGCAAGAGCATTAAAAATCCGGTTCAGTTCTCCATCTATATCGTCCATTAAAGCTTCTGTAAAATAATTCGTCGGGTCACAAATCAGCTTTAAGTTCGGCATGTTGATGTCGCTGAAAAGTCTCTGTACCTGCTCAATAGAGCCAATTACATTGTTTACGTAGTTCTCCACGATAAAGGTAGCTCCCACTTCTTTTCCAAACTTTACGATCTCCGCAATCGTTTCTGCTGTTTCCTCATATGCAAGTTCTCCCGCGTTTGCTTCATCCCAGGCCCAATCACTTTCTATATTTTTAGTTCCGGTCTCACTTGCTACATATGGACACCCTAGATCTAACGCTCGTTCCATCATCATTTTTATGTAATCAAGATTTTCCTTCTTCTTTTCTGCATTGTGGTGAATAATATTTGTATATGCAGAGACAGCCACAATAGGAAGGTTTGCGTCGCGGAACTTGTCACGAATCAGATTTGCCTTTTCTTTTGTTAAATATTCTTTTACTGCATCGCAATCTTTAAAAGAAACATCTAACTGTACACATGAAAATCCATCTTTTTTAATCTGTGCAATCGTTTCATCTATTGTCATCGGGTAATATCCTGTAAAAATACCTGTTGCTATCATATGCTTTCTCCTTTTTCCCTTTTAAAACTCTGTATGAAGAGGTAAAATGCGTTTTTCTTCTGCTGCCTTCGGTATGGTACACAAAATATCAATTACATGTCTTGCATGCTCTGGCGGCAGCCCTGTTTCTGTATCATTTTCTATCGCTTCTATCAAATCAGCTATGCTGTCTGCCTGTTCAAATTCCTTATCTGGATACATCTGTGGAAGTGGATCCATCCAGCCCCTTGCTTTCTTTTCTGGATCATCCAGGTACAACCGTACCCCATCCCCTTCTCCGATCCGCAGTTCTCCAAGTATCGTTACCGTCCCAAGTGTTCCATATACTTCCAACATATTTACGGTAGAAGCCTTCTGGCAAAAGCCCGTATCTATAATTCCAATGCAGCCGTCTCCCCAGTTCAGAGTGATCAGATAATTGTCCGGAAGCATATCCGTCTTTATCTTTTTCCCGTCAAACGCTCCAGAGCGTACCGTTCTCTCTGGTTCAGATATTGCCGCCATACATCCCACTTCCTTTGCCGGCCGATCCATGACTGCCGTTGCCATTGTAATTCCATGAACACCCATGTCATATAACGCCCCTGCCCCTGGTTTAAAAAACCAGGATGGATCTGCATCTCTATACTGGAAATATTCTGGCCCTCCATGGGAGGCATGTACACGGATCATTGTCACCTTTCCGATTGTCCCGTTTGCAATAATCTCACGCACCTTTTTAATGTCGGGCCGAAGAAGATGAATCGGAGAGGCTGAATATTTCACATGCGCTTCCTTCGCTGCCTCTATCTGTTCTGTAACCTGTTCTACAGACAGCCCTACCGGTTTTTGTGAATAGAGATGTTTTCCGGCTTTCAGCGCCTTCATATTAATCTCGTGATGTGCCGGTATGGAGGCTATATCCATCAAAATATCAAATTCACATTTTTCCAGCAGCTCGTCGTAATCACTGTACCATTGCGGAATCGCGAATTTCTCCGCACATTCTTTTGCACGTGCAGCATTAATATCACAAACAGCTGCCAATTCTGCTTTCGGCATCTTTTTTATCTGTGGAATGTAAATATCCTGTGCAATCATGCCACATCCCATAATTGCTATTTTCCATTTTTTCATACCGCATCCTCCAATTTCTCATTTTTGATCCTTTATCTAATGTTTTCTTCTCTCATCTGTACGCCAATCATTTTGGTATCCACTCAACAGATCCACAAAACGCTTCGCTGTCAGATGCGGGCGAGTAATTGCACTTCCAACAACTACAGCATGTGCTCCCAGATAAATACATTTCATAGCATCTTCGGGTGTATAGATATGCCCTTCCATCATCACATACGCTTCGTCTTTCAAGTCTCGGCACATTTTTGCAAACTCTCGTAAATCCGGCATCTCAATTTCTTTTGTTTCTTTTGTATAGCCATATAAAGTAGGGCCTACAATATCCGCCCCCATTTCAACGGCTCTCTTTGCCTCCCTATAATTTGAAACATCGGCAAATAGGATCGCATCTGGCAATGCTTTTTTTACTTCTGGAAAAAGTTCATAAGCTTTTCGTCCATTAATCTCTTGTTCTGTACAGTCTAATGCAACAATTTCTGCTCCTGCTTCATAGACTTCTATCGCTGCTTCTACGGTTGGCGTAATAAACACATCTGTATCTGCGTTCCAAATCTTGTACAATCCGATAATCGGCAAATCCACAGCCTTGTGGATCGCGCGTATCTGCTCTGGTGAATTTGCCCGAATCCCGACGGCTCCGGCCCATTTTGCCGCCTCTGCCATTTTCACCGGCATTTCTTCACTATAAATAGGATCGTCCGGCTGCGCTTGGCAGGAAACAATCAGACCGTTTTTAAAGGATTCCAAAATTGCTCTTTTTCTTTCATCCTTCGTCTTCATAAAACACTGTCTCCTTATTCAACTTTGTATGTTGAAATCATCATACCACCGCAGTCGGACGTTGTCAATCATTTTTTATCTTTTTATATCATTTATTATCATTTTTAAACTATTTTTCTCATATATCCGCTTTCACCATAGTAATGTTATCCGGAAGGGCCGTATCCGTCTGGAATTCATTACAGTAGATTTTGTCAAATTTCGAAAAATCACATAATTTTAAGAACCCGTTCGCCTCAAATTTATGCGCGTCTATCAGCAGGTAATTATTATCTGACTGCTCCATAGCAATCTTTTTCATAATCAAACTCTCTGTCTCCGCCATATAAGCTGCCTTTTGCTCCAAATTGGCAGCCACACAGCTGATAAAGCTTTTGTCAAAATGGAATTGACGCAGCATATCCTGTGCCATTGCTCCGACATTCATATTAAAATAAGGTGAATACTCCCCGCCAATCATAAATATCTTCGCCGCCGGATTCGCAAGCTTTTCTAAAATCAACGTGTTATACGTAACAATATGCACATTTTTCTTGACTAGCTCTGCTACTAACGGAATCATGGTTGTCCCTCCGTCGATAAAAACGCACTCCCCTTCTTTTACAGTTTTGGCAACATAACGTGCAACCAGTTCTTTTTCTTTCATATGAACAGAAATTTTTCTGTTCATAGTAAGCTCTGCACTTACATCATTCTGCGAATCCTCTCCAATGGTTGCGCCCCCCTGTACACGCTTTAACTTTCCTTCCGCTTCCAGCTTTTCAAAATCACGCCGTATTGTTATCTCTGCCATATTCAGCTCTTTCGCAATTTCCCTCAGATTAATAATCCCTTTTTCTTTAAGCGCATTTAAAATATACCTTTTTC
The DNA here is from genome assembly GCF_055387595.1 of Mediterraneibacter flintii. NCBI lineage: Bacteria > Bacillati > Bacillota > Clostridia > Lachnospirales > Lachnospiraceae > Mediterraneibacter > Mediterraneibacter flintii. The sequence goes on from NZ_AP031405.1 coordinate 2,692,481, forward strand.
TTTCTAACGCAATCATATCCTACTCCTATTTCATTTTTTCAACAACAACCTTCTCTCTATCATATTTTATCATATTTTATCATCAATGTGCAAAAAAAAATTAAACTTATTGAAATTATATCTATTTTTTCTGTAGTACAGGGTACGTGGAACAAATCAATTCCATCTCTCCTTTGAACTCTGACGTTCCATAACCTGCCGGTATGATAAAATGATCTCCTTTTTTAATATGCATGTTATTTATCCTCCCAGATCCTTCCACCACACTCACAATCAAAAACGGGAACCTCTGCTCTATTTGGAAAGAATCTGAAACATATATCCTAAAAACCTTGTAATAAGCATTTTCTCCCAGGATTTCCTCCTGGTTTTTGCAAATAGCTTCCGCCCTGTAAATACTTGTTTCTGTGCTCTCTGCCGGTACCTTTATAACGTCAAGAGCCTTTTGTGTATGCAATTCTCTTGGTTTCCCGTCTTTCTTCCTTCCATAGTCATACACTCGGTAAGTAATATCTGAATTTTCCTGAATCTCAAGAAGTGTAATCCCTCCTTTTATCGCATGGAGAGTCCCCGCATCAATCTTTATAAAATCGCCTTTTTTGATCGGAACTCTCCTAAATAAACTCATCCACCTGCCTTCCTCAATCATCTGCCTTAATTCCTGTCTACTTACTGCATTATGCCCTACAATCAGGTAGGAATCTTTCTCACACTCCAGAATATACCAACATTCATTTTTACCTGGACTTCCCTCTTCGTGTTCTTCTGCATAGACATCATCAGGGTGTACCTGTATGCTCAAATCTTTCCGCGCCTTTATCACTTTCACCAAAAGCGGGAAGTATTCTTTTTTTATATTTCCGAATAGTTCCGGAGCTTCTTTCCATAATGCCGATAATGTTTTTCCTCTCCAGCTTTCATTTTTTATTCTGCAATCCCCTTTTTCATTGGCACTTATCACCCATTGTTCTTCTCCCCATATCATTTTCTTAAGTTCTGTTTCTAAAAATATTAATTCTCTCATACTTTTCCTCTTCTTTCAAAAATAGTGAACAAAGTGGGCAAGCCCACTTTGCGCGCCGCCGCAATACCGCAAAGCGGTAAAATTTCCTTATTGCGGCGTGCGCATCCTGCCCGGAGGGCTTTTTGTATAATAGGAAATTTATCGAAATTTCCTATTATATAAAAATAAACAGGGGGATTGGATTATCCCCCTATTTTAATACATAACCCCATTTCTTCCCCTATGGACCGGTACCTTATCAGTTCATCCGGTCTTAAGCTTTCTCTGCAGTCAAAGGGATATTCTTTTCCAAGTTGCTTATATTTTGTTATCCCTAGCGTATGATACGGCAGAAGATCTGCCTTTTTCACATGGTTGTCTACTAAAAACTGGAAGATTTCCAGCATCTCTTTTTCTGTATGGTTCAAATTTGGAATCACTGGTATACGTGCCGTCACTCTGTCTGGCCCACATTTTGCAACATATGTAAAATTGTTCAGAACCACAGACAGTTCTCCCCCTGTGTATCGTTTCATCTTGTCTGCATCTAATGTTTTTATGTCAAATAAAAACAACTCTATCGCTTGTACCGCTTTTTTTATATATGCTTCCGGTACATACCCGCAGGTTTCTACCGCCGTATGGATTCCAGCTCTTCTCAGCCTGTCTGTTAGTACGGCAATTTCTTCGATATGGAGCAGTGCCTCCCCTCCTGAAAAGGTCACTCCTCCGCCTGTTTTTTCATAATAAATACTGTCCCTGACTACAATGTCATATATCTCATCCGGCGTCATTTGCTTTCCACTTATACTCAATGCCTCATTTGGACAAGCTTCCGCACATTTCCAGCATACAATACACTTTTCCCGACACACACGTGCTTTCCCTTCGCGTATTGTAATTGCATGCTGCGGGCAATTCTTTACACAGCTTCCGCATCCCACACACTTTTGTTCTAAAAACATCAAATGTTTTCCTTCCGTCTGTGCTTCTGGGTTTGCGCACCACTGGCACCGCAGTGGACAACTTTGAAGGAAAACCGTCGTTCTGATACCTGGCCCGTCGTGGATCGCAAAGCGTTCGATATTCGACACAGGAAGCGTTCTCCTATTCATCACACGCCCGCCTCTCCGTAAAGTGAACGACTCAACAGTTCTTCCTGAACACTTCGATCCAGATGGATAAATACCGCTGAATATCCGGCGACACGCACGATTAAATCAGGATATTTTTCTGGGTGTATCATTGCATCTTCCAAGGCTCCCTTGTCCACTACTGTTACCATCAGATGGCACCCGCCTTTTTCAAAGTATGCCTTAAACATTGCTTCAATCAGAGCCTTATTTTTATTAAACATGCTCTTCTCAAATTTAATATTCTGTACAGAACCTGCATGGTATTTTGCATCAAATGTAGTCAGTGAATTCAACATCGCTGTCGGCCCGTTTTTGTCTGCTCCACCCTGCGGATTGTTTGCAGGATTCATATATACTCCCGACAGTCTTCCATCCGGAGATGCAGACGTCCTGATTCCCCATTCTGTGTTTAAAGAATTGTTGCTGATTACGATCAAAAAATACTGCATCCCTATTTCAATTCCGCGGTTACGTATGCCTTTAGATACGTACTCATACAGACTATTTGCCATACCGTCTGCCGTTTCCAGATCGTTTCCATACTTATCGCAGTTAAGGCAAGCTTTTCTTATGTCCTCGTACCCACAGTAGTCAGCCAACACAGCTTCTTCTATTTCTCTTAAGGTATAGTGTTTTGTGTCAAATACAAGGTGTTTGATTGCCCACAATGAATCCGAAGCATTTATATTTCCATATGTTTCACAGGTTCCTCCCAGGTATCTGACTCCTCCGTCTAATAAAGCCTTTCCCCTTTCAATGCAGTCGTCCATAAGTATACTTGTGAACAAAAAGCTGACCTGTTCATTCATCACGCCATAGGAACGATATTGCGCCTGCACAGACAAATCCATATAATAGTCCAGAACTTCTTTATAGCCGTCATAAAATTCCTCAAAGCTTTGTATCTCTTCCAGTTTCTTTGGAGCTACTTCCCCTAATTTGTATTTGCCGTCCACAGGGTCAATTCCTTCGTTCATATAGATGTTTAAAAGCTTCAACAAATTAATGCAGATATTCGGTGTTCCCGTACTTTGTCCCCATAGTACAAATTCTGTACACCCAAACGGAACATACCTCTTTGCAGTTTCTTCACTTACACGCATTCCATAGGCCACCGCCGGAACATTCACCTCATCATTGTAAAGAGTAGGATACGTTGCGCCTGCGCCGAGAGCATCCAATGCTTCTTTCCATATTTCTTCTGTGGTATCCTGCGTAAGACGCAGTGTAAACTGTGGCTCTACATACCGGCAGTCCTTGCACACCTTCATCGCTATATGTAAAAAACGCTCCGCTTCTTTCGGGTGTTTTCTTCCTTTTCCTCCGACAATTACACGCCCGTTTACTGTTGTACGTCGATTCTCAATCATCGTCCAAAGGGATTTTATATACGCATATGCCTCCTGCTCTGTCATGCGTCCGCTATCCAGATCCGCTGCGAGGTAAGGCCCCAAAAAATCGTCCAGTCGTCCGTAATTAATCACTCCTGCGAGCAGCGCATACAGCCAGAATAATTGTAAAGCCTCATGGAAAGTAGAGGGTTTGTCTTCCCGTATTTTCTCTAAGCCCTCTTTTATCCGCCAAAGCTCCTGTTTCCTCTTACTGTCAGTTTCTTTTAACTCTTCTATCTGCTTCTGCGCCTGCTCCCTTAAAGCATCTGCACTGACCGTCACAAGCTCCAGACATTCCAGACTGGCTTTATAAAATTCATTGTCTGGTGCACCTGTCAGTTTTTCTGAAATAATTCTCTTTAATCCGCCCACACCATTTTCTAACAATTTGGGGTAATCCAGCATCATTCCAGACAGTCGCGCCGTTGCAATCAACGGATATTCTACATCAATAAAACGTCCAATGGTCGTCTCCGTCAAAACCTCCCTACAATACTGTGTCTTTAAATCATGCTCAAGCCAATATTGATATAGATTTTCCACCCTGTCATAGTACGTTTCCCCCTGCTTCTTTATCTCCTCTTGAAATTTTCGCAGTTTATTGAATACACAGTAATGTCCCACCCCGCCGATTGAGGTTACAGTTCCAAATCCAATCGGCAGAAAATCCAATCTTCCTGCAAACAAATCCTGCTTCTCAATGGTTCGGAACATCTGCGGAAAGATAACCTTTAAACATTCCACTTCTCTTCTCTCTTTCGAAGCCCCGCTGAACTTTTTATGCACAGCGGTATATTCCTCCATTATTTCCAACTGTCTGACTAAACTTTTTTCACATGGAATTTTCTCGCTTACTTCCACATTCTGGCTTCCTTCTACATCAAATTTCACCATTTCTACGCCACCACCTTCTATTTCTGATTTCTATTCATACCATACTTCTCCAGCATTGCTGCTCCAATAAGCCCCGCGTCATTTCCACACTCCGCAATTTTAATATCCGGAACACCGATTTCGCTTCCTGCATATGTATTCACAAGCAGTCTTTCCTGCAGCGGCCTGCGCAAAATTTCTCCTGCATTTGCCACGCCGCCTCCTAATATAATAATTTCCGGCCGGAAAATGACTACAAAACTAGATATTGCACAGGACAAATAATCTATATATTGTTCAATCACCTGTCTCGCAGTATCGTCGCCTTGTTTCATTGCGTCAAACACCGTTTTTGCCTCCAGTTTGGAAATGTCGCCGTCACACAATCCAACCATCAAAGATTCTGGCTCTCTCTCCAACGCCTCCTTTGCCTGCCTGATCAAGGCAGTAGCAGAGCAATATGCCTCTGCACATCCATGTTGTCCACATGTACACGCGGCACCATTGTAGACAAGCTTTGTGTGTCCTAACTCTGCCCCCATCATATCGGCGCCCGCATATATTTTTTTATTCAAGATAATGCCTCCCCCAAGTCCTGTACCCAGAGTCAGCATCAAGACATTTTCATATCCTTTTGCTCCGCCTGCCAGGGTTTCTCCCAGAGCTGCACAATTCGCATCATTTTCAATATAAATGGGAAGTGGAATATGTCGTTCTAAGTAAGAATAAATGGGTGCGTTTTTCCACCCAAAACAATTTGCATGGACTAATAGGTTCGTTCTAGGATTTACATAGCTTGGCATGCCAATTCCCCAGGAAGTAAAATCAGATATATCCAACCCCGCTTTCTTTACCACCTCTAACGAAACGTTTGCCATATCTGCTGTGATCTCTTCTATACTTCTTCCTGCACCCGCAGGAACACTTGTTTTTTCGATCACTCTGTAGTTTTCGTCTATAATTCCCGCTGCAAAATTTGTTCCCCCAACGTCTAAGCCAAGATAATACTTCATATTTTTTCCTCCTGTCGTACAGTAATTACTGTCTTCTTATGTAAAACAATATTCTCCAATATAGATTTTTTCAATACTGTGTAATGCGGAAAAATTTATTCATATTGCTTTTTTTGTCTGATATAGATATACTATTTTCAAGGAGTACTATTCATAAAAATAAGTGAAATGTTTGGGGGAATTCTATGATTTGGAAAGAAATTGGAGTAAAAGAAGGTTCTTATATGTGCTTTTTTAACCCTTCTGATACTTTTAAGAAATACTATTATTATATGGTAAGCTGTGGATACTACCAGTGTGACGGACAATATAACATTAAAAATGAGGGAACACGGCCGCCTCTTTTCTTTTTTATTATAAATGGTTCTCTCGAACTAATTTATAATGGAAAACATTATACTGCTCACGCTAACGACATTGTTCTGATCAACTGCTATAAGCCTCAGCAGTATTACTGTACTGATAATTGTGAATTTTTGTTTTTTCATTTTGATGGAAAATATGCCACGAATCTGGCAGATCATTTAATCGAGCAGAATGGAAGACCTGTTTTTACTCTAAAAAATGCCGGTGATATCTATCATAATATCAATGAACCGATTATGAAGCTATGCTATCAGGAACAAGCATCCGATGCGTTTCTCTCCTCTGTCGTATATAGTACTTTATGTCTTATACAATCCTCAAATGATACACTCCCCGCCTCCATATCTCCTTATTCAGATATGGCCGCAAAAACGATTGAATATATTAAAAATCATATAGAACAGCATTTTACTCTACAGCAGTTGGCAGACTATGCACATTTAAGTCCTTACTATTTTTCACATATATTTAAAAAAGAAACTGGGTATTCACCGTTGGAATTTGTCTCGATTACAAAAATTGACTATGCTAAGCTCATTTTAAGAACGACTTCTGTCTCTGTATCTGAGATTGCAGAATTTCTAGGCTACAGTTCTTCTGCCAGCTTTATCAACGCTTTTAAAGCACGGCGCGGTATCTCGCCCAAAAAGTATCGAGATCAGATAACTTTTCATAAGAAAGCCTAGGAAGCCATTGAAATTCATTTATATACTCTAAAAGAACAAAATAGGCAAGCCCTTCAAGAGTGAGGGGCTTGTACACTTTGCGCGCCGCCGCAATACCGAAAAGCGGTAAAATAAAAACAGCCGTCATACAATGACTGTGTGCATAAGAAAGAACTGAAGAAGAGGAGTGTTGCTATATCTCAGCAACACTCCTCTTCTTCCTCTCATTCCACTATACCTTCAAAACTACATATAAAAGAAATCATCATCCAACCTATCACCTGCTTGGTTATGCCCTCGACCTATTAGTAACAGTCAGCTCCACATGTTACCATGCTTCCACCTCTGCCCTATCTACCTCGTCGTCTTCAAGGGGTCTTACTAGCTTTTGCTATGGGATATCTCTTCTTGAGGGGGGCTTCACGCTTAGATGCCTTCAGCGTTTATCCCTTCCCGGCTTGGCTACTCTGCTATGCCCTTGGCAGAACAACAGATTCACCAGCGGCCAGTCCATCCCGGTCCTCTCGTACTAAGGACAGCTCCTCTCAAATATCCTACGCCCACGCCGGATAGGGACCGAACTGTCTCACGACGTTCTGAACCCAGCTCGCGTACCGCTTTAATGGGCGAACAGCCCAACCCTTGGGACCTACTTCAGCCCCAGGATGCGATGAGCCGACATCGAGGTGCCAAACCACTCCGTCGATGTGAACTCTTGGGAGTGATAAGCCTGTTATCCCCAGGGTAGCTTTTATCCGTTGAGCGATGGCAATCCCACTTTATACCACCGGATCACTAAGTCCTACTTTCGTACCTGCTCCACCCGTCGGTGTCGCAGTCAAGCTCCCTTCTGCCTTTACACTCTCCGAATGGTTTCCGACCATTCTGAGGGAACCTTTGAGCGCCTCCGATACCCTTTCGGAGGCGACCGCCCCAGTCAAACTCCCCACCTGACATTGTCCCCCAGCCGGTTCACGGCTGCTGGTTAGAAACCCAATACTGCAAGGGTGGTATCCCAACAGCGACTCCATGGTAACTGGCGTTACCATTTCCTTGTCTCCCACCTATCCTGTACATGCAATACCGAATCCCAGTATCAAGCTGGAGTAAAGCTCCATGGGGTCTTTCCGTCCTGGCGCAGGTAACCAGCATCTTCACTGGTATTTCAATTTCACCGGGTGCATTGTTGAGACAGTGCCCAAATCATTACGCCTTTCGTGCGGGTCGGAACTTACCCGACAAGGAATTTCGCTACCTTAGGACCGTTATAGTTACGGCCGCCGTTTACTGGGGCTTAAGTTCAAAGCTTCGTGTTGCCACTAACCTCTCCCCTTAACCTTCCAGCACCGGGCAGGCGTCAGCCCATATACCTCACCTTTCGGTTTTGCATAGACCTGTGTTTTTGCTAAACAGTTGCTTGGGCCAATTCTCTGCGGCCAGTCTTACCTGGCACTCCTTCTCCCGAAGTTACGGAGTCATTTTGCCGAGTTCCTTAACAATGCTTCTCCCGTCGGCCTTAGGATTCTCTCCTCATCCACCTGTGTCGGTTTACGGTACGGGTATCTTACAAACAATAGCGGCTTTTCTTGGCAGCTAGCTCACACGCTTCGCTACTCTTAGTTCGCTCCACTTCACGTCTTCGGATTGTGCACCGGATTTGCCTTATGCACTCCTACCTCGCTTGTACCGGGCTTTCCATTCCCGGCTCGTGCTCTCTCTCTGCGTCCCCACAGTTCTGTTATAAGATAGTACAGGAATTTCAACCTGTTGTCCATCGGCTACGTCTTTCGACCTCACCTTAGGCCCCGACTTACCCAGAGCAGATCAGCTTTACTCTGGAAACCTTAGATATTCGGCCGGAAGGATTCTCACCTTCCTCTCGCTACTCATTCCGGCATTCTCTCTTCTTAACAATCCACTGCTCCTTCCGGTACAGCTTCTTCTCGTTAAGAATGCTCCTCTACCAATATACATTCATATATTCCTAAGCTTCGGTAGTGTGTTTTAGCCCCGGACATTTTCGGCGCAGGACCTCTCGACTAGTGAGCTATTACGCACTCTTTTAATGTATGGCTGCTTCTAAGCCAACATCCTAGTTGTCTTTGAAATCCCACATCCTTTTCCACTTAACACACATTTTGGGACCTTAGCTGCAGGTCTGGGCTCTTTCCCTTTCGACCACCCAACTTATCTCGGATAGTCTGACTCCCATGCACCATCTACACGGCATTCGGAGTTTGATATCCCTTGGTAAGCTTTGACGCCCCCTTAGGAATTCAGTGCTCTACCTCCGTAAGACTTGCATGAGGCTAGCCCTAAAGCTATTTCGAGGAGAACCAGCTATCTCCGGGTTCGATTGGAATTTCTCCCCTATCCACACCTCATCCCCACCCTTTTCAACGGATGTGGGTTCGGTCCTCCATTGCCTTTTACGGCAACTTCAACCTGGACATGGATAGATCACCCGGTTTCGGGTCTGCTCCGTCTGACTTAACCGCCCTTTTCAGACTTGGTTTCCCTTCGGCTCCACACCTTTTAGTGCTTAACCTCGCCAGACGACGCAACTCGCCGGACCGTTCTACAAAAAGTACGCGGTTGCGCATTTAAAGCGCTTCCACAGCTTGTAAACATATGGTTTCAGGTTCTCTTTCACTCCCCTCCCGGGGTCCTTTTCACCTTTCCTTCACAGTACTATGCGCTATCGGTCACTAAGGAGTATTTAGCCTTACGGGGTGGTCCCCGCATATTCAGTCAAGGTTTCTCGTGTCTCGACCTACTCTGGATTCCGCCTTGTCATCTTAAGTTTCGCTTACGGGGCTTTCACCCTCTCTGGCTGGCTTTCCCAAAACCATTCTGCTACTCTTGATGAATCAATTATGCGGTCCGAACCCCAGGATGCACGCACCCTGGTTTGGGCTCTTCCGATTTCGCTCGCCGCTACTTTCGGAATCACTGTTGTTTTCTCTTCCTCCGGCTACTTAGATGTTTCAGTTCACCGGGTTCCCTTCCTTACCCTATGGATTCACGTAAGGATACTTGAGGTTTTCTCAAGTGGGTTCCCCCATTCGGATATCTCCGGATCGATGGGTATTTGCCCCTCCCCGAAGCTTTTCGCAGCTTATCACGTCCTTCATCGGCTCTTAGTGCCTAGGCATCCACCATACGCTCTTATTAGCATAACCAACTGACTCCCATTCACGGGAATGAATGGTCATCCACACGTGTATAGCGTTACACGCGTTGGTTCTAGGTCAATTTAGTTTTCCGTCTGTTTTCTTCAGACTCTGGTAATGTTCTCTTACATTTACCTCGGATGTCTTTTCGATATTTCTATCTCTTTCTTCTTTTATATGCAGTTTTCAAGGTACATTTAGATGTGTGACAAACCCTTAGGTTTTAAACCTTCACATCTTATCAGCTGACTGATTTTTTATCAGTCATTAGAAACCAGAACCTTTTCTGCTCTCTAATCACTGGTAAAAAACCTTCGTGACAGTTTCTTTATCTATTTAAACAGCACTTCCCTGCTGATTGGGTTGGCTTTGATAAGTTGTTGCTTATCCTTGCCTGTATCTATGCTTAAAGACTTCACGTGTTCTTTTCACGTATGCGTCCGGTTATTTCTTCAGAATCCCTATTTCCTTTGGTTTCTGAAGTTTCCTTTGCTTTGTCTTTTTTCTTTTTTAAATTTGGCGGCCACCTACTCTCCCACACCGTCTCCAGTGCAGTACCATCGGCCGTCTGCGGCTTAACCATCGTGTTCGGGATGGGTACGGGTGTTTCCCACAAACGCATCGCCACCAAAAAATCTTAAGTTCTTGGTGAGGTCTTTTCGAGCTTAGAACTAGGCTTGTTCTCCGCGCTTCCCTCTCCTTGAACCCTCAACAATAGACAACTGCTCCTTCATCGCTTTGCTATGCTCTGCGATGTGCCTTCTCACTAACCTCGCCTTCCGGCTCGCTAAGTGTTCTGTGCATACTTCTTCTTCCTTAGAAAGGAGGTGATCCAGCCGCACCTTCCGATACGGCTACCTTGTTACGACTTCACCCCAGTTATCCGTCCCGCCTTCGGCAGCTCCCTCCTTTCGGTTGGGTCACTGACTTCGGGCGTTACTGACTCCCATGGTGTGACGGGCGGTGTGTACAAGACCCGGGAACGTATTCACCGCGACATTCTGATTCGCGATTACTAGCGATTCCAGCTTCATGTAGTCGAGTTGCAGACTACAATCCGAACTGAGACGTTATTTTTGGGATTTGCTCCACTTCACAGTCTCGCCTCCCTTTGTTTACGCCATTGTAGCACGTGTGTAGCCCTGCCCATAAGGGGCATGATGATTTGACGTCATCCCCACCTTCCTCCAGGTTATCCCTGGCAGTCTCTCTAGAGTCCCCAGCTTTACCTGCTGGCTACTAAAGATAAGGGTTGCGCTCGTTGCGGGACTTAACCCAACATCTCACGACACGAGCTGACGACAACCATGCACCACCTGTCTCGAATGTCCCGAAGGAAAAACGACATTACTCGCTCGTCATTCGGATGTCAAGGGCAGGTAAGGTTCTTCGCGTTGCTTCGAATTAAACCACATGCTCCACCGCTTGTGCGGGTCCCCGTCAATTCCTTTGAGTTTCATTCTTGCGAACGTACTCCCCAGGTGGACTACTTATTGCGTTGGCTGCGGCACCGAATGGCTTTGCCACCCGACACCTAGTAGTCATCGTTTACGGCGTGGACTACCAGGGTATCTAATCCTGTTTGCTCCCCACGCTTTCGAGCCTCAACGTCAGTCACTGTCCAGTAAGCCGCCTTCGCCACTGGTGTTCCTCCTAATATCTACGCATTTCACCGCTACACTAGGAATTCCACTTACCTCTCCAGCACTCTAGATTAACAGTTTCCAAAGCAGTCCCGGGGTTGAGCCCCGGGCTTTCACTCCAGACTTGCTTATCCGTCTACGCTCCCTTTACACCCAGTAAATCCGGATAACGCTTGCACCATACGTATTACCGCGGCTGCTGGCACGTATTTAGCCGGTGCTTCTTAGTCAGGTACCGTCATTTTCTTCCCTGCTGATAGAGCTTTACATACCGAAATACTTCTTCGCTCACGCGGCGTCGCTGCATCAGGGTTTCCCCCATTGTGCAATATTCCCCACTGCTGCCTCCCGTAGGAGTTTGGGCCGTGTCTCAGTCCCAATGTGGCCGGTCACCCTCTCAGGTCGGCTACTGATCGTTGCCTTGGTGAGCCCTTACCTCACCAACTAGCTAATCAGACGCGGGTCCATCTCATACCACCTCAGTTTTTCACACTTGACCATGCGGTCCTGTGCGCTTATGCGGTATTAGCAGTCATTTCTAACTGTTATCCCCCTGTATGAGGCAGGTTACCCACGCGTTACTCACCCGTCCGCCGCTAAGTCACTTCGCTCTTCCTCCCGAAAGATTCATAGCAATGTGCTTCGCTCGACTTGCATGTGTTAGGCACGCCGCCAGCGTTCATCCTGAGCCAGGATCAAACTCTCGCATGTAGAACTTAGGCTTTGTCTTTAAAAGCCTTATGTTCGTTTGCGCTCCCCATGCTCTTAGCGAGGTCCCTCACGAGCTTAGTGCTGTGGGAGCCTCCTCTTTCTCATGGAAAACATTTGTCCAGTTCAGAATTAACCTCTAGCTAATTCTTATCCTTTTACTGTTCTTGGTTCGTCTGTATTCCATACAGACCGTTCGAAAATTTCTCTCTTAGAATTTTCAAGGATTGTTGTCTATTGTTCAGTTCTCAAGGTGCTTCTCGTTCTCGCTCTCTAGCGACAACTTCTTTATATTACCAAAGCCGTTATCACTTGTCAAGAACTTTTTTCTTCCTTTTTCGCTGCCTTCTTCTTTTCTCTCGACAGCTTCCTTAGACTATCATATCATTCCTTGTCTGTCAAGCCTATTTTTACCTTTTTTTCCACTTTTTTACTTTTTAATCTTCATCTCTATTTTATCTCCCTATTTTTTCTACTTATTTGCATTTGTGCACACTGACATACTAGCCTGAAAAGTAATTGACACAGGTAGGAAAAGTAAGCTTATCTCTGTCCTGCATAAAGCTAATAATTGATTTTTTCTGATAGAACCGCTATAATATTCATAATTTATTTAAACTAATTTTATAATGTTGAAAATAAAAAAGGGGTATGAAAATCCGGAGGAAAATTATAACATGCACTTTTTCCAATCGTTATGATATTCATCCCATCTATAAAATGAATGTGAGGAAACTATATGCATTTTATCCATAATGAAAATCAAATAGTACTTTATTCTGACAATGAAGAATTACTTGCAGAAATTACTTTTCCCTATATAGACAAGGACACCGTCAATATCAACCATACATTTGTAGATGCTTCTCTACGCGGACAAGGAATTGCCGGAAAACTCATGTTAGAAGTTGTCGCGGAACTTGAGCTTCGTCAATTGAAGGCTGTCCCTACTTGTTCTTATGCAGAAGGTTGGTTTGAAAAGCACACAGAATACCGTTATCTTCTTAAATGAAAACTTTCTATAATGAAATAAAAAATTGCTCTGTACAAATAAGGTTTATATTTGCACAGAGCAATTTTTTATCTCTTCATCTTGTATTTATCAATTCAAATATTAATTATTTTAATTTTTATATCAAAAATATTAATTTTAATATTGATTTTCTTAATATATTGTATTATATTTATTTTAACAGGAAGGAAGTGAGAAGATGCAAAAAATTATCAGTCGTTGTCCGGTATGTAATGAAGAAATGCATGTAACCCAGTTAAAGTGTTCCCATTGTGAAACGGTCATAGAAAACAATTTTCAATTAAGTAAATTTGATTATTTGACAACAGAGGAACTTCATTTTACTGAAACTTTTCTAAAATGCAGAGGTAACATAAAAGAAGTTGAGAAAGAATTAGAAATTTCATATCCTACTGTGCGTACAAAGCTGAATTCTATAATAAAGAAGCTTGGATTTGAAGATACCGTCGCACAGGACGAAGAACTACAACATCGTGAAACTGTTCTAAAAGCTTTAGAACGAGGTGAACTTACTGTCGAGGAGGCAATACGCAAATTAAAGTAACTTTATTCCTAATATTATCATTTATAAAACAGAAAGGAGATATAATTATGGATGAAAAGCTAAGAATTCTAAAAATGGTGGAGGATAAAACAATTACAGCAAAAGAGGCCGCAAGCTTGATGGATGCACTAGGCATAGAGGAAACGGAACAAGCGTATGTTTCTTCTCCTTCGTATGATAAAAAAATGTTCCGTATCATTGTAGACAGTGTCAATGGAGATAAGGTAAACATTCAATTTCCAGTAAATGCTGTAAGGCGTCTATTAAAAGTGACAGGAAAACTTCCTATTCCAGAGAAAGAGTTAGAAGGGTTTGACCTAAATGAAATGCTATCCGCCGTATCTGAATGTCTAGATGCAGAGATAAATGGCGACTTTGTCAATGTGACTGGTGCAGACGGAACTGTCGTAAGAATCTATGTGGAATAACAATTGTCTTTATATCTTTATTAAAAAATGAACAGGGGTACACTCAATGAAAATACATATAAAAACACCGGATGGACACAACATTAAAATGCCTGTTCCCGTTGGTTGCGCCGCTTTTTTCATACAGAGGCTTCCAGACAGCCTTTTCAAAAATGTGCAAAATAAAGTTTGCTATCCTTTTAATACTTTACTCACAAAAGAAACCATATCACTTATGCTCTCTCAATGCACAGATATTATAAAAGAAAACAAAGGTCTGGAAGTCATTCATGTAGAAGCGAAAGATGGTACTTATGTTTCAGTCCAATTCTAATTTTTATAAAGTTCCTCTCCTGCCCAGAGCGCTTTTTCCTGCAATCCTATCCTCTTCTACGGCAGGCAATTCCTCGTGTAGCTTTGACATATTTTCTCGTCTATTATAGGTTTCTATATCTATGGCCATCAGCCCCGTACCGTTCTTAGTTAAAAAACTAGCTTCTGCGGTCTTTCTGCACATATCGGCAATCTCATTGTCATCTGTATGATTGCTTAATATTCTATTCATATTATATTTTCATACAAGCAAGTCCACCAAATTGGAACAAAGTGGGCAAGCCCACTTCAACTCCCCTGCCCCTCACTCTTGAGGGAATTAGGGGTTTCTTTTTGTTACGTTTTCCTTCATAATAGTTTTATGAATATCTTACAAACTATCTTTGCAGACTATTATGAAGAAATGATTTATATTTTACATCCCCGTATCTCTGTTATTGAGAATGTTGAAAAGATGATTCACTGCGGTGACCCTTCTTTCGGCGGCGCAATGTACCACTGTCCCCACTGCGCAGAATGGAAGTTCGTTCCCTTTCGCTGCCACAGCCGCTTTTGCCCTACCTGCGGCAACATGTATTCCATCCACCGTACCACTTCTATGTCTTTTAAGCTCCTTGCCTGCACTCACCGCCATTGTGTCTTCACTATCCCTGAACAGCTTCGCCCTTTCTTCCTCCACAACCGTTCTCTTCTTAACTGCCTTTTTTCCGCAGTCCAAAGTGTTATCTTCCGCTTATTTTCTAAGGTGAATACATCCAAAAATTTTACTCCCGGTTTTATTTGCGTCCTTCATACTTTCGGTCGTGACCTGAAATGGAATCCACATATTCATTGTCTTGTTACCCAAGGCGGGCTTAGCCACGATAATTTTTGGCGCAAACTCTCTCATTTCAACTTCTCTTTTCTGCGCAGCGCCTTTTGTACCGCACTCCTCAATTCACTTCATCAGCAGCTTGGTCCCTCTTTTAAAAAAATGAAAGCTTTTTGCTATCAACACTGCAGGAACGGCTTTTATGTTTATGCCAAACCCAATCTTTGCAACCCCTATGCTGTCTCCAAATATATCGGTCGCTATCTCGGTCGCCCTCCCATTGCCACTTCCCGCATTGATGCTTACAATGGCGATTCCGTCACCTTTCATTACAACCGCCATGAGGATGAAAAACTTGTTGTTGAAACACTCCCTGCCTTGGACTTTATCTCCCGCCTGATTCAGCACATCCCAGAAAAGCACTTTAAAATGATTCGCTACTATGGTCTTTATGCAAGGCACCGCGAATCAGACAAACTCCTTTTCCGGGCTATTTCCCAAAAAGCCCGTCCTTTTCTCCTTAGCTTCAACAAATGGCGCTGCTCCATCATAGCCTCTTTCGGCTATGACCCTTTAAAGTGTCCTAAATGTGGCAAAACCATGCTCCTCCTTGAAATTTACTACAACCATCATCCTGTTTCTCTGCAAGAATTATACGAAAAAGCAATGCGAAAGTACCTGCCCCGTTCTCCTGCTAAAAGTAAATTTCTTTTATCTCCTTTTCATTCGTGATACAATCAGAATATCAAGTATGAAACGGAGGCAGCATTCCCATGAAACCCATAAGTGAGCATGAACTTGCAGAGAAACTCAGGAAGCAATACATCGAATCTCCTCCGGAAGGTATGACCCCTTATGATATTAAATACATGAGCGACAGTGACCTTCTGGATATGGATTATTTTCTACATGAATTTGATGACGATGACGATTTTGAAGAAGAAGATTTTTATCTTTTCTAATATCGTCTATTTCCCATGCCCATTTTTTTAGTGGACTATTTTTTCTCTTTTTCTAAAAGGGAGAACTTTCCTAATATTGAACAAAGTGGGCAAGCCCACTTTGCGCGCCGCCGCAATACCGCAAAGCGGTAAAATTTCCTTATTGCGGCGTGCGCATCCCGCCCGGAGGGCTTTTTGTATAATAGGAAATTTATCGAAATTTCCTATTATACAAAAATAAGGGGAAATCGGTTAATGCCGATTTCGACCGATTATAAAAAGAAATAGAGGTATCCCGCAGGAATGCGTGCCTTACGGCACTGGCATATTTTGCGGGGTATCTCTATTTCTAAGATTCATAAGTATTTTTGAACGCACAAAATAAAGGGTGTCTATCGAATTGTCGCGCTTTTCATTATGCTGCGTTTTCTTCCTTTTTCCCTTCAAATTTCTTGAGCTTATTGCATTGGAATCGATGGTATTTATTCATATTTCTACCAATCGCATAGAGCATAAACTCTTTATACACTTTTTCTGCTGAACGATGATGGAATCGTCGAAAGCCATCATTTTCCTTGATGTCTCCAAAGTGTCCTTCCGTTTGAATCGAACGTATCTGACGATTTAGAATCCCTTTCTCACTCTGGATATTTGCATGAGAGTGTTCTTTTAATTCTTCCCAACGTTCATTTATCTTCATAACCTTATTTTTATCGGCATCTTTTTCCGGGTTATATTTGTAAAGGCATTTTGCTTTGTATTCGCAGTCACTACAATCGGCACATCCGTACACTTCAAGAGTCTGTGTATAGCCGCCCATGTCTTTTTCTTCTGTGCGGATATGTCTTAATTCTCTTCCGTCATGACAGATATAGTAATGCTCATCTTCAAATATCTGCATTGTCATGTTATGGTATTTTCCTATGTTTTCCTTATAGGCACGGGTCTTTCTTTGTTCATGCTCCTGCAGCTTGATATAGCTTTCGATGTTGTGTTCTTTTAGAAACAGTAAGTTTTTCTCGCTGCAATAGCCACTATCTGCAGTGACTTCCTTTACTGTTTCACCAAATGCATAGATATGTTTTTGGACAACGGGAATCAGGGGATTGTAATCGGTTCTGTCATTACTTACATAACCATGAATGATAAAGTAATTCTCCACAGCAATCTGAACATTGTAGGCTGGTTTTAACTGGCCATTCATCATGTGATCCTCTTTCATTCGCATGAAAGTTGCTTCTAAATCTGTTTTCGAATAGCTGTTACGGTCGTTCCCCATAATCTCAAAACTCTCTTTATATGCCATAAGTTTTTTACCACAGGTTTCTAATTCTTCGTAAAGCTGCTGAATCCTGGACTTTTTCCTGCCTTTTCCATAAACGAACGCAATCCCTTCTCCCTCTGCGATCGCCGATAAGTTCTTTTGCAATTTTAACAAGTCCAGTGGGGAACAGTTGTCTATTTCAAGAATACGATTGTTTGACAGTTTTTTATGTTTTGTAAGTTTTCGCCTGCGATTCTTTTCGATTACTTCACGCACTTTGTCCATGCCTTCGATAATGAACATCTGCGCATTTCCTAATTTGTATTTTCTGCCATATCCGCTTTCTTCTAATAGTACATTGTACTTTGTGTAAAGAGAGTCAATACTCTCCAGCAGTCCTGCCAGATGATAGTTGAGCGTTCCTCGCCACACAAAAGTGTAACGGTTTGCATTTGCTTCTATCTTTGTTCCGTCGATAAAGAGAGATTCTAACGTAATCAGGCCTTCCTTTTTTAAACGTCGTAGTAATTGATAATTCAGGTCATCCAGGATTTCAGCTGTCAGCTTTTTATTTATGAAATCATAAAAGGCATCCCGTTTTGGCTGTTCGTCCTGCGTCAGCCAGATGAATGCCAGGTCTCTTTGACATAGTTCAACGATGCGGTCAATCTCACGAATCCCCCGCATGTTTGCATATGTGAGAACTCCATATTTCATGATTGGGTTAAACCCGCGTTTCCCCTTATCTGAATACTGCGCTAATAAAGCAGTAAAATCCATTTCCTCCATTACTTTTTTTAGGGTAAAGACCGGATCGTCGTCAGGTAAACTCAATTCATAAAATTTAAAGTTCATTTTCTGTTGCCCTAATTCAAAAAATTCGTTATAATAATCTTGTTTTTGCATAGTTACATTATAACATGTAACGGAGAGAAGATGGTTATCGTTAGCCATCTTTTTCTCTTTTATAGGGATAATTTTAGGGAAGGCAGTGACTCGGACAAGTCACTGCCTTCCCTATTCATCGCTATCTATTAACCGATAGCCCCTTATAATTATTCAGATATAAACATCAACGTCCAAATCTTCGCCTATTTTCGTGCAATAGCTGCCTGTGCTGCTGCCAGTCGCGCGATCGGCACTCTAAACGGTGAGCAAGATACATAATCCAGTCCAATACTGTCACAGAATTCTACCGAACTCGGATCTCCACCATGCTCGCCGCAGATACCTACATGCAGGTTCGGATTAACCGGTTTTCCTAACTCGATCGCCATCTTCATCAGTTTGCCAACACCAACCTGGTCAAGCTTAGCAAATGGATCGTTTTCAAAAATCTTCGCATCATAGTATGCTTCTAAGAACTTACCGGCATCATCACGAGAGAATCCGTATGTCATCTGTGTAAGGTCATTTGTACCGAAGCAGAAGAAATCGGCTTCTTTCGCAATTTCATCCGCTGTAAGTGCAGCTCTTGGAATCTCAATCATTGTACCCACTTCATATTTCAGATCGCTTCCTGCTGCCGCAATTTCAGCGTCTGCTGTCTCAACTACGAATTTCTTCACATATTTTAACTCTTTGATGTCTCCAACAAGTGGAATCATAATTTCTGGTTTTACATTCCAGTCCGGATGTGCCTTCTGTACATTGATTGCAGCGCGGATAACCGCTTTTGTCTGCATCTTTGCAATTTCAGGATATGTTACTGCAAGACGGCATCCACGATGTCCCATCATTGGGTTAAATTCATGCAGGCTGTCAATGATTGCTTTAATCTGCTCTACAGTCTTGCCCTGTGCATCTGCCAGCTTCTTAATATCTTCTTCCTCTGTCGGAACAAACTCATGCAACGGCGGATCCAGGAAACGGATAGTAACCGGATTGCCCTCCAATGCTTCGTACAGCTTCTCAAAATCTCCCTGCTGTTCTGGAAGGATCTTGTCCAGTGCCGCTTCTCTTTCTTCCTCTGTCTCGGAGCAAATCATTTCACGGAACGCATCGATTCTATCTCCCTCAAAGAACATATGCTCTGTACGGCAAAGGCCAATTCCCTCTGCGCCCAGCTCACGTGCTTTCTTAGCATCTGCCGGAGTATCTGCATTGGTGCGGACTTTCATTGTTCTATATTTGTCAGCCCATCCCATAATTCTTCCGAATTCACCTGCAATCGTTGCATCTACTGTCGGAATGATTCCGTCATAAATATTTCCGGTAGAACCATCCAGAGAAATTGCATCTCCTTCATGGTACTCTTTTCCGGCAAGTGTAAACTTCTTATTTGCTTCATCCATTACAATATCGCCGCACCCTGATACACAGCATGTACCCATTCCACGTGCAACAACTGCCGCATGAGAAGTCATACCACCACGTACAGTCAAGATACCCTGTGCAGATTTCATTCCTGTAATATCTTCCGGTGATGTCTCCAGACGTACCAAAACAACTTTTTCTCCTCTTGCAGCCCATTCTACTGCATCATCTGCCGTAAATACAATTTTACCGCAAGCAGCTCCTGGGGAAGCACCAAGTGCTTTTGCCATCGGTGTCGCTGCTTTTAGAGCTGCAGCGTCAAACTGTGGGTGAAGCAGAGAATCCAAATTTCTCGGATCGATCATTGCAACTGCTTCTTCCTCTGTTCTCATACCTTCATCCACGAGGTCGCACGCAATTTTCAGAGCTGCCTTTGCAGTTCTCTTACCGTTACGTGTCTGAAGCATATACAGTTTACCATGCTCTACAGTAAACTCCATATCCTGCATGTCTCTATAATGTGTCTCCAGAGTCTTGCACACTTCTTTAAACTGTGCAAATGCTTCTGGGAATTTTTCTTCCATCTCAGAAATATGCATCGGAGTGCGGACACCTGCAACAACGTCCTCTCCCTGTGCATTTGTCAAGAACTCTCCAAAGAGTCCGTTCTCTCCTGTAGCAGGGTCTCTTGTAAATGCAACACCTGTACCACAGTCATCTCCCATGTTACCGAACGCCATCATCTGTACATTGACAGCAGTTCCCCATGAATACGGAATATCATTATCACGGCGGTATACATTGGCTCTTGGGTTATCCCATGAACGGAATACAGCCTTTACAGCTCCCATTAACTGCTCTTTCGCATCAGACGGGAAATCTGCACCGATTTTTTCTTTATATTCAGCCTTGAACTGTCCTGCCAGTGTTTTCAGATCTTCTGCTGTCAGCTCAACATCCTGTGTAACGCCCTTCTTCTCTTTCATCTCGTCGATGAGCTCTTCGAAGTATTTTTTTCCTACTTCCATAACAACATCTGAATACATCTGAATGAATCTTCTGTAGCAATCCCATGCCCAGCGTGCGTTTCCTGATGCTTCTGCCAGAGTCTCTACAACTTCTTCATTCAATCCCAGATTCAGGATAGTATCCATCATACCTGGCATAGAAGCTCTTGCACCGGAGCGAACAGAAACAAGCAGAGGATTTGTCTTATCTCCAAATTTCTTTCCTGTAATTCCTTCCAGCTTTTCGATGGCTTCCATAATCTGTGCCATGATTTCATCATTGATTTTTCTGCCATCCTCATAATACTGTGTACAAGCCTCTGTAGTTACTGTGAATCCCTGCGGTACCGGGAGTCCTAAATTTGTCATTTCTGCGAGGTTTGCGCCTTTTCCGCCAAGAAGGTTTCTCATTGTAGCGTCACCTTCTGTGAACATATAAACCCATTTTGCCATGTTCGAATGACCTCCTAAATAAAATTTTACAAATAATTTTGCATTAAGTCGCATATAATATTCTAATTGTTTTACCCTTTGTCGTCAAGCGTTTTATTGGTAAATATACACAATCTTTATTCCTTTTTTCATTTCTCTTTTCCCAAAAAACAAAGCCCTCGGCAGTGCAGCTTTTTGCACATGCCGAGGGTTGATTTTGCATAAATATTCGTTTCTTTCTCTAGTCCAGTTTTAAAAATGCCCTATAGCCTTTTACTGCCTCATAAATATCTGCTTTGCTCGTCACCTCATAAGGCGCATGCATATTCAGTACCGCCACGCCGCTGTCTATGACTTCCATCCCGTAGTTCGCCATAATATACGCAATGGTTCCACCGCCGCCTATATCCACTCTCCCTAACTCGGAAAACTGATACGCAACTCCTGCCTCGTCCATGACACGCCTAAGCTCTCCCAAATATTCTGCATTTGCATCGTTTGAGCCTGATTTCCCCCTACTTCCGGTAAATTTATTAAAAGTCAGTCCATTTGCGAAAAATGCAGAACTCCTCTTTTCAAACGCCTCTGCAAACATCGGATCATATGCCGCACTGACATCCGAAGAGAGCATTTTCGATCTGGCAAGTGCACGGCGGACTTTCAGCTCTGATTCTCCTTCTGTCAGTGCAACCAGTTCCGCTACTGTATTTTCAAAAAATTTGGAATGCATCCCTGTAGCTCCTACACTCCCTATCTCCTCCTTGTCTACAAGCAGACAGCATCCTGTGCGCTTAGCCTGCTCTACATCCAGCATGGCAAACAAGGACGTAAACGCACACACTCTGTCATCCTGTCCGTAGGACAACACCATACTTCTGTCTATTCCGCAGTCCCTTGCCTTCCCTGCAGGAACAATTTCCAGCTCTGCAGAATAGAAGTCTTCCTCTTCCATCTCATATTTTTCTTTCAGTATCTCCATCACATGCTTTTTCACAGCGTCTTTTTCTGCCTTATCAAGCCCTTCCGCCTGTTCAATCGGCCGATTTCCAATTAAAAGATCTAGTTTTTCTCCCTCAATTACTTTGGAAGCCTTCTTTTCCATCTGCTCCTGTGCCAGATGGATCAGCAGATCTGTAATTACAAATACCGGATCTGACTCTTCTTCTCCCACCGTCACTTTCACAGTACTTCCATCCTTTTTCACAATGACTCCATGCAGGGAAAGCGGCTGTGCTACCCACTGGTATTTTTTAATTCCTCCGTAATAATGAGTATCCAGATAGGCAAGCCCTTCATTTTCATAGAGTGGATTCTGCTTTACATCAATGCGGGGGGAATCGATATGCGCCCCTAAAATATTCATCCCTTCCGAAATTGGTTTTTCCCCTATGCGGAAAAGTGCAATCATTTTTGACATGCATACTGCATATACCTTGTCCCCAGCTTTTAGAGACGTTCCTTTTGCCAGTATCGCTTCAATGTTTCTGTACCCTGCGCGCTCTGCCATATCTACGGCCAAAGCAACACATTCTCTCTCTGTTTTCCCCTGATTTAAGCATACTTTATAGCGTTCATTGATTTCATTTAACTCCTGAATCTGATTTTCATTATAAGTTGCCCATACATTTTTTGCTTCCATCTCTTCTGTCATCCTTTCTTTGTATCATCTTCCCCTTAAAGCGATATTTCTATGCAGCCGCTTTCCAATTGCGTGCAGTGTGCATCCCCAGAGGTTTTTATTGTATAGGGAACGAGACTTCCTATGCAATGAAAAAGAGGGGAGATACCCTCTTTTTTCAGAATATCCCCCATTTACCACTCGAATTTTTTCTCGAAGTATGCTTTTAAATCTTCTATTTTCACTCTCTCCTGTTCCATTGTATCACGGTCACGTACAGTAACCGCGCCGTCCTGTTCGGACTCAAAATCATATGTCACACAGAACGGAGTTCCAATTTCATCCTGACGGCGGTACCGTTTACCAATATTTCCCCTGTCGTCAAATTCACAGTTGTATGTCTTTGACAACAGCTCATACACTTTTAAAGCGCCCTCGTTGAGTTTTTTAGAAAGTGGCAGAACCCCTACCTTCACCGGCGCTAAGGCTGGGTGAAAATGAAGAACCGTACGTACATCCCCGCCTTCTAATTCTTCCTCGTCATAAGCGCTGCAAAGGAACGCAAGAACCATGCGGTCTGCTCCTAACGATGGTTCAATCACATAAGGAACATATTTTTCCTTCTTCTCATCATCAAAATACGTCAGATCCTGTTTGGACACTTCCATATGGCGGGATAGATCATAATCCGTACGATCCGCAATCCCCCATAATTCTCCCCATCCAAATGGGAATAAGAATTCTACATCTGTAGTCGCTTTACTATAGAAGGACAATTCTTCCTTCTCATGATCGCGGTAACGGACCTCCTCCTCTTTTAGTCCAAGTGTACTTAACCAGTTTAAGCAAAAGCTCTTCCAGTAATTGAACCATTCCAGATCTGTATCCGGCTCGCAGAAAAATTCCAGTTCCATCTGCTCAAATTCCCTTGTACGGAATGTAAAGTTTCCCGGCGTTATCTCGTTGCGGAAAGATTTTCCTATCTGTGCAATTCCAAAAGGAATTTTCTTTCTGGAGGTACGCTGTACATTCTTAAAGTTCACAAAAATTCCCTGTGCCGTCTCCGGACGGAGGTATACAATATTCTTTGCATCCTCTGTAACCCCCTGGAATGTCTTAAACATCAGGTTAAATTCACGTATATCTGTAAAATTGTGCTTTCCACAGGAAGGACACTTGATACCATGCTCTTCAATATATGCTGTCATCTGCTCTTTCGACCATGCATCTACACTTCCTTCAAGTTCTATACTGTTTTCCGCCGCGTAATCCTCAATCAGTTTATCTGCACGAAACCTTTCTTTGCACTCCTTACAGTCCATAAGCGGATCGCTAAAGCCTCCCAAATGTCCCGAAGCCACCCAGGTCTGCGGATTCATTAAAATTGCACAGTCCACTCCTACATTGTATGGACTCTCCTGCACAAATTTTTTCCACCAGGCTTTCTTTACATTATTTTTCAGTTCTACACCAAGATTGCCGTAATCCCATGTATTGGCAAGTCCTCCGTAAATCTCGGAGCCTGGATATACAAACCCTCTCGATTTTGCCAGAGCTACAATCTTATCCATTGTCTTTTCCACCATTATACTATTCCTCACATTCTCTTATTCATCTACACACAGGGTATAAAGGAAATTCCTCATACACCCGTCTTCGTGCCGGTTTCCGGCATTATAAACTGCTAATTATTATAACGGGTCGCTTTCCTTTTGTAAAGTGAAAGCAGCAGCTGAATTTACTTACAATTTAATTACAGTAAAGTATCTAGTATCTCTAAGGATTTGAATTTTTTATCTATGTATATAGCGCAATAATGTTCCATGATTTTCCCAAGTTGATTCAACACCTTTTCAGATACTGTAAATGTATATAATTTCTCGATTTTACTGCTTTCTATATATTGCATGCTATATAAAGTGGAGTTATCTGGTACAATCTTATCTATCACATCTTGACCGCATTTCCTGCACACAAGCCCGCCCTTTTTTGCACTGAACTCCATATTTTTTTCCTGACTGCCGCAGCCTACACACTGAAAGACCTGCGGTCCCTCCCCGTTTATGCTCACCGCTTTCAATTCAAATATATATCGGACAAGCCGATTTGGAATATGTGGATTCGATATCGCCTTCAAGGTCTGATAGAGAAGTTTTAACATGTCCCTCTCATCATTTCGTTCTCGTGTATAATAATTGGCAAACTCCAAAAAATAAAACCCATAATATGCTCCTGTAATATCTTCTCTTAGCTCTGCGAAATAATTGGATATATTGGCAGACTGTATTGTATAGGAGGTTCTGCCCTCATACATCACAAATTCTCCGAAGCTAAAAGGATTCACAGCGCCAATAAGGGGGCTGTTCGGTCGTCTCGCCCCCTTTGCAAATGCAGAAATCTTCCCGTGTTCTTTTGTCAGAAGCACAACTCTTTTGTCATATTCACCAACTGGCGCTGCGGACAGCACCATTCCTGTCAAAACAATCTGATTCACTCTCTATGCCCCATTTATAAGTATTTCTCGTCTCATTTGCTGCTTCTTTTCTCTGTTCCTGTCTATAGAGGAGATAATCCTCTACTTTCCCCGTCAGCATAAATTGCTTCCAGTATCTTTCTTCCATCGGCTCACCTCTTCATATGTGTTACTGTTAGGTTCCCCGATTCATACGCAGGCTATACCACGCAAAAACTACCAGTCTTTTTTGCGCAAAATGCCTTGACAGCTTCAAATTTCTTCTTGTCTGTAACCAAAATTTTTCATTAGGAAATCACTGTCACGCCAGTTTTTCTGTACTTTTACCCACAGTTTCAAATTCACTTGACAACAAAGCAGTTTTTCTATTTCATAGCGCGCGGCAGTTCCGATTTTTTTCAGCATGCTCCCCTGCTTTCCTATAATAATTCCTTTATGGGACTCCCGTTCACAGATGATTGTCGCGTCGATGTGCATCACTTTCTTCTGCTTTTTCATTCTGTCGATTGCCACAGCGATTCCATGCGGAATTTCCTCCTCCAGGCAATGCAGTGCCTTTTCCCTAATCAATTCTGCCACAATCTGACGCTCCGGCTGATCGGTCACTGTCTCATCGTCATAGAACTGCGGCCCACTGGGAAGATATTGAAAGATCACCTTTACCAATTCATCCGTATTCTTCCCGTTTCTTGCAGATACCGGCACGATCTCCGCAAACTCCAGCTCCCTGCGGTATGTATCGATCGCCTGCAGTACCTCCTCTGGTTTTACCATATCTATCTTGTTGATAACGAGAATAACCGGCGTATGCACTTTTTTCAGCTGCGCGATAATGTGCTGTTCTCCTGCCCCTATAAAGCTGGTCGGCTCTACAAGCCACAGTATAACATCCACCTCTCCCAGCGTATGCTCCGCTACATTTACCATATATTCTCCCAGCTTATTCTTCGCTTTATGTATACCAGGCGTATCTACAAATATAATCTGTCCTTCCTCCGTCGTCAGAACTGTCTGGATTCTGTTTCGGGTCGTCTGGGGCTTATTTGAGGTAATCGCGATCTTCTGTCCGATCAGATAATTCATCAATGTAGATTTTCCTACATTTGGCCTGCCAATCAGCGTCACAAATCCTGATTTGAAATTTCCCTTCATTCCTGCTCCTTTTCTACTCAAAATCCGCCTGTTCAAGCTTTCCTTGAACAGGCAGACTTACTTAAAATAATGTCTTTATTTCCATAAATAGCTCTTTTGCCGCCTCTATTTTGTCTTCTCCGCCGATCACACAGAGCATGTCAGCATTTAAAAGAGCCTGTACTACCCCCGCCAGCGCACGGATATCCTCCTGATCTGCTGTAAGAATTTCTTCTCTTTCCCGACGAATCATATCCTCTGACACATGATTCATATACAGATTCATAGAACGTTCCCCTTTCGCCGCAGGCGTCATAGGACGATCGATATTGCTGATTGTCCCGATAATATATTTGTCCATATCTCTTTCACTGACAGTGAAATTCTTCAGATACTCCACAACTCCCTCGTAGACCTTTATCGTCTCTTTTAAATTGGGATCTCTGTAAGAAACAAGATACCCCTCGCCTATCCGGTTAAAGTTGCTCATACAGCCATAAGCGCCGCCCTTTACCCGAATATTCTGCCACAGATAATCATAGCTTAAAATCACTTTCAGAATCTGCAGCGCTCCGCTGTACTGGGCTCCCTCATCTATAAAATTTCCTACCCGCGCCACATATTGTACTTTTGAAGAGGTTTTAAATCCTTCATTTTTCTTTTTCACATGAAGAACACAATTTCCTTCTCTTTTTCTGTCCCCTTTATATAAGGTATGCTCTATTTTCTCAAATGCCTGTATAACCGGCTCTATTTTGCCCTCTGATGCAGTATAGCTAATCATCAAATTGTCCGATCGGAAAAGTCTTTCTGCAATGTCTTTCAAATTGTGAATCAACTCTCCCTTTCTTTCTTCAAAATGCTCTTCTATCTCTTTGACAACTTCATAAAATCCGATTCCGTCTGTATCATCTTTAAATTTCGCCATAGGCGACCCATAAGACAGAGCACGCAAGGCTGCTGTCGTATGACCGGATGCCTGGAAGGACATAGCAAGCCTGGATTTGAGCATTGCAAGAATTTCTTTCAGGCGCTTTTCGTCGTCCAGCTTTGACTCCATCAGAATCTCCCGCATCATAGAAAACAAAACGTCCATCTGCGAATAAAGTGCCTTGCCCTTCATCTCGAATGTTGCTTTAAATGCTTTTTCTTTTACTTTCACAGCGTCTGCGTACAGCTCCAGCGATGTTCCAATTCCGCCTGTATGCACATTGATTTCGTTAAATAATTCTCCGTATTCATAATGGCTTGTATCAATAATACCAAGTACACTTTGCAGAATCCCTACATACGGTAAGAGCTCTTCTTCTATTTCTGACAGGTCAAACATCAGTGTCACGTAGCCGATTCCATTCGTCTCTACCTTATGATATACCAGCGGAACCTCTCCGGCTTTTCTCTCTTCGTTATATATCGGAGCAATTTCTCTGGTAATATCCTCCCTTTTCAGCACTGGTATCTTTGCCAAATCTTCCGGCGCGGATTCTTCCTCCTGATAGTTCACAAGCGCGGCAGTATCCGACACAAGCTTTTCAATTTCCTGATCGCTTAAGCCCTCTTTATAAGCTTTCAGCCTTTCTCTCAGTTCCTTTTCCATACGCGCTGTGCGCCCTCTCTCTGGTTTGATTACAACAATCGACGCATGCGTATTTTCCAGAAGGTATGTTTTTATCAATTCCTCGAAATATCCCGTTTTTATCTGCTCTTTCAAAAAATGAAAGGTTGGGATCGCCTGCATATGGATAAATGGCTTTGTATCGTCATACAGCCAGCTGTCGAACAGCTGAAGCCCATACATAAGCCCCTTCGGATAATTCCCGAAGTCTGCCTCTCGGAAACGAAATTCATGGTAGTTGATGCCCGCCTCCAATGCCTTTTTATCCATTCCATTTTCCACAATCTTTTTCAGTGTATCTTCGATCACTTCCACAAATTTTTGTTTCTGTTCCAAGTTCGCGTTTTTTGATATTACGGAAAAAATCGGCTGATAAATCCCATTGTCATAGGAGCCCATGATGTCCTTGCCGATTCCTGCATCTAAAAGAGCCTTCTTAAGTGGTGCACCCGGTGCAGATAAAAGTGCATAATCTAGTATCTGGAATGCAAGATATAATTTTTCATCCAGTGAGGTTCCAATTACTTTATTGTAAGAAAGATATGTGTTATCCGCTTCTGACTCTTCACTGGAAATTGAGTATTCCATCTCCACTTCTTTGACCTTGTCAAAAGGAGCCTGGTATCGGATTTCTGAATCCACTTCCTTAGCATCAAAAGCCGAAAGATAGTTTTCGTCCAGCCACTTTAGTTTTTCTTCCATATCCATATTTCCATAGAGATAGATATAACTGTTAGAAGGATGATAATACTTTCTATGGAAATCCAAAAATTGCTCATATGTCAATTCTGGAATTACCTCCGGATCTCCGCCAGATTCATTTGCATAAGAGGTATCCGGAAAGAGTGAATTTAAAATCATACGGTCCAGCACACCCTCCGGAGATGAGAAGGCTCCCTTCATCTCATTATATACAACTCCATTATAGGAAAGCTGCCCATCCGCACTGTCCAGCTTATAGCTCCAGCCCTCCTGGCGGAAAATCTCATCATGTTCATAGATATTCGGATAGAACACTGCGTCCATGTAGACGTGCATCAGATTTTGAAAATCCTTGTCATTGCAGCTCGCTACAGGATATACTGTTTTGTCTGGATAGGTCATGGCATTTAAAAACGTATTCAAAGACCCCTTCACCAGCTCTACAAACGGATCCTTCACCGGAAAATCCCTGGAACCACACAGAACGGAATGTTCCATGATATGCGGCACTCCGGTGCTGTCTGACGGCGGTGTGCGAAATCCTATCGCAAACACTTTGTTTTCATCTTCATTCTCCATTAGCAAGACTCTTGCCCTGCTCTTTTTGTGTCTCAAAAGCACACCCTTTGACTTCAAATCGGATAAGTCTGCTTCCTGGATTACTTCATATGCTGACAAC
Organism: Mediterraneibacter flintii; assembly: GCF_055387595.1. Lineage (NCBI taxonomy): Bacteria > Bacillati > Bacillota > Clostridia > Lachnospirales > Lachnospiraceae > Mediterraneibacter > Mediterraneibacter flintii. The sequence goes on from NZ_AP031405.1 coordinate 2,721,698, forward strand.
TCATATATACTCATCTGCTTTTTCTCTCCTTGTCCTATTCTCTTTTCTGTTAACAGAATAACCAAAATCTTAGATTTTGAAACGCTTCCTCGTTTTTTATACGTTATACCCTAAAGGGCATACCGTAATACATTTCCTTTGGGAGGGCGGGCTTCGCCCGATAAGGTATACCCTAAAAGGTATGTATTATTATAGCATTTTGTCTAAATCCTGAAAAGAGGCGCCGCTGTCTTTTGATGCTATTATGTCAGAGCCTGTGCCGGCAATATCCTTTATAAGTATATCCCCTGTTTTTACTGGGGCTGTGACTATCATACCTTTTAAAATTTTCATACATTCCATTATTTTTTCTTTCGGAATTTCCCGATTTGTCCGAACCGGCACAAGAGGATACGCTCCTCCTTTTACCCGCACAGTCGTCGTCAAACTTCTCATTGGATGAAAAAGTTCTTTTATAGCATACTCCTTTCCTCTTTTACAATGGTTTCCCAAGACACATGTCTTTCCATTCTCTGCAAATACCTTGAGCCTGCAGCCAAGCGGACAACAGATACAGACAAGCTCTTTTTCTTTTCCCATATCTCATGCCTCCTTTATCTGGATTTGCAAGACGGACATATTTGGATACTTCTCTGCTTCATCGCTTTTTAAGCATATCTCTGCCATCTCTCCTGGGGTAAGCACTCTTACTTTTTTTCGTGTTAAGAGCTGCCCGTCTGCCAGTAGTTCCACATAACAATTTTCAAATACAGCGGTTACTCGGAAACGTATGGCAATCTCCTTTTCCAGCCTCTGTATGTCGATAAAGGAAGGGACTGTATAGCGGATGCCTGTCCCTGCACACACAATCATACAATCTTCCCAGGCTTTTCTTACATCCTTTTGTCCGCCGCGTCCTTCTCTTACATATGCAGCCGCATGTTTTCCTGCATTTTCTGCTTCCTGGGAAACAAAGTCCACCAGATCATGCACATGTAAGACATTCCCACATGCAAAAATTCCGTCTGTACTTGTCTGAAAGCTCTCATCTGAAACAGGCCCGTTTGTAACGGGATTTAACACAACTTTCGCCTGTTTAGACAATTCATTCTCTGGTATCAGCCCTACAGAAAGCAACAGTGTATCACAGACATATTCCTCTTCTGTTCCAGGAATCGGCCGTCCGTTTTCATCTACCTGAGAAAGCGTGACCCCCTCCAGCCGTTCTTTGCCTCTGACGGCAGTCACCGTATGCTTTAGCTTCAGAGGAATCCCATAGTCGTCCAGACACTGCACAATGTTTCTCTTTAGTCCTCCGCTAAAGGGCAGAAGCTCTGCTACAACCTGCACATGTGCCCCTTCCAGCGTCATTCTCCGCGCCATAATCAGACCTATATCGCCAGAACCTAATATTACCACTTCTTTTCCAGGCAGTTGCCCCTCTATATTCACCAACCTTTGTGCAGTCCCTGCTGTATAAATCCCTGCCGGACGAAACCCTGGAATATTAAGCGCACCTCTGGGACGCTCTCTGCACCCCATTGCAAGAATGACTGCATCTGCTTTTAGTGTGCAGACCCCTCTTCTAGAATTCACTACTGTCACTTCTCTCTCTGGGGAAATATCTGTCACCATTGTCTCCAGCCAATATTCTATTTTCAACTCCTGCACTTGCTTTATAAATCGAGCAGCATATTCCGGCCCCGTAAGCTCTTCCTGAAAGGTGTGGAGGCCAAACCCGTTATGGATACACTGATTTAAAATACCACCCAGCTCTCTATCCCTCTCCAGAATCAAAATCCTGTCCACACCTTCTCGTTTTGCCGCCGCAGCCGCCGCAAGTCCTGCCGGGCCTCCGCCCACAATGATAATCTCATATTGTTCCATCTTCATTTCTCCCCTATCACCATTCGGGACTTGCCGCCCTTTTTCGTTATTTCTTCCCACGCAATATTCTGTTCACGTGCCAAAATCTCCATCACCTTTGGAGTACAAAAGCCTGCCTGACATCTTCCCATGCCCGCGCGGGTTCTTCTTTTTACACCGTCCAAAGACTTGGCCCCGAGGGGGCGGTGTATGGCATCGAGTATTTCCCCTTCTGAAATCTTTTCACATCGACAGATCATATTTCCATAGGCGGGCTCTTTCTGAATCAGCTCGTTCCTTTCTTTTAAAGAAAGTTTTTCTGGATTCAGAATCCCTTTTCTTGTCTTTTGAAACTTTTCATTTTCTTTTAGTTTTAATTTATTTCTTACTATCTTTGCCACCATCTGTCCAATTGCCGGAGCGCTGGTAAGTCCTGGGGACTCAATTCCCGCGCAGTCTATAAATCCAGGGGCATCCTCTACCTCCTGAACAAGAAATTCATGTCCATCCTCATGGGCACGCAGACCTGCAAAACTGGTAATCACTGCTTTTGTGGGAATATGTTCTACCGTAAGACGTGCTTTCTCCTGCACTGCCCAAAGTCCCTCTGCTGTAGTATCCACCCCGTCTCTGTCTTCTATATCCAGTGCGGTAGGGCCACACAGCAGATTTCCATGCACAGTTGGGGTTACAAGCACACCCTTCCCCAATTTTCCAGGCAATGCAAATATTGTACGCGTAACATGCTCTCCTGCCTCTTTATCATAGAGCAGATACTCCCCCTTTCGAGGGGTAATATGTATTTTTTGCCTGCTTACCATATTGTGAAAAACATCTGCATAGACGCCCGCCGCATTGATAACCGTTTTTGTCTCATAAATTTTTCCTGTACCAGTTGTCAGCTTCCAGCCATCTTTCATTCGTTCTATCTGCTTTACCTCCTGTTCAAGGTAAAATTCCACTCCGTTTATGCAGGCGTTTTCTGCCAGTGCTATCGTAAGCCCAAAGGGACAGACAATCCCTCCCTCCGGTGCGTAGAGGGCGCACACCGCTTCCTCTGAAATATGTGGTTCTAAGGAAAGCAGCTCCTCCCTCTCAAGAATCCGCAGATGTTTTACTCCATTTTTGATTCCTCGCTCATATAGCTCTGCCAGTCTGTCTCTGTCCGCACGATCTGTACATACCACAAGAGAACCATTTCTCTTAAAAGGAAAGTCCAGTTCCCGAGAAAGTTCCTCCATCATACGGTTTCCCTGCACATTCAGCTTTGCCATCAAAGTCCCCGGCCGCGCGTCAAACCCTGCATGCACAATCCCACTGTTTGCCTTAGATGTTCCACTGCAGACATCCTCTTCCTTTTCCAGCACGCACGCCTTTATTTCATATCGAGACAGTTCACGCGCCACCGCACAGCCTGTCACTCCAGCGCCAATGATCACTGTGTCATACATCTTTTTTCTCCTTCCCGTCTTTTTCTTTCAGAAATATTTCTACTGCTTTATTAAAGGCTTCTGGGTTTCTTTTAGCTACAAAATGGTTTCCTTCGATCAAGACTAATTCTGCGTCAGAAAGATTTTCGTATATCTGTCGGGTGTGTTCCTCCTTAATCATGTCCTTCGTCCCTGCAATCACCAATGTCCGTACTTTTACCTTTTTTAATTCTGACGGCTCAATATTTGGATCGTGTACCATAAGCCCGAGCATTTCTGCATTAGCTGCTGCCCTGCTGCTTACTCTGGCGAAAAGAGAGGCCATCCTATATCCCACAATAATTGGAATCTGCACTGTCGGCTTTACTCCGTCTCCCTTTAGATTCGCTCCGTTTAAAATCAATTTTTTTACATACTCCGGATAACGCATTGCAAAAATAAGCGCAATGTTTGCACCGTCTGAAAACCCTAATATATTTGCTTTCTTGATTTTCTTCTCTTCCATAAAATCATGCAAATCCTCTGCGAACTGCCGTATGCAAAAATTAGCAGTTCCTCTCGCAGACTTTCCATGCCCGCGCGTATCTAATGCAATCGCACAGTAGCTTTTCTTGAAATATGCTATCTGTTCATCAAAATACGTGCTGTCCTCTCCATTTCCATGCAGCAGAATCAACGGTTCTCCGCTGCCTTCTTCACGGTAAAAAAGTTTTATCTCCATTTGTTCTATTCTTCCTTCGCCCATCCATATGCATATTTGACCGCTTTCTTCCATCCGGCAAGCATACTTTTTCGTCTCTTGGCTTCTATCTCGGGCTCAAATGTCCGGTCAACCGCCCAGTTCGCTTTTACCTCCTCCTTATCCTTCCAGTATCCTACAGCGATTCCTGCAAGGTAAGCGGCTCCCATTGCTGTCGTCTCCACACACTGGGGGCGCTTTACAGGCGCATAGGAAAGGTTTGCCTGCGTTTGCATAAGAAAATTGTTTGCACTTGCCCCGCCATCCACCTTCAATGCGGCAAGGCGGATTCCAGATTCCTCCTCCATCACTTCTAAAACATCATTCACTTGGTAGGCAAGGGATTCCAAAGTAGCGCGTATGATATGGTATTTATTGACGCCCCTTGTAATCCCTACGATTGTTCCGCGGGCATACTGATCCCAGTAAGGCGCTCCAAGCCCTGTAAAGGCTGGTACCACATAACAACCATTCGTATCCTTTACCTTCTGCGCCATATATTCCGAATCCTGTGAGGAGTCCAAAAGGCGCATCTCGTCCCGCAGCCATTGTATCGCTGCTCCAGCAACAAAAATAGAACCTTCCAGAGCATAATTGACTTTTCCATCCAGTCCCCAGGCGATAGTTGTCACCAGTCCCTTTTCTGAAAAAACAGGTTTTTCTCCTGTATTCATAAGCAAAAAGCATCCGGTACCATACGTGTTCTTTGCTTCTCCCTTTTCAAAACAAGTCTGCCCAAACAATGCTGCCTGCTGATCTCCTGCCGCACCCGCAATCGGTATCGGCGCCCCAAAAAAGCTTGCATCCGCCTCTCCGTATATGCAGCTTGATGGCTTTACTTCTGGGAGCATACATACCGGTATATTCAGCTCTTTCAAAATCTCTGCGTCCCACGTCAGGCTATGAATATTAAAAAGCATTGTCCTGGAAGCGTTCGAATAGTCCGTTACATGCACTGTCCCTTTTGTCAGCTTCCATATCAGCCACGTCTCCACAGTGCCGAACAAAAGCTCTCCGCGTTCCGCGCGTTCCCGCGCCCCTTCTGTATGATCCAATATCCATTTTATCTTTGTACCGGAAAAATAAGCGTCAAGCACCAGCCCTGTCTTTTTTCTAAATTTCTCTGTCAGCCCTTTTGCCTTCAGGCTGTCGCAATATGCAGATGTCCTTCTGCATTGCCAGACAATCGCATTTCCTATAGGTTTTCCTGATGTCTTGTCCCAGACAATTGTAGTCTCCCGCTGATTCGTAATTCCAATCGCCGCAATATCTGCCGCTGTGGCATGAATATTCGCCATCGCGGTCATCGCTACTTCCAGCTGCGTAGACCATATTTCTTCTGGATCGTGCTCCACCCACCCAGGTTTTGGGAAATACTGTGTGAACTCCTTTTGTGCCACACTGCATATCTCCCCTTTCTCATTAAATAAAATACAGCGGTTGCTTGTTGTTCCTGAATCCAATGCCATCACATATTTTCTCATAATTTCCTCCCTGTGGACTTCTGCTTTTTTCCTTCTTTCATTATATGGAAAATACCTGTAATTTACAACACTTATCCCACCTTATACACATTCCTTCTTCTCCATATATCTGACGCCACATTTCTCGGCAGTCGCACTCTTGTCTATTTTTGTCCAGATAGTATATAATATAAAGAACGATTACAGCCTATCGGAAATATTGATTATCAGAGGAGATTACCATGCGTACTACAAATGACACTCTGCTGCCCTGCTCACCCGTACAGATTCTTACAGAAAAACAGTTCTGTGAAAAATATCCTTTGGCCTCCCGCCGTATTTTCTTAAATGAGGGACTTGTCCATGCCCGTTTCTGCAAAGCAGAACAGTTAAGCAACGGTGTTGCAGGCACATTTGCCATACCAGATAAAAAGAAGCCCGTAAACGGCAAATTCACATTCGGCTATTATCTGACCTCAAAACTTTTGATTTTTATCGATGATTCTGGAAATGTACAAGATTTTATAAAAGAGATGAGAGACCTGCCGCTTACCGATGCTTCCTCTCCCTGCCTCTTTTTATTTGATTTTCTAGAATTCCTTTTGAAAGATGATATGATATATCTTCTGGATTATGAAGAAAAGCTGACAGATTTAGAAGAACAGCTATTAAACAAAAATCTCTCTGACTTTAATCGTACGATCCTCTTTGTCCGCAAAGAATTATCCGCATTCAGCGCATATTATGAACAGCTCTCTGATTTAGGAGAGACCTTCCAAAAGCTGGCTGCTGAAAAAGAACAGCAGAGAGAACGTCTGCTGTTCGGCCTTTTTTCCGACAAAGCAGACCGCCTTCACTCTACTGTTCAGATGTTAAAAGAATATTCTATCCAGTTAAAAGAAATGCATCAGACACAGATCGATCTGCGCCAGAATGAAATTATGAAAGTTCTAACTATTGTCACAACTGTCTTTATGCCACTCACTCTCGTCACCGGATGGTACGGGATGAATTTCTATAATATGCCGGAGCTGTCTTACCGGTATGGATATCGTATTATATGTATTGTATGCCTTGTTATTCTTTTCATAGAGCTTTGGATATTCATCATAAAAAAATGGTTCAAATAACTCCTTTTTGCAGCATAATATTTGCATAAAGAGCAGACTCAGATGTGGCAATAACCGCATATGCTTTTTTAGCCTCCTCATAGAATGCAAAACGTTCTATGTTTCCAACAGTTGTCTCTCCTCTGTCGTCATACTTTCGTATCATTTCTTTATACACATCCCATATAGGAGTTTCCACTGTATCTCCCTGCATTACTTCCATAAGGCTGACAGGCTTTTCCACATAGGTATCCAGTGGAAAAACCTGTAGGATTGCCTCTAAAAGCTCCGGAATGTTATGCCCGTCACATCTTATGACAACTGCATTTTTCCCAATCGACTCCACTGGAAAATTCCCGTCGGCGATGACCAGCCTGTCACTATGCCCCATTTCGCAAAGTACTTTCAAAAGCTCTGGTGATAAAATTCTGGGTATCCCTTTTAACATTTCATTTCCTCCTTGTTTTGGCTTATTTCTGTTCGGCAAGGGCTGCCGACTTTTTTTGAAAAATAAGGGTGCAGAAGCTCCGCACCCTTATAAAATATACCTGTTCCTTTTCTTTGTCTGCCAATATGTAGATACGCCTATTCATACAAGCAGGCAGCAATTTCTTCATCATCAATATTATCGGCTGTATACCACAGAGCTCCTGTATCCACATCTGATACTTCTTCCCCGTTAGCTGCCTTTACTGCCAGTTCTACTGCCTGATATCCAATCTGTACTGGATTCTGTGTGATAGAGCCTGCAAAAATACCATTTCTTACAGCGTCTAATTGAATCTTACCAGCATCAAATCCCACGCCAATGATTTTGTCAGCACCCAGTTTATCAAGACTCTCATTTGCTGTTATGATATTCTTTGCTGCAAACTCATTAGAGCCATAGATTGCAACAAGATCTGCCTTATTGAGCAATGTATTTGCTACTGTTACGCAGGCTGCGTCTTCTACTGTAGCAGGAATACCTACTTCAAGCACGACTTTTGCTCCGTCTACTTTATTGTTATATTTGTCGTGTCCTTCTACAGAAGCTTTATCTTCTCCGATAAGGCTTACCATTTTATCAATAAAACCAGCTGTTCTGTCGATGATAGATCCGGAGGTCGCATCCTGAGAAACCACACCGATTCTTACAGTCTCAGAAGGATCTGTCACTTTATCCTTGATCAATTCATACATATTCTCTGCTGCCATCTCGCCTGCCGCATAGTTGTCTGTAGCCGCATTGGCAACGATCGTATCATTTCCCGGTACTCCGGAGTCAAAGCCAACCACCGGTATATTCTGGGAAGCCGCCGTATCTAAGGCTCCCTTTACAGATTCCGGATCCAGAGAAGCAAGAACAATCGCGCTTGGCTTTTTGTTGATCGCGTTATTTAACTGTTCTACCTGCTCTGCTACCGCAGACTCGTCCTTCGGTCCTACAAAGTTCATCTTCGCCCCGTATTTCTCTGCCGCCTGTTCAGCGCCGGAATTTACCGCTTTCCAGAAATCATGCTGAAATCCTTTCGCGACTACCTCGATTGTCACATCTGAGCCCGATGAAGAACCGCTGTCAGATCCAGATGTTCCCGCGTCTTTCTGATCTTTGGAGCCACATCCAATTGCCAGAGATGCCACCATTGCCGTGCATAATAATACACTCAAAATTTTTTTCTTCATAGAAAATCCTCCCTTTTCATTTTTGTTTTCTTGCTGCTATCTGAATATCTGCCTTGCAGATACCGATGCCTTTTTTATACGGACGCTGCTTTCCTTCTGTTCAATACATCTGCGAATACCGCGAATATCAGGACGAACCCTGTGATAAACAACTGGTAATGCGGCTGCAGTCCTACAAACGGAAGCCCTGTCTTTAAAACTGCCATGATAAACACACCGATCAAGGTACCGGAAATAGAACCATTTCCTCCCGAAAGAGAAGTTCCTCCAATTACCACGCCCGCGATTGCATCCAACTCGAATCCGTTTCCGGTTCCCGGCATAAGCGTGGAATACACCGCCGCGTAGGAGATTCCCGCAAGTGCCGCGAAAAATCCACTGAATGTATACGCCAGAGTTTCCCATTTTACTACATTGACACCAGAAAGCCTTGTTGCTTCCTTGTTGCTTCCAAGCGCAAGTATATACCGCCCTGGTCTTGTCTTATTTAAAATTACAGCCATCAGAACCGCCATAATAATCAGTAGAATAAACCCTGTTGGAATTCCCGCCGGAAGGCTTGCTGTCTTAAACTTAAAAATATTGTGGAACCAGGCTCCCGCCACATCTCCCTGAGGGAACGTAACTGTCGCAGTCCCTGTTACAATAGAACCAAATCCACGCGTAATCATCATGGTGCCGAGTGTGGCGATAAACGCCGGCAGTCCCATCACAGATACCATTAATCCGTTCGCCACGCCGATCAGAGTACCAATTACTAAAATAATGATCAGCACCGCCGCCATCGGAACACCCTTTTCAAACAGCGTTCCACCAATCAGAGAACAGCAGATGCAGACTGTACCAATAGAAAGGTCAATTCCGCCGGTAATAATGACAAATGTAACGCCAATCGCCATAAAGCCTATGTAATAAGATGAGTCAAAAATACTTACCAGCGTACTATACTGGAAAAAGTTATCTCCAAAGATACTAAAGAAGATATACAGCAGTATCAATGCAAGCACTGCAACCATCTTCTGTGTTTTTAATGTTTTTTTCATTTTCTTTCTTCCTCCCTATTCTCTCATTGTCGCCGCATGCATAATATTTTCCTGTGTCGCCTCAGAAATATCTAATTCTCCTGTTTTGCGGCCCTCACACATTACTACAATTCTGTCGCTCATACGAAGGATCTCCGTCAGCTCTGACGAAATCATAATGATGGATTTTCCTTCTTTTACCAGTTCATTCATAAGTGAATAAATTTCACTTTTTGCCCCTACGTCGATTCCGCGCGTAGGTTCATCGAAAATAAGGATGTCGCTGTCCCTTGTCAGCCATTTTGCGATAACAACCTTCTGTTGATTTCCTCCAGATAAGTTCTTTACAAACTGACGCACAGACGGGGTTTTTGTCTTTAGCGCGTCTACGTAATTCTGAGCCGCCTTCTCTTCTTTTTTCTTGTCAATAAAGATACCGGACATGAAATTTTCTAGAGATGCCATTGTCGTATTTTCTGTCAGTGTCTTCTCTACAATAACACCATATCGCTTTCTATCTTCCGACAGATATCCGATTCCATGCTTTACCGCATCCTTCGGGCTTTTGATCGTCACTTTTCTGCCATGTACATAGATGTCTCCGCCCTCAATCTTGTCCGCGCCAAAGATTGCCCGCGCGGTTTCCGTTCTTCCCGCACCCATGAGACCGGAAAACCCGAGAATCTCTCCTTTGCGAAGTTCAAAGCTTACATCCTTTACCATCTTTCCCGCGCGCAGATGTTCCACTTTCAGTACCACCTCCGCGTCCGCCGGAACATTGCTGACCTCTTTCGGATCTTCATATACGACACGTCCTACCATCATACTGATGATGTCGTCTTTCGTACACTCCTTAGATACCAGCGTTCCTACGTATTCTCCATCCCGCATGACAGTCACTCTGTCTGTAATTCTTTTGATTTCATCCATACGGTGCGATATGTATATGATCCCAAGGTCTTTTTTCCGCAGATCATCAATAATCTTAAATAATTCATTAATCTCCGTCTCTGTCAGCGCCGCTGTCGGTTCGTCAAATACAATGATTCTGGCATCTGTCGAAATCGCCTTTGCAATTTCGCACATCTGCTGTTTTCCGACTGTCAGACGTCCCATTGTCTCTTTTGGATCAATATCAATATGCAGCATATCAAACAGACGTTTAGCTTCCTCCGCCATCTTTCCGTCATTGATAAGCTTCCCATTCATTTTTTCGCGTCCGATAAATATATTTTGTGCTACCGTCAAATGGTTCATCATATTTAGCTCCTGGTGCACAATCACCACGCCTGCCTGCTGTGCTTCTTTCGGATTTTTGTATTCCACTTCTTTTCCATCATATATAATCGTCCCGCTGTCTTTACTGTAAATACCTGTCAGGATTTTCATCAGCGTGGATTTGCCCGCGCCGTTTTCTCCCATCAGGGCATGCACTTCCCCTTTTCTCAATTCTAACTGTGCATTTTTCAGCGCATGTACTCCAACGAAAGATTTATCAATATCTTTCATCGTCAAAATCACTTCTCCCACTTTCTCACCTTCCATTCTTCTTCCCTGTTACTTACTTTTGTTATATTTATTATAATTTTCGCCCAACATGGCTTGAATAGAATATCTTACAAAAAAAGGTAAATATCTTCCTTAAATAGAAAGATATTTACCTTTTTATAGTAAAATATTCACTTTTAAATTTCACTTATCTCCTGTGTACACCGGAAAAAGTAGTTTCTGATTTTCTTTTGTATAAATCGTTTCTCTTGTCACCAGTTTACAGCCTGAGTCTACGTATGTTTCGTATTTTTTCCCCTTTTCTGTTTCCATTCCTATTTTAATTCCAAGATAGCCCATATCAAACGCACGCTGGATTACCAACCCTTCGATCAATCCAGATTCCAGCATTTGAATTTCTTCCTTTGAATTATCAAATCCTACAATTTTTACCTTTTCTTTTAATCCCATATCCTTTATGAGCCTTGCCGCGCCTACCGTAGCATACTCATTTGTTCCTATTATCACTGTGATTTCCGGATGTGCTTTCAGCATTTTCTTTGTCTCATCATACGCAATGCTGTAATTGGATTCTCCATAGACTGTCTGTACAATCTCTCTTCCGTCCTCTTCTAAAACCTTTTGTACGCCTTTTTCCCGTTCCTTTGCCGTAGAACTCCCCTTCACATGGCTTACGATTCCAATTTTTTCTTCTGGACTGCAGATGGATAACGCATACTCTCCCAATTCTCGCCCTGCTTCATAATTATCTGTAGATACAGTACAATCCGCAATATCCTCCGACAATTTGGAGTCGATCAGTACCAGTGTAATGCCCGCCTCCTTGATCTTTTTTGCTTCCGGCAGTATCTGTTTTTCATCCGCAGGTGCCAGCGCGATTACATCCGGTTCCTTTTCTATCGCTTCTCTGATCAGTTTTTTTTGCCTGTCTACATCTTTCTCTCGTACAGGCGCCATCCATTCATATTCTGCCCCATACTCGTCTGCAGCCATCTGTGCCCCTTCCACAAGTGAATTCCAAAAATCAATATCATCCTGAGTCTTTGAGACAAAAATCACCTTCAGAGCTTTCTCCTGCCGAGTACTGACGTACAGTGCCACTCCTAATATAAGCAAAAGCAGCAGGGCGATTATTTTCTTCTTTGCTATCTTTCTAATTCTCTCCATCTGCTGCCTCCTCTCCTGCCGGAATCCTTACATAAACAGTCGTACCTGCACCCTTACTACTCCTGTAAAGCAGCCCATATTCCGTTCCGTAATAAAGCTGTAAACGGTTCTGCACATTATATACGCCAATGCCGCCAATTCCCGGCTTATATATTTTTTTATCAAAAATATGTTGCAATTCTTCCTCTGTCATACCTATCCCGTTGTCCTGTATCTCAATTACCACGTCTTTTTCTTTATAATAGCCTCTGATAGTTATTTTTCCAGAACCTTCTATATATTTAATTCCATGATAAATCGCATTCTCCACCAGCGGTTGCAGTGTCAGCTTCACAATTTTTTCCTTTTCCACTTCCTCTTCCAGCTTAATATCAAAAGAAAGTTTATCCTTATAGCGCATCGATTGAATGGTGAGATATGTCTCAATATATCCCATCTCCTGCTTAATCGGGACAAATTCTTCCTCATTCCCTATGCTTTGCCTGAACAGACGGGATAATGCAGAAGTCATACGCACAACCTCCTCGTTGTATTTCCCACTTTCTGCCATCCAGATAATAGAATCCAATGTATTATAAAGGAAATGCGGATTAATTTGCGCCTGCAGCGCCCGCATTTCTGCTTTCCTTTTTTCTTTTTGTTCCTTTACATTTTGTTTCATTAAGCTTTGTATTTCCTGCACCATTATATGAAAAGACTCTCCCAGTCCTCTGATTTCTGCCTGCCCGCCTTTTTCTGTCATCAGTGCACTTTCAAAATGACCTTTTTCTACTTCTCTCATAGCGGCATCCAGAGATACAATCGGCCTGGTGATCGTCCTTGACAGAAGCCGAGCCAAGAACAGTCCGACTGCCAGGAAGAACAGCGCCAAAAACATATAAATCCTTTTTAGTTCCTGTCCTTCTTTTAGAAGCTCCGACATATAGGATACACCTACCACTATCCACCCTGTATCTTCAGAAGCAAATGCCGTATAAAGCTTCCTCTCCCTGCCTGTTCCCGACACGAAACTGCCTTGATTGCCTTCTGTTTCCCTTTTGAGCACTTCTTCTATAAGCTCTGTCTTAAGCCCACTGTAAAGTAGCTGTTGCTGCGGATGATAAATGATTTCCCCTTTTTTATCGAGAACATAGATGTACCCCTTTTTCCCCAAGCTTACAGAGCTACATAAGCTATCTATCGTTGCATAATTCATATCGATCAAAAATACGCCTTCTACTTCTTTTGTATCCTGGTTTTCAATTCCCCTGCTCAATGTAATTACCCAGTCATATTGGTTATATATCATGTTCTGTACATGCGAGGGAGTAATATAAATTGCTTCTTTTTCTTCCTTGACCGCCTTGTACCATTCCTGCTCTGAAAGGGATATATACGGATTCAGCGTAGACGCGCCCCGATTAATCACACTTTTCCCGTTGTCTCCGAGCACCGCAATGTTACGGATATCCTTTCTTGTGTTTAGAATTGTGCGGAACTGATCTGTGATGCGCATGCAGCTTTCCTCCCTGACATTTTCCGGCAGCCTTTCCTGGAATAAATACTTCTGTATGTCCCTGCTGCTGTATACCATGGAAGAAATATCTTTCATATAATTCATGTAAGAATCCATATCATTGTTAACTTGCCGGATCAACTGTTCGGTATATTCTTCCGAGTTCTTTATAACACTATGCTCTGTAAAACCAAGCGCCAATATAAAAAATGCAATGGAGGATACCAGAATCAAAAGCGTAAATACACCCATAACCGCTGTTTGTATTTTCATCTCCTGCAATTTCGTTTGTATCCAATGCCGCACTGTTTTTTCATATTTTATTCCTTTTTGCATACTCTTTTGGCGTCATCCCTTCATTTCTTTTAAAAATGCTTCCAAAATAATGAGCGTCACTATATCCTACTTTTTCAGCAATCTCATAGGACTTCAATTCTGTCGTGCAAAGAAGCTGTTTTGCTCTTTCCAGCCTCACCTTTGTCAGAGCTTCTATAAATGTTTCTCCCGTCTGTGCTTTAAACAAAGCGCTGAAATAGCTTGTGCTAATCGCAAGTGCTTTACTGACAGAATTCAAAGAAAGGGAAGTATCCTGATAATTCCCGTCAATATATTCCATTGCCCGTTCTGCCAGACTTTTTCCTAATTCTTCCCTATTCTTTGAAATGCTTTCTGTGACTTCCAGACAGAACTTAAGCAGTAGCTCCTCCATTTGCTCCGCCCTGCCCTGATCTACAATCTCCTCAAAGAGTGGTTTTTCCCATAGCATCATATTTTTCTCATCTATTCCCGCCTCATCCGCAAATAGACTAATTCTTGTCGTCAAGCTCTGCACATACATCCCTGTGCGCACTTTTGTCATATAAAGCCTGCGCATATCCTGAAAAAATTTTTTTACCTCCGCGCTTACACCCTCTCTGTCGTTTCTCTTCATCCGACTGATCATTTGTCTGGCGAGTTCTCCCGTATCCACCTCCGCCTTAGCATCACGGTTTATAAATTCCTTACCAAATATAAGTTCATTGTCATCAAACAGAAACGCATATTCTGATGCGCGTTTGACGTTCTCATAAGACTGCCCCAGATGCGCCAGATCCCAGACGCATTTCCCTGCAAGTATCATCACAGGCTCACTGAAAAACTTTTCCACATGTATCCGGATCACCTCTGAAATCCTCTGGATTTCCGTTTCTACCTGATAAGTACTTTCTCCGCAGAATATCAGTGTAGTTATATTACTGATGTCCTGAAATACCTCACAGCACGTCTCTTCTCTAACCAATTCTTCTATCACGTTATAGAGTACAAACAGAAGAATATCTGCAGGATCCTCCTGCCGGATATATTTTATCTGCACCACAGAAAAACATTCCCCCTCCAGGTGAATATCATAGAGGCCTATTCTTTCTTTCATATCCTGGTGTGCATCTTTCTCTCGGATCAATCGGCTTAAAAACCGTTCCTTAAAATATCCTTTGTTCTGCTCAAATGCTTCCCTCACTTTTTTCTGCTTTTCTGCATCCGCACGTTCTTTTGCAATTTCCTCATGCAGCTTTAAAAGCACCTCTTTCAATTCCCTGGCTGTCACAGGTTTCAGTATATATGCTCCAACCTGATATTGGATCGCTTCTTTGGCGTATGCAAAATTATCATATCCACTGATAATTGCCACTTTACATTGCGGGCAGTTCTCCTGCACATACTTTGCCACGTCCAGTCCGTCTGCATATGGCATGCATATATCGGTTAGGACAAGATCCGGCTGCTTCTCTTCGATTACCTTGATCGCTTCACGTCCGTTTTCGCACACCGCGCACAGGCAAAAGCCCGCGCTTTCCCAGTCCATACTTTCACTGAGTACCTCTCGTATCAGAGCCTCGTCATCCGCCAGTAAAACTTTATACAATATTTTCCCTCTTTTCTATGTCCATTTTTCATTTTACAGTTCAAACAGGTACAAGACGAATCTTTGCTATGCCTTATTTTCTTTTTCTATTATGGCATATAATTTACTTAAATGGAAAGAAAACTTCTGCACAGGTTTCTGTTTCATAACTGCGCAGAAGTTTCTATTCTGATGTTTCTAACTATACCAATATCTTTTTAAATCTCTCATACGCCTCGTCCCAGTCCTTTTTTCTATATGGGGTATATCGCTTTATATCCTGAGAACCACGTATGATTTCCCGTGCTTCCTGTAAGGAAGCAATATCGCCTGCGGCAAGTAACTGCAGAGCCACGTTTCCGAGTACCGTCGCTTCCACCGGACCGGCACTGACCACGCATCCGCACGCATCTGCCGTACATTGGCACAGCAGTGCGCTCTGCGTCCCCCCGCCAACCATATATATAGTCTGGTAATCCTTTTCGGTGCAGCTTCGAATCTCTTCCATTGCATGGCGGTATTTCATTGCCAAACTCTCATTGATACAACGCACAATCTCTCCTGGTGTTTCGGGAATATTCTGCCTCGTCTTCCGGCAAAATTTCCGTATCCTTTCCGGTAGATTTCCGGCAGGCGTAAATTCCGGTGCGTCCGGATCGATAAAGCATTTTAGAGGAGGTGCCGCTTTCGCCATCTCTTCCAATTCACCGAAGCTGAATTCTACTCCTTCTCTTATCCACTGTCTGCGGCTTTCCTGCACACACCAGAGTCCAATAATATTTTTGAGGAAAGATATTTTTCCTCCATACCCGCCTTCATTTGTCACATTATAATGCCTGGATTTCTCATTGATGATTGGCTCTGAAAGCTCCGTTCCAAGCAAAGACCAGGTTCCGCAGCTCAAAAAGATAAAATCCTCTTCTTCTGCCGGTACGGCTGCAAGAGCGCACTGCGTATCATGTCCCGCAACGGCGATAACCTCTGTTTTACCTACGGAAAGTTCTTCACATATTTCTTCCGTAAGGCTCCCGACTTTCGTCCCCGTAGGAACGATCTCTGGAAAAATCCTCTCAGGAAAATCAAAAGCATGTATGACCTCATCTGACCAGGTTCTTTTTCCCGCATTCAGCAGCTGTGTAGTGGAGGCTATGGAATACTCCGCCTTTTTCTCCCCCGTCAGAAAATAATTAAATAAGTCCGGCATCAAAAGTAGCTTATCCGCTTTCTTAAGCAGATCTTCTCTGTTTTCCATAAGAGAAAGCAGTTGAAAGACTGTATTTATTTCCATAAACTGATTGCCAGTAATGTGGTAGAACTTCTCCTTGTCTATTCGCCCGAAGCTCTTCTCCAACATCCCTTGCGTTCTTTTATCCCGATAGTGTACCGGATTTTCCAGAAGTCTCCCTTCCTTGTCAATCAGCCCGAAGTCAACTCCCCATGTGTCGATTCCAATACTTTCTATTTTTCCGCATTTTTTTGCCTTTATCAATCCTTGCTTAATTTCAAAAAACAGCCGTAAGACATCCCAATACATCGTACCATTTAAGATGACCGGATCATTAGAAAAACGATGCAACTCTTCAATCTCTATCTTCTTCCCGTCAAACGTACCGCACATTGCTCTTCCGCCGGAAGCTCCAAAATCAAACGCTAACACTTTCTTTTCCATATCGTCCTCTCTTATTTATAAAGCGGTCCATATGCAGCACACGCCCTGTAATCCTGTCCCTCTTTATCCATTCCAAACGCATTCCATGCAGACGGGCGGAAAATCTTCTCCTCCGGTACATTGTGCATTGCAACTGGTATTCTGAGCATAGAACACATCGTGATTAAATCTGCTCCGATATGGCCATAAGAAATAGCGCCATGATTTGCCCCCCAGTTATTCATCACGTCATACGCTGTCTTAAATGCCCCGTCTTTTCCGTTACATCTGGGTGCAAACCACGTACAAGGCCATGTATAGTCTGTACGTTTCCAGAGTTTGTCTGAAACCTCCTCCGGAAGATGTACCGTCCACCCTTCCGCGATCTGCAGCATTGGCCCTAGACCTTTGACAAGATTCAGACGAATCATAGTCACCGGCATCTCCGCACGTGTCGCAAAGCGGCTGGAATAACCGCCCCCGCGGAAATATCCGTTGTCCGCCGGATTCCATGTAGTGGCTGCCATAATCGCCTTTTGGTCTTCCTCTGTGACATTCCACCACTCTTTCATCACTGCGTTCCCATTCTCATCCTTTGCTTCTCCGCAGGCGTCCAGACAAGCAGCTCCAGAATTGATCAGATGAATAAACCCGCCTGCTTCCTTCGCGATTCCTTCGAGTTCATAGCCTGTGGCATTCTTTACTGCCTCTGGACTCCAATATGTACGCACATCTGCGAATATCTGTGCACGGTTTGTCAGCAGCTTCATAAATAACATTCCCAGGCCATTTAAGACATCATTCTCTGTCGCAAGAATATACGGTTCTCTTGCCCCGTTCCAATCGAAAGATGTATTTAGCATCGCCTCAGCAAAATCGGCGTTTGGATAAAAATCTGTCCATTGTCTCTGTCCCTGAAATCCTGCCGCGATCGCATTGTGCCCGATTGCCTCTTCAGAGAATTTCTCCGGCAGTTTTTTATTTCCATTCATAAGATCTTTGATAATGACCGCCATTTTCACTACGAATGCAAACTGCTCTTCTTTCTTTTCCGAGGATGCCTGTAACTCCTCCGGATTTTTATCAAATCCGATCTTACAGGTTTCTTTTGCCCATTTCAATGCCTTTTCAAATTCTTCTTTATCATAGATTCCTTCCGTCATCCTGCGGATGATCTCTACCTCGTCTACTGATTCTACCCGCATCCCAAGATAGGATTCGATAAAGTCAGAATCTATAATTGACCCGCCTATTCCCATGCAGATAGAACCGATCTGCAGGTAGGATTTCCCGCGCATGGAAGCTGCCGCAACTGCTGCCCGCCCGAATCTAAGCAGTTTTTCCTTTACATCCAAAGGAATCTCCGTCTCCTCTGCATTCTGTACGTCGTGTCCATAGATTCCAAATGCCGGCAGCCCTTTCTGCGCATGCGTCGCCAAAACAGATGCAAGATATACCGCACCTGGTCTTTCTGTGCCGTTAAAGCCCCATACCGCTTTGATTGTATTCGGATCCATATCCATAGTCTCTGAACCGTAGCACCAGCATGGCGTTACTGTCAGCGTAATATCCACACCTTCTTTTCTGAATTTATCTGCACATGCTGCGCTCTCACCGACACGTCCGATCGTAGAGTCCGCGATCACGACTTTTACTGCTTCTCCATTTGAATACTTCAAATTATCTCTGAAAAGTTTTGCCGCAGACTGCGCCATATTCATTGTCTGTTCTTCCAGAGAACCTCTCACATCCAATGCTCCGCGGCGTCCGTCTATCGTAGGACGAATACCAATTACAGGATAACCTCCGATCAATCTACTCTCTGCCATTTCTACATCCTCCTTCTTCTTTTATCCTTTCACAATGCGTTTTCCACACGAAAGGGTATACCCACAGGGCATATACCGCATTATACCCAGGTGCATATAAATTGTTATATTTTTCTTTATTATAACCCTGACAATTCAGTAATTCTTGTGATATAATAGAAAAAAATATAATTATATTCACTTTTTGTTTCTACATTTTATATAGGAGAAAATGAAATATGAAATATATTAAATATAGAGAAGATAAAAAGCATGGAACTTTTGATTTTCCGATTGAGTTTTATCATGTCACTGCAAGCCATCCGCGTTATGAAATGTCTTATCATTGGCATATTGAATATGAAATTATACGTATTCTCAAGGGTGAGTTCTTGATGACACTCAATGAATCCACATTCACAGCCCAGGAGGGAGATCTCATTTTTGTACAAAGCGGAGCGTTGCACGGAGGAATACCGAAGCACTGTGTCTATGAATGTATTGTCTTTAACCTCGGTATTCTTTTATCTCCTAATCATATCGGGGAAACATTTTTAAAAAAAATAGAAAATAGTTCTATTCAAATATACCACCACATTAGTAACTGCGACGAAGAGTTGAAAGAGATCATAAAGTTTCTTTTTGAAGCTATGAGGGGCAAATCTGAAGGCTATAAATTGACCGTCATCGGAGCTTTATATCAATTCTTTGGTTATGTCTTCAGTCATCATTATTATAAGCCTATCGGAAACGTATCGGCAAAGAACAACAGGCGGATCGAACAGCTAAAAAAGGTTCTCGAAATGATCGAGACCTCCTATGATCAATGTCTGACTCTGGATATATTAGCAAAGGAAGCCGGCATGAACGCAAAATACTTCTGTCGTTTCTTCCATGAAATGACGCACCGCACTCCGATTGATTATCTGAATTATTACCGGATCGAGCAGGCCTGTTTGAAACTCGTCACTTCCAGTGACTCTATCACAGAAGTGGCATTTAGCTGTGGATTCAATGATATTAGCTATTTTATTAAGACCTTTAAAAAATATAAGGGCATCACTCCAAAAAAATACCTGAGCGCCTCCTTTTAAACGCTCAGGTATTTTAATTGTTATTCTCCAAAAGTCAACACTATCTTGCGGATAGACGGATCCTTTGTATCTACGAAATCAAACGCTTCCTGCGCCTTCTCAAACGGATATGTATGAGAAATTGTTCCTGTCAGATCTAATTTTCCTTCCCGTATCAAGTCAATTGCAGTCTGGAATTTCTTATTCTGAAGCCTTGATCCTCTCACATCCAGCTCTTTCGATGTGATAACAAACTGATTCACCTCTGTAGGTGCCACTGAAAATCCCATTGTCATCACACGCCCTGCATTTCCCGTTGCATTTAAAAGCGTTAAAAGAGAATCCTTCGTGCAGGCTGCGTCAATCGAAACTGTCGGCCCATATCCTTCTGTCAATTCACGCGCTTTTCTAACCACATCCTCGCTTGCGATATGGATTGCATAGTCGGCGCCGTTTTGCAATGCCTCCTGCAGCTTTTCCTCCACAATGTCTGCAACGATAATTTTAGCGCCGCTTAATCTGGCGATTTTCAAAATTGTGCTTCCAAGAGCACCGCAGCCTAAAATAAGCAGCGTATCTTCCGCACACAATTCTGCCCTGGAGCAGCTCTGTATGGCAATCGTTGTCGGTTCAATCATAACCGCCTCCGTATCGGTAAGCCCCTCCGGCAAAATATAACAGTCGTGTTCCGGTACTGCCATATATTCCCTGTATCCTCCATCAATATGTACCCCGCGTACCTTCAGGCTACCGCATACATTTCCTCTCCCTTTGCGGCATGCATAGCAGTACCCGCAGCTTACAACCTGATCTACAATCACTCTGTCTCCTGGCTTTAAATGTTTGATATTCGCCCCTACTTCCTCTACGACTCCAACCATTTCGTGACCAATGACGCGCGGATATGTAGCAGCGGCGTTAGTCCCGTGATAAATCCCTACATCAGAGCCGCAGATGCCCGCAGCTTTCATTTTCACCAGCACATTGTCCTGTTCTGTAATCACTGGCTTTTCCATCTCAATCATTTTCAATTCATTCGGTTTTACAATCTGAATCCCTTTCATGCGTCTTCCTCCTCACATACTATCTTTTAGATACATAAATGTGCCTAACTTTTCTTGGCATCACTGGAAACCGACGCTACCAGTATCAGAACAAGGACTGCCCCCTGAATCAGCCTTTGCATTCCTACTGACAGACTTGCTGCATTTAAGAATGTCGTAAGCAGATACATCATCAATGCACCTAAACATACACCGGCGACATTGGATTTTCCGCCGGATGCCGCTGTTCCTCCTACAAATGCCGCTGCAATGGATGGCAGGAAGTAAGTTGTTCCCATATCCTGAAATGCCCCGCCATTGAAGGCCCCGCACAGAGTACCAGAAAGCCCGCACAAGGCGCCGCCTAATACAAATGCGAGAATCACGACTCTTTTGACATTGATGCCTGCATATCCTGCTGCCACTCTTTTCTGCCCCACCGCATGGAGCTGTTTCCCATATTTTGTCTTATAGAGAAGCAGCGCAAGCAGAACTGCAACAAGAATACAGATAACTGTCAGCATAGAAAATCCGCCTGCATGAAGATTAATAAAATCCACAAATCCGGCATCTGGCAGTGTTTTCATTCCCGGAGCCAGGACAAGTACAATCGTAAAGATAATATATCCCGTAGCCAAAGTTGTCACCATTGCCGGAACTTTTAAGTAAATATTGATCAGCCCGTTTACCAGGCCGCACAGTGCACCCACCGCCACTGCCGCCACGATCCCAAGAAGTACGTTGTACTGCATTAGATCACAGGATATATATGCAGCCAGTGTCAGGATATATTGCTGTGACAGATCAATTGCACCTTCTCCACTCGTTACAACTACCATCTGTCCCAACGCCAAAAGCAGAGCGAACGAACATAACTTAGCGCTGGAAAACACCTGTGCGACACTAAATTTCCCGGATACAGCTGAAATCGCAATCCACAAAAGGATGGAACCGAGAAGCGGCCATATAAACGCATACTTCGTCATTATCTTTTTCATTTTTATCTTCCCTCCTTTTTATGGGTAACCAATTTGATTGCCAGCACGACAATCAAAATCAGGCCTGTCACTGCTGTCTGGTAATTCGAATCTACCCTGAATGATGTCAGAATTGTTGTGATAAAAGACATAGCGATTCCGCCGCATACCACGCCGATCGGTGCCACAATTCCTCCCGCCATCTCACATCCGCCAAGAATAACTGTCGCAATAGACATCATACAGTATGTCGCGGATGAATTCGCATCTGCTCCCATACAAACCGCCGTATATGCCATACCAGCCAGTACAACCATCAATCCGGCAAGCGCATAATTAGCCATTTTCGCCTGTAGATAAGACCAGCCGGAACGCTCTACTGCCAGAGGGTTATTGCCGATTCCTCTTAAAATCATTCCGTATTTCGCGCGGAAAAGTACATACCAGCAGAAAATTCCTGCGAGTACACACAACACAATCGGCATTGGAACAATCGGAAATTCAAACTTGTAAATCGCAAGCAGCCACTCAGGGCAGGTTCCGCCTGGAGATGGCGCAATCACTAAGGCAATTCCCCACCATACAAATTGCGCACCTAATGTTACGACAATCGCAGGAATATTGCGCACATGGATCAATGCTCCCATCAGCGCATATGCGGCGATAAAGATCACCAGACTTACGATACCAAACAAGGGATTGCCTGTCAGTATGATACCGACCAGTACATTGACCAGCGCGATAGAATATCCATTTCCCATATCTACGTCGCCCGCTGTGACTATGAACATCTGCCCTAGAGCAGCAAATACAAGAGGTACAGCCGATGAAACCAACATGCGCAGCCCCATATAGGAGAGAATACGTGGATTCATCGCTGCATTTGCCAGAATCATAATGATCATAGCGGCAACCGGAAGCAATACCCGAGATGTCAAAATCCTATGTGCGATTCCCTCTTTTTTCTCTTCTGTTGCTTTCTTATGTTTTACATCCTTAAAAGAAGCCTTTACAATATTTGCAACTGTGATTTCTTCTTTCTTTAATTCTTCGGTAATCTCACCTTCATGCATAATATAAGCACGGTCGCAGATCTCAATTTCCGCGTCTTCTGTAGAATAGAGAATTACCGCTTTCCCTGCTTTTTTTGCCTCTTCAAGAAGACTATAGATTTCCTGCTTTGTCTCTATATCTACTCCCGCTGTCGGATCATTTAAAATAATCAACTCGGCGCCTGACGCGATTCCTCTGGCAATCAACGCTTTCTGCTGGTTTCCTCCACTAAGTGACATAATCGGGCTGTGAATTCCTTCAGCCTTAAATTTCAGTTTGTCATACCATGTCTGCGCCAGCTCTTCTGATTTCTTCTTATCCAAAAACAGACCCTTTTTCACCTGATCCAGATTTCCAATAATCGTATTGTCAAAAATATCCCAGAGATGGAAGATTCCTTCCTTTGCCCGATCCCCGCTGACATACGATACAGATGTATTTAAAATTACACCTTTCTTCTCTTTTCCCTTATATTTTTTCGAATCATAGAGAAGATTTAAAAGCGTTGTCTGTCCCGAACCCACCAAGCCGGAAATTCCTACGATCTCGCCTCTGTTTACATACATATTGATATTGTACAGACCTTTTCCAGTGAAGTCCTTAATCTGCGCCGCCATCTTAACATCCTGTACATTTTCCGTTGCACTGCTTTTTAACACTGCCTTTTTTGCGCCGGTGCCTCCAAGCATTTCTACAAGCTGTTCTGTTGTAATCTCAGCAGGATCACACTCCCCTGAGTTCGCGCCATTTCTCATCATTACAATACGGTCAGATACTTTCCGTATTTCATCCAGCTTATGAGAAATATAGATGACTGCCGTTCCCTTTGCGCTTAATTCCTCCACCACTTTATGAAGCTGTTCTGCCTTGTCTGTAGACAGTGCGGAGGTCGGTTCGTCCAGAACCAATACCTTTAAATTATCTGTCATCAACGTCTTACAGATCTCTACTATCTGTCTCTCAGCGAGTGTCAGACGTTCTACCGGCTTCATCACATCAATATGATTATTGGGAAAGTATTTCTCCAGAAGTTCTTTTGCTTCCTTCTTTGCCCTTTTTCTCCAGCCTGGTTTTGTGACAATACTATGTTCCACATTCAGCATTGCGAAGTTTTCATACACACTTAGGTTTGTACACAGGGACAAGTCCTGATATGCACAGGAGATACCAATTTCCTTCGCCTCTTTTGTCGTATATTTCGCCATCTCTTTGCCTTCTACAATGATTTTCCCTGCTGTGGGAGGAAGCACTCCGGTCAGCACCTTCATCATAGTAGATTTTCCTGCTCCATTTGGACCAACCAGCCCAATTACTTCTCCTGTAAATATCTGAAGATTGATTTTCTTAAGTGCCTTTGTAATTCCAAAAAACTTGTCAATCTCCAGCAATTCTATATAAGGAGTCTGTGTTTCTGCTCTTTTCACTTTTTTAAATGCTCCTTTCTATTTGACCGGTGTCAGTGCAATCACCCTTATCGGAGATGCAGAACCGTCCTTTATCTTATTTGCCAGACCAACTACATAAGAAAATACCGGAAGCTTATGTAAATTCGTCAGGTTTTCTATAATCGGCACTCCATTACCAAGCAGAATCAGATGACAGGGATATGTTTCACTTCCGAACGGATCCAGTGCAAGTGCATCTGTTCCTACAGAGGCAACTCCTTTATCCAGAAGATACTGTGCCGCATCCTCTCCCAGCCCCGGCCAGTCTTTTAAAAATCCTTCCGCCGCTTTGCCTATTCCGTATTTTTCTTCCCACCCGAAATACAAAAGGATAACATCTCCTTTTTGGATCTCTCCATTTTTTTCCTCAAATTTTTTTAGCATATCCAGTGTATATACTCCGCATGGCTCCAAAAACGAAGCGTCTATCCTGACTCCTCTTCCTATCACTGCTCTGACGTCTACCTCTTCAATAGATGCTCCACCTTTTATAAAGTGTTTCGGCGCATCCAGATGTGTACCCGTATGTTCTCCGAAGCTAAGCTGTCTATGTAGAGAAACCGCCCCTTCGTCATATGTCTCATACACAATGCTTCCAAATCTTGCATGTGTCGGCCAAACGGGCATCCCTGGCTCCAATGTATAGCTTAAGTCGACAATATTGGAAGAATCCATTACTTGCTGCATTAAAGATATGATTTGTTCTTTCACGAAATATCCCTCTTTTCCATGTCAATTCTTTTTCATTGCCTGCCGCCGGATAATGACAGAAATATACACAAATAACTGTTCCTGCAAAAAAGCATACTCCGGCAGAATAGAAACAGCCAGACCCTTCTACTGCCCTGTCGCGGCCTGGCTGTTCTTCTCACTATTTATTCTCGTTATCGGTACTTCACTATTTATATAAGTTCTCTCTTACCCACTCGCGGTCATATGTCGGAGTTCCTATTTCTTCATCTCCCATATCTTTGTAGTTCTGTACTTCGTCCTTTGTCACTACTGCAAACGGATGTATCATTTCATTCGGAATTTCATATTCACCGCTTAAAATGTCACATGCTACATATACTCCAGTAGCTCCGTCCCAAGGATTGGAGGAAACAGAAATTGTATCATATCCCTCTGGTGCTTCATTTGCCCACCACTTCAAGAAATAACCGCGGTTGTCGCCGCCGATAACCGGAAGTTCCATTCCAGCTGCCTCAAATGCCTGTACGGCTGCGTAAGAATCTCCTCCCTGTGTTACAACTCCGTCAACCTCATCCAGCGTCGGAAGAACAGAAGCTAATTCTGACTGTGCCTTAGAACCTGTCCAGTCTGTATAGACCTCTGCGACAACTTCAATCTCCGGATAATTTTCTAATGTCTTCATCACGCCTTCGTGTGCAATATTGTCAAACTCTGCTCCTGCAGTTCCTCTCAGCTCGATAATCTTGCCTTTTCCGCCGATTGCCTCACATACATATTCTGTCAATGTCCCCATCTGATCCACTGTATCAAAGTTAATCTGATAGCACAGTTCTGCATCCGATTCTACTGGGCCGTCATTGATAATGATACATGGGATTCCGGCATCAGATGCCTCCTGAATCGCCCCTGTCAGTGCAGTAGCGGAAATTGGATCGATAATAATTGCGTCCATTCCCTCCAGAATAAAGTTTTCAATCTGCTGTACCTGTTTGGAAGCATCGTTATTTGCTTCTACAATTGTAAATTCAGAAATCTCTCCAGACTCTTTTAATTCATCCGCCGCCTCCTGCGCATATGCTTCCATCTGCTGACGGTAGGAGTTTCCATTAAAACTGTTTGTCAGACCGATTTTATAACCGCCCTTGCTCTTTTCGCCTGCATCTTTCTTGTCGTCTGAACCTGAACTCTCACATCCTGCCATGCTCATTACCATCGCCGCTGCCAGAAGTGCCGCTAATACTCTACTTCTTTTTTTCATAACTAAATCCTCCTTTTGAAACTATTGTGGAACATCCTCCACACTTGTATACTAGTATCTTACCCCCCCCCCCGATATATTTTGTCAACTCATTCCGTTATACTTTTACATTTCCCATTTCTTTTCTCTATTTTGCACAATTTTTATCTTCTTTGCTCTGGAAATGCATTTTGATTTTCTGTCATATTACACAAAAAAATTCTGTCAAGATTTCTTTTTTCCTTTTGAAATCCTGACAGAATTTTTTATCTTTATAAGGTATCACTTAATGCCGTCTTTTATTTTTCCTTAAAAAATTGCTGATATTTCTCTTTTACAACCGCTTCATCAATTTCATGTCTCGTCAGATGTCGTTCCATAGCGATTCTTCCCCGTTTTGCATCCTTTCTGCGAATTGCGTCCAGAATCTCCATATGGTCATCTATTACATACTGCTGATCCACAGTTTTTGTACGGAGCGTACGCAAACGGTCAAAATGTAGCATCATATTACTCATCAATTTATAAATATGTGGTTTATTTGTCATTCTAAACAGTTCTTTATGGAATTGATTATCTAGATCTAACAGCTCTCCCGGCTCATTATTATTCAGATAAAATTGCTGCAG
The DNA here is from genome assembly GCF_055387595.1 of Mediterraneibacter flintii. NCBI lineage: Bacteria > Bacillati > Bacillota > Clostridia > Lachnospirales > Lachnospiraceae > Mediterraneibacter > Mediterraneibacter flintii. Next base: position 2,748,630 of record NZ_AP031405.1, read on the forward strand.
CTTCACATTCTTTTCCAGTATTTGTAGATTTTCTTCTTCTATGTCCTGACATGCCAGACAGATAACCGCTTTCTCCAGAGTGATACGCATAAACTGCGCTTCTTCTACCATTTCCCAGTCAATCAGTGAAACATAACTCCCCTTCTGCGGATAAATCTCAACAATTTTGCTTTTGCTCAATTCGATCAGAGCTTCTCTCACTGGTGTTCGTGAAATTCCCAGTTCTGCTGCCAGCTCGTTTTCACTGATTCTGCTTCCTGGTTCTAATTCCAACATCACAATATTCTCTTTGAGTACACGCAGCACATATTCCCTTCCAGTTTCCCTTCCATATCTTTTCTTTACAATCATCGCTTTACCAAACCTTTATTTTCTAGATTGGATCTGGGTACTAGAAAGGAGATGTCTGTCATCCAGATCCGAATTGTATACCACTTTATGTTGCAAGCTAGTATACAAGTTATATATCTAGTATAATGGCTTATGAGATATATTGTCAATATAAAAAGAAATTCCTCAACTGTATACAACAATTAAGGAATTTCTCTTTACGCTGCCGCTGACTTTTCCTTTATGGATAAGCAGTCAAGCCACAGTGATTATTCTTCTCCGTACAGAGTCACCAGTTTTTTCAGATAAGCATATCTCTCCATTGCTTCTTTCTCATTCTGAGCGAAGAGCTTTTCAGCTTTTTCAGGATTTGCTCTCTTCAATGCATTGTAACGAACTTCTCCGTCAAGGAATGCCTGGTATTCTTCCTGTTTCGGTTCTTTGCTGTCAAGGAAGAACTTATTGCCTTCTGCGGCAGGGTTAAACCGGAAGTTGTTCCAGTATCCACACTCTACTGCAAGCTGTTCCTCTGTCTGCGCCTTACTCATGCCCTTCTTAATACCATGGTTGATACATGGAGCATATGCGATAATCAGAGATGGTCCCGGATAAGCCTCTGCCTCTGCGATCGCTTTCACTGTCTGATTGAAATCAGCACCCATAGCAATCTGTGCAACGTATACATAACCATAGCTCATTGCGATGCCTGCAAGGTCTTTCTTCTTAATCTCTTTTCCGCCGGCTGCGAACTGTGCCGTAGCACCTGTCTTTGTAGCCTTAGAAGACTGTCCGCCTGTATTGGAGTAAACCTCTGTATCAAATACCATGATATTGATGTCTTTGCCGCTTGCAAGTACATGGTCAACGCCGCCGAATCCAATATCATAAGCCCAGCCGTCACCGCCGAATATCCACTGTGATTTCTTAGAAAGGAAATCTTTGTTCTTCAGCAGCTCTGTCTTTTCTTCCATATCACATCCACAGCTTTCCAGCGCAGCTACCAGCTTATCTGTTGCTGTTCCGTTTGTCGCTCCACATGCAAATGTATCCAGGTATTCTTGTGCGGCTGCCTTTACATCAGCGTTTTCTGCAGATTCCGCAAGTTTTGCAACTTTGCCTTTCAGTCTTGCTCTAATTGTATTCTGTGCCAGAAGCATACCATATCCAAACTCTGCATTGTCCTCAAACAAAGAGTTACACCAAGCTGGCCCTTTTCCTTCCGGAGTTACCGTATATGGTGTGGACGGTGAAGAGTTGCCCCAGATAGAAGAACATCCTGTTGCATTTGCAATGTACATTCTGTCACCAAACAACTGTGTAATCAATTTTGCATAAGGAGTCTCGCCGCAGCCTGCACATGCTCCTGAGAATTCAAGCAACGGCTGTTTGAACTGACTTCCTTTTACTGTCGTTTCTTTGAATTTTGTAACAACTTCTGGTTTTACCGGAATTTCGCGTCCATAGTCGAAGAAATCCTGTTTTCCGGCATTTGCTTCCATGTTCCCCATAACAAGCGCTTTCTCGCCCTTCTTACCTGGGCATACATTTGCACAAGATCCACATCCTGTACAGTCATAAGCAGAAACTGTGATAGAGAATTTCATTCCTGGCATACCGATCATATCGATAGTTTCCATTCCTTCCGGAGCCTTGGAAAGTTCTTCCTCTGTCAATGCCACCGGACGGATAACAGCGTGTGGACATACATATGCACAGCGGTTACACTGGATACAATTCTCTGGTTTCCAGATCGGAATATCTACCGCAATTCCACGTTTCTCATATGCGGAGGAACCAGACGGTGTGGAACCATCTACATACTCATTGAAAGCGGATACCGGCAATGAATTTCCTTCCTGGGAATTTACTTTTGCCTGAATATTCTTAACGAAATCTACAACGTCTTTTCTTCCGTTTTCATCTACGTGCGGTGTTGCAAGTCCTTCGTCAGCCGCGTCTTTCCAGCTTTCTGGAACGGCAACCTCTACAACCTGTTTCGCACCTGCGTCAATCGCATCATAGTTCATCTGTACAATCTTGTCACCTTTTCTGCCATACGTAGCTTTCGCAGCTTTCTTCATCAGATCGATCGCTTCTTCTTCCGGAATAATAGAAGCAAGCTTAAAGAATGCAGACTGCAGCACCGTATTGATACGTCCGCCAAGTCCGATTTCCTTTCCGATCTTGATACCGTCGATTGTATAGAATTTAATATTGTGTTTTGCAATATATGCTTTTACCTGTCCTGGAAGATGTTTCTCAAGTCCTTCCATATCCCATGGACAGTTCAAAAGGAATGTACCGCCGTCAACTAACTCCTGCACCATATTATACTTGTCCACATAAGACGGATTATGACATGCAACAAAGTTTGCCTGGTGGATCAGGTATGTGGATTTGATCGGAAGTTTTCCGAAACGCAGGTGAGACATTGTGACACCGCCGGACTTCTTGGAGTCATAGTCAAAGTAAGCCTGTGCGTACATATCTGTGTTGTCACCGATAATCTTGATGGAGTTCTTGTTTGCACCGACTGTTCCATCTGCTCCAAGTCCCCAGAATTTACAGTTGATTGTTCCTTCTGGAGTCGTAACAAGCGGCTCGTCCGCTTTCAAAGACAGATTTGTCACATCATCCACGATACCGATCGTGAATTTCTGTTTCTCATCATTGTGGTATACTGCAACAATCTGAGCCGGAGTCGTATCTTTTGATCCCAGTCCATAGCGTCCTGTATATACCGGAACTGCATCGAATTTTGTGCCTTTGAGGGCTGCAACGACATCCAGATACAGAGGCTCGCCAAGTGCTCCTGGTTCTTTTGTTCTGTCAAGAACAGAAATTTTCTTCACAGAATCCGGAATTGCAGAGATCAGAGCTTCTGCGCAAAACGGTCTGTACAGACGTACCTTCACAACGCCCACTTTCTCTCCGGCTGCTGTCAGGTAGTCAATTGTCTCTTCGATCGTATCACAGACAGAACCCATTGCAATAATCACATGCTCTGCGTCTGCTGCTCCATAGTAGTTGAACAGCTTATAATCTGTTCCGATCTTCTCATTTACTTTATCCATGTATTTTTGAACGATTGCCGGCATAGCATCATAATATGGATTACATGCCTCTCTTGCCTGGAAGAAAATATCCGGATTTTGAGCAGAACCTCTCTGGCATGGATGGTTCGGGTTCAGTGCATGTGCACGGAATTCATCAATTGCATCCATATTTACGATCTCTTTCAAGTCTTCATAATCCCAAGTCTCAATTTTCTGAATCTCATGGGATGTTCTGAATCCGTCAAAGAAGTTGATAAACGGAAGTTTTCCTTCCAATGCTGCGCAATGTGCAACCGGTGTTAAGTCCATAACCTCCTGTACACTGGATTCACACAGCATAGCCGCGCCAGTCTGACGACAGGCGTAAACATCAGAGTGATCTCCAAAAATAGACAGCGCATGGCTTGCAAGTGCACGCGCAGATACGTTGAACACACCTGGAAGCTGTTCACCTGCTACTTTATATAAGTTTGGGATCATCAGAAGCAATCCCTGTGAAGCTGTAAATGTTGTTGTCAGAGCTCCTGCTGATAAAGAACCGTGTACAGCACCTGCCGCACCTGCCTCTGACTGCATCTCTGTAACTTCTACAGTCTGCCCAAAGATATTCTCTCTACCTTCAGTAGCCCATTCGTCAATGTGTTCTGGCATAACAGATGATGGTGTAATCGGATAGATCGCCGCAACTTCTGTGTACGCATAGGAAACGTGGGCGGCAGCCTGATTACCATCCATGGTCTTCATTTTTCTTGCCATTTTGTTGTTCCTCCTTATAATTTACATTGTAAAGTTAATATTTTCACATGTACTGTAATTATATCCCGAAAAATAGCAAAAGTCTATAGAACACACTCTATTTTTTGTTTATTTTCAGGTACATTTTCCATTCTATTTAGCCTCTTTTCAATGGCAGATATTTACTGATACAAAAACATTTCTGTAATACAGCAATCATCATATTTATTTCCATCTCTGACGTCAGTAATCGTCACTTTACACTCACTAATTTCTACTGTTTCTCCAAAGTCAATATATATCATCCCGTCGAAAGGATTTTCGCTGTGGAAGGGAAGTTCCCTGTCTACATAAGAAAAATCCATAGATTCTTCTCCGTATTCTATATGAAACGCTATCGGCGCTCCATTTTTTGCATACAAATCTGCACTGGCACAAAATCCTGGCAAAACTGCAAGCCCTCTTACCGCCTGTTTCTGACTGCTTGTAAAAAGGATACTTTCATTTGTTCCGTTTCCTGCCACACCGTCCGCCCAACATGTAGAAGCATCCAGATCCGTCAAATTTTCTGTCTCATAATTATATCCACTTTCTTTTAGGACAGAGGACGCAGAAACTGTAAAATCCGCCATATAAATTTCTTCTCCCGCATACGTCAGCCCTGTCGCGATACCTGTTGGTTCTGGCTCCGGCAGTTCTTTTTCTTCTGCTTTTTCTGTCTCTTCACGTTCTTCTCTTTTTGCCGCTTCCTTCTCTTCCTGTTTTTCTTTTTCTTCCTTTTCTTCCTTCTTTGCCTCTATCTCTTCTTGTTTTTTTGCTTCCTGCTGCGCTTCTTCTTCCTTCTTTTTCAGGAAAAATATAGCGAATGCTGCCGCCAGTATAAGAATGGCGATCAGAAGAACCGCCAGGGCAGCTATTAGCCCTGCCTTCCCTTTTTTCCTTTTGTCCGGCTTCTTTCCACCCTGTTGCTCCCCTTTGTATTCCTTCATATCAGAATGACCTTGGATTTCTGTTTCCTCCGGAGTCCTTGCATACTCTCTTTCTTCCGCCGATACTTTCTGTCCACAGTTTGGACAGAACTGCTCTCCTTCTTCTATCTTTTTCCCACAATTTTCACAAAACATTTTCCACCTCTCCCATATTCCTATTTTTTTAATCCCTGTATACCACCTCTTCATGCATGACTTGCCTTGGATGTAATATACAGGGACTATTTTGGTTTCTTACCTACTTCTTAAATTTGAATATCCGTTCTTTTGTTTTAGGAGGTTTCTTTCCCTCTATTTTCTCCGGCATGGGTTCATATCTTTTCTCCGTTTTCAGAAACGGCATCCTCTTATGGTTTTTCCTAAGATACAAGAGTGCCACGCCAGTACCGATTACAATCAGCCCTGCCAGAAGCTGGGATACCGCGATGCCAAGCCCTGGAAGGAGCAGTTGATCCGTCCTGAGCCCTTCTATCCACACCCTGCCCAGTCCGTAGCCAAATAAATACAGCAGAAAGAGTTCTCCTTCATACTTTTTGTGTTTCCGGTATGCAAACAAAAAAATCAGCAGCGCCATGCACCAGAAAGACTCATAAAGAAACGTAGGATGTACCTGAATATAGCTTACGCCGTCTATCTGCTGCACAGCCCTTCGCATCTGCTCTGTCACATCCGAAGAACGAACCGCGTCTAACGGCAGTCTCATCGCAAACAGACTGTCCGTATATTCTCCAAACGCCTCCCTGTTAAAAAAATTCCCCCATCTTCCAAGCATCTGCCCGTTTAGCAGTGCCATTGCAATTGTGTCAAATATCTGCGGCGCCGACAGATGCTTTACCTTAGCCAGCACAAGAACACTAATCACTGCCGCGATCACGCCGCCGTAAATAGCGAGCCCGCCTTCCCGCAGATTAAATATATCCAACAGATTGTCCTTGTACATATCCCAGGAGAATATCACATAGTAAATTCTGGCTCCGGCAATTCCGGCTATCACTCCAATAATCCCCATATCCAGATAGTCTTCTGGGTTCTGTCTCGTCCTTTTGGCCTCGGAAGTGGCAATCAAAAATCCCAACAGAATTGCCAGCCCAATTATGATTCCATAATATGCAATCTCAAATCCAAAGACACGGACACTTTTTCCCACATGCTCCAGGTAGATACCAAGATGTGGGAAACTAATGTCATAATGCATAATTATGCTCCTCTCTTTCTATATTGTCCCCGCCCCGTCTTACTCGTGTCATCCATAAAGCCGCAGTTCTTGTTTACTGCGACTTTTGTGCCTGTTCAAAGTATGGCAAAGCTGGTACTATACATTAAATCTGAACAGCATAATATCCCCGTCCTGTACTACATAGTCTTTCCCTTCTAGTCTTACCAGCCCTTTCTCCCGCGCTGCTGCGTAAGTTTTACATGCCATCAGATCCGCATAGCTTACTACCTCCGCACGGATAAATCCTCTTTCGAAGTCCGAATGAATTTTTCCCGCTGCCTGTGGCGCCTTCGTTCCCTTCGTGATTGTCCATGCACGTACTTCCGGTTCTCCCGCCGTCAGATAGCTGATAAGTCCCAAGAGATGATAGCTCGCTTTAATCAGTTTTTCCAGACCTGACTCTTCTAAACCCAAGTCCTCCAAAAACATCTTCTTTTCCTCGTCCTCTAATTCTGCAATTTCCTGTTCAATCTGCGCACATATAACAAATACTTCGCATTGTTCTCGCTTGGCATACTCGCGCACTGCCGCAACCTTGGTATTATTCGCCCCATCATCTGCCAGGTCATCCTCCGCCACATTTGCCGCAAAGATGACAGGCTTAGCAGTCAGCAGATTATATCCTGCCATCCACTCCTTTTCTTCCTCGTCATCTGTCTCAAAAGTTTTCGCCATCTTATTTTCTTCCAGATGTGCCTTAATCCGATTCAAAAGCTCCAGCTCTTTTGCTGCCGTCTTATCATTTCGGGAGAGTTTTACTGTTTTTGCAATCCTTCTTTCTAATATTTCCAAATCTGAAAAAATCAATTCCAGATTAATCGTCTCTATGTCACGCAGAGGATCGATACTCCCGTCTACATGGACAATATTGCTGTCCTCAAAACATCTCACAACATGGACAATAGCATCCACCTCTCTGATATTCGCCAAAAACTGATTGCCCAGCCCTTCACCCTTGGAGGCTCCCTTCACCAAACCCGCAATATCTACAAATTCTATCGCAGCGGGAATAATCTTCTTCGTATGGTACATCTCCCCCAACACATCTAAACGTTTATCCGGCACTGTCACAACCCCTACATTGGGATCAATCGTACAGAATGGATAATTTGCTGATTCTGCCCCTGCCTTTGTCAGGGAATTAAACAGCGTGCTCTTTCCTACATTTGGCAGTCCTACGATACCTAATTTCATTTCTCTATCTACCTCCTTAAAAACACTTGAAAATCAAGCATTTTTCGAATTTTATATTTTTTTCGCGTACCAATTTGCGTACCAAATTTTAAACTATTTTTAACTTTTCCTCAATGTTTTCTATTTCTTTTTTCTTTTCATCGTCCGTTATATGTACGTACAAATTCATGGTGATACCAATATTAGAATGTCCTAATATCATTTGCAGTGTCTTAGGTTTCATTCCCGACTCAATACATCTTGTGGCAAATGTGTGTCGTAAAACATGCATCGAAAATCTTGGTATTCCAGCCTTGTCACAGTAATAAAAAAGTTTCGTGTCATAAGCACTATTTTTAGTAGGCGTTCCGTCTCTGCACAAAAATACTGTATCGGAAAATTCAATCGGAATTATTTTTAAAGATTTTAGTTTTTCCTTTTGATTTTTCAAAATAGTTATCGCCTCTTGCGTCAGCGGAATATCGCGAATACCATTTTTTGTTTTTGGGTCTCCGGTCATCCATTGACCTATATTATACCGATATTCCATTGTTCTTTTAACGTGAAGAACCTTATTTTTAAAATCTACATCCGACCATCGTAGCCCTATCATCTCTCCTGTCCTAAGTCCGGTCTGCAAGATAAGGGCGTACTGGTTATAATTACTAGTGCCATGAACTGTTTCTAAAAATACTCTTTGTTCTTCAATAGTCAACGCTCTTTTTTCTTTAGATTTTCGACCACTTGTACATTTAACGCTTTTAGTTACTGGATTTTTTACAAGCAATTCATTTTCGATCGCACTATCAAATATCATCCACATCACAAGCCGACTATGCTCAATTACGGAATTTGCATACCTCTCAGCCATCTGATTAAGAACATTCTGACAATGCAAAGGTTTTACATCTTTCAACAACATATCACCAATCAAAGGATTTATATTCTTTTCATATCGTTCTTCATAATTACGCCTTGTATTATATCGAATATTGTCTCCTTTCACATTGTCAATCCAGTAATGATACCACGCACTGACTGTTGGCTCTTTACCTTGCAAAACATTTCCATGCTCATCCTCAAATCGGGCATCCGCCAACCATTGCCTGCACTCTCTTAATTTGTCAAACTCTCTCTTTATTCGCTTGCCACTCCGGCTTGTATATCTTGCAATATACTTTTGGTTTTTTGTCTGGCAAATACCGACGCCCAACTCCTTTCCTTTCAAATCCTTTCCCATAAATAGGCTCCTTTCTCTTAGAAAAAGCCTTATACAGTAATCTACATATTACCACATAAGGCTTTATAAGTCTATATTTCGATCTTTTCACCTATGTATTTCTCAAACTCTTTTCTGCGTATCAAACGTTTTCTTCCTATATAGATGACAAAAGGACAGTTGGGAGAATTTGATATCTCCCTTAGTTTATTTATTCCTATATTACTGTACTCGGATGCTTCTTCTAATGTTAGGTTCATTTTCTCCCAAATAGGAACTTTATTTTTCACGTTTCCGCACACCCTTTCTATTTTTTCCTTAATCAAGGATAATTTTCTGCCTGCCGTAGCTGTAGAATAGCCTATGCAGACCGCAATTTCTTCATAGCTCTTTCCGCTTCGCAAGCTATCAATTATTTTGACTTCTTCACTGGTAAAACTACAAAGGTCTTTTAATTCTTCAAGTTCTGGCTTAGTCAATTCGGACAAATACTTTCCCAATCTCATAAGCCCTGTTCCTTTCCTTATTCTGATATATAATTTTCAATGTCATCTACAAAAACGTGATAACAATTTCCCCTTTTGTTTTCTAATGTAACAACATTTTCGTCAAGGTCAATGATTTCGCCCTCCACTATTTTATTATTTTTTAATTTCAGTTTTACATTGTCAAACAAATCAAATCTTGTTTTCAACAATCCTATGTACAAACTTCTTTCTATACTTGCTGACATCTGTTTTCCTCCACCTTAACGCCTTTCCGTTTCAGCCATTTCTCCGCGCTTTCCCGGCGCATTTGCTCTCCCTGCGCGCGTATTAGCTTGACCGCCGCTGGCTTATTCTTCTGTTTCTTCATCTGTGTATCTCCCGTTCATTCTGTTCACCCTCCATTATCTCTTTAACGCATTCTGAACAATAACAACCTTCATATCCCTCTATCTTGTAAAGGAAACACATCCAGTATCTATTCCATATTCCGTAATCGTTGCACCTTTTACAACTTCCCTGTCCTTCTCCTTTGCATTGCGTGATTTTAAGTTTGCTCATTCAATCTCACCTTTCTTTTTTTGATTTCTTCTTCGATTAAATTTTGATTTCTGCATGCTTCACTGAATGTTTTTACATACGATGCGGCTCTGCTTGCTGCGCAATGGCAAAATATTTGATATGCTTCATCTTCTCTGGATTTTTCAAGTTCTAAAAATTTGTTAAGTTCAGTGTCGGAATATTTGTTTAATCGTTTTATTGTAAAATTCATTCAATCCCGCCTTTCTCGACAATCTCCGCTATTTTCTCATCACCCTCAACGCAGTATTTTTCAAAAAGATAATCTTCCAATTCCTCAATTATTTTTTTCTTGTTAAATGTATTTTTGCGCACAGAGCCGCGATTCTTACAGGATCATTTTCTACCCTGCCCTTTATTAGTTCATCTGTGTCAATCAGTCTCATCTTCTTCGCTCATATCTATCCTCTGTCCGCATTTCGGACAATATTCATAGTTATCATAATCAACCTCGTATCTCTCGCCGCAGGAAGGACAAATCCATGTATCGTATATTATTTTTCCATCCTTGTCGCACCCATCCCCTTCATAGTCTGGATTTTTCGGTTTCTGCTTCTCCACCGCCGCGCGGCACTCTTCCACGGTTCCGATTTTTTTATACTTTGCCAGTTGTATGATATTCTTGATAAATCCTACGCTTATTCCACTTTCATCAACATCCTCTTCCGCTTCGCTTATAACTGCCAACAAGTCCTTGATTTCCTCCACGGTGCCAATCTCCCGATAATGTTGAATTTCTTCGAGGGCTTTGATTGCCATGCAAAATGCAACTATGTCTTGCGCTTGTATATAATACTTTGTACGATTCTCTAATATTTCAATCGCTTCTTTCTCTGTCATTTCTTTCTCCTCCTTAATCTATGTCCTTGTGACTGGAATTGGATAGCCATCTGGAAGGGCTTTGAACAATTTTCGTTGTGCGTCCAGTGCGCGAAGTTGGACATTTACAAAGGCATTTCCCTGGCAGGTTTTTAATTCCCGTTCAATATCTTCAATACTTGCCAATATTTCCGTTCTAAATTTAGGCGTTAAAGGTTTTATCGCTTCTTTCTCTGTCATTCCTCTACACCTCCTCGACAATCCGTTCAAGTTCTGCCATATAAGCCAACGCTTGCATTTTATTTCCCATAGTAATATGGCTATTAGCACTGGCAATAATGTTAATCACCTTTTCCTTGTCAAAAGCAGTCGGCATATTCTGCAGCATTTTTATAGCCTTATCCAGCTCATTTCTTCCGCTGTGACTTCCTCCATTGGCCTGAAATCTATCATACTCAGCAATCACTAATTCTATTGCCGCTTTCCGGCTGATTAAATCATCACTCATTTGTTCCCTCTCCTTTTCTCCCGATTCTCCCGGTCGGTATGGCTCTGGTTTCCTTCGCCAATATAGCGGGGGATTGCTTTTCAGAAATTGATACGTACCCATTCTGTCTATTCCTACAAATTCAGAACCGTTATAAAGTCCTTCCATTATGCCTTCATTTTTCAGTTGAATCAAAATGGTTCTACAATCAATCTCCGGTGGCTCCTCGCACGGTATCCAGCCGTCATTCATGTGCTTACGGATAATCTTTATGACATCTTCGACAGCAATCAGGGGTTTCGTGTAGCTCGCAAACTGTATATTTCCTATCTCCTCTACCTCTTCCAGAATCTTCTTTAATTCCTGCATATTAATCCTCCTCGTATAGTTTCTTTCCGCACTTTGGACAATACGTGATAGGTACTGCCCACTTCTTTGAAAGAAATTCTTTTTGTTCTTCCGTCATATTTTTGCAGAATATCCAGTGGAAGTTTTTCTTTTTGTATTCTGATATTATCATTGGAACTACACCAAGAAATTCGATCCGAGTTGATAGTTTATCGTCAAACCTACTGCCATCATCATATATTTTATCTGTTAGAGGTTTTTTACCTTCGCAGTATTCGCACATGTCAGTCCTCCTTTTCAAGTATATATTCCAGATCTTCTCCTATTTTGTTGCACATAACAACTTTCCATCCTTCTGCAAGTGCCTTTTGTAAATGTTCAAATCGTGATGGCTCATACCATTCCCATGTGCTTGTCGGTGCTGTTCTTACTACTTTCTGCATGTCAGTCCTACCTCTCTTTCATACTCCTTTATCATATCCGCAAGTTTTTGAATTCTTTTCGGTTCTGCCTTTATATCATACTCAAGCTCTCGTTCATCTTTCTTACGGAAATATTTGCAATATTGTTCATGTTCAATATACTTCGTCCGCATTGTACGATCGCAAACAAGCGTATTCTTTACCATTCGGAGACAATGCTTTGCATATTCATAATTATTTTCAGTCACGCGTTCTGGAAGCGCCCACCGCATACTTTTTTCGCACATCTTACACTTTACTTTTCTACTCATTTCAGTCCTCCCGCTTCAAACGCTGTCCACACTTCGAACAGAAATTATCTTTTTCATGCACCGGTTCATTGCAAATAGGGCAGCTATAACATTTAACTCCGTGAAATTCTTCTACCGTAATACTTTCTGCTGTATTCTGCAGCTTCAGCTCCCGCACCTCCTGCGGTGTGAGGCCGGTGTTCTCATATGCTGCAAGTGTGTCCACCAATTCTTGTTTCTTATTCGGTGACCAGTATCCCGTCTTTATCCCGTTATTTCTCTCATGTGTTAATCTCTCCATCTTCGCTTTCCTACCCTTCCAACAGAAATTGTTTTTCTTCCAGTTTTTCAAATACCGTCTGCCCCTGTACTTCAATATAAGGCAGAAAAATTTCTTCAAATCTTACCATATCAATATCCAACAGCGCCATCTGTGCTTCCACCCAGTCTTTTAAAATCCTCCATGCGACTCTTTCTGCCTGCTGCCATGTATCCTTTATCTGCTTACGCGGATTTTCTTTCTTTTCCTTTTTGAGTATCATAAAGCAGGAATCTACTTTGACTGGAAGCCTCACCGGTATCTGCTGCGCCCCTGTATCAATTAAAAATGACAAGCCTGTCACAGATTCACCTTCGTAATTTTTCATAATAGATTTTGCCCCATGTTTCATTAGGATGTATTCAATTTCTGATACAGTCTTAAATGCGTCTATCGTTGTCGTATAATTTAAAATTGCCATCTTCGCTCTCCCTCCTTTTGTTCTGCTGTCTTATTCCATTATCCTCGTTCAACACCTATATCAAAAATATTCAGTTGCGCCTTTTCTGCTTCAAGCCTTTTTCTTGCTTTTTCATACATTCTCTTGTCTTTCTCAAATCCTACATACTGTATTCCTGCCTCATAGTATGCAATCAGACTGCTTGCGCTCCCTACATGAGTATCCAGCACTTTCCATCCTGGTTTTATATACTTTCTCACTATCCATCTGTATAGATTTACCGGTTTTTGTGTAGGGTGTATCCGCTGTTCATTCAGTTTCTTATTCCCCTGCTGAATCCATCCTTCTTCAATGCTTTTTCCCTGCATCATCCCATTCCACATATACCGAAATAACCTCACCGAATTATGCAGACTGCAGGATGCTATCTCGCAATCAGAGAATGAATTCTTTTCATTGCACTTATCCCACACAATACGTCCTGCTGGAAAATGCCAGTCAAAATAATTACATCCAAAAATAATCTGTTGCTTTGACACTCTTTCAAGCTCCTTAAAATATCCCGGGCCTGGCACTTCCCATTCTTCGGATTTTTCATAAACGCGCTGCACTCCTATCGGGCTAGTCTTCCGTCCGTAAAATCCACGTTTTTCCGGTCCGCTAAAATACGGTGGATCAACAATGGCCAGATCAAAAAATTTATCCGGGAACTCTTTCATGCCATCCATGCAGTCCATGTTGTGAAATCCAAAATCAAGCATTTCCTGGATTAACTCCTTTCTCTCCCTGCCCGCAGGAAGATATATTACTTTGATTCTCCTTCAATGAGTTCTCTCAAATCATCAATCACATCCGCATATAGCATTGCTTTTGCTCCATACATTCCCATCTGCCAATATCCATACGCAGATAAATCTTCTTTCCTGCCCTCATACTCCTTTTCTTTCTTCTCATTCCTCTTCATCTGACGCTCATAGCTGTGTATCAGCTTTTCTATTCTTTGTCTGATAGATCTATCCAATTTTGTCACCTCAGTCTTGAATTTTCTTTATCCTGTCTCCTTCTGTATACTTTTTACAATCTGCTGCATCCCCGCCTCTTTCCTTGTTTGTTAGTATGTAGTAGTCGCAACCTTTATGTCCTTTTGCACGATACTGGCAGCTTCTACATGCATGCCGGTCAGCATTCCATCCCGGAGTCCCCTGTGGAAGGGCAGCACATTTCTTTTCTGTTCTTTCTATCCATGAGTATAATGTTGAATACTTTATTCCCGTAACCATAGATACATGCTTAATAGACGCTCCTTGTTTTAACAATCTCTTTGCTTTTTCTTTATTTTTATACCAATCCGTGTCTGTTTTTATCATTTTCTTGCCCTTCTCTCAAGTAATTATTTATTTTATTTCAATCCCACACTCTTCTTTTAGTACAGTAGTAAAATCGCTTACACTTTCGACATATCCTTCATTGTATGCTTCAAGTTGTTTGTTGTACTCATCCAAAAATTTACTTAATCTCTTTTCTCCATATCCAAATTTATCGTGCAGCACCATCAATGATATAATTAAATTTGCTTTTCCTGCTGCCGAAATAAGCATATTATCTTTTCTTTGCTGTGTCAGTCTAGCTAGTGCTGGGTTCATCCTTTTGCGTTTTATCATCTGTAATTACCTTTCTATTTTTATTATATTTCGATTTCCAGCCATTCTTTTTGTGCTTTATATCGCTTTAAGTATGTATCTCGGTTTACTTCATACCGTCCTCTTCCAATATCTTCATCTATCTGTGCTAAAAGCATTTTTACAGAGCATATTTCCGCATTGTCGCTTCCTCCTGTAATGTTGTTTAAATTTTCAAGATTTGTCATTTTCCTTTCACCTGCTTTTTTCTCTTCCGTTTTGTTCCAGCGTACATAAACGCCGCCATGTTCCCCTGTTTAAATCCGGCTGACTGTTTTCTTCTGTTTCCGCTGAAGCTATGCTTTATTTCCTGCGCCATGATTCCCTCCTAAAAGTTTGCTTTCCAAATCGTCCATGTCATAGTTGCGCCGTTCAAAATTGTTGTTGTTTTTCACAACAGGACTTTTACTCTGCGTTGCCGGTCTTTGTCCTCCCCTGTCCTGCACTTTTGACAGCCAACTATTCACAAACCGCTTAACCCCTCGCCGTGTTTTTCGTTTTTCCCGGTTGCTCAAACTCCATGCCCTCATGTCACGGAACGCCTGTCTCACGTCCACGGCGGGATACAGCCTGACATATTCGTTATAATCGTCAATAGGACAGCTCCACTCCGTTCCGTCATTTAGCGGGATAGCCTCCACGTCAGCAAGCGAGAGCGAAGTTTTTCGCTCCAAGCAAGAAGTATTATTATATTCTTCCTTTCTTTCCTTTTTTCCTTCTTCTATTGTTGGGAATGGTTTGGGAATAGTTTGGGATTTGTTTGGGAATTGGTTGGTAACTTCTTGATAAACACCATAGTTATTTACCGTAATTACGGTATATTTGTTTGTGGTTTGTTTGGTAACTTCTCCTGTTTCTATTAGGTGCTTTAAAGCTGTTCTGACTTCATCTTCCGTTAAATTTAATTCAGAAGATAATTTCTTTATAGAAGTTATGAATGATCCGCGACCAACAATTTTCCCTTCAAATTTCCCGTCCTTCCAATTTGCTTTCAAGAGACAGTGCAAAAACAAATTTTTTGTATGTTCGTTTTTATACCATTCCCAATCCAAAATCTTCCGATTGATTTTTATGTAATTACCATCCATCGTTCCTCCATCAGTTCATTTCTTCAAGTTCTGTCTTTTCTTTATTCATTCCAAGAATCATTTCCAACACGGACAGGGAGTACTAATCCGATAATCTCTTCGTATCTCACAAATGCAATCATCTTGTAATCGCCACCAGTGTCCACTGAATAAGTATCGCAACCATCAAACAGTTTGATATACTTCGTGTCCAACCAAATTTTGACACCCAAATCGCTTTCATAAAGCCGGACTGTTCGTTTATCAAGGAAAAGCGCTCTCTTTGAAAGCCTTGCCTTTACTAACTTTTTCTTCAATTTTTCTCTATCATAGTTTCGGAGAAATTTTTCTCCTACTTGTCTCAATTTGCTTATATCAATAAGACAATCATCTTTTGGTATATATACAATCATGTAACCATCTGTTATCATCACAGTATTATCATTTTCCTCTGCAAGATAATTCCGTGTTTTGATTGCCTCAATCTGTATTTTGTTTTCCACTAACATATCGTTTCCCTTTCATTCATAATTATTTTCATCAATCAAACCATTGAATTTTTCCATAGCCTTGATCGACACTTTATTCCCCGCCTTTTCAGGTTTTATCGCCACAGTCAAGTGTTTGTCTATGATGTGCGATAGCTCACGGGCAAGGGTCTTTTTCCCTTGCTTTATGCCGTCATGGTAGCCTTTCTGGGGGCGAAACTCATTGATTTTCTCTTTCCCTTCTCCCTGACCGCCAGATGTTTTGTTGTATCGGCACTGATAGCCCTGTCTTGTATATGCGAGAATCCAATACTGTTCCATTTCATCAAGTTTGTCTTCTGGATAATTGAGAAACGCTATTCGCCACCCAAAAGGATTTCCCGAAGAATAGAAACCTCGCTTCTTCAAACTCAAATCTATATGCTGATATCCAACAAGGTGCTGCGCAAGCCTTGTTAAAATGTGTTTGGCTTGTCCTATGTAAAAATAGGATATTTCATCTTCATCTGTTCTCAATAGAAAATAAATGCCGCTATCCTCGTTCAGATCGGGATTGATTTCAAGCAAGCGTTTCTTGTTCTGCTGCTCTATGGCTTTTGCTTTTGCAATATTCTTTCTTTTATCCATTCCACAACACCTACCTAACCAAATTCTCAATATTCACACTAAAGCCATCAAACTTCTTGTTCCGCAAGTATTCCTCAGTGCTGAAGAATAGCAAGCGACCATTTTCCCTATCTACTGCCATACTCACTTCATTTTCAATTAAATTTTGCCGAAGTATTTGCAATGACAGGTCAATCATCTGTTTTGTTTCTTCTTTCATACTTCATTCCCCCAACAATCCCAGCCCTTATATTGTTGCCTTGCAAATAATTCTATTCGCGGAACATCTCCGCAAAGTTGCACAATACGCTCTCGCACTTCATCTGGCTTTTTGCTGTGTTCTTCAATTCTACTCAATACAATGCTATGTACCCCTGCATTTATTCTTTTCGGTTTTCCCTTCGTTGCAAGTAAACAAATTTCTGCATTTGCCCTTGTCCAACGTCCCATTCCCATAAACAAACTATCTGATTTTCGATTCTTCTTTATCCATGTAAATGCACATGTTTTATATTCAAAGCCCCATTTTTTAATAACTTCAAAACATTCGTTCAACTTTGGCATTGTAATCCAAAGAAAAAGAATAGCATCATCCGCAGTTATTTTAGTGATTGGCAATCTCGCAATATCAGAAATTTTCATAACGGGATATTTGCAACAAGCTCCTCTATTTCCTGCCAATGCTTTGTCTTTGTAACTCCACGGCGGATCCGCATAAATTATATTGTACTTTTTATCTGTATTAAAAATATCTACTTTCATTTTCTGTTTTGGAGTAAACTATAGTTTTAAGCGCGCGCAAACCTCTTTTTTCCTCCAAATTTTATTTTTTAATTAAATGGTAATTCCTCATCAATACCATCTGGGATATTTGCGAAACCATCGTCCGTCGACGCGGAGCCATACGGTGACGGCTGCTCTTGCGCCCTGCGGTTTCGCTCCTGTTCTGCTAAACTCTCTGCAAATTCCTGTTCCTCCACGATCACCTCTGTCGTGTAAACCTTCACGCCATCCTTGTTCGTGTAGTTTCTCGTCTGGATACGACCGGAGACAGAAATTCTCATACCCTGACGGAAGTATTTCTCCGCAAACTCCGCAGCTCTCCCAAATACTGTACACTGAATGAAGTCTGCCGTTGGCTCTCCGTCTCTTTTGAATTTCCTATCCACGGCCAGCGTATACTTCGCCACGGCTGTATTATTCGCTCCGCCATATCTAACCTCTGGATCGCGCACAAGACGTCCAACTAAAACTGCTTTATTGATAAGTCATTCCACCTTTCTACATAAACAGAAGTTCCGAATCTGGAAATCTATAGTTGCGTTCCATCGACACAAAGGAGGCGTTGCTTTCTTCAAGAAATTCGACAACATCATTTAATGCAGGACGTTCTTCAAATTCCCTTTCCTTAATTACTTTTTTCTGAACACCCGTGTCAAGAATCGCCCGTAAAACCCAGTATTCTTCTATTTCTTTTTCCGTTTTAACCTCTACTTTATACTTCATTTTCAATTTCCTCTCCTTCACTTAATTTTCTTCCGCAAACAGGGCAGTAATTTATTTCCACATTTTCATATAACGCATTATTTTTATATGGATATTTGTTAAATCCATAAAATTTAAATTCACCATTGTGCCTAATCAATTTAATCGTGTCTGCTCCACCCCTATTTCCGATATTCGGATTCTCTCTAGCCATATCTTCGTGAATATCATGGTAACAGCAATCGTCATTCATAAACTTGTCTTCCCAATAGCTTTTTATAAATTCGCAAAATTCGCACATATCATTCCCTTTCTGCCAACTCTTATGGCTCAAATCCTCCCTAAAAATTCCAGAAATTCTTTTGACGGTTTCGGCGGTTCAAACTTCAGCTTTCGACCGCAGTAAGGACAGAAATTGTATTCTTCCGTAACATGCATACCACAATCCTTATCAGGACACCGCCATTCATTGAACTGTTCGCCGTGAACCGTCCAATATCCGATGTACTCTGCGTTCTTTGTTCTGATTTTCATAATTGCTCTCCTTATTGTTTTGTCGCATTCATTAATAACGTAAACAAGCATATCAGCAAAGCTGATATAAGCATTGGAATCACGTCTCCATATTTAATTCTATAAATAACACATGCAATCCAAACGATGAATGAAACAATCCATAATGCATAGAAAATTTTATAAATTAAACGCATCCTTATCCTCCTCAAAACGGACATAAACTTTTTTTCAGTTCCCACTCTTTTCCTGCCGCCGCATAATCGACGTATATGGCGTTTCCCGCTACCTTCTGTACCTCTGTGACACATTTATCGCCTCGGCATGTTTCACCGCCCATATGACAAAGCAGAACGCTTCTCAGGTCTTTTGTGCGGTTCTTCTCTACAAATGTTTTGCAGGTATCGAGCGAACAATGACCCTTGACTTTATGCTCAAAATTCGGCAAATCCTTATCGACAAGCTCCTGCTCATAATTGCACTCGATAATCATGTGGTTAATCCACTGTTTCTTGAATATGTACGGACAATATTCAAAGTCCGTCATGTAAAGTATCTTCTGCCCCTCCGCCTTGATTAAAAATCCATTGTTCCATGTTCCATTGTGCGGTAAATCGAAAGAAGTCACGTCAAAACTTCCCATCGTCGCATGTGATCGTTTTACTTCGCCTGCCTGGAAGGGCGCTACGATATGTGCCCCCATTTTGTAAAAGTCATTTAGTGCTTTGCTGTGATCGAGATGGACATGGCTACATAAAACACCAGATATCCTCCTAATATCAAAGTTCAGTCCTTTCTTAATCTCCATGATCGGCAGACCGCAATCTAAAATGAGTGTTTCTTTCTCGGTCGAAAGCAGATAGCAATTTCCTTGTTTGGAACCAGAGCCGAGGCATTTAAGTTTCAACATCTTTACATCTCCTAACTTTCTCGCATATTTCTTCCAACTGTTCATCCGACATTTCATAGAAATCTACATCCAAATCACAAAATCTCCAAGGAAACGGACAATGTTCATATTCTGGCGTCAACTCTTTGCCGAGTTCATCAAAATCAACATTGCATCTTTTTTCGCAAATCTTCCTAAGAGTTTTGAGAAATTTAATGTCATTCATCTTCTAGCTCCACATCCTCGTCTGCCGGAAACTGAAATACTCTGCACTCAATTACTGGATTGTTAGGAACGGTTTGAATAAATCCATTGTTCTTCATTGATTCTCTAATTTTTTCTTCGAGTTCTTGCGACAAATCAATATCTTCTACCACATAATCAGAAGCGCAAAGGAAAAGTTCGCCAGAATATGCAAGTCTACACATCTCCATCGCCTTTTCGGCCTTTTCCGGCGATGTGTAATTGGCAAGAATACCCCTCTTGCTTGCGTCTCCGCAAAGCCGATACCATATCTCATTTTCGTCACGATGTATAATTATTTGTTCGTATGGAAAATCAAAGTTTCCTGACTGGCTAATCACTCGCATTTTTCACCCTCCTACTGTGCCATAAACGGCGGGAGCTCCTGCTCTGCCTTCTGCGGTTTTTGCTCCGGTTCTTCGTATTCCTCGTCAAAGTCGATTTGATTCGCATTTTCCGAAATTTCACTTTCTACAACCTTTGCTGTATCAAGTTTAACGTCCGAAACTTCGCTCATTTCTTCCTGTGTATACATCCCCTGAAAGTTGTCTGGAAATGCTTCTCTAAGAGCCTGAACCACAGCTACTTTCCGTATCATAGTCGCCGGCCTTTTCGACCACTGACTATTCACTTCTCCGTTTTTCTTGCGCCCTATGTATTCTTCGAGATTTACAGATGCATACTCAGGAGATTCATGCCCTTTGATAAACACTTTAGCCCATCCGCCAACTAACTGCTCTGTCGGAAGAACAAGCGTCCCCTCTCGCTCAATAACCGTTCCGTCTTTGGCAAGCACAATAACTCCTGCTTGCTTTCCTGCATATTCTGGCGTTGCTTTCGCTCTTTTCGTAAAAACATCCTTTCCCGTTACAATCGTTGCCGGGTCATTACTCCCAAATTTAATAAGGTATGCTTCTCTTAAAAATGGATTTAAGTGCTGATATCTGCAAAGTGAGAGAAACATCATAACTTCCTGATCGCTAACTTGACCACCGCCGCTAACAAGATATTTTTTAATTGTTGTCGGAGACAATTTCACCATTTCTCCATTAGCTTCATACTCCACAACGCCCTTATTTTCCTGTACCGCTACTTCTTTCTTCTCTGCCATTTATTTGTCCTCCAACTCATATTGATAATCAAGATTACTTATAAAATTTTTGATTTCCCCATTTTCTATAACAACAAATTCTGTTGCAAGTTCTGAAAAGTCTTTCAAACTGCTCGGTTCATATTCGTCCGTTTCTTCGTTGTATGTTTCAAACCATCTTTCTACGCCATCATCGACAGACGTATTTTTGAAGATAAAATAGGGATATGCGTTTTCGTCAATGGAACGAATCGTATCAGATATTTCTGTAAATCTTTCGATAATATGCTCTCGTTCCAAAGCGCCTACATTATCTTCTTCATTCTTGTGGTACTCTTTATGCGTTTTGATAAATTCCAAAATGCTATTAGCTATACATTCTTTGTCTTTTGTAAAATACACGCATTGATTTGACATTTCCCAACAAATTCGCTCACATGTATTATCTGAGTGGTTCATAAAATCATTGATTTGTTTCCATACATTGTTGCCGTCAAGTCCAATAACGGACTGTACTAATCCGAATTTCTTAGGCAAATACTTTTCAGATAAAATGTGCCATATAATAGGAGAAAACCACCATGAATTTTTAAATTCTGCCAGCACTTCTCCGTGAAACTTTTTATCCATTACCCATAAACTGCTATAACTCATATTTCCTCCACTTTCCCATCAATCTTTTTCAGCTTGTCCCGGAACGGAAGAACCTCTTCCTCTGGAACATTTATCTGTGTCACAACCGCCTGTGCCTTTCCGATCTGCACCGTATCGCCCGGCTTCACCAGAACGTTACTACAAAAAGCGTATTCTCTGCCGGTCATCTTGCCATCTTTCAGGTATCTTGCTTTAATCAGTATCATTCGAAACACCTCACATTTAATTCTTCATCATCCGTCACCTTCAAAGCGATAATCTGGCAATCCGTAATGTTCAAAGCCTTGTTCAGATTGTCCGTATCGAGTGCCTCCGTGTCATCCAGAAAGATTAAAGTCTGTATTCCTTCTAATTTCTGTATCGAATTACAGATGTCCAGTTTCCCAATCAGCTTTTTCGCCTTATTTGAGGAAATGTCCAGAAGCGACATGCCATCTATCTTCGGTATGCAACAAGATTTATAGCCTCCGTTTTTTGCATATTCAAACAATTGCCACTCCACGATATTGAATAGGGAATTAACCTCAGCCGACAACGCATTGTTCTTCGCCTTGTCCAGTTCATCGAGCAAATACAGCACCTTTTCAGCGTCAGCCTTACTCTGCTCAAGATCAAGTTTCTTCTGCCGTAATTCTTCAAGGCGTTCCTCGTCCTTAGACTTGTCAGCCATAGCAATCTTCCGTTCTGTCTCAGACAACTTCTGTCTCAAATCTTCTTCCTCGGCTTTCAACTGCTGACGGATAGCCTGTGCTGAAGTTCCCTTATTTAATGCCTGCTCTTTCTCCGCGATTTGCGCTGTGATAGACTTATATTCCTCGGTGTTGGAAATGTCTGCTACCAATGGAATAGTTTTTATATATTCTTCTGTTTGAAGAATCTCCTTTTCCCATGTCCTCTCCGATGGTTCATTGTTTGCAAGGATGAGTTTAAATCCTTCCAGTTCTTTCTCCTGTTCTTCAATAAGCCCTTTAAGTTCAAAGCCTCTTTTTTCAATACTCTCAACTTCTTCTTTCTTGCGTCGTTCAAATTCAGCTTTTAACTGTTCCTGCTTATCTGCCGGATATGCCTGTCCACAATACGGGCAAATTAGCGTAGCCTCGTCAAATTCCCTCTTTTTTGCCTCATCCCATTTTTTAGTCTGTTCATCACGTTCTGTCTTATATGTATTGATCGTTCGCTCAATCTGCTCAATCTTCCCCTTTGCCATAGAAATAGTATTCGTGGTATCATCAAGCCTTTTGTTTAAACTAATTAAATGCCCTTTAAGTCCAGAACGTTTTTCTTCTAACTCCTTGTTTGCTTTCTGTTGTAACCCGTTCAACTGGAATTTCAGCTCCAGGACGCCGTCAGATAATGCCTGCCACTCTTCCAACTGCTTCTCCGTATCGTCTTGTTTTGTTCGGTTCTCCGCAATCTGTTCTTTCAGGCTGTTCCTCAAAAGTTCCAGTTCCGCCACGTCAATTTCGCTGTCAGCGGTCACGTCACGCTCTTTCTCTTTAATCTGGCCATCAAGAACAGGAATTTCTTTCGTAACCCGTGACTTTGTGGCTTTGTTCGTAGCCTCTAATTCTTCGCGGGTATACTGTTCTAACAGCGGGACAAGTTCTGCCAGTTCCACAGATGTTTTAGCCATATCTAAATCAATCACATTCTTAATCTTGCTGAATATGTACTCACGAACCTCTCCCGGCTTCTTTTCCAGAAAGGCGTTGATATTGGAACACATGAGCAGCGTTTTCATATCCATACCAAAATAACTGTTGAAGTCCCTCAATGTTTTTGGCACATCATTGATGAAATAGCTGTTATCGTCCTTGTAGGAAATTCCATCCTTCCCAATTGTCCGTTTCTGTACCTTTCGGGCGGTCACTTCCTTGCCGTCCATATCGAATACCGCTGTAACCTCAACGTCCATATCGTTTACTGGCTGTCTGTTGACTTCTCGGCGCACTTTCGGATTATCATTAAGCTGATAATCGCAATTGAACATCAGCCAGAGATACGCCGTCACCACGCTTGTCTTTCCTTTTCCATTCTTTCCGCTGATGATCGTCCTGTCCGCAAAATCAAATATCCTGTCATGGTAAGTCATAAAGTTTACTAGACGGAGTAATTTTAATTTAAGCGTCTGCATTTGTTTTTACCTCCTCAAAAAATTCACTTATGTTAAACCATTCATCTTTCATAAGATTGCCGATTGTATCAACGCATGAACCCAATCCATTATTAACTACCCTTATGTATTTTCCGTTTAAATCTTCCCAGTTTCTCACTCCCACAACACGCATAATCTCTGTTAAACACTCCATTGACTTTGCACTTGCCACACGCCTTTTCTTTATTTTGTCGTATGTATCAAGTGCATATCCACCGAATACACATCCGCAAGCACCGAATTCTAGTGTCAAACCAAATGTAAGTATGCCGTGGTCTTCATATCCCAAATTAACGTTGGTAATCTGTGCATTTACAATTTTTCCGTCCATAACATATCCTCCAATTCCATCTGTTCAAATTCGGCTTTCATCAGCCGTTCGGTTTTCACTTTGCTTTCCTTTCTCTTGCTTATCTCTGCCCGGCAATCATCACACACGCCCTGTTCTAAATCGCCGGGGTCGCAGAGGCAGTGGCAGATACGACAGCTACGCATTGTGTACCTCGTCGCCTATCGGTTCGTTCATCATTTCTTTGTCCTTGTTCTTCGTATACTGCCAGTGCGCGCTGACCGCTTCGGCTAATGCTCTGCCTGCGTTTGCATTATCTAAAGCCTTTGAGAGTTTTTCCGTGTTGTAAAACACGTCGTCTGGTTCTGCCGTTTCTGCACACACTTCCCAATTTGGAATAGCCACGAACCAGCCATTAATATGACTCCCATAAATAATCAAATAGTTATATCCGTTCCAGTCCACACTAATCTCATGTGTTTCTCCTACTGTAAATTCGCCTACAATCTCAGCACTCTTGATTTCTTTCTTTTTCATTGACTTTTCCTTTCCCCATGCCGTAAAATAAGCATAGAAGTAGCTTTATTAGTTGCTTTTGCGCTGTTCTGATTGGTGGTCGTGGCAGCGCATTTTTAATGTCCAAAGAATATGTAACACACAGGCATCCCTATAAAAACTCCACATACCAGCACTGTAAACAGCGCCCAGTCTTTCCATGACATTTCTTTTTGCTTTTTACGTCGAATCCTCGGCTGTTCCGGTACGATCAGCGACGTTCTCTCCACCGAAATCAGCTCTATTTGTTTTTTCGGTATTATCTCCCTCATTCCGATTTCCCCTTCTTTTCTTTGTTCTCGTAAACTTGTCAAGAACTTCCACTTGCTTCGTTCCCTTCTTGACAATATATAAATAGAACTCCGTTTCCTTTACCAGCGACCACTCCTTTGCATTATAGTTATGAGCAGAAACACATTCTTTCTGCTCCCTAGTCAGCCTTTTCCCCTGTTTCATTGTCCTGCCCTCTGTGATTTTTTCTTTCTTTCCATACTGTCCACGCCGTTCCGACTAAAATAAATCCCACCTCTGCTAAAATCGTGGCAAGTACGCCACACCAAAATTCAGGTATATACATTTCTTAGTCCTCCCTCAATTCTTTCAAAAATTTCTTTGCCAATACAGAAACTCCAAGTTCAAACACCGCATCATCAAACCCTTCGTCAAGGTCGGATAATGTCCGTATTTCCTTTTCCAGTTCCTTTTTATCGTGCAAGAACTCTACGTTCACCTGCCCGTTTACGATTCTTGAATTAAATACTGCCATTGCTTCTCTCTTCTTCATATTTACTCACCTTTCTATCAATGGATAAATATCATGTTCTTTAAGCGTTTCATAAAGAAACAGCCTTCCTTTTTGCGTCCACTCAGTCTGCATTTTGACATCCGGCCTTCCGCCTGAACGTATAATGTCAATAGTTTTGCTGTGAACATAATCGTTTCCAAGATATGGTCTATACAAAATCCACTGGTCTCCCACCTTGTGTTGGATATGTAAATCTCTCAGAAGTTTGTTGAATGCCTTTGCAGACATTCCATAATCTTGCGCTATCTGGGTAACAAGTACAGTAGATTTACTTTTGAGAATGACATCCACATAGTCAGCCTTTGGAGCAAGTTCCCCGATAGTCTTGTTCATTTCATGCACCGTGTTCTCAAGCTCCTTGTTCTTCTCCTTCTCTGCTTTCAACTCAGTTGCCACCTTGATAAGCAAGTCTGGATTGTTCACCAGCTCGTCAACCGCATACATGCCGTGCTTGCGAATTGATGGAAGCACATCATTGACAACCCAATCTTCAAATTTTTCAGCAGACGGTAATTTTGAGCGCATAATTAATCGGTACATATCTCCTTCATTTATGTAGGAAATATTCTGAACCCCACTAGATGTAGGGGTGTCACGTTTCGTTACTCCCTTACAATGGTCTGAAACTGCTTTTCTTGGATTGCTATATCCAAGTGCTTTTGCAACGTCAGAAGCCACGAACCAAATCTCATTTCCTATTGTCATAGTTCTAACGCTACCAAACTCTTTGCTTTCAAAAATCTGTAATTCGTTCATTCTCTCTCCTATTTTAAAGTTAAATATTTTGAACTTTTATTGTAAAAAAATATTCCTGAATATCATCTTCCGACAAATCAAGCAAGCCTATAGCTTTGAGTATATCAGGCTGTTTCCACGGAATTTTTCCATTTATTTTTTTCGATAATGTACGTTCAGACCATTCCATTGCTTTAGCGAACTCAATTTGACTTCCATACTTTTCTACAATACGTCCTCTTAATTTGTTATAATCAAAAGCCATTTTCCTTCCTCCTTTCTAGTTCAAATATTTGAACTATACTTACAATAACACCCTTCTCTTTTAATGTCAATATATAAGTTCATTTTTTTTAACTTTATTTGTTTTTTATATTGAACTTTTGTTCAAAGCGTGCTATATTCTTGTTGAAAGGAGGCGGTCATATTGAAAAGGGCAACCACATCAGAAAGACTTAAATTTATAATGGAAAAGCGTAATCTTAAGCAAGTAGATATTTTAAATTTATCTCTTCCTTATTGCGCTAAGTATGATGTAAAAATGAATAAATCTGACATAAGCCAATATGTTTCGGGAAAAGTAGAGCCAAGCCAAGATAAATTGGTAGTTTTAGGAATGGCTTTAAATGTTACAGAAGCGTGGTTAATGGGATTTGATGTTCCTATGGAACGAAAAGATTCACCAGAACAGGCGATAAAAGATTTTGATTTTTACTATAGATATTCGTTATTGAACGAGCGCGATAAAAAAGTTGTATTAGATATGATTGATTCTATGCTTTCAACACAGAGAAGTGGGAATTAACCCCACTTCTCCAAAAATAATGTTAGAAATGTATATAAATATCTCAAAGTTCCTTCGTCTTTTACTTTTTTCAATAATTCAATGATCCTTTCTCTATAATACTCTTTCGGCCTTAACGGACTTGATTCAACATTCTTCTCCATAATTCCCTCCACGCACAAAATATTTATCGATATTCGACAAGATTTTACTTCTTCACCCCACAAAATATAGTAAAATTCTACATGAGGGAAGAAAAGCAAAATACCTTTTCTTCCCTTACCAGAACTTGAAGTTGTCCTGTTTTAAGGACAGTTTAATCTTATCATAATGGGGAAGGGGGCATATGCACTTCAATACATAATAATTATAATTTTATGAGTTCCAGTGCGTAGATTGGTTTTTAATGACACAAAAAATTTTAACAGAATTAAGAGAACACATGTTAAAAGAGATGGACCGTAAACATTTAGATATGACAGAAATGGCAATTCAGTGCAATATGTCCTATCGCAATTTACAATCTATCTTATACGGGGAACGCAAGGACGTTAAACTGTCCACAGTCACTAAAATTTGCGAAGTTCTTCATTTTCATATTTTTATTACTGACGATAAAACAGACAGATGTATAGAAAAAATAGATAAAATAAATGAAAAACACAAACAATCTGTATATGACTATGTGGATTATGTGTATGATACGGGGAAAAACTAGGGGCGAATTTTACACGCCCCTATAATCAAACTACAACAAAATATATCCCAATTAAGGATGAAGGTGGAAAATACAGCGTTTCCTTCTGACCGTACATGCTCTCTGGGTCTTCTACGCCTTGACGCTGACAAAGATAAACAGAGCCGTTCTCGCTGTAATATTTTCCGTATTCATATTCAAATCCACTGGTTGATACGCTATCAGGCACCGGAATTGGGTCTTCGTATGTACCATTATGTCCTTCAATAATCTGTCTCCATAATGTCGGGTCTGCTCCTGGATACCAATTTGACTGTTTATCATGTTCTTTCTGCAAAGCCCAAAGTCCATCACCGTAATTCCGCCGCAAATCATCTGGATTAGACATGCTGTAATGATAGCCTTCCGCGTCATTGTCCCAATATTTATATAACCCTTTAGTGGCCAAAGCCTGTTCATCAGTATTGCTAACCGCATTGATTTGAGCCTGCATTTTAATTGCACCCATCGCACTTATGCTGTTACTCAGTAATTCAATTCCTTTTTTAACCTGCTCATTATAACTTACAAGATAATCACCTTTTAACTCGTTTCCATAAACTATCCTATCTACAACGTCTTTTGTAGTCGAATTATCGACCATTTTAATCATTTGTTCCGCATAACTTT
Source organism: Mediterraneibacter flintii (assembly GCF_055387595.1). Taxonomy (NCBI): domain Bacteria; kingdom Bacillati; phylum Bacillota; class Clostridia; order Lachnospirales; family Lachnospiraceae; genus Mediterraneibacter; species Mediterraneibacter flintii. The sequence continues at coordinate 2,776,900 of NZ_AP031405.1, forward strand.
CTTTTTCTATCCTATTTTTTTCTTGCTCGCGGTACAAGGACGCCACCTGTGCTTGATTTAATTCTACGCTTACGCCATCGGAATCTTTTAATAATGCTACATTGCCGGAATTAAGCGTATCTTCATAAGCATTTCGAATATTCATTTTGTCCGAGGACGTGTAGCTAAACTGATGGTCGGAAAACTTTTTCCCAGTTACAATATCGCTTTCAGACATGCTTTTTATCTCTGATTTCTTCTCTTCTTTTATTTCTTCTAATGTCTGCTCTGGTGGTTCTGGTGTCGGCTCTGGCGCGACATATACACTTCCGTCGTTTGACAACTGATAACCGTTGTATTCTTCTATCACATCGTCATTTCGATAAATGGTCGTAAAATCGTGATAGAAATTTGCTCCGATGTCTACCTCACAAGCCTCATCAAGGAATAAATTGAATCCTGCCGTAGATACTTCTTTTTCTGAATCAAATTTTAAGGTTACAATATTTCCATTCGGAATAACTTTTGCTTTATATACTTTTTCACTTTTCAAAAATTTTAAATATGCCATAATTCCCTCCAAGACTGTTAAAATAATTGGAATTTATCAAACGCAACTCCAAACGCTCCAGCATACCCATCCTGTCCATTTCCGACTTCATTGTCGAACTGCCACGGATAATAACCACCACCGATCGGAGCAACTCTGTACTGTGCTTTTTGATAGCCGTATGTATTTATAATGTCAGCTGGTGTATTATAATATACTTCTACTGCATCAATCACAATACCATTGTCACCAGCCCATCCATTATTAATATCGTTCCAATTACATCCAGTTACATATGGATACCATCCGCCGCCTTTAACATGTACCCGATATTTCACAGACCCCTTGTTTACTTTAATTGCAATTCCAGCGATTGTCCGTCCTGGAAGCCCTGCATAATCAGACAGGTTGCTCACAAATGGCAAAATTGTTCCATCTGTCAACTTTACAGCATAGGTAAATACAACTCCTGCATCTCCAGAACTACTAGAAGAGCTTTCTCCTCCAGATTGTGCCGGCGGGGTATATGAACCTCCTCCAGATACAGTCTGTCCTGCAATTCCCTTTGCAATCAGTTCCGCAATGCCAGATGGCCCCAAACTGTTATATAAATCGACATCATGGCTGTTATCGCAAAATAACGTTTCCACAATCATTGCTGGCATAGCGGAAGCATTTAAGTCATGGTAACCTGTATTATATTTTCTCCCTCGGTTTTGAAATCCTTTTTTTGCAAAATTATTGCAGATATTATCTGCGATGCTATTCATTGTCCCATTGCTTCCGTCATACAGCCACACTTCTGTCCCGTTTCCCGCACCTCCGGAAGCATTCATATGAATAGTAATATATACATCACAACCATTTGAATTCGCTTTATTTGTTCCTTCCGAAAGCTCACTGTTTACATCATACGCATTAGAATTACAATCTATTACTGTATGACCCTGCGACTGTAACTTCGGTACTAACGCATTATAAATTTTCCTTACTTCGGCCTGTTCATCCAAAATTCCCATGGCTCCTTTGCAGTTTGGGCTATGCCCACCTCTTAATCCTATTTTCATATATTTTCTCCTTTCTGAGCAACTTTGCGCATGAAAAAAGAGCTTTAAGCTCTGGTTTATAAGTTACTGTTGAAAATATTTTGTCAGTTAAATGATAATTACATTGTCGAAGAAGGCGAAAATGACAACGGCCACTATCGAAAATGGAGTAACGGCACGCTTGAGATGTGGGGAGGCTATCGCGGCACATTTTCTATTCCTTCTGGAAACGTACAAGGCAATATTTATTACTCTGCTAATAGAACAATACCATTTCCTATTGAATCAAAAACATCTGCACGTATTGTAGCTACCGTTTATTCAAATGGAATACAATGGTTAAAAATCTCGACATCCAACACAAACAAAACAGGTTTTGATGTGGTTATAATGCAGCCGACAGGTGCAAATCCTACGGCAAATGTAAACTGGAGCGCGATTGGAACATGGAAGTAATTATTTCCATGTTCCAATAACGTGCCAGTTATAGACTACACCAAGATCGCTAACAGATGCGTTAGCGGCCATTCGGAAGCCTACTGATGATTTATTGCTATATGCTGCACCTGTAGCCCATATAATTCCAGAGCTTTCTACGTACACATTGGATACGACTGATGTTATAGATTCAACTGGTAGTGTAATATCAATAACATTACTATAATACGGTGCGCTATTTCCATTTTGTATCCAGACTTCCGCCCGCTTGCGTCCCCACATTTCAAGTGTACCATTAGCCCACTTTCGATAATACCCATTATCATTTTCACCAGATTCCACAATAGAATTATCATTTAACTAACAAAACCTCTCTTGAAAATTTTAATAGTTACATAAATCATTGCATAACAAAAACACCCGACTGTGCCGGATGTAAAAATCTTTATATTTTTTACATTGTTATGCGCTAAGATATATTTTGTGATGATGTCTTATTGAATCTTCGTCTTTCGTCCAATACATCATCGTTGTGTTTGTGCTTGCGTGTCCGGCGATTTCGGCCGCTTCTTGCAACGGCATACCCCTATTTAATCCGTTAGTGAGGGCTGTTCTCCGGAATTTATGTGGATATGCCTTTATTTCTATGCGTTTTGCTGTCCTGGTTATCATCCTTTCAACACCGTCTTTTTGCAATCTACTATATGGTTTTTTCACGGAAACAAATAATGCCGGATTATCATCGGTTCTGCTCTGCAGGTATTCCCGCAAGTATAAATTCGCCCTGTCATTCAGATATACTCTCCTTTCCTTCTTTCCTTTTCCAAAAACTATTAGATCTTTTGTAGAAAACTTTATATCTTCTCTATTTAGTTTTGTCAATTCGCTCACACGCACGGCTGTACTATATAGAAATTCTATTATCGCCTTATCTCGCAGCGTTTTGCAGGCACGTAATAACATTTCCCGTTCTTCATCCGTATACACCTTTTTAATTTTTTTCTCTACTTTGATTTCCTCCACCATTATCACAGGGTTTTTTCTTATTCTGTCCCTGTCTCTCAGCCACGAAAAGAAGCTGCTGTATACTGCCCGAACGTTTTTCAATGTCTGATTTTTCACCTGCCGCAAGCGTTTATATGCCCTCATATATTCGCTAATGTCCCCCGCTGTCACCTCTGCCACTGCTTTATTGATATATGACAGCAGCCGTGTTAATTCGTACCTATATCGTTCTACCGTGTCCGACGTCAATCCTCCCAGCGCTTTTGACATCAGAAAATCGTCCATGTCCGTCTTCCATGACCTGTCTACGACCCGCATCCCTGTCTCTTCCACCAATTTGCAGCCCGCAAAGACAATATTCAGCGCTGTTTTTAGCTCCCGTAACTGTTCATCCCGTAACACCGTCTGCATGCGCCGCAGCACTTCCAAAATTTTGTGTTCCATCTGCCACACTCCTTTTTACTTTCAGTGTAGCAGAACATAGAATTTTATATTGCAAAGCTCTGTTGCTTTGTCAGTTAAATGATAATTACATTGTCGAAGAAGGCGAAAATGACAACGGCCACTATCGAAAATGGAGTAACGGCACGCTTGAGATGTGGGGAGGCTATCGCGGCACATTTTCTATTCCTTCTGGAAACGTACAAGGCAATATTTATTACTCTGCTAATAGAACAATACCATTTCCTATTGAATCAAAAACATCTGCACGTATTGTAGCTACCGTTTATTCAAATGGAATACAATGGTTAAAAATCTCGACATCCAACACAAACAAAACAGGTTTTGATGTGGTTATAATGCAGCCGACAGGTGCAAATCCTACGGCAAATGTAAACTGGAGCGCGATTGGAACATGGAAGTAATTATTTCCATGTTCCAATAACGTGCCAGTTATAGACTACACCAAGATCGCTAACAGATGCGTTAGCGGCCATTCGGAAGCCTACTGATGATTTATTGCTATATGCTGCACCTGTAGCCCATATAATTCCAGAGCTTTCTACGTACACATTGGATACGACTGATGTTATAGATTCAACTGGTAGTGTAATATCAATAACATTACTATAATACGGTGCGCTATTTCCATTTTGTATCCAGACTTCCGCCCGCTTGCGTCCCCACATTTCAAGTGTACCATTAGCCCACTTTCGATAATACCCATTATCATTTTCACCAGATTCCACAATAGAATTATCATTTAACTGCTTAACTGCCAACGCCCCCGCCATCTTTCCTGGTGTAACATTTGCTGCTATATCATCTAAATCATCGATAATATCAGCTATATCAGCGGAGTTATTCACTCCTGTATTAGTCGCATTTATCTGTGCTGCGCCAAAATTACTTCCTACTTGCGTGTAATCTGTCACATCTTCTAAAGAATATGTACCGTCCGCATTTTCAATTAATCTATATCTTCTCTTGCCGTCCATCGACGGGTCGAGAATATCGTCTTCAAAATTTACTGGTAATGTTTGTTTTGCCATTGTTTTCCCTCCTTATTATTCTACTTTTTGCCAATACACCGGATATTCTATTGGACTCCACGTACACACCTGACCTTCCGGAGCAGTGCAAATGTACTTTTCGCCTTCAAAGGTTACTTTATTGTCTTTGTAGTACCATTTCCCCGATACATACTCCAAATATTCCCCTGGCTCTTCCGGTTCCATTCCTCCAGTTTCCAGTTTCGCAACACGTTTATCCAGTTCTTTCAGTTTATTTAATACATCTATGCTCATTTGCGCGTTCGCTTTTTCTCTAGCAAGGTCAATCAACTCTGTTTTTTGTTCGTCTGTAATATCCCCTTGCAGCCATATGGTATCGATCTTTTTAGCATATCAGACAGTTCATATCTGCCTGACGTGATTACGTTTTTGATAATCTCATACATGTTTTAACTCCTTTTCAGTAATTCTGTATTAGTGTTTGTAAGTTTCTCTTCCAACTCCACAAATTTCTTGTCTATATAGTTCTTTGTATCAGCTACATATTCCACTTCCATGCCCGCATTACTGTCATTTTGAATCCTAGTTGTCGGGTAGTAGGTTTTCATCTCTGCAAACGACGGAAGTTGTTCTTCTGTTAAATCAATTTCAATCGGCGTTTCTAACTGTGCATATACAATAATTTCCTTGTCTTTCAGCCATTCTTTTAACAACTGTACAGATTCTTCGTGTTGCGTTTCTTCTGTCGCGCCTAAAATATTATTTTGAATATTAAAATCTATGCCTTCTTTTTCTACAATGCCAATACTGTCCTTGTTATCATTCCATGAAGATTCACCTTCGTTCGCATAACAAATAAATCTGTTCGATAGAATATAACTGGTTTGTATAAAATTGTACTCAGTGTTATATCTATAATGTTGATGGCTTCTGTTTGTTACATAAGGGTTCATACTATTTATAACACTATCCGCATTTATAACAAAAGACTTAACATATTGTACATATTTACGTCTTGTAAAATCAATGAAATTGCATACCCACTGTTGTCTATTTCCATCTGTGTAATTTCCTCCTCGCAGAACAGGAATACCATACAGGCCACCTGAAATCTGAACAGAGAATACATCACTTTGTTCCTCATTACTATCTGAAATAACAATACTAACAGTCCCAGATTCACCTACATTTTTAATCTCCGACGGTTGTTCTGGACTAGGGGAAGGTTTACCGCCTGTGTATGGCTCCCAAGGAAGAGCACTGGAACCAGCATTTAACATGGGAATTATTATAAAATCACTGTATTCTTTGATTTCATCAATCCGTAATCTTACATCAAGTTTGTCACCTTCAATCAATGCAAAAGACGGAATATCTTCGGAATTTACAAGGGTACCGTCATTAATTGAATATATCAATCTAATATGTGAATCCATGCCACTTTTTTGTGCTGATAAATAACACATTCCAGATTTTTCTGCAATATATGTTGCGATTATTTGATTATATGCATTATCTATCGGCGTTCCATTTATAGTAATTACTCCGCTTTTGGCATTAATCTGTAAATCACTACCATCAAAATCTCCGTCTTGAATTTCTAATAATTGTGCACCTGTAGTGGTCTGTTGTTCGGATTTCCCAAACAGTCTCAAATTTTTAAACTTTGCCGCTGCACTATCTTGCAATAATATGTTTTCTCCCTTGGCAGTTTCCACAATCACGTTTGCTTTTACTTCGTATAGTTCCTGAAGTTTTTTACCAGTTGCTTTTGCGTCTGCGGCCTCTCCTTCTTTGGTAAGCGTCACGTCTACAGGCGTTACTGGGATAGGATTATCAGACATATACTGATTCACAGCTATTTGTACCTGTTCATCTGTTGCGTCTGCACCGTTCTTTCCATTCTCTCCTGTGTCGCCTTTCTCTCCTTTCGGAATTGCAAAATCTAAGACGGCAGCATTTTCCGTCCCACTATTGGTTACACTCACTTCACTACCTGCCGCACCTGTTGTTACCGTTCCAACGCGAATTGTCGCCGCTTTTCCTGTTTCTCCTTGTTCTCCACGTTCGCCCTGCATGCCTTGTGGAATCACAAAGTTAAAAATCGCGTCTTGCTCTGTGCCGCTGTTTGTAACCACGGCGGGAGTGTTTGGTTCCCCTGTTGTAACATTGCCAATCGCTATAGTAGCGTTCTTTCCGTCTGCGCCATCCTTTCCGTCTTTTCCATCTGCGCCCTTTTCTCCCGTATCACCTGTATCGCCTTTATCTCCCTTTTCGCCGTCAAACTTTCCTGCATCCGCATCTTCACGAACAGATTCTGCTATCTCTTTTGTTTCCTGCATAATTGCAATTATCTGTTCATACTGACTCGGAGTAGGGTCGGAAGAAAGCTCGCCCGAATACAGTGTGTCGTTTAAAGAAAATGTCTCTGTACCTGTCGTAATCCTATAATTTTCTTTTTCTCCGACAACCGATACAATAATGCTTGCTTTCCCTATCAAGACTTCCGGCGGAACATAGCAAAATCCATCGTCTGTTAAAAACCGCTTACGTTCCTTCCCCTTCATGGAATTTTTGAAGAAGGCTGTTTTTGCACAGCCTTCCCATTCTTCTCCTTGAAACTTGAACTCGCACCCTACATAGTTCAGAGAACGCTCTACCAAATATCCCTCGTTTAATTTAGTAAGTCTTTGTCCTGACACCTGAAAATTTAATATAAACACTTTCTCACCTCGCTTATTTTATTCCGCCTTTTTCCTTTCCTAGCCGAACAGGCAAACGATACATATTAGGCTCTTGCGCGCTTTCTTTAACAGCTACACTTATTTTTAGTTGTTCGCCTACCTTTACTAAATTTTTTGACAGCTTTACTTGTGTTATCACTACACTCATAGAACCACCGCCTAATCCGTAACTTCTACTGAAATTTTGAATATTTGTCCAACATTAACAACTTCAGGAATTGTAATTGCTGATATAACAGGAGCTTTAGTATCTAACGTCACTGTTCTGGTTACTGTTGAACTTTTCCCTGCTGCATCTATTGCTTTTACAAGAATTGTATTTGCCCCCTCCGAAAGCGTTAATGTTGTGCTAAACACACCGTTACTGCCTACACTAACATCCTGTTCTGCTCCATTATTCAATTTAACTGAAACCGTTATCTCTGGACTTGTCACGTCTTTCGCTGTTCCCGAAACCGTAACTAACTTATTATTTGTAATAAGATTATTGACCGGAGAAGTAACGGAAAGCTCTGGAGGTACAGTATCAACAATAAAGGACACGCTTCTTTGTACGCCTATGTTTCCATCATAATCAGACGCATCACATTTAATTGTATTTGTTCCATCAGGCAAATCGGCGGTAATTGCATATGTACATTTATATCCTTTTGTGATAGCTGTCTTGGTGATTCCATCTTGGATTTTTCCGCCATTATTGATTATGATTCCTATTGACTCTGGATTCACGCCAGAATCATCATCTGTCACCTGCCATGTAACAGTCGGCCTATTGTTCGTTGTTCTTTCATCTTCCGTAGGACTGGAAATTGTAATTACAGGCTTCGTCGTTTCTTTTACCTGTAATTTACAGTTATCCCCCAAAGTAGAATTGGTATCATTTACTATATCAGTATTTCCTGCATCGTCCGTCGCTTTTATCGTAATAGGATAGTAATGTCCGCTGTTTACGTTATAGGAACTTTTATTTGGCGCTGTGATTGTTGCCTCATATAATTTCGTTTCACTATTGTATGTAAGATTGTAAGTTTGCCCGTTAATAGTAGCTTGTACCGCTTTTACTGCCATTAAATTCTCACCTCTCTAAATATCCCTAATCTAAATGGAAGCCGTCTTAATCCGGCTTCCTGATTGTCAAGGATTGTCTTTATTGATAATATAGCGTTTTCAATACGGTTTAATTCGTTATAGTCGATAAATACCCCGTTTGAATAAAAAGTTTGAGATTCGCCGAAGTTTTGTATAAATGCATTGCTGTTAATAATTTCTAAATTTCGTTCAAACAAATTGAACTGGTCTGCATAAAAATATTGCTCATAAGATATGTAATCGTCTCCCATGTCTTGAACGTCAAAATGTTTATACAGTTCAACTGCTTTTTCATGTAAATACTCCAGATTATTTTTAATTCGATTATAATCTATGTAATTGAACCTATCTGTCTGTTTCCAATTAATCCTGGGCGCGCTCCATTTTGAAACATAAATATCATCATTTGCAATCGCAATATTTCCTGCATCATCACGCGCTGTTATATCTACTTGGTGGTTCCCTGCCTCTCTTGGAGCCGTCAGATTTCCAGAATAAGTATTTTCCCCCTCATTATTTAAGTCTGTGCTGTCTCCTGACAAATTTGCGATTACCTTCGTTACTGCCATGACATAGCCACCTTTCTTGCTTTCATATTACCGGACCATGCTCCACTAAAACTTATGTCATTCTGATAAGTTCGTATTAATGCATCATCTCTATTTTTTAATTCAAGATAAAACAAATCATTAGCGTCTGTGCGCGGATCTCCACGCCATGTTATATCGTATTCAACATCTCCAAGATAATAGGCTGCAAGCCATTCTTCTAAATCTTTTGCATGTTGTTCAGTGCTAACGAGAGGATTACTCCATTCAATTTCTTGTCCATTCACATTGTGATTTACTTTTAAATATGTTTCATCTGCAACATACTCATACCCTTCAATCATTAATTCAATTTCTATTTCTTTTGTGACCTTCGAAAATTTCAAACGTACAAAATAGTTGCTTGATTCAAGAATCTCTACCGAAATACTATCATTATCTTTTATAGATGCTTTAAATCCATAAGAAGGAATTGCAAAATACACAACATGTTCCATATCTTCTGTTAATGTAATTTTCTCCGAAAGAAGTTCTCTAAATCCTTCTTCTGATTCACGATAATTTGTCTTTTTCACAGATATAGTTTTTATTTTTTCCTGTCTCGTCCCTGTAGGATTCGACTGCAAATCCATTGTTCTTGTCAGCCTATAATCCGTAACATCATTAATTAGCACATTATCAACGGTTATTCTTGTATTTGGATAACCCTTTGTAAACTCTATTTCCATCCTGTTAAATTGTTCAAACTGTTCATCAGAAAGATATACCAATTCTGGTTTTTCAACTGTGACAGTTTCAACCAGAACATCCGCATAATATGTCCTTATTACAAATTCTTGTGGCGCAACATTTCTAAAATTAATTAATAACCCGAAAGCATCAAAGCCCGATTCGAGGCTTATTGTTATTACTGGATTTTCCACAAAATTTCCAGCTTCATCCGCTATGCTATTACTAATATACCCTGTTTCCTTATATTCTCCCTCACCCTCTCGCGGCAAAAAGAAAAGACTTCCATCCACAAGAGAAAAGTCATTACTTGCAATCGCATAAGCAGCCTTTTTATTGCTTTTCAACAAATTTTTAATGCTGCTGTATTCTGTTTTGTTATTTACTGAAACTAACATATCCGGCACGAATGAAGATTTCATGTGTATTCGATTCTGCCTGTCCTCATACAACACACATCGTCCTGCATTTGCAATAATCTGCAATGCCTCAGAATATTTTACATCTGGAATAGGATTGTATACTGTAATCTTCTTTAAATAAGAGTCTATGTAATACTGCCGTTCATCTGTTATTCCTGCGCTCTGCAAAACCTCTATTGCAAGGTCATATAAAGTAATCCCGTCTGGTCTATACTGGCCTCCATAATAAGTGTCATCCAACTGATAAAATCTATCTGTAGCCGTAAATTTAGCCTCCACATCATTTGCAGACCAAGTATTCAAATATCCTGTAGTTTCTGGCAGCCACTCTATATCTCCACTTCCAGTTACATCATATCCAAATGCCATCTTCATTTCCTGTCCAATTTCCATATATGCAATCGCACTCTCTGGATTGTCTGGACTATAATATAAGTCTTGATTTTCTATTGTAACACTTATATCTTTGCTTGGTATTGTTTCGGTAATCGGAGATATATAGTCTTTAATGCTACAATTCATAACTTTATCATTTGTAAATGTATTCGCAATCCCAAAAGTCATTTGATGGATTCTTAAACGCCCTTGTCCATTTACCATCATACTTGGCCGTATAATTATAAACGATGTACCATCAAAAGCATCTTCAGTAACAAATAGCTGCTTATCATTTGTATAGCTTTTTATCCCCAAATCTGTCTCAACTGTGAACTGAATAGGATAATACTCGCCAAAATCAATGGTCAGTCCTTTAATATCAAGTCCCGTCACGCCTCCAAAAGAAATATAAACGACGCCCAATAATTCCTCTGTTACAATTCCGTTATTATAGAATGTATATCCTTCATCTTGTTCCGGCAAGAAATACATCGTTCCATCCACATGCGAAAAATCTTGCTCCGCTGTAGCATACACTTTACTTACCGTATATCCATCAAAAGCTTTCTTTTCATCTGCATAATATGTCAATTTTGTTTCTTCGTCCAATACAGCGCTATTTTGCGCATCCGAATTTACAACCCCTATCGTAACTTTGATATATCCACGATTGCGATTAGGCTTTTTCATGGCTTCTATGTATTCTTTGCTTGCCAACTGCATAATCCATCACTCCAGTCCAGCATCTATCAGATTAAACTTGCAATTCTCATATTGCGTAACAATATGCCTGCTTTTGTCTACCCACAATGGCGTTGCCGTTCTATCGCCAGGATACATAGTAACAGTGACCGGCAATCCTGTTCGATAATCCTCAAACGTAACCGGAATATAAAAAGGCTCAACCGCTTTTAGCATCCTCTGCCAAACTGCCGCGTCAAGCCCTACCCATTCCATATTATCTAGTTTAAACTGGTCACGCCCTACTCTTTGGCCAACAACGGCATTATTCGCATTGCGTCCGCTATTTACTGTTGTTGTGATCGTATAACTAAATCCCCGACGTGGACACGGAAAATCATATCCATTTACATTTAAAAACGCCGAAAGCCCACTTCCGACAACCCTTGTTTTTCCAAAAGCCATCTGCACCATCTCCTATTAAAAAAAGAACGCATATTTTTAAATAGCGTTCTCTTGTCGTCTGTTTTATTAAAATTTCTTTTTACAATTCACGGCAAATAGTTGTATAGTCCAATATTTTACAATTTTTTAGAATATGCTTTATCTTAAATCAAAAATAATCGATTTTTTATTTTAAAAAAGCACCTATCCGTAGATAAGTGCCCTGCCATTCCTATACTTTATTTAATTTGCTATCAACTCTCAAAAAACTCTTTTATATCTTCTCGTTTAATAACAGTTCCTTCTCCTCTGCAATACGCTTTCATCCACGGACTCTGGTTAAGTGTCAATTTTAATAATGTAGTTGTTGAGTATGGGGATAATCCATCTATTATATTGTTAATATGCTTCCTATCTTCTTCACAAATTACTGTTTCATCAAATTTCCTCCTATGAAATCCTATATTCTTATAATCAATATACAAATAAGTATCTATATATGGGATATATCCTCCTCCATAGCTCTTAAATTCATAGTAGACCTCCGGTACTACCGGCCCAAAATTCCACGCCTGAATTTCCTCACGAAAACAAGGGAATCCCTCTTTATCGGATAAATAATCCGCCTGTATAAAATATAAAAGTTTTTGAAGCTTCAGATTCGAAATTTCATACTTCTTTTTATTGCAATAATTAATTGCATATCTTGCAACATCCATTACTTTATATGTCATTTCCCTGCTCCCATATGTCATATTTGAAATATCTGTTTTTTATTTGCAACAATTAAGCGGCAGATTAGATTTCTCCACCGCTTAATCATCACGTTCAGCTTATTTACAGTTCTTTTCGAAAATGCGCATTGTCTTATTTTTCTTCAAGTTCTTTTCCGTTCCATAGGACAAATTCAAGTTCTGGCTTATGTATCTTTCGCCCTACGGCGGTAATCTTGCCCCTCGCATAACCGCGCCTACAAGTCTAACGTCTGCTGTGCGTTCACATTATTAATCTGCTCTAAAAGGAAGAACGGCGGCTCGTATTTCCTTATTATCTCTACCGCCTGTTCGCATTGGCTGCGCTTAAGACTTTTATACGTTTTAACGCCGAAGTTGTATTTCAGATTCGCATAAATATTGTTATACGCTTTCTGCCTTATGCCTCTATTCTTGTAAGCATTACTTTGCTTTCCGCCCAGCACTGACACGCCTTTCTTTTTCACCGCTTCTGTTATGCGGTCAGCTTCTATCGGCAAAATTGGTAAGTCCATCTTAAAGGCTTCTAAATCCGCCTTTACCGTGTCGATTTCCTCTTTCAGCTCTACATGCCCCTGCGCCAGTAGTGCAATCTTTCCATCCGTAGTCTGCGGAAGTTGTGGTTGTTTCGGCATAAACGCTTCTGCCAGAATATCCTTTGCCCGTAGCTGGTAGTCAAGGAGCTTTTTTGAAAATTCTGGTCTTTCTTCCCTTGTCTTTTGCGTAATGCTGATTTTCGCAAGCCACAACGGAATAAAATCATTTCTTATACAGAAAACATCTTGCACTCCCTGATTTGTTGGAAGGGGGATCTGATTAGACCCACCTTCTCCAAACACCATATCTTTCTTGATGTTCTTAATCTGTCTCTTCATTTGCCCTTCAGTCATGTCAAGAGCGTTACATACCCATCTGACTCCAACCCAAACATTCGCGTCTTTATCTTTCGCCGCCATAATAGAATCGCCGAGTACATCAACATTCTTTACAATCAGATTATTCATGCTGCTACGCCCCCTCTCATTGTCATATAGTTTTTGAGGGTAGCATATACGCCTTTTAAAATAAAAACATCTTTTTCTCGCTGTTCTTCTTCGCCGCCTATCATTTCTGATAACGGGACGTCAAGTGCATTTGCCACTCTTATCAACGTAGACAGTTTGATGTCTTTTCTTTCACCGTAAAGTATTGATTGAAAAGTGCGATAACTCATATCGCACCGTATAGCCGTCTCTGCTATATTCCATCCTCTTTTCTCCATCGTCACCAAGATATATGTCCTTATATTCTGCAAGCATTTCTCTGTTGTTATCTCACGCATTATTCCGCACCACCTTTCCCACTCTCAAAATGTTTCATCACTCGGTCTTTTAATTCTTTCTGACCGTCCAGATGCCCCATTCTGTAAGCGTAGATGATTGCCTGCGTCTTTCCCATGTAAGCGTTATCCGCAAGATTTACAAGCATTAAATACTCCCGTAAATCCCATATATCCTCGCCATGATAGTCCGCTGTGCGCTTGTCAAATTCCTCCTTGATTTTCTGGATTTCCAGTTCCTTTTCAGATTTTCCCATAAAAAAATCTCCTTTCAGTGTTTGACAACAACACCAAAGGAGGATATAATTACTATATCAGCACCTTTGATGTGTTGTGAGTTAGAGTAGTCGCTTACCGCCAAGTATTCCGACTACTCTTTTTCTTTTAATTCTTTATAGACCTTATCAACACCAATCCTGACAATTTCAGCCATTGATTTTCCTGTTTTTTTAGAACAATACTCAAGTTTTTTAATATCGTCCTCCGAAAATCGTATAGGCATTTGTTTAGTCTTAGGATTGTCGGTCGGTCTGCCTGTTCTAGGCGACAATGTATCATCTCCTTTCTTTTGTATATGCAAAAGTATAATATACCGATATACAAAAGTCAAGAGGTTTTTAAAAAAAAGTGGAGTAGTTATACTCCACTAATCACTTTAACAAAACGCACATTATATTTATAATGGTGAATATGTTCCCATACATTTAAAACCTTCTATAAATAAATATGATGTATCATACGTATAATCTTCCCCATTTCTTTCATATGAAAATTGAACACAGAACATATATGTTTCGTCATCTAAATTGAATGTACCAGAAACTTCTGCTTTTTCTTCCTTTATCAAAACGTGTATATTATCCTGATATTCGCTATAATAATCAGGAAATGAACAGAATGTTTTTAAATTAGAATTTACAATATCTTTTGCTATTTGGTACATATGCAGCGAAGTATTTTCCTCGTATGGCGTCTTATCTCTAAAACTCGGGTCGTATTCTGTAATATTTCCAGTTTCAAGCTCTGTATACTCTAGGCCCGTATTATGCCATGTTGTACCTACAGATATATTTTGTTCTGGTTCATAAAGCGTTGTTGTTGGGAGCGTATCTCCTACAACGCTATTTGTAATAACATATTTGTAATTAAACCAGTCCTCTTCAATCATATCTTTATACAGTTCTTCTCTATTTGAAAGAAATTCCTCTAGATCATCTTCGTATCCATTGATGACACAAGTAATATATAATATCTTTTCTTCATTTGCGATTTCTGTTTCTGCAAAACTAAATTTTGTTTCATCTGTATCAATGTCCTCTAACTGTTTTTTAACTTTTATTAAATCCGAATTATTTTCTTCAATTAACTCATCTTTCCCTTTAATATCCTTATCATATTTTGTTTGCGTCTCTCCCGAAGAGCACCCTGTCATCATAACTACGCACAATACAGCGAATAAACATACCTTTTTCATTCTCATCCCTCCCGCACTATGATACCCCAATCATACCATACTGGAGGGCTTTTGTCGATTGGTGGTAAGAAAATAGAGAGGCATTTCTGCCCCTCTATTATCCTGTAAAACTATATCCCATTCTGCTTCTTCCTCTTGTATTTGCCTGTGCGATTTCCCTATCTCCTATATTTACGCTCAAGTCTTTATCCGCTGTTTCTCTTGTATTCTGTGCAATCTGCTGTAAATATGGAGCAAGAATTTCCGCAACTGCTTCTTTCACGCCTTCCTTTATTCCCTGCTGAATATTCTCATTATTTGCAACTGCCGTCTTTCCATTTGAGAACTGTCCAACAAGCTCATTGTGATTTGCCATAAATAGGCCGTCCTCTGGGAAGCCACCAACTGAATAAGCCGGAATTAAATCCGACCAGTTAATCGTACCGATACCGGCCGCATATCCATGCCCTTTCCATCCGTTGGCCAGACTACCGTATCTTGATAACGTGTACCGGATTGCCGCGAGCATATTTGATAGAGGGTCCCAAATATTTGTGTCATACCCTGGATATGCATATGATTTAAAAGTAGGGTCAATAACTTGCATCAGTCCTTTAGATGGCGTACCGTTTTGAGCGTTAATATCCCAATCATTGATAGCGTTAGGATTTCCGCCTGATTCTGTTTGCATCTGATATAATAACAAATCTAAATTTGATTCCGAAAATTGCCCTGTCATTCTCAAAGCAGTTTCCGCCAGTTTTCTCCACTGTTCTACTCCGGCTGATGGATTATATTTTACAACTAGCATTTCATCAAAAATCTTCTGAACATAACCTACAGCATTGTCTACTAATGTCTTTGCGCTGTATGCCGCCATGTCTCCGAATATTCCTTTCCATCCAGAAACATTTGTATATTTATCCGTCGCAATCTGCAAAATTCCTTTTGGGTCATTCAAATAGTCAAGAACGCTTCCCTTGTATCCGCTAATTGATTTCCAAGCACCTCCAAAAAAATCACCAATTCCTTTTGCAAATTTCGGTATACCATTCAAAAATGCTTTTGTTTCATCCGCAGGCATAATCTTTGTGCCTTTTGCCAAGGGGAGCATAACATTACGTCCTTCTGGAATAAATGCTTTTCCATTCGGCGGCACTATAAGCTCTTTGTATGTATTACCTTTTTGGTCATTTACTATCCCAAAAGTATCCTGCCCTATTCCGTCTGTTCCATTTGCAAAAGTCGGTGCTGTCCACAAACTAATAGATTTTCCTGCCCCTACTTCATTAAGAAGCCAGTTCATGCCTCTTATTACACCGTTAATAGCTTCTTTTATCGGGTCTACAATCTTATTCGCAATTCCTTTGAAAAATCCACTAATACCGCTAAACGCAGAAGTTATGGCATTATAAGCACTTTCAAAAGCACTCTTAAAAAAGGCTTTTACGTCCTTAAATACATTTTTAACGCTATCCCATTTTTCATGGAAATATAAATCAATAGTTCTAAATGGTTCTTCTGTATTTTTTTGCGCATTCGTAAAAACCTGTCGGAAGAAGTCTGGAAGTGTCAACAATACTTCTTTAATTGAATTAGAAGCAGTCTGAAAAATACGTGTCATATTATCAGGGATCGTTGAAATAATACTGTTTATAAATTTTACAAATATAGCTACATTAATTTGTGAATTTAATATCGCATCATTTAATCCATTAATTAACCCCATTCCTGCATATACGCCTATATCATACATAGCTTTTGATGGCGAATTTATTATAAAGCCCTTTTTCGCACCTTCTAGGGTACTATTGGCTAAACCAATGCCCGCCTGTGTAATATCATAATCTTTTGTCCCCATTCCATCTAGCAAACCCTGACTCGCATCAATTCCTACAGTTTTTAATTGTGAATATATTCCTTCTCTTTCATCCTCTGTAGCTCCACTAATTTGTGATAAAAGATTAATTGCACTTTCCCTTGTATCATATTCCATACTATCCAGCGCACTCAATAGCCCCTCATTTACTGTCCCAACACCAAGACTGTTAAACTGATCTATAAGAGGTTGCCTTTCTGACTCGGAAGCACTCTGGATCTGGCTCAATAAACTAATTGCTTGTTCCTGAACATCTGGTTCTGATTGTGACAATGCCGAAATAATTCCATCATTTACGATTCCAACACCAAGTGACTGAAAAGAGTATACTAATTGATTTTCTGAAAGTGCCTTTCCAGACTCCATCTGTGCTAAAAGCTGGATTGTAGATTGTTGCACCGAAGCTCCTTGTCCTGCAAGTGTTTTTATAAGTCCCTCATCTACTAGAGTTATACCCATTTGTTGGAATATAGACAATAATTCATCCTGTTTCGCAGCTTGTCCATTCGCAATTTGCATAAACATATCTAAAGTAGACGCTAGCACCGATGGTTCCATTTCCGTAAATGAACCCACAATCGAATCTGGTAATGAGTATCCGATTGTGCTAAAAACCGTTGCTAGTTCTGTAGCTTTTATATCGGCTCCATTCTGAATAGCTGTGAATACGTCCAATACACTTTGCTGAATCTCTGGACTTTGTTCTGATAAATTGTCAATAAATCCCTCTGTTATAGATATTCCCAAATTTGAAAAAGTTCCCACCAGAGAAGCTAGCGTTTCAGCAGAGAGAGAAGCCGATCCAGAAACTGTCTGTAATGCTTCGGGCAGTTCTTCTCCTACAATTTGTGCTGCCATTCTCGTATCAATTCCCAAATCTTCTGCTTTTTCTAATACTGCTTCATAAGCCCCTTGTGCTGTAGCTCCAGAATCTTTTGCATCCCAAAATGCATTATTTAATTGCGTAATTCCATCTAAAGACAATCCTGCTTGGTTTGCAATTTTACTTACTGCAATTTCTAGTCCTTCATATGCTTCTTCCATGTCTATAGAGTCTAAATTTATGCTTTCCGATGTATTTTTAGATACAGTTCCAAGACCTTCAATAGACGTAGAAAGAATATCTATCATTTCTTTTGTAGTAGAACCATTGCTTTCTACCGTTGCAAGAGCTCGACTTGCATCATCAGACGATACTCCGATACCTTCTAATGCTTTTTTGTACAAAGCCCCTGTCTCTTCTGCACTCATACCAGCACTTTCGCACTGTTCTTTTAAGGCAAATAATTCCTCGGCCTCATCTGCTGTAATGGCTTTAGCGTCAACAAGTGCTCCTGTCATATCGCTAAAAGCGGCGCCCATCTCTGTAAGTTCTCCATTTCCACCTTGCAGTTTTTCTACTGCTTTTGCAAATTCTCGTACAGCTATTGTTGCTCCACCAATGGCTATAGTAATTTGTCCGGCAGTTGAACTTAAAGCTGTCATTAAGACGTTTTTTAATGTGGCAAACCCACTGGAACTTGTTATTTGCGTTGCCGCCGTTGCTGCTCCACTGGAAGCAGAAGTTGTAAATAAATTTTGAAAAGAACTGCTTAAAATTTCAAAAACTGTATTTCCTGTAAAAAATTTTGCTATGGAATTAACAAATGGCAATAACTTCATTGCAATTTCAAAATTGATAATCGCTTGAACAAATTTTCCGGCTGATGTTTCGCCTAATCCTTGCCACAATTCAGAAAATACTTTTGATAATACAATTACAAGTTGTGACAAATGTTGTGCCCAATCTATTTCAGATAAAAATTGTGCAATGCCTCCTGCAAATTCACTCCAATTTATTTTAGATGATATGTCTAAAAGAGTCGCAAAAAAATTATCCATAAAATCTTCTAGTGCTCTTCCATTTTCAGACCAATTTGTCTTTGAAATAAAAGTGTTAATTCCATTTATTACATTATCCGCAAATTGTTCCCATGAAAATGTCTTAGAAAAATTAAGTACTATATCAAAAGCACCATTTAAACCATTTGCAAATGTTTGACCTATCGTTGAAAATCTGATGCTTTCAAAAACTCCATTTAATGATTCAGCAATACTTTTTCCAAGTTTAGACCAACCTGTTATTCCAGCCCCTTTTTTTCGTGATAGTTTAGTTACAACACCAGACAGTACATCCCACGAAATCATAAAATAGTTTCCGATTGCTTTTCCTAATTGTTTCCAGTTTATAGATTCTATTGCGCCCTCTATCCCCTTTGAAATGTTTTTTCCAAGAGCATAAAAGTTAATTCCACCTGGCCCATTTATCTGATTAAATGTATTTACAATAGTATTTATTCCTTCTCCAATAGTTTGACCCATTAAGTCCCAGTTAATATTATCAACTATACTATTAAATGTTTCAGTAAAAGCATTGGCAAAATATGTTATTCGAGGCCCTACGTTATCCCAATTAATTGCATCATAGATTTTTTGCATACCAATATTAATTCCATCTGCAATTATTTTCCCGAGTTTTCTCCAATCTTCTGCTAAGGCTGCTTCTCTTAAACGCTTAGCAAATTCAGCAACACTTCCTTCAACTTTGACAGTTTCAAACATATCAGAAGGAGCCAAATCTATGCCATTTCCACCAATTCCGCTTCCAGAACTGCCACTATTACTATTTGATGTATCAGAAGTTTGTGGTTGAACGTTAAGTTCATCAATTCCTAATGTATATGATTGAAATTCTTTTGCTGCCTTAGTCGCATCATTTATTCCATCCGCCGCATCTTTCGCGCCACTTCCTGTTTCTGTTAAAGAGGCACCATAATCTTGCCAGACTTTTTTCGACTGTACGACTACCCCTTTTCCAGTCAATGCCGCCATAAATCTCCCAACCGCATTTAATGCTGAAGAAATCATTTCTATGAATATTTGTATATATGGCGCCACTATATTAATAATCGGCGCAAAGGCTACTGTCCACGAATTTTTTAAATAAGTAAGCGCAGATACCATAGATGAAATACTATAGTTATATTCAGCACTATACTGCGTAAGGTTGTCTGAACCTTCTTTTATTGCGCGCTGAACTGCGCTAATTCCTTGAAACACAAAAGAGAAGGCCACAGACGAACCAATCATTCGCCCAAATGACATTCCATTTACTTGCTTTTGCGTTCCAACTAAAGCGTTTTTTAATTTTTCAGCCATTTTAATTACTGACTTTAATATTTTAGAAGCCAATTTCCCAAATTTTGAAAAAGCATTTTCTACACTACGCAGGTTTTTCTGTATATTTTTTAGATTAAAAGATAATCTTTGAGCCTCATTCTCTTCTTGGGCTGAACGGCTCATTTCCTTGTCGTATTTCTTTTTTGCCGCTGTTACTTTTGCAAGATTTTTAGCCACTTCGTCATATTCTGTGTCACCTTGTTTAAAGCCTTGTGAAGCCAAATTGGACAGTTCTGCTTTCAATCGCTTTATTTGTGCTTCGTATGTATTAACAGAAGTTGGATTAAATGCTTCTTCTAAGTTATTTAACTTAATGGACGCTTCTGCCGCTGTTCCTCCAAATTTCTTTAAAACATCATCAAAATTTTTTAACCCCTCTGCTTCTTCACCAAATACCATCCGCATAGCTTCAGGATTGTAATTAAGAGAGTTTGGGGATACAAACTCCTTTCTTGATACTTCAGATTCCGAACTTATATTATTTTCTCCTCGAGTTATCGTAAATTTAGGTGCCGCACTTTTTATTTTACCAATAGCTTCTCGATATATTTCAGCTTGATTAGTTGCCTTCTGAATATCATAAACAAGGCTTTCCCATGATTTCCCCAGCTTTTCTGTGCCTTCTAATGATATTTTCTTTTCAAGTCGATCATTTAATCGCTTTACTGTTTTTTCTGTTTGTTCAGCCTCTTTCTCTAAATCCGATAATCCGATATTTGACAAATCAAGATTTCTTCCCGCATTTTGAAATTTATCAAATAAGTCATCAAGGGATTTTGCGGCTTTCTCTATCTCTTTCGTCTTTACTTTAGGAGTAACTGACTGCTTTGAAATAATTCTTGCCTTTTCCGTTATAGAGTCCAATTGCTTTTTTGTATCTTCAAAACCTTTTAAATCAATCTTCCCTAATTTCCCTAAATTTGAAGAAAATGTGAGAACATTCTTCAAAGATTCTGTTATATCATTCAATTTGCTTTGAACTTTATCAAGATATTCCAAAGAACTCTTTGCAGATGTTTCTATTTTTATTTCAAGACTATCTATTTCTGCCATTTTCTCACACTCCTTACTATTTCAAGGCATAATAAAAGCACCTACCGAAGTAGATGCTAAAATGCAAATTATTTTTTATTTACTTATCCATTTATATCCGTATGCCGTCCTGCCGGACTTATCTATCACCTTGTGTATAGCTTTATAATTTACCCCTAACGCTTTTCCTGCGTCAGATATTCTTTCAAACGTATTTATTGCTTCCCCTGTGTCTTTATCTATTTGAATAATAAATCTTCCTTTTTTGTTAAGTTTATATTTTTTTATATCTTTAATCGGAAATTCTTCTTCATAAACAAATATAAAACCTCCAGCTCTTTTATATTTCCCGATTAGTACTCCACTTATGGTGCTTCTGCTAATTCCTGTTTCTTCCGCCGCTTTACAAACACTATCGAATCTTTTAACGAAGTTTCCTCTATCATCACATTGAATTATTTTCTTTTTTCTTGCATTTTCTGGTTTTATATATTCTTTTGCACCATTTTTCATATATTCATCTTCAAACATAAACATATGATTTTTGCAAGTTAAAAGTTTTCCCTTACAGCAAAGAAGAACATTTACATTATTATATCCATCCTTTTCAGCGTCTCCTGCGCTTCTGTATCTCTTGACAAATTCACCGTTAAGGGTTAGGCAAACCACAGCTCTCGCATTATGACCGCCAACGCCACCCATATTCATATTATAACCATATGGAGAATACGTTCTCCATTCTTGAATATATTTCTTTTCTAATTCAATCGCTTGTTCTTCTGATTCTGTAGTTTCAATAATTTCAAATTCAAAATTATCTATGCCATACTCTTTAATTTTTTGATGAAATAGACAATCTTCTCTTTCATAACATCTAAGATGTTCCCAAACTCTAGACCTGAAATCACATGTTTTCCCAATATATAGTTTTCCATTTGCTTTATTTACAGCTTTATATATATAGTATGTTCGCATTAAATCACCTCATTGCTATTATAACATTTTTTATCTTAGATTCAATGCTTTTAATAAACAGACAGCAGGATTTGACTCGCCGCTGTCCTTACATAATTTTTGTTTCAGGCAATCCTCTTGCCTTATCATTCGCAATCCATCGTTCCATAGCGAGGATTTCTTTTTCCATTTCTCGCTTTTCCCGTTCTTCTTCAGTCAATCCCGCATATTCTAAGAATTTTGATAACACTGGTTCTTTGACATATTCCGATTTTGCTTTCTTGCCATTTAGAGCCCTGTCAATCGCTACCGTTACGGCTGACATCGTATATTGATTGGAAAGCCAATTCATATAATCCTGTTGCTTTATACGCTCTCCATACCCTTTCATCATGGATTTAATGATTCTCGGATTCAGAGTCCAGAACTCGCTCCAAGAAACACCGATTATATTCGCTTTAGGAAACCACTCGTTTTCAAAAAACTCTCTCTGCGAACGGTACAATGGCGCTATTTCTTCTTCGGCTTCTCCGCTGCAACTTCTGCTTCCTCTGTCTCGCCCTCTGCATCCTCCGTCTCCTCTTTCTTGTTGAGACTGCGAAAAAAATCAGACGCGTTCATTTCATTAGAAATAATCTCCATAATTTTAGTAAAATCACCGCCAGAGATTATGTGTTTCTCCATTTCTTGTCCGGCAAACTGCGCTCCACGGCCAGAGCAGATAGCAAAATATGCCCTTACCATGGACATGGGTTTTCTCTGAATATCACCCATGGAAACGCCCATATCCTCTAAATCGCATACCGTATTAAAAGTAAAAGGTTTTGCGTTGTATTCTTTCCCATTAACTTCAAATGTTTTCATAGTCATTACCCTCCATTTACAAGGAGGGGACACCCCGTAGGGTGCCCCACTCGTTTACTTATTTTTTTCTTCCTTTGCTTTTAAAAGTTGCTCTGCTGAATTTAAACGTAATAACGTCCCTGCTATCAACAGCCACCGTAAATGTATCCGATTTTGTTACGTGGAAAACATTATTGGCTTCAAACAGAATGTCCTCTTTCGTTGGAACACCATTCTTTTTAAATGTCATTGTCGTTCCACTTTTCTTGAGTGTGAACGGGAAGAAATAGCCCTCCTGCTCGTCCGGTTCTGAACCATTAAATCCCGTATAATCAGTAACATATTTGAATGTTCCTTTTACAGTACCGTCCTCTAGCACTTCCATTCCATTTTCCACCATGTCCCCAACGGTCTTACCATATAGCTCCTGACCTGCCGCCGGTATCTCTATGTCAGGAGATGTTATTCCCCCCACCTTTGTTACTGCAAATGTCCCATCTTCGTTATCTACCACTTTGTAATCGTCTGTACATTCTACGGCAGATGTATTCGGAATAATTGTCGCCGACATTTCAAGGATTTCGTCTGTTCCTCCCACATCTGAAGGTGTCGCCGTTGCCTGCCCGATATATGCGTATTTTGCAACGCCTCCAATGCCATCCGTTCCATATAACTGCATAATTTTGAGTTTCTTCCCAGAAAGTTTGTTAATTGCTTGCAGATATGTTTTCTCAAGGTTTCCTGTCACTTCTTTTGAATCAGAAGTTTTAATACCCATTTCAAATGTCTGAGTATCATCTTCAAGCGTGGTACTCTCCACTGTATTCGGCGCAGATGCCGGAGCAGGAATTGACTTTGCTCTCACTAACAAATTGTACGTCCCTGCAAAATCAATCGCCTCATTTACATCTCCATCAAATTCTGCGAAAATTATTCTAGCTAAATAGCTTGTTGAAGCCATAAAACTTCACTCCTTTCTACCGCTTAACTGTTTGCGGTCAGCGAATACCTCTTTCGGTATCCGGCATAAAAATAAGAGCCAATCGGCTCTCTGATTTACTTGTTACAATATGTCGTTCTCGCCAATCATTCGGCGAAAGCGTGCTACACTTCTGTATACGCTTGTAGTGTTTTGGAACTCCGGCATAGCGATAATGGAAAATCGCATTTTCTTCATAATTTTCACGATCTGATCCATGACATCTTGTGCTTCGGACTGCTTTGTATTGGTGCTGACCTCAATCTGATAGGTGACAAGTGCCGCGTTAAGGTTTTCTCCCGACAAATCCTCGCCCTGCTCCATACTTCCCATCTGGTGAACATACACCGTAGGAAACTTCGGATTAGTGTCTGCGCGGTCGGAATTGGTGAATTTAAGGTTCGGATACTTCTTCTTCGCCTTTTCGGGAAACTGCGTTTTTATCCGTGTGAATATCTGCGAATCTAACATATCAAGCATTTAGTCCACCGCCTCGTAATTTTTTGCAAAGACATCAGGTTTACATGGGTAAAACTCGCCGTTTACACCTTTGATGATATAATCGCCAACTCTTGCCGTCATAGTTCCCACAAGTGTATTGATTTTGGCGAAAAAATAATGTTCTGTATCTCCAAACGCCCTAAATTCTCCGCTTGTAAATTCAATTAGTGCAGATACTCTTTTGTCATCATCAAGAAACTGCAACGCTTCAATCACAACGGGTTTCTTTCTATATCTCATGCCCCGAACACCTCCCTTGCAATCTTCGGAATCTCTCTCATAAGCTCCATAGATGTTTCATACATGAATGGACGGCTCGGCATACCTTGCGTAAAATACCATTTTCCGTCGCGCGGATAAAACCATCCGTATTGCCCCGGGCTTATTTCAAAAATTGTTTCGCCCGAATTATAGTCCCACGCAACTCCTTCTGGAAATGGATAAGGATAAGCGCCCTCCTGTCCGAGTTGTCCCGTACCAAATTCAACGAACGCAACGTGTCTAGAATCAGCAACAATAAAAAAGACAACCGTGTTTTTACCACCGCCGCCTTTCTGTGTATGTATGCTGTTTAACAACTCGCCTGTGAATATCGCGTCCAGTCTCGTCACGTTAACTTTTGCTATCTGTACACCACGGTCGGCCAATTCCTGCACAAACCGCTGGCACTTTCCCTCAAGTGACTTCTGGTAGTCCTTCAACTGCTCTTGAAGTGCTTTAATTCCGCTAGGCGAAAGCGTTGCCTTAAATACCTTTTTTGCCATAAAACCACCTATAATTTTCTGATTGTTTTTCCGCTATCGTTTAGCAAATAAACTTCCTTGTCCATATCAAATACATAAGTGACATCTTTGTTCTTGTCAGAAAGCATTACTACTTTCACACATCCACACTCATAAATGGGCTTGTCAGAAATATAAGTAAGGTTAGCACCATTCGTTTCTTTTCTTATCTCGCAGTCTATTTTTTGTGAAATCTCTTGAATTAGCCTTAGTTCTTCAACACTGTCGTTTCCACAAATTTTTTCTTTAGTAATCTTTACTACCGTAGCAGTAATCAAGTCTGCGTCGGCATAAGACCAATTATTTTTAAATCCTTTAAATTGTAGTATCATTTTTCTATCTACCTTCCTATCTCTCTTTTACAAAATATCCAGTTCTTGAAACACCTTGAAGATTTTCGGAGACTGTATAGCGAACCAGTCTACCATTTCCTCATTCCTAGCCCATGATTTTTCACAAGGGTTTGCCGATGCTTGTAAGCCACTTTCATTTAAAAACGCATGGATTATTTCGTGCCTTAGCGTTTCGCTGATGAGAAGTTTCTTTTCCTTTTTTGTGTAATCCCCGAAATTTTCCTTATCATCAGTATCTACAACAACAATCAGCGGCTCGTCATCACAACAATAGCCGCTAAAATTGTTTTCTTTCAAAACTTTATCTTTTGAAGTTTTGCGAAATTTAATTTTGTATTCAGTTCCAAGAATGTTTACTGTCTTGCTATCCATACCGCACCTACTTTACAATCCGCTTGAGCAATACCTTTGTAAAATTAAGGCTGTCAGAAACGCGTTTAATGGCATAATCCGCGGACTTATCATCGACTATGGTATTATTCTCGTCCTTGTACTTTACGGGGCTTGTATGCCACAATATAGACGTTTCAGTAAGTGGTACAGCGCCTTTCTCAAGGATAAGTACCGCGTCAAAATCGCTGACATCCAGTCCGTACTCTTTCGCCTCTGCCTCGCCACCTGACATCGAAATGTTTGCCTCAAAGTCAATAGGTATATTATATATAGTTTCCATTTCACCAGTTCGTAATGGAATTTTATTGCCGTTTTCATCTAAGTAGTAAATAATATTCCCATCACTGTCCTCGTAATGGTCATAGATAATATTCCCGTCCTCATCACGGACATATCCTTCTATTTCTTTCCCGTACAAGGCGTATTTCATTGGTTGCATGTTTTTTCTAAGCAGTCTCATCAGTTTTTCCTACCTGCTTAATAATCTGATTCACATATGTACTTAATCCGGCAACAAGAACGCCTTGTATAATCGCCGTAAATATAGCCATTGCAATTTCCTGCGCCGTTCCGAATGTACAGGTTGCCAGTACCCACACAGCACACAGCCCAATTCCTATCGCACCGAGAATTAGTGGGATATACTTGTCAGACACTTTCTCGGTCTTTTTCAGTCCCATTCCGATAAAATACAGAACAAACGCTACAATAATAAGTTCCGGCTGTACATAGTTCATAATCTGTTCCATTTTACATTCCTCCTATTCCAATTTTATAAAATACGAATCCTATGATAATTCCGATAATAGTAGTCGCGATATATCCCGTAATCTTCCGCCACTTTTCTCCATCTCGCCCCTCTAAAGTTTCCAGGCGCTCTCCCTGACTTTTCTGTTCTTTTGCCATCGTCTCCATGGATACGGCAAGACGTTCTACTGATTGAGCTAAATCTTGAATTTTTTCTACCGTTTTTTCAATATCTGTAATCCTATAATGGATTCGCTTATGTTCATCTGCCATACGTTTTGCAAACTCGTCATGTTCTGCTCGTGTAATTGGTGTGTCCAATTTCCGTACCTCCAAATTCTGTTTTTGTACAGCTACCCTCCACCTCTAATGCCATACGCCCTGCGCCTTTCGGCACGCACAATCTTCTATAAAATCTTTACAAACGGGATTACTTCCGCAAGTATCTTCTCCCGGTCAATCCAGTTTCGAGATGTTCCATTTTCACTAGATGATGTCTGGAACTCACCGCCTTCTTTGTTGTAGTCATACAACACCAGATTTACAATAACGCTTTCAAAACGCTTCATGTCTTTCTCAATCTGTTCTTCGCTATAGCTTTCAGGGTAATTCCTGCATGAGCGCACATCATCCATAGCTTGTGAAATAAGCTGTTCTAAAACCGGATTATCCTCTGGTTTGTCAAACACGATCTTTTCATTTTCTGTGCCTTTTTCATCAATATGAAATTGTCGCAACCGGATTTTTACCTGTTCAAATATCGTGTATGACATAGCCTCTCCTCCTACAGCCCAAGCACCTCAACCAATTTCTTTTTGAGTTCTGCTCCCGTCATGCTTTCACCGTTTGTAATCCCGTAAATTTTTGCTGTCTCTCTTAATTCAGACACATTCATTCGCTGAATTTCTGTTTTGGTATACAGACTTTTTTTATTAGGCTCCACTTCGCTTTGAGAAGAAATATGCGGAGAAATTTCTTCCTCCGCATCAACGGGGACTTCTTCTCCCGCCTGATAGTACCTACCGCTGTAATTCACCATATGGTCGTACTTCATAAGACAGCCCCCTATTTTACTTTAATTACAAAGATTGTGTCCATACCCTCGAAAGAAGGAAGCACAATCTGGGAAGCTGTCGTGGTTACAGTAAATGACGGTTTGTATTCATTCTGAATTGCAACCGCAACGCCGTTTGCAAGAACCGAAATATCTACGGGCGCTTTAGGAATATTCATAAAGTTACCGATAGTGGTAAGTTCTTCCGGCGTAGTGCCTCTCCATGTATTTCCAAGTTGTCCGCTACCAAGAATAGTAACGTAGTCATCAGGATAAAACTGTTCCTGATTACCCTCGTAATCTTCATACATCTTATCGTACGGAATCCACTCAAGGCGAAGTTTTCTTTTTACGACATCTTCTACCGCCGCATCATCAACAAAATTAATAGCCTGTCCTGAAATAGAAACAAGCGCACTTTTTACCTGCTCATTTTCAAGCAGATAATCAAATGTCTTGCTTGTACTAAGAACTGTTGTTGCTGTCACGCCAATGCTTGCCAGATATTTTATCGCAGTTCTAAGGTCAGTCAGCGGCTTCGCCGTTGTCGGCTTATCCCATATTGCTGTGCCTTCCAGTGCAAGATAATTCGTTTTCTTCCATGAACCATCAGGATCATAATCGTATGTATGCACCATATTATCTGCCATCGGGATGGAAATTTTCATCTCCCCATTAACCGGCGCAAGCAAGTTCATTCTCATGCACTCTGCTGAGATGTCTGCCCCTTCAACCAGTACCTCCGCATCATTATACAGAGAGTCAATAACCGGCTGTAAAAATGGATCGTTGCTGTCTTTAATTCTTGAAATTTCCATAAGGTCATGTTCTTTGACAATCATGCTTTCACGGAAAAGAGGCATTTCCTCTTTTGTCATCTGCGCCTGTCCTCTCGGACGGATAGGCGGTACAGCGTCAAAATTGGACGGCTTTAAAGCAACCCCAAGTCCTCTGTGTGTCTTAATCCACGGCAAATCAATTCCCATTTTTTTCTTATTCGGGAAAAATGCTTCGCCTAAAAACGGAATTTTGTTACTTGCGGCTTCTGTGAAATATGCCGCAATCGCTTGTGTATTGAAAATATCCGATAAAATCATAATTTTTCTTCCTTTCTTCTCATTTTTGCAAATAAAAAACCGTGCTTTAGCACGGCCTTTTAGCTATTTTGAATTTTTATGATCCTCCACCAGAAGTAGTGGCTGTAGCCGCAACAATTGGCTCTTCAAATCTGATGCGGTTGCCAGCATTTACCATCGCTGTTACCAGAGCACCATCATATGTTAAGCCACTGTTTGTCTGCGCTCTTCCGGTATGTACATAAGCTTCTGTAAGTATTGTTCCCTGTGGTCTACTCTCGCGTACATCCATAAGTAAAATCCCCACAGCACCTGTCCATGGCGTTACCGATACTGGCGCCCCATCTTTGTTAATTGGTGTACCCGCTTTAACAACCTTTTCTCCGGTATCATCCTCTGCGCTTACACTTGTAAAATCAATCGTCATAGGCACACCTTTAAAGGGCGGCCTATTCAAAATTTCTGCGCCACATCCAAAAGTGACATTTTCAACACGCATATCTCCTCTTGCCATTTTCTTTACCTCCTATAATTATTTAAAATGCTTTCATTTGCGGCTCCTGCTCTTTTCGCTGAAGCAATTGCCATTTCTTTTCCAATATTAGAATCGCTGCCTTCTCCCCCTTGCCCTCCTGGGTTAGTCGCTTTCTTGGCAATCTCCTGCTCTTTTGCGGCTGCCGCTGCCGCTTCTTTATTAGAAATAATCTGACCAAGAATTTCATAGTCAAAACTTCCGTCATCTTTTACAATCTGACTTGCCTGTTCTGCATCAACCTTAAATTTTTCCATTGCAAGACTTCTCTGCGTTCTGATTGCGTCAATACGCTCCAGTTCAGCAATTCGGTTGTTTGCCTTTTCCAACTCTGCCCTTGTCTTTTCATCTTCAGACAGCTTTTCAGAGTTGATTCGGTCAAGCTCTTCTTGTAATTCTTTCGCTTTCTGCGCATCGGTTTTGTATTTCTCAGCCCTGCTCTTTTCTGTTTTAGTCTCTTCTGTTACAGTGTCTAAATATTTTGTTACCTGTTCCTCCGTAGGTTCAGAAATTCCTAAATCAATTAACTTCTTTTTTGCCTGTTCTCTTGTCATATTATCTCCTTCCTTATTCAATCCGCACACTTTGTTACGTCAGTTCGCTCTGCACTCGGATTGTACTGATTTACGCTCACAGTTTCGCTAATTTTATATAGAAAAAGGCAACCGCCGATTATTCCTCGGTAGTTGCCTGTTTTCCCTCATTATTAAATTATCGTTAATCTATAATTGCTTTTTCAAAAGGTATTCCTCTTGCCATTCTTGCCTTCACTTTTTCATACGAAAACCCTATATCCTCACTCCATTGTTTTAAAGATTTTCTTTCTCCATTATGGCTTATGTAGTGATTTCTTCTTGTATTATTCATTTGTTCTATATCTGTCGCCCACCTACAATTTGATGGACTATAATCTCCGTTTGGATTTATTCTATCTATACTTAAATCATCTTCATATCCATTTGCAACCGCCCAATCATAGAATTTCTGAAAATCATCAAGCCACTCTTTGCAAATCCCAATACCTCTACCGCCGTAATCTTTATAATTCGAGCAATTAGGATTGTAACATCGTGTTTTCATCCCTGTATAAATATGATATATACGAGTCTTCGATTTATCGTGTGTTACAGCAAATCTTCCATTTCGTACCACATCCTTATTATAACATCCACAACTTTTCGTATGTCCGTTTTTTAACTGATCTGCTCTAACAATCACTTCGCTTCCACAATCGCATCGACATTTCCAAAATGTACGCTTTTTATCTTTTGAAAAATGAGAAAAATCAATCACCTTTAATCTGCCATACCGAGTTCCCTTCAAATCTATTGATAAAGATTTTCCTTTGTTTAACTCTGTAATTTTCTCCAGTGCTATGCAACCGCAACTTTGTGTCTTTCCACTCCTTAGACGATATGTCGTGGTTATCGTTTCACCGCCACAATCACAATAACATTTCCATTGTGCTTTTCCGCTTGGTAAGTTTTTATCTCTTTCAACCACCGTCAATCTTCCAAAACGTTGGCCTATTAAATTTGCCACTTTAGTCATCAAGCTCACCTCCCTGTTTAATTTTATTATATCATAGTTGCTAGTTACCTGCAAGTTACCAGCAAGTTACTTGACAGCAATTCTGAAAATGATATAATAAATATATTATACTAGGAGGTGTTGTTATGCCAACAGGTCAAATCGCAAAAAATAAAACAAAAACAACTATCGTAATTGAAAAAGAATTAAAAGCAAAGCTTGAAAAAATTGCTCAAAAAGAAAACCGTTCTTTTAACAATCTTATTACGAGTGTTATGTCTGACTTTGCAGAGAAGTACTTTCAACAGTAGATTTTTTCTCTTGCTGATTATTTATGTTATCTAAAATTTCTTCTGCTTTTCTCTGTTCTTCCTCTAGCCCCAATTCATTTATTTTGTCATCTATCGTTTTATACAGAGCATCTAAATACGGCTTACTATTCAAATAAACTTTTTCAGCATCATTCCATAAGCCGCATGTACGGATGCAAACAAGCGGATTTATTCCCGATTGTAGCAACATTTGTAATACTTGTGCCTTGACTTGCATATTATCCTGCGGACTGTGCGGTATATTAACATCAAAATCTGCTGTTGTAATTTTCAAGTCTTTCCCCGACACTCGCAAAATGTTTAGTACAACTTCTGCCAGACGCTTCTCAGCTTCTATTACATAGGCATCTTTTAATTTTGCTCTGTTTTTCGCAAAATCCCATCCTGCTCTCAACTGAACAGCGCCCATTGTTGAGCCTCCGTCACTTCCATCCTGCTTTGTCGGAATCGCCAGAATACTTAAAGCATTGTCCCACAAGTCCTCTTTTGCCACTTGGCTTTGCGTCTGGTCAAGAGAATTTGTCATCACATCAACATCTGCTTTATTTTCCGATCCGTTATTGGACTTTACGACAAGCGCGCCCTCCATCTTCATTTTTCTAAATTCTTCTGAATCAATTTCGCAATTAACAAACTTAATCCATGCTTGTATAAATTGTTCAATCCCGTCCATCCGATTGCTCTGCATTGTATTTATGCTGTCAAGCAAAGTAATTACAATCTCAATATCGGAAAGGCGGTCATAATTATTAGGGATTTCTACAATGGGAATACCGCCAAACGCATGAAGTTTAATTTTTTCCAGTTTTCCATTTTTAATTTTAAATTCCTTATTCTCCGAAAAACAAAGATAGTATTGCTGGCCGTCCATGTCTTTTAATTCCTGCACCGCTAAAATCGGTTCTTCTGTATATGAAGAATAAATTACAAAAGTATTCATCGGAGTCGGAACGGTAATTCGGAATGGTTTTTCCCCGTGTCCGGTTCTTTGCGCCGCCAAGAATGAAGTTCCTGTAGCAGACTTCCATTCTCCTTGCGTTACATTTCTTTGATATTTAAAAGCATTGTGCATATAGTTGTTTAGTTCGTCTATTTTGTCGTTTATCGTCTCGTCCTTACTCCTGCTTACATACTGTATTGCTTCTCCGTAGGTTTGCGCCACATTAAACTGCACGATTTCATAAGCGTGATTTTCCACAACCTTATTAACAATATCATCTCTAATCAGCTTTATACGGTACAGAATTGGCTGATCTCCGTTTTTATATGTCCAAAGATATTTTGCAATTTTCCTGTTGAAGTTAAACGCTCCTGTATTATCTGCGACAATCTTTAAAACATTTTCTTCTGAAACTTCCTCTACATCAGCATATGCAATTTTTCTTCCATATCTGCCTTTTACAAGGTCTTGCAAATACATTGTATTCATATATTTCTCCTAAATAAAATTCATGCTTCTCTTTCTCTAAATTCGGAATTTCTCCACTATAAAAAAGTTTTTCCAGAACTACAATTACGTTTTGGAATATCTTTTCTTTCAACTTCTCCTGTATCGACATGATACACAATCCGCTTATTACATTTTCGGCAACGGAAAATCACATTGATCGTCGAACGCCCGTCCCATGTGCCAACCTTGCGTCCACATTTAGGACAATATATTGTTTTTGGTATATAAATCTTCATATGCTCTCTTTTCCGCACGAAAAAAGCACCGCCATTTCTGACGATGCCTTTTCGTACTTTAGTGAGGAATAAGTGAATGAACGAAAAACTTGTTTGGTGTTTTTCCAATTATGATAATATCATAAAAAATCGTAACATATGTAACAACTTTAACCTTTTTCCATGAATCTTTGAAACGCCATTTTGACACTTCCTTCTGTATTACCGCCGCCAATACGATCTGCCACTTTATTCCACGATAAATTTTCAAGAAATCTCAGATTGATAATTCTTCTCATTCTGCTATCACCAATACCTGTTATAAACTCCTCCACTTCGTTTGTTTTCTTTAATAAATCAAATTCCAATAATTCAAGCGTTGATTTTCTTTGGCTTAATAGTAACCTTTTCACCATTAAGTCTGTTTTTTTCTTCTCATACTCTGGAAAAGGAACTCCTTCAATGTTAAAGCTCTGTTCTCCGCCCAGGCCGCCTCGAACCTTGTCTTTCACCAGTTCGCCGCTTTCTATTCTAGTAATAACTTTTTCCAATGTGTCTATTTCTTTATTAAGTTTTTCAATCTTCTCCCTGATTTCTTTAATTTCTTCCTGCAAATCGCTATACTGAATTAAAATTTCTTTTGAAATCATATACCCCTCCACTAATAACCATACTTGTGACTTCTAAATGGATTTTTGGTCGCTTCTGCCCGTGCCGGTCTTTTTTTATTTCCATAAATCATATCGCATAACTGCGCTGTGGAATCCACGCCATCGTCATGCTTCATTTTCCCCTCATAAGTGCAGGAAAGAATGTTTTGAAAATACTTTCTGTATTCTTTCGTTTGAAACTTCATATCAACAAAATACAGTTTTCTTATATCTGGAGCATGATTTTTAATCCTGTCCAATTTTGCGTTCTGATTGTCCGCAGGGTCATGCGTTGTATTTATCGGATAACCGTCAGCCTGCCAGATTTCCTCGCAGCTTACGCGATAAGCAGAAGTAGTTTTTGTCTCTTCAAAATGCACTTCTGCTGTTTTCTTCGGGAATTTATCTAAATGGTCTTCCATTCTGCTTGTGACTTCTGGGATTGTAATTTCTTTATCTCCATCGTTATAAACCACGTCCACTATGTAATGTTCTCCATTGATTTCATAGCATATAGGCATTGAAACAAAGTCTCCGCCTCCGTATGCTGGGTCGTTCGCCGCAAAAATCCTATCTGGCCTTATCCCCTCAATTTCTGCCGGATTAAAGAACCTCATGTTATCAACATTAAACATCTGCCCTTTTCGTTCAATCGGTTCTTGCTGATACTGCGCGAACCATGAAGCCATATCGTCATTATTCTCAAACGATACCATTCTTCTTTTATAATCAAGAGTCGTATATCCTAGCTTGTAAGGATAATCAAAATTGCTTTCCCCATTTTCATTCAATGCAGGAATTATTATTTCTCTATGACGTATTCCTTCATAATCCGGGTCGTTTAACAATAATTCAAGTCTGCGCCCTTGAACGTCTCTCGGCGCCCACCTCGTACCAATGCCCAGTAATTTCGCCTTTCCCGGCTTTATTCTCGGCATGAAGTTATTGTCAAATTTCCCCCATACCGTATTCTGCCTATCTTCACTTAACGCTTCATCAATTCCGCTAAATAAGTCATCATATACGCCTAATCCATCGCAATCACATGCGCCATTCAAAGTTCCGTAAATAGAACGCATTGTAAATGTCGGATAGGTTTTCTTTCTATTTATGTCAATGGTAAGGTCTTTTCCGTCTGTCAAGCCATCTATTCTATTATCGGGATAGATTTCCTTATATGTGTATGTAGGATCGGTAATCATTTCTTTTATGCCGTCATAAAATCCGCCTGTTATTTTATCCGAATATGCCGAATAAAGATTAGCCCGTTCAGGACGATTTGAACCAAACCACAGTTTTCCCATTTTGACTATTTGTGTCTTTCCTATTCGCCCCGGACAAAATACCATCCCTTCATCCAGTTTATCGTCATACAAATCTTGGATTAACTGCGCCACTTGTCTTAACGGATTCACCCTCGGAAGATAAAAGCGTTCCCATGGTGGTCTATTTTTTTCCATGTAAATCATAAAACTCTCAAACAGATAGTGAGATTCTAAATGAAATAACCTGAAATATTTTTCAAGTATGTCATATGGGTCTGTTTCATTTTTGAAATGATAATAATCCAAACCCCACACAGTTCCACCCGTCTGCCGCGCCACAAAACTTTCAATAAGCTGTTTAGATCGCCCTGAAACGGTCAGCCCATACGGAACATCTTTCTCCTGAAGAATTGCGACTTCTGCCGCCATGCTCATAGCGTCTATTACGGCCTCGTCAACGCCTTTTCTCTCTATGTAGTTTTCATATTCTTGGATTTTGTCTGTTAAATATTTTGAAGCCATAAAGAAATGGTGCACCACCTTTCAAATAAAAAAGTAATGCACCATTTTGCATGATACGTTCCATCCATCACTGGAACGCCTTAGATATATTATTCGTTTAGTAATTTTATCGCTCTCTTAACATCTTTTCTGGTCAATCCATGCTTATATGACGTTTGCACCAGTCTGTCCATGTAGGGTTTCATATCATTTCCATCATCAAGGATAACAAAACTCTCGATTTCTTCTCCCTGCCATTCATTCAGCCATTGATATATCTCCGCGCCTCTATACCCGTGTTTTGTAATCGGCGTTTTAGAGAAAAGTTCCATTCCATTTTCTCTTAACTTTTCAACCAAACCTTTAAAACTTTCGTCTGGATTATCCCACCAATAACGCCAATCGGAAGAAAGTACAAGTTTTGCGCCTGTCGTTTCAACAATTTCTTTCAATAATTTGATTCTGTTGTCATTTACAAAATAAACCCCGCCGATTTTTTCTTTACAACCGTCAAAATTCAACACGCCGTCTACATCAAGAAATATTACTTTCATCCTAGAACATCCACCCCTCATAACAAATTTCCGTTCCGTCTGGAAATTCCGCGCTAAATGTAAACATTCCTATCGTGCATATATATGGTATTAGCAGGATAAGAGAAACTATCGGTTTAATAATCATCATCTCGATACCACCTTCTTGCTTATCTCCGCTACGGACACGCCACTTGCGGACCTCCGCAGCTCACAGTCCTTTCCTTTTGCAAGGATTTTCGCCATCTCGCCTGCTTTCTCTATAATCTGCGTCTTTAACTCTCTCTCCGTCGCCATCGCCTTTACTTCCTTTCTCCACCGCGTTTA
This sequence comes from Mediterraneibacter flintii, assembly GCF_055387595.1. Lineage (NCBI taxonomy): Bacteria > Bacillati > Bacillota > Clostridia > Lachnospirales > Lachnospiraceae > Mediterraneibacter > Mediterraneibacter flintii. The sequence continues at coordinate 2,813,077 of NZ_AP031405.1, forward strand.
TGTACATCTCGCGCTCTATGCTCTGTATTACTTCTGATATGCTCATTTATCTCTATCCTTTTCACTTGATTTCATTTTTTGCCTCAACTTCTTCGCCTCATTATCTTCTCCGTCGCCTGTATAATCCGCATAACACAATTCATCTTTTCCAGAAAACTCAAGTAATTCAGCCGCTTCTATAAGCTCTTGATATTCAAATGTCGTATCTGCTAAATCTACATTTTCTTCACCGCCACCACACAGCCTTTCAAAGTCCTCTGGCAAATATCCTATTGTCTTATTATTCCACGCCCCACTAGCACTGGCTTCCATATGGCAAACGATATATTTCTTGCCTTTGTATTCAAAAGTTATATTGTATTCATTATAAAGTTCATCATTGTCATCATAATATCGAACGCTTTTTAATATTTCCATTTTAATCTTCAATTCCACCCATCACTAAATCCGAGTTTATAAGATTTAACAATCAATTTCAATTTCTTCTTCGCTTTACTTTTAGACGTTGCGCTAGTTATTTCTATTTCTTTCGCATTATTACAATGCAAATCAGAATAATCGTAATAAGAAACCGAATAGTAGTTTTTAGATTTTTTGATTATGAGAAACTCTCTACATTTCACTTTCTCACTAAACACGACTGATAAACTCATAAACTATTGCTCCATTCATCAAACGTACTCATATTTCAGATTTCTCTTCCTCTTTTTTATTTCCTATCTGGTTTTTGCTCCAGAGCTTTTTATAGTGGTTTTCATTCCTCCACTTAATGACTCCAGCCGGATTCGAACCGACGCTACACCCATGAAAGGGGCGTGTCTTAGCCACTTGACTATGGAGCCATAAGCCGGTCATCCCGGCTTGCATTGATGTTTTTCGTGCCATGCGTGGCACTATCGGATGTCGTTTTTACATCTATCGCTTAATCCGCAAGACCTGATGACACTGTTATAACCCGTGCTAGGTGCTGTTTAACCGGTAGGCCCATCCGGCTCAATGTGATAAGACTAGTGGAGAGGTGGGATTTGATACCCACAAAGTAATATTCATTGTACCGTGCGCGTGGATGGTCTTTAATCCATCTCTGCTGTTTCTAAGCATCTCTATTTAATTGGTACATCATTACTCGCGCCTACGTCTACTTCCGTCACTATCCACTGCCCATTTTCTGTCTGCAAGGACTGTGCAGTTTTTCTTTTCCTTGGCACAGACTGCGATATAAGCCCGGCGTCCCGCAAATCATATTGTGTTTTCAATATGACCGTTGTCATATAGTTGACACGACTTATATATCGGCCTATACAACGAATCGTGTTACCGATTTGTTGACCATCTGAGCTGTTGCTATTTTTCATAGATTGATCTAGTTTCTGTTTGCCATTCCGCGAATTGGTTTCTGCACAAGTCTTTCTATGAAACTCCTGTCTTGAATTTTACAACCGCCAGACATTTGAAAGAGGTTGATCTTGGCGTGCCGGAATCGAACCGGCCATCTCTGCCCCCGTCCTTTCGGATATTTACCACGTTTCCGTGCGGATGAGCGTTTCTCTCCATTGAAACTTACGCCAAAAATATTTAAAGTGCATGAAACCATTTTTACCATTTGTATTTTCTTTTTAATTCAAGATACTTTTTCATGGCAGCTTTCATTTCTGGATATGTAAGACCTACGCAATTACTAAAGCCTTCAGAATTTACTCCCTCAACGTAGCTTTGAATGAGGTGTTTTCCACTTTCTTTATACACAATGTCCAATGCTTGAATATAGCCGTATTTTTTGTCTTTTCTGCGATAATTAGCTCCATATTCGCTATCGCTATTCACTTTCTCAAATCCGAGTTTTTCAAGGATTTTGTCTGCATTTTTAAACATTTTTTGTTCCCTCCTGTTTTTGTGCTAAATATTACTTCTCGCAAGCCATATGTGCCTTATTCCTCCCCAGCAATCCGCTTCACAATCTTCTCTGCCAGTTCGTTCGACCAGAGTTCAATTCCCTCCGGTATTTCTCCAATTGCTGACTCAACACTATCTACGAATGATTTATAAAAATCTCCATGCTGTTTCAGTTCCTTTGTGATTATCCAGCCGCATTCTCATAACTCTATTCAATTCTTTCCCGTCGATTAAAAATTTTGTTCCATATAAAATTTCTTTATCATTCTTTATCTGCACTCTTGGCATTTTTCTGTTCCTCCGTATACTCAATCCATCCCGTCTTCGCTGCATTTTTAAACATTTTGGATAAACTCGTACACAAAGCAAAGTAAAGAGGAACCGCCATGAGTGCAAACCAAATGTCATGTGTATCAAGCATACATTTAATTGCAAAACTTTCAAAATACAATGATATACAAAACATGAGCGCAAATAATACCATTTCGATTTTATACATTGTTTTCTTACTCATCATAATTCCTCCAACTGCTGTTTTGCCAACAGCTCTCGTTTATCATTCTTATGCGTCCGGTTGCTCCTTGCAATCCAGTCTTTACCGTGATTTCTTTCGCTTCCGAAAATCAGCCGACCATCTGTATATTGCTTACGGTGCTCTTTTCCATGTTGAATTAACTTATCTAGGGACATATTATTTAGTTCCTCTTATTTCTGCCAATCTTTCTTTAAAACCCTCCACTGTCTTGTTTATATATTCGCTTTTTTTCTCCATTATCTCTATTTGTTTCATAAGCCACTGTTCCTCGTTGCTTGTTTTTCCATCATACGCATCTCTTATCTCCATCACAAGAAATTGTCTTCCTTTTGCACAGTCTTCTTTTTGTATTCTTGTAAAATCCTTGCTCAATTCATGTAGGCTTTCGTAGAATCCTTTCGTTACCATCGTGCCTCCAAATTCCAGCAATTCTACTAAAACATACTTATATTTTTTCGTAAGTTCAAACACATTCATTTGCGTCACCCCAAATCTGAATCAACTGATAGCGGTTGCTGTTCAAAATCTCATACGTCATCAGTTCGTTTATCTGTGTTGCTATTTTATTCCCTTGTTTTAACTGTTCTTCTGTCATGCGGATTCCTCCTTGTCATAAAGTTCTATTTGCATATGGCATACTACCCGGTTTATATGTAATCTTATTATCCATTATTGATGTATCATTTCTGTTTGAATAACCACATGGACAAGTCCAAATTACGCGACCTCCATCATATGCGCGCTCTATATGTGACTGCATATATCTACCACAATACGGGCATCTGTTCATTGATGATTCCTCCTTGTTGGATAGGGGCTTTTTGTTTGCCAAAAATATCGACCTAAATTTGGATAGCTTTGTATCTTTCACTATTCAAAACCTCGTACATCATTTCAACTGGCGTTTTATCTATGCAACCAATCAGATTTTTAAAGGTACTAGCGGATTGGCCAGAAACTAACTGTACGCCTTTTCTCGATTTATCAGCTAAAAATACATCATGCCTGCTATCCACATTCCAGAACACCACATTTGGAATTTTATATCCATGCTCTTCATAAATTCTTGAAACATAATCATAAAAATTCTCACCGTGTCCCTGCCTCGTACAACAATCAATCTCCATGTCAGAAATGATAATCAGTGACTTTGGCATTTCTTCTTGCAAGCACTGATTTTTGACCGCCACATCAAGAATTTTCATCAACGCCGCTTCAAGGTCGGTATTCATTCCCCAATCCGCTTTATGAATAAAATTGATTTTTTGAGTAATGTTTTGCCCCTTAATCTCAACAAATTGGGGATTGCCCGAAAATGTCATAAAAAGATTATGATATGCCCCTTTATTCCTTTCTGCAAAATACATGGCCAGTCCGATAGAAGTTGCCATTGGCCTGCCACTCATAGAGCCTGAAACATCTGCCATAACTATCGCGTTCACGTTACCCTCAACATAATTGGGAAGATTATCCCATTGTGTTTCTAAAACCTTACTATCTTCGCCGCGATACAAGATTTTTTCAACAATGTCATATGGATAAAGTGTTGAGGAATTGATTTTTGCTTCTCCAGACTGTACTTTGTCCAAATATTCCTTAAACCTATCTTCATCGTGACGAGAAAAGGCATTTCGATAGTTCATCATCGCTCTAGATGGAACCGCAGGATAATTTATGCTATCCCACTCTTTCGCTGACATTCTCTGTTCCACTACGTCAATATGTTTTCTCAGTCGATTACAAAGACGTTTGTAATCATAAACCGACATTCCCAACTGTTTTGCCGTATAAATTCCAAGTTTTCTTGTATTCGGGCTTGAAGCATCTGCTTTTTTGAGCCATTTTGCAAGTAGAGAACACGGTTTTTCATTCTCCATCAATACTTGGTCTTTTAAAAGCTGATACTTTACATCGTCCCACACATTATCCTCTAATTTTGTTCCGACAAGAGAATAAATGTCATCCCAGCGCCCATATTCTGATATTTTGTCTATATTCTTTTTTAATTCCTTTGTGTGCTTATCTGCTATGTACGGAAGAAGAACACGGAATACTCGTCTTTCACCAAGTCCTCCGCGAATATCCCTAGCATAAAACAGGCAACGCATAGCGCCGAGCGCATCTTCCTGAAATGCCAGTTCAAATTTTTTGATAATTTCATCATCAGAACGATCTCTCATAGCTCCGATCGTTGCAAACATATCCAACAGGGCTGAATCTGTCGTATTTTTTGCGTCTGCCCCATTCTCCGTCTTTGTCCACTTGCTTTCTTCTCTCATTACATTTGAAAAATTCATAATTTCTCCTTTCATTACGCCTTTCCCTTGACCATTAGGGCATATCCCCCACGGATACGATTGGAGTCGAACCAATATGCTTCTTTAAGCAAATAAATTGCTGTTGGCGTTACATAGGTTTGGGTTTCTTTACAGTTCGCATTTTACCGGAATTGAACCGGCTCCTTTTTGTTTTGCAGACAAATTGTTTACCATTCATATTGCTGTATGCGAACCTTTTTCATTACCGCATATGGTTTTAAGATTAACAGTCTCATCCAATATTGCTGTGGCGGTAACTCTTTTTATTTTTTTGAAAAAATTTTAAAAACACGCTATATACATATAGCCTTATGAATTGCTCGAATTACTTCCGCGTCATAAAGCGCATTGTGTTTATCGCCTTTCACGATTTCATCTTCCCCACATAGGTCATTCATAATCTGCTCTCGGCTCATGTCGAACGCTTCATGGTCTGAATCTCCAAAATGTCGTGCAATATCCTGATTTATGTCGTGGCACACCGCTGAAATGTTCTCCGGAAGATCGAGAGCCGTTCCGCCATACGTCAGCAGGTCAATCAGAAGAACAAAATCATAATGACATACGTCGGAAATGAACTGAATTGTGTTAAATTGAGAAAGCCATTCATTCATTTCTTGATAGATGTATCTCTTATCTCCCCTCGCAATTCTTAGTGCCGGATCTTCATCTGTATCTGACACGCCAACTCCCATACCACCTAATTTTAAATTTTTAATTACATTTTGTTTTATCCAATCACCGCATTGGCTCTCGTCATAATCCGTAAACTCCGCATAAAACTTTCTCCCGTCCTCAGATACAATCCCTATGCTGATTAACGTTGTGTCCTTGCGAAGTCCGGTGAACTCTGTGTCAAAGTAAAGATTCATGTTGTTCCTCCTTTTATGGCTAAAGCCCTTTTTATTTTTGAGGAATTTTAGAAAGCACCCTCTAACCCGCGTCAAATATTACCTCTAATTCCGGTAAATGCCTTTCTGGATTTTCTTTACAAAGTTCATGTTCCCAAAAACCATGTTGTTTATCGTACTCTCTGTCAAATTCTAATTTTGGTCTAAAGTCTCCATCACCATCAGAATAAAAACCAACTATGGCTGAATGACCGATATTCCCACATGACTCCATGTATTTCAGCATAGAACAAAAATCATTTACCCATCTTTCATTCATCGTCGCTGTTATTTTAAGCGTTACTTCTTTTGGCATAACATAACTCCTTTTTATTTTTGAGATTGTTTGGGGGACTAAGTTAAGGGTGATACGCCTTTTCTCATAAACCCCCACGCCCTTCTTTCTTTTGGTTCCTTCTCTCTCAACGATCCCAACGTTTACTCCATCCAGTTTTCAATCTATACGACAAATGCACATTTGTTTTATATATATCGTCAATATATTGTATTTAAGCTATTTCAAACTACTATATATTGATTTCCTGCATTTTAGATTAAAATAAATCAATCTTTCGCCTGCTCTATCTGGCCTAGTTTCGGAAGTTCTGCGGCTGTTATGGCTGTCTTGTTCGCCTGTTCTTTGCTTACGCCGGGGAGATTCCAGCCGTTCCGCCTGTTAAGTCTTGCAAGGAATATTGTTTGATTGCCTCGGCAGTTTGCGCCTTTCTGGTAGGTGCTTTCCTCTTCATCCTGTCTCAATTTTTGCATAAATTCAAGGTGCGTCGTACTTAGTTCTGTCCTATACTCTCCTCTATGATTCATTTTCCACTCTGCTATATCCTTAATTTCTTCCCCGGTATCAACGGAATAATATTTATTACTCCTATACTCTTTCTTCTCCCAGTTATACAATGTCTGTGTAGTTATCCCTGTTAATTTACTAAATCCATCTATTGTTATCTCTTTGTCATACAGATAACAGAGGTATGAATATATATTATATATACTGTCTATCTGCTCTATATCTTTATAATCTATAATACTATTTTTGTTGTTATATCTAACCATATCGGCATTAGCTTTAAATACATTACGATTAATAAACATGAGTGCGGCCGTCCATCTCTGCTGGCTTTCTTTGCTCATGTCCTCAATGCTGTTATCCTCGCAGAACATGGATAAGTAAAGCTGTATGTCATTTTCAAATATTTCTGCCGCCTGTTGATTCTGTCCGATCGTCTCCATGCTCTGCACCTCCTAATCTCTTGAAAAATAAAAACGCCCACAGAAAAGACCGATTAAAGTCTAATCTGTGAGCGTGCTACCTGTTTTTATGTTTGCCGTCCTTGCTCGTTCCGCCTTCCCCCTTCGTTGTTGCGTTTCTCCTCGCACGGCGTCTGGCGCAGCTCTGGGGGTCGGTTAAGTTGTTGCGTTTAGTATAACCGCCAAAACTCAAGTTGTCAAGTGATGGATTTTATGTTTCTTTTGTACATATACGACTGTAAGGAGTATATGTATTTTCTTTTATTCTTCCCTTCTTCTTTTTATATATAGTATATCATAGTTAATATATTATAGTGTTCGGGATTTGTTTGGGAATTGATTGGGGAAGTGCTCGGGAAGTTGTTCGGGATTTTAATTTTGCAGATTGTAGCAACACCTTATTTTACAAGGCTTTCCATTGCTTTTTTTGTTTGGGAATCTGTTCGGGGTTTTGCTTGGTAAAAAATTGCACAAAAAAATTCGTCACTTTGCACAAAAACGGAAATAAAAAAGGCAGACCGAAAAGCCTGCCAAGCACAGACGGAACCGGCAAAAAAATAAACGGGATTTCCCCGCCTATTTTCTGAATAAATCGGAATGCGTCCCCGTTCTGGCAAGTTCCAAGCAGTCGCCATTATATCGATAAATCAACAACCAGTCCGGCAATATATGGCATTCTTTAAACCCTGTATAATTCCCCGTCAAATTATGATCTTTGTATTTTTCTTCCAATGGTTTAGGGATGCGCAAAGTTTCAATAATATCTTGTAACAATTTAAGATTGCAATTTCTTTTCTGACATACCTTTAAATCTTTCTTGAATTTTCCAGTATAATTTAATTTGTACATCTCTAGCCCTCCAGAATCGTTTTAAAAAAATCCTCTGTTGAGCCGCTGAAATGTTCACCCTCTCCGCGTTCTAATTCCTCCATAGCGGCTATTGTTTCATCGTTAGGAATATTCTCCCCGGCTGTTACTCCCTGCAAATATGCTATAACATATTGTATTTTATAATCCGGTACGTTGTCTAATAATTGCTGCGCTCTTTCTCTGTCACTCATTTTTTAATACCTCCCGTTCTATTTTTTCATTTACTGCGGATATTATAAAGCCGTTTACGCTTTTCGCTCCAGTTTGTAAGATTTTTTCTTTTGTGCCTTTTGGGAATCTTGTTAGAACTTTGTCATAGTTTTCGCGCTCATATTTTGCCGTTGCTCTCTTTTGTGCCTCTGTCACTGGCATTTATAGCACCCCCTTTTCTATATCGTATCTATATATTATAGTAGCGTTATATATCTTTCTTGTCAAGTCTATTTTGATTATATGTTATCGTTATACAAAATATACAATTTTTTATATATAGTATCGTTATATATTTGTGTAAATTCCCGTCTTGTTTTATATATCGTAGCGTTATATAATATAGCCATAAGGAACAGAAACACAAATAATCAGGAGGACAAAACAATGTTATCAGAAAAAAATTTTTATCAGAGTAGTGACGGCGTTTATATTATCGGAAAAAAGACAGAAAAAACCGTTACATTTTTACCGGTCAAAAGCGAGCCGATAGGATCTGGAGATGTTTCTAGCGCATTTTTGTATGACACAAAACACAAGGCGACTAGAGAAATTGACGAAAGCCGGGAGCCGATACGCTTCAAATTAAAAAACAATTTTTCTGCTAGAGGCTTGGCGAGTTTTTACGAAAACAAAAAGGGGCGAATAATAGAAATGTGCGAACTTGACAGCGATATCATTACAATCGAACGCAACTATGGATAAATAGCCGAAACGCCCGCGAGGGCGTCCGGGAAAGATGGCAACTTTTCCGCTGACGATGGTAAACCAACAAGAAGGAGGGTAAAAACATGTGTATAATTATTCAATTTCCAAGTAATAAAATCAACCATACAAACGGCTACAATAATTTAGTTGCATTTTTCGAAGTGTGCGACAGTGTAGAGAGCTGCAACTTCTATCTTGAGGCGGCCGAAGAACTGCACAACAACGGAAACATTACAGAAAGCGAACTTTACACACTCCGCCGGATCGGGAGACAAAAACGGTTAAAACTGGCGGAGCCACCAAAGCAGGAACCAAAAAAAGCTGAGGCCGTGGGGACTTATCTTTATACTCCAGAAATGGGAGAGCAAAAGCCGGAAGGTTGCCAGATTGAAGCGGGTCTATGTTATTACGGCGGTCACTACTGGTTGAAAACTTCACTTGAATTAAAGGGACGAGGAATTAAAGAGGACGCGCCAGCAAGAGATGGAAAGCGAAATTATACGGTAACAAAAAAAGCATTTGAAAAGTTAAAAACTCAATATGCTATTAGTTACGAAAGTTATTTAGATTAGCCGAAACGGGGAGTTTTCCCCGTCCGCAACGATTCGCCCCGTTGCGCTGATGATGGCAGGCGAACAAAAAAGAAAGGTTAAAAGGTGAGGATATGAACAAAATGCATATAACAACAGTAGAAAGAGTTGATGCAGAGCACCACAGAAGCCCGATCATTATACATGACGGTTGGCAATGGTATTTTGCAGAATTTAACGACTGGGAACAGCTGCAGGCATTTCTCGATTTTGCAGGACTTGAAATCAAATTAGAAGAAGAAAAGCCATATTCTAAGCCGGAGTGCGGAATGTGGAGAAGATACAGCGTAAACAGAGAATTAGAGGATTCAAAGGGCGGCGGTTTTTGGAAATTGTCCGATTTGCCTGAAGGTGTAAAAAAGATAAAAGGACATTCAAATGGATCTATTGTTGATTGTTATATTCTGAATGACGGGGAAACGCTCCATATATACCGTCCTAACCCGAACGCAAAAGAAGTATATAGCCCACTGTCGGTAGACGAACATATAAAATACATGAAAGAGCATGGAGGATTTTAGAACTTCATTGCGGGGGATGCGCGCCGGAGCGCCTCCCGCCGCTGACGGAAAAAGCGGGAAGAAATGGAATGATATATATATTCTCATCAATTCCGTAGGGCCTTCTTGTTATAGATTCAGAAATGCAAATATAGAAGTCCGAAACGGGCAATTAGTATTAGGCATGTAAATTTTGGGCGTTCTGGCGAATTGTGCCGGGTTCAATTCCCGGCAGCGTCTTTATATCCTAGCCCCCAGGGAAAAGGGGAGAAAGCGAAAAATGAAAGTCGAATTGTGTTGTAGGGTTTACAGTAAAAAAACAGGGGATGAAGTTTTTCACGGTTTTAAATCTCTAACTAAAATTTTCGGCAGCATGGAGGATTTTTATAATTATATGCTATTTAGATATGGATTTGATACAAAATTTTATAATTTTGTTATCAGCGGTCACGACATAGGATAATAACCGACTTTCCCGGCATTGCGTCGGGATCGTTTGCATGATAAAATTAAAATACGGAGGCTTAAAAATGGAAATCAAAAAAAATGGAAACAATGTAAACATTTATGACGAAAAAAAACTGATTTTACATATTGATAAACAAGGCGATATTTATACGGCTATAAATGACAGTGTGAGAATATCGGCAAGAATCAAGAAGATAAGCGATACAGAAACAGAATTTTCTAATGTATCGCTAAAAAGGATCAATTCATCTGGGAAAATGGTAAAAAACACATCTCAAAAATGGACGCGCCACTACGGCATGGCTCGAAAATATATGTTTTGACTATGGGCTGCTTTAGGCGGGTTTCTCCGCCTTTATTTTTTAAGTGTGTCAAACAAATAAAAGGCAAAACAGTCTTGCGCATTGGGAGCAACAGTGTTATTTTAAATATAGCAACGCTGTATTTTACGTTTTAAGGCGTTTTTGTCACTTGTACTTTGAGCCAATGCGAAAACCACAGGTATATAATACATCCATGCCGAACGCTTATACTTTCAAACTATGTGCGTTGATTTTTTGACAGGACTTCGCAAAAATCGGAACAGAATTTTCAGGATTTCAAAACTGAAATTTTCGGCTGAAAATCGAGGATACGGGGGGTTCAAATTTTGTCGGAATTATTTTCAAAAATCGGCAGGAAATTTTTCAAAAATTGATTTTCAAATTTTCAGTTAATTTCTGAAGGTAGGGGGGTACATTTTTCTAGCGGATTTAACACAAGGAGGGATTTCTTTTGACCAACATAGATGCAGAGAAATGGGAACGGTGGAAGAAAGCAGATAAAGAGGGGCGGCTTTTCGAGTTTCCGTGTGCACTAGGTGATATTTTATACATGGAAAGCAGAAAAGAAATTGTACCATTTGAAGTTTATGCTATAAGGAAATACAAAAATAGAACAGAAATTGTTTTTTACTATGCTGGAGAAAATGAGTTGCTAGACAACTGGTCGATTACATTTAGCAGTGACGATATCGGAAAAAGAATCTTCTACACCCGCGAAGAAGCCGCGGCTGAGATGAAGTTTGAGTAAAAAATGAAAGTCCAAAATCCCCGTCTCAAAACCAAAGGGACGGGGGTACTTTTTGCTATCATATTTAAAATTATGCCACCATTACAAATCTTCTCAAAATATCATCAGCCACTTCAAACACATCGCGCCCATATGTAGAAAGGAAATCCGCTATGATTTCTTCCGTCTCAATCGGGATATGCAATCCATAACTGAAAGAAAAGACATGACACAATTCATGGCATAATACCTTGTCAAACATTCCGTATGATAATCTGTTGTTTATGTAGACAGTTCTATCATTATTATCAGTCACACCTAAAGTAATTGTATTGTCTGACCGTCTTAACATAGGGCTATGAGGCTCCACAAGGCTCAAATTCCATTCAATATTATTTACTCGAAACATAATTATCACCCCATTTAAAAAGGGGCTTAAACAGCCCCCTAAACACTTTACATTTTTTGAACCAATGTAGTTAGTTTGGTCTTGGCGAGAGTGCGCTCCTCTGGAGACATATCTTTGATTAAATCAGCCATATCAGCACCTAAATCAGACATGTACTTTTCCAAGTCTTTCATTTTGGCCTGCTTGCTCTCTGGGCTGTTGTCGTTATGCATTTCTTTAGTCTCCATGTAAGACCTTCGGCTCATTCCAGAGCGCCCTTCTCTCTCGTCTCTTTCATAATCGCCGTCATAATATCTTCTGCCCGCCGCCGTGGAATTTGCCTTCTCCATTCTTCCCGGTCTCGGCATAGTGCCTTTTGACGTATAGTACATCCGCCCCATATCTCTGTCCATATCGCGGTAATACTCCGGGTCGTGGTCATGGTACATCTCCGGCGTCATGTGGTAGTACGGATATTCCTCATAGCCGCGTCGACTCCCCCGCCCTTTTGGTGCAAATCTTCCGTTTTTGTATCTCCAGTGGTCGTAATATCTTCTCCCGTCATCTTCTCCGTATTCTTCCACAAAGCGTTTCTGCATGTATTTTTCTACCTCTTCGTCTTCCTCTTCTGCTTTTTGCATTGCCACGCCGATACGGGCATAGTATTCAGCCATGGTAACATCCTTGAGCATATCTGTAACCTGTCCCATTTCTTCGGTATTGATATTCTCAATCCCTTTGTCAAACTCGCATTTGATACATTCGGCAAGTTTTTCCTCAATACATCTAATATTTTTGATATGCATACTTGCCACCTCCTTATGCGATTCGCTCAACAATGAGCGTCAGATTTTCGACTTCGATCGTCTGCGCGTTCGGATTGGTTACAGCCAGATTGACAGAGCATTTACCAGCGCAAATGATTTCTTCAAAGGAAACATTAAAGAACTCTCCTACCGCCGCCGGTGTAACTGTTGCAATAGAACTCTGAAGAACTTCTCCGTTTAAAGACAAGCCTAATGAAATCGCCCCTACTGTTCCACCTGTCGGAATTGCAATATTCGCTTTGCCATATACTCTATATCTTGCCGGGTTGCAATCATTGCCGCTATTGGCTACACATACAAGTCCAGAGCCTGAACGATGATGTACACACCTGCTTCGCACTACATCTTCTGATAAAACTGCATTTTGCCTTTCTGCCACCTGCTGAATATAAATATTAGTAAATTGTGCCATTTTTTCATTCTCCTTTACAAAAAACAGAGGATAGACGTATCTATCCCCTGTAATTATAGTAGTTTCATTACGAACATCCCATAGGGAAGATACTATTTAGCATCCGCAACTTGTGTTACAACCGCATCCATAAGCATACGGGTACGGAGCCGGAACAGTATATGCCGGAACCGGCATCGGGTTAATCCTGCGGATAAGCTCGGACGTCTGAGCGTCAGACATAGCCGCCAGATAAGAGTTCTGCGCTGTCTGGCTTGCCTGGAATTTCAAGGACTGGTTCTCTGCTGTAAGTGTAGAAATTTTGTCATTTGTCAGGAAGTCAAGGATAGCTCTTGTACCTGCGTTCTGACTATCGATGATGTCACGGGTATTCGTGTTCATTGCGTTCTGAAGGTTGCAGGTATTTGTGGCCATGTTATAATTTACGCCATCGATAGCGCGCTGCGTCTGGCAGCAGCAGTCCTGAAGCTGATAACCGAGATTAGCTATCTGCGTCTGAACTCCATTAAAACCATTGCACAACTCCATATCTGTTCCATGGAAACCATTTGTGATAGCGTTGTTCAGTGCATATGTACTATCACAAATGCCCTGCTGTACGCCTCTAATGCCGCTTTGAATATCATTTAACATAAAGCTCTCATTGATGTCGGCACGGGTTGCCCATCCCTGAAAGCCTGGAGAATTTGCTCCGCCGTTATTGCCGCCAAATCCCCAGCCGCCATTGCCCCAGCCGAAAATCATTGCGAAGATAATCAATGCCCACCAGCCATCGCCGCCAAACATCCCATCATTTCTGTTATTTCCTGTCACCGCCGCAATATCGGCAAGACTAGGTGAATTGCCTGAAAACATATCGTTTTCCTCCTTTAGAATTTATTTCATAAAGGGGAACCCAGGTTAATGTGCGCACACCCCGATATGCCTATTTCATACCAAACTGTTGCATAATCTTTTGTTTCATTTCGTCTGCGGTCGTTCCCTGTTCTTTGCAAAGATTCTCCGCCATACTTTTAAGCCCTTTCGTATCACCTTTTTTCAACATATCCATAGCATTTTTCGCCATTGGATTTTGGTTGATTCTAGGATCATTCATCATTTGATTAAGTATCATTTGCATAGGATTCATTAAGAATCAGCCTCCTTCTTAGTCCTAGAAGTCGTAGATTTATTCGTAGAATTAGTCATAGACTTTTCTAATCGATCGAACCTCTCTGCTAATTCCTCTCTGAGCGACCTCATATCCTCATACAGCCCGCTTAAATCAATATGCGGAGTATTTGCCGCCTCGCTTTCTTTCGTCTCTAAAACGGGCTTATAAACGATTGTCTGTATTGTTCCGTCTGCTTTCCAAGACTTCGCGTATATTTCCGAAAAATCTCGTTTTGGAAATACTGCAACATTCCCGTCCATAGGAACGTCATTTGCTGTAATCAAATCTGCGCTGTCAACAACTTTTCCATTCAGCTCCATTATCTGCTGTTGAATCTGAGGAGCCTGCTGTCCATATTGCGAATATGCCTGTTCCATCTGCGGATAACGCTGCTGAACTGGGGCATACGGCACAGAATTAAAATTCTGTTTATACGCCGGAGCCGGGTTCTGATAGTAATTCTGCCAAGTTTGCATAAGGTCTTTCCTCCTTCATTTCTTCGATCACTTCCTCAAACGCTTTTACCGCTGTCGCCTGTGTTCCGATCGGTATTTTCTGCATTTCTGGATGAGAAAAAATCTTCTCTAAAAATTCGTCTGTGAACATAGGAAATTACCTCCTTATGCTTAAATTTTTGCATAAAAAAAGAGAGTGAAAATATCACTTTCCACTCAACTTTCTATCACTGTATAAGGCTTTTTCTATTAAATTTTGCGTACCAATCAGCGTACCACCGCTACCTGAAACTAGTTTGTTAAGTTATCCAAATGCGTACCAATCGAGTACCAATTTTCCATAAATCTATAAAGATTTATGTAGAATTATGTGAATTTCAAATTGCTTTGAATTATTGTAAAATCAATACTTTAAAGACTTATAAAAGGTTTCGTAGAATTATGTGAAAACGAGCGATTTTCTACGATACCTAATTTCATTTTATGCTTTACCTATCCAGAAAGCCTTAATTTTACTGGCTTTCTGCCTTTCTCTATTTTTTGTCTACGCCCTTTTTTCATATTAGGCTGGCGCAGCTTGTTCAAACTGGCGTATTGCTCGTATTTGTAACGCTCCCGATAATTTCTTTTCGTGTTCGGGGCAAGGTCACAAACAATGTTTCCTATCCAATAAGCCAACCACTTATCTACTGTTATATACGGACTCCTTTTTCACACAAAAAAAGAGTCCAACGCAACTATAGAGTATAGCATAAGGGCTCCATTTTTTCAATCGTAACCGACATAACTACATCATATTTTGCGCGGTCAACTTTGTAGATTATCACAAGTACAATTACAACAAGCGTAGCTATTATGGCATACGAAATATGAGCGACAGACTGTGCCGGAAAAGCGGCTTATCCGTCTTTGTGCCGGTATGAAAAGCTCCAAGCGCAGAAAAGACAAAGGGTACGTATTACGGTAGAAATGACAAAGGCCTTATGATATAATCAAAAAACAGAAAACATGAACGGAGCTATAATTATGGACGATTTAACATATACTACTTCCATGATACAGGAAATTAAGGAATTACTATCCGGCGCACGTCAGCGCGTCGCCGTACAAGTAAATAATGAATTGTTATCTACTTACTGGAATATCGGACGTATTATCGTGGAGCATGAACAGGAGAGCAGAGAACGTGCAGCATACGGGAAATAAACTTTAAAAGAGTTATCCAGAGAATTAACGAAAGAATTTGGGAAAGGCTTTTCGCGTTCCAATTTACAGAATATGCGGGCATTTTATCTTGCTTATCCAATTTGCCAGACACTGTCTGGCAAATTGAGCTGGTCACATTATTGTGAACTTCTTTCGATTTCGGATATAGATAAACGTAGCTTTTACGAAAAAGAAACAATTAACTCCGGGTGGTCGATACGGGAAATGAAACGCCAGATTTCAACCTCTCTCTATGAGCGTTTGCTGCTTTCTGACGGAAAAGCCAATAAAGAAAAGATACTTGCCCTTGCAGAAAAAGGGATTGAAATGGCGCAGCCTGCGGATATGATAAAAGACCCGTATGTTTTTGAATTTTTAGGATTGCCGGAAAATAAATTGTTTATGGAAAGCGACCTTGAAAAAGCCCTTGTAGAACAAATTGAAAAATTCTTGTTGGAATTAGGACGCGGATTTATGTTCGTTGGAACTCAACAACGCGTAACTCTGAATAATACGCATTACTATGTGGATATGGTTTTCTATAACAAAATTCTCCGCGCTTATGTTCTAATAGAATTAAAAACCGTAAAACTCATGCCGGAAGCAATTGGACAACTAAATATGTATCTGAACTATTATGCAGCAGAGGTAAACGACGAACACGATAACCCACCTATCGGTATCATTCTTTGTACGGATAAAGACAGTGTCGCCGCTGAATATGCGTTAGGCGGACTTGCAAATAATATTTTTGCTTCCCGGTATGTTTCTTATATTCCGAACAAAGAACAGCTTATCGCCCAAGTAGAAGCTGTATTGCAGGAATGGCACAAAGGCAAAAAATAAGTACAAAAAAGCTGGAGCGCGGACAGTCAGTAAAGACCATCCGCGCTCCGGTTCTCTTATGGGTACAGCCAAGCAATGTTACACAGTAGGATGCCATTTTTAATACTTTTGATATTCTGCTGTATCGGCTATACTGTTTTTAATCCCGCGTCTCCATCAGGATAAGTGTTCCATAAGCAAAGGAAATTTCTACCTCATCCGCTTCAAATTCATTGCTTACACACAGACTGTCATAGGGCATCAGCGTATGTCCCCTAAGAGGATATTTCGCTCCGGAAATGTTGACTCCTTCCACAGTTCCTCCCAGAGAGAACACAGAAAAATAAGGGCCAAACGCCTCTTCTTTTTTCAGGCAGATTTCATCCTTTAAAAGCCGTATCTGGTTATGACTGTCGAGAAGTCTCGCATCTGCCCCCGCATCCAGGGCAATTTTCAGACTCTGGACATTCGCCCATATATGATCGATTCTTGTTCCCGTTCCTCCCAGTATCACAATCTCTTTTCTCCGCAGATCCATACAGAGCCTTAGTGCAATCTCTGTGTCAGACGCATCCTTTACCGGATTGAATTCTCTGATAGGAACATTCGTCTCTTCTTTGTAGTAATTTACAACGTCTGAAGGAGCGCTGTCAAAATCTCCTACAATATAGTTCGGGCAAATATCGTGTTCATATAAAAAGTCAAGCCCCTTGTCCACCCCGATAATAAATTCTGTCTCTTCACTGTTTAAAACAGAAAGCGCAAATTCTTCCTCTATTCTTCCACCACTTACAATGACTGTCCGTCTACTCATATTGCTTTAATATCTCCATAAATTTTGCTGTATTTTCTCTGATGTCTCCTTTAAACACACCGGAGCCCGATACAATGACATCGGCACCCGCCTGCAAAACTTCTCCCACGTTTTGATGGTAAATCCCACCGTCCACTTCAATCGCCGCGTCTGGATTCTTTTCTTCCAGAAGCCCTCTCAATTCCTGTATCTTGTTTAGAGAATAGGGAATAAAAGACTGTCCGCCAAATCCCGGCTCTACAGACATAATCAAAAACATTTCTGCTTCCTTTAAAAATGGATGCAGCATGTATACCGGTGTATTTGGTTTGATAGATATGCCGGCCTTCATTCCGTACTTATGGATCTCCTCTAATGTCCTGTGCAGATCTTCACATGCCTCATAGTGAACCGTAAGAAAATCTGCTCCCGCCTCCTTGAATGCTTTGACATACCGGATTGGCTCTGTCACCATCAGATGCACGTCCATCACCTGCTCTGTAACTCCGCGAATAGAAGAAAGCACTGGCATGCCAAAAGAAATACTCGGCACAAAATCTCCGTCCATCACGTCAAAATGAATATACTGTGCCCCTGCCTCTGCCGTCTGTCTTAACTGTTCTCCCAGTATTTTAAAATCCGCTGACAAAATAGACGGCGCTAAAATTTTTTGCATTTATCTAATACCTCCTTTTCTCTTTCAATTCCTGATATATCTCTGTGTAATCTTTATACCGTATTTTGTGAATTTTTCCTTCTTCCACCGCCGCCTTTACCGCACAGTCTGGCTCATGGATATGATCGCAGCCATGAAACTTACATGTTCCCTCATACTGCGCAAATTCCTTGAAATAATATTTCAGCTCTTCTTTTTCCAATTCATCGACATACAAAGAGCTAAAGCCCGGTGTATCCATGATATAGGAACCTTCTTCTATCACGATCAGCTCCGAATGTCTGGTTGTATGCTTTCCACGTGCAATCTTTTGGCTGATTCTCCCTGTCTCCATCTTCACCTCTGATTGCATCAGGTTAATCAGAGAAGACTTTCCCACGCCGGAAGGCCCTGCCACTGCTGTTGTCTTCCCCTTTAAGAACGCTTTCAGCCGATCCATATTTTCTTCTTTCTTTGCACTTGTAAACAATACCGGATATCCGCATGCCTCATATACTTCCTTTAGTTCTGCAACTTGCGTATCCTGTGCAATGTCCTTTTTGTTAAAGCACAGCACTGCCGGTATGCCTTTATAGTCCATCATAACCAGGAAGCGATCCAGAAGATGAAAATGTGGGCTGGGCTCTGTCACAGCAAATACAACCAAAGCTTGGTCAATATTGGCGACTGCCGGTCGCACCAGCTCATTTTTGCGCGGCAGGATTTCTATAATGCTGCCTTCTTTTTCTGTATCGCTGAGCACTTCAATTTCAACTTCGTCTCCTACCAGCGGCTTTTTTTTATCTTTTCTGAAAATCCCCTTTGCTTTACACTCATAAACACCGGATTCTACTACGTCAACGTAGTAGAATCCGGCAATTCCTTTTATTATTTTTCCCTGCATCTTATCTTACCTTGCTGTCACTGCGTAGTTTCATCCGAACCGTCTCCGCCTGTCCCCGGATCCGTCTGTTCCGGCCCCTTGCTCACTACGAAGTCTATATATGTCCCCTCGTCCACACTTCCACTGACAGCCTGCCGGATGACAATACCCTGTCCGAAATCGTTACTGTACTCATACGTAATCTGTCCCACTTTCAGACCTGCACTCTCCAGCATCTGCCGCGCATCTGCCTCTGAATAACCGGCAATCGTCGGAACCGACACTTTCTTTGTCTGCGGCCCTTTACTGATAACATAATCTACATTGGAGCCTTTATCCACCTTTTTGTCCGCCTTTGTTCCCTGTGAAATGACCTGTCCTGCCTCATATTTATCGCTGTATTCTTCGGTCACATTTCCGGGATTTAATCCTGCGTTGTACAGCGCGTTCGCCGCGTCCTCTGACCACATTCCCACTATGTTAGGCACAGTGGCAGGCTCTGCCCCAAGGCTTACATACATCTTTACTGTAGAGCCCTCTTTTACTTCTGTTCCCGCGGCAGGATCCGTAGAAATCACCTTTCCTTCCTCCACAGTATCATCATACTGACCTTCGGAGGTTACTACGAGATTTGCCTTTTCTAATGCTTTCTGCGCAGCATCTTCATCCTTTCCAACCACGTCCGGCACAGAAATTGTCTCTGCTTTCTTGCCTGTGCTGACCACTACTTTTACTTCTGTATTTTTCGCTACTTTCTTCCCTTTTCCTGGATCCTGACTGATAATCTCGCCTTTCTCATATTTCTCTGACTCTTTCCGTTCGGAGACAACCATACCCAGCTTCTTTTTATTCAGCGCTTCTTTTGCTTCCTCTTCTGTCATTCCTGTGACATCCGGCACTGTTACTTTTGAGGAAGTTGTCTGTGTCGTGCCTGCGCCTCCTTTAAAAAGCCCTGCCGCGTTCGCGATCATAAAAATCACAGCGAGAGCGATCACCGCAGCCGCCACTATCATCAAAATTTTCATGATCTTCTTCGTATTCGGATCTACATTATTTTTCTTACGATTCTTTTCGTACCTGCTGTCCTCGTCGTCCTCTTCCTCATCATCATAGTCTTCATCGTCATACTCCTCGTCATCATAAGGACGTCCCTGCACACGATCCAGCTCTTCTGTAGACATCACAACCGTTCTGTCGCCTGTATTGCCGTAAATGCCTGAATAGACAAAATCTCCTTCCGGATCAACCAAAGAACGCTTCAGATCCAAAATCAAATCTTCACAGTTTAAATATCTGTTTTCTGGGTTTTTCTGCGTACATTTTAAAATGATACATTCCAGGCTGTAGGGAATATCCGGCACTTCCTCTGCCGGGGACGGCACTTCCTCCTGCAAATGCTTAATCGCAACAGAAACCGTAGAATCCCCGTCAAACGGCACATGTCCCGTAATCATTTCATACATAGTGATTCCGGCAGAATAGATGTCGCTCTTCTCATCTACAATACCGCCCCGCGCCTGTTCCGGAGAAGTATAATGTACCGATCCCATCACACTGGCGCTGATCGTATTTGTAGAAGTCGTCGCTCGCGCGATTCCGAAATCTGTTACTTTTACCTTCCCGTCTTTGGAAATAATAATATTCTGGGGTTTGATGTCCCTGTGAACGATATGCTGGTTGTGAGCTGCCTGAATACCTGTCACCATCTGAATCGAGATGCTGATGGTTTCCTTCGCTGAAAGCTGTCCCTTCTTTTCAATATAATCTTTCAGCGTGATTCCTTCTACCAGTTCCATGACCATATAATAAAGGCCCCGATCCTGTCCTACGTCATACACATTGACTACGTTCGGATGCATCAGCCCCGCCGCAGCCTGTGCTTCGCTTAAAAATTTCTGGATAAACACTTCATCCGTACGGAAATCACTTTTCAGCACTTTAATCGCTACATATCGGTTCAGCTTGTGGTCTTTTCCTTTATACACATCCGCCATTCCGCCGGAACCAATACGGCCCAGTATTTCATACCGTTTTCCTAAAAATACTCCTTCTTTAATCATATACTCACCTCATCTGCGAACGGTTCCACCAATACAATTCCAATATTGTCTGTACCGCCGTTTTCTTTTGCAGCTTCTACCAGAGACTGCGCCGCTTCTACGATGTCTCTTCCACCCTGTACAATATGGAAGAGCTCCTCATCCTCCACCATATTGCTCAATCCGTCTGTACACATCAAGATGATGTCCCCCTTTTTCAGACGGTGCTCGTAAAAGTCTACCTCCACATCTGCCTTCGCCCCGATTGCCCTTGTGATAATATTTTTGTCTGGGTGATGCTTTGCCTCTTCCGGCTTAATTCCCCCCAGACGCACCATCTCTTCCACAAGAGAATGGTCCTTTGTCAGCTGCTGGATTCCCTGGTTAATCAGATATAAACGACTGTCCCCGACATTGGCAAAATACATCATCTGTCCCTCGATTGTTGCCGCAACAATTGTTGTCCCCATTCCTTTGAGGTGTGTATCCGAAGAAGCTTTCTTGATAATTTCTTTATTTGCTTTTTTAATCGCCTGTACAAGCGCCTTTTCTACATCTTCCTCATCGCTTTGCTTTAACTCCCGCTGCAAAACCTCTACTGTGTATTTGGATGCATAATCTCCCGCCTGATGTCCTCCCATTCCGTCTGCCACCACAAATAAATTGTGCAGGGTACCAAGCGGTTTGTCCGTCGTATAGACATAATCTTGATTTACCTGTCTTACCATTCCTACGTCAGTAATGGAAAATGTCTTCATAAATCTTCTCCTTTAATTATTCTGCCAATTTCTCCTCTTTTTTGCAGATACATGTCTGCGGCTGCTATCTGGAGGAAGGGGTATACCGCCTGCGAAGCTGTCCGCAGGCCCCGTCAATATCTGCGCCCATTTCCCTTCTTATAGTAACATTTATCCCATTTTTTTCAAGTTTATTTTTGAAATTCAAGGTATTTTTACTGTCCGGACGCTGAAACTTATGCTCCTGAATCGGATTTACCGGAATTAAGTTCAGATGGCAGTTCCTGGGCTTCAAAATCTGAATCAGCTCTTTTGCATCCTGGTCTGTGTCATTGACATCATGGACAAGGCTGTATTCAAAAGTGATTCTTCTGCCCGTTTTTTCAAAGTATATATCACAGGCATGTAATACCTCTTTCAGATCATACTTATTTGCCACAGGCATAAGTATCTTCCTTTTTTCCTGTGTAGAGCCATGCAGGGACAGTGCAAGCGTAATCTGTAAGGACTCCTCTGCCAGCTTAAGAATCTGCGGTACCAGACCGCAGGTAGATACGGTAACATTCCGCTGACTGATATGCAGCCCATGTGTATCGGTGAGAATTTGGAGGAAGCGCAAAAAATTCTCATAATTATCGAGTGGTTCTCCAGTGCCCATCACTACTACATTGGACACCCTCTCACCAGTCATTTTCTGAATCTGGTAAACTTGACCCAGCATTTCTGACGGATACAGGTTCCTGACGAGTCCTCCGATTGTGGAAGCACAAAAACGACACCCCATCCGGCATCCTACCTGTGAAGAAATACAGACGGAGTTCCCATGCTTATAACGCATAAGAACACTTTCCACCATATTGCCGTCATACAGTTCGAAAAGGAATTTATTCGTTCCGTCTAATTTTGATTCCTGTCTCTTGAACATCCGGACAGGAAGGATGACATATTCTGCATTCAGCTTTTCTCTTAATCCCTTAGACAAATTTGTCATTTCATCAAATGTGTCTGCAAGCTTTACATGCATCCATTCGTAGATCTGTTTTGCACGAAACTTCTTTTCCCCAAGTCTCTCTATTTCTGTCTGCAGTTGTTCATATGTATATGCACGAATTTCTTTTTTCATATCCTGTCACTTTCTTTTTTACGCACCAGCCTGGCAATAAAAAAACCATCGCTGTCATGGATGCCTGGGAGAAGCTGAAGCCATCCTTCACCGCTTACACTTTCCTTCAATTCTTCACACAAGTCTTCTTTTATATTCTCCAGTACAAAATCGGGATGGTTTTTCAGAAACCAGCGAATATTTTCCTCATTTTCCTCTCTGTGTATGGTACAGGTGCTGTATAGGAGAGTTCCCCCTGGTCTCACGTAATTCTGCACAGTACTTAATATATTTCTCTGCAGAAGAACCAGCTCTTCCATTCCCTCCCTGGTGATTTTATATTTTAAGTCTGTCTTTTTTCCAAGTACTCCCAAACCAGAACAGGGCAGATCGGCGAGTACAATATCCGCCTTTCCTCTCTCCTTTTCATCTAGTATTGTCGCATCCTTACAGACTGCCTTTATATTTTTCAAGCCTGTACGCGCAATATTTTCTTCTATCAATTCTGTCTTGTACACCGTCAGATCCCTGGCTTCTACAAAGCCAGTGTTACAAAGCTTTTCCGCCATGTGAAGCGCCTTACCTCCCGGGGCCGCGCAGACATCCAATATTCTGTCATTTCTCTTTACCCTCGCGGCCTCCACTGCAAGCATAGAGCTTATATCCTGTACAAGAAACCATCCTTTACAAAAGCAGTCCAGATTTTTAAGGTGATCGTAACCCGATATGCGAAACGCATACGGTAGATATGGATGTTCCTTTACATGCACCCCCTCCTTCATAAGCGCTTCCTTTAGCATTGACGGGGATACCTTCTCTTGATTACAGCGGATCGTAACCGGAATTTCCCGTTGAAAGGAGGCGGCAATTTTCTCTATTGTTGCTGTGTCTATGTCCCTGCTCCACATATCCAAAATCCACTCTGGCATAGAGTATTTTACAGAGAATGCTCTGGTTCCTTCTTTCGGATACTCTACCTTATCTATATTTCTCGCCACATTTCGAAGCACTCCGTTTACAAATCCTTTTAGGTTTGCAAATCCTTTCTTCACTGCCAGCTTCACAGCTTCATTGCAGACCGCCGCATCCGGAATACTGTCCATATATTTCAGCTGGTATACAGCACTCCTTAATATCGCGCGGATCACCGGTTTCATTTTCTTTACTTTTACTTTTGAAAAGCAATCCAGTATATAATCTATCTCTATCAAATGTTCCAGCGTCCCTTCTGTCACGCGAGTAATAAAGGCACGCTCTTTTTTCTCCATATACTGGTACTTTTCAAGAGTTCTGCGAAGCACAATGTGACTGTATTCTCCTTCTTCTGTCACTTCTAAAAGAATTCCAAACACCAGCTCCCTCTCACTTACCGGCTTAGTCATGGTTCCTTCTTCCTCCTGTCAAAATCAATAGACGAAGAAGCTGCAAAATCATTGCAGCTGCACTCGCCACATAGGTAAGCGCCGCTGCGCTTAATACTTTCTTCGTCGCATCCACCTCATCCGGATACAACATACCGGAGGTTTCCAACACTCTGACTGCCCGACTGGAGGCATTGAACTCTACTGGAAGCGTTATAAGCTGGAACAAAACAGCAGCCGAAAACAGGTAAATTCCCAGATTGATCAGAATAGAGGACATGTTCCCATTTATAAAAAGCCCAATCAGAATCAACGGCCACGCCGCCATAGAACCAATATTTGCAACCGGAACCAGAGAGCCTCTGATCTTCAGGGGTGTATATCCAACCGCATGCTGTACCGCGTGTCCACATTCATGCGCCGCTACGCCAATAGCCGCCACAGAAGAAGAATTGTATGTCGCATCAGAAAGTCCCAGCGTCTTATTCCTGGGATCATAGTGGTCTGTCAGATTTCCCGGAATATGATGTACCGTTACATCATAGATTCCATTCATATGCAAAATCCGTTCTGCCGCCTCTTTTCCTGTCATGCCCGTATGACTTCGCATACGGGAATATTTCGCATATACCCGATTTACCCGAGAGGAAGCGATAATACAAATCACTGCTCCGATAAGCACTAACATATACGTAGGGTCTAGATAATATCCGTAAAACATAGTTTCTCCTCCTTGAAATTTATACCGGCATGCATAAGCCTTAGCTTACGCGTGGAACACCGTTCCTGCTTCAATTGTATACCCCCGTAGAAAAGCCTCCGTCTCCATTCTCTTTTTTCCTGGAATCTGTAGTTCATAGACAGCAAGTATTCCGTCGGCAGTCTGTACACAGACACAGTCCTTTCTTACCGCTGTCACTGTTCCCGGAACTGCCCTTTCGTTTTTATCCTTCTCCTCTGGTTCTACCTTTGCTCTCCAGATTTTCAATACTTTATCCTGCCAGTGTGTATATGCGCTGGGCCAGGAATTTAGCCCTCTCACCAGCCGTTCTATCAAAACTGCGGGCTGGTTCCAGTCGATATTTCCCATCCTCTTATCCAGCATCTTCGCATAGGCAGTCGGACTTTCTCCCTGTTTTTTAAATACCGCGGTTCCTTCCTCTATCCTTTTTAATGTCTCTACACAAAGCTTTGCTCCTGCCGCGGCAAGTTTATCGTGCAGACTCTCTCCTGTCTCATTTTCATCAACCGGCACCTCTGTCTTTAGAATCATGTCTCCGGTATCCAGTCCTTCGTCCATCTGCATTGTCGTAACCCCCGTCACACTCTCTCCATTTATGATCGCCCACTGGATAGGAGCTGCTCCCCTGTATTTTGGAAGCAAAGATGCATGAACATTGATACATCCATACGGTGTAAGGGTCAAAATTTCTTTCGGCAATATTTGCCCAAATGCGACCACAACCATCACATCCGCAGCATACTTTTTTAATTCTTCCACACATTCTTTCTTTCGAATCTTTTCTGGCTGAAAGACAGGAATCTGGTACTTCTGCGCCGCCTCCTTTACAGGCGAAAACTGCACCTCTTTTCCACGCCCTTTTTGTCGGTCAGGCTGTGTCACTGCAAGGCAGATCTCATGTCCCGCCTCTATAAGCGCTTCGAATGTCCCCACCGAAAAATCCGGTGTTCCCATAAAAATAATCCGCATCTATTCTTCCTCCTTGGTTTCCTCCTCACTGTACGACACATCGTGCAGCCCGTCCTGCGTCTTGTCTACATACAGTTCCCCTTTTAAATGATCGATTTCATGGCAGAATGCCCTTGCAAGCAGGCCTTCCCCTTCCATCTCAAAGGGTTCCATATTTTCATCAAGAGCGCGCACTTTTACACGCTCCGGACGTGTCACGATCCCCCACTTTCCAGGCACACTTAAGCATCCCTCTTCTCCCGTCTGCTCCCCAGATGTTTCTATAATCTCTGGATTTACAAGCACAATCGGTCCTTCTCCCACATCGATAACCACAATTTTCTTCAGGACGCCAACCTGCGGTGCTGCAAGGCCTACCCCCATCTTCTCATACATGGTATCCAGCATATCTTCAATGAGTATCTTTGTGCGGAATGTCATCTTTGCAACCTCTTTACATGGTTTTGTTAATATTTCATCTCCTATTTCACGTACTTCCCTGATTGCCATAATTGCCTCCTGTTTTTCTTATAGATGCATCGGATTGAAATCAAACTGAATCCGCATCTTAGCAAATCCAGAATTCACTTCAATATATTGCTCTAGTCTGTTTTTTATCCCTACCAGTGTATCATATCTTTTTGCTTTTATATAGAGTACTCTTCGATATACATCGTTGATTTTTCCGATTCCAGGGCTTGCAGGCCCAATTATCTGTATTTCTCCTGCCCCCAAAAAACGCGTGACAAATTCCTTTAAATATTTGCATCCTGTCTCTAATATAGCCTCTTCTTTGCCGCTTGCCAGTACAGCCAGCAGATTCTCTGCCGGCGGATACCCCATCCATTTACGATACTGAATTTCCTCTGCATAAAAGGTTTCATAGTCCTGCGCTGCCGCTGTCTCTACAGCATAATGCTCAGGGCTGTATGTCTGAATCACTGCTTCTCCTTCTATATCGCCTCTTCCAGAACGTCCCACCGCCTGTGTCAGAAGCTGAAATGTACGTTCTCCGGCGCGGTAATCATCTGCATATAAAGACATGTCTGCCGCCAAAATTCCCACCAGTGTCACATCTGAAAAGTCGTGTCCCTTTACAATCATCTGGGTACCCACTAAAATATCTGCCTCTTTGTCTGCAAATGCAGATAAAATCTTTTCATGCCCGTCTTTTCCGCGTGTTGTATCCATATCCATCCGAAGGGTGCGTGCCTGCGGAAACCTACGCTTTACCATCTCTTCAATCTGCTGTGTCCCCGCTTTAAATTCCCCCACATGCCGCGATCCGCATACAGGGCAGGCAGACGCTTTCGGCTCCTCATATCCACAGTAATGACATACAAGCCTTCCATTCCTGTGCAGAGACAGTGACACGTCACAATGGGGACACTTTATCACATGTCCGCACTCCCGACAGGAGAGAAAGCCCGCGTATCCTCTGCGGTTTAAAAACAACAGGATCTGCTCCTTTCTTCTCAGCCTTTCTTCCATCATCTCTTGCAGCTTTCTGCTTAAAATAGAACGATTTCCACTTTTTAATTCCTCCCGCATATCGACAACGCTTACTTTTGCCAGCTTCTGCATGCCGCTTCTGTTCTTCATTTCCAACAGCGTATAGTTTCCCTGCCTTGCGCGGTACATTGCCTCCATAGAAGGGGTTGCACTTCCCAAAACTACACTCGCTTGTTCCATACTTGCCCTTTGAATCGCCGTCTCTCGTGCATGGTAGCGCGGCACCTGTTCGCTTTTATACGTATTCTCATGCTCCTCATCTATGACGATCAACCCTAAATTTGGCAACGGAGTAAACAATGCAGAACGCGGCCCTATCATCACATCTACTTCCCCATCTTTGGCCCGCAGCATCTGATCATAACGTTCACCCGCAGACATCCGCGAATTCATAATGGATACCCGATCTCCAAAACAGCTATAGAACCGCAGCACTGTCTGATATGTCAGGGCAATTTCTGGTATCAGTACAATCGCCTGCCTGCCCTGCCTCACTACAAGCTGTATCATTTCCATGTATACTTCTGTCTTACCACTTCCAGTAACCCCATAGAGCAGATACGTTTTATAGAATTGTCTTTCATAGTCTTGCCGAAAAGTGTCAATCGCATGCTTTTGTTCCGGCGTAAATGTAATTTCTTTCCTCTGCTGCGTCTTTCCTTTTACAGGATTGCGGTATATCTGTTCGGACTCTAAAGCGATCACCTTTTGCTCTTCCAGCGCCCGTATCACAGGCATTGTAATACTTAGCTTCTTGTTGACCAATTCATACTCCAACACCGGATGATCCAAGAGTGCAGCCAACAGCCTCGCACGCGCTCTCTGATTTTTTTCCAGATAAAAGGCCAGTCTTTGCTCTCCTGTCTCTTTGTCCAGGAGGAGCCGCACCTGCCTTTTCACCTTTGCATTTTCCTTTTGCTTGATGGGAAGTACCGTCTTTAATGCCTGAATCATCGTTCCGCCGTACTGCTCCTTCATCCATGCCGCAAGAGCAATCAGTTTTGCCTCAATCGCCACGCCGTCCTTGGAGATTTCCTGGATTTCTTTTATTTTGGACACATCATAGTCGCTGTGCTCGGAAAAGCCCGTCACGTACCCTTTTGTAATCCGGTTTCCTTTTCCGAACGGAATCCATACTTCCATACCAATAGAAAGTTCCCCTTCCATTCGGGAGGGGACTTTGTATTGAAAAATTTTATCCAGCTTTTCGTGTGTAATATCCACAATAATATTGGCAAACATGTATCTGCCTCACCTACTTTTTCTCTTCTTTTCTTTCTTCTAATACTTCCTGAATCAAAATACGCTCATCCATCGGGTATTTCACACCCTTGATTTCCTGATAATCTTCATGCCCCTTTCCTGCAAGGACAATGACATCCCCTGTCTGTCCATGTTCAATGACATAGCGGATTGCCTCTTTCCGGTCACAGATCTCTATATATTTTCCTTTCGTCCTTGCAATTCCCTTTTTAATGTCATCTATAATTGCCTGTGGCTCTTCAAATCTTGGATTGTCAGATGTAATCACTGTCAGATCTGCAAGTCGTCCTGATACTTCTCCCATTTCATATCTGCGATCCTTCGATCGGTTTCCTCCACATCCGAACACACAGACTAGTCTCTGCGGATGATATTCCTTCAGCGTTGTCAACAGGCTCTCCAGGCTCATTGCGTTGTGTGCATAGTCGATCATCAATGTAAAATCCTCTGAGACTTTCACCATCTCAATCCTGCCTTTGACCTTCGCTTGCTTCAGTGCTCTTTTAATCTTATCCGCCGGCACGTCAAAATGACGGCACACCGCAATTGCTGTCAAAGAATTATAAACACTGAATGTCCCCGGAATATCGATCTCTACATCCATATCCATAACTCCTGAAGCATGGTATGCCACCCCCAGGTAGCCCGGCCTGGTTACGAGATGCACATCCATAGCACGCAGATCTGCTTTCTTGGAAAATCCAAATGTCTCCGTCCGGCAAGTGGCATTTTGAAAAACGTCTTCAAAATATTTATCGTCCACATTTGCAATTCCAATTCTGCACTGCTTAAACAACAACCCCTTGCACCTTTTATAGTCTTCAAAATCCTTATGTTCATTGGGCCCGATATGATCTTTTCCCAGATTCGTAAAAATCCCTATCTCAAACGGAATCCCTGCGGTTCTATGAAGCATCAAACCTTGGGAGGACACTTCCATTACAACACTGTCGCAGCCTTCCTTGAGCATCCTGGCAAAATACTGGTGGATCGTATAAGACTCCGGTGTTGTATTCGCTGCCGGAATCCTTTCCTCACCGATGATCGCCTCAATGGTTCCGATTAACCCTACCTTATGTCCTACCTCCTCTAAAATCGATTTGATCAGATAGGTCGTAGTAGTCTTTCCCTTTGTCCCTGTGATTCCGATGATTTTCAGCTTCTCTGCAGGATAACCAAAATATGCTGCTGACATTAAGGCAAGGGCATACCGGGAATCGCTGACCTTTATCACCGTCATCCCCTCCGGCGCGTCCACCTTTCTTTGCACAATCACTGCCGCTGCTTTCTTATCTGCCACTTCCTTTACATACGCATGCCCGTCAGATACTGCTCCACTGATACATACAAAAACAGAGCCTGCCTCTACTTTCCGAGAATCATTGACAAGCGTTGTCACCTCCGTCTCATCACTTCCCTGGATCACTTCATATTCCAAACGTTCTAGTAACTCATTTAGTTTCATTCTTTACTCCTCCTCAGGAAACCTCTGCCTCTTTATCAGGCCGGATTTGTCTCAATACGTTTTATTATAACAGCATTTATGTTATTTGTCTGCCCCAGGAACATTTTCGTATCAGGAATACAGATACATATGAAACCGCCGCAATTCCGATAATTAGAAGCGGAATCGCTGCCCACGCCGTAAAATCCCCAGGCTCCATATATTTTTTATAATTGTCCAGAAAGAGGATATGGATTAGATAGATACCAAATGAGCAGGAACAAATACGGTCGATCCAGCTTTTAAGTCTTCCCTCTGGTTCAAACCGGCATTTTTTAAACCGAATTGCCCAGAGAAAGAACGCTGCTGAACCGGCTACTATAAACGGACAGCCATATTCTAAAACCTTCTCGCAATGTTCCCCTGTCTGTACTGTCATTCCGGCAGTTATGCCGAATACAGCAGCCATGTTTGCCGCAAATATAAGAAATGCCGTCCTCTGCCCAAGTCGAATATGCTTTCTATACCGATAGATATAATATCCGATAAATACATAATACATATAGACTTTATCTCCGATTAACGGCAAATCATAGTAAGCCTCCTCGTGGACAAGCGAAGAGACATAATTGAAGATTGTCGTCACACTGATCACTGCCAGAAATGCGTATTCCAGCTTTATTCCCATAAACCGGCACATAACCTGCAAAAAAGGAATCACCAGGTAAATGGGAATCATCGCATACAAATACCACAGATGCGGTTCCGCAGGCACATACAAAATATCACCCAAATCATACGGGGTTTTCATATAAAATGTGTTCCACAGGTAATAGACAATGCTCCACACCACCAAAGCCACCACAAACCGCAAAAGCCTCCTGACATGTTTTTCAAGCGGCTCTTCCCTTCCCAGAAGAAGCGCTCCGGTAATCATAAAAAAGCATGGAACACTCACCCGTGCCACTGTATCTAATACCAGAGAAAAATAGTATTCCCCGGCAGAAATTTCTCCATACGCACGGCAAAAATAATTCGTTACATGAATGGCAATCACAAAAAGAAAGGAAACCATTCGGATGAACTCCAGATTATAATCCCTTTTTCTTATCTTCGGCTTTTCCTTCATTTCTTTTTTTCCTCTTGCTTCCCTTTCTCAAAAATGTACCCTTGACGACCGCACCTTTTCCAAAGCGTGCATTTAGCTCTTCTACGGCCGCGTTTAGTTTCTTATGCTTCTCATCCGTAGGTTTGGGCATCTCTACATCAAATATGGTAATCTGTTCCGGCTCTGTTTCATCTACCAGCTTTGCTGTTCGGATTCCAAGAAGCCTTACCGGTTCTCCGTTCCATACCTCTTTAAACAGACGGAGCGCTGTTTCATATAAAATTTGAGGTTTATTTGTCGGTCTGTCTAACTGCATTTGATGAGAAATCGTCTGAAAATCATAGTATTTGATTTCCATACTTACCATATATGCTTTCTGTCCCGCTTTTTTCAGCCTCATTCCCACACTGTCCGCCAGTCTGTCAAAAACCTGCTGTATCTCTTCTAAGGTTCTCGC
The DNA here is from genome assembly GCF_055387595.1 of Mediterraneibacter flintii. Taxonomy (NCBI): domain Bacteria; kingdom Bacillati; phylum Bacillota; class Clostridia; order Lachnospirales; family Lachnospiraceae; genus Mediterraneibacter; species Mediterraneibacter flintii. The sequence continues at coordinate 2,844,682 of NZ_AP031405.1, forward strand.
GTCCTCTGACAGAGTCGTTGAATTTCCGATTCCTTTTGCCTCTGTCTGCTCTGACTGCACCAGGGAGTGATCGATGCCGTTGGCAAATTCCCAGAGCATTTTCCCATGACTTTTTAAATGCAGCGCTATCAGCTTTGGATCCGCCTGCGCTAAATCCCCTATCGTCTGAATTTCCAGCTTTTTTAACGTCTCTACACTGGAATGTCCCGCCATATATAATTCCCCGATTGGCAGCGGCCACATTTTCACCTGAATTTCTTCTGGAAATAATGTATGTACTTTATCTGGTTTCTCAAAATCCGATGCCATTTTCGCCAACAGCTTGTTTGTAGAGATTCCAATGTTCACTGTGAATCCAAATTTTTCCCGTATTCCATTCTTTATCTCAAAGGCAGCATCTACACAGGAAGGATACTTTCCTGCTATAGATGTAAAATCCATGTAGCACTCATCTATGCTGACCTGTTCTATCTCCTTTGTATATGTCTTAAGATATGTGATCAGACGCCGGCTTTTTTCCTTGTACATCGCGCGATCTGGCGCTTCCATCACCAGGTTTGGACACTTACGAAAGGCATTCGCAACGGGTTCCCCCGTGCGGATGCCATATCGTTTTGCAGGCAGAGACTTCGCAAGCACTACACCTCGGCGTGCTTTCTGATCGCCGCCGATAATCGCCGGTATCGTACGTAAGTCCTGCTTTGCACCACTTTTCAATTGCTCTACTGCCGTCCAGCTTAAATAGGCCGAGTTGACGTCAATATGGAAAATGGTAGGTCTCATGCAATAACCTGTCCTTTCACCCTCGCCTCTAGTTTTCCGTCAGAAGCATCTATTATGATAGTATCCTCTCTTCCTACATTCCCTGCAAGAATCAATCTTGCTGCCAGTGTCTCTACGTTTTTCTGCAGGTATCTCTTAAGCGGTCTTGCCCCGTACATCGGATCATATCCGCCTTCTACGACAAAACTCTTCGCAGCCTCTGTCAGTTCTATTCTTAGTTCTTTCTCCTGAAGACGTCTGTTGACATCCGCTATTAACAAATCAATGATCGCACGAATATTTGTTTTCGTCAATGGTTTGAACATGATTATTTCATCCAATCTGTTTAAAAATTCCGGTCTGAAATGTCCTCTCAAATCGTGCATTACCATCTCTTGGCTGCGTTCCTCTATCGTTCCGTCTTCCCGAATTCCTTCCAACAAATATCCTGCACCGATATTGGAGGTCATAATCAGTATCGTATTCTTAAAGTCTACTGTGCGTCCCTGTGAATCTGTAATACGCCCGTCGTCCAACACTTGAAGCAGTACATTAAATACATCCGGATGTGCCTTTTCAATCTCGTCAAACAATACAACGGAATATGGTTTTCTTCTGACTGCTTCCGTAAGCTGTCCTCCCTCGTCATATCCTACATATCCCGGAGGCGCTCCGATAAGTCGGGATACAGAATACTTTTCCATATACTCGCTCATATCAATGCGAACCATATTGTTCTCGTCATCAAACAAATCTGCGGCAAGCGCTTTGGCAAGCTCTGTTTTTCCAACCCCCGTAGGGCCTAGAAACAAGAAAGAACCGATTGGTTTAGAAGGGTCTTTGATCCCTGCCTTAGAACGGATAATCGCCTCTGTCACCAATTCCACGCCTTCCTCCTGTCCGATCACACGCTTGTGCAGCTCCTCTGCAAGATGGAGTGTTTTATTTCTCTCACTTTCGTTTAATTTTGCTACCGGAATTCCTGTCCATCTGGATATGATTCTTGCAATTTCTTCCTCTGTAACAGCTTCGTGAACCAGACTTAAATCCTTTGCCTTTACCTTTTCTTCCTCGTCCTCCAACTGTTTTTGAAGCTGTGGAAGCTTTCCATACTGAAGCTCTGCCGCCTTGTTCAAATCATATTCCCGCTGTGCCTTTTGTATTTCCTTATTTACCTGCTCTATTTCTTCGCGAATTTTCTGCACCCGTTCAACGGAGGTCTTTTCATTTTCCCACTGTACCTTCTTTCCCGCATACTCTTCTTTTAGTTCAGACAGTTCTTCCTGAAGATGCTCCAGCCGTTCTCTGCTTAAGCGATCCTCTTCTTTTTTCAATGCCTCTTCCTCAATCTCCAGTTGCATAACCCGTCTTCTAAGTTCGTCCAGCTCTGTAGGCATGGAATCCAGCTCCGTCTTTATCAGCGCACACGCCTCATCTACTAGGTCGATCGCTTTATCCGGCAGGAAACGATCGGATATATACCGGTTCGATAGGGTTGCCGCAGCTACCAATGCACTGTCTGTAATCTTCACTCCATGAAATACTTCATAACGTTCTTTTAACCCGCGCAGAATCGATATTGCATCTTCCACAGTAGGCTCCTCTACCATGACAGGCTGGAAACGGCGTTCCAACGCCGCGTCTTTTTCAATATACTGTCTGTATTCGTCCAGCGTTGTCGCACCGATACAGTGTAATTCTCCCCGCGCAAGCATTGGCTTTAGCATATTTCCTGCATCCATTGCACCGTCTGTTTTTCCTGCTCCTACGATTGTATGCAGCTCATCGATAAACAGAATAATTTTTCCGTCGCTGTTCTTTACTTCCTCTAATACTGCCTTTAATCGCTCTTCAAATTCTCCGCGGTATTTTGCCCCTGCTACCAGCGCTCCCATATCCAGGGAAAAAATCGTCTTCTCCTTAAGGCCCTCCGGAACATCCCCACTGACAATTCTCTGTGCAAGTCCTTCTACTACTGCTGTTTTGCCGACACCCGGCTCCCCTATCAAGACAGGGTTATTCTTTGTCTTACGCGAGAGGATTCGGACTACATTACGGATTTCTTCATCCCTTCCTATGACTGGATCCAATTTCTGGTCCCGCGCCCGTTCCACCAGATCTTGCCCGTATTTATTCAATGTGTCATACGTCGCTTCTGGATTATCACTGGTCACCTTCTGGTTTCCGCGCACAGTAGAAAGCGCCTGCAAAAAGCCCTCTCTGCTGATCCCAAACTCTCTGAAAAGTGGTTTTACGTCTCTGCCTGCATATTTCAGCAGGGATAAAAACAAATGCTCAACAGATACATATTCATCTCCCATCTGCTTCGCCTCATCTTCTGCGTGTATCAGGACATTGTTCAAATCCTGGCCTACAAATACCTGTCCTCCCTGTACTTTTGGACGTTTGCGCAGCAACTCCTCCGTCCGGTTGACAAACAGAGACCCTTGAATACTCATTTTCTCAAGCAGTTTTAAAATAAGACTGTCATCCTGCGTGACAAGAGCATACAAAAGATGTTCCTGTGCAAGCTCCTGGTTTCCATATTCATAAGCCAATTTCTCGCAGGACTGCACCGCCTGCATAGAATTCTGCGTAAATTTATTTATGTTCATAGCAAATCCTCCTTTACTATTCGTTTCATTGTTCTATAAGTAATATAGCAATGATTGTTAGCACTGTCAAGCATCGAGTGCTAATTTTAGATATTGTTTATACTTTATTATACTTATTCCTTGATAATCTTAAAATCGCATAAAGATTGTATTCCTTCTATTGACATCTGACAACCCTAATATTAATATTGGGTTGTCAATACTTGAATATATAAGGAGCGCTATTATGAGAATTTCAAAAAACATCCCCATCTATGGCCGCGTCGCCTACGATATTGCCTCACAGATTGCGAACGGAAAGCTGGTGGAGGGGCAGCGCTTTTCCGGACGTTCTTTGATGGGTTCCCAATATGGGGTATCTTCTGAGACAATCCGGCGTGCCATGAATTTACTTTCTAATATGAATATAATCGAAATTCAACAAAATGTAGGCGCGACCGTTATATCTCGGCAGAATGCACTTGTCTATGTGGAGCAATACAAGGTAGACAACGATTTAAGAGCCTTGAAATCCCAGCTAAAAGAGTTGACTTCCCAAAGAGATCAGCTAAACCGAGATATTTATGATACCTTCTTAAAAATCATGGATTTAGAGGAACGTTTTAAGGACAGTGAGCAGCTTAAGACCTATGAATTTACTGTTCGTGCAGACAGCAAGGCAGCCGGAAAGACACTCGCTGACATACAATTCAGGCAGAGCACCGGCGGTACAGTTGTCGCTATCCGAAGAGACGGGAAGGTACAGCTCTCCCCTGATTCAGAAACTACGCTGTATATCGGCGATGTTCTTGTCGTAGCATGCAATGTAGCCAGCATCAGCTATATCACAGAACTCGTCGGCTGATTCTAATTTTTACTATATTATGTACAGGAGGACTTTTATTTATGAAAAAGATTTTATCTCTTACCGTCGCCTCCATACTGCTGTCGGGCACTTTTTTCTCCATTGTTCCCGCTGTTCAAACAGAGGCGGCAGAGACAAAAGAAAAACAGGAGATTGTTTTTGCCGATGTAGGCTGGGATTCTGTGAAGCTCAACAACGCCATTGCAGGGCTGATCGCCGAAGAGGTCTTTGGATATACCTGGGTGGAAGTACCCGGTTCTACCCCTATCACCCATGAAGCATTGATGAAAAATGAAATCGATGTAAATATGGAGGAATGGACAAATAATATTCCGACCTATCAAAGCGATCTGGAGGACGGCACTTTTACAGAGCTTGGAATCAATTTTGACGATAATTACCAGGGATTGTATATCCCTAAGTATGTAGCTGATAAATATCCAGATCTCAAAACCGTTCAGGATCTGGAAAAATATCCGGAACTCTTTCCAGATCCGGAAGATACCTCCAAAGGAATCATCTATGGCGGAATTCCTGGCTGGGAAGCTACTGAAATTATGCAAAAGAAGATAGATGCCTACGGTCTGGATCAGTATTATAACTACCTCGTTCCAGGCAGCAATGCCGCCTTAGACTCTACAATTACTTCCGCCTGGGACAAAGAAGAGCCTTTTGTCGCATATTACTGGGAGCCCACATGGCTCATGGGAAAATATGATCTGGTTTTGCTTGAAGACAGCCCCTATGATCCCAATACTTATCACGACGGTATCGGTGCGTACCCTGCTGTGACTGTAACCGTAGCTGCAAGTAATGAATTTGCCAAATCCAATCCCGAATTTTGTGAATTTTTATCTAACTATCACACCGGTTCCGAACTCATCAGCGAGGGACTTGCCTATATGCAGAAAAACGATCCGGATGACCATGAAGCGGCCGCAAAATATCTTTTAAAGCAGCATCCCGAATTGATAGAAGAATGGCTCACTTCAGAACAGGCAGAACTGCTCAATGCCTGCTTAGCGAAAGACTCCAAAAGCGGTGATAGCTCCGATTGGCTCTTTCATTTTCCAGTCGTATTCAGCCCGGATACAGCAGCAATCGACAGCGCCGTGCGTGAATTTGCTGTCGCGGCAGATTCCGTGCTCCAGGCAGTCCAAAACGTTCTCGGAGGCCTGGTGAATTTGTTTAAATGGCTGCTGTCACATATCCCTTGGTTCTTGCTTCTCCTCCTTGTCTTTTTACTTGGATGGAGGGTTCGCCGCCGGATACGCAGCGGAATTCTATATGCGGCCATATTAAGTCTGGTCGGCATAGTAGGTTACTGGGATGAGATGCTGCTGACGCTTTCTATTGTACTGGCAAGCGTTGTGATCGCTCTCCTGCTGGGTCTCCCTGTAGGTATCCTGATCTCTAATTCTCAAAGAGCAAACCGGATTGTACGTCCTATTCTGGATACAATGCAGACTATGCCTGTATTCGTCTACTTGATTCCGGCGCTTCTTCTGTTCGGCATGGGCAATGCATCCGCAGTGATCGCAACAGTGATCTATGCGATTGTGCCTGTCATCCGTTTAACCAGCCTGGGAATTCGCCAGGTAGACAAAGAAGTCGTCGAGGCTGCGCGTTCCTTTGGCTCAACCAGGTGGCAGACTCTGTTTAAAGTACAGATACCGCAGGCAGTTCCTACAATTATGACCGGCGTGAATCAAACGTTAATGATGGCTATGGCAATGGTCGTTACTTGTTCTATGATCGGCGCTCGTGGTCTTGGCATGGAGGTGTTAAACGCAGTCAACCGTATCGAAATCGGACGCGGGCTTATTGCCGGCAGCTGTGTTGTTATCCTCGCCGTCGTGTTAGATCGTCTTACACAGGGCTGGTTCAACAAAAATAGTGACAATACAGACAACGGAAATGAAGAGTAAAAGCTGGAGGAGAATATATGGATAGGAATGAAAATGTAATCGAAGTGCACCATGTAAGCAAATTATATGGATTAAATAAAACAGAAGCTGTGCGGCTTATGGAGGCGGGCAGTCAAAAGAAAGAGGTGCAGAAAAAAACAGGGGTATCTGTGGCATTGTGGGATATTAATCTGGAAATTCCCCGCGGACAGATCTTCGTTATCATAGGTCTGTCTGGCTCTGGAAAATCTACACTCGTCCGGTGTTTTAACCGGCTGAATAAACCTACCTCCGGTTCTGTCTGCTTCAACGGAAGGGATCTTTCTAAGCTTTCCAAAAAAGAGCTGCTTACATTTCGCCGCAACAATATTTCTATGGTTTTTCAGTCCTTCGGACTGATGAGTCATCGGGATGTTCTGGGAAATGTCGCCTATGGTCTTGAAGTCAAAGGAGTTTCCAAGGCCGAGCGCGAAAAAAAGGCAATGGAAGTCATCTCAATGGTCGGTCTATCCGGCTGGGAGCATCAGTCCTGCAAAAATCTTTCCGGCGGTATGCGCCAGCGTGTCGGTATCGCACGCGCACTTGCCAATGACCCAGATGTACTTTTGATGGATGAGCCGTTTTCTGCACTGGATCCTCTCGTTCGGCAGGATATGCAGTTTGAACTTCTTCAAATACAGCGTAAGCTTAAAAAAACAGTGATATTTATTACCCATGATATTGATGAAGCGTTTAAGCTTGGAGACACTGTGGCAATTATGAAAGATGGAAAATTAGTCCAGGTTGACACTCCGGAGCAGATGAGTGAACACCCTGCCAATGAATATGTAGAAGCCTTTATCAATAATGCAGATAAGTCTCATGTGCTCTGTGTCCACAACATCATGATCACACCAAAGGCATTGATCCAGACAGATGATGGGCCAGAACACGCCATTCGTGTAATGAATAAAAATGAACTGTCTACCGTATATGTCGTAGATAAGGATCTGCGCCTTGCCGGAGTTCTCACCATCAATGACGCTCTGCGCGCCAGAAAGGAGCATCTCCTCATCACAGATATTATGGAAAAGGAAATACCCGTAGTAGATACCGATACCCTGGTAGCAGATATTATGGCCTTGGCTGCCTCGGCGCATTACCCAATCGCCGCTGTAGGAAAAGACGGGCAACTCAAGGGTATTGTGACAAAGGCAAAGGTATTGTCCTCATTGGCGTAACTTATTTTTCTCTAAAGCAACAGGCCTGTGCACGTAATCCGTACACAGGCCTGCCGTCTTTTTTCTGACTTCGTCCCGAATCTGTATTTGATTCTTTATAGCCTTTCACTACTATCATTCATAAACTTATACTCCGCCACAGAACGGTCAAATCCTTTGATATGTCTATATAGCCATTCAATCACATTTTTATTTACCTGCTCTACAAAAGCGTCCGACGGCCCTTCTTCCTCTTCCAGCATATTATAAAGCTCCTTTACGACATTTCTCAATTTATCATGCTCTTTCTTATGTTCTGCGATTCCCGGATACTGAATAGACTCCTGCAGCTTTTCCTCCTCTCCAAAGTGGAATTCTGTATAATCTGCGAGATAATCCAGTGTCTTTACTGCCACCAGCTTGTCTTTTGTAGTCTCACAGCTATCCAGAAGCTTATTGATTTTGTCAATCAGTTCCTTGTGCTGTGAATCAATCATTTCATTTCCTGTTACTAAGCTTTCATCAAATTCTGCTCTCATAAATATTACCTCCTAAACTTCTCCGTTTTTAAATTTCATTATCATTTCATTGGTCAGGCTATCCCGTGAGCTTTTTACCGGAATATCTTCCCGTTCAAACCATTCTGCCAGAGCCAGCTCCTCTTTGTCAAGTATAATTGTATCTTCTCCGTCCAAATCACAGTAAAATCCCATTAGCAGTGTATCTGTGAAAGACCAGGGCTGGCTCTTATAATAGCGGATATTTTTTACCTTTAGCCCCACCTCTTCCATAACTTCCCTCTTAACTGTCTCCTCCACAGTTTCACCAATCTCTGTATATCCGGCCAAAAGCGCGTATTTTCTGAATGCTCTGTCTGCATATTTTGATAGTAGGATTCGGTTTTTGTCCGTCACTCCGATGATGACCGCCGGACATATTTTCGGGAATTCCATATTCCGACATTCCTCACAGTAGACCATTCTTTCCTTCTTGTCCATTTTCATAAGATGTCCGCATCTTCCACAATACTTATGTGATTGATACCAGTTAAAAAGCTGAAATCCTGTAATCCCTGCAAACGCACGATACTGTGGTTCTCCCGTTCTAAAGATCTCTGTATTCTCGAGGGTAAAATCGGACAGCCGTTCTCTGCTGATTCCTTTTACGAGATAATACCGTTCCTTGTCAATTGTAAATAAATATATGTAATCCTGATATATATCTTCATTTAAACGTTCTAAGTCTCGAAACCTTGGAAATTCTATTCCTTCCCTTGTCTTCCTTAATAATACCGTATGTTCCTCATAATACAGTGCGATGCTGTCCCTTTCAGGAGGAACAGGTCTGTATTGATTGTCATAGCTGTGCGGTGCAATGTCTTGTATCATTTGTCCGTCTCCTGTTTTCTTTTTATTTCTGTATTCTGCCTTTTCAAGCCTGCCTTATTATTATACCGCCCAGTCCCAAAAATACAAGTATCCGAACACAATGAAAAAAGAATACTCCCGAGAAAGATAAACACATCTCCCAGATTAAACGTAATATTTCCGCTTCCTTTTTTACCGTTCACAGCTATATAATCTACAACATATCCGCGCGCCCACCTGTCCAGCGTATTGCTCCACGCACCCCCTGCCAGAAGGGTCAGGCCTGCTTTTTCACAGAGCTGTCCCTTCTTCTCAAAGGTAAATACCTGGCGAAAAGCAAGTACCAAGCAAAGAAACAAAGAAAGGATACGCACAACATCTGGACGGCTGTCAAACAAATTCATACACGCCCCTTTATTGTGTGCTTTTCTGACAATTATCCTTCTGCCAAGCTTTTTTTCTTCCTGATCTTCTACATGCTTTTCTACATAATTTTTTATTATCTGATCTGCCGCAGCCAGCAGTCCTGCTGCCCCTGCTCCTTTAATTATCCCCGCCATCTTGCCTCCTCCTGGCAGAAAAACTCCTCTTACTGCTTATTTTCCTGTATCTTTTTCAGCTTTATCTGCTACATCAGACGCTTTTCTTGCTACCTTTTCTGCCGTATCTGCAACCTTCTCCGCTGCCTTGTGCACCATATCCACCGTTTTTTCCACTGCCTTATCCGCTGTATCGGCCGTCTTCTGTGCCGCCTTATCTGCCGCATCTGCCGTTTTTTGTACCGCCTTGTCCATCGCTTCGGCTGTCTTATGCGCCGCCTTATCTGCTGCGTCTGCTGTCTTCTGTGCTGCCTTTCCCGCTGCATCTGCTGTTCTTTGCGCTGCCTTGTCCACTGCCTCTGCTGTTCTCTGCGCTGTCTTTCCCGTCATATCTGCTGCCTCCTGTGCTGTTTCTGCTGCTTTTTCTTTTACTTTCTCCGAAAATTCTCCTTCTGCCTCTTTTTCTATCTTTTCTCCACAATATGGGCAAAATGACATCTCCTTTGCTGCCATCCTGCCACACGCATGACATTTTACTGCTCCTCTTACTTCCACGATTTTATGCTGGTATTCTCTTATACTGTCCTCCCTGTTTTCAATCGCTTCACAGTAAGCTGCCACCTCTTCTTCTACTTTCTTATTTTTCCTATAAAGGCGGTATATTATGTTTCCAATCTCTGTCAAATCTTTTTCATTCTCCCGTTCCAGAGAACGGATCTGATTTCTCAAACGCTGTATCTCCACCGCCTCACCGGCCTTATTCGCCACCGTTTCTGCTGTTTCACCAATCCTTTTTCCTAAATCCTCAAAAAAATCTTTCATGCTGTCGTCTCCCTTCATTTCACAGTCTGTCTTATCCAACATACAGACCGTCTTTTTCAATATATACCGCTTTGAACTTATATACATTATACCCCACTATCTGTCAACTTCAACCATATCATTTCCGAATTTACATTTTTATAATATTTTCTCTTCTTTCGCATATATTATCACAAAGTCTATTTACGAAGAGGTCTCCATGACAAATGAAACAAAATGTAAGGAATGGATTCTTTCTGAAGATTACCGAGATTTTATTATAAATGAAAACCGCACTCCCTTTTTAGAAAATATTGCACAGAACCCTGTCTGTGAACAGTATGCCGGCTTTGACTACCGCTGCATCTATCTGCCTGCACTCCAGGCAGGAACTCTTACCAGCAAGCAGTTTTCTTATAACTCGATTCCTAAATGTTACGCTCCGCTTAGCATGGACACACTCAATCAGGCTGGAATTCTTCCCATCCAAAATTATCCCACCTTGCAATTAAAAGGAAATGGCATTTTGATCGGTTTTATAGACAGCGGAATTGATTATACAAACACTGTATTCAGAAATCTGGACGGTTCTACCCGTATTGCCGCAATCTGGGATCAGACAATCCAAACCGGCACTCCGCCCGATGGATTTTTATATGGCTCTGAATACACACAGAATGACCTCAATGATGCGCTCGCTCTAGACAATCCCCTTTCCGTTGTTCCTACCAGAGATGAAATCGGTCATGGCACATTTCTCGCCAGTCTCGCAGCAGGTTCTGCCGAACCCTCCCGCCAATTTTTAGGCGCAGCTCCTGAATCTACATTGGCCGTAGTCAAATTAAAACCCGCAAAGCAATACTTAAAGGAATATTATTATATCCCCGATGATACGATATGCTATCAGGAAAACGATATTATGCTTGCCCTGAAATATCTAAACGACCTGGCTGATTCTTTGGGTATGCCTCTTGTTCTTTGCATCGCACTCGGCACCAGTATGGGCGGACATATCGGCTCTCTTCCCCTGTCGACACTGATTGATGACTACAGCAGCTCCGCCAACCGAATTCCCGTAATAGGAGTAGGAAATGAGGCAGACAAAAGACATCATTATTACAATGAAATACTGGATAATAAAGATACAAAAACCGTAGAAATAAGAGTCGGGGAAAATGTCTCTGGATTTACAATGGAGCTGTGGACAGAAATCCCGAATTTTCTGTCCATCTCCCTGATTTCTCCCTCCGGAGAATCCACTTCTACGCTTCCTGTTCGGGTAAATGAAATTACAGAATTAAACTTTCTGTTTGAGCGCACTACCGTAAATATTGACTATCGGATTCTCGTAGAGCAGACAAATTCAGAACTTATTTCTTTTCGTTTTACAGCGCCTGCTCCTGGAATCTGGAAATTGGTTGTAGAACCTCTGCGCGTTATAGATGGCCGTTTCCATATCTGGCTCCCACTTACTGAATTTATAAGCGGAGAGGTGTACTTCTTAAATCCAGATCCTTACTATACGCTGACCAATCCGGCTAATACCTCAAAGCCTGTCATTGTCTCCTATTATAATGGTACAACAAACGGTCTTGCCTTATCCTCAGGAAGAGGATATACCCGTACCAATCTTATCAATCCCAGCATCACCGCGCCCGGGATTGAAGTCGAAGGTGCCCTGCCTGACGGCCGATTTGCTGTCCGTTCCGGTTCCAGCATTGCGACAGCTATAACCGCAGGGAGCACTGCCCTGCTATTGGAATGGATTCTATTTCACCTGGGGAACCCCAGTATTGACTCTTATCAGATAAAGAGTCTGATGATTCTCGGCGCCGTCCGTCCTGCCGGCATGGACTATCCAAACCGTGAATGGGGATACGGACAGTTAAACCTGTACAATTCTCTTGAAGAAATGAGGCAGCTATGATCGATAAAGGGGAGATAAAAATCTCCCCTCATAAATACCTCTTTTATTTCTTTGAAAATAAATGTTTTATAAATACATATAATACGATGACAAACGCTATCAAATATCCCAGTGCTCCGAGCGCCGGAATCCCCCATATTTTCGGAGTCATGTCCGTCGTACAAATAATACTGGAACTGATTAGCAGAGCCATCACCCACAATCCCATCACTATGTTTCTTACCAGACGCCGCAAAAGCTCTGACAAATCCTCGGCAGCATGGAGATCCAGATTTACCCGTGTCTGCCCTTTCATATGCCCGCGCAGAATATCCGCTGTCAGGGAAGGAATATCCATCGCCTTTCTCAAAGATTTATAAAAGCTTTTTCCACCGCTTTTTAATTCCTTCTTCAAATCCAGATTTTTAAAAAAGCTTCCTGCAATTCGTGCAGACGCAATGTCCACCATATTAATCTCCGGAGCAATGTCTGCCAAAACCCCTTCCATATGCGTCAATCCTCTTGCCAGCATTGTCAGTCCATGGGGCATTCTGATTTTATTTTCCTTCATAACATCCATTAAGTCTGTCATAACTTCTGCAACATTGATGCTTCCCATATCCGTATTTCCGTATTTTAGAAGCAGTCCGTCGATGTCTTCATACAATCTGCTTAGATCTGGTTTCTCTTTAAACTCTCCCAGTGCGAGTACCGCTTCTTGAATGAGTTCAATTTCGTGCAGGCCTACCCCCTGCACTGCTTTTCCAATCATTTCTCTGTCATGTTCCGTCAGCCTGCCCATCATTCCCATATCGAGCCAGATGATTTTCCCATCTCTGATTTTTACATTTCCAGAATGAGGATCCGCATGGAAAAAGCCATCTTCCATTACCTGCTTAATATAATTATCTACCAACTTGGTTCCGATTTCCTTTAAATCATACCCATACTTAAGCAGCCGTTCCTTATCGTCTATGCCACAGCCTTCAATATATTCCATTACGAGAACATAAGACGTCGTGTATTCCTGGTACAGCACCGGAGTTCCCACAAAGGCGACATCTCTGTTGTTCCTGGCGAACTCTTCCATATTAGAAGCTTCCTTCAGAAAGTTCATCTCCTCGCGTGCCACTGCCCACAGCTCATCCAAAACCATATCTAAGTCTGCCAGGCCTTTCACGCTGACCGGCGGCATCAGATTCACCGCTTTGTGAAGCAGTGCAATATCCCGCGCCATCTTCTCATAGATCCCCTGTCTTTGCACCTTTACTACAACATCTCTGCCAGATTTTAAAACTGCCTTGTGTGCCTGTGCAATAGACGCAGAACCTAATGGTCGCTCCTCAATGCAGGAAAATATTTTCTGCCACGGGACCCCGTAAGATTTCTCCAATATTTCTGCTACCTCTTCGAACGGCATCGGAGAAACCTCCGTACGAAGTCTTGTCAGTTCCTCACAATATGCCTTTGGAAGAATATCAGAATGCATGGACATAATCTGTCCGATTTTAATAAATGTAGGCCCTAGATCTTCTAATATAAGCCGTAATTTTTCAGGCGTGATTCCCCTCGTTATCTCATGTTTCCTAAGTACCCCTGTAATTTCCTTAAGACGCAGGGAATACATGCCAGGTTCCTTTTTACTCATTCACTTTTTCCTTGTCCCGCACTTTCTTTGTCCGCGCCTTTTGTATCTGTTTTTTCTCTTTTTTGAATCTCTTCTTTCAGTGCTTTTATCTGCTCCGGTGTCATTTTGTCGAGGATCTCGTCCATTTCCTTTATTGCAGAACTCTTTTCTTCTGCATGGACATTCTCTTGCATCGTTTTCTTTATATTATGCTTCAGCTCCTCATTCAATACTTTGCCCTGTTCTACTGTCAACTCTCCCTTTTTTACCATCTCATCGAGCAGATCCTTAGATTTCTCGGCAGTGACTGCCACAGCTCCAATTCCTGCCAATAAAATTTTTTTAACATTTTCTCCTAATTTTTCCATTCTGTTCTCCTCTCCCACTTCAAACTAATGTGTTTCTTTTCTATTTTGTTCTTTCCTCTTATGTTCTGCCAAGGCTCCCTGTCAGCCCCGTATATTTCTGCCGGCTAAAACATAGAAAACAACTTAGGAACAAAAATCATACACCCCACAGCAGCAGCCATAATCGCCGCAATCAAAACAGCGCCTGCCGCCGTATCTTTTGCGACTTTCGCCAATGGCTTTTTCTCTTCTGTCACGAGATCCACAACTGCCTCGACTGCTGTATTGACAAGCTCAAGCGCCAGAATCATGCCAAATAAAATGAAGCAAATACACCACTCTGTCACAGATATATGAAGCAGTGTTCCCGCAAGAATTACCAATAACATTGCCACACAGTGCAGCTTCATATTTCGTTCCTTTGCAATCCCTGAAAAAATCCCTTCAAAAGCATATCCAAAGCTCTTATACAAGGGGGATTTTTCGCCTTTTCTCACATTTTCCACCTTCTCACTTTGTGTTTTCCTTACCCGTATTCTATCAGACATTCTCACGAAAGTAAACAAGCCAGAGGCGGCATAAGATATTCCTTCTTATGCCGCCTCTCTCATACAATTCTATCTTTTCTTATTGTCTTCACCGCGGATTTCCGCCGCATTCTCGTAGTAACTCGTCACACGTTCACTTTCAGGCACAAGCTGCTCTGGAGCCGGAGCTGTTCCCGGCGCAAATACAACTTTTAAAAGAATCGGAGTAATAATCGTCGTGATAACCACTACAATAATCACCGGCCCTAAAAATTCTGGACTCATAAGTCCTATAGAATCTCCTTTACTTGCAACAATCAATGCAACTTCCCCACGGGAGATCATTCCAACTCCTATTCGTTTTACCTGGTAATTTTTATAACCGCACAGCTTTGCTCCCAGACCACATCCGACTATCTTCGTCAAGATTGCAACAATCGTAAGTGTGACCGCAAATCCGATAATTGCCCCTGACATTTCCGGCAGTACAACCTTCAGACCAATACTTGCAAAGAAGACTGGGGAAAGAAGAAGATACGAAAGTGTGTCAAACTTACTTTCCAGATAATTTGCGCGGCGCACATTTGATATAATCAACCCTGCGATAAATGCTCCGGTAATGTCTGCTACACCAAAAACCTCTTCTGCTATATACGCCATAAGGAGGCAAAATACAAACGCTACAATGGTATGTCTGTGCAGTTCCTTCTTCGCATCATCCACCCATTTTTTATATAATTTGTAAAACAGAAACCCGATAATTCCTGAAAAGGCAAAAAATCCGACTATTTTCAACAGTACAACCGCCAGGCTCACGCTCGAGTCTGCAAGGCTTGTCACAATTGTCAAAGCAATGATGCCGAGTATATCATCTATAATCGCAGCTCCTAATATCGCATTTCCCGAATGTGTCTTTAATTTTCCAAGTTCCTTCAGTGTCTCTACACTGATGCTGACAGAAGTCGCCGTCAGTATTACCCCTATGAAAATATTCTGAAGAAATACACTGACATCTGCTGTCGATGCGATCATGTCCGGTCGGTTAAAAAACCATGCTACTCCAAATCCTCCGAGCAACGGAACAATAACACCACAAAGTGCTATCACAAAAGAAGCTTTTCCGCTTGCTTTCAGTTCCTTGATATCTGTTTCCATTCCGGCGCTGAACATCAGGACAATAACTCCGATCTCTGCCACTGACTTAATAAAAGAAGTCTCTGTAAGAACTCCAAAACCTGCCGGCCCCAAGACCAGACCTGCCAGAAGCGCTCCCACTACCTGCGGCATCTGCACTCTTCGCGTCAGAATTCCCAGAAATTTTGTACAAAGTAAAATAATTGCCAGATCTAATAAATAACCGTAACTGCTCATTCCTCTTCCCTCGCTCTTTCTGTACAATTTATCTCGAACAGATTAAGAATACTCCTTTTACTCCATTTTTTCAAGGTTTAATCTTATGAAACTTTATACAAAATCAAGTCTCCAAATGGAAATGAAAAAAGCAGTAATACACTTCTTTTGACGCCGCTTGCTTCCTCGTTAAATTTATACTTCTTCTGCCAATTTTTGAATGGTTTCTAAATCTTCTTCCAGCAGCTTAGCAATCTCTTCTGGAGAGTAGCCTTTTTTCATCTTCTTTAGAATCAACTCTTTTAATTTTTTTTGCTCTCCTTGCTTTTCTCCCAGCTTTAATCCCCTCTCCATTCCTTGTTCCATAGCGCTGCTCATCTGTGAATGATAGTCCCTAAGCGCTTTCTCTCTCGCTTCATATTCCAGCCTTGCTCTTTCATCTGCACTTAATTTCTCCAACGCCTCATAGGCTTCTCCCAGATATTTGTCTGTCTTTGCCATATATGCAAGCTCCTCTCTATTCCTCCCGCCTAAAAACCGCATCCACCGGATAATCCCTTCTTCATTTTGTTCCTCTTTAGGAATCTTCTTTAATTCTAAGATTTGAATTTCCAGCAGATCTGTATATCTTTCTGCCGTTTTTTCGTCACAGAAAGAAATTGTACGGCAGCATTCTTTGTCTTTCTCAAAATAGATAAAGTCTAAAATGCTGACATGGATGCATTTTTTAAGTTTTTTGTAGG
The DNA here is from genome assembly GCF_055387595.1 of Mediterraneibacter flintii. Lineage (NCBI taxonomy): Bacteria > Bacillati > Bacillota > Clostridia > Lachnospirales > Lachnospiraceae > Mediterraneibacter > Mediterraneibacter flintii. Next base: position 2,861,216 of record NZ_AP031405.1, read on the forward strand.
GCTCTCCGCTTTTTAACTGGCTGGAAAACATTTTTGACAGATAAAACAAAATCCGCGCATCCCAATACGCAAAATATGCTACCTGCATTTCTATGTCCATCTGCGTCCCATTTTCCAGGCTCACCCTTACATCCAGAATTCCCAGCTTGTCGTCTGCATAATCCTGGGAGAGGGCAGAGGGAAGAAGGAAGGTTTCTTTAATTTCTTCTGGCTTGACCTTTAGAAGCGCTGCGATAAATCCCTGCCTTACCTGTTTGTTTTCCATGAGATTCTTAAAGCAAATGTCTACAGTGGGAAGCATAATAAATGTGTCGTTTTCGTGTGTCATACAGTCTCTCCTTTCCTGTATAGGAAACAGATACATCTGGAAAGGAGGTCTGTTTATTATTTATCTTAGCACAGTTTATTCCCTGCATACAAGAGGTCGCCTGCATAGAACAAGACATACTAAATAACTATAAAAATATAAGACGAATTCCTCTCTAAGTATCCCATTTCCATTGTCTTTTGTTTTTGGGGAACCGGCTTAGAAAATAAGCATAGAACAGTGGACTTCTCCACCGTATACAAATCCAGCGGACAGAAGCCGCCTTAGAATAAGATCAAAATAACATATATATCTTCCATTTTCAAGAAAACTTTTTATAAATTTAACGAAGCAACAAGCAGTGCGAAAAGAACAGAAGGGCCCTGCGTCATGCTTGCATGTAAGCAGGGGACTTTCGGTTTCTTTTCATTCGGCGACTGCCGATAGCGAAATGAAGCGTATGCGGAATTGAGCTGGCACTGCGGACGCTAACAAAAATAGTTCGCGCAAGAGGGCGTGTATTGCAACGTTCGTCAGGGCTTTGCCGAAATTCCTCACTTTTGCAACACACGCCCTCTTGCGCTTACACTTTCGCCAGCTTAAGTTTATAATTTCAGACAGAAAAGAACCGACTTCACGCTGCTACAGACTCCCAGTCAGAAGTTTTCCTTCGTCTATAGGAAGGTGGCGCCCTAACTGAAATTCATAAAAAAGAGAACGGCTTCACGTTGTTATAGCCCTCCAATTAGAAGTATCTATACTACTCCCGATTGGAAATACATAGCAGCGTGAAGCCGATTTTTTACGTCTGGAAATATAAACTTAAGCTGGCGAAAGTGTGAGTGTGAAAGAGAGGCTTTGCGTGAGTGAGGAATTTCGGCGAAGCCCTGACGAACGATGCAAAGCCTCTCTTTCACACGACCCTTTTGTCGCTTAAATTTTATATTTCGTCAATTAAATTTATACTTAATTTAATCTTGGCACTTCTTGTCCTCTTAGTTCTATAATGGGCCCTCCGGTTCCTTCTATATATTCTCTTGTAATAGTCACTTGCCCGATACTGTCATCCTTTGGTATCTCATACATAATGTCCAGCATAAATTCTTCTATAATTGCGCGCAGCGCACGGGCTCCTGTATCTTTCTCCATCGCTTTTTCGGCGATTGCCTCCAAAGCTCCGTCATCAAACTTCAGATTTACTTCATCAAGCGCCAAAAGCTTCTGATACTGCTTCAATATCGCGTTTTTCGGTTCTCTTAATATCTTTACAAGCATATCCTTATCCAAACCTTTTAAAGTAAAGATAATAGGCAGACGTCCTATAAATTCTGGAATCATTCCAAATTTACGCAGATCTTCCACTGTAACTTTAGACAAAAGCTCTTTATCATGCTCAAATTTATCCTTCAGTTCAGAATTAAAGCCCATGGATGTCTTTTTAGACAGTCTCTCTTTTATGATTTCTTCTAAATCCGGAAACGCACCACCACAGATGAATAAAATATTTTTTGTATTGACTGTCGTCAGCGGCACCATTGCATTCTTGCTGTTCGCACCCACCGGCACTTCTACTTCGCTTCCTTCCAAAAGCTTTAGCATTCCCTGCTGTACAGATTCTCCGCTTACATCTCTCTGGTTCGAATTTCTCTTTTTCGCAATCTTATCAATCTCATCAATGAAGATAATGCCCTGTTCTGCCCTTTCTACGTCATTGTCCGCAGCAGCCAGTAATTTAGAAACAACACTCTCAATGTCATCCCCTATGTATCCTGCCTCTGTAAGCGAAGTCGCATCTGTAATCGCAAGCGGCACATCCAAAAGCTTTGCCAGTGTTTTTACAAGATAGGTCTTTCCGCTTCCTGTCGGTCCAATCATCAGCATATTGGATTTTTCAATTTCAATATCATCCATTGTATCTGTAGCAACCCGTTTATAATGATTATATACAGCTACTGACATCGCCTTCTTTGCATACTCTTGTCCCACCACATACTCGTCCAGCCTTGCTTTAATTTTATGCGGGGCAGGAATATCTTTGATGTCTAATTTATGATATTCCTTTGTCTTTTCTTTTTTCTTCTTTATCTTTTGGCTCTTCGGAATCGTATTTTCCAAGTCCGACATATTTAAAAACTGTACTCCCGGAATATGCATCAGCCTATTTAGATCCACTGACCCATTTGTCATTGCATCAAAACTCTTCTGCATACAATCCGGACATACGGTGATATTATTCGGCAGCTCTACCATCTTCCCAGTCACACTCTCTGGTCTATGGCAGATAAAACAGATTTTCTCGTACTCATCTTCTTTTTCTTTTTTCTCTTCTGTTTTTATTACTTCTGTCTTTTCTTCTGAAACTGTGTCTGGAGTAGTTTCCTTCTCTTTTTTTTCTTCGTCTATGATAACAAAATCCTTGTCTGACATCGTCTTTTCCTTCCTTGCCCTCTATGAATATTTTCTGCGCACACTCATATACTGTACGCAGATATGCCTTCATACGTATTTTTGCTGCTTTATCTATCTCAAGATACAGCTAACCTGTCTCCCATTATAATACACATGCTGCGTATATACAAATGAACTTTTTCTAAACCTCTCTCCTTATTCTTCCAGCATTTTCAGAAATTCTTCCTCAGAAATAATCGGAATTCCCAGTTCTTTTGCTTTCTTATTCTTAGAAGAAACAGACTCTACATCATTGTTAATCAGATAATTCGTCTTGGACGTCACCGTACCTGTCACCTTCCCGCCCTTTTTTTCAATCTGTTCCTTTATCTCCCTGCGATTTGAAAAATGCTTTACCGTACCTGTCACAACAAAATTCATATTTTCAAATGTCTGCTTTTCTGCCTGCTCTGCCTCTTCTGGTATCTCCACTTCCAAAAGCAGACGCCTGAATAAATCTTTATTCTCTTTATCGGAAAAATATTCTACAAATACATGCGCAATTACGCCTCCGATTCCAGAAATCTCGTCCAACTCTTCCTCTGTGGCATTGATAAGACGTTCCGGCTGATTATCAAATGCCTTGCAGATCATCTTGGCGTTAGCCAATCCGATATTGGGAATTCCCAGACTGTATACCAGTTTTGCAAGGGTTGTCTGCCGCGCCTGCTCTACATTACGGATTAAATTATCATAAGATTTTTCCCCAAAGCCCTCCATATTTTTGATCTGTTCCTCATATCGATCCAGATGGAAGATATCCGTAAAGTCCTTCACAAATCCATTGATAATAAACTTCTCTAAGGTTGCCTGAGACATGCCTTCAATATTCATCGCATCTCGGCTTACAAACAATACAAAAGATTTTAAATGCTTTGCCTGGCATTTCGGGTTCGTGCAAAACAATGCTTTTGTCTCATTTTCCATAGAAATCTTTGTCTTTCCACCGCATACCGGACAGACCTTCGGCACATCCTTCACTCCGCTGCGCGTCAGATTCTCTGCAATCTGCGGAATGATCATATTCGCCTTATACACCTTAATACGATCCCCAATTCCTAATTCCAGTTCTTCCATGATACTGATGTTATGCACGCTGGCCCGACTGACCGTCGTACCTTCCAGCTCTACCGGCTCAAAAATCGCAACTGGATTTAAAAGTCCGGTGCGGGAAGGGCTCCACTCAATCTCCCTAAGTGTCGTCTCCCTTATCTCATCCGCCCACTTAAATGCAATAGAATCTCTCGGGAATTTCGCCGTCGCTCCCAGACCTTGTCCATAGGCAATATCATCATAGATAAGTACTAAACCATCGGAAGGGATCTCATTTTCTTTGATATGACTTTCAAACCACTTCACTTCTTCTTCAACGGTACTGTTCGTAACAAGGTGATTTTCTACTACAGAAAACCCTTGCTCTTTCAACCATTCCATCTGATAGAAACGAGAATTCTTAAAATCGACTCCCTCCGCCTGCACAAGACTGAACGCATAAAACTGTACGTTCCTTTTTGCTGTAATTTCATTATTTAATTGTCTTACAGAACCACTACATAAATTTCTTGGATTTTTATATTTCGCGTCTACATCCTCGATCTCATCATTGATTTTTTCAAAATCGCGGTAACTGATAACCGCCTCTCCCCTGAGGATCAGCTCACCCTTATAAGGAATATGAAGCGGAAGATTTACAAACACCTTCGCATTATTAGTAATGACCTCTCCAACTTCTCCATTTCCTCTTGTAACTGCCTTCAAAAGGCTTCCCTCCCGATACGTCAGCACGATCGTCAGTCCGTCCAGCTTCCAGGAAAGTACCGCCTTTTTATCCCCCAGAAATTCTCTTAGCTGCTCTGTCTCCTTCGTTTTATCCAGAGACAGCATAGGTCGCTCATGCTGCTCTTTGGGCAGTTCGCTAAGTACTTCATACCCTACATGAATGGTAGGACTGGACGAAATTGTCGTTCCCAATTCACGTTCCAGTCCTGCTAATTCATCATATAATCTATCATATTCAAAATTGCTCATAATTTCGGTGTCTTCCTGCTCATACGCACGCCGCGCTCTGTTTAACAGTTCTACCAATTCAAGCATTCTTTCTTTTTTCTTCTCCACCAATGTCCCTCCTGCCTGTCTGAATTAAGCCTGCTCTTCTACGTTCTATTTATTTTGTACCGGTTCATTTGAAGAACCTTTAAGCAATTCATACAGCTCATTTAATTCTCTGTCTGTCAGCAGCCTGTATTCTCCCTCTTTTAGCTTTCCTACATGGATATTCATTACCCGCACTCTGAACAAATCTTTTACTTTATATCCCAATGTTTCACACATTCGCCGTATCTGCCTGTTCAACCCCTGAGTCAACACAATAGAAAATGTATATTTGCCGATCTGCTTTACTTTGCATGGTCTTGTTACGGTGTCTAATATATGCACACCTCTCTCCATTTCATTTAGAAATTCTGGCGTAATCTCCTTATCTACCGTCACCTTATATTCCTTCTCGTGAAAATTTCCCGCACGCATCATTTTATTGATAATGTCTCCGTTATTTGTCATCAGAAGCAGGCCCCTTGAATCCTTGTCCAGCCTTCCGATATATGTTACGCGAACCGGATAATTTAAAAACCGGACAATACTGTTGCGTTCTCTCTTTTCCTCTGTACATACAATTCCTGCAGGCTTATTTACCGCCAACACGATCATCTCGTCCTGCCTGGAAACTATTTTTTTTCCTACCTTCACTGTCTGCCCTGGAACAATCTTCATTCCCGTCACAGCACGTTCCCCGTCTACACTTACGCGACCACCTTCAATCAATTTGTCCGCCTCGCGTCTGGAACATACTCCTGCTTCACTTAAATATTTATTCAGACGAACAGGTTCTTTTTTCCTATGAAATTCTTCTTTAATTCGATTACTCACCTGTAAACACTCCACTTATACTATTGTCTGTGAAGAACGTATTCCCACTATATAAAAACATTACATCCGTTATCCGATAATTATCCATAATATCCTGAATATTGCCACCGTAGTACCTTGGATCTACAAGGATAATTTCTCTGAAATAGGGTGTCAGAAACTGTACAAAGCAGTTTGCGAAAGAATCCTTTACAAGCAGCAGCCTTCTATCGCTTGCAGACACCGTTTTAATGTCAATAACGGAGGAATTTCCGCCTAAATATACTCCATACTTGTCTCTTGTCTCTAATTTGGAAGAATCATAAATCGATGTAGTTCTACGCTGCTCGTCCACATAATTTACAATGACATCATTGTCCTCGTCCTTTGGGACATAGATATCAATCGTTTCTTTTACATTCAGGTTTACTCCACTTTTTGAAGCAAGTGTACCATTAAAACTGTCTGTCACCGGATGTGCAACAAATCCACTCGAAAATTCCTCATTGATATCCAGTGCCTTTGCTGCCTCCTGGAAGGTATAAAATGCCCCCAGCGCCGTCCAATGTGGATCGGTCTTGTAATATATTTTTTCCGATTTATGCTTATCTAATACAGAAACCGCGTCTACCCAGGTCACAGAATCACCCAAGTCCTTTTTTACCTGATTGATAAGCTGTGTCTGATCCTCCACTGAAGCAAATGCCGGCAGCTTATCATTTAAAACGTTTGCTGCATCTGGAACAAGGAGCATAGAAACAGAAATATCCGGATAGGCTTTCGTAAATGTCTGAATTGCCTCTATGTTCGCACGAAGGTTTTCTTTGTCCGGTACCTCTATTCTCTCCATAAGCTGATTGCTTTTCCCGATTAACACACCATTCTCTTCCTTGCTTCCACCAAGACGATCGAAGAAAACCTTTACACTTCTCCAAGCATTACGGCCTACAAACTGATCCGACAGGTAACTTTCATAGCTCTCCATAAAGTTCCCGTTGGTTACACTACTCCAGTTCAGCTTCGGCTTATTAGTCAGCATCCTGTTTTCTTCCTCTGACATTTCATTATCTGGAACCAAAATATTCAGAATCATAATAAAAAACAGACACAGGATAAATATGAGCCCTATTAAGTTTTCTATTCTGCCTTTCTTTTTTCTGTTCTTTTCACTCATACTCTCACCTAAAATCTAAAGTATAAAAACGGATTAAATGTGTCAGTCACCAAAAACGCCACGGAAAGGAAAAACATTCCGATATACACGATCACCGCGGCAGCCATTCTCACACGTACATGCACAAACGCGCCGATTATCCGATTTATGATACGCATTCCCAATGCTGTACATCCAATAAACGCCAGTAAATACAACAACCAGTGCGTAAGCAGCAAAAATACAGCCTGCCCGTCTATAAATCCTGAAGCTCCGATCCCGAACATCATTCCCAGATATTCAAACGCATATCCCAGACTCGGACTAAAGAAAAATACCCAGCCGATTAAAACCAACACCATTGCGTAAACATGTCGTGCCGCACTGGGGAGCCGATCTAAAACAGAGCCCCACACATATTTTTCTAAAACCAGAAGAACACCATAGTATACTCCCCACAGGAAAAAGTTCCATGCTGCTCCATGCCACAGTCCGGTCAGCATCCATACAATCAACAGATTCAGTATATGGCGTGACGCGCTGCAGCGGTTCCCGCCAAGCGGGATATAGACATATTCCCGAAACCATGTGCTTAGAGAAATATGCCACCGTCTCCAAAACTCGGTTATACTCCTGGAAATATAAGGATAATTGAAGTTCCTGCGAAATTCAAATCCAAACATTTTTCCTAATCCTACCGCCATATCTGAATATCCACTGAAATCAAAATAGATTTGAAGCGCATAGGAGATACAGCCTAACCAGGCAGTCATCACACTGAAGCTGCCAATTTGCATCGCCGCTATTTCTTCAAAAATCTGCCCAACCATATTGGCAATCATTACTTTCTTGGCAAGACCGCGAATAAAATACAGCGCTCCCTGTCCCAGCTTTCTCCCTGAAACTGTACGGCTTTCCAACTGCTCTTCAATATCTACATAGCGGACAATCGGCCCTGCTATCAGCTGCGGAAACATACTGATATAAAGTGCAAAATATAAAATATTTTTCTGTGGTTTTACGTTTCCCCAATATACGTCTACAATGTACGACAGCGCCTGAAATGTATAAAATGAAATTCCAATCGGAAGAGGCAGTTCCCTATAAGGTATATCGACTGGGAGTACTGCGTTAATACTATCCATCAAAAAACCGTAATACTTAAAAAATCCAAGCAAAAGAAGATTCATTGCCACCGTAAAAACCAAACTACGTTTCGCTTTCCCTATATCTTCTTTTTTTGCTTCTATATCCTGCCCACAGAAGTAATTCAGCAAAATAGAAAGTACCATCAGAATAATATAAACCGGCTCTCCCCAGGCATAGAAAAAAATGCTTGCGAAAAGCATCACAATGTTTCTAAAATTTTTAGGAACAATATAATAAACTGCCATCGTTATAGGCAGAAACATAAACAAAAATGTAATACTGCTGAATAACATCCTCTGTTTCCTCTCACTTTGTCTTATAGGCTCTTGTTAAATGCCTCTTTGTATTCCTGCGCTTTGGGAGCAATGGCCAAAAAAACATAGTTTCCCCTCACACTGCGCTGCGCGTCGTCGAGAAGCTTTACTTCCTCCGGAACGTATCCGTCAAATTCTTTTTTCTTTGCCGCAAGATACTCGTCTATTGCGTCTGACACATCCTGTACCTGGTCATTTTCTTTTACCTTTATTACCAGAACCTCCTCTGCAGACATAGCAGACTCTGAAGAGTATAAAAGCACTCCTTCATAATCTGCACTGTTCAATCCATAATATCGTTTCAGATCCTGCCCGTCCATTTTCGTAAGATTCGCAGTATCCAATGACTGTTCTACCTCTTTCGCCACCTCTTCAAAGGGTCTGTTACTGCCGCTTGTATACACCATAAGCAAAACAATATATACAAGAATAACTGCCAATACAATATACTTCATTATTTGGTTGATTCCTGGTCTGTCTGTTCTCATAAGGACGCCACCTCCGCCATACGGTCAGCCCATATTGGATAAAACTCCGGCTTAAAATGCACACCGTCCTCTTCGTAATATTGAGATGATACCAGCTGCGTATTGTCAATGTAAGCAATCTGCTGCTCATCACACAGCTTAGATAAGTCCTGGTTGTACTCTTCCAGATTCTTAAATGCCGGCTCTTTTTCAATTTCCTGTTCCTGGACAGGGAAAATCGAATTCACAAATATCTTTGTATCCGGCAGTTCCTCTTCCAGCTTATCAAGCAGCACAGAATACTGCTCTATAAATTCTTCTGTGTCCCCCTGTGTAGCAATAATATCATTCATCCCATAAGCAAGAAAAATAACCTGTGGATTCAACTTGACAACCTGTTCTATCTGTTCGTCTAACTCATCTAGTTCCACCCCAATCTTTGAAACCACACTGGATGCATTTAAAACATCATATTCTGTAAATCCTTCTGTAATCGAATCTCCCATCACAACTGCGCTGGAAAAAATCTCTTTTGGACTTCGTGTATCCTCCTGTGTATTTTGTTTTGCTTCCAGCTGCTGAATCTTCGTCTCTATCGTTTTGATATCTGCCGATTCCGCTTTCTTTATAATCTCCATTCCCTCGGTTGTATCCACCTTTGTAGAGGTGACATGCGTAATTACCTCTGCCAGTATAAATATGACAATCAGAAGCGCAATAATGATGATACAAATATAAACGCCTCTTCTTCTATGTTTTTTCATCTGCAATCCCTTTTCTTATATTTAAGCATACATATTTAATCATACTTTTTTTATATACAAAAGTCAATGTCTGACTGTCATAAAAACGCCTCGGCCGCATTACCAGCCAAGGCGTTTTCTCATCATTGACTTTCTTTTTCCTTTTTGTTAAGCTCTCGAATCAAAAGAGCTGTCCTATCCCAGTGTTCCTTCACCAAAACAGACGCTGAATATTCATCTTTCATTTCTAAAGCCTGAATGATTTTTTCATGCTCTCTAACGGAACCTTCCAATGGTGTATCTCTGAAAAATCCATATTCCAATCTCTGTATATGTATCCATAATACATCACAGAAATCCATAATATACTCATTTCCCGCCGCCTCCAAAATACAACGGTGAAATTCTTTGTCCGCTTTTAATATTGGCATCGGCTTGTCCTGTTCTTTGACACACTCTGTAAATACGTCACTGAGCGTTTTCAAACGCCTGATATGTGCAGGAGTGATTTTCTCAACAGCAAGTTTAATCGCTAACTGCTGCAGTATCGCCATTGGCAGATACCATTTCTCAATATCCTCTGTCTCAATCTCTGTAACAAGCGTCGCTTTACCCGGATAGGATTTCACCAATTTCTGCGCTTCCAGAAGCTGCAATGCCTCCCTGACCGGTGTTCTACTTATATTAAAGTACTCAGCAATCTCTACATCTGAAACCTTCTCTCCCGGCTTGAACTGACCTTCAATAATCCAATCCTTCACAGTCTCATATACCTTCTGCTTAGCGGAAGTTCTCTCAAAAGGTATTTCCTGATTTGGCAATGGCATATTAGCACCCCGCTTTCTATACTAGAATCATACCAGAATTTTCCCCTACAATCCAGGCTTTTTAAAATTTTCATTCTATAATACTCCCAGCTGTATTTCCCCCTATATGTAGCAGTACCTTTAAACCACCTACATTGACATGCTTATCTTCTCAATGTTAAAATAAAAGAAATTATTTTACATAAAAGCGAGGATCGTATATGTCTAATTTCTTACAGGATTTAAGTACGCATTACAATATATTTACACGTTCTCAAAAAATCATCGCTGATTATCTTACTGAAAATTTAAATGATATCGCTTTTTGTACTTTGGAAGAGCTTGCCGAAAAAATAGATGTCAGTACGACTACGATAATCCGTTTTTCCAGAGCTCTTGGGTATACCGGTTATTCAGAAATGCAAAAAGATATCCAAAATAATATCCAGACAAAAGTAGGGCTGCCGGAACGTCTGTCCAGTCAGAAATTTTATCCGGACAACACACTGCTCTCTGATTCTTTTCAGAATGATATTCACAATATTCAGCATACAATGGCAACCCAGAACAACGAAGATTTGCAAGCGGTGATCCATCTTATTTCCAACGCGCCCAATGTCTATATTCTTGGGATGAGAAGTTCTTTTTCCATCTCTTATTATCTTGCCTCTCGGTTAAGCGAAATCCGCGAGAATGTCCGTCTCATCCAGTCTGTCGGAATGCTCTACCCAGAGGAAATTGTCAGCGCAAAAGAGGGCGATGTCTGTATTGCATATTTATTTCCGCGTTATTCTAAATTAAGTACCACCATTCTCTCCTGGCTGAAAAATGAAGGAGTAAAAATCATTTTGTTTACCAGTCAAAACTATAGCGCTGTTCAAGGATACGGTGATATTATTCTCCCTTGTTCTATCGCCAGCCTGACTTATAAAAACTCTTATGCCGCACCGTTGAGTCTTTCTAATTATCTGATTACTGCAATTACACAGAAAAACTTCGATGAGTCGCAGAGGCTTCTGAAAAAGACAGAATCGATACTCAACCAGGGATTTTATCTGGGATTGTAAAATCTATAGATACGCCTGCAATTAGGAATCACCAGCTCCGGCAAATGCTGTTTCTGGTGATTCCTAAATTTAAACATTCTGTATTTTGACGTAAATCAAAGTTATCTTAACAAAAAAGAAAAGCTCTCCATCTAATACCTTTTACAAAAGCATATACTTTCTATTTTCCTGCAATTTCCACGCAAATTGCCACATATCCTTCTAAAGCTTTTTTCATTAACTCTATATTAATCCTGTCTTTTGGAGAATGACAATATATCTCTTCAGCAGGCGAATACCCAATCGTGGGAATATTCAAGACTTTGGCAATATATGCGGCATCTGTTCCAAAATCCCAGAAATATGTCTTTGGATATTGCCCTACTTCTGACAAAGCTTTCAGTGTTCTTTGTACGTATCCATTTTCTATGTCCGTAATAAAACAAGGCTTATTCAATTCCGCAGATTCCTGAACTTCCGTATAACTTGTATGCTCCAAGCTACGTACACGCACCTCGTACTTTGCCGATGGATCTGCCATCTCCAGTTTTTCTGCAATTTCACGGAATCTGGCAAGGATAGAATCTACGGTTTCATTTACTGTAAATCGATAGTCAATATTGACCGTACAGCTGTCCGGTACTACACAGTTAAATCCCGGATGACATTCTATATTAATAATAGAAAGGGAAGCTCGAAATGTGCCATCTTCTGGCATGTTTTCTGATAGTTTGTCAATTTCCTCAATCATAGGAGCCATTTTTGAAACTGAGTTTATTCCTAACCATGGAGCGCTGGAATGGCTGTTTTTTCCCTTGGAGATTACTTGCACTTCCAGTCTGCCTCTATGCCCAAGTGCAATTCCCATACTAGTCGATTCTCCAGAAATGCAGTATGCTATTTTTCTGTCTTTCAGACCGTCCTCCCACATTCGAACCGCACCCCACATATCCCCAGGTTCTTCTTCTACAACAAACGTAAAAATCAAATCTCTTGTCAGTTTGATTTCTAACTTTTTCAACAAAGCGGCTGCATAAATCTGTGTGGCAATCGTCCCTTTCGTATCACTGGCACCTCTCCCATGAATATAGCCGTCTGCAATTATCCCTCCAAAGGGATCATACTCCCAAGCGGTTAAATCTCCCGGATCTACCTGATCCATATGGCAGTTAAACAATATGGCATCTTCTGTACCGTCTCCCTTTAAAATACCAATAACATTTCCGGTACGATCCCGAAATACTTCGTCAAAGTCAAGTTTCTTCAACTCTTCAAGAATTGCATCCGCTGTTTCTTTTTCATGTCCGGTGTCGCTTCTTCTCTGGATCAACTTTTGAGCAAACTGTATCATAGAATCAGAGATCTCCTCTACTTCCTTATTTAATATTGTTTTTTCTATCTTCATATTGATTCCTCTTCTAAAACATCCACGTTAATCTACTTCAAACCCCATTCTATACGTAATTTTACTTGAAACCTCATAAACTTGCAAAACAGAATCCAAGTCTACGTATTCGTTCGCCTGATGATAATTCACTCCTACCGGACCATACGACATACAATTAATATTCCCTGTTTCCGCCGCGATTACTCCAGTATCTGTATATCCCGTAAATACTGGCGTTTTTGCATATACACCGGTAACGCCTTTGACAACTTCCTGTAATTCACGCAGAAGAACAGAACTATCATCTTGCAGAATATACGGTCTTTTTGCAATCACATTATAGGACCCTTTAAGTCCGGGAACTTTTTCACATGCCTCCTGTATCGCGTCTTCTACCAGTTTTAGTGACCCTTCTGTCGTAAGCGGAGGCGCGAGACGCATATCGATCGTAATGCTGCATTTTTCAGCTACCACGTTCGTATTATACCCTCCATTGATAGTACCAAAGCATACAGAACTCTGTCCAAATTCTTCATCTACAGGGAGAGCGTCTATTCTTTTCTTAATACCACGAACAACTTCGGACATTCCTACTATCGCGTCTATTCCGGTCCAGGGCATAGAACCATGCGCAGGTGCACCTTCCACATGTATTTCAAACCATGTCTTCCCCTTATGTTTTACGTAAATATCGCCACAGCTAGGTTCATGATCTAATGCATAACTGTTTTTTGTTGCATATCCGCTTTTTAATGCCTGCATAGCTCCTTTCATGATACAGCCTTCTTCGTCTGCTGTTGCGATAAAAATAATATCTCTTTTTGGTTTTTTATCCTGCTTTACCGCATCGCGGAACGCAAGCATGCCTGCCGCTAACCCTGCTTTCATGTCTCCTGCGCCTCTGCCATACATGCGATTTCCTACAATTTCAGGCTCAAAGGGATCTGTTTTCCACCCTTCCCCTGCCGGTACGACGTCCATATGATGGATTGTAATAAAAGCAGGATCATGGATTTCTCCTTCCAGTTTACATACAACATTAAATCTGTCTAGCTCAAATTCATCTTTTATTACAGGGAGTCCTGTTTCTTTTTCCATCCAGTTAGCAACAAAATCGCCGATTTCTTTTTCATATTTTCCAACATTTGTACTTTCTATTTTTACTAATTCTGTTAATAATTGTACAATTTCTTGTGACATATAATCCATATCTTCAGCCTCCATAAAGCTAAAATTTTATTTGTTTAAATTGTTCCCTGTACCTTTAAAAGAACTTCCGCTATCAAAGCAGACCAGAAAAATGTACCAAATATTACGACACATCCTACAAGGATTGCTTTCCATCCAATTTTTGTAAACGCGCGCCAGTCTCTTCCTACTGTAAGACCGGAATATGCCAGAATCGGAGTAACCACTGCCATCAACTGGATTTTACTTGTATATTCAACCACAAAACCTGACAAAGGGCACCATGGCATGGAAACCAGAATCCCTACAATAGATACATGTAGAAAAGAGGGGAATCTTTTGCCAATAAATTTACTTATTACAATCCCCACCAAGGCAATCACAATCAGTATCAATATCCCGGGGATTGACTCCAGAGGCATAAGATGCTCATATCCGGCCCAATTTCCTAAAACGCTGATTATCCCACTAATAATCAGTGCTCCGGCACATTGAATGAGATAATTTTTTGATAATTTTGTATTCTCTTCCATACTCTTATTCCCCCTTTTCCGCCTGTATTTTTTCTTTTCTTCCTCTTCCTATTACCGGATACAGCTTCTTATATAAGAATTCCGCCAACGGCAAACCGATAAATACATTTAGGTATATTGCTATAGCTGTAGAAATCAAATTTGACATAGAGGCAAACGCGGTAATTTTATCTGCCATAGCGGGATAGATTTCTATAAGTGTTCCTATCCCTGCCGTGGACATGGCTGCACTTCCTACACCACACGCCATTGCAACCGAATACACATGGAATATGCCTGTAGTAGAAAGGATACTGGCGAATAACCCTATCAATACCGTACCAAAAATAGTCCCGACTACGTACATAGCGATAACACCACGAAATTCAGCTCCTCTTCCATATTTCTGTTCAATGACGGCAATCCCTGATTCCCTGGACGCCGCATATGTAAGTCCAATTGTCTCTCTTTTCATTCCAAGCAAAAGAGCCAGAGGGAGGGCCATTACACAGGTAAATGCGTCACCTACATTCTGTGTAAGCAGCGGAAGACTAGCAGAAAACATGTCTTGAATCGTAGGTCCTACATTGCAGCCTAATTTTGCGCCTAAAATCAGACAGGTCATCGTTAACATAAACCCTCCGCTTTTACTTTGAGCTTCACCTATCCATTTTACAGGTTTTAATAGATATAAAACAGTAACCAGCACCATTGCATATAGAAGCGGCAACAGCGAGACTTTAATTATAGATGTTATAGGAATTGTAATTGTTCCTATTCTATCCGAAATCATACAGCAAATCAGAATTGTAATATGCAGCCTCCAGTCCTTTAAAAACTTTATATTTTCGCCCATAAACTCCCTCCATTCCTTTTAGAGAAAAAGTACATAAAAAAGTTCCTCCCATGTAGTTATTTCTGATATGGGTCATCCCATAAAGTCAGCATAGTTCCAATGCCATTTTCAACAGCGGTCTTATACAAGTCATAGCCAAGTCCGACATCAAAAGTAGCCATACCGCAGGCAACAAACGTAACTCTCTCAGAATCGTTTTGTCTGCCGGGCTTTTCCCCGAGAATAACTTCACCAATACTGGTCGAATCTGCCAATGACGGCATCTTGCCAGCATCAATCAGAGTATAAATAGGGCCACCGATTACCCCTTTGTAATATCCGGCAATGTCGCCGGACTCAACAGCTTCCTGGACATAAGCTTCATGTAAGCGTACATTGTCATAAATCAGTTTGGTACTCATCCAGAAAGAATCATCTGTCTGCATAGGGCCTGTAATGAGTACTGTCACCCCCTCCTTCATCCATTCATCTTTGACATACAGAGGTTTTAATCTGGAAGCAGCTACAGTTATTACATCAGCTTCTTTGACGGCGGCTTCTAAGTCAAGAATCACTTCGCCGTCAATTCCAAGTTCCTGTTTTTCCCAATCGAGAAATTTTTTAGCGGCAGCTTCAAAAATGTCATAGCAGATAACTTTTTTCAGATTTGGAAGCTGCGTAGCGATGGA
Source organism: Mediterraneibacter flintii (assembly GCF_055387595.1). Taxonomy (NCBI): domain Bacteria; kingdom Bacillati; phylum Bacillota; class Clostridia; order Lachnospirales; family Lachnospiraceae; genus Mediterraneibacter; species Mediterraneibacter flintii. Next base: position 2,877,164 of record NZ_AP031405.1, read on the forward strand.
ACGTAAGCAGGAACGGTTAATCTGCCCGCAGCCTAAAACAGTGATGACTTGAGAATCCTTTCTTGCTAAGTGTCTGGCAGCAACGCCCGGAACAGCTCCTGTACGTGCCGCACTGAGCAAATTAGCGGACATAAATGCGAGAGGCTCACCGGTATCTTTGTCATTCAAGGTCACTGTGAGAACAGACCTTGGGAGACCTTTTTTAGGATTTTCTGCATTGGAGCCATACCATTTATTCCCGCAAACGTCAAATCTCCCCCCTAAGTAAGCAGGCATAGCGACAAACCTTCTGTCTGGGCCTGCCACAGGCATATTCGGAAATGGACTTTCTTTTGGGAAAACAAGGCCCAGTCCATGGCTATTGTGATTGCTTCCCCCCATAAGATAATCCCCTTTACTTAATAGAGTAAAAACCTCTTCTGCATTATCAATACATTTTTCTGCATTAAGAACACCTGCTTCTATTGTGTCTTTTTCTGATAGATAAAGAAATTCTGTTTTATGTGCCATTTATTTTCTCCTTTCATCTTTTACTACAGCACTTACTTATAAGTATCTGTTACATTTTACGCACATTTTTCATTTAACTTTTTGTTCCTAATGTTTTATTTAATACATTTATACTATTATAATATATTGCATATGTCAATATATTCGGTATATTTATTATCTTTTCATTTATTTTCACAATATTTTTGTATGTTTTTTGGTATTTTTCACTATTTATTTTTTATTTCACCTTTCTTTATTGACATATTTAATATATCGCATTATCATAAAAGTACATTTTAATACATTTTTATTTTTTATTTCTCTCTTAATGTTCTATTTAATACTATTCATATTGGAAGTAAAGGGGATTTTTATTATGAATAAAATCAAAAATTATGATACCCTTGTTTCTCATGGAGACGTTGCATCCAGAAAAATTGTACTGGATATTACTAACCGCACACTTGCACGCTTAGATGCGTATCAACGTATTAAAAGTATTATGCATTTGGAAGGTAATATATTGCATATCGGTTCAAAATCCTGGGATCTCTCTATGAAAAAGCATGTGTATCTTTTAGGAGCAGGGAAAGCATGTAATCATATGGCAATGGCAGTCGACGAAATCCTTGGCGACCGATTGACCAAAGGCATTGCCATAGTAAAGGTAGCAGAAGAAACAGACCATTTCCAAAATACAGACGTCTACGTCGGCGGACATCCACTGCCAAATCAGGCGGGTTATGAAGCTTGTTTGAAAATTCTGGATCTGGTAGACCATTCTGGCCCTGATGATTTGTTTATCGTCGTTATAAGCGGAGGCAGTTCCGCACTTATGAGCTGTCCTATTGAAGGTATCACTCTGGAGGATGAGATCAAGACAACCGACGTCATGCTCAAATCTGGGGCCGGCATTTATGAAATCAATGCAATCCGCCGCCATATCTCTGCAATGAACGGAGGTATGCTTGCAAAACGGATTCAAAATGTAGGTGCTGAGCTTATCGGTTTTGGTATCAGTGATGCCGTAGGTAATCCCGCTACCGAGAATATTGGTATTCCTTATGAAAAATATGCCAGCACACCAATGGGGCCTGACAAAACAACCCTGGAAGATGCGCGCAGAGTCATTCGAGATTATAATGTAGCGGATCGACTCCCCAAAAGCGTTGTCGACTATTTGATGCATGTAGGTCCGGAAGGAGAAACTCCGAAAGCATTTCCGGATAATACTTATTATTTATTAAACACACTGCCGGATTCCTGTATCTATGCAAAAGAAATTGCTGAAGAAATGGGTATCCCCGCTGTCATCCTCACTTCATTCCTGGAAGGTGAGAGCAAGGACGCTGGTTCTTTCTTTGCCTCTATAGCCAGAGAAGTCCAGGCATACGGGAATCCCATCGCACCCCCTTGTGTCATTTTAAGTTCAGGAGAGACAACGACACAGATATTAGATAATCGTCTCATAACCGGACATGGCGGGCCTGGACAGGAACTGACTTTAAGCTTCGCTATTCTCGCTTCCAAAACAAAAGGAGCCTGTATGCTTTCTATCGATTCAGAAGGAACAGATGGCACTACACCGGTAGCGGGAGGTATCTGCGATTCTACCAGTTATCAGACGGCGCTGGAAAAAGGTGTGGATGTGTACGGCGCTTTACGCGGGCATGCATGTTATGAAGCCTTGTCGGAGATGAACGATGCTGTATTTACCGGAAACACCGGTACGAACCTGTGCGATTTCAATGTACTATATATTCCAAAATTGGAGGACTGACACTATGAATTCTAAAATCAAATCTGTCCATGCGCGCCAGATTGTAGACTGCAAATGCCGTCCTATGGTAGAAGTAGACGTGGTAACAGAGGATGGCTGTTTGGGGCGGGGATGTGCTCCTACCGGTTCTTCTGTTGGTATGTTCGAATCCTGCGTACTGCGTGACAACAATCCAGAGGAATATCATGGATTAAGTGTACATAAGGCTGTGGACAATGTAAACAATATCATTGCGCCGGCGCTGATCGGCAAAGATGTAACCCGTCAAAAAGAGCTCGATCAGATTATGATTGATTTGGACGGAACACCGGAGAAAAGGAATTTGGGTGGAAATGCAGTCTACTCTACTTCCATCGCTCTTTTTCGGGCTGCTGCAAAGGCTTCTCATCAAACTTTGTATAATTATATTGCAGGCGGCTCTATACAAACTGTACCTGTACCAAGCTTTAATGTCATTAACGGCGGGCATTATGAAAATCTGACGCAGCCCTTTAATGAATTTATCATTATGCCATACGGAGCGTCCACTATTTACGAAGCCGTTGAAATGGGAATCAACACTTTTCAGGAGCTGGAAAAGGTCATTACAAATTATCTGGGACATAAACCTGTTGTAGCGCCTTCCTATGGTTATGCCTCCCCAAGCGAGGATCCGGAAGTCAACTTAAATCTGATGTCCGAAGCCATTGAAAACTGCGGATATACTGGAAAAATCGGCTTTGCCTTTGACTGCGCTTCCAGTGAAATGTATGATCGCCAAACCAATACCTATCTTCTGAAAGGGCAACGCGTGTCAGCAGACACTTTGATTTCTTATGCTAAAAAACTGACTGAAAAATTTCCTTTCGTATTCATCGAAGATTTATTGGATGAAGAGGACTGGGAAGCTTATCCAAAAGCGCATAAAGAAATTACTCGCACAAATCTCTTGGGAGATGATTTTATTGTCACAAATTTAGAAAGACTAAAAAGAGCTTATGAATGTAATGCCCTGGACGGTTTTATCCTAAAGCCCAATCAAGTCGGAACTATCACAGAAGCTCTGAACACTTATGAATTTGCAAAAGCGCATAATCTAATTGCTACTCCTTCCGGAAGAGCCGGAGGAGTCATCGGAGATGTTGTCATGGATCTTGCTGTAGGACTACAGGTGGGATTCATCAAAAACGGTGCTCCTCGATCAGGAGAACGCATCGATAAACTAAATTTTCTTATGCGCGCCTGCGATCTGACACCAGGGTGCAGGCTTGCAGATATTACCCCCTTATTAAAATTTTAAGCCATTGTGTTTACTTCCTATATTTGAATAGCTGTATTATGTATACCCAAAGCATCTCCTTTCATTCACCCTGCTTTGGGTATACACCAGAGAAAATCTTTTCTTAAATATTCAAATATTTTTATTTTTGCAATATATTGCATATTACATGGCATTTTTAATTTTATAGAAAGAAGGAAAATAAAATGAGTACAATATCTTCTAAATACAATCCTTATGATAATGTGATTTCCACCGTAAACCATGCTGCATCCATCCTGGGATATACTCCCAGTGATTATGAAGCCGTCCTACATCCAGAACGGGAGTTAAAGGTTTCTATACCTGTCCGCATGGACGATGGCAGTGTACGTGTTTTTGAAGGCTATCGCATACAGCACTCTACTTCCAGAGGCCCCGCGAAAGGCGGAATCCGTTATCATCAAGATGTAAATATTGATGAAGTCAAGGCGCTGGCGGCATGGATGACCTTCAAATGTGCAGTCGTAAATATACCATACGGCGGAGGAAAAGGCGGAATTATTTGCAATCCCTCCGAATTATCCGATGCAGAAATCCGTCGCCTTACCCGTCGTTTCACAGCCATGATCGCTCCCATTATCGGCCCTGAGCAAGATATTCCCGCCCCAGATGTCGGCACAAACGCAAATGTCATGGGTTGGATAATGGATACATATAGCATGCTCAAAGGGCACTGCGTTCCCGGAGTTGTCACAGGAAAGCCTCTGGAACTAGGCGGAGCTTTGGGAAGAAGTGAGGCAACCGGCCGAGGGGTTATGATAACTTCCCTTAATGTCCTGCGCGCTTTACATATTCCGATAAATGGAACAACGGCAGTTGTGCAGGGAATGGGAAATGTAGGAAGTGTATCGGCAAAGCTCTTACATATGGCAGGTATGAAAATCATCGGCGTAAGCGATGTTTCCGGTGGCCTTTTCTGTGAAAGCGGTCTGGACATTCCAGAGATAATCCGTTATCTGTCTGCCGACAGAGGAAACCTTCTAAAAGACTATGAGAAAGAAAACGTAAAACATATCACAAATAAAGAGCTGCTGGAGCTTAACACCACCCTTCTTGTCCCCGCAGCTTTGGAAAACCAAATTAATGCTGACAATGCAGACAGAATCCATGCCAAAGTAATCGTAGAAGGCGCCAATGGCCCGACTTCAATAGAAGCGGATGAAATCCTGAAAAAGAGGGGAATTGTACTGGTTCCCGACATTCTGGCAAACGCTGGCGGTGTTGTTGTTTCTTACTTTGAGTGGGTACAAAATATCCAGTCCGTAAGCTGGAGCGAAGAGCATGTCAATGAACAGTTAAAAGCAATTATGGATCAAGCTTTTAAATCTGTATGGGATATATCTGAAGAAAAGCATACCACCTTACGTACTGGGGCTTATCTTATTGCCGTAAAACGGGTAGTAGACGCTAAAAACCTGCGTGGCATCTGGCCGTAAAAACCTACAGGAAGAGTCTCTTTATTCATTCGTAGTGATTTACCGGATTTCCTTTTACGTCCTCCCTGTAATGTGCTATACTTATAATTAAGCCAGTCGGCTTCACATATCTGAATGAACGCACCCTGGGAGGTTTTCCATGATTGCACTAAAGCTGAATCACACAAAAGAATTTATGAGCCAGCTGCTTTTATCTGATACATTTGATAATTTTCTTTTTATAGAAGGCAGAATTGTAACTTTCAATACATTTACCATTGATGGATACATTCAAAAAGCTTTTTTTGAATCTGCAGAAGAACTTCCGCAGTACTCTTCCTGGAAGCATGTACGTGAATATTGTTTTTCTCTCATTAAAGGGAAACGTACTCCACTTTCCTTCCACTTTATCCTCTGCCTGTCTCCGAAAAACACTGCCCTCCTGATTGAACAGAATCACCTGGACTTTCAGCCGGAATCGGTACAAGGACTGTATTTAAATTTAAAATACGACGGAAGTGCCCTGACCTGCATTACAGGTACGTCCCTTCATATTTTTACTATGGATAAATCTCTGGAACATGCCTGGGACTGCTATTTACAAAAATTTTTTTCGCAGAAGAATATTTCTTTTGACCTTGCCTGAAAAAGCAGTACCTTTTCTATGATATGCCTTCTTTTAGGTAGATAAGTAAACGAATAAACGTCTTGAATATTATCCATTTATTACAATACTTTATCGTTGAATAATTGAATGAGATGCGGTTACATGTCAATGAACCGCACCTTGTTCATATTAGTATAAAATTAGAAAATTGAAGCAAGAAATTTTTATGTCTGAAGCGAACAGTATACTTTTTGATTCACTGTATAATCTTATATTATATGTAATTTTGTCAGCATATACTTCTAATGATATTCACAATTTCTTCATCGAATTCGTCTTTATTGAACTCGGAAATTATTTTTGTTATAGTCAAATTTTCTCCATATATCGCTTTAAACCATTTAGATAATTCCTTTATAAATTTTTTCCCGCCAACCATACTTAATTTGCTCTTTAAATCCGTCCACTCCTTTTTCATATACTCTCTTGCCTGATTATTTGCAGTACTAACATCTATTTTTCTATATTTTAAAATGTGCTCCGCATATTGATCAAATACATTATCTTTAAATGTATCAACAAATGTTTCCAATTTTTGCATAAAAATATCATGTTTTTCTTCGTCTTGTTTTGATAAACGAAATAGCACCTCCGACTCTAATAAATAATTTTCGATTTCTTTACGATTCCAAATATGTAAATTTAAATGATTAGCTGATGCTTCATCATTCTTCTCTTCTATCATATCTTTAGGAAAATAATCACTATCCAACAAACATATACATTGAATCATTCCTCTTGTCTCTTCATAAAAAAGTTTTGATGCGCCAAAAGCTTCTTTTAAATTATTAAATCCATTCAATGAAACATGTGGTAATGTCTCTAAAGAAGGGATTTTTTCTTCTAAAACCACTTCAGCAATTTTAGTCAAAATTTTCAAATCTTTTCCTTCAACAAAAATACATTTTCTTGCATCTCCTAATCTCATTAAGCTTAAATTGCTTACAGTCCCTATTTCATCAATTACTTTTTGTACTGCTCGTAAATCTGTCGTATAATGCATCTTTCTACTTCTTTTATCTATAGTAACAATATTACCCGGATTAACTTCTGATATTATTTCTATAGAATGAGTAGCAATAATAATTTGTGAATATCTACTTTGTACTAATCTAATCAGTTTTCTCTGAAGATCCGGATGCATATATACATCTGGTTCATCTAGTATAATAGTTTCATCATTTTTTGTACGTGCTAAAAACCAGATAATCTGCAACCACATTTGTAAGCCACTTCCCATCAAGCCTATTTCCGCATAAAAATCGGTGTCTGTTATATATAAAGATAATATATCTGATATTGGATCGTAATCTATTTCATTAAGACGTAGTCCCTGCCAGGTACTTTCAGCCAGCAGGACAAAATCTTTCCAAAACATTTGTTTATAATTATAAATTTCATTTCTGAAATGTCTTGAAGATAAATATGTTTCTTTGTCTTTTTCAACAGTTTCTTCTGTAAGTCTTTTCTCATTCTCTTTTATTAATCCTATCTGAGGAAGAATAGAAATTTTAAAAGAAAACACTTCCATCGCTTTTGCTTTACTTTTAATGCATTTTCCACTCTTGTCGTATAATACGGCATAGACATACAATCCATTTGCAAAAATGCATATTTCCGCATCATTTACAAATTTCACTGAAACCCTTGCAATTAAATCTTCATATCTGTAAACAATACCTCTCAAGTCGATTTTTAATTTTTCAGATTCCAAACGAAATCCTTTATCTCGTATTGGAAGTTTAAACTCTTTAGGTAAATCTTTATATGTAGTACATTTACATTTTCTTACCGATAATGCTATCAATCTTAAGGCCTCAAGTAACGAAGATTTCCCCGCATTGTTTTTTCCTACAATAACAGATATATCTTTAAAATTTATTTTTGTATTTTCAAAGCAACGATAATTACTTAAATGTATGCTTTTTATCATTTGGGTACCTATTAATTCCTTTCATTTTTTTGTCTTATCTAAAAGCTGTTAATCCACTTATATCTACCACAACTTTTTCCTTATAGGATTTCTATGTTCTATATTTCTCTGCAATAATTTACTATTCTTATAATTATTTATAATACTTTGTGGGATTTCCCTATAAAACTACAAAAGACCCTTGAAAGCACCCGTTTTACGAGGTTTTCAAGGGTCTCAATACCTTCTAAGTTATAAGCTTATTTTCCCATCTGTGCAGCTACTTCTTCTGCAAAATTCTCCTGTTTCTTTTCCAGTCCTTCGCCTGTCTCAAAACGTACAAACTTCTTCACTGTCACATTCGCATTGTTTTCTTTTGCAACTTTCTCCACATATTTCGCAACAGTCAGATCACTATCCTGAACATATACCTGATCTAACAGGCAGATTTCCTTTAACTCTTTGTTCAGACGTCCAATGATCATTTTCTCAATGATATTGTCCGGCTTTGGTTTGCTGCTCTCTTCGTTTTCTTTCTTAGCAGCCGCAAGAAGAATCTCTTTCTCATGATCCATATATTCCTGAGATACTTCATCACGAGATACATATTTCGGATACATAGCCGCTACCTGCATAGCTACATTTTTCAGACAATTCTTGATTTCATCGTTCACAACATCTGTATCCGCCTCTACCAGAACACCGATGCGTCCGCCTCCATGAATGTAGGAAACCACACATCCATTATCCGCAACTACCTTTTCGAATCTTCTAATATTTAAGTTTTCACCGATTACGGCTACTTTTTCTACCAGTGCATCTTTTACCGTCTTAGATGGTTCTGCTGCCCATGCCTCTGCCATAAACGCATCCATATCGGCCGCATCAGAATCTGCCGCCTGATTGACAACTGCTTCTACAAAATTCTGGAATTCTTCATTTTTTGCAACAAAGTCTGTCTCTGAATTTACTTCTACAATTGCAGCTACTTTATCTTCTTTCACAACTGCTTTAACAATGCCTTCCGCTGCAATTCTTCCAGCTTTTTTCTCAGCCTTTGCCTGTCCGTTTTTTCTTAAGAATTCAACTGCCGCATCCATATCACCATTCGTTTCTGTAAGAGCTTTCTTACAGTCCATCATTCCTGCACCAGTCATTTCCCTTAATTCTTTTACCATTCCTGCTGTAATTGCCATTCTTATTTCCTCCGTTTCATCATTTTCTTGTCTCTTCAAAAAATGCTTCAACCTGTCTTCTCAGGCTGAAGCATCCCCGTTCAAAATTATTAAGCTTCCACAGTTTCTTCAGCTTCTTCTGTTTCTACTGCTACTTCTTCAGCTTCTTCGTAATACTCTTCTTCTGCACCGGCTTCTCCCTGGTTTGCCTCGATTACTGCATCTGCCATCTTAGAAACAATCAATTTCACGGCTCTGATAGCATCATCATTTCCAGGAATTACATAGTCCAGCTCTTCCGGATCGCAGTTTGTATCACAGATTCCAATCAACGGAATTCCCAGTGTGTGCGCTTCCTGAACACAGATTCTTTCTTTCTTCGGATCTACGATAAAGATAGCATCTGGAATTCTCTTCATCTCTTTGATTCCGCCGAGGTTTTTCTCAAGCTTCGCCCATTCTTTTTTCAGTGCAATAACTTCCTTCTTAGGAAGAACATCAAATGTTCCGTCCTCTGACATTCTCTCAATTTCTTTCAAACGCATCACTCTGCTCTGAATAGTTTTGAAGTTTGTCAGCATACCGCCTAACCATCTCTCATTTACATAGAACATTCCACAGCGCTCTGCTTCTGTTTTAATTGCATCCTGCGCCTGTTTCTTTGTTCCTACGAAAAGGATGGTTCCGCCTTCTGCCGCGATATCTGCTACCGCTTTATATGCGTCATCTACCATTCCCACAGATTTCTGCAGATCAATGATATAGATACCATTTCTTTCTGTGTAAATATATGGAGCCATCTTAGGGTTCCATCTTCTTGTCTGATGTCCAAAATGTACACCAGCTTCCAAAAGTTGTTTCATTGAAATAACGCTCATGTTTCTTTCCTCCATTGGTTTTTTACTTCCGCATGTTTTTTCACTTCTGAGACCGTACCATATCTATGCAAAAAGATTACTTTATTCTATAATCTCTTTTCATGTGTATGGTCTTAGGCACCTTCAAAAAGTATCCACACGCGTGTTTTTTTGCAACATTGGTAGTATATCATAGAAAAATAGCGAATGCAAGGGATTTTCCTTCATTTCTCCTCCTACTTTCGTTTTTCAATTATTTGTGTTATCCTGTAAGGGCAGCAATATTAATTCAACAATATGTATTGATTAAAACTCAAACAAATACATGTTAGAATTATAAAGTTTAGGATATATTCTTTGCCCCTTCACTGGATTTGCTGTAGAAATTATATGGAGGTAAAAAATGAAATTTACATTTGCACACAATAATTTGAATGTCTATGATCTTCAGAAATCTCTGGATTTTTACAAGGAAGCACTGGGACTTACCGTAACACATGAAAAAGAGGCAGATGACAACAGTTTTAAGCTCGTATACTTAGGAGATGGTGAAACACCGCATCTTCTCGAGCTTACCTGGCTTAGAGATATGAATCGCGCATATAATCTGGGAGATAATGAAATTCATCTTGCTTTTCGTACAGATGATTTTGATGCTGCATATAAAAAGCATAAAGAGATGGGCTGTATCTGCTTTGAAAACCCCAAGATGGGAATTTATTTTATATCCGATCCAGATGGATATTGGCTCGAAATCATTCCTTCCAATGAATAGCAGCATAAAAATTAATATAACAGGAACGTTAGCGTCAGTGTACAAGGGGCAATACGCCTCAAACCGCGTAATTTCGGCGATTTTCAGCGTTATCCTCAATCGGCGTACGTCCAGTACGCCTCAATCGTCTGCCTTGAAAAGCGCCGAAATTTCTGCGGTTGAGGTCTGAGAGTCGTGAAGAGACAAATTTAAGCCTCTTTTAGGCACTTGAACGACGCGTACAAAGACGTACGCGGAGTGAAAGTAACGACAAAGCGGCTTAAATTTGTCCTTCATCGACCGTATTGCCCCTTGTACACTGACGCTATATATGTTAAAAACCTCTGCGATACTTTCATATCACAGAGGTTCTTTCTTTTGTATTCTATATAAATTTATCTTTAGTACCGCACATAAATCATACCGCTTTGAACCGGTCCGATAATAACGCCAACTCCTTCAGTGGCTGCATGAATCATCTGTCCACCGCCTATGTATATTCCACAGTGATCTGCGTTTACACATACATCTCCTGGCTGCGGGTCGCTCACCTGCGGCCATCCCAAAAATGTATACGTAGTTCCCAGTCTCGTATAGCTTCCTGTCAAACAGTAACTTACAAATCCCGAACAGTCAAATGCACCCGGACGACATGCTCCCCATTCATAAGCTGCTCCAAGCTGGCTATAGGCACGATCTACAATAGCATTTCCAGTACTTGAGTCATACGATGGCGGCGTCCAACTGCTGTCACCGCCTCCGCCATTGTCTGTCGGCGTGTTCTGGCTTCCATTATTTCCGCCACCGTTATTATTTGCCGCTTCTTCCGCTGCCTGCTTTGCCGCTGCTTCTTCCGCTGCTTTCTTTGCCGCCTCCTGAATCATGGCATCTATGTTTTCTACTTCTGCACTTTTAGAAGAAATTGTTGTATTCAGTGCTTCCTGCTGCGCTTGGTAATCGCTTTCCATACTCTGCAGGTTCTCCATCTCTGTCTCTAATGTATCCTGCAATGTTTCTACTTCCTGTACTGTAGCCGCATACTCTTCGAGCTGATCTCGGTCATAAGAATGTACTTTTTCTGCATATTCTGCCTGTGTCAACAGCTCAGAAATACTTCCTGAAGAAAGTACCCTTTCAGCCGCCTGTCCGTCACCGGATTCATACATATATTTAATCCGGAGCTTCATGGCATCATACTGTTCCTGCTCTTTCTCCTGGGCAACCTCCAAGTCCTGCTCTGCCTGTGCAATCTCCTGCCCTTTTGAAATCAGATCTAACTCTAAATCATTCGCTTTTTGTATCAAAGTATTCAACTGTGACTGTAAATCACTTAATTCGCTTTCTGCCGCTGCTTTCTGGTTTTCTAAGCTCTCTGTGCTCTCAGGTTCTGCAAATACCGGCGTTACGACCAAAGAACAAGTCAAAGCTGTGGCAAGCGCCGCGCTATGTATCTTCTTCAATTTCATTCCTCACACCAATCCTTATATAGTATTATCTATGTCCCCACATATATGTTTCATCATACAACATTCAACAGCGTTTTTCAACATAGTTTGCGAAAAAAACATATTTTACCACATGAATCTTTTCTTGCTCTACTTTTTTATTATAGTTACTCTGTAGATTTTGTGGGAATATGGAAAAATAGTATATTACATACTATGCATTATAATAAACCCTGCTTATAATTGCAACACCTTTTTAACATTTTTGTAATATTTCGCGTATCAGTTCAGCCATACGATAAGCACGCAGTGCGGTTTTACGAATGGCACAGGCTGTTACTATTTCACCACACAGTTATTTCTTATAGACAGTTTCCTTCGCCGTATTCTACCGGAACATGTCCGGTGTAATTTTATTTTCTGTCGGAGGTTCCTTGGGTTCTGGTTTCTCTTCTATTTTCTGAATCAACACATATACAACAGATGCAAAGAATGCGCTGAGTATAACCGCACACGCCATGCTAAACGGCTCTGCTGCCAGCCAGTTGAACACCCCTGCCTCTGTAAAAATAAGCGATGCCGTATTCATAATAATGTGGAGAAATACCGGTGCTAATATAGAACCATATTTTTCACAGACATACGCAAGAAACATACCCGTCACAAATCCATATATTATTTGTATCGTATTATTGTGAATCAGTGCAAACAAAAGCGCTGAATAGATCGCTGCCCTCGAAAAGCTATTGTTCTCTCTATACCGTTTAAATAATACGCCTCTAAACATCATTTCTTCCGCAAGAGGCGCTAAGATGCCCAAACAAAGAATCTGTACCGGAAATCCCACCGCATACGCGATGGTCTGTGCTTCCTGATACTGCTCGCTGTAAAATGCAATCTCTGCCATTGCAGACAGGCAAGTAAATCCCACACTAAATGCTGCTCCAAGAATAAGCAATTGAGGGTATTTACTCATTCCGGCCTTTTTATTTACAGGTACCTGACAGGTCTGTTCTAATTTTCTGTCTTTTCGGAATAAAAAAATAGTCATCGGCAGCGTACACAACGCACATAAAGCTGCAATTTCTACCTGATGTTCTGCCATCACCGTAAGAACCTGATTTAACACTTCCGCGGCATCTTCTGTGGGAATAGACTGACTCCCCTCTTTCATACTGCTCGCCAGCAACTGCGCCATATATGGAATCATCACAATCATTTCCACAATTGTCTGTACGGCCATCTCAATACCCATAAAGATCAAAAATGGACCGCATACACTCCAAAACGGACTTTTCCTATAAACACGGTTCATGCTTTTACGTTCCTCGCTTTCTCTTGGATCCATTGCCGAAGTTCTGATGCTGTTCCTAAAACAGTACCCTGCACCATTTCTGGTCTGCCCCCGCCTTTTCCATCAAATTCTTCATGCATCTCTTTTGCAAGCTTACGAATATCAGAACACCTGCTTCCCATCACATAACGATAACCATCCCTGTCATTTCCCGTAAAAATCGCGCAGCATATTCTGTCCTGTTTTAGAATTAAATTCATCAAAAATCGAAGCGCATCTTGGTTTAAATCCTCTTCAAACAGACACACAACTTTTTCCTCTTCAGGAATCTCTTTTGCGCGATAAGCCAGCAGTTTTCTTTCAAGCCCCGCACATTTTAATTTTTCCAGTGCATACTCTTCCTTTAAACGCTCAACCGCCTCTACGATTGTATTCTCTTTTGCGCAGAGCGCCGCAGAAATTTCTCTTGCATATGATTCTTTCCTTCCATAATCTGCAAGTGCTCGAAATCCACACAACATTCTTACACGGACGCCGCCTTTATATCTCTGCACATTTGTTAGTTTTATCATCCCGATTTCTCCGGTTTTTTTCACGTGCGGAGCACAACAGGCACATACGTCATATCCAGGTACAGTCACAATTCTGACCTGTCCTTCAATCTCTATTTTGCTTCTATATGCAAGACTTTCCAGAGCCTCTTTCGACGGATAGCTTACTTCTATATTCAGATTCTGTACAACCGCACGATTTGCTTCTTTTTCAATCTCACACAGCTCTTCTCTTGTAATTGCTCCGTCAAAATCCATTGTGCAATCTTCACTGCCCAAATGGAACCCCACATTGTTATAACCAAATTTTGTATGAACCAGCCCCGATACAATATGTTCCCCCGTATGCTGCTGCATTTTTACAAACCGTTCTTCCCAGTCAATTTCTCCAAGTACACTGCTTCCTTTTAAAAGAGGGGTTTTTGTTATATGAAATATCTTTCCGTCCTTTTCCTTTACGTCCAACACAGTCACACCGTCCAATGTTCCGGTATCCGCATATTGGCCCCCACCCTCAGGAAAAAATGCCGTTCTGTCCAAGACGATCTTATACATTTCCCCGTCTTGTATACATTCTTGCACCTCTGCTGTAAATTCTTTTATATGGCTGTCGGTATAGAATAACTTTTCTGTCATTTTCTGTTTACATCCTTTCCGGCGCCTCAAACCCAAGCAGATCAATACTGGTTTCCAATATTTTTCTAGTAAGCATCAAAAGAGCGATATAACTTTCTCTAAGCTTTTCATTCTCCTCTGTCAAAATCTTCGTCTCATGGTAGAACTTGTTAAAAGCATTTGCCAGATCATAAATATAGGCACATATTTTATGTGGAGCTATCTCTTCATATACGGTTTCAATCACATCATTAAATTTTGCCGCTTCCAGCATCAAGCTCTTTTCGCACTCACTCTGTGCCGCGCTAATACTGATTCCTTCCAGTGTCTTTCCAGACTCTACATATTTATTCAAAATAGATTTGATACGTACGATCGTATATAAAATATAAGGTCCTGTATTTCCCTCAAAAGAAGTAAAGCGGTCTACGTCAAAGATATAATCTTTCCCGGCCTGATTTGATAAATCTCCATATTTAATTGCCGCCAGTCCTACTATCTGTGCGGTACGCTTTGCTTCCTCCTCCGGAACAGTACGATTATCCATGATCTTTTTATACATCTCCTCCTGGATCTCTCGTATCAGATTTTCCAGACGCATAACGCCGCCTTCTCTTGTCTTAAATGGCTTTCCGTCCTTACCATTCATTGTTCCAAAGCCTAAGAATTTGAGTTCTGTTTCTTCTCTTACAATTCCGGTCTTTTTTGCACAGCGGAATACCTGAACAAAATGCATTTCCTGTCGTTTGTCCACCACATAAATAACCTCGTCCGGCTGATAGAGCTTTTCTCGTTCCACTAAAGTCGCAAGATCGGTTGTGTCATAAAGTGCAGCTCCGTCTGATTTTAAAATCATGCAGGGAGGAATTTCCTTTTTATCACTCTCCTCCTGTACGTCTACCACAAGCGCTCCCTGATCATAGTGCGCATATCCGCCGTCTTTGAGCATTTCCACCATAGAAGGTATATATTTCTGAACGTCTGCCTCTCCTTTCCAGAGTTCAAATTCTACATTCAGATTCTTGTAATTCTTCTTCAGATCTGCCACTGATATGCGCATAATGTGTTCCCATATTGCGCGGTACCCTCTGTGCCCGTTCTGTAAAAGATATGTCGCCTTCAATGCTTCCTCGCGGTATGCTTCATGTTCTTTCGCATACGCACTTGCAAAAGGATAAATTTCCTCCAGCTCCGCGATCGTAAATGGTGCTTCTTTGGGATATTCCCCTTCATAAGATGTATCAAAATACGGAAGCTTAGGCTGCCGTTTTTTTAACTCTGTAATGATCAGGCCCATCTGATAGCCCCAGTCACCCAGATGAATATCTCCGATCACTTCATTTCCCTTGTACCTTATAATTCTTTTGATACTTTCTCCTATGATTGCAGAACGCAAATGTCCCACATGCAGCGGTTTTGCGACATTCGGGCCGCCATAATCAATCATTACCGTCCTCGCTTCTGCACACTTACTGACGCCAAGCATTTCATCCGAGGCCATTTTATTTAAGTAATCTGCTGCAAATCTCTTTTCAATTTTCAAATTGATAAACCCGGGATTTACCGCCTCCGCCATCTCAAAGCAGGTACTGTCTTTTAGAAACTCCACTACTTCTCCTGCTATCATTGCAGGAGCCTTTTTATAGGTTTTTGCCGCCGCCATCGCTCCATTGCACTGATATTCACACAAATCCGGACGATTGGACAGGGTGACTTTTGCAAATTTCTCATCATATCCTGCACGTTTAAATGCTTCCTGCATCTCTATCGTAATACATTCTAACAACGTTTTCACTTTTCTTCCACGCTCCGTTCTCTCTTACTTCCCGCAGGCGGTACTCATTTTTTGCCGCTGCTTATACCATGTTATTCTACCATGTCTCATTTGCAACGGCAAGACACAATCATTTTCAATATTGCCAATTTCATTTCTGCATTTTATAATGACATTATTATTTATAGAAGAAAGGATATACATTTATGAAAATAGGTTCTCATGTCGGAATGAGTGGAAAGGAAATGCTGCTTGGTTCTGCCAAGGAAGCCGTCTCCTACGGTGCAAACACCTTTATGTTCTATACCGGAGCCCCTCAAAATACGAGAAGAAAGGAAATCAGTGAATTAAATATAGAGCCTGCATGGGAGTATATGAAGGCTCACGGGATCGATGAAATCATCGTCCATGCTCCCTATATCATCAATCTCGGAAATGCTGTAAAACCAGAGACCTTTGAACTCGCAGTAGAATTTCTGGATAAGGAGATACAGCGAACTATCGCCTGTAAAAGTCATCTTCTCATCCTCCACCCCGGCGCTCATGTAGGAGAAGGTACTACTGTCGGAACAGCCCAGATCATCAAAGGACTCAATGAAGTATTAACCAGAGAAACCAACTGTTATATCGCACTGGAGACGATGGCAGGAAAGGGCTCTGAAATCGGGCGTTCTTTTGAAGAGCTTGCGGCGATTTACGAGGGAGTTACTTATAATGAAAAGCTCCGCGTCTGCTTCGACACCTGTCATACAAGCGACAGCGGTTATGATATTATTCATCATTTTGACGATGTGATTGCTGATTTCGATCGCATAATCGGAAAAGAACAGATTGCTGTCTTTCATATAAATGATAGTAAGAATATTCCGGGTGCCAAAAAAGACCGCCACGAAAATATTGGCTTCGGAGAAATTGGCTTTTCTGCTTTACATTATATCGTACACCATGAAGATTTCATGGAGGTTCCTAAAATTTTAGAAACTCCCTATATTCCATCAGAGGTAAATCCCAAAAAGTCTTACGCTCCTTATAAATACGAAATAGAAATGTTAAAAAGCGGTATTTTTGACCCACAGCTTAAGCAGCATATTTTATGCGACAATGAAAAGCCTTAAGAACATCCAAAAAATTTTGCAAATAATTGTTGACAGCCCCCCCCCTTCCATTGTATGATTGTATTATATAGATAGTACAAATATCGCACTGCCAAATATCTTATATTCTAAAAGGTACGCCGTAATTCATTCCTTTCGGGATGGCGGGTTTTTCCGATAAGATATACCTCAAAGGTTATACCGCAATGCATCCCCTGAGACAGCGGGTTTCACCCGCTAAGGTAATCCCTAAGATATTTGCTTCACACGGTTACTGCCGGATTCATGTTTTCTCTATATATCCGGTCTGTTGTCCACAGCAATTAAAGAAAACGAGGTGACTTAGATGCCATGGGATTTAGATAATGATCGCCCCATTTATCTACAACTGATGGAACGTATCCAACAGGATATTATCGCCGGAGTCTACAAGCCCGGAGATAAAATCCCTTCTGTCCGTGATTTAGCTTTAGATGCCGCTGTCAATCCCAATACAATGCAAAAAGCGCTGGCGGAGCTGGAACGGAATGGACTTGTATATTCTCAGCGAACAAGCGGAAGATTTATTACAGAGGACGAGGTTATGCTTAAAAAAATGAAAATGCAGCTGGCCAAAGAACATATCCAGCAATTTTTTGAAAAGATGCACCAGCTGGGATTCCGCGATGAGGAGACACTCGAAATGATACAGGATGCGTTAAAGGGGGAGAGACAATGAAACCGATTTTAGAGTGCCAGGGCCTGACAAAAAAATATGGAAATTTTTTCGCCCTTTCTAATCTGAATCTAACATTGGAAAGAGGACAGATTATAGGTTTGCTTGGTCCAAATGGAAGTGGAAAAACAACACTTATTAAACTAGCCAATGGGCTTTTGACTCCAACTGATGGACATATCATAATCAATAGTATGTCGCCGGGAGTAGAAACAAAGAAGATTATCTCTTATCTTCCGGAAAGAAGTTATCTGAACACCCACATGAGAGTAGAGGATATTCTGAAGTATTATGTCGATTTCTATGAAAATTTTAATCTTCCGCGTGCAACCGCCATGCTGAAAGACTTGGAAATCGACACACACGCAAGGCTGCGTTCCCTTTCAAAAGGTACGAAAGAAAAAGTGCAGCTTGTCCTGGTAATGAGCCGAGATGCTGATTTATATATACTGGACGAACCGATTGGAGGTGTAGATCCCGCTGCAAGGGATTATATCCTTCAAACTATTTTAACCAACTACACTGAAAATGCCACTGTACTTATTTCCACTCATCTTATTTCTGACATCGAGAATGTATTAGACAGCGTTGTCTTTTTGCAGTACGGCCAGCTTGTCTTAAACGCTACTGTTGATGAAATACGTTCACAGCGCGGCAAATCGGTCGATGCATTATTCAGGGAGGTATTTAGATGTTAGGGAAGCTTATAAAATATGATTTAAAATACGGCTATAAAATAATCCTCATTGTCCACGCTGTCCTTATGGTCGCCTGTATCATGGGGCGTTTTGTGCTGAATAAGGTAGACTTTCGCGCCCCCTCCGAAGCTCTGGGCGCCATGCTTGCTATCTTCATTGCACTTTTTGCCCTTTTAATCGCTGGGGTTTCTTTTGCTACCTGCGCAGTAATTGCTGTTCGTTTTTATAGGAATTTGTTTACAGATGAAGGGTATCTTACATGGACTTTGCCGGCAACCCCACTTGAACATCTGTGGAGCAAAATCATTTCTGGCGTCATCTGGTACACCTTCGATATTTTGCTGTGTTATCTAGGTCTTCTTATTCTTGTAACCGGCGATAACGTCGTGTCCCTTTATACACAGATTGCCCCTGAGATGACAGAAGCTCTCGGTATGTCACTTTCTTCATTTACCTTATACATTGTACTTTTTTCCTTATTCAGTACGCTCGCTTCTGTCATAATGATTTATGCATCGATTACAATCGGACAGCTTTTTCCAGGTCACAGAATTCTGGGTGCTATTATCTCCTATTTTGCACTTTCCTTTATCATACAGATATTTACACTTGTCTGCATGTTGCTGTTTAATCTCTTTCCATATGTTGGAGATACAATGACGGGAAGTACAGCATCCCATTACCTTTTCTCAAGCCTCGGACTTGGTGTCCTGCTTGTAACAATTACCGCTATACCAGAATACTTCATAACCCACTACATTATGAAAAAGAAAATCAACCTAATATAAATTTAACGAAGCAACAAGCAGTGCGAAAAGAACAGGCAAACCCTGTGTCATGCTTGCATGTAAACAGAAGTTTGTCTGCTTCTTTTCATTCGGCGACTACCGCTAGCGAAATGAAGCATATGCGGAATTGAGCTGGCACTGCGGAAAGCGACAAAAGCGACGTGTGAAAGAGATGCTTTGCATCGTTCGTCAGGGCTTCGCCGAAATTCCTCACTCACGCAAAGCATCTCTTTCACACTCATACTTTCGCCAGCTTAAGTTTATAATTCGTAACGGAAAAAATCGACTTCACGTTGTTATGGCCCTCCAATTAGAAGTATCTATACTACTTCTGATTGGAAATGCATAGCAGCGTGAAGCCGGTTCTGTTCTGTCTGAAATTGTAAATTTAATTGGGGAAGAACGTAAGCAGAAAGAGAAGACAGTGCATAAGCAGGGAATTTTAAGCGGAGCGTGGTAGATACAGATTGTTCTGTTTGTTAAGTGAGAAGCATGGAGTTCCAATGGACGATATGCTTCTTCACTGTTACAAACATTCAATCGGATTTACCACAGTGAAGCCCTGACCTGCGTTGCACTGCCTTCTCTTTTTGCGTACCATTCTTTCGTCAATTAATTTTATAATTCTGCTATTATTTTTTGAATGGTTTCTATATCTTCTTCCAGCATTTCTGCTATCTCTTCTGCTGCATAGCCTTTTTGTACTTTCTTTTCTACCTGTTCTTTTAATTTTTGTATTAAGCCTTCTCTTAATCCAGAAGCATGTCCTTCTTCACGTGCTTTCTCCTGCTCTAATATCTTTTCTTCCCATGCCTGCATGTACTTCACTCCAATCTTTTCACTGGATTTGATGGCGTGGATCCGTTTCTGGATATTATGTATCCTTTCACTGGTACAGGAGGCGCTTACCTCCTCTGTGGTATGCTCCATATACCTTAACAGTTCTATCAGTTCTTGTGGTACTCCTTCTGCGTGCTGTCCGCGGGTATTTAAAAATATCCGAACAGCACCGTCCTGTAATGACAATCCAGGAACTTCCTTACACTGCATCTGGAAGGTATATCGGTATAACCCATAGCCGAACAGATCAAAGGGACAGATAAGAATAATGTAGACGGGATTCAGCCTTTGGAATCCCACTTCTCCTGGCTTTAAAAGGTTGGAATCGATTAACGCCTGGTAAAACCGGCTCCGCTTCGGCAGATTTCCGGTGTCTTCTTTCTGCACCTCTGTATTGTATATGCGCTCCTCTTCGTCCATTGCCCAGACATCCAGACGGACATACCGGTTCAGCGGATGGGTGCGCTGCTCTTTTTCTGTCTGGGGCAGGAGTTTTAAGACAACCTCCCTTCCTAGAATAATCTCCAGCATGTCCCGCATTGTATCCGGGTCATCAGCAGCCTGTGAGAATAAAAAACGATCCAGCAGATTCAAATCCTTCAATGTTTTTTGTTTTTGTTCCATATTTACTTTTCCTCCTTTTATTATAGGGAAAAGCCTTACACTTTACAACACTTTCCCCTTAAGTCATGCAGCATTTACGGTAACTTGTCTGGTGTTTTTCGTAAATTCGACGCCAAACATAAAAATGTATAAATCACCGGTAACACACATAATAGAATAGCTGCTATTTACAATATTTTTTTTGCTTCATTGGGTAAAGATTCAGAATATCCAGGCAGCTAACTGCCGGAAAAACGATTGTCCATCAGATGGACATAATAGAATACCTGATTTATTTAAATTTTTAGACAGATAAAAACCGACGCACTCCTGCTGCAAACCTCTGACAGCAGTACCCATCTCTTTTCAATTGGGACATTACAGCAGGATAAGCCCGATCTTTTTTCTTCGAATTATAAGATTCATTCTTTAGAATATATATTTATCTCAAAAAACTGTCTGTATAAGTACCATATACAAGACAGTTCCTGCCCCTATACTCAGCAGATTATTTCTTTTCCATATATGCAGTACTGCCACAGTCAGTACCGCTATGCCTTCTGGAATACCATGCGGCGCTGTCAATACCCGGGTGTCTTTTAAACAGTACACAACCAGCATCCCAATCACAGCGGGAGTCAACACCTTTCCAAGGTACTCAATCACCGGCGGAATCTTCTTTCCTTTCGGAAATACAAGAAATGGAACAACTCTTGTACAGAATGTCGTCAACGCCACGACTAGAATAATCAAAAAAGAGAGTCCTGCATTTACCGGCATATGTCCACCTCCTCCGAGATCCGCTTTCTAGATGCAAAGAGCACCAGTACACAGAGTATCATTGTGGGAAATACGAAATTTGCACTCCCAAATATCTGCAGACATAGAAATGCCACCCCCACTCCGACCGCTGCCGGAATCCGGTTCTTCTTTTCCAGCCACTGTTCTATAAAAATAACAACAAACAGGGCAGTCATTGCGAATTCAATACCTTCAGCATTAAAAGGCAGTACATTTTTTAAGATTCCTCCAATCGCTGATCCAATAATCCAGTAGCATTGATCTAAAAGAGCAATTGCAAATAAAAATTTTTCCTCTTCGACATCCTTTGGTACCTTAACCGTACACAGAAGAGAATACGTCTCGTCTGTCAGAGAAAAAATCATATACCACCGCTTCTTCCCCATGCGGTGAAATTTATCCAGCAGAGATATGCCATAAAATACATGCCGTATATTTACCATCAAAGTCATAAATGCGACATGCAAAAATGAAACGCCCGGCACAAAAAAATTCACCGCCAGATACTGCCCTGATCCTGCATACACCATCACGCTCATCAGTACTGCCCACAAAGCTGAATAGCCTTTTTCCGCATACATAACGCCAAACGCAATCCCAATAAACAAATATCCTGTCAACACTGGAATTGTATAAGGAAATGCCCTTCGAAATGCCTTTTTATATCCTCTCATTCTCCTGCCCCTTTCCCCTGGCACATGCTTTTTTCCTTGTTTAAGGAGTCTCTCTTTTACAGGCATAAAAAATACACGTCTGGGCGGGATCGAACCGCCGCACATGCCTCCGGAGGGCATTGCTCTATCCACTGAGCTACAGACGTATAAATTCAGGCCCCGCCGAAATACGATTTTTCTATCTTCTTTCCAACGGAGTAACCTTAATTATCCTAGCATAATTCCAGCAGATTGTAAAGAGCAACCTTTTAGCTTTTTCTTTGTACGCTCGTAAATGTATGCGTGATTGCTTAATACTTCTTCATCCAAAACCTGTGTTTCATTAATTTCTTTTACCATTCTGTTCATTTCTTCTGGAACCAGGCCTTTAGATACAGGTACAATTATCACTTCATGTATGCTGCTTGGTAATATGTAATAATCCTCCTGCAAAATATCTCCTACCATCTCCAGTATTTGGGGATATATAATGCACGCAGCTCCCAGATTTCTTATCGTATTCGACAGTACATACATCGAATCATATTCTATATATCCACCCTGCAGCAGGTTCTTCTCCTCTCTGTCTCCCATACAAATTTCATCCGTCGTATCCGTTTCCAGGATGCTGCGCATAGTATAAAACTGCGCTGGAAGCAGCTGCATTACATTCCTCTGTGCATCTTTCCATATACGCTCCATGTTTACATTCCATCTGGTAAGATGCTCATTATATATGAGCATTGTTGCACTGCCGTCCCTGGTAACTCCTAAGAGCACATAAAATACAAGCGACAAATCCAATATGTCAATATGAGGTACTAGCGACAAAAGTTCTCTATTTTTTTCTGTGTTAATCAGTTTAAATACAACTTTTCTTCCTATACTCGCATAGTTTTCAATCTCCTTTGGATTCCAAGGCTTTTTACATTTTACTTTTTCATAAAAGTTTACTATCTCTATAATAATTTCCTTCAAGGGTTTCCCTGTTCTATACGCTTCATAAAATTCCTCCAGATAAATTGTCGGAGAAATGTTTATTCCCGATGTCTCTATAATAATCCCCTGTTTTTCTTTTCCATTATTTTTTACCGCTTTATAAATGCTTGCTTTTGCCCCTCCTCTTAGTTCTCTATTCATTTCTTCCTTCACTACGCGCACAAACTCCTGATATAGCATACTACTCCTTTCTATTTTGCGCGTTCATCTTTCCATGAGAAAACCGGCACGATCTGTGCCATCTGATAAATATGATATGTATTTATTGAATTGAATCTATTTGGGTAACTTTGATTATAGAAGAATATGACCCAAAACACAATCCCGTACCAGGCAATATTTTGTTGCTTTTATATCCTTTCTGAATATTATAAAAACGCCTTACAGACTTTCATCTATAAGACGTTCTTGCTCCTACTCCCACGTATGTTATACTCTGGACAAGTATTCTCCTGTACGCGTATCAATCTTCAGTATATCACCTGTCTCACAGAACAGCGGAACCATAACGGTTGCTCCTGTTTCCACTACAGCCGGCTTGGTAGCTCCCTGTGCTGTATCTCCTTTAAATCCTGGCTCCGTCTCTGTAATTGCCAGTTCTACAAACAACGGCGGTTCTACAGAGAATACATTTCCATTATGTGAACAAATTTTTACTGTTTCATTTTCCTTTACGAATTTCAGTGCATCTCCTACTACTTCTGAGTTCAGTGCAATCTGATCATAGGTCTCAACGTCCATGAAATTATACAGATCACCATCACTATATAAATACTGCATATCTTTTCTGTCAATATGCGCTTTCGGGAATTTTTCTGTTGGTCTGAATGTCTTCTCAACAACTCCGCCACTGATAATATTTTTTAATTTTGTTCTAACAAATGCTGCACCTTTGCCAGGTTTTACATGCTGGAATTCCAAAATCTGATAAATATTTCCGTCTATCTCAACGGTTACACCATTCTTAAATTCTCCTGCTGCAATCATTCGTAATCCTCCTTCAACCACGCATTATACGTGTTTTCCTAATATCGACTGTTTATAATTCTATAATAGTTTGCTTCTTTTTTCAAGCCTTTTTTATCTCCTAAACATTCTTCTTATTATAAAAATGCAACACTAATTTTTCAAGATACCTTTTTAAAACAATCTGTATCTCTTCCTTGGGATGAATTGGTTTTACTAGAATATTACGGATTCCCGCACGTTTCGCTCCCCATACATCGGTAAACAGTTGATCTCCGATAAATACTGTATTCGTCCGATCTGTTCCCATTATTCTCATCGCCTTTATATAATTCTTTACAGAAGGCTTGTGCGCATTGTAAATATAATTTGTTCCAATATCCTGGTTAAACAGCTTCACACGTGCCTCCTGATTATTCGATATCAGACAAGAGGAAAACCCTATCTGTTCCAAGCGCTTAAATAATACCTTGGCACGTTTGTCTGCAGGAGCCCCATGTGGAACCAGCGTATTGTCTATATCGAATATAACCCCTCTTACACCCTCTTCATACAATTTTTCAAATGGGATGACATATGTAGACTCCATATATGCATCCGGAAAAAAACGTTCAAACATTATTTTCCATTCAACTCCATCAATTTTGTAATTAACTCTTCACATATCTGCAATACTGTTTTATGATCTGTCTGAATTACCACATCTGCGGCCGCCTCATATTTCTCCCGCCGTTTTTCCATCATCTCTGCAATGACTTCTACATTATTGCGTCCATCCAGTATTGGACGGTCATCACAGTCTTTCACCCGTTCATACACCGTCTGAGGGCTTGCTGTGAGTAAAACTACACGCCCGTTTTTCTTCATCTCTTTTACATTCTCTTCCTTAAGAGCAGCCCCTCCGCCGCAGGAAATGACGCAATTATTTGTATTCTGCAGTTCTTTTAAAAGCTTTGTCTCCAAGTTACGAAAATATTCTTCTCCATAAGTCGCAAATATATCCGAAATACTCATTTCTTCGCGCTCTTCTATTACCTGATCCATCTCTATAAGCCGCATAGCAAACATCGTACTTAAATAATCGGATATGGTAGACTTCCCTGCTCCCATAAAACCAATTAATACAATGTTATAATGAAATAGCTTGCGTGCCTGGATCCTCTTGCTATTGCGCATAATTCTTTTAAAGACATCCTGTATCTCTTCCTGATATTTGTTTCCTGCAAGCTTTTCTTTTCTTCGCTTCTCCTGCTTTTCTTCCTGTGCCGGCTGTAGGACGGGCATCCCGTATGTTTCTTTATATGCCATAATTTTTTCAATTACAGCATTTCTTTCCATCAGAGCATCTATAATCTTGTCATCGCATATCGCAAGTTGCTCCCGGTACATCTCCAAATCGTTCATTTTCCTCTTCCTTTTCTATCACGGCAAATAAAAATATGCCTATTTCAAGCCATATTCGCCAGTGCTTCATAATCTACCATATTATAACAACTTTCCCGCGCGATAGCAAGAAAATATTCGACCGCTATTTTGCCTCCTCTTCTGACCTTTCCATAGCAGCTTTTACATCCCCTTTGAATAGTTCCCACTCCTTCTCATTTTCCACAAAATACTTGGGACAATCTTTTCCAGTCACATCATAGTGCCGAATCACTTCATTTTCTGTAAGTCCGAATTTCTCACACAGCCATGCCGTAAGCTGCACCAATGAACGATACGTCTTTTTTGTGAATTTTCCACTCTTATCTGGATGGCAGCATTCAATAGACACCGTATCATAATTTCTTTCATTTGATGCATATGCCACCTCCCATGTAGGAACGCACTGGATAATCTCTCCTTCCAATCCGATTACAAAATTGCTGCTTACAGAAGTTTCTCCGCTATCCTTCAGTCCATTAAAGTAATCTCTGTTCTCCTGCGCTGTTGACCCGGGATTTGCCGTATAGTGAATTACGATTCCCGTTATTCCATTCGTCTCTATGCCTGGCCTGGAATATTCATTGACCTCTAAAAGCTGCACGTCAATCTCTGGTTTTGACGCATCTACTCTGATGCCGGTATTCTCCCCATTCCTCTTGCACACACAAGAATAGAACAGAAAAACTATGGTCAGAATGAAAAGTATGACAAATCCTATTTTAATATACAGACGCTTTTTTTCTGCTCTTCCTTTATATCTTTTTCTATTGTATTTTTTTCTCTTCATTTGTACGCTCCGCAGTCACTTAATCTCCCCTTATTTTAGCATACTTTACTGCCCGCAATTTATAAGAATTTCTTAAAATCACTTTGCTTTTACGAGGCGTATGATATGGTAAATCAACGAACCAAACACAACCACCAAAAAGACAGGGAGAAAAAAGCCTGGAAGATTTTTCCCATTGACAGAATAAATCGTAAGAAATGAAAAGACACCTGCCATCTCAAGCTTCACTGTCCCCAATAAATCTTTTAAAATGCGATATACTCTTTCCTTATTTTCCTCCGTCACTTCTACCCCCGTATTCCAAATTTGAGGAAATTGCTCTATTACAGATATTCCAATATACAGCACCCATCCTACCAACAGCAGCACAAACAAGGAGCCCTTTCCTGTCATACTATCTATTTCTCCGGCAGCATTATAATGTCCCGGGATTTCCTGCGGAATCTTTCCCCATTTAGCAAACAAAAAAAATGTTGTCCCCGCCAGACACACAATACTTAAAATATTTATCACCTTGTCAAATTTACTTTTTGTCGGCCTCATCACTTATCCCTCCGTTGCTTCTGTCCAAATATGCTTACTTTATACCACAATTTTGCCTCAATTCCAAATCTATTTTCATATATGAGCTGTAGTAATTCAAATTTTTTTATTCTGCCAACCTCCTTTACATCTTAGAATTTTGATGTACTATCTCTTTAAAATGCGGTTTATCTGCATTTTGATTAAAAGGAGGGATTCTGTAAACATATATCATTCACAGAATCCCTCCTTTTATAATGTTTCTTATCCTTTTATTCTACTCATCTACGCTGTAATTCGGAGCCTCTTTTGTAATGTGTATATCATGCGGATGGCTTTCTTTCAGTGATGCTGCTGAAATCTTTATAAAGCTTCCATTCTCTTTGAGTTCTTCGATGGTATGCGCTCCGCAATAGCCCATACCAGAACGAATTCCTCCCATAAGCTGGAACACCGTATCTTCTACAGTTCCTTTATATGCCACACGGCCTTCTACACCTTCTGGCACTAATTTCTTTGCATTCTCCTGGAAATAACGATCTTTGCTTCCGTTCTCCATTGCTGCAATGGAGCCCATTCCGCGGTATACTTTATACTTTCTTCCCTGGAAAAGTTCAAAAGTTCCCGGACTTTCGTCACAGCCTGCGAAAATACTTCCCATCATGCAGACATTTGCCCCTGCGGCAATCGCCTTTGTCATGTCTCCTGAATATTTGATGCCCCCGTCTGCAATAATCGGAACTCCATATTCTTTCGCTGCTTCATAGCAATTCATAACCGCTGTAATCTGTGGTACACCGATCCCCGCCACTACACGGGTTGTACAAATAGAGCCAGGTCCGATTCCAACCTTCACTGCGTCTGCTCCTGCCTCAATCAATGCCTTCGTCGCTTCTCCTGTCGCCACATTTCCTGCAATCACCTGTAAATCTGGATATTTTTCTTTTACCATATGAACTGCGCGCAATACATTTGCAGAATGTCCATGTGCGGAATCCATAACGACAACGTCCACCTTTGCCTTTACCAGCTCTCCTACACGTTCCAGGCAATTCGCAGTAATACCAATCGCGGCACCGCAGAACAAACGCCCCTGAGAGTCTTTGGCGGACAGAGGATATTTTATTTGCTTCTCAATATCCTTTATTGTAATCAATCCTTTTAAATTTCCCTCTGCATCTACGATCGGAAGCTTTTCTTTCCTTGCCTTAGCCAGGATTTTTTTTGCCTCATCCAGAGTGATTCCTTCAGGCGCTGTAATCAGTCCTTCTGATGTCATGGATTCTTTGATTTTTTTAGAAAAATCTTCCTCAAACTTTAAATCACGGTTTGTAATAATTCCGACTAGTTTTCTTCCTTCTGTAATCGGAACTCCAGAAATTCTGAATTTTGCCATTAAGTTGTTCGCATCTTCTAATGTATGTTCCGGAGAAAGGAAAAATGGGTCTGTAATAACACCGTTTTCCGAACGTTTTACTTTATCTACTTCTTCTGCCTGCTGCTCTATACTCATATTTTTATGGATAATCCCGATTCCTCCCTGTCGTGCCATCGCGATTGCCATACGGTGCTCTGTAACTGTATCCATACCGGCACTCATCATCGGGATATTTAATCTTATTTTTTTTGTCAGGTTCGTAGATAAATCTACCTCGTTTGGAATTACTTCTGAGTATGCCGGTACCAGGAGCACATCATCAAATGTAATACCTTCTCCGATAATTTTTCCCATGTTTTCAATTCCTCTCTTTCTCATATATGTATACCAACGGTTTATCTGATATGGTACAAAAATTCAAGGTAATTGTCAATAGATTGTACAGCCGTATCTGTATTTGATATTGATAATTTTTAAATTCTATTATGAAGCTCTGCTTATAGAACTCCAAAACAGACATCATCGACCAGAGCTCTTTCACTCGGGAAAATCATTTTTTAAAAGAGCGAAGTTTCCTATACAAGAACAAAGTGGGCAGGCCCACTTCAACTCCCCTGCCCCTCAATCGAGGGGCTTGTCCACTTTGCGCGCCGCCGCAATACCGCAAAGCGGTAAAATTTCCTTATTGCGGCGTGTGCATCCCGCCCGGAGGGCTTTTTGTATAATAGGAAATTTATCGAAATTTCCTATTATATAAAAAGAGAAGCCCATCGGACTTCTCTTTTTATTTTCTATCGTTTTTAAGGAATGGATTACATCATTCCCATTCCGCCTGCACCGCCAGCCGGCATAGCAGGTGTCTCTTCTTTAATATTAGAAACTACAGATTCTGTTGTCAACAGTGTGGACGCAACGCTTGTCGCATTCTGCAGTGCGCTTCTTGTAACCTTAGCAGGATCCAGGATTCCTTCTTTTACCATATCTACATATTCTTCTTTATATGCGTCGAATCCTATTCCTGGCTCTTCCTCTCTAACCTTGTTGATAATTACAGAGCCTTCCAGTCCTGCATTTGTAACAATGTGATACAGAGGAGCTTCCAGAGCTTTCAGAATGATATTTGCTCCTGTCTTTTCATCTCCTTCAAGTTCTTCTGCCAGCTTTGCAACTTCTTTTGCCGCATGGATATAAGCAGAACCGCCTCCTGCAATAATTCCTTCTTCCACTGCTGCTCTTGTCGCATTCAGTGCATCTTCCATACGCAGCTTTGCCTCTTTCATCTCTGTCTCAGTAGCCGCACCTACACGGATAACAGCAACGCCGCCAGCCAGTTTCGCAAGTCTTTCCTGCAATTTTTCTTTATCAAAATCAGATGTTGTCTCTTCGATTGCCTTTTTAATCTGTGCAACACGATCTTCAATTGCCTGCTTGTCACCACATCCGTCTACAATTACAGTATTTTCTTTCTGTACCTTTACGGATTTTGCACGTCCAAGCTGATCCATTGTCGTCTCTTTCAAATCCAGTCCAAGTTCTTCTGAAATTACCTGTCCGCCTGTCAGGATTGCAATATCCTGCAGCATTTCTTTTCTTCTGTCTCCGTATCCGGGAGCTTTTACAGCTACTACGTTGAATGTTCCACGCAATTTATTTACAATCAGTGTAGTCAGCGCTTCTCCTTCGATATCCTCTGCAATAATCAGAAGTTTTGCACCAGATTGTACAACCTGTTCTAACAGCGGAAGCAAATCCTGGATGCTTGTAATCTTCTTATCTGTAATCAGGATATATGGATCTTCTAAGTTTGCTTCCATTTTTTCCATGTCTGTCGCCATATATGCGGAAATATATCCGCGGTCGAACTGCATACCTTCTACCAGATCCAGCTCTGTATGCATTGTCTTAGACTCTTCAATTGTGATAACTCCGTCGTTGGAAACCTTTTCCATCGCATCTGCTACCATCTGCCCTACAGAATCATCACCAGAAGAAACTGCCGCAACTCTTGCAATCTGTTCTTTATCTTTTACTTTGCTGCTCATTGCTGCGATTGCATCTACCGCTTTGTCAGTCGCTTTCTTCATACCTTTGCGCAGTACAATCGGATTGGCGCCTGCCGCCAGGTTTTTCATTCCCTCATTTACCATAGCCTGTGCCAGCACAGTCGCTGTTGTTGTACCGTCTCCGGCTACATCATTTGTCTTAGAAGCAACTTCTCTGATTAATTGTGCTCCCATATTTTCAAATCCATCTTCCAGCTCAATTTCCTTTGCAATTGTTACACCGTCATTTGTGATAAGCGGTGCACCAAAAGATTTGTCCAGTACGACGTTTCTTCCTTTTGGTCCCAATGTTACTCTAACTGTATCTGCCAGCTGATTTACACCTTTTTCTAACGCTGCTCTAGCTTCAGCTCCATATTTAATTTCCTTTGCCATTTCTAAGCATCTCCTTTTTCCTATATTCTTTGATTATAATGTTTATGCATTTATTCTACAATTGCGAGAATATCATTCTGTTTTACAATGATATATTCTTCTCCTTCAAGCTCTACTTCTGTCCCTGCATATTTGGAATAAATTACTTTATCCCCTTCTTTTACCTGCATTTTCACTTCTTTTCCATCTATAATTCCACCAGGTCCAACCGCAATAACTTCTGCTTCCTGTGGCTTTTCTTTCGCCTGGCCAGGTAAAACGATGCCTGATTTTGTTGTTTCTTCTGCTTCTAACTGCTTTAACACAATTTTGTCACCCAATGGTACTAACTTCATGGTAATTCCTCCTTAATTTTAGCTTTATAACTTTTTATTAGCACTCATTTATCTTGAGTGCTAACCCCATGAATATAAAATAGCACTCTGCCGACTATTTGTCAACAGAGTTTCTAAATTTTATAATTAGTTTATATTCCATCAACTTATTCCTGTTTCCCGTACATTATAGAATCCGTTTTCAATCCTGAATCTTAGTACATTCCTGTCTTCAGACTGATACCGTTCTTTTATTACCCCTGTACAGTAAAGTAATTCTGTCCTCGTCGAAATATAACATCTGTATTTTGCATCTAATGAAATCTTGGTCAGATCTTTTTCCCTGAGCTCCAACACTACTTCATCTTCTTCCAAATCATACCGTAAAACTCGGCACTGGTGAGTTACCTCATCAAATATCCCGTCCGCTGATATGACTTTCTCCATCTTTAAATCCACCGGATTGCCTTCGTACATCCCTGTTCCTCCTTCTGTCAGATAAGGGGTATCAGCTTACTGATACCCCTTCCTTCTCTTTATTACAAACGTTCTTTTTTTATTCTTTCTAATTCTGTAAATACATAATCATTGAGAACTTTAATATAAGTTCCTTTCATTCCTGAGGATCGGGACTCTATTACCCCTGCACTCTCGAATTTACGCAGTGCATTGACAATTACAGAACGAGTAATTCCTACGCGGTCAGCAACCTTACTTGCAACTAAAATCCCTTCTGTTCCATCTAATTCTTCAAAAATGTGTATAATCGCTTCCAATTCAGAGAATGACAAGGTACTGATTGCAGACTGGACAATGTGCTCCTTTCTAGTCTCCTCCGCACTTTCCTCGTTGACAGAGCGCAGCATCTCGAGTCCTACGACAGCCGTTCCATACTCACTTAAAATAATATCATCTATCGAATACATATCTGTCTGCTTGTAAATAAATAACGTTCCAAGACGCTCTCCGGCAATATCGATCGGAGTGACAATCGCCTGATATCCGGCAGATGCCTCCGGAGAGAAGCCCAGTGTTTCCAGATTCACATTTTCCTTTGTGGAAAGGATATTCAGCAGTCGTTCGTTGAGCATACCGTCAATATGCGCACCAACTGTCTCTGTAATCAATTCGTGGATTCCATCCACTGTGCTGCACTTACTTACACCGAGTATCTTCCCTTTCTTGCTCACAACAAGTACATTGGAATCCAAAATCTCTGTAAGGACGGCACATATATCATTAAACACGACCTTACTGGAATTATTGTTGTGTAATAGCTTATTAATTTTTCTCGTCTTATCTAATAACTGTACGCTCATCATTTCCTCCAAACTAATTGTATATACAAATCTTATCAATTCACCAGATAATCTTATGCTATCATATAGTTTCTGAATTTTCAACACAATTCATCAACTCTTTTTCAAATTTCGGACATATCCACATTTCTCATCTGAACAAACTAATTTATTTCCTTTTTCTACCATGTATTTCCCACATTCCGGACACTTCTCTTTAGATGGTTTCTGCCATGACATAAATTCACATTCTGGATTATTCTCGCAGCCAAAATACTTTCTTCCTTTCTTCGTCTTGCGGATAACCACTTCCTTCCCGCACACCGGACACGGCACTCCGATTTTTTCAAGATATGGCTTTGTATTGCGACATTCCGGAAAGCCAGGGCAGGCCAGGAATTTACCGTGAGGGCCATATTTAATTACCATATTTCTTCCACATTCCTCACAGATAACATCCGTCACTTCATCTTCAATTTTTACACTTTCCAACTCTTTTTCTGCCGTATTTACCGCTTCATTTAAATCTGGATAGAAATTGCGTATGACTTCTTTCCATTCCACCTTACCTTCTTCCACCATGTCCAAAAGCCCTTCCATATTTGCCGTAAAATTTACATCTACAATGCTCGGGAAGGAATGCTTCATAATGTTGTTTACAACTTCGCCAATTTCTGTAATATACAGATTTTTCGCTTCTTTTATGATGTACCGTCTACCCAAAATTGTAGAAATTGTCGGCGCATACGTACTCGGCCGTCCAATTCCAAGCTCCTCTAATGTTTTTACAAGCGTCGCCTCGGTATAATGTGCAGGCGGCTGTGTAAAATGCTGCTTGGAATCAAAGCTTTCTTTTTCAAGAACCGAATCTTCTTTTAATCCACCTACCAATACATTGCTCTCTTCTTTTTCCTCATCAGCTTCTGTATAAACCAGACGGAATCCCTGAAAGACAATTTTAGAAGTCGCTACTGTAAATATATATTCTCCGGCTCCGATTCGTACCGATGTTGTTTCATAACGCGCCGGCTGCATTCTGCTGGCCGCAAACCGCTTCCATATCAACTGATACAGCCGAAACTGGTCTCTTGTAAGAGAATCTTTCAAGGAGGCCGGTGTCCTTGCAATATCTGTAGGACGAATTGCCTCATGGGCATCCTGAATCTTTTTCTCTGCTTTTTTTGCTGACGCCTGTTCCGTTACATATTCTTTTCCATAGGTTTCTGCTATATATTCTCTTGCCGCTGCGTCTGCCTCTTCTGAAATTCTCGTAGAGTCTGTACGCAGGTACGTAATCACACCGACTGTTCCATTTCCTTTGATGTCGATTCCCTCATATAACTGCTGGGCAATCCGCATGGTCTTTTGCGTTCCAAAATTCAGTACCTTCGCTGCCTCCTGCTGCAATGTACTTGTGGTAAACGGAAGAGGTGCTTTTCTGATCCTTTCCCCTCTTTTAATATTTTTCACAGCAAATTTTTCTTTTTCTAACTGTGCAAGTATTTTATCCAGCTCTTCTTTCGATCCGATCGTGATTTTCTCTTTTTCTGTTCCGTAGAACTTTGCCGTCAACGGACGTTTCTCTCCCTCTATCTTTAAAATTACGTCCAGACTCCAGTATTCTTCTGGAATAAAGGCATTGATTTCTTCTTCCCTGTCCGCAATCAGACGAAGCGCTACAGACTGTACTCTTCCGGCGCTCAAGCCTCTTTTTACCTTTGCCCAAAGCAAAGGGCTTATCCGGTATCCTACCATCCGGTCTAATACACGGCGTGCCTGCTGTGCATCTACCAGGTTCATATCAATGTCACGCGGATGTTTCAAGGATGCTTTCACTGCGTTTTTTGTAATTTCATTAAATGTAATTCTGCGCATTTTCTTGGAATCTAACTTTAAAGCTGCCGCTAAATGCCATGAAATCGCCTCTCCTTCTCGATCAGGGTCAGTCGCCAGATATACTTTGTCTGCCTTCTTCGCTTCTTTCCTTAGTTTGGCCAGAATATCTCCCTTTCCTCTTATCGTAATGTACTTCGGTTCATAGTCCTGCTCCACATCCACGCCCAACTGGCTTTTCGGCAGATCCCGAACATGTCCCTGAGAAGCGTCCACCGTATAGCTTCCCCCTAAAAATTTTTTAATTGTTTTCACCTTCGCGGGCGACTCCACGATTACAAGATAATGTGCCATAAAACAATTTTCCTCCATCGGCAATTATGTCTACTTGATTTTTATATAATAATTCTTTGATATTTCTCTGATAAATCCCTGTAACTCCAAAGATACTAACCTCTGTAAAAGTTCTTCGCTCTCCAGTCTGGTTTCTTCCAGCAACTGACTGATACTCTTGGGATACAGACCGACACAACTATACACCATATTTTCGGGACTTTCAAGCATTTTTTTATTTTTGTCTGAATTTTTATTGCCTGGTACCGCATGAATCCCTATCTCTTCCAACAGTATTTCCGGTGACAGTAAAATCCCTGCACCCTGCCTGATAAGCTGGTTACACCCTTCGCTTAGCCCGCTATTTACAGGGCCTGGAAGGGCATAGATATCTCTGCCTTGTTCCAACGCCATATCTGCAGTAATCAAGGAGCCACTTCGCTTCCGCGCCTCTATCACAAGTACTGTGTCTGACATTCCACTGATGATCCGGTTACGCATAGGAAAATGAATGGACAGAGGTGGTGTCCCCGGAGGCTGTTCCGACAAAATCCCGCCTCCCTGTTCCAAAATATCCACATACAGCCCCATATGTTCTTTCGGATAGCAGACGTCTACGCCTGATCCAAGCACAGCAAATGTTTTTCCCTTCCCCAGCAGTGCGCCTCTTTGTCCCATTCCGTCGATTCCCCTCGCAAGTCCGCTTATAATTTCTACTCCGTATTCTGCCAGCATTTTTCCAAATTCCAGGGCGTATTTCTCACCATATGGTGTACACCTCCTGGCCCCTACGATTGCCGCATGCTTCTTCGTTTCATCCGGCAGGCTCCCCTTCACGTACAATGCATATGGAAAATCTGCTATTTCTTTCAATTTCGAAGGGTACGCATCCATAAAACAGGTTATAAAGTGAATCCCTTTTTCTTCCAGTTTTTCATAGGCAATTTTTATATTTTTCTCTTTTTGTGCCTGCATAATTGTATTTCGTTCCTTCTCATTTAAGAACGTCAGTTTTCTCATTTCTGTTTCTTCTATATAATAAACTCTCTCCGCGGATTTCATGTGCGTATGAAGAAGATATTTTTTCTGATTCGGCAAATGCCGGATGCGTGCCAGCCAATATTCATATTCCTTTTTTGTCTCTGTCATTTTCCATCACCTTCCCCAATATTTTTTATCCAGTGTCCTGTATCCTATTGCCTCTCTTAAATGCTTCGCATGGATATTCTCACTTTCATCCATGTCAGCTATCGTACGCGCGACTTTTAATATCTTGTGATAAGAGCGTGCTGTCAGCTTCATTGTCTCAAATGCCTGCTGCAAAATATGCTTCCCCTCATTGTCGAGGGGACAAAATCTCTCTGTCTCTTTGATTCCCATCATACTATTTGTGTAGATTTCCATACCACTTTCCAAAAATCTGTTTTTTTGTATCTTCCTTGTCCTTACAATTCTCTCTCTGATGTCTGCCGAACTTTCTGTTTTCTTTTTTGTTGTCAGTTCTTCATACGTCACTCTGGGAGCCTCCACACAAATATCTATGCGATCCAAAAAAGGCTGGCTGATTTTTCTAAGATAATTTTGAATCTGTGCCGGAGAACACACGCATCGCTCCATATCTGGATAGCAGCCGCAGGGGCATGGGTTCATCGCGGCTACTAAAATAAAATTTGCCGGAAAAATGTAACTGCCATGTACCCGATTGATCTCAATTTTCTTTTCCTCCAACGGCTGCCTGAGTACTTCAAGTACCGTTTTACGAAACTCCGGCAGTTCATCCAGAAACAAAACTCCGCTGTGCGCAAGGCTGATTTCTCCCGGCGACGGAACCAGGCCGCCTCCTGTAAGAGCTGCTTTTGTCGCTGTATGGTGCACACTGCGAAACGGACGTCGCTCAATCAACGGCTGTTTGGGGTCCACAAGTCCGGCTATACTGTATATTTTTGTCACCTCCATACTTTCTTCAAATGACATGGGCGGAAGTATCGTCGCCATTCTCTTTGCCGTCATAGATTTTCCACTGCCAGGCGGCCCTACCAGCAAAAAATTATGGCCGCCTGATACGGCAATCTCTGCCGCGCGCTTCACTGCCTCCTGTCCCTGTATATCCGCAAAGTCCAATGTTTCTTTCATTTGGTGCTTTTTTCTGTTTCTCCCGCTACATAGAGATGTGCTGCATATACTTTCTCCATTTAGATACATGCATACCTCCTTTAAGCTTTCTGCACCGATAATTTCCATCCCGCCTGCCAGCAAGCCTTCCGCCGCATTTTCTTTCGGCAGAATGCAGGTTTTCACCTGCATTTCTTTCGCTTCTATTACAATTGGCAGAATGCCTGGCACTTTCAATAGTCTCCCATCCAGCCCCAGCTCTCCGATAAAAAGCTTATCCTTTATTGCCTTCTTCGGTATTTTTCCAAGAGCAGTTAAGATTGCCACTGCAATGGGCAGATCAAAGGATGCTCCTTTCTTCTTTATCGTTGCAGGTGAAAGGTTTACAACGGTTCTCTTAGGGGGATATTCCAGACCCGTATTCTTGATTGCCGTTCGTACCCTTTCAGCCGCTTCTTTTACTTCCGACGAAAGGTATCCCACCATGTGAAATACCGGAAGACCATTGCTGATATCCGCTTCTACACGGATAAATTCCACTCCAATCCCACGCACTGCTGCCGTAAATACTGTACTTGTACTCATAAACTGCTCCTCTTGGCAGAAAACCTGACACATCAAAACACCACAAAATAAAAAACATGAAAAACTGAAAATTGACCGAATCGGTCAGATACCTTGTAAAAAGGCAAGACTGCCGGAAAGGATTCTCTCCGGAAATGTATACCCAAAAGGGCATACCGTAATACATTCCCTTCGGGAGGGCGGGCTTCGCCCTATAAGGTATGTATATGATAGCTTATGCAGCCAGAAGCTGTCAAGTAAATGCTCTGATTTTGTCCTTCTTTTCGTTGGAAAAGCACAAATTCTGCCACTTCCTCATAAACTATATCAAATGCGCTTAGAGGTGCTTCTCTTGAAATCATTTCCCAATCCCCTCACTCCTTCCGAAGAAAAATATTACATCCAGAAATATACAGAAGGAGACCTTCAGGCAAAGCACATCTTAATCGAACGAAACTTGCGCCTCGTCGCACATGTCATAAAAAAATACCAGTATCTGGATGAAGACCCTGAAGATCTCATCTCTATCGGAACGATCGGTCTTATCAAGGCTGTAGTCACCTTCAATCCCGACAAAGGAAACCGTCTCGCCGCTTACGCCTCCCGCTGTGTGGAAAATGAAATCTTAATGTATCTGCGGGCGAAAAAGAAAACAAACAAAGAAATCTCCCTCTATGAACCAATCGGCACTGACCGGGAGGGGAATGAAATTAAGCTATATGATATTATTGAGACTGGAGAATTTGATGTCCCCGAAAAAGTCTATCTCAAAGAAAATATTCAAAAGCTCTATGAGAAGGTAGAAAGTGAATTGTCAAATAGAGAAAAGCTTGTGTTAAAAATGAGATATGGACTCTACAATGGAGAAGAATATACACAGCGGGAAATTGCCAGACAACTCGGCATTTCCCGTTCCTACGTTTCCAGAATCGAAAAAAGCGCAATCGAAAAACTACGAAAATTCTTCACATAAAACAGAATCCTTCCTGTTATAAAAACAGAGTCCTCCTTTTGTGTTCAATATATACAAAAAGGTTTATATATACTGCATAACACAAAAAGGAACTCTGTTTTTCTGTCACTATTCTCTTTCAAGATTCACTGCTGTTTTCGATACAGACAGGCTTTATTTCTCGGCTCTTCTTAAAATATCATACTTTTCTGCTTCCCCGTCTAATTCTACGAACAGCGTCTGTTTCGGATGGGGAGCACTGTTTTGTTCTTCTCCGTCCACATTTATAATCCTCTTTACTGTCGTTTCTATGTTTCTCCCGTCAGGCTTCATAATTTCTATTTTTTCTCCGACAGAAAATTTGTTGCGCTGTTCAATCCGGACACGGCCCTCTCTTATTTCTTCTACAATCCCCAGATACGTATATTCTTTTACATACGTATTGCTGTCATAAATCTGTGTATTTTCATCCGGCTTTCCAAAGAAAAAGCCTGTTGTAAACTGCCGGTACGTACAGTTTGAGATCTGCTCTAAATACCAAGGCATATTTTGCTCATACAGCTTTGGATCCCTCTGGTAATCGTCAATCGCCTTCCGGTATGTCCTCGCCACCGTCGCTACATACAAGGCTGTTTTCATCCTTCCTTCCACCTTCAGACTGTCAATACCTGCACCAAGCAGTTCCGGAATATATTCTATCATACACAAATCTTTTGAATTAAAAATATACGTTCCCCGTTCATTTTCATAAACCGGCATGTATTCTCCCGGCCGCGTCTCCTCCACAACGGCATACTTCCAGCGGCACGGATGCGTGCAGGCGCCGCGGTTTGCATCCCTGCCTGTAAAATAATTACTCAAAAGACAGCGTCCGGAGTAGGATATGCACATCGCCCCGTGTACAAATGCTTCTATCTCTAAATCCTCCGGGATATTTTCTCTCAATTCTTTTATCTCTTTTAATGACAGTTCCCGCGCCGCAACGACACGGCTTGCACCTTGTTTATGCCAGAACTGATATGTCCTGTAATTTGTATTATTTGCCTGTGTACTGACATGCCGTTCGATTTCAGGACAGACTTCTTTTGCAATCTCAAAAACGCCTGGATCTGCGATAATCAAACCATCTGGCTTTATCGCCTTTAACTCTTCAAAATATGCTTTTACTCCAGGCAAATCCTCATTGTGGGCCAAAATATTCGCTGTCACATATACCTTTACGTCATGTGCATGTGCAAAAGCAATTCCCTCCTGCATCTCTTGCATCGTGAAATTCTTTGCCTTTGCCCGAAGTCCAAATGCCTCCCCTCCGATATACACTGCATCTGCTCCAAATACTACCGCGGTCTTCAGCACTTCTAAGCTGCTCGCGGGAATCAGTAATTCAGGATGTCTGCTCATACTTTTTTTCCTTTCTCTTTGATGTAACATCTCTTTAACAGAAGTAGGGCTTTTACTCAACCTGTCCTGCCAGAATTTTTCACACTGACTGCCACGCCGTCTCCTAGTGGAAGGATCGACGTAACCAGTTCTTTTGTATGTTTCAGTTCGTACAGATATTCTCTCATTCTGGCATGAATCGTACGATTTCGGCGTTCTACCGCAAATCTAGACTCGATAACTTCCCCGCCTTGCATAACATTATCCGATACCAAAACCCCGCCCTTGTCAAGAAGGCGAAGTACCTCCGGAAGATAATGAATGTACTGCCCCTTAGCCGCATCCATAAAAATAAAATCATACGATCCGTTTAACTCCTTTAAAACCCGGGCGGCATCTCCCTCTATTAAAACAATCTGCTCTTCCTTTCCGGCCCGCCGGAAATTTTCCCTTGCCAGAGGAATCCGTTTTTCATAGTTTTCAATTGTCGTTATCCGACAGTCTGCCGGAACACATTCACTCATCAGCAACGCAGAAAATCCTACCGCTGTCCCAACCTCTAAAATGTTCTCTGGTTCTTTCAGCGCCAGAAGCATTTTAAGGAAGCTCTGCATCTCCTTCCTTATGATTGGCACGTGAGACGCCAGAGCTTCCTTTTCTATTTTTTCTAATATTTCGCTATTCTGCGTTTCGAAAGAATTGATGAATGTAACGATACGTTCATCTACTATCATCCCTTACACATCCACATCCATAATAATCGGAATAACCATTGGTTTTCTCTTTGTCTTTTTCCAGATAAAGTCATTCATAGTATCCCGAATCACCAGTTTAATTTTATTCCAGTCTGTATTTCGTCCGGAAAGACATTTATCCAGGGCATCTGACACGACTTTTCTTGCCTCTTCCATAAGACCTTCTGACTCTCTTACATAGACAAAGCCTCTGGACACAATATCCGGCCCAGCCAAAAGACGATTCGTCCTGCGCTCCAGTGTCAGCACTACGATCATGATGCCGTCCTCCGCAAGGTGCTGTCTGTCACGCAGTACAATATTTCCTACATCTCCGACTCCAAGTCCGTCTACAAGAATTGCACCCGTATGCACCTTATCTACGACCTTCGCCTCTTCCTCACTGACCTCCAAAACATCTCCTGACTGTATAATAAACGTATTCTCTTTCGGAATTCCAAGTGACTTTGCAATCTCTGCATTTGCCTTTAAATGTCTGTATTCTCCATGCACCGGTATCGCATACTTAGGTTTTACAAGGGAATAAATCAATTTCAGCTCCTCCTGGCATGCGTGACCGGAGACATGCGCATCCTGGAAAATAACCTCCGCGCCTTTTGCTGACAGTTCATTGATCACGCGAGATACAGACTTTTCATTCCCTGGAATCGGATTGGAGCTAAAAATAATGGTGTCATTCGGCTGAATTGTCACCTTGCGGTGTACATCTGCCGCCATTCTCGACAATGCTGCCATAGATTCTCCCTGGCTTCCCGTTGTGATAAGCACCATCTTCTCCGGCGGGTAATTCTTCATCTGATCGATCTCAATCAGTGTATTGTCCGGCACATTTAAGTACCCTAATTCCGACGCCGTAGAAATAATATTCACCATGCTGCGCCCTTCCACAACGACCTTCCGCCCATATTTATATGCGGAGTTAATAATCTGCTGTACACGATCTACATTGGATGCAAAAGTAGCAATAATCAGGCGTGTATTCTGATGCTCCGCAAAAATGTGGTCAAACGTAATCCCCACCGTCCTCTCGGACTGTGTAAATCCCTTGCGCTCCGCGTTCGTACTGTCAGACATCAGCGCCAGCACACCCTTCTTTCCAAGCTCCGCGAAACGCTGTAAATCGATCGCGTCTCCAAATACCGGAGTATAGTCCACCTTAAAGTCTCCCGTATGCACTACAATGCCGGCAGGAGAATAAATTGCCAGAGCAGACGCATCCTGTATGCTGTGATTTGTCTTGATAAACTCAATCCTGAATTTCCCCAGATTAATCGACTGCCCGTGGCGTACCACCTTACGCTTTGTCCCTCTTACCAGGTTATGTTCTTTTAGTTTATTCTCAATGATTCCCATTGTCAGCTTTGTCGTATAAATCGGCAGATTGATCTCTTTTAATACATAAGGCAGCGCTCCTATATGGTCCTCATGTCCGTGAGTAATCACAAACCCTTTTACTTTCTCCGCATTATCCTTTAAATAGGTGACATCTGGTATTACCAAATCAATCCCCAGCATATCATCCTCCGGAAACGCAAGCCCGCAGTCTACCACAATAATGCTATCCTCAAATTCAAATGCCGTAATATTCATACCTATCTGCTCAAGACCGCCCAATGGTATAATACGCAATTTCCCTTTATTTTCTTTTTTCAAAAATTCAACACCTCCATCAGTTTTATGTAATCCCTTACATTTTCATAAAAAGGAGTGTCCATACTTTCTTGCACACGAAAAAAACAGCAGTTTATGTAAGCTGCTCATAAGCTTCGGCGTACAGAAGGATTATTTTTCCTTTTTCAAACACTCTTTACACTGTCCGTAAAACTTCAGCTCATGGTCCAGTACATGAAATCCGGTTGCCTCTTCAATGTGACTCTCCAACTCATCTAGGAGGTCGTCTCCAAAAGGAATTACCTTCTTACATGTCCGGCATATTAGATGATGGTGATTATGTTTCATCTCTCCTTCGAAGAGATGACCAATCTCATAACGCACACACCCATCATCCAGATTAATCCGATCCACCAGCTGCATATCCCACAGAAGCTGCAAAGCACGGTAAACTGTTGCCAGTCCAATCTCCGGATAGTTCTCTGACACCAGCTCATAAATATCTTCCGCAGTCATATGTCTGCCACTGTTTTCTGCCAGCACTGACAAAACGAGCAGCCTCTGATGTGTTACCTTCAGTCCTTTTTCTTTTAATTTCGCTTTCAGCAGTTCCTGCACCTTTTTTTGTTCCATCAGTGATACTCCATTTTATGCTGTAAGTAAATCTATTGTAAATATCCAAAAAGGATTTTACATTTCAATGTTTACGTCTTCTAACAGCTCCTCAAAAACTTTGGATACTGCCAGAAGCTCTGTATCTTCTTCCACAATCTCATAGACGCTTTCCGCCGTCCTGCCTTCCGTTACTTCCTTTAAAATCAGACATTCCGCGTCGTCCTTTTGTGAATCCGTTACGAGTATGTAGACAAAGCCTCCTATTTTCGTCTGTTCCAGCACGAAAAATTCAGCCTCCCCACTTCCATCTGCGAACGCAAACTTAATTTTTTCCATTTAAGAGCCCCTTATCTGGTTTTCACTTCTGCCCCGTCCTATGATTCCTTGTTTTTCATGTGCAAAGAATCTAAGTATCCCTGCAGAATGAATACCGCCGCAATCTTATCAATATATTTTTTACGATTTTCCCGCCTTACTTTACTCTCCATCAACACACGCTCTGCTGCTACTGTAGTCAGTCTTTCATCCCATAGTTCAACTTCCAAACCTGTCCTGCGCAAGAGCATATCACGAAATTCCATTGTCTTTTCTGCGCGTTCTCCGATATCATTATTCATGTGTTTTGGAAAACCAAGCACAATTTTCTCTACCCCGTATTCTTTCACCAGTTCTTCTATACGTGCCAGAGTACGGCGCAGCTTGTTCTCCTCTTTCCGTTCGATTGTCTCTACTCCCTGGGCAGTCAGACTAAGTCCGTCACTTACTGCGACTCCTACTGTCTTTGTGCCATAATCCAGTCCCATAATTCTCATATCCGATTATTCCCAAGAATGGTGCTCAATATACGCTTTTAATAATTCTTCTACCAGTTCATCCCTCTCTACTTTCATAATGAGGCTTCGCGCTCCATTATAACTGGTAATGTAAGTCGGGTCACCCGACATAATATATCCTACGATCTGGTTTACCGGATTATACCCCTTCTCTTTGAGCGCCTTGAACACAATTTCCAGTATATCTTTTGCTGAAATCTGCGGCCCTGGCTCTACCTGAAAAAACTGGGTATTGCTTAAATCGCTCATGTTTTCTCCTCCTTTTCATCTGCAAATCATTCTGACCGAAATGCCAAATATCCTATTTACAATTCTAATATAACCCTTTTTAAAATTCAATGAATAATTTGCAAATCGTTGTCAATTTGAACTTTTATGATACAATTTTGCAAATTTCTGTCGTCTTCTAGTGCAATTTTCATATATTCCTTTGTATGTCCCGTCCAGACTTTTTTTCCATTATATATTACCTGCTCTTCAATCAGCACTTCTGCTTCCCTGCCCTTGTATTCCTGGATATACTTTCTCCGGTTTTCTTCTCCTAAAGCTATCAGGACACTGCTCCTTTCGGCTTTTATGTGTTCCGGCACCTGGTTGTCCATTTCTGCCGCCTTCGTCCCTTCCCGCCTGGAATATTTAAAAATGTGGGTTTCATAAAATCCGACTTTTTCAATAAATTTCTTTGTTGTTTCAAACTCTTCTTCTGTCTCCTGCGGAAATCCAACGATAACGTCCGTAGTCAACGCGGGATTCTGAAAATACTTTCTTAGAATATTACATTTTTCGTAGTATTCTGCGCTTGTATATCTGCGGTTCATCCGCTTTAATGTCGCGTCACAGCCGCTTTGCATAGACAAGTGAAAATGCGGACAGATTTTAGGAAGCTTAGACAGTGTCTCTGCAAATTCTTCCGTCACAATCCGCGGTTCTAAAGAGCCGAGCCGGATTCGTTTGACTCCGTCTATCTCATGCACCGATAGAATCAGGGAAAGAAGATCTTCTTTTTTTTCTTTAAAATCGATCCCATAAGAGCTTAAATGAATCCCCGTCAACACGATTTCCTGATAACCGTTTCGCGAAAGTGTTTCTACTTCTCTTAACACATCTTCCTTGTCTC
Source organism: Mediterraneibacter flintii (assembly GCF_055387595.1). Lineage (NCBI taxonomy): Bacteria > Bacillati > Bacillota > Clostridia > Lachnospirales > Lachnospiraceae > Mediterraneibacter > Mediterraneibacter flintii. Next base: position 2,921,619 of record NZ_AP031405.1, read on the forward strand.
TGCTGCGCACTCTGCCTCTGGCATAGGGAATAATGCAATAGGAACAGAACTGATTACAGCCGTCTTGAACCTTGATATAAGCGCGGGTGTGCTCCTGGGGATTCGTAAGATACATTCTTTCATATTCCTGTGTATGCTGTATATCAGCCAACTCTTCTATTCCCGCACCTGTTCCTGTCTCTTGTTTTTCAAAAAATTCTTCGAGAACTGAAACCAAATCTTTTTTTCTGTTATTCCCAAGTACAATATCAATACAGGAATCCTTTTCGTCTTTCTTGTCCTGTGCCTGCACATAACACCCCGCTGCCACCACAACCGCATTTGGGTTCATTTTTCTGGCCCGGTGAAGCATCTGGCGCGATTTTCTGTCTGCTATATTTGTGACCGTACAGGTATTAATGACGTAAACGTCTGCCCCCTCCTGGAACGGAACGATTTCATATCCCGCCTTTTCCAGCATCTCCTGCATGGCTTCCGTTTCATAAGCGTTTACTTTACATCCTAAATTATGCAATGCTGCTTTTTTCATTGTTTATTTTCCTTCTTTGTTTCTTGACTTTTAAACTGTCATCCCGTAGAATATATGTAAGGTTCGTAAGAACCAGCAGTATGTATATCAAGGAGGGATGGTAACATGAAAACTGTACAGATTTCTTTAAATTCTATCGACAAAGTAAAGTCATTCGTCAACGAGATTACAAAGTATGACAACGACTTTGATTTAGTATCCGGAAGATATGTAATAGATGCCAAATCAATCATGGGTATTTTCAGCCTGGATCTTTCTAAGCCGATTGATTTAAATATCCATGCAGATGGAGATTTAGATAATATTATGAAAGCTCTGGAACCTTACATCATTAAATAAGAAAGCCAAAAGCTGTCTCCTTCGTGAGACAGCTTTTAACTGTCTTTCGTATTATTTCACCTGTACGATTTCCGCAGTTTCAACTGCCTCTCTAAAAAGACTTTCCATCTTCTCGTTTAAGTTTTCTTCTGATTTCTCTATTCGTTCTAAATTCGGCTTTGTCACCGGATGCTTTGCCACAAAAATCGTACAGCAGTCCTCATAAGGCTGAATGGACGTCTCATACGTGTCTATCTTCTCTGAAATTTCTACAATTTCTTTCTTGTCAAATCCGATTAAAGGGCGATACACCGGCATGGTACATACCGCATTTGTCACAGCCAGACTTTGCATTGTCTGACTTGCCACCTGTCCGATACTTTCTCCCGTTACCAGCCCCAGACATCCGTCCTTTTTTGCAAAATACTCTGCTATCTTCATCATATACCGCCGCATAATAATCGTCAGCTCTTCATGCGGGCACTGCTCATAAATGTATAGCTGTATATCTGTAAAATTCACCACATGCAGCTTTATCGGGCCGGCATATTTTGAGACAATTCTGGCAAGATCCACCACTTTTTCTTTTGCCCGTTCACTTGTGTACGGCGGTGCATGAAAATAAACTGCTTCCAGTTCCACTCCACGTTTCGCCACCATATAGCCGGCAACCGGACTGTCAATCCCGCCGGAAAGCAAAAGCATTGCACTTCCATTTGTTCCCACCGGCATTCCGCCTGGCCCCGGAATAATCTCTGAATACAGATAGATCTCTTCTCTGATTTCTACATTCAGACGAATATCTGGATGATGCACATCTACCTTCATCTCTGGGAAAGCATCTAAAATCGCGCCGCCCAGCTCGCAGTTTATCTCCATAGAGTTCATTGGATACTGTTTCTTTGCTCTTCGTGCCTCCACCTTGAACGTTTTCTTTTTATCCGGATACATTTCTTCAATAAAATGAATCACATCCTTTTGAAGCTCTTCAAATCCTTTATCCTCTATACGCACAACGGGACAAATTCCCACAATTCCAAATACACTTTTTAAACGCTCTACCGTCTCTTCATAATCATATCTGCCCTCACAGTCTACATAGACTCTCCCATGACACTTGTGGACAAAAAATTTCCCGTCCACTTCTTTTAAGGCAAATTTAATCTGGCGCATCAAAGCATCCTCAAATAAATATCTGTTTTTTCCTTTGATTCCTATCTCACCGTATTTTATTAAAAATGAATGAAATTCCATTTCGCTCTCCTTTGAAAACCTACCTTCACAAAACGCTCCTTTATCTTATTTAGTGTCGTATATATTTCCGAAGCACTGGTATACAATTATATAGTGTTTCCAGTGTATAGTCAATTTCTTCTTTTGTTGTAAACTCTGACATGCTGAACCGAAGGGTTGCGTCCAGGTACTCTCTTGCTGCTCCGATCCCCTTAAGCACTCCGCTGACGGATGGGTGATTGGAAGAACAGGCAGAACCAGACGAAACATAGATCCCTTTTTCCTCCAATGCATGGAGGAGCACTTCGCTTCGGATCCCTGCTACTCCTAAACTGATAATATGAGGTGCACTATTCTCGTCTGTCAGCCCGTGTACTGTTGTATCTTTTATTTTAGAAATTCCTTTAAGAAAATATTCTTTTAACTCTCTCATCAGAGCTACCTTCATATCCAAATCCTGGTATATCATCCAAGAGGCAAGTCCCAGCCCCGCGATTCCAGGAACATTTTCTGTACCGGAACGAATATTTTTCTGTTGTTCTCCTCCAAATACAATAGGCTGTATCTTTACCTTCTCGTTAATATAGAGAAACCCGATTCCTTTTGGCCCGTGTATCTTATGGCCGCTTGCCGTCAGAAGATCAATTCCTGTTCGTTTTGGATAAATGTGATATTTTCCAAACCCCTGCACAGCATCCGAATGAAAAAGAATCTTTGAATTATACTGCTTTACAATTTTCGCCGCCTCTTCGATGGGCTGTACAGAACCCACCTCATTGTTTACATACATGATGGAAACCAGTATCGTCTCTTCGCACAACTCCTCTTTTAATACATTCAGCTTAATTTTCCCATTTTCATCTACTGGCAGATACGTGACGCGAAACCCTTCTTCTTCCAGGTAATGCATTGTATTTAAGATCGCGGGATGCTCAATAGAAGAAGTAATCAAATGATTTCCTGCTCTTCTGTTCGCCCGCGCACAGCCAATCAACGCAAGATTATCACTCTCTGTACCACCGGAGGTGAAGAAAATCTCCTTCGGTGCAGCCTTCAAAATTTTGGCAATTCTTTCTTTTGCCTCTTTCACATAATGCTCTGCCTCTATTCCTTTTTTATGCATGGAGGATGGATTCCCATAATCCTGGCACATCACTTTATATACCAGCTCTCCTACTTCCGGATAGCATCTGGTTGTAGCAGAGTTATCTAAATAAACTTCCATGATATTGCTTCCTTTACTTTTTCTTACTATTAAATTATGACATCATCCTTCCAGATGATACATCAATATGGACAATACCGCAAGCCCTGCCGTCTCTGTGCGCAGAATACGCCTGCCTAGGGTTATCACAGATGCGCCTGCCTCCTCTGCCTGTTCTATCTCCCATTTTTCAAATCCGCCCTCCGGACCTATGAAGATTCCTACAGACTGTTCCGGCTGGATTCTTGAGAAGATTTCTTTTGTCTTTTCCATTCCTTCTGCCAGTTCGTAAGGAATCACAAGCATGTCCAACTCCTTTGCACAGGAAAGCGCTTCTTCCCATGATAAAACCTCTCTTACTTCTGGTATCCTGCCTCTGCCCGATTGCTCTGCCGCCCCCTTCGCGATCAAATTCCACCTTTCTTCCTTTCGCCGGCTTTTTTTCTCATCCAGTTTGACAACGCTTCGTTTTGTCTGTACGGGAATGATCTGATATGCTCCCAGTTCTACCGCTTTTTGCACAATCATCTCCATCTTGTCTCCTTTGGGAAGCCCTTGAAAGAGATACAGCTTTGCCGGCAGCTCTGTATCGTTTTCCTGTTTTTTTAATATGTCTAAAACCGCCTGATCCGTCTCGAATTTTTCCAGACAGCACAGATAGGTATTTCCTGCACTGTCGCTGATCGTTACATCCTCTCCGGCTTTCATGCGCAGGACATTTTTCATATGCTTGACGTCCCCGCCCTCTATATACACTTTATTTTCCCTGACGCAGGAAGGTTCTACAAAAAAATGATGCATAATAACTCCTTTAACTTTTTCTTGCAGTGACGCAGACCCATTCTCCCTGGTATGTCACATCCAGCACTTCCAGCCCTGCTTTTTTTACCGCCTCTACAACTGTCTGCTCTTTGTCATCTATAATTCCACTCGTAATGTAAATACCACCCGACTTTAACTGATGCACCACTACCGGAGTCAGCTGCGTCAACACATCTGCGAGAATATTCGCCACTACTATATCATAGCACTCGTAGCCTACCTTATCTTGGATTTCCTTATCATCAATGATATTTCCTATCATAACTTCATACTGATTTTTCGAAATTCCGTTTTCTTTCATATTTTCATATGTTGCTTCGATCGCACAGGGATCCAGATCTGTTCCTACACTGTAGGCAGCCCCGAATTTAAGCGCCAGCATTCCGAGGATTCCACTTCCGCAGCCTACATCCAGAATTTTTGTCTGCTCCTTTACGTACTTTCGGATCTGTCGGATACACAACTGTGTTGTCTCATGCATGCCTGTTCCAAACGCCGTGCCCGGATCGATGTGGATCACCAGTTTGTCGTTATCTTCCGGCTTTACTTTTTCCCAGGACGGAATAATCAATATATCATCCACATAAAACTGGTGAAAATATTGTTTCCAATTATTCACCCAGTCTACATCTTCTGTCTGGGACTCCTCAATCGTCAGTTCTCCTGCATCTACATACGTTCTGATTTCTTCCAGCTCTCTTGTGACCTGTGCAAGAATCGTTTCCTTTTCTTCTCCCTCCTCCAGATAGAAGCTTAAATATGCAACTCCGTCATCTTCCTGGGACTCTGGCAAAATGTCCACAAACATCTGCTCCTTGTCTGACTGGCTAAGCGGTATTTTATCTTCGATTTCCACTCCTTGAATCCCCAAATCCATCAACATACTGCTGACAATATCCTCTGCCTCTGTGGTTGTCTTTAACCGGAATTTATTCCATTTCATTTTTCTTCCTCCTGAAACCATACATTCAAATCTACCGCCCCTTCAATCCCCGGCACACTTCCTGACTCCGAATACTGCCATACAGAAAAATCATACGGACACTGGGGCGTATTTTCATAATCTGCATACCATATATCGTACCCGGTCAGCTCCTCCATGTAAAGTGTAAACGCCATCCATTTCATATTGGCATAAATCATTGTCTCATATCCTGCTTCCTCGATTCTATCGCAGAATATAATACAGTTATCCGTAAATTGTTCTCTGGTATTCTCGTCTGTACGCGCCGTATCTCCTTTTATTTCTTCTGTATCAAATACAACTGGCAGTTCTAGTTTGCGCCCTTCCAAAGTCTGGAGCACAAACTCTGCTTCTTCCTTTGCCTCTTTATCAGAGACAGCCTGCGAAAAGAAGTACACGCCTGTTTTTAATCCGGCAGCCTGTGCTCCCTTTATGTTCTGCTCGAACCTTTCATCTAAAACCAGCCTTCCTTCAGCTCCGTATCCGCGGTATCCCAGACGGATAATCGCAAATTCTATGCCGCTTTCTTTTACGACATTCCAGTCAATCTCCCCTTGAAATTCTGACACGTCGATTCCGATTGCAGAAGAAACGCCCTCCTCTTTTTCCTCATAGTATTTATAGCCATTCTCCTCTTTTAAATACCGGTAATCATAGGTACACTTCGGCACATCTGCAAGCAGCGCAGCCTCGTATTTCTGTCCATATACATCCACAAATGTATAGACCTGATTTTCTCTGTCTGGCTGCTTTTCTTTCTCCACCGCCTGCTCTGCCAATGTTTCCTTTCCTTTTTCCTGGCAAGAAGGAATCACAGCCATGCACAAACATATACCGCACAAAAAATAAATTTTCCTTTTCATTCTCCTCTTTTCCCGACATATATGGTATCCCCTGCTTCCATTCTGCCTCCGCAAAGCACCTTTGCAAAAATTCCTTCTCTTGGCATAATGCAGTCTCCCATTTTCTGATAAATTTCACATCCATGATGACATTCTTTTCCAATCTGCGTTATCTCAAGCACTACATCATTACAGACCAAACGCGTCCCTACCGGCAGTGTTCTAAGATCTATCCCCTGGACAATCAGATTTTCTCCAAATGCCCCCTCTGATACATCTGCTCCCTTTTTTCTGAATTCTTCTATCTTTTCATGGGACAAAAGGCTCACCTGCCTGTGCCACTTTCCGGCATGAGCATCTCCTTCAATTCCATAATCTTCAATAAACACCGCGCTTTTTATCTCTTTTTTCTGCGTCCCTTTCTGAGCGCTAATACAGATGGCCAGCACTTTTCCTATCTTATCCTCCAATTTCAGACATTCCCTTCCTTTCAATATTTTCTTCTTTCTTTGTAGATACATTTTTTCCAGTCTCTGTAAACTGGTGACAATACGGCTTTTTGGACACTGCTTTTCTAAATGCGTCTCTTACTTCCTCCTTAGAGGCGCCTGTCCGAAGAAGGTGTTTCAAATCCACTCCGGTGTCGTACTGCAGACAGGTCTTTAAATATCCTGCTGCCGTCAATCTAATCCGATTGCAGCTCGTACAGAAGGAATGTGACATCGCACTGATAAAACCAATTTCTCCGTTTCTTTTCTCAAACTGGTAATATACGGCAGGGCCATTTCCAAAGCACCCCTCCGCAATTCTGCTTCTCCCATATTCTTTTTCTAAAATCTTACGTATTTCCTCCTGGCTTCTTCCCTTATATTTTTTTCCAAGTCCCACCGGCATCATCTCAATGAAACGCACACGTATACCCTGCTCATACGCAAACTGTGCCAGCTTTAAATACTGTGCTTCCTTCACCTCCATAAGAGGAACACAGTTTATTTTCACTGTAAGTCCAGGACAGGAACACGCTCTTTTCATCCCTTCTATGACCTGTTTTAGATTGCCGCAGCGGGTAATCTTTTCATATTCTGTTTCGTCTAGTGTGTCGAGACTTATGTTGACTGCATCCAATCCGTTTTTTGCCAGCTCTTCCATCTGATGGGACAAAAGCACGCCGTTCGTTGTCATTGTCACCTGCTCAATACCCGGCACCGCTTTTAACATCCCTATAAGCGCGGCAATCCCTTTCCTTACAAGCGGTTCCCCTCCGGTGATCTTAATCCGGCTGATGCCTTCCTCAGCCCCTATCCCGACGATCTGCACAATCTCATCAAAGGTAAGAATTTCCCTATGTGCTGTCTGTGCGATCCCCTCTTGCGGCATACAGTACACACAACGCAGATTACAGCGATCTGTGACCGAAACACGCATGTATGTGATCTCTCTGCCATACCCGTCTTTAAGCATCCTTTCCACATTCTCCTTCACTGTCTGACAAAATGCCAATCCCATGGCTCAAGGCAGGCAGAATATACTCCAGATTTTCTCGGACTGCCTTTGGGCTTCCTGGAAGATTGATAATCAGTGTCCTCTTTCGTATTACAGATACGCCGCGGCTTAGCATCGCCCGAGGGGTAATCTGAAGAGATGCAAAGCGCATCGCCTCCGCAATCCCAGGGACATTCCGATCCGCTATAGCTAAGGTGGCCTCTGGTGTCCTGTCCCTCATTGAAAATCCTGTACCACCTGTTGTAAGAATCAAATCCACACTATATGCATCACACAGTCTACACAGGCACTTTTCTATTTCTTCTTGTTCATCTGGAAGCAGTATCTGCTCTGTCACTTTATACTCTTTTGCCTCCAGCATCTCCTTTATCAGCGGCCCGCTTCTGTCTTCTCTTTTCCCTGCATATCCTTTATCGCTCAAGGTAATAACCGCCGCTTTCCATCTTTTTTCCATTCTCTGCCTTCCCTTTCCTACATGATATCCAGTTCTCTTTTCTCTTCGCGTCTATTGATAATCTCTCCACTCTTTCCGCCGGATTTTCTCACCATGTAAATCTCTGTGATTTCCATGGTCTTATCCAACGCTTTACACATGTCATAAATCGTCAGCAGAGCGACACTTACCCCTGTCAGCGCTTCCATTTCCACCCCTGTCTTTTCTTCTGCCTTCACAGTACAGGTACAGTATACCGCGCATTCCTGATGTTCCAACTCAAACTGTATCTTACAGTTCGTAAGAGGAAGAATATGACACATCGGAATCAGTTCTGATGTCTTTTTTGCTCCCATAATTCCGGCAGTTGCCGCCACAGAAAGGACATCCCCTTTGCCGATAGTTCCCGCCTGAATCGCTGTAAAGACTTCACGGCTTACAAGAATTTTCCCCTGCGCCTGTGCCTCTCTTTGCGTTACAGTCTTTTCCGTCACATCAACCATAACTGCCCGTCCCTTCTCATCAAAATGTGTCAGTCCCACTTTTTTCTCCTTTTCCTGTTCTGATTCATTAATCTATCTGCTTCTTTTTCCAATACAAGCTTATGAGAGGTGTCTGCAGCACCTCATACCATCCATACAGGCATGGAACATTCTGTAAATGGATGATAGCGTCAGTAAACACTGACGCTATCTCTTATTATAGAGGAAACGATTTATAAAGTAAACATTCCCCTCCTTATTTCACATATCACTTCAACAAGCACGAGATACGGTTTTACGAATGGCGCGGGCTAAACTGCTTCTTACGCGACTTCCGTCGTTTTTTCAAACTGAGAATTATACAGCTCTGCATAGAAGCCTTTCTTTGCAATCAGCTCCTCATGCGTTCCCTGCTCTACAATGTCCCCCTCTTTCATAACAAGAATCAAATCCGCATCCCGAATAGTAGACAGCCTATGTGCTATGACAAAGCTTGTTCTGCCTTTCATCAGATTATCCATCGCCTTTTGAATCAGTACCTCTGTCCTCGTATCAACAGAGCTGGTCGCCTCGTCTAAGATAAGAATCTTCGGGTCTGCAAGAATCGCTCTGGCGATTGTCAAAAGCTGCTTCTGTCCCTGAGACACATTGCTTGCCTCTTCATTTAATTCCATATCATATCCGCCTGGAAGCGTCTGTACAAACCGATGGACATGCGCTGCCTTTGCCGCCTGGATAATTTCCTCCTCCGTCGCGTCCAGCTTTCCATACCGGATATTGTCCCGTATAGTACCGTGAAACAGCCATGTATCCTGGAGTACCATTCCAAACATCTCTCTAAGCTCATTTCTGTTAAAGTCCCGTATATCATGTCCGTCCACTTTAATTGCTCCGCTGTTTACATCATAAAACCGCATCAGCAGCTTAATCATCGTTGTCTTTCCTGCGCCGGTCGGCCCTACAATTGCTATTTTCTGTCCTTCTTTTATCTTTGCCGAAAAGTCGTTGATAATAATTTTCTCTGGATTATATCCAAAGTGCACATGCTCAAACTCCACATTTCCTTTCAGTCCCTCTACACTGACCGGATTTGGCACCGTCTGATCCTCTTCTTTTTCTTCCAGAAATTCAAATACTCTCTCTGAGGCTGCCGTCGTCATCTGCAGCATGTTTGATACCTGTGCAATCTGCTGGATAGGCTGTGTAAAATTCCTTACATACTGTATAAAGGACTGAATATCCCCAACCTCTATCGTCTTCTTAATCGTCAGGTATCCTCCTAAAATCGCAACAGCCACATACCCCAGATTTCCGATAAACTGCATAATCGGCATCATCATTCCGGAGAAGAACTGTGATTTCCATGCAGAATTATAAAGCTTTCCGTTTGTATCATTAAATGTGCGTATTACATCCTCTTCTTTATTAAATGCCTTTATGATATTGTGCCCACTGTATATCTCCTCTACCTGTCCGTTTACATTTCCAAGATATGCCTGCTGATCTCGGAAATATCTCTGGGAATGTTTCATAACAAATGACAAAAGCCCTGCGGAAATTGGAAGTATCAGCAATGCCACCACCGTCATCAAAGGACTGATAGACAGCATCATTACGAGTACTCCGATCATGGTTGTCACCGAAGTGATAAGTTGTGTTGCACTCTGGTTTAAGCTCTGTCCTAGTGTATCAATATCGTTTGTCACGCGGGAAAGAACTTCTCCTACCGGTTTTGTATCAAAATAATTCATCGGCATACGGTTGATCTTTTCCGAAATTTCCTTTCGCAGACGATATGTTGTCTTCTGGGAAACTCCCGTCATAATAATTCCCTGGATAAAGGTACACAGAGCGCTGATCATATACAGCCCCAAGGTCATGAAAAGAATCTGCCCGATCTTTCCAAAATCCATGCCGCTTCCGCCGGACACCTTACTGACAAGGCCGTTAAAAATCTCTGTGGTTGCCTTACCGAGTATCTTTGGGCCTACAATATTAAACATCGTTCCGCATATGGCAAAAATGAGGACAAACAGTACTTGTATTTTATATACGCTCATGTATTTTATCAGCTTTTTTAATGTACCTTTGAAGTCTTTTGCCTTTTCTCCCGGCATACCGCCTCGCATTTTTCCTGGTCCCATACCTTTACTCATAACTGTCCGCCTCCTTTCCTTGTGTTCCTGCCTTCAGTTCTTCTTCTGAAAGCTGTGAAGCCGCTATCTGCCTATATACTTCGCAGTTTTTCAGCAATTCTTGGTGGGTTCCCATTCCTGCGACTTTCCCTTCATCCAGAACAAGAATTTGTTCTGCATTTAAAATGGTACTGATACGCTGTGCGACAAGGATTACCGTACTTCCGGCCGTTTTCTGTTTCAGCGCCCTTCTAAGTGCTACATCTGTTTTATAGTCCAGAGCTGAAAAGCTGTCGTCAAAAATGAAAACCTCCGGATGCTTCGCAACCGCCCGCGCAATAGAAAGCCGCTGCTTCTGACCGCCGGAAACATTTCCTCCGCCCTGGGAAATTGGACTTTCATATTTGTCCGGCTTTTCTTCTATAAATTCCACCGCCTGGGCAATCTGCGCCGCCTCTTCCATCTCTTCCTTATTTCCGTCTGGATTTCCAAACAGAATGTTAGATGCGATATCCCCAGAGAACAATACGCCTTTCTGCGGTACATATCCAAGCCGTTCTCTTAGTTCATGCTGCTTTACCGTACGGATATCCTCTCCGTCCAGACGAATCGTCCCTTCCGTCACATCATAAAATCTGGGAATCAAATTAACCAGCGTCGATTTTCCGCTTCCGGTACTTCCGATAATCGCCGTCGTCTCGCCTGGTTTCGCCGTAAATGTAATATCATGCAGCACTTCCTCATCTGCTCCCGGATAGCAGAAGGATACATGCTCAAATTCCAGAACTCCCTTTTTCTTTCCAGAAAATGCTTTCGGCTGTTTTGGATCATGGATGACTGTCTTACTTGTCAGCACCTCTTCTACACGATCCGCTGCCACCGCTGCCCTTGGCAGCATAATGGAGAGCATACACAGCATTAAGAATCCCATAATAATCTGCATTGTATATTGGATAAATGCCATCATATCTCCAACCTGCATCTGCCCTTCATTGATGCCATGTGAACCTGCCCACATAATTAAAACAGAAATTCCATTCATAATCAGCATCATAACCGGCATCATAAACGTCATAGCGCGGTTTACAAACAGATTTGTTTTCGTCAGATCTATATTCGCCGCGTCAAACCGCTTTTCTTCATGTTTCTGTGTACTGAATGCCCGTATAACCGGAAGTCCTGTAAGAATCTCCCTCGTCACAAGATTCAGCTTATCTACAAGGCTTTGCAGCATTTTAAATTTGGGCATTGCGACAATAAATAAAACCAAAATAACCACCGCAATCAATACAACGGCAAGAGCGATAATCCATGACATGGACACATTTGTCTGAAACACCTGGTAAATTCCTCCTATTGCGAGGATTGGGGCGTAGAGCACAATACGCAGCAGCATGACTGTAAGAAGCTGGATCTGCTGTATATCATTAGTGCTTCTTGTAATCAACGACGCCGTAGAAAAATGATCAAATTCATTATTGGAGAATCCAACTACCTTCTGAAATACCTTGCTTCTCAGATCCCGTCCTGTGGACGCTCCTACCCGCGATGCCATAAACCCTACCAGGACACTCGCCGCCATTCCAAGGAATGCAAGTGCAATCATTTTTTCGCCTGTGGCAAGCAGATAATGGATCTGCATGGAATCTGTATCCATCCCTAACTTTTCATAGGCCGTCTTTGCAAAGCTGATTGCCGCCTGCTCTAAAATCGTATCCGGCATATCCTCCATCTGCTTAGCAGCTTCTTCAACAAACGCCTCTCTCTGTTCGGCAGGCATCACTTTCAGCATGTCAAAAATATCCATTTCTTCCGGCAATATTCCCTGTGCAGAATTTGCTTTCATCTGCTCTTCTAGTTCTTTTGTCATATCGCTGCCAGATTCTAATCCTGTCGTCATCATCATAGGAAGCGCCATTACATCCGAAAGCTCTTCTTTCTTTTCTTCGTCTTCCTTCACAGTATCCTTGAGTACATATGCTTCTACATCATAAGAGACATCGTCTTTCTCATAGGAATTGACAATTCTCTCCTGATCTTTGTCTGAAACAAACAGAAGTATTTTTTCCATATCCTCTGCTCCCACTGCTACAGGAACTTTATCCTCTATTCCGCCCTGCTGGATTCCCACATTTACAATATCGGAAGTATATGCGGGAAGCGACAAGTCGCAATATGCCTGAAGTATCAGTACAGCTATAATTACCAGCATTGCCTTCCAGTATGTACCTGCATACTTAAACAAATTTTTCATAATTATTGATCCTTTCTGCCTCCATTTTCAGTTACGAATCCATTAGTCCGCCCATCGGCTGAATTTCTCTTCCTCTGTTTTCAGATTCTCACATATCTGAAACATCATCCTTCTCATCAGAAGCTTCTCTTCCACACTCATTCCCTGGAATATCAGCTCATCTAACTGCTGTGCAACCATCTTTACATCCTCAATACAAGATTTCCCTTTTTCCGCCAGCTCTAGACGCATAATTCTCTGATCCTTTTCATCTGTTTTTCTGCTGATATATCCTGCTTTCTCCATCTTCTGTATTGCTGAAGTAATAGAAGGGGGGGTAACATCCATGCGCTTCGCCAGTTCCTTCTGTGAAAGAGAGCCACTCTGATGCAGAGAAAACAGAATCCCTGCATGAGTTTTGTTTAAATCATACTTTCCAAACATTTCCTTTGCCCTCTGTTCACATCTGTGCATCAACATTCCAATCAGCCCGATAGTGGGTATATGATTCATATCACACCTCATACCGTTCACCTCCCAAACAATCAATTAATTAGATAACTAACTGTTATATTAGTATTATCATACAAAAAAGTCAAGTTATTGATAATAAATTCACATTTATTTCATAATTTTAAACAATTTTTAATTAAACATCTAACTATTTTCCAAGTATCTATACGCTTCTTCACACAACGTTCTATTAAAATACATCTTTATATGAATATAATTTGTGGGGAAAATTCAAAGCCCCCGCTACAAACAACGGGGCATCAAATTTGACGCGTCCCAAGGGGCGGGGTATTTGACCCTCGCGTCGGTCGCCAAATGTGCGTGCAGACACGCCCGCATGGCTCGTCGCTCGCGGGAATAAAAGAAATCGGCCTTGGGCTGCTCTTTGCTCAGAAGTAAAAAATACTTCTGCCTAAAAGTGCACAGCAGCACAAAGCCGATTTTTCATTGAAATACTACTTACAATAAATACATGTACCTGTGAATTACAGATACAGGCTTCTTACCTTATCTCTTACAGGAAGTACAAAGGTTGGAGATACAGAAAGTTCATCCACTCCCATTTTCAAAAATGTCTCTGTCAGCTCTATATCTGCACCGAGCTCTCCACAGATTCCTACCCATGCACCACCTTTGTGTCCATTCTCGATCGTTTTCTGAATCATACGCAGCACTGCCGGATGATGCGGATCATAGAATGTGTCCAAATTTGGATTTTGTCTGTCAATTGCCAGTGTGTACTGAGTCAAATCATTCGTACCTATACTAAAGAAATCCACTTCTTCCGCCAGTTCTTCACTAATCATTACAGAAGCAGGCGTCTCAATCATAACACCGATTTCAATATCCTTATACGCAATCCCATCTGTTCTTAATTCTGCCTTTACCTCTTCCAGAATAGCTTTTGCGCGTTTTACTTCTTCCACAGAAATAATCATTGGGAACATTACAGAAATATTTCCAAATGCACTCGCCCTTAAAATCGCGCGCAGCTGTGTCTTAAATATTTCTTCTCTTGTAAGGCATATGCGGATTGCCCGGTATCCAAGAGCCGGATTTTCTTCCTTCTCTAAATTGAAGTATCCCACCTGTTTGTCCGCCCCAATATCCAGTGTACGAATAATTACCTTTTTCCCTGCCATATTTTCTGCCACTGTCTTATATGCAAGGAACTGTTCATTCTCTGTCGGATAATCTTCTGACTCCAGATATAAAAACTCGCTGCGGAACAGACCAATTCCTTCTGCGTCATTCATCAGTGCAGCCGCTGTATCAGAGACACTTCCTATATTCGCATAAAGATGGATCTTTCTTCCATCCTTAGTCACAGTCTCTTTTCCCTTCATTTCCTTGAGAAGCTCCTGTTTTTTCAGTTCCTCCTGCTGAACTGCCTTCGCCTGGTTTAAGTATGCTTCGTCTGGATCGATTGTCACAGTCCCTTCATATCCATCTATCACCGCCATTTTTCCGTTCCACTCTTTTTGAATGTCTACTTCAATCAGAGCTGGTATATTCATTGTTCTGGCTAAAATGGCTGTATGAGAGTTCGCAGACCCATATCTTGTGACAAATCCGAGCAGCTTCGACTTGTCCATCTGCACCGTTTCACTTGGAGCCAGATCGTCTGCCACCAAGATAACCGGCTCTTCCATCTCTGCCATATTCTGTCCGTTACCGCTAAGTACATTCACAATCCGTTCTGAAATATCCTTTACATCTGCGGCCCTTGCTTTCATATATTCATCATCCATAGCTGCAAACATAGCTGCAAAATTGTCCCCTGTAACAGCCGTCGCATATTCTGCACAGGTTTCCTGTGTCCGGATAATATTGTATACGGAATCCAAGTAATCCCCATCATCCAACATCATCATATGCACTTCAAAAATCGCTGCCTCTGTTTCCCCCACCTCGCGCTGTGCCTTTTCAAACAAATGCTGAAGTTGTTCTTTTGCTTTCTCACGCGCACTGTCAAAACGGGCTGCTTCTGCCTCTACATCTTCTACCTTTTCTCTTTTCACAGCAGTCTGATTCTTTTCATAATAAAAAATCTTACCGATTGCCATCTTCTTAAAAATTGATTTGCCTTTATACTGTTCCATAATCTTTTCCTCCCTTCAGGCTGTAAACTTTGTCGTTGATTGTCTGCATTCAATCCATCTCAAACGGCTTTTTCCTCTGTCCGCCGCTTTCATATCAAACCAATGCTGCCTCCTTTCTCTCTTTAACAAATAGGAATTTTCCTGTTTGATCTCTCTTTTATACAATTCGTATATCCCCGATTCTGATTTCTTCTCCACAGATACACTTTTCATATGAATCAAAACAAACCATTTCTTCTCTTTGCTCAGGCACAGAATATCTGATATAACATGCAGTGTACATTCCAGCCTTTTTTGCCCCGCTTATGTCTTTTTGCGGGTTATCCCCGACAAATAAACATTCATTCGGCCTCACTCCTGCCTTCTCTATACAAAGTTCAAACAGCTTTTGTCCTGGTTTGTCTTGTCCAACCTCCTCACTCGTTATAAAACAATCGAAATAAGCAGCAAGTCCTATCTTTTCCACTTTTTTATTTTGGATATAGGATGTCATATCTGAGCCTATTCCTGTATAAATATTCTTTTTCTTCAACAGAATCAGAAGTTTTTCTATTCCTGGCTCTGCACAAGCATTTTTCAATACATCTTCCCAATATATCTTATACATTTCATTTGCATAAGGATATACCGGCTTTTTTAATATCTCCAAGGTGTTTTGAAAACGTATCTGCCGGTTGTGAAAAGATGGATGGGAGAATCCAATCCTGCCGCCTATTCTCTCCTGTGCCTTTAAGATTGCTTCTCTTAAAGCCTCCGGTGATATTCCAAGCTGCTCCTCTATATAGTTCTCTACTTTTCGCATTGCATGGCTGCTGCACTTTGTAAACGCAAACAATGTGTCGTCTACATCGAAAAACACTGCTTTTATCATACTCTTCTTTTCCTTTATTCATACATCGCATCCATATAACACGGACTATATTTATTCTATCATATTTTTTTCTTCCTTTGTACAGAAATTTCTGAATATGAATGTAACAATTCAGCCATACAGTGTGCGGGAAGCATAAAACATGCTTGCATGTTTTTGCGAGCGTACATCTGTATGAGCTTAAGCGCCCATCAATGAGTAAAACGGTGGCGACAGCCATGATAAGCACGCAATGCGGTTTTCCACTTCAACTCCGTTGTCCTTCACTCTTGAAGGGCTTATACACTTTACGCGCCGCCGCAATACCACAAAGCAGTAAAATTTCCTTATTGCGGCGTGCGCATACTGCCCGAAGGGCTTTTCTATCATAGGTCAGTCCGAAGTACCTTCCTATGATAGAAAAAACATCAACGCCGCCTCTAAATCCTTGAACGGCATTGATGCTTCAACGTTTTAAAATTTTCCCAAAATTCCTCCCGGGGCCAGAAGAGTAAACGGAAATATTGGTATATTACGTACTACACCGTAGAGTAATACTGCAATCAAAATAATCACCAGCAGCCGTACAGATATTTTGGAATCTATGTGGTTTTTGCCCGTTATCATCCAATCCACACATCTAGCTGCAAGGTATAGCCCTAAAAATGGCAGCAAAAGGATCAAAAAAGGATTATAAGCAAACGCCTCATAAAGCCTTCCGTGAAGCAGAGCATAGCACGCCCTTCCGGCTCCACATCCCGGGCAATATATTCCTGTCAGAGTATGTATCACACACGGAACTGGATAAATCTTTGGATTATGATAAAACAGATATATGCATCCTGCAAGGAATACTGCAGCAATCGCTAAAACTGTCAGTACGCGATCCCGCCTGGATTTTCTAAACCTCTCTTTTATCGCAGTCACTATTCCTCTCCCGCCCTGCATTTTCCTCTGAAATTCTGCCATATAATTTTTCATCCTATTGCATTATTTTAGTAATAGTACACTGCGCTTACACCAATCATTACAATATAAATAATGAGTAAAATCCACATCAGAACGCCTACAGCCGCAGACACAATAATCCAGATCTTTGCTTTCTTTGCGGAATCCTTCGCTTCTGCCATATTTCCTGCTGTTACCGCGCTGTTGATTTTAGCCGCAAATACGATCGCAACAATACCAAATGGTGTACAGCATAAAATTGTGCTAAGAATAGACAATACCAGATACGGTACCCAATTCACCGGCGGCTCCTGACTGTATCCTGGCTGTACCGGCGGTATATCATAAACCGGCGGTGGAGTCTGCTGTGTAGGAGGTACCTGATACATATCATTTGGCTGGACTGGTTCTTGATAATAACCTGGATTTGGCTGCTGTGTTCCTTCCGGCTGTACATTTAACTGCTGTGCTTCCTCTGCCTGTACATTCGGCTGCTGTGCTTCCTCCGGCTGTGTATCCATCTGCTGCGTCTCCTCCGATACCGGATTTTCTGCCGGCGCCTCTGCCTGGACAGGTTTTGCCTGCTGTGCACCGCAGTATGGACAGAATTTTGTGTCGTCCGGTATCTCCTTATAACAATTAATGCAATTCATAACTTCTACCTCGCTCTCTCGTTTTTTAGAATTATATGTTTTTATCAATAATACCATTCTATCAAGAAAATGGTTACAAGGGAACCTCCATTTTGTGAAAATTCTTTTATATTTCTTTTTACTTCCAGCATTGTGTATTTTTTATTCCCAGCTTCTCAGCTTTAAAAATCGGGTCTTTACCTTCTCTTTTTTGCTTCTCATAATCTTTGAGTACCAATAGTGCCTTCCTTCCAAGTATCAGAATCGCTACAATATTCACCGACGCCATACAGCCCATTGTTATATCTGCAAAATTCCATACCACAGAAAAATCTGCCTGCGCTCCCAGAAATACTGCCAGAAGACAAGTGCACCGAAATATAAAAAGCGCTTTCTTATTATTTTTAATAAACAGTAAATTTGCTTCTGTATAATAATAGTTACCGACCAGGCTGCTGAATGCAAAAGCAAAAATAGAGATCGTAATAAAATGAATCCCCCAGCTTCCCACATTTGCAGAAATTGCTTTCTGCACAAACGGAATTCCATCCAGAACGCCTGGCACTCCCTCTATTCCAGAAAGCAAAAGCATCATCGCCGTTGCCGAACAAATCAAAAGCGTATCAATAAACACCGATAATACCTGCACCATACCTTGTTTGGCAGGGTGGCTGACAGAGGCGGCCGCAGCCGCATTCGGCGCGCTTCCCATACCTGCTTCATTGGAAAACAGCCCTCTTTTTATTCCAATCACGACTGCGCTTCCCGCCATACCTCCCAAAATTGCCTGCACATCAAACGCCTGTGAAAGTATCATGCTAATTACCTTAGGCAAAGCCGAGAGGTTCATACAAATTGTAAACAGTCCTATCAATAAATAAATGCCCGCCATTATCGGTACCATAACGGATGTAATAAACCCGATTCTATGTACACCTCCGAAAATTACAAAAGCGGTAGCCAGCGCTAAAAGAATACCTACAATCACTGGATATATCGATTCACTGTAGTTTGGAATATAATATTCTAGTGCAGACGACATGTTAAAAGACTGCAGTCCGTTAAATCCATAGGCAAAGCAGATAATCATAAGAATAGAAAATACAATACCAAGCCAGCGTTTTCCAAGTCCCTGTTCCATATAGTACGCCGGACCGCCTCTGTAGTCCGCGCCATCTTTTACTTTATAGACCTGTGCCAGTGTGCTTTCGATAAATGCAGAAGCACCTCCTATCACTGCCATCAGCCACATCCAAAACACCGCCCCTGCGCCTCCGGCTGCAATTGCCGTTGCGATTCCCGCGATATTTCCTGTCCCCACACGAGATGCCGTAGATATCATTAACGCCTGAAAAGAAGAAACTTGTTTCTTTCCATCTTCTTCTTTTCCTTTCTCTTTCAATATATGAATTGCTTCTCTTATCATTCTTACCTGTACAAATTTTGTACGTATAGTAAAGTAAAGCCCTGTCCCTATAAGCAGAAACAAAAGCAGATAGGTATACATAAAGTCATTGATTGTTCCTAAAATCTCATTTAGCATTGCTACTTTCCTCACTTCCTCCCAGTCTTATTTTTTCCACCGCTTCTGCAGCATCTTCTTTCAGAGCATGAAACAAATAGTTCCTCTCCACAGTATTTTTTCCCAGATACTCCTCTCTTATCTCTTTTTCTGCCAAGCTTATTTCTTCCTTAAGTCCTTCTGCTGACATTCTCTGCGCTCCCTCTCCCAAAATGATCACTTGTTCCAACGCATCCGATGTAGCGACCGTAACATCATGGTGCCTTCCCATACGCCGTACCGTTTTTTCAATGTACTGATCGGCGGTCTCCGCTTCTTTCGTATAAACTACATGGATATTATGATACTTTATTGTCTCTCCCTTATTTCCTTCCACTTTATAAGCATCAAATACAAGAATCAATGTACACTTCCTATAGCCTTGGTAATTACACAAAATATCCATCAGTTTATTGCGCGCTGCCTCCATACTAATTTCTGAAAGTTCTTTTAAATCCTTCCATGCGAAAATGATATTATAACCGTCAACCAAAAGATATTCTTCTCTATTTTGTTCTCTTTTGCGAAACTTCCTTCTTCCTTCGTTTTCCTGTTTTTCCTGCGCGCGAACAGTGACAGAGGTGGCATTATAGTTTCTTTTTATCGGATCTGGTGTTTTTACATAAATTGCATCCAGTTCCTCCTGTGTCAGTTCAATTCTGGAAACTGGCGGCGGACAAAATGTTCGTCTTTGTGCTTCTCTCTCTTCTTTCTTTGCAGTATAACAGCTCCCAATGTGCGCATATTCCTCCACCTGATACCAGGGAACTACAAATCCAGCACCATGGGAACAAAATACCGATCCAGTTGGATTTTCTATATCTGCTTCTGCATCATACCCCATGGCTTCTACTACTTCTTCCTGGTTCTGGCAGGCTCTATATCCCTTCGGTTCACAGAACAAGCGTCCTCTTCCCTTTGTGTAAGAGATAAATTCTCTCTGATACCCCCGCATCTGGGATACCGGAGCACTTCCCGTAAGGATGACAGACTCTTCTGACGTCAGCGGGGGCGCAAAGTCCCCTTTCATTTTCTGAATGTCCGTCATAGCTCTTCCAACCATTTCTGCCGGAAGCTCCATTTTAAACTCATAGTATGGTTCTAACAGTATACATTCTGCTTTTTTTAATCCCTGGCGCACCGCCCGATAAGTCGCCTGCCTGAAATCCCCGCCTTCTGTATGTTTTTGATGAGCCCGTCCCGCAAGCAAAGTAATTTTTATGTCTGTAACCCCAGCTCCAACCAGTACCCCTTTATGTTCTTTTTCCTCCAGATGTGTCAGAATCAGCCTCTGCCAATTTCTGTCCAGCACATCCTCGCTGCAGACAGACGAAAATTGCAGACCGCTTCCTCTCTCCCCCGGCTCTAATAAGAGGTGAACTTCCGCATAGTGCCGGAGAGGTTCAAAATGTCCAACTCCTTCTACAGGAAATTTTATTGTTTCTTTATACACAATATTCCCTTCTACAAATTCCACCCACACTCCAAACCGTTCTCGAATAATATGTCTTAGAACTTCTGTCTGTACTTCTCCCATCAACTGCGCATGAATTTCTCCCACTGCTTCTTCCCATACAATATGAAGCGCAGGCTCTTCCTCCTCCAATGCCCTTAAGTTCTCCAGCATTTTATGTATATCACATGCATCCGGAAGAGCGATACGGTAGGTCAGTACAGGTTCCAATACAGGTAAGTCTGATTCTGGTTCTGCGCCAATCCCTTCCCCTGGATATGTGTCTGAAAGTCCTGTCACTGTACACACTCGCCCTGCTGCCACCGCAGGAACTGCCGTATATTTTTCTCCGGAATAGATACGGATTTCATTGATTTTTTCCTCAGAATTTCCAATGCTGTCCCTGACCCTTAGCTCTCCGCCGGTTACTTTTAAATAGGTCAACCGGTTTCCCTGGGAATCTCTCCCGATTTTATATACCTTTGCCCCAAATTCTTCAGGGTACTTTAATGACTCTGTAAAATCTGCAATCCCATTTAAGAGCTCATCAACCCCGTCCATATAAAGTGCAGAGCCAAAATAGCAGGGGAACACATTTCTCTCTTTTACTGCTTTTTGAATCAGTTTCTTGTCTATTTTCCCAGATTCCAGATAAGACTCCATCATTTCTTCATCGCATAGCGCAAGGTTCTCCATGGCCATTTCATCTAAATAACTGAAATCAATACAATTTTCTCCAAACTGTCTTTCCAGCTCTGCCATAATTTTCCTTCGTTCTGTTCCCTCTTGATCCATCTTATTTACAAAGAGAAAAGTTGGGATGTTATATCTTTTCAAGAGCTTCCACAAGGTCATCGTATGTCCCTGTACACCATCTGATCCACTAATCACAAGCACCGCATAGTCCAGCACCTGCAGCGTTCGTTCCATTTCCGCCGAAAAATCCACATGGCCAGGTGTATCCAAAAGCGTAATCTTCATATCTTTCCATTCGAATACTGCCTGTTTAGAAAATATAGTAATTCCCCGTTCCCTCTCTAACTCATAGGTATCCAAAAATGCATCCTTGTGATCTACACGTCCGGCCTGGCGGATTTTTCCACTCAAAAATAAAAAGCTCTCTGACAGAGTCGTTTTTCCTGCATCGACATGGGCGAGAATTCCCAGACAGACATGCTTTTGAGACTTTTTCACTTCTCTGTTTTTCTTATTCCCGGATGTATTTTCCATGAAAATACTCCTTTCTAATCTAAAATTGCATATTTATAATCATATCATAAAACAGAAGGTTCCGTCGATAATAAATAATACCAATGCATGAATCGAAAGAATCTGTTATAATTTAAAAGAAACGCTTTAAAAACATAAAAAAGTAAGGAGACAACATATGGATTATAAAATCAGTGGATATAAGCCTGCACAATTATTTCACTTTTTTGAAGAAATCAGCGCAATTCCAAGAGGTTCAGGCAATGAGATGCAAATCAGCAATTATCTTGTAAGCTTTGCTAAAGAAAGAAATTTATGGTTTCATCAGGATTCCAGCTACAATGTCATCATTAAAAAAGAAGGAAGCAAAAATGCCGAATCTCTTCCCTCTGTCATGCTTCAAGGACACATTGACATGGTGTGTGAAAAACATAAAAGTATAGACCATGATTTCACACAGGACGGCCTGGAGCTTTTCATAAGAGATGGGGTTCTATTCGCAAACGGTACCACACTGGGGGCAGATAATGGAGTTGCTGTGGCACTTATGCTGATGGTATTAGATGACAAAGATATTGTCCATCCCCCATTAGAATGTGTATTTACCACCGCAGAAGAAGTCGGACTCTTAGGCGCAAAGGCTCTCGATAAGTCCCTTCTTACAGCACGTACAATGATTAATCTGGATTCCGAAGAAGAAGGAATCGCTACAGTAAGCTGTGCCGGCGGTGTTCGAATCGAATTGACCAAAGAAGTAAAACGGCAGTCTGTATCTGGTACACTGCTCCATATAAGTATAAAAGGACTCTTAGGCGGACACTCTGGAAGTGATATTCATAAAGAGCGCCACAACGCAAATCTTCTTATGGCACGAATGTGCTGCCGCCTGATGGAAGAAACAAACGGACAGCTGGTCAGTTTCATAGGCGGAAACAAGGATAATGCCATTCCTCGGGAATGTGAGGCGGCACTTGTTTATACAAATGCAGACGAAGCACATAAGGCAGAAGAAACTGCCCGTCAGCTTATCTGTCAATTCCAGGAAGAAATCTTATCAGAGGAACCGGACTTTTCCTGCACACTCACAGCCGAAAAAAACTGTCTTGTCTCTGCTTTAGATAAAAAGGATTCCCGTTCATTCCTTCTGGCTATGTATCTGGCTCCAAACGGAGTACAGAAACGAAATCTGAAAATGAATGGCTTTGTTGTCGCTTCTTCAAATCTAGGCGTAGTCAAAACACAAGACGATAAACTAACCATTGTATTTTCACCTCGTTCTTCTGTTCCCTCTTTGTTAGAGGAGCTAAAAGCACACTTTGGGATTCTCGCAGAGACCTTCGGTTTTAACACAGAATTTATTGGAGAATATCCCGGATGGAATTACAACGAAAATTCTGCTGTCCGAAAAGTTTTCCAGGAAAGCTATAAAGAGCTCTTCAAAAAACCTTTAAAAATAGAAGCTATCCACGCTGGATTGGAATGTGGATTATTCTGTGATGCAATTCCCGATCTGGATGCCATTGCAGTAGGCCCAACAATTCTTGATTGTCATACACCGCAGGAACACCTTCCTCTCGATTCCTTTGAACGTTTCTACCAATTTTTAAAGGATGTTTTAAGAAGGCTTGCAGCAGAATCTCACTCTCCTAACTGATGACTGCTTACTTCCTGAGGCGATACCACACCTTCCCGCCGTCCTCTTCTTCCATAATGATTCTCTGTCGTATCATATAAGGAAGAATAGAGTCCAAAAACGCCTTTGTATCTGTAACCTTTATTTTTTCTTTACTGAAGGGCTGGCCTGCGGTCAGTCCTTCTACTGCCTTTTCCAGATCCTGTACAGACATCCTTCCGTTTTTTTGTAATGCTTTTTTCACCTTCGCCACTCCTCTGGCACAAAGTAAATTCGAAAGCTCCTGCTGCTGCCGCATAGAACGCCACAGTCCCCACGCATAAATGATAGCTGCCGCAACAGCAAATAGCAGAATATATGGAATATACTGCAGCATTATTTTTTTCCTTCCTCTCTCCAAACAATCAGATGGTTATCTTTTAAAATCTCTATAAATTTAATCAGCCGCGCCAACGAATTTTCCATCTTTGGAAATTTTTTCTCAAACTCCTGTGAAAGCTCATGCACATCTTTTCTGCCATCTATCAATACCCAAACAAAACTGCCGTATTCATCCAATGCAATCTCGCTTACCCGCGGACGGTGAAAAAAACGCTGGGCAATTTTATGATAAAACCCTTTCCACTCAATCAATACCGTTACCTTCCCACTGTCATCAATGCGGTATTCTATCTCCGGATTTTTCGCCGGCACAAAGTCTAAATAATTCTTTTCTTCTTTTTTTCTCATTTTTTACCTCCCGGCAATATAACGCAAAAAGCCTGGCTTAGTGATTTTCATATAGAAAGAAACAGCCTGCTTAAAACAGGCTGCATCTCACACAGATTTTCTAGAAACCCAATACTATTTTTCTTTCTTTACACACAGCATATACAGTCCCGCCAGAAGCACAAAGAAAATAATCAAGCTTCCAACCTGAGGAAGTGCAAATGGCAGCACAATCTTATCGTCCAGCTCCAGAACAGCAAGCACCGCTAATACAATTCCAATGATTCCCTCTCCTGCAATCAGTCCAGAGGTAAACAGCACACCCTTCTCTGTACGCTTTTTCTTCTCTTCTTCACTTCCTTTGCGGCGCTCTACCAAATAACGCACAACACCACCTGCCATAATTCCTGCGCTTAAGCTAAATGGAAGATACATGCCTACCGCAAATGGAAGCACTGGAATCTTCACAATTTCTACCGCAATAGCAACACAAACGCCCATCAGAATCAATGCCCACGGAAGTTCTGCATTCATAATTCCTTCTACCAGCATTTTCATCATAGTTGCCTGCGGCGCGGGAATTTGGTCAGAGCCATACTTCCATGCCTCATTTAAAAGATACAAAACAAAACCAATTGTGACAGAAGAAGCCAATACGCCTACCATTTCCCCTATCTGCTGCTTCTTCGGCGTTGCACCAACAATAAAACCGGTCTTTAAGTCCTGAGAACAGTCTCCTGCTATTGCCGCAATTACACAAATAATACCGCCTATCGCAATTGCCCCTACCATACCTGTTGTCCCGTCTGTTCCCGTTGCTTTTAAAAGTAAGGTAGCAATAATCAATGTAGCAATTGCCATACCAGAAACCGGATTATTTGAAGAACCAATCAGTCCTACCATACGGGAAGAAACGGTTGCGAAGAAAAATCCAAACACAACTACAACAAGCGCGCCTATCGGACTTACCGGAAATGCCGGAACAAGCCAGATCGCAATTGCAATCATAAGAACAATCACCAGCAGAACCGGCATAGAAATATCCTGCTCTGTCCGCAGAGCATTTGACTTCACACGCCGATTAGACATACTTGCCATCGCCTGTTTAAAAGTACGGATAATCAGTGGAAAACTTTTTACAAGACTGATGATACCGCCCGCAGCGACTGCTCCTGCTCCAATGTACTTAATATAGTTATCCCACAGTTCGGCAGGCGCCAGTGTATTGATCGGATCCGCTGCCGGAAATATCGTCGCCCCTGCTCCAAATAGCGCCATCATTGGCATAAGAACAAACCAGCTTAATGTGCCTCCGGCAAGCATATAGCTTGAAATTTTGGGTCCGCAGATATATCCTACTCCGGCAAGGGCAGGAAGCACCTGAATTCCGATATGAGAACCTGTATATCCCTTAAAATCATATCCAATCTCACTTTGAAATACCTTCAACCCGTCTGCGACAAACTTATACGCCGCAGAAATTCCCAGACCGGCAAATACAGTTCCTGCCTTACTTCCTCCCTCTTCACCTGCCAGAAGGACTTCCGCACAGGCAGTTCCCTCCGGAAACGGAAGTGTGCCATGCTCTTCTACAATTAATGCCTGTCGAAGCGGCACCATAAAGCAAACTCCGAGAATTCCTCCTACAAAGGCAACCAGAAAAATTGTCACAATACTCGGAGCATCTATTTTTCCTTCCTCTGCCCACAAAAACAGAGCCGGTAAAGTAAAAATAGCACCGGCTGCCACAGATTCTCCCGCAGATCCAATCGTCTGTACCATGTTGTTCTCCAGAATAGATTCCCTGCGAAGAATTACACGTACAATTCCCATAGAAATAACCGCCGCTGGAATAGAGGCTGAAATTGTCATGCCGACGCGCAGTCCTAAATAAGCATTTGCCGCGCCAAACACAACCGCCAGAAGAATACCAATCAGAATAGAAGTGATTGTAAATTCAGGAACAACACGCTCTGCCGGAATATATGGCTTAAATTCCGTTTTATTTTTTTGCATAAATACTTTCCATTCCTTTCCTTTTATCGATTTTCCTTAAATTTTATCAATTTTTAATAAGTCTTGAAAAATTATATCATTTTACGTCGATAAAAGAAAGAAAAAAATTACTTTTGTAAAATTCTTATAAAATTATCCTCTGCTATCTATGAAACTTTATGAATCACCTATAACACATAACTACCATATTGCAGGAAACTCTATTTTATTTAATAGCCTGTTTATATGTCCCTGAAACACCTCTTATTGCATCATGCTTAGAGCTGTTTGAAGAATCTATGGAAATTTGCACACAGTCCCATTCATAAAACCTAAAAGAGTTGATGGTTTGTTCATTAATTCCGCAAAAACATCCGGTGATAAATCCTTATTATCCGTTTTATTATATTCTAATGAATATAGAAAAAAGGACACTTTAAATTGTATTTACTGGTTATTTCAAGTTGCAAAGCTAAAGGTAATTTAAAATTTTGTTTGCTTTTTAATTGCGTAGTATTATAACTAATCATTTATGAAGTCTCTAAATTGTCCTAACTCCCTCTGAAAGGGGCAAGTATATGTAATCTTTCTATATCATCCTCAGTCTGCTTTTTCATTGTTATTTGAGCCAGAGCAATAATGATTCTTTTCAGCTCAGAAAATGCCTCATTTTTATAAATATCATCATTATCCCTAATTCTATTTTTCCATCTGCGAGATTAACTTTTGGAATTTCTTTAAAATCAATTAAAGCCATGTTCCGCGCGTTTCATCAAATGAACTCCAAATATGTTTTTACTGCACCCACAAATTTCTCAGCTTTTTCATATTGTTCTAACGCATCATTTCTAGATACTAAAAAGAAATCTGCGTAATCACAGTTATTCCTAATCTGGAAAGCACTGCTTATGTATTTGGAATATTCTTTATCAAATTTTCCGGTTTTTACATATTCTTTCTGGAAATAGGCTATTACCCCTGTATGTTTAGAGAAGTCCACTTTATCTAATGCAAGTATAGCTCTAACTGCTGAAAACATGGCATAGTAGGAGCGCCCGATCGAATCTTTATATTCTCCTGCTTCAAGAAGTATTTTGGCAGAGTGAAGCTTTCCCTCGGCTGTTTGCAAACGATATTCAATAAGTTCCTTTTGATAATCAGGCACTCAATTTCACTCCCTCCTGTGCGATATTTCTGTAATAGGGGAGTATCTCTTTGTAAGTTTCAAATTCAGTATATGGAATTACTGTTGGAGAAATAATAACCTCATAGTCTAATTCCAAATCTGAAACAACATCCCATATTTTCTTTAACTGTTCTTGTAGTTCTTGTCTTTCACCCTTTACTATGGCCGCAATATCAATATCCGATTCTGTATTATAATCTCCACGAGCATACGAGCCATATAGATATATCTCACACAAATTCTGATTGTAAATATTACGATAAATTAAAACCATTTTCCTTAGTATATTTTTGAGATCACTCTGTGTACACATCTTGTCAGACCTCCTAAAAAATAAAAAAATTACAAATCTGCACTTTAAGTTTCCTATATATCATTATACCTATGTATTATATTTTTAACAATTATTTTCTATAATAGTAGTTGTTGTTACCTCAGAACAGAACAAAGTGGGCTTGTCCACTTTGCGCGCCACCGCAATACCGAAAAGCGGTAAATTTTTCTTATTGCGGTGTGCGTATCCCGCCCGGAGGGCTTTTTATATAATAGGAAATTTATCGAAATTTCCTATTATGATTCGGGTGTCAAAAGTTACCTTTTGACACCCGAATCCTATTATATAAAAAAAACTCCCACTTAAAAAATGGAAGTTTTTCAGTGCCATCTATTTTCAGATTTTGTGGCATCTCAATAAAAAAATCGGAGTGACGTGATTCGAACACGCGACCTCTACGTCCCGAACGTAGCGCTCTACCAAGCTGAGCCACACTCCGAAACCTTATTCTCTT
This sequence comes from Mediterraneibacter flintii, assembly GCF_055387595.1. Lineage (NCBI taxonomy): Bacteria > Bacillati > Bacillota > Clostridia > Lachnospirales > Lachnospiraceae > Mediterraneibacter > Mediterraneibacter flintii. The sequence goes on from NZ_AP031405.1 coordinate 2,949,895, forward strand.
TTCTCTTAAAGTGAAATTAAGAATCTGCTCTATGCAGATTCTTAACTACGGATAGAGGACTCGAACCTCTACTAACAGAGTCAGAGTCTGCTGTGCTGCCATTACACCAATCCGCAACACTGATGTCTCGTCCTTGTCAGACGCAACAACGTTATTATAGCAGACTCTCTGGAAAAATCAAGTAGTTTTTTTAATTTCTTTAAACTATTTTTGCCATCTGCATTTTTCTGAATATTCTGACTTTTACTCTTTCCACTCTCCGTCAAATACAACTTCCGCCGGTCCGGTCATATACACCTTATTTTTCTCTCTATCCCACTGCACAAGCAAGTCTCCTCCGAGCAGCTTTACGCATACTGTATCTTCTGTCTTACCGTTTAATATACATGCCACAGCAACTGCACAGGCGCCTGTTCCACAGGCCAGCGTTTCACCGGAGCCTCTTTCCCATACACGCATCTTTACCGTTTTTTCGTCCAGTACCTCGACAAATTCTGTATTCACTCGGTTCGGAAATCTTTCATGTTCTTCAAAAGAAGGGCCTATCTTCTCGATTTCCATACTGTCTATTCCATCCCAGAAGATAACCGCGTGCGGATTCCCCATAGATATACAGGTCATTTTGTACTCCGCCCCGCCTGCAATGATAGAATCGTCAACTACACTTCTGCCTTCTGCTTTGACCGGAATCAGCTCCGGCTCTAAAATAGGACTTCCCATGTCTACCTTCACAAGAACAGCCTTTCCATTCTCCACTGTCAAATCTAAATATTTTATTCCACCCAATGTCTCAACTGAAATCTGCTTTTTATCTGTCAATCCATAATCATATACATACTTTGCCACGCAGCGGATTCCATTTCCACACATTTCTCCTCTGGATCCATCTGCATTGTACATCTTCATCTCAAAATCTGCTTTGTCAGAAGGACAGATCAAAATCAGACCGTCTGAGCCCACTCCAAAATGACGGTCACTGATTTTCTTTGCCAGTTCTGAGGGATTCTCTATTTTTTCCTGAAAACAGTTCACATATACATAGTCATTGCCTATCCCCTGCATTTTAGTAAACTTCATCTTTTCTTTCCTTTCGCTTGTCCTCTATAATATATTTCTTTATCTACGTTCTATACGCAGTCAAAAACATTTCTTTTACTCGGCGCTGCTTTCTAGTAACTTCCATACCTCTTCCTTCTCCGGCATTGCCTTAATTGCCCCTTTTCTAGTCGTTACTAAAGCAGCGGCAGCATTTGCAAAAGTCAGCATCTTGCCGAGCTGCTCTTCTGTCAGATTTTCAAAATCTTGTTCCAGAATATAATTCAAACAACTTCCGCAGAATGTGTCGCCGGCGCCTGTGGTCTCGATTGTCTGCACAGAAAATCCCTTTCTCTCGACGCGCATCCCCTTATAATATGCTCGACTGCCTTCTTTTCCCATCGTCAAAAAAATCAGCGGTATCTTATATCTCTCCTGCAAATATGCGATTCCTTCATCGTAATCTTCTTTTCCAGACACAAATTGGATTTCATTATCTGAAATCTTCAGAATATCACAGAATTCAAATCCATATTCCATCTGTTCTTTTGCAAGTGCAAGTGAACTCCAAAGTGGAGGACGCAGATTCGGATCAAAAGAAATCAGTGCCCCGCTGCTTTTTGCAATATCTAATGCTTTCTTTGTAGCTTCCCGTACTCCTTCATGTGTCATAGAAAGCGTACCAAAGTGGAATATCTTTGTCTCTTTCAAAAATGCCGCATCGACTTCATCTTCCTTAAGCATCATATCCGCGCCCGGGTTCCTGTAAAAGGAAAACTCTCTGTCGCCGTCTGGAAAGGTATGTACAAACGCAAGTGTAGTATTTACCTTTTCCTCTTCCAGAAGATGAGAGGTATCAATTTTCACTTCATCCAATGTATTTCTAAGAAGCTTTCCAAACTGATCTTTACCCACCTTTCCGAAAAACGCTGTCCGTTTCCCCATTTTATTCAGAAGCGCAAGCACATTGCAGGGAGCTCCTCCCGGGCAGGCCTCGAACAATGCATTTCCCTGCCCACTCTGACCGTTCATTGTAAAGTCAATCAGCAGCTCCCCCATTGCGATAACGTCGTATTTCTTTGCCATATCATAAACCTCCTCTGTCTTTTTCCTTCTCTCCAATATTCCACTTTGATGTATAAGAAACTGTCTCTTTCATACTACAGGCTTAATTGAAATACACCAGCTCTTCAATCGGCTCTGCGTCTTCAATATGTTCTGCCTCCAGAACAGGGCCTTTGCCGTGATATACTGACACATTCGCAAACCCTACCTTCGCCCGAATCTTCACCCACTGCCCAGGCTTGAGTTTCGGCGCGTAAGCACTTTTACACACATATCCCAAAAAGGTTGTATCATCCGCACAGCAGGTCATTGCCATTCTCCCAGGAAGAAATACTTTTGAAGGAAACGTACGCGGTTTTAGTACCTTTGCTGTAAATTCAATTACTTTTTTATTATACCTGTCCGGATTTTCCATCATGTCCACATACCAGATTCCATAATCTTCTCTGCGGATTTCAATAACCGGCGCATCCAGATTGTAAGGAACGTCTCCTTCAAATATATTTTCAATCTCTCCTTCTTCCCCTTCAAATATTACTTCCGCCTGCGGGCTTACTACCTTTACACTCCTCCTGTATCCTGCCAGCGGCTTTATATCTGTACAGCGGTTAAATAAGACCAGCTCTGCTCCTCTGACCATTTCTACAAACAATGGCTTCAGATTCGTAAGGTACATCTGAAAGGTACTAGCATCCACAGTCGTAATCTTCTGTTCTATCTCCCAGCCTTCAGGAAGAGACAGGCTTTCAAAGTCACTGACTTTCCACATGCCGTTATACTCTATAATCACACGCTGCGGCCGATGCTTTTCTTTCATCCTGGAGAGCCATTCTTCTGTCAGCTCTTCCTGTTCTTCTACCCGTTCTATGACGACCCCGTATTTGAGCATTTCACCCGAATTATATTCTTCTTCCCCATCTTCGCACAGAATAAGAAGTGTTTTCCCATTAATCTGAAAATACTCCTGCTGTAAGGTAAATTTTAAGAACTGAGTTTTTCCGCTGTCCAAAAATCCTGTCATCAGATATACCAATGCTTCTGGTTCTTTCATCTGTTTTCTCTCCTCTCAAACAACCATTATACAAGCCCAAATACTTTCTCCAGCTTTTCCTCGTTCAATTTAGATCCGATTACGCAGATCCTTCCCGTATATTCTGGCGCGCCGTTTCGGACTTCATGCTCCTGCGGTACCATATCAAAGTAAATCCATTCCCCGTCTTTTCCTGCAACCATTCCTTTTGCACGCAGTACGGTACCGAATCCCGTATCCTGTTCTAATTCCTTTAATATACCTTCGATCTCATCCTTTGTATAAGCATGGATCGTCTCTCTTCCCCAACTTGTAAAAACTTCATCTGCATGATGATGTCCGTGATGATGTTCATGTCCACAGCCACATTCTGCATCATGGTGATGATGATGTTCATGCTCTCCATGTTCGTGATGGTGATGCTCATGCTCCTCGTGTTCATGGTGGTGATGCTCATACTCCCCGTGTTCATGGTGGTGATGCTCATGCTCCTCGTGCTCGTGATGGTGATGCTCGTGATGATGATGTTCCCCGCACACCGGGCATGTCACTTCCGAAAGCAACTCTTCTTCTAAGGATTTGCCTGCCTCCATCACCTCAAGAAGCTTACTGCCGGACAGTTCATCAATCGGCGTTGTGATAATCGGAGCCTTTTCGTTTAGTTCTCGCAGCAATGCGACGCTCTCTTCTATTTTATCCGGTTTTGCCTTGTCTGTACGGCTTAAAATAACAGCCCCCGCATAGGCGATCTGATTGCTGAAAAATTCCCCAAAATTCTTCCGGTAAATTTTGCACTTTGTCACATCCACAACCGTAGTAAAACTGTTTAACTGCGCATCGATACTTTCCTGTACATCCCGCACTGCCTTGATAACATCTGACAGCTTCCCTACACCGGACGGCTCAATCAGAATTCTCTCCGGGTGGTACGTGTCCACCACCTCTTTTAAAGATTTTCCAAAGTCTCCTACAAGAGAACAGCAGATACATCCAGAATTCATCTCCCTGATTTCGATACCGGAATCCTTTAAAAATCCACCGTCAATTCCGATTTCTCCGAATTCGTTTTCTATCAGAACTACCTGTTCCCCTGTAAATGCCTCCTTCAGCATTTTTTTAATAAATGTCGTCTTTCCGGCTCCTAAAAATCCAGAAATAATATCAATCTTTGTCATATAAACCGTCTCCTTCTTTTAAATCTAATTCTACCGGACAGTGATCTGACCCCATCACATCTGTCAATATCTTCGCGTCTTCCAGTCTGTCTTTTAAGCTCTCTGACACACAAAAATAATCAATCCGCCACCCCGCATTTTTCGCGCGCGCGCTGAACCGATATGACCACCATGAATAGATTCCTTCCTGATCTGGATAAAAATATCTATATGTGTCAATAAATCCCGCCTCCAAAAGCTCTGTGAACTGCTGCCGTTCTTCATCCGTAAATCCCGCATTTTTCCGGTTTGTCTTTGGATTTTTCAAGTCAATCTCTTTGTGTGCCACATTCATATCCCCAGTCACAATCACAGGTTTTTCTTCTTCCAAACGCTTTAAATAAGCCCGAAAGTCCTCTTCCCACTTCATTCGGTAATCAAGCCGTTTCAGCTCATTTTGAGAATTTGGTGTATATACTGTCACAAAATAGAAATCCGTAAATTCACAGGTTATAACCCTGCCCTCCTGGTCATGCTCTTCTATCCCGATTCCATAGGTTACTGACATGGGCTCTTTCTTCGTAAAAACCGCGGTTCCTGAATATCCCTTTCTCACCGCATAATTCCAATACTGATGATACCCTTTTAAATCAAGACTTAACTGCCCTTCCTGCATTTTTGTCTCCTGGATACAGAAAATATCTGCATCCGCCTTTTCAAAAAACTCTAAGAATCCTTTCTGTACACACGCACGGATCCCATTTACATTCCACGAAATAAGTTTCATATTCGCCTCCTTCGTTCTGTCTGATAATACACAAGGACAGATATTCCCATACCTGCCCCTTTTAATAATATACTTCTTTTAAAAACAGGCCCTTTGCCGGAGCTGTAAAACCTGCTTTCTCTCTTCTGCCGGTTTCAAGTGCACTGTATATGTCTTCCATTGAAAGCTTACCCGTACCGGCATCAAGCAAAGTTCCTGTCAGAATCCGCACCATATGATATAAAAATCCATTTCCGCGATACTCAATCCGAACTTCGCCGCCTTGTCCGGCTATCATTATATCATAAATTGTCCGTCTTGTGGACTTTTCCTCTTTTTTATCTGTAAATGCCCCAAAATCATGTGTCCCTGTCAGAATTTCCGCCGCTTTTTTCATGCTGGTCTGGTCCAGGTACTTTGGGTAATGAAACGAATACCGCCGCCCAAACACCCCTTGCTTCTCTTTCGTATCAATATGATACTCATAACACTTGCCGGAAGCGCTGTAACGTGCGTGAAACCCATTTTTCATAAGTTCTGTGCGAAGGATCCGAATATCTTCGGGGAGCTTAAGATTGAGAGACTCCTGAAACTTTGTTTCTGAGACCTTGCCGCTTAAACAGATGGATGCCGTCTGTCCTTTTGCATGTACGCCTGCGTCCGTACGTCCGGAGCCGTTTACTTCCACCGGATAGCCCGCTGTTTTTTCTATTGCTTTTTCCAGTATTCCCTGAATTGTATTATCGGTACTTGGCTGCTTCTGCCACCCCTGATACCGGGTGCCGTCATAGCTTACCGTCAGTTTATAGGTTCTCATACTCGGTCACTTTCCTGTCTTTTAAGAATAACACCCGACTGCAGAGCATACTTATTACATCCAAATCATGGGAAACAAACAGATACGCTATCCGTTCTTTTTCCTGCAGCTCTCTTAACAGCCGGATCATCTGTGCCTGTACAGTCACATCCAATGCAGAAAGCGGCTCATCGGCAAGGATAAGCTTTGTCCCCGTAAGCAGTGCAAGAGCAATACTGATGCGTTGTCTCTGCCCTCCACTCAATTCTCTTGGATATTTATCATAAAATTCCTCTGGAAGATGCACCTTGCTTAACATTTCTTCTACTGCCTCACGTCGTTGTGTCTTTGTATATTTCCTTTCCAGCTTCAATGGTTCTTCCAGAATCCAGCCCACTTTTTTTCTTGGATTGAGCGATTTATAGGGATCTTGAAAAATCATCTGCGGACGTTTTGTATAATGCAGAATCTCGCCGTCATACTCCTTTAAAAGTCCAAGCGCACATTTACACAGCGTCGATTTTCCACTCCCACTCTCTCCTGCCAGACCTACAATTTCACCCTCGTAAACTGAAAAGGAGATATCCTCTAAGACTTGCTTTTTCTTCCGTCCCTCCCGATAATAAGCATTCACGTGTTTTAACTCCATGACCTTATTCTCCATGAACTCCACCTGCCTTTTCTTTAAACAGCCCATAATAGGCACTGTTCGTCTGCCTTGGAGGAATCGCCTCAACCAGTTCTTTTGTATACCTTGTTTTTGGACTGGCAAAAAGACCTTCCGCCGTCCCCTCTTCCAAAATCTCGCCGTCTTTCATAACAAGCACTCGGCTGCACAATTCCTTGACTACCCGCAAATTATGGGAAATAAATAAAATTCCCATTCCATACTTTCTGTTCAGCTTCTTTAAGAGCTTTAAAATTTCTTCCTGTGTATATACGTCCAGGGCTGTCGTCGGTTCGTCTGCAATCAGAAGCTTTGGACGGCATATCACTGCCGCCGCGATCATTACCCTCTGACGCATTCCTCCGGAAAGTTCATGCGGATATTTCTTGTAAACTGTCTCCACATTCTCCAATTCTACGTCTTTTAACGCCTCCAGTGCTTTCTCTTTTCTCTCCTTGCGCGTCATTTTTTCATGTAACAGGAGCGCCTCTTCCACCTGCCTTCCAATCTGCATTGTCGGATTAAGCGCTGTCATTGGCTCCTGAAAAATCATACTGATTTCCTTTCCCTGGAGCTTGCGCATTTGCTGTCCTGTCATAGAAAGCAGTTCCTTTTCTTCTATCTCTATCCTCCCGCTTTCTAAAACCGCGTTTTTCTTTAAAATTCCTGCGATTGCCAGGGCTGTCATCGTCTTTCCGGAACCGGATTCTCCGACAATTCCCAGAATCTCCCCTTTCTCCATAGAAAATGAGATTCCCTTTACCGCCTGCTCCATGCTCCCCCTGTCGTCAAACCAGATAGACAGATTCTCTACTTTCAGCATTATCTTCCACCTCCAAATCTGTCCAGAATCCCTTCTCCTAACATTCCCACACCCAGAACCAGAAGCACCAGAAAAACACCTGGAAAAATTGCACACCATGGGCCTCCCGCCAGATAGGTCTGCGCCTCTGACAACATTCTCCCGAGACTTGCATCTGGAGGTTGTACGCCGATTCCCAGATAGCTCATCCCCGCTTCTGCCAGAACCGCATTATTAAATCCGATAGTAAGCGACGACAAAAGTGCCGGCAAAATATTGGGAAGTATATGCACAAATAAAATTCGCCAGGCAGGTACGCCAATCAATTTCGCACTGATGACATAATCCTCTTTTACGCACCGCATAAACTCTCCCCGTACAACCCTTGCAAAGCTGGGAATAAACGCGATTCCAAGCGCTGCCATCACCTTATATTTTCCAGGGCCTGAAATACTTATGATAACCAATGCCAGAAGAACACTTGGAAACGCTGCCAGTGCATCATTGATTCTCATAAGCCCTTCATCCAGCCAGCCGCCAAAATATCCGGTCAGTGCCCCGATTATAATTCCTGCTGTTCCTCCAATTACAATCGTCCCCGCCGCAACCACAAATGTACTGCCAGCTCCGGTCAACACGCGGCTTAATACATCCCGCCCAAACTGATCTGTTCCAAACAGGTGCGCAAAGGAAGGCCCCTGTAACTTCAAGGTACCTGCCATTGCTTCCGGATCATAGGGAGTCCAGAAGAATCCCAGCACAATCAATACCGCCATAACACCTGTCACCGCAGCTCCTGCTGTAAAATAAAAAGAATCTGGTTTCTTATGTTTTCTCATATTTCAATCCTCTTGTCTAATTTACGGTACAACAAATCTACTACGGCATTTGTCACCAGAATCACAATCGCAATCAGCACGATCACTGCCTCTACAACAGGATAGTCTCTTTTCGATATAGAAGAGATCAGGGTTCTTCCAAGTCCTGGGATCCCAAACACCTGCTCTATCACAATACTGTTGGCAATCACATCCGCTATCATTACACCTAAAAAAGTAATCACCGGCAAAAATCCGTTTTTAAATACATGGACAAACAGGACTCTCCACGGGCCATTCCCTCGGCTTTTGGCTGTACGCACATAATCTTGCCCTAATTGATCTAACATGGAGCTTCTTAACATCTTCATTGTCATTGCCGCCTTTGGGAGCGCAATGGCAAGAGACGGCAATAGTAAGTATCCTAAAAAGCCCGCCAGGTTTTCTGTATAGGAAATATAGCCTCCCGGTGTAAAAAAATGAAAGACCAACCCGAACAAAACGGTCAGAAGCATACCGATAAAAAAAGGCGGCACTGACATGAGCACCTGATTCAGTGCCAGAAAAATTCTGTCCAACATATGGTTTTCATAGTAAACACACAAAACTCCCAATGGAATAGACAATAGGACAATAAACAAAAATGACATCACCGTCATAGTGACTGTGATCGGGATTTTGTCCGCGATCAGTTCCTTAACTGGAATCTGATACGAATAGGATGTTCCCATATCACCTGATACGAAATTTTTTACCCATTCCCCATAACGGACTGTCAGGGGGCGGTTCAGCCCCATCTCGTCACGCAGCGCTTCCACCTTTGCTTCCGTCGCTTCTGTGCCCAGAATCGTCCGAGCCGGATCCCCTGGTATAATCTCAAATGCCAGGAAAGCAAGGATACTGACAATTAATAATGCGATTATAAGACCTGTTATTTTTTTTATAATAAACTTCATGCTTTCCTCCAAAGGCTTTCTGCTTTTGCAGTTTCCTACTCAACCATATAAATCGTAGACATGTCCTGCACATACAAAGGATAAAACTCATATCCATCATATTTGTCACTGACTGCCACTAAGTTTGCAAGATCCTGAATATATACATTTGCGGCTTTCTCTGCAAGAATTCCTTCCAGCTCTTTATATAATTCTGTCTGCTTTTCTTCATCCACTGTAGAGATTGCCTCTTTAAATATTTCGTCGTACTTCTCGTCTTTAAAATTGATAAAGTTTCCCTCTGCATCTGACACAAACCGTTCCAACATAGCTCGCGCGGACAGGTTAGAAGCATCCACTCCCACTACAGTAGACTGAAAATTGCGCCCTGCATAGACATCCTCCAGCCAGGCTTCCCACTCGATCGGTTTAATTGTCACGTTCACTCCGATATTTTTCAGCTCCTCTGCTATCACCTGCGCTGTATCTACATGCGGCTGATCCGCCGAGCTTACTGTGATTTCTAAATCAAATCCATCCGGATACCCTGCTTCTTTTAACAGTTCTTTCGCCTTCTCGTAGTCCTGCTCATAATAGTTTGTATAGGATTCATCAAAATATTTCTTCAATCCCGGATACATGCTTGTCCCTACACGCACCCCTTTTCCGTCTGCTATCATCGCCATAATCTCATCTGGATTGACAGCATAGCACAACGCCTGACGCACCTTCTCATTATTTAACGGCTCTGCGTCATTATTCAGGTACAATGCCTGTACCAGGTTCATTGTGCCTTCCTCAATATGAAATCCTTCTGTAAGCTCGGCTGCCTGTGCAGATGTCAGACGCATATACATATCAATTGAGCCACCCTTTAAATTCGTGACTACCATATCTGCGTCTGCCACAATCTTAAATTCGACTTCATCCAGATGTGCCTTCTCTCCCCAATAGCTCTCATTTTTCTTTAAAACAATATTTTCCTGCGGGGAACGGGACTCAAATACAAACGGCCCTGTGCCCACCGGAGCTGTCTCCAGTTCTTCGTAACCTTCAGGAATAATTGCGGTCGTCATATAGGCAAGAAATTCCGTATTCGGCTCTGTCAGACGTATCTCTATTGTTTTCTCATCCAGGATATTGACGCTCTCAATAATAGAATACGCCGATACAAACGGTTCTCCGTCTGACGTATCGGCGCATCTGTCAATTGAATATTTTACATCTTCTGCCGTAACGTCCTTCCCATTGTGGAACTTAACCCCATCACGCAAAGTAAAGGTATATACTTTTGCATCTTCTGAAATTTCATAACTGCTCGCTACGGCTTCTACTAAATTTCCATCCTTGTCTGGCTTCACCAGACCTTCATAAATGTTAAACAAAACCTCTTTTGTTCCTGCCGCAACTGCTTTGTGTGGGTCAAGACTGTCCAAATCCTGGGAAATACCAACACGGATACTTCCACCTTCGACCGGTTTTCCTGAAAGTTCATTTTCGGTTGCAGACGCTGTTTGATTCTTATCACCTGAACACCCGTTCAGTGCAACAGACAAAACAACTGTCAACACCAAAAGAATCGCTGTACCTCTTCTTTTCATGTCTGTCTCCTCCTTCAAATAACCTTCATTATTAAATTGTCGAACTCATTGTAAGGGATTTTTCTATATTTTGCAAGTGTTTCCTTTGCAAAAAGCAAAGGGATTGTGTATACTGAAGTCAGAATGTAAGTAACACCAGAAATAGCAAGAAAGGCAGGTTCTCATATGAAGTGTCCATATTGTGGTCATCCAGATACAAGAGTCATTGATTCCAGGCCGGCAGAAGATAAAAATTCTATCCGCAGGAGGCGTTCCTGCGATGAATGTGGCAAACGATTTACCACATATGAAAAGGTAGAGACGATTCCCTTGATTGTAATAAAAAAGGACAACAATCGGGAACAATATAACCGTTCCAAAATTGAGCATGGTATTTTAAGCGCGTGCTATAAGCGCCCTGTCTCAGCGGTTGAGATCCAGAAGACAATCGACTCCGTTGAACTGGAGATCTTCAACCGAGAAGAAAAAGAAATTCCAAGCAGCCTCATCGGAGAGATTGTAATGGATAAATTAAAAGCGCTGGATCCTGTCGCTTATGTAAGATTCGCTTCTGTTTACCGAGAATTCAAGGACGTCAATACCTTTATGGATGAGCTGAAAAAATTTCTTCAATAGAAAAAATGTACTCTGTTAAAAAAGTGAGAGAAAGCGGAATACATTGTTCCGCTTTCTCTCACCTTATGCTCTTTCTTGTATTTTGGACTGGATCCAGTCACAGATCTTGTCCGTATGCTTTACGGCAAGTTTTCTTTGTATTCCCCTGTTTTGCCATTTTGTCTTCAGATCTATATAAGCATAGTTAAAATGATTTTCTATAAATCCATGCAGAGCATCTCTTTCATAGCAGAATTCCACATATGTCCCCGCCTTTCTCAGCAATTTTCCATAGCTTTTTCCACCTTGATTCAGATTATCTCTGCCACATAACAGCAAATATGTATCCGGCATACCTTCCAGCATTTCTACTTTCATTAACTCTGGTGATACCATCGGTTTTTTTAAATTCTGCTCTTCCGTATAATAATAGGCAAATGTGTCCATAAGCTTTCCTTTTACAGAGAGACGGATCCTCTGTCTTTCTTTCGACTTCCTATAGACATCCATATATGGATAGTCCAGAATCTGACTTCCAATAGCATGTACACCACTTTGTTTGTCCATAAATGCAGCCCCTGCTGCCAGATTTGCCCCCGCACTGTGTCCCCATATAAGCACATGTCCCTGTTTCAGTCCATACTCCTTATATACGTGTTTCACACATGCAAAGACATCCTCCACACCTGTTGGATATTTATATTGCGGAGCTCTCCGGTAGTCACACGCAACAACCGGAATTTTCAAACGCTCATGGATATAGGCACATAAATCATCATCATCTCGGGCCGTATTATACATAAAACCACCGCCATGTACTTCTACAATCACATAGTCCCTGCGAGTACTCTTCTTATCATAATATAAGGCCTCAAAGCCGCACTCTCCTGGAAATGCTCTGACTTCCCCACGAAGCTTGCGCTGCCCTCTTTTTTGCATATACTCCTGGCTTTGAACGATCTGCTTCATCGTATAATACTTCATCACATTCTTCCTCTCCTGCCAATCTGCCGCGTAGTCTGCCGGACGATTATCTCTCCTTCGAAAATCTTTTTGGTTTTTTCTTTCGCGCCCTTTCTTATCTGTTCTATCAGCATTTCCGCTGCTATTTTCCCCATCTCTCTCGTAGGCTGGGCAATGGTAGTCAGAGCCGGACAAGTCAACTCTCCCAATGAAATATTGTCATACCCAATCACACTGATGTCTTCCGGCACATGTATCCCTGTATTGCACAGCGCAGTCACACAGCCAATCGCTAATAAATCTATCGCCGTCATAAGTGCATCCGGCCGTTCCCCTTTAAGAGACGCAAAATACGTTCCCGCCTGAATTCCTGCTTTCATATAATCCGTATTCTGTTCTGCAGGACACTGATAAACAAACTGAGGCAAATAGGGCAGGCCGCACTCTTTCAGCCCATCTTTAAACCCTTCAAAACGTGACTCTGTCGCCTGGATACTATCCATATTACGAATATATCCAATCTTTTTACAGCCTGTCTTTTTCAGAAAATGTACCCCTTGCATCGTAGATAAATATCCGTCCGTATATACGCAGGATACATTTTCTTTTTTCCCTATTACTTCATCCATGAAGATAATAGGAATCTCCTCTGAAATCTGCTTTAAATAACGCATCATAGCAGGCTTCACACCGTATGTATTATATATAATTCCATCTATATTGCGCTTCAGAAGTTCATTTACATATTCCTTTTCCGATATGGCGTTTCCTGTATTGCAGACCATTACCATATAGCCCTCACGCACAGCCATATCTTCTACTCCGTTGAACATCTCTCCATAAAACATATTCGTATATTCTGGCACGAGAAAAGCAATTGTTTTCGTCTGCCCTGTCCGAATTCCTTTTGCAAAATAACTCGGCGAATACTGAAGCTGGGCGATTGCATCTTCCACCGCCCTTTTTGTCTCCGGCTTCACTCTGGGATCCCCATTTATCACTCTGGAAACTGTTGATTTAGAGACATGTGCTATTTTAGCCACATCAAAAATCGTTGCCATGCCGTTCCTCCGTTTTATTTACTATGGCTCTATTATAGCAGTCCCGCCACTTTTAATGCAATATATTTTACAGTCTATCAAAAGCCATACGTCCTGCCATGACGGATTATAAATATAGTCTCCGGTAGACGAATAAACCAGGCTGTTCACTGCTTTTATATAGCTGCATATCTCTCCGTTTGTGGCATACCAAACGTCTGCTTTTCCTGACGCGTTTCTTAAAAATTGTTCTATCATTCCCCATTGTTCATATGCGTCAAACTCATAAGCATGCCCCCACAAATAAAACAACATTAATGCATTATAATCCTCATTGCTTACTGGCTGTAAAAATTTCTCCAGTAGTTCAAATACACATGTTTCTGTGTGATGACAGGTAGGATTCCATTCCAAGAAATCTTCAGGCAGGAAAAAGGAGCCTGTACTTTGTATCGTCCTGGCATATGTGATTCCACAATTTTTCGCAGCATCTTTTACTCTCTGATTGTATGTTCCAAATGGATATGCCATTCCTGTAACAGGCGTATGCGTTATTTCTTCTAATACCTTTCTGCAATGTGCTATTTCATATGCGGCCATACCCTCTGGAACTCTGGCAAGATCAGGATGGGTCATCGTATGTACGGCAATTTCTTGCCCTTCATATACACTGTGTATCTTTTCTTTTTCCCATTTATAATGACTGACGTCGATTCCTGGCTGTTTTAGCCAATCCCTATCTCCCATCAATCCTGCGTTTATATTGAATGTTCCTTTTACTTTATACTGATTCATTATGTCAATCAGTCTCTCATCCTGCGTTACGCCGTCATCATAACTCAATGTCAGCGCCTTTTTCTTTCCACCTGGAAATAATGGAATGTCCTGTCTCAACCTTAACATAAAATCTTTTTTCCTTTACCTGCCAAACTTTTTAATAAATATCTTTCCATTCATCAATATTGGAAGAATCGAATTTAAACGGAGGTCCAAGAATAACCTCTGTACCGCCATCTTCACATTTTGTAATTGTATAAGGACTATTTTCCATATCCCCAGCTTCAAAGGTCTCACCTTCGGCGCCGGTAATTTCACCTTTTACCAATGCAATAGACACATATGCGGATAATCTGCCTACATCTTCTGGATTCCACAGGAACATATAGGGACAGGAATGTTTATCGTCATCCCCAATATATTCTGACATTTCTGATGGAAGCCCCAGTCCTGTAAGTTTTACAGAAGATTTTTCATCCTGCAGTACCTTTGCCGCAGCACTGATGCCAACTGTCGTAGGAGAACAAATCACTTTCAAGTCAGGATATTTCTGAAGCAAAGCCTGCGTCTGATCTGTTGACTTTTGCGGCTCATCATCTCCATAAGCTACTTCTACCAGTTCCAGCTTTGCATACTTTTCATCTTTCATAATTTCTTCCATAGATGCGATCCATGCATTTTGATTCGCTGCCTGGCTGCTCGCTGATAAAATTGCAAACTGTCCTTCCCCTCCGGAAATATCTAATACGGCGTCTGCAAGGGCCTGTCCGATTTCTTCTGTTCCTGCTTGATTGACAAACGTCTGCCGCACGTCCGGCGCTACGTTAGAATCTAAAGAAGACACTTTAATCCCCGCATCCATCGCTTCTTCCAGAGCCGCTGACAGAGCATTCACATCATTACTTGCAATCGCAATAGAATCTACTTCTTGTGAAATCAAAGATTGAATGAGTGATACCTGTGCATCCGCTGTCGCTGCTTCGGGCGCTTTTACAATACATTCTCCCCCTTCAGCCTCGATCACTTTTTGGAAGCCTTCTGCTTCTTTCTCCGCATAGGGATTTCCTGCATTTCTTATAATAATCGCAAACTTTTTACCTGAGATGTCATCTACGGAAGTTGTCTCCTGGTCTGTTTTTGCATCATCTTCTTTCTCTGTGCTGCTTCCGCATCCACCTAATAAAACAGCTGCCATAGACAGAGAAAGAAGCCCTGCCACTAATCTTTTTTTCATACTTTTTCTCCTTTCTTAAGGTAACGTTCCCTCAAATTTTATTATATTTTTCATAATATATACTATTTTATATATTCTTTTTATGAGAACGTTCCCATTTATGATTCTGTTATATATTATCTGCATACTTTTTTCAAGTCTTTTTTTCTTACTTTTATATTTTTGACATTTTCACCAAATATGTTCTCACTTTTTTATACAATTTAACCGGTCTAAAATTTTTGCAAAAACTTCTCTTCTTGAATCTCCACAAGTATAATATCCGGCCCTATCTTTTTGATGCAGGAAAAAGGAATGACATACTCGCTGTCGGTTCCTAAAAAACCACAAATTTTTCCCGGCCCTGGAATGATAATTGCTTCTACGCAGCCATCACAGATATTCATCTCAATATCCACCACACACCCCAGTCTTTTACAATTACATATATTAATCACTTCTTTTTCCCTTAACTCACAGATTCTCATAGTACAGCATCTCCCCAGCCGGCAGCATATCCTTAATATTATTGTATGCTACCTTTTTTCATGTGGTTACTGTACATCTGATAAATTTCATACCGAATTTTTTATATTTCTTTTGTTTTCATTGTCTTTACATTGATTCCATTTACTTCAATATGATCATCTACGGCTATAACGAGACACTGTCTGCCGTCTATCACCCTGGTTTCAATCAGATCCGAGCGTTCTGGATTGACTTTGATAATTACATCCGGCGTCTCAATATTGAATTTCCTTGTTTCCGTGATATTTGCCGCCAGAAGCGATGCTTTCTCTCCCACATTCTCTTCAAAATTTCTTTCAAAATGTTCCATCTTTTCATTTGGAACTCCGCTTTTTTCAAAAATCTTCTTCACATCTGTTTTATCCAAGGTAAGTGGCTCTGGCTCTTCTTTGTGTTCCTCTATCATCTCATGCAGAGTCTCGTGAATGCTGCGTACAGTCTCATAGTCTCCGTCCTCCCCCAATGTGTCCTCGATAATCATCTGAAAGGTTTCTTTCTGTGTATCTGCAGACATAGGCATAGAGGCACCCAGAACATGCTCTATCATTTCTGGCTGTAAATCTTCTGATTTTTTCGTATAATACAGTACTCCATGAAGATCTGTGCTACGGTCTGTAAAAGCGGGGAACAAAAACCCTTTATCCGGCATATCCACGACCCAATCTCTAACTCTTTCTTCAATACGGTTGTCCTGCGCATTATAAGAAAGGCCCGCTTTCGAAAGGGACACCGGGCAAATACTACACATCAAATATTCATATACTTCGTCTGATGCATCGAACATCTCTATTCCATCTGAAGATTTTCCCGGTATGTCGTACATTGCATGAATCAGTATAATATAATAATTTTCTTCATATATGTAGCTTGCGATTACTTTATCATAAAACTCTTCTAAGAGCATATTATCTTCCAATTTGCTGTTCTTTAGCTTCAGCAAAAATTCCTGTGCCCCTCCTGGCATTTCCGCATCCAGGGGGAATGTCATATCCAACATATTTTTTCCCATTGTTCCAGACAATGTCTTTTTAAATATATCAAAATATTTAAAGGCTTCTTCTTCTGGAAGAGACAAAAACGCCTCCTTCGATTCCAGTTTTTTATTTTTTTCATGATCTACATAACATCCGCAGATTCTTGTAATAGCGCAGTTTGCCGGTGTAAATTGTTTACGGATTTCCAGTACTTCTTTTTTATTCATATTCGTTTCCTTCCTTCGTAGTCATACTATGTTTCTGCAGTCTTTTCTCCACCTGCATCAACCCTCTCTCATATTTTTCAATTTTTTTATCCAGCCTCTCCAGGGATGCCTGCATCTGTGCAATCCTTTCCTGAAGCTGATTCCTCTGTTCTATCAGAAGCTCTTTGCGCGCGTCGATGGTTGCATCCCCTTTCTGGAACAGGGCAACATACTCAATCAAAGCTTCAATCTGCACTCCTGCGGCCCGAAAACATTTCATCATTTCCACCCATCCTAAGGACACCTCATCATAGTCCCGAATCCCACTCTTATTTCGCGGAACCGGAGGAATCAGCCCGATTCTTTCATAGTACCTGAGTGTATCTGGTGATATATCATATTTTCTACTCACTTCCGCAATTGTCATCCTACTCTTCCTTTCTATCTCTGAACTCTATATCCATGCTTCCTGAACGAAATCCTTCCATATCTACTGTAATATAAGCAAATCCCAGCTTTTTTAGATATGTCACAATTTCTGTTCTTTTTTCCAACAGCGCTGACAGACCTGCCTGCTCTGTCTCGATTCTGACAAGACTGCCATGAACGCGCAGTCTTACCGTTTCAAGTCCCAGTGATTTCAAAAAATGTTCTCCTAGTTCTGCCTGCTCAATTTTTTCATATGTCAGCCTTGTTCCGTACGGAAAGCGTGTGGCAAGACAGGGCCCTGCAGGACGTGCTGCCACAGAGATTTCATACTCTTTTGCCAACTGTCTTACTTCTTTCTTCGTCATCCCACATTCTGCCAAAGGGCTTATAATTCCAAGCTCCTGTATCGCCCGTATTCCTGGTCTGTATACATGCAGGTCATCTTCATTGGTTCCCTCCAAAATCCTTCTGGCTCCTACTTCGGATGCTATCCCTGCAATTTTTTGAAACAAATACTTCTTACACAGATAGCACCGTTCTTTGGGGTTATTTGAAATCCCTGCTTCCTTCAATTCATCTGTAAAAATAATTTTATGTACGGCTTTCATTTCCTCTGCTACCCGCACCGCCGTCTCTAAATCCTCCGTCGGATGCAGTCTGGAATGTGCTGTGACAGCATAGACGGTCTGTCCTGTATCAGATGCAGCCTTACAGGCAAGCTTCAACAAAAGGCTGCTGTCCACGCCGCCGGAAAATGCAATAACTACGCTCTCCTGTGCGTACGCATACATTCGCTCATGCAAAATCTTGCATTTTTCACGATAGCTTTTCATTATATTCCCTCTCAATCAGCTGATACACTTCCTGATAAGATTTCCCATGCTCCCTGCTTAAAGCAACCACACTCTCGTATTCTGGATAAGCGCGGATATATTCTCCTGTATAACACATTTTTATTTTCGCCTTTCCAAGAGAAGTACGAATTGTCTGGATTTCCCTTTTGAGTACGGTACGTTCCATTTTCTGACGCCGGATACCGATCGTTGTCGTCTCCGCGAAAATAATCTCCTCCATGCATGAAACGGTATCTTCCGTACAGATAACATTCAACTGATATGCCGGTCTGTTTTTCTTCATAAACACCGGAATATAGTGTACATCCCTTGCTCCTGCCTCAAGCAGCCGTTCCATCACATAGCCGAGCGCTTCGCCTGTACAGTCATCAATGTTTGTCTCCAATTTATAAATTATGTCCTTTTCCTCTTCACAGTCCTCTTCCTCAATCAGCATAGCACGCAGTAAGCTGGGATGGGTATACTCTCTTTTTCCTGCTCCAATCCCTGTCTTTTTTACAATAAACCTGTCCGGCAGCTTTTCCGCCGTCCTTATAGCCGCCGCTATCGCTGCTCCGGTAGGGGTTACTAATTCCGCAGCCTGTTCCGTAATATGAAGAGGCAGGCTATATGCCTTTACTATCTCCATCACTGCCGGCACCGGTACTGCCATTCTTCCATGCTGGCAGTGAATAAATCCGGTTCCCTCATAGAGTACAGGAATGATCGTATCCTCGACCCCCAGGTTATCCAGGCAGACTGCCGCCGCCACAACGTCCACAATCGAATCGACTGCTCCCACTTCGTGGAAATGTACATGCTCTTTATCTGTCCCGTGCGCCTTCGCTTCTGCTTCGGCAAGGACATCAAAAATACGCTCTGCCCTTCTCCTTGCTCCTTCTGTCATTTCCGCCTGTTCTATAATTTCGAGTACATCCTTCAAACCTCTATGCACATGGGTATGCCCTTCCTGTTCATTTCCCGCATGTTTATGAGTATGAACTTTCTGTTCTCCATGTAGAAATCCCATATCATGGTCGTGGTTTTCATATTGTTCCTCCAAAAGCACCGCAAAGTCACAGGCGTCTATTCCTGCTTTCTTCACTCTGCGAATACAGACAGAGAACCCATCTACAGCAAGGCTGGACAGTGCTTTCTTCAAAACCTCTTCATCTGCGCCCAGATCCAAAAGCGCTGCTACTGTCATATCCCCGCTGATTCCTGCATAACATTCCAAATACAATTTTTGCTTCATCTTTTCACCCCCAGCCTGTTAATTTGCGTCGCGATATAGCCTGCTCCATATCCATTGTCAATGTTGACTACTGCAATTCCGTTTGCACAAGAATTAATCATCGTAAGAAGCGCCGAAAGTCCGTTTAAGTTCGCGCCATATCCCACCGAAGTCGGCACTGCAATTACCGGCTTGTCCACCAGTCCTCCCAGGACACTTGCAAGCGCTCCCTCCATGCCTGCTACAGCAACTACACAGTTGGCGCTCTGTATAATATCCAGCCTGGACATAAGACGGTGGATTCCACTGACACCCACATCATAAATCCGTTCTACATTGCTCCCAAAGTATTCTGCTGTCTGCGCCGCTTCCTCTGCCACCGGAATATCCGCCGTTCCTGCTGTACAGACCGCTATTTTCCCAATCCGTTTTTTTTCTTTTTTTTCTGATTTTAGGATGCGGGAAATCGCATCATACTCAATTTGAGGCAGCACCGTCCTTATCAGTTCATATTGTTCTTTCGAAGCGCGGGTTCCGAAAACCTCCCCCTCCTCCTCATATAATTTCTGATAAATATGCAGCAGGTGTTCATCTGCCTTTCCGCTGCAAAACACCACCTCCGCGAATCCGGATCGCAGCTTTCTGTGTACATCCAGCTTTGCATATCCCATCTCTTCAAAAGGCTCTCTGCGCAGATACTGTTCTGCTTCTTTTACTGACATTTCTCCTGTTTTTACCTGTTTTAAAATTTCACGTATTTCCATATGCCGTCCTTTCTTTTTTACTATACCACCTGAAGTAAACTCTAAGTCAACCTCTACGGACTCCATTTTCCACTCGCGGCAATAAAAATCGTCACACAAAAGCTTTCCTCATTGTACTGGATACTCATCGTCCCTTTATACCGTTCTACTGCGGCGCGTACGTTTTCCAGCCCATACCCGTGAGATTCCTTCTGTTCCTTCGTTGTAAGAAATTTTCCCTTTCTCTCCTTTGTTTCCCCGATTTTTGTATTTGTTATTTCATAACTGAAATATCCATTCTCTGTACACCTTGCTTTTACAGAAATTTTCCTTTTTTCCTTGTTTTCTATCTTTTGACATGCCTCAACCGCGTTATCTAAAGTATTTGCCAAAATGGTGCAGATGTCTAAGCTGTCCACAAATAAAAGTGAATCTATATCCACCTGGTATTGACAGTCAATGTCTAATCTTGCTGCTTCTTCATACTTCGTATTCAAAACCGCATTCACGACGCTGTCTTTACAGAAATTCCGTCCTTTCGTCTCAAACTGCCTGGACAGCTTCGCAAAGTATTCTTTTGCTTCTTCTGTTTTTCCTTCCTCTAAAAGTCCGGATACGACAAGAAAATGATTGTTCATATCGTGTTTGAATTTACGTAGTTTCAACTGGTTTTCTTCTAGTTGCCCGTAATAATCTCTCTGTAGTTTCAGATTTTTTCCTTCCATATCCGCACGGATACTCTTCGCCATATAAAATACAAGCCAGATACTGCCGATATTCGTAAGAATACATGCCGCCATCCCAATCCACACTTTATATGTCTGTGCCGGTGTATAATACACGAAACTTATAACTGCACAAAGAGACGCCAGGCACACCATGTCCAACAGATACCATGCTTTATTATATAACGTCCTTACAATCCCCTCTGCCCTGTTTTTTAAAATTTTCTGGAATCCATACCAAAATCCCAGCGGCAGCAGGTTCATTAAGTTGGAAAGAATGATATTCAGTGTTTCATTCCCTGCTGTAACAGGTGCAATCACCATGCTTCCTACCATATCTACGACCAGAAAATTCACTGCAATGATAATGGGAAAGAACATCAAAATAATAGAAATTCTGACGAGCATCTTCTCTCGGAATCCAAGAACCAGCATAAGAAAAAACAAGGGCAGATTGAGCGTAATGTTCACTGGATCCTGCGGAAAAATCACAATTGTACAAACCATTGAACCAAATATATAAGCGCTCAGCCTTAAGATTCTGTTCTCCCTCTGTTCTAAAAAACCGCCGATTACGCGGTAGAAAAAGTACCCTTCTATAAAATAAGAAATTGTACCGAATGTATTCCAAACTGTCTCTATCATACGAATCCTCTTGCACTTCTCTTTCTCGCTGATACATGCAAATTCATGCTCCTATTAAGCCTATCATATATAACGTTTATTTTGCAATACTTTACAAAATCTCTTCCAAACTTGACATTTCCCTGTATTTTTTTCTTCCCCTGTATTTTTTATAATAAACCTGACAAAACAAACAAGGAGGACTACTTATGCTTCAAGTCAATCATTTAAACAAAAGCTACCGGACAGGTAACAATATATATCCTGTATTAAAAGATGTTTCCTTCCATGTACAAAAAAAGGAATTTGTCGCTGTCATGGGGCCTTCCGGCAGTGGAAAAACTACACTTTTAAATTGTATTTCCTGCTTTATCCCGCATGATGACGGACAGATTCTGCTGCATGGAAAGGATTTGTCAGGACTGCGTGAGGAAACACTTGCTTCCATTCGAAATAAAAAACTAGGATTTGTTTTTCAAGATTTTATGTTGCTCGACGGGCTCACTGTATTTGAAAATATCTGTCTTCCGCAGATCATTGCGAAGCTGCCTGTCCCGCAGATGGAAGCAAAGGCACGCCATCTCTGCAGTTCTTTCGGTATAGAAAAAATCATGCAGAAATATCCCGCAGAAATATCTGGCGGAGAAAAGCAACGTACCGCTGTGGCAAGAGCTCTTATGAATCAGCCTTATATCATTCTTGCTGACGAGCCTACCGGAAATCTGGACAGCAAGTCCTGCCGCGCAGTAATCGATGCTTTCTTACAGGCGAAAGAAGAGATGGATGCAACTATCTTTATGGTAACCCATGACAGTTATGCCGCATCTTTCTGTGATCGGGTCATTGTCTTAAAGGACGGACAGGTATACAAAGAACTGCGCCGTACTTCTTCCCGTCAGGAATTTATGGACGAATTATTGAATGTATTGAAACTACTCGGAGGTGACAATGAAGATGACCTTGCATAAATTATTTTCCAAACTTCGCAGGCAAAACAAAGGACAATATCTCATGCTTGGTTTTTGTATTTTTCTGTCCGTACTTCTTCTTACTGCTTTTGCTTTGATGTATTTCGGCCCAACTGTCCAGGATTTCCTCCCAGAAGGCGGAGATACAAGAAAACTTGCTGTACTTCTAATTGGTGTTACAGCGGTAGGCTGTACTATTTTTACCTTATATGCATCCAGTCTGTTTTTCCGCTTTAAAAGCCGAGAATACGGGATATTCCTCGCTCTTGGCACTTCCAAAAAACAGTTGAATCCTATTTTGTTTAGAGAGCTGGGATATATCACTGTTTTTTCAGCTATCATGGGGCTTGTACTCGCAATACCCGCCTCTTATTTCATCTGGAAGCTCTTTGAATTTTTCATTGTATCCACAGAGGAAATGCACTACCAGTTTGGTTTCCAGGGATTTTTATTCGGTATCTTCTTTTCTTTGATTTTGGCGCTGCTTCTATTTTTCTATGGAGCCCGCTTTGTCAAAAAAAGTAATATCATGGACATTTTGCGAACACAGCACAAAACAGAGTTGGTAAAATTGATTCCGTCCTGGACAGGGAAGCTTGGTATTTTTCTTACCGCTGCCGGGCTTTTTACTGCCATGGTAATTCCCTTCTTTTCTGCTCGTGTGTGGAATCAGAAAATGCCTGCTTTTTTCAATGTTTTTTATCTCTTTGCGCTTATCGGTATCTATCTTTTGATGCTTAGCATTGTCGCGCAGGGCAAAGCAGGACGCCGGAAAGAAAAATACTACAAAAATCTGGTCTTTATCAGTATGATGCGATTTAAAGCCAAATCAACAACCCGGAATATGTGTGTCATCACCTTGCTTTTATTCACCAGCCTGTTTGCTGCTTTTTACGGTATGCTATACAGTGATACAAGCTCCTTAAAAAATTTAAGCAACCAGAGGGCTTTTACTTTACATTTTCCAGCCAGAGAAAACCAGGTTTCTTCTGACGATATACGTATGCTCGCCGACAAATATCAAATGGATTTACAACATTTTTCCAAAGCAGAGGTGTCCAATCTGGTTATCTCATGGAAACACCGCGATTTGTCGGATAATGGGGAATATTTTATGGAAGATACACCTAATGGTAAGCTTGCTTTGTTCTTCCCTGCATCTTTGTACGAAGAGATTACAGGACAAACCATTGACGTCCCGAAAGGAAATTACAAGGTGATAGTTTCTGGGAACAGTTCGTCTTTCTGGGAACCGGAGGACGGACTTTACGCAGCCTTCAATCCCAGCACAGAAACCTCGTATTCTCTTCAATACGCAGGTACTTTGGAGTTTGATTCGCTGGCAAATATTTCTTCTCCATATACGTATGTCATTTCGGATGAAGATTATTCTATAATGACCGCTTCTCTCGACCGCACATATAAGGAAACACTCTATACTTTTGATGTGGCCGATTATGAAGCCTCCTATCCCTTTGCAGAGGCTTTGGCGAAAGAATATATCTCTCATGCGACAGAGTTGTCAGATTATATGGGGCTTTACGATTTCTGGGAAGACAAGACGGCTTCTGAAAACAATGAAGAATACGGTTATGCAGGAAAGGGCAACATACCAGAGCCAGATCGCCTTATGATGGCAGATTGGAAATATGCTCCGTCTTTCAACATACTGACTCAGCAAGATTTCTTACAGGGAATCTCGGTCTATGTCATGCTCTGTCTGTATATTTTTATCATCGCTCTGTCCGCTGTAACAATCATCGCATATGTAAGAAGTATTTCCGCTGCGGAAGATAATAAAGAGTTGTTCCAAAATCTGGAAAAGCTCGGTGGTTCCAAAAACTACCGTAAAAATATTTTGAGAAAACAGCTCGCCCGGCTCTTCCAATATCCGATTGCCGCCGGTTGCCTGCTTGCTATCTTCTATGCCCTTCTTATGTCTATTACCAACGATGGGCAGATCGCTGCAAGTGAAATATATAATCTTCTGCGCCTGGCTGCACTTTCACTTTTTTTAGCCGCTTTTCTCTATCTTATCTACAGAAAAGCTTTGAAAAAAGCATGCAAAATAGTCAAAATTAAACCATAGAAACAAAAGAAGCAAAATGTAATTTGCACATTCTCGTGCCAAAGCGCGGCTGTGTCAGCAGCCATTTTCCACTTGCGCACTGTGTGAGCTTCGACATCTTCTGTACATCCGTCCGGCTTACACAGTGCTGCCTTTTCTTAATCTGCTTTTTGTTTTATGATTCGGGTGTCAAAAGGTAACTTTTGCAAATGCTTCCGGCAATTTTCACAAAAAGATAACTTGCCAGACGACTTTATGCGCGATGGAGATGAAACTCAAAAATCACGGAAGCCTTTGCTGACGTGATTTTCGTATTAAGAGGTTCAGCGGAATGCTCCGCGCACCGGAGTCTGAAAAGTTACTTTTAGTGAAAATTAACAAGAGAATTTAAATAAGTTACCTTTTGACACCCGAATCATTTTACTCTATAAAGCCTAAAATCAGTTCCACTGTCTTATCTATTCCGCGTCTGGATACATTGACGCATAAATCATAATTCGAAGCCGCACCCCACTCCTGGTCTGTATTAAAATTATAGTATGATCGCCTCGCTTTATTCATCCGGCGAATTTTTTCTTTTGCAGCCTGCACAGCAATGTTTTCCCGTCTGCTGACTCTTTGTATCTGATCTGCTTCATCTGCGCAAATAAAGAGCTTTGTCAAATTTTCTTCTCTGCGAAGAAAATAGTCTGCACATCTTCCAACTATCACACAGCTTCCTCTTAAAGCTGCTTCCCTGACGGCATCCCTTTGCGCCTGCATGGCGATCGTTTCCACCGTACGCCCTGCCTGATAATTTACAAGCAACGGCATAGAACCAAGTACTAAAGAATGTAGAAATGAATTTGCTTCTTTTTCGTCTATGTTTTCCAGATATTCGGCAGACATACCGCTTGCCTTTGCCTCCATTGCCAAAAGTTCTTTGTCATAATATGTAATCCCTAACGCTTCTGCTATTCTTTTTCCTATTTCTCTCCCTCCGCTTCCAAACTGCCTGCCTATTGTAATAACCCTTTTCATTTTCTTTCTCCTTTTTAATTTCTCGCTCTATTTTTAGTCTATTTTCGTACTTTTATGATATATTTTTCTATGTGATAAGTCAACAAAAATCTTAAATTACCTTATTGACATGTTTCTTTTTCTTATGTTATTATTAGTCCGTAAATAGACTAAATGGAGGTGTATTATCTATGTATCATACAGAAAATCCTACACAGCTCTATACGGAACTTTGGCGCGAAACAAATGCTCTTTATGAAGATTGGGCAAGAAAACACGGCCTGTCTTACTATGAACTTTTAGTTATATTAAGCCTGTCTGAAAAAGATATGGTACACACACAAAAAAATATCTGCCGGCGATGGCAGCTTCCAAAGCAAACTGTAAATTCTATTTTAAAAAATTTTATTGGCAGAGACTGGGTTGTTCTTGTTCCTTCTGCAGAAGACAAACGCAATAAGGTCATTGTTCCTACAAAAGAGGGTAAATCCGTCATCCACAAAGTTTCCTCCCAACTGGCGCAGGATGAAAAAAACGCCTGGAAAGCTCTGGGGAAAAAGCATGCGGATGCGCTGCTTACAGGAATCACATTATATAATCGCTTTTTCCAGGAGGTACTCACCCGTGAAGATACATAAAGAATTTTTCCGTTACGTTATTCCTTCTATGCTTTCTTTTGCACTGTCCGGAGTCTATGCAATCGCAGACGGATTTTTTGTCGGCAACGCATTGGGCGATAACGCACTTGCCGCTGTAAACATGGCATTTCCTCTTACTGCATTTCTACAAGCAGTAGGAACTGGCATTGGAATGGGCGGGGCTATTTTATATTCCATTAGTATAGGAAACAATGACGAAGAAAAAAGCCGGCAGTATTTTGGAATGTCCTCCCTTGCACTGGTTGCTCTTGGTATCCTATTTACTGTATTATTTTTAATTGCTGCTCCTGCTGTACTCCACCTCTTCGGAGCTGTCGGAGAAATCCAGCTGCTCGGAGAAGAGTATCTTAAATATATTGCATTCGGAGCTATATTTCAGGTCTTGGGCACTGGATTAGTTCCTTTTATACGAAATATGGACAGTGCGGTCATTGCTATGGTTGCTATGATCACTGGTTTTATCACCAATATTTTTCTGGATTATCTCTTTGTATGGGTGCTTCCATGGGGTATGATGGGGGCGGCCGTTGCAACCGATATTGGACAGGCGATGACGTTTCTTGTCTGCCTTATTTTTTTCCTGGTAAAAAAGAAAAAGCCTTCTTTCCAGTTTAAAGAAAATGCACTCCACATTTTCTTTCGTATCTGTAAAGTAGGACTTTCTCCTTTCGGGCTTACTTACTCACCAAATATTACTCTAATTCTGGTAAATAAAAGCGCTGCTATATTCGGCGGAGCTGTCGCTGTAACTTGTTATGCACCGATCAGTTATATCTCCGCTGTTGTTATGCTTCTTCTGCAAGGTGTCAGCGACGGAAGCCAACCTCTATTGAGCCTTTCCTATGGTCGCCGAGAACTTGCCCAAGTCAAGGTACTAAGAGGACTTGCATATCGTTTCGCCTTTATAGTTTCTGTCTTTTGCGCCATTTTCCTGTTCCTTGTACGCGAACAGGCAGCCTCTCTGTTCGGCGCATCTGCGCAAATTACAAAAAATGTCGCCTCGATTCTTCCTATCTTTATCGCAGGGTTTATATTTGTCAGTATATCTAGAGTTACGACAGCCTATTTTTATGCAACCAGTAAGAATTTACTGGCATATGTCTTAATCTACGGCGAGCCTTTATTTCTCCTTATATTGCAGCTTTGCCTCCCCCTTATGTTTGGCATTACAGGAACATGGGCGGCTGTTCCCCTTTCTCAGATACTCGCCATGCTGATCAGCATTATTTACCTTGCGCGGGAAAATAGAAATTTAACGAAGCAATAAGCAGTGCGAAAAGAGTAGGAAGACTCTGTGTCATGCTTGCATGTAAACAGAGGGCTTTCTGCTTCTTTTCATTCGGCGACTGCCGATAGCGAAATGGAGCGTATGCGAAATGGAGCTGGCACTGCGGAAGCTGACGGAAATGATTCGCGCAAGAGGGAGTGTATTGCAACGTTCGTCAGGGCTTCGCCGGAATTCCTCACTCACGCAAAGCATCTCTTTCACACTCACACTTTCGCCAGCTTAAGTTTATAATTCGTAACGGAAAAAATCGGCTTCACGCTGCTATGCATTTCTAATCAGAAGTAGTATAGATACTTCTAATTGGAGGTCTATAACAACGTGAAGCCGATTCTGTTCTGTCTGAAATTATGAATTTAATTGGGGAAGAACGTAAGCATAAAGAGAAGGCAGTGCATAAGCAGGGAATTTTAAGCGGAGCGTGGTAGATACAGATTGTTCTGTTTGTTAAGTGAGAAGCATAGAGTTCCAATGGACGATATGCTTCTACACTGTTACAAACATTCAATCGGATTTACCACAGTGGAGCCCTGACCTGCGTTGCACTGCCTTCTCTTTTTGCGTACCATTCTTTCGTCAATTAAATTTATAATTCTGCTATTATTTTTTGAATGGTTTCTATATCTTCTTCCAGCATTTCTGCTATCTCTTCTGCTGCATATCCTTTTTGTACTTTCTTTTCTACCAGTTCTTTTAATTTTTGTGTTAAACCTTCTCTTAATCCAGAAGCATGTCCTTCCTGACGCCCTTCTTCACGTGCTTTCTCCTGCTCTAATATCTTTTCTTCCCATGCCTGCATGTATTTCACCCCGATCTTTTCACTGGATTTGATGGCGTGGATCCGTTTCTGGATATTATGTATTCTCTCACTGGTACAGGAGGCGCTTACCTCCTCTGTGGTATGCTCCATATACCTTAACAGCTCTATCAGTTCTTGTGGTACTCCTTCGGTATGCTGTCCACGGGTATTTAAAAATATCCGAACAGCACCATCCTGTAATGACAATCCAGGAACTTCCTTACACTGCATCTGGAAGGTATATCGGTATAACCCATAGCCGAACAGATCAAAGGGACAGATAAGAATAATGTAGACGGGATTCAGCCTTTGAAATCCCACTTCTCCTGGCTTTAAGAGGTTGGAATCGATTAGCGCCTGGTAAAACCGGCTCCGCTTCGGCAGATTTCCGGTATCCTCTCTCTGCACTTCTGTGTTGAATATGCGTTCCTCTTCATCCATTGCCCAAACATCCAGACGGACATACCGGTTCAAGGGATAGGTACGCTGCTCTTTTTCTGTCTGGGGCAGGAGCTTTAATACAACCTCCCTTCCCAGAATAATCTCCAGCATGTCCCGCATTGTATCCGGATCATCGGCAGCCTGTGAGAATAAAAAACGATCCAGCAAATTCAAATCCTTCAATGTTTTTTGTTTTTGTTCCATATTTACTTTTCCTCCTTTTATTATAGGGAAAAGCCTTACAGTTTACAACACTTTCCCCTTAAGTTACACAGCATTTGCCGCAAACGATATGGTACTCTCTGTGAATTAGCCCTTAAACATAGAAATGCATAAATCACCAGCAATACACATAATAAGCTAGCTGCTATCTACAATCGTTTTTCTGCTTCATTGGGTAAAAATTCAGAATATCCAAGCAGTTAACTGCTGGAAAACCGATTGTCCATCAGATGAACATAAATAGAATGATACATGTAAATTTTTAGAATATAGATTCCTTATATAAGAAATTAAGATACTTCCCTTTTCCTAATATAGATAGATGTTAGAAAAGGTACTCTTACCTTAACACATCAGAAAACAAACTACAAGAAAAATAAATATAAAGTTAATTGACGAAATATAAAATTTAAGCGACAAAAAGGACGTGTGAAAGAGAGGCTTTGCATCGTTTGTCAGGGCTTCGCCGAAATTCCTCACTCACGCAAAGCCTCTCTTTCACACTCACACTTTCGCAGCTTAAGTTTATAGTTCCAGGCGGAAAAAATCGGCTTCACGTTGCTATGCATTTCCAATCGGAAGTAGTATAGATACTTCTAATTGAAGGGCTATAACAACGTGAAGCCGTTCTCTTTTTTATGAATTTCAGTTAGGGCGCCACCTTCCTATAGACGAAGGAAAAACTTCTGACAGGGAGTCTGTAGCAGCGTGAAGCCGATTCTGTTCTGTCTGAAATTATAAACTTAAACTGGCGAAAGTGTAAGCGAGGGAGGGTGTGTGTTGCAAAAGTGAGGAATTTCGGCGAAACCCTGACGAACGTTGCAATACACGCCCTCTTGCGCGGAACATTTCGTCAGCTTCCGCAGTGCCAGCTCAATTCCGCATACGCTCCATTTCGCTATCGGCAGTCGCCAAATGAAAAGAAGCAGACAAACTTCTGTTTACATGCAAGCATGACACAGAGTTTGCCTGTTCTTTTCGCACTGCTTGTTGCTTCGTTAAATTTCTATTTTTCAGTTTTTAGTATCCTGTTTGCATTTTCAATTCGTTCTTTTGTCGGAGGTTCGATCCCTTCCAAAGGGTATTCCATTCCAAGCTCTTTCCACTTGAAAGCTCCCAATGTATGGTACGGAAGTACTTCTACTCTCTTTACATTGTCTAGTTTTTCGATAAATGCAGACAGTTTTTCCAGATATACGTCATTATCACTGCGCTCCGGCACAAGTACATGGCGTATCCATACTGGTTTCCCAATCTCAGAAAGATATTCTGCCATATCCAGGATATTTTTGTTTGTACAGCCTGTAAGCACTCTATGCTGCACATCGTCAATATGCTTTAGATCCAACAATACCAGATCGGTTACATCCATCAGCTTTCTAAACTTTCCAAAAAATGGTTCTTCTCTTGTAAATGGATTTCCACTTGTATCCAGGGTAGTGTGCACCCCTTCTGCCTTTGCCCTCCGAAATAACTCTGTCAGGAAGTCAATCTGCAGGAGAGGTTCTCCCCCGCTGACTGTAATTCCTCCTTCTTTTCCCCAGTATGTGCGGTATTTCAAGGCAGTTTTTAAAAGTGCGTCCACTGTATAGAGCTCCCCATTTTTCATGTTCCATGTATCTGCATTATGACAGAACTGGCACCGCATAGCACAACCTGCGAAGAAGATGACAAAACGCACTCCAGGTCCATCTACCGATCCAAAACTTTCCAGTGAATGTACATACCCCTGTTCCATGATTACATTCTATCGTGGCATGTTCTGGAAATAACATCCATCTGCTGTTCACGTGTCAAATCAATAAACTTCACAGCATATCCTGATACACGGATTGTAAAGTTTGCATATTCTTCTTTCTCTGGGTGTTCCATTGCATCAATCAGTTTCTCTGTACCAAATACATTGACATTTAAGTGATGCGCTCCCTGATCAAAGTATCCATCCAGCACATGGAACAGATTATTCTTGCGTTCATCATCATCGTGTCCAAGCGCTCCAGGGCTTATTGTCTGTGTATTAGAGATTCCATCAAGTGCCTGCTCATACGGCAACTTTGCAACAGAGTTTAAGGAAGCCAAAAGTCCGTTTTTCTCTGCTCCGTAAGATGGGTTTGCCCCTGGTGCAAGAGGTTCTCCCGCTTTTCTTCCATCTGGAAGTGATCCTGTGGCTTTTCCATAAACGACATTGGAGGTAATGGTCAAAATGGATGTTGTAGGCTCAGAGTTTCTGTATGTGTGGCATTTTTTCAGCTTGCTCATAAATGTTCTCAAAAGCCATACTGCGATCTCGTCTGCGCGGTCGTCGTCATTTCCGTATCTTGGGAAATCTCCCTCTGTCTCATAATCCACTGCGATTCCATCCTCGTCGCGGATTACTTTTACTTTCGCATACTTGATTGCACTTAAGGAATCAACTACATGTGAGAATCCCGCAATACCTGTCGCAAATGTACGCCTTACGTCTGTATCGATCAATGCCATCTCCGCAGCTTCATAGTAATATTTATCATGCATATAATGAATCATATTTAAAGTATCTACATACAGTTTTGACAGCCATTCCATCATAGCGTCGTAACGCTCCATTACTTCATCGTAATCCAGATATTCAGAAGTAATTGGTCTGTATGCCGGTCCTACCTGTTCTCTTGTCTTTACATCTATTCCGCCGTTGATTGCATAAAGCAGGCATTTTGCAAGATTTGCACGCGCTCCGAAAAACTGGATCTCTTTTCCGGTCTGTGTCGCAGATACACAACAGCAGATAGAATAGTCATCTCCCCAAACCGGACGCATAACATCATCATTTTCATACTGGATAGAACTTGTTTTTACAGAAATATACGCCGCATATTTCTTAAAGTTCTCCGGCAGATGGGAAGAATACAGAACCGTCAGGTTCGGCTCTGGAGATGGCCCCATATTTTCCAGTGTATGCAAGAAACGATAGTCATTCTTTGTTACCATATGGCGTCCATCCATTCCGATTCCTGCCATCTCCAGAGTTGCCCATACTGGATCTCCAGAGAACAGTTCATTGTAAGACGGAATTCGTGCAAATTTTACCATTCTGAATTTCATTACAATATGGTCGATCAATTCTTGTGCTTGTGTTTCTGTTAATATTCCTTTTTCCATATCTCTCTGGATATAAATATCAAGGAATGTAGAAATACGCCCAACGCTCATTGCAGCACCGTTCTGGGTCTTAATTGCAGCAAGGTATCCAAAATACAGCCATTGTACTGCTTCCTTTGCGTTTTTGGCAGGCTGTGAAATATCAAATCCATATACCGCAGCCATCTCTTTCATGCCTTTCAGAGCACGAATCTGATCAGAAATCTCTTCACGAAGTCTAAAATCTGTCCCTTTCATTCCATGTCTTTCTGATTCTACGAAATCCGCTTCCTTCTGCTGAATCAGATAATCAATTCCATACAGCGCCACACGACGGTAGTCGCCTACAATACGACCTCTTCCATAGGTGTCCGGCAGCCCTGTAATGATTTTATTATGCCGTGCTTTTTTCATCTCTGGCGTATAAATATCAAACACGCCCTGGTTGTGTGTCTTATGATATTTTGTAAAAATGTCATGCAGTTCTTTGCTCGGTGTATATCCATATGTGGTGCATGCCTGCTCTGCCATTTTGATACCGCCGTAGGGCATAAACGCTCTCTTTAAGGGTTTATCTGTCTGAAGTCCTACAACCTGTTCCAGATCTTTCATCTCTTCATTGATATAACCAGGTCCGTATGCTGTAAGACCGGAAACAACTTCTGTCTCCATATCCAGAACGCCGCCCTTTGCTCTTTCTTCCTTTTGCAGCTTCTGCAATTCTCCCCAAAGTTTGTTTGTCGCTTCTGTAGGAGCTTCCAGGAAAGCTTCGTCTCCTTCATACTGTGTATAATTATTCTGGATAAAATCTCGTACATTGACTTCTTCTTTCCAGAGTTTTCCATGAAATCCAGTCCACTGTTCAAACTGTGCCATTCTGATAAAACCTCCTTATATAATCTTTCATTTCTTTCGTTTACGTCGCCTAGTATAACATCATGTTAAAAAAAAGACAACAGATATTTTGATAATCCTTCTCAAAAACGCCCTTGTATCTAATTTTATACAAGGGCGTTTGTTTTTCTTCTTATTTACATGTTGTCAGGCAAAGCCTGCCAGCCTAAATAGACTAAATTGCGGGATACTCTTTATTGCACCTCATTTTTGGTAATACTGTTCCCATTCTTCATCTGACAGTCTCGGGACATAATCTGGAATCTGGTTTTCACCGGACGGCTCGATCTGGTTTGACAAATATAGAAAGGTTCCGTCTGCCTGAGGATATATCTGTACTTTATGCGTAAATGCCCTGTCTGTATTTTTCTTTTTCCACACTGCATCTACTGTTAGTGTCACTGTACCGTCCCCATTTTCTATACATTCCACTACTTCTGGATATGGGGTATCTGGATTTCCCCCAATGTCATACTGTCCTCTCTGACGGTATTTATAATATCCATTTTCTGTATCGTACCCTTCTTCCATACGGAGAATTTGTATATCTACAGGAAGAAATGTCTGGATAACAGATTCAAATTCTCCTTCTGGAATGGCATATTCTTTAGTCCCTACTTTTGCGTCAAATATTTTTTCTTCTCCGTTTTTCATTTTATAAAATGGTTCAAACAAATCATATAGACAAAGCTGTCCCCAGTCTTCACTGCTCCAATCTGTAATAAACAGATTATTTCCTGCGTATCCTACTGGAATCAAGCACTTTTTCGTCCACTGTCTTAAATTTTCATCCAATGGCTTTATGCGTAGTGCAGTATGGCCGCTTGGCCCGTCAAAACCAGCGGGACGTTCTAATTCCAGGAACAAATACCCTTTCTCTGTATATTTCCACTCCTTTGCCGTATAAGAATCTACTTGTTCTGCACAGGGATTTCCTTCTTCATTCCAAGTCAGATTACTTCTGTCTACTTCCATTTTCCCTTCTTCACAGCTTAGATCATAGCGCACAACCCCTCCATTATCTGCCACAATAAAAAGAGAAATTTCTGCCTTTTCTCCTTTTGATGCCTTCTCACAAAATTGTTCTGCACTTTTTTCATTTGTCATATTTATCTGATTTTCAGAATCTACAGCACAGTATCCTTCTGCTCCCAAAGCAGCAATAATGTTTTTCTGTGTTTCTTCTGTTCCCAGCGTTTCCATTTGTTCTGCTTCTTCATATACCTCTCTGTATTTTTCTGCCAGGCGTTCTGATTCTTTCAATACGTTACTGTCCTTCTCCACTTCTGCACCTTCCATATCGTCTTTCTCTGCAGGCGCACACCCTGTAAAAAAACATAACAGTATGATTGACAGAAACACGATACTTCGTCTTTTGAGCTTCATATTTTATCCTCCTGACTTTGGACTTTGTTTTTATAAACCTTACACTCATAGGTTTTAAATGTCAACTTTCTTTTTTCTTGCTATTTTTCTATCAGATGCTTTACAATAATATAGTATTGTCCATTGTACGCCGACGCTGTCAACTCTTCTATTTTTTTAGCTCTAAATTTTAGAAATCCACCTGCATATTTTGTCGCATGCTATGTATTTTTTGTAGAATTGTGAGGTATTATGTCGATTATGAAAATCAGGAAATCTACTATGAAGGATTTAGCTTCCATCCAGAAGCTCTATGAAAAAGCCAGACTGTTCATGGCAGAAAACGGGAATCCCTCCCAATGGGGTACTTCCTATCCAGAGCCGGAATTGATCCGGACAGATATTCAGTCCCGCAACAGTTTTGTCTGCGAATCAGACGGAAAGGTAGTTGCTGTCTTTTATTATAAAATGGGTCTCGATGTTACTTATCAGCATATATATGAAGGCGAATGGCTGAATTCTTCTCCTTATGGAGTCGTACACCGTATCACCTCCGATGGTACACGTAAGGGTGCTGCTTCCTTTTGCCTAGACTGGGCATTTAAGCAGTGCGGAAATCTAAAAATAGATACACATAAAGATAACTTTATCATGCAGCATCTTCTAGAAAAAAATGGCTTTGTCTACTGTGGAATTATCTATACAGGCAATGGCTCCCCACGGCTTGCTTATCAAAAAGCCTAAATTTCTCTTAAAAGAAAAAAGAGAAGCGCGCCGCGATCTGATATGCTCCCTTCCAGGGAGACAATCTGGCTCGTTTCTCTTTTCTTTCACAATATATTAGCGTCGGTGTAATTCTTTCCTGTATATATCCTTACGCCTTGCATTTAACAGGGGCAGCTCTCTGCGCACCTTATCTACATATTTTAAATCAATCTCATGTATCATATACCCTTCTTTTTCATCCATTTCATCGATAATATTCCCCCATGGCGAAACTAAAAGGCTGTGTCCCCACGAAACATATTCTGCCTTTTCATCTCTGGCATCTGATGTTCCCACAACAAAACACTGATTATCCAACGCTCTGCTGCGAAACAGAAGCTCCCAGTGTGCCGGCCCTGTCGTCATATTAAACGCTGCCGGCACAAAAATAACTCTTGCGCCTTGTTCTACCATCATCCTGCTTAATTCCGGGAAACGGAGATCGTAGCAAATGCACAGTCCCATCTTTCCAAACTCTGTTTCAAAAACGGTGCAGGAATCTCCTGCTGTCAGTGTATCTGATTCTTTGAAATACTGACCGCCTTCTATGTCTATATCAAAAAGATGTGCTTTCCTGTGTTTCGCTATCTGTCTTCCCTTCCGGTCAAATATGTATGCAGTATTATAGATTCTCCCAGCTTCATCCTTCTCCGGCATAGAACCCGCAGACAGATATACATGATATTGCTTTGCCAGACCGCTGCAGATCTCCCAGCTTTCTGTCCCTTCTTTCTCTGCATAGACAGGAAATTTCTGTGTCATATAGGGGCAGTTAAACATTTCTCCCAAAGCGATCATATCCACCTGCTCTTGTTCTATCCGCTTCATATATTCTTCTAACTGCCTGAGATTCTTTTTCTTTTCTTCATAGACATACATCTGAAATTGTGCGATTTTCATAGTGGTTCTCCCTTTACTGCATATGTCGCTTTTCTTGCATTTTCCAATACACTTTCTCTGCTGTAATCGGAAGTTCCCGTTCTATTACTCCGACTGCATTCTGAATCGCATTTGAAATCGCCGGCGAGGGAGTATTGATTACAATTTCTCCAATGGATTTTGCCCCGAACGGGCCTGTCGGTTCATAACTACTTTCAAACTCTACCCGAATGGTTCCGACATCCAGACGGCTTGGAATTTTATATTGCATAAAGGAATTACTGTAATTCTTTCCTTTTTCACTGTACACGACATCCTCATACAATGCCATGCCAATTCCCTGGGATATTCCCCCTTCTACCTGAACGCGCGCCAAGTTTGGATTTACGACTGTTCCACAATCCACAACCGCCACATAATCAATCGGCTCTACAACGCCGGTTTCTCTGTCAATCTCTACCTCTGCCATACCAACCATGAACGGCGGCGGTGAAATAGGAGAAGAAAATGCTTCACTTGCTGACAGCGCCTCTTCGTTGCTGCACATAACACGGTTTCCGATTTCTGCGCGTGTAATTGATTCTCCTGTTCCTAAATTTGTCACCTTTTGTCCGTCAAACTCTACCTCTTCCACAGAACAGCCTAAATACTGTGCTCCACGCGCACATATCTTCTGACGCAGCATTTCACATGTCTTTACAACCGCCATTCCCGTTACATAGGTTGTACTCGAGGCATAAGAACCACAATCATAGGGGGAAGAATCTGTGTCTACTCCGTGTACTATAATTTCCTGCATATCACATTCCAGGCACTCTGCTGCCATCTGTGCCAGAATCGTGTCACATCCGGTTCCCATATCTGTCGCACCGATCATCAAGCTGTAAAACCCATCATCGTTTACTTTGATTGCCACAGATGCTGTGTCTACTCCAGAGATTCCTGAGCCCTGCATCGCCATGGCGACGCCTACGCCCCGCACTTTTCCATTGCCCATATCTCTGCACGGATATTTCTCCTTCCATCCAATCATCTCTTTCGCACGTGCCATGCACCTGTCCAGCGCGCAGCTATTCGCTGTCTCTCCATAATACGCCGGCATTTTCTGTCCTTCCCGCACCATATTCTTCTCACGCAATACAGTAGGATCCATGCCAAGCATCTCCGCCAGCTCATTCACCGCAGATTCCACAGCAAAGATTCCCTGTGTAGCGCCATATCCTCTGTATGCCCCCGCAGACATAACATGCGTGTAGACGACATCATAAACGAAACGAAATGCCTCTGTTTTCCCATACAGTGGTATGGATTTATGTCCGGATAATCCCACTGTCGTCGGTCCATGTTCTCCAAACGCACCTGTATTCGACAGCGTATATAAATCAATTCCCCTGATCGTCCCGTCTTTGTCTGCGCCCAGACGGACATGCATTTCCATCTCATGCCGCGGAGAAGACGCTGTCAGCGATTCTTCTCTTGTATAGACAATCTTCGCAGGCTTTCCCGTCTTCCATGTCACAAGTGCCGGATATACCTCTGATACAGATGTCTGCTTCGCACCGAATCCGCCGCCGATACGCGGTTTTATCACACGTACTTTGGACTTCGGTATATCCAAAGCATTTGCGAGTATCCTCCGGATATGAAACGGAACCTGCGTAGAAGAGACGATATTGAGTCTTCCATAGGCATCCATATATGTATACGTGCGGAATGTCTCCATCATTGCTTGTTGATTTGCCTTTGTATGATACACCCGATCTACTACATAATCGCAAGATTTTAACACTGCTTCGATATTTCCTTCTGCACTCACCTCATGGGCGCACAGATTACGAGTGTTATCTGCTCCCACCGGACACAGACTCCTCCAGTTTTCTTCTGGATGTACTAGTATCGGGTTATCCTTTGCCTTCCGGAAATCCAAAACAGGCTCAAGCACTTCGTATTTTACCTTTACCAGCTTCATAGCCTTGACAACCGCTTCTTCGCTTGTCCCTGCCACGATAGCCACTGCATCCCCTACAAAGCGGACTCTCTCATCCAGAATCAACCGATCATAAGGGCTTGGCTCCGGATATGTCTGCCCTGCCATCGTAAATCGTTTGTCTGGACAGTCCTTATAAGTTAAAATACATTCAATTCCCTGTACTGCCAACGCTCGGTTTATATTTATCTCTTTGATCAAGGCATGTGCATGGGGACTTCTGATAACTTTTACAACCAGGCAGTCCGACGGAGCCAGATCATTCGTATATACCGCCTTTCCCGTCACCAACGCCTTATAATCTACCTTTCTTACCGGCTGGTTTACTGTTCTCATGCGCTCACCTCCATGCTGCCTTCCTTGTCCTCCAGCATTTTTGCTGCCTGACCGCTTTGCATATATTTCTGTATTGCGCGGAGCTGCCCCATATATCCGGTACATCTGCACAGATTGCCGGAAAGGTATTCTTTGATTTCGTCAACAGATGGATTTTTTAATTCCCGAAACATAGCAAGTACATTCATAATAAAGCCTGGTGAGCAAAACCCACACTGCTCTGCTCCTTCATCTGCAAGAAAAGCGCCGAATGCGGCGGCCTCTTTTTCCACGCCTTCCAGTGTTGTAATCTCACATCCTTCTACTGACGCTGCAAGAACCGAACAAGAAAGCCGAGATTTTCCGTCTATCCAGACTGTACACAATCCACAGTTTGTCGTCTCACACCCACATTTTACGCTACGGCAGCCCAGATTCCTTAAAACATTCAAGAGAATTGTATCACCGCCCGCTTCCACCGTTACATGCTTCCCATTCAATCTAAACTGTACTTCCATCTGTTAATCCTCCGATAAAACCGCACGCATTGCGCGCCGGATTAGTACTTCTGCCAAGTGCCTGCGGTAGGCGGCACTTCCCCTCATATTAGAGCCATAGTCAAATTCTTCCGCCGCCTGTCTGGCAAACTGTTCCAGCTGTTCATCATCTGCATCCTTTGGTACTTTCCATTGTTTTTCAAGCAGCGCCGCCTTCATCGGCCGCGCCCCAACAGAAAAATACCAGGATTCCTGTCCATTTACGATACCAGTCACTACTGCACAGGCCAGAACTGGAAAATCTGTCTTTGTCTGTCTTACCGATTCATAGTGAAATTTTCTCTTGCTCTTTCTGATAATAATAGAAACCAGAATATCTTTGTCCTTTTTTCGGTTTACGAATTCTGAAAGCCGAATTGTTCCGCCGTCATATAGCTCTACAAAAGTATCCAGGGCAAGCAGCGCCGTCAACACATCTGAAAAGCCATACCTGCCATAGATGCTGCCTCCGACAGTCGCCTGATTGCGGAACTGCACTCCGACAATGTGGCGGACAGACTCTGCAATTCCCTCCCCATACATTTCTTTTAATCCTTCACATTCCTCCAACTGGCGCAGTGTACACATCGCCCCGATTCGGAACACATGAGTTGTTTCCTCAATCTGATCCAGACCCAGTCCTGACAAATCTATAATTGTCTTTACTCTCGCATTTCCAAGTCGCAGCCACATCATTCCTCCCATTATACGGCTGTTTCTGGCCTGGTTGAGTTCATATGCTTCCTCCAGCGTTTTCGGTTTTACATAATTACTAATGGTAAGCAAAACACTTCTCCTTTCCTAACTGTGGTCTCTCAATCATTTCTGTCCTGATAGCATTCCAAAAAAAAGGTGCAAATGCAATCTCCGTCATTCGCACCTTGTAAGCGTAGCCATTCTAACACAGTTCGAAAAAAATGTCAAAACATTTCGCCTATTCATTATGAACCATTTTGCCTATTCATCTTTCCTATTTAGCTTCCAGGCTTCCACTTCTTCTTTATAGGGGATAGAAGGAGCCGCGCCTTTCCTGGATACTGCGATTGCTGATGCTTTGGCACACCGCAGTAACGTATCCGGAATAGATTTTCCTTCTAAAAGCCCGGCCACAAAATATCCGGTAAAAGTATCTCCTGCGGCAGTCGTATCCACCGCCTTTACTTTGATAATCTCCTGGACATAGCGTTCCTCTTTGTACTGGTAAACAGAGCCGTCACTCCCCAGGGTCAGAACAACCTGCGCTTCCGGATATGTTTTTTTCATACAGGAGAGAATCCTTTCCGGTTCCCTCTCCCCAGTCATCTGCTCTCCTTCCACCTCATTCATAAGAAAAATGGAAATTTTCGACATATCGCAAACAGATAATGCATCGTCAAATGGAGACGGATTTAAAATAATCGTCATTCCCTTCTCATATGCTCGGTTAATGATGACATTCAGCAGGTTAATTTCATTTTGCAAAAGAAGAATATCCCCTTTGTCAAAATCCGACAGAACGGTGTCGATAAACTCCTCTGTCATTTCCCTGTTTGTCCCGCCGTAGAGAAGGATACAATTTTGCGCTGTCTTATCCACCTGGATGATAGTGTGTCCACTCTTTCCTGGCAGCATACGGATATAGGAGGTATCCACATGGTTTCTGCGGCACAGATCCAGAAATGCCTCTCCATCCTCTCCGATCTGCCCTGCATGGTACACCGGTACTCCTGCTTTTGCCAGGGCAATAGACTGATTTAACCCTTTTCCTCCAAAGAAACGCTCCATCCCTGCAGAGGCAAGTGTCTCTCCGGCGCGCACCATATGCTCCACCTGGTAAACATAATCATAATTCAAAGAGCCAAAATTCAATACTTTCACCGTCTACATTCCTTTCTGTTTTACAAAACTAAACGCCTGCTTTTTGTACCGGTTAAGCCTTCTTATATCTCAAGTGCCACTTTTATCATATCATTGAAAGAAGTCTGTCGCTCCTGAGCAGTACATTTCTCCCCTGTCACCAGATGGTCACTGACTGTCAGCATCGTCAGTGCCTCTACATGATGTTTTGCTGCCAATGTATACAATTCACATGTCTCCATATCCACCGCCGCAATCCCGTAGGAGGCCAGCAGGCTGTTCTTCTGCTGTGCATTGTCATCATAAAACTTATCACTTGTGAAAATGTTACTCACAATGGCAGGCACTTTTTTCTCCATGGCAATCTCATATGCCCGCTTTAACAGGCCAAAACTCGCTGTGGGAGCAAATGAAATACTCCCGAAGCGGTCTTTATTCATGTTGGAGTCTGTAGTGGAGCCAATAGCAATGACAACGTCCTTTAAGTATACATCCTCGCGCAGACTTCCACAAGTCCCAACGCGAATAAGTTTTTTTACCTTATATACTTCCATCAGCTCATTTGCATAAATGTGCATGGACGGCATCCCCATCCCTGTTCCCTGAACCGACACTTTTTCTCCTTTATAAGTCCCCGTATATCCGTACATCCCTCGGACATCATTATAGCAGACTGCATTCTCAAGAAAATTCTCCGCGATAAATTTCGCGCGCAGCGGGTCTCCCGGAAGCAGTATCTTCTCCGCAATATCGCCGATCTCGGCGCGGTTGTGTGGTGTTCCCATCTTCCTTCCTCCTTCTTTAAAACAGTTCCGTCTGTTCTCGCTTATTGGGCAATACTGTCTGAAAACAAACTTTCTATTTTCCTTCTAAATCTTTCGCTACCTGCTGTATGATTTTCTCAAACTCTCCCTCGAAAATCTTCATGGAACAGGAAAACATCAAATTGCAAGGATAGTTAAAATTCTCTACGTTGCTGCCTGTATGCTCCCTGAACTCTCTTTCTTCTCCAAGGTGGGGAATCCTCTCAACAAGCGGGGAGGTATCTTTCATATATCCGTACAGCTTCTTACCAAGTTGGAAGCCCATGCCGCACTCGAATCCAACATCGTTATTGACCTCATATCCACGATAATCATTTAGATCTGCGATAATGACGTCACAGTTTCGCACATGCTGCTGGTAGTTGTCAAAGACATTGGAGGCCCAGATATAGGGATTGTCCGTCTCTATCTTCTCCACTCCCGGCGCCTGATCCATCGGAGTTACCACATTCAGTCCGTATTTTTTACAGATTTCCTTTCTCTTTGCGAAAACATCTTCTGCATCATCACGATAACGTCCCACACCCGCCAAGTAGATAAGAGGTGCCTCCTCTTCCTTCACTGTACGAGTCTTAGAATAATCCACATAGTAGCCTCTGTCCGCTTTACGCTTGTACTCTTCCTCCACATCACGCACCATCATTTTTAGGCAATCGTCAAAATCTCCTTCGATGATCTTCGTAGAACCGATAATGGACGGTGCAAACGGCAAAGCCAGATACATGCCCTTGTTCCCCAGTTCATCCTCCGCTTCTTTTCCATTCAAGAAAGCATTGACATTCTTTGTGGCAAAGCTCCTCTTATCTCTGGTATATCCATAACACTTTGCTCCCTTGGCATATGCCATCCCAATCTCATAGACAGTGCCGCTGTCCGGCTCTGCACCCCTGTATGCCTCCAGATCAGCAATGATTGCCGTCGTATCCAGCATTACCTTTTCAAGATTTGCAAAGATACTGTCTGCCCGTTTCTGAAGGTCCGGATTTTCCATATCCAACGGGTCACTGTTCGGCAAAGTCACCGAACAGCCAACTGCCTCTGCTCTTGCCTTCATCGCTCCCAGAGTATCATAACCATAGGTGTAAAAGCACTCCGGACCGGCGATATAAATTGCTTCTTTCTCCATCATTTTATGCTGATATCTGTACATTATCCACCTCTATCTTTATCTTAGCACTAAGTCAAGCAGCAGCTTTAAAAATCTGCCGCAGTCTGCTTTCTTCCCTACATTTATAAGCGGAAGCTGCTCCCATACAAAGTGGTGCCTTCTGTCAATTACTGTCATGCCAAGTGTCAGACCATCTTTCGTCTCCACGCCCACATGCGCCTTGAGTGTCTCCACAAGAGTCGGATCTATGGCATAGGCAACTGCCATACAGTCGATAACTGTGCAATACGCGCCGAACCCTCTGCCTCTTACAAAGTGGATGGCATTTGCCAGAAACGCCGCCTCTTTTTTGTCACTCTTTTCTAATTTCTGAATCTCTTCCTCTGTAAAATCTACATCAAAATATGTCGCTACATCCAGTCCCAGGGCCGTCAGCTTCACGCCGGATTCATAGACCACCTTCGCCGCTTCCGGATCCACATACACGTTCCATTCACTCTGGGGAGTATCCCCTGTCGCATTCATAAATGCATAATCATTGAGTCCAAACATGCCGGAAATAGCAATGATTTCCGGTATCATCTCTTTGATTTCCGGAGCTTTGCGCATTGCCATAGCAATATTGCTCATAGGCCCTGTTGCAATGAGGGTCACTTCCTTCGGATGTTCCTTTACCTCTCTGATAATAAAATCCACTGCGTCCAACTCAGACAGTGCCATCTTTGGCTCCGGAAGATTTGCTTCCGCCTGCCCGTCCTTTCCATGCGTGAAAGGATCGCCTGGTGAATTACGTATAATAGGATTTGCCATTCCTCTGGCAACCGGTATCTCCGTCTTGCCTAAAAGCTCCAGTACCTTTCTTGCATTCTTCTGTGTCACGTCAACCGGATAGTTTCCGTTTACCGTTGTAATTCCAAGGACATCCAGCTCTGGAGATTTCACTGCCATGACAATCGCCATAGAGTCATCCATGCCGGGATCGCAGTCTAATATGATTTTCTTCATTTCCTTCTCCTCCTTTAGTCACTCTGTATCTTTACATAAAATTCCCGATTCCTAGGTCCATCAAATTCCAGGAAGTAAATATGTTGGGAGCCGCCCAGCAAAAGCTTTCCACCCGTTACGATAAAGCTTAAGGACACGCCAAACATCGCGCATTTGATATGTCCTGCCGCATCCTGTGGAGTGTCGTGCTGGTGTTTGAAATCCACTCTAGTCGGCACCAGTCTGCGGATCTCATCGTCTAAGTCTAGAAAACCGTCCGGATCCCATGGGGAAAATACCGTCAGTCCCGCCGTAGAATGGGTATTGTACACGATACAGGTTCCTTCCTTCACTTTGCTTTCCTCCACAGTCTTAAGAACCTGCTCTGTAATGT
Source organism: Mediterraneibacter flintii (assembly GCF_055387595.1). Classification (NCBI taxonomy): domain Bacteria; kingdom Bacillati; phylum Bacillota; class Clostridia; order Lachnospirales; family Lachnospiraceae; genus Mediterraneibacter; species Mediterraneibacter flintii. The sequence goes on from NZ_AP031405.1 coordinate 2,993,892, forward strand.
CGTACACGTCATTATACTTGGTCTCTATTTTAAAATTCTTCAGCATCCTTCTACTCCTTTATTTCCTTAATCCAAGATAATCTCACTGTTAGTGACTCCTGCGCCTCCCTGAGCGAAAGACCAATCTCCTTCACAGCCTCTGCCGTATTTCTCCCCGATAAGTTCAGAAATATAAGCAGCAATGAGGCATACCGGCGCAAAGTGTGTAAGCGGCATGAGAATCTGTGCCTCCGGTTTTGGCACTTTGATATAGATAGCTTCCTCACCGTTAAAATCTAAGGCTCCCCCATCGGTAATGACCACCAGCGGACGATGCAGAACGTTCGCATATTTCACCAGTTCTTTAGAACGACTATGCGCCGGGTTAGTAGTGTTGGCAACCACAACCGTCCCCGTATGCTTTGCATCTCTTGCAAAGAAGTTTAAGTGGAACCACTCTTCTGTATTAATATGCATGACAAACTTTCCGGTCGCTTCCAGAATTTTCGCCTGTCCGAACCATGCAGTGGCATAGTCAAAGCCTCCACCCACAAAATCATAGCACGGAAAATCTTTCCACTCTTCTGCCACCTTGAAGCACACTTCATCCATCTCAGGAAGCAGTTTTTTTAGTTCTTCTCCCTGCCGTTTCATTTCTTCTCTGTACTGCATCGCTGTGTCCATAGTATAGTTCATCCGTACCTCTCCGAAACGAATGGCAAGGAGTAGAAGCGACATGACACTCACCATGTAACTCCTCGTTCCCGGCGCTCCCTCGAAAGGCGGGATATTCAGCTTTAATATTTTATCGGAGTTTTTCCCTAACGGGGACTCTTCATTTCCTGTCACACCCAACACAAAGCAGCCATGCTTCCTGGCTCTCTCTACTGCCTCGGCTACCCGCGCTCCGGTTCCTGAATTGCTGACTGCGATGACAAGAGGATTTCTGCAATCTACCCCCATGTGTCTCTTACAGTAATATCTTCCAAGCTCCAATGCAGTCACAACCTCTGTAGGAATTCCAGTCAGCATCTCAAAGGCATGCTTCGTCGCCATCGCCGCAGCATAGGAATCTCCGCATCCGGTCAGAACAATCCTCTGGATGTTAAAGATTTCTTGAAAAGAAAGCACAGTTCTTGTCTTTGGCTCCAAATCTTCATATTGTTCCTCTATCAGCTTTGGCAGGCTCATTACCTGTCTACTCATGGGATTACTCTTTTTCTCCATATATCTACTCCTTTTCCATGTCGGGATACCAATAGCGTTTCCCCCTATTCTTTTTTTGTTTATCCATTTCATTTAAGACTGCACAGCCTTCCAGTGCAATATCAATAGCAGAGCCATGACCACTTCCCGCCTGGAACCTTTCCCCAGTGCATAAGTTGTCCGCCACCGAGCAGACAGAGCCGCCTCTCCTTCCAAAAAGTGCCGAGAGTGTCACAATCGCCGCAGACTCTCTATCTCCGTTTAGAACTCCCGCCCGATTATAAATACCTGCAAATTCTATGTTCCATGGCTGTAAATATCCACCCACGCCAGGGCGTCCTCCTCCGATAAAATCACTGTCCACCGACACAGTAAGCCCTACATGGTAAGAGGCCTCTAGTTGTTCCGCCGCCTGCACCATGGCGCTTACTACTTCATAGCTACTTACTGCCGGATACACTGCCGGAACGTACGCTTTTGTCATTCCTTCCTCACGCACCACACCGCTAGAGATAACAATGTCTCCTGGTTTCACTTCATCTCCGATTCCGCCGGAGCCTCCGACCCTTAAAAAGGTATGCGCGTCCGTATATTCCATATAATCGTAGAGAAGAAGTTCTACCTCCGGAGAACCACTGCCCCCACTCACCACACTGATCTTTGCCCCTTTATACATCCCTGTATAGCTGGTAAACATTCCAGACTGTCCAATGAGTTCGGCATTTTCCAGCTTGTCCGCAATCATGCGTGCCGGATCTTTGTCGTAGGCACATAAGGGATCCCGCACTGTTACCAATACAAAATCTCCCGCTTTCTCTGGGTCTATCTGTGTCATAGCAGGTTTCCCATCGATCACCAGGCCCCTCTCCGGCACATTCTGATAATATTCATATATTTCGTGCATTTTCTGAATAGATTTTTTTGCACGGATTTTATCACTCAGCATATCTTACACCTCAATTCCTGCTTTTCTACACGCTTCTCTGCGCATTTCTTCGGTTATCTCTTCCGGTACTCCATGCTGGGAGATACACATTGCCGCGGAGATACTTCCCATTTTTCCGCAGGTCTTCGGACTGTATCCGTTCACTAACCCGCACAAAACTCCACCGGTGGAGCTGTTGCCTCCGCCTGTAGGGTCTTCCACCTTTACATTCGGCATAGACCCTACTTCCACAATCTCATTCCTGGAAATCATAACTGCTCCCTTCGCACCCTGCCGCAGAAAAATCAATTCCAGTCCCCAACCTTTCAAACATTCAATGACTGCCTCGCAAGAATCTGTCCCAAACAGGTTTTTCGCCTCCGTTATATTGATAGAGAACGCATCCATCTGTTTCGCGATTTTTTCCACTTTTTCCAGGTTTTCTGGAAATGCAGCATCTGCTGCAATCTCCCATATCACTTTGCCTTTATAACCTCTATGGGCTTTCAATGTCTCTGTCCAGAACAATTCATCTGTATTCTTAAAAATGTAGACACCGTCGAACGCATCGAACACAGACTGCATTTCCTCCCCCGTAGTTTCCAGTTTCTGAAAATGAGTAAGTCCGTAACGAGGTGTTTCCTCTCGTTCGCCGTCCTCAAAATACTGAATCAATGTCCAAGGTGATTTTTCATCTTTTATCTTCATTCTATCCATGGAAATGTGGTTCTTTTCATACCATGCTCCGTGAATGGTGCGGTAGTCCTCTCCTACTCCAGTCACAATCTGCACATCATTCTCCCAGAGCCGAATCCCACACATAGCATAGATTCCAGCACCGCCAGGAACGATTCTTTCTCTGCCGTCTGGGAAATGAATCTCATCTGTCGCCACCGCGGATATTACTGCATACTTCATTATCTATCCTCCCCGCCTGCCACAATAAAGCTGTCGCAGGTCATAGTCCCGCCGGAAATCATAAAACCTGCCCCACCTTCTGTATACGTGTCATCTTTGACTTCCAGTATCGTCTCTCCGTTCACGTCCAGCCGCAGGATATTCTGATACGCGGAGAATTTTAGACGGTAGCCTTCGTCCTCCACGTAAGAGTAATCCACTTCGCCGAGCACCTTCTTCTCACGATCCTTCACCAGTATAATCTGTGCTTTCTTCCAGCCACCTAAAAGCGCGGCATAAAAGCGTCTATGTCCCACGCTCCTTAACACCATACCGCCTTCCTTGTGAAGGCTGTAATAGAGCTTCGACTCCACACTGTAATCTTTCCACTCTTTGCTTCCGATAGTGACTACACCATCATCCTCCACATTAGATACGCAGTACGTTCTCTTAAAGTCCGCTGCAAACTGTACTGCAGAGCTGGCAAATCCAGCTAACCACAATGGGTTGGTATTCCAAATGGAATTCATAAGCATTCCACGCTGTGCAAAATCTGTCGGAGCTCCGTTCCAGTCTATCTTATGCAGGATGACCGCGCCGTCAAATCGGGCGTCACTTAAAATCTGATACCCCAGTTTAAAAATAGACATTCCTTTTGTATCCGGTATCTGCCAGATGAACTCCTGTTTTTCCTTTCCTATCTGCCATTCTTCCCCGTATTTTACCTGTACCACATTGTCGATATCATAATATAGAATATACGGACGTACACGGATGTCCTTCCTGTCTTTACTCTTTTCTTCCAGGCTTATCTCGGTATGTACAACCTGTGAAGAATACAGTGTCGGAGATGCCACCGTAGAAAAATTCTGCGCCAGCTTGGAAAAATCGATAAAGACCTGAGTCGCCACATTGCCGGTCACTCCCTTTGCCACATGTACACATTCCACACGCAGTCCATTCTCTCCTGATATTTCATTCTCATTTAAAATCCGCACATCTGCCGCATCCAACGTGTGATATTCACACTTCAAAAAGCCCTGGGTGCTTCCTGGATATTCAAAAGTGTAGCGCTCTTTGGATGGTATATACTCCTCTCCTGCCATCTTCGCCGCTGTGAAAGCAATTTTCTTTGTCTCCAGTACCGCGTCAGTTACAACAGAACCGCCATCGGATGTCACTACATACATGGAATCGGAAACCGGACCTCTGAAATCTGCTCCCGCGTTGATTCCCTCGATTCCCAGACGGATTCCATTAAGCGCGCCCACATTGCCTGCATTACAGTCTGTATCCCATGCCGCAGAAGATGCAATGGTAATAGACTTCTGGAAATCATCTCCGCCTAGGATAATAGATGCAATGACCATCACGTGGTTTGGCACCATATGGCAGCACCCCGGATATACTTCATATCCATATTTTGGATCCAAATAGGCGCGTACCTTTCTCCAGTCTTTTTCCTTCGAACAGATGTCCCTTACATCCGCAATAATTGCCTTTAATTTCTCGTTTTCTATATAGGCAGACGCTTTATCGAGAAGGACATCTATATCTTTTTCTTCAAAAGCAAGGGCCTCCAGAGCTGCCAAGTGGCATGCTGCATCCACTGCCAGCCCGTCATGACTGACACTAGCGGCCGCGCGTACTAGCTTCACTGCTGTCTTGGGATCGTTGGGGCATGCCATCGCAATAGCATCTATGAATATCTGCGCGCCGATCTGCTCTGCCAGAGTCTTTCCATTGACTGCGATAGAACCACTCATAGGAGCCTCAATCCCATTTTTCAGATTCAAAAAAGCGGTATGTTCTGTAGAACGACCCAGACCTCCCCACCAGAGGATCGTCTTGTTCTCTATGATATAGTTAAGCCATGTCCTTCCAAATTCCTCCGCGGTAGTCTCTTTCTTAAAGCCATTGTCCGCAATGGCACGGAAAAAGGCGAAAGTACCGGAAATATCATCATCCGCCACGATCAACGGTACTCCCACTTTGTTATGTACATAGTAGGAGACTTCTCCGAAAGTATCCTGTATCTTCTGATAACTCCAGCCCTCCACAGGTCTGCCTAAATAGACACCAAGGATTTTTCCCAGAACTCCCGCATAGATTTGGTTTTCATACTGTTTTATACTCATTTCACTCTCTCCTGTCAAAAAATCATACCCTAAAGGGCATACCGTAATACATTCCCTTCGGGAGGGCAGGCTTCGCCTGATAAGGTATACCCTAAAGGGCATACCGTAATACATTCCCTTCGGGAGGGCAGGCTTCGCCTGATAAGGTATATATATTCAGAGTCTTGTCACTGAGAATCCATCACCTAGGATTGCACCGGAATCCACCACATACCCTGCCTGTCCGCACTGGTATGTACTGTCCTTCGCGCGAACAACCGGTACATCATCTACAAGGAGTTCCAGACAGTCCCCTTTTACTTTGAAGGTCAGTCTGTAAGTCTGATCTATCTGATAGTCATAGGGTATCTCTGCCAAAGTCTCCCGTTTCTCATTCTTCTGACGATAGATTCTGGCAACTCCTTCTGTGAATACCGCGCCGTAATACTGGCGGTGTCCCTTTGCCCTGGCTACGAGTCCGGCAAGGCTTTGTTGTGAGAAGGTGATGACAGAAGACACCGCATAGTCGTCCCAGTCACTAGTTCCCGTCGCTACCACTCCGTTTGCATATTCATGGCAGATAGAGAAAGTTACGGTATAATCCGGATTAAAATGATCCGCCGAGGAGACAAAAGTCTTCAGCCATGCTGTGGTAGTCGTCCACGGAGTCAGAGTCGGTGTCATCTCCATAGAGCGTCCCATCTTATAGCAAATTGGTGCATTGCTCCAATCCAATGTTTTTAAAATAATACTTCCGTCTAAACGGTCTTCACTAGTCAGACAGATTCCCAGACGGTAAATGGCATGTCCTTTTGTGTCCGGCACTTCCCAGATAATTTCGTTCTCTCCGCGTTTCAGCGCCGTCTTTTCTCCATAGCACATGTCCAACTCATCCTTCTCGTCAAAATACTGAATAAAGAATCGGAAAACAGGATTTTTTTCTTCCTGTGCCTTTACAATCGCCTTCACCTCTTGCCCGCTGTAGAGAGTCGGGGAACAAAGCACATCAAAGTAGCTGGTTCCTTCCTTACCCTTGGGCTTTAAGTCGATAAAAGTATCTACACAACAAGAAGCGTGCACGCCCTTTCCCAGACCTGTATAGGAAATCCGGCATCCATATTCGCCGGTCGTCTCATAACTATTCTCAATACCAGAGAGCACCTGTTCCTCCACATTGCCGTCAAAAGGGACTACCCCCTGTACACTGCCTGGGTATTCAAAAGCATACCGTTCCTTAGGAATGGTGATTTCTTCCCCTTCCAGCGCTGCAGCGGCACGGACAATCTTTCTTGTCTCTAAGACCGCATCGGAAATAGTCTCCCCGCTGTCACTGGTCACCACATACAGCCTATCTGCCACAGGTTTCCGGATGTCCGCCCCTTTCTCAAACCCGTCGAGCCCCAGACGGATACCGTTTAAGCAGCCTACATTTCCAGAGTTACAATCCGTATCCCATCCGGCAGAGCAGGCAATCATACAAGATTTTGCAAAATCATCACCGCCCATGATGAATGACATAAGAAGAGTCAGGTGATTCGTCACCATAGGACAGTTTCCAGGATATTTGTCATATCCGTGCTCTTTAGCTATCCATGCTCTTACTTCCTGCCAGTCCTTCGCCTCTCTACACCTTCTGCGTAGTTCTGCGACCAAATCTTTGAAAAATGTATTGTCTATATATTTCAGCCCCTCGTCCAGCAGACGATCCACGTCTTTTTCCTCAAAGGCTAAAGACTCCATGACTGCCAGATAAACTGCTGCATCGACAGCAAGCCCGTCGTGGCTGACACTGGCTGCCCTTCTCGCCATCTCAGCCGTTCTTTCAGGGTTATTTGGATTCACGAGCGCCCATGTATCAATAAAAATTTCTGAGCCAATCTGCTCTGACATACTTTTTCCATTTAACTTTTCGCTTCCGCTTTCCGGCGCTTTGATACCATTTTTCAATCTTATGTATGCTGTATGCTCTGTACTCCTGCATAGACCGCCCCACCAGAGAATCGTCTCATTTTCCACAATATAATTGAGCCAGGCATTTCCAATCTCCTCCGCGGAAATATCCGGATCATATCCTGTGTCTTCCAGAGCACGGAAAAACGCGAAGGTACCAGAAATATCATCGTCCGGTACAATCAAAGGGGCTCCTGTCTTATGGTTCTTATAGTAGTAAATTTCACCGAAGGTATCTCGAATCTTTTCAAAGGTCCAGCCTTCCACCGGCCTTCCCAGATAAACACCAATGATCTTTCCAAGTACTCCGGCATAAATGCTATTTTGATACTGTTTAATACTCATGTCATCCTCCTTTTATGTTTCAGTCTTATTCTATGCAGGACTCTGGATGTTCACATGACAATACCTGCATGTTGCACAAATCTCTATCCTTTTACCGCGCCGCTGACCATACCGTCTACAAAGTATCTCTGTGTACAGAGGAAGAATACAATAATTGGCCCAATCAAGGTAAACGCTGCTGCCATCATAATTCCCATGTCAGAGCCGTAGGACCCGTTCATGGCAAGGAAGCCTAATGTAGCGGTAAAGTTTTTCGCCCCTTGCAGGAAAGTCGAGGAAATCAGATATTCATTCCAAGATTGCAATCCCACCAGAATTGCCACCGTAATGAGTCCAGGCGATACCACCGGACGCATAATATGCCAAATAACCTGTCGTGTCCCCGCCCCATCAATACGTGCCGACTCTTCTAACTCCCTCGGTACATTGAGGAAGTAAGTCCGCATAAGGAATACAGATAGGGGCATGTACAGAGCCGCCAAGATAACACTGGTCGCCGGTATATTTCCAATCAAGTTCAAATTCGCATATACGTAGTAGAGTGGGAACAAGAACAACTGGATCGGTACTGTCATCGCCATCATAAAATACATCAGAACTGCTCCACTCCCCTTGATACGTTTGCCGGAGAGTACATATCCCGCCAGACTCGCTGTAATCAGGATAATGATAACCGTACAGCCGGTCAGTTTGATACTGTTGATAAATCCCACAGAGAAGTTGCCGGTCTCCCACGCCGAAATATAGTTTTCCAGGTGAAGCACCACCGGAATAGAAAGAGGATTTGCCACAATCTCCGCGTTTTCTTTAAAGCTGTTTATAAATACCAATGCGATTGGTGCAAGACATATCACCGCCAGAATCAGAAGGATGATATGGATCGCCAGGTTTACACCGATTTTTTTCTTTCTCGAAGTCGCCGCCATAACTCTTTTCTCCTCCTATCTTCTGTCTTCTCTTCTGCTTATCCGCGCATAGATAAAGGACGCGATCAATCCGAAGAAACTAATGAATAGTCCGCATGCCGCTGCTTTGCCTACTTTCATGGAACTAAATGCAAAGGTATACGCGTAAGTTCCAAGCACTTCCGTCGCATGGGCAGGCCCGCCCCCTGTCATCAGCTTAATGTAGTCGAATGCCAGGAAAGAACCGATGGTGATCATGACAAACATCAGGCTCACAGTGGACATGATATTCGGAAGATATATATAACGGAAAAGCTGCCAGCCGTTACATCCTTCCACTCTCGCCGCCTCTACCTGGTCGGTAGGGGTTTGCCGTAATGCCGCCAGATAGATGACAGTCAGATAGCTCCAATAGTGCCATATATCTACCGCCGCACATCCGTAAATGGCCGTCTTAACATTTGCAAGCGGAGAGCCAATGTCTATTCCTAAGTTCCGAAGCACAGAAATCACACCGGATACCGGACTAAAAATAACATTTAGCCAAAGCATTGCGTTGACTGACGGAGCCAGCACATAGGGTATCAAAAATGCCACCTGATAAATACTTCTTGTCCTTCTTCTAGAAAGCAGCAGCATCGCTGCCAACATACCGATGCAGACAGGTATCGTCAGAAAAAGAATTGTCCAGATGATATTGTTCGTAATTGCTTTATAAAAAATTTTATCGTGGAACAACTCAATAAAATTCCGAAATCCAATAAAGTTAATTTCCGGAGATAACCCGTTCCAATCCGTAAACGAATATATAACCGTCATGATGCCCGGTACTAAAATGATACACACACTGATGATGAGCGCCGGAGCTATCAGGACATAATTCCAATTAAATTTTCTTGTCTTCATTTCTTCTCCCATCTTTTCGTGAGTTCTGCTCTGTGCAAAAAAGAAGGCTGCTTTTGAGTCCCCCTCTTCAGCAGCCCTTTTGTGTATCTAGTTTACTTCATTGCAGGCGCTGGAATCGGTGGTACCAGTCCCTTTTCGAACTCTTCTGCAAATGCATCCTCCAGCGACTGTACATAGTCATCAACGGTCGTTGTGTCATACCACACCTCATCAATGTTAACGATTCTAGTCTGTGTATCTGCCGGGAAGAATACATTGTCGTAGTAACCAAAGTTCCCCTGGTTTACGGCGTCAGATACACTCTGGACAACAGATACAAATTCAGACGACAGGTACCCCATCTCGCTTGTATCAACTGTTGAAAGGTCTTTTAACGGGGTTCCCCAGTATCCTGGCCATGCCGCTGTCATCTCCTGCATGAATTCGGCATTCATCATCATGTCAATGATTTTCGCCGCCTCATCCTTATGAGATTGTTCTGCATTGGCATTGATGGAAAGTGTACATGCTGCTCCCAGTGTATACGTTGTCTCCGGTACTTGCTCTGTAGCCGGGAACGGAATGAATGCAATATTTTCTTCTTTGTCATCTGTGAAGTAAGAAGCTGCCCATTGGAACGCGATGGATGGTCCTACGAAGAACGGAGCTTTCTCTTCGGACAGAAGCTGCAAGGATTCACTGAAGTTTAAGTTCACATAGTCATCTCCGGCAAGATATCCTTTGTCCCACCAGTCTTTAGATTTCTGGATTGCCGCTTTTACATCGTCATTGACCCAACTTTCTTCTCCTGTCAAAACTTTGTACATCGTTTCCGGTCCTGCAATGTGTGTCAGAAACAGAGAGCCATAGTTTTCATTAACCGGCTGCCAGCCTTTATTTCCTGTAACGGAAGCGTACATCCCCTTTTCCAGAGCCTCATCCATGATAGCTTCCATCTCTTCAATCGTCGTTGGAACTTCCCATCCATTGTCCTCCAGTACTTTTTTGTTATAGAAGACACCCATGGTGCTGACACCGTTTACCAGGCTGTACAGATTACCATTTACTGTTCCAGATTCATAGTACGGTTGCAGGATCTTGTCTTCCCATCCATATTGTTCGGAGTACGCATCTAAGTTTTCCAGTTTTCCTGCTTCTACAAGGGGCATTACAAATGCCGGACCAGATCCGTATACAATATCAGGCCCCTGGTCTGCTGCCAGTGCAGTTGTCATGTCGGAGTCTACCGACGGACGGAACTCTACGACAAGCTGATACTCATCCTGTGAGGCATTGTACTTGTCCACCAGGATTTCCTTCATTGCTTCCTGCGCATAAGGCTCTGCGCCCCAAAACCACATAGTAATCTCTTCTCTGCCTTCTAATTCTTCATCTGTCAGGACCGTGATATCTTCCCCTTCTGTCTCGCCTCCATCTTTTCCACCATCGTCCTTGGACGTGGATACCTTACATCCCGCCAGCATGGTCATCGCCATGGAAGCTACGAGAAACATCGCAATCATTTTCTTTTTCATAAATTGCATTCCTCCTTTTTAATTTTGATAAACATTTATCATATGTTTATCATTTTTCTTATTTATTAACCAAATTATAGTTTAATTTTTACCTTTTGTCAATTTCATTTTTATTTACACTCATTTATGTTTTAGATATTTTTTCTGTTTTTTATTATATTTTTTAATTATTTTCTGTTAATTATATTTTAATTTAATATATAACACCAATTGTTTGCATGATAAAAACAGGTAAATTTTATTTTCTGTACAATCTGCATAAAAATAGCCCTTACTTTTTTGCTATTTCAACCGTAATCCTATCGTCAAAAAAATACTGTATTCCCAATACGCTCCGCAGATCAATACAGTCTTTTGTCCAATAAAAATACGCATGGCTGCCAGCATTGAAATGCTCCACGCAACCATGCGCACTATCTTCTTTTTTTTAAATAGTTTTGTCCTTTACAGACTCTCCTTCTATAAGCGATGGAGTAAAGTAATTTGTTTTGATACCGTCCCCTTCTCCATTCTCCACCTTCTTTATAAGAACTTCCGCTGCTTTCCTTCCCATCTGTTCTCCTGGCTGACAGATACAAGTGAGCCTGGGATTTAACTTCTTCGCCTCCTCCTCATTGGCAAAGCCGATCAGCGAAATGTCCCTACCTATCTGTCTACCCTGCTGCTGTGCGAAAGCGTAGACACCTGCCGCAAGTGTTCTCCCACATGCTACGAAAGCAGATATCCCTTTCTCCGTCAGACAGCGAGCCCCCTCAAGCCCGCCTTCCTCTGTGTATTCGCTATAATATACAAGGGATTCATCAAACGGTATGCCTTTTAGCATCAATCCCTCGCGGTAGCCTTCCACCCGTTTCCTTGTATTATAGATTCCCTGTTTGCCGGCGAGGATTCCAATTTTCTTATGTCCCATGGCAAACAGGTGATCCACTGCCATAGTCCCACCCTGCTTATTATCCGCTGTGACAAAATCACAGAATACATTGTAAATCGCCTTATCTAGCAGCACAAAGGGAAGTCCCGATCTTTTTAGCTTCTCACCCAGCAGGATATTATTATCCCCTGTATTCATATCCAGTGGAGGTATGATAATAAGTCCCGCCGCCCCCAGCTCTGCGGCAATTCCGATTTGCTCTGCGCACTTCTTGGAAAAATTCTGACAGTACATATGAAAGGTATAGTATCCATATATAGACGCATACGCCTCCATCCCTCGGATACATTCCTCCGTCAGTTCATTGTTTAAATCAGAATAAATAACTCCCAGCACCTTTCCTCCTGCCGCTGCCTGTATCCTATGTTTTCTTTTCCGCATTTCGTAGCCCAGTTCAGCTGCCACATCAAATATCTTCTGCTTTGTCTCATCGGAAATCCTGCACTCTTTATTATTCAAGACTAATGAGACACTTGCGGCAGACACGCCAGCCCGTTCTGCTACATCCCGTATCGTTATTCCCACACTGTCACCTCTTTCCTAAAAATGCAAGCACTGCCCTGGCATTCTCCTCATGGGGCATGTTTACTGTCAATGCTGCTTTCGCCCCTTCTATCCCTGCATCAGCCTCCATGCCTGGGATATTTCCTTCTACACTTTGTATCTCACCTACATATCCTGTTTCCTCGTAAAAATCAATCTGATCTTCTCTTCCAATCACAATGTCAATCGTCCCTGATCGCAGCCATGTTGTGGCAATTGCCTCATTTGCCGCCACATCAAAGTCAATAGACTGGATATGGATTTCCTCCCCTTTTCCCACTTCTACCACAGACGAAAGCTCATGCTCCAGCGCTGATGTGTCCATAACAGGTTTTAAGACAAGAACAGAAACCACATCTTTCTTGTTTTTAACAAACATGATATTTACAAAATATCCTACAATTATCAGAGTAATCAAAATGCTTACAATTGCAACGATATGATGTCCGATAAACTTTACCACTTTCCAGTCAGACATATCTCTCAAATACCTTTCCCAGCAAAAATGAATTCACATATGCAGTAAGAGCAAAACCAATAATAACATACACCGGTACTCCATACACTGTGGGCGTACCACCCGCAAACATCGCAAAAACAAAAAGCAGATTCACCGCCGTTACCGGTATCGTGTACAGGATTCGCGTCATAGAGATGATGAGGGCATTCTTAAAAATATTAGGCAGTGTATTCTCAAACTTTGCCATCAATGGGAACACGTAAGACAATACCATTGCCACGAAAAGCCCCGCCGCCAATACCGCTGTGGTGAGCACAACCCCCATTTCCGATTTCATACTCGCCAAAATACTGAAATCCATATAAAATAACAATAGCACCAAGGCACAGAGCCCCCACACCACCGTTGCCTTTTTAAAATTTTGTTTAAAATATTGAACATAGCTCCTCACAATGTAGGATTCCTCATTTTTGCACATTTTAAGTGTCACACTGTACAGTGCTGTACATGCCGTTCCTATAGTAAAGATGGGAATACAGCTTACACAAAATAGGATATTTAAGATAATCAAATCCACTGTTTTCGTGAGGACACGATAGACAAGCCCGTCCTGTCCCAGAATATTTTTCATGGTTTTGTGCTCCCCTCCTATGCCTCCAAAAAACACATCTTATTTACATCAAACATCCCTGCCTCAGTCAGCCGTATCTCCGGAATGACTGTCAGAGCCATAAAGGACAGGGTTGTAAAGGGATCCACCCCTTTACTAATCCCCATTGCACGCGCTTTTTCTACCATCTTTGAGGTTTTCTCCTGAACAACCTCCACCGGCTCTACACTCATGAGCCCACCCAGCGTCAAAGGCAGCTCATCCACAATCTTCCCGCCGGATGTAATGACATATCCGCCCTGCATCTTTTCCAGTTCACACACTGCACAAAGAATATCCTCGTCATTGTCCCCTGCTGCTATGATATTGTGAGAATCGTGGGAAACCGTAGTCGCCACTGCTCCACCTCGTATGCCATAGCCTTTCATAGGGCAGACTCCTACTTTTCCATTCCTTCCATGACGTTCCACCACCACCAGCTTACTGTATTCCTCGTCAGGACGGAACACACCGTCTTCCCCAGGAATTTCCTCTTTTAAATGACGGGTCAAGAGCTGGTCCGGCACAAGCTCTAGCACATCATTTTCCGCTTTCTTTTCCAGATATAAGGACTTCAGACTCAATTTCGTGATTTTCACCGTTTTTAACAGAGACTTATCTTTCAGTTCATAGGTAAAAGACTGAAGCCACTTATCAGTGACAACATTTCCCCCCTTAATAACAAACTCTGGCTCCGCCTTCTCCAAATTCTCAAGTACAACCATATCTGCCGCGTATCCAGCAGCCACTGCTCCCATATCCTTCAATCCATAAGCAATCGCCGCATACCAGGACGCCATTTTATATGCCTGAATGACCGGTGTCCCCACCGCCACTGCTTTGCGGATACAAGCATTGATATGTCCTTCTTTCTCAATATCCTCCAGATGCTTATCATCCGTACAAAACATACAGTTCTCCAGAGATACCCCAGCTTCTACAAAGCCTTTCATCAGTGTCTCTACATTTCTCGCACCGCTTCCTTCCCTCACCAGTATTTTAAGCCCTGCACGTAGTTTTTCCAATCCTTCCTCTGCAGCCGCGCACTCATGCTCATCCATAACACCAGACGCGCGGTACGCTTGCACCTCTTTACCCCTGATGCTAGGTGCATGTCCATCTATCACCATGTCCTCAAAAGCATCCAGCTTTCGCAGCGTCTCCTCATGTCCATTCAGTACATCCACAAATCGCATCATCTCTCCCAAGCCCAGGATTCTCGGATGTCTTTTATAAGGCAGCATATCCTCCGCTAAAATTTTTCCCGCGCCGTTGGTATCTACATCTGTCGCAGGAACCGAGGATGGAATCATGACGTAGGTATCCACTGGAGAATGCTCAGAAGCGTCCAGAATATAATCAAGACCACACATTCCACAAACGTTGACAATCTCGTGAGGATCTGCCACGATAGCGGTAGTCCCCTTACGCACAATAAATCTGGCAAATTCCAGTGGCGTTACCATAGAAGATTCAATATGGACGTGGGCATCAATGAATCCCGGTACAATGTATTTCCCTGTGCAGTCTATTTCTCTGGCCCCCTCATAGCTCCCCACACCGGCTATGACGCCGTCTACAACCGCCACGTCTCCATCGATAAATTCCTCTGTAAAAACATTGAGTACTTTTGCATTTTTCAACACGAGGTCAGCAGGAATCTCTCCTTTTGCGACCTGTATTCTTCTTTTTCTCATAGCAGCCCCTCCGCCTTTATTCCACCGTTCACTTGCTAAACTTCTTATTTTTTTATCATAGTTTATCACATTCAACCTCTTCTGTAAAGCATAGATATAACGCAGGCTGCATGAGAGTATCATTCTTTATATTTCACGTGCCGATAAATCACCATTGCCAGCTTGAATATAATTGCCTGATCAAATATCCTGATGTCCAGTCCGGTCAGCCTTTTTATCTTCTCAAGCCGATACATCAGTGTATTTCTGTGGATAAAAAGCTGTCTCGCTGTTTCCGACACATTCAGATCATTGGAGAAGAAGCATTTTACTGTCTCCAGTGTCTCCTCTTCAAGAGACGCAAAGCTCCCCTTTATGAACACCTCGTTTAAATACCGTTCACAC
Organism: Mediterraneibacter flintii; assembly: GCF_055387595.1. Taxonomy (NCBI): domain Bacteria; kingdom Bacillati; phylum Bacillota; class Clostridia; order Lachnospirales; family Lachnospiraceae; genus Mediterraneibacter; species Mediterraneibacter flintii. The sequence continues at coordinate 3,009,300 of NZ_AP031405.1, forward strand.
AAAGGAAGCGGAAGCTGATAAATCAAGCGGTTAATCCCCAGATGGTTATAATGGATGACCGTTGTTCCATCTTCAAACAAATACAAAAGCGCCAGCACGTACAGAGATTCTTTATAAGATTCTGTCAACTGCCGTATATCTGTCACAATACTTCCAATGCCAACCACAGGTAAAACACCAAAGAGTTCTTCTGCCTTCTTCTGGAAATATGCCCCCATATTTTCTAAGTCTTCCCTCGAAGTATTCGAACGCACCTCCGCTATAATAATCACATCCGTCTCTGTCATAGAGAAAATCTCGTACTTTCCAGGTCTATCCATTGCCAGAAACAGATGATGCAGCTCCCATTGCGGATCGATATACTCGAACCTGAGAAGATATACTGCTCTTGGCTTCAGCAGATGAATTTTCAGCATATTCGCTCTCACGTTTACATCCTCTGACAAAATATTTTCCAGAAACAAGTTTTTATAAAATAAATGCCGGTTATATTTCTCCTCAAAATAGGACTTCATACCGGTAAAACAAACTGACAAAATGGTCGCATAATCTTTTGCTTCTTTGTCAACTCCCTCTACAAAGACCGCAAACTTCACCAAACTATTCTCATAAAAAATCCGATAGGTATTTTTCCCCACAATAAATCCGTCGTTTTCTTCATTTGTCCGTGACATAAGATTGAATGTATTTTTCTGTCCAATCAGTTCCTGATTGCTGCATGAAATAATCTCCCTGTTGTCTATTACACCAAAGGTTCTCGAGATACTGTTCTGTAACTGATATACATATCCCTGAAAGAATCTGTCTGCCATTTTCACACCGCCTTCAATAATTTAAATTTTACCTCTGCATAGTATTTGATTTTCCAGCTTCTTTTACCCCCCCCCCCGGTATATAGAGCATACTGGAATATTATACCATTTCCCGGGTATAAATCCAATATAAAAAGGCGGAGTTCAAGAGCAAAACAGGCAGGAAGTTCACACTTCCTGCCTGCCCTTTACTGTCTATTCAATATATCCTCTCTCTGCGAGATACTCTTCACTTGCACCGGCTGCCATCCACCATTTTTTCTTATTTCTTCTGAAGGAGAGATAAATCAGAAGGAATACTGCAACTACAAGAATAACACCGATAATGCGCATTGCTCCCTCCGCGGAAAATGCTTTGTACACAAGATAGAGTACTGGATTTGTTCCTACAGTCCATGCCGCGATTCCCAGTCCCTGTGAAAACGCATTTGCCACTGAATCCATCTGAGATGCCACGCCGGCTGATTCTGCCGCTTTTGTAAACGCCGCGCACACGTCGGAGTTCAAAACATTGGCGATATTAAACCAGATCGTTCCTGATATAATCGTCATCAAAATATCGCCTCTAAATACACAAATCAAGCCTGCTGTCATAAATGCCATCGCCGGAATATCTGCCAGCATAAGAATTTTATTTCCCGGCATAATCAAGGATGTAAAGAATACGATCGGGATTAAAATCAATGCCGCTGCCATGTTATCTCCATTTCCAAAGAAAACCGCCGGATCCATTGCAACATGAAAATATTTACGGTTCGACTTTCCTGTCTGCGCCCTTGCCTGCATAGACTGGCTCAGCGGAATTAAGCCTTTTACAAACAATCCAGATACGGACGGATAAATGACCATTACACCTGCGATTGTAATCGCTGTAGTCAGAATTCCCGACCAGGTAGAAGCCTCTGTCAGACCTGTCAAGGAACCTAAAATTGTAATCAGGATTCCGACAATCAGTCCTATAATCAGAGGTTCTCCCCAGAATCCAAATTTATTTTGCAGACTTTCCGCACTGACTGGCTTTGTCTTAATTTTCAGTTTTATTACAATCCATCTGACAATCATGGCAAAGGGAGCTCCACCCGACGGAACACTTGTTAATGTCAGGTTGTCATATCCATTAAATTCTTGGAGAGACGGCGCGATAATATCTGCAATCAGCAGGACAACTAAGTTGCACATCACTGCCGCTGCAACACCCAGGGCAAAGCTTCCTGTTGTAAACTGCACAATCACTGCCCAAAATACAAACTGGTAATAATTCCATATGTCTGTCGGCTGGAACGTATCTACTAATTTCAATCCAAACAAAAGCAGGTTTAATCCAAGACCAAGTACCAGATAAATATAACCTAATGTGTTGGAATACACGACAACCGATGCGCCCTGCCATCCAATATCGATATACGGAAGGGAAATGCCCACAGTATCTGCCATTGCCGTTACATAAGGCGTAATCGCATTCATCAATATTCCAAGAACTGCATTGAAGAGTGTCAGGCCCACCGCCATATAGATAGCGCCTTGAAATGATTTTTTTACCCCAACCCTCATACACATACTGATGATGAAGATGATAATTGGTACGATGATTGTACTGCCAAAAATTCCCATCACATTGTTGACGGCGTTACCTATGTCTATTAATATCTGCATATGCTGCTACCTCCTATCTCATTTCTCTTAACTATTTTCTCTACTATGTATTTATTCCGCCATAATCCTTTTTACCTCTGCCAACAGTTCCTCTGTAAACTTATCTGCCCCTACCCCCGTGAACAGCGGCAATCCCAGCATAACTGGAGCACCGGCTTTGTTCTGCGCATTGGTTTTTCCTGTCACAACAATCAAGTCATACCCTTCTAGATTTGGCACTTCTGTAATCTTATGTGGAGAGATAGAAAACGGAATTTTTTCTTTCTTTAAAATTTCCTTTATCTTATCTGTCACCACTGTGGTTGTAAAAATTCCCCCTCCGCACGCCACAGCCATATTAATTTTTGCTTTCATATTCAAGTCCTCCTTCATTTTTATGATTCATTTCGCATCAGTCTGTCACCAAATACTCATCCAGAAGTCCTTTCATCTGGTTCATCAATTCTTCTGCATCTGTCACATTTTTTAGTTTCTCGAGTGTTTCTTCATCCTGGAATATCGTGCTGAATTTTTTCAGCACTGCCGTCTGATAGCTTGGATCCGTAATTCCGAACAGAAATACAAGCGGCGCCTCCACTGTCTCGTCCGGATCGCCCATGCAACGGAAGGAAACCGGATTTTTTAATACCACCATTGAAAAAAAGGATTTCAGGCACCCGTCATGTATATGTGGGATCGCGATCGGAACAGCGGTGGGAAGTCCGGTCGGATATTCCTTTTCTCTTGCCAGAACCGCCGTGATAAATTCCGGCTCTATCAAATCATTCTCCATTGCTTTTCCAGCGAGCAGACGAATGACCTCCTCTGCGTTTCCTGCAGTTACTTCCGTCAGTATCATTGTCTGATTCGTGTACAACCCTATCGCTTCCATCTGTTCCTCCTTTAATCTTCTCCAAATTTTGTCTGAATCAAGGCGACAAGGTCCTCCACTGCTGCCTGCTCATCCTCACCCTCTGCACTGATTTCTACCGTTGTTCCTTTGCACAGTCCCTGTGCAATCAGCATCACAATCGATTTTGCATTTGCCTTGCAGCTTCCTTCCTCATCCATATTCTGAATAGTTATTTTGCTGTTGTAATTTTTCGCCAGATTTACAAAATCTGAAGCCGGACGGGCATGCAGCCCAGTCTCATTTTCAATCATTACTTTTTTTGCATACATGGTTTTTCACTCCTTTTCGTGCCTTACTCCAAAAACTCGCTGTTCAGATAATTTTCTACCTGGACGGCTGTCGATAACTCCAGCACCGTTCGGGACATCCTCTGCGCTTTGCAGATATTCAGCTGAGAAATCATTTTCTTCACTGACGCTACTGAGGATGCATTCATGCTGAATTTCCGGATGCCAAGCCCTGCCAAAAGCGCAACGGCCTGTGGATTTCCGCCCATTTCACCGCACACACTCACGGGTTTTCCTTGTTTCTTAAATTCCTCTACAATCTGCTTAATCAGTCGGAACATTGCCGGATGAAAACTCTGGTAATACTTCGCCACGCTGGGATTCAACCGATCTACCGCCATTAGATACTGGCACAGGTCGTTTGTTCCAATACTTGCAAAGTCTACTTCAGATGCCGCAATGTCAGCCATCAAAGCGATAGACGGAATCTCCACCATAATTCCTACTTTCACATCTCTGCCATAGGGCACTTTCTCTTCTTCTAATTCACTGCGCACCTCCCGTATGATCTCTTTTGCGAAACGAATATCGCCGATGCTCCCTACCATTGGAAACATAATCCAGATATTTCCGTAGTATCCTGCTCTTAGAATTGCACGAAGCTGTGTTTTAAAAATTGGTTTCATCTCAAAGCAAAGCCTTAGAGCGCGCAACCCAAGAAACGGATTATCCTCCTGCGGCAGCTCTAAATAATCCAGTTTTTTATCTCCACCGATATCCAGTGTCCGGATTACCACAGGTCTTTCGTTATACACCTCCGCAATTTTCTTATATACTTGAAACTGTTCCTCCTCTGTCGGCAGCTTTTGTTTGCTCATATAGAGAAATTCTGTGCGGAACAGTCCCACGCCGTCTGTATACTGCTCCAGTTCCAGCTCGCTCTTGTCGGCGGAGCCAATATTTAAGCATACATCTATCTTGGTTCCGTCTACAGTAACTGGATTTACAGCGAGGTATTGCTTCATATCGCTCATTTTTCTCAAGTGTACGTCCCGCATTACCTGATATTGCTTTTCCTGATCCTGCGTCAGATTTGTAAGTACTTTCCCTGCATGTGCATCTACAGCAATTTTTTGTCCGTTTTCCGTATTTACAAGAATATCCGGCACTCCTAATACTGCCGGTATCCCATAATTTCGTGCAAGAATTGCCATGTGTGATGTGTATCCTCCTACCTCTGTTACAATGGCAAGTACATGTTCCTTTTTCATTGCCGCCGTATCAGAGGGAAGCAAATCGTGTGCAACTACAATCACATCGCCTGGTAACGACGCTAAGGAATTATCCTTCACACCGAGTAACAGTCTGATAATCCTTAAGCTTACATCCTTTAAATCTGCTGCTCTTTCCCGAATCAACGCATCCTTTGCTTTTGAAATAATTTCAATATATCTTTCATAGACTGTCTTGACAGCACATTCTGGCGAAAGCAGATTTTCCCGTATTTCGTCTTCTATTTCCTGTCCCATCTCTTCGTCCCGAACAATGTCGATATGCGCCTGGAAGATTTTTTTCTGTTCCTCATCCAGATCCATATCCTGTGTCAAAGCTTGTAATTCTTCTTCTGCCTTCTTTAGCACATCCTGATATGCACAGATATTTTCTTCTATTTTTTCTTTATTGATGAATGTTTCTTCTACTTTCAGTCCGCCGGGTTTATACTGGAATACACTTCCTATCGCCGCCCCTTCTGAGACTGCCGTTCCCTCGTAAATCATTCCACCACCTCTTTTTCATCAGTGCACTTCCACCTGCACTGTATCCTTACATAAATGTTTCAATCGCAAATGCTACCCCGCTTTTATTGTTGGACAATGTCACCTTATCCGCACAGCTTTTTACATTTTCCATAGCGTCCTGCATTGCTACGCCTAAGCCTGCATATAGGAGCATATTTTTGTCGTTTTCACCGTCTCCTACTGCCACGATTTCTTCTCTTTTGATTCCGTAATAGTCAGCAATCCATTCCAGCGCTCTGCCTTTATCACTTCCTCCGATTTCAAGAGAAAAATCATACGCCAGTTGTGCACTGACACTTCCTTTAAAATATGCTTCCATCCAGTCCTTTATCTGACAAATTTTTTCTGGTTCATCCAACACCAGAATTTTCCCCAGAGGTTTTCCATTATAGCATTCTTCTATGTCCTCCGTGAAGATTACTTTCTGATTCATGCACCGTTCGAAAATACTTAAGTATCCATTTTGCAGCTTCGAATATACCTTATCCCCCTGGTAGATCAGGGGATCGAAGCCGTACTCTCTGCAATAAGAAAAAATTTTTCTACAATTTTCTTCAGAAATCAATTCTTCTCTCAGAACCTTCTTTCCCGTACAGTCTAAAACCAGACTTCCATTCTGTGTCGCCACAGCGTCCTTTAGTCCGAGCTGCTTTATGATCTCTTCTAGCGCCGGATAGCCTCTGCCGGAAAACAAGATTACTTTTACGCCTTCTTTTTGAACTTTCCTGATCGCTTCTATATTCTTTTTGGATAATCTGTGTTCGTCATCCAGAAGTGTTCCGTCCACATCCACTGCCAACAATTTATACTTCACAGGTCAATTCCTCCTGCACGCTGTTTTTTCTTCTGCGTGTGCCTTTTCTATCATCTGTTTCAATCGGAAAAACATTTCCATATCTGCCGCTTTTATCATGCCCATCACATGACCTGGTTTCTTTTGTTCATCATGGTAATCTGAACCGGCAGTCTGGAATAATCCATATTTCTCTGCAAGCTGTTTAAAATACACTTCTTTTTCTACAGAATGATACGGTGTGTACACCTCCATTCCTTGAAGGCCACATTCCAGCATACGCGGTATCTTAGGCTCATCTTTCTTGGTAAACCACTCTCCAGGATGTGCAAGCACAGGCACTCCTTTTGCTTCTCTTATGGCGCGTATTCCCGTATAAATATCTACAATATATTCTGGAACATAGCACTTTCTTCCTGCCACCAGATAATCCTTTATGAAACGGATATACGGTCTGTCAGATTTGCTCCCGCCCTGTCGGTATACACAAAGCTTTGGATTGCCGGCATTGCGTGTGTCGTTGAGTATTGCATTTGCAAAATTTGTAATAACCGGTGGATGCGGATAAGCCAGCCTTTCTACTTCTTCCATGTCTACATAGAATCCCTCTTTTTCCAGATTCTCTTTTATCTTCGGAAGAATATCGATACGGGACTTTTGTATCTTTTCAATTAGTTCCAAAAGGCTATGCTTTCCCTTGGTATCTATTCCATATCCTAGAATATGTACCATCCTGTTTTCATCAATGCAGGAGAGCTCCAGCGCCGGAATTGTCAAAATTCCGGTACGCCGTGCTTCCTCCTCTGCTTCGCCGGCAGCCTCATATGTATCATGGTCTGCAATAACAATCGCCTGCATTTTATTTTCTTTTGCCTGCCTAAAAAGCTCCTGTACACTGAATGTCCCATCGCTGGAATATCCGCTGTGCATATGTAAATCCACCGTTTTTCTTTTCATAGCTTCCTACTTCTTCAAATCAAACAAATCCTGATGAACGCCAATTCCCCAAAGGTCAAGCGCTACCTTCAACGGCTCACAATCTTTTGCCGCTTCCTCAAGCGGGATTCCCTCCGCAGTAGCATCTGCCGCTTTGATTAAGCTTTCTACTCCTGCCGCTGCTCCCATTGGATGTGCGTGCATTGCCGCACCTGCCGAGATAGAGAAGTCCATTCCAAGATCGTTTGCAACATTTGGAATCAATCCTTGGTACACGCCTGCTGCCGGCCCTGGGAAGGTACGCTTCATACCGCGGAAATCCGTCAGCAGAGACTGTGCGATACGGATATAACGCTCTCTTTGAATATTGACTTTTCCGTATGCACATGGATAAATCACAATGTCCGCCCCACTCATACGCATAAATTTTCCAAGTACAAGATGACTGGAAATACCTGAATAATGTGACTCATACATTGCTCCTGCAAATGCCGGATGCGCCAGAATTGGAAGCGCCACCTCGTCATTCTCTGCAATCATCTGCATTGCCGGCCAGCCCACTGTCAAAGTATTGATCATAAGCGCCGGAATTCCAAGCTCTTTACACATTTTTGCCTTGTCTAACATTCTATCCGGTCTGTCAGTAATATTCGGAGAATACAGCACACGTTTTCCTGTCTTTTCGTATACATCTTTTAAAATCTCTGCTGCAATTTTTGCTCTTGCCTTTACTGTGCAGTAGTCCGTATCACTAAACAATTCATCATCCTTGATCCAATCGATTCCCGCCATTGCAAGCTCACGGATCAGTTTTCCTGCATTTTCCGGTGTTGCCCCTGTACACGGCTTAATCATGCTGACAATGAACGGTCTTTTCGGAACGCCTGTGATTTCGCGCAGTCCCTCTACACCAAATCTCGGGCCTTTAAATCCGTCCGTAAATACTTTCGGGAAATCAATATCAATCAGTTTTAACTTCCCTGCCATAGAAATATTTCCAATTACAGAAGTCAGTACCTGTGGAAGATTTGCTCCCATATTCTCAAATGGGAAAGCAATCTGGAATACTGCCATACGTTCTTTACCTTCTGCCTCCGGCATACTGAACTCATAGCATGGAATTTCATGTACCGCTATGACTTTCCCGCCATGGCGTCTTCTTACTTCCGGTGTCTCCAGGGGAACCGGCGCCCATGTTCCTGTTGTCTGTTCAATCGCCATAGAACCTACCAGATTCAGCAAGTCAGATGTATAACCCTGGCAGAAGTATGTACAGATTATATACTTCTCTTTGTCAATCGATTCTGGTAACTTAAAAATGTTCTCATCATATTTCATTGTTATATCCTCCTTATGTTATGAAATATATTTATTTTGTCTTTCACGCTGTGGGCACCCCCTCATGCCTGCCACTGTTATCTGCATATGTATTCCAGCAGTGTCATTACGTTTTCCTTTTCTGCGCAGTTTAAGCCTACCGCTTCGCACGCGCATGGAGTAACAATTACGTCCTGATCCATTCCGCTTAAATCTGTCATTCTGCGTCCTGCTATTGCCAGCAGATTTTCTGGCTCTGCGAGTCCGAGTCCTCCGGCAATCCCAGAATCTGTCACGTCATACCCGCTGCGCTTCGGTAAAAGAAGTTCTGCTTCTGGTAAAATCTCACTATAATTTACCTTTCTCGCAGGATACAGTCTCTGTATCACTCCGCTTTCGTGAAGCACGACTTTTTCTGTTCCAGAGAAGCTTAACTTATTTTCTGCCAGAAATTCATCCAGAAACTTTATCTTCTCTGCCATCTCAGGAAACTGAATCAGCAGCGCATCCAGCACATAGCTGTCATCTGTTATAACACTATCATATTTAGCAAGTCCTTCTTTTATTCCAGCCGCATATGTATTCGCTGCCTCTGTCTGGGCAAGAGCAAGAAGCAAGTACCCACAGTCTTTATATTTGTTTGTGCAGTAAACACTTTTTCCCGCTTTCTTGCAAACAGAAGCCGCCTGTTCTGCTGTTTTTTCGGCATTTGGAGCCGCAGGACTAATCAGAAAAAGTATCTCTGCATTCTCATCCCCCACGCTGCATTCTTTATACTGTGCATAGACACTTTCTTCTTTTAAGACAGTATCTACAAACGCTTTATATTTCTCCGGTACTTTATCTCCTGCAATAATCTCCCCGCGTACATAGCGCATCACCTCCGCAACGGGAGTGTCGTCGATACTCCGCGTATCTGACTCATATCCATCCGTCGCCATAAAAGCTTCCTTCGCCACATACTGCATGTCAAAACGGGTACCCATGGCTGTAAAAACTGCCCCCATACCAGTAGAGGTGTCTACTCCCAGGATACGGCTGACCGGAGCAAAATCTGCAATGATGTCACTTGTCAGACAATTAGATGTCCTGTAATACAATTTCGAAAATTCTTGTGTTGCCATTGCCTTTCCCCCATTTCTTTATATTTTTGCAGCAGCATTTTTACCAGCAAGGTAAGCAGATGCAGCGGCAATTCCCGCGCCGCTTCTCTCGCTTGCGAAATTGTGTCCTGCAAGAACATCTCCGCATGCAAAAACGCGCCCGTTATATTTTGTATCGACAACAGACATATCCGTGTTTACCTGTACGCCCATTCTCATAAAATCTTGGCCGGCAGAGTGTACTGCGTCCCTGTCAAGCTGATCGGTTGTCACTTTTCCAAGATGTTGCTCTAAAAGTTCAATCCATACATCTGTATGTCTGGCTTTGATTCCGCCTCCTACAAATCCACCCGTTGCCAGGACAACCGCCGGAGCCTCGAACATTTCCTTCTTTCCCGGATGATACTGATCGGTCAGCCCGATTACACACTCTACTTTTACTCCATTTTCTGCCGCCTCCAGCTTCTTTGCAGAAGCCCCGCGAAGGAGCTTTGCTCCTTTTTTTTCGAGTCCACGATACACAGCACGTGTAAAACGATACCCGACTACTGAATTGCCAAGCGCTGCCACTTCTGCCACTTTACATCCGCATGCTTCTTTTAATTCTGCCAGAAGCTCATTGTAGGTTAAGTATCCAAGAACCGGTGGGAACAAGATTTTATCAAAGGAATATCTGTTGTTCATACAGAATGTCTGAATCAAAGAAACCAATTCTTCTTTTCCTTCCTTTGTATCCAGATAATCTGCAAGCTCTCCATCGCTTATCTTTCTTCTGTCTCCCCAGCCCTTTATCTGAATCTCCGTAGAAAAATAGTCTGCCTTTCCTCCCAGCTTTTTCTGATACTGCTGATAGGACATTGCCGCTGCCTGTGCGTTAAATGCCACATTTCCTTTTATACCCACAACCAGGACTCTCTCTTTTTCTCCTGGAACAATCGCCCCTTCATACATAGTGGAAGGCACATATGCATTGATAGAAAATGTTCCCAGCATATTCGGCACCCATGCGTTCTTCCCATCAAATCCTTTCAGTATGTATCCCCCCGCTTCTGCCAGAGAAAGCAATGCCTCGACTCCTGTTTCGAGTTCTCCTTTACACTTGGAATAGGTGTGGCCTGGATATTTTTCAAGGAGCTTTTCCACTCCTTCTCTATAATCGTCACAGATAACCGGATGTTCTCCCGGCACAACTCCCATAATATCCAGAGTCCCTGCAGAAATTTCACTGCTTCCTCCGTTTGGGAAAACCATTGTCACACTTTTTCCGGCATTTAAAACTGCATCCGCAGCTACGCAGGCCGCAGTTCCACCGCCTATTACAAGCACATCATTCTTATTTGCATCCATGATTTGCCCTCCTTATTCTAAACTTAATACGTCATAACTGCCCATGCCGACATACATTTCCTGCATAAGCTCTGACAATGGAAGCTGGTCACCGTACTGTGCTGCAAAATAAATACCTTTCCACCGTTCCTGCACGTATCCAAGCACGCACTCTTCCGCTTCTGCCGGCGTCATATCAAGCGCCTGCTGTGCGATTCCGCCCGCTTTATAAATAGAAAAGGTTCCCTGTTCCTGCCCCATTCCAATTCGTGTACGGCGGCGCAGATCTTTAAAGTTTTCTACCTCCTCTTCTTTGAAGGAATAGCAAACTTCCGAGCCAATCATCTGTACTGCATCATCAATGACATATGCCTGATCTGGATATTTCTCTAATATCGTCTTCGCAAACTCTCCGTAGCGTGCCGTAAACTTGTGTGCCGCATAGCGGGAAATATGATATTTCTCGTGGATTTCCTGCGCTTCTTTTTCTGCTTCTTCCTTCGTCGTAGCGCCATAGATTAGCTCCTTGTCTGAGGTACATGGAAGCACTTTTCCTACTAGTTTTTCACACGCCATATCTACCGCTACCTCTGCCATCAGACGCGCTGTCGCATATTTTCCTCCGGTGATCGTAATCATACCGGATACGCCTTCCATCTCTTCATGATCTAAAAGGAACATTCCACGGCTGATATTTCGCCCTGTTTCTTCTCCTGTCGTATAGAGTGGACGTACACCTGTACAGAATCTAAGCATTCTTGCCTCTCTTAAGTCTGGAATAATCTCTGCTACAGAATCCTCCATGATTTTGATTTCATCCATGCCTGGATCCGCATCATCCGGATCGTCTACATCTACAGAGGAGGTTCCAAGAAGCGCTGTATTCTGGAATCCCTGGCTTACCAGACCGTCTCCGTCTGCCGGAGTCCGCAAAATTCCGATCAACGTTTTCGTCGGACGCATACTGTAAATTCCTGTAGATCCTTTATTCGGTTTCATTGGAATTGCGAAGCCTGCCATTTCTGTAATCTGTGAGCACCATGGCCCTGCCGCATTTATAATCAGTTTCGCGTATACTTCATAAATATTATTTTCTGTCTTATCCAGCACTCTCAATCCCACAACCCGTTTTCCGTCCATCAGCGCTCCGATCACTTCATGATGTGTGCGGATCTGCGCACCTTTTTTCTTGGCATCATATGCCTGCGCGATACACAGCCTAAAGGGATCAAAGCCTGTATCGATTGTCCGGAGTGCAAAACGGATATCTTTTGTTAAAAGTGGTTCCTCACTGGTTGCTTCCTCCACTGAAATAATTTCATATGGAAGTCCAATGTCATCCGCATTTTTCATCCACTTTTGTGCAAACTCCATCTGTTCATCTGTTTTTGCCACCCAGATCGCATCTGTCGGGTCAACTACCTGCGGCACAATTTTCCGGTACACTTGATTTTCCTGCAGACACTCCCGCGCCGTCTGGATGTCAGAAACCACATAGCGGGAACCGCCATGTAGAGCAGAATGGCATCCGCCTGAAGTTCCGGCAGCCAGGTCATCCCTCTCCAAAAGCAGGGAATTCTTAAAACCACGCAATACCAAATCACGTATCACGCCAGTTCCAGTAGTTCCGCCGCCGATAACTACCACATCAAAATTTTCTCGCATAAATCGAGCCTCACTTCCTATAATATTTTTCAAGCCGGCTTAAATTGTCTACATAATATCACCGTTGTTTTGCACAATCAAATCTTCATATTTGCATATTTTTTCGTTCTTTTTGCGCAAAAGTATACATACCGCCCTAAATTGATATACGTTTTTTAAGGCGGTATGTACATATTCTTTTCCTGCTCTATAAAAATTATCAAAAAACTTTTACATAGTGCTTTATTCTGCACCCCTGATTTTCTATCCAAAAATTTCCTATTTTTTTCCTTCTTATTTTTTCGATTGTAAACAGAACAAAGTAGACAAGCTCACTTCAACTCCCCTGCCCCTCAATCTTGGGGAGCTTGTACACTTTGCGCACAGTGTGTATCCCCTCGGAGGGTTTTATTGTATAGGGAATGAAGTTTCCTATACATAAAAAAATGGAGTAAACCTTGTTCCTTGTCACAGGCAAAGTTTACTCCTCTCTTCTTTTCTCTCTATTCTCCCATCACTTTTACGCAGATTTTCTTCTTACGTCTCCCATTAAAATCTGCATAAAATATCTCTTCCCAATTTCCCAAATCCAGATGTCCCTCTGTCACAGATACCACTTCGCTGCGGCCCATGATATTTCTTTTTAAATGTGCCGGAGCGTCCTTCTCGCTTTTATTATGACGGTAGTAAGGAACTTTATAAGCTGGTACAAGCGCCTCCAAAAATTCCAGTGTATCTTGTATAAGTCCTTCCTCATCATCATTGATAAAGATAGAAGAGGTCGTATGCTGCGGAGATATGATAATGATTCCCTCTTTAATACCACTCTCCTCCAGAATCATTTCCACATGGTTTGTAATATTTTTCATTGTCTCTTTTTCGTCGAATTTGAATTCCAGATACTTACGATATGATACCAACTATTACGTCCTCCTTCACCTGTTTTACGTAATTATAGCATTAAATAAAAGCATTGCACAATTCCTTTTCTCTTTACTGCCAGCTGTTTTCCCCATACCGCAGCGTCTTATATACTGTCACCGCTATCTCTCCCAGTGCAGCTATACAAATAAGCACTAAAAACAGATTAGACAAAAATTCTAAATTCCACTTTAATAAAAACTGAAATCCTCTGTCCTCTGCTGTAAGTTGATACATCGTTTTTACTTTCTCCGGAAATTCCGGATTCCAAAACGGCAACACCTTTAACAAAATTACAGCAAGGAAAATCTGGAGCGTATTAGCAATCAGATTACTAATCATAACGATTTGGCAATACCTGCCCACCACTAACCTTATCACCTCATCTGTCAAGCTGATAAACAGACTTAGCAGAAATACCGGAAGAATCAGCTCCCACTTCTCCAAATTAAATATACTGACATATTGTAATTCCTCCCCTTTCACAGAATATGCGCTGAATAGCTGCGGTGCGAACGCAAGGAGTGCGCTAAAAAGGACAAGAAATATAATTCCTACAATGCTGTCCCCTCGACTAATCCGCGCTTTTTTTACAGGAATCGGGCTTAATTTTTCCGGACTCCATTTCTTTTTCTCATTTATCTCCACGCGTATCTTTCTCCGCTGTAGCACCGCAAAAATAAGCGTTACAGCTCCCACCGCCGCAAATCCGGCTAAAATCAGGTTTCCCGTCAGTTTTCCAAACAATTCTACATATGCGCCCTCATGCAGCAATATTCCAATGATTCCAGACAATAAAACAGATGACTCTACACAGATGAGGACAACCTTCATCACCCACAGATAATCATCATAGTATTCTGGCCCGATAATATACCCACTATCTTCTCTGTACTGTTTTGCAAAATCTTTCGGACTGCCCATTTTTAATAGTACTTCTTCCATTGGCCTCGTCTCGGACATATCTTCTATCAGCTCTCGCAGTTCCATTTCCATCTCTTTTCTCTGCCGCTTTGGAACCTTTCGTACCGCCTCATAAATATAACGTTCCATATACTCTCTTTCTGAATCTGTCATCTTGCATCCTCCCCAACCAGTCTTTCCATATTTTCAGTCAATTCCGTCCAGTGCTGTTTTAATGCTTTGTATATCTTGTCTCCCAGAATGGTACGTTTATAATATTTTCTTGGCTTTGAACCTTCCAGCTCCCACTGACTATTCAATAACCCTTGCTTCTCAAGCCTCCTTAGAAGCGGATATAATGTATTCGGATCAATCCCTACATTCTTTTCCTCCAGAGACTGCACAAGGGCATACCCGTACTTCGCGTCTTTCAGTTGACTTAATACACTTAGTATCAGAGTTCCTCTTCTCAGTTCAGATACCAGATTAGACAATATCTCTTTTTCATCCGCCATATTATCTCCTCCTTGCAATTACATAATACTGTATATCGCACAGTATTGTCAAGAAAAACCCTTTAATATTTCCATGATAAGGCAAAGAATCCGAGAAGCATCCCAAGAGCTGGGAGCTTTCCCGGATTCCTTTATTTATTATGAAGAAGCAAGTTTAGTTGATTGCGCGTTTTACGAACTCGCGGCTGATTGCGGTACGTTCCTCATTCACCTCTGCGTTGTAAATAGTGATAAAATAGCTGCCTGGCTCAAGGAGTGGCCGGCGTGCCGCACAGAATGCCTTGTGGTGCTCTGTCTTAGAATGGTTGTTGAAAAGCTCCAAACTCTCCCACTTTTCAAAAACAAACATATTGTTCTCATTATTCGGGTCCGGATAATGCATGTAGCTGATATTTCCGGGTTCTTTTCTTGTCCCTTCGATATTCGGTTTTACAATCTCCAAAAGTTCCGGGCGTTTTCCTGGTTTACATGTATAATAAGCTTCTACTAATAACATAATTATTTCCTCCTAAATTAAGAATCTGTTTCCTTGCTCTATCCTCTGCAATCATAATTGACAAAAGAGAGGAGCTAGTTTGTTTCCAAATACTACGGCATCAGCCCCAGTATCTTCCACCACGGAAGACAGATGAGAAGTCCTATGGTGGAGATGACAATATAGATTGTTGACTGCAGCGCCGCCTGACGCTGATTTAGCATATCTCCATTTCCCGCTGTAGCGTTCGCTGTCAGATACAAAGGCATCTGGTAACGCATAAACCAAACATGGACGGACACATATGCAATAAATCCAATTACCCACGGGTTGATTCCCACAGCTGTACCGAACGGCACCAGTGCCACTGTAAACAGTACAGTCGATGTGAGCGTCGAGGCGATTACAAAGCGCGCCAGCACGACAATCGCAACAAACACAATAATAAAGACAACTGGCTGGCTTACCAGAGGTTCCATGACCGGAGTCAGTTTCTCCCCGATATAAGTATCAATCTCAAGATACTTAATCATACTTCCTATGGAAATGACTGCTCCGATAAAAAATACAAGATTCCAGTTGACCTTTTTGTCGAAATCTGCCTTGTCCAGTACCTTCGCCGCCACAAGTACTGTCATGGCCAGCACTGCCACTGCCGCGGAACTGATTCCCAACGTACGCTCCAGCATCCATAGGATAAGACATCCGACCATGACTGCCAGGGTAATCTTTTCATCCCGTTTTACTGGTCCCAACTCTTTGCTCATATTAACAATGGTCTCTTTATCAAATTTCGCACTATTCTTTGGCTTGAAGAAAAATACAATAGCCAGATAGCTGAGCACAATCATCACAATACTCCAAGGTAGCGCATAATACAGCCACTGAAGCCACGTAACACCCTGAAATCCTTCTGGCAGAGCCCCTAGCATAGAATAGGCAATAAAGGAACCACTCATGAAAATAGGACCGAAACAAGTATAGCCGGTAAAGTACGCATAGAACAGACCTGCAGAGCCTCTACTCTGGTTTTCATAGTCCATAGTGTCACTAATCTGTTTAGCAATCGGCCCCATGATCGCCGCTTTCGCTGCTGTACTTGGCACAAGCGGAGAGATAATAAGGCCAGAGGTCAAAAGCGCCAGAACCTGCCCTTGAAAATTTGCAGGGAATATCTTAAGCACGGTCAAAGCGAGCCTTAAAAGCAGTCCACTCTTACTTCCCGCGACACCGATTACCATAGCACCTAACAGAAGCCAGAATGAAGTCCCACTGAATGCACTAAAAGACGTTTCAAATGGCAGAACACCGGAAATCGTCCACACAGACAACATAGCAATCATTACAGCGAAATCTGGGAACACGGCGCCAACCATCCAGATAATGCCGCAAATCAGGATTCCTAACCCCTTCATAGCCCCGGCGGACAGCCCTTCCGGTACCGGCAGAAGAAAGAAGATAACTGCCGCTGCCAGACCGAGGATCAGACAAATACTTTTTTTCTTATTCACATTTACACCTCACCTTTTTCATTCCAGTACAGCCCTCTATTATGAAAAAGAGAACTGTTCCGGTTTTATCACAAGATAGCTTTCGCCTCTCGCATACTGTCAATCTCTGACTGAGCGTATCCGTATTCCTGTAATACCTCGTCTGTATCTTCGCCGACAGCGCCCGGCATCTCCATGCCACACACCTGATATTCGGAAAAACGTACGGGTACAGTGGGGAATGCCACACTCTTCCCGGATGCGGGGAAGGTCACTCTCTCAAGACAGCCGTTTTCCCATGCCTGCTGGTCATCCGCCACGTCTTTTTGATGCAGCAGACGCTCGCATGCGATATCTGCCTTTGACAGTATCTCCATCCACTCATCTCTGTCCTTTTCCATAAAACGAGCATTTATGATGGCGATGAAATCGCGCAGATTGTTTCCGGCGAACAGTCCTTCTTCCGTTCTTCTGCAATACCGTGGATCATCATAGTATGTTTCCAGCCCCATAGCTTCCATGACGCGGTTAAAATTTGCATCATAGTTGGGAACTGTTATGATGAGATACTCTCCATCCCCACATTTGTATATATGGGTAAACGGATTCCGCGCTTCCATAGGAGACGGCGGATATTTGTTCCCGTACTGTGCTGATATAATGCCTGTCTGATTATACCATATACCACAGGCATGAAGCGAAGATGTCACAAAGGTTCCTTTGCCCTCAGCCTGGCGCCCGATGATTGCCGCCAGGATACCAGTGGTAAATGCCGCGCTTGTTGCCGCGTCTCCGAAGCCGCCTGGTGGTTTAAAGGGGAACCCTTCCGGATCGGACCAGTCTCTCATAGCTCCCGACCGAGCCCAGAATGTGGACATATCAAATCCAGGCTTTGACGCCTCCACGCCTTCCGTCCCATATCCTGTAAAATGCGCGTAAATAAGCGATGGATTCAATTCCTTCAGAGCTTCATAGTCGAGCCCCATCTTTGCCAAAGAACGCATACGGACATTGCTGATGAACACATCCGCCTTCTGTATCATTTTCCGAAATACTTCTTTTCCTTCCTCTGTTTTCAGATTAAGACCTATCAGCCTTTTATTGGCATTTTGCTCCTGGAACAGAGGATTTTCTTCTTTCGTCATCGGTGTACAGTAGGAAGGTCCTACCTTTCTCCACTCTTCCCCTGCGGGCACCTCGATTTTGATTACCTTAGCGCCCCAATCCGCCAGAAACCGTCCGGCATTGGGTACCACCACATGGGTCCCCAGTTCGATGACTGTGTAGCCTTCCAATGGCAGTTTCATATGTTTTTCACCTCCTTTATCATTTATTCATTTAACGGCGCTCAAAAATCGTAGCCAATCCTTGTCCGCCGCCAATGCACATTGTCACAAGACCCAGCTCGTAATCCTTGCGAATCATTTCATAAAGCAGTTTTGTCGTCAGTATCACGCCTGTACCGCCCAGAGGATGTCCCATAGCAATGGCACCTCCATTGGTGTTCGTCTTCGCCGGATCCAGACCTAAGTCTTTCACACAGGGAACCACCTGTGCGGCAAACGCTTCGTTGAGCTCTACCAAGTCAATATCTTTTATCGTAAGTCCAGCACGCTTTAGTGCCTTCCGTGTGGCAGGCACAGGACCATAGCCCATGATATTCGGATCCAGCCCGGCTGCCGCAAAGGTTTTAAAGTATCCCATAGGTTCGATGCCCAGAGCCTTCGCCCTCTCTTCAGACATCATAACCACAGCGGCAGCTCCGTCGGACCTCGGGCAAGAATTTCCTGCCGTGCACAGCCCGCCCTCATACAACACCGGGAGTTTTGCCATTGCTTCGAGAGATGCATTGAACCGCACGCACTCATCCGCCGTCACTGTTTGAATACCTTTTTTTGTTTTTACTTCTATGGGAACAATCTGCTCGTCAAACAGATGATTTTCAATAGCGGCAGCGGCTCTGATCTGCGACTGATACGCCCAGGCATCGCACTCCTCTCTTGTGATTCCCATCTTGTTCCCTAGTATATCCGCCGTCTTCGGATAAGGAGGATTACCCGCTTCGTCAGTGGAAACTCTGTTCGTCAGATACTGCGGCGGCGCATAGCTGTAATTGGGCACCTTCGTCACCTGATAAGGGTTCAATGTCATGTGCTCAACACCACATGCCACATATACGTCCCCGTATCCCGCAGCGATATTGAGGGCCGCATAGATAATCGCCTGTGAACCTGAACCACACTGGCGATCCACCGTCACTGCTCCCGCCTCAAACGGCAGCCCGGCGGTAAGGGAAGCAATCCTGGCATGGTTTCCATGATGCCCATGGAGATTTCCCATAACCACATCTTCAATCTCATTGGGGTCAATCCCTGCCCGTTCAACTGCCTCGCGAATCGCCGCAGCCGCAAGCTTTTCGGATGGGGTTGCTACCCACTGCCCCGCATATTTCCCTATTCCTGTCCTGACTGCGGACACAATTGCAACACGTCTCATAATACAAAACTCACTCCAATCTTTTTCTTATTAATTTTTTCTTCCTTACTGTTTCTCTGCTTGCCGGACTATATCTCACATATAGATTGCCGGTACAAGCACAGCAGCGGCAGCCAAAAGGAGGATATTCAATATGCCTCCCACCTTGGTATAATCCGTGAACCGGTAGCCGCCCACAAGCGTCATCGTAAGCGGTGGTGTGGCAATCGGTGTGGCAAACGCCAGACTGGAACCGATAATAATACCGACCACATAGGCAGTAGGAGAAACACCGACTACACCCGCAATGGATATGGCTATCGGCATAAGCACGGCGACCGTAGCAGTGTGGGACATCACGTTGCCGAGAAAACTCGACAGTATGAGTAGTACTGTGCAGAGAAGCACTGGATTTGCCGCCTCGCCGCCCAGGATCCGCAGAATTCCCTCCGCCATATAATCTACTGCTCCGCTGTGGTCCAGCCCTTTTGAAAATCCAAGTGCTCCCGCTAGTATGACAATGGTAGACCAGTCCATCATCTCAAAAGCGCGGCGGTAAGAGATACACCCTGTCAAGATACACAAAACACCTCCCACCAGCGCAGTCACTCCCAGGGAAAACCAGCCTGCCACAAAGCCAATGACACACATCAGCAAAATCAGGGCAGTACAGTTTTGTTTCCTTCTGGTACTATTATGTTCCGATGCAGCCTTTCCTTCTGTCTCAGAACGCTCCTCAAAATCAAAACAGCGCTCTTGCAGCTTGTACCCCAGCGTCGCATAATACAGCACAGTCAGAACTACAAGGGGGATACCGATATATGCTAGTTGAAAAAAGGTAAGGGGCACGGCCTCCGGCGTATCCTCAAGTATCCCCTGTGCGATGAGCTGCGGTGTGGAACCTGCCAGCGTACAGTTCCCACCCAGGACAGAGATGATTCCCATCGCCATGAAAATATTCTTTTTCCGTATTCTTCCCTTTGAAGCATGTGCCACGGAGGAAACCAGAGGGATAAATATGGCAACGGAAGCTGTATTGCTCATAAAGGCAGATAAAAAGCCCACCATGATAAGAATCGCCGCCAGAAATCTTTTCTCTGTCTTTACGACAAATTTCAAGTTCAGAACTGCACAGCCGATTCTTTCTGCCAATCCTGTCTCAAAAACCGCATTGCCGACAATCATTATACCCGCAACCATGATGACTGCATCGGCGCCAAAAGACGCCGCCAGCTCCGCCGGGGAAAGAAATCTGCAGAATACCATACTTATTGCCGCTAGTAGCGCGGTAGCTGACGCCGGTATCCACTGCACAGCAAACGACAGAATCATAAGAAACATAATCCCAATCGCAAGCATAATTTTAATCTCTTCTGCCATCTCGTCCCCCTTCCCCATAAAACATGACTACTTTTGACTGTTTTATCTTTCGTCAAGCAAATCATATCTGATTCACAGCACCACAACAATTACACAATTATACAGTATGTTCAAAATTTAACACTTTTCCCAAATATGTATAGTATAAATTGACCAAAAACCTTGATTTCGATTGCATAAAATGTAAAATATTATCTATAATAAAAAAGTGTGCTTTGTACATTCTCGTACCAAAGCACAACTGCGGAATGAAAATTTCTATGAAAGGGGTAAATCTATGGAACCATTTCTTAAAGACGGCCAGGCACGAATCCGCAAAACTTTTCTTGAATTAATCATGCGCAAGCCAATTGAAAATATCACAGTAAAAGACATATGCACCTATGCCGGTGTCAGCAGACCGCTGTTCTATTCGCATTATGATGGAAAATATGAATTGCAGGAAGAAATTGAAAAACGTCTGATAGACGGTTTTCTTTCCCTGATGCTGGAAATACGCAGTGTCGGAAAGATTCAATTTTATGCCTGCCTGAATCGCCATGACAGCATGTATTTCAAAAAATATTTCGAATATATCAAAGAAAATCACGAAGAGTTTTACCCTCTATTGTGTTCCAATTATTCTAATGGATTTTCCACCCGTTTTGCACGTGCCATCATGAATACGCGGCTGGAGACAAGAAAAGCATGGAAAATCGATGTTTCGCCGGAGCCAAAGGAACTCTCCCTGCGAGAAGATATCTTAAGTTCCCTCTATGTCAGTCTGTTTTCCTCCTGGCTGAAAAGCAATATGGAAATATCCGAAGAGAAAATGTCCCAGCTGCTCATCAGTCTTTGGGAACCCATCAAGAAATTTGAATAAAGTATAAAAAGCAGCTGAAAATCATTATTTTCAAGCTGCCTTTAAACTCTATATATTTATTTACTACATATATAATCACGATAAGCCCAACTCTCTGTTTCCGACACAAATCGCGTTAACTATTCTGGAGTATATTCTTATCTGGCTTCTATTATTCTAATAGTCGGCAATCGCCGTTTCCCCTTTTTTTGCCTGTATACCGGTTTTGTACACCAGATTGTCAAATTTCTCTTCATTGGATATCACCATAATACAAATCGTGTTATATCCCTTCTCTATAATCTTTTTTGTTTCAAAGGAAAGCAGCTTTTGTCCCCGCCTCACAAGCTGCCCTGGCTTTACAAACAGTGTAAAGCCTTCTCCTTTCATATTGACCGTCTCTAATCCGGCATGCAGCAATATTTCCATTCCGTCTGTCGACTGTATGCCTACCGCATGTTTTGTATCCTCCATAACAACTGTCACTTCTGCATCGCAAGGTGCCACCAAGACCTCCTCTACAGGTTCTATTGCTACACCCCCGCCCATCACCTTTTGGGCAAATACAGGATCCGGAGTTTCTTCTATAGGGATGACCTTCCCCGAGATAAATGCAGACAGTATTTGCCCCTTCTCCTCTTCCTTTTCTTTTAATGACATTTCTTTTTTCCTTAAAAATGAAAACATGTATGTCTACTCTCTTTCTAAATACAGCGATTTACAAAACCGCCGGAAATTTTTAGTTTTTCTTCCGCCTCTGTCCGTGTCACTCCAGTCAAGAGCATAACAACAGCCGTTTTAATAGAACCATCCGCACCTTTAAGCACTTCCTCCGCCTGTTTTTCCGAACACTGTGTACATTCCATAACAATCCTTTTTGCCCGATCTGCCAGCTTATAGTTCGTCGCTTTCATATCCACCATATAATTATTATACACCTTACCTATACCTACCATTGCTGTAGTAGATATCATATTCAGGATTAGCTTCTGACATGTGCCTGCCTTCAATCGAGTAGAGCCTGTGAGCACCTCTGGCCCTGCGTCCACCTCTATCGCCACATCAGCATATTGCGAAATAAGGGCATCGTGGTTGCATGCAAGACTCATACACCGCGCTTTCTTCTTTCTTGCCTCTTTTAATGCGCCGATACAGTAGGGTGTCCGGCCTGAAGCTGCAATAGCCAGCACTACATCCTCTTTTTTCAGACCGATGCCTCGAAGATCTTCCACCGCCAGCTCCTGCGAATCCTCCGCACCCTCGACAGCGCGCACAAAAGCCCCCTCGCCTCCTGCCATAATTGCAATGACCTCATCTGTAGTAGAAAACGTCGGGACACATTCTACCGCATCCATAACTCCCATTCTTCCGCTTGTGCCCGCACCTACATAGATAAGCCTGCCGCCATTTTTAAGCGCACAGATGATTTCTTTGACTGCTCTTTCTATCTCTGGCAAAGCTTCCTTAACAGCCTGTACCGCCTTTTCATCCTCTTCATTCATCAGAGTCAGTAGTTCGCGTATCTCCATCCTGTCCATCTGTCTAGATCGGGGATTACACACCTCGGTACTAAGCCTGCCTATTTGTTCCTTATCCATTCCACACGCCTCTCCTCATTTTTTATTCTTCTTGCTGCTCTTTTAATATATATGTCTCCCTTGTCTGAATGACTGCCTCTTCATAATGTCTGTTTAAATACGCTGTATATAAAATATCCACAACATTTAACTGTGCAATACGCGAAGACATTGCCCCGCTACGCAGCAGTAGCTCCGACGCTGCCACATACAGATTAAAATCTGCTATCCGCCGCAGAGGCGAATCTGCAAATCTTGTGATCGCAATCACCGATGCGCCCTTCTTCTTTGCCATTTCGGCACATTGGATCATTTCTTTTGTAAGTCCCGAGTAACTTATAACGACCGCCACATCTTTGGATGTCATATTCTTTGCATATAGTAGCTGTACATGCCAGTCATCATGGCTAAAGCATATCTTATCACTGCGCAGAAATTTCATATAGGCATCCTGTGCCACAAGCTGAGATGCACCGATACCAAAAAACCTGATGCTTTTGCTCTGTTCTAATAATACAGTGCACTGTTCCAGTACTTCTTCATCCATCAGTTTTCTTGTTTTTTCCAAGGAAACAATATTTCTGTAAGTAACCTTTGCAATTAGTTCTTCCTGCCTGTCTTCTTTTTCAATATCCAGACTCTTTTTACTATCGATTTCCTCCCGAATACTATTCTCGGCGATCAGCGCTTTTTGGAATTCCTTGTACCCTGAAAATCCCGTCTTTTTACACAGACGCACAATAGTGGATGCGGACGTAAAAGAATGCTCCGCCAACTGATGGATGCTATAGGCAGAACATTCTTTTGGATGTTCCAATATAAACCGGACAACCGTCCGTTCCGCGCCACTTGCCTTTATTTCATATTCCTGAAATCTGACAAGAACACTTTTCATACTGCCTTACTCTTCCTCCAAATCTGTAAATCCCAATAATTTGCAGAACAAAAACCCTGCTACATAAGAGATTGCAACTGCAAGCAAATATTTCAGCGGACTCGTCGTAATAAGAGAAAGCTGTAAGCCTGACAATTCCGGAATCTTAGCAGCAACATGCATAATTGCCATCGCACTTCCACCTACCGCACCGCCTAAACAGGAAGCAATAAACGGTCTCCCAAGCGGTATTGTCACGCCCCACATAAGAGGCTCTCCAATCCCCAGCATACCGACTGGCAGCGCGTTCTTGCAAACCTTTTTCAGTCGTTTGTTTTTGGTCTTTAATAATACATAGAGAGCTGCTCCAACCTGCCCTGCGCCTGCCATACACGTCACTGGGAGAAGATAAGTAACTCCGAAATCAGCGATAAGCTGCGCATTTACTGCAATAAGTCCATGATGCATTCCCGTCATAACTAATGGAAGATATACAAGTGTCGCCAGGCCCGCTAAAGCTGGAACATTATAAATAATATAATGTACGAAGTTGCCGACCGCATCAGATACAAATCCTGCCACAGGCTGGAATACGATTAACCCTAAAAACGTCATAATAAAAATTGTAAACAGAGGTGTCAGGAACGTGTCTAAAATTTCCGGCATTTTCTTCCGTATCATTCGTTCTAGCTTTGCACCGAGGGCCGCGACAATAAGAACGGAAATTACTCCGCCGCGTCCTGCCGTACATTCGATACCAAGCACATGGACTCCCGTAATATCCGCTGCATTTAGCACAGACGCCAGCACAGCTCCTAGGATTGGAGAACCGCCAAATTCCCTCGCAGCATTGTATCCTACGATAATCGGCAGAATCGTAAATACAGAATATGCAATCGCAGATAAAATCTTTCCGAAATCTGCCTCCTTTAATTCTGGAAAGAATACATAACCTGCCTCATAGATAGCTACCATCAAACCGCAGGCAATAAATGCAGGCAAGATCGGAATAAATACATGTGCTACTTTTTTCAACGTCCGCTTAAAGGGAGTGTTATTCTTTTCTCTGTTCTCCTGTTTGCGAAGCTCTGCTTCATCTCCCTCTATCGTTTTAATTCCTGTAATCTCCGACATTTGAGTAGCAAGCTTTGCACTTTTTCCAGGACCTACGACCAGCTGCACATGATTTCCCTCTACATTCACACCTAAAATATCGTCTAATTTCTTTAATTTATCAATATCGCATTTCTTAACATCTTTTACAGTAATGCGTACCCGCGTCATACAATTCTCAATCGACAGCAAATTTTCTTTTGTTCCTAATTGTTCCACAATTACTGCTGCGTTTCCCTGAGCGCCCATAAAGTTTCCTCCTTTTTATTCACTCTTTTCCTTGTTCTTCTAATCAAAATTCTTTCTTATAAGAGACAAATGTCCGAAATACTTCTAAGCCATGCCTCTCATAGTATCTTCTCCCTGGCTCGTCCGTCGTAATAAAATACATCCTATATATACCCTTTTTACACATCTCATAGCACTGCAGTTCTAAAAGAATACCTCCGATACCTGCATTTCTTTCTGATTCTGCCACCCCTATAGGTCCGAAACGCATTGGATTGCCGTCGATTGCCCGCATGCAAAAGCCACATATTTTCTCTTCCTTATCTAGTACAAGCAGGATCACGTCCTGCGCTGTTTCCTTCTGCATTGCAAGCAAAGCGTTACGTTTCCAGCCTCCTCCAAACTCCTCCTTCAAGAACTCCAGAAGCTCAAGACTATAAGAATAGTTAAACTGAATAAATCGGTAGCCCTTTCTCTCGGCTTCCTCTTTCTTTTCTAATGTCTGATCTGACAGTCTGTATCCATGAAGATTTTTTCCCATTGAATAATGCTCTTCTCCAGGCATGTAGCCCTGTTCTTCAAAAAAGCAAGCCGCAGCTTTATAATTTCCTGTATCTATACCCGGGAAAAAGTAATTGGGAGAATATGCGCCCAGTGTAATATTCCTACACCCAGCTTTTTTCAATTCCTCCTCACATTCTGTCAGTAGCTTGCGTCCAATACCACGCCGCTGATATGCTTCATCTACAAAGAGCACGTTCACCCAGCCGCGTTCCGGCTCGAGCCCCCTCTCGAGATAGGGAAATTTCCTCTTCGTCCCGTAAATAAACCCGACGAGTTTGCCATCCACTTCCGCAACTCGGCTGAAACGCACGTCAAAATTTTCGTCAAATATGGCCTGCCTGCGAAACTTTTTTACGTCAATCGCATCCACCGTACAAGTGCGGTTCCACAGATCGACAATCGCTTCCTCATCCTTTTGTGTATAGCGCCTTATGTTCATTTCCCTACTGTTTCACTCCTTCCATTGCTTTTGTCTGACCGGTCTTAATATGCCCATTATAACACCCAAAATACTTTTATCAATAAATTATATTTTTTATGAAATTAAATTTCATCCTTTGGATAAATCGCCCTGATTTTTATGATTATCTGATTTTTTTTGTACAAAACGCATAATCCAAAAAACTATCTCTAATGTGAGGCCTATAACCCTTAAATTGTTTCATTAATTATGCTTAGCTCATTTATCCAATCGCGTATAATATTAAATTCCTCTTAAATATTGTCCACATTAGCATATCTTAAAAAATTTTCTTATATAATGCCTTAATATTGTCCTTCTACTTTTACCGATTAAATTAGAATCAGCCTTAATGTAAAATAAAGTGTGTAAGTTACAAAAACTTACACACTTTATTTTACACTTCTTTGTGTTACCCTAAAAAATTAGGATTATATGATAAAAAATTACTTGCTGTTCTTTTCGCTCACCTTTCTCCTTTTTACGTTTCCGGCACATCTTTTAAGTTTGGTCCAAAATGTTTAAGAAGAACCAACGGTTCCACTTTACTCATATTCGTAATCTCTACCCCTTCTATCGCTGCTTTTTCAGATACAAAAAATTCGTCTGTACTCTGCTGCCCGAAATGTAGTAATGTCGCTGCCTCTGCATCGTATACGCCAAATGTTCCATGTCCCTGTATAAAAATACACCCATATGCCGCACAGTCTTTTATTATAGCTGTTTGACCAGGATAAATAGTCAGTTCTTTCGCTGCAATATATGGATTTCCGTAAGTAATCCATTTTTCTATGTAATTTTCTGATTCGTTTGAAATAATTGGAGGTCTAAAATAGTGCTTTCTGTAATGTGGATCTACATTTTTGTCCCAATCAAGTAGACCGAAAATATAATCAATATCCCCTTTCTTATCGTCTGGGCACTCTTCATCTAGCATTTCTGGTGGATATACTTCTCCCGAAACTATGTTTTCATATACGGAATTTACATCTGAATTCCACTGTGGTTCGTAGGTAAGGACAGAGGCTGGAGCGTGAATAACCCCCGCCGGTGTATACCATCCTGTTCCAAGCTGAACTCTATACGCACGGGATAATTCTGTGATTCTCGTATCATCATCCGCAAATTTACATATCCGTTCTTTAATTTCTTTTGGAGTCACATCCGGGTCAAATCCAAAATATGTATAACCTGCTTCCCCAAAATGATTGTTTAGTTGTTTTGGAAAGTAGTAGTTTTCTGGTTTCCCTAGCTTTCCTACCTTAGCTGCTGCCTCAAACGTCAAATGTAAATGGTGGAACAGTGGATTCTCATTGTCAAAAAATTTCGAATATATAGGCCAACCATTATATTTATCCATTAATTCTTTTCCTATCAGTTCTTCCTTTAATACTTTCACAGCAGTCCGAAGGGAAAACTTTTCATCACTGTCATAGGACGTACATACATAGCTCATTCCTTCGTCCGCTTTTGCAGTCGGACCGTTCTGCGCCGCAATGGTAGAAGAAAACCATCTCTCTGTAATAGAACCTCTTTCCATCCCAAAAGCAAAATAATCATCCGGATGCAATTTCAGCCTATGCCCTGCTTTTCCAAATCTTCTCGGTACAAATGCCGGAAATAACCTAAAAACTCCTTTCCCTTCCTCGAATGTTTTTCTAATAGTCTTCTCGTCTTCCGTAGCATTTTGTACTACAAGGTTTCCTGTCTTTTTTGCCTCGCAAAGTTGTTTATCTAATTTGTCTCCATTTTTTATAATTAATTCCTTTTCTGTCATTTCTTATCGGTCTCCTTTTAATTTATTAAATTCTTCTTTTCCTTTGATCATTTTTACTTCCATTTTATATTCTACTTCCTCTCCCGGTTCTAAATACTTCATGGATCCATTCTGTATAGCATCTTCAATTCCATCTATAGTTGTATTGCCCGGTTCAAACCCCATAACATAATCCCCTGCTCCCATCATTTTCCACTGCACAAAATGATCCAATGTATCCAAATGTATTTTCAACACAATCCCTATGTCAAGCTTCCGATTAAATACACATATAGATGCACAGTTTTCCTTGTCCGGAATTAATTTGTGATAAAAACACATCTCTTCATATTCCGGATCAGGCAACTCCACCTGACTGTAATTTGAGATACCCTGTTTTGCATGTTCATTACGCGGTATTATTTCACTGGAAGGAATATATATATCGCTTTCCGGAGACAATACAGGATATCCTATATTATAGTGATATAGAATCATATGATGTGTTTTTTTATAGCCTTCGTTTTTTACTGTATCATGAATGATAAATTTCTTTTCCTTGTAACAACATACTATTTTTCTATCCAGACGTAGGCGGTCTTCAAAAATTGACGCATCTTTTACTGTACCAGCAATCCTTGCATAAACACTTTTTTTACTCTCCACAATTTCATACGTTATATTTTCAGCAGGTATATGAGATATATTCCCATGAAGCCCGTATTCTTTTTCTTTATATTTGCATGCCGCGCCGGCAACTTTTAACCCGCATGTAGTCAGAAATCCCGCTGTAAAGCTTTTCAAAAATCCTACACCTTTATCATCAAAATATTGCGGCGCTACAATACCGCATGGAGAAATATATCCTATGTTTTCTCCACAAAAGCTCAGATATGGAATATCCATCCCTCTACTTGTATTTACCGCAAACTGCATTCCTGAACGGTTCCGGATTTCCAACATGGTAACCCCTTCCGCTTTCCCATCTTCTAGTTTTACTTTTTGTACACAAAACAATTGTTCCTGATTTCCCACATATTTTTTTTCTTCCTGATAGTCCATCCCGTCATACAACTCCTTTTTGTAGCATAATATTGGCATATCGAGCTGTCGTCCCTGTCTGTACAATCACATAGGCTTTCTCTGCGTCTTCATAGAACTGCAGCCTCTCTATAAAGCCAAACTGTTGAAAAGCATGAGTGCTGTCGTGTTCCTTCAATATTTTTTCATACACACTCCAAATCTGGGGAACTGGTTCTTCTGGAAGATTCTTCATTAATTTTACAGGTTTTTCCACAAAACTATCCAAGGGAAAAAACTGTAGGACAGCCTGCAAAATTTCAGGTATTTCCACTGTATCCATACGGATTATTTTTCTTGCATGAGAGGCTGCCGGAAAATTTGCATCTGCTAAAATCAAAACATCTGAATGTCCCATTTCCATCATATCTTTCATCAATTCCGGAGCTATCATCTGAGGAATATTTTTAAGCATTTTAACCTCCTTTTATTTTACACAGGTTTACTTGCTGACAGAACTTAGGGTACTAAAACTATTTTTGTCCCCTATAAGATAAAAAGTATCCTGCCTTTCAGGCGGGATACTTTTTATAAAATAACTATTTCAAGAATTCGTCTACGTTGTCAATTGTACATTCCTGAAACGGAATACGTGTATCGTATTCTATATCTTCTCCCTTTGCCGCTTTTACCGCCTGCTGTACTGCTGTTGTTCCCTGGCCTTCTGCATCTTGTACAATAGAAACTCCATATTCACCGTCTTTCACTGCCTGGAGCGCATCGTCAATGCCATCTACACCTCCGATAACAATATCCTCTCTTCCTGCCGCTTTGCACGCAGAAAGCGCACCCATTCCCATGTCATCATTTTCACAGATGATTGCGTCCAACTTGTCACCATATGTAGTAATCCAGTCTTCCGCCAGAGTCATTGCTTCGTCTCTTTTCCAGTTTCCTGTCTGTGTAGCAAGCACATTAAAATAATCTAACATTCCAGCTTCCTCAAAGCCTTCCATCCGGCCAATCTGTCCTGCCTGTCCCATTGGACCTTCTATAATACATACATTGGAGCCTTCCGGAAGGTTTTCCATAAACCATTCGGCGAGCATGACTCCTGATTCTTGATCTGTACAGCCTACAAACCCCGTATAATCTGTATTGGATACATCACAATTGCAGGCAATCAGAGGAATACCTGCTTCCTTTGCCATAGACACACAGGGAGCGCTTCCTTCCATGTCCTGTGCGTTCAATATAATCGCATCTACTCCCTGGGCAATCATATTTTCTACATCACTCACCTGTTTGTTTACATCTCCCTGTGCGTCATTCATAAGAATTTCAACACCCTGTGCCTCTCCTTCCGACTCAATCGCATTGGCAATCCGTTTTACAAATTCGTCTGAATTGTCTTTCATTGTTACGCCAATCGTAATCTTCTCACTACCTTTACCGGAGTCTTTCGACTCCCCGTCCCCCGAACTGCCGCAGCCTACAACCATTGTTCCTACCAATGCTGTTGCCAATAAAACTGCAAATAACCTTTTCTTCATACCATTTGTCCTCCTTTGGTAATTATTTATTTTAATGCCGCCTGGCATTAAGCCCTTTTTGAATATCAATGTTCATTACCTTTTGTCTTCATATCCAAAAATACAGCAAGTATGATAATCAGTCCTTTTACGATATCCTGATAGAAAGAATCAATATTTAAAAGATTCATAGAATTACTGATAAGTCCAATAATAAGGAAACCCAAAATCGTACCTCTAAGTGTTCCTATGCCACCTGTCATACTTGTGCCTCCTATGGCAACAGAAGCAATCGCATCTAATTCATATCCATCCCCCGCCCCAGGTTGTCCAGAGCTAATTCTTGCAGAAAGCATCAGCCCTACAATCCCGCAGCAAAAACCCGACAGTAGATATACCAACATCTCCATCTTTCGTGTCTTAACACCGGAAAGCCTCGCCGCATTCTTATTTCCGCCAATCGCAAATACATATCTTCCAAATGTCGTAGTATTCAAAATGATCAGCGCCAAGACGCAGATAACTATAAGGATAATGACTAACATTGGAATTCCTGCTACTTTTCCCTGTCCGATAAACAAAAAATTCTGTTCCTTAATGATATAAGGCTTTCCATCGGAATATACCATTGCAAATCCACGGCAGATACTCATAGTAGCAAGGGTCGCTATAAACGGTTGGAATCCTATATAAGCAACTAAATATCCATTAACGAGTCCAAAGACGCATGCAGCTCCAACTCCTATCAGGCAAGTCAACGCCGTATTCATACCTCCCTCCAGAAGAGAACCACATATAACGCTTGTTACCGCAACCAAAGAACCTACGGAAAGATCGATACCACCCGTTAAAATTACAAATGTCATTCCCACTGCTAGTACTCCGTTAATAGAAATCTGCCTTAAAATGTTTGTTATATTATTTGCCGTCAGAAATGTAGGTGATAAAAAGCTCATTATAATAGCAATGAGCAGTACAACAGCCGCTAGTCCAAATTCTCTGATGATTTTTCCAATATCTCTTTTTTGCGTCATTTATCTTCTCCTCCCAATGCTAATTTCAAAATGGTCTGTTGAGAAACCGCTTCTTCTCCTTCCAATTCTCCCGTGATCCGTCCTCCCGACATAACAATCACTCTGTCACTCATACCGATCAACTCCGGCATTTCTGACGATATCATAATGATTCCCATCCCTTGCTCTGCAAGCCGTACCATGATCTCATAAATCGCCATTTTTGCTCCTATGTCAATACCGCGGGTAGGTTCATCCATAATCAGAACTTTCGGCTCTGCCAGCAGGCATTTTGCTAAAACGACTTTCTGTTGGTTTCCTCCCGACAAACTCGATACAGCATCGCTTATTCCATTCATTTTCGTCTTCATCTGTTGTGTAACATCTGTACAGAGCTTCTTTTCTTTTTTCTTATCAAGAAATGAAAGCCGGCTTATTTTATCCATATTTTGGATGGATATATTTTCTTTTATATTTCTACATAAAAGAAGTCCCAGTTCCTTCCTGTCTTCCGGAGCCATGATAATATGGTTTTTCTTTGCATCCTTTGGATGCCGGATTCGGATTTTTTTTCCTTCCATATAAACTTCCCCTGAATCCAGTCTGTCATATCCTACGAGTGCACGCATAACTTCACTTCTTCCAGCTCCTACTAAACCGGCCATACCCACAATTTCTCCAGCATGGACTTTTAAATTTATATTCTCAAACACACCCTTACGGTTAAAATTTTTCAACTCGAGAAGAACCGGCCCTTTATCTGCTTTTGTATGTGGATATCCGTTCCCCAATTCACGTCCCACCATCATATTGACAAGTGTCTCTCCTGAGGTCTCTGAAACCCTCTCACATCCAATAAATTTGCCGTCTCGCAGAACAGACACTCTATCAGCTAATTTAAATACCTCTTCCATCCTATGGGAAATATAAATGATCCCAACACTGTTCTTTTTCAACATATCTAGTATTTTGTAAAGAATCTCTGTCTCTTTTTCAGATAAAGAAGAGGTCGGCTCGTCCATGATTATCACTTTTGAATGATAAGATACGGACTTAATGATTTCCATCATCTGAATTTGTGCTATATTCAAGTTTTTCATCTTCATATTTGGCCTTATGTACTGTGAAAGCTTATATTCATCCAACAAGGCTTGCGTTCGTTTATTTAATTCCTTTTTATCCACAAAAGGAAGCCCTTTTACTTTCTTTTGTTCTCTTCCCAGAAATACGTTCTCCGCTACTGTCATCTCGGGAATCGGGCTTAGTTCCTGATGAATCATAGAAATTCCCGCTTCTAAAGCCTCTTTAGGTCTTCTAAATTCTCTTTCCTTTCCATCGAAATATAATGTTCCACTGTCCTTTGTATAAATCCCCATAATGATTTTCATCAATGTTGATTTTCCTGCTCCGTTTTCTCCCATCAGCGCATGAATCTCTCCCGGCATGACAGACAATTCTATTCCTTCTAGCACTTTCACCCCGGAAAACGATTTACTGATCCCTCTCGTCTGTAAAATATATCTTTCTTCTGCCACAAGCTTCACCTCCCCAGATTATTATTGTGTTTTTAAATCTGGATTTTCCGAGAAATGTTTTAATATCACAATCGGATCTGTATCAGAATCATTGATAATAGTCACGCCTTCCTTTGCCGCACTTTCACTCACAAAATATTCATCATGTGTCAGTTCTCCATATCGTATCAATGCTGGTGATTCAATCTGCCATTTTCCAAACTTTCCATGTCCCTCCAGACAGATCAGTCCATATGGCGCCGCATCCTTGATCGTTACAGACCTTCCAGGAAGAACCGTCAGGCGCTTTGCACTGACAATCGGGCATTTATAACAAATCCACTCCTCCATGTAACCGTCTTCGACCATCTCTTTTACTGGCCGTACCGGAATGGGTTTCATAAAATGATGCTCATGGAACGAAGGGTCTATATTTTTCTCCCAGTCAATCACATCCAAAAGATATTCGTAATTTCCCAACTCTTCTTCCGGTGTATTTTTCCAAAGCAACTCATTTTCTACTGTCTGTCCATTCAATAAAACGGATTGGTACATTGCATATACGTCTGACGCAAACTGTGGTTCATATGTACAAAGACTCCCAGGTGCATGCATTACTCCCGGTGGAACATCAAATCCTGTATCTAACTGCAACTTGTAAGCAAAAGAAAGTCCCAATATATCATTATCGCCTTTCGAAAAATTTTTCAAAGCTTCCAGCACTTGTTCTTTTGTCGTCTCTGGATGGAACCCAAAGAAAGTAAAAGGAAATTCTCCTCCATGATTGTTCAGTTGTGAGGGAAAAAAGTACATCTCTGGCTTTCCTTGTGCGCCTACTCTTTTTGCATGTTCATCTCTATGGTGTATGTGATGTGGAAGTGGTCCCGCGTTATCAAAAAATTTTGAAAACATCGCCCAGCCATGATATTTATTCCAAAGTGCATCACCTAATACCTCTGCGCCCAAGATTTCTATAAGATCCCGCAAAAGAATTCTTTCTGTTCCCTTTTCACCTACTACTACATAACTTAACCCTTCGTCTTCCGGTGTATCCGGTCCGTTTTCTGCCCATGTAGTAGAAGAAAACCACCGTTCATCTATCCCTCCTCTTTTTCCCAGAATAAAATAATCATCCGGATGCAATTTTATTCTTTTTCCTGGACGACAGAAAGAACGTGGTACCCATGTAGGTGCTAGCCTTAAAATCCCTGCTCCTTCTTGCATAGCTTTTTCTGCAATGTTTTTTTTCTCCATTTCCATCCTCCTTCAGAAAAACGTTTTTCTACAGAATCAAAAAAAACGTTTCGAAAAATTAATATTTTATTTTCTATGTTTTTTATCATATCTTCAAGCAATACTATTGTCAATATTTTCAACAATAACATTTTTATTTTCGTGGATTTTACTGTATATTTTGTATATTTTTTGTGCACAATACACAGTTACCCCCCCCCCTGTATATTTTCGCTCTTTTCAAAAAAACGTTTTTTGTAATATTAAAAAATATAGTTTAAAACTTTACTAAAAGCTTTAAACCATATTTCACACAATCTTAACATACGCTTTACCAATCTGATAAAATCCAGTCTTCCGGAGCATCTGCCACGGTGGATTTGCGGACAACGAGTCTGCTTTCCATTTTGATCCCAACCGCTTCTTTTTCCCACGGCGTATGCCCTTCAATGCGCCCTAGCAGCAACTCTGCTGCCTTCACCCCTGCATGAAATTTTCTGATGTGGATAGTAGATATCGCCGGCTCCATAACACTAGACACAAACACATCATCATATCCAATCACTTTAATTTCTTCCGGAACCTTTTTCCGATATTCCTTAAGTAATTTCAAAGCACCTACCGCCATTTGATCATTCGCACAAAACACCCCGTCTATATCAGGTACATTATCCAGAAGCTGCTTCATTCCTTTATAACCGCTTTGGTGAGAATAATTGCCATATACGATCTGTTCTTCCAATCCTTCAGCCATTCCATAGTCTCTAAGAATATCTTTATAACTTTCTGTACGTTCCGCTGCTATCTCTATATTCATTGGTCCTGCAATATGCCCTATCTTTCTGCAGCCACAATCAATCAAATGTGTAACTGCTCTTCTAGCATTTTCGTAGCTGTCAAAGTAAACTGAATCAATTCCAAATGTGCTCATATTTCTTTCGACGCTGACAAGCGGTATCCTTTTATCTTCCTGTGACATCCTCAGCAATCTTGCACAGTAATTCTTTCGTTTCTCTGTAGGGACAAGTGTTACAAAAATAATTCCATCTACACGGTTAGATAGCAGATTTTTAAAAATTTCTTTTTCTCTGTCCAACGCTTTTATATCGCCGTATTCTCCCGCTGCATCACATACGATCATCTGGTATCCGGCTTTTTCGAGTACAGAAGCCGCCCCCTTAATAACATAAGGATAAAAAATACCACATAAATCTTCTGTTATAATTCCTATTATTCCTGATTTATTGCTTTTCATACTTCTGGCAATTGGATTGACTTCATAGTTCAACTCTTCTACCGCTTCTTCTACTTTTTTTACAAGATCAGGACTTACAAATTTTGTCTTATTTAAAACATTTGAAACGGTAGATATAGATACTCCTGCACGCCTTGCCACATCTTTAATATTACTACTCATCTTCCACCCGTTATCGTGGCAACTGCCACTGCCTTTTCTTACTTCTGTCCATAATAAGCATTTGGCCCATGCTTCCTGTAATAATGCTTGTCCTGCAGCTCCTGCGGCGCTGGTTTTACATCTGGATTTATCAGTTCTGTCTGTGCCGCCATCTTTGCCACCTCTTCTAAAACAACCGCATTATGTACCGCCTCGTGTGCGTCCTTTCCCCAAGTAAACACTCCGTGATTCTTACACAGAACCGCCGGCATCGCCATATATTCTTTTTCTTTGAAATAATCTACGATTAAGACACCTGTATTCTTTTCGTATGCCTCGTCTATTTCTTCCTTTGTCAGATTCCTTACACAGGGGATTTCTCCATACATATAATCTGCATGTGTCGTTCCATAACATGGGATGCCTCTTCCTGCCTGTGCCCAGCTTGTCCCCCAGGGCGAATGTGTATGTACGATTCCAGTCACTTTTGGCAGCCCTCTGTAAATTTCCAAATGCGTCGGGGTATCGGAGGACGGATTGTATTTCCCTTCGATCTTATTTCCCTCCAAATCCATCACTACCATATCTTCCGGCTTCAGTTTATCGTACTCTACTCCACTTGGTTTAATTACAAAATATCCCGTCTTTCTGTCAATCTCACTGACATTGCCCCATGTAAAAGTCACAAGCTGATATTTAGGCAAAAGCATATTCGCCTCATATACCCTCTGTTTTAATTCTTCCAGCATAATTTTTCTCTCCTTTTCTATCGCTCTTTGTATCCTTGTTTCTCTAAAACATTATTCCTGTCTGTCCAAAATGGCACACATCTTTTGATTGGACTGCGCCAAATCCTGCTTCCAGTTTTCCCCGCCCAGATACCAGAATTCTGTCACATACTTGCGTATTCCCATTTTCCAGGCCTTGTCAATGATTTCTGCAAACGGCACGTGCCCCTGTCCATACAGCAGGTCTCGGAAAACCCCTGGTTTTGTCTCTTTTAAATGCATTGCCGCCATATGTCCTCTTCCCGTTTCTATGTCATCTAATACATTTTTTCCATAAGAAACGGCTGCATTCATAATATTTCCGCAGTCTGGATAGACATTCAGATATGGCGACTCATTTGCCTTTACATATGCCATAGCCTTTTCGACCGTATTCATAAATTCTGTCTCCATCGTCTCAAATCCCATCACAATTCCAAGACTGGAGGCCATCTGTACCGCTTTTGTAAGATTTTCTGCAAAACGTTTTCTCGTTGCTTCACTGCCTTCCTCATAGTAAACATCATATCCGGCGAGCTGAATGATACGGATCCCTAAGTCGTCCGCAAGCTCAAGTGCCTTCTCCATAATCTCCATACCGCGTCTGACTGTCTGCTCATCATTGCTTCCAAGGGGATATTTCCGGTGTCCGCTTAAACACATCGTACGGACAGGTATGCCCACTTCATACATGGTCTTTACTAATTCCAAGCGTTCTTCTTTCGTCCAGTTCAGCCGCGCGAGTTTTTCATCCGTCTCGTCAATGCTGATTTCCACAAAATCATATCCTGCCTCTTTTGCTGCCTTAAGCTTCTCTTTCCACGTCAGAGTGGAAGGCATTGCCTTTTCATAAAGTCCTATCGTATACCTTTTCATAGACTGACACTCCATTCTCTCTTACTTACACCATCTTTTAAGCCCAACGGTGTCCAACATAAATATATACTT
Source organism: Mediterraneibacter flintii (assembly GCF_055387595.1). NCBI lineage: Bacteria > Bacillati > Bacillota > Clostridia > Lachnospirales > Lachnospiraceae > Mediterraneibacter > Mediterraneibacter flintii. Next base: position 3,046,797 of record NZ_AP031405.1, read on the forward strand.
TTTTTCAAAATTCTTCAATTAATTCTTAAAATACTTCCATGCAGAATTGAGTCCGTCGATAACCGCCCTGTACCGCTGATACTTCTTGGCATAAATCAAGGCATATTCTGCACGCGGATAAATTGTTTTGCTTATCTTTACGGTTCGTTCTATTGCAGTCTTATAATCCGGATAAATTCCTGCTGCAATCCCCGCTGCCATCGCTGCTCCCTGTGCACCCAGTTCCTTATCTTCTATGACATCTATCGGAATCTGAAGAACATCCGCAAAGATCTGCACCCATACATCAGAATTTGCGGCCCCTCCTGACAGACGGATCGATTTCGGTTTTTCTCTATTCACAAGAAGCTTCTGCACATGTGTATAGTGGGAAAACACAATGCCCTCATATACTGCCCGCAGCATATACTGCTTGTTGTGGTAAGCTGTCAGCCCTACAAAGGTACCCTTAGCCAGAGGATCTTCATTAGAGCCATTTAAGAACGGAAGAAATACAATATCACTGTCCGAAGGAGCGATCGCTTCTACCCATTTATTTGTAATATCATAGACAGATTTCCCGCTTTCTTTTGCTTCCGCTTTCTCATAGGACATTAAGTTTCGGATAAACCACTCCATATTTCCCGCAGAAGTAGGACTGCTCTCCTCTACCAGATAATACCCTGGTATACAGAACATAGAATTCAGTGCGACGGTTCCGTTTGTCACCGGACTCTTCCGTATAAATTCGTTGATGCTCCATGTTCCCGCCACCATACACATCTGTTCCTCGTCCGACAAACCTGAAGCAATTCCACAAGCGTTGACATCAAACATCCCTGCCGCTACAGGGATACCTTCCGGCAGCCCCGTCTTTTCTGCCGCTTCTTTTGTCACATATCCACATATATCAGAGGAATATCTAAGCGGAGGCAGTTTATCGTACACATCTTCCAGACCAAAATATCCCAGCAATTCCTTATCATAAGCCTGCGTTGTCAAATTCACAAAATTTGCTCCGGAAAAATCTGTATACTCTGCATATGCTTCTCCAGTCAGCATGTAACGGATATAATCTTTTACGGCAAAAATATATTTCGTATTGTCAAGCACCTCTGGTTTATTGTCCTTCAGCCAGGCGAGAATGCTGACTGGCTGGCACGCCAAAATATCCTGAAAGGATTTCTTGTAAACTTTCTCTTTCGTCCCGTCTTTTTCCCACTTCTCTACATACTCCCAGGCGCGGGCATCTGTAGAAATGATACCGTTATATGCAGGACGTCCATCTTTTCCAACCAGATAAAGCCCCTTGCCATGTCCTGAGAAAGACACGCCGGCGATGTCTGTCGGATCAATCCCACTTTTCTCAATCGCCGTACGCACCGCCTCTACATTTACATTCCATAGCTCGTCCATATCTCTCTCTGTATAACCCGACTTGGGAGTAAGTGTAACCGTCGGCACACTTGCCACAGAAATCTGCGTACCCTCCTCATCAAACAGCGCAGCTTTGGAAAAAGTTCCTCCGTTGTCGATTCCTATTAAGTATCTCATACCTCCACACCTCCAAAAAACGTTTTTCTATTATATCTAATGTATCATGCTATCCTATAAATGTAAATATAAATCAAAAACAGTAATTCTGTTGACTTTCCGCCACTTAGCTTTTAAACTCTTAAGCTGACTGCCGGACTTTGAAACTATTATAACATGAAATCCGGAATGATACACAAAAGATTAAAATATCCCAAAGCCCTGCCTTTGGGCGGCATTTATATTTCTAAAGTGCCGGGAAAGGAACAAAAGCATGAAAAAATTTATTGAAGAATTTAAAGCCTTCGCGCTGCGCGGCAACATGATGGATATGGCTGTCGGTGTTATTATCGGAGGTGCGTTCTCCGGAATTGTAACGTCTCTTACTGACAATTTTATTAATCCTGTCTTAAACCTTGTAACCGGAGGGAAAGTATACTCTCTTCAGGATTGGGCTGGATTCGCTTCCGCATTCTTATCCTCACTTGTAAATTTCTTAATTATGGCGTTTGTCTTGTTCTGCCTTCTCAAAGCCATAAACAAATTAATGGCATTTGGGAAAAAACCAGAAGTGCCTGCTGCTCCAACTACAAAGGTATGTCCCTTCTGTAAAACAGAAATTGCACTGGAGGCAACAAGGTGCCCTCACTGTACTTCTACACTGGAGGAAACAAAAGCCTAATCAAGTATAGGGAAATAAGAAGTCCAAAACAAAGTGGGCAAGCCCCTCAATCTTGAGGGGCTTGCCCACTTTGCGCGCCGCCGCAATACCGCAAAGCGGTAAAATTTCCTTATTGCGGCGTGTGCATACTGCCCGAAGGGCTTTTATATTATTTTTGCTTCCACAGAACAGGGGCTTTTAAAATTCCTGTCTTTTTGAGCTGATATTCATAAGACCAGCTGTCCAGAGTTGTTCTCCACGCATTTGGATCAAAATAGATTTCCTGTTCATCACAGTCGTGAATCGCACCGAATGTATTGACGCGGTTTCCGTAACTTACAATTTCTATAAGATGTTGTCCTGGTTGTTTTGTCTCAAAAGCCACCCTGTATGGAGCTTTAAAAATTTCTCCTGCTTCTTTTCCATCCACTCTTACTTTTAGAAGCGGTGCGCGGAATTTTGAAACCTCCAGCACATAACTGCCCGACTCTAACTCTACCTCTGTTTTATATACTGCATTTCCGCCATAGAACGACATTCCTTGTTCTGTAAGGCTGCCCCAGAAAAAGTTCTCTCTCTCTTTTTCCAGAACTGCACAGCTTCCTGTCACCTGAACCAAAAAATCTCCTAAAAGATACATGGATTCCAGGTTGACCTTCCCTGTAAACGCTACCTCCAACTTCAATTCATGGAGCCCTTCTTTTAAGTCTGGAAGTGCTATTGTGTGAATACACGGATCTACAAAATATCCTGTTTCTTTCTTTGAGATTTCTTCTTTGTCCAGCCAAATTCGGGATTCCTCTAATGCCTCCAACCCAAGCTGTATGTCTTTTACCGCATCTTGGCAAAAAATCTCATATTGAAGCATAATTTTATACGGTTTTTCTTCCTTTTTCTGCGTCCATGGCTGAGCCAGCGCTGCTCTTCTAAGCGGCAGATGAAGCAGTGTGCGAAGCCGATTGTCCGCCCTTAGAATCTCCTCCGGGCCTTCTAACGTCTTCCCGTCAAAGCAGTATCGCGGCATATCCAGCACAAGAACATTCGGCTCTTCTCTTTCTATCTTTACCGGACTGGCAAATAAGTCCTTTGCCTCCCATTCTTTTCGTTCTGTCGTATAATAGGTTTTTTCTTTTCTGTTTTCAGATCCTCTGTAAATATCCCCACTGGTGCTCGTTGTCGTTTCTGCTTCTTCTACGGGTTCCAGATACAGCAGAAGACTATCATGCCCAAAGAAACGGCGGAAAAGCACTGTCTTATCTCTGCAAACTTCTGTTTCCACCTTTTGATTATCTCCAGTCATTGTGTCAAACTCTGTCACTTTCCATCTTCCGACAAGTTCTATTTTCACATCATCCGGCAAGATCAAGTCCGGATTGTCCTGCGCGCGCCCATTTGCAATAAACAACCAGCGTCCGTTTTCCTCCTGCCTCATCTGATACAGATATTTTTCTGTTCTCTCGCCGTTCCAATTCTTCTTGTGATTCGGCTTTTTCAAGTGTTTTTCTCCATGAAAACGTATATCCAGCAGGCGATATGGTTCCAGCTCTGTAAGAAGCTCCAGTTTGGAAAATCCGATTTGCGTACAGCGTGAAGCAAATTCTTCTCCTGCTATACTTCTGCATGCATCAATGTACTGCGGTGCTTTTCCCATGAATACGATCTTTTTCCCTGCTTTCTTCATCTTCTTTAAGATTGAGAGCGTAGTCCCGCGCAGGGTCAGACAGCCTGGAACAACAATCGCGTCATATTCCATTTTCCCTACCTTACGCCCGTCCCATTCTTCTGGAAGAAGGCTTTCTGATATATAGTCGAAATCCAGATTATTAAACAAAAGCCATTCCGTCACATCCGCAAATCTTCTGTCTAGCTCCTGCCGCTTCTGTCCTGTCTGCTGGTTCGGCCCAAACAGCAGCCAGCAGGATTCCACCGGATGAATGACGCCGATTTTCACAAACGGTGTTCCTCTTCTAAGCGCTGTATTTACCCTTGCAAAATGTGTCTCTATTTTCCCATATTCCTTATACCATGGGGACTGGAAGCCGATTGCCGCCGGATAGTCTCTTTTTGCCTCCCCGCCCATGCTCATCCAGTTTAGATGATGTACGCGGTGTGTAATCCCCAGAGCCGCCTGCCAGTCTCCCTGCAACTTATGCCTGCGGAAATCAAAATCCCAGTTTGTAACGCCATACAACTCGCTTGCCACGCCGTCTTTCTCATACTGATGACACACGCTTTCCGCCTGTTTCGCGGTTGTATACTCCCGCGCATCACAAAGCATGTCAATTCCCGGGAGAGAAAAGCCTCTTAAGCTTCTCATAACCTCTCCCAACGCCTGCGTCTGAGATTGCAGTGTGGGTTCTTCCATCATATGACCTGCAAGCCGGATCCCATTTTCTTTACACCAATTCCCAACCTGATCGGAAAATGCTTCTGCAAACCTCTCTGTCACATGATCGTGATACCAGTAACGGTATTTAGATACCTCTTCGTTTGGAAGCTCCCACAAAAGCTCCGGAATGTGATCCAGCAGATCCTCTCCATAGGCTTTTTTATAGCTTTCTGCGAAGTCCTCTGTAAAAGGCAGCATCACCTCTTCTTCCGATTCTGCCGTTCCTAAGGACTTCTTTCTGCCAAACTGTGGTTCGTCTGTAAAGATAGATGGAATCGTCTGCCCAAACTCTTCTCCAACCACTTTTTTATACGCTTCATGTGTTACCTCTATAAAATACCGGATCGCTTCTGGATTTAAGGAATCTACATAAGACTGGTTATTAAACCAGGGACTATCATGTGCAATTTCCAGATATACATACCATATTTTAGCGCCAGGGCAAGCTTTTGCATTTTCATCACATCTCTCATAAGAAGCAAGTGTCCCGTCTGTATTCAATCTCACATAATATGCTGCAAGAAAACGCCCGTTCCCCTGCGGAGAGGAGGAGGCCATGGAGTCTGTGCTCCTGTGATTATACGTTTTCGTCCCTTTCTTGTATGTGGTAATCAGTATATTTCTGCTGCGGTACTGCGGATGCACTGTCACTTTTCCCCCGCCATAGCCGGATGGCCACCGATCCTCGTCGTACAGGCAGCTGTACAAATCCTTCTCTTTCGCAATCTGCACCGCCTTTTTTACGCACTCCATATACTCTTTTCCCATATACTCTGTATCGAGCCCTACGCGGGTATGCATATAAAATCCGCCCATTCCCATTTCCCGAAACTGCTCTATCTGCTTTTCCAGGCAATCTGCATCCAGTTTTGTATTCCAGGACCAAAAAGGAGTGCCCCTGAATTCTTTCCCTGGATTTTTAAAGGCTTCTTCAAATTCCTGAAACATACTTGTCTTTTCCATCTTTGTCTCTCCTCCATATAAGTAATGCCGCGCCTCTTTCCAGGCACGGCATGCTTTCTTAACCCTTTACAGCGCCTGCGGTAATGGAACGCACGAATGTTTTCTGTGCGAACAGATAAATAATGACAAACACCATCGCGCTGACAGTAAGTGCTGCAAATACCGGAGTATATCCGATCGTCGCAATCTTATCTCTGATAACGGCAATGCCGACAGACAATGTGTATTTTGATGTATCGCTGATGGATACCAACGCCCACATGTACTCGTTCCATGCATTCATTCCTCCTAAGATAGCCAATGTCACCAGCATTGGTTTTACAAGAGGCACCATGATCTTCCACAGAATACGGAAGGTTCCGCAGCCGTCAATTTTTGCAGATTCTATAATTTCATCAGGAATATTGTCCATATACCCTTTGATCAGAATCAGGCCCAGCGGTGCAAATCCCTGGTAATACGGGAATACAATCGCTGCAAGTGTATTCTGGATGCCTAAGTCTACCACCTGCAAATACATAGGAAGAAGAATGATCGGTGTCGGAATCAGCATGTTGATCAAGATCATATAGTAAAAGAACTTCTTGAACTTCATTTTCAGCTTGGAAAATGCGTATCCGAGGCAGGTTACCAAAACCAAATCTACCACAAGGGTTGCCCCCGTATTGATCACTGTATTTTTTAAATACACTGCGAGATTCGCTTCCTCAAACGCCGTAATAAAATTATCAAAATTTAAGGAGGTAGGCAAAGACCAAATGCTCTGCAGGAACTGTCCTTCTGTCTTAAATGACTGGATAATTACCCAGAGCAGAGGATAAACGGAAATCAATGCTACCAGCAGCATAATGATAAAGGTAATGATCGAAGTTCCGCCCTGATCTTCGTTTCCTTTTTTCCTGTTCCATCTCTTGCTTATGCTTTTACTCATTGTTCTTTCCACCTGCCTTTTTTACCACTTGTAAAAGAATCGTAATTCCAATCATAACAACCATCATAATAATGGATGCCGCTGTTGCAGGGCCGAATTTCTGTGACTGGAATGCATTAGAATATACATAGGACGTCAGCACATCTGACGCTCCTCCCGGTCCTCCCTGTGTCATTACCCATACCATATCGAATGCACGCAGGTCGTTCGTAACTGTCAGGATTCCCAATGTTACAAAGGTAGGAATCATATGTGGTATAATGATATAGCGCAGTCTCTGTAATTGAGAAGCTCCGTCCATCTCCGCCGCCTCCAGCTGGTCTTTCGGCAGCGTCATAATGTTCGCATAGCAGATCAGCATGTTAAACGGTATCGTTCTCCATATCCATGTCACGATAATAGCGGGCAAAGCGGTTCCTACCTGCGACAGCCACGGCTGGGCAAGATTGCCAAGACCGATCATTTCCAAGATCTGATTCAATGGCCCAATTGTCGGATCGTAGATAATTCTCCATATACATCCAATGACAACCATTGATATCAGATAAGGAATAAACAATGCTGTGTTAAAAAACCGTTTCAGACGTATTCCTTTAAATAGTATGTATGCAAGAATAAACCCGATTGTAATGGAAAAAAGCAAATCACATGCAATCAGTTTAAATGTATTTCCAAACGCACGGTAGAACTGTTCATCCTGCAAAACCTTTACATAATTATCCAGTCCTACAAAATTTCTTAATTCTCCATATCCTTTATATTTATAGAGACTGATGCGGAATGCGTTTGCGAACGGAATAAACAAAAAAATAATCAATATGGCTATGGTAGGAAGAATTAATATATAAGCCGGTATGCTTTCTTTTAATTCCTGTAAAAGCCCTGCCTTTTTTTTCGTTTTCACCATGCTCCCTCCTTCTCTTTGCACTGCACTGTATTCTTTCTTACTTGATTTTTGACAGAAAAAGGGCGGCTAACTTCCTGATAAGCCGCCCCTGTCCTGCCTTTTCTTATTCTTTATCTTCCAGATAGGTATTGTATATATCCTGAAGCTCTGTAGTCATATCCTCCAGGCTCACCTGTCCAAGCAGATAATTTGGAATCAAGTCTTCCTGGAACGCTGTCTTAATTTCTGTTGATACAGTTACCGGCACAAATGTCTCTGGACAGAAGCCATTTTCTGCCGCTGCATTGTAACCTGCAAGAATTTCATCCAGAGCCGGATCGCGCTCTACATTTACGAGTCCGGAGCTGGAATATTTCAGTCCTTCATCTGTTGTAAAGTTTGTCTTAGATGTCAGATATTGTACCAGCTTCACTGCTGCGTCCGGGTTCTCTGTATCTGCACTTACAGCAAAAATATTACTTGCTCCGCCCAGTGTTCTTGAAGGCAGCCCGTCAATTCCCGGCAGTACGTATGTGCCAAGCTCCATTGTATCCGGCGCATTGTCCATGATGTATTCCAATTTGTCAGGAGCGATTAAAACCTGTGCCAGTTCTCCCTGCAGGAATAACTGTGCTGTAGTATCCAGATCGGATGTCATAAAGTTTTCTGGAAGGTATCCCTTGTCCCAAATCTCTTTATATGTCTCCAATCCTTTTTGTACGGATTCAGACTGGAATGTCATTTCACCATTTTCAAAGGATTTGCCTTCTTCTTCAATCTCATCGCGGCAGAACTGATCCCAGAATAATCTCGGAAGCCAGTCGATACAAGTATTGGACTGTACAGACAGCGGTGTGTATCCAGCCTCTTTGAGCGCCTCACAGTTTGCCATGAACGCATCCCATGTCTCTGGTACAGACAAGCCCAGCTTTTCATACATTGCCTTGTCATACATTACCGCAACGGTTGTCATCGTAAACGGCACACCGTAATCGTAGGAGTCCATCTCTCCGCAGCCGCTTTGTACGATAGACTGTAGGTTTTCAAGCAGCGCCGGCACATATGTATCTCTCCATGTCGCATCGCCTTCATAGTTGTCTCCATCCAGATATTCAGAAATATCAAGCAAAAGTCCTTCATTAATCTGGTCACAGTAATAGCCTGCCTGTGTCCAGAACACATCCGGCACTTCATTAGAAGATGCAAGCGCTGCAAATTTTGCAGAATAGTTTCCGGAATCCACATAGTCAAAATCTACTTCAATGTCTGGATTTTCCTTCTCAAATGCCTCAATCATGTCCTCATCTACCAGTTCCATTGCAGATAAGAAACGAATTTTTGTTTTTCCGTCTTCTGTTTTTGAATCGCTTCCGCTTCCTGATCCACAGCCGGCAAGCAGCCCGCCGATCATAGTCGCTGCAAGCAATACGGAAATCACTTTCTTTTTCATGTTTTTCCTCTCCTTTTCTACTTACGTCTTTTTTGATGGTCTTATTGTAACACAGGGTAAGTGGACTTTTTTTAGCACCTATGGTATACTTTTCTTAGATTTTTGGAAGGAGGTATATCTGTGAAATTACGTCAAAAGCTATTTCTGATTCTGTTGTTCATGGCGCTCCTTCCTACACTCTGCATCACTGCTGTTTCCTATTATCGCTATGAAAAGACCTCACAGCAACAAATGAAGGAATATTCTGCCAATCTCTTTTCCAAAGCAGTGCAGCAGGCAAATGCTTCCCTTACGGAGCTGGAAAACGCAACAAATCTATTTGCGTCCTACTCCTCCGGCGACTATTCTCTGACACAGAATTTACGTCCTTTCGCGAATGCCGATAAAGAACCGGATGACTTAACTGTGTATAAAACCCAGCAGAACATCCGGTATCTATGCCAAAATATTATCAATACCTATGATTTCATTTACGGTATTTATATCTTTACGCCCTCCGGCGTGAAATTCACCTATGAAAACACGCAAAACGACCGTTTGAATTATGGCTATACTCCGGAAGATTCCACATGGTATGAACGAACTATGGAAAATTCCGGTCAGCTCTATATCAGTGAGATCGGTTCCCATGAAGATATATTTTACGGTGGAACAGACAGCTTTTTTATTTCTAAAAGTCTTTATGATATTTATGCTTCTAAAAATCTGGGTGTGCTTCTCATCAACTGTGATCCTGCAATTTTTGACTTAAGCTCACTGAACACAATTCCAGATGTTACCTCCATAACGATTGCGGATACAGAATATGAACAGGTAGTCTATTCCACACTGCCTGTTAAAAAGGAGGGTGCGCCTTCTTTCCAGGATATTGAAAAGAATGCTGCCTATTCTGCAAGATTATCTCCTGATTCCCTGACGCTCTACACGTCCGTAGATTACACGAAGCTTTACCGCGAATTCAACACTACGGGGATCCTTCTGCTTTCTATCAGTGTCGTCTTTATTTTTATCGGTATTGTACTTGCCCTTTACTTCTCAAAGACAGTCACAAAGCCGATCGAACATTTAAGCCGGAAAATGTCGCGGCAAAGCGGCACACACCTGTCCAGCAGTACTTTGTATCTGGATCGTACGGATGAAATCGGCGTTCTCTATAATGAATATAACTCTATGATCGAACAGCTGGACGACGCAATTAAGACAAACTATCAAAATAAGCTGATTTCTCTGGATGCACAGATGAAGTCCTTAGAAGCGCGGATCAATTCCCACTTCCTATTTAATACGCTGGAGGCAATCAACAGTATCGCCAGCATAGAAGGAAGCGAACAAATTATGACAATGGCAATGTCTCTTGGCAATATGTTCCGCTATGCAATCAAAACACAAAGCGAACTGGTAACGCTTCAGGAGGAAATCGACCATGTAATGGACTACATCTCCATTCAGTCTATCCGATTCAGCCATCGTTTCCGTTTCTGTCTGCATATACCGGATTCAATGCGCCATTTAAAGGTGCTGAAATTGATCTTACAGCCGATCGTAGAAAATTCCTTTTCTCACGGTCTTAAGAACTGCCAGTTCGGACACCAGATTTATATATACGGATTTTTAAAGGACACCTATTTCCTTATCTATGTTGTAGATGACGGAAAAGGAATGACTCCCGAGCAGCTTTCCGAATTAAACAGCTCTCTTATGGAGGAACCAGAATTTAAAGAGCTTGGGCACCGTACAAACCAAAGCATTGGATTAAAAAACATCAATACCCGAATTGAATTATACTACGGTAAAGGCTACGGACTTACTGCACAAAGTAAGCCAGACAAGGGAACTCTCATGCAGATAAAGCTTCCTTTGCTGGACAAGCCAAATTCCCCGCAGTAAAATACATCACCAAAGCGAGTGATTTTCATAAAGGAGACAAACGAATGTATCGTTATATTATCGTAGACGACGAACCACTCATTCGTCAGGGAACCATTAAAAAATTAGAGCCTCTCTCCGACAAGATCGCCTGTATCGGTGAGGCCGACAATGGAGCCCAAGCTGTAGAGCTCGTAGAAAACTTATCCCCTGATTTCGTAATTTTAGATATGGAAATGCCTGTTATGGACGGTACTGCCCTTCTTTCTTATTTATCCGAAAATCATCCCGCCTTGCAGTTAATCGTCATCAGCGGTTATAAAAGCTTTGATTACATCAAGCATGCCATATCCGCAAACGTCATTGATTACATATTAAAGCCCTTTACAGGTGAACAGATCCAGCAGACCGTACTTCAAGCGCTTTCTCGTTTAGAAGCCTCCGAATCTATCAGCGCAAAGCTGCGTCTGAGCGAGGAGCAAAAGGAAATCGCCTGCTACGAACATGACAGTCAGCTTCTGCAAAATTTGATCCTGGGGTATGCCGTATCCGATACGGATATTAGTTCCCAGAAGCTTTTCTTTCTTACGCAGTCGACTCGCCTGTGTCTCGCAGTCGTGTATGCGGCCGTACCGCTTGCAGATTTCCGTCTGCAGCAACAAATAACGGAATTAGGATTTTCCGAGATGGCCGTCTATCTGCCGCATCCGACGAATACACAGCTTGGTTTTTTCATCCTTGCTCTGCCGAACGATACAGCTTTTACTCCCCAGTCATTTTATACAAAATTCACACAAGAGATCATTTCCTATCTACATACCTATAATGCTGTGTCTTACTGGGGAATCAGCAGTACTATCACCGCAATCAGTCAGTTGTATACAGCGTACGAGCATGCCTGCATCGCACTTAATTCCATGTCCCTTGCACAGAATTCCTCCCAGTACTATCTCTGGCACGCCGGCTTAGGAACAGATATACAGGAAATACAATGGGAGAAAAAAGAAGAATTTCTCTTCCGCGTTGAGGCGGGGATGACAAAGGAAGTATGCAGCCTTCTTACCTCCTTAAAGGACGATTATCAGAGTACGGATGGGCTCTCTCTTGCAGATGTCAAATATCATTATCATCAGCTTACGCAGGATTGCCTTATGATTTTAAAACAGTACCTGAATCAAAGCACGCCTTCGCAGAGCATGCAAAATATTGTAAAGGAAATGTTTACAATTGAAGAGCTTCACCAGTACTATAAACAATTTTTCAGTAATCTTTCCGAAATGCTCAAGCCACAGAGTGTATATGCCGTCGAGGATACGATTCAGAGAGTGAAAATCTATATACAGCGCAACTACCAGAAAAATCTGACAATTGAGTTTCTCGCCTCTCTGTTTTATATGAACAGCAGTTACTTAAGTCACCTGTTTCGTAAAACGACCGGTGAAAAATTTGTACAGTATCTAAATTCTGTACGCATTGAAAAAGCCAAGCACCTGCTTGCCACCACAGACCGCAAGTTGTATCAGATTGCCAAGACGGTAGGATACGATAACAATAAATATTTCTTCCGAGTATTTAAAAAATGGGAAGGAATGACACCAGAGCAATACCGTCAGTCCTTCCAATGAAAAAATGCTTCCACTGTTTCCTCGTACTTTTTTCTGTCTGCCAGATAGCTTCCACAGTGAGCAGCTCCTCCCACCAGCAGGAGCTGTTTTTTTGCTCTACAGGCTGTATAATTTTCTTCTGACATCTTATACGGCACAAAAGAATCTGCTGTTCCATGTATAAATAAAACCGGAACTTTACAGTGTTTCACTGCCTCTTTGGGAGAACACTCTTTTAAGTCATACCCAGCTTTTTTCCGAAACAGTCTGTTTAGAGAATACATCACCGGAAACTCTCTGATTTTCATTTTCTGCTTTCCGTAATTCAGAATCATATCGTAGGCAGAAGAAAAGCCGCAGTCCGCGATCACCCCTTTCACAAAATGGGGCAGCCGTTCTCCTGAAGCCATCAATACAGTGGCCGCCCCCATAGATACTCCATATAGATACACCGGAATATCTATACTCTCGTTTCTGTCTATCCATTTCAGCCATTCCAGACAATCCTTGCGCTCCTGTATTCCAAATCCCATATACTCCCCTTCGCTTCTTCCCTGCGCTCTCTGCTCTGTGATAAGAATACTACATTCTATATCATACAGCCACCTTAATACAGCTCCGAAGTCATGCTGCCAGGAGCCTCTCCAGCCATGAAAAAGTACGATCATTCTTTTAGGCTTCTTTGGCTTTATCAGTCGCCCTCTTAGACGCAAACCATCAAAGCTGATAATTTCCAGCTCCTTGCAGTGCTGTTTCCTTGCCCACTGTATCCCTTCTATAATTTCGGGCGCCCAGCGATTTTTCTCCTCTGTCTGCGTCTGAAAAATATGAGATTTCCTCCCTGCTGCCATATTAAAAAATATACGTACCGCCGCAATATATGCACCGGCAGCACCGAATACGCCTGCCAAAATTCCTTTTCTTATGTTTTTCAATCTTTCACTTCCTTTTTTATGCATACTGCCAGTATAACAAAAACGATTTGCTATAGACAGCCCATTTTCTCTTTCAAACTTCTTTTATGGATTCCCCATGCAAATTTCTTTTCAGCCGTTGACATTCTCTTCTGTCAGTGTTATCATTTTTTTACATATAGAAACGTAGATAGAGGTTGCATTTTTCATCAGTAGGATGCCGGATGTTTCAGGGACAGAAGAAGACATTCAAAAGGGAAAGATGCCGAAAGACTAGGCTGCCTGACATTTTAGTCTTGGGCATGGCGTGAAGAACGACATGACTGTCATCGCAGGATGGAGGGCTATCTGATTTATACAGCTTGTGTATATGTTAGAACGGCGCATCTTGCCGTTTCTTTTTATATTCACCACATTTTAAGGAGGAAGAAAGAATGGCAATTTTTAAAGGCGCAGGTGTGGCGATTGTCACCCCGATGAAAGAAAACCTGGAAATCAATTATGACAAACTGGACGAACTTTTGGAGGAACAGATCGCAGAGGGAACAGATTCTATTATTATCTGCGGTACAACCGGTGAATCCGCCACTATGACGGAGGAGGAACATGTCAAGGCAGTACGTTTTACTATAGAACGTGTCAACCACCGTATTCCGGTTATCGCAGGAACCGGCTCTAATTCTACGGCAACTGCCGTTGCATTGTCGAAAGAAGCACAAAAGGATGGGGCAGACGGAATTCTCGTTGTCACCCCTTACTATAATAAGGCGACACAAAACGGTCTCATTGCACACTATACAGCAATTGCAGACGCAGCCAATATTCCGCTGATTATGTACAATGTGCCAAGTCGTACCGGATGCGCACTACAGCCGCAGACAATCGCACATCTTGTAAAAAATGTGCCCAATATCGTCGGTGTAAAAGAAGCTTCCGGAGATATAGGCAATGTGGCCAAAATCATGCATCTCTGCGACGGAAACATTGATTTATATTCCGGCAATGACGATCAGGTTGTGCCCCTTCTCTCTTTAGGAGGCATCGGTGTTATCTCCGTACTGTCCAACGTGGCTCCCAGATATGTGCACGATATGGTATATAAGTATTTGGAAGGAGATGTGGCAGGAAGCTGCAAAATGCAGTTAGATGCAATTCCTCTTTGCAGCGCACTGTTCTGTGAGGTCAACCCGATACCGGTAAAAGCAGCAATGAATCTGCAGGGCAAACATGTCGGATCCTTGCGCGCTCCATTGACAGAAATCGAACCAGCACACAAAGAACTGCTCGAAAAAGCAATGAAAGAATTTGGCTGCCTGTGATAAAAAGTCTGCTGGAAGGAAACTCCCAGACAGTAGATAGGCTGAACAAAGTGTCTTCGACACTTCAGCCCCCTATCCCCCATTCATGGGGGAATTAGGGGTTTCTTTTTGTGTTAGTTTCCTGCATAATAGTCTTATGAATATTTTACAGAAGATTTTTAAAGACCATTATGAAGAAATGATTTATATTTTACATCCCCGTATCTCTGTTATTGAGAATGTTGAAAAAATGATTCACTGCGGTGACCCTTCTTTCGGCGGCGCAATGTACCACTGTCCCCACTGCGCAGAATGGAAGTTCGTTCCCTTTCGCTGCCACAGCCGCTTTTGCCCTACCTGCGGCAACATGTATTCCATCCACCGTACCACTTCTATGTCTTTTAAGCTCCTTGCCTGCACTCACCGCCATTGTGTCTTCACTATCCCTGAACAGCTTCGCCCTTTCTTCCTCCACAACCGTTCTCTTCTTAACTGCCTTTTTTCCGCAGTCCAAAGTGTTATCTTCCGCTTATTTTCTAAGGTGAATACATCCAAAAATTTTACTCCCGGTTTTATTTGCGTCCTTCATACTTTCGGTCGTGACCTGAAATGGAATCCACATATTCATTGTCTTGTTACCCAAGGCGGGCTTAGCCACGATAATTTTTGGCGCAAACTCTCTCATTTCAACTTCTCTTTTCTGCGCAGCGCCTTTTGTACCGCACTCCTCAATTCACTTCATCAGCAGCTTGGTCCCTCTTTTAAAAAAATGAAAGCTTTTTGCTATCAACACTGCAGGAACGGCTTTTATGTTTATGCCAAACCCAATCTTTGCAACCCCTATGCTGTCTCCAAATATATCGGTCGCTATCTCGGTCGCCCTCCCATTGCCACTTCCCGCATTGATGCTTACAATGGCGATTCCGTCACCTTTCATTACAACCGCCATGAGGATGAAAAACTTGTTGTTGAAACACTCCCTGCCTTGGACTTTATCTCCCGCCTGATTCAGCACATCCCAGAAAAGCACTTTAAAATGATTCGCTACTATGGTCTTTATGCAAGGCACCGCGAATCAGACAAACTCCTTTTCCGGGCTATTTCCCAAAAAGCCCGTCCTTTTCTCCTTAGCTTCAACAAATGGCGCTGCTCCATCATAGCCTCTTTCGGCTATGACCCTTTAAAGTGTCCTAAATGTGGCAAAACCATGCTCCTCCTTGAAATTTACTACAACCATCATCCTGTTTCTCTGCAAGAATTATACGAAAAAGCAATGCGAAAGTACCTGCCCCGTTCTCCTGCTAAAAGTAAATTTCTTTTATCTCCTTTTCATTCGTGATACAATCAGAATATCAAGTATGAAACGGAGGCAGCATTCCCATGAAACCCATAAGTGAGCATGAACTTGCAGAGAAACTCAGGAAGCAATACATCGAATCTCCTCCGGAAGGTATGACCCCTTATGATATTAAATACATGAGCGACAGTGACCTTCTGGATATGGATTATTTTCTACATGAATTTGATGACGATGACGATTTTGAAGAAGAAGATTTTTATCTTTTCTAATATCGTCTATTTCCCATGCCCATTTTTTTAGTGGACTATTTTTTCTCTTTTTCTAAAAGGGAGAACTTTCCTAATATTGAACAAAGTGGGCAAGCCCACTTTGCGCGCCGCCGCAATACCGCAAAGCGGTAAAATTTCCTTATTGCGGCGTGCGCATCCTGCCCGGAGGGCTTTTCATATAATAGGAAATTTATCGAAATTTCCTATTATATAAAAATAGACTGCCGCGAAACAATAGATACTTTTTCACAGCAGTCTATTTTATCTAAATAACCCTTTTATAAAGAATTGGTTCATCATATCCAAAGGTCTTCTTCCCTTTTACCTCCATACTCTCGCTCACCTCTAAATATTCTTTAGAAAATCGTTCAAACAAAGTGAATTTCAGTACAGGAGAAAACATACTGGTGCTTCCACCTTCCCATACACCGTCTTTTTCAATATATAATGCTGGGGTAAATTTTTCGGATACTTTTAAATCATTATAGTCTATCGTTTTGAGCGCTTTATAGGTAAACGTATTTTTGTCATAGCCATCAGGTAATTCATAAGACGTCAATTTGATTCCCTTTTTTTCTTCTGTAAATAAAAACAAATGCGGTGCGGCATGTGTATTTCCATTCTCTGTATAATAGCTTTCTTCCACCATAAAGATTCCTTTAAAATCATTCGGTAAATTTCTAATTTTATCGTTACAGATTGTATTTATATGTTCAGCATAGGGAAAATCCAGCTTATTTTGTTTCATTCTTTCAAGCTGTTCAGAATTATTAAAGCTCCCTGTCAATATGTCCATTAAATCATTTAATCTGTTCATTTTTCTCCTACCTTTCATTTCATAGGTGATTAGATTTTTACATATCTCTGGTCTTTACTGTTTGGTTTATCGGGTATCGTCATCCGAATCAGATTCAGTTCAATCGCAGGAAAATTTTCTCTCTATTTCTTCTTTCCATAGAAAATCAGTCCGACCACCCCAGGACCTGCATGTGTTCCGATACTCGGACTAACGTCATTTATTACAATATTTTTAAATCCGATCTGGCGAACCATTTCAGCGACATCTTCTGCCTCCTTTATGCAATCTCCATGTACAATGGCCACCATCCGATCTTCTCCGTAGTTCTCCTTATCTAGAGCCGCCTCCATCCTGGATACCAGTGTCTTTAAGGATTTCTTTCTTCCTCTGACTGTTCCTGCCGCAAGCAGCTCCCCTGTGCTTGTTACCGTCAGAATCGGTTTGATATTGACAAGGCTCCCGACTACTGCCGTTGTCTTGGATACTCTTCCGCCTCTCTGAAGGTGATGTAAATCGTCTACCGTAAATAATACATTCACATGCTCCCTTTCTTCTGTCAGAATATCATAAACTTCTTCCATACTTTTTCCTGCCTGTCTAAGCGCTACAGCTCGGTAGACCGAAACCCCTTCGCCAAGAGAAGCATTCAGGGAATCAAAAACTAAAATTTTTCTCTCTGGGTATTTCTCCAGCAGTTCTTCTGCAACCATACGCACATTATTGCAGCTTCCACTTAACGCACTGGAAAACGCGATATGTAAAATATCCTTTCCCTCTTTTAATACCGCTTCAAACTTTTCCTGTATCACTGCGGGATTGTTTGCCATTGATTTTGGCAGCTCTCCCTTTCTCATTGTTTCGTAAAACTCTGCCGGCTCCATATTCAGCTCGTCCCCGTACACAGTTTCTCCAAAAGCATAGTACTGAGGAATTACCGGAATTTCATGTTCTTTAATAAATTCAGGTCTTACATCTGAATTCGAATCTGTCGTAATTATATATGCAGGCATTTTTCTTCCCCCTTCTACAATAATTTTTACTTAATGTGAACATTATAACATTGTCCGACTCCACCGTAAACCAATTTCTATTTTTACTATTTCTATTTTTACAGAATTTCTTAATGAATTTTAATCTTATCTTTACGCTGCTGACACATATTCTTCACATTTTCGCGTTATATTACAATCTAAACAAAGCGAACAGCTTTTTTACATATATTCCTTTTATTCTGCCGGGTACTTATTCCCGGCTTTTATATTTCCTGCAAAATCCTCCGTTTGTCTATAAAAATAAATGTGCTTTGCACATTCTCGCGCCGAAGCGCGGCTGTGTCAGCATCCGTTTTCCATTTGGGCGCAGTGTGCATCCCCCGGAGGGTTTTATTGTATAGGGAACGCAGTTTCCTATACATAAAAAACTTACAGGCTCTTCTTTCCTATTATCTTGAAAAGAAAAACCTGTAAGCCACTATTGTTTATGAAACATTCTTCTGCCTTATTTTCTGATGTATCAGCAGAAAGCAAAAAGCTCCTGCTGACAGGACTAAAAGTTCCAGATATACTATATTCGAGGTATTATCTCCTGTTTTAACATCCTCCCTGTGTACACTTGTAATTATTTTTTCATATTTATTTCTAAATAAGATTTCTCCGCTTTTACTTCCAGAGGCATCCTGTATCACTATCTCTGTAGCCAAATCTTCTCCTTTATTTACTACATAGACTTGTATCGTGTACACTTCCTCGTCATATGTATACCCTTTTGCCTTTTCTTCTGGTAATACCTGCATAAGCTGGTAAGTATATATGCCTGTCCTGTGATACTCTATCGGTTCTAATTTCACTGTACGGTTCCCTGCAATTTCAAAGGTATATTCCTTTTTGTCTTTCGGCATAGGGTTCCCTTCCTCCAAAGGAAGCAGCTTATACTGGAAAGTGCCCGCTTCCTCCGGCGCCGTTCCTTTTACCGTCCATTCCTGTGTCACAGGAATCTCCAGAGAAACGCTCGTTCCGGCAGAAGCCTCCATACCACAGAACAGCATTGCCAACACTGCCAGGACAATCCCTGTAATCCTTCTTTTTCTCTTTTCCTTTTTACAAACCATATTTATTCTCCGTTTTGCGAGCTCTAAAATCCACGCTTCCTTATAATAAGCATGACCTTTCCTTTTGTTTCTTCTATATTCACCACTCCGTAAACTCTGCTGTCTGTCGCATTTTCTCTGGCATCTCCCAGTACAAACACTTCATTTGCCTTAAGTGTTACCGGAAAATCAATTCCCTCTTCATAACGGCGTGTTTTTTCATATATCAGATTTTCCTGCTGCAAATATCCATTTACTTCCAATCCGTCTTCTGTAATGTCCACTGTATCGCCTTCTACGGCAACTACCCTTCGTACCATCGACTTACCTTCTTGTTCTAGTACAATGCAGTCCCAAAACTGGTAATCTTTATCTAGCCTGTTATAAACTGCCAGATCGCCCTCTTTTACAGACGGCAGCATATCCTCATCATCCACTCTTAATATTCCCAGAAAAAAGGTGACTAAAATGAGAAAAAAGATTCCGATTCCGACTATCTTTCCCAACAGCAAACCAAATTCTCTCCACCAGGAAAACTCTTTTTCTCTCTGTACTGTCTGTTTTCTCATCATTTTTTCCTGCTTTCTTCTTTAAATGGATTCTTATGGATCTTATCCGTAATTTTTCCAACCAAAATATGTCTTCCGTTTGTAATGTCTGATGTACATGTACTTAAAAGTATAATATGTTCTCCTGTACTAATGTTCATCTCCCTAGTGCAAAGCGCTTTTTCTTCCAGGTAATCCAGGTATGCTTCTCTTTGTTCTATTTCACTCACCGCCGGACTATAAATATTTCTATCGTATGCATCTGCCTTAACAAAGGCAAAGAATTCTATTCCATGCCAGTCGTTATCATAAAATATTTCCCCATACTGGTGCTCATCAAAATATTCTTGATTTTCAAATTTATACAGCTCACCAAACATTCTCTCTTTATTCATATGATGTCCATAAATGATACTGTTAAAATCACTGAAGTCCTGCTCGTTGCGGTAATCTAAAAATAACGCGCCGGACAAAGAGAATTCTCCGCTTGCATCCGTATTTACATATTTCTCATTGTCTTCTGCCTGTACCAGAGGATAATCTATATTGGTTCCATAGACAGTGAGCCACCCAAATACTTCCTCATTTAACCTGCGCAGCTCTTCAAAGGAAAGTGTCTCTTCTCCCGGTCTGTATTCCTCATACCGCGCCTTATCTGCTTCCTGGTATATCTGATTGGAATCCCAGATTCCGTAGCAGCCGAACCCCGCAAGCAATAAAATGCACGTCAGCACCGTCAGTTCGACGATGCTGTTCGCACAGCGGAAAAAAAACTTTCCGAATTTCATCCTTTTAATATCTTCTCATGCGTCTTTTTGCTACCAGATATAAAGCAAATCCAATCACAGCCGCACCAATCAAAAGAATGTATGGCAGATTATTTGTAAAAATTCCTGTAATTGGATTGGAGTTGTATTCATTTTCTACAGACGCTCTGTTTTCTCCTTCTCCTATCAGATGGGTCTTTGCGGAGAAGCTTGTCATTGTCGTCTCGCTGATTTCTTTTCCGCTTTCCATTCCGGTTACTGTTGTCGAATAGTTCTGTACTGCTGTCTCATTTAATTTATATGTAGTTCCTACCGGTACATTAGGGAATTTCAACACTTCTCCATGACTCAAAGTAAACACACGTTTCTGTCCGACAGGAACCTCTACTGTTCTTCCCGTAGATGTTCCTTTACTGGTATAAATAGTTCCGGTATAGGTAGCATCGGCATCAGCGGTCGCGTTCTTCGTCATCGTAATTTCGAAATTAAAGACCTTTGTTTTATCTCCTAAATTTCCTGTTACTGTCTTGTCGATAATCAGAGCTAAATCTGGATCCGGATCTGGGTCTGGATCCGGATCGTGCGGATCTGGATTTGGTCCGGCGTTTTTCTCATAAATATTCGTAAATTCTGCCGCGTCTACTTTGCCGTTTCCTCCCGGTGTCGTTCCTTCGTCTGTCTTTGTCTGCTTGATTACAAGATCACTGATGATCTTTGTATTGTCTGCCTCGCTGTTTGTTACTGTAAGGAAGAGAATATACTCTGCCTTCGAATTTTTGATTGTGTCAAACTCTGACTCCTTTGTTAAATTTGTATTTGTTTCCTTTACCGTATAAGCATAGATTCCTGTATCCGGAAAATCTGTTCCTCTTAAGTCATGCCCATTGTATTTCAGCACGCCTTCTTTACTTACCTTTCTTAAATCGCCGGATACTGTCCCTGTCTCTGTCCCCGCAAAGGATATTGTTACATCTGGAATCGTAATCCCATTTGTCTGCAGCCCTGATGCGGCGGTCGTATTTTTCGTAAAAGAAAAAGTGAAATCCGCATCCGGTGCCTTAGATACATTCTTATCCATTTCTATTGTTTTTGTAATGGAAACCTGTTTTTCGGTTCCCGCGGCATTGACGGTATTTCCCGTACCGCACATGCCGGTCAGGATGACTGCTCCAGCCATCACCAAACCTAATATTTTCTTTCGCAACATTTTTCTACCTCCTTATATTGCCCTTTTATCATAAACATAATTATCTATGTTTATTTCTCTTTACTCTCCGGCAGGCAAACATAACTCCTAATAATCCCGCCGCTGACAGCACAAGAATCATTCCTGTACGGTCTATTCCTTTTACATCCGTAACCGGCACGATGTCTTTTCTGTTCGTCACAATGACCTCTGCCTTATAACTGTATTTTGCATAGTCTTTTTGGAAATTATCGGTTTTTTCCCCGTTATATTCCACCTCATATCCCTTCGATGAGGCTGCCGCTTCCTGTACAATCAGTGTCCATCCTCCATGTATCGGAATCCCCTTTAAGGTGACGCTTTCTCCTGATTTGAGCTTTAGAGATGCCTTACCGTTTTGAAACTGCAGCTTTGTTCCATCGTCTTTTTCCAACGTTCCGTTGAAATCATACACGCTCCGCAGCGGTCTGCGCTGCAATTGCAGTTCTATCTCAAATTCCTTTCCGTAGTCGCCGCCTGTTCCCTCTACTTGTTTTGTAATCGTCACTTCTCCGCGGTATATATCGCTGTTTTCAATCCTTACACCGTCTTCAAGCATCTCCAGCATATCGGTTCCCTCTGCCGCATCAGCAGGAAATATTTCACTCTCGTAATTCTCCAGAGGGACTTCTTCTATCCTGTACGTATGCCCTGGTGGAATATTGGTAAAGGTTCCTTTCCAATCCCCCGATTCTCGTAAGGTAATTGTTCTGAATTTCACCCCATCCTGATATAAATTGACAGTAACAGAAGATGGTCTGTCGCTTGTACCCTCTTTCCAAACCTTTTGTACTGGAATCTTTGTGAGCTCTGTCTGGATAACCGGCTTATTAAAGTACACCTTCTGATCTATGCTTTTTCCGAATGAGTATGTGAGAACCGCTTCTTTATTGCTGAAGAAGCCTTCTCTTGACGCGCTTGTTTGACCTGTATCGGCTTCTCCAAGATGCGGGAACATCATATGCTCTCCTAAATAGTCTTTAGCTTCCTGTGACGCTGTGATGTCAAAGCTGACGGAATATGTAGCTTCCGGATCCAGTGTATAATCATCTGCAAAGTCCATTGTGACTGTCTTTGCATTGCTGTTATAGGAAACTTTGACCCCTGCTTCAGACGGAATATTCGTTGTCTTTCCATTTTTTGTCATTTTTGCTGTATACTGAAACGAACCGTCTAGCACTGCATATTCACTTAACGTGTCTGTGATCGTAACGTCATAACATTCTTTATTGATTTCTTTTGTTACATTTTCAAAAAGTTCTTCTAAATCGTTCGCATTGTTAGCAAATGTATAGTCTGCTCCCAGCCATATTCCAAATGCTTCTAATCGTTGTATATTCTGCTTGCCTCCCAAAGCCATAAAGTACATATGGGTCTGCTTTTTTATATCTGGATTTTTATTCAAATAATCTTTATATTCCTGTCCGCTTCTTATAGCAGCCTGATACGCCGCTAGTATATTTTCCTCTTCCGTTAGTCCTGCTCCGGTCGCGGTGCCATTCATATCGTCATTTTCCATATAGTTCTGTGGTTCTCCATCAGAAATGACAAGAATGTATTTTTCTCTGTCAGGATCAGAAGCTTTTAATTGCTCTAACATCCTCTGTAGACCGTTTTGCAGATTTGTTCCCAGATATTGATCATAAAAAACACATAAATTATAGTATGTAGGTACCTTATGCATAAATGCCGCCGCATCATTTCCCCATGTATTCCATGTTTCGGGATATCGCGCCTGCGCATACAGTGAAAAGCCAATCAGAGAAATCCGGTTATCAATTCCCTTCTTCTGCGCCTCTGTAAGCACACTGTCTGTAAGATTCCCTAGTGCATTTCTCGCCAACGTGATTCTACTTATAGCATCTCCTTCTGTATCCTCTGGATCCAATGTATGGAATTCTGATTCCTCGTTAATTGGATAAATCATACTTCCTGACACGTCCATCAGTACAATGATGTCACTGGGTTTGACTTCCGTTTCTGTCTCTGACATCCCCTGTACTTCCAAAGTCAGCGTATAACTGCCGTCTCCATTGTCCTCCACATATTTTCTATGTTTTGGCACAACTTGTTCTGTTGAATTTACAGCTAATGTATTTTCTGTTGTGTACAGAGAAACCTCTTCCGTCTCCTCTGCTTCACTGTCATTTTGTTCCTGCTCTGTACCTTGTGAAGTTTCTATATCTCCGTTTTCTACATCCTCTGTTTGTTCTTTGCTTTCTGTCTCCTCTGTATTCTCTGACTCTTCCGTCTGTTCCTTGTTGTTCTCGCCTATATCTACAGTCTCTTCCTCTCCATTGCCCGCAGGCGGAGTTGCATCATCTTTTCCATCTGTCAGATCCTCTTCCGTCTTCGTATGATTTGCAGAATTGTCTTCTCCACTGAAACTTCTCATTCCCAGACTGCATGTCATACAGATTGACATTACAAGAAATACCGCCAACCATTTCCGTATTTTTTTCACTGTTTTTCTCACCCCACCTATCTTCTTTTTAATTTGCCTGCAGTTTTTCACTGTTATATTTTTTGTACTTTGTCTCACCTGTCTTCTCTGCCTGCTTTTTGATACATACAATATCGTATCTTTTCTTATTTTAGAGTTTATTACTCTAAATGTCAATAGAGTTTTTTACTCTAAAACCTAATAGAGTATATACCGCTAACATACAATATCCATGAGGTGAGTTTATGGATTATAAAAAACGGATTCGTGCTTTAAGGGAAGATAATGACTACACACAGACACAAATTGCCAGTCTTTTGAATGTCGGACAGCGTACCTATGCGGATTACGAGCTGGGAAAAACAAGGATTCCCATTGATTCATTAATAAAATTAGCAAGATTTTATAATGTAGATATGAATTATATATCCGGAATCAGTAATATAAAAAATACTTTTCCAATTGTTTAGTTTTTATGCAGAAATATATTTTTCTACTATCTCCTGCATCTCTAAAATACTTATACTGAATAACTGTTCAGTTAAGTGTCTGTTTTATTCTCTCAATAAAAATGGGAAAATTATTTGAAAATGCACATATTCCGACAATGTAGGCTCCTTATAAACCGATTGTATTAAAATTCTTTCATAAAAATACCGGAACTCTTGAAAATTCAAGAGCTCCGGTCATATAGTTATCTAAACATTCATCTTTACATATTTTATAAATACAAGCACAACTTCCTTCTGTTCTTCCAGTATTTTATAAATAATCTGATGGCTTTTTGTCATTAGTTTTTTATAGACTTGTTTTTCGCATATATTCGTATATACGTTATCTAACATTGCAAGGGCTTCTTCCCGTATCGTGATTCAAATTTATCCGTATTTGAGAAATATACAGTTATACCTCCTATACAATCTTTGTCTACACTGACAACTACATAGATAATCTTATTATTCACAGTATATCCAAATATCAAACAACTGAGAGGCGGTACAAAATTTTGCTAAATCCGAGGCAGGAAACAGGCATATTATTCTTAACAGCTTTGCAATATAGATTATAAAGCGCATTAGGGAACTGAACCATGTTCCGAAAGAATTTCTCTTGAAGAAAATGGGCAAAGAATTAAAATCAGAAAATTCAGCGGAGCATTAAGACGAACCTGTAAAAGTCTTGATATTCCATTCAGACCAATGCATAAAATCCGAAAGACCTACGGTACTACACTTCTTGACAATCAAGTGTCAGAAACCAACAACACGAAAAAGGCTCTTTTTATTTGTGTTCTACCTTGTGTTCTATTTCACATCGGGCAGAACAAAGAACGCTACTGTTCAGCGTTCATACACATTTCGTATTAACTTTTGTTTAAATTACTAAAAGAAACACCCTTAGCATTTTCCTTTCTTTTAGTAGTTTGATTACCTTTTGTTTTTGCGAAAAAATAAAAACGCTGAAAACCCAGTAAAATCAACGGTTTCCAGCATTTTCTAAAACAGGGGATGAGAGAATCGAACTCCCACCAAAGGTTTTGGAGACCCCTATCATACCATTTGACCAATCCCCTACTTTATATGTGACTGATTTATCAGTCACTTGATTATTATACTTTGCCAGCCTTTTGTTGTCAAGTAATTTTGTAAATTTCTCCTGTATAGTTTCATCTGCTTATTCCTGACAGTAAACACTTTTATTTAATAGAATAGATACCCTTTCTTTTCGACTCTTCGACCTCAGTTATGAAGATTTTCGTACTTTATAAGGCAGACGATTGAGGTGTGTGTCCTTGTAAAGAGAAGATAACCTCAGAACAACTATCACTGAACCAAGGTTATCTATAAGTTTGGTTATTTACTTATAATGTCATATATGCCTAAGTTACTCTAAAAACAAGACTTGTAATTCGTTATTCTGTTGCCAATTCTTTTTCTGAAATAAGCGCCGAGTCCAATACCTGCATATCTTTATCCTGTATTTCATATCCTTTCTCTTCTGTCTTGACAACATGAAGAGTTATTTTTTCTGCTTCTCCATACTTTAACCCTGCATCACACGCCGATTTTAAAACTTCATAATAAATCTGATACACATCATTTTGCATTTGTTCGTCCGTCGGTATCTCTGCACCTCCCATTACATCATTAGAAATTTGTTCTGCATAATCTTTTGCCTTTTCCTGAAAAGTATCATATGTATCATCAAACAGTGTAATAGGTTTCACCATCACCTCAACTGTATAATTCCCATCTTCATCTTTTACGCCTTCTCCAACTGTATAATTTACTTTCTTCGCAATATTTTCAAAAAGCTCCCTGTACTTGCCTGACAGTTCATCTGGCAACTCCAGTGAATCAAATTCTTCCATGGTTACATTTAAGTTATTCTCAAAAATCTGCTTCGCCTCTTTTTCTGATGTATCTGTTAATTCCACATACTCTTGTATTTCATTTTTATAAGATACATCTAAAACCGCTTTTACATAAGCGCTGGCGTCAAAACGATTTATGTAGAAATAGTATCCCGCTGCTATTACAACTACTAAAATAAGCACCAGTGCGATAATCCCATATTGTTTCTTTTTTTTCATTTCTTATCCTCCTTTTTCCTCTGGCTTGCCACAGTTTAGCATATCCTACAGGAAAAAAAAGAAGAATTCTGTCAGCGCATGTTATATTTTTTATTCATTTATTAAAGCTCCCCCATTGAACAGGAGCCATTGCTCCGGCAGATTACTCTTCTGCCTTTGCAACAGCTCCCTCCGCTTCATGTACGCGAATTGCTCGGACATGAATTACTTCCCGTACAGTTCGCCTTAGCTTCTATTTCAAGCCTAATTTTTCTTTTAATTCATTGCAGATGTCATATGCGCTATATTCCATTTTAATGGAATAATCATCTGTTTCCGGATGTATTGGCCACCACACCTGCCCTAAGAATGGATTATACTTCGCCTGTGTGCCGTATGTCCATGCCTCCTTGAGACATTCCGGTGCCCAGTGTCCTCCCTGTACAACTGCATTTACACTCATTTCAAATTCATAGCCCTCTGCACTCTTCCATTTGATCGGTGTGTAAATATCCTTCACTTCTTCCGCAAGACACTCTCCGCCTCGGAATTTTGCAATTCCTTGTAAATCTTCCAGCGTCAGTTCTTCCAAAGTCTTGGATTCGTCATAGCCATGATCCAGGAAAGTCTCTTCCTCACTTGGATGATACAATTTATATTCATCCCAATCCGGAATATTCTCGAACTGCTCTCTGGAACCATAAAACGCCTTGATCCAATCTTCTTCGTTGTTCTCGAGCATCCAATAGGTTCCCATTCGTTTATGTCCAATCTGCTTGTTATTCTCAAACATCTGCTCTGCTGTCGGGAACCTTGATGCAATCATCGGATTCCTCGCCATCCTGCGCATTTCTTCACGCACACCCTCCCAGTACGCTTCTGCTGGGATACAGCGGAAATGAAGAATATCATCCAGTGCTTTGGAGTCCGTATAATACTGACCGTGGAAGTTGTATTTCGCCAGATGTTTTGAATCATGCACATCCTTAAGTCCAATATTGAATGCTCCTAGATTAATATCCATCAGCTCCCAGGTCGTCAGTCGGTAACCTTCCCCACTGCTCAGGTTATAGGCCTTACGCCAGAAATTTTCTGGAACCCAATCCTCACAAAGATTCGCCATACAGATACCGGATTCGATAGACGTAGCCCACTCCAATACATTGTTTGGCGACTGATGTGTAATAATAGGCAGATTCCCTGCCGCTGAGTTTGACGGATGCTGTCCGGTCTGCCGAATGCTTACCCAGTGTTTTAAGCCGCTGTCGAACACAGCCATTTCTGAAAATACTTTACTCAATGCATAATAATCAAAGAATGACGGACAAATCGGATCACCCACACGTCCAAACTGAATAGGATCCAGCCGGTGTCCGGTCATGGCAACTGTTCCTACATAAGCAAAATGTACTTTATCCGGATCAGGCTGTTCTTTAATTGCTTTTATGATATTCAGTGTAGAACCAATATTGGTATACAACGTCTCTTTTGGATAATCATCTGCCATCGGAGACACCATCGCTCCAATATGCAGCACATAATCAGCTCCTGTTATACATTTGAGCATAGTCTCATAATCCGTCATATCTCCCCAGACAATTTCCAATGCCGGACAGACATATTTTTTCATCAGTTCTCTATTCTTCTTTGAGTCCCGCACAATTGCACGCACTTTAAACCTGGAAGACCGAGCAAGCAGCTGCTTTAATGTCTCTTGCCCCATTGTTCCTGAAGCGCCGGTCAAAAATACCGTCTTTTGGGGTTTGAGCGCATCTCTTCTAACCTCTTCCTTATCAAATGTCAGCGCCACATCAAATGCTTCTCTGACGGCATTCAATGCCCGTCTTGCACCATACGCATCTCCTACACAGAAATAAGCAACACCGCTTTCTCGACAGGCTTTCTCCAGTTCCTTACCGCACCTTGACTTGGAGCCGATTGCAATCACTGCATGATCACAGTCAAATGTCAGCGTCTCTCCGGCCTTTTCTGCAATGACCTTACCGTCCTGAATTTCTTTAACAGTGGCTTCACAAACAGGAACAATGCCTGCCGCATATACATTTTCCAGTACACACGCCTTTCTGACACTTCCCAAATCTGCCGCAATTTCCGGAAGCATTTCAAGAATTGTAACTTTACATCCTCTGGCTGCTGCAAATTCAGCCGCTTCCGTTCCTACAAGCCCACCGCCAATAACAACGACCTTTCCGCTGATTTCTCTTGTTCCGGCAAGGACATCATGGGCATTTGTCACACATGCCAGTTCTTTCCCTGGAATATTTGGAATCAGTGGTTCTGCTCCAATCGCATTGATAAATGTATGTGGCTTCATCTCTCTGATAGTTTCGGCTGTAACCTTTGTATTCAGGCGAATGTCTACGCCGAGTTTCTCCGCCTGCCTGGCCATTAGAAGAACAGCATCTTCCATCTCTTTCTTGCGCGGAGCCTTGCCTGCCAATACGAACTGACCACCAAGTGAATCTCCCGCCTCCATTAAGATTGGATTATGCCCTCTCTTCTTAAGTGTAATTGCCGCTTTCAAACCAGCTATGCCACCGCCTGCGATCAGAACGGTCTCTGGTTTATCGGTCTGAATAATTTCACACTCTTTCTCACGTCCGATTGCCGGATTTAACATACATGTAACATGCGGTGTGTCCATATTTTCAAATCCATCATAGCATCCTTGATCACAGCCGATACAATATGTAATCTCGTCTAATTTTCCTGCCTTTACTTTATTTAAGAATTCAGGATCAGCATACTGTGCCCTGCACATAACAACCATATCCACTTTATCTTCTGCAAGTGCCTTTTCTGCAATATCCGGCGTATTAATTCTTCCGACACCAATCGTAAGCATTCCGGTTCCTTTGCGGATTTTTGCCGCATTATCAATATTAAATCCCTGCGGTGTATCAATCGATGGTACTTCGTATTTAATTCCCGCAGAAATAAAATTCCCTCTTGAAACATCCAGCACGTCTACACCTGCATCTTTCGCCCAATTACAAAAAGTAATGGTATCCTCAATGGTCATTCCATTTTCCAAATAGTCATCCTGGGCATCAATACGCATAAACAGCGGCATCTCATCTTTCAGGTTTGCACGGATGGCACGAATACATTCTAATGGAAATTTTGCGCGATTCTCCAGACTACCGCCATATTCATCTGTTCTATGATTCATTCCACCACTTAAGAAAGAATGTGGCAGATAATTATGTGCACAATGAAACTCTACTGCATCAAACCCACATTCGCTGGCTCTTTTTGCAGCTCTGCCGAAGCACTCCACAACTTCTTTAATCTGTTCACGATTGATTCCCGGCAATGTCATTTCAGCGCTCACTGGCATGTCTGAAGAAACAAGTATCTGTGCCGTTTTATCACTGCCGACAGCAAGTCCTCCCTGCCACAACTGAATAGCAGCCTTGCCTCCTGCCTCATGGATCGCATCTACCAGTTTCTCCAATCCGGGCACATATATATCTTCTGATATTGATAAAAAGTTCCTTGGAGCACTGGGGGTATGTACACTGGACACCTCCACAATGTTCAGTCCACTGCCACCCTTAGCTCTGGCTACATGATAATCAATTAATTGATCTGTCACAAAGCTCCCCTGTTTCCCAGAGAATTTCGTTCCTGCAGCAGAATAAACAACCCTGTTTTTCATTTCCATTCCACGAATCTTTATAGGCTCAAACATTTTTTCATACATGAAAATCCCTCCTTTTGACTTGAGCTTATCGTTTTTTTCAGTATAGTCTATACACATAGTGTACTGTCAATATTTTATATAAACCGATTATTATCAAATATATCGTTTATATTTTTCCTGATTTCTAATATTTTTCTCTTTTTTACTTTCAAAACCTTACATCAAGGTGTATACTTTATTTATGAAAATTCAAGAAGTAAGCCAGAAAACTGGTATGAAAAAAAGAACCATACATTTTTATATCAAAGAAGATTTACTGTCTCCGTCAATCAACAAAGAAAACGGATATTATGACTTCCATGAAGAGGATATTCAACAACTGATTCTAATCAGCAAATTCCGCAATGCCGGCTTTCCTATTTCTATGATTCGCTCCATTATAAAGGAACCGGCAACAGCCTCTTATTATCTGAGCAATTATCTGTCTACATTGAGAAAGCAGAAAGAATATCTGGAAAAGACAATAGAGAGCATCAAATACGTTATTAATAACCTTCCTCTGCAAATACATCTGGACACTTTATACCAAGCCATGCTCAAAGCTCAGATTCCAGCCGCAGTCGATAAGGAGGAACTGCGCAGCACTCCTAAGGATTCCAGTGTATTGAACCGATACTTATGGAGCCCTTTTATCCCAGATGATCTCCAAAATGATTTTCAGGAGTTTTTATGGGCCAAAATCAATCTTCTCGTATCGGAAAGCGACAACACTGACTATGAGACACTTTCCAGATATCTGGATTCCCTCCAGCCTAAAGAACTAGAAGAGCTTTACAAAGGACAGAGAATTCACTTTGCTTATGTGGTATCATTAGATGATAAGGGATGTCACAGCTATGTAGAAACTTTAAAGCAATCCATCTCTCAAAATCTAAAAAAAACACAACTCGTAAATCACTGGAAACGCAATTATCATTCTTTCTATCTGCCTTCCATGCGTATTTATGATTCTTCAAAAGAGCAAAGTATCATTTCACAGATTTCTCCGTTTTTTGCAAAATACAGGGAGAACATCCATAAAGTCTGTACCTATTTATATGAAGATCTGCAAAATCAAGATACTGCATTATTAGAGCAAATGTATCATATCCTAGGAGATTTCCTGGACTTAGAATGTTGCCATCACGCGGCTTTAGAAGCTTTTTCCAGTATTCGTTTTGAAAAATAGCGGGATAATCTTTTATTGACTATCCCGCTATGTCTATAATACTGACTATTTACAGAGTACGGAAGCTTTTTTCTACAAAAAAAGAACCGAAGTATTCATCCACTTCAGCTCTCTCTTTCTCCTATACCTTCAAAACTACATATAAAAGAATCCATCCAACCTATCACCTGTGCTTCGCACCTTAATGAAGTTCGAATCACTAAGCTCGTTAATACCTCGCTAAGTTCCTTCGAACAAGCTTCGTACTAACCTCAGCCTTCGCTTCGCTCGCCTTCACTAAGTGCTCTTGCTTTGGTTATGCCCTCGACCTATTAGTAACAGTCAGCTCCACATGTTACCATGCTTCCACCTCTGCCCTATCTACCTCGTCGTCTTCAAGGGGTCTTACTAGCTTTCGCTATGGGATATCTCTTCTTGAGGGGGGCTTCACGCTTAGATGCCTTCAGCGTTTATCCCTTCCCGGCTTGGCTACTCTGCTATGCCCTTGGCAGAACAACAGATTCACCAGCGGCCAGTCCATCCCGGTCCTCTCGTACTAAGGACAGCTCCTCTCAAATATCCTACGCCCACGCCGGATAGGGACCGAACTGTCTCACGACGTTCTGAACCCAGCTCGCGTACCGCTTTAATGGGCGAACAGCCCAACCCTTGGGACCTACTTCAGCCCCAGGATGCGATGAGCCGACATCGAGGTGCCAAACCACTCCGTCGATGTGAACTCTTGGGAGTGATAAGCCTGTTATCCCCAGGGTAGCTTTTATCCGTTGAGCGATGGCAATCCCACTTTATACCACCGGATCACTAAGTCCTACTTTCGTACCTGCTCCACCCGTCGGTGTCGCAGTCAAGCTCCCTTCTGCCTTTACACTCTCCGAATGGTTTCCGACCATTCTGAGGGAACCTTTGAGCGCCTCCGATACCCTTTCGGAGGCGACCGCCCCAGTCAAACTCCCCACCTGACATTGTCCCCCAGCCGGTTCACGGCTGCTGGTTAGAAACCCAATACTGCAAGGGTGGTATCCCAACAGCGACTCCATGGTAACTGGCGTTACCATTTCCTTGTCTCCCACCTATCCTGTACATGCAATACCGAATCCCAGTATCAAGCTGGAGTAAAGCTCCATGGGGTCTTTCCGTCCTGGCGCAGGTAACCAGCATCTTCACTGGTATTTCAATTTCACCGGGTGCATTGTTGAGACAGTGCCCAAATCATTACGCCTTTCGTGCGGGTCGGAACTTACCCGACAAGGAATTTCGCTACCTTAGGACCGTTATAGTTACGGCCGCCGTTTACTGGGGCTTAAGTTCAAAGCTTCGTGTTGCCACTAACCTCTCCCCTTAACCTTCCAGCACCGGGCAGGCGTCAGCCCATATACCTCACCTTTCGGTTTTGCATAGACCTGTGTTTTTGCTAAACAGTTGCTTGGGCCAATTCTCTGCGGCCAGTCTTACCTGGCACTCCTTCTCCCGAAGTTACGGAGTCATTTTGCCGAGTTCCTTAACAATGCTTCTCCCGTCGGCCTTAGGATTCTCTCCTCATCCACCTGTGTCGGTTTACGGTACGGGTATCTTACAAACAATAGCGGCTTTTCTTGGCAGCTAGCTCACACGCTTCGCTACTCTTAGTTCGCTCCACTTCACGTCTTCGGATTGTGCACCGGATTTGCCTTATGCACTCCTACCTCGCTTGTACCGGGCTTTCCATTCCCGGCTCGTGCTCTCTCTCTGCGTCCCCACAGTTCTGTTATAAGATAGTACAGGAATTTCAACCTGTTGTCCATCGGCTACGTCTTTCGACCTCACCTTAGGCCCCGACTTACCCAGAGCAGATCAGCTTTACTCTGGAAACCTTAGATATTCGGCCGGAAGGATTCTCACCTTCCTCTCGCTACTCATTCCGGCATTCTCTCTTCTTAACAATCCACTGCTCCTTCCGGTACAGCTTCTTCTCGTTAAGAATGCTCCTCTACCAATATACATTCATATATTCCTAAGCTTCGGTAGTGTGTTTTAGCCCCGGACATTTTCGGCGCAGGACCTCTCGACTAGTGAGCTATTACGCACTCTTTTAATGTATGGCTGCTTCTAAGCCAACATCCTAGTTGTCTTTGAAATCCCACATCCTTTTCCACTTAACACACATTTTGGGACCTTAGCTGCAGGTCTGGGCTCTTTCCCTTTCGACCACCCAACTTATCTCGGATAGTCTGACTCCCATGCACCATCTACACGGCATTCGGAGTTTGATATCCCTTGGTAAGCTTTGACGCCCCCTTAGGAATTCAGTGCTCTACCTCCGTAAGACTTGCATGAGGCTAGCCCTAAAGCTATTTCGAGGAGAACCAGCTATCTCCGGGTTCGATTGGAATTTCTCCCCTATCCACACCTCATCCCCACCCTTTTCAACGGATGTGGGTTCGGTCCTCCATTGCCTTTTACGGCAACTTCAACCTGGACATGGATAGATCACCCGGTTTCGGGTCTGCTCCGTCTGACTTAACCGCCCTTTTCAGACTTGGTTTCCCTTCGGCTCCACACCTTTTAGTGCTTAACCTCGCCAGACGACGCAACTCGCCGGACCGTTCTACAAAAAGTACGCGGTTGCGCATTTAAAGCGCTTCCACAGCTTGTAAACATATGGTTTCAGGTTCTCTTTCACTCCCCTCCCGGGGTCCTTTTCACCTTTCCTTCACAGTACTATGCGCTATCGGTCACTAAGGAGTATTTAGCCTTACGGGGTGGTCCCCGCATATTCAGTCAAGGTTTCTCGTGTCTCGACCTACTCTGGATTCCGCCTTGTCATCTTAAGTTTCGCTTACGGGGCTTTCACCCTCTCTGGCTGGCTTTCCCAAAACCATTCTGCTACTCTTGATGAATCAATTATGCGGTCCGAACCCCAGGATGCACGCACCCTGGTTTGGGCTCTTCCGATTTCGCTCGCCGCTACTTTCGGAATCACTGTTGTTTTCTCTTCCTCCGGCTACTTAGATGTTTCAGTTCACCGGGTTCCCTTCCTTACCCTATGGATTCACGTAAGGATACTTGAGGTTTTCTCAAGTGGGTTCCCCCATTCGGATATCTCCGGATCGATGGGTATTTGCCCCTCCCCGAAGCTTTTCGCAGCTTATCACGTCCTTCATCGGCTCTTAGTGCCTAGGCATCCACCATACGCTCTTATTAGCATAACCAACTGACTCCCATTCACGGGAATGAATGGTCATCCACACGTGTATAGCGTTACACGCGTTGGTTCTAGGTCAATTTAGTTTTCCGTCTGTTTTCTTCAGACTCTGGTAATGTTCTCTTACATTTACCTCGGATGTCTTTTCGATATTTCTATCTCTTTCTTCTTTTATATGCAGTTTTCAAGGTACATTTAGATGTGTGACAAACCCTTAGGTTTTAAACCTTCACATCTTATCAGCTGACTGATTTTTTATCAGTCATTAGAAACCAGAACCTTTTCTGCTCTCTAATCACTGGTAAAAAACCTTCGTGACAGTTTCTTTATCTATTTAAACAGCACTTCCCTGCTGATTGGGTTGGCTTTGATAAGTTGTTGCTTATCCTTGCCTGTATCTATGCTTAAAGACTTCACGTGTTCTTTTCACGTATGCGTCCGGTTATTTCTTCAGAATCCCTATTTCCTTTGGTTTCTGAAGTTTCCTTTGCTTTGTCTTTTTTCTTTTTTAAATTTGGCGGCCACCTACTCTCCCACACCGTCTCCAGTGCAGTACCATCGGCCGTCTGCGGCTTAACCATCGTGTTCGGGATGGGTACGGGTGTTTCCCACAAACGCATCGCCACCAAAAAATCTTAAGTTCTTGGTGAGGTCTTTTCGAGCTTAGAACTAGGCTTGTTCTCCGCGCTTCCCTCTCCTTGAACCCTCAACAATAGACAACTGCTCCTTCATCGCTTTGCTATGCTCTGCGATGTGCCTTCTCACTAACCTCGCCTTCCGGCTCGCTAAGTGTTCTGTGCATACTTCTTCTTCCTTAGAAAGGAGGTGATCCAGCCGCACCTTCCGATACGGCTACCTTGTTACGACTTCACCCCAGTTATCCGTCCCGCCTTCGGCAGCTCCCTCCTTTCGGTTGGGTCACTGACTTCGGGCGTTACTGACTCCCATGGTGTGACGGGCGGTGTGTACAAGACCCGGGAACGTATTCACCGCGACATTCTGATTCGCGATTACTAGCGATTCCAGCTTCATGTAGTCGAGTTGCAGACTACAATCCGAACTGAGACGTTATTTTTGGGATTTGCTCCACTTCACAGTCTCGCCTCCCTTTGTTTACGCCATTGTAGCACGTGTGTAGCCCTGCCCATAAGGGGCATGATGATTTGACGTCATCCCCACCTTCCTCCAGGTTATCCCTGGCAGTCTCTCTAGAGTCCCCAGCTTTACCTGCTGGCTACTAAAGATAAGGGTTGCGCTCGTTGCGGGACTTAACCCAACATCTCACGACACGAGCTGACGACAACCATGCACCACCTGTCTCGAATGTCCCGAAGGAAAAACGACATTACTCGCTCGTCATTCGGATGTCAAGGGCAGGTAAGGTTCTTCGCGTTGCTTCGAATTAAACCACATGCTCCACCGCTTGTGCGGGTCCCCGTCAATTCCTTTGAGTTTCATTCTTGCGAACGTACTCCCCAGGTGGACTACTTATTGCGTTGGCTGCGGCACCGAATGGCTTTGCCACCCGACACCTAGTAGTCATCGTTTACGGCGTGGACTACCAGGGTATCTAATCCTGTTTGCTCCCCACGCTTTCGAGCCTCAACGTCAGTCACTGTCCAGTAAGCCGCCTTCGCCACTGGTGTTCCTCCTAATATCTACGCATTTCACCGCTACACTAGGAATTCCACTTACCTCTCCAGCACTCTAGATTAACAGTTTCCAAAGCAGTCCCGGGGTTGAGCCCCGGGCTTTCACTCCAGACTTGCTTATCCGTCTACGCTCCCTTTACACCCAGTAAATCCGGATAACGCTTGCACCATACGTATTACCGCGGCTGCTGGCACGTATTTAGCCGGTGCTTCTTAGTCAGGTACCGTCATTTTCTTCCCTGCTGATAGAGCTTTACATACCGAAATACTTCTTCGCTCACGCGGCGTCGCTGCATCAGGGTTTCCCCCATTGTGCAATATTCCCCACTGCTGCCTCCCGTAGGAGTTTGGGCCGTGTCTCAGTCCCAATGTGGCCGGTCACCCTCTCAGGTCGGCTACTGATCGTTGCCTTGGTGAGCCCTTACCTCACCAACTAGCTAATCAGACGCGGGTCCATCTCATACCACCTCAGTTTTTCACACTTGACCATGCGGTCCTGTGCGCTTATGCGGTATTAGCAGTCATTTCTAACTGTTATCCCCCTGTATGAGGCAGGTTACCCACGCGTTACTCACCCGTCCGCCGCTAAGTCACTTCGCTCTTCCTCCCGAAAGATTCATAGCAATGTGCTTCGCTCGACTTGCATGTGTTAGGCACGCCGCCAGCGTTCATCCTGAGCCAGGATCAAACTCTCGCATGTAGAACTTAGGCTTTGTCTTTAAAAGCCTTATGTTCGTTTGCGCTCCCCATGCTCTTAGCGAGGTCCCTCACGAGCTTAGTGCTGTGGGAGCCTCCTCTTTCTCATGGAAAACATTTGTCCAGTTCAGAATTAACCTCTAGCTAATTCTTATCCTTTTACTGTTCTTGGTTCGTCTGTATTCCATACAGACCGTTCGAAAATTTCTCTCTTAGAATTTTCAAGGATTGTTGTCTATTGTTCAGTTCTCAAGGTGCTTCTCGTTCTCGCTCTCTAGCGACAACTTCTTTATATTACCAAAGCCGTTATCACTTGTCAAGAACTTTTTTCTTCCTTTTTCGCTGCCTTCTTCTTTTCTCTCGACAGCTTCCTTAGACTATCATATCATTTTCCAATTGTCAATATTTTTTCTACATTTTATTTATTTCAGACAATTCAAACAATTTTATTTCTTTCCCCAATTTTTCTAACTCTATTTTTACTGTTTGTCAAAGAACCCATCCGTACTTTTCTCTATCCAATAATCTTACTTTTCTTTCTCTCTTTCACACATTCATCTTCTGGAGCGCTGCTACAAACTCACTCATCTCCTTATCTATCAAAACAGGTCTTCCACCTTTTTTCAAAAAACAGTGCGTACTACTGCCAACTGCGCTTAATCTATTATCTTGAGACATATTATATATTTCATATCCCAAAGTAAATTTTACTCGTCCGATTTCTTTAAGAAACACTTTAATTTTTACCTTTTCATCAAAACATACGCTTTTTTTATACTCACAGTTTACGGCAAGCACCGGACTGATAAAGCCTTCCTCTTCAAATCTGCGGTATGGATACCCCATCTGATTCATGGCTTCAATCCGCGCCTCTTCCATCCATTTTATATAATTTGAATGATGTATAATTCCCATCTGGTCTGTCTCATGGTATTTTGCCGTCCTATTATATTCAAACATACTTCTTCTCTCCCTTCTTTAGGCAACCTTTATTTGATGCAACTGCCATCTTAAATAAAGTCCATTGCGTCGCTGATTGTCGTTACTCCTACAATTTTAATTCCTTTTATCCCTTTTACCATTTTCTGAGAAACACAAGGAAGTACACAGGTTTCGAACCCAAGTTTCTTCGCTTCTGCCACACGTTGTTCCGGCATATTCACCGCACGCACTTCCCCGCTAAGTCCAACTTCTCCAAAGACAATTACCTTCTCATCTATTGGCCTGTTTTTATAGCTGGATACCAATGCCATCACAATTCCTAAATCGATTGCAGGTTCATTCATTCTTATTCCTCCTGCTATATTGACATAAGCGTCATAGTTAGACAGTGGAAGCCCAATCCGTTTTTCTAAAACTGCCATTAACAGATTCACCCTATTATAATCACATCCTGCCGCCGTTCTTCTTGGCATTCCGAAGTTGCTTTTACATACCAAAGCTTGTATTTCTATCAAAATCGGCCGCGTTCCTTCCATTGAACATGCTACTACAGAACCAGATGCATTTTCTGGCTTTCCGCTTAACATATACTCTGATGGATTTTCCACTTCCTTCAATCCCTCCTGACGCATTTCGAATACGCCGATTTCATTTGTGGAGCCAAAGCGATTTTTTACTGCCCGCAAAATACGGTAAGACGCATGCCTGTCTCCCTCAAAATAAAGTACTGTATCTACCATATGTTCCAAAACCCGAGGGCCTGCTACCGTCCCTTCCTTTGTAACATGCCCTACAATAAAGATAGGAATACACAATCCCTTCGCAAGCTGCATAAATACATTTGTAGATTCTCTGACCTGGGATACGCTGCCAGGTGCAGACGTAACTTCCTCACTATACATCGTCTGTATAGAATCAATAATAACCAGTTCCGGCGTTTCTTTTTCAATTACTGCTCGGATAATGCCCAGATTCGTCTCGCATAAAAGAAGAAGGTTCTCTGCAAATTCTCCCATCCGGTTTGCCCGTAGTTTTATCTGAGTTTGAGATTCTTCTCCGGAAATATATAGAATTTTCTTCATCTTTGCCAGTCTCTGGCAAACTTGCAGCAGAAGTGTCGATTTTCCAATTCCCGGATCTCCTCCCACCAGAACAAGCGACCCTGGCACGATACCGCCTCCTAAAACCCGATCCAGTTCCCTAATCTCTGTCTCAATCCGCACGTCATCTGAAGCGCTTACTTTGGAGAGTGAAACCGGAGCTGCGTCTCTTACCGTCCTCGCTGACACTGTACTTCCCTTGCTGATTCCGGTGCCTATCTTTTCTTCTACGAAGGAGTTCCATTCACCGCACGCCGGACACTGCCCCAGCCATTTTGCCTCCTCATGCCCACAATTTTGGCAGAAAAATATACTTTTGCTTCCCTTTGCCATATTTTATCCTTTCCTCTTACATTTACTCCATTAAATTAGGGTGGATGCCCCACATCCACCCCAAAT
Source organism: Mediterraneibacter flintii (assembly GCF_055387595.1). Classification (NCBI taxonomy): domain Bacteria; kingdom Bacillati; phylum Bacillota; class Clostridia; order Lachnospirales; family Lachnospiraceae; genus Mediterraneibacter; species Mediterraneibacter flintii. The sequence continues at coordinate 3,086,145 of NZ_AP031405.1, forward strand.
ATCTGTTTTCTTTTAACATTTTACAACTTTTATCTGTGCACTCTCTTCCGCGCTTAACTCAATGCTTACACTTAGCTTTCCGCTTAAATTCGTCCTCATCTTACCGGAAGATTTATCATTGATCCACACTTCATATTCGCTTTCCGGTTCCAGCTCCAGGGTAAACTGTACATCTTCCGGCGCAGACACTTCAAACATTACGCCTGTATCTGTTTCTTTGAATCTTTCTACACTGCTTCCTGGCACCGATTCATAAACAAACATTCCGTTTTTTTCTAATTTTGTAATTTCAGAAAATGTTTTTACTTTATAAATATCGCCTTCAAATTCGAAATTGTCTAGTTTTGTCTTGGATTGTAATGTATAATCCCCAAAACTAAGTGTTCCGTCTTCTTCCGAGCGTAATAACTCTTTTACTGCTGCCATTTTCCTTATCCTCCTAGGTATTTTGCATATCTTCTGTTCACGAAGCAATCCTGCTTCTATTTCTTATTCATTATATAATAAAATGTCCCAATTTTCTACTGATTTTTGCTCTGCAAACGAATCATTTATGATGAAAATTTTTATACCTGGTAAAACTGAATTCCTTTCTTAGACGCTCCCGCTTCTACAGAATCCCCTTCTCTTATTTCTCCATTTAAGACTGCCTCGGCAAGTTTATCCTCAAGCTCTGTCTGTATCGCTCTTCGCAGCGGCCTTGCACCATATTTGGCATCCGTTCCTTTTTCAACAATATATTTCTTCGCAGACTCGCGCAGCTTTAGCTCCATGTTCATTTGGTCTTTCAGACGTTTTGCAAAACCTCTGCACATGAGAGAAACAATCTTTTTCATATGGGATTTATCCAGTGCATGGAATACAATAATTTCATCGATACGATTCAAAAACTCAGGGCGGAAAATTTGTTTTACTTCATCCATTACATTTTGCTTCATCCGTTTGTAGTCATCCGCCGGATTTTCCTTCGCAGCAAATCCAAGCTTCTTTGGTTCTACAATTGCTTTGGCCCCGGCATTGGAAGTCATAATAATCACTGTATTGGAAAAATCTACTTTCCTGCCCTGTGAATCCGTTATATGACCGTCATCCAGAACCTGCAGCAGTATATTAAACACATCTGGATGCGCTTTTTCTATTTCATCAAATAATATAACGGAATAGGGATGTGTTCTCACCTGATCGCTTAATTGGCCCCCTTCTTCGTGTCCTACATATCCCGGAGGTGAGCCAATCATCTTAGCCACCGAATGTTTCTCCATATACTCAGACATATCTACCCGAATCATAGATTCTTCGTTTCCAAACAAAGCCTCCGCAAGCGCTTTAGACAGCTCTGTTTTTCCTACTCCTGTAGGTCCCAGGAATAAAAAGGAACCAATCGGCCGTTTTGGATCTTTTAACCCTACTCTTCCTCTTTTCACTGCACGTGCAACTGCGCTGACTGCTTCGTCCTGACCAATCACTCTCTTATGCAGCTCCTGCTCTAATTTCTGCAGACGCTGGGTATCACTCTGTGCCAGCTTCTGAACAGGTATTTTAGTCCAGACAGAGACGACCTCTGCAATATCTTGTTCTACCACAGCCGGATGCAAACCAGAGCTTTTCTTTTCAAAACGTTTTTTTATTCCCTCTAATTTCTTTTCTGCTTCTCTTTGCCTCTCTTGAATCAAAGCGGCTTCTTCAAATTTCCCTTCTTTGATTGTCTCTTCCTTCTGTTTGATAAGACTGCGTACAGCTTCTTCTGTCTCATGCAGATTTTCCGGAACTTTGTATCCCTTCAGACTGATTCTGGAGCACGCTTCATCTAATACGTCAATCGCTTTATCCGGAAGATTCCTGTCCGTTATATAGCGCTCCGACATTTGTACAGCACCCTTTAACGCTTCCTCTGTTATACTAACGCGGTGATGCCTTTCGTACTTCTCTTTTAATCCTTTGAGAATCTCCAGACACTGCTCCTTCGTAGGTTCTTCTACTGACACAGGCTGAAATCTTCGTTCTAACGCCGCATCTTTCTCAATATATTTCCTATATTCTGCAATCGTAGTGGCTCCAATTAACTGGAGCTCTCCGCGCGCCAGAGAGGGTTTTAATATACTTGATGCATCAATCGCTCCCTCTGCACCTCCTGCACCGATAATCGTATGAATTTCGTCCAAAAACAAAATGACATTCCTGCTGGCCTCTACCTCCGCAATCAGCCCCTTCATACGTTCCTCGAATTCTCCGCGATATTTAGAGCCTGCAATCATTCCTGGAAGATCCAGGGTATAAATCTTCCTGCCCTTCATTATCTCTGGAACTATGCCTGCTGCGATTCTCTGTGCCAGCCCTTCAATGATCGCTGTCTTTCCTACTCCCGGCTCTCCTACCAAACAAGGATTGTTCTTCGTTCTTCTTCCAAGCACCTGCATCAGACGATAGATTTCTTCCTCGCGCCCAACAACCGGATCCAGGCGTCCTTCCAATGCCCGCTGGGTCAAATCTGTTCCAAACTGTTCCAGCATAGAACCTTTTCCTTTTGTCTCTTCCTGTAGTTCTTCCTGGTACTCCTTTGCACCCATCCCCGCAGCAGTCATAATATCCTGAAAAATCTTTTGAAGATTGATATTCAAGGTAATCAGTACACGCGTCGCCACACACTCTACATCACGTATCATGGACAACAGCAAATGCTCTGTACCAATCTCTCTGGTATGAAGCCGCTGTGCCTCTCTTTCGCTGTTTTCCAGAATATATTTTAACCGAGGGCTTTCCTTTGGGTATTGCCCTTTTAAAACGTCTGTCTCCGGAGAAATCAATTTATCCATCAGCCGCAATATCTTCTCTTCATCTACTCCATTTGAAGACAAAATCTGTCCTGCCACCCCTGTATATTCATTTCGAAGCCCGAGCAGAAGATGTTCAGTGCCGACGTAAGGATGCTTTAATTTACGCGCCATCACTTTTGCATACCGAAGTGCACTCTGCGCCTGTTTTGTATATTGATTTTGCATATATTCCTCCTGTTATTCATATTCATCAAAAATCTCATCTACCAGAGTATGTATCTCTTCTCGGGAAATATTCTTACATCTTCCCTTTGCAAGAATAATACGCATCTGGTACTTTATTTCTTCCATTGTCTTTATTTTATCTATATTCAATGCAATGACTGCGCCGCGTCGTTTATCCAAGCTGATAAATCCTTCTTGTTTTAAAACGCTGTATGCCTTATTTACCGTATGCATATTGATACCAATGGTATCTGCAAGCTGCCGTACAGAAGGCAGTGAATCCCCTTCCTGCATTTTAGCCGTGGCAATTCCTATGATAATTTGATTGCGCAACTGTATATAAATTGCCTCTTCACTGTTAAAATCTATCTCTATCAGCATCTTTCGTTCTCCTCACCACATTGTTATAGATATAATAGCACAAGATAACAACTTTTCAAACCGCAAATTTATTTTTTATCATTCTTTCATATTTCCAGAAAATAGCATAAATTTATGAGGGTATCCCAAAAGTCACGAAACAACTTAAGGGATGCCCTCATCATTTGCATTTATAAATTATATAGCCTGCTATAAATAAAAATATATTTGCTATCTGTCTTTCTTAGCGACCGTGTTACCCTTTGTACGCCGACGCTATTCTTTATTTTTATAAGTTCCTAAGCTGTTCAGAAAATTCACTTCCCAAAACAATTGCTGCTACATAGAATACTTCTCCCGTCATATAGGCTTTCCAGTTGTCATCTATTTCTATCTGCAGGCTGCCTCCCGGCATATGCACCACAACCTTGCTGCCGCTTAACCCCAGCTTATATGCAACCCCTGCTGCCGCACACGCGCCGGTTCCGTTTGCCATCGTATACCCTGCTCCTCTTTCGTAGGTCTCAATTGAAATGTTTTCACTGTCTGTCACCTGCATAATCTCTGTATTGATTCTTTCAGGAAAATACCGCGCACATTCAGAATATTCCCCGATTTTACATACTAATTCCCTGGAGATTTCCTTCATCGGTATGACACAATGCGGATTCCCAATGGACACGCACGTTGCAGGATATAGATTTTTCCCAAATACCATATCTTCATTGATAACTTCACGCTGTTCTCCAATAACCGGAATATCATTACTTAGAAAGCTCAAGGTTCCCATAGAAACCCGCAGCCTGCTGCCCACTTCGTTTAGATAAGTAATTTCCACCATGCCGCCGTCTGTCTTAAGCAGATAATTCTTCTTCTGGACATAATCCGCATCCTTTAAGTACTTTGCAAATATACGCACACCGTTGCCACTCTTCCCTGCAATGCTCCCGTCCGGATTCCATATCCGCACTGCCATCTGTTTTTCCCCCAGCAGCGGCCCCTCCAAAATCCCGTCCGCGCCAAGCCCCATATTTCGGTTACACAGCGCTTTTACATTCCGTTTATTTAGTTCCATTTCGTTTTTATTCGGGTCATATACTAAATAATCATTGCCAAGTCCATGATACCTTTCCAATTGTATTTTCATACTCGCACCTCCTATTGTTTTTATTATATCAGGCATTTTTTTCATATAATACTAATATTATGCTTTCTATATTGCAAATAATGCTCTATAATAGAAAAAACAGCCTTCTGGAGGTCTTTTATGTCAAAATATAACAAACGCGGATATTTAAACAGTGATTTTCGCCTTTTTCATCTTACAGATATTGTACAGAAAGAATTTGAGTTTCATTACCATGAATTTCATAAAATCACTATTTTTATCAAAGGAAATGTTCAATACTATATAGAAGGAAAGACTTATCCATTAAAACCGTATGATATTGTTCTGGTAAACCGGAATGACATTCACCGGATTCTAGCAGATCCCGCTGTCCCTTATGAAAGAATTATCGTCTATATTTCACCGTCTTTTATCCGCGCTTACCATACGGATGACTACGATTTGGGTTACTGTTTTCAAAAAGCAAAAGAGGAACATTCCAATGTCCTGCGTATCCCTTCTCTCGAAAAGAGCACTCTTTTTAAAATAGCAGGCAGACTGGAACATTCCTTCTCTGATACGGAATATGCAAACGATCTGTACCGTCAAGTCTTATTTTTAGAATTTATGATTCATTTAAACCGTGCTGCTGTCAAAAATAGAATTGAATTTCTAAATACAGAGCTGTGCAATGAAAAAATATTGGATATTCTACACTATATCCACGCCCATCTGACAGAACCTCTCAACATCGATCTACTCTCTCAAACCTTCTATATCAGTAAATATTATATGATGCGCCTGTTTAAAGCTGAGACAGGCTACACCATCGGAGCTTATATCAACTACCGCCGCCTTCTGCTGGCAAGAGATCTGATTTATGAAGGAAGCTCAGTTACACAGGCCTGTTTTTCCTGTGGTTTTCGTGATTACTCCGCATTTTTAAGAGCCTATAAGGCACAATTCCATGAAACGCCTCGTTCTCTCCGCAAATCATAACAGAGCAGCTTCCTTCTCTCTGGGAAATTTTATCTCCATCCTTGTACCCTTCCCTTCCGTACTGCTTACTGTCACATGTGCGCCGTGAAGCAGAGCGCCATGTTTTACAATCGATAAGCCCAGCCCAGTTCCTCCTGTCTCTTTGGAATGGCTCTTATCAACGCGATAGAAGCGCTCAAATATGCGTTCCTGATGTTCTTTTGGAATGCCAATTCCGGTATCTGTCACAGCTACTTTAGGGCCTTCCAGCGTATTGCCCGCCCAGACATCTACGTAACCGCCTTCTACATTATACTTAATTGCGTTCTCGCAGATATTGTAAATCATTTCATCTAGTATCTGCCGGATTCCAAAATATTTCACCGGCTCCCCGGTTACAGCCAGACGAACCTTTTTACCGGCTGCCTGCGGCGCAAGACGGCTTACAATTTCTCTGCACAATTCAAATAAATCTACTTCCGTCTTTTCGATTTCTACTGATTCCTCATCTAATTTAGACAATTTGATAATATCCTCCACCAGAGTAATCAGGCGCCTTGCCTCTTTATAAATGCGCTCTGAAAATGCAGGCATATCCTGGGGACGAACCATGCCGTTTTTCATAATCTCTGCATATCCAGAAATAGAAGTAAGCGGAGTTTTCAGTTCATGGGACACATTTGCTGAAAATTCCTTTCTCATATTGGCAACTGCTTCCTTTTCCTTGTTCTGCCTGTCCATTGCCTCCAGAAAGGGTGTCAGCTCCTCATAAATGGGATTTTCCAGCGGTTTATCCAGATTTAATTCATTTATCGGCTTAATTAAGCGAGCTGTCTGCCATTTTGCGAGCACCAGTGCAACCAGTATCATAACCACCATCAGCACACCCATGAAAGGAAGTACATTTAACGCCGTGTAAACCAAACTGTCCATTGTCTTGGCTACGCGCAGGACTGTGCCGTCATCCAAAAGAAGCGCATAATAATATAACTCCTGTTTTACTGTGCTGGACATCCTTATGTCCTCCCCGTATCCCTTTTCCAGCGCCTCTTTTACCTCTGCGCGTTCCTTATGATTTTCCTCTGTTTTTCCTGCACTTCTGGAATCATAAAGAACGGCTCCGTTTTTATCAATCCGGGTTACACGTGTATTTAAATCTACTTCATCCATTTTTTCAAGGTACTGTGTTCCCGAGATATTGATTGCCGTCCGTATATACCGCGCCTCCTGCTGTACCTCTGATTGCAAGAGCTGTAAGTTCCTGTTGTATAAAAGCACTGCCAGAAGAATATAAAAAAGAATCAATGTCCCTGTAAGAACAAATACCATGCTTCTCTGGATTTTACGCTTCATTCATTCCTCCTGCTCTGTAACCTACTCCTCTTACCGTCTCTATAATCCAGCCTTTGTCTCCTAATTTCTGGCGCAGAGTCCGGATATGTACATCCACTGTCCTTGTCTCCCCGTCGAAATCGTATCCCCATATATCCATTAAAAGCTGATCTCTTGTCAACACAATATTCTGATTGCGCATCAGCCTTTCCAAAAGCTCAAATTCTTTTAGCGTCAGTGTCACCGGTTCTCCGTCCACCGTTACTTCGTGCTTTTTGACATTCATAAGCACCCCGCCGATTTCTAAGTCTGCCTTGTCTGGAACCTGCCCGCTTCTTCTAAGCACTGCCTTGACCCTGGACACCAGCTCCATCATTCCAAACGGCTTTGCCACATAATCATCTGCTCCGGAGTCCAGCCCGATCACCTTATCGTACTCCGCCCCTTTCGCCGTCACCATAATCACTGGAATATCCTTTGTTTTCGCAGAGCCCTTCAGCTTCCTTAAAAGGGTAAGCCCATCCTCACCGGGCAGCATTATATCAAGCAAAATAAGCTCTGGCGTATCAAACGCCAAAGCCTCCATAAACGCTGTTCCTTCAGCAAAGCCCCTTGCCTTTAGTCCGGTGGATTCCAGTGTATATATTACAAGTTCGCGGATGTTGTCATCATCCTCCACGCAATATATCATCTTTATCCTCTCCTTCAATTTGCTTTTAAATTCTGGCTCCGTCTTTATGTACGCCTGTAATAGAAAATTCTACCCATTCCGCAATATTCGTTGCATGATCTCCGATACGCTCTAAATATTTTGTCACCATAATCAGATCAAAAATCTTACCGCCGTTATGTCCATGCTCCTCTTTAATATAAGCGATCATCTCATCTCTGATTTCATTAAAGTAACCATCTACCGTATCATCCTCCAGCATTACCTTTCTGGCAAGCTCCAGATCCTTTTGTACATATGCCGTTACACTTTCACGTACCATCTTGCTTGCGGCAGCCGCCATAACACCGATTTTTTTGATGTCAACCTCTGTCACCTGGTTCGAGGAAATTACAATCTCTGCAATATCTGAGGTCTGATCCCCGATCCGTTCCATATCTGTAATCATCTTCAACGCAGCAGAAATTCTTCTTAAGTCCTTCGCAACCGGCTGTTGCTGTAAAAGAAGTTTCAGGCAAAGCCTCTCTATGTCTTTTTCCATCTGGTCTATCTCTTCATCTGCCGCCATAATTGCCTTCGCCTGTTCTACATCTCCCTGCTGCAAAGCATCTGTCGCCTTTGCAATTGCAACCTCGCACAGCTCCCCCATATGAGTAAGCTGCTCATCCAACAACTGTAATTGTCTGTCAAAACGATTCCGCATAATTTAGCCAAACCTCCCTGTAATATAATCTTCTGTCCTCTTATCTGCCGGTATCGAAAATAATTTCTCTGTGTCATTGTATTCCACAACCTCTCCCAGCAGGAAAAACGCCGTATTGTCTGATACCCGCACAGCTTGCTGCATATTATGCGTCACCATGACAATAGTATAATCTTTTTTTAATTCCATAGCAAGATCTTCAATTTTAGACGTAGAAATCGGATCCAGAGCTGAGGTTGGTTCGTCCATCAAAAGAACTTCCGGCTCCACCGCCAGAGCACGTGCAATGCAGAGTCTCTGCTGCTGGCCTCCCGACATGCCAAGAGCACTTTTTTTCAGACGGTCTTTACATTCCTCCCAGATTGCCGCATTTCTAAGAGATTTCTCTACAATATCGTCTAATTTGGACTTAGAACGAATCCCATGTGTACGCGGGCCATATGCAATATTATCGTAAATACTCATTGGAAATGGATTTGGTTTCTGAAATACCATCCCCACTCTTTTTCTCAAAAGGTTCACGTCCATTCCTTTATAGATGTTTTCTCCATCCAAAAGGATCTCCCCTTCAATGCGGCATCCCTCTACCAGATCATTCATCCGGTTGATAGATTTTAAAAGTGTAGATTTCCCGCAGCCACTCGGCCCGATAAACGCTGTGATTTTATTCGCCTCTATCTCCAGATTTATTCCTTTTAAGGCTTTAAAGTCCCCATAATATAAATCTAGATTTTTAACACTTATTTTTCCCATTTTTTATACCTTTCTATGCTTTTGTCAATTTTCTTGCAACCACACTCGACAGTGTATTGATTCCTACCACCAGAACAAGCAGTACCACAGCCGTCGCATATGCCTGATCCATATAAAGGCCTTCACTCGACAGATTGTACATATGTACTGCGAGGGTACGTCCGGAACCCATCACACTAGACGGCACCTTCGCCACAGTTCCCGCTGTGTAGATAAGCGCGGCGGTTTCTCCTACAATCCTTCCTACTGCGAGAATCACACCGGCAAGAATTCCCGGAATTGCGGAAGGAAGTACAATTCGAAATACTGTCCGCAGTTTTCCTGCTCCTACTCCGAAGCTTCCCTCCCTGTATGTATCCGGCACAGCCTTCAGCGCTTCCTCTGTCGTTCGCATAATCAGTGGAAGTATCATAATTGCGAGGGTGAACGCACCGGCAAGAAGGGAAAATCCCCATTCCAATGTATTGACAAAAAACAACATTCCAAACAAGCCGTACACAATCGAAGGAATTCCAGAAAGTGTTTCCGTTGTCAGACGGATTACTCCTATGAATCTATTTCCTCTTCCTGCGTATTCCACAAGAAAAATCGCGGAAAAAATTCCAAAAGGGACGGCTACCAGAAGGGATAGCAATGTCATAATAATTGTATTGATTAATGCCGGCATCAAAGAGGCATTCTCCGACGTATAATGTAAGGAGAATAGAGAAGGCTTAATATGCGGCACACCATTTATAAGTATATACGCAATCAGAAACAGCAGTACGATAAACGTCAGAACTGCCGCAAGCATAACCAGCAGCATAAGTATAAGGGAGCCCGGATGTTTCAGGTATGTTTTCATTTTTTCTCCCATTGTTATTCGATTACTCATGTTCTGACCTCCTCTTTAACAGAGCAACACTGAAATTTATAATCAAAATAAATACAAACAGTACCACTCCTGTTGCAATCAATGCTTCTCTGTGCAGACCGGTAGCATATCCCATCTCAATTACAATATTCGCAGTCAGTGTACGTACACCCTTTAGCAGACTTTCCGGTATCCAAGTCTGGTTTCCTGCTACCATAATCACTGCCATTGTCTCTCCTACCGCACGCCCGATTCCAAGCACAATCCCTGCGATCACTCCTGACTTTGCCGCTGGAATCACAATAGTAAAAATACTTCTCTCATGGGTCGCTCCGAGCGCCAGTGCACCTTCATAGTAATGCTCCGGAACTGCCCGAATCGCACTCTCTGTTGTCCCGATAATCGTCGGAAGTATCATCATACCGAGCAGCAGAGATGCCGTCAGTATTCCACTTCCATTTCCTGAAGAATCTGTGATTCCCGCCTGCTTCAAGGTTCTTCCAAATTCCCGTATCCAGGGCACCAGAACAACCAGACCGAAGAAGCCATATACAACCGAAGGAATCCCGGCCAGCAGCTCTGTCGCAGCTTTCAAGGGCTTATAAATCGCTTTCGGGCAGTACATTGCCATAAAAACAGAGGTCAGAATCCCAATAGGCACACCGAACACAATGGCTCCTGCCGTTACATACAAGCTTCCTATAATCATTGGAAAAATACCGTACAAGTCATTGTTCGGCTTCCACATTTTTCCTGTAATAAATTCTACAAATCCAATCTCTTTCATTGCAGGGACGCCATTTGCAAATAAAAATACACAAATGAGAGCTACCGCCAGCACCGAAGCGCAGGCGGCAATGAAGAACACTCCCTGCATGAATTTCTCAGTCCATGCTTTCGATTTCATATTTTCGTTTCCTCTTACTCTGTTACCTCATCCCAAGATAGAGCCTCTCCGGTGTAGATTGATTTTACCTGCTCTGTAGACATATCCTCTGTCGGGTTCCCTTTATTTACAATAACCGCGATTCCGTCTGTCGCAATTACAGTTGCTCTGAGCCCCTGTGAAAGCTCCTCGTCTTTTAACTCTCTGGATGCCATGCCTATATCGTAGCTTCCGTCCACTGCAGATGTCATTCCTGTTGTAGAATCAGATGTCTGGAGTTCGATCTCTGCATTCGGATTCACTTCCTTGTACGCTTCTGCCAGTTTTTCCATAACCGGTGATATGGAAGAAGAGCCTCCGACTACCGCTTTTCCGGACGGCTGTGTTCCTTCAAACGCTTTCACATCATCTACCGGAATATATCCGTTATCAGAAACAACCTTCTGTCCTTCTTCACTCATAATAAAGTTGATAAAATCTTCTGCTACTTCGTTGTCTGCCCCTTCTTTTGTCGCAATGTTAAATGGTCTGGAAACCTTGTATGTACCAGATTTAATATTTTCTGCTGTTGCCTCTGCCCCGTCAATTTTCACTGCTTTTACTGTCTCATCCAGTGATCCAAGAGACACATAGCCGATTGCGTATTCGTCGCCTGCGACTGTTGTGAGCATAACAGATGTACTGTTTGTAATCTGTGCTCCCTCTGTCGTCATATCTACTTTATCTCCGTCTACTTCTTCTTGTACTCCAAACAGTTCAATAAATGCGCCTCTTGTTCCAGAACCATCCTCGCGGGATACAACTGTAATATCATTGGAGCTGTCCCATTCAGAAGTAGAACCGGAAGTCGAGCTGTCTTTTGAATCTGCGCTGTCAGAACCACATCCTGCCAATGCTGCTGTCAGCATACCTACTATTGAACATATCGCTATAAACTTTTTCATCTTCATTGTTTTACACTCCTTTTTCTTATCCACATTTTTAACTTATTTTCTTTTCTTCACACCAGTTATCTTAAAGAACCAATGTAAAATGTAAAATCATCTGTTTGTTAAATCTATGTAAAATAGATTATGTTCCGCACATTCTGGCGCCGAAGCGCGGCTGCGTTGTCTTACCGAATTCTTATACTTTTCATAAAAAAGATTTTCATTAACTCTTGACTTAGAGTTAGCTTTAAGTTATATGATGATTATGAATTACCCGCAAAGCCATCCATGCAAGAGTTTCGAATGTATCGCCAAAGGAAGTAACCGGAACAATTAGATTTTTTACAGACACTAAAAAACGAGGTATAGGAAAATGAAAAAAGAAGTAATGATATTAACTGGAGCTGGACAAATTGGTATTGCGATTGCCCGTCGTATGGGATATGGCAAGAAAATCATTATCGGAGATAAAAAAGCAGAAAATGCACAGGCAGCTGCGAAGCTTCTAAATGAAGCTGGATTTGATGCTGTTTGGCTGGAAATGAATTTATCTTCCAGATCTTCTATACAGTCTTTAATTATAAAAGCACAGCAATATGGAGATATTACCATGCTGATAAATGCTGCCGGCGTTTCACCAAGTCAAGCGTCTATTGAAGCAATCCTGAAAGTAGATTTATATGGTACGGCAGTACTTTTGGAAGAAGTAGGCAAGGTAATTACTTCCGGCGGCGTAGGCATAACAATTTCCAGTCAGTCAAGCCATCGTATGCCTCAGCTAACAGCGCAAGAGGATGAACAGCTTGCCTGCACACCTACAGAAGAATTATTATCTCTTGATATTCTCAAGCCAGAGCATATCAAAGATACCCTTCATGCTTACCAGATGGCGAAACGCTGCAATGAAAAGCGTGTCATGGCGGAGGCAGTTAAATGGGGCAAAAAGGGCGCGCGAATCAATTCGATTTCTCCTGGAATTATTGTAACGCCGCTTGCCATTGATGAATTTAACGGTCCGCGCGGGGACTTTTATAAAACTATGTTTGCCAAATGTCCGGCAGGACGTCCCGGCACAGCAGATGAAGTAGCAAATGTGGCGGAATTGCTTATGAGTGAGAAAGGTGCATTTATCTCGGGAAGCGATTTCCTTATCGACGGAGGAGCGACGGCCTCTTATTTTTACGGGCCCCTGAAGCCTTAAAGTAAAACAGAAAGAGACTGTAGAGACTTTTTCGGCAAATGTTTTGCCCATGATCTTTCTAAAAGTCTCTTTTCTCTTTCTGTAAGATGGTATACTTTTCCTTTTTATTCCTTCTGTGCTTCCCCGTCCGCTGCCACTTCTGTAATAGACTTCACAAGGCCTGCTATTTCTTGAATCTTAGACGGAACAATAATCTTCGTTGCCTTGCCGTCTGCCGCCTTTTCAAATGCTTCAAGGCTCTTTAACGTCAGCACTGCATTGTCTGCTCCGGCTTCTTTTAAAAACCTTAATCCATCCGCTGTTGCCTGCTGTACCTTTAATATCGCTTCCGCCTCACCTTCTGCCTCACGTATCATCTTCTCCTTCTCTGCCTCTGCCTGCAATATTGCCGCCTGCTTCTTTGCTTCTGCTTCCAGAATCACCGATTCTTTCTGTCCCTCTGCTACAAGGACTGTGGATTTCTTCTCTCCTTCTGCACGCAGAATTGCCTCTCTTCTCTCTCGCTCGGCCTTCATCTGTTTCTCCATCGCGTCCCGAATGGCTGTCGGCGGGATGATGTTTTTTAATTCCACTCTGTTCACTTTAATCCCCCAGGGATCCGTCGCCAGATCCAGCTCTGCACGCATCCTTGTATTAATTGTCTCTCTGGAAGTCAGCGTCTGATCCAATTCCAGATCTCCGATGATATTACGAAGTGTAGTCGCAGTCAAATTTTCTATCGCAATAATCGGATTGGCAACGCCATAGCAAAACATCTTTGGATCTGTAATCTGGTAAAACACAACTGTGTCAATCTGCATGGTAACATTATCCTTTGTAATTACCGGCTGCGGTGCAAAATCTACCACCTGTTCTTTCAGATCGATCCTTCTTGCCACTCTGTCTATAATCGGAATTTTAAAGTGAAGCCCTGTATTCCATGTCGCCTGATACGCCCCCAGCCGTTCCAGAACAACCGCCTGTGCCTGATGTACAATCTTCACGCAGGAAATCAGAACCAAAACAACAATTACTATAATAATGATGAAAAAAATACTCCCTAAACCAATTATGCCCATCTCTTATTCCTCCTCATACTTTTCTACAATTAATTTTACCCCAGAAACTGCAACTACTTTCGCCAGCTCTCCTATTTCCAAAATTTCCTTGTTATTTTCTGTACGCACTGTCCATTCCTGTCCATCTACCATACTCTTTCCTGTCTGTGCCAGATTATCCACTCTTTCCGTAATCTTTATTACTTTCCCAAGCTCTCTTTCATAGTTTGTCTTTATCCGATTTTTATTTACATACTTCTGTGCCCACGGTCTGGTAAAAAACAACAGAATACAGGAAACCACAAGAAAAACTATACACTGTCCTGCCATTCCCATTCCGAGAGAATTCACTGCTATTGCGGCGAGAGCTCCGCCCGCAAACCAGATCGTCACAAGCCCGACTGTCAATGCTTCTATAATAAGCAGAATAATAAAAACTGCCAGCCAGATAAAGTTCCTTCCTGCAATTGTCATAACTATCCCTTCCATAGCGTCGCCTCCTCCCCAATATAATATCTGGGCGTCCTGAATTCATCCAGCAATTTTTCCCCTGCTTCAAAAAGCACAGGTAATACAGAAAAAAGAAGAATCACCAGAATGATTATCCAAGTAAGACATCCTTTCTTACCTTTCTGCTGCGTACCCTGCCTGTATTGTCTTCTTTTATTTTGAATACTTTGCTTCTCTCCTGCCCTGCCTTCTGCTTTCTTCTCTTTTTTTGGCTCTGCTGTCTGATAGGTATGCTCTGTCTTTCTGTCCTGACTGTTTTCCATTCTTCTTTCCCGTTCATATATAGAATTGTCCAGCCCACAGAATTCACACCGATTCTCTCTTAACCTTCCTCCGCATAGACTGCATCTTTTCCCCGCCATTTTATCCTCTCTTTACTTTCTTTAGAATTTTCTTCATTGTAACATATACAGAACAAACCTACAAATATGCTTTTTGATCTTCCAAAATATTCTTGACATACAAAAGAAACCATCAATATAATATACACATACCCCTAACCGTATGGAGGTGAGTTTATGAAGCAATGTATGGATTCTGATAATCTTCATCGCAGATTGAAAAAAATTATCGGACAGGTACAGGCAATCGACAGAATGGTAGATGAAGATGTTCCCTGTGAAGATATTCTCGCACAGATTAATGCAGCTAAATCCGCACTTCACAAGGCTGGACAGGTTGTATTAGAAGGACACATCAAGCATTGTGTCCGCGATGGAATTGAGCATGGAGATGCGGATAAGACTATCGAAAATTTTACAAAAGCAGTAGAACGATTTGCCAATATGAAATAGAAGCACAGGCAAAAAAACAGCAGGAATATGCGTACTACTATGCATATTCCTGCTATTTTATTACTTTGTAAGCTTATATAGAAAAGGATAAGAGAGCTTGACAGCCTATACCCCCATAGGTATAATATACTCATACCCATATAGGTATATAGGAGGTTTTTACTTATGAATACTATAATAAAAAAGCTAGAACAATTTCTGGAACTAGGAGGTACAAAAAAAGAAGTAATTTTTCTAATTCTCTCTGGCCTTGCGTTACTTTCCAGTATCTTCCACCTCTTCTCCCTTCCTTTTGATCCAGCTTGGATTGCTATTTTGTTATGTGGAATCCCAATCATTTTAGAAGCTGTAATCGGGCTTATCACCGCCTTTGATATCAAGGCTGACGTCCTGGTCTCTCTCGCTTTGATAGCCTCCATCTGCATCGGAGAAGATTTTGCTGCCGGAGAGGTCGCGTTTATCATGCAGTTGGGCGCCCTCCTGGAAGATTTGACAGTCGCAAAGGCCCGCGCCGGCATCGAAAAGCTCGTACATCTCACGCCGCAGACTGCCAGAGTTTTGAAAGACAACAACGAATATATCCTGCCCGCCGAACAAGTAAAGGTCGGCGATCTTCTCCGCGTACTCCCGGGAGAAACGATTCCTGTAGACGGTATCATTCTTTCTGGACATACCTCCATCAATCAGGCAGTAATGACAGGGGAATCACTGCCAGTCGACAAAACCGCAGGAGATACTGTTTCAAGCGGAACCGTAAATCAGTTCGGCACTTTTGATATGAAAGCGGTGAAGGTTGGTCAGGACAGTTCTATTCAACGAATGATTTGCCTCGTTCAATCCGCAGATGCCAGCAAAGCAAAAATTGTAAATCTTGCAGATCGGTGGGCAACCTGGATTGTTGTTATCGCCCTGAGTGCCGCAGCACTAACCTGGTTGATTTCCGGTGAAATCATACGCGCTGTCACAATCTTGGTTGTTTTTTGTCCCTGTGCCCTGGTACTTGCCACACCAACTGCCATTATGGCGGCTATCGGTAATGCCACCAAACATGGATTTTTGATCCGAGAAGGAGATGCACTGGAACGTCTGGCCGCCGTTACCAGAATCACCTTTGATAAGACCGGCACCCTTACTTACGGGACACCAAAGGTTATAAAAATCCTCTCTATCCTGCCCGAATATACGGAAACACAGTTGTACGCCATGACCGCCTCAGCCGAACAGTTCTCAGAACATCCCCTCGGCAAGGCCGTAGTAAACTGTTACCGGCGCTCCTTTGCCTGTCCGCCGGAGAAAGCCGAACAATTCCGAATGCTCCCGGGTCGCGGTGTTTCCTGTCTCATATCTGGAAAAGAGGTGCTGGCGGGCAATACAGAACTGTTTCGTGAGCACGGCATCCCTCTCCCTTCACAGCTTCTAAAGGAAGCCGAAAGCTATCTTATGCAGGGATGTACAATCATCTACACAGCGATCGGACAGAAAGCCGCAGGATGTCTGATTCTCTCCGATACAGTGCGCAAGGAGAGCGCCAATATGATCAAACAGTTAAAAGCATCCAAGGTATATCCCGTCCTTTTAACAGGGGATCACGAAAATGCTGCAGCAGCTATCGCAGGCAGCTTACAGATTCAGGAGATACATGCGGGCTGTCTCCCAGAAGATAAGTTAAAATGGATTGAAAGCTATCAGAAGCAGGCAGAATCAGTCTGCATGGTAGGCGACGGCATCAACGACGCTCCCGCACTGAAAAAGGCGGATGTTGGAATTGCCATGGGAAAGGTGGGGACTGATATTGCTGTCGATGCAGCGGACATCGCCCTGGTGGACGACGAGGTAAAAGAGCTGCCTCATCTGGTGGCACTCTCCAGAAGAATGATGCTCACCATCAAATGCAATCTCAGTTTTTCTATGGGATTAAACTTTCTAGCCATTGTACTTGCCATTACAGGTATTCTAAACCCTGTTGTCGGTGCGCTGGTGCATAATGCGGGGAGCGTACTCGTCATTATTAACTCGGCTCTGCTCTTAAACTGGAAGCGCCGTGTCTGAGCAAACAATCTAAGACCTCCCATTTCTGTTCTCTTTATCCTGTCCTTCTCCGTCAGGGTGATTCGCCCGATTTATCTGCAGTAAGCACATCAGAATCACCCCGACGGTAAGCCCTCCGACAAAACATCCTATATACCCCAGTATCACGCCCACTGTATCTCTCCCTTCTCTCATTTCACAGATGTTTCCTATTATTCTACATTCTATACAGTGATGCGGTAAAATATTCCTGTTTCGGAAAATTTTATATATCTGATTTCCTTTTCAACATATCGTACAGCAGACAGAACAGGCAGTACAAAAGCGCGCCCAGCAATCCTCCCAGTGTGTTAAACAGTAGATCTGTCAGTTGAAAGGTACCCAGGAAAAATACAAGCTGGCTTGTCTCTATCGACAATGAAAATAAGAAAGAAAGCAGCGTACATTTTGCTACAATATGCACCGCCGAGTTCTCCTTCTTAACCTGGCGGACGCCCCGTGCCCACAGAAGCAGCATCGTAAAAGGCAGAAACAAGAGCACGTTTTCGATATTTTCCGTATAAATGCTTCCGTCCGCATCATGCAGGCTCCAGATACCGACTATCTTTTCCCACGGTGCGGGATATATCTTCCGGCTCAGCAGTGTGCGGAACAAGATCATTGCCGTATAAAATATCAGCGCGCCAGTCCTTCTAAGCTTCCGGCTTCGCTTCAGGCTGTAAAAAAGCCGCCCAACCGCCCTATGATACCCATGTTCCTTCCCGTACAGCACGGTAAACAGTCCGAGAACCGTGACCAAGCAGGCTGCGCCAAACTGCTGATACACGGTTCTGACAATATTTTCTAAAATATGTATGACATATATCATTTTATGCTTCCCACAATTGCTGCGGATACACCCCTTCCGCAGTCATCTTCTTAAATCCATCCTTTGCCGCCTGCACGTCCTCTTTATAGGTGATGCCAATCCATTTATCTTCCGTCTCCAGAATCGTTACCTCCGCCGTCTTCTCCCTCAGCATATCCCCTACCAAAACAGGAAGAAGGTATTCCTCTTTCAGTGAATCCTTGTTCTTCTCCAAAAATGCCGTAAAACCTTCCTCCAGACGTTCCATGAAGTCCGGATATCCTGCCCACATATTCATGGAGACCTTCGTGTCCGGCTGAATCCATGACTGAACCCCACTGTCTTGACAGATCACTTTTCCGTCTTTCAGCGCAATCCCGGATGTCTCCGTAATTTTAACCAGATGGTTCTGTTTATCCGCTATGCACACGCCTCGAGTAACGGTTCCGTTATCGCTCAATGTATTCTTCAGGATAAAACCGGCCATCGCCAGTCTGCACATTTCCTGCTGCTCGTGCTCTGCAAGCAGAAACTCGTGCAGCTTCACAAACGCCTCTTTCCCGTAATAATCATCCGCATTGATAATCACGAACGGCTCCTTCACCGTATCCTTACAGCACAGCACCGCCTGTCCGGTTCCCCACGGCTTCGTTCTGCCCTCCGGTACTGTGTACCCTTGGGGAAGCCTGTCCAATTCCTGATAGACATACTCTACCTCTATCTGTCTAGAGATCCGGTTCCCGATCACCTGCTTAAACTCTGCTTCGATGTCCTTTCGTATAATAAATACCACCTTGTCGAAACCCGCCTGCTTCGCATCGTAAATAGAGTAATCCATAATGATTTCACCGTTCTCTGACATCTTAGCAAGCTGTTTGATCCCTGTTCCAAAGCGGGAACCAATGCCCGCCGCCATAATAAGTAACGTAGTTTTCATGTCGCCCTCCCTGACTTCAATATTGCTAACCAAATCGTTTTTTTATGATTTTCTTTAATATATCATTAAATAATACATGTTTAAATACTATCAGACAGATACCATATATCATACATGCTGTACCTATTTTAACAAGCAAAACTGTTCCGTCTGGCCAACCGGCCGTTAACATATTAATTCCAATTAGTCCAACTGCCATAACCATTGTCGATAGTATTACTTTGAAAAAGTCGCCGGAAAAATATTGCATTTTTATTTTTTTTCTACTCATGATTATCATAAAAATATTTACTACTAACTCAGAGAGAATTGTAGCTAAAGCTGCTCCGTTCTGATAAAATCGTATAATTAATATGTAATTTAATACTGCGTTTACAACGGCTCCCCCACTTACAGAAAATAAATACTCTTTTTCTAATCCGGAGGTTAAAAGAATCTGTCCGAACACACCTCCTGATAACGGCATAAGTACTATCAACATACTTAAAATTTGCATAACCGCAACAGATGGTGTAAACTCTTTTCCAAACATAATTGATACAACATGCGGTGCAACAAATATTAAACCAGTAAAAAATGGAATTGCAATTAGTATTATTACATCAAAAAAATTTTTTATAATTTTTTTAATTTCTTCTTTATTATTTTCTAAAAATAAAATACTCAGTCTTGGCAAAAGTACTGCGCCTAATGCTGTCAGTGTATTAGACGCTGTTTTTACTATTTTTACAGCATTTGAATAATATCCTACATTCTTAGAATCTGTAAAGTATGTTAACATTGTCACATCTAAAAGCGAATATAATTCAATCGCTATAACTGAACAAAAAAAAGTAATAATCGCCTTTATATGACATTTCAAATCAATATTTTGAAAATTAAATCTTACCTTTTTTCTAAGTTGAAACGCATTTATTCCGTAATTTCCCACCGTTCCTAAGCAGACAACAAAAACATATTTAAGAATATCGTCACGGTATTTTACCAATATGAACAGTAAAATCGTAGATATAATTTTTACCAGAAAACTTCGTAACGCAATATATCTATATTCTTCAAATCCCTGATAAAGCCATTCTATGTTAAAAATATTCATCACTATCAGTACTGCAAACAACCAATATAATTCTGAATATTCAAGATTTTTTTCTATACTGATTATAACAACAACATAAATTGCCAATGCCAAAATTGTAGAAAGTAAATTAATTAAAAATAATTCTGTAAATGCTTTATTACACCTATCTGCATTCGCCTTATTCTGCGCTATAACCCGTACACCATAAGAAGGTATCCCTAATGCTGCAAGCATGGTAAAATATGTAACTATATTTTGAGCTGATGCTACAGCACCTATGCCAGAAGCACCTAAAATTCTGGAGGCATACGAAACTGTAATCAGAGGAAATATAACAGATAGTGCATTATAAAACATATTAAAAACAGCATTTCCAGCAATCGACTTCATTTAACTCCCATTCCTCTCCAAAACAACTTCTGCTCTTTTTTCTCCTCCTGACTCTTTACTTTTAGTATTCCGACATACATATACTAAAACCAGCCACGCTATAAAAGAAAGATCAAATGTGATCTCAACACTGGCTAAAACCGCATATGTAAATATCATAATTACAGAAGGATAATTCTTATTTTCTGTCTTTGTTTCTGAAAAAATTTTATATATCAGCCAAATCAGGCAGATTGTTGCCAAGAGTCCCATTTGCATTACACATTCCAGAAGTCCATTCTGAACATTCGGAGCACTTAAAATTTTCTGGGCTATTTCAAAACTGCTGCCATAACCATATCCCCATAATAAATGATTTGTAAACACATCTGCTATATTTGCATATATCGACATTCGTCCTGTAAGCGTAATATCTTCATGCAATACCTGCCCGATAAAAAAAGAGAGGTACTTGTTATTCAAAATCCCAGAAAACAACAATAATATAAAACTGAATGCCAATATTACTACCACGATCACTATTGGTCTTTTGTATATTCTATTTCTATATTTGCTATGTATAATCATCAAAGTAAATATAATAATTCCTACAATTCCGGTACTACATTCGACCCTAATTGATATAAAAAGTGCTAAAATCCCATATAAAATCCCGATAATTCTATTCTTTCTTTTAATTTCTCCTGACAATTTAATTTTCTGAAAATAAAAAGCTATTAGTTCTATATGAAGATATGAGACTCCAAATTTATTTCCAATCAGATAATACTGCCCGTTTTCTACATAAAGCCCAGGCATCAATACAAGTATTAGATCAGTCAGCAGTACATAAAAAAGTGCTAAATAATAGAACGTTTCCACTAATTTGAAAGTTTTCCCTTTTATATTAAAAAGTTCAAACAAAAAAAATAACTCTAAAACAATTACCGCATATACGATAGCTGCCATCAGTACATCCCTTGTCTGTATTGTATCTCGGTTTATACAGGCAGAAATAAGAACCAGTACCAGATATACTGCTGTAATATTTACTACCGTATTCTTTCTATGAAGAAATAATTTGTATTGAAATAATAGATAGATACCTGTAATAAAAAGAACAGCATATTTAAATTGATTATAACCTGTCCAATATGGAAAAAATATAAAAGCGACATGAAACAACAACGCTGCAAAAATAACCGGCACATATAGTCTAACTTTCATTTAATACTGTTCCTTTCTTCAAAAAGTTATTGTCTTTATTTTATATGAAAGATAATAGATTCTAAATATTCTTTGTCTTTGTCATAACAGTCGGAACATGTTTTTTCCCCACTTTCATTTACATATTTCCCCGGAACCTTATCTCTTAAAATCGATCTATGCTGATACCACCAGTATTCAATATCGACATGCCCTATATCAACAATCTGATATCCCATATCGCATAACTCTGCCGCAAGAATAGACGCTGTCGGGCCAAGTGCCGCCAGTATTAAGTCTTCTTTATCTACATTGTCTAATATTGCCTGTTTAATTTCATCAAACCGCGCATACGCATTTTTAGGCGGACAAATAATTCTCTTTATAGATTTTGTATTATCAAATAAATCATTTCCAACACCTAATTTTGTCTTTTCACCTTCTACAAAAATCACTTTTCTTTGTTCCCATATCCGTCTTAAATTTTTAAAACACTGACTGCTGTATTCTTTATCCTTATAGTCAATATACGGACGAGTGATACTTGCATTACAATATGTTTTTGTCAAATCAGCAAATTGTATTAATTTCTCATAAAACTCCTCTTTAATAATTCTCCAGTGCATTTTGGCATACAAATTACACTTTGATGCATCTTTAATCCCATATGGTATACCTATTAATAAATTTGGATTTTCCGACTGAAAGGCACTTTTCAAATGTTGTGCAAATTCTACTGAATAATCTTGAAATGAATCTAACTTTATCCCTGACATCCAACTAAGTTCTCCGTCCCCAAAACGTGACAAAGATTTATGCTCATATATTATTTTATCAACAGTTTCTCTATCACTGTAAAAATTAATATTTTCACATATACAATTTTTAGATGTAAAAATAGCCCACATATACCGAGGACAATATTTTATAACAGAATATAAATAAAGCAACCTGTCAGGTAATATTTTTTTTATTTTCTTCTTTATCCTACTCATCTTTTTATTCCATATCACTAAAACAGTACCTCAAAAATTCATCGTATGTACTAAACTTTGCTTTATGTGTACATATATATTTCTGGCTATCTGTATAATTTCCGCATAACTCCATTTTCCTGCTAAACTCTTTCGGTACATCATACCTTGAAAACAGCATAAAATATTCATGGAAAACTGTCTTATCTGGCAATTTTCCATAGCGTTTATAATAAGAAATTGCAAGTTCTTTTGCTTCTGCAAGCTGTACCTCTTTTCTTTTCCAGTAATACTCTTTTACTGTCATTATTTTTTTTGCTGGATTTCCTGCATATACCCATCCTCCTTCACAATCTCTGACCACTATACTTCCTGCTCCAATTATGACATTATCTCCTATACTCACATTTCTTAAGATGATTGTATTCATGCCAATAAATACATTATCTCCAATCCTTACTTTTCCAGAAGCTCCCAGAATTACTCCTGAAGCATTTTCTTCTGTAATTCGCTTTAATACAGACCAACTGTAATCATGTGTCAGTATCTTCACTCCCTCGGTAATTCTTACATGATTTCCTATTGTTATCATCCATGGATACTGCTCATCAATAACTGTCTTATTTGGAGCATATATTGTGACATCTTCTCCGATCTCCATCCCTAAATTTCTCAAATATAAAATATAGGAATCGGAAGATTCTCTTTCTCTCATAACAATTCTTTTTATTAATTTTTTCAAACTCAAAGTTAGTTTTCTCTCCTATTTTTCATTTCTATTGCTTTTTAAATTTTTTCAATGTCTGCCGTAACTTGTTCAAATATAACGCAATTCCATACCACTCTTTCTGAATCATTTTATGAAACAGCCTCTGTTGAAAAGGAAGTGTCTTTACAGGATAATTCTCCCAACATCTCTGAATTTCTGCAGAAGTTGCAAAGTCCCTTACATAGTGTTTTCTCTTTTTCAAAGGTTCTCCCGAATTGTCTACAATACTGACATATAACCTGCAACAGTCAATCGCCATTCTTTTAGACCGAATAAGACATTCTCTATCCTTTTCCTGTTCTGCCATCTTTCTTAAAGTATTAAGAAATTCCTGATATCGCTGTAACTTTTTTGAGGAAAAGCTTTGTGTAATAGAAGATTGTTCTTCTTTTCTGTAACAATAATCTGTCTCACCAGTAAATGATATAATCTGGGCACATTTATAGGCGCACAGGTTAAATATCGTATCTTCAGAAAGAATTTCCTGAAACTGTAACTTATTTTCTTCAACCATACTTCTTCTATAAATCGCTATCCATACAGACATAGGAAACGCTTCCGTCTCTTTTTCTCCAGGAGCATGACCAAAAAATTTTTTTCGAATTTTTAATATTTCTTTATTTGTATATACCGTTTTCCCCGCTAAAGGATGAATCTTTTTTCTGGTAATCACTCCGTTACATATATCACAATGACCGCTAACCACAATATCTGAATCATTGCAAATCGCCGTATTGTACAGACTTTCAAACATCTGAGGCTTTACCCAGTCATCCGAATCTACAAATCCTATATATTCTCCCGTTGCAGCATTCATTCCTGTATTCCGGGCAGGTCCCAGTCCGCTATTCTTCTGATGGATCACCTTTACTCTGCTCTCACGTTTTGCATATTCGTCAGCAATATATCCACTATTATCTAACGTTCCGTCATCCACCAGAATAATCTCTATATTATGTAACGTCTGTTTCAGCAAGCTGTCTACACACTGATTTAAATATTTTTCCACATTATAAATTGGAACTATAATACTTACTTTAGGTTGCATTGATTTGTATTCCTTTTTACTAAAAATTATTTTCAATGAGATGTCTATAAATTGTATCTTCTTGATCGATTGCTGAATCTAATTTATAAGTAAGCTTATGAATACTCGTAAGCTGTTTCATCCACTTTACTTCTTTTTCATCATATTTATCCGCCACAATTCTAATTAGTCTTTCACTATATTCACTGTCCATATATGGAATTTCTTTCTCAATAGTGGAAAAAGATTTGATTACTTCTGTCATAATCAGATTTGATAGCAGATACTCTTTTATATGGTTTTCTTTCCTCCAATAAGAAAAAACAACGTTCCTGACTGCACGTATTATTTCATTTCCTTTTTCCGAATGTATAAACCACACAGGATAAAGCACCGGATTGTCTAGTAACCCCATAGCATTTCTAAATACAAAAAAAGCACTTATCCTGATAAATTCTGGAATATAGTCTGTCAGATAAACAGTCGCGTCCATCCATGTTCCTCCATAATGCTCAAGAAGTGCAAAACGCATTAAATCTGTATAAACCGCAAATGGAATTTGTTTATTTTCTGTCTTTTTAACTATATAATCTGGAAATATAATATACTTACTGATATTTTTTTCCGTAAGAAGAATCACGTTTTGATTTCCATATTTTAAAACAGATTCATAACATCTTTTAACTATTTCAGGAGCATTTTCCATTCCTGAGTTCCAGTAAATCCATATAGGATTGTCTACTTTTTCCTCGCCAAATTTCAATCCTTCCGGAACAGTCTCACTATATATCAGATATTTTTTCACACTTTTGGAAACCTTTTTTTGCCATAAAACTTTTTTAATCTCATAATCGTTCACTATATGCACAGGGTTCGCTAAAAACATACCTCGCCTTAACGCATTCAACATGCCATATCGTTCAAAAAAACCTTTCATACCTATGTTTTTGTAAAACTCATTCAGCATTTTCCTATTTCCCCTCATAAATTTTCATTAGTTTTTCATAATAACTGGCAGATGTCTCGTACTGAGCATTATAACAATTCTCTGTATATTCCTGTAAGATACCTGGGGTAAATAAAATATGTCTTATAGCCCGTTCCAAATCATCTGCATTTCCCGCCTCAAACAATTCTCCCGTTATTTCTTCTTCTATTAATTCAGGTATTCCTCCTATTTTAGCTCCTATAACAGGGGTTCCTAACGAAATAGATTCTATCACTGAAAACGGACAATTTTCATACATCTCAGACGGACACACACTAATACTTGCTTCAGAAATAATCCGGTACAGTTCATCTCCTTTTTTAAAACCAAGATATTCAACATTCTCTATATTTCTCATCTTTTCAGAAGATGGCCCGTATCCAATAAAAACAAATTTTGTTTCCGGCATACGTTTTGCTACCTTCAATAACGTCTCCGTACCTTTGTCCTTTGATAAATGGCCAAATTCCAAAACATATTTTCCCTTTTGAACTGACATATCTGGTTTTATATCTTTAAAATTATGAATCGCCACCGTCTTATTTCGAAATCTTTTTTGTGTATCTAATTTTCCTTTCAAAAATTTGCTACAGCAAATAATTTTATCTATGTATGAGTATGCCGGACTGCACCTCCAATAATATCCGTCCAATGTACCAAGCAAGCTTTTTGCTCTGGAATTTTTGAGACATTTTGTCTGAAAGCAATATCTGTAACTACCATCTAAACATTTTTCACATGGAACTAAATTTGTATCAAAAAGTCCATGGCTCGGACAGATCAATTGATAATCATGTGCTGTATAAATAATCTTACAGCATCTTTGTGTTATAGTTCTCCATTTATGAATTTCAAGAATAATAGAAGGGGTTAAATGGTATTGTATATTATTCAAATGTACTACATCTGGCTGAAAATCATCTAAAACCATACGGATTTTTCTTCTGGCTTCTGATGAATAAATAATTCTGAACGGTGCACTCAAATTTTTGCGTATCCCCTTCGAAAAATCTATATCTTTAACATATACCCCTATTTGATTCCCCACCGTATTTTTTTTATTATTCAGTCCAAAATATTGCACATCATGTCCGTGTATCTGAAGCATTTTCCCCAATGCTAGAGTATAAGTCTCTGCACCGCCCTTCGGATACAAAAACTTATTTATCATTAAAACTTTCATACCTTATTATCCCTTTACATCATTTCTTTTGATACAAATCCACCGTTCTCTTTGTCACATCATCCCAGTTATATTTCCCGCAAATAAACTCCGCTGCCTGTTCTTTATATTTCTTTACCACATCTTCTCTGTCGCAAAGCATCTGTATCTTTTCTCTTAAGTCCTCCACGTCACTTTGTCTGAACAACACCGCTTTGTCCTCTACAACTTCCGCACATTCCGTTATATCAGACACCAGACAGCAATTTCCGTAACTCATCGCCTCCAGAAGGCTTAAAGGCATACCCTCCAAATCAGAGGGCAATATATATACATACGCATTGCTGTACAGCTCGCCCAACAGTTGTCCCTGGACAAAGCCTGTGAACAGAATCCGTTTGTCTTCTTTCGCCATCTCTTTCAATTCGTCCATGAAATCTCCGGTGTCGCTCGTCCCTCCGGCGATCACCAATTTTTTCTTTGTCCGCACCTGACAAAATGCCTGTATCAGATACCGCAATCCCTTCTCCGGCACGATTCTTCCAAGAAAAAGCAGGTACTCGGATTCCTCCAGATGAAAGCGTTCCCTTATCAGTTCCGGACGTTTTACGCACGGACGGGTCACTCCGTTGGGAATAAACCGCGTATTTCTTCCATATGTTTTCTTAAAATACTCACGTACTCCCTCACTTAACACAATAATCTCATCTGCATATCTGACCGCACACTTTTCCCCCAGCATAATATAGGTGCTCGCAAATTTCCCCCACTTTGCCCTCCGGTGATCTAGTCCGTGAATCGTCGCAACACACCTTTTTCCAAACAATTTAGGAATCCACAACATAGAACAAGGCCCCTCCGCATGGAAATGTGCCACATCATATTTACCAAATGCCGTTCTTAATGCTGCAAAGAAGGAAGCACTCACAGCCGCCAGACCTTTTGCATTTATCGTAGGTACATATTTCAGATGTACTCCTCTGTACTCTCTTTTCTTCCCAGTGTCAAATTCTTTCCCGCTTACATGATGCCCGCTACGGTTGTAGCAGGTCACATCATGTCCAAGCTTTACCATCCTGCTGCTAATTTCTACTACGACGATTTCAATTCCGCCTTCCCTGGAAGGAATACGTTTATGTCCCAGCATGGCGATATGTAATTTATTCTTTTTCTGCACATTTTGGTTTCTTTTCATATCTTAAGTGTCTGCTTCCTATATTGATTTTTTCTGTCTCTCTTTTTCGTTTTCTTTCTATAACTATCCGGATATATTTTATCTTGAGCCGTTTCCTGTCAATACTACCAGTACCGTTTTGAGCAGGATCCTTATATCCATTCCTATATTCCATTGTTTTATGTATTCCATGTCCAATCTTACGACTTCTTCAAAATCTGTTATTTCATTTCTTCCGCTTACCTGCCACATACCGGTCAGCCCAGGTTTTGTAGCAAGTCTTGCACGGTGATAATATTTATACTGTTTCCATTCATCTTCTGTAGGCGGTCTTGTTCCCACGAGACTCATATCTCCCTTAAGTACATTCCAAAACTGTGGAAATTCATCTAACGAAGTCTTACGAATGAACCATCCCACGCCATGTTTCCTTCCGTCCGGCCCGCTTCCGATAATGCGTGGATCCGCCTCTATTTTAAACATGAGTCCCTGCATCTCATTTTTCTCCAGCAGCTCTTTCTTTCGTTTCTCTGCATCCGTATACATACTGCGAAATTTATATATCTTAAATCTTTTCCCGTTTTTCCCGATTCTCACCTGAGAAAAGAAAATAGGTCCTGGCGAGGCAATATAAATAGCCGGTGCTAAAAACAGAGTAATAATTCCAGTTAAAAACACTCCGATTAAACCGCCTAATATATCCAGTCCTCTCTTTAGAAATACCTGTTGGGTATCAGTGAGCCGTATACTGGAAGTCAGCACCACGTAACCGCCCATCCGGTTAATATATTGACTGCCACTCCAATCCTCCAGTTCCTCTAACCGGTAGTGCAGTGTCACACCCATTTCAACACAGGTATTCAATACCTCTTTTGAAGGCATATCTTTTCCTTTGACGCTTACCAGCACAGCATCTACCCATCTTGTCTGTATATAGTCAGGGATTTCATTTGCACTGCATATAACAGGAATTCCCTGTATTTTTATCCCCTTTTTCTGCCGTTCTCCTGCAAGTGCAATCCCAATGATCTCAAATTCATTAAAACTGTTTTTATTTAGCTTTTCCAACGTATTCTCTGCTTCCTCCCATGTAGTGACAAGAAGCATTTTAACCTTGTCATAAAACAACCTTTTCCGTCTGTTAAGATATTCTTTCCAAAGTATTCGCTCAATATATATGAATCCCACCGTCAATAGCACAAACCACAAAAAAGACAATCTCGAAAATTCTTCTGAATTCTTACTTAAAAATAAATAACTTATTTCTAAAACACATACAAAAAAAACATGTTTTAGTGTACTTTTAAATTCTAAGAAATATCCCCTGCGCATAATCCCATGGTATGGTTCCATAAAAAACGCAGAGCAAATATCCGCCAGACAAATGATAATCCCGATATTTAAATAAATCTGTTCCTTATATAAATTGTGTACGCCGCTGCGCAAAAAATAACTGCATATATAGGCAAGCTGTAACATCAGTAAATCCAGAATAATAAAATCCCAGTGCTTCAGCCATGAATTCGATATTTTCCTGTACATTTCTGCTTATTCCTCTTTACCATCCTCCGCCGCGTTACATCTTTTTACTGTCCTCCAGGCGGCTGTCTTCGTATTTCTACATTTTGTCCGTATGAAAGCGTGTGCAGCAGAGTTTTATGCTGCATACACACGCCTGGTTTTTACCTGTTATTCTATTTTTTTATTCTTCTGTAAGAAACAATAGACACTGCCGCAAATACACCTGCGGCTCCTATCCACAGCATCCAGCTGGACTGGATGCCTGTTTTTGGAGATGTACCTGCCACGCTATCTGAAACATTCATGGTATCCACTTTTGCAATCACTGCTACCGGAGACAAATCTTCAAATTCGGCTGTCACTTCTTTATCTGCATATGACGCATCAACGATCTCCCATATGTCTCTTACTGTACTGTAGTGGAGAACCGCTACATCCTCCACATTTTCTGTCAATGCCGGTACAGAGAATGTAACCTGATATTTTCCTGATTCTGTCTTCTCTCCTCCGTCTGTAACCTTCAGATCAAAGAAGGGTGTCAGCATTTCTTTTTCTGCCAATTCTTCTTCTAATTCCGGTGCCATTTCCACAATGCTTTGGAGTGTCGCGTTTCCTTCGTTGACTGCCAGAATTTTCTCTAATACTTCCGGTGCAGACTCTGCTAATTCTGCCATGCTTTCCTCTGTGATTTCTGCGATTTCATACTTTCCTTCTGATGCTCCCGTCAGCGCTGCGCCGCCGATCTTACTGTCTTCTGCGAAAACTGTCACCGCTTGTGAGACAACAAAGATTGTCGCAAGCGCTATACCTAAAATTCTCTTTTTCATATTTCTTGCCATTCCTTTCTTTTTTCTTATTTTTCTATAGTTTCCAACACAGCCTGTACAAGATACCTCTTATCCGGCTGGTTACCATAGCATGTTGACAGTGTAATGATTTTATCCTCCGTATCTATTTCTACGGATGTATCAATACATGCGTTCATATCTCTGATTGAAAAGATATTGTCCAAATATGCTCTGTATACTCTTTCATTTGAAAAGTCAAAACTCTGTAAAAGATGTCTGTCATCATACAGATACGCCGCAAATATTTTGTAGTGCCGTACTGCGTCCGGTGTATACACTATAATCTCTCTGTATTCGTCAAAAAATGTCCTGTCCATATAATTATGAAGGCTTTGGAACATTGAACCATTTTTCATATCATGTCCATAGATCACTGTATTTGTATCTTCAAAATTTTTGTCATTATAGTTTTCGGTATATATAGCTCCTTCTGGACTTTCTACACCATCTATCGTATGGGTCAGGTAATAATCATTATCCTCTGTATTTTGTAAAATAGGATAATCTACCGCTGTCCCTGGTATTGTAATCCAAGCATATACATCCGGATTTTCCTGAATGAGTGTTTCAAAATTGATCGGTATGTCCGGTGCCTGTTTTTCATTTTCCTGCACTTCTTCCCTATCTTTTTTGACAGATTCTTTTATTTCTTCGTACTGTTCCCCCGCATTCTTTATTTCCATATACTGCCAGATTCCCACAGTAGCGCACATAATAGCCACTAAGGCTGCCACTGTCGCTATTATTTTATTCCTTTTCTTCATCTGTCGCCGCCGGACTGTCCCGTCCACTCCTTTTTTGTTTTTTCATCTCAAGAAATCTCCTTATAAAAAGTCTCAATAATTTTTTCATACAGTGCTTTATCATCTACAATGTATTCATCATAAGACTTTCCTTCTATCCCTTCTCCTGGCAGTACCCACTCTGAATAACTGCCACCCTTTCGCAGGCTCTCCATAATCTGTACAAACTGATCGCTTCTCATATTCGTCACCATATAAGGTTCCAGCGAATCATATAAATCCACTATAAAATCCGGATTTTCATTAAATTTCTCTTGTACTGCCTCTCCATATGCCTGAATAAATGCTTTTTGTCTTTCCATTCGTTCCAGTGCACTCTGACTGATGGTTATATCGCGATAGCGCACAAATGTCTCCGCGTTTTCTCCATCAATCTTTACCTGGCTTCCTTCGCGAAACACCTCGTCAACAGCTTCTAAACTGTTATTAGGCACCGTTACGGTTACTCCGCCTACTGCTTCTGCCAATACTGGTATGCTGTCCAGATTTACAGAACAATACCCTTGTATAGGCAGTCCGTAAAACAGCTCTGATACCGCCTCCTTTGACAGCCGGCAGCTTTCATGCCCTCCCTCTCCATATGAATAGGAAATGCTAATATGATCTTCCGTCTTTCCCAGACTTTCTCCGTCTGCTCCAAATGCTTCTATATTTGTCATCGTATCGCGTGGAATCGAAATGATCGTAATTGCGTTTTCTACTCTGTCCCAGGAAAGAAGATACAGCGCATCCGCTTGACCGGCATCCGCGTGTCCAACGGAAGCAGCTTCCTTTTCTCTGTTATCAATTCCCAGAAACAGAAAATTACTCAGATGCTCGTTGTATGTATATGAATTACCATTCCATACAATTTCCCCTGTCTGTGTACTTTCGTTCGTCTGACTGGATATATTTTTTGACCCAGACCTATCATATATATTCCAAAGCACCACTGTCATTAACAGCACAGATAGAGTTGAAAGCAATATAATTACCCTTTTTCGTTTTTCCTTT
Source organism: Mediterraneibacter flintii (assembly GCF_055387595.1). Taxonomy (NCBI): domain Bacteria; kingdom Bacillati; phylum Bacillota; class Clostridia; order Lachnospirales; family Lachnospiraceae; genus Mediterraneibacter; species Mediterraneibacter flintii. The sequence continues at coordinate 3,117,982 of NZ_AP031405.1, forward strand.
TTTCTGACTTTTCCAGACATCTATTTCCTGCCTTATTTTTTACCTTACCTATAATAATCGTTATATTTTGAGTAATACTTATCTTTTTTTACGTCTACTTTATTAAGTACAGCTCCTAATATACGACATCCGCTTAATTCTAACTGTGCTTTTGCCTTTGCCGCCACCTTATAGCTCACCAACTCGCTTTCTATTACAAGAATTGCACCGTCACATTGTTTTGCTGCAATTGCCGCGTCAATCAGATTACTAATTGGCGGAGTATCAATCAGTATATAGTCGTATTTTTCTCTCATTTCCTCTATTAGTTCCATAAACACTTCTTCTTCCAGAAGCTCTGATGGGTTGGGGGCTGTCGGTCCTGCGAAAATTATATCTACATTCTGGAAATTCGTATGGTATATAATTTCTTCCATATTTAACTGTCCACTTAAATATTGGGAAATACCTTTTACTTTATGATTAATCTTGTATCTGTTCACATAACTGGACTTTCGAATATCTGCATCCAGAATAAGAACCTTCTTATTCATATTTCCTATTTCCTTAGCAAGCTGGAATACAATATCGCTTTTTCCTTCGTTAGGATAGCAGCTTGTCACGACAATCGATTTAATATTTTTTCCCATAAACTGTATATTTGTACGCAGTGTTTTTATTGCTTCTTCATAGAAATAATCAGTCTGTTTGGGATCTATCATCATAACCTTTTGTGTTATCACTTACTGCGCCTCCTTCTTTTTCTCCGTCTTCTCCTCTTTTTTTTCTTCTTATCGGTTATATAATCTTTTCTGTCCGGTATGCTCGCCAATGTTGGAATTTGAAGGTATCTCTCTATATCTTCTTCTGATTTAACTGTGTCGTTCAATATGGTGAGCAGTATCACTACACCAGCCGATAAAACCGCACCTGCCACCGCACCAATCGCAATATTTTTCTTCATACTGGGGCTTGTCTGTACATCAGGAACTTCCCCTTTTTCAATTATTTTCGGCGGTACCACCTCCATTTGTTCTCCAATAAACTCGGAAGACACTTCCGCTACTTCATCAACAATCTCTTTTGCCGTTTCTGCATCCGAGTTTGTCACACTGATCTCAAGAATACGCGTATCCTCTGGATTATCAATCTCAATATTTTCTTTTAAAGTCTTATAGCTTATATCCAAATTCAGATTTTTAATCACTTCTTCTAGAACCGGCCGACTCGTAATAAGAATACTGTAATCTTTTGTCAGTTGGCTCCCTATCTGCAGATCCGCAAGTGAAGACAAAGTCGTCTCTTTCGTCAACACAAGCATGATCGACTTGGCACTGTATATAGGTGTTACCAGCACCTGTGTATAGAGACCTGCTATGACAACTCCTGCTAACATAGCCGCTATAATAAGCCATATCTTTTTCCTCAGTGCAAAAAACACTTCCCGCAAATCAATCTCTATTTCATCATCATTTTTTGTGTGTCCCATGCTTTCTATCCTTTTCTAAATTTTTTCGTTTTGTAGAATTTTTTCCGCATTCTTCTTAAGTATCTTCCTTATATATGTATTGGCCAAATGGCTTTGCATCCATGATAAAGCTGCTCTTATATCCGGCTTTCTATTTTTCATGTTGTGCATGTCCGTCCCCATAAAATGTACTTTTTCTTCCTTTAGAAGTTTTCTGCACCAACGAGTCTGTTCGCTGTACCATCTGCCGCCCACCGAATGATAATTCATCTGTATGTATGCGCCCTGTTCTTCCAATTCTTCTATTTTATTTATGTCTCGTAGTTCCTTATATCTTTCTATATGGGCAAGAATCGGATAATATTGTTCCATCACAATCTTTCTCACCATTCTAAATATATCGGCATAGGATGTTCCCGGCAGACATTCAACTAATACATAACGACTGTCTGCCATTGTAAGCAATTCTCCCCTGTCAAGCAGCGAAAACATATCTCCTGTATAGAAAATCTCCTGCCCTGGCAGAATCTGCATCCTATATCCCAGCTCTTTTTCAGTTTGTTCCTCTATTTCCCTGCATAACTCTCTTATTCTTTCAGGACATTTATTTTGATATCTGCCTGAAAAGTGTGGTGTAGCAATCATTGCTGCAATTCCCTGTTCTGCTGCCTCCTTTAACATATATATCGCTTCTTTTACAGAAGCGGCCCCATCGTCCATTTCCGGTAAAATATGACTGTGTATATCCAAAATGTCTGTCACTTATTATTGCTCCCTCTTTTATATTTTTGTACGCAAAAAAAGACATAGATCCTTGCACCATGCAAAATCTATGTCTTCTATATTTTGTTTATTGTATACAAAAAGGACAGTCTTATTAATTACTGTCTGTCTGTCTGTCTGTCTGTCTGTCTGTCTGTCTGTCTGTCTGTCTGTCTGTCTGTCTGTCTGTCTGTCTGTCTGTCTGTCTGTCTGTCTGTCTGTCTGTCTTAACAAGTATATTTTCTTCGTAGACACTTGTCAACTTTTGTAACACTATAAATACCCCACTTAGAATTACTAATTTTTGCTGTCATAAATTAACAAAATTAGAATACACTTTGTTGTCCCTGCTTGTCAAGTAAATTATATTTTGTATATCTAAATCCCTCTTGTACGCGCAGGAACCTCGGACACTTTTAATGGATATTCCTTCCTTTTGGCCCCTGCGCGTTCTCATAATTTACATACCAAATATAAAAATTAACAACTGGCACTCCTTACTTACGCTGTAATCGTGAGAATCTCTTCAGCTATATTTCTGGAATGGTCAGAGATCCTCTCCAAGCATACCAACGCGTCCAAAAATACAATTCCCGCATCTGTATTGCATTGATTCTTTGCAAGGCGTTTCATATGCTCTGCACGCAGTCGGATCTCCAATTCATCTGCCTGACTTTCCTTTTCAATCACTTTCAAGGCTTTCTCTTTACTGTGCTCTTCCAAAGCCTCTACCGCATAACGGAAGCTGTCTGCGCAGACCTCTATCATTTCTTTTAGTTCTTCGCTTCCCACATCGGAAAACATCGTCTTTCTTTCCTTCAGTGTTTCCGCAAACTCAGAAATGTTTTCACAATAATCACTGACACGCTCTATATCAGAAATAATCTGCAGCAGACTGGCAATATGCTGATGCTCTCTCTCATTGATAGACAGAGAATTTAACTTAATCACATAATTGGTAATTCCACTGCACAGTCCATCCACTGTATTTTCTTCCTCTTTAATGTCAAGAATATTCTGATAGTCCTTTGTAAACATCACTGATTTTGATTTGTCCATTGTATCCTTCACGATTCTACCCATACGGCATACTTCACTTACAACTGACTGGAGTGCGATTCCCGGTGTTTCCAGCATTCTTTCATCCAGAAGTACTTTGTTATCATCCACTTCAGTCTTGTCTTCTTTTTCAATTTTCTTTGCAAGCTTGATAATCCAATCAGAAACAGGGAATAAGATAATCGTTGTTCCAATATTGAAAATCGTATGCACTGTACTGATCTCTGTCTGTGTAATCATTCCCAAACCGGCCTGCGGATTGATAACTGCAAAGAACAAAATTCCGGCTATGCTGAAAATAATCGTGCCTATAATATTGAAAAGCAAATGCATAATTGCTGCTGTTTTTGCTGTTTTCTTCGCACCGATACTAGACATAATCGCCGTTACACAAGTACCGATATTCTGCCCCATAATAATATATACTGCGGCGTTGAATGGAACCAGCCCCGCCGCTGCAAGGCTCTGCAAAATCCCCACTGACGCAGAAGAGCTCTGAATCACCGCGGTGACAACTGCTCCGGCGATAATTCCCAAGAAAGGGTTATGTCCTAAAGTTACGAAAATGTTGCGGAATCCTTCTGATTCCTCCAACGGCGCTACAGCCGATGACATAGTTGTAATACCAATAAATAAAAGTCCGAATCCAATGATAATACTTGCAATATCTTTTGTAGAACGTCTCTTCCCTGTCAGCATTACAATGACTCCGGCCATAACTGCAATCGGAGCAAGATTGCCCGGACTTAAAAACTTTGCCCATTCTACACTGGACACAAGCCATCCCGTCACTGTTGTTCCAATATTTGCCCCCATTATAACGCCCATTGCCTGCGTCAAGTTCATAATGCCTGCATTTACAAACCCTACCACCATAACAGTCGTGGCCGATGAACTTTGGATTACTGCCGTAATCAGAGCACCGAGCAGTACACCAAAGAATTTATTCTTTGTCAGAGCTTCCAGCAGTGTTTTCATCTTGCTTCCGGCTGCATTTTCAAGTCCCTGCGCCATAATCTGCATGCCGTAAATAAACATTCCCAGACCCCCGACAAAGGGGATGATGATGCTTACATAATTCATAATTTCCTCCTAAGGTGTTCCCTCATTTTATCCTTCATACCATATAAAAACACAGTACATAATTACGATAACATTATCATCCTCAAAAAACAACAAAATTTTACTTATATTTTACTTTTATTTTTTCATCTTCGGTTCAAAGATAAAGGAGGCCAGATAACCAAAAATCAGTGCCGCAGAAATTCCCACTGCGCTTGCTTTAAAGCCTCCCATAAAAATTCCTATAAATCCATGTTTGTCTACAGCTTCTTTTACTCCCTGCCACAGTACATTGCCAAAGCCAAGAAGAGGAACACTCGCGCCTGACTTAGCAAACTCCAAAAATGGTTCATAAATATTGCAGAAACCTAAAACGGCACCTGAGCATACAAGAAGTACCATCACTCTTCCTGGCATTAGTTTCGTCCGATCTAATAAAATCTGTATTACCGCGCACAACAAACCGCCGATTAAAAATGCTTTTACGTAATCCATCCTTCTTTCCTCCTATTAACAATGTTCCAATACAATCCCATGAGCAATACCAGGCACACTTGCACCTTCGTTAAAGCTTACCGTAGACATTAACGCACCTGTAGGTACGAAAAGTATACGTTTCCATTCTCCCTTTTCTATTTTGGGTAGGATAAACGCAGCAAGTGTCACTGCTGCACAACCGCAGCCGCTTCCGCCTGCATGTGTATCTTGTGTCTCCTGGTCAAAAATCGTCATGCCGCAGTCCATATGTTTGCTCTTTATGTCATATCCTTTTCCTTTTACCAAATCAAATAAAATAGACTGTCCGATATACCCCAGATCTCCTGTAATAATTCTGTCGTAATCTTCTGGATTTCTCCCAAAGTCTTTCATATTCTGTACAATTGTGTCTGTTGCTGCAGGAGCCATACATGCTCCCATATTCTGTGAATCCTTCAACCCATAGTCCACGATTTTTCCTACTGTTACGCCTGATATTCTTACATGACTCTTTTGTGTCCCTACAAGAAACGCTCCGCTTCCTGTTACAGTCCAATGCGCAGATAACGGTCTCTGATTTGCATATCCTAATGGAAACCGGAATTCTTTTTCCGCACTTCCAAAATGGCTAGATGTAACAGCCAGCATATACTCTCCATACCCTGCGGCAACACTCATTGCACTTAAAGCCAGCGCCTCTCCTGATGTTGAACATGCACCATATAAACCAAACATTGGAATCTGAAGGGCTTCCACTCCCATCGAAGTTGCAATTCCCTGACGCAATAAATCTCCCCCATATAAATATCGTACTTTTTCCGCGTCCACATGTGCTTTTCCCAATGCCAGCACACACGCCTCTTTCTGCATTGTACTTTCTGCTTCCTCCCATGTCTGCGCCCCAAACAAGTCATCCTGATTAACCATATCAAACAATTTTCCCAGAGGCCCCTCTGACTCTTTGCTGCCAACTACTGATGCACTGCTGATCAAAAAAGGGGCCTGTGTAAATTCAATACTCTGGCTTCCTCTAATCTGTTCCATAGTCTTTCCTCACTTTTTCCTGAAATTCCAGCTTTTTTCTTCTTTATTATCTCTAATATAACGTAAAAATATACCTTATCGGGCAAAGCCCGCCATCCCGAAGGGAATAAGTTACGGTATGCCCTTTTGGATGTACATTTTCTATCATATGTATATTTTTCCTTTTTTTAAGAATACTAACCAAAAAGGAGGATTTTATAATGGATCGTGTACAAAAAATGAAACAGCAGAAACAATATGAAAAATATGTTAAAACAAAAACGCCTGTTCATAACGTATGGCTTAATATGATAAAAGCATTTTTCACTGGGGGTATGATTTGTTTTATCGGTCAAGTTATCTACCATTACTGTGAGCTGCAAAATCTTTCCAAAGATGATTGTAGCAGCTGGACTTCTATGCTTCTTATTTTAATGAGCGTCATTTTAACAGGAACGAATCTCTATCCGCGTTTGGCAAAGTGGGGTGGAGCCGGCGCGCTCGTGCCAATCACCGGTTTTGCTAACTCTGTAGCAGCCCCGGCAATCGAATACAAAAAAGAAGGTCAGGTTTTTGGTATCGGCTGCAAGATCTTTACCATAGCCGGCCCTGTAATACTGTATGGCATCACCATAAGCTGGGGACTTGGACTGCTATACTGGATATGGACAATCATAAAATAAAATATAACGTTAACTGACAAAATATAAAATTTAAGCGACAAAAGGGACGTGTGAAAGAGATGCTTTGCATCGTTCGTCAGGGCTTCGCCGAAATTCCTCACTCACGCAAAGCATCTCTTTCACACTCACACTTTCTCCAGCTTAAGTTTATAATTCGTAACGGAAAAAATCGGCTTCACGCTGCTATGCATTTCCAATCAGAAGTAGTATAGATACTTCTAATTGGAGGTCTATAACAACGTGAAGCCGTTCTCTTTTTTATGAATTTCAGTTAGGACGCCACCTTCCTATAGACGAAGGAAAAACCTCTGACTGGGAGTCTGTAGCAGCGTGAAATCGGTTCTTTTCTGTCTGAAATTATAAACTTAAGCTGGCGAAAGTGTAAGCGCAAGAGGGCGTGTGTTGCAAAAGTGAGGAATTCCGGCGAAGCCCTGACGAACGTTGCAATACACGCCCTCTTGCGCGGATTATTTTTGTTAGCTTTCGCAGTGCCAGCTCAATTTGGCATACGCTTCATTTCGCTATCGGCAGTCGCCGAATGAAAAGAAGCAGACAAATTTCTGTTTACATGCAAGCATGACACAGAGTTTGCCTGTTCTTTTCGCACTGCTTGTTGCTTCGTTATATTTCTATCTTTCTTCTCTGAAGTAGTTATTTCCGCAACTTTTTGGCTGTGCATGTTCTTTGCTTTGTCTCATACTTGTGACAATCAACACGATAATCGTTGCCACATATGGCAGCATATCATAAATCTGCGCAGGTAATCCAGGAATGTTTACATACATACGCATAATTGTCAAACCGCCGAAAATCAGCGCAACAAGCATGCCTCGCGCCGGACTCCAGGTAGCAAAAATAACTAAAGCAACTGCCAGCCATCCGTAGCCGCTAACGCATCCGTGCACCCACACACCAGAGGTTGTAACCATGCTCATATACATACCGCCAATTCCACAGATGCCTCCGCCCACTACCGTTGCAATATACTTATATTTTGTGATTGAGATTCCCGCTGCGTCCGCAGTCGCCGGATCCTCTCCCACTGCCCTTAAATTCAATCCAATACGGGATTTATTAAATACCCACCCCATGATAATTGCAACAACAATGGCAAAATATACCACCCAATTGTACTGGAACAAAAGCTTTCCGAGTACCGGAATGTCTGACAGCACAGGAATATGCAGTTTAGAAAATGCATTCTTCGTCACTTCGGATACTGCCACATATCCTCCTGCTTTCTGCCCAATATATTCACCAAAAAAATTGCCAAATCCTGTACCAAATATCGTGAGGGTCAGACCTGTTACATTCTGATTTGCCCGAAGTGATATCGTAAGGAATGCATAAATCAATGCTCCAAGTGCTCCTGCCAGAAAAGAAACAATTAAGGCAATCAAAGCAGATAACACGCCGCTGGGATCTCCGCCGGCCTTTACAACACCTTGTTCATAATAATAAGAACCAGCCAGCCCGGTAATCGCCCCCATAAACATCATACCTTCTACACCGAGATTTAAATTTCCAGATTTTTCTGTCAAAATCTCTCCCAGCGCTCCTAGAAGGAGTGGAGTTCCCGCGAGCACTGCCGCAATAAACAGACTGTTTAATGTACTAAGCATGTGTCTCCTCCTTTCCTCTGCGAATCAGCCGGTAGGAAATAAAGAACTCACATCCCAGCATGAAAAACAGAATGATACCGATTAACAGGTCTGAAGCAGATGCCGGAATCTTAAAGTTTGTCTGAATTGTGTTTGCCCCTCTTTCCAACATTGCAATAAACACAGATACAACCAACATGCCGAACGGATTCATCTTCGCCAGCCACGCCACCGTAATCGCAGTGAAACCAACACCTCCGGCAGTTCCCTCTGTAATCGTATAATCCGCCCCCGCAAACTGCAGCATCCCTACCAGACCGCACAGGGCGCCTGAGAGAAACATTGTACGGATAAACACTTTACTTACATTAATTCCCGCATAACGCGCCGTATTATTACTTTCCCCTACAACAGCAATCTCATACCCTTGTTTCGTCTTGTTAAAATAAATATAAGCTGCTACTACCAGAACCAGCGCAAGAATCCAGCCCCAGTGTACGCCAAATACCTTTGTCAATCTGGCACCAGGCACAAGCATACCAATTTTAGGATAACTGCTTCCTTCTGCTTTCCATGGCCCATTCATCAAATATTTTACAAAGGCCAGCGCTATGTAGTTTAACATCAAAGTAAACAAAGTCTCATTGGTTCCCCATTTTGCTTTACAGACCGCAGGCAGTAGCCCATAAATTCCTCCGGCTACAATTCCGGCAAGCATCATCAAAATGACAAGCGGCAATTTGGGAAATATGTGAGCAGTGAACAAGCCAAATGCACCCGCAGCCACTGCGCCTACTAGAATCTGTCCTTCTCCGCCTATATTCCAGAACTTCATCTTGAATGCGAAAGAAATCCCAATCGCTGTGATTAAAAGAGGCACTGCTATTTTGATTGTTTCATGGATAACTGTGCGTGACCCCCAAGCTCCCTTTATCATCGAAGCATAGACAGAAAAAGGATTATGTCCCAATGCCAGAATCAAAAGTCCTCCTGTCACTAAAGAGAGAAGAAATGCAACGCCCCGTATCCCCCATGCTTTCTGTTGTGAAAGAGCATCTCTTTTTGCCATGCGAATAAACGGCTCTTTCATCTGTCCTGCATTTGAGCTCATGCGCTCACCTCCTTCTCGCTTGTATCTTCCGTATGTATCATCATAAGCCCAATATCCTCTTTTGTAACTTCACAGGGATTCACAATTCCGCTTATCTTTCCGCCGCACATTACCATAATACGATCTGAAAGCTGCATGAGCACGTCTAGATCCTCCCCGATAAAGATAACAGCTACGCCTTTTTTCTTCTGTTCATTTAATAAATCATAAATACGATAAGAAGAATTAATGTCCAGTCCTCTTACAGGATACGCTACAATCAGTACAGAAGGATTACATGCAATCTCCCTGCCTAAAAGTACTTTCTGTACATTACCGCCTGATAATCTTCCCACAGGAGTCTCTACTCCCGGAGTGACGATTTCAAGCTCACCAATTAGTCTTTGTGCCAGTTCCTTTGGAGTTTTCCGGTCTACAAAAATCCCTTTCTTATTTTTGTAGCTGCGCAAAAGACAATTGTCCGTCATATCCATATTCGCCACAAGTCCCATTCCGAGACGATCTTCTGGGACAAACGCCATAGAAATTCCTTTTTTTACAATTTCATCTGGCTTTAGTCCAAGTATTCTCTCTTTCACAGGTTCCTTCTCATCTGAGCCATTGTACAAGACAGAACCACCAATAGATGGATACAATCCTGCGATTACCTCGCATAACTCTTTCTGCCCGCTTCCGGCAATCCCCGCAACTCCCAAAATTTCTCCTCCATATGCGGTAAAGGAGACATTGTCCAGAGCTTTTATCCCATCTCCATTTAAACAGGTCAAATCGATCACCTGCAGTCTTTCCGGCCCTCGTTTGACAGCCGTTCTTTCAATCTCCAAACTAATCGGGCGCCCGACCATCATTTCAGTAAGCTGAGCCTGGTTTGTCTGCTCCGTATTTACTGCGCCAATATATTCTCCTTTTCTTAGGATAGCAACCCGATCTGAAATTGCCAGCACTTCCTGCAATTTATGTGTGATGATAATAATAGATTTACCATCTTTTTTCATATTCTTAAGCACCGCAAACAGCTTGTCCGTCTCCTGCGGAGTCAAAACTGCAGTAGGCTCATCCAATATCAGAATATCTGCACCTCTATACAGAACTTTCAATATTTCAACCGTCTGCTTTTCCGAAACAGACATGTTGTAAATCTTCTTCGCCGGTTCTATTTCAAATCCATAGCGTGAAGCCAGCTCTGCCACTTTTTTATTGACTTCTTTCCTATTTACAACAGCCTTTCCTTCCAGTCCCAGGACAATGTTCTCCGCCGCTGTCAGGACATCCACCAATTTAAAATGCTGATGAATCATTCCAATTCCAAGAGAAAATGCATCTCTAGGTGAACGGATCGTGACCGCCTTCCCGTTTACATATATTTCTCCATGATCCGGAAAATATATTCCTGAGAGCATATTCATCAGAGTCGTTTTTCCACTCCCATTTTCTCCTAGAAGCGCCAGAATTTCCCCGTTTTTCAATTCCAGATTTACATCTTTATTTGCGGTTACTTTTCCGAATGTCTTTGTGACACCATGCATTTTCACAGCATATTCTGTCGTCGCACCCAATTCTTCACCCTCCTTTAGATTCTCATTTGTATTCCAGCGATAAAATTGAGAGGTGCCGAAAAACCGACACCCCTCTTTTTTTAATCGTTTGCATGTAAGCAGACTATTCCACTACATTGCATCCGTCAATAATATACAACCAGGACGGTGCGGACTGTTCTTCCTGCTCATGGTAATATTCGCCTTCTTTTACTTCATATTCTTCTCCCTCTGGGCTTACGCCTTTCAGTGGACCTGCGAATACATGAAGTTCTCCTGCTTCAATAGCAGCAGCGGCTTCATCAATTGCCTCCTGGGTTCCCTCAGCAGCAATTGCTTCGTTTAATGGAGAAAGATATACTGCTCCGTCTTTATATCCCTTGCACCAATCTACCGGAATTTCTTCTCCGTCGATCACTGCCTGTACTGCCTCTGTTACGTAGATTCCCCAGTCAATACGCGGAGAAATCAAAGAAGCATTCGGAGCTGCCTCACTCATATCATTGTTGTATCCAACCTGCCATACGCCGTTTTCCTCTGCTGTTGTAGCTGGTGCTGTGGAATCAGAATGTTGAGAAATCACATCACATCCACGCTCAATTAACGCCTTTGCTACCTGAGATTCTACCGTTGGATCATTCCAGGAGTTTGTATACATAATATCCATTGTAACATCTGGATTTACACTTTTTGCTCCCAGATAAAATGCTGTATATCCACTGATTACTTCTGCAAATGGAAATGCTGCAACATATCCGAGTTTATTGCTCTCTGTTTTCATTCCTGCCGCAATTCCTGCCAGATAACGTCCCTCATAAATAGAAGCAAAATAATTGTGGAAGTTATCTAAACCAGAATCCTTTGCCTGGAGTCCTGTCGCATGGCAAAACTGTATGTCCGGATATTCTGCTGCTACTTCTTTTACATAATCTTCATATCCAAAGCTCGTGGCAAAGATAATATTACATCCTGCGTCAACCAGTTCACGAAGAGCAGTATCACACTCCGCGCCTTCTGGTACGTTATATTTGTTTACAATCTGGTCGTCTGAAAGTCCCAGCTCTTTCTGCATCTCTTGTGTGCCAAGATCTTGATTATACGTATACCCCATATCACTTGGATCAGAAATATGCACAAATCCAACCTTAATGTCCTCTTTTGCAATTCCTCCTGAAGCTTCTGTTTTCTTCGCATCATCTGAACCGCCTGTCTCTGCCGCCGGCGCTCCGCATCCTGCAACAATGCCGACAATCATTGCCGCACACAGCACTGCACTTAGCACTTTCTTTTTCATATGCTCTTTTTCCTCCTTTATGAATCCTTTTCCTGCAGGTTTCCTACAGAAAAAAAACAGCTATCCGAATGTTGAACTGCATTGTGGATAGCTTTATATTTACCATATAGATTGTACACCTAAATACAAAAGAAGTCAATAACGGAAACTACCATCTCTGAAAGAAGAACAGACAGGCTCCAATTCCTTTTCCTATCGCCATACTCAATATAAAAAGTGGAATATATCTTACGATTTTGGCTCTTCTTATAAATACCGGAAAAACATTTAATATTTCCGCCAGAGCCATTGCCCAGCAGCCCACAAAGATTCCTGCAAGAAGGCCAAATACAGGAAGCAGCCAGAGGCCATACGGGATCTCTATCTGAAAGACGAAAAATAGATTGCCCAGAATCCCCCCAAACGCTACACTGTCCTCATACAATAGTATTTTGTCCGCTGTATGCGTACGATCCGCGAAATCTGCTACCACTCCCAGCTCTATAATAAATGAAAAAAGTCCCCCCGCAACTACAATACCGGCGCTAATGCCGATGACTGCCAGAAGAATTTGACTGCCCCACATCCAATTCTTCCTCCTTTCTGGACGCATCTTCCACTAGTGTTGTCTGAATATCATTTTCATAGAGGCGCATCTGCACCTCCATCGGAGTCGGATCTACTGTAAACCGCTTCTTTCCAAAATGGTTAAAAAATACTAGTATTCCAATTGTAAGCCCGATTGAATAGGATACCTCCAGAATTGTAAATCCATCCGTAGGATTGCCTGTCACCAGCTCATAAATTTGTTCAAACAGCTTCGTCACATCCACATCATTGTTAAATGCCATAATGGAAAATGCGGCGCCGCAGAATGTAATCAGCACTACAACCGCCGTCTTTGCTATATGCCAAATGAGCGCCGGAGTTTTTTGATCTTCGTATGTTACAATAATATCCTGTTCTCCTAAATTTTGTATTTCCAACCCTGGATATTTTTCATGGATGCAAGCAATAATCTTTAGTATAGAAATGACAAACCGCTGTTTTCCGCTTTTACGTATTTTGAGAATACGCAAGGCTTTGATTTTTGGAATCAAGGTTTTGTCACTGCACTCAAAAGACACAATATCTCCCAGAGTAACATCCTGCTTTGTAACTTCTATATTACGTTCTCCTTTCAGATATAGTGTCTGATTAGACGGCATATTCCTGCACCTCCGTCCCTTGAATCAGCACTCCTTCACTGCTGTTTTGCCTGTCCGTATTTCCATAATAATAGATCGTTCCAGTCACAACTGCTGCCAATACGATAACCAGTAAGCAAAGCCAAACTCTCTTTCTTCCCTGCCCCATTTTTTTCACCTGTCCTTTCCATACAATTCTCATTTTGTGCCTTACGACTCTTTCTACATATAGTATCCAGATTTTTGCTGAAAATATGCAGAAAAAAAACAAAGTGGGCAAGCCCACTTCAACTCCCCTGCCCCTCACTCTTCAGAGACTTGTCCACTTTGCGCGCCACCGCAATACCGCAAAGCGGTAAAATTTCCTATTATACAAAAACAGCCGGAGAGGTATTCCTACTTCTCCAGCTGTCTATGTTATTTCCTTTTATATTCTGCTCCTTTTTAACATAGGATGTGCTGATTTTCTTGGTCTTTTAAATTGCTCCTCTGTGTATAGCTTCCTTTGCAGCACTTCCCGAAGCAGCGCTCTGCGGATATTTTTTCCAATGAACACTGCCTTTGAATCTGGCATCTCCTCTATACCGGTAATACTATATGTGTGCTCTACCACATCAAATCTAAGCCATGCTGTACCTGTCTTCATATAGCCTTTTGCTCTGCATATATCTCCGAACACTCCAGCCACGATTCCCTGCAGAAACAAAAGCAGTTCGTTTTCATTTCCCAGCCCCACCTCTTTTAAGCCAATGCTTTCCAGAGGCGATACTTCTTCCACATTTGACTCTTTTCCTTTTAATGCATGTATCCCTTCGTCTTGTTCTAAGAGGGCATCCCACCATTCCTGCGGCTGTTTTGTATAGTGCGTGAGACAAATTTCTGCTTTTGGATTTATGCTGCTTATCTCTTCACCAAGCGCTGCAAGCTCCTTGGAATCTGCATTTTCCATTTTGGAAATCAAAACCGTTCCTGCTGCCTTTAGCTGATCCTCATATATCTCCCGAAATTCCTCTTTATACCGACTGGACATCTTCCCATTCAGTATAGTCACCGGCTTTAGAATTCCAATGCGTTCATACTGAATTTTTCGGATATTTTCAATAATTCTGCTCAACATTCCTACGCCGGTAGGCTCTACGATCAGATATTCTGGATCCACTGTATTGGCAATTGTCAGAACAGAAGTAGCAAAATCTGTTTTCACCGAACAACAGATGCACCCTTCCGTCATCTCCCATATATTCAAGGTTTTATCTCCCTTAGAAAAGCCGTCTTCCAGGAAATCCGCATCTACCCCGACCGCACCAAATTCATTTTCCATCACTGCAAAATCTTTTTTTGTACGCTTTGCCAGTTCTTTGATAAATGTCGTTTTTCCTGCTCCCAGAAATCCGGATACCACTAAAATTTTCATACCACTGCTGCTTCCTTCATTAATCTGCAATCTTTACAACAGGCTTAATCAGATCTGCCGGCTTGTCTCTCATCATAAACAACGCTTCTTCCAAATGCTCCCAGCCTTCAAATACATGAGATGCCAGAGGATGTACATCCAACTTGCCCGCAGCCACTAAAGCCCCCAGCTTTTCCATACGCAGACGTCCGCCCGGCATAAGACCACCGTTAATCTGTTTATGTCCCATTCCAACGCCCCACTCTACACGCGGGATCGTTACATAGGTTCCGCTTCCTAAATAGTTGACATTTCCGATTTTTCCACCTGGCTTTAAGCACTTAACAGCTGACTCGAATGTTTCACATCCTCCGCCTGCTACTACGACTTTGTCCACTCCTTTTCCATCTGTCATTTCCAGTACCTGTTCTTCGATCGTACCATTTTTATAGCTCACAAAGTCTGTCGCCCCATACAATTTTGCAGCCTCCACACAATTTTTGCGTGTTCCAACCGCGATAATTCTGGAAGCGCCGCGCAATGCCGTACCTGCCACAGACATAAGACCAACCGGCCCGATTCCTATTACAAGTACTGTATCTCCGAACTGTACATCTGCAAGCTCTACTCCATGAAATCCAGTAGGAACCATATCAGAAAGCATGCATGCATCTACAGTTGAAATATTAGATGGAAGAAGCGCAAGATTGCCGTCTGCATCATTTACATGGAAATATTCTGAAAATACACCATCTTTAAAATTAGAAAATTTCCATCCCGCCAGCATACCGCCGGAATGCATAGAATATCCTGCCTGTGCTTCTAAGGAATTCCAATCTGGAGTGATCGCAGGGACAAGCACTCTGTCGCCGGGTTTAAAGTCCTTTACTAACGCTCCTACTTCTACAACCTCTGCACAGCATTCATGTCCAAGAATCATATTATGTCTTTCTCCAATAGCGCCTTCCCACAGAGTATGGACATCTGACGTACAGATTGCAACTGCCAGAGGACGGCAGATTGCATCCATAGGCCCGCACTGAGGTCTTTCCTTCTCAATCCATCCAGATTCACCAATTTTAAGCATTGCATAGCCTTTCATATCATTTACCTCCTTTAAGTATTATTATTTACTGTTTCGTCGATTATAACAAAGCATGATTGTAATTACAATTTAAAAATTGTTAAGTTTGTGACTATTTTTACCGATAAGGTTTTACCTCTCTGCTATCTGCTCATTTTACGCAGATTTTCTATAATTTTTTTCTCCATTCTGGATACCTGAACTTGTGAAATTCCTAATATCTTTCCGACATCAGCCTGTGTTTTATCTGCAAAGTAACGCAGATATATCAATTGCCTGTCCTGGCTTTCCAGTGTTTCTAACAGTTGCTTTAAAAGCATTGTATCCAGTATCCTCTCTTCTTTCTGTTCTTTTTCTTCCAGCTTGTCCACCAGGCGGATCTCACTGCCCTCCTTCTGGTGAATCGGACGGTAAAGAGATTCAACCTCTCCCCCTGCTTCCATTGCCTGTACAAGTTCTTCTTTCTCTACCTGCATTTTATCTGCAAGTTCTTCCAGTGTCGGCTCTCTTCCAAGCTTTCCTGTCAATTCTTCTCTCGCCTGAAAGCTTTTATAGGACAATTCCTTTAATGAACGGCTTACTTTAATCATTCCATCGTCTCTTAAAAATCTCTTGATTTCACCAGAAATCATAGGAACAGCATAGGTAGAAAATTTCACATCATAAGATAAATCAAATTTATCAATTGCTTTCAAAAGACCAATACTCCCTATCTGAAACAAGTCTTCTGCTTCTGCACCTCTGCCATGAAACCGTTTCACCACACACCATATCAGGCCGATATTTTCTTCCACCAGCCTTTCCCTCGCTTCTTTATCCCCATCGTGAGATTTTTTAATTAAAGCGATTGTGTGGTCCATGACTCCCTTCCTTTTCCAATAGTTTTTTTCATTTTTACCTTCGTCCCCTGTCCAACCTCTGATTCAACCTCCACACTGTCCATAAATGCTTCCATAAAAGCAAATCCCATACCGGAGCGTTCCAGCTCGGGCTTTGTCGTGTACATAGGCTGCATTGCTTCCTCTACATTCTCGATTCCTTTTCCTGTGTCCTCCACTGTCACACTGATCTGGTTTTCCTCTATCTGACAGAAAATAGAAATTTTATGTATTTCATTTTCATATCCATGAATGATCGCATTTGTCACTGCTTCCGACACAGCCGTTTTTACATCGGAAACCTCCTCCACTGTAGGATTTAACTGCGTCATAAAAGATGCCACTGCCACACGTGCAAATCCCTCATTTGATGAACGGCTGTCAAAAATAATCTCCATTTCATTTGTGTTTTTCATACTTTTTCCTCCTCATATATCTGCATAATTTTTGTCATCCCTGACAAAGTCAGTATTTTACGGATTCTTTTATTTGCATGTACTGCCCATATTTCTCCCCCTATCAGGCAGATTGTCTTATATCTTCCCATGATAACACCGATTCCCGAACTATCCATAAAGTCTGTGTCAGCAAAATCAAATATAATATATTTGATATGATCTTTCTCTATAATCTTATCCGCCTCTCTCTTCATAGCTTCTGCGTTATGATGATCTACCTCTCTTGGCAGATAGATAGTCAGGCAATTCTCCTGCACCTGATACTTCATAATTATACTCCTCCTGTTGGTTCCATTTAAAAAAGAAGGACATGCATCTGTTACATATCCTTCTCTTTCGTAATCTCTCTTTTTATTCTTCCGTACTTCCATCCTCCGATGCCTGCTGCTGCGAAATTGTATCCAGATTTGTCTGCGCCTCCGTCGCCTTATCCGTATCCGGAAATAACTCCGTCAGACGCTTCAAATACGTGATGGCATTGTCGTTGTCCCCATTTCCCATATAGGCAAGTCCAAGATTCAAGAGCGCTCCTCCGTTATCATAGGATTCATCCATCCGCACTACAGCGCTCAGCTGCGTAATTGCATTGTCATAGTTTGCGACCTCCAGAGATGCATTGCCGGCATTGTATTTTATATCACACGCAGTCGGATAAATATTCCCTGTCAGCTCATCATAGCGCGCCTGCCCTGATTCTCCCAAAACCTCTCTGTTTACATTTATCAATGTATCTGCAATCACATCTTCTGAATAACTGCCTGAGTCATACTGTGAGGAGGCTGTCATCAGATTTTCATAGCTTTCCACCGTCTGCGCCGCTGTCTGTGCATCTGCCTCAGCGTCCTCACCGGAAGCCCTATAGTTATCCAATGTTTTCTGCAATGCACTTGCCTGGGATTCCAGAGAATTAATCTGCTCGCTGTATTCTAGTATTTCTTTATTATGTGACTCTGTTTTTGACTGATTTACGGCAGGCGCAATCAAAAACCACACGATAGCAGCTCCAATCGCTGCCCCCACCAGTATATTCATTACAGTAAAATGACCTGCCAGCTCTTTTATCGCAGAATTTTTCGGTTGTATGATCGTTTCATTTCCCAGATGATACTCAACGGTCTCGCCTTTTTTATTTTTCTCTGTCTTTTTGTTTCTTTTTCCCTTGACATTCATCAGCTCATGCATGTAGCGCAGAGTCATCTCGTTGGTTGTATCCAGTTTCCGCGCCGTCTTTAGCACCTGCCGCGCTTTCGCATACTGTTCCGTATGCAGGTAAAGCAGGGCAAGCAACTGATATGCTTTTAAAAAGGACGGGTGGTCGACAACCACCTTTTTCAACTGGATAACCGCCAGGTCTTCTCCATTCTGCGCGCAGTAGGAAAGACACTGGTTATATTTTTTTATCGCCTGGTTTATTGTCTCAAGCTTACTCGCAGAATTCTGTACTTTATTGATAAAATAATTCGCTATATTATCACGAGGCTTTAAATTCTTACTGATGATCCATTCCACAAGCCCCTCTGACACTTCACCTCTGCCATAATAGACAAGCCCCAAAAGATTGCGCGCCGCAATGTTTCCCCGGTTATACTGCAGACTCCTGCGAAGGGATACAACAGCGCCGGACATGTCGCGTATCTGTGCTTTCTTAAGTCCATCATTATACCAGTAATTAGACTGATATATGATTTTCTTCGTATAATCCATTTATACTCACCATAATCTTTCTTTACTTCGTCTGGTCCATTACTTCTCTCAAAAGATCGGTCATATCTGACAAATCCTCCTGGTAAACAGCATCTTCAATATCTTCTACTTCCAGACTCGGCTTGAATTTCTTCAGTTCTTCTTCATAATTCAACATCTCTTAGACCTCCTGCATAAGCTCTTTTATCCTGCCTGCCAGATAAAGAGAACCCAGACAGTAGACAGTCCGTCCCTGGCGATGTTCTCTTATATAGGACACTGCCTGCTTTATATCCTTTTGCATTATGACAGGCTTGTCTGTATACTTCTGAAAAATCTCTTTTAGTATCTCCGGCTGTACTGCCCGTATGTTCTCTATTGCTGTCACCACGTAAAAATCGGCCGGCACCTCCTTACAAAGGATATGTATCATTTCTGTATAATTTTTCTCCTGTACAGCAGAAAATAGAATGATTCTCTCTTTTTCCGCTTCTGATACACTTTTGGCGAACGCTTCTACTGCGCTTGTATTGTGTGCTCCGTCTATATAGAAATCCGGCAGTATCTCTTCCATCCTGCCTGCACGGCAAAGCACCGAAAGCGCCCCTCTCCATCTGTCGGGATGTCCCTTTGCACCAAATAAAAACCGCATGGTTTCCATTGCAAGCATCGCATTTTCTGTCTGATAAATCCCAATATTTTTCAGGCTCCATGTGGTATCTCCATAATACGCATTTGAACAGGAAAATGCAATATGTTTCTTCTTGATTCCTAGAATTTCGTACGCATCTTTCCCTATTTTTTTACACATGCATTTCATTTCGTATGCCTTTTTTTCGATAATCTGGTTACTTTCTGTCTGTCCTTCTGCAAAAAATACCGGAACACCGCTTTTTATAATTCCTGCCTTTTCTGCTGCAATCTCTCTAAGCGTACTGCCTAAATATTCCATATGATCCATTCCGATAGAAGTGATGACAGTTGCAACAGGATATTTTACTACATTCGTCGCATCCAGCCTTCCTCCAAGTCCGGTTTCCAAGACCACATACTCTACGCCGACTCTGGCAAATGCAGTCATTGCCATGCCAAATAAAAACTCAAAAAAAGTAGGGTGCGGCAGTCCGGCTTCTCTCATCTGTTCGACCACTTTTAATATTTCTTCAAAAAGTCTGGCAAACGCATCATCCTCTATTTCACAGCCGTTTATTATAATTCTTTCATTTATTTTTATAAGATGCGGAGAAGTAAACATTCCTACCGTTTTCTTTTCACTTAAAAGCATGGCGTTTAAATACGCACACACAGAGCCTTTTCCATTCGTTCCCGCCACATGCACTACTTTTATATGATCCTGTGGATTTCCCAGGTATGCAAGGAATTGTTCTGTATGTGCAGGTTTATTTTTCTTTGAAAATTTTGGTATATTTAAAATATAATCTGTCGCTTCCTCATATGTCATCTTATTTTTTCGTTTCCTTATCTATAAATGCATTTCGTCCAGTCTCTACGGCATCCGCCTCTTTGGCAACCTCTGTCAGTATTCCATCATTATACTCATATTCCACTGATTCCCTGAAAATTGTATTGCTGGATCCAACCTGAGCCACCTTGATAATATCACCATCCTCTAATTTGGAATCCTTTAGATCGATTCTTGTATTATTTAGGAATGTACCGCTTTGTTTTTCATCATTAATATATACTTTGCTCTGTTTCGTAAAGTTTTCACCATATATGCTGTACGTACCGTCCAGCTGCTCCACTACCTCTGTGATGGCTGCATCTTTGACGCCCATTACCATATGCCCTTCCGTGATAGGACACCCTTTATCTCCATACACGTACTGCTCGCCATAGAGGAGATCATACTGTAGAAGCTCTAAATCGGCCAGATAATTTTTCGTCTGCCTTCTCTCCTGATGATAGTTAAATACTGTGCCAGAATGAATATCCAGGCGTTCAAATACCTCCGCCATAATCTGGTATGCCGCCAGATTCATATCTTTTTTCTCCAGACCGATATTATCCCAAATGACATAATTTGTATTGTACAGATATTTGCTCTTTAAGTCTTTTGCCTCCAGTCCCATTGTCGGAAGATGGTCTCCGTAGAATACCAGTACGGTCGGTTCGTCCCGTTCTTCTACTGCCTCGATCAATTCTCCTGCGAATTTGTCCATCTCATGCACCATGTTGACATAATATTCCCAGGCATTTCGTTCTCCTTCATCTTCTACACCGCTGACTACAATCTCTGGGTTCTCAATCTTTTTCTCCGTTGGATATTCTCCATGTCCCTGCACACTGATTGTAAATACAAAATCCTGTCCTTCTGTCGTGTCCATAGATTCCATGATATTCGGCACCAGAATATCATCTGTCGCCCAGCCATTCGGCGTAGTCTGCAGGATATTCATAAACTCTTTGCTTGTAAAATGATCAAATCCCATATGATTGAATACCTGCGCACGACTATAGAAATTTCCGCCATTGTTGTGCAATGCTTCTGTGCCGTAGCCCAGACTGGTAAGCGCCGTAGCAGCACTCTCTAAAGTCTTCGTCTTGGCATAGGTTTTATAGGGATATTCTCCAGGCCCAAAGAAACGCATACTCATTCCTGTGAGAACCTCAAACTCTGTATTTGCCGTTCCCGCACCTACAGAAGGCGCCTTAAAATATCCGCTGGAATATTCATTGAACATTTTTCTTAAATTTGGAATCGGATCCTCTGAAAACTGCAGCCACTCTACCTCTGTAGGATCAAAGAAGGATTCCAGTTGTACAAACATGATATTGGGAAGCTGTTCTTCGCTCCTCCCTGTCTCATTCTTAGTAATCTCCCTGTCATTACTGATTTCCATCATCGTTTCTTCACTGTATCCTGACGGTTTGGAAATACCTGTATTAAAAATACTCGCCGTAAAGCAATATGGAAAACCATAGTCTTCATAAGCAAATGCAATATTTCCAAAATAATTGGAAACAACTCTCTTATCAATTGCAAAATTTGTCAGAAGCACATAGGCGCCAATCCAAAACACCACGCCCAAAAGCGCTATAAAACGGTGCATTTTACCGGTGTACTGTCCCCCGCGGCGCCACATAGATATGACCCACAGCACCACTGCGGCAATACCGACAATCAAAAGAATCAATTCAAATGTATTAAAATAATTTCCCGTAAGCGACAACGCATCAGAGAGCACCTTCAGATCCTGAGCGTTAAACGGTGTAACCCGTTTTAAAAGCAAGTACCCATTACAGGTTCCTAAAAACAACCAAAATACACTTAAAAGAATACGTGCAAACAGCCTTCTTCTCACCAGATATACAATAGAAAATGTAGCAAAGATTAAAAACGCGTTAAACAGGAATACCTTTGGTGATCCTGTCAGATACTCCCAAGCCTCAAAAAAGGAATGTCTCGAAATTACTTCGATAAAGAAGTTCAATATACATGCAAGTACATAATGAAGCGGCAGAGAAAACCGATCCATCATCCGGTACACAGGCTGCATCTTTTTTGCAAATCTGCTGTTCCGGCGTTCCTCTAATATTTTCTGACGGCGCTCCTTACGTTCCTTCCAATGTCTTTTTATATCCTCTTTTTTCAAATTTCTTATCTTTGAAAAGAATCCTTTTATATCAGGCTTTTTGATATGAATGCGTTTCATGTATACCCTCTTTTCTTTACTTCTTTAATCCTGCCATTCTCTCCTGTACCTGCGTAAGCATCTGCGTATATTTCTCTAATTTTCCGCGTTCTTCTTCCACTTTAGCCTGCGGCGCCTTGCTGACAAATTTCTCGTTTGAGAGCATCCCCTGCGCCCTCTGAATCTCTTTTTTCAGCTTTTCTTCTTCTTTTTCAAGACGCTCTCTCTCCTGCTCAAAGTCCACTAAATCCTCTAAAGGAAGATAGACCGAAGCGTCCGGCACTACAACTGAAACCGCATCGTCAGAAAGTGCCGGCTTTTCTCCTGAAATAAATATCTCCGCCGCGTTCATAAGTGGTTTTACAGAATCTGTAAGGACAGCAAAGCCTTCTGATAGCGCCCTGTCCTCCGTAATAATATATACCTTTGTCTTTCTGTTATTCTCCACATTCATTTCCGCGCGGATATTACGGATACCGCGCACAATTTCTTTCATGTGAGCGACAACTCTCTCTGCTTCTTTGTATGCTCTCTCCTCTGCATAAACCGGCCAGGAAGCCATCATCAGAGAGTCCTCCTCCGGTACAAGCGCAGCATAAATTTCTTCTGTGACAAACGGCATAAACGGGTGCAGCATTTTCAAAGCCTGTCCCAACACGGTCTTTAATGTCCAGAGCGCCGCATTTGCCGCTTTCGGAGCTTCTTCTTTATGATAGATACGGTATTTCGCCATCTCAATGTACCAGTCACAGAACTCATCCCAGATAAAGTCATACACCTTCTGCACAGCAATACCAAGTTCAAACTTGTCCATATTCTCTGTCACGTCTTTTGCCAAGGTGTTGACTGCCGACAGAATCCATTTATCAGCCAGTGTCAGATCTGCCTCTGCGGGTGTTTCCAGGCTTTCATTTTCAATATTCATCAGAATAAACCGAGATGCATTCCACACCTTATTTGCGAAATTTCTGCTCGCCTCTACTCTCTCGGTATAGAAACGCATATCATTGCCAGGGGCGTTTCCTGTAACCAGGGTAAGCCTTAACGCATCTGCCCCGTACTGATCGATAATTTCCAGAGGATCAATTCCATTGCCAAGAGATTTGCTCATTTTACGTCCCAGTGAATCTCTGACAAGCCCATGAATCAGCACTGTATGGAATGGCGATTTCCCTGTATGTGCATACCCAGAAAATACCATGCGGATTACCCAGAAGAAAATAATGTCATACCCTGTCACAAGAACATCTGTCGGATAAAAATAGTCCAGATCTTCTGTCTTTTCAGGCCATCCAAGCGTAGAGAACGGCCACAGCGCAGAGGAAAACCATGTATCCAAAGTATCTTCATCCTGTGTAAAATGTGCGCATCCACAGTGTGGACATTTTTCCGGTACTTCTCTTGCCACTACAAATTCTCCACATTCGTCACAGTAGTACGCCGGAATCCTGTGTCCCCACCAGATCTGTCTGGAAATACACCAGTCTTTAATGTTTTCCAGCCAATGCAGATAGATTTTGTCAAAACGTTCTGGAACAAATTTAAGCTCTCCTGTCTTTAATGCGTTGATCGCAGGCTTCGCCAGTTCCTCCATCTTTACAAACCACTGCTGCTTAATCAGCGGCTCTACTGTCGTACCACAGCGGTCATGTGTACCGACATTGTGAGAATGCGGTTCAATTTTAACAAGATACCCCTGCTCCTCCAGATCTTTTACAATGGCCTTTCTCGCCTCATAGCGTTCCATACCCGCATATTTGCCGCCCTTTTCGTTAATGGTAGCATCATCATTCATAATGTTGATTTCTTCTAAATTATGACGTTTTCCAACTTCAAAGTCATTCGGGTCATGTGCCGGTGTAATCTTAACCGCACCCGTACCAAATTCTTTGTCTACATAATAGTCTGCCACAATCGGAATTTCTTTATTTACAAGCGGCAGAAGAACTTTTTTCCCTACAATGTCTTTATACCTCTCATCATCAGGATGCACTGCAATCGCTGTATCCCCCAGCATAGTTTCCGGCCGGGTCGTCGCGATCTCCAGGAAACGCTCTGTTCCTACAATTGGATATTTAATATGCCAGAAATGTCCTTCCTGCTCTTCATGCTCTACCTCTGCATCGGAAAGAGAAGTCTTACATTTCGGACACCAGTTAATAATTCTGGAGCCTTTATAAATATAACCCTTTTCATACAGGCTGATAAAAACCTCTTCTACTGCTTTGGAGCATCCCTCATCCATCGTGAAACGCTCTCTATCCCAGTCACAGGAGATTCCCAGCTTTTTCAATTGGTTTTCAATCGTACCCGCATATTCTTCCTTCCACTGCCAGGTTCTCTTTAAAAACCCTTCCCTCCCCAGTTCCTTTTTATCAATACCTTCTTCTTTTAATTGGTTTGTAACCTTTACTTCCGTAGAAATTGCAGCGTGATCTGTTCCCGGCACCCAGAGGGCATTATACCCTTCCATTCTCTTATACCGGATCAAAATATCCTGGAGTGTATTGTCCAGGGCATGCCCCATGTGTAATTTCCCAGTAATATTCGGAGGCGGCATCACTGTCGTAAACGGTTTTCTGCTCCGGTCTACTTCTGCATGGAAATACTTGTTCTCGCACCATCTTTCATACAGTTTTTCTTCAATCTCTTTTGGATTATAAGTCTTTGCCAATTCCTTACTCATAATATCCTCCTTATCGCCCTCTCATTTTTTCCATTCTTTGTTACAATTTGTGCTATACCGTACATATATTCAGGCAGACAGAATGTTTTCTTTTTGCATTTCACATAGAATTCACATTTTAAGAAGAACAAAGTGGGCAAGCCCACTTCAACTCCCCTGCCCCTCAATCTTGAGGGGCTTGTCCACTTTGCGCGCCGCCGCAATACCGCAAAGCGGTAAAATTTCCTTATTGCGGCGTGCGCATCCCGCCCGGATGGCTTTTCATATAATAGGAAATTTATCGAAATTTCCTATTATATGAAAAACGCCCTTTACATCTTGTAAAGGGCGAAGAATTCCGCGGTACCACCTTCATTTATATGCATACAGATAATGACATGTGCTCATAAAATCTTCTTTGCCTGTACATTTACCTATTCATACATCTCTTAGTCCTGTAACGTAGACTGCCAACGTGATTTCTTACTGATAGTTTTAAACAAAATGATAAACTATACTGTCGATTCAGAAATCCGGTTCAGAAGCTACTTTCCATCATCCTTTTTCTTAAACTGCCTTCCAGCCTGCGGACAGTCCTCTCTGTAAGAAGTAATGCTGTACTCCTCTTCTTCAGCACCTTTATATTTTAACAAATTGTTAAGTAATAATTAACTAATGCTTATCATATCTTTCCGGCGCTGATTTGTCAAGAAGTTTAGACAATCTTAAGAAAAAGCAAATGAAAATAGACGCTGTCATCTATTCTATATTTTTCATTTTATTGATCATATCTACAATCGAATATCCGTAATTTTCTGCTGTAGCCCATCCGGCACCTTCTGGATTCTCTTTTTGTCCCAGCCATTCTACATACGGCGCTGAACCCTTTTTTACATATTCATATCGGTCGTCTACACATGCCTGTACCAGTGCGTCCTCTGTAGCATATGCCTTTAAATGCTGTATCTGCGCGCGTATCCCTGTTCTTACATCTGGATACGAGTTTCCAGGGACTCCCCTTCCTGTTGTTCCAAGTCCTGCAAAATTAAACTGTTCAATAGAAGCATCCCCTCCATACTGGAGCCATCCCGTTTCTTTCATTGTCTGTACAAACGCCACCTCTGGCCGCACCCCTTCTGCGACCGCTTCGTCATAATACATCTGACAGAATGTTTCAATGCTGTCTGCGCCGCCTTTTCCAAGTGCTTCTGACGGATATTCCTCTCCGGACTCTTCAAAAAAAGAAACCATCTGTTCCACAGTAACCGTACTTTCTCCCATAATTGGGTACTGTCCGTCTGCAATTACTTCCTCCGTCTCCTGGGCTGCATTTTCCTCTGCTTTATCTTTTTTCTCTGCTTCCGAACCCTTTTCTTTCGCGTCCTCTCCCTTTTCTTGCTCCACCTTTGTCTTTGCACTTACCGATTTTTCCTCTATATCTTTTGCAAATATTCCTCTCGCCCCCGCCAAACCAAGAGTGAGAACTAAAAGCAAAGCAAGTCCTGCTTCCAGCCAGAATTTTAATTTTTCGTTATTCCATTTGTCCATATTTTGCATACTCTCCCTGTAAGTCAGCAATATCGACTGAATTTGACGACTTATAAACTCCATTAGAGCTTCCTATTATATACTATATTCCCCTCCCCGTCCAGCCATGCAATAAAGAAATAAAATATAAATTTAACGAAGCAACAAGCAGTGCGAAAAGAACAGGCAAACTCTGTGGCATGCTCGCATGTAAACAGAAGTTTGTCTGCTTCTTTTCATTCGGCGACTGCCGATAGCGAAATGAAGCGTATGCGGAATTGAGCTGGCACTGCGCAAATTGGCAAAAGGGACGTGTGAAAGAGATGCTTTGCATCGTTCGTCAGGGCTTCGCCGAAATTCCTCACTCACGCAAAGCCTCTCTTTCACACTCACACTTTCGCCAGCTTAAGTTTATAATTCATAACGGAAAAAGACGGCTTCACGCTGCTATGCATTTCCAATCGGAAGTAATATAGATACTTCTAATTGGAGGGCTATAACAACGTGAAGCCGTTTTCTTTTTTATGAATTTCAGTTAGGGCGCCACCTTCCTATAAACGAAGGAAAAACTTCTGACCGGGAGTCTGTAGCAGCGAGAAACCGGTTCTGTTCTGTCTGAAATTATAAACTTAAGCTGGCGAAAGTGTAAGTGCAAGAGGGCGTGTGTTGCAAAAGTGAGGAATTTCGGCGAAGCCCTGACGAACGTTGCAATACACGCCCTCTTGCGCGAACCATTTCGTCAATTAAATTTATAATTCTGCTATTATTTTTTGAATGGTTTCTATATCTTCTTCCAGCATTTCTGCTATCTCTTCTGCTGAATAGCCTTTTTGTACTTTCTTTTCTACCAATTCTTTTAATTTTTGTATTAAGCCTTCTCTTAATCCAGAAGCATGTCCTTCTTCACGTGCTTTCTCCTGCTCTAATATCTTTTCTTCCCATGCCTGCATGTACTTCACTCCAATCTTTTCACTGGATTTGATTGCATGGATCCGTTTCTGGATATTATGTATCCTTTCACTGGTACAAGAGGCACTTACCTCCTCTGTGGTATGCTCCATATACCTTAACAGCTCTATCAGTTCTTGTGATACTCCTTCTGTGCGCTGTCCGCGGGTATTTAAAAATATCCGAACAGCGTCGTCCTGCAAGGATAATCCAGGTACTTCTTTACACTGCATCTGGAAGGTATATCGATATAATCCATAACCGAATAAATCAAAAGGGCAGATAAGAATAATGTAGACGGGATTCAGCCTTTGAAATCCCACTTCTCCTGGCTTTAAAAGGTTGGAATCGATGAGCGCCTGATAAAACCGGCTCCGTTTTGGCAGATTCCCTGTATCCTCTCTCTGCACTTCTGTGTTGTATATGCGTTCCTCTTCATCCAT
This sequence comes from Mediterraneibacter flintii, assembly GCF_055387595.1. Lineage (NCBI taxonomy): Bacteria > Bacillati > Bacillota > Clostridia > Lachnospirales > Lachnospiraceae > Mediterraneibacter > Mediterraneibacter flintii. Next base: position 3,145,937 of record NZ_AP031405.1, read on the forward strand.
TGCCCAGACATCCAGACGGACATACCGGTTCAAGGGATGGGTGCGCTGCTCCTTTTCTGTCTGGGGCAGGAGCTTTAAGACAACCTCCCTTCCCAGAATAATCTCCAACATGTCCCGCATTGTATCTGGGTCATCAGCAGCCTGTGAGAATAAAAAACGATCCAGCAGATTCAAATCCTTCAATGTTTTTTGTTTTTGTTCCATATTTACTTTTCCTCCTTTTATTATAGGGAAAAGCCTTACGGTTTACAACACTTTCCCCTTAAGTTACACAGCATTTGCCGCAAATGATATAGTGCTCTCTGAAAATCAGACGTTAAACACACAAATATATACCTCACCTGCAGTGTAAGTAATAAAACAGATGCTGTCACAGCAGTTTCCTTTGTTTCATTGGGTAAAAATTTAGAATGTCCTGGCAGTTAAATACCAGAAAAACTGATTGTCCATCAGATGAACATAAATAGAATGATACATGTAAATTTTTAGAATGTAGATTCCTTATATAAGAAATAAAGATACTTACCTTTCCCTAATATAGATAGCTAATAGAGAAGGTACTCTTACCTTAACACATCAGAAAACAAACTACAAGAAAAATAAATATAAATTTAACGAAGCAACAAGCAGTGCGAAAAGAACAGGCAAACTCTGTGGCATGCTCGCATGTAAACAGAAGTTTGTCTGCTTCTTTTCATTCGGCGACTGCCGATAGCGAAATGAAGCACATGCGGAATTGAGCTGGAACTGCGGAAATTGACAAAATGCATTTCTGTCTGTTAGAAAAATTTTAATAGAAGGTACGCAAAAAACACTGTATCAGAACACAGGGCAGGATCCGCTTTACCTCATCCGTTCGAGTGGTTCTAAGCACAAAGCATCTGTGTGTCCATTGGAACACGCAGATGCCCTGCGCTAAGAACCAGGCGAACTGTATTCGGAACGCGCCTTGTCAATGCCCTGCTTATCTGACACAGTGTTTTTTGCTGTCACTTCCAGTCAGAAGTTTTTCCCCCGCCATTCGGAAGGCACTTTGTTAGTTAAATTTCTATGAAAAGAAATCGATTTCACGCTGCCGCGAATTCCCAACCAGAAAAATTTGTTTACTTCCGATTGGAAATGTGTAGCAGCGTGAAGCCGATCTCTTCCGCCTGGAACTATAAACTTAAGCTGGCGAAAGTGTAAGCACAAGAGGGCGTGTGTTGCAAAAGTGAGGAATTTCGGCGAAGCCCTGACGAACGTTGCAATACACTCCCTCTTGCGCGGATCGTTTTCGTCAATTAACTTTATAGTCTTCTAATCTAAATGGAATACTTCTTGCAGGTCTACACACACTGGGCTGTTATCTGGATTTGTTTCCATAATATCTGCCATAAAATCCCACCATTTACGGTTGATCGCAGTGTCAGCACTTTTATCCCATTTTTCTAGATCTTCTACTTCAATATATCCATACAAAACCAATGTTTCTTTATCTAGAAATATTGTATAATTTCTGCCGCCGTATTCGTGGATCATATCTTTCATTTCCTGCCACAGTTCATTGTGGCGTTTTTCATACTCCTTTTCCATACCCGGATAAAGTTTCATTTTAAATCCTTTTCTTACCATAATCGTATCCTCCTACTCCTTGTATATTTCTGGTTTTCCGGCAGTAAACATGCACTGCCAGAAAGAGCAGACCAAAACACGGTCTGCTCTTTCTTAGGTTTTCACCTACATTACTCAATACATTTTAATATACATCTTTCCATTCGTCAATGTTGGATGGTTCAAATTTGAACGGAGGTCCAAGAATGATTTCTGTTCCGCCATCACCAGCGTCTGTAATTGTATATTCTCCCATGTCGCCAGCTGTAAATGTTTCACCTTCTGCTCCTGTAATGTCGCCATTAACAAGTGCGATAGATGTATAAGCGCCAAGACGTCCTACATCGATTGGGTTCCACAGATACATATATGGGCAAGAATGAGCATCGTCATCGCCAATGTATTCTGCCATTTCTGAAGGAAGTCCAAGCCCTGTCAGTTTCACATCAGAAGCTTCGTCCTGAAGAACTTTTGCTGCTGCGTTAATACCAACTGTTGTTGGAGCACAGATCAGTTTCAAATCCGGATATTTCTGTAACAGTGCCAATGTCTGGTCTGTAGATTTCTGTGGCTCGTCATCACCATAAGCAACTTCTACAAGCTCCAGTTTAGAATACTTCTCATCTGTCATAACTTCTTTCATAGCTTCAATCCAAGCATTCTGGTTTGCTGCCTGAGATGTAGCAGACAGAATCGCCCACTGTCCTTCTCCACCTGTAATGTCTAATACAGCATCCATCAATGCCTGTCCGATTTCTTTTGTACCAGCCTGGTTAACGAATGTCATACGGCTGTCTGCATTGACCTTAGAATCAAGGCAGGATACTTTAATACCAGCATCCATAGCTTCTTCCAAAGCTGCCTGTAATGCATTTTCATCATTCGCTGCAATAGCAATAGAATCAACGCCTTGAGAAATCAAAGACTGAATAACAGATACCTGAGCATCAGCTGTTGCTGCTTCAGGATGCTTTACGATGCACTCTCCGCCTTCTGCTTCGATTACTTCCTGGAATCCTTCTGCCTCTTTCTCATTATAAGGATTACCAGCAGCTTTTGTTACGATCGCGTATGTTTTCTTTCCGGAATCGTCAGATTTTGCTGCTTCGCCATCTTTGGAATCTCCGCCTGAGCTTCCACAGCCGGCCGCCAGTGTTGCTACCATTGCTGTACACAACAGAGCACTTAATACTTTTTTCTTCATAGGTTTCTTTCCTCCCTTTCTGGAATTTTTTATATCAAACGCACCCCTATTTTGTGCGCTTGGTACCTTATTTTGTATTTGCAGCTTTCTTCTTTACTTTCAGTTCTCCTGCAATGTTCGGAAGCAGTACTGCAAGAATCAACAATGCTCCCAAAATAACCAGAATCAACTGTGGATTCATATTAATCTGTCCAAGTCCGATTCTAAGCATGATAATTACAAATGCAGAGATAATTCCTCCTGCCAGGCGTCCCTTACCGCCTGCTGTAGAAATACCGCCGAATACCGCCATCGCGATTGCATCCATTTCAAACCCATTACCTGTTGTTGTATTTGCTCCGTATAATACAGAAGTTAAGAACAATGCTGCAAGTCCGGACATAAATCCTAATGCAGTATAAATAATCAGGCGAATTCTCTGCACTGGAATTCCTGCATAATACGCGGCAAGTCTGTTAGAGCCAATTGCATATACACTTCTTCCAAATGTTGTCTTAGCAAGTACTACTGCAAATATCACCGCCAAAATTACTACCAAGAAGAAAATATATGGTATAATGCCTACCTTTCCTGCTATCATACGGAACCCATCTGTATTTGTCAGAGAAATAGAACCACCACTTCCAAGAGAAATTTCCGCAATTCCACGGAATATAATCTGTGTTGCCAGTGTTACAATCATTGGCGGAAGTTCTGTAAAATTCGTAAGTACAAGTCCGTTAATCAGGCCACATGCTGTTCCAACCAGGAGACATACAAGCACTACTGCGATAAATGGCATTTCCTTATTACATGCCATACAAGTCATTGTTGCGGAAAGACACACTGTAGCACCTACGGAAATATCAATCTCACCAAGAATCAATACATATGCCATCGGAAGCATGATAAACGCTTCCGCAAGGTATTTTGGCATTTCTCTTAATACATTTTCTAAATGAAAGTTCGGAGAAATAGACCTGCAAAAAATCACCATCAAGATAAATACTACTACCAGCATTCCTTCCCAGCTCAATATATTCTTTCTAATTGCTTTCTCTGGTACATTTGAAATACTTCTACCGGATTTTCCTGCCATGATTACATCTCCCTTCCTTTCAGATTACTTCTGTCCATCGCTCTTTGTGCAAGTACGTTCAGAATAATAACTGCCATAATAATGATACCTTTTACAGTATTCTGTGCAATAGACTCAATTCCTACAAGTGGAAGTGCCTTTGCAATAATCGCAAGAATCAAAGAACCAAGAAATGCTCCAACTACACTCCCGCGTCCTCCCTGCATGCTGACACCGCCGATTACACATGCTGCGATAACATCCATTTCTTTTGCATACAGCATATTAGGCTGTGCAGAGGCATAAATGGAAACTGCAAGAGCGCCGCACAATCCGGAAAGTGTTCCCATCACTGTATATACAAGCACATCAATTCTCTTTGTACTGATACCGGAAATCGCTGCAGCCTCTCTGTTACTTCCTACTGCATATACTTTTCTTCCGACCTTCGTCCATTTCATTACAATAAAGAAAATCACATAAATGATAATCATTACCCAGATTACATTGTTCAGTCCCAGCACCTTGCCAAGTGCAAAATCTTTAAATGTTCCCAAGTTCTCCGCACTTGCCCATTCACTATTACTGATAACGTAAGCAAGACCTCTGTATATGTACATAAAGCCCATCGTAGCAATAATCGGCAAAACCTTTCCATAAGCGATAACAAGACCTGTCACACATCCACAGGCAAGTCCAATGGCAATAGCGATGACAAAAAGAAGCGGTGTACTTGTAACAACTTCATATTTCATCAACATACCTACTATCATACCTGTAAATCCAAGTACAGATGCTACGGAAATATCAATACCTCCAACAAGAAGCACGCCCAACATCCCAAGCGCCATAATCATAATTACCACATTGTTTTTCAACATATCTGTGATAGATTTGAAGGTCATAAATGAAGGACTCTTTGCTGTAATCGCTATGCACAGAATAATCAAAACAATCAAAAGGCTGGCTTCGCGGGAACCTGTGATTTTTTTCAAAATAGATTTATTTTCTTTCATCTTTCCCTCTTCCTCCTTACTTTGATTTTTCCATTGCAAGCTCAAGAATACCTTCCTGAGATGCTTCTTCTCTATTCAACTCACCAGTTACTTTCCCATTACACATAACGACGATTCTGTCGCTCATGCCAAGGATCTCCGGCATTTCAGAAGAAATCAGAATGATTCCGTATCCCTGTTTTGCCAAATCTCCCATGATCTGATATATTTCTGCTTTTGCACCAACATCGACACCCTTAGTTGGTTCGTCCATGATAACAACTTTCATTTCCTGTCCGAGTGCTTTGGCAACTACTACTTTCTGCTGGTTACCACCGGAAAGTGAAGACGCAGGATCAAAAATTGTAACTGCCTTTGTATCTACCTCTTCCAAAAGCTTCTTTGCAATATCCCGTTCTTTCTTATTGTCATTAAAACCTGCTTTCGCATATTTTCCCATTGTAGGAAGCGTAACATTCTGTCCCAGCCCCCAGCTTAAAATCAATCCTTCTTTTTGCCGATCCTCTGGAAGCAGGATAATTCCTTTGCGCATCGCATCAACTGGTTTTTTGATATGTACTTGTTTTCCTTCCAGATATACTTTGCCGCTGTCTGGTTTTGTAATACCACAGACGCTTTCTACTACCTCTGTACGTCCGGCGCCTACCAGACCTGTAAGTCCTACGATTTCCCCTGCATGTACATTAAAGGATACATTTTTATAAAAGCCGGTTCTGGATAAATCCTCCACGCGAAGCACTTCTGCCCCTATCTGCACATCCGGCTTCGGGAACAAATCACTGATTTCACGACCAACCATCGCTTTAATCAAATCTGCATTTGTAATTCCGTCTACATCGTATGTCCCAATGTACTGTGAGTCTCGGAATACTGTTACTCTGTCTGCCAGACGGTACATATCTTCAAATCGGTGAGAAATGAAGATGATAGACACGCCCTCTTCTTTCAATTTATCTACAATCTTGTATAACTTCTCTGACTCATTCTTTGTCAAAGCTGCTGTCGGCTCATCCAAAATAATAATTTTTGCATTCATGGAAAGCGCTTTTGCTATCTCCACCATCTGCTGATGTGCCACGCTTAAGGCTCCCATCTCAGCCGTTGGCTTGAACTCGGCATCCAACTGTGCTAAAAGCTCTGCAGCTCTTTTATTCATTTCTCTCCACTGAATCATTCCTGACTTTATCACTTCATGTCCCATGAATATGTTTTCAGCTACTGTCAAATCTGGATAAGAAGTCGGATGCTGGTATACGGCTGCAATTCCTGCGGCCTGTGCATCTCTTGGTCCCTTAAAGTCTACTTTTTTGCCCTCCAGGAACATCTCTCCTTCTTCTGCTTTATGTACACCGGTAATAACCTTGATAAATGTAGATTTTCCTGCTCCGTTCTCACCCATCAGTGCGTGAACTTCGCCCGGTTTAAGCTGGAAGTGCACATTGTCCAATGCTTTTACACCTGGAAATATTTTCGTGATACCCTTTAATTCCAAAATATAATCAGACACGGTTTTCTCCTCCCTTTTGTTTATGTATATAGTTTACCATCTGTCCTTTTTTTCTAAAATGGCAAAATATTTCGATTTCGGGTAATTTATTTTTGATTTTTCCAATTTATTTACATATTGCAATTTATTCTAATTTTGATAGAATGAAAAAAGACACTTGATTTTATTTCTATATAAATAGGAAGAAACAGTTTTAGGAGAACAGTTTTATGAAATTATTGATTGCAGATGATGAGGAATTAACCAGGGCAGGGCTTATCTCTTCTATAGACTGGGATGCTCTGGGCGTAGAGCAAATTTTTCAGGCAGATGACGGGTTAAAGGCATTACAGATTGCCACTGTCCACAAGCCGGACATTATCCTCTCTGATATCCGTATGCCTCGCCTGTCTGGCATTGAAATGGCAGAAGAGGTTGAAAAAATTCTGCCTGATACCAGCCTGATATTTATGAGTGGATATTCTGACAAAGAATATTTAAAGGCTGCCATAAAATTAAAAGCAGTAAACTATGTAGAAAAGCCGTTGAATCCTGATGAAATTAAAGAGGCTGTCCAAGAAGCCTGCAAGCAACGCCAGGAAAAATTAAGAACCAGACAAAATGAAGCCCTTTATTCTCTGGAAACCTTCTCTCATCTTGCATTTTTACTTACCAGACCCTATAAAGACAATGAATCGGAAATCCTTTCTCTGGCAGATGAACTTTCTCTGCGCTTAAAACCTGGCTGCAGTTTTACTACCTATATTATTAAGACCAAGTCTGCAGATATAGCTTCTGGAATTTTAAAAGAGCTGCGCGAAGATTTAGATGATTTTTTACATCATTATCATCTCTGCGCATTTTATATAAGAATGCATGCAGTTCATCATGTATTTCATATCAAAGGGGAAGCCGCACCTTCCGCTACTGCTTTTGCCGCTGTAGAAAACTACATGAAGGAAAAATTTTCTGAATTCGGCAGTTTCTTTATTGTAAAAGGAGAGACTGTCACAGGTATCTCCCGAGTATACCAATCTTACACCAGTGCAGTCATTACCCTGCAAAGCAGCTTTTTCTTCTCCTCCGGAACCATATTAAAAGCACGAAAAAAGGAAGAGCTTTCACCGGAAAATACAAAAAACATGCTTCCTTCAGAATTTATGCAGTCTTTTTCAGAAGTCCTTCTTTCAAAAGATAAAACTGTATGTACTGCCCTGTTAGAACAGCTATATCATCTTTACTATCAGAATTTGAGCATACTGCCTAATCAGGTAAAGGATACATATTATAAGCTTTTTATGATTTTAAATGACTGCCGTCAAAAAATGAAGCTATCCTCTGCACGTAAAAATGCTGGTACAGAACAAAGTATTCTAACCTATCTGGAAGGGTGCTTTTCGTATCAGGAGCTCCATCAAAATCTTCAGGATACATTAGAAGATTATTTTCACTCTGCCAATACCTACGAACCGGAGGATTCTACTATTTTTCTGATAAAAGACTACATTAGTAAGCATTATGCAAAGGAAAGCTTATCCATCAAAGAGATAGGGGATCATGTTTTTTTATCTGCCTCTTATGTCTGCACGTATTTTAAAACACAGACTGGTCAGACTTTAAATCAGTATCTTACCGAATATCGGATGGAAAAGGCAATGCAACTTTTGGGTGATGCCCGTTATCAGATTGCGGATATTTCTTCGAAAGTAGGTTACAGCAACGGCAATTATTTCAGTAAGAGTTTTAAAAAATTTACAGGGCTATCCCCTTCAAAATACAGGGAGAAAATACTTGGATGAAAACAAAGCAACGACGAATCATCAAATTTTATAAAAATTTACGTTTACAGTCTAAACTTACTATCACACATCTCGTAATCGTAATCCTTCCTATGGTTGTACTCGGCATCTTTTCCTACACCCGTATGTATGACATGATTGTTTCAGATACAATCAGAAAGGAGCAGTCTGCCTCTACCCAGACTGCTCCTTTAATTGAAGATACTGTAGATGTAATTTTAGATGCCCACCAGCAGATTACAGATTTGGAATTTTACCGTATCATTACAGGATCGTATTCTTCAAGTTCTCTGTCTTCTATGCTGTCTTCCTCCGCCAGACAGAATTTTGAAAATACAGTGGCACAACTGAAATCTTCTGAACTTGTTACAGACGTAAGATTCTATCTGGAAGTTCCCAAGGATGAACCTATTCTTTCTAGAGATCCCAAAAACTCTATCCTGCTTTCTCTGGAAAAAGCACGTGGAACATATTGGTACGGTATTTTCGAAGGTTCCCCCTCTACTTCGGCCCTTTTTTGTCCTTCTTTTTATTTAAGTCCTTATGAAATCAACCATTATGGGGATATGGCATATATTACAGAATCTACAATGATGTATGAAGGAGAAATGCGTTCCTGTTATCTCGCTATTTACTTTTCTAATGAGCATCTTACAGAACTGCTGAAAAATAACTTAAATTCCAATGATAATGTGGCTTATATTATTAATGCCCGCGACAGTCTTGTAGCAACTACCAACAGTTCTATGTCCTCCATTTATCATTTTGATTACAATGTTGTTGAAGATTCTTTTATGTCCTCCAACAACTTTATTACCAAAAATGTACTGGGTGAAGAAGTATATGCAGGCTTTTACAGTATCAAAAATACAGACTGGTATATGGTTGTAGCCATGCCGGCCACTCCCCTTATCCATAAAAGTCTGGGGATGATTATTGGCTTTTTCCTGATTTATGGTGCCTGCATTGTCGCAGCGTTTTTGATTGCCACACTGCTCTCTCACTCTATATCAAACCGCCTTTCTCTTGTTATCAACCAGATGGCACAGTCCCGTATCGGCCCGCCTGTTGCTCTGCCGGCTCCGGAAACGCAGGATGAGATCGGGGATCTGATTGACACATACAACTATATGTCCCGTGTCATCAATGAGCTTATGGATCGGCAGGCACAGGCGGCAGAGGATTTGCGCGTAGCAGAGTTTAATTCCTTGCAATCACAGATTAACCCACATTTTCTTTATAATACGATGGATATGATCAACTGGCTCTCACAGCAGGGGAGATCAAATGAAGTTACTACGGCAATCCAGAAGCTCTCCCGTTTTTATAAACTGACCTTGAGCAGGAAAAAGAGCTTAAGTACTATCGCCGATGAAGTCGAACACGCCTCTATTTATGTGCAGCTTCAAAATATGCGTTTCCATGATATGATTGACTTTCTCGTTGATATTCCCGATGTGCTGATGGAATACACGATTCCAAAGCTTACTTTCCAGCCAGTTATCGAAAATAGTATATTGCACGGTATTTTAGAAAAAGAAGAAAAACAAGGAACGATTGTTTTGACTGGATGGATAGAGGGCAGCACCATTGTAATTTTGATTTCAGATGATGGCATCGGAATTTCGAAAGAGCGTCTGGACTCTATATTGACAGGCAACGGGGCTTCTTCTAAGTCCTCTGGAAGCAATATTGCAATCTATAATACACACAAACGGCTTCAGCTTCTCTACGGGCCTGACTATGGACTTAAGTATTCCAGTACTCCTGGTGAAGGAACGGAGGTAGAGATACGTATTCCTGCGCGTCTCCCTGAAGAGGAAAAGGAGACTTCTCCGGCTTCCTCTGCCTCCAGCGTAATAAAAGAAAGTCATTTTATCCAGGCGCTCCACCTTCTGTCACGCCCTGACGTTACAATTCAGGAGGTCGCTAAAGAATGTGGATACGACAACCTGCAGCAGTTCTATTCCGAATTCGAGCAGCGCTTCGGATATACACCGGAAGAATACCGCACGCATATTATGTAATTTAAAGTATCAGTTCAGCCATACAGTGTGAGGGAAGCCAAAAACATGCTTGCATGTTTTTGCGAGCATACATCTGTATGAGCTGAACTGATACAATTTTAATGAAGCGGCATACAGTGCACATTCGCGCGCCAAAGCGCGGCTGTGTCAGCAGCCATTTTCCATTTACGCACAGTGTGTATCCTTAAAGAGGGGCTGTCGCACTAGTGTGCTTTATTTCACATCATTTAGTGCGACAGCCCTCTACTCCCTGTACATTGCCACGAACCCCGCTTCTTCCTCCGCGTCTTTCACCAGCTCCGCGCCGCTTTTTACCACAAAGAACGCGATGGCAATATCCGCGCCCGCCATGTAGAAATTAACGACCGCCGTTAAAAGTGATATTGTTCCCGGATATACCAGAAGAAAGATAAGACTAGCGCCGCCCAGTACGAGAAATGGCATCATCACTCCTGCTAGGTACCCGGACGGACGCAGAGCTGCCCTGCACGAGCACATCGGCATGAGCCCCTGTAACCGGAATGCGATCTGACCTTTGCCCGCCTTTCCGAATATCCTCCACCCGATACCGTGGAGTCCTTCATGCATGGGAACAGATAACACGATGATGACCACCATGACCACTGTAAACCCAATCCCCTGCATATCGAGCAGCACGGCCCTCTGAAATAAAAATCCTCTGAACAGCCCGAATATGAGCAGGAGAAACGGAAGAGCGAAAAGGAATCCCCTTACCTGCGCCTGCATCCCCGTCATCGTATATTTTTTTACATCCATAGCTGCCGTCCCTGTATTCATAATCGCCACCTCACTTCGCAAAATATGCTCCCCTATGACATCAAAATCCCTGCAGCTATGGTAATGAACCATACAACCAGCAAAACACAGTTTAACTTAGCCAGAATATTAAAAAACACATTTTCCTGTTTTTCTTTAGACCAGAAGCCTCCTCCTGTCTCTCCGCAGGCAAAGGTCAAGATCAGTATCATCAAACTGTAGCTTGACATATTGTTCGTATTCCCTCTGTACATCGCGGCGTAATATCCGATAAAAGCCGCAAGCCAGCCAACCATCAATACTGCTTTTAAAACCGTTCCTTTTACTGATAATGTTTTCATAGATAAACTCTCCTTTCTCCGCCGCTTTATGCACACATCGTCCTTAAAGTTTCCAGTGTCCTGTCCAGATTGTTTCTGTGCCAGTTGACATTCTCCAGTGTTTTCTTGCCGGACACGCCTACGTTCAAAACGCTTATCCCCGCGGCAAGAGTGCCGCTGCTCCTGAACTCGCCGAGTTCCTTCTGCTGCACGGACAGTTCAACCGTCCCGTTCTTTGTCTCCAACCTGATACGGTAGTTCAGATATTCCTCCGTGACAGATACGTTTAAAATGTCCTTCGCCGGGATTTCCAGCGCGATTTCCTTTTTCAGCCCCCATGTCAGCTTGCTGAACGGGATCAGCACGACCGAATCCTTACATATCTGAAGCACATAATATTCGAGGCTGAAAAAACGCGCGATCTGATCGCTTAAATTTCCCGGAGCGTATTTTACAACAATCGCTTTCCCCTCCTCCGGGTCATATCCCGCTTCCCTGATGATCTCGTTTACTTTCTTTTCCTTTGCCATATCTTTCATTCCTCCTCTATTTCATGTACTGCTTTGTTTTCTTGAGACGAATATACCAGATATGGCGACTTATTTTTTATTTCTTTCGCCAACTGACCGTTTGGCTTCACAAGCGGCAAATGGTGTCGTATACAAGACTTATTGTATATGATAAGGGCGTCCCAAAAGCCAGCTACCGTTCCTTTGATGCGTAAGACAAAGTCTGTAAACTATACCTTACACTTCCATGGAACGGACGGACTTTTGAAACGCCCTCAATTTATCTGTTATGATATTTTCTCCCTTCTCTTCGCGTTATACTCCGTCTTTGCGCGTCTGGACAGCGGGCACTCCTCCCCATTATCTATCACCACGGTCTGCCTCTTCAAGTCAACCTCCCTGATCCGCGCGCTGTTTACAAGGAATCCTCTGTGGCACCGCCAGAACTCCTCACCCAGTTCTTTTGCAAAATGCTCCAGGCTGCTGTTAAATTCCAGAAGCTCGTCCTCTAAATGCAGACAGAGCGTATGCTTAAATCCCATCGCCTCAAAATACAGTATCTTCTCGACCGGGATATGCCGGACCGTGTCAAACAGGCTGATCGTGCAGTATCTCCCCTGCCCCGGCTGCTCGTCCGCGAGTCGCTCCTGTATGCTCATAAGACATTCCCTCACCCGGACCGCCATCGCTTTATAATCCCCTTTTACGATATAGTCCAGAGCCTCAAGCCTCAGCCGAAACGTCTCAAAGGCAAGGTCGCCGTGCGCCGTGATAAAAATGATAAATCCCCTCGGGTCATGCTTTCTCAGCCGCTGTGCAAGCTCAAGCCCACTCATATATCCCGGAAAGTCAATATCCAGAAAATAAACTGCCGGAACGGTATCCTCTTTCTGCAATTCAAGCAGCTTTTCCGGATCGTCAGCCACCCGGACGGGACCCATGTCGCCGTTCAGTATCACGATCTGATTAGAAATAATATGCTCCAGCCTGTCGCTGATCCGCTTCTCATCATCGCAAATATATACCGGGATCATTCCTCTTTCCTCCTTACAGTTCATATTCCGCGCCACACGCGCATTACGCGACGGGCAGCCTTAATTCCTGCACAAAAAATCCGTCCTTTAAATATGTCCGTGTCACACACCCCTTACATCTCGACACGATCCTCCGGTAGCTCGTAAGCCCTGTTCCTCTACCCTCTCCCTTTGTCGTATAGCCCTTGCGCGAAATAGCCGACAGGTCGGGAGCATTATCATAATTATTTGCCACCGCGATATACAGTTCATTGTCCTCCTGCAAAAGAACGATACGGACTTTCCCCTCTTTTTCAGACACCGCCTCCATTGCATTATCGATCAGTATGCCAAGACCCCTGAGCAAGTCCTCCGCTTCCATACTTTGCTTTTCCTTTACAGGCGCCATCACCTCAAGCGCCGAGTGTATCCGCCTGCGCCTCATATCCGCCAACTTCGCGGCGAGCAGGCTGCGCACAGGATAATGGCCGATATTGTTCAACCCGTCCATCTGCTGGATCTCCTGTCCCAGTTTCTCATCGAAGTAGCTACTCGTCTTCCGCATGAAATCCTGTATCCCTTCAAGGTCGCCCTCCTGTGCCTGCAGTGTAAGCCCGGAAAACAGATTCGTAAAATCATGGCGGAATGCCCGTATCTCCTGTTGCAGTTCCTCCAGAAGCTCCATGTGCGCCTTCTGCTGCGCGATCGTCTCCTCCTGCGCCCGTATCTTGTCCTGCCCCGCGGCGTACATTGCCATAAACTGTACCCCGAAAAGGGCGATCACGATAAGTGTGAGAAAGAACACGCCGTATGCCGCCCCCGGCTCCGTATCCGGGTACAGCCAGTTCAATACCGGCCACACGCACATCAGCCCGAAGCTGACGGCAACCGTCGACGCCGTCCATGCTTTCTTTGAAAACAGATGGGAAAAATATTTATAAAACCCACTCTTTTTCAATATGGGAACGACAATCGCAGCCGCCAAAAGCCCCGACATGTACGGGATATATATTGTGATGAACGTATACAGATATTTTCCGCCGAATATGGGACTGTAAGCAGAAGTTGCCTTACTCAGTACCGACTGTACCGTATACACGGTAAAATTAGCGAGAAATCCCGCCGCAAGCCCCTGCAAAAACGCCGTCCCGTAAAATCTGCGCAACACAAGCGCCGCCGCCACGACAAACAGGACGTTCACCCCGATATCATAAAAAATCCCCGTCATAAATTCTTCCATGGACGGAAAAAAAATCATGACTGCTAACAGTCCCGCAAGAACCAGTCCGTTCAGCGCCAGATAACTCACAGAATATACGAAAGACGGCACAGCCCTTAACCTCTTCCCGGATATCCCGCATGTGAGAAACCATATCCCCAGTCCGAGACAAAAAAATGAAAATCCTGCTGAAAATAACCGAAAAGAAAGCGGCATATTCATATCCCCCTTTTTACACATCTATGTGAATTATATCGTATACTTTAGTTTCATGCAACGCTAAAATCCCATACCATTCCGTATGAGATTATCGCAGATTTGCCGTATCCCCCGGCGGAGTCTCCGGCATATACTGTCAGGAGCTTTTGCACAATCCAAAAGGAGGAGACACCGTATGATCAACATAGCCTTAGCCGAAAAACTAATCGAACAGATCACGGAATATACAGATGATAATATAAACTGGAGCTTCATCCATTCATCTATTCAAAGGAACAGAATCAGGGGAAACCAAACGCAGGTCCGCAAGTGACCGTATTAGACTGGGACTTCGCACCTTCCACCTTTACCGATGAGAATGGAGCAAATCCCGATACACCAAACGTCAGCTATCAGGCAGCAGGAGGATTTCAGCAGAATGGCTACAATGGCTATAACCCACAGCAGGGCGGCTTTGCTCAGAACCCTGCGCCTGCACAGAACAATTATACGCTGCAGGGAGCGATACCCCAGAATGACCAGCAGGCAACCGGAGGTTATCAGACACCCCCCACAGCAAAACGGCTATACGACGGCCCGCTTTCTTTTGCCCCTCTATTTATCCAAGATCACATATGGTATTTCGAGTAAATCTGCTACTTTTTCGTAAAGACTTGCATTATGTCCTACACTCATAGCAAAATGATGTGTCGGAGATTCTGCAAACCACTCATCCATATAGGTATCTGGATCATGCTTGAATTTTACCGGAGTTTGTGTATTTCCGATAGTCATAATGTCTCCGTCTGTAGATTCCGCCTCTGTGATGATAAATTTCAGTTTTCCATCGATTGTCTGTGTGCACCCTAAATTTGTAATGTCACCTGTACGCACCTTCGCCTCTACGGATACGCCGGTTCCCTGTTTTCCATGATAGAGCCCCATTCCTCTTAAAATCGGTTTCCCTTTTGCAATCTCCAGATGGAATGGCCCGTCATGTCCAAGTAAGATTGTACCGTCCTCATAATCTACTGTAACAATCTCGCAGAAGCTTCCGCCTTTTCCGAGAATATCGCATATTTTCATTGCAAGACAGGTTTTCAAATCTCCCTCTCCTGCACACGGAATTCCATCCGCGGTCAACAGAGAATGTCCTACAATAAATCCTCCCTGCACATCTTCATAGTGATTTCCAGGAGCTCCATGATAATAGTAAGTCAGTGCGTCCAAATCGAATTCTTCTACCAATTTTTCCTGTGCCACTGCCACTTTTGCAGACCAGTTCAGCTGTTCATCTGTTGGTTTCTGTGCAAGTGGATCTGCCGCCACATCATCGCTGATTAAGAAAAATTCTTCAATCTCTTTACGTTTTTCTTTTATTTCTTCTTCTGTTACGGTTTGCAGATGTCTATCCAAGTCACACATTTCCAGAACCTGCAGATGTGCTCCTGTCTGTCCCTGGAACATCGTAAAGTCACTGTACATATCCAGCATGCCGCTGTATGTATTTCCAAGGAATCCGAATCTTGCACCGCTTAAATTTCTCTTTACTTTCGCCGCAAGTACCCATTCCTCGATCTTTTTCCATGCACGGATCGCTTCTGGTCTGTTGCATGTCACTTCATCTGTCATAGAAATCTCCGGTGTATAGTCAAGACCCAGCATGCCGTTTACAACCCGATATTTGATTCCTGCTCTGTTAAACGCGTTGGAAATCTCCGGTACAGGGCACGCTCCGCAATGCGCAAGCCACTCTCCTGTGGTCGTCTTTTCATAGTTGATACGCGCTGTCGGCTGCAAATTTAAAACAACGGTCGGGGCTTTACAAATTTGATGAACCGGCAGTACAGACGCACTGGTTACATAGGTAGCTGAATGTGCAAAAATCAAGTCTACATTTTTTTCATTAAAGTATTCGCCTGCCTTCTTTCCTTCCTTTTCACAGTCTACAAGGCCATAGAAAAATACCTCTGCACCAAAGCTCTCTACTTTTTTGGTAATAAATTGTCCATACTCAATCATTCTCTCACGCAGCCCCGGGAACTGTCCCCAATAGTGTTTCAGTCCCATTGAATACACTCCAATTCTTGGTTTCTTTGCTTCTTTTCTTGCTTTCATGGCAATCCCTCCTAATTCTGATTTTACGTGTAAGGCAGAAAGAAAAAATATCTTAATCTTGCTTTTTCGCTGCCTCTCGTTCATTTCGTGCCTATCTTTTTCTTGATATTTGCATTATAATCTATTATTATAAAAAATACATCCAAACAAATTGTTCAAAAATAACAGAATCTTGTGGTGATTATATGAAAAAACAAATACAGCTTTTAGAACGCGGCATTCATACTTGGAGTGCTGATTCCGTAAGACTGATACTTACACCGAGTGCTACAGCAAAAAATCTCTATTTTTATACGCAGGAAACCGGATACTTTAAAACCAGTTATCCTTATTTTTCCGAGCGCCAGAATCTGGACTCTTTTCTGATCGTATATACCGTCTCCGGTAAAGGATACCTGGAATACGAAGGACAGACTTACACTTTAACCAAAGGGCAGTGTTTCTATATAAACTGTCAGGAGCATCATCTCTATCGGACAGATAAGAAAGAGGACTGGGAATTGCTCTGGGTTCATTTCAACGGAGGAAATGCGCTCGGATATTATAAGGAATATGTAAGAAATGGGTTTCATATTGCAGACTGCCAGGATGATGACTACATAGAAAATACAATCCGGGAGGTTCTTTCCCGACACCAAAAAAAGGACTCAACCACCGAGCCTGTCGTCTCTCACCTGATTGATGGCCTTCTCACGAAGCTGTTAGTACAAAATTCAGCCGGAAGCAGTGATGATTTCATCCTTCCAGATTTTATCAGAGAAATTGCAAGAGAGATTGATAAAGATTTTCGAAATCAGCTGTCCCTCTCCTACTTTGAAGAGAATTACCACCGCAGCCGCTTTCATATTGCAAAAGAATTTAAAAAATATATGGGGATCACAGTAAATGAATATTTAATTAACGCCAGAATTTCCTATGCGAAAGAACTGTTGAAATATACAGATATGCCTGTGGGAGAGATTGCTTTTGCCTCTGGAATGAATAATGTCACACACTTTATCAATTTATTTAAAAGTCGGGAAGAAATAACTCCCCTCGCATACCGCAAGGCATGGAGGGGATAAATGCTTTCTATATTTTTCTTGGACCTTTTATTGTTGTTTTATCTTTTCTTCCAAAAGTACTTTTGCCTGTTTTTGTATTTCTTTTGTAATTGCAGGATATGGCCCATACTGAAGCAAATTATACGCTGCGGAAATATTCGCCATCATAGCTGTCCGATATAAAGAATTTCCTTCACACCATGCATACATTGCAGCGGCTGTGGAGCAATTTCCACACCCTGTAGGATCTATGACTTCTCCTACTGTCAGGCTTTTCGCAAATGCTGCCTCTTTGCCGTCGAGCATGTAAGATCCCCTGCTTCCCGTCCGAAAAAAACAGGGAATTCCTAACTCTATTATTTTCTGAACAGCTTCCTCTTCTGTTTCAATCTGAAAAAGGCATTTTGCTTCCGGATAATTCACAGAGTATATATCTGCTTTTTTTATACATTCTATTACTTTCTGATGTCGGCTTTCTGTCATTGCCGCCGAGGTCGGGATCTCCCACATGATTTTCGCATCTGTTTTACTTCGTATCGCTTGCAGCTCATCCCAGAAGCCGCTTGTTTCAGCCGCTTCAATATAAATTCCTTTTGTCCCGGAATCACAGTAGGAAGAAATCACTTCAGCAGAAATTCTATCTAACGCCTCCACCTCTGCTTCTTCTTCCGCCCCATATATAGAATATTCAGAATGAAGTCCTTCTGCTCCGTAGACAAGCTCTGTATATTGTGTATGAGGAAGAATATACTGTAGCCCTTGCAAAGAACATCGATTCGTTTCCATCCATTTTCCATAGAATGTTTCAAAATCTTTTCCAACATTCGATACATACAGAATATCATCTTCCCATATTTTGATTCCTTCCACACAATAAATAGAACCTCCAAGATGCCCTGTGCTCTTGCTGCCATCTGCAAACAAAATGTCGTTGACAATGGTAGGCCCTGCTACAATATACTTCATCTTCCTCCCTCTCTTTCATCTTTCCATAGTTCTGCTCTTTGCTTCTTCAAAGCCTGCACCTGGTTTCTACTGTTTTTCAACTCGTGCAGAATCACCAGTTCCGGATTTACCTCCTGTATTCTTCCTATTAGACGTCTCATAATAATTCCACTTAGAATACCTTCTGATAAGACTTCATGTGAATCATATTCTTTCAGCACAATCCCTACGCCATATTCTTCCATGTCTTCCCATCTTTCCAGACTTTGAATTATCTCATTATATTTTCCTATAAGTATTCCATTTTTAAAGTATGCTGTCGTTTTCATCCTACAATCTGAAAGATGAAGAGAACCTATTTTTCCAATAATACTTCTATTCAAAAGATTTTTCTCCAACCACTTTTCTACAAATACCTGCTGGATGTTTCCATATCTGTCCTCCAGGCCTTTCATTTCTTCTGTCATCTCTTGATACGTAAGGAAGAACTCTGCCCTCTGGTCTTTCTCTGAAAATCCGACTGCATGGAGTAAGTGATTGATGTCCCATCCTATCCGTACCCGATCAAACGGATCATATAACTGCCGGAACATCTTCTCGAAATCCTCCGCTGTCTGAAGCCCATATTCTAGCCCCCATCCGGCATTTTCTACTTCGATCTGTGGAGAATCTTCTGTCAAAAGTCCCTTTTCCATCAAGCGGTTTATAAGTTCCTGAATCATGTAAATCATCGCTTGAGAGATTTCTTCTCTGGAAATCGTAAATTCCCATTTTCCATCAATAGGCGCATAATCAATCAGATGGAACGTATATGCCTGTGCTTTAAGCACACATGCCATTTCATACTCCTGTATCCATCTTTCAAACATATGATTACCTGTCAAATCTCCATAGTAATCTCTTACCAATTCTAAGCTGCCAAAACGATTCACCAGCTCTGCGAAATGATTCTTCGTAAGAAAGCTAGTTGGATATGCCCAGTAAGAGCAATGAATTCTTTTCACATTCATACTCTGTAGTTTGTTTATCAGCGCCTCTTTCTCCGCTTCGTCCGCATAAAGCATTTTATCCCTGGAAATCACGTCATCCATAAATACTTCCATGCCAGCAAGTTTATTTTCCTCGCAGAATTCAAAAAGATTTATATCTTCTAAAAATAACTCTTTCTTATATGTAGAATACTCTTTCCCTTCTTTTATATTAATCCCTGGCTTTTTCAGTACATTCTTCCGTACTTCCTTTACTTCATCCATAAACTCTTTCACATGATTTCCACATATATCTCCAGTGTCTTTATACGTATCTTTAAAATAACTTCCCACAATCGCACCATCTGCATATTCTAGCTGTTCTTCTGCATTGCCGGGTGTCATTCCTGCTCCTACAAACAGAGGGAATTCTCCAATCAAATTGCGAAATGTACGGATTTTCGATAAGTCAGTTTCTTGTCCTGTTGCATCACCCGTTACGACAATCGCATCACATCTCTTCATTCCTACTGCCAAGTCCTCATCTAAACGCCGCCCTGATCTATAAGGCTGATATTTAAATCTTACGCCTCCGAGCACAAATGCATTGCAGCTTTTCCGTACCTTTTCAATAAAATCCCCGAATTCTTCATCTTCTTCCGGACTTAGATGCCCTGACACCGAATCTAATTGAATAAATTTTGCACGATATTTTTCTGCCAGTTTAAAACCAAGTGCGTCATCATGCAGAAGATTAATCCCATAGCAGATGTCAGGATATGTCTCACTGACATATTTTAAAGCCATCTCTGCCTGTTGTGCTGAACCAAAGTAGTTTTCTACGAGAACACAGTCTGCCCCGTTCTCCAAAAGAGTCTCCAATTCTTTTCTTACTGTTTCCAGTATCTCTTTATCTGAGTCTCCTTTTAAATGGAGCATACCGATAATCGGCTTGTCCGTTCCAAATACTTCCTTTATGTTTTTACTCATTGTCTTCTACCTCTCCGTTTTTTTCTTTTGCCTTTGTCCATATGTAATATGCAGGCATTCCTGTTACCACAACTACAGCTGCTGCAATAATACTCTGTACCGCAGACCACATAAATGTAGAAACTACCAAAATTAAACTGGTAAGTATAGAAATAACTGCCATGAACTTCCATGCAGGTGCCTTCCAAAGTGGATTATAGTCCGTTTTTTTGCGATGTACAAAAATAGTAAGGAATGCCATCGTGTTTTTCAGCAACAAAACTACGGTAAAGTACCCGAGAAGCTCCGAAATATTAGAGGCAAATACCATTAAAATTGCTAACATACACTGCACAATGATCGAAAAATACGGTGTGTTATATTTGGGGTGGACTTTCCCAAAGCTCTTGAAGAACAATCCATCCTTTGCCATCGCATATTCCAGCCTAGGCTGAAACATAATGACAGAGGAGGTTGCCCCTAATACCACTATGATACCAGCAATCGCTATAAAACTACCAGCAAAATCTCCGATTAGAGGAAGGCCGGCAGCCGCATCTGCAAGCGGAGCTGTTGATTCCACCAGTTTATTAAATGGAATGATTCCTGTAATAACGGTTGTCAAAACTACATACAAAAGAATAATAATCACAACTGAACCAATCAAAGCTCTTGGCATCGTTTTTTTCGGATCTTTTATCTCTCCTGTCATATAGCAGCATGCACTCATTCCATCATAAGACCATGTAGTCGCTGAAATTCCTGCCAATAAAGCCATAATTCCAACCGGAGCTCCAGCTACAGCTGGTTCTGTAATCAACTCCCCTTTTAAGAAAAAAATTCCCACCCCTATGATAATAATAAATGGTAGAATCTTTACAAACGTTAAGATCGTGTTCATCTTACTTCCTGCCTCTACAGAACGTACATGCATCAGCATAAAGAGCAGGATCACCACTACTGCCAGCAGCTTTACAGCCAATCCATTCATCGGAATTAAAAATGCTACGTATTGCGCAGTTGCCAAAGCTACCACTGCAATTCCCGGCGGATCATTTGCCCAGAAAGTTGCCCAGCCGGTCAAAAATGCCAGCTTTTTCCAACCTGCATGTTTCACATATACATAATGGCCACCATCTTCTGGATATGCAGTCGCAAGTTCCGCATAAATCAGATTCTGTGGTATAATAATCAGACCGCCTATCGCAAACGCGAGTATTGTAAAAAGTGCAGAGCCAGCCGCACCCGCCACCTCACTGATAGAAGTAAATATACCGGCACCGATTGTCGTACCGATAGATACACCAATAGTTGCCCATAATCCCAGTTTTCGTTTTAACTGATTTGACATATTCATATCCTCCTAGTATAATATGTATGATGTATTTTCTTAGTACATCTGTAACTATATGGATATGTTTATCTTCATTTTTAGGCAGAAAGTAGCAGAGCACGATTTTTATCAAAACCGTGTTTTGTGAAATATCCCACCGGAAGACTATCTGTAAAACAAATGATTGGCGTCGTATGTTTTCATTTAGAAGTCTTCTGGTGTTGGACTTTTATTCTTGCCTCCTTTCTCTAATTTCTTTGTACTTTCTTTTGAAAATAAACAGTATTCCCCTTTTATATCATAATGTCTTATACTTCAGGTTTATAATGTACAACCAGACGGTTTCTGTCACTTCGCGTATAGGAACGATTAAATTCTATTTCTTTCCCCTTTTCATCATAGCTAGTATATTCAAACATAAGTACCGGCGTATCCCGTCCTATTTTTAACAGTCGTGCTTCCTTCGCCGCCGGCATAGTAATAGAAAGACTCTGCTTCGCTGTTTTGGGAACTACACCGTGGAATTCTAACGTCTCATACAGAGAAAATACCGTCATATCAACCTTTTCTAATTCCGGACATACAGCATATGGAATATATGTCTCTTCGATTGAATACGGTTCATTATTTGTCAAGAATAATCTGCGCAGATAAATCATTGGTTCCTCCTCTTCAATATCAAGAAGGCGCGCATATTTGATTCCCGCGGGACGCACTTCACGAAACAAAAGCTTTCGTCCGGGAAAAGCTTCCTCTTTCCTCACAGTCTGGGTAAACCCTCCAAGCTCTCCTAGGTTCCTTTCTTTTAATCGTCCTGCTGCAAACAGTCCTTTTCCTTGTATTCGTTTTACCATCCCTTCATTTACCAGTGCGGTAACAGCGTTATGAACCGTAAGCCGGTTAATTCCATATTCTTTCGCCAGTTGAATTTCTGAAGGCATCTCATCTCCTGGCTGATACACACCTTCTTCTATTTGTTCCCGAATCTGTTCTCGGACTTGGATATGTATCGGAGACTGATTATTAATCTGTTTCGTTGTCTTTGTCACTCTTATTTCCACTCCCTATTTCAAAACGCTTACAAACTGAATCTTATCTGGCCTTACCATTGCCTGTGTGTAAATAACCGATTCAGTCTTTGTCTTCCCTGTCTTCTGTACAAAAAACAAAGGTGTATTATCATCTATCTCCAGATATTCTGCTTCTTCTTCCTGCGCACTGGTAATTCCGATTGTTTCACTACCATATTCCAAGTCTATATGATACTGTTTTTGAAAAACCTCATATATCTCTTCCTTGCCCAGGTGTTCGCCGCTGATTTCTGGATATTTTTCTGCGCACAGCCAGCTTGTCTCAAATATAACCGGTATATCCTGCAATATCACGATTGTCTTTGTCTCCCATACAGAACTCCCTGGTAAAATTCCTAAATGTCTTGCAATCTTAGGAACAGCTTCTTCTTTCTTCACTGACAGAATTTCTAGAGCTGGCTGCTGATGTAGTTTACGCAAGTGCTGATAAAAAGAATTATATTGGACCAGACAAATTTCTATCTTTTTCTCTGCCACATAATTTCCCATTCCCTGTATACTATACGTCTTTCCCGCATTTTCCAGGCATTCAAAAGCATTTCGCAATGTCACTCTATTACATCCAAATATTTCGCATAGTTTTCTTTCTCCTGGAAATTTATCATGGCTTTTTAAATGATTTTTCAATATATAACATTCTATTTGCTCCATCACTTGATAAAGTGGGCTAATACCATATTTCATCACATTCATCGTTCACTTTCTATATAACTACTTTAGATTTTGTTCCATATTATATATCTATTTGATTCTTTATACCTGTATAGATATTTATTCATTTTTTTATACCAACCATATAGTGATATTAACATGTAAAAAGCTTTCTGTCAATCTATTTATATATATTTTGCATAAAAAAGAGACTACGATAATCATTACCATAGTCTCCTAATTAGCCTAATTGTACTATTTTCCTAAGCAGTCAGCCCTTCTGCCTCAATCACTTTTATCACCTGCTCTACATATTTCTCACAGATTTCATCAGAAGCTGCCTCTACCATTACACGGATAACTGGCTCTGTTCCACTCTCTCTTACAAGGATTCTTCCTTCTGTTCCGAGCGCTGCTGCCACATCATCTACCGCCTTTTGCACGGCCAGATTTTCTCTGGCAGTCTTCTTATCCGTCACGCGCACATTTTTCAGAAGCTGTGGATAAATCTTTACTTCCTCACACAGCTTTGCGAGTGACTGTTTTTTCTCAAGAATCACTTCCATAATCATAAGAGAAGTTAAGATTCCATCACCTGTTCTCGCATGTTTGCTGAAAATAATATGTCCAGACTGTTCTCCGCCCAAAACAAATCCATTCTTCAGCATATTTTCATATACATACTTGTCTCCCACTGCCGTCTGCTCATATTTCATGCCAATCTTTTCGCACGCTTTGTACAATCCCAGATTGGACATAACGGTAGTAACGATCGTGTCCCCTGCCAGACGTCCCTGTTCCATCAGATATTTTCCGCATACATAGAGCACTTTGTCACCGTCTACTACGTTCCCATTTTCATCAACAGCGATACATCTGTCCGCGTCACCGTCATAGGCAAAGCCTACGTCCAGTTTCTTTTCTTTTACATATTCCTGGAGTACTTCAATATGTGTAGAACCACAATTCGTATTGATGTTCATTCCATCCGGATCATTGTTGATAACGTATGTCTTTGCACCCAGAGCGTCAAATACGCTTTTTGCAATACTGAACGCACTTCCGTTTGCACAGTCCAATCCAATCCGCATATCTTTAAATGAACGGGTCGCAAGTGAAATCAGATAGCCTGTGTAACGGTTTCTGCCCGCAGCATAGTCGATAGTACGCCCTATCTTTTCTTTTGTTGCCAGAGGAAGCTCTTCTGTCTTACCGTCAATATATGCTTCGATTTTCTCCTCTACCTCTGCCTCCATCTTATGTCCCATCCGGTTAATCACTTTGATCCCATTGTCATAAAATGGATTATGACTCGCTGAAATCATCAGTCCGCAGTCGAAGTCCTCCGACCTTACTACATAGGAAACACTCGGGGTTGTCGTAACATGCAGAAGATATGCGTCTGCACCTGATGCAGTCAGTCCTGCTGCCAATGCATATTCAAACATATAGCTACTTCTTCTCGTGTCCTTTCCAATTACGACTCTTGCCTTATGCTCCTGTCCAAAGTACCATCCAAGGTAACGTCCGACCTTAAAAGCATGTTCTACCGTCAATGCTACATTTGCTTCTCCTCTGAAGCCGTCTGTTCCAAAATATTTGCCCATTTTACTTTCCTCTTATCTTCTTTAATCTGTAAAATCTATGCTTCTTAACAGATAAAAATATCTGCATAAGAACAAATACCTGCCTGTATTTAACAAGCAACCACATTTATTATATACTTCTTACAGAAAAGTTACAACTATTTCTTTTTTATTACACTTTTATCCCTTTTTGATTACAATCTGAAATCCGGATTCTATATTTATAAGACTAATCTTTCGCCGCGTTTCTTCTTTTTTCAATAATTGCCCTCGCGACTTTCAAGCCGTTTGCGGAAGCCTGCTGTAGTCCTCTCGTAATAGATGCCCCGTCTCCCATCGCACGCAGTCCATGTATATTGGTTTCAAACTCTTTGTTTACAAGCACCTTATTGGAATAAAATTTTACCTCGACACCATACAAAAGCGTTTCGTCACTTGCAATCCCCGGAGTTACCTTATCAAGCGCCTGAATCATCTCATCAATCGCAACCATGATCCTATGCGGAAATACTAAAGAAAGATCTCCCGGAACCGCGTCCTTCAAGGTCGGTGTAATATTATTTCTGTTAAGTCTTTCTTCTGTTGTTCTTCTTCCTCTTCGAAAGTCGCCGTATCTCTGAAGAAGAATTTTCCCATCACACAGCATATTCCCAAGCTGTGCTATATGCTTGCCATATTCAATCGGAGATTTAAATGGCTCTGTAAAATTTTTAGAGACAAGAAGCGCAAAATTTGTATTACTTGTCTTCATGTCTTTCGACTTATAGGCATGTCCGTTTACAACCGCAAGACCATTTTCATAATACTCTGTGGCCACTTCTCCGGAAGGATTTGTACAGAATACCCGCACCTTGTCATCAAATGTAGGTGTATAGTAGACAAGCTTTGCCTCGTAGAGCTTCTCGTTGAGCTCTTTCATAATCTCGTCTCTTACCTCTACCCGAACGCCTACATCTACCGTTCCATTCTTTGTCTCTATATCATGCGCCTTGCAAATATTCGCAAACCACTCCGAACCTTCCCTGCCTACACCAGATACAATTTCCGGTGCATAATAGGTTTCTCCTTTATCTGTCACTACTCCTTCTGCCTTCTCTTCGTGAATGAGAATGTCCGTTACCATTGTACGGAATAAAATCTCCACTCCAGCATCTAGAAGGTGCTTTTGCAGTCTGGTATAGATCTTATAGCCCTCTTCTGTCCCCAGATGGCGGATGGGACATTCAATCAGCTTTAAATTTGCACGAATCGCCTTCGTCCTTATCTCTGTAATTGCATGCTCATCTTCGATTCCATATACTTTTTTGTCGGCGCCAAATTCCAGGTAAATATCATCTGCTTCACGGATCAACTCTGTTGTCTCTTCATATCCCAATATTTCCGGAAGTGTTCCTCCCACATCCGGTGAAAGAGACAGCTTCCCGTCCGAAAAAGCTCCAGCCCCTGCAAATCCTGTTGTAATGGAGCATGGCTTACATCCTACACAGACCTTTGTCTTTCTCTTCGGACATTGCCTGTCCTCAATATTCCGTCCCTTCTCTATCATCAGAACCTTCATATCCGGACATCTCTTTTTCAGTTCATAGGCGCAGAAGATTCCCGACGGGCCTGCTCCGATAATAATCACATCATACTGTTTTTTATCCATACCTTTCTCTTCCTTTCACCAATCAATGGTACTACTTTTTTCATCATACCATACAAAAACCACCCCAACAAGGCTATACAAATAAGCTTTTTTACTGTATGATGAAAGAAACATGAAAAATCGGAGGTTCTGATGATAAAATTAATTGCCAGTGATTTGGATGGAACACTTCTCCAAAACGGTTCTCAAAAGCTTACAGATCGTGCAGTCCAGCTTATCCATGAACTGACGCAGAAGGGAGTCCACTTTGTCGCCGCCAGCGGCAGGCAGTATGACAATGAAAGACGTATGTTTGACGCCATTAAAGATGAAATTTCTTATATCGGTGAAAATGGTTCCCTCTGTGTCCATCAAGGAAGGGTTATATCTCGTGGAACAATAGATGATGCGCTCGCTTTTCGTATCATCCATGAGGTAAAAAAACAGAACCATTTTGAGATTGCTGTTTCCCGCGAAGACGCCTGTATCATTGAAAATAACAATACCGAATTTGTAAACCATATCGTAAATGTTATGCGCAATACGACCAAAATCGTCGACGACATTACAAAAATCGAAGGCCCTATACTGAAAATTGCGATCTGTAATATGGTAGACGGTCCGCATATTGTAGACAAATACCTTAAGTATCTAAAAGATCTATTTCAGTCCGAAATCAGTGTTGTCACTTCTGGAAATATTTGGATTGACTTTATTGCGCCAGATGCCAACAAAGGAAGCGCCTTGAAAAATCTGATCAATTTGCTTGGCATTGCCCCAGAAGAATGTGTCGCCTTTGGCGATCAATATAATGATGTAGAGATGCTGCAGCTTGTCGGAACCAGCTATGCCATGTCTAACGCCGCGCCGGGAATTTCCTACTACGCAGACTATGTCACAGACTCTGTGGAGGATGTATTGGAAGATATACTGGCGGATCTTTCTTAAACAAAAGCAAAACGACAGGTATATCTTTACGCACATTACCGTTTGATATACCTGCCGTTTTTTATTCTATTCAAATTTTTTCTCAAAAATCCGCCTCAATGATTCTTCATAAGGAGGATATGCCACTCCATACTCTGTTACAATCCCAGTAATCAATTCCTTCTCTGTCACATCAAAGCATGGATTGTAAACCTTTATGTTCTCTGGAGCCATCCTTTTTTTATACCACATTTCTGTTATCTCTGTTTATAGGTGCGGTTGCCGTCCCGTATTTTACCGCTGCCAGCTTCCCCGCATTACAGTGTGTCAAAATTCCATCACCGGGATTTAAAAGCTCCAATCCGTATTCCCCGATACGCCGGCAGACTTCTATATCTTCATCATGTATCTGCATTGCTTCTCTGTTGAGAAGCTTCTTTATCTCTCCGACGCCTTTTCCTCGGTTCTTCTTTACAACAGCTTCCATTTTCTCCAGCGCCCAGAATAGATTTACCGCTGTAGGACGTGCTGTTTCCAGATATTTCTTTTTCTCCTTAAACTGTTGATAAAATAGTTCTTCATCCGCAGTGTCAATCTGTTCTGCCGCCACATACAGACCAATTGCCGCCGCCACGCCGATTGCCGGAGCGCCGCGCACCTTCAGAAGGTAAATAGCTTCCCATATATCCTCAATTTCCGTAAGAGACAATAGCTGTACCTGCCCTGGAAGCAGTGTCTGATCAATAATCACAAGCGCACGCTTCTCTGGGTCAAAGGAAACCGTCTCATACTCTAGAATTGTTTTTCTATGCATCCGATCCCCCGCTAAATTTATTTTTTCTCTTCTTCAATCTCCATGATCATATCTACTCTTCTCTGATGACGACCGCCTTCAAATTCCGTATTCAGCCATGTGTCGACTATCATCTTGGCAAGCTCCGCGCCTACAACCCGCGCCCCAAACGCAAGTATATTGCAATTGTTGTGTGCTCTGGACATCTTTGCTGTAAACGGTTCACTGCACACAGCCGCACGAATGCCTTTCACTTTATTTGCAGCCAATGAAATACCAAGCCCGGTACCGCAAATCAAAATACCAAGCTCTACTTCCTTTGCCACAACCGCGCGGGCTACCATTTCACCATATTTAGGATAGTCACAGCTTTCTGATGAATTTGTTCCATAATCCACAACCTCATGTCCTTTTTCTTTCAAAAATTCTATAATTTCTGCTTTCAATTCCAATGCCGAATGATCGTTTCCTATTCCTATTTTCATCTGCTTCTTTCTCCTTTTTATACCAATTCATAATCCTCTTTTGTAAAGGGAATTTCAAATGTACCACACGCTTCTTCTAAGCTTTCTACTCCTCTTGGCCCATACAACGGAAGGCACGCAAAATCCTGACATGTAAAAAAGCCCAGAACTGCCTGTGTCGCTGTCACACTGTACTTTTCCATAATCTGTTTTAACTTCTGCGCCATACGGATATTTCCTTCTGTATAATAAGGAGAATCTTTCACTGCTTCCTCACCGTTTGCAAGTATTTTGTTGAAAAATCCGCTGCACACCCCCATATAGGGCATAGCAAGATTTCCTGGATTTTCTTTATGAAATTGCTGCATAGGGCCGTCTATAGCAAGCATCGTGTCGTCATCCAGTGGATTCATATAGGCATATCCCACATTGTAAAGCGCCTGGTTTGCCGCAAAGCCGCGATAGCCTTTCTCCTTACAGTATTTGGCCGCTGTTTCCATTCTTTGTGTCGTCCAGTTTGAACAGCCATAATAACGAATTTTTCCCGACTTTACAAACTCTTCCATGGTTTCTATTAATTCTTCCACCGGTATAGATTCATCATCTCTGTGATAAAAATAAATATCAATATAATCTGTGCGCAGGGCCTTTAGAGACAACTCAATGTCCTTTCTCATTTCTGCCCTGGAAACTCTGCTTTTATGTGTGTCCGGATTGTCACCTGTCATGTCAGGATGTCCGCCTTTTGTGATAATAACAATCTGATTTCGCTTTTTACTGCGTGTAAGCCAGTCTCCCAGCACCCGTTCACTTCTTCCAATCTCCGGCGGTATCCAGTCAGAATATACTCTTGCCGTATCATATAAATTGCCTCCCATATCCAAAAAGGCATCAAACAGATAATCAGCCTCCTTTCCCTCCCATTTCAGGCCTGCATTCACACAGCCAAGCCCAATTGGAGAAAGCTTCAGCTCTGTATCCGGTATGATCATTTTTTTCATGTTTTTCACTCCTTATCTTTTCACTGTCAGCAATCATATCTTTTGTAATTGCCATCCGCAATTATTATAGCATATCATATTTTAAAAAACAGATATATTTTTTCTTTCTTAAAAATGAACGCCATGTAACTTTTGATTTTTAATAATGAACTTCTATTGATAAACCTCTTTTTAATATATATCATGTACTCAAGGAGGTGATAGGATGCAGATAAAAAAAGAGGAGGTTCGCTTAAAAATCCTTGAGATTGCTACGGACGAATTTCTAAAAAGAGGATATGAAAATGTCTCTATGCGCAGGATTGCCAGCAGAGCACATACTGCACAGGGAAATATTTATCATTACTTTCACAGCAAAGAGATACTTTTGGAAGAAATACTCCTGCCGACCATTGAAAATATAGAATGTATGATGTCAAAGCATATAGAACATGAAAAAGCGAACCCACTGACAAAAAAACAGGCTTGGGGAAAGCTGAAAGAATTAGAGGAAAACTTTGACAGCAGTGAGTTTAGCTGTTTTTTTGATAAAAGAGTCGTCATATTTCTAAGACTGGAAAGTTCTCATTTGCTGGATCGAAAAGAAAAAATATTACAATCCCTGACCGAACATCTACAGGAATATTTTAACATCAACGATGATGCACATTATTCGGAGATTGTACTAAATATGCTAGTGGAATGTGTAAAACACGTCTTAATCGAACACAAAAATATGGACGATGCCAAAGCAGAATTTGTAAAATTCTTTAGCCTTTTATTCAATGGCATTATCAGTCAAATAAGATAAATCACCTGCATAAAATGTGTTCTTTTATGTACGTGTTTTTCTTATACCCATTTTTAGGAAGGGAATGAAATTTATGTCAATTATACTTGCAAAAAATGCAACAAAAATGTACCAAAGCGGAGCAAGACACACGCTTGCATTAAACGAAGTATCTTTTGAGGTTGCGGACGAAGAATTTGTCGTGATACTGGGACAATCGGGGGCTGGAAAAAGCACCTTATTGAATATTCTGGGCGGGATTGACTGTTTAAGCAGTGGGGAAATACTTGTAAACAATCTGCCCCTTTCAAAAATGAAAGAAAATGAATTGGCGAGCTATAGAGCGAATGATATAGGCTTTATTTTTCAGTTTTACAACCTTATTCCTACCTTGACCGTATATGAAAATATCGCTCTGATGCGAGATATAAAAGACGATATTTTAGACCCTGCTGTTATCTTAGATAGAGTTGGGCTAAAGCAGCATTTTAGAAAATTCCCCAGCCAATTATCGGGTGGAGAACAGCAGCGTGTTTCTATCGCCAGAGCGATTGTAAAAAATCCAAAAATTCTCTTATGTGATGAACCGACTGGTGCGTTAGACAGTGAGACTGGGTGTATGGTATTACAGCTGATACAAGATGTGTGTCGGGAGTATCACAAAACTGCTATCGTTGTTACACACAATACAAATATCGCAAAAGCAGCAGATAAAGTTATCCGTATGAAAAACGGGCAGATTTTAGATGTTACGGTCAATGAAAAACCTATGAGCATAAAGGAGTTGGAGTGGTGATGTTAATACGCAAAATGTTTCGTGATGTATGGAAAAATAAAGTCCCGTTTATCGCTATTTTTCTGATGATGTTTGCCGGTAATTTTATTTTTTCCGGTATCACAAGTGAATATAATGGAATGCATAAAACATTTCATTCTTATATCAAGGAAACAAACCTTGCCGACGCTTGGATCTTGGAGGATAATTTTCAATCATCAGATATAGAGCAATTAAAGAAAAAATCCTCTGTTGAGGACGTGGAAAAAAGAGCATTATACGCATCTACTCTAAAGAGTGATGACGATAAAACGATTGATTTATATGTTCTGTCTGGTGAAAATACTATTTCAAAAATAAACGTACTTGACGGGAAAAAATATTCAAAAAATACGTCGGGTATCTGGTTAGACGCTACCTTTGCCAAAGAAAACGATTATGAGGTAAAGGACAAAATAAAACTGGATATTGACGGAAAAACGGTTGAAAAAGAAATTGTTGGAGTATGCGATTCCCCAGAATATATTTACAGTACAAAAGATGGAGAATTTGTTCCAGACCATAAAAATAATGGCTTCGCCTTTATCAATGAAACGAGTATAACAGAAATAAAGGATATTAAGTGGAACCAGTTACTTGTATCTGGTACAGGCGATCTTGAAAAAACACTCAATAACACATTAAGGAAAAAGGATACGACTGTCCTTTTACAAAAAGACCATACCAGCTATTCTATGATAAATGATGAGATTACACAGCATAAAGAAATCGGCTTGATTTTTGTAATGGTGTTTTTGTTTATCGCTATTCTTGTTACCATTACAACCGTACACCGTTTGTTAAATTCACAGCGTTTGCAGATTGGTATACTAAAATCTATGGGTTTTCATAAAAGACCTCTGTATATTCACTACATATCACACAGTACATTTGTTTGTCTTGTCGGTTCTGTTGCCGGCTGGTGTGCAGGCTATGTAACACTGCCAAAATTATTATTTCCTATTATGGAGGAAATGTATATTCTTCCCAAACTAAAGCCGGCTATGTTGACTGGAAGCTGGATGTTCCCTGTTGTCTGCGCGCTGGCTTGTCTAACTGTTTCACTCGTTGTATGCCACAAATATTTAAAGGAAAATACTGCGAAGATATTATACTCAAACAGTATAGAAAAAGAGTATCAAGAATTGCCGCTTCCTTCTTTGTGGAAACATCTATCCTTTTACGGACAATGGAATCTGCGTGATATATTCCGGAACAAATTAAGAAGCAGCATGACTATTTTTGGTGTCATGGGGTGTGTTGCACTGCTCTTTTCTTCTTTTGGTTTATTTGCTTCTATGAACTATATGTCTGAATGGACTTTTGATAAAGTACAGACTTATGACACAAAAGTAACTGGCGACTTTAGTGATGAAGAATTTAAAAATAAACTGATACAATCTATGTATGGCGAAGAATTGATGGAAACATCAGCAGAGGTCAAATTCGACGGCAAAGAAGAAACCGTAGCGTTTAGTGGCATTGAAAGTCAAGATTTTTTAAGGCTCTATGACAGTGAAGGAAAAGAAATAGAGCTGGAAGAAGGGCTTGCCTTATCCGGAAATACGGCAGATAAATTAGGAATTGAAGTCGGCGACAGGTTAAAATGGAAATTTGCCGGAAGTGATGAATGGTATCTTGAGGTTGTAAAGTACATTGTCCGCACGCCTATGACACAAGGTATTACGATGTTAAAAAGCGAAATGGATGCTGAGGGCATTCCTTTTCATACGACCTCCATTATTGGAGAGAAACCGAAAAAATCCCTCACTGATTCCGATTATGTAGATAGCGTTCAGCATAAAGCCGATTTGAAATCTGCCCTTGATACTATACTAAATGCGTCTGTTATGTTGAGTATGCTTTTCTTAGTATGCGCTGTCTTACTTGGCGGGGTGATACTATATAATTTAGGCACACTGTCTTACATGGAACGATATAGAGATATGGCAACATTGAAAGTGCTGGGATTTCATAATCAAAGGATTAGAAAGCTGATGATACAACAAAATATATGGCTGACGATTGCCGGAATTGTTATAGGATTACCTGCGGGATATGGTTTGACAATTTTAATGCTTAGTACGGTGCAGGATTCTATTGATATTCGCGTATATATTCCAACTTATGTCTATATTATCAGTGTTTTGGGTACATTCCTGCTGTCTTGGAGCATCAGTAAATTCCTTTCTAGAAAAATATATCGTATTGATATGGTATCTGCTTTGAAACTCAATGAGTGATTATCAGCAGCAAATAATATCAGAACTTAAACACGATATGGCAGTTCTGATAGAGACAGCTATTAAAAACCGCAATCTCCTGTTTTAAGAGACTGCGGTTTTCTTTTCATAATATATGAATTCTAACTCAAGATTATTCGATAATCTTAGCTACCTTACCTGATCCAACTGTACGTCCACCTTCACGGATAGCGAATCCAAGACCTTCTTCCATAGCTACTGGATGAATCAGTTCAACTGTCATTTCTACATTATCTCCAGGCATGCACATTTCTGTTCCTGCAGGAAGTTCGCAAACACCTGTTACGTCTGTTGTTCTGAAATAGAACTGTGGACGATAGTTGTTGAAGAACGGTGTGTGACGTCCACCTTCATCTTTTGTCAAAACGTAAACCTGGCATGTAAATTTCTTATGGCATGTTACTGTGCCTGGTTTAATCAGAACCTGACCTCTTTCGATTTCTGTTCTCTGAATACCACGAAGCAGAGCACCAATGTTGTCACCAGCCTGAGCTTCATCAAGCAGTTTACGGAACATTTCGATACCTGTTACAACTGTCTTCTTAATATCTTCATGGATACCAATGATCTCAACTTCATCAGATACATGAAGTGTACCACGCTCTACTCTACCTGTTGCAACTGTACCACGTCCTGTAATAGAGAATACGTCCTCTACAGGCATCAGGAACGGTTTATCTGTATCACGCTGTGGATCTGGGATCCATTCGTCAACAGCATCCATAAGCTCCATGATCTTGTCGCCCCATTCTCCGTCTGGATCTTCCAGAGCTTTCAGAGCAGATCCCTGGATAACCGGTGTATCATCTCCCGGGAACTCATATTCATTCAGAAGCTCACGGATTTCCATTTCTACTAATTCAAGCAGCTCTTCATCGTCTACCATATCACATTTGTTCATAAATACTACGATGTATGGTACACCTACCTGACGGGACAGAAGGATGTGCTCTTTTGTCTGAGCCATAACACCGTCAGTAGCAGCTACAACAAGGATAGCTCCGTCCATCTGTGCAGCACCTGTAATCATGTTCTTTACATAGTCAGCATGTCCTGGGCAGTCAACGTGTGCATAGTGACGTTTCTCTGTCTCATACTCAACGTGTGCTGTAGAAATTGTGATTCCACGCTCTCTTTCTTCTGGAGCCTTGTCAATGTTTTCGAAATCAACTGCTGAGTTTCCTTCTACTCTGTGAGAAAGTGTCTTTGTAATAGCAGCTGTCAAAGTTGTTTTACCATGGTCAACGTGGCCAATGGTTCCAATATTAGCATGTGGTTTTGTTCTTTCAAATTTAGCTTTTGCCATTTTGAATATCCTCCTTAATTATAGCACCCGAATTACGGGCATTTTACTAATTTTTTCGCTTTTACTCGGCTAACTTTGATTATATTTCAAAGCCAGCCGTTTTTCAACCCTTTTATGAGATTTTAAGCATTTTTGTTGGACAATACCTTCTCTTGTACAGATTTCGGTACCGGCTCATATTTCTCAAAGAACATAGAGTAGTTTCCACGTCCCTGTGTTCTGGAACGTAAATCTGTAGAGTATCCGAACATTTCAGACAATGGAACGAATGCACGTACAATCTTTCCGCCTCCTAAATCGTCCATACCCTCGATACGTCCGCGGCGTGAATTCAAGTCCCCGATAATATCTCCCATATATTCCTCTGGCATTGTAACTTCTACCTTCATAATAGGCTCAAGAAGTACCGGAGCGCCCTTCTTCATTGCATCCTTAAAAGCAAGGGAACCGGCAATGTGGAATGCCATTTCACTGGAATCGACTTCATGGTAGGAACCGTCGAATACTGTCGCATGGACGCCTACAACGGGGAATCCGCCGAGAAGTCCTGACTTCATGGCTTCCTCGATACCTTCTCCTACTGCCGGAATGTATTCCTTCGGAATAGCTCCTCCGACTACAGTAGAGTCAAATTTATATGTCTCTTCTCCGTTGACATCCATAGGCTCAAATTTCACCTTACAATGTCCATACTGTCCACGTCCACCGGACTGTTTTGCATATTTGCTGTCAACATCCACTGCTTTTGTGATAGATTCCTTGTAAGCAACCTGAGGTGCACCTACATTCGCCTCTACCTTAAATTCACGCAGAAGTCTGTCTACGATAATCTCAAGGTGAAGCTCACCCATACCAGCAATGATTGTCTGTCCTGTTTCTTTGTCAGTGTGTGCACGGAACGTCGGGTCTTCCTCTGCAAGCTTTGCAAGAGATTCGCCGAGCTTACCTTGGGAAGCCTTTGTTTTAGGCTCAATCGCAAGCTCGATAACCGGTTCTGGGAATTCCATGGATTCCAGAATAACTGGATGCTGTTCATCACAGATTGTATCTCCTGTTGAGGAGAATTTAAATCCGATTGCAGCTGCGATGTCTCCGGAATATACCTTATCTAACTCTTCTCTTTTATTTGCATGCATCTGCAGAATACGTCCTACACGTTCCTTTTTGCCTTTTGTAGCATTCAGAACATAAGAACCTGAATTCATTGTTCCAGAATATACCCTGAAGTAAGCAAGCTTACCTACAAACGGGTCTGTCATAATCTTAAATACCAATGCGGAGAATGGTTCTTCATCGGAAGAATGTCTCTCCACTTCATTGCCGTCGTCATCCATACCTTTGATTGCAGGGATGTCTGTCGGAGCAGGCATAAATTCCAGAACTGCATCCAGCAGCTTTTGTACACCTTTATTTCTGTATGCGGAACCACAGCATACCGGAACAGCCGTACATTCACATGTAGCTTTGCGAAGCACTGCCTTAAGTGCATCTACTGAAGGTTCTTCCCCTTCCAGATATTCCATCATCAGATCGTCATCCAGCTCGCAGATTTTTTCTACTAATTCTGTATGATACAGCTCTGCTTCATCTTTCATTTCTTCCGGAATATCAACTACGGAGATGTCGTCTCCCTTATCATCATTATAGATGTAAGCCTGCATTTCAAACAGGTCGATGATTCCTTTAAATTCATCTTCTTTACCGATTGGTAACTGAAGACAAATTGCATTTTTGCCAAGTCTTGTTTTAATCTGGTCTACCGCATTGAAAAAATCAGCTCCCAGAATGTCCATCTTATTGATGAACGCCATTCTTGGCACATTGTACGTGTCTGCCTGACGCCATACGTTTTCTGACTGGGGCTCTACACCACCCTTAGCGCAGAATACACCTACAGCACCATCCAGTACACGGAGTGAACGTTCAACTTCTACAGTAAAGTCAACGTGTCCAGGAGTATCAATGATATTGATACGATGTTCCAGGGCATCTGCCTTTGGTTTTGTCTTTTCTTCCAAAGTCCAGTGACATGTTGTAGCAGCTGAAGTAATCGTGATACCTCTTTCCTGCTCCTGTTCCATCCAGTCCATAGTAGCAGTACCTTCATGGGTATCTCCAATCTTATAATTAACACCGGTATAGTAGAGAATACGCTCTGTCAGCGTCGTCTTACCCGCATCGATATGCGCCATGATACCGATATTTCTGGTTCTCTCTAATGGATATTCTCTTCCAGCCAAGGTTTTTTCCTCCTATTAGAAACGATAGTGAGCAAACGCCTTGTTTGCTTCTGCCATCTTGTGCATATCTTCTTTCTTCTTCACAGCTGCTCCTGTATTATTGGCAGCATCCAGGATTTCATTCGCCAGTCTTTCTTCCATTGTTTTTTCTCCTCTGTTGCGGGAGTACAATGTAAGCCAGCGAAGCGCCAGAGCCTGTCTTCTGTCTGCTCTTACTTCGATTGGCACCTGGTAAGTTGCACCACCGATACGTCTTGCCTTAACTTCCAGTACAGGCATGATGTTGTTCATTGCTTCCTCGAACACCTCGATGGCTGGCTTCTCAGCCTTTGCTTCTACTCTTTCAAATGCTCCGTATACAATTTTCTGTGCAACACCTTTCTTACCGTCCAACATGATATTGTTGATCAGTTTGGTAACCACTTTATTATTGTATATCGGATCTGCTAATACATCTCTTTTCTGAGTATGTCCTTTACGTGGCACGGTCCTTCCCTCCTTAATCATTATTTCCGGTTTTTTCCGGGATTAATTCATCGGTACTCACATGTGTCTCTCTATGGAATCGCATAGCATGTGCTCGCGGCCGCGGGACTCTATATTAAGTGTTTCACTTAAAATCCGCAACCAATACCTGTCGGATTCTTCCTATACGACAGGGTATGCCTATCAGTTTTTGTCTGATAAGCTACGATAATCATAGTTCTGTTTGTGATACGATATTTAACACTTTAGTTACATTTTTATTTTGCGTCTTTTGGTCTCTTAGCGCCGTATTTGGAACGAGCCTGTCTTCTCTTCGCAACACCTGCTGTATCCAGCGTACCTCTTACGATATGGTATCTTGTACCTGGCAGGTCTTTTACTCTTCCTCCACGAATCAGGACAACGCTGTGCTCCTGAAGATTGTGTCCTTCTCCCGGGATATAGCTTGTTACTTCGATTCCATTAGAAAGACGAACTCTGGCAATCTTTCTCAGAGCTGAGTTAGGCTTCTTAGGTGTAGCTGTCTTAACAGCAGTACATACACCCCTCTTCTGCGGTGCAGATACATCTGTCGCACGTTTCTTCAGAGAATTATATCCTTTCTGAAGTGCCGGTGCTGTCGATTTCTTTTCTGAAGTCTGACGTCCTTTTCTAACTAACTGGTTAAATGTTGGCATTCTTTTCACCTCCTATGATAAATTCATCTGCTCCGGACTTATCCTCCGGAGTGGTTGCGGATAATCTGCATTATCCTTTCCACGCACACGAAAATAACGGCATTTTCATGCACGCTAAATTAGTTTATTACGTTTTCCCCCAAAAGTCAAGGGTTTTCTATCTTTTTTGCTTACGATTCAGACGCTTTATCCTAACAGCAGACACCAGAACGGCAGAGTGAATAAGGACAGCAGCGTTGTTATAAAAATCATACCTGTCGCGTACATCTCATTTCCACCGTATTTAGAAGAGAGCAGCGCTGTTGTCACCGGTGCAGGCATTCCCGCCATAATTACTCCAGTTCCTCTTAAGATAGAAGGAAGAGGCAAGAATGCTGTCACTGCAAATATAACCGCAGGAAGCGCCAGCAGACGAACTACTACATAATATAACATTGTCCGATCCCAGATTCCTCTTGGATTCATCTCGGAAAGCATCATTCCTACAAGCATCATACTTAACGGTGTATTACAGGAACTAATTCCTGCTATTGTATTGTCTAAAAAAGCAGGAAATTCGATCCCTAAAATCATTACTGTAAGTCCTAAGTATATGGATACAATACATGGATGCGTAAGAACCTTCTTCAGAATATCCCCCAGATTCTGTTTGTCTTTTAAAAAGCAGGAGGTACCGATACTCCACATTACAATTCGCATGGGAAGCAGGAATACAGAAGCATAAAGCAATCCTCGTGTCCCATAGATCCCTTCGACCACAGGATTTCCCAAAAAGCCTCCATTAGATACAATGGTTCCATAACGCAGAGGTTTTTGTTTAGAAGTTGCCGTTTTCCTGTAACTAAAAAAACTGACCGCTATCGACAGGACATTATATCCTGCCGAAAGCAGCAGTATTTCCGCAAGCTCTGTCAGCATACTCCCTTCCCATTCCATTTGAAAAGAATGAAAAGTATTAAACGGCAAGGTTACATATAGACAGAAATCCACCAACTCTTTTCTTGCTGTGCTTCCAATAATGTTTTTCCTCCTGACAAGAAATCCAATTCCCACCAAAAGGAACATCATCATTTGCATATTTGCCATATTACGAAATGCCATAATTAATATGCTTTACCCCAATATACCATGTGCTTCGCCGACTTCCCACAGCAGACACATACATCTGATAAGTGTTCTTCTTCCTCTGGAATACATCTGGAGGTGACACCGCCAGTCTGCTCTTTGATCGTTTCCTCGCACGCTTCATCTCCACACCACATTGCCTTGATAAAGCCTGTTTCCTCTTGTGCTGTTTTCACCATATCTTCCATTGTCAGCACAGTGTGGATATGAGAATCTAAAAATGTCTTTGCTTTCCTGTACATATCCTTTTGGATTGTTTCCAAAATTTCTGTAAGCTTTTCTGTAATTTCTTCTAAGGATACCACTATCTTTTCTCTTGTATCGCGCCGTACTACGACCACCTGGTTATTCTCAATATCCTTTGGTCCAATCTCGATACGCGTTGGGATTCCAAGCATTTCCTGTTCGCTGAACTTCCAGCCCGGGCTCTTCTCCGACTTATCTATTTCTACTCTGTATCCTGCTGCCTTTAAGTTTGCAAGCAATTCTTCTGCCTTTTCAAGAACCCCTTCCTTATGCTGCGCAATCGGCACCACTCTTGTCTGCACCGGCGCTATGTGAGGCGGAAGCACCAGCCCGCTGTCATCACCATGTACCATGATAATCGCCCCGATAATCCTTGTTGAAAGCCCCCAAGATGTCTCATACACACTGTGCAGCTCATTATTTTTATCAGAATACTTAATGTCAAACGCATCTGCAAACGCATTTCCAAAGAAATGGCTCGTTCCTGACTGCAGTGCCTTGCCGTCATGCATAAGTGCCTCGATTGTGTACGTGTCCTGCGCCCCTGCAAATTTTTCGCTAGGTGTCTTTTTTCCTGTCACAAGCGGGATCGCCAAATCCTCTTCTACGAAATTTTTATACACATCTCTCATCAGAAGAGTTCTTTCCTCCGCCTCTTCATACGTCGCATGGATCGTATGCCCTTCCTGCCACAAAAATTCCCTGGAACGCAAAAACGGCCGCGTCGTCTTCTCCCATCTCAAAACCGAGCACCACTGATTCCATACTTTGGGAAGATCTCTGTAGGACTGCACAGTCTTGCTCCATACATCACAGAATAAGGTTTCTGACGTAGGGCGGATACAGAATCTCTCCTGTAATTCTTCCATACCTCCATGTGTTACCCACGCCACCTCCGGAGCAAATCCTTCGATATGATCCTTCTCTTTCTGAAGCAGGCTCTCCGGAATCAAAACCGGAAGATAGACATTTTCTACCCCTGTCTCTTTAAACCTCTTATCCAGATTAGCCTGAATATTTTCCCAGATTGCGTATCCGTTCGGAAGATAATTTAAGCACCCCTTCACACCCGAATAATCACACAGTTTCGCCTCTCTTACCACGTCGGTATACCACTGTGCAAAATCCTCGTCCCTTGCGGTGATTGACTCTACCAGTTTCTTTTCCTTTGCCATGCTGTTTCTCTCCTTTTCCTCATCTTCTTACAACAAAATCGCCGGGACTTCCCATCCCCGTCAAGGGACCGGAACTCCCGGCGGCATTATTTTTCATATACAAAGCACGTCCTTCGCCGGCTGTACCTGTGATTTTACTTGAAATCACAAGGATTGTCAACCTCCTTATCCCCGTACTTCCAGAAGCTTCTGTCTTAAATCACTCTCCATACGCCGTATCTCTTCCTCTGCTTCCTTACGTTTCTGTCTGCCTTCCTGCTGTATCTGAAGAACTTCATCAAAAGTAGAAATCAAAGCTTCGTTCGTCGCTTTGAGCGTCTCAATATCTACAATTCCTCTCTCTGTCTCTTTTGCCGTCTCTACTGTCGCCATTTTCAGCCTCTGTGCATTCTTTTTCAAGAGTTCATTTGTCATATCCGTCACTTCTCTCTGTGCAGCGGCGGCCTGTGTGGAATGTTCCACGCCTAAAGCCAACACCATCTGACTCTTCCACAGCGGCACCGTATTGACAAGCGTAGACTGTATTTTTTCTGCCATCTGCGTATCATTACTTTGGACTAACCGGATCTGAGGCGCTGTCTGCACAGAAATTGTCCGCGTCAGCTCCAGGTCGTGTATCTTCTTTTCAAATCTTGTGCACATAGCATCCAGATCCCTTGCAGCCTGCGCGTCCTGTGCAAGCCCGCTTTTTTCCGCCTTCTCAATAAGCTCTTTCAGCTTTCCTGCCCGTACCTCCTGAAGTTTTTTCTTTCCTGCAAGAATATACATGGATAATTCTTTAAAATACGTCAAATTCAACTCATACATCTTATCCAGAACCGCAACATCCTTTAAAAGCTGTACCTGATGCGATTCCAAAGCGCGGCATATTTCATTAATATTCGTCTCTGCCTTTGCATACTTCGCCTTCATGGCCTGAATTTTATTAGAAGTTTTCTTAAAAATCCCCAGGAACCCCTTCTCTTCTTCCTCATCAAAATTCTTGAGTTCTTTTACAACCCCTGACAGAAGCTCTCCAACCTCACCTAAATCCTTCGTTCTTACATTCTCAAGCGCACTTTCTGAAAAATCAGCCATTTTTTTCTGCGTGCCTGCACCGTATTGAAGAATCATTGCAGAATTCGTCAAATCAATCTGCTCCGCAAACGCATTTACTGTTCTTTTCTCTTCTTCACTTAAAATAGAATCATCCATCACCGCATCTTTTTCTTTTACTTCCGTTTCTCTTTTCTCTTCTTTAAATGGCTCTAACGTAAGTGTCGGTGTTGTGTCAAATTCCTGAAATTCTCTGTCCATTTCCGGCCTCCCTGCTCTTTCTTAGTTCTTATTTTTACTTTCCGCTGATTTCATCCTCTGTAAGTCCCTCCTGCGCCAGCATCGTATGCAGCACAGAAATATCGGACGATACATCCCATGCCGTATCCTGGAACAAGTCATCCAGCAGTTTTTCAAATGCAATATTCAACGTATCCAGCGTCTTTTCTATCTCTGTTTTCGATGATGTAATATTCTCTCCTTGTATAGGCTGTGCGTCCAACTCTTCATAAGCTTCTAAAAGCTTCACCGTAGTAGGAAGATAATATTCCATCAGCCTGCGTATATCCGCCACCGACTCTGGAGCCTGTTTTACCCTGTCAAATATTCGTCCTATCAGTAATTCCATATGGGATATTTTCGCTGAAATTTCTTCTCCCGGTATGGCATCATTACACTGTCTGATTTTTCTGACATATTCCTCACCTGTGCGTATTACTTCCTGTACCTGAGGTGAGAGTCTCTTTTCTTCCTCTTCTTTTCTAGAGCGCATGTTCTCTTCTTCTGTCCTCTGCCGGCTCTGTCTTTCCATCAATTCTTTATACTGACTATACGCATCTTCACTTACCATCAGGCAAGTTTTCTGCATATCCAGATGCCCCTGGCAAAACCATCCCTTTTCTATCATGTCTTCTAAATCTTTTACTATATACCTGGCAGACTTCCCCGATTGAGAGGACAATTCTTTTATTTCACAGTACTCTCTGCCTCCGATTGCACGGATGTAGGATCGGAATCTTTTAATTTTTCCAAGCATGCTTGTCCCTACTCCCGCCATTATTCCGCACCCAATCAACAAAACTGCCAAAAATATCGCGGCCGCCTTAAAGGGAAGTCCAAAATCTCCCGCCATTCCTGATGCAACAAGCAAAATCACAAATAAAATAAGAGAAACTGTTCCAAATGCGTATCCCGTCACGCAAAGAAATGTCCCGCCTATTTTTGTCGACGTTCCCTTTAAATAAAGGAGCTTCTTTTCTTTTACTGCCTCCTTTTTCAGCGGCTCTTCCCATGCCTTGCGGCAGCTTTTTTTCTCTCCCGCCGTTGTTCTTTCGTATTCCTTGGTGCCATACCAGCCGCCGTTTCTCACCCCTTCTTTTATATTTCCAACCGCATTGTTTATTGTATCTGTTATCGTCTGGTTCAGTCTGCCGAAATCCCGAGAATCCACTGCATCCTGGATAGTTCTTCGTATTTCGTCTCCGAATCTCTCCCAATCTCTGCCAGCCATATTGTCCCTCCTGACGAATCCTTGTACAACTGTCATAAATAACCAGATGTTACAACAGCGGCACTTGACCTTTCATTTCTTTTAT
Organism: Mediterraneibacter flintii; assembly: GCF_055387595.1. Classification (NCBI taxonomy): domain Bacteria; kingdom Bacillati; phylum Bacillota; class Clostridia; order Lachnospirales; family Lachnospiraceae; genus Mediterraneibacter; species Mediterraneibacter flintii. The sequence goes on from NZ_AP031405.1 coordinate 3,189,400, forward strand.
ATGATAATCAGTTTAGTCAGATTATATAAAAAAGTCAAGAATCTGCCTAAAAAGGAGACGATTTATGACCCCTAACATATTATTTGAAGATCCTTATATTCTCGTTTGTCTGAAACCCGCCGGTATTCCTGTACAAAGCCGTATGCTTTCACAGCCTGACATGGTCAGTATTTTAAAAAATCATCTGTCCGCAGAGTCTTCCAAAAAACAAGCGCCTTATCTCGCAGTCATTCACCGGCTTGACCAGCCGGTAGAAGGAATTCTTGTTTTCGGGAAAACGCCGAAAGCCGCCCAAGAGTTAAACCGTCAACTACAAACGGAAGGTTTCGGAAAACATTACCGTGCGCTTTTGCATGGAACTCCTGCTATTTTAGAAGCCAATCTTACCGATTACATAGTCAAGGATGGACGCACCAATACTTCCCGTATCTGCCCTCCTGATACCCTCGGAGCCAAGCTTGCACAGCTTCATTACCGCATTATACAATCAAATCAAGCATTTTCTATAGCGGAAATCAAGCTTGTCACTGGGAGGCATCATCAGATCCGAGTACAGATGGCACATATAGGCTGTCCCATTGTCGGGGATAGAAAGTATGGAGCCTATAGCAAATCCTCTGACCGTACCTCCTCCTATCCCTCACAGAAGCTCCAGCTTTTTGCATACTGCCTGGAATTTGTCCATCCCTGTACAAATAAACCACTCCGATTCGAAATAGACAGACTAGATACGAAGCTTCTGTAACAAAACAAAGTAGGCTTGTCCACTTTGCGCGCCGCCACAATACCGCAAAGCGGTAAAATTTCCTTATTGCGGCGTGCGCATCCCGCCCGGAGGGCTTTTTGTATTATATAAAAAATCAGGCTGCCGATGCTCCTATTAGACATCAGCAGCCTGTGCTCTTAATTTACTTTACATTTCTCCGGCAACCGCTTCAGGTTCTTCTTCCAGCGATTCTGTATACTTTTCCAAGATTGTACTCTGAATACGTTCTCTTGTTCCCGAATTAATCGGATGGGCAATATCACGATATTCACCGTCCAATGCCTTTTTACTCGGCATAGCGATAAATAAACCTTTTTCCCCCTCTATCACTTTGATGTCATGAACTACAAATTCATCATCAATTGTAATAGAAACAACTGCTTTAAGCTTTCCTTCTTTTGCCACTTTACGTACGCGCACATCTGTTATCTGCATACTTCTCAAGTCTCCTTTCTCTGCCTGCATTAATGCTGAAACTCTTATAATGCATACCGTTCGTTTTTCTCAACTACCACTTTCACACCATTCTCACCGACATGTCTTGTGTTTGCTCTTATCGTGTCGCGACTCTCAACAATACAATTTTCAATATATGTATTGTCACCTAAATATACATCGTTTAAGATAACCGAGTTTTTGATCACACAATTATTTCCAACAAAGACTTTCTTAAAGATAACAGAATTTTCAATCGTTCCGTTAATAATACTTCCGCTTCCCACAAGACTGTTTTTCACAACAGCGCCCGGATTGTACTTAGCGGGCGGAAGATCACTTACCTTGGAAAACACACTTGGAAGTTCCCGGAAAAAGTAATTTCTTACCTCTGGTTTCAAGAAATCCATATTGGTCTGGTAATAGGAATCTACGGTTGAGATGTTACTCCAGTAGCTGTTTATCTTATAACCGTATATTTTCTTCAGATTCTTATAACGAATCAAAATATCGGTTACAAAATCATGTCGTTCTTCCTCTGCACAGTGTTCTACGAGGTCAATCAACTGTCTCCTGCGGATGATATAAATTCCCGTCGAGATAGTCTGCGAATGGGCCACCATCGGTTTTTCTTCAAATTCCTCAATTCGTGCTGACTCATTCATGCGCACAGTTCCAAAACGTGTCGCGTCGTCTGTAGGTTCCAAATCTTTACATACAACAGTAATATCTGCTTTCTTTGCAATATGGTATTCCAACACTTTGTTATAATCCAGTTTATATACCGCATCACCAGAAGTAATAATCACATAAGGCTCATGGCAGCGTTTCAAAAAATCTAGATTCTGATAGATTGCATCTGCCGTACCGCGATACCAATTGCTATTATCCGTCGTAATTGTCGGAGTAAAGAGATACATTCCCCCTTGTTTTCTTCCAAAATCCCACCATTTCGATGAGTTTAAATGTTCATTTAAAGATCTGGCATTGTATTGAGTCAGAACTGCCACTTTCTGAACATGAGAATTCGTCATATTACTCAAGGCAAAATCTATCGCACGGTAGCTTCCTGCAATCGGCATGGCTGCCGCTGCTCTTTTTGCCGTAAGTTCATGCATCTTCCTGCTGCTCCCGCCTGCTAAAATAATTCCAACTGCTCTCATAACCGTTCACCTGCCTTTATCAATGTTTCTCCGCTTGCAAGCACTCCCTCGCTGTAATCTTCAATGGATGTCACACCGCTTATGGCAGTATTCTTGCCGATCTGTACGCCGGACGGTATCACAGAATTCTCCCCGATCGTTGCAAGACCTCCGCTGTAAATATTCGGTTTCATTTTATTGGGCGCCTCACTTCCGATACCGATAGTCACATTATTTCCAACTGCGGTATCTTCTGCAATAATCGCTTTTTCTATAACGCAGTTCTCTCCGATTTTTACTCCCTGCATAATAATAGAGTCTTTAACCACGCTGCCCTTACCTATCGTTACTCCGCCCCCAAGCACTGAATTATGAATTTCTCCATGTATCTCTGATCCATTACTAATGATACACCGGTCAACCACTGCATCCTCGGCAATATACTGAGGTGGAATATTGGCGCTGTTTGTATAAATCTTCCAGAATTCCTCATATAAATTAAATTCCGGAATAATATCAATCAGTTCCATATTTGCTTCCCAATAGGAGCTTAGCGTTCCGACATCTTTCCAATATCCATTATATTCATATGCAAACAGCCTGTCCCCCTTCCCATGACAGTACGGGATCACATGTTTTCCAAAATCACAATTCGGCTGATCTTTTAAATGAATCAGAGCGTCTCTTAACACCGGCCAACTGAAAATATAAATTCCCATAGAAGCCAGATTACTGCTTGGTTTCTCAGGTTTCTCTTCAAACTCCTTGATTCTGCTATCTTCATCCGTGACGACAATACCAAAACGGCTGGCCTCTTCAATCGGAACAGGCATAGCTGCTATCGTGACATCCGCATTATTTGCTTTATGGAAGTCCAGCATTACTTCATAATCCATTTTGTAAATATGATCCCCTGAAAGAATCAGCACATAGTCCGGATTGTATGTCTCCATGTAATTTAAATTCTGATAGATTGCATTCGCCGTCCCTGTATACCACTCACTATTGCTGCTCTTCTCATACGGCGGCAGAATTGTCACCCCTCCAATGTTGCGGTCAAGGTCCCAGGGAATACCAATCCCAATATGCGTGTTCAGTCTCAGCGGCTGATACTGTGTTAAAACCCCCACGGTATCTACACCAGAATTAATACAGTTACTAAGCGGAAAATCAATAATACGATACTTACCGCCAAATGCTACTGCCGGCTTTGCAACTTTGGCTGTAAGAACCCCCAGTCGACTGCCTTGTCCACCCGCTAATAACATGGCAATCATTTCCTTTTTGAACATTGCGTCACCTCATTTCTAGTTAGATATATTCATTATACCACATTTTTGGCTTTAGTGAATATTTTTTACAATTTTTTTGGATTTTTTTTACTCTTTTTGTTAAATTAGTACAAAAAGAACTTCTTTAAAAATTTCCCATATATAGTATAATATAGAAAGCATATATAATTTATGACTGTTTTCATAATTTTTCAAAATTATTTATTTAAAAAGGGGCACTTTCTATGTATAAAATCAATTTCCAGGAACCAATTCATATTCATTTTATAGGAATCGGAGGCATCAGCATGAGTGGGCTTGCCGAAATTCTTCTAAAAGAGGGCTTCACAGTCTCCGGCTCTGACTCAAAGGAATCAGCTCTTACAAAGCAGCTTGAAACCAAAGGAGCGCATATACTTTACGGACAGAAAGCTTCAAATATTACGGACGATATTGACTGTGTCGTATATACTGCCGCAATCAGCCGCGACAATGCAGAATTAATTGAAGCAGTGGCACGTAAAATTCCTATGCTTACACGTGCGGAGCTGCTCGGCCAACTGATGAAAAACTACGATACTCCCATCGCCGTTTCAGGTACACACGGCAAAACAACGACGACTTCTATGATTTCTCATATCCTCCTGGAAGGAGATTTAGATCCTACCATTTCTGTCGGTGGTATTTTAAAAGCTATCGGCGGCAATATCCGCGTCGGAAATTCAGGCACCTTTATAACAGAAGCCTGTGAATATACTAACAGTTTTCTGCACTTTTTCCCTAAGATTAGTGTTATTTTAAACATTGAAGAGGACCACCTGGATTTTTTCAAGGATCTGGAGGATATTCGTCACTCTTTCCATCAGTTTGCAGCTCTGCTTCCTTCTGACGGCACATTGGTCATCAATGGAGACATTAAAAATTATACAGAAATCTATGAAGGTCTCTCCTGCCACGTTGTCACTTACGGCTCTTCTTCTGACTTTGACTACAGCGCCGAAAACATCTGCTATGACAAAAAAGGCTGTGTGTCTTTTGATTTGGTAAAATTTGGTGAAACCGCAGAGCATATTACTTTGTCTGTGACAGGAGATCATAATGTATCCAATGCATTATCTGCAATCGCTGTCGCAGAGCTTATGCATATTCCTATGAAGACAATCCAAAAGGGCCTCTTCTCCTTCACCGGAACGGATCGCCGTTTTGAATATAAAGGAATGTTAAACGGAATTACAATTGTCGACGATTATGCGCATCACCCAACGGAGATCACCGCAACTCTAAAAGCAGCGCATCACTATCCGCATAACAGCCTGTGGTGTGTGTTCCAGCCTCATACGTATACACGGACCAAAGCATTTTTCCGCGAATTCGCCGAGGCTCTTTCCCATGCAGATCACCTCGTTCTCGCAGATATTTATGCAGCCAGAGAGACAGATACTCTTGGCATCTCTTCGGCTGATTTGGCAGAAGAAGTAAAAAAATTAGGAACCGATGCACATTATTTCCCTAGCTTCAAAGAAATCGAAATCTTTTTGAAGGAACACTGTGCCCCTGGAGATTTGTTAATAACTATGGGCGCCGGAGATATTGTAACTGTGGGAGAAGAACTCTTAAAAGAATAGTTATCCACATTTTCTACACAGAGTTATCTACAAAAAACCTGTTCTTTCCCACGAAAAAATACTTTTTTCAACAGGTGTTAGATGCTATAATACCATCTGTACGAATGATAAAATTATGAAGCTAAAAGGTGGGACAAGGTTATATGAAAACTCTGATTTTGAAAAATAAATGCCAGACGAATGCGACACTTTTATCGAATGAATTTATTGATAATTACATGATAAATGCAAACGGGGAATTTGTAAAAGTCTATTTATTTTTATTACGGCATCTCGACGACCCTTGTTCCTCTTTGACGATCTCTAAGATTGCTGACTGTCTGAAAAATACCGAGAGCGATGTCCTTCGTGCTTTTCGTTACTGGGAATCAGAAGGACTTCTTCTGTTAGAAAAAGATGAGGAAGGTAAAATCATTGGAATTGAGCTGCAAAAGACTGCTCCTTTTGTGAGCGTTTCCTCCGCGGAAAAGCAGACACCCAAGACATCTTCTGGCTCTCCTTATATATCTGCCGATGCTTCCTCTGCTTTTTCCTCTCATACTGCCCCTGCCTCAAAGGCAATCCCGCTGGATTCTTTTAAGGCGCAGAAGGAATTGAAATCTTTATTTTTTATTGCAGAACAGTACCTTGGAAAGACATTATCCCGCACAGATATGGATGCTATCACTTATTTTTATGATACGCTCCACATGTCCTCAGACTTGATTGAATATCTGATTGAATCCTGTGCAGAAAATAATCACAAAAGCATCCATTACATACAGAAGGTTGCGCTTTCCTGGGCGGACAACGGTATTGAAACAGTTGCACAGGCAAAAGAACAAGCACTTAGTTATCATAAAAACTGTTATACTGTACTCAATGCATTTGGTATCAAGGGAAGAGGGCCTGCCTTATCTGAGCTGTCCTATATAAAAAAATGGACTGAAGATTTCGGTTTTTCACTGGACATTATACAAGAAGCCTGCCGGCGCACGATCACCGCGACTCATCAGCCAAGCTTTGAATATACCGATTCCATACTCTCTAAGTGGAAAAAGGAAAATGTAAAACATTTAAAAGATATTCTTTCTCTAGATGAAAACTATCTAAAGAAAAAATCAGCACAAAAAGAGGTTGTCCGCAAAACCAAGCCTGTCACCAAAAATCTCAACAATTTCGAGAGACGTTCTTATGATATGGATTCTCTGGAAGAGAAGCTGTTGAACAGTAATTAAGTAAGGAGTAAATAACTTGGGACTAAAAAATTCGCAATACCAGGCAATTATGAGAGACTATGAGCAAAAGCAGTTTAGAAGCCACGATATACTGACCAAGCATTATCAAACAGTATATGAAAAGCTGCCAGAATTCAAAGAATTGGATGAGTCCGTATCATCCCTTTCCGTTCAATATGGGAAAAAGCTTTTAAATGGCGTGGAAAAGGATATTCAATCTCTCAAAGAGGAGCTGGATATTCTGCGCAGCAGTAAAGAACACCTTCTTGTAAGCGCTGGTTTTCCTAAGGATTATCTAGAACCAGTCTATGAATGTCCTGACTGCCATGATACAGGATATATAAACGGTCAAAAATGTCATTGCTTTAAAAAGGCTGTTACGGATTTACTCTATGAACAGTCCAATCTGAAGGAAATTCTAAAGGAAGAAAATTTTGATACTTTTCAGCTTGATTTTTATTCGGATAATTTCTTTGATCCGAAAACCGGACGTTCTTCTAAAAATATTATAAAAGACGCTTTGAAGGTATGCCGTCATTTTACAGATACATTTGGAACAGAATTCCATAATCTGTTTCTCTACGGAGATGTCGGAGTAGGTAAAACCTTCCTCTCCAACTGTATCGCAAAAGAGCTTATGGATCGCGAATATTCCGTTCTTTATTTTTCTGCGCCTAAGTTTTTCAATATCCTGGCGCAAAATACCTTTGATAAAAACGATATTGACGCACACAATATGTTCGAATATATTTTTAGCTGTGACTTATTAATCATAGATGATTTGGGCACAGAATATACAAACTCATTTATAGCATCCCAGCTTTTCACCTGTATCAATGAAAGGCTGATTAATAAAAAATCCACCATCATATCTACAAATCTGTCTCTGGAAGCGCTGGCTGACTTGTATACAGAACGTGCTTTTTCCAGAATTACTAGCAGTTACACATTACTTAAGCTGGTTGGGGATGACATAAGAATCAAAAAGAAGTTAAAAAACAGGGAGGAGCATTCATGCTAAGTCGAACAGAACGAATTTTAGAAAATATTCCAGTTGGCGCACTGGGTCTGATTCCAGTTACCGGCTGCGAACAGCTGGTGAAAAAGGTTGATGATTATCTGGTCAAATGGAGAAAAGAAAGCGCATCCAAATATAAAGACGATATTGCTTTCGCCGGATACGAAAAAGACTCTTTTATCATTGACGCTAAAATTCCTCGCTTTGGTTCCGGAGAAGCAAAGGGAATCATTGCAGAGTCAGTCCGCGGAAAAGATTTATACATCTTAGTAGATGTCTGCAACTATAGTGTAACCTATTCTCTCACTGGAAATATCAATCACATGTCTCCAGATGATCATTTTCAAAACTTGAAACGTGCAATCGCCGCCGTTGGTGGAAAAGGCCGTCGTGTCAATGTCATTATGCCCTTCCTCTATGAAAGCCGCCAGCATAAACGAAGCGGCAGAGAGTCTCTAGACTGCGCTCTCGCACTCCAGGAACTCGTCCGTATGGGAGTAGAGAATATCCTGACATTCGATGCACACGATCCACGTGTACAAAACGCAATTCCTTTAAGTGGATTTGAGACCGTATCTCCCACCTACCAGTTCATCAAAGGCCTTTTAAGAAATGTAAAAGATCTACAGATTGACAGTGCACATATGATGGCAATCAGCCCTGACGAGGGCGGAACAAACCGTGCTATATACCTGGCTAATGTGCTCGGGCTCGATATGGGTATGTTCTACAAACGACGCGACTATACAAAAATTGTAGATGGGCGAAATCCAATTGTAGCACATGAATTTCTCGGCAGTTCTGTAGAGGGAAAAGATGTAATTATCATTGATGATATGATTTCCTCCGGAGACAGTATCATTGAAGTTGCAACAGAATTAAAGCGCCGCAAGGCAAAACGTATTTTTGCCGCAGCTACATTCGGTCTGTTCACTAATGGCATGGAAAAGTTTGACAAAGCATATGAAGATGGGATTCTCACAGGTATCCTTACGACAAACCTGATCTATCAGACTCCAGAGCTGCTATCCAGGCCCTACTATATTAGCTGCGATATGAGTAAATATATTGCCCTGTTGATTGATACGTTAAACCATGACGGGTCTATCAACTCCCTGTTGAATCCAAATGAACGTATTCAGCGTGTACTGCAAAAATATAAAAACGGCGAAACAATTTGACAGATTATATGTTAATCTCATATTTTATTTTTCAAAAAGGGTATCTCTTCTCTGTAAATAAATTTTACGTAGGAGAGATACCCTTACTTTTTCTCTTTATCTGGCGCGTTATAGTTCTTATGAGACATTTTCCTGTCGGTTTCTCTATATATCAAGTCTTTTATATGTCTATATTGGTCAAAATACTCCGCAAATTTGTTCCTCTGTCCACCCTTTTCTAATAAACAAGACATATTCTTGTAATAATAATACTGTATCTCATTTTCGAATCTCTCCAGACACTGTTTAATATCCAATTCGGTTCCCTTGAGCCTGTAACAAGATTTCTCCATGCCAACACAGTATCTCAGATTGTCCATGCATACCTTAAGTTCCTCAAATAATTCCCGCATAATCCACCACTCTCTGATTTACAGTAAAAGTCTCGCTATAAGGATGACGATATAGTGAGTCCCTTTATAGTGACTTACTATTTACTACCTCATTATATATAATTAGAATAAATTTGTAAAGGAGAATTTGAATGGACTACGGCTATTTGGAGTTTCATATAGATGAAATACTAAAAGAAAAACATATCTCCAAAAATAAAATCTGCAAAGATTTAGATATTCCACGTTCTAACTTTAACCGATACTGCCGCAGTGAATTTCAACGCTTAGACGCTGGTTTGATCTGTAAACTGTGTTATTATCTTCAAATTGATGTCGGCAGCCTTATCACTTATCATAAAGGAAATGCTACAGATGATTCTGTATAAGCCGCGTATCTTTTTTCAATATTCTCAGCTTGAATTTTCTAAATTCTTTTGCTATAATTATTTTTGTTGTGGTTTTAGTTCGTCTAAATTACAGCAGAAAATAACATAGAAATGAGCTTAATCAGCCAAATAGAAATAAGTCTCTAAGGCGTAGTCTATTGTGCATCAATGGATTAACGCCTTTTTATATTGAGAAATGGAGGATTATTATGCCAAAAACAAAATTCCAGGAGGTAGTTTTCTGCCTGCTGATGTCATTCTTTATGGTTATAGCTATGGAGCTTTACAACACAGGACTTCGGATGCACGGTCTGACTAACGCCGGAATGCTGCATGCATTCCGCGAAATAATATTAATACTGCCTATTTGTTTTATTATGAGCTTTTTCATTGTCGAAAGAATTGTGCCTAAAATCGTTTTTCAGTTGGTAACTCCTGGAGAAGACAAGCCTGTCTTTGTCATTCTCATCAGGTCTTCTGTCACAGTCGCTTTTATGTGTCCGATTATGAGTCTCTGGGGGACATTCATTTTTAAACAACCAGGAAATGAATTTCTGCCTGTTTGGCTGCAGACAGTTGTTTTAAATTTTCCCATGGCATTTTTCTGGCAGCTTTTCTTCTGCGGGCCGCTGGTACGTTTTCTGTTCCGCTGTATATTTGAAAGGAAAAATAGCCAGGAGGAATTTGCCTCATAGTGTTTTTCTTGTGATTAAGTCCGTTTCCTTATTGAAGCGGACTTATTTATATTGGTGATATTTGCAAAAAACATTTCGTAAAAATCATCCTCCCCGTTAAGAACCGGAGAATTCTCTCCACCTCCGTTTGTACTCCGCTTCATTGTCGCATAAAATTCTTCTCCCGCACTGATTAATTCCATCTCATACAATTCATATCCCAGTTCCCTGCAAGTCCTGCAAAATGCAGACAGAGGATCTGTCGCCTCCCTTGTTTTCAAAAGCCTCTGCCGTATAGACTCATCCTTGAGCGCCAAATTCTGCAATTCCTCTAATATAGTTGGTATATCCTTCATAAAATTCACCTCTCATCTATACTAAAATCCATCATATGTACCAGATGTTTCTTTAAAATCTAATAATATGCCTTCTTCAAATTTTAATTCGTAAGTAATATCATAAGAATGAGGGCCAGTAAAGGCTCTATTCCGAAATCTCTCATTGAGATGTTCTCCAATTATAATTGTTCCCGTATACTTAAGCGGTATGTTTAATTTATTATACACATGAAAATTTCTAAACCTTGTCTTATCCTTTGCTTTAACCCCATTTATCTTTGGATAAATACCATTATCACAATGTACTTCCAGCTTATCTATATACAACTGTTCTTTCCTCACAGAAAAATATATTATAAATCCCTTCCAGCATGCAGTATATGGTGCTTCTGGCTCTAATCCATATCTTTTAGGATCAAATAATGTATATATATCGCTGGCACCTATAAAAATATATTCTTTTTTATTCCACTTAAACAGATCTGGCATTTGCTCTGACATACATAGCACATCCTTCATTACGTAAATCTTTATAAGATAAATTCAAAATTTACTATTCAACCTCTTCAAAATTTGTATCTATATTTTCTTTGCTTGTATAACCATCAATTATATTTCCTTCATCATCAATAAAATACACATGATACTGTTTATCAGTCTGATCCACAATATTTACATATGTATTTTCATTTTGAATTTCATAAATCACAGGTGCATTTTCATTATCAGAAGCTTTTATCACTTCTCCGAATTTCGCTATCGCTAAACCTGATACTAAAGACGCCACAATATTAATAAGGATAGCTTTTATAACTTGATAAAACTTTTCTTTAAATTTATTATTTCCAATAACCACTTCACCGAGCGTATCATTTTTTATTTCTTCCTTTACAATATCTTTTAGTTCTTCTTTACTTATATTTGGTTCTCCAGCTTCTTCTTTTGCCGCTTCATATGCATAATCAATAGATTCTGACAGCTTATGACTAAATATATTTTCTGTATTTAATATTTTATCTAAATTAGTCTGTAGCGCTGTAAATGCACTCATATCAAATTTAGGCATCTGCTCTGCAAGTTGTCGCAAACCTGTTTGTAATCCTGTCAGTTTTTCTAAATCAAATTTTTTAGAAAATTCAAACCACATTTGCATAGATTTATTAATAGAACTTTCTGGATTATTTAATACAGCTTGCCACGCCTGTATCTGTTTATGATAATCACTTCTTATTATAGATTTATATAATGCCTCTAATCCCACTTTCATTCCTTCAATATTTTTATAACATTCATCATCTTTTGTATACTCCTCTAACCAATCCCCTGTTGTTACTGACATATCATTTACCTCCTGTCATTACTTCTATATTTTCATAATCATACTTTCTTTTGCAATATAAAAGACATCTTGTATTTATCTTAATCGGTATTTTCAAAAATCACAATAGGACATCTTAAGATGACTTTGTCTTTATAATCATCTAGTATAATATCGCTTTTTGTTCGTTGTTTACTACTAGTTTATTATAATTGTCCTACAAAATCAGCTTCCATAAAACCAACAATATAATTTATATAAAAACAGGGTCACAACCTATAACAGAAAAGGACACTTTCCAGTGTCTATCACCGAAAAGTGTCCTCTCTCTTTTAGATAATCTTATTACAAATGCACTGCGAACTAACTATATTTCCTCGTTCTTCACCACATCTGACAACTTCACTACCTTTGTGAAATAAAAATTTTAACGTAATGCCGTATCCAATTATCTCTTAGACAACTGAAATTAACGTTTACTGAACTGTGGAGCTCTACGTGCTGCCTTGAGACCGTATTTCAATCGTCTGAGCGATGATTTTCCTTGATATTCCGGGCTTTTTTGAGCCTCGGCCCCTCGGTTGTCCTATTCCTTAACCCAAAAAACAGGCCACTTTTACGAGGGGACAGCTTGATGAAATGCAGAATTTACTACATCGAATAGCTGTTCTGGTTTATTATACTTTACTCTTGCATAGATGTCCATAGTTGTCTTGCTGTTCTCATGTCCGGCAAGGTACTGGACCGTCTTGGGGTCAACACCTGCATACAGAAGATTGGTGATGTAGGTATGCCGCAGCAGGTGCGGTGTCACATCGAAGTCCAGGCTATACACAATGTTGGGATTGTTTTTCTGATGTCCTCCCAGACTCGGCTGAACAGTGTACTTGATGCTCTGTCCGTTCACATACTTATAATAGGTACGCTCCTTGGTAGACCGAACAACGATGTACTGCCAGACACGTTTGAACTGCGAATATGACAAGGGCTGTCCCTCACTATCGGCAATCACATATTCCGATTTGGAGGCAGCCTTGGCTTCCCGCAGACAATTCACAAGGCATTTGGGAATGGGAATATCCCTTCTTGCTGCTTTCGTCTTAAGCGTTGTAGAGATAACCGGTCTGTTATGCTCTGATCGCCATGCGCGCCGCACAGAGATATATGGAGTGGGTGCATCGAGGAACACACAATCCCATTGCAAGGCGAGAGCTTCTTCTCGGCGCAGACCGGCATATAAGCCGATCATGGTAAACAGATACGGCGGAAGTCCTTTGACGGTTTCCAGCAGCACTTCCACCTGCTGGTCTGTCAGCGAATCTTTCTTTTGGGTCGGTTTCCCTCCTTTTGCCGAAATCCCCTCACACGGATTGTATTCCAGCAACTGGCTCCGCTCTGCCGAGTAAAAAATGCACTTGAGGAGCATATTCACCGTATTGTGCAGGCTCTCGGACTTATTGGACAATGGGATCAGCGCCAGACGAATATCATCCGCTGTTACTTCCTCCATATACATATCTCCCAAAGGCTTGATAATGTAGTTCTTCATATTGGAGGCGTAGCCCTTCAGTGTAGCCGGCGACACTTTTGCGGATTGCATCAACAGCCACTTCTCACAATACTCGGCCACAGTAGGATGCTCCCGGTGGAAGATGATCTCCGCTACCTGGCGTCTCGCCTCCTGCTCTTTATCGTACAGTTCCTCGCAGGTAGTCCCATACAAGCTCACCTGCTTGCCGTCTGCGTCCAGAATCCGGGTTCTGTAATACAGGACACCCTTTCGTGTGACGGTTCCATATTGAGGTATGTTTTTTTTCTTCTTTGCCATAATTAATTTCCTTTCTCGCGTGGTGATGTATCTACACCTCCTTTTTATCAGAGATTTCAAATTGAATCAAAGATACGGCCAAGGAAAAACTAAGAGCGAGACATCCTTGTCTCGCTCTTACTTCATTTTCTGAATTGTTCGGAACTTACACAGCGTCCCATAAGTCAAAGGCACAGCCCATTGCTTTGACAAGATCATCCGGCCTGTTGTATTTGACCTTTGCGTAAATGTCCATCGTGATTTTGCTGCTTTCATGGCCCGCCAAATATTGTACCGTTTTGGGGTCCACCGAAGAATGAATCAGATTGGTGATGTAGGTGTGCCGCAGCTGATGCGGTGTCACTTCAAAATCCAGGCTATATACCACATGGCCGTTATTCCTGGCTTTTTCTCCAAGTTTCGGGTAAAGCATATATTTTACATACTTTCCGTCCACAAGTTTTCTGGCCATTCTCGGCTTTGCAGTCCGCGTCACAATATACTGCCACAGCCGCTTAAACTGTGTATAGGATAGCGGATCACCGTCCCGATTGGCAATCACATAATCCGAAGTGGATTTTTTCTTTGCATCTTTCAGACATTCAACCAGACAGACCGGGAGAGGAATGTTTCTTTGTGCCGCTTTGGTCTTTAGCTCGGTAAGAATGACCGGCCTGTTATGTTCTGTGTGCCATGCCCGCCGTACCGTTAAGTACGGAGCCTCTGCATCCAGATACACAGAATCCCATTGCAGCGCCAGGATTTCTTCCCGGCGCAGACCGGCATATAAACCGATCATCACAAATACATAGGGCGGCAAATCCCGGATCGTGTCCAAAAGCCGCTCAACCTGTTCATCCGTCAATGCCTGTCTTTCTTCCTGGGGAACGCCGCCGCCTTTTGCGGTCAAATACATCGTCGGATTATGGTCAATAATCCTGCTTTCCATTGCTGCACGAAAGATAGACTTATAAAGGATCACCACGGACTTATAAACCGATGCGGATTTCTTTGAGACCGGGACAAGGGCAAGTTGGATGTCATCCAGGGATACATCAGCCATTCTCTTGTCTCCCAGCCCTCCAATAATGTGCCGCCGCACCTTAGAGGTATAATCTGTCAAGGTGGTGGCCCGAACATGGACGGACTGCATCAGTAGCCACTTCTCACAGTACTCAGCAACCGTAGGCGATCTTCGACGAAACGTAGTACTGTCAATCTGCTCTAACGCCTCCAGTTCCTTGTCATAAAGCTTTTCGGGCGTCTTTGCATAAAGCGCCACTCTGTTTCCATCCGAATCTTCGACTCTGGTTCTATAATATTCAATGCCGTTAAGCACGACCGTACCATATTGAGGAATTGCCCTTTTTCTTTTTGCCAATTCCGTCACCTCCTAAGAATAATGTCCAGCGCTGTACCTTTGTTTTATCAGACATATTAGGTTCCAGCAAGGATACGGAACAGCTCAAGCTCGGACACTTCGCAGCTTGCGGTATGTAGCGCTTTTTTCCACTGGCTTTGCACGATGGGTGCATTTTGCGATATACTCCTGAAGGCCAGCATCTGTAAAGTACACGCAACCATTTTGCACATACTGAACATAGGAAATTAGCCCACTGTTTCGAGCTGCATCCAAAGTGGCAATGCTAATCCCCAGTAATTTGGCAGCCTCTTTCCGCGAAATCAATTTTTCCATAGGTGGTCCCCCTTTCTGTCAAAGATGTGGTTGTTGCTTTCAAAATCACATGAATGCGCTGGCAACCGAAGCTGCCAGCGCATGGTATCTGACTTTGAAAAATTTACTCGCCACATTTGCCACGCACCCCTGGCGATGGGGACATTCCGGTCTCCGCTGGCGCGGCTGTCATAACTCCACAGCGTCGTTTTACTCGTGCGCCGCAGAGTTCCCCCCAAGTCTTTAGGAGGCCGTGAGGAAGTATCTTTAACCCCTATGCAGTCATCGCGCCCTGAAATGCCACTTTCGGGTATCAGGCTGACGTGGATCGCTCGGAACAGTCCTATTCATCACCTCCTGGGGCTGTCCATCTTCGCGGCGTGCCTGATTCGCTCGTACATAGGTTATGTACCGGAAATGCCGTCTATGAAATTGTCAAGCTCCACATTGGGAGAATGTTCTTCCCTCAATGGGTAGGCACTGATACGCTTCATTTGTTAAGTGTTATTCAAAAATTTTTTTATTTTTTTAAATCTTTGTGCAACAGCACTTCTGGAACAATGCCAAAGACGTGCTACATCAATTTGACGATAACCATCCACAAAAAGTAATGTCAATAGCTCCAAATCTTTCTTCGACAGCTTCTTCAATCTCAACAGTAGTTGTTCGTTTTCCACCGAAGCCAACCATCCATATCGCGTTTGATCAATCTTATCAACATCCCATTGATAAGATAACGATGCAAACTTTCGGAACAGCTGTGATTGACCACATACTTCATCATATTGTTCACAAGGTATTGGTTGCGTATGGTTTTGAAAAACCCTTTGACTGCAAAACCATGCCCAGTCATATTCTTTCATGGCAGCAATCTGTTCTTCGCTCATCCCTGCATCACAATACTCAACTTCTAAACGCTTCCATCTACTATCAAACTTCTTTTTCTCATATCCATAATTAAATCCCATTATTAACCTCCTGTAGATTCAATTTGCAAAATTCACCATGCAAACTAAAATCAGGAGGAGATCGACAACGAGAATCTCTGGGTTGTTTTCCATCCCCAGAAACAAAAATGCCAGCTGATCTTAAGGACCAGCTGGCATTTTTATTCGCGCACAAAGAAAACGCATTATTAAGATTTTATAAGTACAACAAGTATACCAAGCACAATTCGATACCAACCAAACACCTTAAAATCATGTTTTTTGATAAAGTTCATTAGGAATTTAATTACTAAGACAGATACCGCAAATGCCACAGCCATACCGAGAACAAGAGCGAGCAGTTCTGCACTTGTAAATTCAAACCCGAATTTTAACAGCTTAAAAGCACTTGCTCCAAGCATAGTAGGTACTGCGAGGAAAAAAGTAAACTCTGCTGCTGCCACTCGTGAAACTCCTATGAGTAAAGCACCTATAATCGTTGCTCCCGACCGTGATGTGCCGGGTATAAGTGATAACACTTGAAATGCCCCTATCAAGATTGCTGTTTTATAGCTGATGTCAGAAAGTGCCATAGTAGTAGGAGTACGCTTTTTATTCCAATTTTCTATGAGAATGAATAACAAACCATAAAAGATTAACATGATTGAAATCACAATGGGGGTTTGGAGGTAAGCATCCAAATAATCATCAAATAGAATCCCCATAATAGCTGACGGTACACAAGCTACCGCAACCTTGAACCACAACGAGAAAGTATCCTTTTTAACAATTGACTGTGCTTTGTTCTTAAATTGAAAGGGAAACATCTTGTTCCAAAACATTACAACCACTGCGAGTATAGCTCCAAGTTGAATAACAACAAAAAACATTTCTTTAAATGCTTCGCTCATATTAAGTGTGATAAATTCGTCCACAAGAATCATATGTCCTGTGCTGCTGATAGGTAGCCACTCAGTAATACCCTCAACAATTCCAAGAAAAATAACTTTTAAAATTTCTATAAAATCAAGTACCATTATTTCAAATCCTCCTTTTTAAAATGATGAAAGGTCATAAGAAAACCAACTGCTGATACAAGAATAATAATAGATACAGACAGCAGTGTAGGATAGCCGGTACTCTGAAGTTTACCCTGCACCAAGAAATAGGTGGCTGTCCACGGATACAACGCTCCCCATTCTTGATTTGAAAGTGCGGCACTTCCCATGACAATCACGGCAGAGCCAATCATCGGGGCGACAAATCCTTTTGTTTTCATAGCAACAAACACAAAAGGAGAAACTGTTAAAAACATCAGGATACTGCCAAACAAAAACTTGGGGAGCCATACTATTGCCACTAGTAAGCTATATCCCTCCAATGTAAAGACAGCGTCATATAGCCCACAAACGATAAATATACCTGCCCATGTTACAAGGGTTAGCATAACAATCCAAAGAAGCAGGGTGCAAAATTTTCCAATTAATAGTTTTGTCCTTGAAATGGGTATGGGCAATATGGTTTTGAGGGTGCTTTCTGTGTACTCTCTGCTAAACAAGTAAGCTGCAATTGCCACATATATCATAATGTTTACCAGCAGCATGATATACAGTACACTGTCGCTGTATATGTCAGACAAGGTAAAGATAATCTCCGGCTTATCAAAATGTGTTTGCAAGGCTTCTATTAACATCAAAAGTGGGGTAGATAATACCCCTGCCACACTAATTAGCACCATTTTTGAACGCTTTAGTTTTAATAATTCACAAGAAATAAGATTAAGCAATACCGCCACCTCCAATCAGTTTAGAAAAGTAGTCCTCTAAGTTTTCCTCACTATCATTTATCCTTGTCACGAGCAGTCCATTTCGTGCAAATTCTCGATTGATTTCTCCAACACTTTGGCTAAAGTCATAAATTCTCACCGTACCGTCCTGCACTGTAAAATCCGTCATGTGGTAGTGGTTTTCTAAAATCTTTCCGGCTATCTCACTGTCAGATAAATCAAATTGAATGTATTTTCGATTCCTTTTGTGAAGCTCGGATATATTCACTTCCTCTACTAAATGCCCCTCGTGCATAACGCCGATAATATCTGCTATCTGTTCAATCTCGCTTAAAACATGGCTTGAGATAAAAATGGTAATGCCATGATTGTGACTAAGTTCAGATAAAAATGAGCGTATTTCAACTATTCCAATGGGGTCAAGTCCGTTAATCGGTTCGTCAAGTATTAAAAGCTCCGGCTCGTGCATAATGGCGGCGGCAATACCAAGCCGTTGCTTCATTCCGAGGGAATAATCGGAAAAGACTTTTCTTTTCTCCTTATGCAGCCCCACAACTTCAAGAGCTTTTTCTACTCCACTTTTAGATACTCCCCCTCGCAGTTTAGCGAGAATTTGCAAATTCTCATACCCTGTTAAATTACTGTAAAATCCCGGTGTTTCGATAATAGAGCCTACTTTGCTATAAAGGGTATGGATATTTTCCTTATAGTTTGTGCCAAACAAGCGTACCGTTCCCTCCGTTGGGAAAGCAAGCTGCAACATCATTTTCATTGCTGTGGTTTTGCCTGCTCCGTTTCTGCCGAGCAAACCATAAATTTTGCCCTTTGGCACATGAAGATTTACCTTATCGACAACGGTGGCTGTTCCGTATCGCTTCGTAAGATTTTCTGTTTCAATGATATAATCCATATTTGATTCTCCTTTCCGTGGGTTGCTGTTCTTGTTTTCGCTGACCACAATCTTATTATCCACGAGTATTGCATAGAAGCCAAGAAATCTACCGTCACAATGCCGACACAATAGATGTCAGCACGAAAAAAGCTCCGACACTTATCGTGTCAGAGCCTATTTTAAAGGGTTTATGGCATTTTACTTTGTTTGGGTTTGCTTTATCCAGACAAATATTTTAGCAACAAATAGCAGAAACATAAGGGCGGTTACATAGGGTTGTCTTGCCGCAGCGAAGAAGCAGATAAAAAGCGTACTCAGCACGAGAGAGCATTTTGTGATTATGTTGCTCCATGATTCCTTTTCAAAACAAACACACATCAGTTTCGCTATCCCAAGTGCAATCAAAACAATAAAAACAATCCAATAGATTGCAAGATATATTGGGGTAGTGTCTGTAAATGAAAGTAGATTGACAGAATAAATACATCCGTCAACAAGGTTACCATACAACGGCAAAAGTATAAAAGTAACCGCCATCATATCTAATATTCCATAAATGAAACTGTAAATTTTTTTCAAGTTGGAACGATTTTCAGTTTCGGCAAGTGTAATCAGTTCTTCGCCCGATAGCAGTTCATCTATGGTCACAGAAAAGAATTTAGAAATACACTTGAGCGACTCAATGTTAGGGTAACCCTTGCCGCTTTCCCATTTTGAAATGGCTGTTCTTGATACATATAATTGCTCCGCAAGTTGTTCCTGCGTTAAGTTCTTTCCAGTCCTAAGCTGTTGTAGCTTTTCATTAAATTCCATGATTCTCCTCCTGTTTGTTCCTTGTTTTCATACGTCCATCAACGGGTTTTTCTGCATCTTTTGGTATCATCCATGCACGACCAAATTTTTCAGTTCCGTCAATGCGATTTTCCTCACATAATTTTTGTATCCGTCTTTCCGATATGCCCCATTTTTCAGAAGCGGCTTTCACAGAAATGTAATTCATAATATCAACTTCCTTTCGCAAAGAGTATATAATTATTATATACGGAATGACGAATAATAGCAAGTTTCTCTCCACTAATACGAAATTATACACTACTAAACATAAAATCATACTTCGTTCAAATATCATCACCCGAAATGTACAATGATATAGGATGATATTAAAATGTACCAAGATGAAAGAAAACTTGATTTTAAGCCGTTAGGTATAGCGATAAAAAAAGCTCGGGAAGCAAAAGGGTGGACACAGGAATATCTTGCCCAACTGGTAGACCTTACGCCACGCTCTATTATGTATATAGAGAACAGGGGGCAGCACCCAAGGCTTAACAAATTTTATCTCATTACTACCTTGCTTGACATCTCTGTAGACCAGTTCTTTTTTCCATGCAATGAAGATGGCGACAACAATCGCCGCAAACAAGTTGATGTACTGTTGAATGATATGGAAGAAAAGGAGCTTATCGTGATGGAAGCTACGGCTCAAGGCTTGAAAAAGGCAAGAGAAACTGCGGAATAATTAACGCTGTTTTCGTAAGCCAAGCCAACTGAAAAAAGTGCGACACCTACACAGGCTATCGCACTTTTTAGGTTATTTTTTTATTCTCCACACAAATCATAAAGCTGTTCACATCGGTTTTGAATATCTAAGATTTCTGTTTCGGTTAAACTCCTGCGGTTATGAGTAAGTTGTTGCTCTAAAAAATCACGATAGCCATCAAGTAAGGCATCCCGTAAAAGCTCGGGGGCTTTGCAATGTTCCACACCAAACCATTGCTCATCTTTTTCATCCCAAATCATAACGGTGTATCCTCGCTTAGTGTTCACCACCTCCAAAACACTATCTTTATTTAGGTAATCGTTGAATACTTCTAAAACCTTTTCAAAGGTCATCATTTTATCAGCCCTTTCATATTTTAGGTGCTTATATGTAAGTAGTTTATATACTTATTACGACTATGATAATAAAAGTAAATCATCGTGTAAAGGATACGGATATTGTTTGCGAACAAAAGTGGCAAGCAATGCCGGTGTTAATACACACCGACCCGCAGAGTGCAAAATCCCTCCATGATTTTTCTCTCCGCTTGCTTGTTGAGGGCAGCGCCCCCAAGCCCCTTTGAACACAGAATTTCATTCTGTGGCTGCGCGTTCTGCGAACGCTTTTGACCAGGACCAGCTTACCGCTGGCCGTGGTCTTTTTCTTTTTCAACATCCTGTTCTACCTCCATTTTCAGCACTCGATCCACATTGGCCTTTGCCGTCAAAAGCTCCCGCATTTCCTCACGGGAACGCCGGTACTCGGCATAGGTCTTTTTCTTTTCTTCCAGCAATTTTGCGTACTCCGTCTGCAACTCTTTAACCTTAGGCAGCTTCTTGACTCCCATTTCATCAAAGGCATTCTTGGCAGCCTGGTGGAGCAGAATTTCTTCCTCATGTTCTTCCCGGAATTTCTTAGAGTAGCCGGCCTTGCGGTATGCCACATAGACCTCACGGGTCTTGGCATAATTTACGATGTGAGTACGCAAAACAGCAATCTCTGCCATGCGCTTTTCAGCCGCTTTGATCTGCGCCGAAAGCTCATTGTGATGTGCCGTGGCAGCCGCAGCCTTTTCTTCTAAAATCGCATACTCCAGCAGGTTATGCTCTGACAAGTAATTCATGGTCTGTGCCATTTGTTTCAGATTGAAAACCTTGGCCCAACGAGCATAGCCAGCACCTTTTCCTGCCTGCAATTTTGCCTGAATGTCCACCAGCAGATTGACCTTCGGCGGCTCTGCCTGTGTGACTGTTTTCTTTCGTGGGGTATGCGCTTTCTTCCCGGAGAGAACTGCCCGCAATTCTTCCACTCCATACCCTTCGCCCAGACTGTCCACGCGGGCTGCTTTCTCCCAGCCGGGGAGCTTCAGGCGATACGATTTCCCGCGCTTTGATACTTCACAGCCGGACTCTTGCAGCAACTTCAGCAGTTCCTCAAAATTAGCAGGGCTTTGTGATAATGCGTTGTCAATCGCCACACGAAGCAGCTCTCGGTGAGAGGGCTTTGCCTGATCGCCCAGCCATTTGTTATAGCTCTTTCCGTGAGGGTTCGGATTCTCTACAATGGACAGTCCATTCTCAATACAGATGGTGTCACTTAGCCGCCGAACCGCCTTGGTGCTGCCCCAAAAGTTTCGGAATTTCCGGTCATATTCCAAGCTGACTGATGACCAGATAATGTGATTATGAATGTGCGACTTGTCTATGTGGGTGCAGACCACAAAGGCATGATTGCCTTTGGTAAAACGCTTGGCAAATTCTACACCCAGCCTGTTTGCTTCTTCCGGGGTGATTTCGCCGGGGCGGAAAGACTGGCGCACATGATAGGCAATCACATCATCCGCACCGCGCACTCGCCCGGTAGCGGCAATGTACTGCCGCTTTGCCAGAAGAAACTCTGCATCCGCAGTCCGGCTGTCACAAGCATAGCCGGTAATGAGCCTGCCGTTATCTGTTTTCTTTGGATTGGCCACATAGTCGATGATGTCACTGATCGCCCGACTTTCTATGCGGCCCTTGCCGACATGAAGCGGCATGATGCGGGTTGTTGCCATAGGTCAGACCTCCTTTCCGAAAAGAAAACGGCCTGCCGTAGCAGACCGCTTTCACTATTCTATAAAACTTTTTCATCGAAATAATTGAACTCATCATCTTCTAAATGTCTTGGTGGAAATCTCATTTCATATTGCTCTTGCGCCAATGCACGGACATCAGGCCGCCTATCCTTTAGTCGATTTTTCAGCCAGGACAACTGCTCTTTCGATAGCCTCCATGGAAGATTCAAAAGACGATTCAGTGTCATCAGTTCAGCCTGCTTTTCTGCTGGTAGCGAAGCACAGGATTTACAAATGTGGGCTGCATGACCTTTGCCTGAAAATTTTTCGTTGGCTTTGTATTCGCCACAAATTTTACAATAATGTCCATGCTTTTTCATAAGCTGATACCTTTCTCGCAAAGTGCATATAACCTGCGAATTGCTTTCATAATCACATCCCATTCCAAATCAGAAGCATAAGAAAACTTTTTACGGTATGCCTCCCAAAGTTTTTGCATAACCGAATCATTTTCTACTTCGTTAAAAACTTCTTCAGCCTGGTTAAGATACTTCTCAGATCCCCGTTTATGGGCAGTTGCCAGAAGTGCATCATGTAAAATATTTGGGTTCAGTGTGGTTCCATGTAGCTGTTCTAAAATGTAAATATCGTAGAAATCTCTCATGCGGGTATTAGTTGTGGTTCTGGTAATAATGGTTTCCAATTTTTCTGCCAGCACAGTTTCTAAATTATAAGCCCAAATATCAATGAAGCGATCTTCCAACATAAGTTTGAATGAATACCGGACCTCTCTTGGTGTAATCGCATCTCCCGTAGAAATATCAATTTTCAAAGGGGTCACTACGCCATCGAATGTTGTACTCATGCTGACACGAATCCCTGGATACTCTGCTTCATCCATAATCTCCGAAATACTTTTCAGCTGAAATTTAACACCATCATCAATCGGAACAGTTACGATTGATGAAATTAGATTCTCAATATCCTCCACATTGACATTGGCTCCTTTTATGGTTGCATCCAAATCCATCGTAGAACGGGCATCCAATCCAACCATAGCCGCTACCAACATACCACCCTTCAAGATAAACTTATCACGATACTCAGAAAGAGAAATACGCTCCAAAAAACGCTCCATCATGTAGTTCCTCATTAAAATCTGAGCATCTGCGGATTTTTCTCTGGAAAGGTTTCGTATTAAATCTTTAAGCTGCCTTGCTGTTTTTATCATAAAAGTACCTCCAAATACTGTCGTAAAATTTTTTCCACCTTGAACATCCCAGCATATTGCATTAAAGCTCGCAGGTTCTTATCTTTTCTACGAGCATACGCTTTCAATGCCCCCTGAAAGGTTTGAATTTCAATTCTACTGCGGCTTCTGAGCAAATCACAGATCGTTCGCTCCATATCATAAACCGGTACGGTATGCCCAAAAGGTGTCTGACCGCTGGACAACCCAACATCAAATAACTCTGGCTTCATGGTGTAAACAGATAGCCCTTCTGCTTTTAAGCGAGTCGGACTATAACCACGCCGTACTGTAACAGAATATTTGGAGGGTTCTCTGTCAGTCAAATCATGAAAAAACAAGGCCGATTCATGGGAAAACACTGCCTGATTACACCGCAGATGCAAAAGGAACATAGCATCTACCCAGGCATCTTCGGAGACATAAATACCATGGGCAACCTGTTGAAGATTTTTCTCTTTAACATATTCATAAAAAATGGGCTTTACAATTCCGCTGGCAATTACCTGCGCAGTTTGTAGCATCCCATCATGCTCGGTCAGAAGTCTGTCTAATTGCTCAAACCGTTCTGATCTGGTCACGATCATCACTTCCTTTCGTGCTACTATTATACACGAATATAGCACGAAAGTAAATAAGGTAATTATAGATCCACCGTGTATCATTTTTTATAGTTTTGCGTATTTTATCCATAAACCAACTCCTGAATTGCAAATTTCAAACTCTGCACCTTGCCCAGCAGCCAGATCGCAGCCAGCGGCAGCCCCATCGGGCTAATCAAAAATGCCATAACCAGCAAAATCACACCGTTCTGCGGGGAATAGGTAATCAGCACAGCCACGCCAAGCAGAGCAATCACCATGCTGAACAGACCAAGCACCAGACCGGATATGTAGATCAGCCCCGTGCAGAGCCAGACAAAAAGTGTCAGCACCAAAATAACCGGCGCAGTTACGATCATCAACAGGCATTTCAAAATCTTCATTCCAGTTCCTCCTTCCAACGCTCCAGATGCCGTTTACACAGGGCATCTGCTTCTCTCTCATCATCTTCCGTCACTTCCCGTTTACCTTTGGTCAGTTCAATCTCCAGATAAGTCCGGTAATCATCAGCTAAGAGGTCGAACAGTTCCTTGGGAGTATGGCACACCTCGCCGGTGCAATAGCGAAAGTCTTGGTCAAATTCAACCCTTACACATCCATGACGGCTGATATAAACTTCGGTGGTCTCGTCTGCGGCCAGATAGTCCGCAAAAATCTCCAACACTTTTTCAAAGGTCAGCATCTGTTTTCACTCCTTTGCTACGCTTCTTGCTCTACTCATATTATCCGGTACGGACAGGCAAAAGACAAGGATACCGGCAAAAAGAAAAAGCGGAGGGAGATGCGGCGAAGAAACGCCGTTCCTCCCTCCGCAAATGGAGTATCTTTCCCTGTTATGAAAGTTTAGAAAGCTGGGTAAGGATTTCCTTCACCCCCTCCCACAGTTGTTCCTGCCGCTGGGATATATCCTCCAAATCAGCATCATAAACCCGCCCGGTCTCATGCACTTTACGGGTCAGCTGATTCAAGTTGTTGCTGCTTCGGCGCATCAGGGAGACCAGCTCCTTCAGTTCCGGCAGATCCAGCTGCACCACATACCCATCCAGTGCCATTTTCCGCAGATAGGCACTCAAATTTTCTGTCCCGTATTGCTGCATCTTTTGATGGATCAGCTCCAGTTCCTCTGCGGATACCCAAAACAGCACCGGAACATCCCGCTTACGCTTTGCCATAGTTATCGCTCCGGTTCCCGTTTCTTCGGGGCGGCAGGCTTGTGGGCAGGCAGTTCCTGCTTGAGCTTATCCCGTACAGAGGGACGGGACGGTTGTATCTTTTCTCCCTGAGTACGGCTGAGCTGCTGTTCTTCTCGCACCAAATCAATAAAACCATCCAGTACAGCAGGGTGGCTGTTCAGGACATAACCACAACGGACAGTTTCGGGATTATCGTTGGGAATGGTCTTAGCCCATTCCTTATTGCGTCGGGAGTAACGCCCATCCCAGTCCTGAAGCTGGACGGTGTTGGCAAGGACCAGCGCCACACGCTCCATGCCATAGTTCTCGATCACACCCTTTGCCGCATCGTGACTGAGATACATTCCGTCGAAGTGTTCCCGCACCGCCGCTTCAATGGACTCCTTGCATTGGAGATTTACATTGTTGGAAGTTCGGTACTGCTCCAGCTCCCCATGTTCTCTCGCATAGGCGGCAGAGTAGGGATAGACCGGTGTTGTTCGCAGTTCCTCTTTAGCTCTGCACACATCATCGGCTCGACTTTCAATACTGTCCCGGATCACATCCATGTGGCCGGTCTCCAGCTTTTCAAAATAGCGGTACACATCCGCCAGCGGCGAGGGAGATTCCAAAAGTGCCTGAGCCTGGGCGTCGGTCAGCTCCAGTTCCTCCATCGCCATCACGATGTCCTCACGGACAGTATACTCATAGGTGTGGTGCAGGATTTCTTCCGGGGGCTGGCTTTTCAGCCAGTCCCTGAATTTGTCCTGCTCAGCAGCCATCTTTTCATAAAGAGCCGTATTCAGATCGTTGGTATTCATGTTATCGCACCTCCTCATGCTGTTTTGGTTTCTTATCTGTACTGCGGGGCGGCACCGGGCGTTTCAGATGGTCCAATACCGAAGGCCGTGTGCTTTTGGCAACGACAGCTTCATCGTGTGCCGGTCCCTTTCCGTCGATGTTGAGCAGGGTATCCAGCTCCACCAGGCGGGCGTTTTTGCTTCTCAGTTCTTCTTCATAAAGGAATGGCTTTCCGACTTCCTCCTTTGCGGCAGCCTGCTGCTGATAGAGATTATCCAGCTGTGCCTTTGCCGCCTCCAGACGCTGGGGCATCTGGGCGAGGGCATTGTCGATACGGGTAAGATTTCCGCGAGGGTCTGTACCAAGGGTTGCCCTGTGGGTCATCTGTCCTTTCAGCAGGAGCGTATATTCCTGTTTCCAAGCGGAAAATTCCACGGACATGGCATAGCCCCGGTAGCTGCCGATCTGCACCGGATCGGAGGTTTTGACCTCCTTGCAGGCATCCAAAAGGGCTGCACCGGCGTTCTCCTTATCGGTCAGCAGGTCGCCACGGATCTCCATACCGGCAAAGCCGTCCTCCGGGTGTGGGTGAGCTGCCAAAACCTCAAGGTCAGATTCAAAGCCCTTGATAAAGCCCTTGTGCTTTTCAATCTCCTCCGGGAAGTATTTGAGCAGCTGGTCCTCCAGACGATATTGCTTGCTCTGGTGGTCGGCTTTCATCAGCTTCAGGCGGGATACCTCCACATCCAAATCCATACGCTCTTTGATACGGGGGTCTCCGGCACACAAAGCCTTAATCTCTGCAAAACTGAGGGCGGTTTCATCCACATCATCGCAGGAGCGCACCGGCGATTTAGAAGTCATGATCTGGCTGATGAATTTCTGCTTGTTCTCCACTGTCTGCCAGAGGTATGCGTCAAAGGTTCCCTCGGTCACATAGCGGTACACATGAACAAGGGGGTTCTGGTTGCCCTGACGCTCGATACGCCCCTTTCTCTGGGCAAGGTCTCCGGGTCTCCACGGACAATCCAGATCATGAAGTGCCACCAGACGGTCCTGCACATTGGTGCCTGCGCCCATCTTGGCGGTGCTGCCCAAAAGGACACGAACCTGACCGGTACGGACTTTAGAGAACAGCTCCTTTTTCCGCACTTCGGTATTGGCTTCATGGATAAAAGCGATCTGGTCGGCAGGCATCCCCTGAGCAATGAGTTTCTGACGAATATCGTCATATACCGTAAAGGTCGGTTCCTGTTCCGGCAGAGGCACAGCGCCTTCCAATGCGTGAAGCAGTGGATTATCCAGCGTTTTCGCCGCCTTGCTTGCAGGAGCTTTGGCCTGTGGTGTAGAAATGTCGCAGAACACCAGCTGGGTCAGCTTGTCAGCTTTGCCGTCCCGCCAGATCTGCATGATGTTGTCCACACACTGATTGACCTTTGTGCCAGGTTCGTCCGGCAGCATCTGGTTGACGATCCTCTGGTCAAGCCCCAACTTACGGCCATCCGAGGTAATCTTGAGCATGTTATCCTGGGACGGGTCAACAGTTCCGCTGTGTACCAGCGATGCGCGCTCCGAAAGGGTCTTGACCATTTCCTGCTGATGTTCGGTGGGCTGCGCCACGATGTTGTGGTACTCCACTTCCGGGGTAGGGAGATTTAACTGGTCGGCAGTCTTAATGTCCGCCACTTCTTTGAACAGGTTCATCAGCTCCGGCAGATTAAAGAACTTGCTGAATCTCGTTCTTGCCCGGTATCCGGTGCCTTCCGGTGCCAGCTCCAATGCTGTGACGGTCTCCCCAAATCGGGAAGCCCAGCAGTCGAAGTGGGTCATGTTCAGTTCTTGCAGGCGTTCATATTGAAGATAACGCTGCATGGTGTAAAGCTCGGTCATGGAGTTGCTGACCGGTGTACCGGTGGCAAAGATCACGCCACGGTTTCCGGTGATCTCATCCATATAGCGGCACTTGGCAAACATATCGGAGGATTTCTGCGCGTCCGATGTGGAAAGACCAGCCACATTCCGCATTTTTGTGTATAAAAACAGGTTCTTGTAGTTGTGGGCCTCGTCCACAAACAGCCGGTCCACACCCAGCTGCTCAAAAGTTACCACATCATCTTTTCGCCCCTCGGCTTGCAGCTTTTCCAGTCTGGCTTCCAGAGACTTTCTGGTACGCTCCAGCTGCTTGACGGTAAAACGCTCGCCGCCGCTGGCCTGCACCTCTGCGATACCCTCGGTGATCTCGTCGATCTGCTCATAGAGAAGCCGTTCCTGACGCTCCCGGCTGATGGGGATACGCTCAAACTGGCTGTGTCCCATGATGATGGCGTCGTAGTCACCGGTCGCAATACGGGCGCAGAACTTCTTGCGGTTATGGGTCTCAAAGTCCTTTTTGGTTGTGACTAAGATGTTGGCAGAAGGATAGAGGCGCAGAAACTCCGATGCCCACTGCTCAGTCAGGTGGTTGGGAACCACAAAGAGAGATTTCTGGCACAGTCCCAGGCGTTTGGCTTCCATCGCAGCGGCCACCATCTCAAAAGTTTTGCCTGCGCCTACTTCATGTGCCAACAGGGTATTTCCTCCATACAGCACATGGGCGATGGCGCTTTTCTGGTGTTCCCGCAGGGTAATGGCTGGGTTCATGCCGCCAAAAGTGATATGGCTTCCATCATACTCACGGGGACGGGTAGAGTTCATTTCTTCGTTGTACTGGCGCACCAAAGTCTGGCGGCGCTCCGGGTCTCTCCAGATCCAGTCCCTAAAGGCTTCCCGGATCGCCTGCTGTTTTTGAGCAGCCAGGGTGGTCTCCTTGGCGTTCAGCATGCGGCGCTCTTTTCCGTCTGCGTCCTCTATGGTGTCATAGATACGGACATCTCGCAGATTCAGGCTGTCCTCCAAAATCTTGTAGGCGTTGGCACGGCTGGTTCCGTAGGTGGTGTAGGCTGCCACATCGTTGTAAGATACAGAAGATTTCCCCTTGATCTGCCATTCAGCGGTAAAGGACGAATAGTTGACCTCGATACTGCGCTGGAGATAAAACGGGGTGTTGAAGGTCTCGTACATAAACTGCTGGATGTACTCTTTGTCGATCCAGGTAGCGCCCAGACGCACCTCGATCTCCGACGCATCCAGGTCTTTGGGCTGGGCGGCGGTAAGAGCTTCCACATTGACTGCATAAACCGGGTCCTGCTGTGCCGCCCGCTGCGCCTGACGCAGTTTGCGGCGTACATTGCCGGAAAGGTATTCATCAGCAGTCACATAATGGGGTGTGCCGTCTTTCTCCAACTGTCCCGGTACACGGAAGATTACGCCTTGCAGCTCTCCGGCCAGTTCTTCTTTTGTTTTTCCGGTAAGCTGGCTCATATAGCTCATATTCACGCAGGCTTTTTCCGAGATAGACACCGCCAGTGCTTCGCTTGCTGTATCCACCACAGCCACCGCCTGATGGGGCTTGATGGTCCGTTTGGTGAACATATCCGCCTTGCGTTCCAGCTTTCCGTCCTCGTCGATGACTTCCAGCGCACAGAGCAGGTAATAGGAAGAATCATCTGCATAGGCCAGTCGGTTTGCACGGTCATTGATAAGGCCATATTTTTCAGAAAAGCTGTCATACAGGCTGTTCAGTTCCGCCTGCTTTTGGGTAATGGTGCTGTCCGGAACCGCTGCATCCATCTGAAGGTCGATCAGTTCCTGCACACAATCACGCAGTCCCACAAGACCTTTTACGCGGGCTTCTGCGGTGGTGTTGAGATCCGGGCGCACCATGCGGCTGTTTTCCCGGTAGTACACCTGCCCGTCTACAATGGCATAGGAATAGTTCTTCACATTAGGATCGGCAGGAATGAAGGTGTCAATGGCTTCGCCTTCGCCCAGCTCCGGCAGCTCTGCCTCCTGATAAGTGCCATGAATGTACTTCACAGCATCATGCAGCTGGTCGGAAAGCTTCAGTCCCTCGATGGGGTTCACGGTGTAGTCCATACCATGTGCAGTGCTTACCGGCTCCTGTCTGCCCAGCACCATTTCCGGATGGTCGATAAAATACCGGTTGATGGTAAACCCGTCCTCCGTCTGTCCGGTCTGGGTCCATTCCGGCACGATGTCCAACGGGTGGTCCCGCTTTTGGAAGAAGATGATGTCCGATACCACCTCGGCACCGGCATTCTTTTTGAACGCGTCATTAGGCAGACGGATAGCTCCCAGCAGCTCAGCACGCTGGGCAAGATATCGGCGCACGGTGGAATCCTTGGCGTCCATGGTATATCGAGAGGTCACAAAAGCTACCACACCGCCGGGACGCACCTGGTCCAGTGCTTTGGCAAAAAAATAGTTATGAATACTGAAATTCAACTTGTTGTAGGCTTTGTCGTTGACCTGATACTGACCGAACGGCACATTGCCGATGGCAAGGTCAAAGAAGTCACGCCTGTCGGTGGTCTCAAAGCCGCCTACTGTGATGTCCGCCTTGGGATAGAGCTGCTTTGCGATGTGCCCGGAAACAGGGTCCAGCTCCACGCCGTACAGACGGCTGTTTCGCATTTTCTCCGGCAGCATACCAAAGAAATTGCCCACACCCATAGACGGCTCCAGAATATTTCCGGTCTCAAATCCCATACGGTCCACCGCTTCATAGATGGCCTGAATGACCGTAGGGCTGGTGTAATGGGCGTTGAGGGTAGAGCTTCTGGCGGCGGCATATTCCTCCGGGGTCAGCAGTTCTTTTAGCTGGGCATACTCTAAAGCCCATGCCGGTTTCTCCGGGTCAAACGCATCAGAGAGACCGCCCCAGCCCACGTATCGAGAAAGAACCTCCTGCTGTTCGGGGCTCGCCTGCTGTCCGGCAGCTTCCAGCTCTTTCAGCAAACGAATCGCATTGACATTTGCCTGGAACTTGGCTTTCGGACCGCCTTCGCCCAAATGCTCATCGGTAATGCGAAAGTTTTTTGCATTGCGGCGCAGGTTAGCCTTGTATTCCTCATAGGAGGCTTTCTCGGCAGCTTTGGCATTGGGGAAGGTCTGCCACTGGCCATTGACCTGAATGGAAACCGGGTGTTCGTCCAGCACTTCCTCAAAGGTTTTCTCCGGCTCAGTCACAGGGGCTGGTGGCTCCGGCTCCTCGATATGCAGTCGTTCCACCACCACATCATAAG
This sequence comes from Mediterraneibacter flintii, assembly GCF_055387595.1. NCBI lineage: Bacteria > Bacillati > Bacillota > Clostridia > Lachnospirales > Lachnospiraceae > Mediterraneibacter > Mediterraneibacter flintii. Next base: position 3,220,792 of record NZ_AP031405.1, read on the forward strand.
GCAGATTGTTCTTATCGCCCGGATAGACGGCCATGGTCTCGGAATGGAAGGTTGGGGATTCGGTAGCCGGTTGGGGCTGTTCCTGTCCAAAACCGTCCTGCTGACGGGCATACATCCCGCGCAGCAAAGGCGCAACCTCATCCCAGCGGAAATACAGCATAGCCAGACGCTTTTCCTCTGCATCCATGACTTCCAGTTCTATGCCCTGTGCCGTGGTACGGTAATCGGCAATATCGCCGGTCTCCAGATTCAGTGTCTCGATCTCACCGGAATAGGCTCTGCTCAGCCAGTAGGCAATCTCGCTGTTGCTCCTGCCGGATTGCAGCAGCGTGGAAATCTTCTTTTTATCCGCTTCATCCATCAGTCCATGAGCCAATACATCCCGCAAGTCCTGATCTGCCTTGTCCGGGTCAGTAGGAAGAAACTCGGTATAGTAAGCATTGCGGCGGTCTGCCCGAAGCAGCTGCTCGAACTGTTCTTTGCGCTCTGCCCGGTAGATGGGATATACCATCCCGGTGGGCAGAAGCTGTACGGTGTCCTCACGCAGCTCGGTGATCTGATAGGCGTCATCCTCGATATACACGGTATCGCCCACGGCATAGACCAGGGCAGCAGGGTCATAGGATGTTCTTTGCGGAGTTGGGCGGCGAACTGCATCATATTCCTCATCGGAAATAGCAACTTCGGAAGTCTGCTCTGTCTCAGCAGCTGCGATCTGCTCTACATCCGACATCACCTGTTGGATAAACGGATCATTGTCCAGTTTTTCCGGGTCTGCCACCTGGCCGTTGACAATCCCTCTTTCCTCCAGAGCTTCCCGGATGGCGATTGGGTCGATGTCGTCAAAACGGTCCTGTTCTTCTTCGGTATAGAACCGGTCCTCCTGAATGAGCTGGGCAAGCCTGCGCTGTACCTTCGGCCAGGGCAGCTGCGTTTCCTCCGGGCTGCCGGCACGGACAACGAACAGGCTGTTGCTGTTACTGCCGCCGTATTCCTGAGCCAGCCATGCGGCGGTATCTTTTTCTCTTGCATGGTCTTTCATATAGCGGACAACAGCGTGTTTACTCTCGATATTGCCGTTCCATGCACAAAGGGCAGTATCAATATCTTCCTGAGAAAGAGGGCGCAGAAGCTCATGGAGCTTTGGATAGGTCTCGTCGATCACTTCCCGGTGCAGACGCTGGCGGAACTCCGGTATATCAGAATAAAGGCGGATCAGCTCCATATCCTTAGAACCAAGGACCGCACGGCGCACAGCAGCATTGCCCTCGATGACAGCATTTTCACGGTCAGAATGACCGCAGGCATTGCGGTATGCGGCATCCTCGGAAATAGCGGCAGTTACCACAGGCTTATACTGTTCAAACTGCTCCCGAAGGGTGGGCTTTGGAGTTTCTTCCTCCACCTCCGGCTGCTGGGCTTGGATGGCATCTTCTTCGGCCAGTTCCTTTTCAGCCTGGATTTTGTCATACTGCGCCTGTTCCTGTTCGGTAAGATAGCGGCCCTTCTGGACAAGAGAGGTAATGCGCTTGGCAACATTTTCCCAGTTCAAGTGAACATCCGGGCAGTCCTGCTTTTTATAGTGCAGCCCTTTCCCGTCATGATCTTCACCGCTGTGTGTTGCGCCGGACAGTGCATGAGAGCGTCCGCCAATGCCATACTCGTCTTTGAGGAATCTCACTTTTTCTTTGTCTGTGTGGTTTTCCATGAAGAAGGCATAGATACGACCTTTTCCTCCGGCAAAACTGCTGCCGCCGGTTATGGCGGCGTCAATCTCATCCTCGGTAATGAAGCGCTGAACGGTTGGCACTTGGGAAAGGTCTGAAGAAAAGGTCCTGCGTGGCAGGTCAAGGTCCTTCAGGTTCTCCCAGATCTCCCTTGGTCTATGGTAATGAAAACGCAACAGGTCACGGTCCTGCTGATAGGCAGTCCAGAAGGCAGCGTATTCTTCCTTGAGTGTCTGGCGGAAAGCCGGGTCACTCAGCTGCTCCGTCAGGCGGCGGGTCTCCTCCGGGAACCCATTTCCTTTGATCTCTGACAGGCAGGACAAATATCCGGCTTCTCTGGCTTCCTCGCTGAAATCGTGGTACAGATGCCAGAGCTTTTCTGAAAGGAGGGATCGTTCATAGCCTGCCGCTTCTGTAAGTTCTACATTGGAGGCAAACTGGCCGCTCTCCAAAAGCTCTCCGATACGCTCTGCGGCGCTCTCCCAGGAAATGACCTGGGCAGACCTGTCATAACGGACAGACTTCCCATGGGAAAGATGGATACCATCCTCGGCATACCATGCGCTCACACTGCCAAGGCCGTTGCCGCCGTGGTACAGCGTTTTCAGTATCTCGGCAATTTCTGCGGTGGTTTTCTGCTTTTCAAAGGCTGCAACCACACGCTCCCTCTGGCGGTCTGTATTGCCGCCCAAACGCAGCACATGGTCAATATCATTTTGGGCAAAAGAAAAAGCAGAGGATGTATGCGCTACATTCTCTGCTTCATCTATGGATTGGATCTGTTCCGCTTCGGAGAGGAACAGGTTTAGGGTCAGCTGTTGATAAGCTCCGCCATCAGGATTTCCTCGGCCTGGGCTTTGCAGGTGTTCATCAGCCCCACCCACTTCATGGGATTGCTGGCTTTCAGTTCCTCGGTGGCTTCCGCTTCCTTCGCCAGCTGGGGTATCATCTGCTCCAGTCTGTTCTGGGCGGTCTCGTCGATCTCCAGAAGGTGCGGGTACAGCTTCTCGCTCAGCAACATCTGGTTGTAGAGGATGGGACGGTGTTCCTTCAGATAGGTTTTCCTCATCCTTCCGTACTTGCCCAGGGGTTTCTCCGGCTGCTGGCTCAGCTTCAGGTCGGGAATCAGATAGTCTCCGTTCTGGATGTAGGTCATGGGATTGTTCATCTTGCTTGCTCCTTTCTTGGTTGGCTTCGCGCTCTGCATTTCGGACGGTAACGCCGATCTGCCGCAGCACCTGCTGGTTGATCTGGCTGACCGCTGTTCCCAGCGCCCCGATGGTGGACGGGGTGTTGAAATCAAAGATCGCCATGAAATCTTCGTGGTCGAAGTAGCGTTCCGGCTCCAGTCCGCAGCGGGACATCAAAGCATAAGTGATGCTGACGGTGGCGGCTGCCTTAAACTGCACTCCGATGTTATACTCATCATATTCCTCCAAAAAGGAACCGTCAACGATATAGAAAAAGTCCTGCTGATGCTCTGTCCAGTATTCCTCAGCCAGTTTTCCGGCTACCTCGGTGAGCTGTCCGGCAAGGTATTCACCGGAAACATCGTAGGTGCGCTCCAGCATGGCCTGCACCGAATCCAGATGGCGCTCCTCCAGCTGCCACAGCCAGGGAGTGCGGGAATGTTCACGGGTTCCGGTGTCGGAAATGTCAAAGACATAGCGCAGGCGCGGTCTGTCCCCGGAATCGTCCACCAGAGCGATCCCCTTGGAGCCGCGTCTTACATACCGGCCCATCTTTTCATTCCACAAATCGTACTCTGCACAGGCGGTGGCGTCCGGTCGCTGGGCGTAGATCATCAGCTGCTCATGGAACGGGTACTTGTAAAGACGGGAAGCAGTGGTGAGAAATCCCGCCCATTCCTGCCAGCTCCCCGTGAGCTGTGTTGCCACCTTGTCCGCCATCTGTGCATATAGTTCAGCTTTGGTTGGCATGGTGTTCTGTCCTCCTTTCGGTTTTGGGGTAAAAGGTGGGGTGGCAAATTGCCACCCCATCCCTGCGGTTATGGTGTTTACTGGTCAAAATCCGGGTACAGCTCCAGCTGGGCAAAGTCCTCATCGGTCATCGCACAGAGCTTCGTAAGGGTGCTGTCGGTCAGTTCCCTCAGTTCCGTTTCCTCCGGCGAAAGCTCGCCGCGCATCTCACGCAGGCTGTCGATCAATCCGGTGCGGCTGCCGGTATTGTAAATGCACATCAGGTTCATTTCCTCAAAAGTAAAGTTTCCCATATTAAATCTCCCTTTCCGCACTCTTTTTGGGTGCTGTCTTTTTGTGTTCTGCTTTGGGCTGGCTTTTCAGCTGATCCACAACGGATTTTTTCTTTTCCCGTTCCTCCCTATGAACGGCGTCAGCCAAGTCCATCAGGGAAATGGGCTGACCGCTTCGGGCCTGCTGTTCCAGCTCTGCCACCGTAGGCTCTTTTGTGCCATTGTTGATGATGCCGTCGATCATGCCGTAATCGTCCTCCACGGCCATCTCCGCATTTTTCAGCGGATTTTGCGGCAAGAATCCGGGTATCTGGGTAAAACCAACGCTGTCACAGTAATGACAGGATACCTTACCGTCCTGCTTGATCGCAACGATGTCGCTGACGCTCATGGAGGGGCTGTGATAGTCCACAGGTTTTTCCAGATTGAATTGCTGATAGAGTTTTTCCAGCTGCTCCGGCACAGTGCCAGACTCACTCAGCGGAGCGGTGTAGATTAGGTCATAATTGCTGCGGTCTATGGAAATGCCATGGGACTTTAACCAGTCCAGATTCATAAAGCGCACATTCTGCGGATCGTCACGGCTTACCTGATAGATGGCAAAGCAATCTCTGTTCTGGGAGAGAAATGCCTGTTCTCGTTCCTGCTGATGTTCCTGACGCTCCATGACCTTTTCGTGGAACTGAGGGCTTTTCTCCCATTCCTCACGATCCACGCCAAAAAGACCGCCATGATCCATGATTTCCTGCGGGTCAAACACCATGCTCTCCGTATTATCCTCATGCAGCACATAGACGGTCAAATCGGCGGCATCCAGTTCCAGCGCCCGTTCTCTGGTAACAGGAAGCATCCCATCATAGGAGTAGCCGTATTCCTGCATATCCGGTGTGGAGACCTGCTCATCGGGCATGGGGTATTCATCCAGTGCCTGCTCCTGTGCCTCCGGCAGCTGGGAAGAAGCGGCCATCTGACCGACCTCTGCCTGCATCTGCTGATAGGCAGCTTCCTGCAAGGTCTCAATCATGGACAACGGTGCGTATTTTACCGAGTCTCTGCCCAAATCGTTGTCATCACAAATCTGAAGAACTGCCTTCATGCGGGAAAGCTCCGGCATATCCATCTGACCGCCATCCATCTCTTTCATGGACGCAGCATCATAAAGGGTATAATCCCAGCCGCTGTCACAGGGCTGGATATGAAGATAGGTGGCATCGTCGATCAGAAACAAAGCCTCCTGCTGGTTGGCGTCCGCCCCCAGCACCTCCATTTCCGGTATGGCCGCCGCCAGTTCCTTTACCGCTTTCTGCACCAGCGGATTGTCACGGTAATAGTCGATTGCCTGGATGGTATCCAGGTCAATGGTCTGCCCGGTCAAAATCGGAAAAGGTCCTTCATAGTCGCTTCCGTCTTTCAGCTCAAAACCAATGCCCTTGATCCCGTTCATTCGCTCTGCCGGAATTTCCTGATAAATGCGGACCGCTTCCTCCAAAGACAGGTTATCGTGGTATTCTCCGAGGTTTGGAAACTCCATGCACTCTGCTACATAGTAGGTTAGATTGCCGGTCGGCTGCTCTATCGGGGCGGTTTCCGGCTCTGCCTTTGCATTGGGGTCAATTCCACGCTCTTTGCAGATTTCCTTATAGTGGCGCTCAATGTCAGAGATCAAAGTGCCGGAGGTCTTATTGATGGTCTCCAAACTGGCTCTCAGCTCTTTCAGTTCCTTGCCCCGACTCCAGCTTGCAATATAGCCGAAGCTGTTTTCTCCGGTCTCGATGCCAAAATACTTGCAGACTGCATAGGAGATGCTTTCAGCCTCCACTTCCTCCGTGTGGCGGTCTTTCCTCTGTTCTTGCAAAAACTGGGCGAGGGTAGAAAAGCCGCCAACAAAATTCAGCCCTTCTTCCTCGGTCAGCATCAGGCGTCCATCTTCCGCCAGCTCCAGCGGCTCTGTCAGCAGAACGGAACCTGCATGGTTTACAACCACTCGTTCTTCTACACAGACCGGCTCTCCGGGGTCGTAGTCAGAACCGCGCAGGTCATAGCAATAAACGCCCTCCGGCAAATCATCACGGGCAATCCGCCCGTTGGAGAACAGACCGGGTTTATCAAACATCTCGATCTCCTGATATTGCTCGTCATTGGCAATCTGAATCTTTTTCTGATTGTGGAGCTTGCTGTGGGCAATCTCGTGTACTGTGGCTGAAACCGTCTGCACCTCACTCATGCCCTGACGAATGGCGATTTTCTGATGATCGGCAGAAAAATAACCGTCCGTATCGGCGGCCATTGCTTCAAAAGTGATCGGCACCGGCACGCTGCGGCGCAGGGCCTCCATGAATGCCTCATAATTTGGTACATTGCCGGAAAGGGAGGAAGCAAGCTCCGGCAAAGGTTTCCCATCAGTCTGGCTCACATCAAAGACCTTGACCGGGCGGAACATGGGGATTTCGATTTCTTTTTCCTCTGTGATGATCTTTCCGTCTTTATCCAGAATCGGAGCCTTGGTATCCGGGTCCAGTTTCTGCTCCTCGATTTTCTTCTTGTACGGTGTGGGGGCGATGATGGTAATGCCATGCTCTCCCTTTTTAACATGACGCTCAAACTGGTCTTTCCACTTATTGTATCCGGCTACCAAAGTGGCGTCCGGCTTCTGCATATAGATGAGCATGGTGTTGTTTACCGAATAGCGGTGGAAGCGGGACATAACGGACAGATAGCGCATATACTTTTCACTCTCAAACAGTTCCTTGATGCCCTGCTCGATGCCGTCTGTGATTTCCCTTAGTCGTTCTCGGTTGGTGGGTTTGTTCTCAGCCATGATTTTCAATCTCCTTTCCAAGTGTGTGATTTCTGCTGTGTGTTCTGCAATCCATGCCTTTTGTTCTTCTTCACTTTCATAAAGAAAAAGATCCAGCAGGTACTCCACATAGGTTTTCTTATGGATTGCTTCCACAAAGCGGGGGTGCGGTTCTTCCTCCGGTGTCTGGGGAGAATTGTCGGCCTCCCATTTTTTCAGCAGATAGTAGTAATCGGACAGTATGCGATAACACCTCTGCCGGTCCTCCCGAAACTGCTGTGCCTCGGTTTTCTGCCGGACATACCTCCTGCGGGGAGGGGCCTGACTGTCATAGATCAGGCCAAAGTCCTGTGCCAGTTTCTCCGCCGCTTCTTTTGGGGAGAGGTCAAAGAGTTTTGCGGTAAAGTCGATCACATCCCCATCTGCACCGCATCCAAAGCAGTGGTAACGCTGGTCTACCTTCATACTGGGGTTCTTATCATCGTGAAATGGACAGCAGGCCATGCCAGTTCGACTGACTTTTATCCCGTAAAACTCTGCCGCTTCTCTGGTGCTGACCGACTGCTTGACTGCTTCAAATACATTCTCTGCCATGTGCCTTTAACTGCCGGCCTTTCTCACAGGGGGCTGGTATCCGGCAGCTTTCGCACGCTCACTGGCAGCTTTGCGGCGTTCTGCGCTGTATGGCTCCCTGACTGATACACACCGCTTGGGGACGGTAAAGTTATGGGCATCCTTTCGGGTAATCTGGTCGGGGTGCTTTTTTGCCAGCAGTTCCAGCTTCTCCATCAGACGGGGATCATGGGTGTAGACCTCAGCCATTGGTTCTGCCTGGTTATAGAGGAGAATGGTTTCTCGTTCCGCTAAAGAGAGCTTCATCGGCTGCCTCCTTTCCGCTGGTCAAATTCCAGCTTGAAGTTAGCGTACTGTCCATCATCCTCCAAAACCACAGCGGCATCGTAGGTCTTTCCGGTTTTCTCCGAATATAGGCCCGTTACACGGACACGGCCATCTTTCAGCAGTGCAGACACCACAGCCTTGGTGGGCTGTTTTTTCTTGGCAGCCCACCATTTGTTATTTTTCCAGATTGCAAATTTGCAAGAATCATTCTGACAGAAGAAGCCTTTTTGCAATTCTGCAACTTCACCGCCGCAGCGGGGGCATTTGCCCACCACCTCACGGGGCGGAGTGAACAGGTACTCGGTTCCCTTGATGACCTGATAAGTTCCCACCAGATCTTTCAGCATGGTGCTGATCCCGTCCAGAAACTCCTCCGGGGCAAGCTGCCCGCGCTCGATCTCTCCCAGGCGGTACTCCCACTCGGCAGTCAGAAGCGGCGATTGCAGCTGTTCCGGCAAGACTGTTATCAGGGAGACTGCATCGTGGGAAGGGAGAAGCTGCACCGTTTTCCTGCTCTTTTTTCGTTCCAGAAAACCGGCAGATACCAGCTTTTCCAAAATACCGGCACGAGTGGCCGGTGTCCCCAGACCTTTTCGTTCGGCATCCTCCGGCATATCCTCTTTTCCGGCAGTCTCCATCGCGGACAATAGGGTGTCCTCCGTAAAGTGCTGAGGCGGACTGCTTTTGCCTTCTTTGACGATTGCCGCAGAAACCGAAAGGGTCTGTCCTTCGGTCAGCTCCGGCAGGGCTTTCTCTGCACCCTCTTTTTTCGGCTCTGCATCCTTCATTTTGGCACGGTAAGCGTCCTCCAGCGCTTTCCATCCGGGGTGCTTCACTGTTTTTCCTTTGGCGGTAAACTCCCCACCGGCACACGCTGCAATCACAACGGTTTCCGAATAGATATGGGGCTGGGCTACGGCACACAGCAGACGCAGGGCCACCAGCTCCAGCACCGCTTTTTCTCCCGCAGGAAGGGCAGAAAGGTCTGCATCCTTGAGATTTCTGGTAGGGATTACTGCGTGGTGGTCGGTTACTTTCTTATCGTTGATGACTGTCTGCGGATCACAGGTAATGGCGATCCCTTTGCGAAACGGCATAGCATTGGCAACCAGATTGACCAGCACCGGCAGGCTGTCTGCCATATCACCGGTCAGATAGCGGCTGTCAGTACGGGGATAGGTGCAGAGCTTCTTTTCATACAGGCTTTGCAGATAGTCCAGGGTCTGCTGAGCTGTAAATCCAAGCAGGCGGTTGGCATCTCTTTGCAGAGTAGTCAGGTCATAGAGGGCAGGCGGCTTTTCGGACTTTTCCTTGCACTCCACCTTTTTGATTGTGACAGCTGCACCCTGACAGGCTTCTTTCAGCTGCTCTGCGCTTGCTCGGTCACTCATGCGCTCCCCGGATACGGTAAGACCGGGCAGCTCCAGCGCCACGGTATAAAAGGGAACCGGCTTAAAGGTGTCGATCTCAGCTTCTCGCTGGACAATGAGCGCCAGCGTTGGGGACATCACGCGCCCGATATTGAGGGTGCGGTGGTACAGCACGGAAAACAGCCTTGTGGCATTGATTCCCACCAGCCAGTCGGCCTTAGCGCGGCAAAGAGCAGCATCCCGAAGCCCGTCATAGTCCGCACCGGGGCGCAGGTTTGCAAAGCCCTCCCTTATGGCGGAGTCCTCCATCGAAGAAATCCAGAGCCTTTTCATCGGCTTTTGGCAGCCTGCCAGCTCATAGACACTTCGGAAGATCAGCTCGCCCTCGCGTCCGGCATCACAGGCATTTACCACCTCCGTCACATCCGGGGCGTTCATCAGCTTTTTGAGAATATCAAACTGCTTTTTCTTATCCTTTCCCACCACCATCTGCCAATGCTCCGGCAGAATAGGCAGGTCATCATATCGCCACTTTGCGTACTTGGGGTCATAGCTGTCTGCGTCCGCAAGACCGGCCAGATGGCCCACACACCAGCTGACACGCCAGCCACCGCCTTCCAGATACCCGTCCTTACGGGCAGTTGCACCGATCACCGCCGCCAAACTCTGGGCAACTGATGGTTTTTCAGCAATCACCAGCTTCATATTCTTCAACCTCCCATTCTTCCCGCACAGGCGTGTGCAGTTTTTTCTCAATGCTGTTTTCCTCATCCAGAAGCAGGTTATAACCAAACCGGTAGTCATAGCGGTACAGTTTCCCCAGCAGGTCATTGATGATGATGCGGCAAGCCAAAATGACACGAGTTTTATCCACCTGCATCAGCTGGTAGCGTTGATAATTGCTGTAATATTCTTCATGGCGGTGGGTATTGCGGACAGCATCTTCAAGCAAACTTTCTACTGCATCCTGACAACCATCCTCTTTTTCACCCTCCATACAGTTCAGAAGTTCCATTACCATAGGAAAGCTCTGTTCATCCATAGGAGCTTCTGCTGCAAGAAAACCGATCAGGGCAGATAAGAGCAGACGGGCTGCTGCCTGTTCCTGGTCCGTCAAAACAGCCATCGTTTTCTCCGCATTTGGCAGAATCTTATCTTCCACAAAATCTGCCGCGTCACCGGAATAAAGCTGACGGACAGAATCTATGGATAATGAAACCATCACGGCATCCTGAGAAAAGTCAAAGGAATCTTCCTGTTTTGCTTTTCTCCGAAGTTTGTTTAACATGGTAGAAAGAATGTCTCCGCCAAAATACACGGCGATCACCAGCAGGTCAAAAACAACAATCAGCTTGATAAATATAATCAGAACACTCATTTTTTTCGTTTCCTTTCTTTGAGCCATCGTTCCATTTCCCGGTGGCAGACGCCTACGCAGGGACTTCCATAATTCCCGCAGCCATAACAGGGGTGGCTTGGGGGTAAAGAAGGAGGACGGGAAGTTTTCTTCCCGCCCTCCGGCCTGCGTGTCATCATGCGTTCATAGGGACTGTCTGTGAAACGGGTCATTTCATGCTGTCCTCGTCATCATTTTCTGCGCTGCCCCCGTCAGCGTCAGGCTCGTCCGACTCCTCATCCTCGGTTTCCCATTCCTCGGAATCTTCCTCGCCATAATCATAATCGTCCAGACTGTCATTGCCCTTGGTCTTAGGCTTGTTCTTAACGAGCTTCAAGTAGGCAAATACACCACCTCCACCAAGCAGAGCCAGCAGCAGGATCAGCGCAGCCGGGTTCAGTCCGGCAGGCTTCTCTTTTTCTGGCTTCGGTGTTTCTGCCGGAGGTTCCGGTGCTTTTCCCGTACATTTACTCTTATCCGTTACACAGACCGGACAGGCCGTATTGACTGCCCCTGCTTCACATTTCTTCGTGCAGCTGCACACCGCAGGCGGCTCCTCTTTGGCATTTCCATCTTCCATCAGCGCCATCAGGTCCGCTTCATCCACCTGGTTCAGAAAGTGAACAGCAGTCTTTTTATCCTCATTGGCCCTGTCGATCAGGATATAAAAATAGTTGCCTGCCTTGGTGGTAACGGTAATGAGCTGCTTGTTGCCACCAAAATCATCCACCAGAGCAGCATTGCCATCCGGGGTCAGCGGAGGTGCTTTTTCGGGTTCTTCCACCACCACATTGCTGTCATTAGTGGTATCCTCTGCCGGGGGCGGCGCTGCGCCCTGGGCAAAAGCGTGAACGGTAAAGCCCGATGCCAGAACCAGCGTCAGGCAAAGGGCGGAAAGTGTTCGGAGCAATCGTTTATTCCTCATAGCTGTTTTCCTCCTGTTCGTTGTTGTCATCCACCATACTGCCGGGAACTATGCCTCCGGACAGCATGGCGCTTAGCTGAGCCGGGGTCATACGCAGTGCGCGCACCATCTGGACGATCTCCAGATTTTCCGCCTCGGTTTTCTGTGCCTCCAGCACCTTGAGCTTTTCCTGATATTCCGCAATCTTCTCGCGGACCTTGGTAATCTCCTGGTCAATGCGTTCAATTTTGTTCTTTGCCATCGTCTATCACTCCTTCTAAAAAATCTCTGTTACCAGTTCATCAGACCGTAGCCCTTAATGCTTTGATAATTCAGGTCATAACTTTTGATCTTGCAGGCATCGCCGGAATTTCCCTCCACGGTATAAACACGGCTGCCATCGGTGCCGATGACGATTCCCACATGGTCAGCAGTACCGTCCAGATCCCAATCGAAGAAAATGGCATCGCCGGGAGCGATGTTTTCATATCCTCTTGCGCCCCATTGTCCATGAGACTGGAACCACGGAACACCCTGCCACTCACAGCCTGCAAAGCGCGGCTCACTTTTTCCTGCCTGGTTATAGCACCAGGATACAAAGCAGGCACACCATTCCACGCGGCTGTCAAAGCCATACCAGCTCCAGTAGGGATAACCGCCCACATTGCCCACCTGACTTTTCGCCAGTTCCACCAGCTGCGGATTGCCGGGGCGGGTGCCGTTAATGAACTGCACACCGGACAGATCTTCAGAGCCGCTGGTATCAGGGGAACCGCCGCCAAACAACAGCGGCTTATTGCCCATGGTCTGTCGGTAGACCTGATACATTTCCATCTGCTCCGGGGTCAATAGCTCCGACGCCACAGCGGAAATGGGCTTGCTGGTGAGTTTCACATTCAGAATGTAATACTCATAGGGGACTTCTTCTGAGGTGGTCTCGCCGGTCTCCGGATCGGTGGAGGTCTCCGTGCGGTAGCGGATTTCCACTTCCTCGGTAAGCGTCAGCTGATACTGTGCTGCAAACACACGCGCCAGCTCTGCCTGGGCGCTTTGCCGGGTATAGCCCTGCAAGACAGCAGAGAGAAATGCCGCCAGCTCATGAGGGTCATGGCCGATCATGCCAAGGTCATAGCGATACTCGTCATACCCTGGATGGCTGCTTTCGATGTTGTCAATTTCCTCCTGCAACTGGGCTTCTCTGGCTGCATAATCTGCTTCCACTGCCAGCATTTCCGGGTCATCCGACGGATAGGTGGTGCCGGAGAGAACGGAACCGATGCTCTGCGCCATCATGGAACAAGAGGACATGGTATTCATCAGCATACAGGCGATGAGGAACAAAACCCCTGCGATCAGGAAGCCTTTCTTGTGGCGCATAACGAATGCCCCTGCCTGCTGTGCCTTTTCTTTTACCGTCCTTGCGGCTTTTCCGGTTTTGGACGCAGCCTGGGCGGTGTTTCCGGCAGTCTGACCAGTGCGCTTGGCGGCAGCATACTGCTTTTTGATGGCCTGCTTTTGCTGCCACCGGGAAAGAGGATTGCTGGAAAACTGAGGATTTTCCTGCAAGGATTTCTGGTACAGGACATTTACATTTGCCTTTTCCAGTTGGCGCTCTGCCTGGGCTGCTTTGCGGTAGGGCTTCAGCTTGTGGCTGCGGTAGCCCTCCCGCACCAGATAAACGCCGGTCTCCACCGCCTCCTCGGACTTGTGGGCGCTTTCCACGCCCACATTGTCCTGTTCTGTTTCCCGGATTTCTTTGTGGAGCTTGCCCGCGACCAGATGGACAGGAGCTTCCTTGACCCCTTGAGAAACTTTGGAGGGTGGCTTTTTCTTGTCCTCAAAGGTCAGCTTCGAGGCCTTTTTTCCGGTATCCGGGTCAATGACCGTCTGCCTGACCTTTTTCTTTGGGATATTGGCCTGCGCCTTATCTGCTCTGGCCGCAGCTTTCTCCGCTTTACGGATTGGCTTTTCCAGTGCTGGGTCAGACCGTTCCTCATCAGTAAAGCGCAGGCGCGGTTCCTTATTCAAACCATTCTCCCAGCATGAGGGAGGACATCATGTAGTGCAGCTCTGCATAAATGGCCATCCCCACAGGATCGTTGAACATACAGCCGGACAGGTAGGCATAAAACTGTGCCACCACATCGGACAGGATCTTCGCTTCGGTTCCTTCCAGAACCAGACCGCCCATGCCTTCCTTAGCACGGATGGCGCTCCAGACCTCTGCCAGACGGAGAAGCCCCACCTGACCGGTCTCATTCAGTTCTGCTGCCTGATCTGCCGCCGTGCGGCACTCACTTACCGCATCGGCCATGACCGTAAGCAGCTGGCTGCGCTGGGCATTTACCGCCCTGTCAAAAAACATCAGCGGGTTTTGATTCAAAATGTTGGGGTTCATCATCATTCATCCTCCTTCTTTTTCAGTTCCTGGGGTTTGGTGGTCATAATGCGGTAAAGCTCGGTATTCTTCGGGAAGTGATCCACAAACGGCAAGATCGTGGAGCCATAGAACAGCAGACCCTCGCCCTCACCGGAGTGGGTCACATAGCTAAGCTGATGCGTGGAAATGCCCAGCTGCTTGGCGAGAATCTGTCGGTCTCCGCCTGCCTGGTTGAGCATATACACGAAGTCGGAGTTTTCAAATATGTTCTCCACTTCACGGCTGGAAAGCAGGTCTTTGACATTCTGCGTGATGCCGGTGGGGATTCCGCCCCATTTTCTGAATCGCTTCCAAATTTCTACTGTGTAGGCAGCGGTTTGCTCCTCCTTCAAAAGCAGGTGCATCTCGTCGATATAGTAGCGGGTGGACTTGTGGGCAGCGCGGTTAATGGTAACGCGGTTCCACACCTGATCCTGGACCACCAACATACCGATTTTCTTGAGCTGCTTGCCCAGCTCCTTGATGTCATAGCAGACAATGCGGTTATTGATGTCCACATTGCTCTGGTGGTTGAACACATTGAGGGAGCCGGTTACATAGATTTCAAGGGCCGTGGCAATATACTGGGCTTCCTTTTCCTCCTGTGAACGGAGCAGGTTATATAGGTCCTCCAGTATGGGCATATTCTCCGGGCGCGGGTCATTGAGGTAGGTCTGATAGACCAGACGCACACAACGGTCGATGATGGTTTTCTGCACCGGCTGCAATCCGTCCTTACCGCCCACGATCAGCTCACACAAGCTGAGGATAAAGTCAGACTTGAGGGACAGCGGGCTTTCATCATCCGAATAGTCCAGGTTCAGATCCATCGGATTGATGTAGTTGGTTGAGGTAGGCGAGATCTTGATGACCTGCCCATGCAGACGCTCCACCAGAGGTGCGTACTCCGCTTCCGGGTCACAGATGATGACATCATCATTGGTAAGCAAAAAGCAGTTGGCAATCTCACGCTTGGCGCTGAAGGACTTACCGGAACCCGGCGTACCCAAAATCAAGCCGTTGGGGTTTTTCAGCAGCTTTCTGTCTACCATGATGAGGTTGTTGGACAGGGCGTTGATGCCGTAGTACAGCGCCTCTTTGCCGTTCTGGAATAATTCCTGTGTGGTGAACGGTACAAAGATAGCCGTAGAACTGGTGGTCAGCCCTCGCTGGATCTCGATCTGATTGAGTCCCAGAGGCAGACAGCTCATCAGCCCTTCTTCCTGCTGAAAGTCCAGTCTGGTCAGCTGGCAGTTATACTTCTGGGCAATGGAACCTGCCTGAAAGATGTTGTTACCCAGCTGACGGGGATTGTCCGCTGTGTTCAGCACCAAAAAGGAGACCAGGAACATTCTCTCGTTTCGGCTCTGCAAATCCTGCAACAGCTTTTTCGCCTCGCTACCGTAGGTGGCAAGGTCAGAGGGAATGATATCCATGTCGTACCCTGCGCGGACTGCTTTTTTCTGTTCCTCGATCTTACTGCGGTCCAGGTCGGTAATCTTGCGCTTTACCGTCTTAATGGCTTTCACCTGATCCACCGACTGAATGTGCATACTCACAATGAGCGAGCTTTCCATATCCAGAAAATCAGCCAACAGACGGTCATTCAGCTCCGGTGCAAGGATCTGCAAAAAAGAAACAGCCCCGTATTTCTTGCCCATACGGAACTGCTTGCCGGTGCGGAACTCAAAGGAGCTTGGTGCAATAAAATCTTTCGTGGACAGACCGGAAGGAGCCAGCCAGTCCCATTCAAACTGAAACGGGAGCTGTTCATCCATGTGGAATACCGCATGAAGTTGGGAAAGCCTTTCCTTACCGTCCAGTGTTCTGGCGGCTACACCAAGACGCTTGAAGTTATTGAGTATATCGGTCTCAATACGCTCCAGGCGGGGCTTGGCGGCTTTGATACTGTCCGCGTCGATACCAAAAGTCAGGTATTTGGTCTTGATAAGACCGTTGTTTCCTCTGGCCAGCTGATTTTGCAGCATCGTGGTGTATTCCTCACGGATACTGTCAAAGGCATCCCCCTGGGGAGGGATGGAAATGGAGTTTGCAAAGGTCTCCTCCGATGCCGCAAGGTTCAAAAAAGACAGCTGGAAGTGAATCGAGCTGTCGAAATAATTGAGGAAATCACACCAGCCCTCAAAGATCGCGGTCTTATCTTCATTTTGGGAGAGCTGATAGTTGATGTCCTGAAACTGAATGGTCTTTGTGTAGTGGCTGTCCGATACACGGCAGATCCCGTCCGGCCACATCCGTTCATAGGGGATACTGTCCTGTGCTGATTTTCCTTTTTTGTCCGTGCGGTTGGCGCGGGCAATGGCCGCTTCGATCTGCTTCTTATCGGCGCGGGACAGCTTTTTCTTTATCTTTACCGGCTGCACGGTCTTTTCTTCCGGTTTTCCCAGCAGACGGCGCAGCCAGCTTTTCATTGCGGTGAACAATGTCATACACCTCCTTATCGAGCATTTCCTGCCGCTTTAATACGGCATAAAAGTTATTGGTCTGGTAGGGACGCTGCTTGGGACGGATCATAGCTACTTTGAGAATGTTGCCGACGATCTTTTCCAGGGGCTGTCCATGCTTTTCATACATTGCCAGCAGGAAGAAGGGCATCATGACCAGCATCATACACATGGCGGCCATGCTGTTTCCCGCAGGCTCACGGAGCAAAAAGAACAGCGGTACGCCTACAAGCGCCCCGGCGGTAAAGCAGACCAGCTGCCTTCGGGTCAGATTGAACATGACCTTGGTTTTGACTTTGGTTAAATCTTTGGGTACGGGTACATAAGCCATATTATCCACCTCCTTTATGGGAATGAAATAGAGCTGTCCACCTCATTGCCCCACACATCCCAACCGGGTGTGGATTGACGAGCAAACAGTTCAATGCGTGGGAGATCACCCATCAATGAGACAATGCGTTCTCTGGCTTCCTGCGGTTTTTTTGAATGTTCTTCAATGTGAGAGACAATAACCTGATGAACAGCTGCGTTCACTCGCTTGGGATGCCCTTTCGTTGCGAGGATACAAAGCTCCACATTGGAGCGCGTCCAATATCCCATACCCCAAAATAGACTATCAGACTTTTTATTCTGCTTTACCCAGACAAATCCGATTGTCTTATAGGTAAATCCCCATGCTCTCAGAACAGAAAGCCCTTCCAGTAAACATGGAATCGTGACCCATAAGAACAAAGCACAATCTTTATCTGCCAGGTCACCTACCGGCAGCGCACAAATATCCTCAATACACATAGTCGGATAGTGACTTTCTGCACTGCGTCCCAATCCTTTCTTGGAATATACTTTGTAACTCCATGGCGGATCTGCATAAATGATTTGATATTTTTTCATACAGAACCCTCCTTTAATGCGCCTGAAAGACTGATTTTGCGAGGCTGCCGGTTTTGAACAGCGTAAAGCACAGCAGTACGGTGTAGCCCACGCAGCTCCAGATTGCCATGATGATGTCATCTTCCAAAGCGATGTTCTGCACCAGCACAGCATAAATTGCCACGCAGACGATGATGAGAAACGCCTGAAAGCCCAGCGCCAGCAGGGAGCGGAGGTAGTTCTGTCCCATACCGCCCCATTCCTTGCCCATCATGGCAGCCATTGGAACGGGAGCCACCGAAGTCACAAGGTAAATCTCGATCATACGGCCATAAATGACGATAAAGATACAGATATACAGCGCCCACATGGTAATGCCGATAAAGAGGGATTGGAACCACAGCCCGAACAGCGGTCCCAGATCCATTTCCATAAGTCTCGGTTCCAAATCGGTCATAACTGAGGAAATGTCAATGGACGCATCCGAACCAATGATCCCTGCCGCCTGTGCCACCACGCTCTGCGCCATATCAAAGACGCCCATCACAATATTCCATGTGTTTGTGACAATGAGGATGGCGGCGGCTGATTTGAACACCCACTTAAAAATCATCCAGGTGTCCACATCATGCAGGTTGTTCTTGTCTGCGATCATCTGGATCAGGTCTACGGTCATCACGATAGCCAGGATTACGCCTGCAATCGGCACCATGATGGAGTTTGACAGATTCTCAATCATACTGAAAATACTGCCATTCCATCCCTGTGGGGTCTGTCCTACCTGTACGGATATATCCGCGACCTGTTGGTTTACGCTGTCAAACATCCCCGAAAGGTTGCTCATAATACCGCCCACCAGCATTTCTTTCAGCCAATTTGTCAGGGCTTCAAGTAAGAAATCCATACGGTGTCAACCTCCTTTCCGCCGCCCCCGCAAAGCTGCGGGAGCGGCAAGGATTTCATGCAGGGACGCTTAGACAGAGAACAGCCCGGAGAGCAGAGGTACAAGGACCATGCCGACCACGGCTACACCAGCGCCGGCCATGAGCTGCTTCATGCCCTGGGACTTTGCACCAGGGTTGTCGTTGCCGTAACCTTCCAGCAGGTTGATAACGCCCCAGATACCGAGACCGGCACCGAGCGCGATAACGAGGGTCTGAAGAACGGTGATTGCCTGTTCAAAAAATGCCATATAGTTTGTTAGCCGGAATCTGATTAAAAAATAGGTTTGTCATGTTTCATAGGCATACAAAAGCCGGAACAATCTGCCGCCCGGTTTCCGGGGGCATGATTCCGGCTGTCCTCCTTTTTCATTATTTTTTCTTGCGATTGTCCGCTTTGTACGCCAATGGCCCAAAAAGGGCGGTTGAGGCGGGTAGATACGATCACTCCTTTCAAAAGCGGAACAGATTTAAGCGCCCTTTGTGTCTACTTCATATACATCGCAGACCTCATTGGGCTTGAGTTTCAACCTTGCGGACAGGAACGCTTCAATGTCAAAAGCGTTCTTTTCGTCTGCGTCGGCTGTGTATTTGAAATTGGGGTGCTTGGTGATGTCGTACTTATCCGAAAGGAAAGGACGCACACCGCGCAGTTGGAGGATACACTTGCCGCCATCCATAACAGCAAGCTCATCCTGGCTCATCAGCTCTTTCCCCAATTTTTGATAGTTGAGAGAGTGGGAAGTTTCACGCCCACGGCTCTCTCCGGTGTTGTAGGTGTCGATGGTTTCCTTGCCCAGCACGGCAGCCAGCTCCTTGAGGGTGGTTGGCTCCTTACCGCCCAGGAAGATGGAAGTATCCATGTTGCCGATGATGGTATCTGCGTTATCCTTATAGATTGCCTTGAGCTGACTCTGCGCCTGCAACACCAGACAGGCGGAGATCTCACGGCTTCGGATGGTTGCTACCAGCTTTTCCAGCTTGGGGATCTGGCCGATGTTGGCGCACTCGTCAATGAGACAGCGCACATGGACCGGGAGCCTGCCGCCATACACATCGTCGGCTTTTTCACAGAGCAGGTTGAAAAGTTGGGTATAACACATGGATATAAGGAAATTAAAGCTGTCATCAGTGTCACTCATGATGAGGAACAGGGCAGTTTTCCTGTCTCCCAGAGTGTCCAGCTCCAGCTCATCATAAGCCGTGACCTCACGCAGCTCTGCAATGTCGAACACGGCAAGACGCGCACCACAGGAAATCAGGATCGACTTGGCTGTTTTTCCGGCGGCCAGCTTATATTTCTTATACTGCCGGACGGCAAAGTGGCGAGGATCACGGGATTCCAGCTCATCGAACATCAAGTCAACGGCGTTTTTGTATTCCTCGTCATCCTCCCGAACTTCCATACTGTTTATCATCTCGATAAGGGTGGAAAAGTTCTGCTCCTCCACCGGAGCTTCATAGTGGATATACCCAATCAACGCGCAGTACAGCAAGGTTTCTGCCTTGACCCAGAAATCGTCTCCGGCTTTGCCTTCGCCTTTGGTATTGGCGATCAGCGTCGTGACCAGCTTCAGGATGTCCTTTTCGGAGTGGATGTAGGCAAAGGGGTTATAGTGCATGGACTTCTTGAAGTTGATGGTATTGAGGACCTTGATGCGGTAAGGCTCATAAATGACCTTGCCGTGCTTATCCTTCATGGGCTTTCCGTCCTTCCTCAGCTTGGGTGCGCCCCTTTGGAGCATTTTTCCGCACTCCACCAGGATGGTGCCCTTGGGGTCTGTGACCACATAAGAACTGTGCATCTGCATCAGATTCGGTTTGAGCCAGAAGCGGGTCTTACCGGAACCGGAGCCGCCGATCACCAGCACATTTTTGTTTCTGGCGGTCTTGGGGTCCTTGGGGCGGCTATTCATGGTCAGGCTCTCGGTTTTCGTCAGAATCACATTGTTCTGAAATACCGGGTCGATGTAGGGAGCAATATCCTCACGGGTTCCCCAACGGGCAGAGCCATACTCCAGTCCATGCCGATACTTCTTGGCGTTTTTACTTTTGAGGTACACCGCCAGACGCAGGCCAGCTCCGCAGCATAGCCCCACCAAAAGATCCAACGGGTGCAAGCTGGGCCAGAAACTTTGCAGCGCCCCAGGCAGGACAGCAAACAGGGAAAGGAATTTCTCCGAAGCATTTGCCCCCTGAGCCAGCCGCCACGCTTCCCCGAAGTTCGTGGCAAACAGCCCCATCAAAAGATAAGGCAGGTTCAGCAAAACGAGCTTTTTGATGTCAAACTGCTTTTTCATCGTTCCAGCTCCTTTCGCTTGGTGCGGTCCACCACGGCATTTTTGACCATCTCTTTGAACTGACTGAGTTTTGCCAGCACAGACGGGCGTTCCGTTTTCTCGGCCTTCTTGACCTTTTTGCTGGTGTACTCGGTAAATGCAGCGGTCAGCGCATCGGCGTCACGGCCTTTGAAAAAGATCAGGTACTTGGGCGGGGAGCTGCTGCGGTCTTTCTTCACCGCATAATCCACACCATATTTCCGGGCGATCTTCTCAAATTCCTTGATGGAGGGGTCTGTGATCTCGATATTGGAGATCCCCTGATTTTGACCAATGAGCTGCTTGACGGTCTGTTTGCCGTGGGGTGTCACAGGAGCGTCACGGCTTCTCTGCTTTTGCAGCTTCTTTTCCTTGCAGTGGGCAAGGTACTTGCTGATGGCGGCTTTAAGCAACCGACCGGTGAACTTTGTTCCGCTGACAACCAGCGTTAAAGTCCTGTTTTCCACTTCTTCCTGCATTTTCATCGCCTCCTTTCCACAAAATGTGCAGGGGTGGTGCATTTCTTTCTAAGGCGGGACCACCAGCCGCCGGAGAAGATATTTCTTCATCGCTCCATCCCGCGGCTCTTTTTCTTTACCGGCTTCTTATCCGGCAGATTCCACTCTTTCCGAAACTCCGCCACACCTTTGGGATCAAATGCCTTCAATTTCTCCAAATCAAAGGCAACGGCAGAATATTTCCCATAACCGGATTGCACCTGGTAGGGAAGCACTTTCCCCAATTTGTTCTCTTTGATGAATCGCAGCAAGTCCTTGCTGATGTCACCGGAAATAAACGCCTCTCCGGGGTCCAGGGAATACCCCGGAAGGTTCACCGTCATATCTGCAAACGGCTCCGCTCCATCTTCTGTATGGGTAATCATGCCGATATAAAGCCGCTGATTATTCGCATACATCCCAAGTTGCAGTGATATGGTTTCTTCCCCATATTCCCACTTGAAGGGTACTTTCTTTTCCTCATTCATATCAGATTCCTCCTATCGTATCTGTTCTTTGTGGTCATAAAACAAATCTCCATTTCTGACCTTTGCATGGCTGAGAATCTTGATCTGCCCCTTTGCCTGACTGTCCAGAGCTTTTTCATAGCCTATATCTGACAAAAACAGGCGGGTCCGTTCTCCTTTCCAGCCCACCGGGGAATCATGCGTCAGCACATCAAAAATAATCATGTGCCGTGTGTTCTCCGCAAATCGCTGGAGATCCATGTAGTCATGGCCGTGGTAGTTCTGCGCCCCGGCTTTCTGGCGCATTTCCTCCATCAGCTGACCGATTGTTTTGCTTTCCTGCATAAAACCCACTTCCTTTCCGTTCTTATGAGACCAGCAAGATCATCTCCCGCAGCTGGGCAAAGTAGAGCTTGCCCTGGGGCGTAACCAGCGTGTAAGAACCGGTATGACCGTGATTGCAGTAGTCTTTGACGCAAAACAGCCCCGCATTTTTCACATTGGCATAAGGCAGCACATTGCCGGATGCCGTGCGGTACACAAACCGCCGTTCTATCAGAAACCGGACAAACCGGCGCTCCGGAACATCCAACTCTTTGGCGGTAGTCCTGAGATTGGTGCTGTGTTTTAAGTCGATGAACAGGTCATAGAAAGCGGCTTTGCCCTCCAGCTGTGCATTTTCCTTACGCAGAGAAATATTCGCTTCACGCTCAGCCAACAAGTCTGAGCAGAGCTTCATCAGAGCCTCCGGGGAAGTAGCTACCTCCCACAGCTTCTCTTTTGTGAGATAGGCCCCGTGCTTACGAATGGTAGGCAGGACCTCATCGAACACCCACCGTTCAAACCGTTCTGCCGATGGCAATTTGCTGTGAACGATTAGGCGGTACAAATCTCCTTCGGGGATAAAAGTCATACTGATTTTGCGGTCAGGGCTTTGTGGGTGAGGTGCGTCGCGTTTCACGACATACCTACAATGGCGGATAATTGCATCGCGGGGATTGCTGTACCCCAAAGCGCCAGCCACATCCGTTCCGCAGAACAGGTATTTGCCGTTTTCTTCGATGACCCGGATACTGCCAAACTCCGGGTTTTTGAAAATTTCCATCTGGTTCATGTCGTGCCTCCTTTGGCATGATAAAAGGCGGCCTTTACCAGCCGCCTGCGTGCATATCGTGGTTGACCAATGAAGTGAAGTGATTGTTCATGGTGGTAGGCGCATTGAACAGCACTGCAAGCAGGTACTGCTTCATGTTGCGTACCTGGGTGGTATTCTTTTGCAGACAGTCCATGACAAACTCGATGTGGGAGCTGTCCAGTTTCAAAAAACGGGAACGCACGATCTCGTGAGGGAAGTCTGCCCCAGAGATCCGGGTAGTCTTTCGTTTGGCACAGACCGTTTCAACCAACAGCTCTACGATCTCATTCAGGTCATCCAGGTAGAGAGGATAACGCTGCTTCAAGCAGTCATACTCGATATTCTCCAAAATCAACTCCCGATAATTTTCTATCTCTGTGACAGACATCGCATCCCTTCCTTTCCGTTCCGGCGGTCTTGCCGCCGCTGTTTCCCGGAAGGGAATGGAATCGGTACTTGATCCATAAGTAATTGATTTTTCTGTATTTGATTTCTCTATATTTAATTCTGCGGGCTTTTCCGTATCCGGTTTTACCATATCCGGTTTTACCATATCCGGGTTTTCCGTATCTGGTGAAGCCGTATCCGGCTGGGACATATCTGGCTGGGGCTGTTCATAGATGACATACTCGGTATCTGTGATCCGCCCACTTTTATCGCGTCTCTGATGGCGCACGATATATCCGGCTCCTTCCAGTTCACGCAGGGCAGCACCTATGGCATCCACGCCCTCCTTACAGATCTTTGCAAGGCCACGGGTGGTGTAATTCCAATCCTCCGGCAGCGACAGCATCATGGAAAGCAGCCCCTTGGCTTTTAACGACAGGTTTGCATTTCGTAAATGATGATTGCTCATCACGGTATAATCACGGGTCCGTTCAATGCGAAAAACGGCCATCGACCTCACTCCTTCCGAATTTTGGGTACAAAAAACCGCAATCCTCATTTCAAAGAATTGCGGTGTTCAACGCTTTTCAAATTTTCTTGCATAGAACCAAAACAGCGGCTTTTGGGGACGCGCCTCTGTAAATGGCTCCTCCTGGGCGAAAGGAAGTGTTTGCATCACGCGGTCAATATCCGTTGAATCCATGTCATGCTGAGATTTGCAATCTTCCCGGATTGCTTCTTGAATTTCCTTTACCGTACACATAGTCATTCCTTTCCTTTCGTTGTATGGGTTTATGAGCGGCGGCGTTTTCCCGGTTTGAAATCGAGGATATGTCCCTCAATCACACGAGCGTAACGCTTGATCTTGATCTCCCGGCGCTGCTGGCTTTGCAGGGCGGCCTGATACCCGTCCTCAGTCAAAAACAACCGCATTTCATCTCCGGGGCTGCCGTAAGCAGTGCTGGGACGCAGGACGGAAAACTCGATCATCCAGCGGGTATTATCCCAAAACCTCTCTACGGCGAGAATGTTGTGTCCTTTCAGCTCACGGGCTGAAATATCCCTCATAGGCGGCTCCTTTCATCGTTCCTGGTCTCTCTGACGCTTTTTCTGCCATGCCTCCAGTAGCTTGATGATGGTTTCCTGCATCCGCTGGGGCGTATAGCTTTTGGGGAAATACTTCCGCAAGGTGTCAGAGGTAAATGTCACTCGATCCAGATCGCTTTTCTTTTCCTCACCCATGATGACGCGCATCATATCGAGGGTCAGAGGCCCCTCCTGACTGTATTTCTTGAGCCGCTGGGCTTGGGAAAGGGAAGGGGTAGCCTGTTCGCTGTCCATCGCGTCCAGCAGGTCTACCTGTTCCTCTTTTTTAAGAAAGGACAGCTCATAGGCAGGGTTCAGGGCGATCTTCTTTTCATCCACCATATCCATCAATTCAGGAATCAGCTCTGTCAGACGGATAAATCTCTTAATCTGTGATTTGCTATCTGGACTGTTCTCCGCGATTTTTTCTGCCGCAGTCAACTTCGGCCCAACTTGGGCCGAAGTTAAATCCGTCCTGGCTCCTTGGTGCTTAATGGCATCTAGCTTCATTTTATAAGCAAATGCTCTTTCGCTTGGAAGAAGGCTTTCTCGCTGCAAGTTGCTGTCAACCATAATAATCGTGGCGGCATCATCATCCAAATCCCGAACAATGACCGGCATAGTCTCCTTTTCTGCCAGCTCACTGGCTCTGTGCCGCCTGTGTCCGGCTACCAGCTCATAGCCACCCTCCGGGTCCGGTCGGGCAATGGCCGGAACCAGAACGCCATACTGCTTGATACTGTCAGCGGTCTCCATCATTGCTTCGTCATCCTTGACTTTGAATGGGTGGTTCTTGAACGGATGCAGTTCAGACAACGGAATTTCCTGAATCTTTTCCAGCTTTGCATCCTGGCGGCCTTCTTCGGTGGAGAACAGATCATCTACCGAGGCCAGCTCTATTTTTTTCGCGCTGCTTTTCAAGTTTCAACACCTCCTTCGTCAGATTTTTGTAGCCCTCTGCCACCTTGCCGCCGGGGTCATGGGCAAAAATGCTTTTTCCCTCTGCGCTGATTTCCTTTGCCCGGACAGAATGGGGAATCTCTGTGCCGAATACTTTGATCTTGCTGCCATAGGTCTCTCGCAAAAGTGCGGAGATCTCTTTGGCAAAGTTGGTTCGGCTGTCAACCATCGTCAGCAGGATACCGTCTATCTGGAGCTTGGGGTTGATCTGCCGCTTTACCTTGTTTACCGTGGAGAGCAGCTGTTCCAGCCCTTTGGCGGACAGATACTCCGCCTGAACGGGAATTATGATCCTGTTCGCAGCGGCCAGCGCATTGACTGTGAGCATCCCCAGGGAGGGCTGGCAGTCGATGAGAATATGGGAGTATTGCCCCTTCAGCGTGTCCAGATATTGCCGCAAGATAGTCTCACGGCTCATGGCATTTACCAGGGATACCTCCATACCGGATAACTGGATGTCCGCAGGCATCAGGTCTACACCCTCTGGGTGGTGCAGGATACCCTCGCCGGGACGAAGCGGCTCATCCATCAAGATACGCCCCATAGCGTCCGACAGCGTAAAGGGCAGCTTGTCCGGCTGAGGATTGCCCAGGCTGATCGTCAGGCTACCTTGCGGGTCTCCGTCGATCAGCAGGACTTTCTTTCCAGCCTGCGCCAAACCGATTCCAAGATTGGCACAGGTAGTGGTTTTGCCAACGCCGCCCTTCTGGTTGGCAATGGCAATGATTTGCGTGTTCATTGACTTCACCTCATTTCTAATTGTTGCTGTTGCTTCTGGAAATAGAAAAAGCCGCCACTCCAAAATAAAAAGTGAAGTGACGGCTCTTTCTATCGCCGGAATACGAGTTCCTGAAATGAAAAAAGCACCCAGTCATTTTATACTGAGTGCTATATCAAATTCATATTCAATTATTCAAATTAGGTCAAACTATGTCAAACTGCCACAGCCCAAAACGAGGGAAAGGAGGGACGAAAAACACCCCCAAAATCGGCTCTCGGTTGTCCTATAATTTAACCACTAACCCCTTTTTTTACCCCCATTTTTGCCGGTTGTCCTATATTTAACCACTAAAAATTGGGTGAAAACGGCTCTTGATTTGCCAAATTTGGTCAAACCATATCAGCCCGTTTAGATACAGTAAAACCCCGGAAAACCTTGATTTTCCGGGGTTTTTGAACCATTTTGATACGGTTTGAACAGCAGATTATCTCTTGCTGAACTGAGGTGCACGACGT
The DNA here is from genome assembly GCF_055387595.1 of Mediterraneibacter flintii. Taxonomy (NCBI): domain Bacteria; kingdom Bacillati; phylum Bacillota; class Clostridia; order Lachnospirales; family Lachnospiraceae; genus Mediterraneibacter; species Mediterraneibacter flintii. The sequence continues at coordinate 3,246,879 of NZ_AP031405.1, forward strand.
GCTGCCTTGAGACCGTATTTCTTACGTTCTTTCATACGTGGGTCACGTGTCAAGTAACCTGCGGATTTCAGAACCGGTCTGTAATCAGCATCAGCTTCCAGAAGCGCTCTTGCAATACCATGACGGATTGCTCCAGCCTGGCCTGTATATCCGCCGCCATGTACATTTACCAATACATCAAATTTATCAACTGTACCCGTCGCAACAAGCGGCTGGCGTACAACAACTTTCAATGTTTCCAATCCGAGATACTCGTCAATATCTCTCTTATTGATAGTAATCTTACCTGTTCCAGGTACAAGATATACTCTCGCGATAGATTTTTTTCTTCTTCCTGTTCCATAATATTTTGCGTTAGCCACTGTAATGTCCTCCTTTCAACCTTTCCCTAAAATGTCAGTACTTCTGGCTTCTGAGCCTGATGTGCGTGATCTGGTCCAGCGTAAACATGAAGCTTCTTAATCATGTCTCTGCCCATAGGTCCTTTCGGAAGCATTCCTTTAACAGCCAGCTCAATTACTTTTTCCGGTTTCTTGTTCATCATCTCTGCCAATGTAGTCTCTTTCATTCCGCCTACATATTCAGAGTGATTGTAATAAATCTTCTGCTGCAGTTTCTTGCCTGTAACTTTTATTTTCTCCGCGTTTACAACGATTACATAATCACCTGTATCAATATGAGGTGTATATTCCGGTTTGTTCTTACCTCTCAACACCTTTGCAACTTCAGAAGCAAGGCGTCCTAATGTACACCCTTCTGCATCAACCACATACCATTTTCTTTCAATCTTGTCAGGGTTAGCCATATACGTTTTCATGGGTATTCCTCCTACTAATAATCTCAACTATAACATTGCTTTTATATATGAAATCAGTACACTCCGGGGCTTTGGCGTATACTGTTTCTCCTTATGTCATGCTGTAATATTATAGTACCTGTCCGGCCTTATGTCAAGTTTTTTTCACTTTTTTGTATACCTCTATTAAATAGGATTTTACTCTGCATACAATGCAACTGAATAATTAAAAAGTAGAAAAATCTTCCAGAAACGCCCATTCTTATGCTATAATTATTATAATTTGTTAAAATATTCCGTAGTTCTATCATGTAAAAATATATGAGTAAGGAGTTTTTATTATGGCCAATATTAAAGATGTTGCTGAACTGGCTGGCGTATCTGTAACAACTGTTTCCCGAGTTCTTAATAACAAAGGATATATTTCAAAGGAGACCTATGACAGTGTCTATGACGCCATACAGAAACTGGATTATGTCCCCAATCAGATCGCTCGAAATCTATTTAAGCAACGTTCTTTTTATATCAGTTTGATTGTTCCTGATAGCTCCAATCCCTTTTGGGCAGAGATCACAAAATATATTGAATCCCTTCTTTATAGTTATGGATATAAACTGTTTTTATGTAATACAGATGATACTGCAAACCGAGAACGTGATTATATAAAAATGATGCGCCAAAACATGGTTGACGGAATCATACTAGGTACACATATGCTTGATCCTGAAGAATACCAAAACCTTCTGCTTCCAATCGTGGCTCTTGATATGCATATAGCAGATCATATTCCCACGATTTATTCTGATCATGTAAAAGGCGGGCAGCTTGCTGCCCAAGAGTTAATACGCAACAAATGTCGATATGTATTAAATGTGATTGCCGTACTGACCGATAAGTCCCCTTCACTTAGCAGGCACACTATTGTATCCGAACAATTAAAACAAAACGGAATCAGATGTCAAGATCACATGTGGAATACGCACGCAGACTTGAGGGATTATTATGAACAAGTAGATCAGCTTTTTGATCTATACCCTGAAATCGATGCTATTTTTTCAGAAGATTTTATCGTAATGAATGCAATCAAATGTGCTAATCAACGCGGCTTAAAGATTCCTAATGATTTTAAGGCTGTAGGCTATGATGGAACACTTATGGCTAAAGTCAGCTATCCTTCTATGACTTATGTTGCTCAGCCCATCAAAGGTCTGGCAGAAAAGCTTGTATCAACACTGATTCAGAAAATCAATGGAAAAAGAATACATGGCGATATTGTCCTGGAAGACGTAACTCTTGTTCATGGAAACACTACACTCCCATGTTAGAATAAAAAGTGCCTCTTTCATATTATATGGCTTTAAAGAAACGTTTTATAGACTTAGTTGTATATTTGTTTCTTCCATTTAACCACCATATAGGAATACACAAAGTCATTTAAATTATATTTTCTCTAGTTTCTCAATATCGCAAATATATCTAGAATTCTTTTAACTGTAAAGCTTGCATCAGCTTCTTTCATCAATAAACATCAAACCTCCTACTTGTTTTCTGTTTTAACAATCATTAAAAACTTAGCAAAAGACATTTCTGCATAAAGGGAGAATACCAATTAAAGATTTTATAAGGACAATCAGTATACCTAAAATTTTGTTTCATCCGCATTGTTTCTGAATTCGTTAATAGACACACTTTATCTTCTAACTTCACTAGTGATTTTAAAAGTGTAGGTTGTATAGTAAATATTTAACATCTAACAAAACTGTTAATAACAATACTGGGTGCAAAGCTTATTTTTCAAGCCTTCCACCCAGTCGTGCTATAGACGCACCTTATTTACAGACTTTCCTCTACTGTTTCCACTTTTATATTTGATAGAAAGTCATTTCAACTCTTTCAGTACTTCAAGAGTAATTGTCTTTACAAGTTCATCCATATCTTTTCTTCTGCCTTTTCCTACGCATCCAAATAGCCGCATTTTTTTCTCAACTGCATTTTTTACCGCGCGTACCGCTGCCGGTATTAGATCGATAATGCCTTTATTCATACTATCAAATGCCTTGAATTCTGCCTCTACAGCTGCGATATTTATATCTGTAAATATATTGATCTTACTTATACCTTTTTCGATCGCTCTGCGAAAATCTTCATCCGACAAACCGGAGCCTCCATGCAATACTAAAGGAACTGCAATTTCACTTGATATTTTTTTAATTCTATCAAAATCAATTTTGGGTGGAAACCTATATGCTCCATGTGCAGTTCCCACTGCAATCGCAAGAGCGTCTACTCCTGTTTTTTCCACAAAATCCCTTGCCTCTGCCGGATCTGTATAAAACATTTCCGGTCTAATGTCAGCACCGCTGTTTTCCACACCATTATTTCCCACATGCCCAAGCTCTGCTTCTATAGTAGCACCATATGAATGTGCTATGTCAGCCATTTCTTTTACTTTTTTGAGGTTGACTTCATACGGTTCAACAGAACAATCATACATAATAGATGAAAATCCAAGTTCCAATGCTTTAAGGCATGTCTCTTTTCTCAGCCCGTGGTCAAGATGGACAACCACAGGCACTTTCGCTTTTTTTGCCATAGGAATTAGATAATAAGATACTTCTTCTAAGGGCCCATAAGGAAAAAGCACCTCGGCCGTCCCGACAATAACAGGAGCATTTAGCTCCTCTGCTGCTTCAATAATTCCCCGCGCCAGCTCAAGATTCACAGCATTAAATAAGCCTATCGCATATTTTTCTTTTTTTGCCTGCATCAATACTTCATTCATATTAACTAACAAAATGACCACCTCTTTTTCTGTCTGTCTTTTTCCATCCAGCATTTATTTTTTCTTTCATACAAGAAAGAGGCACCATTCCACTGAGTGCATCATACGTCCCTACACACATAGCGCCTGCAGCCGCAGCAAGGTGCAAACAATCTTCCCATGTTTCCCCCTCCAAAAGAGCAGTTATAAACCCTGCTATTGCCGTGTCTCCTGCTCCTGTTCCCGAGATGACTGAATCAACAGAATAACTATCCTCAAACCATTCTATATCTGCCCATTCGTCTGCAATCTCTGAGCCTATTCCACCCCCAATCTTCTGCAATCTTTCTTTCCCTGCTGTGCGAAAATACATTCCCTGTACGCCACATTTAATGAGAAGTACTCCACCCCCATACATCAGAAGTTTATCCGCCAACGGACGTATATCTTTTTCTAAATCTAGTATATCCGTAATATCTTTTCCATCAGCTTTTTTAATCCATTCATCGTGCCGTTCCCGATCTAACATAATACACAATTCTTCTGCACTTGGCATAAAAAAGTCAATCATGGGAAGTGCATTCTTTAGAATAGTCTCCCAGTCTTCTGCCCCAGCTTCACTATCTTCTTCAAACATCGCCATATCGACCGAAATTGCTGTTCCTGTCTCCTTTACTCTCTTGAGAAGCTCTAAGAAATTTTTGCCTGTATTTTTATACATAGAACGCATAAGTGTAGGATAGCCGAAATGAAACAATTGCGAATCCCTCACCCTCTTTAGCTCACTATCGCTCATCCCAAAATTGTCGTTTGCCCCACCATAATGCAATATAATTCTGTCTGTCCCAACAGGTGCCAAGATAACCGAATATGCGGTTGACAACTCTTCGCGACACTTCACCTCCCCTGTATTGATTCCATATGTTTCCAGATGGTCAAGTATTATCCGCCCAAATTCATCCGTTCCAATATTGGCCATTAATTCCACATTACCTCCCATCAGTTTTATTCCTATCCCTGTATTGGCAACTGCACCGCCTAAACTCACATCTGCCTCTTCAATATGGATAATCCGGCCTGGGCCAAAGAGTTCCCCGAATTCCATCCTTCCCTCTCTGTCTGTCTTAAAAGATAGTGTAATATCAATACAAATATGTCCTGCAACGATCACTTTTTTATTTTCCACCTTGTTATACATCCATACCGCCTTCCTGAGCTGTACCTATTCCGCCCAAGCCATAAATATCTATTCTGTGTTTTCCTGTCAGATCTGTCCCCATTCTTCCTTCTTTTTCTTTTCCATCTAGTTCGATCTTACAGCAGATACCAAAATCATGAATCTGTATATTGAAACACGCATTTCGATACCTAACATTTTCTAGGGTCGCATCTTTAAAAGCCTTTGGAATCAAAGGCTTCACCTTCAATCCACTCTCATCATATGTGAGTCCGAACACTCCATTTACTATATAGCCGATAAAAGCTGCTGCATGCCACGGCAAATGCGGCCAACGCCATGCTTTCCCTGTATCATGATCAATCACTTCATAAAAAGATCTGTTTAACATCACATTCCTGACCTGCTGAAAGATTAACCGTTCAAGGAATTCAATATTTCCTGCCAAGGAAACAGCGGAGGCAATCCCCTGCGTCCAAGATACCCAGCACGCTCTCCAGAAATGATTTTTTTCTTTACGGAATGGATACCAATTTATCCCAAAATCAGAACATGCTTCTGAATTATGTATGATAGATTTCAAAAATCTGTCCCTCTGATAATCCTCTGCTATCTCAAAACGAGGCCAGAGTGCCAATTCTGCTCCTGTTAATTCCCACCATCCATGCCGATATGCTTCGCTCCCTATCGGGCCACTCGTAAAGCATCCTTTTTCATCATTCCAGTATTTTTCTTTTATAGATCGGAGCATGTTCTCTGATCTATGCCTCCACTTTTCTCCCCTCTCTTTTTCACAGTCAATTTCAGCGCATATCTTGGATATTGCTTTATACATGAGATAAAATGCTATTTCAGTACTTAGGCAGTATCCTCCATTTTCTGTTTCTGGAAATGCATCCTGCGCGATACACATATCGGCGTGTACAAGGTCGAGCCTTTCATCATACCGTGAGTCTGCTTCCTCTGCATATCTTAGTATCCCAGGGAACATTTCAAAAAGGATTTGTCTATCCCCTGAAGCAATATAATGATCCCATGCTGCAATAGCAGGCATAGCGGCACAATCTACTCCGTTATTAAAACCATGCTCCGATATATAGATCAGCGATTCTCTAATCTCTTCTGGTGCAAGCAGATTCTGGCATCTGAAAGCTGAATGACAGGTGTCCCTCACCCAGCTTCCAAATCCCTCTCCTTTTCCCTGAAAGAGCGCAGCATTCATCAGCCCCTCCTGTCCCGGAAGCGAATAGTTCTCATTTCTATTCTTCAACAGCACATCAGTTGCTATCCCAAATGCCGCATTTAAAACTGGACAGCTTGATTTCAATCTTGGATAAACATTGTCTTTAGGTGAGTCCCATCTCTCTGAACGATCGATTACTCTTGTCATATCTCCCCAGGGAGTCGCTCTCCATTCAAATTCTTCTTTTACACGCACAGGAGAGAGCACTGTCTTACCTCCGTCTAGTGCCCATGCGTAAGGTTCTCCGTAAATCCGGTCTTCTACACAATTTGTATATATCGTATAATGATTGCACTCATAAATCTTCTGACCTTTCTCTATGCCTTTTAACATTTCCATATTCTTTTCAGAATATCGCGTAGCTCGCAGCCCCCATACGTTCATTCGTATAATCGATGCAGACGTTCCTGGTGTAGATATCTTTATATATGGATCTGCATTGTACGCAAAGCAAAATGAATCATTATTAATATTTTCAACAAGCTTGCTTCCAATTCGGTATTGCTTTTTTTCTGGTCCATCAGGTTTTGTAATAAGCATTGCACGGTCTGTACCGTTAAAAAACTCCTGAACTGTCATATCACTAAAAAAATGCAGATAGAGCCTTCCATTGTCTACAGGTGTTTTCACCCGATATTTTCCACAAGTCATATTTTGTTCCAAAGCATCCCATTTCCATTTTATCCCACAAAGTTCGAACTCTATCTCTGATTCTTGCCCTACAAATAGCTCTGCTTCCACTTCACATGCTTTAGTCTGTATATCTTCAGCAGTATTTTCTCCTTCCAAAATACGAATCTCTGGCCATGTTCCCGGGGAGATCCTAAATCTCATCACAAAAGAAAAATCCTTCTCTAACTTTTCACTGCACCACGTACGCTCCCATACTCTCAAATTTTTAAGCTCTTGTGTAGGCTGTACCTCTCCACCCCTTATCTCTGCAGGAATACTTAAAATACATGCTCCTGCACAGGAATCCATTTTATGCCCAGTACTTTTTGCAATACTATATATCTTTTTGTCATCTTTTACCATTACCTCTTCTTCCACATCTCCATTCCACCAATTTGCTCGTTCTGGTTCAAACAGACATGCCTGTTCTTCATATACTTCTTCCCAATGAAGAAGGTCCTTACTCATAACTGATACAGGAACGCCCCCTCCCGAAATATTATCCAAGGAACAAACCGTACCTGTATAGCGAATGCGCCACATACCTTGTTCTTTACTAATACTATCTAGGCTACTGATCCCACCAGAAATCGGCATATAATGTATCTGTGGCCTAGACAACTCCCGTCTTTTTTGTTTTGCCGGCTCTTGGCTAATATAGGTGGCTCTTAACCAATTCTCTCCACCTGCCTCTATAAAAAGTATTCCTTTAGAAAAATCTTTCAGAGGATATGACATCCACAGATCAATCTTTTTTATCGCCAGACGGATCGGAACCTGTCTTTCCTTTCCTGTCCTGTCCGCAATCCTAACTCTTGTAACAGGAGCATCATATTCGTATGGAAGACACAGCCAACTCATTCCCGATTTGTATTCCAATTCAAATTTCATCATACTTTCTCCTTTATAATGTATAAGTCAAGTAACGGTTATACTACATGTAAGCCATAGCTTCGGTATATATCAGACAAAATTTCGATTTGCTCTATCGCTGGTTCCTGAAAACGCTGTTGGCTAATCCCTGCATATTTTGCTTTTGCAATCCCAAAGTCATGGTATGGTAGTAATTCTACACTCTGAATCTGAGGATTTAATCCAGACAGAAAAGCCGCCGTATTTTTCGCATTATCGATGTCGTCATTTACCCGTCCAATCACTGGTATCCTGATAGCTACATCCCGCTTCCTTACTAGCCTTTTTAGATTTTCGCAAATCAGCCTGTTATTTTCTCCTGTATATTTCTTGTGTACTTCCCCATCAAATATCTTCATATCTACTAAAAATAATTCTATATTTTCCGCATATTTTTCCACACTCTCCCACGGCACACACAAAGCCGTTTCTACAGCTGTGTGGATACCTGACTGAATTAATTTTGAGCAGATTGTAGAAATAGCATTCTTCTGCATCAGAGGTTCTCCACCTGAAAAAGTTACTCCTCCGCCTGATATCTCATATAACCGCCTGTCTCTCATAAGAAGTTCATACAAACGATCTGTATTTTCATAATATGCGCACATCTCCAGAGCCTGTGTACAACAGACACTAACACATCTGCCACACCTTATACATTTTGAAAAGTCAAAGTGATGCCCTGATTCAGTAAACGTATGTGCATGTACCGGACAACAGTCCTTACACATCATACAGTCTATACATTTACTACTGTCATAAAGTACAGAAATCTTCTCTTCCCACATTTCTGGATTATGACACCATCTGCACCGCAGATTGCATCCCTGCAGAAATACTGTAGTGCGTATTCCCGGACCGTCATGAAGAGAAAAATACTGTATATGGTTTATCATAATTTCATCCATCTTACGCTCCTTATCTCTGCGTCCGCCCTATCACTTCATCCTGCATCTGGCTCGTAAGCGTATGGAAATAGGCACTGTATCCACATACCCGCACAACAATATTTCTATGATTTTCAGGTTCCCTCTGCGCCTGGAGTAGTAGTTCTTTATTTACTACATTGAAGTCCATGACACTTCCTCCATTTTCGCAAAAACTTCTAATAATATTAGCAAAAAGCTGTGTTTCTGTATCTTTGTACGTAATAGGTATATCCATATATGTTACTGCACCACCAGGAAATTCTGTAAAATCCAAGTCTTTTATCGTATATAAAAGCGTTGCTATATCTATATTCTCTGTACTTTCTCCAGGATTCACTCCTCTTGAAAGATCGTTCCCGCATTTTCTTCCATCGGCAGAAGCTTGTGTTGTATCTTTAAACCAGTCGTACGAATAGAAAGCAAATAACGACGGTTCAAAGTATCCTCCCCTGTAATTAGATTTGCCCCCAAGCCTCATAGAAAGATCATACATTACTTTTCTTCCAAATATATTCACTTCTTCATCCCTTCCAAATTTGGGAATTTTATGGAGAAGGTACTGTTGAAGAACCTCCTTACCTTTAAAGTTCTTTTTCATAGCGTCTCTCAATTCAGACATCGTTACAATCTTACGTTCATATACCGCCGTTTTTATAGCATACAGAGAATCTATGACCGTCCCAATCCCCGTTGCCGCAAAATTATCTGTGTTATATACTGCTCCTCCTTCTGAAACATCCATAGCTTTCTCAATACATGAAGACATGCATGCTGAAAAAAATAGAGAAGGATTTATCTTTCTCCACCACATACCAAAATAATTATATCTTTCCATGAACATATTCAATTCATTTCGATAGTTCTCCATAACTACTTTATAGAACGATTCAAAAGTATCTTCCTGGTATGCTGGAAGAAATTTCAACCCCTCCTTTTGAAAGACTATATTCCAGTACTCAGGATACAGTGAACCATTGAGCATCTGTACAAGATTAAGATATGTATATGCACGACAGTTCACTTCTCTCCCCACACATATCTCCTGACATCCTCCAGCAACATATAGTCTGCAGTCTTCTAAAGACTTGTTCCACTTTCTGTTAGCGCATATAATTACATCGTCATTAAATACAGACAACACATTCAATCCCATTCCTGCAAGTTCGCCGAGAGAGCTGAGGTACTCTTCCGATGCTTCAGGAGTAATCCTTGCCTGAAGTTTCGGATTAGCAAACCGATATTTTTTATAACTGTTTATAATCATTTTCGTAACATCATTATATACAATATGCCCTTCTCCATCACATCCTCCAATCACTATATCTGCATTTGTACCGCCTGGCAAATCCACTTCCAGATCCCACCTTGCATCTGTCATAGAGACGAAACAGTCCGTCAGTTCCTGCGCTTCGTCTGTAGTGAGTCTGCCTGCTGCAATGTCTCGTTCATAGTATGGTCCCAGAATCCGATCCAAATGACCTATCACCGCAAAGCCAAGCCCATCCAGCGCATTGCACATTTCCCTTGTAAACCAGACAGCACACATTGCTTCATAAAACGTCTCTGCCGGATACAACGGAATCTTTTGTGCAGTGTCTCTGATTTGTTTTAATACGTCACGACTAAGAGGATCTGTCTCTGTAGACATCATTTCTTCCGCCTTTTGAGAAAACCGTCGTGCAATTAATATCAAACTTTCGCAAACCTCGCGCAAGCAATCCAGAAAGTCAACTTGATGCTTTGTTAAACTCTTATCCTTTATGCGTTCTTTTATTCTTTTAATTATTCCTGAAAGTCCATATTTCAAAACGGACTCACAGTCCGCATAATGATGAGATGCATCCATAAATTGAGGGCCATTCATTACACCTCTTCTGCCATAATAGCTGCTCCATTTTTCATATTTGTCGACAAAATCAGGATATTGCTTCATAAGCCAGCATCCTATCCCTGACTGCGGTGGAAATGAGGAAGTCACACTATTCCTCTCCCTTCCCGTATCAATCTCTCCATAAAATGGGTTCGATGGAAATATCTTTACATCTGCTCTCTCTGCCGCCACCTGGTAAATCCATACCTTTTTACGAAACGACGATGCTTCGGGGGTAGACTTTAACATTTTTTCTAAGATGTGCTCCATGTCCGACACATCTGTCGGATAGTTTTTATACACATTCTTTGCCTCTTTAAAATATTTTTCTTTCCTGAAAATATACGATGTCAAACATGCTCACTCCTCTCCAAAGTACAATACGACTTTCAGAGCTAATCTTTTCCTGATTGCTTCTATACCTTTCTGGTACTCCTCTACCGGAAAGCGATGTGTAATTAGAGCATCTGTATCTATCTTCCCCTCCATTATTGCTCGTACTACGGGCTGATGTGCCTTTGCTTCTATATCTGGCAAAGGCCATTGGATATACTGGATCGAAAAATTACGTAATTCCGGCGTTCTCACATAGATATGATCATCACTCTTCAACCCATATACAGCTATTGTACCGTTTTCTTTTATGTAATCTAATCCCTGCTCAATGGTTGTGTTAGAACCTATAGTATCGATACAGATATCTATTTTTCGTCTCATTTTTTCTATCGCCTGCTGCATATCAGATACTGAGCGATTCAGATAAACTTCTGATGCTCCAAGTCTCCTTGCGATATCCAATTTTTCTTTATGGTTTCCAAATAAATATATTTTATTCATTCCCTGCAATTTCGCACAACTTAAAAATGAAAGAGCTACAGGACCGTCTCCTATTATGAGTATTTTATCTCTTTGGTCAGTCTCAATCCTTTCCAGCGCACTATATGTTTCCTTCAACGTGATCAAAAGAGCAGCCTCTTCTGCTTTCATTTTCGACGGACATATCTGCTGAGTAATCCCGAGAAAGGCATCTTCCACATTTACATGATCTCTTTTGATGGCAGCATAGTCTTTAACAACAGCATATTCCGCGAATCCACCCCATGCACTGGCATATTTATTATTATCAGGTTGTGAAGCCCTTAACACCAGATCCCCTTCTTTATATGAAGTCACTTTAGCTCCTGTGCATACCACATATCCTGCTGATTCGTGTCCTAGTACAGCTGGGTATCTCCCTACCTCTCGTACTTTATGTTCAATCACTCCCAGATCTGTCCCGTTACATATCATGCAGCATCTGATCTTTACCAGTGCCTCATAATCTCCAATCTCAGGTTTCGGTATATCCTCTACCAATAGAAGCTTCTTATCTGTAGTTACAACTAATCCTTTCATTTCCTCTTCTCCTTTATCATTTAATGCCTGTTGCAGCCACAGACTGCATAAAATACTTCTGGAATACAATAAATAAGAGTAATACCGGTATCATGCCTATAACGATCACACCCATAATAAGATTCCACGTTGGCTGTTTAACTACTGAAGCTCCACATATGGAACTGATCCCCAGAGTTACCGTCCACTTACTCTCACTTTGCACTACAAGGAGCATCCATATCAAATTGTTCCATGCCTGTATGAACGTATAAGTTCCAAGCGTAGTCATACTTGCTTTCGTCAGAGGCATAAGTACTCTTGTAAAAATCTGAAAATGAGAAGCTCCGTCAATTTTTGCCGCTTCATCCAGTTCTCTGGGTATACTAAAATAAAACTGTCTCATCAAAAATGTCCCAAATGGTATTGCCCATGCCACTTGGGGCAAAATCATGCCAGAGTACGTATCCAGAAGGTTCAACTCACGACATAATAGATAGGACGGTATAAGTCTGACCGTAATGGGAATCATCATCGTAGACAGATACAAAACAAATATAATATTTCTTCCTTTAAACTCAAGTCGTGTAAAAACATATGCCGCCAGACTACACAGCAGTATTGTCAAAAGAGTAACAGCACTCGAAACGACGAATGAATTCAAAAAATTTATAGGAAAATCGAGAAGTTCCCACGCTTTGGCAAAATTGCTCCACTCAAAGAATTCCGGTAGTATACGTCCAACACTTGTTGCCAGATCCTGATCCGATTTTAAGGCAGTGGACAAAATGTATAAAAAAGGAAAGGAGATTAGGAAAACAAATACTGCTATTAATATCCAGCATAATATCGAACCAGGCAGCCGCCGCTTCCGTATCTTTACTAAATGCTTCATAACTATTTCCCTCCCAACTCAATTTTTATCACTTGTCAATTTAAGTTGAACCACAGATATAATAACAGACACAATGAATATGAACACTGCCATTGCACAAGAATATCCCATTTTCAAAGATGAAAATGCTGTTTTATATAATGTAAGTCCTGTAAGATACGTACTCGTTCCAGGGCCTCCGTTTGTCATCGTATAGACAAGATCAAACTCCTGGAAAGTACCAATCACACACATAAGAATAATATATGTCAGAACGGGTTTAAGCTGCGGTAAGGTAATAGAGATAAATTTATGCCATGCATTTGCACCATCTAGCTCTGCAGCCTCATAGTATTCCTTGGAGATCTCCAGTCTCCCCGCCACTACCATGACCATATAATAGCCCGCCCATCTCCATACCGTAACAATCGCCATTGAAACAAGAGCAGTCTTGCCATCTGTCAGCCATCCCACATCAGAAATTCCAAAAATCTCAAGAAAGCTGTTGATAACCCCATAATTTGTCCCCATCAAAAATCTCCACGCAACACCTGTAGCAACAAGTGAAAGGGCGCATGGCAGAAAAAATATTCCCCTGATAACTTTTGATAACGTTCGATTTCTCTTATTCGCAAAGAGAACAAGTTCCGTCATTATGATCGCAAAAATCACGATTGGAGGAACATTCATAAGAATATATTTTATCGTATTCCATAAGCTTGTCCACCACAGATCATCTCGAACCAGCTCTGTATAGTTCTGGAACCCAGTAAAAGTGCTACCTTTCAAAGGATTCCAATCATAAAATGACATTCTTATCGAATCGACCATTGGCCAGAACACAAAAAGTGCCAACAGTACTAGTGACGGAAGCAAAAAAAGAAAAGCAATATTCCTGTCACTTTTTCTCCATCTTATTTTTTCTTTTAAACTCTCCAAAGCTTTGTCTCCTTTTCTGTAAGCTCATTTTCAAAGTATCCTATGAACAGCTTTCCTTTTCCGTCACAGGACACCATACTCTATCAAGGTTATGATGTCCTGTTCTTATACCTACTCTTTCAAAAGCGCATTAAGCTCCTCTACCATATCATCCAGTGTACTTTGGATATCAGCGTCATTATGCCAAATCTCATCAAAATACTGCCCGATAATCGTCTGTTGATCGGCAAATGTATTTGTAAGATCTACATACCCCGCATATTCTAGTCCCTCATTAAAAAGTTCCATGCCCTTTTCTTCATTGAACATAGACACCGAAAGTGCAGACTGAGAACGCCTTACAGCAATTTGAGGAGAAGTATTGTCTTCAAGATAGAGTGTCAGGCCTTCCTCGCTTGTAATATATTTCACAAACTTTAAAGCTGCATCATAATTTTCACAAGTATTTGATATGCCTATCCCATTAAGGAACAACACTTCTGACTGAGTACCATCATTGCCTCTTGGCGCATTCATGACTTTCCAGTTTACAGTATCTTCAAGATACGTAGAATTCCATAATGCTACACGACACATAGCGATTTGTCCGGCATTAAACTTTGTGATCAATGCATCATATCCATCTCCAAGTTTTTCAACCGGTGGAATATATCCACTTTCCTCAAGCCCTTTAACCCACTCAAATGCATCTACAGCAGCCTGACTATTCCAGCCACAAGTCCCATCTTCATTGAGATACGAGCCTCCTGCATCTGTGATAAGCGGATACATCATATCAATCGAAGACGTAAGATCATTGAATATAGTGGGATATTCAATTCCTAATTCCTCTTTGTTATCAGCCAATATCGAACATACCTCTTCAAATTCGTCCCATGTAAATCCTTTTTCAGGCACTTCAATTCCACATTGTTCAAACATGTCGACATTATAAACCCAGCCATAATTTCCTCCATCCAAAGGCAGTGCATACCAATCTCCCTCATATGTGCAATAGGCTTCAGCTGCCTCCCAAAAATCATCGAATTTGTACTCTTCATCTGCTTTAAGCTCTTCAACATCAAACCGCTGGATCGCACCAGCATCAGCCAGCAAGGCTGTGGTACCAGTATTAAAGTTTATTAAATCAGGAAGCTCTCCTGCTGTCGCCTCGGTAAGAATTTTAGTGGCGAAATCAGAAACTTCCTCAAATTTAATCTTAATGTCAGGATTCTCTTTTTCAAATGCCTCTACAACTTTTTCATATTTATCATAGCTGTCATAACTCTGCCACGTAAGAGTAACCTGAGCACCATCTTCATTCTCATTACTGTTTTTGTTTTTATTTCCACATCCTGCTAACATCGTTGTCATCATTACAGTTATCGCCAATACAGCAACTAATTTTTTCTTCATTAAATTTCCCTCCCTTTTAATCAGTTATTAGTTAATATATATATATTAACCGGTTTCATATATATCAAAATTATAATTATATACTAACATTTTTCTAAATGAGCGTCAACCTTTTCATTCTCCCAAACTATTTTTTTACATTTTCACCACTTTTTCAAAAGATTATTTGTAAAAATTCAACAATCATGTAATTACTTACAGTTATAAATAACCAAAATTATAATACACAGCAATGTTTAAAAATGCCGGCTTAGATATTGTCTTGAGGTTATATATACAAATTTTGATAGTCATCCAGTAAAATATAGACAAAATTCCACCACACAAAAACGGATGTATAAGAATCTTTGATTTGGACAAGTTCCTCCATCCCAATGTTTCTTACACATCCGTTCTCTATTTTCACTTTATACTCTCTAGCTAAGGCTTCCCTCTAATACATGAAATTTCTCCGTCAGGCTTTTGCATGCATCATGGAAGATCCCTACGTCCACAGAGTAAGAAATATACTGTACCCCTGCCTTCATCCACATTTCCATCATTCTCGCACTGTCTGTAAAGGTTCCTATGACGACGCCGCGGCTCTTTGCCGCTGCCACAATCCGATTCATCTCTTCCACCACGCGGGGATGATTGACCTGACCGGGCACTCCCAGACTTTGTGAAAGATCATACGGGCCGATAAAAATAATATCTATCCCCTCGACCGCCAGTATCTCCTCCAGATTCTCTACCGCTTCTTTCCCTTCAATCTGGGCAATCACAATCGTCTCGTTTGCCTGTTTGAAATAAAGCTCTTTTTCCATAGAGGAATAGTGTGCTGCCCTTACGAAACGGCATACGCCCCTTTCTCCTAATGGGGAAAATTTCGCTAGTTTCACAGCCTCTTTCGCTTCTTCTGCTGTTGAAATCTGCGGAATCTCCACAGCAGCAGCGCCAATATCCAGCGCTTTCCCGATTGCTTCTTCTGTCACTGCCGCAACCCGCACCACCGGCAATATTCCAGATACCTGCGCCGCGCGGATATTGTTCTGCATATCTTGTATATTAACAGGCCCATGCTCCATGTCCAGAATCGCAAAATCCATTCCCGCATATCCGGCAGCTTCTACAAAGCCAGGATCACTGGTTTTCATAAAAGGCCCGAAAACTGGTTTCCCTGCCTGTAATTTTTCTTTAAACGTTTGTATCAATCTTTCATTCATCGCCGTCGCCTCCTACGCTCTAGACATCTGTACGGCGCAAGTTTTTTCCGCAGGTATCATCACACATATTTCCATTTTCCCAAGCAAGCTTTCCGTTGACAAAGCATTTTTCTATTCCACTTGCAAGCTGCACCGGCTTCTCAAATGTAGCATGATCCTTTAGCCTGGAAGGCTCAAAAATATTAATATCCGCAAAATATCCTTCTTTTATCTGTCCGCGGCGTGCAATACTCATACGTGACGCCGGCAGGCTGGTCATTTTCCGCACAGCTTCTTCCATTGTAAATAAGTGCCGTTCTTCTACATACTCCCTGATAATTTTGGGAAACGCTCCATACATACGCGGGTGGGGTGTGTCTGTCACCGCATAAATAGAATCCGAAATTACCGTAGAATATGGTAGTTTTGCTACTGTATCAATATCCTCCTGGCACATACTCATGTTGATGATCGCTACTTTTCCATTTTCGTCATGCAACAGCCATGCCACAAATGCTCCGTTACTCTCAAAGCCATATTCTTTTGCGGCTTCTGACACCATTTTTCCTACAAACTTTTGATTGCTTTCTTTATTTACCCCAGATATTAAAATCCTGTCCCATCCGAGTGTAATCGCAAAATTATCCCAATCGTCGTAGTCTACTTCCAAAGATTTGCAGAATTCTTCTACTCCTTCTTTCGTTCCCATTCTTTGTAATGCACGGTTCATATCACCATTTACAAATGCAGGGGGAACCATCGTTGTAAGTGCTGTGGAGCCTCCTTCATAAGGATAAAAATCACAGGTAACATCCTGTCCTTCCTTGCGTGCCTCTTCAATCAGTGCGATAGCGCGGTGAATTTCTTTCCTCCAGTTTGCCATACCGCAGGATTTAAAATGGCTGATCTCTACGGGGCAGCCAACCTTTTTCCCTATTTCTATTACCTCTTTTACGCTGTCCACCATACTGTCGCCTTCTCCCCTGATATGGGTACACAGAGGTGTCTTATATTTTCCCATAGGCGCTAACATTTTTGCGTAATCATCTGTAGAATTATAACATTCCGGCAAATACATGATTCCTGCCGATACACCAACTGCTCCCTTTTCCAGCGCGTCCTCAATATAACCGGACGCCTTTTTCATCTCTTCTTCTGTAAACGGTGTATTGGCAAACCCCTTCACCGCTATCTTCACCGTACCTGATCCTATCATAGACGCGAAATTCAGCGGAAGCTTTATTTTATCCAGCGCATCCATGTATTCCCCATATGTATGAATTCCTCTGTATGCAGGGCCCACAACAGGCTCTGCAAAAGCAAACATCTCTTCTGCTTTTTCCTCTTCTTCCGGTACCGGAACCATAGAAAAACCGCAGTTTCCCGCTACTGTTGTTGTAATCCCCTGCGCCAGCATTACTTTTCCAAAATCTGTACCATAAAAAGGCTGAATATCACAATGCCTGTGAATATCAATAAAACCTGGAGTAACGGTCTTCCCCTGTGCATCTATAATTTCTGCCTCTTTTTCAATTTCTTTTAATTCCGGCGTATCCTCTCCTTTTTTGAATACTTTTTTAATCAGTTCATCTTCTATATATATATTTCCTTCAAAAGGTTTATTTCCCAATCCGTCATAAATCACACCGTTTGTGATCAATATTTTTGTCATACTATTTTATGCCTCCTCCTGGGCTTCATTCAAATAATTATAAACAGTAAAACGGGAAATACCTAAAAAGTCTGCAACCCTCTCCGCAGATTTTTTTATTAAGAAAGCGCCTTTATTATCTAAGTATCTGACAACCGCCACTTTATCCTCTTTATCTAATGTATCCAGTGTATGTCCTGTACTCTCAACTGCTTCCATCATAAGGATCTCCAGCAGCTCGTCTATATTGCTCGTAAGGACTTCTCTGGTAGCCTCTTCTTTGTCTAGACTTGTCAGCTTCATCATTGCTGACTGTCCGGCTACAAGAGCAGTAATATCGTAATTGATACAAAGGCTCCCCACTGCATTTCCCTGTTCATCTAAAAAATATTTGCTGGAGGAGCGTAAAATACGCCCCTCCTTTGTTCTATTTATATAACAATACTCATCCTTTGGCTGGGCAGTCCCGCGCAAAATGGCCAATCCTGCGTCTGTTCCCCCATCTCCTACGTTTCTTCCGGTTACATGTCCATTCCAGATCGCAACAATCGTATTATCATAAGATCTGGTTAAATCATGCAGAACAACCTCGCAGTCATCACCAAATTGTTTAGCGATACATTCTCCTATTTCACACAACATCTTAAAATGCTCATTTACAAAACTCATCGTCTGCCCGACCTCCAACACATTCAATTTTTACTGAGCTGTGCCGCGGCTTTCTACTACAAGCGCCATACGTTCTTCCTCTGACATTTCCACCTTCTTGGTGCACAGAGATACAACCACTTCAGCAACCAGCGCTATAATTGTAGCCGGAATCGCCGGACCTGTAAAGATACCAACGATCCATTCCTGGAACGGAGTCACAAACAAATACAGTACTCCGAACAGGGTTCCAATACCTACGCTGGCAAGTCCGCCCTGCCATGTAGCACGTTTCCAGAGGGCACCTAATACCATCGCTATAGACACACCTGGAATAATAGAACCAATCACGTTGCTGATATAGCTGATAACGTCCTGTGCAAACAGTGTCGCACAAAAAGCCAGCAGCAATGTAACAACTGTCATGATACGTGACCATTTGCCGACCTTTTCTTCCGGCAGACTCTTTCCTGTGAAAATCGGGTAAATATCCTGAATTGCGATTGTAACACCTGCAATTGCATCAGAATCTCCCGATGACATCGTCGCAGATAAACCGGAAATCATAAACAAAAGACCAAGTACCGGACCTAATGCCGTCGTCGCAATATAAGTAAATGCAAAATCTGGATTCTCCAAAACAGAGGTTGCATTATTATTTGTTGCGATCGTAAACGCCGCCATACCTATAATCGCTGGCAGCAATGAGAAACCAAGCAGCAATAAACCAGAAGTTTTTAATGCTTTTGTCGCTGTCTTATTACTCTTTGCAGTATAGACTCTCATGCGGTAAGTAGGTGTTCCCCAACATGGGATGAAAATAGACCAGATTAAAGATACCAGGGCCATCACTCCCATTGTGCCTACGCCGTAGAAGGAAAGGTTTCCTTCCATTCCTGCTGCTGTAATTGTATCTGTGATACCACTCCAGCCTCCTGCCATCGGCAGACATACCGCTGTAATCGCAATAAATCCAATCACCAGAATTGTAAGCTGAATCAAATCTGTCCACACAACGGCCAAATACCCGCCGATAATGACATAAATTCCAAATGCACATACCGCAATCGCCTTTGACGTAAATGCATCAAGTCCTGTCACATAGCTTAAATAGGTAGCACCTCCGTTGACATGGTTTCCAAGCCATACGACTTCGATCACATACATCATAATACTCATGACATTTTTTACAAGCTTATTTCCATTATAATGGAATTGTGCTTCTTCTGCCATAGTTACAAAATTCTTTTCTCTTAATTTTGTCTTTTTTGCAATCCAGGCAAGTGTCAGAACTCCAAGCGCTGCCCCCAATCCATATGCGGCGCCTCCAAATCCCATTTTAAATCCGTTTGCAGTGGCGCCGATAGAAGAACCAGTCCCGATCAATGTCGCACCCATTGTAGCAAAAATCAGAAAAAACGGGAGCTGTCCGCCTCCTGTCAGGTATCCTTTTCCTGAAGACTTCCCTTTACTGCTTATGTATCCGACTACAATCATAAGTACTACATAAAGTGCAAATCCTATTAGGAAAAATGTTCCAAAATTTCCTTCCATGTTGTTTCCTCCTTCATCCTTTATTCAACAAATTGTTTAACATGAGCTTATTATCATTTCAACAATTTGTCAATATAATTTCTTCACCCCCCCCCAATTTCTGCACTTTTCCCAAAATTTCGCAGGCCTTTTTGTCTAAATTTACAATTTTTTTGTTTTTAAAATTTATCATTTGACTATTTCAACATTTTGTGTAAAAATAAAAAAGAGGAAATTCAACAATTTATCAATTCTCTTGAATCTTTATATTTTATGTATTATATTATCAAACGTAAGGAGGCACAGTTTATGAAGGAACCGTCTTATACCTTTTTGGGAAGCCAGGATGTAATTACTCCTGCTTTAATCTATTATCGCAGCCTTATCCGCGATAATCTGCAAAAAGCAATTGAAATCGCCCGCGGCGCAGAACATCTTTGGCCTCATATCAAAAGCCACAAAATGGCGGATGTTATTCGTATGTCAATGGATATGGGGATTACTCGTTTTAAATGTGCAACGATAGCGGAAGCAGAGGTTGCAGCCGGCAATAAAGCAGCGCATATTGTCGTTTCCTATCCGCTTATCGGGCCAAACATCTGCCGTTTTATCAAATTAGCAGAAAGTTTTCCACAGACACATTTCTATGCGATCGGGGATAACTTAGATATGTTAGCGCATCTGGGAAATGCTGCGACAAGTTCTTCTCTTAAAAACGTAGATGTACTTGTCGATGTGAATATGGGAATGAATCGTACCGGCGTACCGCTTTCTAAATTAGCTGTATTCTGTGATTCCTGTTCCCAGATAAAAGGAATTACTTTAAAAGGGCTCCATTGCTATGACGGTCACCGGACAGAGCATACATATGAAGAAAGAAAAAAAGCGGCAGATACCGTAGATCTGGAGATAAAATCTCTGCTGCATACGATATGCACAAAGCATCCCTCCTGTTCTCTGGTTATTATAGGTGGGTCTCCTTCTTTCCCCTGCCATGCAGATTTCTGTCTCACTGAAGGGAAAGAAGAGAATACGGAAGTTTATTTTTCCCCAGGTACTATCTTTATTTATGACTATGGCTACTCTCAAAAATTTCCGGATTTACCATATGTGCCCGCAGCGGCAATTCTCACGCGTGTCATAAGCTGTCCGGACAAAGGTATTTTCACTATTGACTGTGGCTACAAAGGAATCGCCGCTGATCCGGCCGGTACGCGCGGCTTGCTTCTGGGAGTCGAAAACTGCGAAGAACTGTTTCAGAGCGAAGAACACTGGACTTATCGTATGAAACCAGGATATGAGGATGCATGTCCGAAGGTAGGCGATGAGCTTTTCGTTATTCCTACGCATATCTGCCCGACCAGTGCCCTATACGCTTCCGTCCTTGTAGTAGAAAATGGCAAAATTGTTGACAACTGGCCTGTATCTGCCAGAAACCGAAAAATAACCTATTAGTGTGCCTACATATATATTTCGTTATAGATGCAATGGTACACTAAACATATAAATTCATTTAAAAGGAGAGATAAAGCATGAACATTTATGATGTATTAAAAGAAAAAGGAATCACTCTGCCGGCTCCGCCGCCAAAGGGAGGTGTCTACACACCTGTGCAGGAATTTGGCACAAATTTATTGTATTGCTCTGGCTGCGGCCCAGATTTAGGAAATGGCAATACAGTCGTAGGAAGGGTTGGAGAAAATTTGACTCTGGAAGAAGGGCAGAAGGCTGCTTATAATTGTATGCTGAACCTTCTTGCAAATCTCGATGCAAAAACTGGAGATTTAAATAAAATCAAACGTTTTGTCAAGGTTCTGGCCTTTGTAAACAGTGCAGATGACTTTGATAAACAGCCACAAGTTGTAAACGGCGGTTCTAACCTTCTGGTGGATCTCTTCGGCGAAGAGGTTGGCTGTCCGGCAAGGACAGCAATCGGCGTCAATACCCTGCCTGGTGGAATTGCATGTGAAATTGAAGTACTTGTAGAACTAAAAGAGGATTAAAAAATGTGCTGAAGGCCTCCCTGCTGCTTCCGACAGTTTTTACTGCCAAAGCAACAGGGGGGATCTTTTTTTATTCTTTTTTCACAGCAGTCCAAAGCATGCTATAATAAAATAAAAAGGCAGGTACGAATTATGTGGGCTTATAACGAGACTTTCTATCAGATATATCCAATTGGTTTTTGCGGCGCCCCGATACACAATGACGGGGTCTGTATTCCTCGTATCAGGAAAATTGGGGAATGGAGCGAATATCTTGAACACCTTGGAATTGGTTCCATTATTTTAAACCCAATTTTTGAATCTGATAATCACGGTTATGATACAAGAGATTTTAAGCAAATAGATTGCCGTCTTGGCACAAACGACGATTTTAAAGAGGTTTGTAAAGCGTTGCATGACCACCATGTAAAAATTATACTGGACGGTGTTTTCAACCATGTAGGCAGAGGTTTTTGGGCTTTCTTAGACGTACAGGAAAAAAAGTGGGATTCTCCCTATAAAGACTGGTTTTACATCAATTTCGACGGAAACAATGCCTATAATGACGGTTTCTGGTATGAAGGATGGGAAGGACATTTTGAGCTGGTAAAACTGAATTTACAGAATCCGCAGGTTAAAAATTATCTTTTAGACTGTGTAAAATTCTGGATAGATACATTCGATATTGACGGGCTGCGTCTGGATGTAGCTTACAGCCTGGATCATGATTTTATGCGCAGTCTGCGCAGCTTCTGTGAGGCAGCAAAACCTGGTTTTGCTCTGATCGGAGAGGTTCTCTTCGGAGACTATAACCGTATCGTAAATGACGAAATGCTGCATAGCTGTACAAATTATGAATGTTACAAAGGAATTTATTCCAGCTTCAACAGTATGAATCTATTTGAGATTGCCCATTCTCTGAACCGACAATACGGAAAAGAGCAATGGTGCCTCTATCGCGGAAAGCATCTGATGAATTTTGTAGATAATCACGATGTCACCCGCATAGCCAGCATTTTAACAAATAAAAATCATCTTCCCCTTGCATACGGTATCCTTTTTGGTATGCCCGGTATTCCTTGTATTTACTATGGAAGTGAATGGGGAGAGGAGGGAGAAAAAGCACCTGATAATGATTATGCCCTGCGCCCTTGCTTTGAAGAACCAAACCCCAACGAATTAACCGATTTTATCCGGACGCTTATCTCTATCCGTAAAAATAGTACGGCGCTTTGCAGCGGTGATTACGAAAACCTTGTAATCACAAATCATCAGCTTATATTTGAACGCCAAACAGAAGAAGAAAAAATTCTCGTCGCCGTCAATGCGTCCGAGAATCCTTATACAGCATATGACCATAGACTATACGGAGATTACCGCGAGCTTATAACAGGAGAAAAAGAAACACTGAACGGACAGTGCTGCCTTCCACCGTACAGTATAAAATACTATAGATAGGACAGCGCTTTACGGCTGTCTGCTATCTTTTTCATCTGTATAAAAGAACATTCACTTTATCAAAGTAAAAGCAGGGAGGTGTAATATGGCATATTTTCAATATCAAAATAAGTCCATTTTTTATGAGGAATATGGGCAGGGCGAGCCCCTTATCTTCTTACATGGAAATACTGCTTCTTCAAAAATGTCTAAGCTCCTTATGCCGCTGTATGCCGAAAGCTTTAGATGTATTTTGATTGATTTTCTGGGCAACGGGCAATCCGATCGGGTAGAAAAATTTTCGCCGGATATGTGGTATGACGAAGCCCTGCAGACGATAGCACTCGCTAAACATTTGAAATATGGAAAGGTCAGTCTTATCGGTACAAGCGGCGGCGCATGGGCGGCAGTCAACGCAGCGCTGGAATGTCCTGATTTATTTCATTCAGTCATAGCAGACAGCTTTGACGGGCGCACTCTCAATGAAAATTTTTCTGTTCATCTTCTCGCTGAAAGAAAAGCTGCCAAAGCAGATACACAGTCAAGGCAATTTTATGAATGGTGCCAGGGACCAGATTGGGAAAAAGTAGTAGATCTTGATACTGAAGCTTTGCTGGAGTGTGCAAAGGAAAAGCGTTCGCTATTTCATAAGCCATTAGAAGAATTAAAAATTCCCATTCTATTGATGGGAAGCAGAGAAGATGAAAGCTGCCGAAGTAATCTTGAAGAAGAATACAGAACAATGGCTTCTATACTGCCTCTGTCTTCCGTATACCTTTTTCCAAGTGGCGGGCACCCCGCCATTATGACCAATGCTGAAGAAGCCGCAAAGCTGATAAAAAGCTTCATTTCATCCAGATAGACATCCGGTATGTGTTTTCATTTTTGTATATTTAACTTATGTTCAATTTTATAAATCTATAATTTAACAACCATTCCATTGTTTTATAAAAGCGGCTCTGGTAACATGAAATCATAAAAACCGGAGGTGCCATATGAAAATCAACCAAATTATTCGTGAAAAACGAAAAGAATTGTCATTGACACAAGAACAAATCGGGGAATATTTAGGCGTGTCTGCTCCTGCGGTAAATAAATGGGAAAAGGGCAGCACATACCCAGACATCACACTTTTGCCGGCCTTAGCAAGGCTGCTGAAAATTGACTTAAATACGCTTATGTCTTTCCATGAAGATTTATCTGATGTGGAAATTGAAAATTTTGTAGACATACTCGATAAGGTGGTTCAAGAGCAAAATTATGAAGCCGCTTTTCAAAAGGCTCTGGACAAAATACATGAATATCCAACCTGCGATACATTACTTTATAGTGTCGTTCTCTATCTGGAAGGGGCATTAACACTCTATAACGTACCTGATCCAGAGAAATATCAGAAAGTATTTAAATTATTTTATAAGCGGCTGGCCGACAGCGATACACAGGAAATAAAAGATACAGCAACCTGCATGTTGATTTCCTATGCGCGCAATAGTGGTGATTTTTCAAAAGCAGAAGAGTTAATCGATACACTTCCCTTTTCCAAAATAGATAAGGAAGAGCAGCTTGCCGTTCTCTATCAGTGTCAGGAAAAATACGAGGATGCTCAAAAAATCTGGGCACACCGTATACTAAAGGGTGTCACAGATATACAGACAGCGTTAATGCATATGCTTGAATGGTCTTTGCTTCAGAAATGTGATCAAGATGCTGCATATTTTGCTGATTTGTACGAAGCTGTAACCTGCAAATTCTGTTTTCCAGAATGGATGCGCTATAATGCCCATTTACAGATTGCCGTAAAAAAGCAGGACGGAGATGCCTGCTGCGCTATTCTCAAGAAAATGCTGCCCGCTATGAAAGAAGAATGGAGTCCGCAAAATGAGCCGCTATACCGCAATGCTGCTGATGCCGGCGGCGCAACATTTCTGTCAAGCAGAATCGCAGACAACTTTTATACCGAATTATCTTCCCGCGAGGAATACGCTTTTATCCGCAGCTGCGCCGGATTTGAAGAGCTATTGGCACAGACCGGAAATGAAAGCCTGTAGCATAAGTGCAGCCAGTTTTGTCTAAAATTACAAACCTAAGCTGAAGAAAAAGCAAGTGTGAAAGAGATGCTTTGCGTAAGTCAGATATTTCGGTGAAACCCTGACGAACAATGTAAAGCCTCTCCTTCACACTTTTCTTTTATTTATTAGCAGGTTGCCCCACCCTTAAGGTGCTTCTGTGCCGCTATATTTTCTGCTTTTCTTTCTAAAAGCCCGTCTTCCAAAAGCTGTTCCTGTACATTTTCAAAGCCCAGTCGTGTTACCGTATCGGCAAACCGTTCTCCTGTGATTCCCTGTTCGCGGAACAGAAGAATTGCTTTTTCTACAACATCAAGTACTTCATTTTTATCTGTAAATACTTTGTCCAGGTATCTTCCCTGCGCCACCTTTTTCCCCCAGCGGCCTCCGATATAGACGCGGTATCCGGTGATCGAATCTTCTATTGCTTTAAATGGACATTTCCCCACACAGCGCCCGCAATGATTACACAGGTTCTCATCTATCGCAATTTTCCCTTCCTCCACTTTCGCAATCTGAATCGGACAGACATTTTCTATCTGGCATACTTTACAGCCCCGACATTTTTCAAGGCTGATCTGCGGTATTTTTTGTCCGATAATTCCTAAATCATTCAAATCTGGTTTTACACAGTTGTTCGGACATCCTCCCACTGCAATTTTAAATTTATGCGGGAGCTTCACTGTATTATATCCATGATAGAATCTCTCATGGATTTCTTCTGACAGGGCAAATGTGTCAATCAGACCATACTGGCAGGTTGTTCCCTTGCAGGATACAACCGGACGTACCTTCGAGCCTGTTCCTCCCGTCTCCAATCCCGCCTGCATAAGATATTCGCGCAGAGGCTCAATGTTCTCAAACGGAACCCCCTGTATCTCCATCGTCAGGCGTGAGGTCATTGTCACTTCCCCGCTTCCGAACATCTCTGCCGCTTCCGCTATCGTTCGCGCTTCTTCTGCTGTGATTTTCCCGTTTCTTGTGATGACGCGCCCGTTAAATTTGTCCGGTGTCCGCTTGTCATGCAGAAATCCAAGCGCCTTCACCCTTGTGATTTCTTCCGCAGAAACCTGTTCCCCAGACGCCTCTGCTTTTACATCATTAAAGAATGTAGAGCCCTCCAATACAACTGTATTCTTATATCCATAATAACGCATTCTGTTCTGGAGGAAATATCCTCTTTTTCCTTTTGCACAGACAAGCAGCAGCTTTTCTTCCTTTTCCAGCCCTGGTATTTCGCCGTTTACAGAGGCAAGATTTACATAAACTGCACCACGCACAGATGGCTCTAATCCGACATCTACCACTTTATATCCTTCTGCTTTTCCTTCCAGATACTCTGCCGGAGTCATACTTATAATCGTTCCATTTAATTTATTAAGCAGTACATACACCGCCTGTACAAATGGATGAATTGCCGTAGAAAACGGCGGTGCATATGCAAAATCCGCATTTTCAAAATCTTCCAGTACTGCGCCCATATTTATTCCCATTACAGCAATATCCGTCATTTTATCCACCGCGCCTGTTCCTAAAACCTGAACACCCAGTAATTTATGACTCACCTTATCCGCAATGATTTTTGTAATGAAAAAGGAAGCGTCTGGATAGTAGTGCGCTTTATCATCTGTGGGAACTAAAGCGGTAATCACGTCATATCCCGCTGCTTTTGCCTGCGCTTCTGTCAATCCGGTACGCCCGCAATTCAAATTCGGAAGCTTCACTACGCCTGTACCAAGTACCCCTGGATATGCTTTTTTCTCTCCCGCAAGAATCTGCGCCAAAGTACGCCCTTCCATATTTGCAGAAGATCCCATAGGAGACCACTGTGGTTCCTTTGTGATCCGGTTTGTCACCATAGCACAGTCGCCTACTGCATAAATATCATCTACAGTGGTTTTTAAAGAACTATCCACTTTGATTGTCCCCTTGAACATCTCAATTCCGGTTCCGTCTAAAAATGCAGTATTCGGACGTATTCCTGCTGCCATCACTACCATCTCACAATTCAACGTTCCTGCTGACGTACGGATAGCACTTACTCTCTTGGTTCCGAGGATTTCCTCTCCCTTTGTACCTGTAATTACGCGGATACCTTCTTTTAATAAATGCTTCTTGATATAAAGCGCAATCTCATAATCTACAATATTAGGCAAAAGCTGATCTGCAAAATCAATCACCGTAACTTTGACACCTTTTGCTTTTAAATTCTCCGCTACCTCCAGTCCAATAAATCCCGCGCCGATAACAACCGCCTTTTTTACATTCTGTTCTTCCACATAAGAACGCATCGTAACCGCATCATCCGGCGTGCGCATCTTAAACACACCTGGAAGGTCTTTTCCTGGAATCGGAAGAACCGCAGGGGATGCTCCTGTTGCAATCACCAGGCGGTCGTATGTATATTCTGTCTTTTCTCCTGATTTCACATCCTGCGCCGTTATTGTTTTCTCTGCGGCATTGACAGCAACGACTTCTTTTCCTGTCTCCACCGAAACTCCTGTCAGTCCGGAATATTTCTGCGGTGTATTTACAATGAGTTCCTCTCTGCTTGCGATCATTCCGCCTACATAGTATGGAAGTCCGCATCCTGCATAGGAAATGTCCTCATCTTTTGTAAGGACAAGTACTTCTATACTGCGATCCTCTCTTTTTAGTTTAGCCGCGGTTTTTGTTCCCGCAGCAACACCTCCGACAATCAATACTTTCATTTTCTACCTTTCCTCTCTTTCTTTATCCGGCCAGGTTCCCTCCGGCCTGAACTCCTCTGCCGCAGCATCCACTTCTCTTCTTTCCTTTGTTCTGTGGCAACAGTGCCTTACATTGGCACATTCCGGCTTAAACGCCGTACATACAATGACATCTCCGCCTCCAATTACAATCTTTTTGCCGTTGACAAGAGCATCTGCCATCTTCTGTCTCGCTTCGTCGTAAATCCGCGTCACCGTAGGTCTGGAGACATCCATTTTTCTTGCACACTGCTCTTGTGTCAGGTGCTCGTAATCTAAAAGTCTTATTGCCTCATATTCATCAAATCCTATGCGGACTGTCTCTACCACTCCGCCTCTGACAGGAAGGAACTCTGTCACTGACGGTTTGGAGCAGATGCACCTGCATTTTTGCGGTCTTGCCACTGTACACACCTCCTTATACCATAAAGTATAGCACTTTATGAACATATGTCAATAACTTGCCAATAATCTCTCCTATAAATCTGAAATAGCCAAAAATTCCTCTTATATAGCCACTGTTCTATGCCTAGGAAACTCCCTATCTTCAAATATTTACATTGCCAGACCACATTCAAATGCCAAAAGCATATATTTTTGAGCATTTGTAAATCCATATAATTCTAAATCTCTGATTTCCCAAGTATCGGAGCTTAGATTATCTGCTCCGTATAAAAACTGGAGGAATGGAATTTTCCTGTATTGTGATACAGCCAACATAGAAGCACATTCCATTTCAACCGCAAGACAGCCTTCCTGCCTACGTCTGTGTATAGCAGGTATGGTTTCTCTGTAAATAGCGTCCGAAGTCCATGTTTTTCCCTTTATGTAAGAATAACCACAGTTTTTTAAAACCTGTTCCAGTACCTCGATAGAATGTGTATTCGCCTCAATCTCTTCCGAAGGTTCTATATAGTGATAGCTTGTTCCCTCGTCACGAATCGCAGAAACAGGAATAATAATATTCTCTTTCACTTTATGGTCATCCAGTACTCCGCAGGATCCAAACAATACAAATTTCTTCGCCCCCATAGCAACGACTTCCTCAAAGCCCGCCACACAGGCAGGCGCACCTACTCTCGACAAATAAAACGCAATATCTGTATTTTTATATCTGATTTTATAAACAGGTGTCATTCCATTTGCAGTATATAACTCTGCAATCTTTTCCGTATTCTGTAAGGACGAAAATTTCTGAATTATTTTTTCCGAAAAGGTGGATACACAGATTTTCGGAAAATTGGAAATCCTTTTTGTAGTATCGGAAGGTGTAAAAAATACCGGTTCTTCTATCTCATTCCTTTGAAAAATTGTTTTTATCATTATAAGCTAGCCCTCCCTGTAAACTTGAATTTTCCTTTTTATAATTTATCTATGTTTTCAAAGTACAGGGAAAGCTCTCCACATTTTGGACAGACTGCAACCTTCACTTTTCCCATCTCTTCTCCAAATATCGTTCGCCCTTTCACTAACTGCAGGCTTCCCATGGCTGTTAAATTACTGATTTGAAGGCTGTACCCTTCTGCCATTTCACAATTACATCTGTTACAAATTCGCATCATTTCACCTCCTTCATACTGCTTATCGTTACTCTGTAAGCTGGAATTTAATGTTGCAAATTTATAGCCATAATATATTCTTCACTATTTTCAGCAACAACAGTGAACCCAACTTTCTTATACATTTTTACAGCATAATTGCTTTTCTGAACGGATAAAGAAATTTTTGAATAACCAGCTAATCTTTCCACTGACAGTAGTTGTTTCAATAATGAAGTTCCAATGCCTAATCCTCTGTATTCTTTATAGATAGACATAGCAAGTGATGGGGTATCATTATCTATATGTCCATAGTCATTCATTATTCTGACCCAAATAGCCCCCACCACGTTTCCTTGAACTTCTGCTGCTAAGGCTTTATCATGTTTTCGTTTTCCAAAATCAATGATATATTCTTGTAATTCAGGACAGCCTATTATGGATTTAGATGGAGGTTCAATACCGTCTGGAATATAAATCGCTTCGTATAAAAAATTGTCTAACAAACAATATTCTTCTTTTCTCATTTCTCGTATCATATAGTCCATCGGCTCACCTCAAATTCTGATTTATTGTTCCGTTCATTTTTTCACTAAACCGAAATTTAACGTTTTCTCTTTAAATAAACAATTAGGACTATTGCCAATAGCAGTACTCCTGTAAATATAAGAAAACCCATGAAATCATCATTTACCTTGCCTGCAATAAACACAGATGTAGGGCCATCCGCCCCTCCGATAACAGAGACAGCACTATGTTCTTTTACTTTCGCTACAATTCCAAAAATAACTAATAAGAGCCCTAAAATACAGCCTATAATTCCCATTACTTTTTTCATTGGGCGAGCCTCCTCAAACTTCAATTTCCTCAGTTCTGTGAACCTGGAATTTATATCCGATATTTTTTATTTCGATTGATAGTCATATCAACTAAATGAAGCAGCATTAAAATAAAAAAAACAACAGTGGCTATCGTTATTCCCGTACCTGGTTTAACAAAATCAATAATACTGCCAAATAGAAACAGTATTGCCCCTATTTTTAACCTTTTTCCAACGACTCTGCATATTTTCTGTGTATTTAATCCAGAATAATCTCCTGCAAGAAACAATATACTTCTTTTTGTATTCTTCGATTTAATGAAATATCTTCCAACTGCATAAAGAAAAGCTGCTGTCAATAAATCAACGATTATAAGTACGAGCTTCACCCTTTAAATCCCCCCTATTACCTTTATTACTTTCGCTTGTCAGTTTCCAATTTATCACTCGCCATACAAACCAAAATTTTCTAATTCTCAGCGTCTATTATAAGTTCCAAACGCTTAACCATCTTTTGAGGATAGACTTGCTTATCTCCATACCAGTATTGAAGATGTCCCTCATATTTAGGTATGCTCCTTAGCATAGCATAATTATTACATGAGTCGAAGGTTCGCCATATTGTTTTATAGCTTATAAAATGCAGGACTTTAACAATGCATTTTAAATCTTCCTTATTATAATCGTCAGTAGAGAAGGCTTTTTCAAGAAATCCTAATCCTCCGATTTCCCTCATAGAAACCATCAAGAATATCTATTGTTCTGATTTTATATCTTATCAGCAATTTTGCTAAGCTATCAGCAATTTCTTCTACACTTGTAAAATCTTCATTGGGATTTTCTTCATCATATCCAGGAAGGGCAGGAATAATAAGATGATACTTTTCTTTAAGTAATGGTATAACATTCTCAAAATAGTCCCACATAAATACGGAAGGATATATTAGTACGATTACTTTTTCTCTATTTGCTCCATATTCATACATTATCATCAAATCATCCCCATAACTTCTAAATTTATTTCTTGCTATACAAACGGGGATTTGTTCTAGTCAATAATGATTTTAACAGGTGAACATTTACCACTATTACACTTGCTTTCAGATACGCTACAAGCGGCAACTCCGAGTGTAATATTCAGCAATGCTTTTATTACAATTTTATCTCCTGCTTTGGAAATAGGTGCTTCTACTGCAATACTTCCATTAGTATTGATTTTCGTGTGCATAAATAAATTGACAGGTGTGATAATAGGGCGTTGCTCATTAAGGGCATTATTGATATTATCGAAGCAGTTTGGGTGTCCTTTGCTGTTGTGATAGAAAAAATCATACATTTCTGGTCGACAACATGGGTGTAATAAATCATGTTCTCCGACATCATCTAAAAGCACTTTCATCATGGGGTGATACAGATTTGTATAAATGATATCTCCAATTTCTAATTTTAAGGACTCATTACAATCAATCGTTACTCCTGTTGATAAAAATTCATTTTGGCTATCTGTTACTTCTGCAAAAAAATCAACTACTTGCCCACCTTCTATATCAATTACGGTAATATTTTGACCTTGATTAACATCAATCTTTATTCCTGAACACGCTGGTATTATATATTCTTCGCTCATTATTTTGCCTCCATAATTTCTAATTTTTCTACCCGACAAGCTAGAATTTATCGCATGCAGGCATTAACAAATTTCATGGGTACGTCCATGCGTTCTGCTACTTGTTCTGGTGTCATTCCACTATTTAAGAAACGTTTGCATACTATTTTCATGTTCTCCCCAACTTCGATAATATGTTTATCTGGATCATAGAAACGAACAACGCGCTGTCCCCATGAATGTTCTACAATAGGGTGGACATATTCAACATCACATTCTTTCAACTTATCTGCAAATTCATCAAAATTATCTTCTTCAAAGTAAATTTCAAAGTTATTACCACCAAAAGAAACATCTCTTTTCCCGATAAAGTCTTTATATGTTTCAACTGTCTGTAAAGCCAAACCGCCTGTTAAAGTTTTATTTGCTCCAAAATCCATAATCACATGAGTTTTTTCTAAACAGTACCATTCCTTTATAAATTATAAAAGGAATTGAGCCAATTATTCCGACCAATGTATAAAATGGAAATGTCATAAATCCAATAAAAATTTTAGGAGCAATAGGTGTCAGCCATTTTTTTGCTATACCAATATAAAAAATAACCCCTGTGGCTATTCCAGCAAAAAGCCAGCCGAACAAAATAATACTTTTTGTAAATCCTACCGGCTCTGGAACAGACATATTATAACGGGCTAAAAGTGCAATAAACTCAGGGTCTTTAAGTTGATTTATTTCATTGACTGCAAAGAAATATCCAATTACACAGCCACTAATTAAAAAGATACAAATAAATAAGAGTTGCTTTAATTCTTGCTTCATACTCATCTTCCTCTAGATTGATAAATTAAGATTTTGCTATTTCATTTTTTCTTGACATTCGCTACATTCTCTATCATGAATAGAAATAATCCCACCACATTTAGAACAAGTATATTTTATTTTCTGCTGTTCCATGAAATGATCCAAATCTTGTTCTTGAACAAAACAGCTATTTTCTATAAAACTTACTTGATATCGTTTGTTATAGCTTTTCTCAAGGTTTTTAATCAATTTACATGGATATTCAGCACATTCAAAACAATAGGATAACTCTTTTGCTTGAATACAGTCCTTTATTTTGCATTTACGACAATGTTCAGGTTTCCCTTTATCACTATTCAAGCACCCAGCACAAGGCTTTTTATGGTAACAGTGTTTATAACAAACTTTGCAATTCATTCCGCATGGAGCAAACATACTTATATCAATTTTTTCTGGCATTTTCATAGTTGTCTACTCCTTTCGGTAAATGTCAATTTAGCCTAGTTATATCAACTGGAATTTATTATCCTCTGCGAATATCAAGCAATCGAAATATATCCATATACATTTTTTCTCTATCTTCTAAATCAATCATCAGCCACCTTTGTCCGTTACCCATTTCTGTCTGTTTATAAATTTCCCTTAATTCCGTGGTACATTCAGGTAAAATAGCTTCAACAGCTTCCTTCTCTTTTTGTCCAACCACAACTAATACTGTAAAATATCCTTCTTTGGGATACACTGTACAAAGACTTTTTCCCGCTTTTTTAAACTTTACATTCCAACCATGCTCCCAACTACAAGAGCTAAACTCTATTTTTTCATTACATTTATATTTTGTTTTGATTTCCATACAAAATTGAAGGAATACTGGATTATTAACATATTCCCCAATTTCTTCTAATACAGGACTATACATTCTATTTTGAATATCACTCATATAATAACGCCTCCTCATAAAATTTTAATTTTCTCAGTTCTATAAACTACTGTTTTTATAATTCTAAATCTTTAAAGTATCGCTTCTTATCCACAATAAGTTTATAGCCATCAGATAATACTTGATAAGTTCCTGTATCTAACGGTGTTGTAACCCACGACGTTCTACTATTCCAAATTCAACTTCTTTTCCGTCACTGTACCACGCACGAATAGAAGTGCAAGCACCATAATATTCCGTTTGCTGTTTATAGACCTCCCCAAATTCTTGCGTAAAATGTTGATTTGCAATCATATCTAATTTATTTGAAGTGACGATGACAACATCTAAAATAGAATTTACTTAACAATATGTGCTGTGATAATTGTATAACTATATGAATTGATAGTAATTTTTATATTTTCAACTTCACAATACCAATTCTTTCCCTGTTTGTATATATTGCAATTTTTATCCAACATCTTATTTTTACAATACTCAACAACATTTACTGTATCTATTTTCAGGTTTCTTTTAATTCTACCAACTCCCATTTCAGTTGTATGAATTTTGTCAATATTATCAAGTAATATCTTTTTATCTTCCATTCAAGAAGTATTCCTCTCTCCACTCAGTTAATTTCAATTATTCTTTATGCATATTATAGCATATCTTTTTGAAATTCACTGCAAAAACAAAGACGGAGCTGTGCAATGCCTGCCATTGGCATCACACAACTCCGAATTGTATTTCTTATATCTATTTTTTCTAAATGATTCTTCCGATTATTTACCACAGTTTTTTGTATATCTCGATCACATCTTTTTTTCTCGGCACTCTTGGATTTGTCTCTGTGCAGCCGTCTGCCAGGGCGGCATCTGCCATCCTGTCGATTGCTCCGAAATATTCTTCCTCTGTAACTGTCCCCATCTGTGAAACAGAAAGCGGAATATCCATTTCTTTCAGCATAAACTGTACCCAGTTTACCAGAGAGCGCACTGTCATAATCTCATTATAGCTGCTTAAGCCAAGAATCTGTGCGACTGTGGCATATCTCCTTACTGCCGGCAGATATTCTGTACGGCTCTTACTGTGCTTGTTAATATCACTATTAAATTCAATGATATGTGGAAGCAGCATTGCATTCGCACGTCCATGCGGAATGTGGAATGTCGCTCCAAGCTGGTGCGCCATACCATGATTTAAGCCCAATGACGCAGAGTTAAAAGCAAGTCCTGCCAGACAAGAAGCAGAATGCATCTTCTGCCGCGCGTGGGTATCGTTTCCATCCAGATATGCGCGAAGCAGGAATACACCGCAGATTTCAATAGCTTTCTCCGCCAACGCCGTAGAAAAGTCATTTCTATTGATGCTCACGCATGCCTCCAGGGCATGTGTAAATACGTCCATTCCTGTGTCTGCCGTAATAGAAGGCGGAACACTCTTTACCAGTTCTGCATCTAAAATTGCTTCATCTGGAGTAAGGGAACGTGATACAAGCGGATACTTCATCTGGGCTGCCGGTTCAGAAACTACGGCAAAGGAAGTTACCTCTGACCCAGTCCCGCTTGTCGTAGGGATCGCAATCAGCCCGACCTCTGCGTACTGCTCTACCCGAAGAGCAAATTCGCGGATAGATTTAGAAGAATCTATAGCAGATCCGCCTCCTACCGCAACAATTGCGTCGGGTTTGTATTCCAGCATTTTCCGGACGCCCTCACTGATTTTTTCAATCGGAGGATCCGGCACAACATCTTTAAAAATCTCAAATTCTTTGTTTCCCCGTTTCAGAGGTTCTGTCACCAGGTCAATCATGCTGCCTTTCGCCACAAACGGATCTGTGACGATCAATACCCTCTTGTAAGGTATTTCGGCAAGGCGATCCAATGCCTGGTCTCCAAAAAATATTTTCGTCTTAATATCAAAGCTCTTCATAAGCGCCCTTCCTCTATTCAGGATAAATACACTCTATCCCCAATTCTTCAAACTTCTGAAGCCAGCTTGCTTCAGGTTTTTCATCCGTAACGACAGTTGCGACATCCTCCAGAGAACCAATTGCCGTAAATGCTGTTTTATCGAATTTACTGCTATCCACCGCCAGAATCCTCTTCTTTGCAGATTCTAACATTGTCTTTTTGTTATTTGCATGCAGTTCATCTGAATCCGTAATTCCGGAAAACAGGTCAATTCCTTTGCAGGAAATAATTGCTTTATCCACATGGTAGGAACGCAGCATTTTATCTGTCTGCGGCCCTACCAGCGCAAATGTACCTTCTCTTGAGACACCGCCCGTTGAAAGAACGTTCCACTCCGGCGCATCAAACAATTCAATGATAATCTCAATAGAATTTGTGATAACCGTCAGGTTTTTACGTTCTTTTTCTTTCAACATTTTTGCGATATAGACTGCTGTGGAGCTTGCGTCCAGCATGAGACTGTCTCCATCATGCACGAGCTTTTCAACCTGCTCCGCTATTCTCTGCTTTCCTATTACATTCCGGTTTTTTCTGACATTGAAGGGCAGATCAATATTTACATTCTCATTGATCACTGCTCCCCCATAACTTTTGATGGCATACCCATCATTGACCAGTTTCTCCAAGTCTCTTCGGATCGTCTCTTCAGACACATCATAAATACGACTCAGTTCACTTACAACTACACGTCTTTCAGCCTGCAGTTTATCCAATATTTCATTCCGTCTCTCTATTGCAAGCATCGCACTGCCTCCCGGTAATTTTACAAAATAGCGTCTCGAATCTGAGCATCTGGATGTGCAATAACAGAAGAATCAAGGAACATACCTCTGTCTGCTATCGACTCCTTCGCTCTTTCAATTGCCGCTTCTACAGCTGCAACTTCTCCTGTCAACATAAGATAAGATTTTCCGCACATACCTCTGGCGATTCTAAGCTCAATCAAATCTACAATCGCCGTCTTTGCGGCCTCATCTGCCGCTACAATAATAGAAGAAGCATCATAAGTTTCTAAGATTCCCAGAGCTGAAACATCTTCAATATTCGCAGCTCCATAGATAGCCGGAAAAATGGACTCATGTGGGTTACCAAGTACAAAACTGTCAATCAGGTGCAGGCCATGCAGAGCTTTTGCGTTATCAACAGCCGCTTTTACCGCGCTTAAGTCACCTGAAATGATTGCGATATATTTTCCCGGACATACTGTCTGTGCTTCGATGATATTGACTTCAGAGGTTTTTACCATAGCGTCCACCGCTGTAACACCCGCTGAAACAGTCTTATATTCTACCATTCCAATTGCCTTACTCATTTACCTGCACGTCCTTCCTGAGTTTCTATGATTATATATTTCTCATTTACTTCACTTACCGTACCATTTACAGAAGCGTGTATTCCTACACTCAATCCCTTCCCTGGTTCAGCAATCATCTGTCCCTTTGTTACCTTATCTCCCTGCTTTACAATCGGCAGAGCAGGAGCACCGATATGCTGGCTCAACAAAATTCTTACTTTCTTTACAGGCACTTCTGATTCATCCAATGGCGCTTCCTTGTTGTATTTTGTCAAATCCAGTCTTGCCATCAAACGTTCCATAGGAACTTTGCGGAACTCTCTTTCCGGCCCTACCGGTTTTGCCTCCACCTTAGGAGGACGGATTCCGTTTGCCCGAAGTCCTGCCTTATATTCTGCCATCAGGCTTCTAGGAGAAAGTCCCTGGAAGCAAGAGTACAATTCACAGACACCACAGGAGGAACAGAACATTGTATTGATGAAAATATTCGGCTCCTGTACGTCCTTGCAGGTAGCTGCCAGCATAAACTTATTCGGTTCAATCGGATGTCCCAGCAGATGTCTTGGACATAGATCCGTACACATCGAACATTGACAGCAACAGGCTGCCGCCCGTTTCATATCAATGGAATTTTTCTTTAACTTTTTTTGAATAATATAATGATCCTCTGGAAGAACCAGAATCGCATTCGTCGTCTTTGTCACCGGCTGTGCTCCGGTTCCGATATTTCCCATCATCGGCCCGCCGACAAAATATACCGGATTCGGCGTCGTCACCCGTCCTGCAAGCGCTACGACTTCATCTAACGGTGTCCCTATCGGCACACGCACTGTCACCGGATGCTCTACCTCCGCGACAACAGATACCAGTTTATCCTCCACAGGAGTTTTGTCATTAAGCGCCCTGTATACATTGTATACTGTCTCTACATTGAATACGGCAACGCCGCTTTCTATAGGAAGCCCGCCTGGTCTTACGACCTTGCCTGTGACTTCATAAATCAAAACCACTTCATCACCTGCCGGATATACTTCATCTAAAAGTCCCAGCTTTACTTCCGGATATTCTCCGATTACATCCTCTAACGCCGCAATTGTCTTTTTGTATGCCTTCTTGATTCCAATAATTACTTCTTTTGCACCGACTGTCTTTCCAATCAGATGGAAAGTGTCTACAATTTCCTGTGCGTATTTTTCCAGAAGCTGTCTATGTAATCTCAGTAGTGGTTCACATTCTGCACAATTTAAGATAATCGTCTCTGCACGTTCATCTAACTTTGCATATGTTGGAAAGCCTGCACCACCTGCACCAACAATACCGTTTTGTTGCAATATGTTGCTTAATTCTTTCATATCCATAATTTCACTACTCCAGTCCTGTTCCATCGTCAATAATTCCAACGATTGCCGCATCGACAGGCGCGTCCGGCATGCCGCTTCCAATCCGCGCCGCACTGCCCTGTGCCACCAGCACAAACTCACCTATTCCCGCGCCAATCTTGTCAATCGCAATGAGTTGTTTTGCACCGGACTGCATATGCTCTAACACATCCACAATCATAAATTTATTGCCGACTAAATTTTCACATTTCCGTGTTGAAACAACACTTCCTACCACTTTTCCTACCAGCATGTCATCCTCCCTATTGCGATTGAGCTTATCTCATTTACTTTATAATTGTCACTGTATCTCCGGTCGCAATTTTTGCTGCGTTTGCTTCATCTGTATCGATATGCATTTCCAGAGTAAAGCTGTCGTCCACACGGATTTGTACATGATTGAATATGGTTCCTCTCTCGTTATCTGCCTTTACAGATACAATATCCCCGTCATGTACGCCTGCTGCCATCGCATCTTTTGGAGCCATATGGATATGTCTCTTTGCAATGATGCAGCCTTCATTTAAATAAATCGCGCCTTTCGGTCCGACTACCGCAACCGCTGCGCTGCCAGCAACATTTCCAGATTCTCTGATTGGTGCTTTCACCCCGAGGCGAATCGCGTCTGTTGCTGAGATTTCTACCTGTGATTTTTTTCTTACAGGCCCTAAAATTCTTACATTTTCTATCGCACGAAGCTTCAGGCCTACAATTGTCACCGTCTCGTTGGAGGCAAACTGTCCGCCCATCAGCTCTTTTTTCTTAGTCAGTTGATATCCTTTTCCAAACAAAGCTTCCACATGTTCCTGTGTCAAGTGAATATGTCTCGCTGAAACACCGATCGGTACGACAAATCCACCTTCATTCGAAGATTTCTGTTTTTCTACCGCTTCCAGCACAAGCTTTGTAATTAACGCTACGTTATTGTTATCCATATCAATTCTCCTCATTAAGTATTCACAAGCCTTACGGCCGCCTGCGGCGGACGTAAGGCCGTAAATATTGTGTCAAACAAATGTTTTATTATTTGATTGCCGGAAGAATTTTCTCTACATCTGTGTGTGGTCTTGGGATTACATGTGTTGCAACTAATTCCCCAAGTCTTCCTGCTGCCTCTGCACCAGATTCTACTGCAGATTTTACTGCTCCGACATCTCCGCGTACCATTACAGTTACCAGTCCGGAACCAATTTTCTCTGTTCCTACCAATACTACGTTTGCAGCCTTTAACATTGTATCTGCTGCTTCAATAGATGCTACCAAACCTCTTGTTTCCACCATACCTAATGCTTCCTGTGACATTCTTCGTTCCTCCTTTTGAATTGTTGGTTGTTCTTGTTCTGCCTGATGTGCCGCCTGTTTCACTCTCTGTACTGTCTTTGACGGCGCTTTGGCTGTTGTTGTTTTTGTTGCCTTCTTAGCGGATGCAGCTTTTGCAGTACTGGTTGTCTTTTTTGCCGCACCTGCATTCTTGGATGTGCCAGTGCTCTTTGAAGCTCCGGCCGTCTTTTTTTCCTCTGCCATCACACTGCCTCCTAATTTACCCTGTTCACGCTCTTTGCGATAATCTTCAGTATCTCTTCATGAGGACTTGGAATTACCACATGGCAGGCAGGTTCCTTGATTCCGTTTGCTACGGCAGTTTCAATGGCCTGCGTGACTGCGGACACATCTCCTCGAATGATAATCGTGACAAGTCTTCCGCCTAATTTTTTCTCCCATGTGACCAGCTCAACTTCCGCTGTCTTGCACATGATATCTATGGCAACCACTGCTGCGGTTACACTGGGGATTTCAAAAAATCCATACGCTTTTCCCATGAGACTGCTCCCTTTCATTCATTCGCAGTTAAACCCTTCTCTATTTCAGAACTCTCCTATACTGTAGGAAGGATCTTCTCTACGTCGTTGTGTGGTCTTGGAATTACATGTGTTGCAACTAATTCCCCAAGTCTTCCTGCTGCGTCAGCTCCTGTCTCAACAGCAGCCTTTACTGCTCCGACATCTCCGCGCACCATTACAGTTACCAGTCCGGAACCAATCTTCTCTGTCCCTACTAATGTTACTTCTGCTGCCTTTGTCATTGCGTCTGCAGCCTCGATTGCTGCTGTAAGTCCTCTTGTTTCTACCATACCTAATGCTAACTGTGCCATTGCCATTTTATTTTCCTCCTAAATTTCTTCAATTTCTTTTTCGTTGATTAAATGTGGTTTTCCTTTATCTAACCCGCTAAGCTTCAGCATCTTTTCTGTATCCTCTGTCGGTCTTGCAATCTCATATTCAGCTACAACTCCCGCAAGCTCCTCTGCTCTTCGTTTTGCTGCATCTAATGCCGCCGTAACATCGGATACACTGCCGCGGAATTTAATCATTACAATCAGTGGTACAGGTAATTCATCTGCATTTGCCGGTTTATTTTTATCAAAGGTCTCCAGCCTGACATTTCCTGCCTTGCAGCCTGCGTCTGCCGCTGCAAAGGCGGTTGACAGCCCGAACACCTCCAACATGCCTACTGCTTCTCCCATAACATTTCTCCTTTAAGGGGACTGGCTTCATTATTTATTAATAATTGCAATCTTTAATCCCTTCATTGCCAGGTTTGTCTGGTGAGCTTCATTGATCTGCTCCAGTGGGAACTCATGTGTAATCAGCTCATCCATTGGAAGTCCGATTCCTTTTGCTCTCTTTAAGAAATCAAACGTTGTCGCATAATCTCTCAATGTGTATACCCAGGAGCCTACCAATGTAATCTCTTTGGAGCACAGATCAAAGTGTGGATTGATGGTTGCGTCTCCACCGTTGATAAAGAATCCAAGCTCGCACAGGCCGCCGCCATTTCTGATAAATTTATAAATATTGGCATGTGCTACAGGAGAACCTGTACACTGGAATGCGAAGTCTGCCGCATATCCGCCGAACGCATCCTTTACTCCCTGCGCCAGTGCTTCAATGCCCTGGAAATCTTTGAAGTTTACGCTCTTTTCTGCACCCATTCTCTTTGCGAAGTCGAGACGTTTCTGTTCGCCGTCCACCGCAACAATATTCTCAATACCCATTGTACGCAAAACTGCGATACAAATCAAGCCAATCGGCCCACATCCTTGTACGACAACTCTGCTGTTGAATCTTAAGATGCCTGTTGTTTTTGCTCTCTCTACTGCGTGTACAAGCACTGCACATGGTTCAATCAGAATACGGGACTTCAAATCCAGGTCACTTACATTAAATACAGTGGAACCTTCCCGAATCAATATGTAGTCTGAAAACCATCCGTTTAAGTGAATATCGTCATCCGGAAGAAGTCCATATACATCTGCTCCGCCGACATTCTGCTTGTTCAGGTCAAACATTGTAATATCCGGATCGTCCTTGAAAATCATACAGGTTACAACCTTGTCGCCTACTTTCAGCGGCTTTCCTGCGCTGTCCGCTTTTACGTTTTTACCCATTTTTACGATTTCTCCGGTTCCCTCATGTCCGAGCGCTACCGGAATCAGTCCAAACGGGTCTCTCTTAAATTCGTGTGCATCTGTCCCACAGATTCCACATCCCTCTACTTTGACGAGAATATCGCCGTCGCCAACCTCCGGCATCGGGAATTCCTTTACGTCATAGTGTTCCAGAGAAGTCAGCATCGCAACATGTGCGGTTTTTGGAATTGCCTGGCTTCCTGCGTTTGCTGTCTGTGCAGAAGGAATTGGTTTTTCCAGCATACTTTCCAGTACCTGTTTTACAACCGCTTCTACATTTGCAGAATTCATTTCCATGTTTTTTGTCCTCCTCTATCGAATACATAAACTGTCTGTCATTACGCAGCGTCTTCTCTTTGTAAAGGTGCTTGCGCTTGTAAGTCCTTCACCTGTTCTGCTGGCGATAGTAAATGTACAAAATCCTTCGCCGCCGAATCCAAGAGCCGCATAAGACGGTCCGTTTTTCACAAGAATCGCCGTATCGATTGCCTTTGCATATTTTGTGATATTGTCTACATTCTTAGAATGGATATGTGCAGAATGTCTGTTTCCATGCTCCAGCCACACCGCCTGCTCCACTGCGTCATCAAAATCCTTTGCTCTTACTACGCCGAGAATCGGCATCATAAGCTCTGTCGCAATCAGCGGATGTTCCTTTGGCCCTTCGAATGTAATGCAGCGGATGTTGTCCGGCACTGTCACGCCGATCATGCCAAGCAGCGTCTTTGCGTCACGTCCTACACATTTTCTGTTTAAACGTCCGTCCTTTAATACGACTGCTGTCAAAGCGTCCTGCTCCTCTTTCGAAGCAAGGTAGCACCCTTGTTCCTCTATCATATAATGCATCAGCTCATCTGCCACGCTGTCCACTGCCACTATCTCTTTTTCTGCAATACATGGAAGATTATTGTCGAATGTACAGCCATTTACAATATCCTGTGCAGCCTTGCGAATATCTGCTGTCTCGTCCACCAGCGCCGGCGGATTTCCTGCACCTGCTCCGATTCCTCTTCTTCCTGAAGAAAGAACCGCTGTCACAACGCCTGGCCCTCCAGTCGCAGCAATCAGTTGAATTGCTTTGTGTTTCATCATCACATTGCTCGTCTCCAAAGTCGGATGCTCTACTGTGCATGCAATGTTATCCGGCCCGCCTGCTTCTACAGAAGCTTCATTCAGCAGATTCACAGCATAGATAGAAGTTTTAATCGCCGCCGGATGCGGGTTAAATACGACTGTATTTCCGCCTGCAAACATTCCGATTGTATTGCAAAGCACCGTCTCACTCGGGTTTGTACACGGTGTGATTGCTCCGATTACCCCGAATGGGCCCATCTCGATAAGGGTAAGCCCTCTGTCTCCAGACCATGCCGTTGTTGTAATATCTTCTGTTCCCGGTGTCTTTTCTGCCACCAGCTGATGTTTCAAAATCTTATGTCCAACATTTCCCATGCCGGTTTCTTCCACACCCATACGTGCAAGAATTTCCGCATTTTCTTTGATTTTCCTGCGGATGTTGGAGATTACTTTTTCTCTGTGGTCCAGGGTCATTCTCGCAACAATCTTCTGTGCTTTCTGTGCGGCTGCAATCGCCTCGTTCATGTCAGCAAACACACCTCTGTTTCCTGACACATCAGATGCTATCTGCATTTTTGCAAGCACTTCCTGCACAATGTCCTGCACCATCTGTTCATTTACAGACACGCTAATACCTCCTTAAAAACGTCCCTTCCATAAGCGGCAATCTTCGTATCCTGTTCCGCTGTACCGCCGCTTACCCCCAGGGCACCTATTATTTTTCCATCTGCTTCTAACGGTTCCCCTCCGCCGAAGATAACAATTTTACCTCCGTTTGTAAACTGGATTCCGTATAAAGACT
The DNA here is from genome assembly GCF_055387595.1 of Mediterraneibacter flintii. Lineage (NCBI taxonomy): Bacteria > Bacillati > Bacillota > Clostridia > Lachnospirales > Lachnospiraceae > Mediterraneibacter > Mediterraneibacter flintii. The sequence continues at coordinate 3,290,732 of NZ_AP031405.1, forward strand.
GTCCCGGCTGGCTCAAATGGCTTAACTGTTCCGTAGACATCTTGAGGCTCGCTGAAGTAAATGTTTTATTGATTGCAATATCAAAGCTTGCTATGTAGGCATCGTCCATGCACTGGACGGCAACAGGCCTGCCCGCCTTGTCTGAAACAGCAATTACCACATTGACCCCTATTTCTTTCGCATATGCCTTCACCTTTTCTATCAGTGCATTTGCAAGATTTAAAGTCATCTCTTGTTTTTTGCATTTACAGACATGCCCGCCAATCTGATTGGAATGTTTTTCTTCCATCTCTTCCAGCACAGCTTTCACTGCTCTGGTAATATCCTGTTCGTTCATAGCAGTCCTCATTTCTATATGCTCTATATGCTTTATGCTTGTCTTAGTTCATTCCTAATTGATCCATAACCTTCTTTGTAATAGAAGCAACCAAGTCTGCGTCCGCATTTCCAATTGTTGCAGAAGCAGCTTTTGCAGTGCCGCAGCCACCGCCGCAGGTATGGCAGCTTGGTTTTCCTGCTTTCGCATTTGGACACAGATTTGCAGGATGTTTTCCAGGAAGCCCGAACTGTCTTCTGATCTCATACAATCTTTCTACCTGTTCTTTGGAAAGTTCCTGTGGCCCGCCAATCTGCATACTCTGCCATAACAGACGTGCGTAGAATTCTACGGATTCCATCTTATGGTAAGCGTTCAATAAAGAATCGGAGTAGGTCAGCGCTCCATGATTTTCCAGCAGCACTGCATCAAAATACTGCAGGTGTTCTTCTACTGCATCCGGAATCTCTTCTGTTGACGGTGTACCATATTTTGCAATCGGAACACATCCTAATGCAATTACCGCTTCCGGCATAATTGGCTGTGTCAGCGGAATTCCTGCAATCGCAAATGTCGTTGCATAGAGAGGATGAGCATGTACAACCGATTTTACGTCCGGTCTTTCTTTATACACACGCATATGCATTTTGATCTCTGATGACGGCTTAAATCCTTTATTTGCCTGGATTACATTTCCGTTTGCATCCACCTTACAGATATATTCTGGTGTCATAAATCCTTTGCTAACCCCTGTCGGTGTGCACAAGAATTCATTATCGTTGAGTTTTACAGAAAAGTTACCGTCATTTGCTGCAACCATTCCACGATTGTAAACTCGTCTGCCGATTTCACACATCTCTTTTTTAATCTCATATTCGTTTTGCATTTCTTCTCCTCCTTGGATTTCTGAACAAAACAGCATAAAATATTTGTTTTGTGTTGTTTCTAGTTGAATATTACCACACAATCCCACATTAGTCAACTAATTTTCATGTTGGTTTTATTGGAAATCTTCTTCCCAGGGGAGCACATCTCCCTCCTCTTTTAAATACTCTAAAATTTCCGGAATTCCTTCGTATTTTTTAGAATCAACATAAAAAATTTTCTTGCATCCGGCAAGTCTTAGCCACCTCTTGGCACGTTCTACATTCGCGTTTTCATCATGGATTTTTGTCACAATGCCAACCACCTCTCGGTTGCACATAGATGTGCAGCAGGGGGGATACAGAGAATAGGGCTCTGTCGCCGATAAAAGCAGTCCCACAATATCTGCTTCATAAGCGTACAGCGCCAGTGCATACCCCAGATGTTTTGTCTGTGCATATTCTCCCGGTGTATCGATAATCACATCAAAATTGTTGACATACTGGGTCTTGTGATAGTGTATCTTTTCTCCCTTGAGAGCCTGCGTCAATGTAGTTTTTCCACATTCGCTGCGCCCCATTAGTACAATTTTTTTCATAGAATCAAGTCCTTGTTATCTCGCATACAGAGAAGCCCATCTTCTCTTTTACATAGGAAAGAACTGCCCGAATCGCCGCTTCTGTCTCAGAAATGGTTCCTGTTACAATCAGAGTTCCACTAAAGCGATCTACAAACCCCAATTCAATTCCTGCCGCTTTGATAGCAATATCGGCGGCAATAATGGCTGTTTCCGCCGGACTGATTGTCAGAACTCCTATCGCAGATTTACTGTATTCTACTCTTGGATCCAATCCCAGCTTTTCATACAGCGTAATATCTGGACTGGCAATTAGATGTGCAATCGTAATTTCTTTTCCTGGAACCAGCTCTTGTACAATTCTTTCCGGTATATGTTCCTGTGCCATCTTCTTTTAACCTCCTATCTGACATTCCATCTGCGATGCTTCTTTTGCCGTCTGTAAAAGCACTTCCATCTTTTGATTCTCCGGCGGCTCTACATCTCCCATCAAATACTCTCTTCCAAGTCCGGCATATTTATCCTGTCCAAGCCGGTGGTAGGGAAGCAAATGGATTCTTTTTACATTTCCTATCTCTTTCGCATATCGGGCAATGTCCCTGATTTCCTCTTTTGTATCATTGAATCCAGGAATCACCGGTATGCGGATACTTAATTCTGTCTGTCCGGACGCCGCTATCTTCCTTGAATTTTCCAGCATCAATTCATTGCCTCTGCCGGTAAATTCTTTATGTTTTGCAGAATTCATATGCTTAATGTCGAGCAGATACTGATCCAGCCAGGGAAGAATTTCTTCTATTACCTGATAGTCCGCGCATCCCATACTCTCCATCGCTGTATTGATTCCGCTTTCCTGCGCGGCGCGAAGCAAATCTCTTGCAAATGCCGGCTGGCACAGGCTTTCTCCTCCTGACAGGGTAAGTCCTCCCCCGGTTCTTCTATAGTATACCCTGTCTTTCTCCACTGTCTCCATCACTTCTTTTACTGCGACGTCTTCTCCAATGATCTTGGGCTCGCCCTGTACGTACATCGTCTGAATTTTATATTCCTGGGATTCCGGATTACAGCACCACCTGCACCGCAGTACGCACCCCTTCAAAAATACAATCGTCCGGATTCCCGTACCATCATGGATGGAATATCTCTGAATATCAAAAATTCTGCCCTTTGTCTGTAAATATTCTTCCATGTCCTTTCCTTTCTTCTCTATTTAGAAGCCTTGCTCTGTCCTGCGGATAATATCATCCTGCAATGACTTGGACAATGTTGTAAACAGCGCACTGTATCCCGCAACCCTGACAACAAGGTGCTTGTACTGTTCCGGATGCTTCTGCGCATCCAGAAGTGTCTCGCGGCTGACTACATTAAACTGCATATGGCTTCCTTTCTGATCGAAATAAGAACGGATCAGGCCGACAAAGTTTTCGAGTCCTCTTCTGCCACTCAACGCAGAAGGATGGAATTTCTGATTAAATAACGTTCCATTGGACGCAATGTAATGATCCAGCCGAGATACGGAATTTGCCGCTGCTGTCGGTCCATGCGTGTCCTTTCCTGCTGATGGAGAAACACCGTCCGCAACAGGTGTATGCGCAAGTCTTCCGTCCGGTGTCGCACCAGTCTGCGCTCCCAAAGGAACATTTGCCGATACAGGATACAGACCTGCCTGGAACATTCCGCCGCGCGGATTTTTATATTTCTCGAGTGGTTTTGTATATGTATACGCTACATCTCTGGCAAACGCATCTACTTCCGGCAAATCATTTCCAAACTTCGGTACTTTCTCTATCAGCTTCAAAATTCGTTCGCCGTTTTCCTTCGCTTCTGCTGACTCCGACGCAGCTACCACGCTCTTTAAAATAGCCTCCACCGTCTGTGCATTTACTGTTTCTCCGGCCTCCTGCATTCCTTGTGCAACTTCCTTTGTAATGTCAGCCACATCTTCATCACTTAGACCTTTGCCATAGTTCGTAAGCAATGCTTCTTTTAATTCCTTCATGGTAATCTTCTTTTCGTCATACACCAATGTCTTGACTGCATAGAGCGCGTCTGCCATATTTGCAACGCCGAATCCCTGAGGGCCTGTGAAATTATAGACGGCGCCGCCCTCCTGTACTGTCTTTCCTCGTTTCATACAGTCATCTACCATAGAGGACAAGAAGGGAAGCGGACAGCGTTCTGCGTGCGCTACATCAATCGCATTGTCTGCGTTGACGAGCAGCTTAATGGCATACTCCATCTGGATTTTATAGGCATGGTAGAATTCTTCAAATGTTTTCATATCCTCTACCTCACCAGTCTTTGGCCCAACCTGTACGCCCTTGTCTTTTCCATTATGGAAAACCAGCTCCAACGGACGGCACATGTTGAAGAATGCCGCGTCATGCCAACCTTCTGTCTTTCCTGCCTTCTGCGGCTCCACACAGCCGATAATATTGTAGTCCCTTGCGTCCTGAAGTGTAAGACCGCGGCTTACCAGCGCCGGAATAATCACTTCGTCATTATAATACGCCGGAAGCCCGATTCCTGTACGGGTCAGTTCTGCTGCTCTTATCAGAAATTCGTGCGGAGAACCATTCCACACCCTTACAGACAGAGAAGGCTGTGGAAGTGCAACATGCATAGATGCATTGATGCACATAAAGGACAAGTCATTTGTCACATCTACCCCGTCCTCATTTACTCCTCCGGCTATCAGATTTTGAAACAGGCTGTAGCCTGCAAATCCTTCCGCGGATACTGCGTCACGGCATTTATTTAAATCATTTAATTTCACCCATACACAGTCCATCAGCTCTTGTGCAAATTCTCTTGTAATTTTCCCGTTTTCTATATCCTTTTTATAATAGGGATACATATACTGGTCAAAACGTCCAGGAGAAATAGAATGTCCGCTGGACTCGATCTGAAGAAGCTGCTGTACAAACCAGAAGGACTGACATGCCTCATAGAAGCTGCTTGCCCCTTTCTCCGGTACATTCGCACAGTTCTGCGCAATCTGGAGCAATTCCATCTTGCGTGCAGCATCTTTACAGATTTCCGCCTTTTCAAGCGCAAGACGGGCGTATCTTCTCGCATAGGCAATCACTGCATTGCAGCTTATCATTACTGCTTCTAAAAAACGAGATTTCTTCTGGTAATTTCCATCAGCCAGACTTAACGACGCAAGCTCTTCTTCCGCCTTCTCTCTAATCCCCGCAAAGCCGATAGAAAGAACCTCTCCATATTTTACGGTGACATGTCCCACACCATTGTAGAAATAATTTCCCGGCGTAAACATATTGTGCTCCATCGCAAGCAATGTCTCCGGCTCCATGTAGGAGGTCGCCAGCTCGCTTGTTGTACGGCCCTTCCAATATGCGTCCGCCTCTTTTAATTTTTGTTTTGTTTCTTCTGAAATATAGAACGGATCTGCAGTTCTAGTCTCTACCGTGTCAAATTCTGCCTCCAGCCATTCATAAGAAAATTCCGGATATGTCTGACATCCTCTCGGCGCGATCGTAGTGCTGCCCACGATCAGCTCTAAGTCTCGGATGACAATCGGAATATTTTCCAGAATGTGTGCAAATGCCTTTGCCCTGCGAATCACCATGGGGTCTTTTTCTGTCTGCTTATAGGATTCTGTAAGCAGGACTGCCCTGGCCGGTTCAATCTCCGGCATCTTTGCATACAGATTTTCCACCAGACGCGGAATTCTGTCTGACTTTGGAATCTCTGTACTGTCATATGTATACAATCCCATTTTGACCTGTTGCTCCTTTCTTTCCTCTTCTTCCTGAAGTACAGGAGAAATGACTCTCCACCCAGTTTGTTTTCATTATATAAAAAAGAATCTTTAAAGTCAACAAAATCAACATAATTTCTCTTTTTTATTATTGGTTTTTCGATTATTTTGAATATTTTCATTGTTGATTTTATTGGTTTTATAACAATATGACCCTGTCAAATGGGCTTACCATCTGACAAGGTCTTCTGTTTTTATCTTAATTTGTTATTTATCTTTTCCGTCTCTCTTTCTTCGAATCGCAATAACTGTCACACCTCCTGCAAGAAGAAGTGCTCCTACAATTCCAATGACAGGCAAATAGAATCCTTTTGTATCATCTCCCGTTTTTACCGCATCTGCCGGCTGGCTGTCTTTGTCTTTATCGGAATTTTGCGTCTGTTCCTCATCTGTTATCTGTATTTTTTCACCTACAACAAACACGCCCAGCCTGTCTGATTCCAGAATGATTTTTCCGTCCTCGCATCGGAATGCCACTTTGTCAAGTGTTCCGTCTTCCGCTGCCTGATAAAGGAGAAGTCTGTCCGTATCATATCCTTCCGGTACCGGAATTTTTACAGTTACTCTATTTCCTGCAAGATCTATTTCCTGTCCGTCTTTTAACACTTTCACTTCATACGGTATGATAGAAGAACAGGTATCTTTCAGAGCTTTTGTATACGCATCATAAGCGTCGCCTTTCTGGAGCTGCGTCACTTTCAGTACGGCGTCTTCCGGAAGAATCCCGGCCTCTGCCTCCACTGTGATTCCAGTCTTTTCATCTGTCAGTATCACCGGATTTAAAACCGCCTGTTGTACGGTTACTGTTATCTGTGCGCTGACTGCTTCCGGATTTTCATAGGTCGAGCTTCCGTTGATCGTACCGGTCAGCACATACTCTCCGGCTGTATTTCCATCATAATTTCCACTCCACTCTACGGATGCCGACACAGTTGTCCCGTCACTTAAGACAGCCTCTACCGTCTGTGGAAGATGCAGATCCTCCCATGCCGTACCGTTTGCCACAAGTATATTTTCCGGATTAGTTACAGATTCGATTACCGGAAGTGTATCTGTGACAGATACTTGATTCTGCGCCTTTAGCGAGAACTCATTTCCTATATTCAGGCTGTTGATATAGAAGCTTTCAGAGTTTCCGTTTCGTACGCCGAATCCGCCGCTTACCGGCATATTGGGATCTACGTCGCACACGTCTACAAGCTGTTGATTTAGATATGTATAAATCTTCCCATCTATTGTGGCAATCAAGAACTTGTTTTCTCCGTCCTTCAATTGTATGGATACCGTATCAAAATGCTCCGCATCTCCTTTATGCTTCTTCAACGTGCCGTCTGTTCTAAACTGCCAGAAGTACCGGTGGCTATTATCTTGTGTATTAAAGGAGATACTGGCCGCTGTGCTCTCAATCGTAAACGAACCACTGATAACACTTCCCTGTTTATCCGCATCTGTATTTATCACCTTTTGTCCTTTTTTGGCATAGAGTTTTCCATCCTTGACTTCTACTCCTTGCAGCGGACTGGTTTTTCCATCAAATGCCCATACTGTATCTACTACAATCTTATCTGAAGCAAACTTCTCATTCAATTCATCTGTTTTTTGCAGTGTAGACGCGGTGATAACAGCTTCTCCTTCTTTTAGCCCTGTTATCGTGCCGTCTGCCTCAATTTTTACTGCATCGCTGTCCGCCTGGAATGTTACAAGAGACGGATCGATTGCTTCTTCATGCCCGTCGCTATATACCGCTTTTAAGACGGCCTTCGTCGTCTTGCCGACACCGATTGCCGCATCCTTGCTTTCTATCTCCAGCACCATATCTGTCATAACGACCGGAGCAGGAGACACATGAAAGTCTACAGAAGCGGACGCTTTCTCGCCCATATATTCTGCTGTCACAGTTACAGCAGCCGCCCCTTCTGAGACCGCCGTCACCGCACCGTCTTTATCCACCGTCAGGATATTTTCATCCGAGCTTTCGTATGTCAGTGTAAGTCCGTCTTCTTTTGTGATCTTATCTCCAAACTGATCGGTAACTCCTGCAGAAATCGCTGTTGTTTCTTCTGTATAAAGTTCTGTCTTCTCTGCATTTGCTTTTACTGTCAAATGTGGTTTATATTCTGTTTCCTCATCGCTGATTTCAATATGGTAAGAACCGGAGCCCAATTCTACAAAAAGGTAGCTTCCATTATTCACCGCTTCTGTCTTCTCTTTGTCTATCAGCAGATACCCCAGATTCTTATTCGTAACCGGCATATATACCTTTGCTTTTGTATTAGCCGGAATTGTAACATCTGCCACAAGAGCATTTTCCTTATCCGCATCAGAATAGGAAACCTCTACTGCTCCTTTTACTGTAGGCGCCTTTACCTCGGCAGAGGCAATATCCCCCGGCTGAATCTTAATATCAAATTCTTCAAATCCTGCCTTTGTCGGAAGAATGCCAAAGGTTCCCTGCACAATAGAGCACCCCGGAGCAGCTCCCCAAGGATGTGACATGGTCATGTTGCCTTTCCATTTATGTCCCCAGGCTTCCGGTGTAATCGTACAATGCAGATCATCTAACAGAGAAGCAAATGTTTTTACATTCTCGCCCACCTTCGGATTTGTCATTAGTTTTTCCGCATACTCGCCATGGTTTCCATTATAGAGCCCTTTTAAAATAAAGTATGTGACATACACACTTCCCTTGAATTCTTCTTTACACTGGTTATATACAAACTCGCACATGTCATCTGCCATTGACTGGCTGTCAAACACACCGTAGCACAGCGCGTAAGCAGTAGCATGGGTAGAAGAATGTTTGGTTGCATTATAGTTCTGATCCAAAGAATCATAGAAGCAGCCGTTTTGTTCGTCATAGGCGTACTTCAGAAGGGATTCTTTCAGCTTCTCTGATTTCTGCGTGTAATACTGGGCATCTGCCGTCTCTCCTAACGCCTCGCTTAAAACCGCCATGTCAAGATATATCCCTACATACTCTGCATTGAACACTACATCATAATAACTGCTCTGGTATCCGTCTCTCTCACTGGTCGGCCAGTCGATAATCGCACTGTTTCCTGCCTGACTTCCGTTTGCACGTATCAGTCCGGTTGCCGCATCTTCGTATTCCACCTCTGCAGTCAGCTTCCGTTTTAAAGCGTTATAGTTTTCGCGCAGCGAATCGATATTTCCTGTATAGAGATAATCCCAATAGGTCATCTCCACAGAGAAAATACGGTAGTCATTCGGCCAGGTTTCATTATCCATCAGCCACTCATTGGAGTGACGCGCCAGGGAGTAATTATCAGACACCGAATAACTGGTATTTGAATTTACAAGCAAATCGCCCTCATAAGGAGCGCGTTCTCTTGCCTGTGAATCAACGAACACATCCTGATTTGTCGCCTGGATCGTATATTTGGACAATTCATACAGACGGTTCATCAAAGTCGCCGCGTCTGTACCGTCTGTAGCTTCATAGGAAGAGTCGTTTTCGTCGAAAGGCTGCTGAATCGCCCAGCCTGTCACGCTGTCCGGATTATCCGTCATGCTCTTCTTCGTCTCATCATCCAGTCCGATAAATTCTATATACCGAACATTTCGCATAGTCACCGTCTCAAAGGCATTCTCTCCTTCTCGAAGCGTCCATATATCTTCATAGTCGGGCACTGCCGAAAGCTGCCATTTCACAGTTCCGTCATCATTCATCTCCTCGCCCATATGAACCGTCACCTTCTGCTTTGACGCACTGTCAATGTCTACTTTGATGCCTCCGATGATTTCCTTTCCCAGATCTACAACCACATTCCCCTGATCATTCGTATAAATCTTTTTCGTCTCTTCTTTTGTCTCTATGCGCAGGGCGTTTTCAGATGAGAAGGGATAGAGCACTCTTCCGCTTGTTCCGCTGGCCGCATCTGCTACCGGACTGTTCACCTGGGCAGGCGCCCATTCAGAATCGTCAAAGTCTACTTCATTCCAGCCAAACGGATACGCATTTGCATTGATATTTTCATGGAGCAAGGTGACATATCCCGTACCGATACCGTCCCCCTTATCTCCAAATGCCTGTGTGCCGTCCAGCGTCTTCCAGCCGGAGTCTTCTACACTGCTGTTTGTCACGATCTCTTTCGTGCCATCCTTATAAAATACAGTCATCTGTACAAGCACTCCGCGATTTTCATCCCGACAGTTCCCAATCACGCTGATTACATTTTCGTCGCCGTCTCCCAACAGTTCCGTTACATCGTATGAATTATAGAAAACCTGCGTATAATTGCTTGTCCCGCCATACGAGCCAACCTTCCCCAGTTCTCTGGCAGAACCGGCTCCTAAGCATGTCCCGTTCATAAATAAATCCGCGATGGTTCCTCTGTCCTTTGCAGTCCCGCGTGTAGCAATACTTACAATCGCTTTGTCTACGTTTTCTTTATTCTCTATTGTCAGTCTGGGGCTTCGAATAAAGGAAAAGCGGCTCAGTTCAGGAAGCTTCTCTTCTTCTCCGGCCTCTTTATCCGGATCGAATACGGAAAAAGCAGACTTTTCCACCTCCAGCACTCCCTTTTTTACACTTAGTCCATTTCCGGAAAATTTCCCGTCATCCTCTGCAAAGTCATTCTCATATACAACACTGCCTTCTTTGGATGTAATTTTTATATCATCTATCGTTCCGGCTTCTGTTCTTCCTGTCCGATAGCCAAACTGTCCTTCCGTCAGATTGCCCTGTCCGGAAATATCTGCTGTCTCTTCCACTTCTACATATGCGGAGCCGTCCTTTGCCGTCGTATCAATCGCAAAAGAAATAGCGGAGCCGTCCAGCACTGTCTTTATACGGAAAGGTGAGCCGTCCGTCGGAAGCGTAATACCGGAATTGGAAAGGTTGATTTCCTGGAATGCGCTCGTGTCTATGTTTCCGCCCGTAACCTTATGTAATTTGATCACATTATCCTGCGTACGGATCTGTGCCATATAGCCGCTTTTTTCTTCTGCATTGATGTGAAGCAGCATAGCCAGCGCATCTCCCTCTGTAACTGTCATGGTCTGTTCTATTGTATAATCGCCCCAACGAAAGACTTCTTCGGCCTCTGTATAGACAGACTGTACGCCTTTGCCTACAGACAGTTTTCCATCGGCAACCGTACATCCCGGAAATCTTCCATCGTCTGCGTCAAAGACAGATTCATAGAGAACCCCGCCGTCTGCCGCAGATACTTTCAGATTGTCTATCGTCCCTGATTCCCAGAGTCCTGTCCGATAACCAATTTTTCCGGATGTATAATTGCCGGATTCTGTTATATCCACCTCACCGGCCTCCACATATCCACTGTCTCCCTGCATAGCCGTATCCACTGCAAAGGAAAGCTTCGACCCTGCCGCCGTCACTTTCAGCTTAAACTCTGTGTTATCTTCGGGAAGTGTAATCCCTTTCTCTGCCAGATTTATTTCCGCAAAAGCAGTCTTATCAATGGTTCCTGCGCTAATCTGGTGTATTTTAATCACATTGTCCTGATTACGCGCCTGTACCATATAACCGTTCTGTCCATCTGCACTCATACGAATTAAAAGCGCCAACGCATAACCTCCGCTGCCGTCTCCATTTATCGACATGGTCTGTTCGACTGTATAATCCGTCCATTCGTCTTCTGCCGGTTCTTGTGGTTCTTCCGGCTCTGTCACTGCATTTGGTGTCGCCCATATACCGTTCAGACTTTGCCACTGGCTGGCAATATCCGTCATAAACGGACGTGCATCAGATAACGGGCTTTCCGCCCCATCTTTATCTTTTGTCTGCACCTGCCAGTAATACAATTCATTATCTTCTAAAAGCCCTTCTAACGCATCTGCGTGGACATAAGAGCTTTCTGAAGATTCTACCCAATCCGTATCCAGCACGTCCCCCTCTAACGCTGATGTAGAAGATACCACTATACGGTATGCTGTCTGGATCTCATTTTTGTCCTCGTCGTGGACAACCCAGGAAAATGCCGGATTTTTCGTATTGATGCCATATGCATATTCCAGCATCTCTACTTTTATATCCGTCGGTTTACCTGGCGGAGTATTCGGTTCAGCGGCATAGGCTGTACCCCCCCCCCACTCCAGAAAACACACCGGAGGTAAACATCAGAACTGCCATAACTTTTGCTACCGTTCTCTTTTTCATTTCTTCATTCCTCCTGATGTCTGATTTGTTCCTTTCACTGCTTTTTTTGGCAGCTACTTTGTATTATGTACTCCGTACGCAGTGTACAGATATACTCTTATTTTCCTTATAAAAGAGCGCTCCGGCAATGGTAATATCTTTTGATAGCTGGTAAAATTTTTCACACTTTTCCACAATGCCAACCTATATTTTTATATATAATCTCAACTCACAACAAAACCCACATTTTCTTATTGGTATTTGTTGTTTTTTATCAGAATTTCATTGACAAATCTATAAAAACTTATCATACTATAGAAAGATAGAGTCACGTCCTCTGTACAATGGCGCTATCCATCTTTTATTGCTATCTATCCAGTTGAAAGGTGATTTTTATGCGTTCCTATGAATTCGATATACATACACATACGATTGCCAGCGGACATGGCTCTCATGCTACCATTACCGATATGGCGAAAGCCGCACGCGCAAATGGTTTAAAAATGCTGGGCATTTCCGATCATGGCCCTTCCACACTAGGCGGTGGTAAACCTTCTTATTTCCGCAGTCTGCCGCACGCGAACAGGGAACGTATGGGCGTGCGTATGCTCTACGGAGCTGAGGTCAGTATTTTAGACTGTAAAGGAACGCTGGATTTAGATGATGAGCTCTTATCCCGCCTTGACTATGTGATAGCGAGTATACATCCTCCCAGGAAGTCTGGCACTATAGAGGAAAACACTGCCTCCTATATCGAGGCAATGAAGAACCCTTATGTAACAATTATCGGACATTGTGATGACACAAAGTATCCGGTAGATTATCTTACCATTGTAAAAGCCGCGATAGAATATCACGTACTTTTGGAAATCAACAACAGCTCTTTAGCCCCAGATGGATACAGAGGAGATACCCGTTTTAATGATTTGATGATTTTAAATCTATGTAAGCATTTTCAATACCCTGTTATTTTTTCCAGTGACAGCCACGGAACCGCACATATCGGAGACTTTACATATGCCGCTTACCTGGCGGCAAAAGCCGGTATGCCTGAAAATTTGATTCTAAATCATTCTATAAAGGCTTTCTTTGGATTTTTAGGTGAAAAGGGCTGACTTCATTTCCTTTGTTTCCCGTATATATTTTCATAGAATCTGGGGCAGATTAACTGTGGGGTGATTCTATGAAAAAGATAAAAAAATCTATGTTGTTTGGCGCTGTATTCTGTATTATAGTGGGTTCTCTGAGTCATTTTTTCTATGAATGGACACACTTTCATCCTGCTGCCGGTTTCATTTCTCCTGTCAGTGAATCCACCTGGGAACATATGAAACTCATATTTTTCCCTGCGCTTTTCTATTCTCTCCTCCTGTTTATCCTATTCAGAAAAAAATACCCGACGCTTTTTCCTGCATGTCTGGCCGGTCTGCTTTGCGGTACTCTCTTTATTCCGGTTTTCTTTTACACGTATACAGGGATTCTCGGTTATCATCTGTTTTGGCTGGACATTGTAACCTTTCTGCTTGCGGTCTTCCTCACCTTTTTTCTTTCTTTTCGCCTTTTCCTTTGTCAAAGAATCCGGCGCTTTTTTCCGTTTCTCCTTATCTTGTCGTTCCTGTTCTTGTCCGCCTTCTTCTATTTTAGTTTTCACCCTCCAAGTCTGGGGATCTTTTCTATTCCCCAGTAGAGGGCAGCTCGGTTATCGCAGCAAAGAAAAACTGCCACAGCCGGTATTCTCATACCGCTATGGCAGTTTTTCTCTCTTTTAAATCAACTGTATAAGCTTCCAGTACGGCAAAAATAAGCAAATCGCCGCCAGGTATACAAGCACAGTCACAGGAATTCCTAATTTTGTCACATATTTAGACGGGAAATAGCCGTCCGACGTACCAATCATCAAGGACACAGAGTGAAATGGCAGAACAGCATGGAAGGATACGCTGATAATGCCAATATAAACTATGACCTCCTCCGGTACCAGTCCACCGCATATAATCATCATTCCCGGTACAATCACAGACAGGGTCGTCGTATTACTTCCCAACACCATATGCAGCGCCATTCCTGCGAAAATCATAATAAGAAAGTATAGCACAGACAACTGTTGGGGAAAGAACCCCTGCAAAGCTCCAAACACCTTATCTGCAGCTCCGCACGCCTCCATTACTCCACCGATAGAAAACGCCGCAGTCAGAAAAATCAATGTCGTCACATCAATCGCTTTGATGTCCTCTTTGTGTAAAATCCTTATGCCATACAACAACGCTGTGGAAACCGCGCTTATCAGTGTATTGTTCACACCATGCAGTCCCTGCGTCATCCACAACAGCACCGTCATACAGATAATCGTCATGGCTATTTTTTGTTGTCTGGTAAACGGTTGTTTTTCTGCCTTTTCTTTTACCACAATCTTATATCCATGCAGTTGTTTTCTAAATAGAAGCAGGAACAGCCCCAGTATAAAAATGCATAGGATAAGCGTAGGCAGAAACATTGCCTTTACCCACATCCCGTTTGTAATTTGCTGTTCAGCAAATCCCGCAGCCACATAATTCATAATCATATCCGCGTCTTTTGCAGACATATTTACCACAGCATAGAACAGAAACACCCCGTACATCAGCACAGAATAGACTTGCCTGGGGACTGCCGCCTGTTTTAGGAATCTGTCAAATACTGCCGCCACGATAATCAGCCGCGCCAGAGGCTGCGGGATCACATACATGGTCAGATAGAACAATGCGATCACCGCCAAAAGACACTGAAACGGCGTATGTACGACTCTTTCAAGTAGCGGACTGCATATCCGGTCGATCATTCCCGCATTGGAGATCGCCCTGCTGAACAGGTAGGTAATCACCAGCATGGGAAACGTTTCCGACAGGGGAAATGAAAATACGGTTTGATACCCTGTCTGGCTTACCAGCATGAACAACAGCAAAAGGAGCACAGCCGCCGGAATTTTCTTTACGATTCCGCTGCTCCACCAGATGATCGCCAAAACCACTCCCGCAGTCACCGCAGACTCCCTTAGATCCATACCGACAGGGCGTAAGAAAAAGAGGACTGCCGGAAGCACAAAGCTCATAAAAAGACGGCTGTACCATTGTCTGTCCGCCCTGTCCGGAAGGATATATTCTTTCCATATCTCTTTCATTTATTCGCTCATCACCGTTATCGAAAAATCAAATGCCTCTTTTCCAATCTGGCACAGCGCCCGCCGCATTTCACTGTTCTCAAGGTTTCCCTCCAGTAGTATAACAGCGGTCTGTGTCTCCCCTTCACTTTCCAGAGACAACTTCTCTATCCGGATGCCATTCAGATGAAGGACATTCAAAAAATGGTACAAATTATTCTTCTCCCTGTCCATGCGGAAGGTAATTTCCACCCTATTTTCCTCGACCGCCTTCTCTTTCTGCACCTTCAGAGCCTTCTCTATCACGCTGTCCTGCATACCAGACAAGAAACCATATTGATATTTTCTACTGACAGTCATCAGGTACCGGAGAAATTCTATATATTCCGACTGTACTTCTTTTACATCCTCCGTACGTTTTCTGATGATCTCTTCCTCCCTCTCCGGTACATATACGTCGCCCCCTGTCCGGCTCTTCTCCTGTGCCACATTTCTTGCACATTCCATACGTTTTAGAAAGAGCTCTTTCATCTGTGTGTCTACATTGTCTATTTCACATCTTATTTCTTCTAATGTCATTACCTTTATCACCCTTTTCTATTTTTCTATGGAGCCCCAAATGTAGAGCTCCATCCTTTATTTTATACCAACGCTTTCTGTCTTTTCAATTCTGCGCGTACATTCTCTACGTCCGCCGCGCCATATAACGCCTGCAGGGCCGCTGCCACTCCCGCCGCATGTCCCGTTGCAAAGCAGGTTCCCATGACTCTGACTGCCGCGAATGCCGTCTCATCTGCCGATACCATTCTTCCTGCTCCATATAGATTGTCTATATCCGCTGACTGTAATGCCCCCAGGGGAATATCAAAGTAGCTCCCCTTCTCCACTTCCAGATAGGTACCCATTTTATTCACATCCTTATGTATCTCCGGCTTCCAGCCACCGCGCGCCACCCCGTCCTCATATTTGCGTCGTGTCAGTACATCCTCCGCGGTGATCGTCTTGCGCCCCTTCATCTTCCTCGTCTCTCTAAAACCGATAGACGGGCCAATGACAGAGAGCTCTCCCAGCTCCATTCCATGCATATATTTTTTTAATGCCTGTACATAATAGAGCACTTGTCTCCTCGTCTCTGTCTCAAGTCTGGTCAGTTCTTCTGCGGAAAGTCCTGTTGGCAGAACGCTGGGAAGCAGTACAGTCACAATATCCGATCCTTTATTTTTCAAAATGAATCCTTTTTCCTTTGTAAGATGTGGAATTCCTTCTTCTTTTGCTTTTAGAATCGCTTTTTCCACCGCGGCGGGAGACATATCACAGGAGGTGTCCACTCCACTCATACGAAATGGCATTGTCGCCGCCTGTACTTGTTTTTCTCTATCGCCCCAGGTCGTCTCTGCTCCGGACAAATGTGCCAGATTAGCATCTCCGGAAGCATCTACAAAGCAAGCCGCCTTTACCTCGAATTCTCCTTCATCATCGATGCACCGAAGCACCTGTAAATTTCTTCCCTCTTTTTTTACCCCGATCACATAGGCATGGAGGAAGAAGTCTGCCTTTTCCCGCATCATAAGATTATCCAATGCACACTTTAAATATTCTGGCCGGAAGTTAATATTCCTGTTCCCGGACGGGGAAATAATATCATCTGTTCCTACTCCCAGATGCTTCATTTCTTCCAGCACTAAATCCCCAACGCCTTTTACTACACGAACCGGATCTGCTCCACAGGAATAGAAACCGCAAAATGCGCTCACCCCCGAATGTGTCGCTTCACCGCCCAAATATGGATTGCGCTCGATAAGCAGTGTCTTCGCGCCTGCCTTAGAAGCGCCTACCGCAGCCGCCACACCTGCCGTCCCTCCGCCGGTAACTACTACGTCATACATATATACTCTTTTCATATGCGTCCCTCGCTTCTTTTACTTTTTTACCTCTTTGTCTCTTTCCTTTATCCAATTACAACGGAACCGATCGGATAGGAAATGAAAGTCAATACGAGAATCGCCATTACCGCAAAGATTCCTCCCCATATAAACATGGATTTCGTTGTCGTCCAGCCGGAACCGATCGCCACCGTATTAATTGTACTCTGTCCTGCCGGCGTCATGTTGCAGATTGCCGCACATACACCTACCATGCAGACTACCGCGCCTACGTGAACAGACCCTGCCGGAAGCGCCGTCAAAACAGAAAGAGCAACAGAACTTACCACCGTAGTTGTCACAATATTGGAAGAAAAGTTTGTCTCTATGATCGCCCATGTCATAAAGAACAAGATCATACCTATCACAGGCAGGTTTGCTGTCAGCGGAGACAATGTATCTGTCAGCCACTGGCTTACTCCGATTTCTTCGTTTGTAAGGCAGGATCCAAGCCATGTCGCTGCTCCTGTCATCAGTATGCTGCCCCACAGCACACCTTTAGTTGATACTTCTTTAAAGTCCAGAATCCTCTTTCCATCTGTTTTTGTAATAAAAAGAATAATACATCCTAAAAGCGGCGGCATTGCCGTTGACCAGCCGTTTATCGTCTCATAGAGCTCCGGCATAGGCCCCTTTAACAGACTGGGCCCCACCCACAAAAATACTGTGAAGAACACAACCCCTAAAATAATCTTTTCTTTTAAATCTGCCGCCGGAACCGTCCCTTTCAGGCCCATCGCCTTCTCCGGACTTAACTGCTCTATATCGTCGGGGCGGTAGAAAAATTTAAAGACAAGAATCAAAAGTGTGATTAAAATGATACCTGTCGGGATTCCCATTGCCATATACTGAAATTGATTCACGTCATTTCCCGTTGCCGCTGTATAGTATCCAATCGCCATCGTCGGCCACACATGACCGATTGCCGTCATACCGGAGGACAAGCTGATACAAAATGCAGTTCCCATCATAAGCATATTTCCTGTTTTTCCGCCTTTTTTCACTTCCAGAACGCGGAAAATATCCTCCAAAAACGGCATGAATGCTACAAACAGTACAGACGGCGACACGAACAATCCCATAAATGTCACCGCGGCAAGCAGAAAGCAGACGAAAAACCATGGGCCTTTCCGCGCAATCCTGTTTGTGATGAACAATACCGTACATCTTCTTACAAAATTTGTCTTTGCCAGCGGGTAGACTAGCATAAAGGTAAAAATCAAAAATGCAACCGTTGAATTTCCAAACGCCCCCGCAAATGTCTGTGTAAATCCAAACACTGGAATGAATCCCAGCGCGAGCAAGGTAAGCATACTCGGCCAGTCAATGGAAATCGTAATCCACATAACCAATGAGCCAAAAAACACTCCTAATACAGCGATTGCGTCTGAAGAAAGACCCCCAAACTCAGGCACCAGCCTGGATCCAATGATAATCGCTAACGATAAAATTAAAAAAAATATTTCCTTACTTTTCACAGCTTTATCAGCCATCTTGCTACTCTCTCCTTTCATAGGGCTTGTCAAAAGCCTGTCCGCCCTTTACGCAAAACACTGTCGACATGTTTTTCATTTATCTATATCTTATGAATGAAATTGACATTTGTAAAATATAATTATATTATTATATCAATAGTTTTTTCCTATAACATTTCTATTTTTTGTACTTGTTTTATATTTTTTATATCTATTTTTTACAGCAGAAAGGAGAATTTTATGCAACTTCAACAATTACGGTATTTTCTTGAAATTGCAAAGGACAAAAGTATCTCTGCCGCCGCCAAAAATCTATACATTTCCCAGCCCTCCCTCTCCCAGCAGATCATCAATCTGGAGAAGGAGCTTGGAATCCCCCTGCTTATCCGACATTCTAAGTCTGTAAGCTTAAGCGAAGCAGGGGAACAATTTTTGATTCATGCACAGCGTATTGTAGGTGAAACCACACAGCTTTCCGAATTAATGCATAAACATAGTATTTTGCAGGAGGGTACTCTTCGTATCGGTATGCTCTGGATCGCCGGTTACATTAATCTTTTTCAAGTATTGGCAGACTATCGGAAGCTCTATACTAATTTAAAGTACGACTTGAAGATCGACGGCACCGCTATTCTGCTCGACCAGCTTTTAAAACGGAACCTGCACAGCGCTTTCATCATTGGTTCTGACGAGCAATTTGAACTGCAAAAGGATTTATTCTTTCGAAGGATCATGATGGATCGCTACGTCGCCGTAGTTTCCTCTGAGCATCCTTTTGCCGGAAAAAAGTCTCTCTCCCTCAGAGAGCTTCATAATGTACCGGTTATAATGCCCTCCAAAGCTTCCGCCTTTTACCGACAGCTTGTCCAGTATTTCGAGCAATATCACATTACACCTACGTGTATCTGTGAAACAAGCCAGTCAGATACCGTCGTCCGGCTCGCCGCGCAGAATTTCGGCGTTGGTTTTTCCTCAGATTCTATCGCCCGTTCCATACAGACAAAAGAGTTTCAGATCATTCCCCTGGAAGAAGCGATTGTCCGGCGGATATACTATGTCACACTAAAAGAGCTTCTCGACTATCCTTCCATTCGAAGCTTCACACGCTATGTTACGCATTATCCATTTGATCGCCTTAACAGCGAAGAAAAAGAACCCCGTAAAATCACAAAATGATTTTACAGAGTTCTTTTTCTTTGGGTTAGGTTTTTATTTTTCTAACTTTTTTGGAGGAAAAATTGAAAAATAATTTTTTATATTCCAAAAGGCTTTCGCCTTATTGGCTGTTTTACTGCGGAATCTCTTCCTTTATCTGGTTACAATATCAACCGGAACATTGAAGATCTTCGCTACCTTCAGTATTGTATCGATATGTCTGCCTGTAGCGGCCGCAAAATGATGTGTCGGCCCACATTCGCTCCAGCGGTTTACAAATTCTCTTGCCCCGCAGGTAAAGCGTGTTCTCATATTTGTATCGCCAAAGGAAAGAATCTTGCCTTCCTCATTCACGCCTTCTGCAACAATGAACTTAAAGTGTCCGTCTCCATCCTGTGTAATAGCCAGATAGGTAACAGGGCCTGTATATGGATAGAACTGTGTCAGATAGCCGCCGCCTGTCTTTCCATGGAATACTTTCACAATCTTCATAGTCGGTTTCTTATCGGAAATATCCGCATCACCGGAACCACTGTGTCCGATAATGGCAATATCGTCGTTAAAGTCAATGGAGTACATCTCCGCAAGCTGTCCGGTTCCGGAGATTGTCTTTAAGATGCTCATTGCCATAGCAACCTTCATATCTCCTTCTACCGCACATGCCGTCCCCTGCTTAATCAGCATGGAAAATGCAGGAATGAGCATACTGTCAAGAACGCCGGCTTTTCCCTGTGCAAAGCCGTCATAATGGGAAGCAATCAGACCAAGCTTTTCATCTTTCACCCACTGCTCAAAGGCTACGACATATTTTGCCATCTCCCATACTTCTTCAATACTTCCGCCGCCTTCGATATCGAATGTATCCAGGATGTCCTGTGCCTTTGCGCGGATCGCGTCTTCGTCTGTAATGTCATCCGCAATCGCCCACATCTTCTCCCAGTCGAACTGTTTCGTATACAAATCCATTCTTCTGTACAGATTGGACTCATCAATGTAGAGATCCATCATACCTGGATAAGGTCTTCCGATCTGCGCAATATTGGTGTCGCGGAATCTTCTTCTTACCTGTGCAGCACGGCACCAGCTCTCAATTTCTGACTGAACAGCCGGATCGCCTCCTTCGACAACACCGGTAATCACTGCGTGTCTCTTGCCATATCTCTCAAGGTCTGCCACCATCTCGCCGACAGCGCCGCATGCATAGCCTTCTCCAAGCCAGGACGCAATATCTGTATGATCGTAATCCAATGCTTTTAATTTCTGTACATTGACAAGTACAACCGGAACATCCAGATCCTTCACTGCCGGAAGCATGTTATAGGATGTTGCATAAGTAAGCAGCTGCATAAATACAAGATCTACATCTGCCGCGCGGAATAAATTGCCCGCTTCCTGGGACTGCTCCTTTGTTGTTACCATTCCGCCGTCAATAATTTCCACCGTCTCGGGAAGTGTTTTCTTAAATGCATCATACTGTGCCTCAAATTCTGGTACCAATGATGGGAACTGCGGCAGGTATGCTCCTAACGCGATTGAAAATACACCTACTTTTGCTTTTGTCTCAACTAACATTTTTTCTCCTCCTTCATTTCAAAACTTGTCTGGGAATTCTCTCCCGCATTTGACAAATCTAATACATCTTTATATCAAATGACTCTCTTACACATGCTCTTGCTTCTGACAAATTCTTAAACACACCGTCATGTAAAAGCTGCACAATCACATTTCCGATTGCAGTGGCTTCTCCCGGGCCCGCAGATACTTTCTTGCCGGTATACTTTGCTGTCAGTTCATTTAAGTATCCCGCGTTGGAGCCGCCTCCTACCACATAGATTGTATCATATGTATTTCCGGTGATTTCTTCAATCTCTTTGATGGTATCACCGTAGCATTTTGCCAGACTGTTATAGATAACCGCAGAAATCTCCGCCACACTCTCCGGAACCTGCTGGTTTGTATCCCTGCAGAACTTCTGTACTGCTTCAATCATACTGTCCGGCGCTAAGAAGCAGTCGTCATTACAATCTACGATTGACGGGATCGTTTCTTTGGAAGCTCTTGCACAAATTTCTGCAAAGGATAAATCTTCTGTAAATTCTTTCTTTACAGACTGGATCATCCACAGACCCATAATATTCTTCAGAAAACGGAAGCGATGATCATAACCGCCTTCATTTGTGAAATTTGCCTTCATGCTCTCAAGAGAGCAGTCTGCTTCTTTCCGTTCAATTCCCATCAGCGACCATGTACCGGAACTGATATAAATTGCGTTGTCATCATTTGTCGGCACTGCGAGCACTGCCGAACCTGTGTCGTGGGTCGCAGGAAGTACAACAGTACAGTCAAATCCCACTTCCTTCTGGATTTCCTCTGTGAAGTTTCCGACAACAGTTCCCGGCATGGATACCGGCTGGAACATCTTCGTGTTATAGCCGAGCATTTCCATCAATTCATAGTCCCAGTCATTTGTCTCGGGATTGATGAGCTGTCCTGTGGTGGCGTTCGTGTACTCGTTTTTCTTCACGCCGGTCAGCAGGAAATGGAAGTAATCAGGAATCATAAGAAGCGCCTCTGCCTTTTCCATATGTTCCGGATTTGTCTCTTTTACTGCCATCAACTGATAAATGGTATTAAACATCTGCTTTTGAATTCCCGTTCTCTTATATAAATCTTCCAGGGAAATTTTTTCGTATACTTTCTCGTCCATACCATTTGTACGGCTGTCGCGGTATCCGACTGTATCTCCTAAGATGTTGTCATCCTTGTCCAGCAAAACATAATCCACACCCCATGTATCAATGGACATAGACACCGGAACCTTGCCAACTTCTTTACATTTCTTCAGGCCGTTTTTGATCTCTGTAAACAGGCGGTCTACATCCCAGCACAGAGTACCGTCCTTATTATCCATCCCATTCGGGAAGCGGTACACTTCTTCGAGCTGCATCTTCCCATCTTGGACGGATGCCAGCATGTGACGTCCACTGGATGCCCCAATATCAATGGCTAAATAATATTTATCCATTTTTCGTGCCTCCTTCGTATTTTTTCAACATATCTATATTATAAAAGAAAAACAAGGACAAAAAAAGGACGCTATTTATGAAAAATACCGTCCTCATTTGCAGTGTCAATCTACCATGCAGCAAAAGCGAGTCGCTTTACGGCAAGTTTGAATTACCGCCTGTTAAACCAATCTCTTTATTTCTTTCTTCTGTTTTTTATCATTATGATTGCATCCACCATGATTATGATCAAGTCTATAATTATAAAGATGATAAAAACAGTATCAATTTCGCTGTCTATATACCAAAACCAAAGTAACAAGACGACAGATGTAATTAATCCAATGAATTCTTTTTTCTCTTGTTTCAGGAAATCTTTCATCCTTCCTCCCCTTCCACATACAATTACATAGCGCTGCATTTATCATTGTCCCTTACGGTACTCCTTTGGGCTTAGCCCGTATTTTTCTTTAAATTTCCGGTAAAAGTAACTGCTGTTATCGTATCCCACCAATTCGATAATATCCGTTACCGGCAGACTGCTCTTTGTCAAAAGATAGGAGGCCTGCTGCATCCTTTTAGAAAGCAAAAGCTCTTTGTATGTCTTTCCAGTCCTCTTTTTAATCTCCCTGCTCAGCCAGTATACGTCATATCCCATCATCTCTGCCAATTCTGACAAGGTGCCGTTTTTATAATGTTCATCCACATAGCTCAATACATTTCCTGTCAGCTCTGTGTCAAACTGCCGGTTGCCTACCTCCATCTTGTCCATATAATTCAAGAGCTGCAAAAGAAGAAGCCCCATGGTTATCTGGTTACAGCTTCTTTTATTAGAAGAATCATAGAAAATCGTCCAGACCATATTTTCTATCAAATTCTGTACCGGCAGGATACCTGCCACATGGAAGTAAAGGTATGCAGTATCTTCATCTCTTCCGCACAGAGCTTTGATAAGAAAATCTTTGAGTAAATTTTCCTCTTCGCCCATCATGGAAAATGCCGTATCAAAGAACTCCGGCAAAACGATAAAATTTACGGCAATGTCCTCTTCCCCTGCGGGAAGGATTTCCTGCACCGCATTCGGATTTAAAAAAAGCAGGTCGCCCTCTTCCAGAACGACCTTATTTCCATTCAGAATATGGGTGGTGGATCCCTGGCACATGTAAATCACTTCCACATAATTATGTCTGTGCTTTGGAAAACGCACAAACCTGGTATGCGGCCGCACCTGAATCAGCTTTCCCTTCTGTAAAAGCTTTTCACAGTCAATCACCATATCATTTTTCTCTGTGTAAATGTTGGGATCGATCCCCTTCCTCTCATCCAGTATCTTCTTCTCTTCCTCCGTAATAACGGATAATTCTTTTAATAATTCGGCATCCATTCCATCACCTAACTTTGCCCTGTGATTTCTTTTGCAAGTTCCATATATTCTCCGGCGCTGCGGCTGTTTTTCTTATATGCGATAACCGGTGCATTATTATCCTGAGACCACTCAACTGCACTGTCCACTCTGATATAAGTGTCAAACACTTTTACGTTCTCTAATTCTTTTAATGTCTCCAGCGTCTGTTTAAAATAGTTCTTTCGCGTATCTACTTTTGTAATCACAATCCCGCCTAATTTTAAGTCCGGCGCAATCTGGCGCACTTCTTCCAGAAATTCGAACATGTTGCCCAGTCCAAAAAGCCCCCAGGGAGTAGATTCTACCGGGATAATTACTTCATCTGATGCACAGAGCACATTCATCACCCATCCTCCAAGTGTCGGCGGCGCATCCATCAATATATAGTCATAACCTCCCGATTCTACAATATTTTTCATGCATTTTTTTAATATATACTCTCTCTGCCACTTCGTAAACAATTCATATTCTATAGAACTCATTAGTGTAGAAGAGGGAATCAAATCCAAGTTTTCATAAGGAGAGTGCACAATATAGTCCCTAAGGTCATCCTGTCTTTTGATTCCTTCATAAAGGTTCCTGCTTCCCTGTGCAAATTCCAGCACCTTCTCTTCATCAAAAAGAGATAAGGACAGATTCATCTGCATATCTCCGTCAACCAGAAGCACTTTCTTCCCCAACTCTGTCATCCCGTACCCTACGTTCGAACAGGTCGTTGATTTACCACTCCCGCCTTTATTATTTGCAAAACAGATTACTTTTGTTTTTCTCATGCTGCGCCTCTCCTTTTTCACTGTCTATATAAACGGTTCTATATCAGAACCAAAATTCTTCTCTACCAGTCTGCAGTACTCCTCATATGCTTCCACTCCCGCGAAGTCCTGTTCCAGCGCCTCCTGTACCCCTCGATAATACCAGGCAATCGCTGATTTGCTCTGCATTCGAAACCGTTTCCAGAGGTTCTCTCCTTCTGCCGGATAATCCCGATCAATATCTCTCATATTCGACAGCTTGTCCGCAAGTCCAATCATCTGCACCGGCCTGGGTGCATTTTTCAGCCGGAGAATCGTCGCGCCTTTTCTCTCCTCCCAGCTTTTGGACTTATCTTCGCTTTCCAATACCACCATAGATGCCACACGCTCTCCAAATTTTTCCTTCAGTATGTCTTCCGTAACATTCTGGCAATCCTCAATCGTATCATGCAAAACCGCTGCACAGATAATTTCTTCATCCTGCGTCATTGTAGCCACAATGTCAGCCACCTCTATCGGATGAACGATATAGGGTCTTTTTGTCCCTTTTCTGAATTGCCCCGCATGTGCTTTCGTCGCAAACTCTATGGCTTCATCTATCATCTTTTATCGCCGCCTCCTCGCCTCAAACCTTCAATAAAATCATACCATATGCCTTTTGGAATCACAATGAAAACAGTATACAAATTTTATCGGATACGCTATACTTATAAAATAAGATATACCTTATCGGGCGAAGCCCGTCCTCCCGAAGGGAATGAATTACGGTATGCCCTTCAGGGTATAGCTTATCGGGCGAAGCCCGCCACGCTATCCCGAAGGGAGTAAGTTGCGGTATGCCCTTCAGGGTATAAATAATCGAGGTAGCCTATGAATAAAAAAAATGTTTTGATAACAGGTGCGTCTCGCGGGATCGGCCGTGCCTGTGCTTTCGTCTTTTCAAAAGCAGGGTTTCATGTATTTTTAAACTGCCGGAAATCCCTTGATGAGCTGGAAACCGTACGCCGGGAATTAGAAGCAATCGGCGCCTCCTGTACCATCGTTCCCGGTGATGTAGGAAATCCTGACAATGTGGATCAGATATTCGATACCATTTCATATACCTGTGCCGGACTGGACGTCCTCATTAACAATGCCGGCGTATCACATATAGGTCTGTTGCAGGATATGACTAATCCGCAATGGGAAGAGTTAATGCGCACGAATCTTTTTTCCGTATTCTACTGCTGTCGTGCTGCCATCCCTTATATGGTCAGACAAAAACAGGGGAAAATCATCAATATTTCTTCTATGTGGGGAACATCTGGCGCTTCCTGCGAAACTGCCTATTCGGCGGCAAAAGCCGGAATGAACGGACTCACAAAAGCGCTGGCAAAAGAGCTGGCCCCTTCAAATATCCAGGTAAATGCCATTGCCTGCGGTGTCATTGACACATGTATGAACGACCAATTTTCAGATGCCGAACGAATGGCACTGAAAGAGGAAATTCCCGCCGGAAGATTTGGCACACCAACAGAAGTAGCAGAGCTTGCCCTCTCTCTTGCCTGCGGACATCCTTATCTTACCGGACAGATTATCGGACTGGACGGGGGCTTTTTATAAATAATTTCTATAAGGTCATTGTATTTGATATGAAAATGATATAACTACAGTAAATTTCCAATACATTCAAGACAATAAAGGAGTATCTTCGATATGATAAATGTAAATGAACTGACAAAAATTCCCATGGACTGTACACTTTCTGAATTTGTAGGAACCACCGTACTTGACACCATCGGTCTTGTCATACCAGGAGTGGAGCCTTCCCTGTTGGCGCAGATGCACCTGAATAAACCATACAAAAGCCTTGGCATACTGAGCTCCCGCACCGGAGCTGCCGGACAGATCAACGCAGTGGACGAAGCAGTCAAATCTACCAACACAGAAGTTATATCTATTCAGCTTCCAAGAGATACAAAAGGGTGGGGCGGCCATGGTAATTTCATCATCATTGGCGGTGAGAATGTCTCCGACGTGCGGCGTGCTGTGGAAATCTCACTGGAATTTACTACAAAATATGCCGGTGAGCTTTACATCAGCGAAGCAGGACATTTGGAATTTACTTATTCCGCCAGCGCGGATCAGGCTCTTTCTTTCGCCTTTGGCGCTCCGCTTGGCAAGCCTTTTGGTTTCTTCTGTGGCTCCCCTGCCGCCATTGGGCTTGTAATGGCAGACCTTGCTATAAAATCTTCTCCCGTCGAGATAATCCGTTATATGACGCCGGATATAGGAACCAGTCATTCTAATGAAGTAATTGTAGCCGTCACCGGTGAGGCAAGCGCTGTCAAAAATGCCGTCCTCACTGCACGGGATATTGGCTTACAGCTTCTCGTGTCTATGGGAAGCTACCCTGAAACTCCCACTCAGCCATATCTGTAATTAAAAAGGCGAGTTGTCTGTTTTTCGTACACAAAATTTGGCGTAGCCGACATAGGTGCCAGCCTGGTGTTTCTTCCATATATTCTAGGAGGCGTGCTATGATTGAACTTTATAATCTTACAAAATATTTCGGCACCCTCTGTGCCGTAAATCATGTTTCACTTACCATACCGGACGGAAATTTCTTCGGACTTCTCGGTACAAACGGTGCGGGAAAAAGTACCCTGCTTAAAATTCTGTCGGGTATTCTTACCGCAGATGAAGGGACAGTCAAAATAGACGGTGCCTCCCCCTCTCTCTGTGTGGATTCCAAGCAATCCTTTTTCTACCTTCCAGATGATCCCTATTACTTCCCAAATGCTTCACTGGAAACAATGGCACAGTTTTACAAGCGCCAATATCCTAATCTGGACACAGATGCTGTCTCCTATATGGCGGAGGCTCTGAATCTGGATATGTGCCTTCCCTTGCGTACCTTTTCTAAAGGCATGAAGCGCCAGGCATTTCTTATCCTTGCCTTATGTGCAGGAACCAAATATGTATTTTGTGATGAAGTATTTGACGGCCTTGATCCGATTGCCACAAAGCTTATGAAGAATCTTTTCAGGCAGGAAATGAAGCGCCGGAATTTTACTGTCCTTGTAGCTTCTCACAAATTGGATGCTTTGCAAGATATTTGTCAAAATATAGGAATTCTTCACAAAGGGGGACTTATCACCTCCGCCGATATATCCCATAACACAGCAGATGTCTATAAAATGCAATGTGTATTTTCTAATAAAGAATCGATCGAAGAACTCCGAAAAGAGCTATATGTCATACACTGCCATACGGACGGATATTTTTCCACGATTATCGCAAAAGGAGACCTACAGACAATACAGCAGAAAATTCAGGAAAAGCATCCTATTTTTTCTGAAAATATTTCTTTGACGCTGGAAGAAATTTTTATGACTCAGATGGAGGAAAATGGTTATGACATCCGCAAAGTCTTTCTTTAATTGGATAAAAGAAGCCGAAAGAGGGCATCTTACCGCATTTCTCTCTTGGAGCGCTTTCTGTATTTACTGTATTATAAAAATAACTGTCTTAAGTGTTGATACAGAATATACTTTTTTCGGTATCGGAAGCACAGAACTCCTCTATATATGCACTGGGCTTGGGGTCGCTTTAGGATTTACAGAATTTTTCTATTTATTGCAGCCTAAGAAGCTGGCGCTTTACTACAGCCTTCCTGTCACGAAGACATGTATCTTCTGGACACGCTATCTGCACGGGCTTTTCCATTTTCTTTTGCCGCTGTCCCTTTCTATGGCAGTATTAAGTATTTATCAGAGTAGTGTAGATCTCACATTTTATCCATATATTCTGTCTTACACCTCCAAGAGTATCTTGGTCTATGCAGGCGTTTTTCTTCTGTTGTACCACATTGTCATCTGTTCTGTCGTTCTATGCGGCGGCCTCATTCCTGCCGCACTTCTATCTACAGGATTTTTATGCTATTTTCACCTTCTGATAAATCATGTATTTCTGCCGCTGTCTCAAAATTGCTTTCAGACATATTATAAATCTCCTCTTCTTGAATCCTTATATGCGTGCCTGGTTCCCTTCGAGTTTTGCCGTACCCTGTGCGGTACCTTTCTGTTTGATAAAACACTTGTCCTTACCTATACCCCTGCCGGCAGTCTGCTTTTGACGGCAGCTATATGGATTCTTTTGCTATTTTGCCTTTTCGCACTGGGACAGAAAAAACGAAAACCGGAAATGGCAGGCAAAATTTTTGCCTTTACTCTGGCAGAACGAACTACAGAAATTCTTCTTACTTTCCTTGCCGGACTTTTATGTACCAGTTTTCTGTTTCATATAACCAATGTTACACAGACAAACTTGGTTTTGTCAGTTCTGCTCTCTTTGATATGTATTGCAATCGTCTCTTTTCTTCTGCATCTTCTCCTAGAAGCGCTCGTACAGGATTCCCATAGAATCCTTCTGCGCCGTAAAATGCAGCCTCTCCTTACCGGAGCAGCTGCTGTCTGTACAAGCTGTGCTTTCCTTGCAGGCGCTTCTGCTTATGATTCTTATTTCCCCCAAAGCGAACAGGTAGACTCTCTAAGTATCAGTATTGCAGGACTTAACATGGACGAAGATATGTACGCAGAAATACTGTACGGCAATTCTTATGCAACAGATAAACAATTAGATCTTTATCGTTTTTCAGGAGAAGCCAAAACACTCGGTATGTCTTGGCTCCAGTCCCTTATTGAATCAAAGGAAACTTCTTCCAGACAGCCTGCATATGAAGAAGCCCCTTACACTACCGCAACCGTCTGCTATCACTTAAAGAATAAAAAAGAACATTACCGCGTTTATACACTCAGTAAGGAGATGTTCTCCTCCTTTGCCTCTGTCTATGAAACGGATGAGTATAAAGCAATCGCCTATCCTGTCTCTGCACCCGATAGTCTTGGAGATACCGGCAAAGATCTGTTTACCTGGTCTGACGGGATCACAGACATCCCCCTTTCATTATCTTCTAGTGACAAAAAAAGTTTATTGGATGCCTATTCCGCAGATGTAGGACAGATGAAAATGGAATCTCTTTCAGAAGATTTGCCTACAGGAATTTTAACTATTGAGTCACAAAAAAGCGGTACTGCGACAGAAATTTTAGTCTATCCATTTTTTACACAGACAAATGCCCTGCTTCAGTCCATAGGAATAGATACAGCTAAGTCCATTGCTGACTATCCGATCATTTCCATAGAAATTTTCACCCACCATTCTGTCCCAAATGGCTACAGCGGTGGAGTAATAAGAAACATCTATGAAACGCCAGAAGAAATTGAAGTATGGAAAAACAGGCTGGTTCCAGAGGAATTTGATGTACAGCCCCTCCTCTATCCCCTGTCTGAAAATCCAAAAGTAAAAATCGAAAATAAAGAGACAAACTCCTATACCGAAATAAAATGCCGCCTAAAAGAAGAATACAAAGTTAATTGACGAAATATAAAATTTAAGTGACAAAAGAGACGTGTGAAAGAGATGCTTTGCATCGTTCGTCAGGGCTTCGCCGAAATTCCTCACTCACGCAAAGCATCTCTTTCACACTCACACTTTCGCCAGCTTAAGTTTATAATTTCAGACAGAACAGAACCGGCTTCACGCTGCTACAGACTCCCTGTCAGAAGTTTTTCCTTCGTCTATAGGAAGGTGGCGCCCTAACTGAAATTCATAAAAAAGAGAACGGCTTCACGTTGTTATAGCCCTTCAATTAGAAGTATCTATACTACTTCCGATTGGAAATGCATAGCAACGTGAAGCCGATTTTTTCCGCCTGGAAATATAAACTTAAGCTGGCGAAAGTGTAAGCGCAAGAGGGCGTGTGTTGCAAAAGTGAGGAATTCCGGCGAAGCCCTGACGAACGTTGCAATACACGCCCTCTTGCGCGAACCATTTTTGTTAGCGTCCGCAGTGCCAGCTCAATTCCGCATACGCTCCATTTCGCTATCGGCAGTCGCCGAATGAAAAGAAGCAGACAAACTTCTGTTTACATGCAAGCATGTCACAGAGTTTGCCTGTTCTTTTCGCACTGTTTGTTGCTTCGTTAAATTTATCTTTATCTCTCCATCTCTAATTGCGGCCCTATTGTTTTATGTGCTTTTATCACTGTCTCTATTTCGCGCAAATCTGAGGACGGCAAATCTCCTGGGATTGTGTTTTTCACAGCGCTGGTTGCATTTCCGATTTCCAACGCCCTCTGGCAGTCATCCGGCTTAGACAAAAGCCCATAGAGCACTCCCGATACATACGCATCTCCACTTCCAATCCGGTCTACAACTTCTATATTGCGGTAAGGTTCTTCTTCATAGAAGGTATTTTTTCGCGCATCATAAATCACAGAGCCGAACGTGTGTACCTTCGGACTGTGCACAATACGCTGCGTAGAGGCAACAATAGAGATCGGATATGTTTCTGTAAAGCTCTTCATGATCGATTTTGCATCCCCTTCTTTTAAAAAGGTCAGGCGCGCCGTGTCCTCAGAACAGAAGAAAATATCTACATAGGGTAAAATCTCTTCGATACACTCCCGTGCCTCATTCCCAGTCCAGAGATTGCCGCGGAAATTCACATCAAACGAAATGAGCGCCCCTGCTTCTTTGAATCTTTTCATCATCTCAACTGCTGTTTTTCTGCATTGACTGCTTAACGCCAGTGTGATTCCGCTTGTATGGAAACAGCGTGTCGAAGCGAATAGCTCTTCCTCGAAATCGGAAACAGCAATTTTATTTATAGAGGTATACATTCGATCATAGACGATCCCTGGTTTTCTCGGATATGCTCCATTCTCATAGTAATATACTCCCAGACGCGCATCATGGGAATCGTCATATACAAGGTAATCGTCGCTGACGCCGCAGAAACGAATCCGATTTTTTGCATAGGTTCCAATGTCGTTGGAAGGAAGCTTTGAAATAATACCTGTGCGAAGCCCCAAGAGGGATACGCCCGATACGACATTCAATTCAGCGCCTCCTACCTGCTTTTGCAGTGTTTCCCCGCGGACAAGTCGCTCATTGCTAGGTGGTGACAGACGCAGCAATACTTCTCCAAGCGCTAAAAGATCAAAGGATTTATTCATGGTTATACCTCCGCATATTATTAGAGATGCTGCATGGCAGACAGCATCTCTCGACTTAATCTATATTATTTAAAAATGGGTTAGCTATTTTTAAGAAAGCCTCGCCTTCTTTTGCAGGCATGTTATCTCTGAACACGTCCAGAGCCGTCTCCACCTGCCAGCTTCAGCACTTCGTCCATAGATACCATATTGAAGTCCCCTTCAATAGAG
Organism: Mediterraneibacter flintii; assembly: GCF_055387595.1. Classification (NCBI taxonomy): domain Bacteria; kingdom Bacillati; phylum Bacillota; class Clostridia; order Lachnospirales; family Lachnospiraceae; genus Mediterraneibacter; species Mediterraneibacter flintii. Next base: position 3,322,517 of record NZ_AP031405.1, read on the forward strand.
TGTTTCAGGCAGGAAGCTGCAACTGCAAACTCGATTGTCGCCTGTGAATCATATCCATTTAAGGAAGCACAGATAAGTCCGCCTCCGAAACTGTCTCCGCCGCCTACACGGTCTACGATACGCATTGCGTATTTCTTAGAGAAATAGTAATCCTTTCCATCATATAACATTGCAGACCAATTATTATCATTTGCAGAGATAGATTCTCTCAATGTAATCGCAACTTTAGAGAATCCGAATCTATCTGCCAACTGTTTTGCTACATCTTTGTAGCCTTCGTGATTTACTTCTCCTTTTGTTACATCTGTATCTGCCGCTTTGATTCCAAATACATCTGCAGCATCTTCTTCATTTGCAATACATACGTCTACATACTGACAGAGTTCACCCATCACCTTGCCGGCTTTCTCTTTAGACCACAGTTTATTTCTGTAGTTTAAGTCGCAGGAAATTGTAACTCCTGCCTCTTTTGCAGCCTTGCACGCTTCCAGGCAGATTGCTGCTACGTCGTCATTTAAAGCTGGTGTAATACCTGTGAAATGGAACCACTCTGCACCGTCAAATATTTCTTTCCAATTAAAATCAGAGGCACTTGCTGTAGCGATGGAAGAATTAGCGCGGTCATAGATTACTTTAGAAGGTCTCTGGGAAGCACCTTTTTCCAGGAAATAAATACCAACTCTGTCTCCGCCGCGTGCGATATAGGAAGTATCTACTCCATATTTTCTCAAAGAATTTACTGCTGCCTGTCCGATTTCATGTTTCGGCAGTTTTGTTACGAATTTTGCATCAAATCCATAGTTTGCAAGAGAAACTGCAACGTTTGCCTCTCCACCTCCATAGGTAGCGCCAAAAGAATCTGCTTGCACAAAACGGTAATATCCTTCTGGAGCCAGTCTCAACATAATCTCACCAAATGTAATTACTTTCTTTGCCATTTTATTTACCTCTGCTTTCCTTTACAATTTCAACTGCTTCTTTTACAAGCTCTCTGATTTTATCAAATTCACCTGCTTTGACCAAATCCCCTTTTACCATCCAGCTTCCGCCGCATGCAAGAATTTTGTCACAGGCAAGATATTCTTTTACATTCTTTGCATTGATTCCACCTGTCGGCATAAACTTCACACCTACATATGGTGCGGCAATCGCCTTAATATATGCAAGTCCGCCAGCCTGTTCTGCAGGGAAGAACTTCACAACATCCAGTCCGTTCTCCAATGCCTGTTCTACATCACTTGGATTTGCACATCCTGGTGTAATCGGAATTTGTTTCTCTACACAGTATTTTACGATTCTCGGATTCAAGCCAGGACTTACAATAAATTTTGCGCCTGCTGCCACCGCGCGATCTACCTGATCCGTCGTCAGCACAGTACCTGCCCCAACCAGCATATTCGGAAATTTTTCTGATATAATACGGATAGATTCTTCTGCGGCATCTGTCCGAAATGTCACTTCCGCACATGGAAGCCCGCCATCGCAAAGCGCCTGTGCAAGAGGCTCTGCATCTTTCGGATCATTTAAAACAACAACAGGAACAATACCGATTTCTCCGATTTGTTTTAATACTTCGTTCATCTCAATTCTCCTTCAATAAAGTTTCATATTATGAAAATATGTTCCACTATGTGACACATCTTATTTACTAGTATACTCTGTGACGCTAAAAAGTCAAGTATGAATAATGCTTAAAATATAAGGCCTTCTTTTGTGAATAAGTGACAGTTGCACAAGACTGAAAAATATGTTAAAATTTGTTCCATATTATGAAACAGGAGTCTTTTATATGGAAAACAAAAATCCTATTCAGGTTGCAGGCAGACTATTTGAAACGCTGGAACTTCTCGCTGAGAAAGGTTCTCTGGGTTTGATGGAGATCAGCAGCAGTTTAAACTTAAACAAAAGTACGGTACACCGGGTCTTAAATTCTCTCATTTATATGGGTTATGCCAGACAGAACGAAGGAAACGGCAAATACGAACCTACTTTTAAAATTGTCGATATGTCTAATAAAATCATGGGTAAGGTAGACGTCGTCAACATTGTCCGCCCCCATTTAAGAGCCTTGATGGAAATCACAAAGGAGACTGTACACTTCGTAGAACGTGATGGAATCGACGCCGTCTATATCGATAAGGTCGAGTCCTTCACGAATGGGATCCAGATGGTTTCCCGAATTGGCAGCCGTATTCCTCTGTATTGTTCCGGAGTCGGCAAGGCGATTGCCGCCCAGCTTTCCGAGTCCGAGGTGCAGGAATTGTGGGAAAGAAGCTCTATCGTCCGTATGACTCCTTATACCATCACAGATTATAAACAGTTTAAAGAAAACTTAGAGGAAGTCCACAGACGGGGTTACGCGCTGGACAATGAAGAAAACGAAACAGGCGTGCGCTGTATCGCCGCAGGTCTGAAAGATCATTCTGGGAAAGTACGGTATGCTTTTAGTATCTCTGCACCGGTCAACCGTATGGACAACGACAGAATACAAGAATTGTCCCACTATATTCTTAATGCAAAAGAACAAATGGAAAGTGAGCTGCGCCCATGAAGAAGAAATTTCAGACAACATTCAGTACCCGACAGTACATGTTGGCAAAGGATTTTGAAATCTATTATTACAGCACCCGTCATCTCTCCAAAATAGAAAATCATACTCATTCTTACTATGAATTTTATTTTTTTCTCGAAGGGAATGTGACCATGATCATTGAGGATTCTTCCTTTCTTTTAAAGAAGGGAGACGTTGTCTTGATTCCTCCAGGTATCCATCATTATGCGGTAATAAACAGCCATGAGCAGCCCTACCGCCGGTTTGTACTCTGGATCAGCGTAGATTTCTGCAATCGTCTACTTGCTCTTTCCTCGGACTATGTATATCTGATGCAGCGTGCGCTGGTTATGAAAAAATATATTTTTCACAATGACGTTATCGCTTTTAATGCAATCCAATCTAAGGTTTTCCGCCTTATTGAGGAGATCCACTCTGACCGTTTTGGACATGCCTCACAAGTCTCTGTCTGCGTCAATGATTTACTGCTTCATTTAAACCGGCAAGCACATGAGCGTGAGAATCCTAAAGATGCCCGCAGTGGACAAAACCTCTATCAGAATTTACTCTATTATATCGAGGATCATTTAGAAGAAGAGCTTTCTCTTGAAAAGCTCTCTTCCGTATTCTATGTAAGTAAGTATCACATTGCCCATGTATTTAAGGAAAACACCGGTCTTTCCGTCCACCAGTACATTTTAAAAAAGCGGCTCTCTGCCTGCTATCATGCCATTCAGAGTGGGGAAGGCATTAGCGAGGTCTGCCTTCAATTTGGTTTTAAAGAATATTCTAGTTTTTACCGCGCATTTAAAAAAGAATTCGGCATATCCCCCAGAGAATGCCGGCATATACAGTCCCGAACAGAAAACTTGTCCGGCGGGAAAAAATAAAAGAAGCAAAAAACAAAGCAGACAGACTGCTTCTTTTTTCCACTCCTTAAATTTAAAAGCGTCGGGCATTTATGCGTCGCCGCAATACCGTCAAACGATAAGACATTCACTTACGGCGCACGCATTCTGCCCTGCTTCACAGATATAATTTTATTATTTTACATTCTCCAGCTCAAACCCAAAATAATTTACCGCATTGTTGTAGGAAATATCTTTTACAATTCTTCCAAGCGCTTCCATATCTTTCGGGTATTCCCCATTCTCTACCCATGTTCCAAATACATCACAGAGAATTCGTCTAAAATATTCATGTCTTGTATAAGACAAAAAGCTTCTTGAATCGGTCAGCATTCCCACAAAATTACTCAGACAACCAAGATTTGCAAGAGATGTAAGCTGTTTTGTCATCCCTGTCTTGTGATCATTGAACCACCACGCAGAGCCTTGCTGTATCTTTGCCGCCGCGCTGGAATCCTGGAAACAGCCGATAATTGTGCCGATAGCTTCATCATCATTCGGATTCAGACTATAAATAATCGTCTTTGGCAAATCCCCTGTTTTATGCAGTGCATCCAGGAAATCCGCCATTTCGCTTGACGGCGCATAATTGTTGATACAGTCAAATCCTGTGTCGGGACCCAGCTTCTCATACATTGGCGTGTTATTGTCCCTCTTGCAGCCATAGTGAAGCTGCATCACCCAACCAAGCTTGTTATACATGGCACCGGCAAACAGCATAAATGCAGTCTTATATTTCAGTTCTTCTTCTTTTGTAACCTGTGCACCGGAAAGCTTCTTCGCAAATATTCTCTCGATTTCCTCCTCCGGCGCCGGTACATACATGACATATTCCAACCCATGATCGGACGCGCGACAACCCATTTCATTGAAAAACGTAGCTCTATGCTCCAGCGCCTTTTTCAGATCTGCAAATGTCTGAATTTCCATCTGACTTACGCTTCCAAGTGTTTTCATATATTCTGCAAATGCAGGCTTTTCAATTCCCATTGCCTTGTCCGGACGCCACGCCGGAAGTACCTGCACATCAAAACTGCTGTCTGCTTTTAACATTTTATGCCATGCAAGAGAATCTGCCGGATCATCGGTCGTACATACAAGCGTAACGCCGGACTGTTTGATCAGGTTCCGAACACTCATGGAAGCTTGCTGTAATTTCTCATTACAGAGATTCCATACCTCCTCTGCTGTCTCTTTATTCAATACGCCATTATATCCAAAATATCTTCGCAATTCAAGATGGCTCCAGTGATATAAGGGATTTCCTATTCCCCGTTCCAGTGTCTCCGCCCATTTCTGGAATTTCTCCCAATCCGATGCGTCTCCTGTAATATATTTTTCCTCCACGCCGTTTGAACGCATCAGCCGCCATTTATAGTGGTCTCCGCCCAGCCATACCTGTGTAATATTCTCAAACCTTCTATCCTCTGCAATTTCCTGCGGATTGATATGGCAATGATAATCCAGAATTGGTGTTTTGGCCGCATAGTCATGGTATAGCTCTTTTGCCGTCTCTGTACTGAGCAGAAAATCTTTGTCCATAAATTGTTTCATAATCCTGTCTCTCCTATTGTTATAGTTTTTTTGTTATAGTTTTTTGTAAACATATCTTACTTTTCTCAACTTCTCATTGCGGCAGCTCGTTATTTCTGTACCAGATGCACCGCAAAACCGCCTATTTCTTCCTTTATATAAACTGCGATCAGTTTTTCATTCTTATATTTTGCGGTCTCCATATCTATCTCTACGCCCTGTTCTTTCAGGTACGCTACTGCCTTTTCTATATCCGTTGTTCCAATAGCAATATGCCCGTTTTTTCCGAGATACGGCGTCTTCATCACTTCCACCGCGGTTCCCGCAAATACTGAACTGTTTCCAGTCTTTTTAGAAAATCCAAAAATCTCATCAAATCTTCCTGCCACTTTGTCTGCCTCTTCTTCGTCCGCGCAGTTGATCCCTACATGGCGCAGCTCGAATCCTACTTCTTCTAGTTTACTCATTTTTAATTCCTCCTTCTATATTTGCTAAAAATCTGTTGTACACCGTTTCACCAGACAGCAATCAACCGGAACCTCCTTTGGTATATCCTTCTGACCGCCCAAGAGCTTCATCATATTGTCAATGGTAATATTGCAAAGCTTCTCTCCTGTGTTATCGATAGTTGTCAGCTCTGGTTCACAGCAGACTGAAAGCTCTGAATTATTGTATCCGATGACTGAGAGCTCCTCCGGCATCTTTTTTCTTCTCGCATGAGCATATTTTACGGCTCCCACCGCCAATCCATCATCTGTGGCGAGCACACTGTCGAATTCCAAATCTCTTCTCGACAGAAGAATGTCTCTGACATAATGTACCTGGTTTTTCGTATATACCTTTAATTCCCCTTTCACCGGCAGACCATGACTTTTCAGCGCGGCCTCATATCCCTCCATCTTTTTCCTTGCACTGTAGGAGCGTGAATCCGTAAGAAATAAAATCTGCTTTCTTCCTGATTCAATCAGTTTGGAGGTTACGTCAAAGGTCGCCTGGTAGTCTCGACTGTATACACTATATATGTTTTTCCCCTCCAGATGTCCATTTATTAAAAATACAGGAATCCTCTCCGCTGCTCTTTTGATATATCCCGTAGAATCATCATTGTCGCCGTTTCCGGCATACGTAGAACCTACCAGCACTAGGGCATCAATTCGTTTTTTTAGTATCAGTTCTATCGCCTGTTCTTTTTTTTCCTGCTGATGACTGCTGGAATACAAAATACAGTCATAGCCATATTCTCTCAGTCTCCTTTCCAAAAATGCCACGGCCGCAGCCATATAGGAGTCTGCCACATCCGGACAGATAATTCCGATTGTCTTCATAGAGTCCAGCCCTAATCCTCTGGCAAATACATTTGGCGTATATTGGTATTCCTCCATAACCGCCCTTACTCTGCGCTTTGTTTTTTCACTGACTCTTGGGCTGTCGTTGACGACTCTGGAAACTGTCGCAATAGAAACCCCTGCAATTTTTGCTATATCATAGATGTTCACCGGATACACCTGCCTTCCGTTTTCACATACCGGCACCCTGCCGATGCTTCTTGCTACCTTTATGCGTAACCGCTTACATTTTCTTTTCTTATTATATAAAATATTTTCGTAAGTTACAATCTATTTTTTTGTAGTACCTGCCGGATATTTTTTAATACTTTATTTATTTTTCTGGTTTTTTCTTATTTTATATATCTTTCTTTATTTTAACTTGACGTAAGTTTCAAAATGGTGTAGCTTAAATGTAAGCACTTACATTTTTAAGATTAAAATGAAATAAAAAAGAGAGGAAAGGAAGCTTTTTTATGAAAACGTATTTAAGAATCAATCCCAAAGATAATGTCGCAGTGGCTCTTACCGGACTGTCAGCCGGAACTGCAGTAGAAGTAGATGATCTTTCCCTTACATTAAAAGAGGATATCCCACAAGGCCACAAATTCGCCCTTACCGAAATTAAGAAGGACGACCAGATTATCAAATATGGATACCCTATCGGCTTTGCAAAAGAAGACATCCACACCGGCTGCTGGATACATATCCAAAACATTCGCACCGGTCTGGGAGATCTGCTGACATATACGTATGACAAACAGGATACTACTTTGGAGCCTACCGAAGAACGTTTCTTTCAGGGATTCCGCCGTCCTAACGGAAAAGTCGGCGTGCGCAACGAGCTCTGGATTATCCCGACAGTAGGGTGTGTGAATAATGTTGCCACTTCTATCGAACGCAAAGCCCAGGATCTTGTCTGTGGTTCCATAGAAGCAGTCGCAGCTTTCCCGCACCCTTACGGATGTTCCCAGATGGGTGACGATCAAGAGCACACCCGCCAGATTCTTGCCGATCTCATTAAGCACCCAAATGCGGGCGGAGTACTTGTTCTTGGACTTGGGTGTGAAAACAGCAACATTGACATTTTAAAAGAATACATCGGCGAATACAATCCAAATAGAGTGAAATTCCTCGTGTGCCAGGAATCTGACAATGAAATAGAAGAAGCTCTAAAGCTCTTATCTGAGCTTGCGGAATATGCCGGTAATTTTCAGCGCGAACCGATAAGCTGCAGTGAACTGGTCATTGGCATGAAGTGCGGCGGTTCTGATGGTCTGTCTGGTATTACCGCCAATCCGACCGTAGGCGCCTTTTCCGATCTGCTTATCTCCAAAGGAGGAACAACCATTCTTACAGAGGTACCGGAAATGTTCGGCGCTGAGACACAGCTTATGAATCGCTGTGCAGACGAACAGCTCTTTGAGCAGACTGTCAGCTTAATCAATGATTTCAAAGAGTATTTCAAGCGCCACAATCAGACGATCTACGAAAACCCGTCTCCAGGCAATAAAAAGGGCGGTATTTCTACACTGGAAGATAAATCAATGGGCTGTACGCAGAAATCAGGCACTGCCCCAGTGACCGGCGTTCTGGCATACGGCGAGCCGGTCAAAGTAAAAGGCTTGAATCTGTTAAGCGCTCCTGGAAACGACTTAGTCGCGGCTACCGCCCTCGCCGCTTCCGGCGCGCATATTGTGCTGTTCACAACAGGAAGAGGAACCCCTTTCGCTTCGCCTGTACCGACCGTCAAAATCTCTACAAATAATGCATTGTTTGAGAAAAAGAACAACTGGATTGATTTTAACTGCGGTACGCTCGTAGAAGGGGACACCCTTTACGAACTGCGCGACAAATTCTTTGACTATGTTGTCTCTGTCGCTTCCGGAGAACAGGTGAAGTCTGAAAAAGCGGGATTCCATGACATGGCAATCTTCAAACAGGGGGTTACATTATAATCAAAGACGCTTTCTCTTTCACGACAAATATAAAATACCGCAACTTTTACAATATCTCCCGCAATTCCGTCAATTTGATTTTTTCGGAAATGGGATATAATAAAGCCATATACAACAAATGGAACTCCAATTTTATGTAGATTGGAAAGGAAGGATGGTATTTACTATGGAAATGACATTGAGATGGTACGGAAGCAAATTCGACACCGTAACCTTACAGCAGATTCGCCAGATTCCGGGAGTAACCGGAGTCATTACAACACTGTATGACACAGCGCCGGGAGACGTATGGAGCCGTGAGCGTATCCGTGCACTCAAGGAGGAAGTAGAGGCTTCCGGCCTTCATATCGCAGGAATCGAAAGTGTAAATATACATGACGCAATCAAGGTAGGCTCTGCCGACAGGGACAAGTATATTGATAACTATATCGAAACATTAGAAAACTTAGGACAGGAAGATATTCACCTTGTATGCTACAATTTCATGCCGGTATTCGACTGGACTCGTACAGAGCTGGCACGTGTAAGACCGGACGGCTCTACCGTTCTTGCCTACACACAGGAAGCCGTAGACGCAATCGATCCGGAAGATATGTTCAACTCCATTGCCGCCGATACCAACGGGACGGTTATGCCCGGATGGGAGCCGGAACGTATGGCGCATATCAAAGAGTTATTCGAAATGTACAAGGACATTGATGATGAAAAGCTTTTTGAAAACCTGAAATACTTCCTGGAACGCATTATGCCGACCTGTGACAAATACAATATCAATATGGCAATTCATCCGGACGATCCGGCATGGAGCGTGTTCGGACTGCCGCGTATCATCATCAACAAAGCAAATATCCTCCGCATGATGAAAATGGTGGACAACCCGCACAATGGCGTAACCTTCTGCTCTGGTTCTTACGGCACAAACCTGGAAAACGATCTGCCGGATATGATTCGCTCTTTAAAGGGCAGAATCCATTTTGCACACGTAAGAAACTTAAAATTCAACTCTCCGACTGATTTTGAGGAAGCAGCTCACCTTTCCACCGACGGAACATTTGACATGTATGAGATTATGAAAGCCCTCTATGAGATCGGATTTGACGGCCCAATCCGTCCAGACCACGGACGTATGATCTGGGGAGAAGTTGCAATGCCAGGATACGGCCTCTATGACAGAGCTCTCGGCGCAACCTATTTAAACGGACTTTGGGAAGCGATTGAGAAAGGAGCAAGATAATGAGATTAAATGAAGCAGGTCTTGCAAACCGCAAAGAATGGGAAGAAAAAGGATATACACTTCCTAAATTTGACAGATCGGCTGTCACAGAGAACACAAAGAAGCGTCCGCGCTGGATTCACTTCGGCGCCGGAAACATCTTCCGCGCTTTCCAGGCAAATGTCGTACAGAATCTCTTAAATGAGGGAGTGCTTGACACCGGATTGATTGTGGCAGAAGGATATGACTATGAAATCATTGAAAAAATGAATCTTCCGCATGACGGATATAGCATCCTCGTCACTTTGAAGGCAGACGGAAATGTAGAAAAGACAGTCGTTGGAAGTGTTGTAGAATCTCTTGCCTTGGATTCTGACAATGCAGTCTCTTTTGCACGCCTTAAAGAAATCTTCGAGGCAGACACCCTTCAGATGGCAAGCTTTACGATTACAGAAAAAGGATACAGCCTCGTAAATGGAAAGGGCGACATACTTCCGGACGTAAAAGCAGACATGGAAAAAGGGCCTGAAAAGCCGGCAAGCTATATCGGAAAGGTCGCAGCTCTCCTCTACGCACGTTTTCTCGCAGGACAGAAGCCAATCGCTATGGTAAGTATGGATAACTGTTCCCACAACGGGACGAAGCTGTATGATGCCGTAAGCACATTTGCAGAAAAATGGGTGGAAAATAAGCTGGTAGACACTGCCTTTGCAGACTATATCAAGAACCCACAGAAGGTGTCCTTCCCCTGGTCTATGATCGACAAGATTACCCCTCGTCCGGATCCATCCGTAGAAGCGATTCTGCAAAAGGACGGTGTGGAGGAATTGGATCCTGTCATCACCGGAAAAAATACTTACATTGCCCCCTTTGTCAACGCGGAGGAATGTGAGTACCTTGTCATTGAAGATGCTTTCCCGAATGGCAGACCCGAACTGGAAAAAGGCGGATTGATGTTTACCGCACGTGAGACGGTCGACAAGGTAGAGAAGATGAAAGTCTGCACCTGCCTCAATCCGCTTCACACCGCGCTCGCCGTATTTGGGTGCCTGCTCGGATACGATTTGATCTCTAAGGAAATGAAAGACGAAACCTTGAAGAAATTAGTAGAGGGAATCGGCTATAAAGAAGGACTTCCGGTTGTCATAAATCCAGGCATCCTGGATCCGAAAGACTTTATCGACACCGTATTGAATATACGTGTTCCGAATCCGTTCATGCCGGATACTCCACAGCGTATTGCCACAGATACCTCACAGAAGCTTGCTATCCGCTTCGGCGAGACTATCAAGGCATATGCCGCGTCACCAAAACTTGATACCGCGGACTTAAAATTAATTCCCCTTGTATTCGCAGGGTGGCTGCGCTATCTTATGGCAGTCAACGACAATGGAGAGGCATTTGCATTAAGCTCGGATCCACTTCTGGATACAGTTTGCCCGTATGTTGCAGACATCACATTGGGAAGCGATTTTGACGCAGAAGCAAAACTAAAGCCAGTCCTGGAAAATGCCAAGATTTTTGGTGTAAACCTATATGATGTCCACATGGCAGAATTGGTTTGCGACTACTTCAAAGAAATGACAGCAGGCAAAGGCGCTGTACGCAAAACACTAGAAAAATATACGGTATAAAAAAACGTGCTTTACACATTTTTCGCGCCGAAGTGTAACTGTGCTAGCAGCAATTTTGCTGAAAACTTAAATTAAATGTATCCGTTATAGTCTTATTGTGATATAATACGACTATATAAAGGAGGTGTTTTGATGCAACCATTACAGGAAACCATTCGTCCTTCCGCAGATTTGCGAAATCATTACAGCGAAATTTCCAAATGTTGCCGTGAAAAAAATGAAGCGGTTATCATAACCGTAAATGGCAGAGGTGATACTGTCTCCCTTGGATACGAAGAATATCAAAGAATGAAATCCCGTATCGAACTTCTGGAAATTCTTGCAGAAGCAGAAGAAGATGTAAATACTGGAAGAATCGCACCTATCAAAGATACATTTAACGACCTTCGGAAAGTCTTAAAGGGTAGCGGAATATGATAAAGTATACAACTCTAAGAACTGACACGGCAGACTGTGGACTCCGAAAGATTATTTTGTCTGTCGCTGAAAACTTTGGAGTTGAAACTGCACTTGAAAAACTGGATACAATAGAAAAACAGATTTCTCTGTTAGAAGAAAATCCTTTTCTGGGTGCAACTCCCCATTATATGGTTCTAAAAAGACAGGGCTATAAAGTATTGATTCTTGATAAAGATCTTGTTTTCTATAAAATAAATGAAGCCGATCAAACCGTCATCATCTATGCTATTGTAGATCAGCGTCAGGATTATCTGAATATCCTTCAGGGATTATAAATGAAAAATTGTGTCATTATAACGCCGTTTTTTACGGAATTATAATGACACTTTTTTATGCAGCCGCCCTTAAAAACGTGACCCTCCCCATTGTATCTTTTTTGCTTCTTCGGTATAATAAAGGAATGAAACTATAACTGGCAGATTACGCACCAATTTACTTCTGGTAATTTTGTTCTTTAGAGGAGGAAATTTTATGAGAGGAATGAAGCCCGTCGAAGCCTGTTCCTGTTCGGATCACATAGAAGCAGATATGCTCATAGAAGCTCTACATAACCAGGGTATCAGCGCTTACAGACAGTCCAAAGGAAGCGGAGATTACATGAATCTTTATATGGGAACCTCTGTATTTGGAGAAACGATTTATGTAGACGAAGAAGATTTGCCCCAGGCTAAAGAGATCATAGAGAGGATTACCCTTCCCGCAGCAGACGACGACATTTCTGACGAGCCCCTTCCGGCAGCCTCCCCGATGCGACGCGCAGCGAAAATATTCTGTTTTCTCGCCGCGCTTCTTCTGCTTCTTTCCACGCTGCTCCCGTCTCTGCTGGATCTTATAAACGGGTAGTTCATCTACAGGGAGGAATATAAAAATGTACTATAAAAATATCATCTTTGATTTCGGAAACGTTGTAGGAACCTTTCAGGCAGATTCCATTCTGAAGCACTTCTGTTCCTCCAAAGAGGATTTTATGCTGCTCTCCTCCATCCTGTTCAGAAACTGGCAGGCTCTGGACGCCGGTACCATAGACTATGAGGAAAACGCGCAGATTGCCATCTCTCTTCTCCCCGATCGGCTAAAAGAAAACGGACGTGCCTTCTTTGCAGAATGGATCCGCTATGTTATGCCGCTTCCCAAAACCTGGGATTTTATCCGCGAACTAAAAGAACGTAATGCCGGTATTTATCTTCTTTCCAATGCGCCCACTAAATTTGCCGAGAAAGCGCCGAACGTATTCGAAATCTTAAAGCTGTTTGACGGGATTGTATTTTCCGCGCCTCTTAAGATGGCAAAGCCTGATCCTGAAATCTATCGTCATCTCTTTGCGGCCTTTCATCTGGAACCCGAAGACTGCTTTTTCATTGATGATACAGAGAAGAATATTCTGGCCGGCAGAGCGCTTGGAATGGACGGAATTGTATTCACGCAAGACATAGATGCCGTAAAAAAAGCAGTGGGATTTTAAAATTTCCCACTGTTTTTAAATTCTCTCTGTGCTTCTCTTCTCTGATCTTTCTTTGCAATATCTTCTCTTTTGTCATACAGTTTTTTCCCTTTTGCAAGCCCAATCTCCACCTTGACAAGACTGTCCGAGAAATACACACGTAAGGGAACGACTGTGATCCCCTTTTCTCTCATTTTTCCGTAGATTTTGTCAATCTCCTTTTTGTGGAGCAAAAGCTTCCTGACGCGCAGGGGATCTTTATTAAAGATATTTCCTTTCTCATAGGGGCTGATGTGCATACCGTAGATAAACATTTCCCCGTTCTCGATCCGGATAAACGCCTCTTTGACGCTGCATTTTCCCATACGCAGAGATTTCACCTCTGTCCCATGAAGTACAATTCCCGCTTCATATTTTTCCAATATAAAATAATCGTGATATGCTTTCTTATTGTTTGCAATCAATCTGCCTTCTGTCTTAGCCATGTCTCTTCCTCATCTCCCTCTTCTATTCCCACTCTTCCTCTGCAAATACAAAGTCTATCGTTCTTTGCAGTCTGTCCGCCCCTATCACTCGTACTCTCACCGTCTGCCCTAATTTATACACCTTTTGTGTATGAGCGCCGATCAATTCATACCGTTCCTCCCGGTACTCATAATGGTCATCCTTCATATTTGTCACATGCACCAGGCCCTCCACGGTATTGGGAAGCTCTACATAGGCGCCCCACTTCGTAATCCCCGAAATTACCCCCTCGTATTCTTCGCCTATATGCTGCTTCATATATTCTACTTTTTTCAGCTTCACCGTCTCCCGTTCTGCTTCTTCAGCACGACGTTCTCTATCACTTGCCTGAAGCGCTACGTCCGGCAGAAGTTTCTCGTAATGCTCCACTCTCTTTGCTGTCATTCTCCCCCGAATATTTTCTTTTATAATCCGGTGGATCTGTAAATCTGGATAGCGTCGGATAGGAGATGTAAAGTGTGTATAATACTTTGCCGCCAGACCGAAATGCCCTGTGTTTTCCGGCGTATATCTTGCCTGTTTCATAGAACGCAGCGCGAGCCTGCTAATCAGTGTTTCCTCTGGGGTTCCCTCTACCTTCGCAAGAAGCTTCTGTACTTCTTTTGGCCGCACCTCATTTCCCACATGGATATGATACCCAAAATTATTGATAAACGTACTTAACCGCTTTATCTTTTCTTCCTCCGGCGGCTCATGCGTCCGGTAGAGAAAGGGCTGCTCTCTCCAGAAATATTCCTCCGCCACTGTTTCATTGGCAAGCAGCATAAAATCCTCAATGATTTTCGTCGCTGCATTTCGCTCATAGGGCTGGATATCCAGCGGGACTCCTGCCTTATCCAGGACAACCTTTGTCTCTGGGAAATCAAAATCAATGGAGCCCCTCGCATGGCGCCGCTTTCTTAAAATCGCTGACAATACCGCCATTCTCTCAAACATAGGCACCAACGCGGCATATCTTTTCCTATACTGCACCTTCTCCACTGTATCTTCTTCGTCCAATATCGCCGCCACAGCGGTATATGTCATCCGTTCATTGACACAGATAACCGTCTCTGCTATCTGGTGATCCACGACTTCTCCCTTTGGATTAATTGTCATAATGCAGGACAATGCAAGGCGGTTTTCCCCTGCGTTCAAGGAACAAATTCCATTGGACAAGGTATGAGGCAGCATTGGAATCACTCTGTCTGCCAGATAGACGCTTGTCCCTCTCTTAAGCGCCTCCTTATCGAGAGCACTTCTTTCCTGCACATAATTGGAAACGTCCGCAATATGAACGCCCAGACAATAATTTTCGCCATCACACGTCAAGGATACCGCATCATCTAGATCTTTTGCATCCTCTCCATCTATTGTCACCATCTGCCAGCCACGCAGGTCAAGTCTTCCTTCCATATCTGCCCCGCTGACTTCTTTGCCTACGCGCACAGCCTGATTTAAAACCTTTTCAGGAAATTCCACCGGCAGATCATATTCTTTTACAATCGACAGAATGTCCGTTCCCGGATCATTGACATGACCGATTATCTCTATGATCTTTCCTTCTGGCTTCATATCCTGGCCGCCATAAGAGGTCAACTCCACAACCACCTTGTGTCCGGTCATGGCGCCCATCTCTTTTCCTGCGGGAATATAAATATCCTTTAATACACGCTGGTTATCCGGACGTACAAAGCCAAAATTCTTGCTTTTTTCATACAATCCTACTACTTTTACCGTTCCATGGGAAAGCACCTTTACTATTTTGCCTTCTCTGCGGCGTCCTTCTGGAGCTTTCAAAATAATGAACTCCACCTCATCTCCCTGGAAAGCGCCTCCTATATTTTCTTCCGATATAAATATATCTTCGGTATTATTTTCCTGCACTACAAAACCAAATCCTCTGGCATTTGCCTGAAATGTACCAGTTAAACGCTTTGTCCCGCCTTTGATATATTTTCCTTTTTTAGAAACGGAAATCTTACCTTCCTCCACCAAAGCATCCAGTACCTCTTTTAATTCCTGCCGCTGCTCTTTCGGGATTTGGAGGATAACAGCGATCTCTTTTATTTTCATAGGTACGTATAGGTCATCACAGATAAATCCGTAAATCACCTTCTTACGCTTTTCAAATGTCTGATCCATAATCCACCTTTCCTGTCAATAGAAAAAAACACCCTATATCATCTGTATAGAGTGTTTTGTCATCTTATCTTCTTAGTTAAATACACCCAGGTTTAAAACCAGCGCCAACACCAAAAACAATACTGCGAGAAACTTTGTAGACTTTACAAGTGCGCCCTCCATCGAACGTCCTTTATTCTGGCCCCAATACGTGTCTGCCGCCCCGCTGATCGTTCCTAAACCGGCTGATTTTCCTTCCTGTAAAAGAATAATTGCTGATAATGCAATACAATCTATAACAAATATAATCGTCAAAACAATCTTCAATATATCCATCTTCACACCTCCTGTGGATAAACCATCAATATCTTATCACAGTTGTCCACAATTTGCAACCATCTTTTCTTTTATCTGCCCTGTATACTCTGCGTAAAAATACGGCAGCGCCTGTGAAGCTTCTCCCGCTGATGCGAGTAGATTCACTTCCCCCTTTTCTATACCGCACCTCCTTGCAACAAAATTCTGAGATGTCTCCAGGTACTGTATTCGGCTGTACGGTATCAAAATATAGCGCCGTCCCATATATCCTCTGCATATTTTCAGAAATGCCTCATCCATTCCTACTCCGGCTGTTCGATATTTTAAAATCATGCAAAGCAACGTCAGTACAAGAATTCCCGTTTCCCCGCTTAAAATCCAAAGTGCATACGACGGTTTATACGATATACATGCCATACACACCGTCGCAGTAAACGCTGCAAAGATACCAAAGGGCAGTATCCACGCCGCCCAGACGGCCTTCGGCTGTCTGCCTGTTTCCATCGAAGCCGCTTCCTCAAATTCTGGAAGCAGCGTATGTAGTGTTTCTTTGAGCTGCTCCTTTTTGCTGTACAGGACAAGAAACGCTTTCTGCCCCGCCTCATCATTCATCCCTACATTGACTACTTCCACCATGTATCTTCCTGCTATCCGCGCAAACCACGTCTGGTGTATCTTCAACGCCTGAATCTTATCCACAGGAATTGTATACCCTACTTTCTTAAAAAATCCGTACCGGATATATATTTTGTCCTTCTCTCTTCTCGCGCGAAAATCATAATACTGTATAAAATCCTTTACCGTATCCCACAAGGCTGAGAAAAAAACAGATCCCGCAATCAGAATACTCGCCAAAGCGCCCACGATTGTCTCTACCGCTTCCGGCGCGCGTACAATTTCAACGATCACCGCCACCGCACCGACTCCTCCTGCTATTGTGATCAGAAGAGACAGAATACGAATCGAAAATACCCCATGTACAAACAATGCACCAAAATCCGTTGTAATATCGTATACCTTATCGGGCGAAAGCCCGCCCTCCCGGAGGGAATGTATTACGGTGTGCCCTTTAGGGTATTTTTTTCTATTTTCTTTTCCTTCCGGCTGCGCCTCTTTATGCTGTTCTTTCTCCGCTGTCCCTTGCTGCTGTAAGAGCATGCCAGTAACCTGTTCACAGAATTGGTTTGCCGCTTTCTTCTTCAATACAATTTTTACATCCGTCTTGTCCGCTGTAGACAAGCTGTTCGTATCTAATTTTACTTTACATGTTCCCATCAACATTTCAAACAGATTCTGCTCTGTATTGATATTAGAAATATTTTTTATTCCAATCGTATGCTTTCTCTTATTTATTGTATTACGTTCGATCACAATCGCATTGTCCTGTATAGAAATATACGTTTTTGCCCAGACAAACAGATTTCTTCCTATCAGCAGGAGGATAACCAACAGGCAGACAACTGCGCCTATCAGCGTTTTGCTTGCATATAGGAATTGAAAGTCCATCTCTTTTAATGTATCTAAATTCTGTGCGATACCGCTGACAGCCATGATCAGAATAATACAAAAGAAACTTCCAAGCTGCTCCAAAACAATTGATATATGATTTCTAAATCTGCTGTTTTCTTTCATCGCTCTCCTTTTGTTCTATTACCATTTCATTGATTCTTCTGCGCAGGGATTCTGCAATCTGTTCTGCTCGTTCCTCCTCTAGAAACGCTATCGTTACATCTCCTCCGCCTGTGGTAACTACAACCTTTGCCACTTTAAACATCTGATCGATAGGGCCCTTTGCTGTTTTCAGCTTATGTAATCGTTCAATCGGAACAATATTTCTTTTTACAAACAGATACCCTTCCCGTATATCAATACATTCCTCATTGATGCTGTAGCGGTATCTGTGATACCGAAAATACGGGCTGATAAAAGTATCTATCAGTGTCAGCACTATAAGCACCACTGATATGAGCCTGCCGATTCCGATATTTTTAGGAAGTATCCAGAAATAATTTACCGCGCCGATAATAAGCAGGACTATCAGACAAGCCAGGACACTTGCTGCATACATACAATAAAGTGCCCTTTTCGATAATTTCTCATATATCATGTCTCTTCTTTTTTCTCTCCTTCTCTGCCGATTTTACCTGCGCCGGTATACAAGGGGAGTATCCCCCCTTTGTATATCGATGCGTGTACTTTTATGATAGGGTAGCATACGCACATAAGACTGTCAAATCTTTAGATTCCCAGCTCCTCTTCGATCCGAAGGAGCTGATTATATTTCGCTATCCGTTCTGTGCCGCAGGGAGCTCCTGCCTTAATATACCCTGCATGGAAAGCCACTGCAATGTCCGCAATCGTTGTGTCCTCTGTTTCTCCGTATCGATGGGATATAATAATCTGGTATCCCGCCTTTTTTGCTGTTTCTATTACCTCAAACGCTTCACTTAAAGTCCCTGCCTGGTTTATCTTTATTACGACTGTGTTTGCCACTCCTTCCTGTATTCCCTTCTTGAGCCTCTGCACAGTCGTAGAAAATAAGGCATCTCCTGCCAATTGTATCTTCTCTCCTAATCTCTCTGTTATCGTTCTCCACCCATCCCAGTCGTCCTCGTCCAATGCGTCTTCGATAGCGCATATTGGAAAGCTTCCTGCTAATTCTTCATAATACTCAATCAGCTCTTCTGTGTCCCTTGTAATTCTCTGGCCTTTCATCTTACTCTCACCGGAAAACTCATATTTTCTACTGTCCTTATTATAAAGTCTTGATGCCGCCGCATCTAAGGCGATAAAAATGTCTCTTCCCATTTGATATCCAGCCCTTTTTGCCGCATCCTCTATCAACTTCAGTGCTTCCTTTGCATCCGGCAGATCAGGGGCAAATCCACCTTCTCCGCCTGTCCGCACAGAAAATCCGCTTTCAGTTAAAATTCCCTTTAAGTTCTGGTATACCTCGGTGCAGATGCGAAGTCTCTCACGAAAATTTTTTGACTTTCCAGGTACTATCATAAATTCTTGTATGTCTAATGTATTATCAGCATGTATTCCACCGTCTAAAATAGTCATCATCGGTATCGGCATTTCCTTCGGATTTGTTCCTCCTAAGTATCTGTAAAGGGGGATTTTCAGCGCCAATGCTGCTGTATGGGCCGCTGCCATCGACACCCCGAGAAGTGTATTCGCCCCCAGATTCTTCTTATCACGGCTTCCGTCTGTTTTCACCAGCATTTTGTCCAGGGCCGCCTGGTCAAATACATTCATTCCAATCACTGCCTGTGCCAACTGGTTATTCACATTTTCCACCGCCCGTTCCACACCTTTTCCCAAATATCTTACTTCCCTGTCTCTTAATTCTGTCGCCTCATAGGTTCCTGTCAAGGCTCCCGACGGTACAGATGCTCTGCCTACAATCTCTCCGCCTGCCAGGACTTCTGCCTCAAGAGCCGGATTTCCTCTGGAATCTAGGATTTCTCTCGCGTAAATATCCTGAATCGGTAAATAGCGATACATAAATTTTGTCCTCCTTATGGAAAAATAGTATTTCCCGTTCTCCACATCTTAATGCGTTGACTTTTCATATCCGACAAGTTACAATTCGGTTAAAGAGGTAAATATTCTGTTTGGGAGGCCGTACAAATGAAAGAAAAATCCCGCCATTTTCTGTTGCTTACCGCGAGTACTTTGATAATGGCTGCCGGAACTTATTTTTTCAAATTCACAAACAATTTTACTTTTGGAGGAATCACCGGCCTTGCCGTCTTAGTCGCCAAAACAGGCGTAATGTCTGCCAGTGATTTTACTTTCATTATGAATATGCTTTTGCTTGCTATAGGTTTCTTTGTCCTGGGGAAAAAATTTGCGGCAAAAACTGCCTATTGCAGTATTCTTTTATCGGTCTCGCTGTCCGTTCTCGAACGTGTCTGTCCTATGGATAAACCGCTTACGAATCAGCCTATGCTGGAACTCTGCTTCGCCATCGCTTTGCCGGCGCTTGGATCTGCCATTCTTTTTAATATCGGCTCTTCCAGCGGTGGGACTGACATCATTGCCATGATATTAAGGAAGTATTCCAGCTTTGATATTGGCAGAGCCCTGCTTTTTACCGATCTTTTGATCACTGTTGCCGGTTGTTTTATGTTTGATATTGAGACAGGACTTTATTCTTTTTTGGGACTCGCCATCCGTTCTTTTATGATCGATACATTTATAGAGAGCTTCAACCTGTCCAAGTACTGCCATGTCGTCTGTGATCATCCGCAGCCTGTCTGCGAATTTATCGTACATACCCTGCATAGAAGCGCCACTGTCTGCCATGCGCAGGGCGCTTTCTCCGGTAAGGATAAGTATATCGTCCTCACCGCATTAAACCGGCCGCAGGCAGTTCGGTTGCGAAATTATATCAAGGAGACACAGCCAGAAGCCTTCATCTTGATTTCCAATACAAGTGAGATTATAGGAAAAGGCTTCCACAGTATTTGACTCTGCTTTTGACATCAAATCAAATTTATTTTGAAGGAGAATCCATATATGAAACAACTAGTCATCGCTGAAAAACCATCTGTGGCGCGGGATATTGCCCGCGTCCTTAAATGTAAACAAAAAACAAACACATATATAGAGGGAGACAGCTATATTGTCACCTGGGCGTTGGGACATCTTGTCACTTTGGCAGATCCCGAGGAATATGGAGCACAGTATAAAACATGGGATATAAATACTCTTCCCATGCTTCCCAAAGAATGGAAGCTTGTTGTTATCAAGCAAACCTCCCATCAGTATCGGGCTATAAAAGAACTGCTCTGCCGAAAGGATATAAGCTCTGTCATCATTGCAACAGATGCAGGCCGCGAAGGAGAATTGGTGGCACGCTGGATTCTGGAAAAATCCGGCAACAGAAAGCCTATCTTGCGCCTCTGGATTTCTTCTGTCACTGACAAAGCTATCCGAGATGGATTCGCCCATCTAAAGTCTGGCAAAGAATATGAACCTCTGTATCATGCGGCGGTAGCGAGAGCACAGTCCGACTGGGTTGTTGGAATCAACGCAACCCGCGCCCTTACCTGCAAATACAACGCACAGCTTTCATGCGGGCGCGTCCAGACTCCCACCCTTGCTATGATTGCATCCAGAGAAGAAGAAATCAAAAAATTTATCCCTCAACCATATTATGGTATGAAAGCGCTGGCAAAAGGAATTTCTTTTACCTGGACTGACAGCCGTACAAATGCAACCCGCACAATGGACAGAACATATATACAGAAATTGTATGAACATGCCGGAAATTATCTAACAGTCACAGAAGTCCATAAAAAGGCAAAAAAATCGTTCTCTCCTGCACTTTATGATCTGACGGCCCTACAGCGAGAAGCCAATTTAAAATTTGGATTTTCTGCAAAGGAGACACTCAACATTATGCAGCGTCTCTATGAAAATCACAAGGTACTGACTTATCCGCGCACAGATTCTCGTTACTTGACAAGCGATATGACCGGCACACTCAAAGAACGCCTGCATGCATGTGCCATAGGCCCCTACCGCCGCATCGCCGGAAGGCTTTCCATGCAGGAAATCAAAGCAAATAAATCCTTTGTAGACAACAGTAAAGTCTCAGACCATCATGCGATCATTCCGACTGAACAGTTCGTACAGTTAGAACATATGACAAATGAGGAAAGAAAAATATACGACATGGTTGTACGCCGTTTTCTCGCCGTCCTCTCTCCTGCGTGCACATATGAAGAGACTTCTGTCAAAGGGCAATTAGACATACAGGGACAGCCCGACAAAGCTGTCTTTACTGCCAAAGGGCAGCATATCCTTTCCCTCGGCTGGCGCGAAGTGTATGACACAGATACCACTGATTTAGATGAGGAAGATGAAAGCAACTCCATTTCCTCTCAATCGCTCCCCTCCGTTCAAAAGGGAGAACGCCTCTTACTCTCTTCCTTTACCGTCACAGAGGGGAAAACGAAACCACCGGCATATTTTACCGAAGGTACTCTTATTGCCGCTATGGAAAATCCAGTAAAATATCTGGAACAAAAAAACAAGACGCTCGCACGTACTCTCGATAAGACAGGCGGACTTGGAACCGTTGCGACCCGCGCCGATATTATCGAAAAATTATTAAGCAGCTTCTTGATGGAGAAAAAGGGAAATGAACTTCATATTACTTCCAAAGGAAAACAATTGCTCTCCCTAGTTCCAGAAGATTTAAAAAGCCCAAAACTCACTGCCCAGTGGGAGCTGCGCCTCCAGGCGATTGCAGAAGGGAAAGAATCTGACCGTCACTTTATGCGGGAAATTGAAGGGTATACGCTGTCTTTGATACAAGAAATTAAATCTGCATCCGGTACATTCAGACATGACAATCTTACACGTACCAAATGCCCGAACTGTGGAAAATATATGCTAGAGGTAAACGGAAAACACGGTCGTATGCTCGTATGCCAGGATCGCGAGTGCGGCCACCGTGAAACCCTCTCCCGTCTTACAAATGCCCGCTGTCCAGTGTGTCATAAAAAGATGGAACTCGTCGGCAAAGCAGAGGGACAGCGCTTCATTTGTTCCTGCGGATATAAAGAAAAGCTAAGCTCCTTCCAGGAACGGAAGAAAAAAGAAGGAAAAAGCGCTACAAAAAAAGATGTCAACGCTTATTTAAAAAAACAAAAAAAAGAGGCACAAACACCTATTAACAACACTTTTGCAGATGCCCTTTCCAAATTGAAATTATAAATTTAACGAAGCAACAAGCAGTGCGAAAAGAACCGGCAAACTCTGTGTCATGCTTGCATGTAAACAGAAGTTTGTCTGTTTCTTTTCATTCGGCGACTGCCGATAGCGAAATGAAGCGTATGCTAAATTGCGCTGGCACTGCGGAAGTTGACAAAAATACCCTCCTCACCTGGAAGAAAAGCTTTAACAGAAGGTACGCGAAAAACACTGTATCAGAACACAGGGCAGGACCCGCTTATTTGACACAGTGTTTTTTGCTGTCACTTCCAATCAGAAGTTTTTACCTATCATTTGGAAGGCAGTTTTGTTAGTTAAACTTATGACTATAATACCAATCTAAGTAATTCTTTATCAATCATATTTACTTCTTCATCCGACAGCATCCAGTCAAATGTAGCACAATTCTCCTGAGCCTCTGCTACATTTCTTACCCCACAAATCGCTGTGCTCACATAACTCTTCTGCGTGCTCCAGTTGATTGCTACCTGTGCTACCGGTTTATTATGCGCCGCAGCAATTTTATCCAATATCTTTAATAGCTCCATAATCTTAGAAAACTTAGGTTCTGCGTACACATCATAAAATGTCAGACGATAATCGTCTTTATCAAAGTTCGGTTTTTCCCGAATTGCACCTGTCAATATTCCAGACCCCAAAGAACCATACGTCATTGTCCCTATTCCTTGTTTTTCACAGAACAAAAGCAATTCTTTCATGCTCTCGTTTACCATGCTATAAGGAGGCTGCACAAATTCAATCTCTCCGTATTTTAATGCCTCATCTAACATTTCTCTTGTAAAGTTGGACACTCCTGCAAAACGAATTTTTCCCTGTTTTTTCAAGGCATTGACTGCTGCCATTGTCTCTTCAATAGAAGTATTTATATCTGGCCAATGCATAATATAAATATCAATAAAATCTGTGCCTATTCTTTTCATTGAACCTTCGCAATCTTCAATAATCGCCTGATAATTTGCTCTGCGGATCAAATCTCCCCCCGCCGGATTGCAGGCAACGCCAAATTTTGTCGCCAGATACACTTTCTCTCTATACCCATCCTTCAAGGCTTTTCCCACAAGTAATTCTGACTGTCCATTTCCATACACCGGTGCTGTATCTACAACAGTTACTCCTCCATCTATCATTGCACGGATAGCTTCGATAGAATCTTTCTCGTCGACAGAACCATAATTTTCTCCTCCAATTGCCCATGTTCCTACAGATAGTGTTGAAATCTCAATCCCAGCTTTTTTAATAAATTTATATCTCATTTTTTCTCTCTCCTTATTATAATTATTAGTTTTAATTTTATTATTTAATTTTAAAACATATTTGACAAAAGATATTTCACGCATTAGAATGTAATTATTCTTATTAGTAGAGGTAAATTATAGATGGAATCTTTTTTTTCACAATCCACACAAGGCAATACTTTTGATACTATGCAACAAAACAACCGTATACTCGTTTTGCGCCTCATAAAAGAAGCCGGTGAAATTTCTCGTAAAGCTTTGTCGCAAGCAACTAATCTTAACTCCTCCACTATTACTTTAATCGTTAACGAACTAACAGAAGCAAATCTCATTTGTGAGACTGGATTAATCGAAGGCGAAAACGGACGTCGGGTAAAAGGTCTAAAGTTAAACGATAAATTGTTTAGCTGTATCGTTATTACAATCACTACGAATTATTTTTCACTAGCGCTATTTGACATTAATTCTCATTGCCTTAAAGCACAAAAAATATCTATGAATATTTTTAGTGATATCACATATTCTCTGTCACAGATAAAAGAAAACATTGATGCATTCATCAAAACCTCTGCTCTTCAGCATTTAAAAGTAGTAGGACTTACGTTTGCTTTGCAAGGACCATTCCAATTTAAAAACGAAGCTTGTATTATGTACAATAATTCCGGTTATTATGTCGACATCGTACATTATTTTAAAAATGCGTTCAACTATCCTATTACTTACGATAACACAAGTAATTATGCCATCTACAGGTACACATGTATTAAAGAGCATAATTACCTCCGCAATCAGCTCGCTGTTTACCTCGGCGTTAATTATGCCATTGATATGAGCGTTTCTTACGATCGTTCTATTCTTAAAGGTACCCCTACTATTCCCGGCACTTTAGGAGCGATGCCTGTAAGCAATGGAAATGGAAAAGAAGTTCCTCTCGCTTCTATTATTTCTGCCAGCGCAGTTGTTGAACGGGTAAAAATGCTTATTTCCTATCATCCGGAATCTTCTTTATTTTCAAAAAATACGTTGAGCATTCGTGATATTATCCTTGCATTTTATGAAGGAGATACCGTTGCACTTCAAGTTTTTTCCGAAGTAGCTCTTGCCCTGGGAAAAGCAATCAAAAATCTCATTTATACTTTACATCCTCATTTGATTCTGATTGCCGGTGAAATCCCAAACAATCAAACATTCCAACAAATGATTATAGATGCTTCCACGATTTATCCCAACGAACATTTGGGAAATATATCTGTTGCTTTACCGAATATCCAGGTTATTCAGGAAGAGCAGAAGCTTTCTAATGACCCGAGTATGATTGGTGCCAGTATGAAAATTTTTAACCGGACTTTAAAGTCTCCCGAAATTCTTAACTGGATACAGCACTATTCGCATTGATATTTTCTGCTGTATTTCCGATGAATTTCCATATCAGGACGAAAAACCTCACTGACCGCCACCATATGTGTGATTGCTTCATCAATTGTTTCATATATTCCTACCGTATATGCCGCTACTACTGCTGCCCCTAGCGCGGATACCTGTATATTTTTCATTTTTTCAAAAACCAGACCCGTGATATCCGCGCGCAGCTGAATCCATTCTGAGGAATTCGCCGCACCACCACCTATGCGTACTTTTTTAACTTCTCCTGCTTTAAGACTTATCAAATCATCTATAATTTCTTTCATTTTCAGTGTCAGCGCCTCAATAATTCCCTGGAATATATCTGATTTTTCTATTCCAAGTCCCAGTCCGGAAAAACTTCCTTCATTTCCCGCAAAATCTGGATTTACTTTTACACCTCCGTTTCCATCAAATCGCGCCTTCTCCCAAAATGCTTTATACGCCTCCTGCCCAGTATCTCCATTTATCTCCTTCATAAACCATTCCAGCAAGGCTCCGGAAGTTGTACATGCTCCAATACATACACTTGTATCAGCAAGAGGTCCACAGTAAGATTCTATTCTGCCTTTCGGATTTCTTTTCTTCATATTAACCATACCGTCCGCGAGATACGCAACATGGTCATATGTTCCTGTGATATCTGCAATAACCGGTTCTTTTTCATTTCCTACTCCCAGTCCGATGATTCCCATATCACAGTCATGTCCGCCTAATATAACTGCTGTCCTGTTCGGCAACTGTACCGGACCAAACTTCTCAAGATGCCCTATTACTGTGTTGGTTGGAAGCACCTTTCCCAAAGATTCCTCTGTAATTCCAATCACATCCATCAGTTCCTTAAACCAACAGTTATTCTCTGTATCATACATCTGTTTTCTGGACGCCATCGTACCGTCATTTACAGCTTCCAATCCTAACTTGTTATTAATAAACTGCTGAATTGTGAAAAAATATTCCGCTTTCTCGAACATATCCGGCATATGGTATTTTATCCACAGAATCTTGGCTCCCGTACTCATATATGAATACGGACTTCCGATTGTCTCAATAAGCCGTTCTCCGGTTATTTTTTCTGTTATTTCACTTGCTTCTTTCTTTCCGCGTGAGTCAAAACATAAAATACAGTTTGATAATGGTTTATAATCCTTATCCATCAGAATCAGATTATCGCCAAAGTAGGAAAATCCTATCGCTTCTACCTTGCTTCCATTTTTTATATTTTTTACGACATCTTCCATGCATTCCACCAGAGTGTTCCATATTTTTTCTGTATCGATTTCTGCTAATCCTTCATCTGTCGTCAGCATTTGATATTCTCTGGAACAAGAATCTATAAAGGTTCCGTCTGCCGTATTTATTAAGTTCACTCGCACTTTTGAAGTGCCAAAATCTACGATTAAAACGTACTTTTCTTCCATTGTCTTTTCCTCTCAATTCACAACATGAATCCACTCTCCTGTTTCCAGATAATGACGCACTGCTTCTTCCATAATATCGAAAGTAATTTCAAATACATTCGAACAAGTACCAGCTAAATGAGGAGTCAAAGTCACATTATCCAAACTATAATACGGATGGTCAGATGGAATAGGTTCCTGCCTGTATACGTCAATTCCCGCCCCTCCAAGTTTTTTTTGTGACAATGCTTTTATCAGTGCCTCTTCATCTACTAGCCCCGCCCTTGCTGTATTTACAAAAAAACAGGTTGGTTTCATAAGCGCGAACTCTTTCTCCCCTATCATATTTTCTGTCTCCTTCGTCAGGCGGAAATGTACAGAAATGACATCCGAAGATTTACAAAGCTCTTCCAAATCTACTACCTTGTATCCACTCTCTTCCAGCTGTTTTGCATCTGCATAAGGATCATATACCAATACATTTGCTTCAAACGCGTTCATTATGTTTGCTACTCTCATTCCCACTGCTCCGCAGCCTATAATTCCTATATTTTTACCTTTTAAATTCACACTGTATTCGCTGTTTGCATAGTTGCTGCTCTTGAATTCCCCCTGCATCATATAATGATAAGAACGCGCAATATTCTTCATTTCCGCAATGATTAGCCCCACTGTAAATTCAGACACCGGAACTGCCAACCTTCCCGGTGCATTTACAACTTTCACACCTTTTTCGGCTGCATAAGCTGTATCCACGTTTTCCACGCCGCTTCGCATAATACACACAGCCTTTAATTTTTTTCCGGCATCTATCACTTTTTTAGGCACAGGACTGATATGAGAAATAATAATATCCGCATCTTTCGCCGCTAAAACCAAATTTTCATTTACCGGCAACGCATCCGGCCCTTTCTTCTCCAATGTCAAAAACATCTCATTAAACTTATCACTGTTATCTATCTCCGGACGATCTTCTACAATATGTACAGAACAATCATATTTATTCTCCAGTTCTTTCCATCTTTCCATTTCGGCAGTCTTTCTGACTGTAAAATCATTAATTACTACTATCTTCGTTTTCATCTGCATCCTCCTCAAACACTAAAACAGACTTTACATAATCTACATCTTTCATCTTTTTTAAATGAGGCAGCAATTCCTCCAACGAGTGAAATTCATGAGTAAAAACTTTTTCAAAAGGAATTTCTTTATATTTTTTCAAAAGACGGAATGCACGATTAAATGATTTCGGAGAATTGGCGACTACACTTGTAATATGCGCATTTCTGCTAAATATCACATCCCCAATATTAATTTCATATTTAGGCGCGTTCTCATCCTCCATAGCATTTCCGATTTCTACATAGGTGCCAAGTTTGCGCACCATCTGAAGCGCTTCTATACAAGACTGCGGATTATTTGCACAGTTAATAACAATATGCGCCCCGCCGCCTGTCATCTCTCTTATTTTGCAAATCCTCTCCTCCACCGACAGGTCTTTGACATTCAGCACTTCGTCAGCTCCTGTAATTTCCTTGGCCCTTTTTAATTTTTCATCTGACCTTCCTGTAAAAATCAACTTTTCACACCCCATATAACGATATATCATACCTGTCAGAATCCCAATCGCCCCAGGCCCTACAATCAAAACAGTACTTGTTGTACTAAAGCCTTCATTTAGACCTCCCATAGATGTCATTGTCTGTTCAATAGCACGCACCGCTACTGCTGTAGGATCTAAAAGTACCGCAATTTTAGAAGGCATATTATCTGGAATTTTCCACACATATGTATTCTTATAAATATGTACATATTCCGCAAATCCACCTTTAAAGTACGGATACATTTCTGGATCATGGTTCATCGTCGTCTCATTTCGTCTGAATACCCCACCATAAAAAAAACCATTATCACATATACCACATACTCCATCACCATAAGTCATACAGCTGTCACATTTCCCACAAGTTACCCAAGGATATACAACAATACGTGCTCCGATTTCCAATTCTCCTCCATAGCAGTGAATTGCCTCCTTTGCTTTCGCCCCCATGCTGATAACCCTTCCGGCAAATTCATGTCCTATACATCCCGGCGTGTGTTTTGACTTATCTTGTATAAATCCCTGGTCGCCCCCACATACCGCAGCGGCCTCCACTTTAATTACAAGTCCGTCCTCTAATGGCTCCGGAACAGGATGTTCTTGTATCTGTACATCATAATATCCTGCACAAGCTGCTAATTTTCCTGTTTTTTTCAAAATCATCCCTCCTATAATTTTTATAACGATTTTGTGCCAAAAATTTCAATATGTTCACTAACAATATCCGTAATTGCTTTAGAACCAATTTGAATAATATTTGTCATTGTCACTTTATCACGTTCTTTCATCACAGCTCTTACCGCTTCACCTGCCCCAAGCGTCATACCTGTATAGAAATTAATTTTATTTATACCGTGCGCAATTGCCTTTTTAAAATCATCCGGTCTCAAACCGGAGCCTCCATGCATAACTAAAGGAATCGGAAGTTTATCTCGAATCGCCTGTAGTCTTTCATAATCCAGGTTTGGTTCTCCTTTATATACACCATGTACTGTTCCAATCGCAATAGCAAGGCAATCCACCTTCGTCTCTTCGTAAAATCTAACTGCTTCTTCTACAGTCGTATAAGCACTGGCATCCGGTACATTGCCATCTAGCATATTCCCTTCATGTCCCGCCACATGTCCAATTTCCGCCTCTACTGTCACACCGCATGCATGCGCCACTTTGACAACCTCTTTTGTAATTCTTACATTCTCTTCAAATGGAAGTGAAGAACCGTCAAACATAACAGAAGTGCAGCCTGCATGTATTGCCCGCATCGCCTCTTCATAAGTAGGACCATGGTCTAAATGCAACGCTACAGGGACACTGCTTTTTCTGCATTTATCCAGTGTATATTGGATAAATTCTTCCTGTTCCGGATTTGCTTCCACCAACATCAGAATAATCGGTGTGTTTTTCATCTCAGCCGCTTTTAGGATGGCATCTGTCGCGACACAATCCAATGTATCAAATGCCCCTACCGCATATTTCCCTTCAATACTTCCCTCCAGAATTTCTTTCATAGTTACAAGTGACATCTTGTTACCTCCTTTGTCTTTATTTTCATTAATTAAATTTTATATCTGTTTTTTTCATTTGTCAACGAGTTTTTTATTATACAAAACTATAATTATCCTTTTTTTATTTGTTTAATATCTTAATATCGTTTTTTATTTTTATTTATTAAATTTAAAATTGACATTTTCCCCCATGTGATATATGATACAAATAAATAAAAATCACCCTAAAAAATAAACGAAAGGAGTTACAAAAATGGAACATCAAAAAACAATGCGAGCAATGATTATCGAAACCATGTACGGGGGTAGAAAGGCTACGAAAATTACAGACGTGCCTTATCCGATATGTCATGACAACCAAATAATTTTGAAGGTAAAAACATGCAGTATATGCAAACACTGTGAAGCTTTTTACGATGGGGGCGGCAGCGCCAGTATGGTGAAACCGAAAGATTATCCCATTACTTTAGGACACGAATTTTCCGGCGAGATCGTAGAAGTAGGTAAGGACGTACATCATTTAAAAATCGGAGACCGCGTTACCGTTGACAATACAGTTCTCTGCGGAGAGTGTTATCACTGCAAAAGAAACGAGCCTCTTTATTGTGATAACTTTGGTTCTATGGGACATAATCTTCACGGCGGATTTGCTGAATATGTCGTTGCTTTAGGAGAGAAAGCATTCTTAATTCCCGACAATATCTCCTACAACGAGGCAGCCTGCACGGAACCCGTAGCATGTTGCATGCACGCTATGGATCGTATGCAGATGCGGTACGGTGACAATGTGGCAATTCTAGGAGCCGGTTCTATGGCTTTGATTCTGGCACAACTGGTCAAAAATTCTTCCGCCGGCCATACCGTTGTAATCGGTTCTACACAAAGTAAACTAGATATCTGCCAAAAAGAATTTGGTATCGATACGTTGTTGATGAACAGAGAAGATTACTCTATACATGAAAATATAATCAAGAATCAGTTTCCCCATGGTTTGGATATCGTCATTGATACTACCGGCTCTGCGAAAATGGCGAACAGCGCACTGCGCATGTTAGGAAAAGGTGGAAAACTAATTATGTATACACAGGTAGACGATATGAGCATCGAAGATCCTGCTAACTTCACCAACTATGAACAGTCAATTATTATGGCTTACTGTCAAACTCATAATTATGGCCGTAGCCTTGATGCACTCCGAAGCGGAAGGGTAAATTTAAAACCGCTTATCACACATGAATTTTCGCTAGAAGACTATATGAAAGCATTAGATACCAATTTAACAGACCGAAATTCTTTGAAAGTAGTAATTCATCCCGAATGGGAAAAAGGTAAAACAAAATGTAACCTCTGATTTCCTTAAGCAAAAACTACGCTCTAAAAAGTATACAATTTTCCGTTTAAAAAAGAACCGTTGTAAAACAGACGAAAAATAAGTTGCCTTACAACGGTTCTTCTTTTTCAACTATACATGTTATACCTTGTTTTATCGTTTTTATGGATGATAAACTACCTTAATCGCCTCACGATTTAGCATCAATTCTACACCTTTTTGGTACTCATCCAACGGAAGGACATGCGTAATCGGCGTTTTTGCATCTAGTAACCCTGCTTCCAACAATTTTAAACAATTATGCCAGGAAATCGGATTATAACCATCGTGTCCTATAAGAGAAATATTTCGGAATGCAATTTTGTTAAATACATCTAGAGATAAATCTTCACCTTTAAATTCTAATCCAACGCGCAGAATCTTTCCTCCTCTTCTGGTGATATCTGCGGCTGTCCCAGTCAATGCAGCAGGACCTGCACATTCATAGGTGCACGCTACTCCTTCTCCGTCCGTTCTTCTTAAGATATACTGCTTAATATCCACCGTATCTGTCTCCAATATCTCTGTAGCCCCCATCTTCAAAGCAGCTTCTCTATGCAATTTAGATGTACTTTTTCGTACGATTGCAAAAATACGCACGGCGCCTGCCACTTTTGCTGCATTTATACATGCGAGTCCAAGCGGTCCTGTACCAATCACCGCTACGCTTTCCCCTGGCAAAAATCTTCCCTGCTGGCAAACCGCATAGTATCCATTTGCTATCGGGTCCAGAATCGCTGCCTCTTCATAAGAAATGTTATCCGGAATATGTACCAGACAGTCTGGCATACGCTCCAGTATATCCCCACCTATCTTTACATACTCCGCAAAACCACCGTCTAGTTCAAAGCCCAATCCAAGTCTATGTTCACAATTGAGGGGATTTCCTGCACGGCAGCCGCTGCACACACCACACACCCATCCTGTATTGTCAGAAGCAACTCTATCACCCGTCTTCCAATGTTTCACTCTACTTCCAACTTTCACAACCTCTCCTGCAAATTCATGACCTATAGTAACTCCTATATTTCCACTCGTTTCTATTGTTCCTCTATAAATATGCATATCAGATCCACAAAGCCCTGCCGCTTTTACACGGATTAAAATATCACTGTCTCCTATCCGGGGAATTTCTTTTTCCTGCATTCTGATTCCCCGTGCACCTTGTTTCACTTGAACAATCGCCTTCATTTTCTCCTGCACTTTTTCGCCTCCTTTATTTAATTAATTAAATTTTATAATTTTCTCAATTTCATCTTTCTTATAAAATCTTCCACCTGTTCCCTGCTTTTTATAGCTCCATTCGCTCCTACATGCTGAACAGAAATAGCTGCAACTGCAGTTGCAAAACGGCAGCACTCTTTCAACCCCTTATCTTCTGCAAGCGCACACATAAATCCTGCCGCAAAATTATCCCCAGCACCCGTTGTGTCTAACACTTTAACTGTATACGCCGGCATACGTATCTCTTCTTGCAAATTTTTTATATAGCTCCCCTCTTTCCCCACCTTTATCACTACATTTTTAATTCCATATTCTAATAAAACATCCGCCATATCCTCCACGTGTTTCTTCCCTGTCAGAATTTCAGCCTCATAATCATTTGGGAAGAAGTAATCAATATAAGGCAGAGCTTCTTTTATATTTTCCAACGGACATCTGTTTTCCCCTGCAATTACATCCGCGCATACAATACTTCCATTTTCTTTAGCCGCTTTTACAACGCGTAGTATATTCTCCTGGTTCGTAAAGGGCTGCACCATCAGAGACCCCAGGGAGACAATTTTAGCTCCCTTCAGATAATCCAACGGAGGAACAAAGTTCCACGCTTCCGTATTTGGCGGACTGACAAAATTTCTCTGTCCATCCGGTCCAATGACAACCACATTAATACTGGAAACATGCTCGTCATTATAGATAAAATATTCCGTATCTACTCCGGCTCCATTCAGCACCGTTTTAATTAAATCACCTGTATTATCCCTTCCAACCCCTGCAACCAGTTTCACAGGAACACCCAACGAAGACAAAACAACCGCTTCATTTGCAGCATCTCCTCCAATCGCAAACCCAACACTGTCCGCGCGCTTTTGCTCTGACTCAAAAGGAGTCGAAAAATCAGCTCCCTTTATCAGCACATCAATACCACACATTCCTACGCAAACCACTCCAGATTTCATACATATTTCCTCCTTCATTTTTTGTTTATTTTGTAGTATTTTTCCTCCTTATTATTTATCACATCCAGTAAAATGTCAACATTATTATTTTTATTAATTCAATTTATTTGTTAATATTTCATTGACATTCGGTTTTATTCCTTGTATTATATCACTAAATACAACAATTCAATTTTAATTAAGCAGCAGTGCTACCACCATAGAGTTTGTAAATCCGAGATATTACGGTTCCATCCAGAAATCCCAGGAAAATATCGTATATAGCAAAAAAGCACCATCACAGCTGGTATCATATCAAGTGCACGTACGGTTATTTGAGGGCAAATACAATACACTCTGTGGTCCAGTCAGCAATGCAGCAAACAGAAGGAGGCTTTGCACTTATGAAAAATCAAACAGCGTATCTAACAGCAGCAAAACAATTCGAAATCAGAAATTCCGAAATTCCAATTCCCGGCAAGGACGATGTATTAGTACAGATAGAACATGTGGGTATCTGCGGTTCAGACATCCTTTTCTATAACGATCCTACAGTCGGAGGGGAATTAACAGTCACGCTCCCTATCGTATTAGGACACGAATGCGCCGGTATCGTTACAGCCGTAGGAGATAGCGTACGTCATATAGAGCCCGGGGACAAAGTTGCTCTGGAGCCGGGAGTTCCCTGTGGGAAATGTAATTTTTGCAGAAGCGGAAGATATAATCTATGCCCGGATGTTATTATGATGGCTGCTCCTCCTTTTAAAACCGGAGCACTGAGCCGATATGTAAAGCATCCAGCCGCCTATACATTCAAACTCCCCGAAAACGTCTCCACATTAGAAGGAGCTCTTATTGAGCCACTTGCCATCGGCCTGCACGCAGCAGAACGGGCAAACGTGTCTCTGGGGCAATCTGTGCTTATTCTTGGCGCCGGCTGTATCGGACTTATGACATTACTCGCCTGTAAGGCTCGCGGCGCTGGTAATATTATTGTTGCAGATTTGTTCGATAACCGCCTAGAAATGGCAACAAAGCTCGGAGCCACGACCGTAATCAATTCCACCCACACTGACTTATCGAAAGAAGTCCGGGCGCTCACAGGGGGAAACATGACCGACCACGTATTCGAAACAGCTGGCAGTCCACACACTACCAAACTCATCCCATTCCTTGTCAAACGCGGTGGAGCTGTCACAATGGTCGGAAACGTTCACGGGGATGTTCCTTTTGATTTCAATACATTCAGTCCACAGGAAATTACCATGACTACAGTCTTTCGCTCCGTAAACGATTTTCCGAAAGCCATCGAAGGGATTACTCACGGATATATCTCTGTAAAGGAAATGATTTCTAACCGTTTCCATTTCGCGGAAACAGAAAGAGCATTCGAACACGCTTGTAACCATAAACAAGAAGTTATGAAAGTAATAATTGATTTGTAATAAGCCTTATATTTTTACATTATTATTTATTATATTTAATATCGACACACTACCTTTTATATAGTACGGTTAATATAATGGATAATTTTATATAAAACAAAAATAGATCTTATTTATTGAAAAGAGAGAATTTGTAATAAATTATGGGAGGTTATTTATATGAGTGATGCAAAAACGCAGACAAACGAAACTTCTGCTAAAAACAAAAAATTATTAAATACATTTGATATTTTTTCTCACGTAGTGGGAAATACGATTGGCGCCGGTGTTTGGGTTATGCTCGGTCTTGGTATCGCAGTAACCGGAAAATCTATATCCCTTGTTATGGTTGCCGGAGCTTTTCTTATGCTTTTGGCTTATTCTTTTAATGTGATCATGGTTTCTATGTTTCCCCTAAAGGGAGGCGACTACAGCCAGAAAACGCTTCTATTTACGCCTTTAATTGGAGGAATCGTCAGTTACATGCAATTAGTAGACGGATTCGCCTTTTCGCTGCTCTCACTATCAGCCTGTGAATTCGCTGCTACCGTAGTACCCGCTGTCGAAAACTATACCACGATTATCTGCCTTATTATCATTAGTTTATTCTTTATCTCCACTATAGTCGGAGACAAACTGGTTGCTAAAATCAAAGGAATCCTCGTCATATGTGTCCTACTTTCCATCAGTGTTTTCATTGTAGTAGGTTTATTTAATCTTAAATCCGGATATATCACTGAAGGAGATTTCTTTTCCGGCGGTTTAAAGGGCTTCTGGTCTGCTCTTTCTTTAACTGCTTATGCTTCCATGGGAACCACTGTAGGAGCTGTTAATCATGCATATGTAACAAAGGAACCCAAAAAAACTGTTCCAAAAGGAATTCTTTTAGGTACTCTGGTTGTTGGAATTATCTATGGCTTAATGGGAATTGTAGCAACAGGCATACTCCCAATGGAAGATGTTATGGGAAAATCTGTACTCCTTGTCGCACAAGCAATCCTTTCTCCTAAAATTTACGCTTTATTTGTCTTTGGAGGTATTTGTTTTGCTCTCCTTGGCTCTATGATGGGACAGATTGCCATGCACCGTTATCCAGTGGAACAAGTTGCCGATGACGGTTGGCTTCCCAAAGTATTCCGCACAAAAACAAAGTCCGGATATCCCATCGTAATCATGGGACTGTTTTATGTAGTATCTATTGTTCCCATTTTATTTGGTTTTGATCTTGACTTTATAGTGTCACTACTGACTATCCCCGGCTTACTGCTAAATGCTTACTGCAATCTTGCCTGCCTTTCCATTATTAAAAAATTTCCCCAGCAATGGGAGCGCAGCAGCATGCATATGCCTTACCCACTGGCTGTTCTCCTGTGCTGCTTAGGTACGGCGGCATGTCTAGTTGTCGTATATAATCTTTTTATCGGAGAAAATACTGTACAGAAAATTATACAGGTAGGAATTACAGTCGGAATGGCACTCCTCGCCTTCGTTCGATTAAAGACCGGAGCTGTAGACGTTGCCAAAATAGAAGGTAAAGCAGCTCTTGTCAAAGCTGAAGCAGAAGAGTATTAATTTAATTGACGAAAAAATTTTACACAAAAAGAGAAGGCTGTGCAATGCAGGTCAAAGCTCCACTTAAAATCTCCTACTTATGTACTACCTTCTCTTTATACTTACGTTCTTCTTCAATTAAATTCACAATTTCAGACAGAATAAAACCAACTTCACGTTTCCACAAGTCCCTCATCAGAAAAATTCGTCTACTTCCGATTGAGTATATAGCTACAGGAAGCCGATTTCTTCCGTTGAGAACTATAAACTTAAGCTGCGAAAGTGTGAGTGTGAAAAAGATGCTTTGCGTGAGTAAGGAATTTCGGCGAAGCCCTGACGAACGATGCAAAGCATCTCTTTCACACGTCCCTTTTGTCGCTTAAATTTTATATTTCGTCAATTAACTTTATATTTATATCCCTAATGGAAATAGTGATCTCCTATCTGGATTCCCC
This sequence comes from Mediterraneibacter flintii, assembly GCF_055387595.1. Classification (NCBI taxonomy): domain Bacteria; kingdom Bacillati; phylum Bacillota; class Clostridia; order Lachnospirales; family Lachnospiraceae; genus Mediterraneibacter; species Mediterraneibacter flintii. Next base: position 3,359,340 of record NZ_AP031405.1, read on the forward strand.
AATTTCCATTTCCAAAGGACATGCAATCCCCCACAGGATTGCTGCCTGCCAGCGCGTCTGCCGCCGCCTGCATTGCGGTGTCTGTATAGCCGCCACTAGCAAGCACAGAATCCAGCCAGCCGGTCATCGCTGGTCCAAATTGTCCCGGCTGATAAATAACTTCAGATATTGTGTTTGGATACGCGCCGCTTCTGACACGATTCATCACAACTGCACCGACAGCCACCTGTCCTTCATAAGGCTGATTACCTGCTTCGCAATATATCAATGCTGCTAAAAGTGTCTGATCATCCCAGGATGCCTGTACACCCACTTCTTGACTCCAGGAAACTGCCGTCTGAGTCTGCGCCTCTGCCTGCGCTCTGGCTTCTTCCTCTGCTGCCTGTGCCGCCTCCTGTGCAAGTCTTTCTTCTTCCGCTTTCTTCTGTGCTTCTTCCTGCGCCTTTTTTTCTTCCTCTTTTTTATTAACAATGTATAATGTTTTAGCTTTTTCTGCTGCTCCCTTCGTATCTTTTAATGCTTCGTCCGGTATCTCTCTTAAAAGTGTTTCCAGAGTCCACTCCCCATCCCTCTGGTTTAGAGACATAACCGGTGCCGCCCCACTTCCCGGCTGTGCTGCCAGACTGTCAAATCCAGGCACAGTCACTGTGCACATAGTAACAGCTGACATCATCGCAATAAATTTTTTATATTGTTTCATACTCCTACCTCCTGATTATTGCAATATCTTTGCATACATATTATGAAATATACGTTTATAATTTCATAAATATTACAGATATTACAAAAATGTTACAGGCGTTATTCTAATATAAAAAATTCATCTTGTCAACTTTTTTATTTCTACATCAGTCGACCTTTCGTCATAATCCGTCTTAATTCTCCATCTCAAAATTCTCGAAATCCCTTCAAAATTTTCTGTTTTCATAGAAAATCTGCACTACTATCCCTGTCGTTCTCCCGTACTAAAAATAAGTGTATCCCCTTCATAAATCTTTGTATCGCCTTTCGGTATCACAGTTGTTTTATCGCTACGTCTGATCAAGACAATCAGACGATTTTGAGGATTTTTCATTTCACATATCTGCTTTCCAATTCGCGTATCTCCCTTCTCTATCCTCTGTTCGTCCAATACTGTATCCTGTGCTCCCTGATAGGACTCACCACTTAATACCAGAACATCTCCTTCCTTCAGTGTCACCTCTCCCCGTGGAATAATCGCTTCACCCTCGCGTTCAATCAAGACAGCAAGTATCCCTCCTAATTTTAAATCTCGAATCTTTTTCCCAATATATTTATGCCCTTCCTTTAATCTTATCTGAAGTAACTGCATCTGCTGTTCTTCCTGATAATCACTAAATGTTTTCATAACTGTCTGTTCTGTGTCAATCATATCCAGCTTCCGCGACACATATGGAAGCAACATTCCTTGGAAAGCGACGGAAATCAGTGCGACACAGAATACGACATTAAACACATAACTTTTTGTATATACTGGATTGACTGTTACCATAATCGCAAATACAATAGAGGCCGCCCCGCGAAGCCCGGAAAAAGAAACTAAGAGTTGTTGTCTGACTGAGGAACGAAAAGGTGCGAGAAGAAGTATCGTCGCTAATGGACGTGCGATACAGGTAAGCCCAAGGAAAATCACTACCGCCTTACTCAACATAGGCAGTAACTCCGACGGAAACACCAAAAGCCCCAGCAGAAAGAAAATAAGAATCTGGGCAAGCTTGTCGATTCCTTCAAAAAAATGTATAAGAGAAATCTTATTTCCAAAATTCGCATTTCCTACAATCATTCCTAAAAGGTAAACACTCAAATATCCATTGCCCCCTAAAAAGGCAGGGCCTGCATATGAAAAAAGTACCATCGCTGCCATTAAAATTGTATCAGCACCTTCTATATCAAATTCTATTCTTTCAAAAATTTGAACTGCCAGAATTCCGAGTCCTACTCCGAACATAATCCCAAATCCAAGCTGTCTTATTACCATAAGGAAGATATTCTGTCCGTCTCCTCCCATCCAGCTTAAAACTGCCATCGTCAACATATAAGAAAAAGGGTCGTTGCTTCCACTTTCCACTTCTAAAAGAGAAGCGGTCCCTTCCTTTAGAGACAAATTTTTCGAACGCAGAATAGAAAACACAGAAGCAGCATCTGTAGAACCTATTACAGCCCCTATAAGTAACCCCTCCTGTATACTCATTTCTAACACTAAGTGACAGAATATTCCTGTCACTCCTGCCGTTATTAAAACACCCAGTGTTGCCATCGAAACCGCTTTTCCAAGAACCGGTTTAGCCGCTTTGAAATTTGTTCCAAATCCACCATAAAACATAATAAAAACAAGGGCGGCAGAACAGATTCTTTCCGCCGCCTTAAAATCATCAAAAGGAATTTTTACCAATCCTTCGCTCCCAAAGAGCATGCCAATTCCCATAAAAAGCAATACTGCCGGTATCCCTAATTTTGAGGTGAACTTATTTGTCAAAATACAGACCGCAATCACTACGGCACACATCATTATTGCCATTTCCATCTAAGCTCCACCTCCTCGTTCTATGTCTAACGCATCTTAAAAACCGGACTGATTTTTTTATAAATCAAGAAAACAATCAACGATGCCAGTATTCCCTTTAAAAGATTAAATGGTGCAACCGCCAACACTACAAACGTCGAAAGACTGGTAATATGGCTGTTTACCGCTGTCCCCATATCCACCAGTGCTTCCAGTGGCATGCCAAAAGCTGCCGAATATGCAGGAAGCAATACATATGCATTTATCACGCATCCAATCACTGTCATCAAAAGCGTACCTGCAGCCATACCAAGCAAAGCACTTTTTCTTGTACGGTTTCTCTTATAGATAATTCCTGCCGGAACACAGAGGGCACATCCAATCAGAAAGTTGGCAATTTCTCCTACCCCCGCGGTAGTTGTTCCTTTTAGTACCAACGCAAGCAATATCTTCACAAGCTCCACTGCTGTTCCAGCCAGTGGCCCCATTGTAAAGCACCCTATCAAGACGGGAACTTCACTAAAATCAATCTCATAAAATGATGGTGCGAATGGAAGCGGAATTTCAAAAAACATTAAAATCAATGCCAGTGCCGCTAACATTCCAACCTGAACAACCGTCTTTACTCCTGAGCTTTGTACCTGTTTTCCTGCAACATTTGTCTCTGTACTCATTTTATTTCTCTCCTTTTCTCATTGTCCTGCCGGACATTTTGATAATTTAGAAAAGAAAAAAATCTTCCTGGCAATTCTGTCATTTTCACAGTTACTTGTCTCCGAATCTTTCATTCTAGCTTTCTGTACAGGTTATTATTTCAATTTAAAAATAAAGAAAACCCCGAATGACTATTCGGGGCCACGTCACCACTTTCATATGACACAATTTCTTCTCTCATCCAGACTTTACTGTCGGTACCGGAATTCACAGCACTCTACTGTGTCACCGGTTCAGCCACCTTATACAAGGCAGGTCGCGGACTTTACCGCCGGTTGGGACTTGCACCCGACCCCGAAGAATTTTTCTTATATTATGTATTATATCTATACTTGTGCGTGATTTCAAGGTATTTTTTTAAGTTTTCATTTTAGTAGATGCTAATTTTTGATCTATACTAACAAAACTTCTGACAAATATTTCCAATATCAGTCCTCTATTCTCATCGGAGACTGACGAAATACTGCAGCGGGCATTCTTCCTGTAGAGACGAGTCCTGGTTCTGCTGCTATAATATCCGGAATCCGGTTCATTACTGTACCCAATGTTATCTCTACAGACGGCATTGACGGCATCTCTATAGCCAGCTCACTTTCATCCGTATAAATTTTCCAGTTATTATAATCCTGCTGCCCTTTTGTGTAAATCGTACAATACAATTCACTTTCAATCACCATGCCATTTGTCGTCTCCAGCGTAATGACCTGAGATGCCTCTGAAACTTCTCCTGTTTCTATTGTCCTGCCAAGACTCTCAGAATATACCGGTTCCTTTGCATAGACAGGAACGATTTTCTGCGCAAGCGTTTTTATCTTATATCCTAGTCTGTCACAGAGCCATGCGCAGGAATTCCACATAAATGCGGCCTCAAAAGTTCCTTCTAAAATTTCTGCCGCGACATCTTTGTCACTGACGTTTCTTGTTTTCGCAATTTTTTCATTGAATTCTTCTTCTGTCATGCCAATGCCAAACTGTTCTGCAAAAGCAATACCATAATCGTCTACATTGTTCGTTGTAATACCTGTAATTTTTCTGATTGTATTTACAGAAGCTGCTGCTGTAGATACCAAAGAACCCCAGCACAGTTCTTGTCCCCCTGTTCCTGAAATCGTACAGCCATTCTCCTTTGCCAGCTTGTCAATCTTCTCGGCCAGTAGCGGAGAAGAAACGCGCGGATACAACATCTCTTCAGCAATCGTAACTGCATTGACTCCCGCAGCGGCGCACGCCAAAAATACATCCCCCAGGTCTTTTAGAAGACTCCGTCCAATTACAACGCAAATATCTGCTTTCAGTTCTTTTAGTTCTTCGGCAAAATTCGCTGAATCTCTCACCTCAACTCCTATTTTTTCAATACCGGCAAGTTCTCCTACATCCTGCCCATGAATTTTGCTGTACATATCGTAAGCCCCTACAATCTCAATGTCTCTTCCTACAGCGTATCTGACAGCCACCTTTCCCATTCTGCCAAGTCCATACGATACCATTCTAATTTTTCTACTCATTTTTTTCTCCTTTTACATTATATAAATATTTTAGTTTTATTGGTGCCTAATCATAGCGATTGCTGAAAATATTTTGTGATTGTTGACGTCCTTTTTGAATTAAATTATAATTATGAATAATATCAAATTACTGTTAAATCTGCTTTGATTTTAAAACCGAAAGGAAAAATTATCATGTCTGATTTTAATACAAAAGATCTGCATACTCTCAACCATTTAATCCATAAATTATATTCTGAAGGGCCCGTAGATCGACGTCTTTCAGATTTTCTTCATCAGCTCTTTACCGTCATTTTTTTCGACAAAGCAGCAATTTATTTTTTCCGTAAAAACGGTGATCATTTTTCACAGACACATGCTATTGAATACAATGTAACAAGCGACTATATCGACGCCAGCGACTATTACAGATACTATGAACCTTATGATGATCTCTTTTCTTCTGTAAATGCACCCGTCCCCTGTATCATCCGGTTCAGCGAATATTATGATTTTGAAGCACGGCTTGAAAATCCTGCATGGAGAGAATTTTATATTCCCAGCAATATCTATTACGGCATAAACGGAAATATTCTATTTAAGAGCCAGAACAATCTCAAAGCTGGAATTTGCCTTTATCGTGAAAAAACTCGAAATGATTTTTCTGATAAAGATATAGAGATTCTTCGGTTTCTGCAGCCCCATCTTTCAAAAGCACTGCATTATTATGGTGAGGAGCAGTCTTTAAACAATTCTTGCATTGTATTATCCAACTCCTCCCACCTAGCTTATGCTTTGTTTAATGAATCACTCGAACTTGTGTCTTGCAATAATATATACAAGGAATTGATGTCAAATGACCAGTATGGTTCCCTGCTGTCAGAAAAAGTGCGCTCTTTGTGCAGGCAGGCGTTTACGGACAGTGCAGGTCTTGACAATTATTCTTATGAGAGCAAACTCTCAGACGCCCCCTTCTTCATTGAACTCTCCAAAACAGCTAGTGCTCCAGATTCCGATATTCTCGTGCAATGTCTTGTCTATAATATATCATACTTATTTGATGCCGCGCTGCAGCAACTTAGAAAAGAATATACACTGACAAAACGGGAATTTGATATTCTCCAGGAAATTTTGAGAGGATACAGCAATGAGGACATTGCCAGCCACTGCTATTTAAGCATTCCGTCCGTGAAGAAATATACTGCTTCTGCATATAACAAACTCGGAATCAAGAGCTCAAAACAAATTTTGCAAAAGCTTCGCCTTCAGTAATCTGTGCCGCTTTTATACCTTACTACCGCTGCTTGTCTCTAGTTTATCGGTTTCCTTAGCTGCTAGTTCTAGTTTCTCTTTCCTGTAGTCTTCGACAGCCGGAAGTATAACAGCAATAGTCATTAGGATGCCACCGGCAATAAAGCGTATAGTCAGTGTGTCAAATCCTCCTATAATTCCAAACAGTGCTCCAAACAACGATTCCAGTGAAAGCAAAATAGCAGCTAGACCTGGCCTTAAATATGCCTGTGCATATACCTGCAATGTATTTGAGATAAATGTAAAGAAAAGAGCCAAGTATAATACAGTAAGGATTGCCGGTAAACTTAAGAATTGTTTCCAATTTCCATCGTTTGCCAAGAATAGTATAAACGAATAAATGGAGCAGAATAAAAACAATAAAAATGCAAAAACAATTTCATCTACATTTCTTGCAAAAACACTGACACTCATAATATAGCCGGAGAACATCAACGCACATACCAACACCAGTATATCCGCTGGCCTCATCTTAAACCCATCTGTAAGGGAAAGCAGACCAATTCCGACGATTGCAAGAATGCTACACAGCAGAATAATTTTAGACGGTTTTTCTTTTTTTATCAGCCACCATAGAAGAGGCACAATCACTACATATGTAGTCGTTAAGAAAGCTGCAACTCCTGGTGAGGTGTTGGTTAGACCATATGTCTGAAACATAGTACCTGCAACAAAAAAACCTGCTCCAATCGCACCACCTTTCCAATCCCCTTTTTGATATGCAGACCGTATTCTTTTTCTGAATATTACTGCGATGCAAATTGTCGCAATAAATTCACGTGAAAACAGCAATGCTTCCGGGGAAAGTGCTGCGCTTTCAAGTCCAATTTTCTGTACTAAATAGCCGCCTCCCCACATAACATTACATAAAATAAGTGCAATCACACATACAATTGTATTCTTCCATATGTTTTTCTTTTCCATCATGTGCTCCTTTTTATCGTTATTGTTTTATATATTTGCCAAATGTTATTTCTCTTCTGCCATTTCCTTCTTCTCTTTTAAATAATCCTCAAAGGCAGGAAGCATTACCGCTACAATCATACACACTCCCCCAAGAACAAACCGCGCTGACAATTTGTCATACCCGCCGATGATACCAAACATCGCTCCGAATAGGGATTCAAGCGAAAGCAGAATTGCCGCCAGCCCTGCTCTGATATGCGCCTGTGCAAATACCTGGATAGTATTTGAAAAAAACGTATAAGCAAGAGCTAAGTAAAGTATGGACGCTATAGCTGGCGTACTCAAGAACTGTTTCCAATTGCCATCATTTATCATAAACAAGATGAATGAATAGATAGTACAGAACAAAAACATCAAAAATGCTAGTACAATTTCATCCATATCTCTTGCAAAGATACTGATGCTCATAATATATCCGGAAAACATAAAGGCACATACAAGCACGAGCATATCTCCAGGCTTCATTGCCATTCCTTCCGTCAAAGAAAGCAGCCCAATTCCTATAACAGCGAGAACGCTGCACACCGCTATAATCTTAGATGGCTTTTCTTTTTTGAGTGCCCACCATAAAAGTGGAACGATTACAACATAAGTGGTAGTCAAAAAGGCAGCAACCCCAGGAGAGGTATTGGATAACCCATAAGTCTGAAACATAGTAGCCGCAACGAAGAATCCTCCTGCTATCGCACCCCCTTTCCAATCACCTTTCCGGTAAGATGACTGAAGCTTTTTCCTAAAAATCACTGCAATACAGATTGTAGCGATAAACTGCCTTGCAAATAGAAGTGCTTCCGGAGAAAGTTCAGCCTTCTCAATCCCTATTTTGTTCACTAAATACCCGCTTCCCCATATGATTGAACAAAGAGTAAGCGCACCCGCGCTAAAAAGTGTTTTATCCCAAATACTTTTCGTTTTATTCATCATATCCCTTTCCTTTTCAAACATTTTATTTATCGTTTTCATGTACTATCTTCGATATGCTTTCAAACAAATCATCAATGCCATGAATCCCTAACTCATTGATTAATTCGGTACAATCACTAGGTTCTGTATCCCCTGGCAGAATTCCGTTTAATTTGCCTCCCATAAAGATGTAATAGTCTTTGCCGCGTTCGCTGCATAGTTTTGCAAGCTGTCTGGCATAATTATAGGATTGTCCACTGTGGACACTGATACCAATCAATCGGGTCCCCTCTTCATCCGCAAGTTCCAGTATATCGATTGGGTCTACGCTAAGCCCGCCATTTATGACTTCCGCCCCAGCATAACTTAAAACAGATTCTACCAAGTTGAGTCCATACGTATGCACATCTGCAGAGCATACTACTATCTTTTTTCCCTTTAAGCATTCCTTCATTTCTGCTTCATTCAGCCTGTCACAAATCTTGTCTCTCATTTCTATTGTCATACGGCCTAGTACTGTAGGATAATATGGTCTAAAGATGCCACACTCCTCCATACTTGGATGAAAGTCTGTCTCAAGTTTTGCATAATTGTACTTCTTAAGCAACAGCAACATCTGCAGAGGATCTCCAATGTCGACTCCTGCCTGCTCAAATGTTTTCAACATATTATTGAACATCCAAGTCCCTTTTTCAATCATCACGTCTCTCATCTTCTCAAGAGGAGTAAAATCCATTAGTTCAAGCCATTCATCGGAGCGTTCTTCTATCCTTTTTCCCACTGAAAAAATATTAAAAAGTTCCTGTGTTGTCGGTACTTGCAGAGCTTCTGTTATCGATACCGGAAGGAAGCCCATGCCGAGTTTGTACTTCTTTTCCACTAGAATTTCAAGCAAAAATTCCTGTGCAGAAGAGCCATAATTCGCATCTATATCGTGATCCCACTGCATTGTTGTGGAACTGTTAATATAAAGCACACCTCTTTGTCCTGGTTCTGAAAGCACTTCTGCGAGCGCCATAGCCAGCGCCACGCGCGGTGGTCCCTCATGGAGAAGCCCTCCAAATCCAAGACAATATCTGGCGCCGCACAAATCTGTTACAATATATTTTTCAAGCAATGCATATGCGACAAATGAGGCACAATCTGAAAAGAAGCCCGCAATTCCATCCTCCATATAACCTAAAACATTCATATGCTGATCATATTTTGTCGAACAAATTCCAAGTGATTTGACCGTGTCGCCAAACCGTTTCACATTATCGTGAAAGCCGGGATAATCGAATGTGATTTCTGAAAATGTTCCAAGAAGCCTGGAGCCTGCCTTGACGGCATTGATTGTACTTTCAAGTGTGTTAGGTGCTGACAGATGGTGATCTGTAAAACCGAATTCCGCTGGAACAATCTCCATTGCTTCTAAATATTCTTCTGGACTCTCCAGCATAAATGAAGCACCACCGGGTGCCCCTTCCCGCATCTCTTTTGGAAGTCCCATACGCATATTGAAAATATTTAAAAACATATTCATCTCAAAGCCGCATCGATCACACATTGCCTTAAACTCACGAATACCGGCTTTGTGTTCTTCCCAGGAAGATAATCCCATCAGTGTAAACCATTCTATTTTTCCTTCTCGGACACATTCTTCTTTGTAATCGAAATAACTGTCGTATCCTGTTTCTCGCAGAAATTTACCGCGTCCCATCTCGATGCTTTCTCCGATTTTTCTTCCTTCTTTCAGAAGCACCCTGCCGTCTGGCAGATTTTTATCTAGTATATTACGAATATAAGAAATCGTATTAGAATGATCCATATATGTGTCCCCTCCTCTAAAATTATCCATAGTGACTCTGATTCTCTCTATTACCATGGTAAATATAATTGCAATAAAAAGATATTTGAATTCTGTTAATGTGAAAATATACTTTTTGATAAATATGTAGTAGCCAAAAGTATATTTGTTTTATTTTTGACAAAGTGTATTTTAATTATAATCTGTTACAGCAGACTTAATATATTGATGAAAGGAAATCCGATATGAAGCGAAAAAATTTTGGTCCGGCACCTGGCATTTTCCCTATGCCAGTTCTGATAGCCGCAACGTATAATGAAAATGGAACTATAAACACAATGACTGCTGCATGGGGACAACTCTGCCATCGCCATAAAATAGCACTCTTTCTGGATGAAACTCATAAGACTGCGCAGAACATCAAAGCTACTCAGGCTTTTACTGTTGGTATCGCAGACATGCAGCACCTTAAAGAAGCAGATTATTTCGGCACAGTCAGCGGAAATGACGTGGCGGATAAATTCATCAAGTCTAAAATGGCAGCGGTAAAAAGTACTTATGTATACGCACCGGTGCTTACAGAGCTTCCTGTTGTTATGGAATGTAAGCTTGAAGAAATTATCCACAACGATTACATGTACTGTGTGATTGGTGATATAGTAAATATGAGCGCCTCTGAAAATGTACTGGATGAAAAAGGCGCCATAGATCCTCTGAAACTAAATGTTTTGCTTTATGATGAATTTCATGCAGAATATTACAGTCATAACGTGAAAGTAGGCAAAGCATTTGAAGCAGGAAGTGATTATTTAAAGGAGTGACAAATGGATAAGGATATAGCAGCAGAAACGTATATTCTCGGTATAGATACAGGAGGAACCTATACAGACAGTGTAATATTAAACAGCCGTGATAAAAAGCTCATATGTAAAGCCAAAGCTTTAACAACCAAAGAAAACCTTGTAACCGGTATCAAAAATTCAATCCGTAAACTAGATTTTGCACATAAAAACCAAATTGTTTCTGTCTCACTTTCAACAACATTAGCTACAAATGCAATTGTTGAGAAAAAAAACTGTAGAGTCGGATTAATTCTAATAGGGAAAATGCTCAATGAGCCTCTTCCTGCGGAGTCTGTCTATTTAGTGCAGGGTAGGATTGATCTTCACGGCAATATCCTGTTTTCTGTGGATGAAAATGAAATCAAAGAAATTGTTAGCACCTTCAATCGTACTGTGGACTCCATCGCCGTTTCCGGCTACCTTAGCATCCGCAATCCTTCTCACGAACTGCAAGTTAAACAGATTATCCAGGAGCACTCTACCCTTCCAGTATTTTGTGCTCACGATCTTTCTGGAAATCTCGGGTATTATGAAAGAACAATCACAACGATACTAAATGCAGGACTGATCACTATCATAAGTGATTTTCTTGCCGCGGTAAAGCAGGCATTAAAAGCATACTCCATTACTGCCCCAATTATGGTTGTCAAAGGAGACGGTACATTAATGCAGGAGGATATGGCTGTAGAACGCCCTGTAGATACAGTATTGTCAGGCCCAGCTGCGAGTATCATCGGTGCTAAATTTCTTACCAATAAAAAAGAAGCTCTCGTTTATGATATGGGCGGAACAACTTCTGATATTGCCATCATCGAAAACGGCAGTGTCTATATCAATCCCAATGGAGCAACCGTTGACTGCTGGCAAACTCATATACGAGCCGCTAATATCTATACTTTTGGCGTCGGAGGTGACAGTCATATACACGTCCACGAAAAAGCCGTCCGTATTTGTTCAGAACGTGTAGAGCCTCTCTGTGTTGCTGCCAGTAAAAACAGCCAAATACTAGAAACACTTTTAAAAATTGAAGCAGAGAAAGGAACTTCCCTTCCTCTTTACTATAAAAGCGAAAAGACAGCTTCCGGAATACGGCTAAACAACTGCGATAAAGCAATTTATCATGCTATATCCAGACCGTGTTCCCAGGATGAAATGTTAAATTTTGTCCAGAAAGAGCACCTCGAATCTAGTCTTAATTATCTGGTTGCTAAAGGATTAGTCATCAAAACTGGCATGACTCCTACTGATATCAAGCATATCCGCGGAGATTACCTTGCATGGGATGACAAGGCATCGATACTCGGAGCAAAAATAACAGCGCGTGCAGCAGGTATAGCACTTGAAACTTTGCTTTACACATGTGAAGATACAATCCGTCAAATGATTGTAGACCTCTGTGAAGAAATTACAGAAACTTATGATCACAACAGAGTGAGTCCTTTACGTCCAATCATTGGTATCGGCGCTCCTGCTGCCGCATGGCTTCTACCTGCTGCCGAAACACTTAGTGTAGAATTAGATATACCACCGCATTCCGATGTCGCAAATGCTATTGGCGCTGCACTCTGCCCCGTTTCAGAATATGCCGAAGCAATCGTGCGCTATCAAAAAGAACAGGATATATATGTTCTTTTCATGCCAGATATGCGTCTCGAATTTCATTCAAAAGAAGCGGCGGAAGAATATGCTCAAACTCATCTAGGAAGCTACGCACAGGAAAAGGCAATCCGTGCCGGTGGACGTTCTCTTGAGGTCATTATTTCCCTGGATGCAGATTATGTCTGCGGGAAATATATACAGAGCATTATCCGTGCAGTGGCTACAGATCCGCGCTTTTCAATATGACAATACCAAGTATTGGCCTTAACGTTTCTATAACCAGGAACATTGTAATAAAAAGCCAATACTCTCATTCATTTTCTGGAGTATTGGCCTTTTTCTATTTCTACTGTCGTAAATATATACCTCTATTTTATAAAATATCAATATGTTCTCCTGCCAGTGCTTTATTCATACTGCGAACCGCACAGAATTTTCCGCACATAGAGCAAGTATCATCATGCTCCGGACTTCTGTCATCCCGAATTGCCTTCGCTGTCTCCGGATCTAAAGCACACGCCCATTGTGCTTCCCAGTCGAGCGCTCTGCGCGCGTCTGCCATTTGGTCGTCTATATCCCTGGCTCCTCTTACTCCTTTCGCAATGTCTGCCGCATGTGCTGCAATTTTCGATGCAATAATTCCCTGCTTTACATCATCTATATTCGGCAGCGCCAAATGCTCTGCAGGTGTCACGTAGCACAGAAATGCAGCGCCCGCAGCCGCAGCAACTGCCCCTCCAATCGCCGCTGTAATATGGTCATATCCTGGAGCAATATCTGTTACCAGAGGGCCTAATACATAAAATGGCGCTCCCTGGCATATAGATTGCTGCACTTTCATATTTGCCGCGATCTGATCCAACGGCATATGCCCTGGACCTTCCACCATTACCTGTACATCCTTCTCCCAAGCGCGCTTTGTAAGCTCTCCAAGACGGATGAGTTCTTCCATCTGGCAGACATCCGTTGCATCCGCAAGGCAGCCCGGTCGGCATGCATCTCCCAGGGAAATTGTCACATCATATTCCCTACATATATCCAAGATTTCATCGTAATATTCATAAAAAGGATTTTCCTCTCCAGTCATACACATCCATGCAAAAACAAGAGAACCGCCTCTAGATACAATATTCATTTTCCGCTTATGATTTCGTATCTGATCTATTGTCTTCCTTGTAATTCCGCAATGCAGCGTTACAAAATCTACCCCATCTCTTGCATGCAGTCGGATGACATCAATAAAATCTTTTGCCGAAAGAGTGTCTAGATCCCTTTGATAATGAATAACCGAATCGTACACCGGAACAGTTCCAATCATCGCCGGGCATTCTGCTGTCAGTTTTCTTCGAAACGGAATTGTATCGCCATGGGAAGAAAGATCCATGATAGAATGTGCTCCCATATTGACTGCTTCCATAACTTTACGCATTTCTATATCATAATCTTTACAATCTCTTGAAACCCCTAAGTTCACGTTGATTTTTGTGCGCAACATAGAACCTACTCCCTCTGGATCGAGACAAGTATGATTTTTATTTGCGCAGATGACTACTTTTCCTGCAGCCACCAAAGGTAATAATTCTTCTACCGTTATCTGCTCTTTTTCCGCCACTTTCTTTAATTCTTCTGTTACAATCCTCTTCCTTGCCGCTTCCATCTGTGTTGCATAGTTTCTCATCATATTCTTCCACCTTTCTCTTTATCCTGTACCGGATAATGCTGTTTTCCACGAAAGGCGCCTGTATCTGCTGCAACAGTTTATCTGATACGTTCTATTAAGAAACAAAAGACAGAAGCTTTTGTCACTTACTTTAAAGGTAAAGCTTCTAAACCATCAAAAAAACTGCCGCAACGTACTTGTATACTTTGCGGCAGTCAGATCTTTTCATACATCTGTCCATCTGCTGTATATCCCTACGTTGGCATTATCCAAATCAGGTTATGGGTTAAAGCAATTCAGCTTACTCTCAGCCCGCTTTATACGCGAGCACCCCTTTTTTCTTATAAAAATATTATAATACATAGACAGACAGGATTGCAATTCTTTTGTGTAATAAATTGCGGTTTATACAACTTTAAATGGATTTTATGCTGTTTCCTCTGAATTTTTTTTAATCGTATCTGCAATATTTAATATCTGGCGGGCAGTATTCATATTTTCTTCAAACAGCTTTATAATACTGCCTGCACTTTTAAACGGCTCCTTTTGGAGTACAGAATTATCTTCAATATTTCCGTTTACCACAATATAATCGATCATAAGACGAACAAATCGAATCTGATTTATATTTAGTTTTTCTTCGTTTAGGAATTCACTAAATGCTTCGTTAACGGCCTGCCGATCTACTCCTACAATCTTTCTCACCAGTCTGCCTACCGGAGTGTCTCCATATTCTCTTCGATAGTCTTCCTGCGTTCCTAACTCTTTCCACAGTATCCGTTCTAGTTCCTGCATATCTGTATCTGTCAGCTTTTTATTCTGACGGAGTTTATATACTGCAAGATTATCCTTATGCTCTTTCAGATAAAACTCTACTTTCTTTCGATAGTTTTCCAGATTATTTTCTATATGTATGGCTTCTCCACATTTCTCTTCTGAAATATTATCCGAAAAATTCGTATAATAAATTTTTCTTTCTTCTCTGTCAATAAATTGAATCAAATTTCTAAGCGCCAGTCTTATACCTTCCACATCAAAAACTGTCGCATTATCCCAGAAGCCCTTTTCTAATATTTTTTCAATACTGCTCTTCTGTTCTTCAACCTGCGGAATTCCAAATTTTTTTGTCAATTCTTCCGCTGCAGCTGTTACCGCCCTTTTATTCTGCGTTGCATTTTTATGCTGAAAATCGGCAAGTTCAATGCTATATATCAAATAGTCAAATCTCCTTGCCAATTCCTCCTCTTTCTTCGGTACAATCAACGGCGCTATGTGTCTCTTCAACTCAGAAACCGCTATTGCTTCCAGCGTCCTCCACGCCATCTCATCTCTATATTTTTCTACATATTGCAAATGCTGTTTAACACGAAAGCTTCGATTATCCAACTGCACTATCTCATTTTTTAGTCCGTTTACCAGGTCTGCCCGGTATTGCACATACTCCTCTTCTTTAAATTGAGATTCTTGTAATGCTCTAGCAATATCTACTTTACAGTTAAATATCCTTTCTGCCAGTGTTTCACCTGGTTTCACTTCTATTCCGCGTCTGTTCACTCGAAAGAACTCAAAATTACTGCAAAAATCCAATATCAAAAATTGTTCCTTATCCTGTCCCGGCGCAAAGAGATTCGGGCAAAGCCTTGTTCCTCTGCCTATCATCTGCCAAAATTTAGAACAGCTTCTTACTTTTTTAAAAAATACCAGATTCAAAATCTCCGGTATGTCAATCCCTGTATCCAGCATGTCCACAGAAACTGCTATCTGCGGCATTTTTTCCTTCATGCTGAAATCATCAATCAAAGTATCTCCATATTTGATACTGTAATCTATCTGCTTAATAAAATCCGCACCGTACTCTGGGTACATAGAATGGAAGATTCTTACAATCTCTTTTGCATGGGAGCTATTTTTTGCAAAAATAATTGTTTTCCCTAATTTATCCCCTCCCTCTACTTTTATCCCTTTTTCCATCAACTCCTGCAGAACCTTTTTGATTGTGTCTTTATTAAACAGCCACTCATTAATCGCAGTACTGGAAATATCTCTTTCGATATTCTCATCGTCTCCGAATGTTTCCTCAAATTCTTCCTTTTCCTCTTCCGAAAGTTCATCATAGTGAACCCCATTTTCCATAATCCGGGTCTTATATTCCAAAGTTGTATAGTCCACCAGATACCCTTCTTTTACCGCCTGTCCCAGTTCATATGCATAAGTAGGCACATTTCTTTCTAAATCAAAAATCTCATATGTATTTTTACCCACTTCGTCTTTCGGAGTCGCTGTCATACCAAGCAGCAGCGCGTCAAAATATTCAAAAATCGCCTGATATTTTTTATAAATACTTCTATGGCTTTCATCTATAATAATTAAATCAAAATGGCCCGGTGTAAAAAGTTTGCTCCCATCTTTTCTTTTTGTCTCATCAATAGCATGCATCATAGTCGGATATGTAGAAAAAATCATCCTGCTGTGTTCCGGATCATCTTTCTTATCCAAAAGATTGCACAAGCTCAAATCCTTCAGTAGATTACTGTAATTATTCTTTGCTTGTTTAACCAGTGCGGTTCTGTCTGCTAAAAACAGTATATTTTTTACCCAGTTGTGTCTTCTTAAAACATCTACTATGCTGATACTCACTCTCGTTTTTCCCGAACCTGTAGCCTGTACGATCAGCATTTTTCGGTGCCTTTTCTGAATCGCTTCGCAGACTGCTGTTACAGCCTCTTTCTGGTATGGACGGTTTGTTATTTCATCCTTGATTTCTATATTTTTTAATGGTTTTCGTATTTCTCTCCGGTCTATATTCAGCTGTAGTTCCTCTTTTGTAAAAATACCTGAAACCTTCCGCCCCGGATACCCATTGTAATCATCTATTAGTTCCATCTCATATCCATTTGTAACAAAAATAAGTGGACGCTGCCCATATTCTTTTTCCAAACAATCGGCATATAATTTTGCCTGCTGGCTTCCCTGCGACAGAGAGCTGTTTATTCTTTTTGCTTCTATAACGGCAAGAGGAAGTCCATTTTCCCCAAAGAGTACATAGTCTGCACGTCCTTTGCCTGTACCGGTTGGCATCCCGTTAACGACCACTTCTTCCAGACAATCTTTCCCAAGCTGCCACCCTGCTTCCATCAAATCAAGATTGATGTATCTCTTTCTTGTTTCTTCTTCTGTAATCCTGTCAATCTGAAACGTTCGATTAGCAGCATTATTTTCACGTACCTTTGTCATTTGTTTCAGAAGCTCTTCGTTTTCTTTCCGGAGTTCCTCTAATTTTTTGTCCTTTTGTGACAGACTTTCATATAGTATCTGCAGCTTATCCGTTCTTACTTTTTTCTGCTCTGTTGTATCTGCAAGAATATTTTCATCATATGCAGTTTCCTCATATTCTGCTGAATAACAATATCCTATCCATTTGCAAAATTCAAAAAGGTTGCGCAAAGATAACACAGCGTCATCTCTTTTAATTTTCTTATTCGTATGTACAGCCTCATTTCCAAGCTTTACAATAAACCTCAGCATAGGAAATAAACCCGGTTCAATAATAGACCGAAAACTGCTTTCGTGAATCAGACTAGAGAGATTGTCCCGATATGGAAGATGCAAAGAACCATCGTTAATATAGACCCAGCGTACAGCAAGCTCCAAAGCGCGCCTTGCCAAAATTGCTGATGTCGCCGATGAGATCATAAGACTCTTCTCTGCCTCTGCAGCCTGTTCAGAAAATGAACGAAACTGCTTATCCTTTTTCAAAAAATCAAAGTTCGTACTCATGCCTTCTTCATCCTTTACTGTATATTTTAGATAGATAAATTTATTTGGATATTTTAATTTCAGGATTAATGCAATTTTGATTTGTCGATCTGGGTGACGAAAGCAGCAAAGTGGTCTTGCAGCGCTTTATCTGGCACCATAACTTGCAGTTTTTTCAGCATTGCAATAGAAAGATAAGCAACTGTCGAACCAGCTTGCATATTGTCAATTTGCTTCCTGAATCCACTCATAGTAAATAGGTATTGCAAATATAGAGGCGTAATTTCTTCAGAATAATTGCTCAACCAGCTAATCATTCCATCTTGAAAGTAAAAACGGTCTTCATCCTTAATTATATAGCATCTTCCAAGCGTTCCGCGAGATGTCACCAGTATATCGCCGGTTACAGGAACCAGCCCGGATCGTTTCAATTCTGTATATTTTATCTCCGAAATAAACAATGTGCTATCTACGGTTCCTGTATCTATTTTGCTCACTAAATCAGATATTCTCCAAAATGGCACACCCTCAAAGCCCTGCTCACTTTGATATACACGCTTGCTCGAGCCTACAGCACAAAGCTTGTCTAAAGGCTTGACTG
This sequence comes from Mediterraneibacter flintii, assembly GCF_055387595.1. Lineage (NCBI taxonomy): Bacteria > Bacillati > Bacillota > Clostridia > Lachnospirales > Lachnospiraceae > Mediterraneibacter > Mediterraneibacter flintii. Next base: position 3,377,489 of record NZ_AP031405.1, read on the forward strand.
GCCATGCCTTATTATTGTTTTCCGGCTCTCCAAACATCTCGATAAATCGGGATTTGATTAATTCATCTAATTTTTCAAGTTCCTGCTTTCGCACTGCAATTATGTCTTCAACTCTTTTTAGAATACTGACAATCTCAACCTGCAATTCAAGTTCAGCTAAACTAAACGTTTCCTTTTTGTAATCCTTATAGTAAATATGCGGAATAGTAGCACCAGTAAAATACTTCTCTAAGTGCATATGTTTCACTACATAATAAAGATATTCCGGAAGAATATTTTCTTTTGGTATAAGATACTGCATAGTACCAATTACAGAGGATTTTGCAGGGTGTAAGGTCGTTCTGCCAATACCCGCACCATCTTTAACAACGGCTACATATGATTTTTCTTGATGATAAAAATCAACATCTCCTAAATAACCCGTAGCTCCATAAATCGGATATTCTCCTGCTTTATCTATCACATCTGATTGTCTAAGGTTTGACGAACCTCTTTCACAAACATCTTCAAGTTTTACTCTCATATTTTCATCCCTACAAATCCGAATCTGCCACATTTATTATGCAATATATTTTCTATGTGATGATTTTACATTACTTTGGTTTACCATTGCATATTTCATAGTTGTGTCAATCTGCTGGTGACCTAAAAGTTTCTGCACCTGCTCTATTGGCATACCCTTATCTATCGCTCTGGTTGCCATAGTCCTTCTAAATTTGTGAGGATGAACACGCTCAATATTTAAACGTCTCCCTAATTCACGTAGTCTTATCTCTACTCCACTAATTTTTAACCTCTCATATGGATAATTCAATGTTACAAATAATGCTTTATTTGAATCCACTCTGCTTTCCAGATAATTCTGTAAATGTAATTTTGTCCTTGCATCAAAATAAACTTTACGCTCTTTATCACCTTTTCCATACACAATGCACTCTCGTTCTTCTAAATTCAAATCATCTATATCTAAATTTACTAATTCTCCTACCCTCATTCCTGTTGAAAAAAGTATGTCTACAATTGCCAAATCGCGTTTTTCACCACAATTATCACGCAGTACTTCTATATTTTCATCAGAAATAATTTCCTTTACTGTCGTTTTGGTTCTAATTTTATGTATCCTGCGCACAGGACTTTTTAAAATATGATCCTCTTCTTCTAACCATGAAAAAAAACTAGATAAATTTCTTCTTATATTATCAATTGTCACTTTTCCACAACCGTTTTTTCCTTGATAATATGCCAAATATTCTCGAACTATTTCTGTTGATACTTTTCTCAATGGAATATCAATATATGCAAGTAAATCTTCTACTGTACTTTTGTAATATTGCAGTGTCCTCTTCGAACACCCCTCTAATCTCTTCGCAGTTAAAAACATGTCCAGATATGTACTATTTTCAATATTCTCTGTCTTTTCCTCCACAAGTTCTAATCTTGCAATCAAAACTTCTTGAAGCTTTTTCAACTGAGAAACATTCAGAAACTCTGTCATGTCATTTAGAATATAATAAATCTGACCCTCCATTATGATATTCTCCTTTTTTACAGAAGTATATCAAATTTCCTTTAAAATATCCTTATATGATTTTAAAATCTCTTCCTGCAATTTTTCAAATGCCGGTATATATTCCCGTATGATAACATCAACCATTTGCTTCGCTGCCTGACCATTATATATGTGGGTCATGTCATTTCTGGATTTTAACATACTAAGCCAGATATCCTCATCTAAGAACTCATAAACTGAATAAGCTGCTTTTAAAATTTCACGCGGAGAACCTGAATTGGCTATGCTTCTTCCTTCATAGCGTAACAATTCTTTTAATAATTTCCAGCTTAATTCAAACTGTATAAAGAATTTATCAATAATACCACTGATAATAAATTCATTGTTCAGATTTTCATGTTCTGCCCTTTTTAATACTTCCAGATTAGATGAAAAATTATCATACTTTTTCATACAGTATAATCCCCTCCTTCTGTATAGTATTCCAAAACACTCCTTGCTTTAATCTCTTAAGGTCTATGATGTCATAGTTTAGAAGAGTAGACGTTTCTTCCCTTACTTCTAATATAAATTGATCTACCTGTTCCCCCTCAACGGCTAAATCAATGTCACTAGCTCTATGAAAATCACCTCGTGCTCTGGATCCAAAAAGTAACACTCTGTCTATATCATACTTTTGTGCTATCGCTTTAATTTCTGCTATTACATCCTTTTTAATCCCAGTATTTTCCAAACTATTTCTCATTATACCCTCTTTTTATTCCAGGAACTGCTCCAATATTTTTATGACCTTTCCTTCTTTTCAACTAAAAAATTTCTGCATCAAACTGTCAAATAATTGCTGTGTCTCTTCTAAGGACTTTTGAATTACAGCTTTTGATTTGTCGATTTGGGTGACGAAGGCGGCAAACTGATTTTGTAGAGCTATAGGCACATCAAAAACCCGACATTTTTTTAGTGCAAAAATTTTCAATTCAGCAAATGTTGTGCCAGAAGCAATGCTGCTATAATCTGTCATAATTCTATCTTTCAAAGTATAAAGCAAAAAAACTGGATTATAGCTACTATCAATTGCATGAATCCATAAAACACGCCCATCCTTGAAGTAGAAAGGTTTATCTGTATCGACCATCCAAATCCTTCCATCTGGACAAATAGACGGCATTAGCAAATCTCCGTTTTGAGGGCTTCCTGTAGTTTCGCAAAGTTCTTTATATTGCTTTTCTGTAATAAATAACTCTGGGGTAACCCTTTTCCCTTCAGCTAAAGCGCCTATCTCTGTACCGCGATAAAAAGGAACTCCATCTTCTTTTAATTCTTCTACAAACACTCGCTTACTAGAACCAACTTCTGCAATTTCTTCCAGCCATCTTGTTTTCCACCCTTTTGAATTGATTACACAATCCCCAAACATTTCTACAAATCGGGATTTGACAAGGATATTAAGGTATTCTAAGAGTCGGTTTTGCTTTATTTTTGTTTCCCAACACACCTTCAAAATATCTGCTATATATCTCTGCTCATCAACTGATGGCAAGGCAATTCTGATATCTTCTACAATTCCCTTTGAAATTTCCTTAAATGTTACTCCCCGTCCCAATGAATTTAGATATTCTGTATTTCCCTTCAGAAACCAATATAAATACTCATTATATATCGATTGAGAGCATATAATATTTTTAAACCCCTGATTACAAAACATTTCTTTCCCTGCGATTGCCACTTTACCGATTGGCGCACGAGAAGACAAAATAACTGTTCCTTTTGGAAGTGGCTTCAAGCCCGTCTTCTCAACAGCAAGTCGTGTAATTTTCCTTGCGCTTTCATTCACAACCAAAGTATTTTCATCTAACTCTGCCGGAGTAATCCAGTCTATGTCTCCATCCCAATATTCTAGCACATTTGTTTTAGGTGTGCTTCCAGAAACAACTGTGCATACATCTCCAATTCGAATTTTTTCTTTCATAGCATCATCCCTACAAATCCGAATTGTCTTTCAACAATTCTCTTAACTCTTTCATATTTTTTTGTATTTCTTTTTCCAATGTATCAATTTTATCTAGTATTACCTCTGTCGGCTCATATTCCACTGGTTCATACACAATTTCTTTATATTTATTAATAGATAAATCATACTCATTTTCTCTTATTTCTTCTACGTCTACAAAGAAACTCTGCTCCGTCCTTTTTCTCTCCTTCTCTCTTTCTCTGTTTTTAAATCTATTTATAATATCTTCAATATCATTTTCCTGTACGGGCTGACGTTTATCGTCCAGAGAAAACCCGTCTGCTTTCATATCATAAAACCATACTTTATCTGTTCCCCCTGCTCCTGTTTTTTTCAATATCAAAATAGCAGTGGACACTCCTGCATATGGCTTAAATACACCAGAAGGCATAGAAATCACGGCCTCTAGTTTATTCCCGTCTATAATTTCCTTTCTTATCTGTTTATGTGCTTTGCTGCTTCCAAAGAGTACTCCATCCGGAACAATCACCGCCGCACGTCCGGCTGGTTTTAAGACACGTAGAAACAGCGCTAAAAATAAAAGTTCTGTTTTCTTTGTCTTACAGGTTTTCAATAAATCAGCGGAAACTCCTTCATAATCCAAACTACCTTTAAATGGTGGATTCGCAAGAATCAGTGTATATTTTTCTTTGTCTGTATTATTTTCTGAAAGGCTGTCTTTATATTCTATATTTGGATTGTCCACCCCATGCAGCAGCATATTCATAGCGCCGATTCTAAGCATTGTTCTATCCATATCAAAACCATAGAACATATCATTGTTAAAGTGTTCCCTTAGTTCTGCGTTTAAAAACAAATCTCCTGCATTTTGTCGCAGATATTCCTGCGCTTCTACCAGAAATCCTGCTGATCCCATTGCAGGATCACAAATACTGTCTGACGGTACAGGGGCAACTAATTCTACCATCATCTTAATAATATGTCTTGGTGTACGAAATTGCCCGTTTGTCCCTGCTGTCGCTACCTTTGAAAGCAGATATTCATATAAGTCTCCTTTGCTGTCTGCCTCTTTCATATCTAAATCATCAATACCATCTATGATTTTTGTCAAAAGTGCCGGAGTAGGAATCTTAAAAATAGCATCGCCCATATATTTACTGTAAGCAGACTCGCCATCTGCATGAAGATTTTTGATAAAAGAGAAAACTCCGTTTAAAACAGTATCATAAATCTCCTGTGCATCTCCCAGATTTTTAAATCTGTTCCACCTGTATTTTTGACAATCTTCCGGAAAGATTCCCTGAAAATCTATTCCTAGAAAATTTGCTTCATTTTCCTTTATAGTTTCCAATTCATCTAATTGTTTTATAAATAACAGATAGGTAAATTGTTCAATTACCTCCAGAGGATTTGTAATACCTCCTGTCCAAAAAACTTCCCATATTTTATCTACTTTGTTTTTTAACTCGCCTGTAATCATTCCTGTATTTCCCCTATTTCCCTATGAATTTTCACGTTGTTTTTATTATACTCCAGAAAGTCTTTACATTGCAATAAAGACTGTTTCGTCAAAAACTTCATTTTGCCCCCACTGTCTTTCTGGATAAAATTTAATTTAATAAAGCATCCCTTCTTTGCCTTCACATTTTTTTATAGATTTGTTCATAATCCATTCAAAACTTCATCACACTTTTTACACAACTAGATTATATACTATAATTGTTCTAAAGAAAGAACACTTTTTCATAAACTTTTTCCCCCTTTGAGTCACAGCAACATGTGGCTCTTTCCTTTTTTATAATTGAAATATAAACTTATTTTTTTCTTGTAGTTTGTTTTCTGATGTGTTAAGGTAAGAGTACCTTTTCTGTTATCTGTCTATCTTAAGAAAAGGGAAGTATCTTAATTTCTTATATAAAGAATCTGTATTCTAAAAATTTACATGTATCATTCTATTTATGTTCATCTGATGGACAATCATTTTTCCGGCAGGTATCTGTCCGGATATTCTGAATCTTTACCCAATGAAACAAAAGAAACTGTTGTGTAACTTAAGGGGAAAGTGTTGTAAAGTGTAAGGCTTTTCCCTATAATAAAAGGAGGAAAAGTAAATATGGAACAAAAACAAAAAGCATTGAAGGATTTGAATCTGCTGGATCGTTTTTTATTCTCACAAGCTGCTGATGACCCAGATACAATGCGGGACATGTTGGAGATTATTCTGGGAAGGGAGGTTGTCTTAAAACTCCTGCCTCAGACAGAAAAGGAGCAGCGCATCCATCCATTGAACCGGTATGTCCGTCTGGATGTCTGGGCAATGGACGAAGAGGAGCGCATATACAACACAGAGGTGCAGAGAGAGGATACAGGAAATCTGCCGAAGCGGAGCCGGTTTTATCAGGCGCTCATCGATTCCAATCTTTTAAAGCCAGGAGAAGTGGGATTCCAAAGGCTGAATCCCGTCTACATTATTCTTATCTGTCCCTTTGATCTGTTCGGCTATGGGTTATACCGATATACCTTCCAGATGCAGTGTAAGGAAGTACCTGAATTGTCATTACAGGACGACGCTGTTCGGATATTTTTAAATACCCGCGGACAGCACGCAGAAGGCGTACCACAAGAACTGATAGAGCTGTTAAGGTATATGGAGCATACCACAGAGGAAGTAAGTGCCTCCTGTACCAGTGAAAGGATACATAATATCCAGAAACGGATCCACGCCATCAAATCCAGTGAAAAGATTGGAGTGAAGTACATGCAGGCATGGGAAGAAAAGATATTAGAGCAGGAAAAAGCACGTGAAGAAGGACGCAAGGAAGGTCTTTCGGAAGGACATGCTTCCGGTTTAAAAGAGGGCTTGACACAAAAACTAAAAGAACTGGTAGAAAAGAAAGTACAAAAAGGATATGCGGCGGAAGAGATTGCAGAGATGCTGGAAGAAGATATAGAAGTTATACATGAAATAATGAAAAAATTATAATTGAATTGACACCAAAAGAGAAGGTAATTCAACTTCATATACCTTATCGGGCGAAGCCCGTCCTCCCGAAGGGAATGAATTACGGTATGCCCTTTAGGGTATACGTTTCCTTTCACTATCGGCAGCCGCCAAATAAAAAGAAACAGGAAGCCCTTGCGCCATGCTTACACAAAAGCATGACGCAAGGGCTTCCTGTTTCTTTTCACACTACTTATTGCTTCGTTGAATCTATAATTTACAGCATATGTGCTCTTAATTCTTCTCCACTCTTTGCGCTTAAATATGCCGGAGCAATATCGAATACGGTCTTGCATCCTTTCGCACCTTCATTTGCCAGCCTATAAGCTGCTCTCGCATATGCAACGATTACAGAAGCTGTAAATTCTGGATTAGAGTCCAGCTTCAGGCTGTATTCGATCAGATGATTGTGTTCTTCATTCCAGCCTGTCTTTCCACTGCGGAGTACAAAACCACCGTGCGGGATTCCGCTATGATTTTTCTTCAGCTCTTCTTCACTAATAAAGTGTACAGTTGTATCATAATCCGCAAAGTAATTTGGCATATTCTTGATCTCTTCTTCCACCTTCTTCGCATCAGCGCCTTCTTCAAGCACTACATAGCACTCTCTTGTATGCTTCTGACGTGTTGTCAATTCTGGATTTTCCCCATTTCTGACTGCCTTTAAGGCTGCCTCTACAGGAACTGTATACTGCTTTGCATCCTTTACGCCTTCTACGCGGCGGATTGCATCAGAATGTCCCTGACTTACCCCTTTTCCCCAGAAGGTATAATCATTTCCCTGCGGAAGGATTGCATTTGCATACATTCTGGTTAAAGAGAACATTCCCGGATCCCAGCCTACAGAAATAATTCCCACTTTTCCGCCTTCTTTTGCAGACGCATCTACGTTCGCAAAATGCTCTGGAATACGTGCATGTGTATCAAAGCTGTCTACCACATTGAACAATTTTGCATAAACAGGAGTCTGCTCTGGCAGATCCGTCGCACTTCCTCCGCACAAAATCAAAACATCAATTTTATCCTTCCAGCTTTCTACCTCTGAAATACTGCATACAGAAGCACTTTCTGTCAAAATTTTTACATCCTCTGGATTTCTGCGGGTGAATACTGCTGCCAGTTCCATGTCAGGGTTCTGTTTAACCGCACACTCAACGCCCCGTCCCAGATTTCCATATCCTAAAATACCAATTCTTATACTCATAACCATAGATTCTCCTTTCTATTCCTAATACGGATTTAATTATACGAGTGCTACATTGATTTTTCAAGATTTTTCTTAATCCTCTTTTCAAAATGTAGCAGCCTTATTCGTTTACTTACTCGAAATGAATAGCAGACTTTTATTCTTTCTTGACCGTACAGACTACTGCACAAAAAAACCGTTGTCCTTCCCTGGAAGTACAAACGGTCTTTTTTATCGCAGCAGTCTGCCGCGCATTTTATTCCATATATGTCCCTGTACATATTCATATGCCCTGTCATAAATCCATATACCTAACTGACCTGCCGCAACTACAATAAGCAACATCATTTCCGGAAGCTTTCGTGAAAATAGAATCTCCTGGAAAATCAGTACCAATGGAATGTACATTACATTAAATATGATATATTTTATAATCCAAAATAAAATATGGCGCTTTCCTATCTGTGGCCGCTTCTCAAGCACACCCCACGCAAATTCTACTGCAAGGATATAAAATCCCATTGCTGCAAAAGAAATAACATAAAACTTATTTGGCGCAACAAGAAATCCTAACAAAACATCTGCCAAATAGAACGCAGCCCCCATTTTTATTCCATATTCTCGGATAACAATCCCTACAAAGTAAGATGCGGCTGCTAAAAGAAACAATGTATTTGTCTCAATCACGCTGCCAAGTGCCATACACACTACCGACAATGCAAGCAGCAGCCCGCCAAACGCCATAGATTTTGCCTTTACATGCATGAACAAAGGTCTCCTCCCATACATTCACACAGAGTGTCCGCACACCATAAGTCACAACATAGATTCCCTGTTCCGCAGGAAGAACCTCCTGCACCATAGCCGCCTCCATATGGATTATTCTGGTATCTGCGGCTACTGAAATCCAACTGATTCAAAAGCTGGCGATACTGCAGATTATTTGGCTCCATATTAACTGCTTGTGCTGCATGCTCTCTTGCCACCAGGTTATTTCCTAGACCGGCATTGGCACATCCACTGACATAATACCACATTGCCGTACGGTTCTGTATCTGATCTAACACATTCAAAGCTTCTCGGTAATGGCGGCTGTTTACATAGTTTACTGCCGCCTGCATCTGCGGATCCTGCTGTGCCTGATTGTATCCGCCTTGATACCCATATGAATATCCTCCGGAGCTGCTGCCGGAATAACCGCCAGAACGTTCCTTCATAATCGTATCATACGCTTCCTGTACTTCTTTAAATTTTTCTTCTGCCAAATCCGCCAAAGGATTATTGACATTCGCATCCGGATGATATTTTCTCGTCAAATCACGGTATGCTCTTTTTATCTCATCATCCGACGCATTGGGCGATACCCCCAGCACATCATACGGATTTTTTGTCATTTTTTTGTAATTCCTTTCCTTCTCTTTTCTTCAATTGTATTTTATTATAGCGATTCCACACTCCATCATACAATATATTTCGCAAAATGTCCACATCCACAATACATGGAAGTTTTTCAAATTCTACGCTGCATTCTGCAATCATCATACAGAGTATTTCCCTACATTTTTCTTCATATTCTTTTTGTCCATATAGCTCTTTTAATGGGTTATAGCAGTTTTTTTGAATATCTTCCTCCAAATCTTCATAAGCATCCATAATATATATGAACTTGCCCAGAAAAAAGCCCATTCTGCGCAGGCTTTTTTCCCACATATCTTTTTGCCAGACAAACAATTCTTCCATCAGATGCCCAAAGCACCCTGCCGTCCGGTCAATATCTGTGCTGTTTTCTCTCTCACAAACGGCAAGTTCTTCCAAAGATTCTCTAATTGCTCGGCTCTGACGCGGATATTTTGCGGCAATCCGCTTCGCCTTACGCCCTAGAGCACCCTTTGCAAGAAATGCGCTCACCTTTTTCTCGTCCTTCCAATCATCCTCCAGGTGATACCATGCAAGAAGCAAATTCATATCTGCCGCATATCCTGTGATTTCATTTTCCAGCATCATTTGCTTTTTCACCGGATGCACTTTGCACCTGTGGGATTCTGTGCGGGTCTGGCTTTCATATAAAGATGTTAAAAGAATGATTGCAAATGTCATATCATAGGTCAGTGTCATCTGTCCGGATATGCCATATTTATCTTTTAGAATATGGCAGAGTCCACAGTAATATGCTTTATATTTACGCAAATCTTTAACTTTTAGTTCCGGCTCACATATCGTAACATATCCAAACATAACATTTCTCCATATCTCCATTATCTCCGTCAGCGTACATACAAATCCCTTCGGGAGGACGGGCTTCGCCCGATAAGGTATACCCTGAAGGGCATACCGTAATACATTCCCTTCGGGAGGACGGGCTTCGCCCGATAAGGTATAGATTTTAGTATAGCACAGCCTGCCTTTAACCCATATAAAATTTTTGTAAATATTCTTTTTCCTGCTATCTAATTTCCTAAAATCATTACCCGCCAAATCTAAAAATCCAAACGCTGTTCCGTCTCAATTGTCAACTTATCCCCGATTAAGAGTTGACAATTAATCTTTTCTCTTTTATACTCTAACATAGACTGACATTTTTCTTCTATTATCGCAAAGCAAAATTTAGGTTTGCCAAAAACAAGTCATTTATTTATACCTTATCGGGCGAAGCCCGTCCTCCCGAAGGGAGTAAGTTACGGGGTGCCCTTCAGGGTATACCTTATCGGGCGAAGCCCGCCCTCCCGAAGGGAATGTATTACGGTATGCCCTTTAGGGTATAGAAAGGATTTTCATATATGAAAACAACTCATACTTCAACCCGAACTCTTACTCTAACCGCACTTATGACAGCCGTACTATGCATCATAAGTCCTTTTACAATACCGCTGCCATTTAGTCCGGTGCCTCTGTCACTTTCTACTTTTGGACTCTATTTGTCTTGCTTTGTTCTTGGTGTGAAAAAAGGGACTGTGAGCTGTCTTCTCTATCTCCTTATCGGCGCCGCAGGCATCCCTGTTTTTTCATCTTTTGGAAGTGGACTTGGAAAAATAGCAGGTCCCACAGGCGGTTATTTAATCGGTTATCTTTTTCTCGCAATTATCGGAGGCTTTTTTGCCGAACGCTTTAAGAGCTATTTACCTTTGCAGCTATCCGGCCTCCTTTTAGGCACCATTGTTTGCTACCTCTTTGGGACAGTCTGGCTTGCTTTTCAAATGCATTTAAGCTTTGCATCGGCTCTTGCTGTCGGTGTCATTCCTTACCTGCCAGGCGACGCTGTTAAAATCACTGTAGCCGTCTTTGCCGGACGCAGGCTTCAAAAAATCCTTTCCAGGCTATAAGCTATATGGTATCCGAAAGCCGGTACATTCAGGCACCCTATCCTCGTATGCGGAAAAAATTGCCCTGCTTTTTATATTCCCCGCATAGTAAGCTGGATTCTTTTTTTCTTTAAATCTACACTCATTACTTTCACATCTACAATGTCTCCTACGCTGACAGCCTCTAGTGGATGCTTAATAAATCTGTCTGTAATCTGGGAAATATGAACCAGCCCATCCTGGTGCACTCCGATGTCTACGAACACGCCGAAATCGATCACGTTGCGGACGGTACCTTTCAATACCATTCCTTCTTTCAAATCTTTCATTTCCAACACATCTGTCCGCAGAATTGGTTTCGGCATTTCCTCACGCGGATCACGTGCAGGTTTCTCTAACTCTTTTACAATATCTCTTAACGTAATCTCTCCGATTCCAAGCTCCTCAGCAAGACGGGCATAATCCCGAATTGTGAGAGACAGACCGGTTAAATTACCGCCTGTGATGTCTTCCAGCTTAAATCCCTGTTTTTTCAGCAGCTTTTCTGCCGCCTCATAGGATTCCGGATGAACACCTGTGGCGTCCAAAGGATTCCTGCCGCCCTGAATCCGCATAAATCCCGCACACTGCTCGTATGCTTTGGGCCCTAGCTTTGCAACCTTTAAAAGTTCCTTCCTGTCCTCGAATTTTCCATTTTCTTCCCGATACGCCACAATATTTTTGGCGATTGTCGGGGTTATTCCAGAAATATAAGATAACAGAGGTGCGGAAGCGGTGTTTAAGTCCACTCCTACCTTATTCACACAATCTTCTACTACGCCCGTTAAAGATTCACCCAGTTTCTTTTGATTCATATCATGCTGGTATTGGCCTACCCCTATTGATTTTGGATCAATTTTCACCAATTCTGCCAGCGGATCTTGCAGACGCCGCGCAATCGAAGCAGCGCTTCTCTGTCCGACGTCGAATTTCGGAAACTCCTCACTTGCCAGTTTGCTGGCGGAATACACCGACGCTCCTGCTTCATTTACAATTACATACTGTACCTTCTCTGGGATTTCCTTTAAAAGTTCTGTAATAAACTGCTCGGACTCTCTCGATGCAGTTCCGTTTCCCAGGGAAATCAGTGTAATGTGATATTTCGGAATAATCTTTTTCAGCAGATCCTTAGATGCCTTAATTTTCTGCGGAGTTGTCGGGGCAGTCGGATAAATAACGGTAGTTCCCAGCACTTTTCCCGTAGCATCCACTACAGCCAGCTTGCATCCTGTACGAAATGCAGGATCCCACCCAAGCACCACCTGCCCTGTAATTGGCGGCTGCATCAAAAGCTGGTGCAGATTTTTTCCAAACACTTCGATCGCCCCGTCCTCTGCTCTCTCAGTCAATTCACTGCGTATCTCACGCTCAATCGCCGGAGCAATCAGACGCTTGTAGCTGTCCTCTACCACTTCTTTCAACACCGGCGTCGTATATGGATTCTCTGTATGAATGATCTGTTTTTCCAGATACCGCAAAATGTCTTCTTCAGGCGCCGTAAGCTTTACATTCAGGATCTTCTCCTTCTCCCCTCGGTTCACTGCAAGAATTCTGTGTCCCGCGAGCTTAGACACTGGTTCCTCAAATTCATAGTACATTTCATATACAGACTCTTCTTCCGGTTTTTTCGCCGCAGAAGTAAGGTTCCCTTTCTTCATTGTAATCCGGCGAATCCAGCTTCTAAAATCTGCCTCATCAGAAATAGATTCTGCGATAATATCTTTCGCACCGTCTATTGCCTCTTTTACATCTGTTACGCCTTTTTCCTCTGAAACATACTCTTTTGCAATATTTTCGATAGGTTCCTTTGTCTTTTGCAGAGTAATAACTGCTGCCAGTGGTTCCAGACCCTTTTCTTTCGCAATCGTCGCCCGCGTCCTTCTCTTAGGGCGGTACGGACGGTATAAATCCTCCACTACAACCAGCGTCTCTGCCGCAAGAATCTGTGCTTTTAATTCCTCTGTCAGTTTTCCCTGTTCTTCTATACTTGATAAAACCTGTTCTTTTTTTTCTTCCAGATTTCGAAGATACACAAGCCGTTCATACAATTTACGGAGTTGTTCATCGTTGAGCGACCCTGTCGCTTCTTTACGATATCTAGAAATAAACGGAATTGTATTCCCCTCATCGATCAATTTTACTGCTGCATCCACCTGAAAGCGCTTCACTGCTAATTCTTCTGTCAACTTCTGGTTTATGTCCATTCCTTTGTACCTCACATTTTCTCTTATACCCGGACAAATTCATTTATCCGGACTTTCCTCATTATACATGAAAGTTCCCCTTGTTTACAAGAAGTCTTCCCTGCTTTCTTGCAGTTTCTATTTCTTTTTGCTATTCTATACCTTATCAGGCGAAGCCTGCCCTCCCGAATGGAATGTATTACGGTATGCCCTTTAGGGTATACCTTGTCGGGCAAAGCCCGTCCTCTCGCAGGGAGTAAGTTACGGTATATCCTATTTAAAAAGACTGGAGGAACGTTGTTTGGATATAGAAATCAGAGATTTACAGAAAAAAGACTATAAGAAAGCCATCCAATTTGCCATAGACGGTATGCACTTTAACTGGTACATGGACAGTTCTTTCTTGCTGCATTTATATGGGAGATATTTCTGGTATCTGGAAGTCAGTCGTGCCACACAGGTCATTGCGGCATATTACGGTGACGAACTCGCTGGCGTTCTTCTTGCCGACATGAAAGGAGAACCGCAGAAATATCGTTCTCCTGGAAAGACTTTATATGTGAAACTTTTTGATACTCTACAGCGTCTTTTTGCAAAAGGCGGTATCGATGTCTATGATAACACAAACAGAGAACTATATTCCCAGTACTGCAAAACGCATAAACCCGATGGGGAGATCACCTTCTTGGCCGCTAATCCTCAAGTAAAGAGAAAGGGAATCGGAACCCTCCTGCTAAATGAGCTAAAGAGCAAAGAAAAAGGAAAGCAGGTATACCTATATACTGACAACGCCTGCACTTACCAGTTTTACGAGCACAGAGGATTTATCCGTTCCGGAGAAAAAGAAATTCTTCTAAAGCTTGGCAAAAAAACAGTTCCTTTGAAATGTTTTTTATACAGTAAATTATTATAATTGTAACAGTTCAGCCCGCGCCATTCGTAAAACCGCACTACGTGCTTATCGTGGCTGCCGCCACTGTATGGCTGATTACTTATAATTTTTAGAACCTTCCTTTTCCTTGACAATCTTTACTCCCCGCCTTATGATTGTTCCATGAACCGTACATTAATTTATCAAATAAAAGAAAATGAAAATAATCTCCGCATTGAGCAGTTTTTAAGAAAGCAAGGATACTCCCGACAAAATCTGACGGATTTAAAGAAAATGCCTGAAAGTATCCTCGTAAACGGGCAGTGGTTCCATCTGAATCAGCGCGTTTATACAGGCGACACGCTCGTGGTACACATACAGGAAATCCATTCTTCTCAGAAGATTCCACCTGTTTACATGCCGCTTAGCATTGTCTATGAAGATGAAGATATCCTTGTTGTCAATAAACCTGCCAAAATGCCTGTGCACCCTTCTTTGAACAACTATTGTAATTCTCTTGCAAATGCACTCGCATGGTACTATAAGGAACAGAATAAACCCTTTATCTTCCGATGCACGAACCGTCTGGATCGGGACACATCCGGCTTAACTGTCATTGCCAAGCATATGCTTAGTTCCAATCTTCTCTCAGCTATGACACAGCGCCATGAAATCTGCAGAGAATACCTCGCTATTGTAAGGGGACACGTTACACCTTCTGAAGGCACAATTCAGGCTCCCCTTGCCAGAAAAGGCATATCGATTGTAGAGCGCATGGTTGACTTTGAGCATGGAGAACGAGCTGTTACTCATTATAAAACTGTGCAGGAGAGAGCTCTAAACGAAAAAGACACGCACAGCCTTATCCGGCTTCAGCTTGAAACCGGACGCACACACCAGATAAGAGTGCACATGAAGCATCTGGGATTCCCGCTTATCGGAGATTATCTATATAATCCAGATATGGAATATATAAAACGCCAGGCACTTCACTCCTGGCGTCTTACATTTGTACATCCGATTACAAAGGAAACCATGCGCTTTACCGCACCCCTGCCGGAAGACATGGCAGTTCTATTTCCTGATTTTTAAATCTATTTATACACTTAACTTTTTATCGGCAAGCACTCCCGATACCACAAAAAGTACAATACCTACTACCGCATAATATACAAAATCCCATATCTGTATTTCCAGTGCGGATACATGGAACAAATCACATATCAACGAATAGCCTTTTTCTACGATCCAGTTGATAACAAAAAACAGAATAACGGAAAACAGCCCTGCAAATTTAGAATTCAAGAAAAGTGTCCTGGATATAATGATCGCCAGAAATCCGATCATGATAATCTCCGCCCACGCGACAAACATAAAAAGCATAACTATTAAAAACCATTTCCAGTCCACGCCTCCAAGTAATATCGCGTCTGCCAACTGCTTTGCCGCATCAAATAACATCTTTATACCCCCGACCTTCATCATTCCGACAGTAAAACAGATACAGCCTGCCACTGTAAATGCCGCAAATACGAAAAACATCTGTAAAATCGCAGCTATAAATTTACCACCTAAAATTTCCCATACCGATTTCGGAATCATCCACAGCATATGGCTTTGTTTTGTCCGCAAATCTCTGTTAAATACAAGAAGGCTTTCTATTCCTGTATAAAAAATCACCAAAAATGCTCCCGCAAACATAATTCCAATACTCAGCGCCACTGTTGTATCCTTTTTCAAAATAATCCCTGCCAAAAATGCAAGCAGGCACACCGCCAGTCCGAACAATATAATCAGCCGTGCTGTGCGCTGTTTTCTCCACTCATATTTTATAATTTTACCCATGTCTTACCCCTCCTACATAATCTCCATGTAAATATCTGCAATAGATTTTCCGTTTTGCATACGTTCCTTTTCTGTCTCTGTCTGGAGAATCAGTTGTCCGTTTTTTACAAAAACAGCCTCGTCAATAAAGCTTTCTATCTCGTTTATCAGATGGGTAGAAATCACGAAACAATTTTTGCTGTCTGCTTCATCCAGAATTATAGAAATGATCTCCTCCCGCGCCTTGAAGTCAATTCCATTAAGCGGTTCATCCAGCAGGAACAAAGAAGCGCTGCGCGAAAGTGTAGCTACAACCTTCAGTTTTGCTGTCATTCCTGTAGAAAGCGTCTTTATTTTCATTGACTCCTCAAGTCCCACTTTGTCCGTCATCTTTTGGAATTTTTCTGTATCAAAGTCTTCAAAGAAATCTGCATAATACCTTGCTACGTCTTTAATGCTCATAAAATCATAAAAAAACGGCTCAGTAGACATATATGCAATCTCGCTTTTATCTTTATAATTCCACGGCGCCTCTTTATAAATAATTTCTCCTGATGTCGGCTTCGTAAGCCCCGCCACCATTTTCATCCATGTTGTTTTCCCACTTCCATTTTCTCCCAGAAGGCCATATACTTTTCCTTCTGAAAGTTTCATGTTAAAATCGTTCACTGCTTTTTTATTTCCAAACGATTTATTCAGTCCTATGCATTGTAAAATCATTACTCTTCCTCCTTATAATCTGCAACCTGGAAAATAATATCATCTTTTTGGTATCCCAGATCCTTCATTTCTCTCATAAAATTTTTTAAAAGCTCCTCTGCCATTTCCTGCTTAATTGTCCCAAACATTTCCTGCTCCTCCACGACAAATGTTCCTATTCCTCTCCTTGTAAAACAATATCCGGCCGTCTCCATTTCCCGATAGATTCTTGCTGCCGTATTCTGATTAATCTTATACAGTACCGCGAGTTCTCGGTTGGAAGGCATTTTGTCTCCGGGCTTTAACTGTCCCTGCACCATCTTTTTCTTCAAATCTTTTATAACCTGTAAATAAATCGGCATCTCTGTATTATAATCCATGTCACCCTCCTTTGTACTGTCACATCCTCCTGGATCACAGAGTAAATATTCTTCGGATAGATGTTCTAGTGATATAGTTAGATAGTACACTAGTTATATATATTTGTCAATATATTATTTTAAATTACTAATCTAATTATATTTATCATTAAGGACAAAATTTACAGCTGCTTGAATTTGCTTCTCTATATCCACTTGTTCTCTAACAAGCATCGTAGTATTATGACTTCGCGTATACATGCTGTCACCTGTATTTACCAGTTTTATACTCTCTTTATAATCAGCAAAGCGAAATGTAAACCTTTCATTTTTATAATCAAAAAAACTTAACCCTATGTATCTACTATTAGAAATGTATACAGAATCATCTAATTGCTCTTCTATATATTCTTCTAAGAGCTTGTACACTTTTTCTTCATCAAACTCTAAATCCTCTATAAGAAAAACTAACGCATGATTTTCTCACATTCTAAATTAATATCTTTATTATCACTTTTTTTCATTTTTTATTCTCCTTGTATTTTTCTAATTTATATATTGTAATATAAATTCATTTTGACATTCACTACCCATTCTAAAAAAGCACATTCTTTAATATAGAAAGGAACTACAGCGAATAATCCACAAAAAATACGCCTTGTATTTAGAGGCCCTCCTCTTTTACAAGACGTATTTTTATTGCAGACTTAATGAAATATCCTATACAACAGCTTTTCCTTCCACCTCTTATATGGCGGATATCCTACTGTCAGATTCAATCTGGCCGGTTTTGTATATACGCTGCGTTCATGGGTAAATGTATAAAAGCTATATTTCCCATGATAGTTTCCCATTCCGGAATTTCCCACACCGCCAAAAGGCAGGTTTGTCCCTACAAGATGACTAATTGTATCGTTTACCGCTGCTCCGCCTGACTTTGTATGATTCAGAATCCACCTTGCAATCTCCTTATTTCTTGTAAAAATATAAAGTGCCAGGGGATTCTCTCTTTTTCTCACAAAGCATATGGCTTCCTTCAGTGTTTTATAAGACAAAACCGGCAGAATCGGGCCAAATATTTCCTCCTGCATACATGCTGCATTTTCCACTGTTTTTAAATCCAGAATAACAGGGCCTATATACCGTTCTTTTCTGTCTCTCCCACAGGAAAAAAATTGATATTCCGCATCCTCCTTCAATATTGCTTCCAGACGATCGTAATGCCTCTCATTGATAATTCTGCCGAAGTCTCTGTTCTTTTGAATATCTGTTCCATACAGCTTTTTCACTGCCTTTTTCAGTTCCCGAAGTAACTCTTCCTTGACTTTCTCATCTACCAGCACGTAATCAGGCGCCACACAGGTCTGTCCTGCATTGAGCAGCTTCCCCCACATAATCCTGTGAGCCGCCTGTTTTATATTCGCACTTTTTTCTACAATCACAGGACTTTTTCCACCCAGCTCCAGCGTGACAGGCGTCAGCTTCTCTGCCGCTGCCTTCATCACCAGCCTGCCTACCCTTACACTTCCTGTAAAGAACAGATAATCAAATCTTTGGCTTAACAATTCCTGGTTCACAGCAACCCCACCGCAGATACAGCAAATATACTTTTCTGCAAATGTTTTTTCTATTAGCTTTTCGATCACCAGCATGGTATGGGGCGCCAGCTCTGAAGGCTTCAATACAACGCAATTTCCGGCGGCAATCGCCCCGATCAGTGGCTCCATCAGAAGCTGAAACGGGTAATTATACGGCCCCATAATCAATACTTGCCCGTATGGCTCCCTGCGTATCGCACTTTTTCCTGGAAACAAATAAAACGGTGTGCGCACCCTCTTCTCCCTGGCCCAGACAGAAAGCCTGCGAATCGTATAACGTATGTCCGAAAGCACCATACCAATCTCCGTCTCGTAAGCTTCAGTCTCATGCTTTCCCAAATCCAGAAAAAGCGCTCTTTCAATCGCTTTTCTTCCCTTTTGTACGGCTGTATAAAGATGTTTCAAATGCTGTATTCGAAACTCTATTTCTCTGGTGCTTCCTGATTGAAAAAAACGTTTCTGTTCCTGCATCATTTTTTCTATCTGCATACAGTCCGTTTCTTTTCGTTCTCCCTCTGACAGTCTCACTTCTTATGTTCGCCTCCTTTTTTGCCGCCCTGCGGTTTGGTCTGCCCTTCTAACAATCTTTGCAGTTGTCCGGCAGATAATAAATTTGAATCTTTCCGGTAATTTCATTCACTTTGATCTGTGACCGGACGCCAAATACCTCCTGCATGTATTTCTCCGTAATAATTTCCTCCGGACGCCCTACAGCCACAATTCTTCCTCTGTCCATCAGAATAATTTTATCGCAGTACATGGATGCGATATTCAAATCGTGAATGGAGGAAAACACTGTAATTTTCTGCTTTTTCAAAGTCTGCATAATCAAATACTGGTAGCGCACATCTAAATGATTCGTCGGCTCGTCCAGAACAATCAGCCTGCTCTGCTGTGTAAGCGCTCTTGCCAGCAAAACTCTTTGTTTTTCTCCTCCTGAGAGGCTTAAATACATTCTGTGCTCATACCCTTCCATGCCTACTTCCCGCAGAAACTGCCTGCAAAGTTCTATGTCTTCCTTCTTTTCTCCCTCCAGGAACCGCCGATGTGCGTACCTTCCGTACATCACCATATCCAGTACTTCCACGTCGAATTCTACATTGTTTTCTTGTGCCACAACCGACACCTCTCCTGCCATTTCTTTGGGCGGCATCTCCATGACATCCTTTCCACTGATAAATACGGCGTTCCTTTCAGGCTTATAGGTTTTATATATATTTTTCAGCAGTGTAGATTTTCCGCATCCATTCGGCCCTATCAATCCAACAAAACCGCCTTCTTCCACACATAGTGAAACGGCATCCAGTACTTTGGTACCTTCGATTATATAATCTAAGTCTTTTACACTTAACTGCATCTGCGTCCCTCCTATTTTGCCCTGTTTTTCTTGATTAAATACAAGAAGAATGGCGCGCCTATAAATGCGGATATAATTCCGATTGGAAGCTCTTCTGGAGCAATGATAATTCTGGAAACAACATCTGCCAGCATCGTAAACAATCCACCTGTTAAAATCACTGCCGGAAGTAGTCTCTTGTGCTTAGAGCCTACGAATGTTCTCACAATATGAGGTACGACCAGCCCTATAAAGCCAATCACTCCGCTTACAGAAACCACAACTCCCGTCAAAGCTGTCGCTGCCAATATGATAACCAGCTTGATTCTGCCTGTATTTACTCCCAGACTTTCCGCCACATCATCTCCCAAAAGCAGTACATCCAGTTCATTTACAAACAGCATAATCAATAGAATAATCAGCGCAAACACAATCGACACATATTTTACTTTGTCCCAGTCTGCCCCGCTTAGAGAGCCTACCATCCAGTATTGCGCCGTCTTTGTCTTATCCGAACCGCTGTTGCCGCCATAAATAATCAGATTTGTGACAGCCGTAAACAAAGCGGCAGTGGCGATCCCTGCCAGTACCAGCCGGCTGGATGTAATTCTCCTCCGATAAGACGCGATATTTAAAGACAAAATGATAGAGACCGCTGCTCCCAGTACTGCTCCGGTAATCGTAGAATATCCTCCCATAAATCCGAACCAGCCAAGGACAATGGCCGCAACTGCCCCAGCCGATGCGCCGGAGGAAATTCCAAGTACATACGGATCTGCAAGGGCATTTTTCGTCAATGCCTGCATAAGAACTCCACAGACAGAAAGCCCTGCTCCTACAATGCAGGACATAATTACTCTGGGAAAGCGGATATTCCAAATAATCGTTTCCATGTTTTCTTCCCAGGTACGGACAAACCATTCTCCTCCGGATATTTTGTTTATGATAATTTTTAAAATATCAATAGGCTTCGTCTCTACGGCGCCTATTGATACAGAAAAGCCCGCTGCAAGCAGTAAAAGGGCGCAGACTGACGCCATAAGCGCCAGATACTGCCCCCTGCCTCGGATGATTTTATGATTCTTCATTTGTTTTCTCCTCGCAAAGAAACCTGTTCTTTTCTATTACTCAAATACATCCGGGTACAGTTGCTTTGCAATCTCTTCTACCAGTCGCGCAGAACCGGCAGAGCCCTGCATATCCGAACAGCAGGCGGAAATAATTCTGCCTTCCTTCACTGCACTTAAATTTTTCGTTGCGTCATTTGTGCGAAGGAATTCTGCTTTCTCTTCTACCTCGTCTCCACCTTCATAATCCAAAATCAGGATCACATCCGGATCTCGTTCTACAACCTCTTCCCAGGAAGGTGTCGCCCATCCTGCCTCAATATCGTCAAAGATAGAAATTCCGCCGGCAAGCTTCAGAATGTCTCCCGGCATTCCCTGACATGCTGTAAACGGCGCGTCTTCTCCTGAATCATATGCAAATACTGTAATCGGATTCTCATACGCTTCGCTTCCAAGTGTATCTTGTACCTTCTGGATTGTATCCTTCATTGCCTGTATTTTTTCTTCCGCCACATCCTCTACTTTGAAAATCTTTCCAAGTGTCTCATAGTCCTTATATAAATCCTCGAAACTCGCACTGTCAGAGCATACGTATGGGAAATACATGGAAATTCCGTTTTCCTCACAGAAATCTGGACTGAAATTCTTATCTGAGAAAACAGAATCCCATCCCATGAGGAAATCACACCCTGTTGCAATCATTTCTTCCTTGGACAGTGTAGTAATTCCTTTTCCCGCTTCTACAAGCTGGGGAACCTCTTCTCTTGCCGGATACTCCGCATCCAGGCTCCAGCAGGAACCTTTTGTATACCCTGCCATCTGCTCCTCTAGTCCCAGATCAAAGAAAAAATCTGCCATCTGATCTCCGGATGCTATAACATGATCCGGCATTTCAGTAAACGTATATTCCACATTCTCTCCCAGACCAGAGCGTTCCAGATTCAGTGTAATCGTCACTGGTTCATACGCACTGTCCTCCTGTTTGGTTTCTGTATTTGTCTCTTTTTTTTCTTCTGTCTGACCGTTTCCGCCACAGCCTGTAATAAGGGCAGAAAGCAGACTGAACGCTAACATCGCGCTGATTACTTTTCTTTTCATACTTCTTTCCTCTCTATTTCGTCTTTCGCAAATTTTATAACACAATACTGCTTCTCTTCATTACAGGTCTGTTATTAAGTTTTCATTTTCCTCTACCCCTTCCTCCTTCCCCTTACCGGGAATTTGCAAGATAACTTTAGCAAGTCTTAGGACTTGGCATCCTCCTCAATTCCGCCTTCTCACAGAATCTTCTCTGCAATGGCATCCATAGAATCTCGTCCGCCTTACCTCAGGTGTAAGCTGTCAGTGAATTGCACACTGTTCCTTATTAAGTCAATGACACTAAAGCTATTTGTAATCTAAGCATTACAAATCAGTTTATTATACAATAAAATCACCCCCGTATCAACCATGCCGCAGCTTTTCTTCTCTCTCTTCAAAACCGGAATGTAACAGTTTAAGGCATGTTGCCCTCTGTACACTGACGCTGCTATTATGTTAAAATAAAAAAGCATATTGCAAAACCTTTTGCATAAATCATATAAAACTACAAGTACGTCATTTATGAAAGGAGTTTTATGATGAATATAAAAGAACTGCTGACGAAACATCTTGGAAAATCTATTTCACAAGCCTCTGATGAAGAGACATACCGCGCACTTCTTACAGTCGTAAAAGAATTGTCCGCGCAGAAGGAGCAGCAAGACAGCAAGAAAAAGTTGTATTATATTTCCGCCGAGTTTCTTATCGGTAAGCTGCTCTCTAATAATCTAATCAATCTTGGAATTTATGAAGAAACAAAAGAAGTTCTCGCACAGGAAGGAAAAAGCTTAAGCAAAATCGAAGAAATGGAGCCGGAACCGTCCCTCGGGAACGGCGGTCTTGGACGTCTCGCCGCATGTTTTCTGGACTCCGCCGCTACACTTGGGCTTAACGGAGATGGAATCGGATTAAATTATCACCTGGGACTTTTCAGGCAAACCTTTGAGAACACACTGCAAAAAGAGCTTCCCAACCCCTGGATCGAAAAAGAAAGCTGGCTGCACAAAACCGCTGCCAGCTACCCGGTAGAGTTCGGCAATTTTACTTTACATTCCAGAATGTATGATATTGCTGTCACCGGATATGAAAATCGTACAAATAAACTGCATCTTTTTGATGTAGATACCGTAGATGAAACGATTGTAAAAGACGGAATTGACTTTGACAAAGAGGATGTGGAACGAAACCTTACACTTTTCCTCTACCCGGACGACAGTGACGAAAAAGGACGGCTTCTTCGGATTTACCAGCAATATTTTATGGTGAGCTGTGCCGCACAGTTCATTTTAGACGAGTGTATATCCAAAGGTTGTACTCTGTACGATCTTGCAGACTATGCAGTCATACAGATTAACGATACACACCCTACTATGATCATTCCTGAACTGATCCGTCTCCTGACAAAAAGAGGCATTGATATGGACACTGCAATCTCTGTCGTGTCCCATACATGTGCTTACACGAACCACACGATTCTCGCAGAAGCATTGGAAAAATGGCCTCTTTCCTACCTAAAAAAGGTAGTTCCCCAACTAGTTCCGATTATCGAAATCTTAGATGACAAAGTCAGAAGAAAATTTACCGATGAAAGTGTGGCAATTATTGACAAAACAGACACCGTCCATATGGCGCATATAGATATTCATTATGGATTCAGTGTCAACGGTGTCGCAGCCCTTCATACAGAGATATTAAAGAAAAATGAACTGCACAGCTTTTACCAGATATATCCAGAGAAATTCAATAATAAAACAAATGGGATTACCTTCCGCAGATGGCTTATCCACTCCAATCCTTTGCTTACACAGATACTGGATCGTACCATAGGGCAGGGCTATCGTCAGGATGCTGACAGATTAGAAAACCTTCTGCATTTCAGATCAGACAAAAGTGTATTGCACAGTCTGTTAGAAATGAAACAGAAAAATAAAAGAGCGCTGTGTGATTATCTGGAGCGCACACAGGGTGTCACCCTCAACCCAGATTCTATTTTTGATATGCAGATAAAACGCTTACATGAATATAAACGCCAGCAAATGCACGCACTTTATATTATAGATACATATCTTCAGATAAAATCCGGAAAGAAGCCCTCCACTCCTATTACCGCTATTTTCGGTGCCAAAGCTGCTCCTGCATATGTCATTGCCAAAGATATTATCCATCTAGTCCTATGTTTGCAGGAGCTTATCAATCATGATCCGGAAGTCAGCCCATACCTGAAAGTTGTTATGGTAGAAAACTACAATGTGACAAATGCAGAAAAGCTGATTCCTGCCTGCGATATTTCCGAACAGATTTCCCTTGCTTCCAAAGAGGCAAGCGGTACCGGAAATATGAAATTCATGTTGAACGGGGCTGTCACTCTCGGTACAGAAGACGGCGCGAATGTAGAAATCCATGAACGGGTAGGAGATGACAATATTTTCATATTTGGCGCTTCCAGCGACGCAGTTATCCGTCACTATGCTAAGGCAGACTATGTTTCGAAAGACTACTATGAAAACGATAAGGAAATCAAATCTGCTGTCGATTTCATAACCAGCAAAGAACTACTTTCTATTGGAAAGGAAGAAAACTTAGCCCGCCTGAAAAAAGAACTAATCGGCAAAGACTGGTTTATGACGCTGCTCGATTTTCAGGCTTATAAGGCAAAAAAAGAAGAAGCGTTCAAAGCTTATGAAAACAGACTAGTCTGGGCCGAAAAAATGCTTGTAAATATCGCCAACGCAGGCTTCTTTTCGTCTGACCGTACAATAAAAGAATACAATCGTGACATTTGGAAACTATAGCACACACGCTAAAGATATAGAAGGGAGGAGAAGTTATGAGAGCAAGCGGCATTTTACTGCCTGTTTTTTCACTGCCGTCCAAATACGGAATCGGCTGCTTTTCTAAGGAAGCATATACATTTATTGACCAGTTAAAAGAGGCTGGACAAAGCCGCTGGCAGATTCT
Source organism: Mediterraneibacter flintii (assembly GCF_055387595.1). NCBI lineage: Bacteria > Bacillati > Bacillota > Clostridia > Lachnospirales > Lachnospiraceae > Mediterraneibacter > Mediterraneibacter flintii. Next base: position 3,402,468 of record NZ_AP031405.1, read on the forward strand.
GCCTCTTGGGCCGACCGGCTATGGAGACTCGCCCTATCAGTCGTTCTCTACTTTTGCGGGAAATCCTTACTTTATAGACTTAAAAACGCTCATAAAAGAGGAGCTTCTTACTAAAAAAGAATGTGCGGCATTTGATTTCGGAAATGCCCCCGCCTCTATTGACTATGAAAAATTATACCGTTCCCGCTTTAAACTGCTGCGTAAAGCCTATAAACGTTTTCATCCCAATGGAGATTATAAGAAGTTCATCTCTCAAAACGACTGGTGGCTTTCTGATTACGCACTTTATATGGCAATCAAAGACGCACACGACGGAAAACCTTGGTGTTCCTGGGAAAAAGGATTACGTGACCGCGATACAGACGCACTTGCCCTTGCAGAAGAATCCCTGCATGACGAAATAAATTTTTACCGTTTCCAGCAGTTTGAATTTGATAAACAGTGGAGCCGTCTGAAATCCTACGCCAATAAAAATGGGATTCAGATCATTGGAGATCTCCCTATCTATGTGGCTTTTGACAGCGCAGATACCTGGGCGTCCCCAAACTTATTCCAATTCGATGAAAACCACAATCCTACTCATGTTGCCGGCTGTCCTCCAGATGCGTTCTCCGCCACCGGACAGCTCTGGGGCAATCCACTTTATGACTGGGATTATCATAAAAAAACGGATTACGAATGGTGGCTTCGCCGTATTTCTTATAGTTTTAAATTATATGATATTGTACGTATCGATCATTTTCGCGGATTTGATGAATACTATGCGATTCCTTTTGGCGATAAGACAGCAGAGCACGGCAAATGGATGCCGGGCCCTGGAATAGATTTTTTCCATACTATAGAAAGAAATTTAGGAAACCTGCATATCATTGCAGAAGATTTAGGATTTCTTACCGACAGTGTTTTAAAGCTGTTAAAGGACAGCGGCTTCCCGGGTATGAAAGTGATTCAGTTTGCGTTTGACAACCGAGAATCCTCCAATTACCTGCCCCACACGTATTCTGCTAACTGTGTCGTATATACAGGCACACACGACAACGACACAACCCGCGGATGGTATCACCACATCCCAAAAGAATGTCGGGATTTTGCAAAAGAGTACCTGCACAAACCCCTTCTTGATGAGGACAGTCTGTCTTGGGACTTCATTGCAATGGCAATGGGTAGTGTCGCCGATCTGTGCGTTATCCCCATTCAGGATTATCTTTGCCTCGACACACATGCCCGTATTAACACACCTTCTACTTTAGGCGGAAACTGGACATGGCGGCTTGGCAAAGGCCAGATAACAAAAGAACTCGTCAAAAAAATAAAAAATATCACAAAACTTTATGGACGATTGCCTGGAAAACATAAAGTTAATTGACGAAATGGTTCGCGCAAGAGGGAGTGTATTGCAACGTTCGTCAGGGCTTCGCCGAAATTCCTCACTTTTGCAACACACTCCCTCTTGCGCTTACACTTTTGTCACTTAAATTTATATATATGCCAGTATCCCTCTTATATCTCTTACAACAGCGTCGGCTCCTGCTTCTCTATATTTTTTTTCTGCCGTTTTTAACCGTATTTCTTTTTCTTCCTCGGAAAGTGCTTCAAATTCTGCCTCTGACAGTCCGATTACAGAACTTCCTTCCAGAATCCCCACTGTAAATACTCCTGCATTTTTTCCTTCCAGAATGTCAGATACCGTATCTCCTGCTTTTAAAACCTTATCTACGGAATCCACCTTCAATGTCTCCATATTTTTAAAAATCATGTACGGATAAGGACGTCCCATCTTCTGGCAGGAATCCGGACTGTACCAACAGTCTGGGGAATACCCCTGCTTTGCTGCTTCCGGAACTACAATTTTCATCATTACATCTGTATAGCCCGTTGTGGAGCCAATCTTAATACCTTTTTCTTTTAATTTTTTTACGGTTTCTACCACATATGGTTTGGGGTTGGCGTACTGTGACAGAATCTTTAGCAGAGCCGGTTCGTAATTTGCATACATTTTATCCGCATCTTCATCTTCCGGTTCGCGTCCGTACTTTTCTATCCAGGCTTTTTTTATTCTGTCCATCTCAAGCATCGTACGTATATGATCCCACTTCAGCATTCCCATGGGTTCCCTTACTTCTTCCTGTGTCGGGTTGATTCCCATATCCTGAAATACTTCTGTAAATACCTGTACCGGCGCAAAGCACCCATAATCTACTGTTGTTCCTGCCCAGTCAAAAATAACTGCTTCTATTTTTCCCATTTTCCTTACCTCTCTGCTTCTTTACTGTTTTAAAATCATTCTGTCCTTAAGCCTCGATACTTGCAAAAAATTCTTTAAATATCCCGCACAGCTTCAGAATATCTTCCTCGTAAATCTCTCCGATATTCCCTATACGAAACGTATCTGCATCTGTTACTTTGCCCGGATAAATTGCATATCCTCTCTCCTTGATATACGCATACATCTCCTGGAATGAAAATTTATGATGTTTCGGATAATAGAAGGTTGTAATGATCGGCCCCTGGTGTTCTGCTCCTATATATGTATGAATTCCCATTTCCTCCATCTTTTGGATCAACAGATGATTATTGTCTGCGTAGCGCTTTGCACGTGCCGGAATTCCACCTTCCATCTCCAACTCCTCTAATGCTTTTGCAAATGCCAGTACCGTATGCGTCGGGGAAGTAAATCTCCACTTACCGTCTTTTTCCATGGTTTTCCATTGATCGTACAGATCCAGTGCGAGGCTCCTTGCTTTTCCTTTACTCTCCATCAGTTTTTCTCTATTGCAGATGATAAAGGAGAAGCCTGGTACTCCCTGTATACATTTGTTAGCGCTGCTGACAATAAAGTCAATTCCCAGTTCCCCTACTGGTATTTCCATTCCTCCGAAGCTGGACATCGCATCTACGATCATTGTCTTTCCTGCCGCCTTTACCACCTTTGCAACAGCCGCAATGTCATTTAGGATTCCCGATGTTGTCTCGCTGTGCACCATAGCTACATGTGTGATCGCAGGATCTGCTTTCAGCATTTCTTCTACTTTCTCGGCTGACGGAATCTTATCATATTCTTCTTTATATATTGAATACTTCATTTTCGCATGCTCTGCAATATCCGCCATTCGTTCTCCGTATGCACCGTTTGCCACGATCAGCAATTTTTCATCCTCACCGATAACACTTGTAAGGACAGACTCCACGCCAAAGCTTCCGCTTCCCTGCATAAGGACTGCCGTATATTCCTCCTCTGATACATGCGCCAGCTTTAAAAGTTCTTTTCTAATTTTCTGTGTAATCTGTTTATAATCATCATCCCAAGTACAATGATCTGCCATCATCTCTTTCTTTACTGTATCCGTTGTTGTCAGTGGTCCTGGTGTTAATAATTTGTATTGTATCATTTTTCTTTTCCTCTTTTCTACTATTACTATCCCCTGTTGCGGGGGACTTTACTTCTTTACTCCCTGCCTGCAGGGACTCAAGATTTACAGTCCTCTGAAAACTCCTGATGCTTTTCCAGCAGCTCGGCTGTCAGCGGTTCCGGAAATTTTTTCGGATAAGAAGACTGGTTCTGTGCGTCTGTTTCCTCTCCCTCATATAATGCATTCGGATACGTCTTCTCAAGCTCTGCCCTGGCATTTTTGATAATACACTCTGCCATCTCCATTGCCAGAGGATTTGTCTCCTCTCCTTTGTCTATCACTGCCAATGATTCTGTCAAAGAGAAGTTTCCCTCCAGCGGATCGATATAGTCGATAGGCATACCGTCATTTTTATCCGCCACCGCCTGATGCCGCAGTCCAAATCCAATCGCCACTTCTCCGGAGCGCACTTTTTTTATCGGGCCTGAGCCGGAATCCTCTATATGCGGCCCTGCGTTTTCATAAATGCCCGCCAATATAGCATGTGCTTCTTCTTCCTCATACTCACTTAGCAGCGCCTGTATCAGAAGCCATGCTGTAGAGGAGCTCTTAATATCTGTCACAGAGATTTCCCCCTTATAGACTGGATCCGCCAGATCTTTTATGGATTCCGGCATGGGGAGGTTTAACTGCTCCATCTCCTGCGTATTTACAAAAATAGCGCCTTCCTGTGATGTAATAGGCTTATAATATGCCGGCGTCTCTTCCAGCGTAGGTGCGTCAAATGTCAGATCCAGGAACATTTCATTCGTCTGCTGCGCACTGTCTATATAAAAGGAGCTCATCGTTACCAGATCTGCCTCAATATCCGTACCTTCTGCCATCAGCTTCCCGCCCAGCTCTGAGGTTCCGAATGTCTGCAGCAGATACCTGCCTTCATAACCATTTTCATCCAATGCATGCTTCATTGCCGTTATTGCCTCGTCATCTGCATTTGAATAAATAATCACTTGTTCCTGCGCCGTATCCTTTCTTGCTCCTACGAATGACATTCCTCCGGCTATCAGTACCACAAGAGCCATGACTCCTAATGCAGCCCGCCAGACTCTTTTGCCGGAAACTTCTTTTTCTCCGGTTTTTTCTTTCTTTTTCTTTCTCCACCTTGCTGCCAGACGGAAAATTCCCTTTGCCGCCAAATTGGTACATAAAATACACAATGACAGTACAAATATTTCGTTAAACTCTGCAAAATGCTGTAATTCTTTTATTTTTGTCGTGACAACCATAGTTCTGGCGCCCGCTATAAAGATGACCGCACTGACAGTTACCATTGCATTCACAAAATAGTAACTGAATACTTCTAAAATTGTAGGCAATGCATTGGGCGTAACCACCCGAAAAATCGTCTTAAACCAGTTGTCTCCCATCAGCATCGCTGTTGTTTCCCAGGAGTCATTCATTTTCTCCAGAGAATTTTTCATCATCAGATATGGAGTAGAGAAATAATGTACCACATTACACAGGATAATCAACAGAAACGTATTCTGTAAAGACGTCCCTGAAAATGTCAACAGAAAGGCGATACCAATTACCATTCCCGGTATGGTGTTTGTCGCCAGCGCAATACTCTCCACCGTATGCTTACAGCTCTTTGACAATTTGCTTCTTGCCGTTACTAACGCCGCGCCATAGGCGATAAGAGAACCCGCACACGCCGTCAGAACTGCGACAAGCAAAGAATTTTTAAATACACCTGCCAGTATGCTGTCGTCAAATACAGCTTTTACATGTTCCGTCGTAAAGCTTATTTGATATGGCCACTCCTGCACAAAAGGAACGATAAATATGACCGCAAAAATAACCGCTGTCACCGCCAGTACCGCCGTACTTACCACACCGCAGATTCCGTCACGGATCCTATTTCCTGGATTTTCTACGACAGAAATCTTATTGTATCTTACATTATATTTTTCCAGATAATGCAGCAGTGCAATACTGATAACCGAAGGAACGAGCATCACCATTGCAACAACCGCGCCTTTGTTGAAATCTGGAATACTGCCAAGCATCTCGTCATATAATACCGAGGCCAGGACTTCATACTGTCCGCCTACAGACGCAGGGATACCAAAGTCCGTAAAGGCAAGGAAAAAGCTTTGTATATAAGAGGCCGCCAGTGTTCCCAGCAGGGGGCGCAATATTGCGATAAAAAATGTTTTGCTTCCCTTGTCTCCCATCAGTTTTGAGACAGTCATAAATTTCTTATCTATATATCCCATTGTGTTGTGGATCAGTAAAAATGCAACAGGAAGCGTATAAATCACATATCCTATCAGCAGGCCCCAAAAACCGTATATATCAAAAAACTGTCTTCCGAATATCCTTGTTATCAGTCCTTGCTTTCCGAAGGAATAAATGAGTGCAAATCCATATGTAATTGTCGGAAGCAGCATGGGCAGAACCGCACCTGTGCGTATTACTTTTTTCAGAATCTCCGGGATATTCGTGTAATGGATACTGTAAGCAAGTAAAAATGCAAGTACAATTGTCACCAACGCACTTATCCCCGCGGAGCAAAAACTATGCTCCACAGCTGTCCAGAATCCTTTCTGTCCGAACACCTCCGTATAATGTACCCAGAAGTCTCCTCCGGAGCTCTGAAAGGATTTCAGAAGCAGCATCAAAATGGGCGCGGCCAGAAAGAAAACAAATAAAAGAATGACTGCCAGAAATATAAGCTTTAACTCTATATGTGCCTTAATTAATTTTTCGATCCTATATTTCAAAGGTTCCTTTTTCATAGCGCCGCCTCGCTCGATACTTCTTTTTTTATCGTTCCATTCCTCTGAAATAATGTAAATATATTGCTCTTTTTGATTTCTAACTGGTTCAGTATAAATTCTTTGATAAATGAGTTTTCCGGTTTATTTATGATTTCCTCCGGTTTCCCAAACTGGGATATTTTCCCTTTGTTGATAATCAAAACTCTGTCCGAAAGTGTCAATGCCTCCTCCGGATCATGCGTGACAATGATAGTCGTCAGATGAAATTCTCTTGCGATCGTCTTAATTCTCTCTTTGATGGACTCCTTGATCACACCATCCAGGGCGCTCAGCGGCTCGTCCATCAAAAGAATTTCCGGTTTCATCACCATTGTTCTTGCAAGCGCGACACGCTGTTTTTGTCCTCCTGACAGCTGTTCAATATTTTTCTCCAGGTGTTCCTCCAGATTCAGAAGCCTAATTAAGTCCTCTACTTCCTCCTGGGTAGAAATTCCTGGTTTGTTTTTCAGTCCATACGTAATATTCTGATAGGCATTCAGATTGGGGAACAATGCGTAATCCTGGAAGACAATATTGAAGCCTCTTTTCTCCATCGGCACTCTTGTCAAATCTTTTCCATTATAGATCAGCTTGCCGCTGTCAATGTCTGTAATTCCGAGTATCAAATTTAAAAGTGTTGTCTTCCCGCTTCCTGACGGCCCTAAAATAGAAATGATCTCTCCATCTCCAATCGTAAGGCTGATATTATCTAAAATAATTTTTCCGTCAAATGACTTTTTTATGTTTTTCAGTTCGAGCATACTATAAAACCCCTTTCTACAACCGTATCTCGCGTATACAATTATAGAAATTTCCGCTTTTAGAAATCAATCAAATCGCAGTGAAGCTTTTGTAAAGGACTTGTAAAGTCAAAAAAAGAAGCTTTGTAGAAATTCTACAAAACTTCTAATTCTCATCATATGCTCTTTCTGCTACCAAATCACTGTTTTTCTTCAACTTCTTTGACATCCTGCCATAATTTTCATTCAATACCCCGACATACAACATATCTACTAGAGCAAGCTGGGAAATGCGCGAAAAGATCGTATTTCCACAAAAGAACTGATGGCTGCTTGTACACAGCAGAATGTCCGCATACTTTGCTATCAAAGCATTATCAAAATTTGTGATCACCATTGTCTTTGCCCCCGCTTTCTTGGCCATCCTCATCATCTCTACTGTATGTTTGGAATATCCAGAATAAGAGATTCCAATGGCCAGGTCCTTCCTTGTCAAATTCCCTGCACTGACACTCTGCAAATAATAATCCGAATACATCCGGCAGTTAAGTCCCAGATAGGTAAGCTTCGTCAACAAATCGTTGGCTATACAATTTGAATTTTCCACACTGTATAACACAATATTTTCTGCACCGGAGACAGCCTCTACCGCCTTCCTATATTCCTTCATCTGAATACTTCTAAGTGTCTCTTCAAGCATTTGGACAGAGGTTGTAATGATCTTACCTGGAATCTCTTCAAGGCTTTCCTTCCCTGAAAATGAAAATCCATATAGACTTGCATTCTCCTTTTCTTTCCCTGTATCCTTTTCATAGAGAATTTCTTCCTGCATCATGGCATATTTCAGTTCTTTAAAACCTTTATACCCTGCCGCCTTAACAAATCTTATCACTGTAGGCTGGCTTACACCGGCATTTTTCGCCACTTCCTCAATCAAAAGCTCTTCCGGATGCCCTGGATACGAAAGTATATACTCTGCCACTTTCTGCTCTGACGGGCGCAGAGCAGCATATATATTTTGAATCCTCTGTTTTACTGTATATTCCATCCTCTTATCCTCGCGTAGATTTTCTACCTGTTCTAGTCTGGTTTCTCTGTATTACAGTTGTATTTGTCCTCTTTTGTTACAAACTTAGACAGCTTCCATTTTAAAATTGTTCTGCAAAAAATACAATCCTCTTTTTATATAAATTCACCTCCTGATAGATTCAATCTGCCGGATACGCTCTATAGCCTGTTTTGTCTTTTCTCTGTCACCAAAGGCTGTCAGACGAAAATATCCCTCTCCACAAGCTCCAAACCCTTCTCCCGGCGTTCCCACTACATTCGCTTTCTCTAAAAGATATGCAAAAAATTCCCAGGAGCCCATATTTTCCGGCGTTTTCATCCAAATATATGGAGCGTCGATTCCTCCATATACTGTAAAACCGGCTCCTTCCAGGCCTTCTCGGATAATCCGTGCATTTTCCATATAGTAAGACACCTGGGCGGACAATTCCTGTCTTCCTTCGGGCGTGTAAACAGCTTCACCGGCTCTTTGTACCAAATAAGGAGCTCCGTTAAACCGCGTACCTTGACGCCGTTCCCATAAATCCCAAAGCCCCGCGCCATTTCTTTTCAAATTTTTAGGAACTACGGTAAATCCGAGCCGTACGCCCGTAAATCCTGCATTTTTTGAAAAACTGCGGAATTCTATCGCACATTCCTTCGCCCCGTCACATTCATAAATAGAATGCGGCAATTCCGGATTCGAGATATATGCTTCGTAGGCGGCGTCGTAAAGTATCACAGCTCCAACCCGATTCGCATAATCCACCCACTCTTGAAGGCGAGGTTTTGTAATTGCCGTTCCTGTAGGATTATTCGGAAAGCACAAATAAATCAAGTCCGGTATTTCTCCTGGAATCTCCGGTATAAAGCCTTCTTTCTCGGTACAGGGCATATAAATCAGCCCGTCGTAGTTTCCGCGTTCCCTGTTAAAATTTCCTGTGCGTCCTGCCATCACATTTGTATCCACGTAGACCGGATATACCGGATCACAGACGGCCACCCTGTTGTCTGTTCCAAATATTTCCTGTATATTTCCGCAGTCACTTTTCGCGCCGTCGGAAATAAAAATTTCTTCCGGTGATATTTCGCATCCCCGTGCTCGATAGTCCTGTTCCGAAATAACATTTCTTAAAAATTCATATCCCTGCTCCGGCGCATATCCGCGGAAAGTTTCTACATTTCCCATCTCCTCCACTGCCTTATGCAACGCTTTTAAAATGGCCGGAGCCAGCGGCTGTGTTACATCTCCGATACCAAGCCGTATGATTTCCGCCTCTGGATTTTCTTTTTGATACGCCGTTACTTTTTTTGCAATCGTTGAAAATAAATAATTCCCTTGCAGCTTCAAATAATTTTTATTGACTGTTACCATTTTTTCTCCTGTTATTCTTTTTATATGCTTTGTCTGTTTTTCTATTTTTCATACTTGCCCGTTTCATGTCAGATAACTCAACATTCATCGTCAATCAGCATTAGAATCATCTGCGCGGTCTCCGCCATATTGACTCCATTATCCATGCTACATTTCTGAATATACCGGTATGCCGCTTCTTCTGTCAGATGATTGCGTTCCATCAAAAGACGCTTTGCATTCTGAATATTCTTTATATCTTGCTCGCTTCTTTTTTCCTCTCTCTTTTTGTCCTTTTTATACCGCCGTTCTACCTGCGTGAGGAGCATTTCTACGGTATTTGCCAGCTCATATATCTTTAACGGAGTCGTCAGCGCCATCACACTTCCTTCTGCTTCGCTTACCTTACTCGGAGAACCGACCAGCAAAAATTCATAATATCTCGGAATACATTCTAAAAGCTGGGTATAATGCATATCCGGAAGCCGGTATCCACTGATAATCAAGCCCTTTTCCGCATCGTTCGCCGCAAGCAGAGCCGTGGCGGCTGTACCGCAGGGAACGACATTTTCAAATCCGCGGCTTATGAGTAATTTGCGTATTCGTCTTGCATCTTCAATTTTGGGTAATGCTACTATGATTATACTCACTTTCGCTCCCCGCTTTCTGATTTTCCCTAACATTTATCCGTCTATATTTGATACAGGTACTGGGTAAGTTCCCATTCAGAAACTTGTTTTTCGTAACTTTTCCATTCTTTTCTCTTACTCTTCATATAACACTCTAAAAATGGACTTCCCACTACTCCGGCAATCCATTCATCCTGTGACAGTTCATTCAATGCCTCATTTAATGTTGTCGGGAGACTTTGGATACCCTGTTCCAGCTTCTCTTCTTCTGACAGTTCCCTGATGCCAACCTTCAGTTCCGGTGAGAGCTGCAGCTTCTCCTCGATTCCTTGTATCCCTGCTGCCAGGCACAGTGCAAAGACTAAATACGGATTTGCCGAAGGATCCGGACTTCTAAGCTCGATCTGACACTCCCTGCGTCTGTTCTGGCAAACCTTAATCAAAGCTGTCCTCTGCGTAGAAGACCAGGTAATATCTGATGGTGCCTCAAATCCCGGTACCAGCCGTTTATAAGAGTTTACCAATGGATTAAAAAACGCCGTCATTCCTTTGATATGTGCAAAAATTCCGGCAATAAAAGAATAAGCTTCTCTGCTTAACCCCAATGCATCTCCTCTGTCCTCAAAAATATTTTTTCCGTTTTTATAAAGCGCCATATTGATATGCATTCCGGAACCGTTGACTTCTTCCCGAGGTTTCGGCATAAAGGTGGCGTGAAGCCCATGGCGTTTGGCTACTGTACGCACCGCAACCTTGAAAGTCATAAATTTATCGGCTGTTTCCATAACATCCGCCATTGAAAAATCAATTTCGTGCTGTGCCGGTGATATCTCGTGATGGGAAGACTCCACATCATACCCCATATCTTCTAACGTCAGCACAATATCTCTTCTGGCATTTTCTCCCAAGTCCACCGGACTAAGATCCATATAGCCTGCTTGTTCATGTGTTAAAGTAGTCGGCCGTCCGTTGTCATCCGTATGAAAAAGAAAAAATTCACATTCCGGATTTGCTTTAAAGGAATATCCCATCTCCTCAGCCTGCCTGACTACTTGTTTCAGAATATACCTTGGACTTCCCTTATACGGAGTGCCATCAGCCCTGTAAATGTCACAGATCAGACGCGCTACTTTCCCCTGCTGAGGTCTCCAAGGCAGGATACAGAAGGTGTCCAACTCCGGGTGCAAATACATATCCTCTTCCTCATTCCTGTAAAAGCTTTCTATAGAAGATGCATCTATCACACATTCATTGTTCACGGCTTTTTCCAGTTTAGCAATCGGGATCGCTATATTTTTCATCGTGCCGAACATATCTGTGAACTGCAGCCGGATAAATTCTACATCCTCTTCCTCCGCCATACGGAGAATATCGTTCTTCGTGTACTTTGCCATAACCACCTGCTCCTTTTTTCTTTCTATTTTATTATAAGCTCAGTAACCCATCAAGTCCCGATCTACAGCTCTAGCTGCATTTCTTCCTTCTGTGATTGCCCATACTACCAGCGACTGTCCTCTGTGCATGTCACCTGCCGTAAATACTCCGGATACGCTGGTTTCATATTTCTCCGGCTTTGTCAGGACATTCGTTCTATTGTCTGTCTGGATTTGAAAAGCATCTGTTATATATTTCTCGCTTCCCAAGAAGCCGGCAGCAATCAGTACAAGCTGTGCGTTTATCGTTCTTTGCGTTCCCTCCACCGGTACCATACGGATTCTTCCTTGTTTCTCATCCTTCTTCGGTTCCAGATTTATAACTTTTGCTTTCTGTACCTTTCCTTTAGCATCCTTCAGAAACTCTGTTACTGTTGCCTGATAAACTCTGGGATCTTTCCCATAAACAGCGATAGCCTCTTCTTGCCCATAATCCGTTTTTAAGATTTTCGGCCACTCCGGCCAAGGATTTCCAGAGGCACGGCAGGCCGGCGGCTTTGGCATCATTTCCAGCTGTGTGACAGATTTTGCTCCCAGACGGAGTACCGTTCCCACACAGTCATTTCCCGTATCCCCGCCGCCAATCACAAGCACATGCAGCCCCTTTGCCGACACAAAACTATTATCTTTTAGATTCGAGTCCAGCAGGCTTTTTGTCACCGCTTTCAAATAATCCACGGCAAAGAAGATATTGCCCGCATCTCTTCCCGGAACAGCAATATCTCTCGGATTCGAAGCTCCGCAGGCAAGAATCACCCGATCAAACTCCTTTTGTAACTGCTGCGCCTTAATTTCCCTTCCTACATCTGCATTTGACCGGAAAATCACTCCCTCTTCTTCCATGAGGCGGATTCTCCGTTCAATGATATGCTTATCCAGCTTCATATTCGGAATCCCGTAGCAGAGCAGCCCTCCGAAGCGGTCGCTTCTCTCAAATACGGTCACTGTATGTCCTCTGCGGTTTAATTCCTGTGCAGCCGCCAGACCGGCAGGCCCGCTTCCTACGATCGCAACCTTCTTGCCGGTGCGCACCGCCGGAATCTCAGGTCGCACCCACCCGTTTTCCCACGCAGTCTCGATGATTGCCCGTTCGTTTTCTTTCGTGGCAACCGGTTCCCCGTTCAGATTACAAGTACATGCCGCTTCACACAGCGCCGGACATACATGGCTGGTAAACTCCGGAAAGCTGTGCGTTTTTGCCAGCCGTTCATAGGCAAGCCTCCACTTTCCTCTGTACACCAAATCGTTCGTCTCCGGTACCAGGTTATGAAGCGGACATCCCGAAACCATTCCCGCGATCGTCATTCCCGACTGGCAGAACGGGACGCCGCACTCCATGCAGCGCGCTCCCTGCTTTCTCTGTTCCTCCAGGGACAAGGGAATTTTAAATTCCTGAAAATCCCGTATTCTCTCCTCCGGCTTTTTGTAAGCAGCCTCTTTTCTTTCATATTCTAAAAATCCTGTCGGTTTTCCCATCCGCCTTATTCCTCCTGTTTCCTCTGAAATACCTCATTAAAAGCCTCCATCTGGGCTTGTTCTGAACTCATCCCCTGTTCCTCCAGTTTCAAACTCAGCGAAGTCATACGTTTATAATCGTAAGGAATGATTTTCTTAAACTTCGGAAGATATTCTTTCAAATGTTCCAGGATCTCCCTTCCTTTGAGTGAACCGGTCTGTTCCACATGTTCTTCAATCATGCTTTTCAGTTCGTGAAGATCTGTCTTTCGTTCCACCCTTTCAATTGAAACCATCGCCTTATTCAAATTCCGGTACAGCGTATTTTTTTCATCCAATACATAAGCCGTTCCTCCACTCATGCCGGCTGCAAAATTCTTTCCCGTGCTTCCCAGAATGACGACTCTTCCGCCGGTCATGTACTCGCACCCATGCTCGCCTACACCTTCCACTACGGCGCAAGCGCCGGAATTCCTCACTGCAAAACGCTCTCCCGCCATACCACAGATGAATGCTTTCCCTCCGGTAGCGCCATAAAGTGCCACATTCCCTGCAATCATATTTTCTCCTGCATTATAGGAATGTTCTTTGGGCGGATAAATAGATAGTTTTCCTCCGGAAAGTCCTTTTCCAAAATAATCATTTGTATCGCCCTCCAGCTTTAGTGTCAGTCCTTTTGGAATAAACGCTCCGAAGCTCTGTCCTCCGGCGCCTTTACAGTTCACAACCAATGTATCCTCTTCCAACCCGTCTTTATACCGGCGTGTAAGCTCTGCTCCTAAAAGTGTCCCAAAGGTTCTGTCCGTATTGCCGACCTGCACACTGACAGATGCCTTCTCTTTCTTTTTCAGGGCGTTTTCAAACTTTTTAAGCAGAACTCTTTCATCCAGAGTTTTCTCCAGTGCAAAATCGTACACGTCTTTCGGATTGAAAATTACGTTCTTTTGACCGGCATACGGATTTTCCAATACTGCACTTAAATCTATTTTCTCTGCCATAGGGTTTTCCGCTTCCTCCTTTTTCTTCAAAAGGTCGCTCCTTCCCACCATTTCATCTACTGTACGGAATCCAAGCCGCGCCATATACTCCCTTAGTTCCTGTGCGATAAACCGCATAAAATTGACTACATATTCCGGTTTTCCGGCAAATCGTTTCCGAAGCTCTGGATTTTGTGTTGCGATTCCTGCAGGACAGGTATCCAGATTACATACCCTCATCATCACGCAGCCAAGTGTTACCAGAGGTGCAGTGGCAAATCCAAATTCCTCTGCTCCAAGAAGCGCTGCAATCGCCACATCTCTTCCACTCATCAGCTTCCCGTCTGTCTCAATCATAACTCGGCTGCGCAGTCCGTTCTTTAACAACGTCTGGTGTGTTTCCGCCAGTCCTAATTCCCATGGCAGTCCTGCGTTATGAATGGAACTCTCTGGGGCCGCACCGGTTCCCCCGTCATATCCGGAAATTAAGATAACCTGCGCACCTGCCTTTGCAACACCTGCCGCCACAGTTCCAACGCCTGCCTCAGAAACCAGCTTTACCGAAATCCTCGCATATTTGTTGGCATTTTTCAAATCATAAATCAGCTGCGCCAGATCTTCAATGGAATAAATATCGTGATGCGGCGGCGGAGAAATCAGACTGACGCCCGCTGTAGAATGTCTGGTCTTCGCGATCCATGGATACACCTTCCTGGCGGGAAGATGCCCGCCCTCTCCTGGCTTTGCTCCCTGCGCCATCTTAATTTGAATTTCCTGCGCACTTACTAAATACCGGCTGGTAACACCAAAACGGCCACTTGCCACCTGCTTGATCGCGGAGCATCTGTTTGTCTTGGTTCCGGCAGAATCCAGCCGTTCTTCACTCTCTCCGCCTTCCCCTGTGTTTGACTTTCCATGCAGCAGATTCATGGCGACAGCCAGCGTTTCGTGTGCTTCCTGGGAAATAGAACCGTAAGACATGGCGCCGGTCTTAAATCTCTTTACAATACTGTCAACACTCTCCACCTCGTCTATGGAAATCCCTTTCTTCGGGAAGCGAAACTCCAGCAGCGAGCGTAAGTTTCCGCTTTCTTCCGCATCCACCATCGCTGTATATTCTTTAAACATGTCGTAATCTCCCATTCTGGTAGATTTCTGCAGCATATGGATGGTGGCCGGATTATACTGGTGCTCCTCTCCTCCACTCCTCATTTTATGCCTGCCCAGACTGTCCAGCGTCAGATCCGTATCTCTCCCCAGCGGATCAAATGCACGAGAGTGGAGGGCATCCGCGTTTTTCGCGATGTCTTCCAGGGTGATTCCTTCTACCCTGCTTACGGTTCCCGCAAAATAACGGTCGATAACTTCTCCGGAAATTCCGATCGCCTCGAATATTTTCGCTCCCTGGTAGGATTGAATCGTGGAAATCCCCATTTTAGAGGCTATTTTTACGATTCCATGGAGGACGGCATGGGTGTAGTCCTCCACCGCCGCGTAATACTCCTTGTCCAAAAGTCCCTCTTCAATCAATTCGCGTATGGTCTCTATCGCAAGGTATGGATTTACTGCACAGGCGCCATACCCTAGAAGAGCCGCAAAGTGATGCACTTCCCGCGGTTCCCCTGATTCCAGGATCAGGGACAGCGATGTCTGCTTCTTTGTCTCCACCAAATGTTGATGTACCGCCGATACTGCAAGCAGAGAGGGAATCGGCACATGATTTTCATCTACGCCCCGATCCGACAGAATCAAGATATTCGCTCCCTCACGGTATGCCTTGTCCACCTCCACATACAGACGATCAATGGCTCTTTCCAGTTTTGCACTTTTATAATAGATAATCGGAACCACTGCTACCTGAAACCCTTTCTGCTTCATATTTTTTATTTTCAGCAGATCCGTATTGGTGAGAATCGGATTATTGATTTTCAGTACCTGGCAATTTTCAGCTTTCTCTTCAATTAAGTTTCCGTCCCTGCCCACATATACAGTGGTTCCCGTAACAATCTCCTCCCGTATGGCGTCAATCGGCGGATTTGTCACCTGGGCAAACATCTGTTTAAAATAATCAAACAGCGGTCTTTGCTTTTTGGAGAGCACTGCCAACGGCGTATCCGTTCCCATAGCCGCAGTTCCTTCCACTCCGTTTAATGCCATCTCATAGATCGATTTCCTGTATTCCTCATACGTATACCCAAAGGCTTTTTGAAGCTGTTTCTGCTGTTTTTGCGTATACTGTTCTACACGCCGGTTGGGGATCTTCAGTTCCTTTAACTCCAGCAGGTTGCTGTCCAGCCATTCTCCATAGGGCTTTGCCTTTGCATAAGTTTCCTTTAGTTCTCTGTCGTCGGTAATCGTTCCCTTTCGTGTATCTACAAGAAGCATTTTCCCGGGGTGAAGCCGTTCTTTTAAAAGAATTTCCTCTTCCGGTACAGGCAGTACGCCTACTTCGGACGCAAGGATCACATCCCCGTTTTTCATCACATAATATCTGGAGGGTCTAAGACCGTTTCTGTCCAGTACTGCTCCCATCACGTCGCCGTCTGAAAATACAATCGAAGCCGGCCCGTCCCATGGCTCCATCATAGTCGCATAATACTGATAAAAATCTCTTATTTCCTGGGAAAGCGTCCCATTATTTGCCCACGGCTCCGGTATCGTAATCATCACCGCCAGCGGCAGATCCATTCCACTCATAACCAGAAATTCCAGAGTATTGTCCAGCATAGCGGAATCCGAACCTTCTCGGTTTACTACGGGAAGGATTTTATGCAGTTGCCCCTTTAAATGCGCCGACTCCATATTTTCTTCTCTTGCCTGCATTTTATCCGCATTTCCCTGGATCGTATTAATCTCTCCATTGTGGACAATCAGACGATTCGGATGGGCTCTCTCCCAGCTCGGATTTGTGTTGGTGCTGAATCTGGAATGGACAGTAGCGATCGCCGACTCATAGTCCGGATCCTGCAGATCCGCGAAAAAGGTGCGAAGCTGCCCGACTAAAAACATACCTTTATATACGATTGTCCTGCTGGACATAGAAACCACGTACGTATTGTCATTACTCTGCTCGAATACCCTTCTGGCAATGTACAGCTTACGTTCAAACGCCAGACCTTTCTCTATGTTCTCCGGTTTCCGGATAAATGCCTGCACAATATAAGGCATACACGCCCTTGCCTTATGTCCCAGGACTTCGGGAAAAATAGGAACTTCCCTATAACCTAAAAACTCCATTCCTTCTTTTTCTACAATGATCTCAAACATCTTCCGCGCCTGGTTTCTCTTTAGTTCGTCCTGTGGAAGGAAAAGCTGGGCGATTCCATACTCCCGTTCTCCCTCTATCCTGATTCCTGCCTCTTTACACACCCTGGAGAAAAACTTATGAGAAATCTGAAGAAGAATCCCGACGCCGTCCCCTGTCTTTCCTTCCGCGTCCTTTCCGGCTCTGTGTTCCAGGTTTTCTACGATGCGAAGCGCGCGTTCCACTGTGAGATGACTTTTCTTTCCGTCTTTATTTACCACGGCTCCGATCCCACAGTTGTCATGTTCAAATCTTGGACTATACAAGCCCTGCTGCTCCTGTCCTCTCATTCTTAATTCCCTCCTGTATGATGATTCTTTTCTTTTTTATATTCCTCCGCCGCTTTCACAAACTGACGGAAAAGCGGGTGCGCTTTGTTGGGACGGGATTTCAACTCCGGATGTCCCTGCGTCCCTATAAAAAAAGGATGTTCTTTTAGTTCGATCATTTCTACGATTCTGCCATCCGGAGAAAGTCCCGAAAGAATCATGCCGTGTTTTTTCAGCGTTTCCCTGTAATCATTATTTACCTCGTAACGATGCCTGTGCCGTTCTGAAATCTCTTCTTCCTGATATATCTCCCTGGCTCTGGATCCCTCCTCCAGCACGCATGGGTATGCGCCGAGCCGCTGTGTTCCGCCCAGATTTTCCACACCGCTTTGTTCCGGCATCAAATAAATAACAGGGTGCATCGTATCCGGATCCAGTTCCTGACTGTTCGCGTCCTTCCAGCCTACCACATTTCTTGCAAATTCCACCACTGCCATCTGCATTCCCAGGCAGATGCCTAGAAACGGAATTTTTTCTGTTCTGGCATACTTCGCTGCCTGTATCTTTCCTTCCGTTCCTCTGACGCCAAATCCTCCAGGGAGCAGAATTCCATCCACTCCCTCCAGCAGGTTTTCGCAGCCTTTTTTCTCCAACTCCTCCGCATCCACCCAGCGGATATTTACGTTGATTCTTCCCGCAATTCCTCCGTGTTTCAACGCCTCCGCCACACTTAGATAGGCATCATGGAGCCGGATATATTTCCCTACAATCGCGATTTCAACCTCTGTGCGAGGACGTTTAAGCGCTTCTACCATGCTCTTCCAGTCCTCCAGATTTGGCTCTATACAGGGCAGTTCCAGACATTGACACACTACCTGTGCCAGATGCTCTTTCTCCATTGCAAGGGGAGCTTCATAGAGATATTCCACATCCAGATTCTGCAGAACTCTGTCCGGTGACACATTACAGAACAGCGCAATTTTTTCTTTCAGCTTGTCAGAAAGTTCATGTTCTGACCTGCATACTAAAATATCCGGACACAGCCCCATTCCTTGCAGCGCTTTCACACTCGCCTGGGTCGGCTTTGTTTTCAGTTCACCCGAAACTTTCAGATAGGGAACCAGCGTCACGTGAATTAAGATGGCATTCTCCTTTCCCACATCATGCTGGAACTGCCGGATTGCCTCAAAAAAAGGCTCGCTTTCAATGTCTCCGACTGTTCCTCCTATCTCTATGATAGCGATCCGTTCCTCCTCCGGCGTATTTCCCCTGTAAAATCTACTTTTTATTTCATTCGTAATATGCGGAATGACCTGAACGGTTCCTCCTCCATAGTCTCCGCGTCGTTCTTTGTGGAGAACCGTCCAGTATATTTTGCCTGTTGTCACATTCGAATTCCGATCCAGATTTTCATCGATAAACCGTTCATAATGTCCTAAATCCAGATCTGTTTCTGTCCCGTCATCTGTCACAAATACTTCCCCGTGCTGAACTGGATTCATAGTTCCCGGATCTATATTGATATAAGGGTCGAACTTCTGCATTGTTACCTGAAAGTTCCGCGCCTTCAAAAGGCGCCCCAGGGAAGCCGCTGTGATTCCCTTTCCCAGTCCCGATACCACGCCTCCTGTAACAAATACATACTTTACCATTTTTATTTTCCTCCTGTAATAATACTTCTCCGTCAGATATTTTCCACTTGCGCGCGGTGTGCATCCTCCTGAGAGTTTTCTTGTATAGGAACTGAAATTTCCTACTACAATGAAAAAAACGTCAGAATCTCCCCCTTACGAAAATTCTGACGCCCTTGTCATATGTTTTAAATTTAAAATATAATATAAATGATTTTCGTCCGTTTGTAAAGCCCCAAAATTTTTGCAGTGCAAATAAAAAAGGTCTTGACAATTTCTTCTTGCAGACACTATACTATGAAACATAAAAAGCAAAGGCGCTTTGGATTTTTCCAGGGCGCTTTTTCTATTTTTATAAAACATTTTGCATAAACAGAGTATGGAAATCAGAAAGGAGCAGTACGATGAAAAAAGATATTCCCTCTCTATACGGAAGCATGGTATTCAACGATAAAGTTATGAGAAACAAACTTCCCAAGGATGTTTACAAAGCTCTAAAAAAGACGATTGAAAATGAAACACACCTGGAGCTAGAAGTGGCCAACGCCGTAGCGGTAGCCATGAAAGAGTGGGCTGTGGAAAATGGAGCCACGCATTTTACACATTGGTTTCAGCCAATGACAGGATTTACCGCTGAAAAACATGACAGTTTCATTACGCCTGTCGGAAATGGGGATGTAATCATGGATTTTTCCGGCAAAGAGCTGGTGAAAGGAGAACCGGACGCTTCCAGTTTCCCTTCCGGAGGGCTTAGAGCTACCTTTGAAGCCAGAGGCTATACCGCGTGGGATCCTACTTCTCCCGCATTTATCAAAGACGGTACGCTTTACATACCTACTGCGTTCTGTTCCTACGGCGGAGAAGCCCTCGATAAAAAGACACCTCTCCTGCGTTCGATGGAAGCACTCAGCAGGGAAGCTGTAAAAATCCTGCATGTGCTCGGAAATGCAGAAGTAACTCACGTTTCCACTACCATCGGGCCGGAACAGGAGTACTTTCTGGTAGATAAAGAGCTGTATGAGCAGAGACGGGATCTCATCCTGTGCGGAAGAACACTTATCGGTGCGCCCGCCCCCAGAGGACAGGAGATGGAAGATCATTACTTTGGCGCGCTCAAACCTCGGATCGCCGCTTATATGCACGATCTGGACGAAGAACTGTGGAAGCTTGGTATCCCCGCAAAAACGAAGCACAATGAGGTTGCCCCCGCCCAGCATGAACTGGCTCCGATTTTTTCCACCGCGAACGTAGCGGTAGATCATAATCAACTTACGATGGAAATTATGAAAAAGACAGCGGAAAAACATGGTCTGGTCTGCCTGCTGCACGAAAAGCCATTTGAAGGAATCAACGGAAGCGGAAAACACAATAACTGGTCGATTTCTACCAACACAGGAGAAAATCTTCTGGATCCAGGGAAAACTCCGGCGCAGAATATCCAGTTCCTTGTATTCCTGATGGCTGTGATCAAAGCCGTGGATGAATATGCGGATCTGATGCGGATTTCTGCGGCAACAGCCGGCAACGACCACCGTTTGGGCGGCAATGAAGCGCCTCCGGCTATCGTATCCATTTTCTTAGGCGACGAGCTTACCGCTGTCCTGAAGTCCATTGAAGAAAATACCTATTTCGAAAAACAGAAACAAATCCAGATGGAAACCGGCGCCCATGTGCTGCCTCATTTTATGAAGGACAACACAGACCGGAACCGTACTTCTCCCTTCGCCTTTACCGGAAATAAATTTGAGTTCCGTATGCTTGGTTCGTCTGCTTCTGTCGCTACTCCGAATATCATCCTGAATACAGCCGTCGCGGAAGCGCTCTCCCAGTTCTGCAAAGAATTGGAAGGAACTGCCCCGCAGGACATGGAGCACGCCGTGCACGAACTGATCAAGCGTGCTATCCGCAAACATAAAAAGGTCATTTTCAACGGAAACGGCTATACAGAAGAATGGATAAAAGAAGCAGAAAAACGCGGGCTCTATAATCTGGTTTCCACACCGGACTGCCTGCCGCGCTTTATTGCCGATAAAAATATACAGTTGTTCGAAAAGCATCATATTTTTACAAGGGAAGAAATTTTCTCCAGATATGAAATCCTCCTGGAAAACTATGTGAAAACAATTGAAATCGAAGCCAAAACTTTAAACGAGATGCTTCTGAAGGATTTCCTTCCCGCCGTCTCCTCCTATGCTTCTACCGTAGCGGAAAATACCATGTCTGTGAAGACCTTTGTTCCGTCTATGGATACGGCTTCTGCACAGAGCCTAGTTTCCTCTCTGGGAGACGCCTATGAAAAAATTCTGGATAGTCTCAAAGAGCTGGAGAAGGAACTTCCGACGATAGAACAGTTTCAGTCTGTACAGGAGTCCGCCGATTACTGTCATAAGACAGTGCTTGCTACGATGGCTTTGCTGCGCAGTTATGCGGATCAGGCGGAAGAGAAAATACCGGAGTCCCATCTTCCATATCCGACGTATGACAGGCTTCTGTTTTCTATATAAAAATAAGGAGTTATATTTTTATGGAATTTTTTGAACAAGATAAACCCAAAGAAGCCTGCGGTGTTTTCGGTGTATATGACCTGGACGGAAATTCCGTTGCCCCTTCTGTCTACTACGGACTTAGCTCTTTGCAGCACAGGGGGCAGGAATCCTGTGGTATCGCTGTTTGCGATACTTCAGGTTCCAAAGGAAATATTGACTGTCACAAAGGAATGGGTCTGGTCGGCGAAGTTTTCAAGGAAGAAAACCTGCAGCGTCTTACCGGAAATCTCGGAATCGGTCATGTACGCTATTCCACCACAGGCGCCTCCACTTTGCAGAATGCCCAACCTCTGGTTATGAACTATGTCAAAGGCACCCTGGCACTGGCCCACAATGGCAATCTGGTGAATACAAAGCAGCTGCGCCTTTCTCTGGAACAAAATGGCGCGCTTTTTCATACGGATACAGATTCGGAAGTGATTGCCTGCTGTATCGCCAGAGAGCGCGTTCATACAAATACAGTAGAGGAAGCTGTCCTGCGCGCCGCCCGCATGCTGCGGGGCGCTTACGCCCTGGTCATTGCCAGCCCGCGGAAACTTGTAGCTCTTCGGGATCCGCTGGGCTTAAAGCCCCTTTGCCTGGGCAAGCGCGGGAACGCCTATGTCATTGCTTCTGAAAGCTGTGCGCTCCACAGCGTAGGCGCCAAATTCCTGCGGGATATACGCCCCGGCGAAATACTCTCCGTTACAAAGAAAGGCGTTTTTTCCGATACCTCCCTGTGCACCGCGAAAACGGCACACTGTATTTTTGAATATATTTATTTTGCAAGACTGGACAGCACCATAGATCAGGTAAATATTTATGACGCGCGTATCCGCGCCGGCGCCGCCCTGGCAAAGTCCTATCCGGCAGACGCGGATCTTGTCTGCGGCGTGCCGGAATCCGGTATTCCCGCCGCCAAAGGCTATGCGGAAGCCTCCGGCATTCCCTTCGGATTTGCCTTTTATAAAAATAATTATGTAGGACGAACCTTTATAAAGCCTACACAGAAGGAACGGGAAAACAGCGTGCGGCTGAAATTAAATGTTCTTACCTCTGTAGTAAAGGGGAAACGATTAGTTCTGGTAGATGATTCCATTGTCAGAGGCACAACGATTTCCAATCTGATTCATATGCTGAAAGAGGCGGGCGCCGTCAGCGTCCATGTGCGTATCAGTTCTCCTCCCTTCCTTTATCCCTGCTATTTTGGTACGGATATTCCTTCCAATCAGCAGTTAATCGCCTCCGCACATTCGTCAGAACAAATCCGCGCCTTGACGGGAGCCGATTCTCTCGCCTATATGAAAATCGAAGATCTCCAATCCATGGTCGGCAGCCTGCCGCTGTGTAAAGCCTGCTTCGACAAGCAGTATCCTATGGAAATTTAAGCGATAGAAAGAAGGTTAAAAACTTATGTGTACAATTATGTGTTACTGCTCCGAGAAAGCAGATTATCAGCAATTCGTTGAGGGTCTCTCGCAGACAGATACCCGCGGGCCGGACGCCGCTAAGATCCTCCATATCGGAAGCGGCCTTATGGGGTTCCAGCGGCTTTCTATCATGGGGCTTACCGCAGAAGGGATGCAGCCTTTTTCTCTTCACGGCAACTATCTGATCTGCAACGGAGAAATCTATGGTTTCCGCCCCCTGCGGGAAAAACTGATCCAGAAAGGCTACTCTTTTTCAAGCGACTCTGACTGTGAAATCCTTCTCCCTCTTTATGAGGAATTCGGACTGAAAATGTTTTCTCTCCTGGACGCGGAATTTGCCCTCGTACTCTATGACGCCGCAGAAGACTCCTTTATTGCCGCCAGAGATCCGATCGGTATCCGCCCTCTGTTCTACGGGTACGACCAGAACGGAAAGATTCTGTTTGCAAGTGAAGCGAAAAATCTTGTCCATCTGGTACAGAGAATTTATCCTTTCCCGCCCGGTCATTACTATAAAGACGGAAATTTCATCTGCTACCGAGATATTACAGAGGTAACTGCCGTTCATAATGACAGCCTTGATATTCTATGCCAAAATATTCACGATAAACTGATCGCCGGCGTCAAAAAAAGACTGGATTCCGATGTTCCAATGGGCTTCCTTTTAAGCGGTGGACTGGATTCCTCCCTGATCTGCGCCATCTCTGCTTCTATCTTAAAACAGCCGATCCGTACCTTTGCAATTGGTATGGAAACCGATGCGATCGATTTAAAATATGCAAGAGAAGTAGCGGAATATATCGGAAGCGAACACACAGAAATTCTGATTACTCGAGAACAGGTAATTCAGGCCCTCCCAGATGTAATAAAAACACTTGCAACCTACGATATTACTACGATTCGTGCCTCTGTGGGGATGTATCTGCTCTGTCAGGAAATTCACAGAACGACGGATATTCGTGTTTTGCTTACCGGAGAAATCTCTGATGAGCTCTTCGGATACAAATATACAGACTTTGCCCCCTCTCCGGAAGAATTCCAGCAGGAATCTATAAAACGCGTCAAAGAACTTTATATGTATGACGTCTTACGGGCAGATCGCTGTATCAGCGTACATTCCATGGAAGCCAGAGTTCCTTTCGGCGATCTGGACTTCGCTTCTTATGTTCTTTCTATCGCTCCAGAGAAAAAAATGAATGTGTACAACAAAGGAAAATATCTCCTTCGCCGCGCATTTGAACCGGATACCCTGCTTCCCCAGTCCATACTCATGCGAGAAAAAGCCGCCTTCTCCGATGCAGTTGGGCATTCTCTTGTTGACGACCTGAAAGAATATGCCGAAACAGTTTATACAGATGAGGTATTTATGGAGAAAGCCCGAAAACATAATTATGCGGCTCCTTTTACCAAAGAATCTCTTTTGTACCGTGAGCTTTTTGAGTCCTTCTATCCTGAGCAGGCACATATGATCAAAGATTTCTGGATGCCGAATAAGAAATGGAAAGGCTGTAATGTATCCGATCCTTCTGCCAGAGTATTATCCAATTACGGCGCCAGCGGATATTAACATAATTCTTTTACAGCAACCTATTTTTCTTTCTAAACTGTTGCTGCCTGTGCAAAATTCAAGGGGCTATCGGTTAATAGATAGCGATGAATAGGGAAGGCAGTGACTTGTCCGAGTCACTGCCTTCCCTAAAATTATCCCTATAAAAGAGAAAAAGATGGCTAACAACAACCATCTTCTCTCCGTTACATGTTATAATGTAACTATGATAAACAATAAATATTATACTGAATTTTTTGAATTAGGGCAACAGAAAATGAACTTTAAATTTTATGAATTGAGTTTACCTGACGACGATCCGGTCTTTACCCTAAAAAAAGTAATGGAGGAAATGGATTTTACTGCTTTATTAGCACAGTATTCAGATAAGGGGAAACGCGGGTTCAACCCAATCATGAAATATGGAGTTCTCACATATGCAAACATGCGGGGGATTCGTGAGATTGACCGCATCGTTGAACTATGTCAAAGAGACCTGGCATTCATCTGGCTGACGCAGGGCGAACAGCCAAAACGGGATGCCTTTTATGATTTCATAAATAAAAAGCTGACAGCTGAAATCCTGGATGACCTGAATTATCAATTACTACGACGTTTAAAAAGGAAGGTCTGATTACGTTAGAATCTCTCTTTATCGACGGAACAAAGATAGAAGCAAATGCAAACCGTTACACTTTTGTGTGGCGAGGAACGCTCAACTATCATCTGGCAGGACTGCTGGAGAGCATTGACTCTCTTTACACAAAGTACAATGTACTATTAGAAGAAAGCGGATATGGCAGAAAATACAAATTAGGAAATGCGCAGATGTTCATTATCGAAGGCATGGACAAAGTGCGTGAAGTAATCGAAAAGAATCGCAGGCGAAAACTTACAAAACATAAAAAACTGTCAAACAATCGTATTCTTGAAATAGACAACTGTTCCCCACTGGACTTGTTAAAATTGCAAAAGAACTTATCGGCGATCGCAGAGGGGGAAGGGATTGCGTTCGTTTATGGAAAAGGCAGGAAAAAGTCCAGGATTCAGCAGCTTTACGAAGAATTAGAAACCTGTGGTAAAAAACTTATGGCATATAAAGAGAGTTTTGAGATTATGGGGAACGACCGTAACAGCTATTCGAAAACAGATTTAGAAGCAACTTTCATGCGAATGAAAGAGGATCACATGATGAATGGCCAGTTAAAACCAGCCTACAATGTTCAGATTGCTGTGGAGAATTACTTTATCATTCATGGTTATGTAAGTAATGACAGAACCGATTACAATCCCCTGATTCCCGTTGTCCAAAAACATATCTATGCATTTGGTGAAATAGTAAAGGAAGTCACTGCAGATAGTGGCTATTGCAGCGAGAAAAACTTACTGTTTCTAAAAGAACACAACATCGAAAGCTATATCAAGCTGCAGGAGCATGAACAAAGAAAGACCCGTGCCTATAAGGAAAACATAGGAAAATACCATAACATGACAATGCAGATATTTGAAGATGAGCATTACTATATCTGTCATGACGGAAGAGAATTAAGGCATATCCGCACAGAAGAAAAAGACATGGGCGGTTATACACAGACTCTTGAAGTGTACGGATGCGCTGATTGTAGTGGCTGCGAATACAAAGCAAAATGCCTTTACAAATATAATCCGGAAAAAGATGCCGATAAAAATAAGATTATGAAGATAAATGAACGTTGGGAAGAATTAAAAGAACACTCTCATGCAAATATCCAGAGTGAGAAAGGGATTCTAAATCGTCAGATACGTTCGATTCAAACGGAAGGACACTTTGGAGACATCAAGGAAAATGATGGCTTTCGACGATTCCATCATCGTTCAGCAGAAAAAGTGTATAAAGAGTTTATGCTCTATGCGATTGGTAGAAATATGAATAAATACCATCGATTCCAATGCAATAAGCTCAAGAAATTTGAAGGGAAAAAGGAAGAACACGCAGCATAATGAAAAGCGCGACAATTCGATAGACACCCTTTATTTTGTGCGTTCAAAAATACTTATGAATCTTAGAAATAGAGATACCCCGCAAAATATGCCAGTGCCGTAAGGCACGCATTCCCGCGGGATACCTCTATTTCTTTTTATAATCGGTCGAAATCGGCATTAACCGATTTCCCCTTTTAGCTAATTAAGCAAATATAAAGCGGAATCTGTGCAGATGTCACAAAAGCTACATGAAAATAGAGTCCGCGCTGTATACATTAATAATCTGAATTATAATACAGTCATAACATCTTTCATTTAAAATATATTATTGTCCGGATAATGTGTCATAATATCCTCAACTTTGCAATTGAGAATATTGCACAACTTATCTATCGTATTCACTTCCACATTATGGTTATGCCTTAGTCTGTTTAACTGGGAACGGTTCATATGATAACGTGTATACAAATCATATTGAGTGATTCCCTTAGACCTCATTGTTTCCCATAGCTTGTCATATTTTATCATTTTACACTTTTCCGTTTTCTCTCTCATCAATACTGTTGACATACCATTATTATTGACGTAAAATTATTACAATAATAGTGTTCGTATAAGAATACTATTAAGAGAATAATGTTAAAAATATAAAGAAATAGATGAATACAGTATCATCAGTAATCTATACTTTGTTTCATCGTCATAAAATTTAAAATGAGGTGTAAAATACATGTTTTTTGACCTTTTTTCTATTGAAGTTTTTATTATTTTTCTCTTAAGCATAGTACTTGCGACGGCCACAACTTTATTTTCATTCATATATAAAAACTCAATCGATCATCAAATAAACCTGCTTTCCAATGCTTCTATAGAAATAACACCAGAAGAATTTATGAACATGCGGAAAATATCTTTTGGTGGAAAGGGAGTCCCCTCATATATGTCGCAGCACAGTTTTACCGGCGTATATATCTTATATAATAAGTCGAAAAATATGTACTATGTAGGACAGGGAAAAAATATTTTTAGCAGAGTAAACGCTCATTTTACAGGCAGAGGAAACGGAGATGTATATGCAGATTACAAATATGGCGATGATTTTACCATAAGAATGTTCGCGTTAGAAAACAGTGGATTTAGTTCGTTAAATGAACTGGAAAGGTATTTCATATACAGATATAACGCATTTTCAAACGGTTACAATAAAACACGAGGAAATCGAAATTAAAACTACAATATACTTTTGAGGTACATACAATGAAGAAGAATACGCTATTATTTATTTTAAGTATAAGCATTATATCTTGTGTAGCAATAATTGCTTCGGTTAGTTATTTGATTAGTTGTATAGTAAATATCGGAACGAAATCAATTGAACAAAGTAGGACAGATACTTGTAAATTAACTGTCTTTCTTGATAGAGAAGCAGATGACATCGACCTATTGGGAGAAGATATACAAAAGATTGACGGTGTTAAAAACTGTATCTATATCTCAGCAGACGAAGCATGGGAAGCGTATATGAGAGAATATTTCAAAGACAATCCCCAATTAGCTGAAGGATTTAAGGATGATAATCCGCTAGCTGATTCTGCCTATTATGAAGTTGAAGTAGACGCAGATGAAATAGAAAATGTTATAAACGCACTCTACAGTCTAGACGGCGTCCACACAATTAATAGAATTTAAAAAACAGAAAAATTTTATCCCGGTTCGAATGGATAACCTTCAAACCGGGATTTATATATTTATTTGCTCTATAAATTAGGATATGTTTTTATTTTGGCAGACCTCTTTGTAATATCCTGCTACTTTAGATACAACTCTTTATACAATTCATTTCCCTTTTCTATAATCTCACTTATTTCTTTTTCTGAAACGCCCAGCTCATTGCTTAATTTCTGCATATCCTTGAAATCCTTTTCTTCAAATTCAGACGTACTCCCTACTATTTTATTATCCGTTTTAGAAATTGCTGACGCAAAAAAGTCGTCATTGCCTTCCCATGTAATTTCCACAATCGTATCTTCAAGGTCAATATCACAATATACATTACTTACAGAAAAATGCAGCGAAAAATCTAACAGACCCGGCATAGCTTGATTCGGCACGCTATACACAATATCATCTGTATAATTCATAGAATAATATCCGTCTCTATTTTTATAGAAATGATTCTCTTTTAACTGTTCTGCAAAATTTCCCTCTAATTTACTTTTGGTACTGAAATATACGCAAGAATAGATTACGAAGCTGCCAATGAACAAGGCAAATATAACGGCTATCGCTATCAGCGCCCTTGCATATTTTCTAGTATTCTTTATCTCATTATCAAATGTTTTTACCATAACTAAGTCCTCCTTCAATAAAATATCCAAGGAGATGTTAAAACTATCACTCATCTTTACTATCGTCTCCAAATCCGGGTAACTTTTTGAATTCTCCCAATTAGATATTGTCTGCCTTGAAACATGAAACATATCTGCTAAATCTTCTTGGGACATATGTGCCTCCTTTCTTATTTTTTGAATATTTCTTCCAAGTGTCATGATAGTCCGCCTCCCTTTTACTGGAATTGTATTGAAGAAAATAATTTCTGTCTATCAAATGCTCTTTGCATCTATAAAATTCCTAAGCAAATATTCTTTGCATACCGCAATTTCAAAGCTTTTTACTTTATCCTTCCACACATTATAATTGAATCCTGTAAGCAATGCAATTTAAAACGAGTTTAACTTAATTTTTTTCGGAGTAGTTCCCGAACTATCTGAGGTGTTTCTCCAAACCTCTGCCGAAAAGCATGGTAGAAGTTCGATACTCCATAATAGCCAACTGCTTTTGCAATCTCGCTTGTATTCATATCGCTTTTTTCCAAAAGCTCCAAAGCACGCTCCATTCGCAGTGTCCGGATATATTCCCCAATGCTTTTGCCTTCTGTGAGTTGAAATGCCTTTTGAAGCTTGTTTTTGTTAAGAGCAACGCTTTTACACAAATCAAGGATTGTCGGCACATTACTTATATTATCCTTAATCAGCCTCTTCGCCTGTAAGACGGCTGTAATTTCATCTTCGCTTAGATAAACAGGCGGAGCGAAAGTGTACCTCTGGACCAAATCCAGAAGATAGCCAGTCGCGGCCAATCCCTGTCCTCTCATCCAGAGCTGGAACGCTTCTCCTGTAAGTGGGCACTTTTCAATACGCTGATAAATGGACAATAGTTCCGGCGAATGAAGTTCATTGGAAGCAAGAGAGCGTTTGGCATCTTCCCAAAAGCTGTCGTAGAGAGATACATTATTCTCATGGAAAAAGGATTCCTGAAAATACATTCCCTGAAACCGGAGACGCTTCCCGCCGGATATTTTCATAAAAAGAGGAACAGGGGAATTAAAAACATAACAATCTATACCGTTGCGAGATTCCCGCACTTCTGCTTTACGGCTGTAGCTGACTATCTGCCCTTCCTCTGTGAAGCCGATCCCTATATATCTTTGCCGGATCTGCGAACGGATTACCATATCCTTTGGATATATAACATCAACCGAAGCCACACAAAACCCCCGTAAATCTCCCCAAAACCGGACATAGGAAGTCTTATCAAAAAAGGTAAACAGGATACCGTTCCCGACTTCTTTCCTTTCGGCTCCCAAAGAGCCGTAAAACAACAGCGTTTCGTCTACATTATGGATCGTAATCATATAGTAGTCACTCCTATACTAAAATGGCACATAGCTTTCTGTTTTGGCACGATTTTTGGTTAGTAATATCTAACCAATGATATAAATTATAGAGGGAAAATTGCATAAAATCAAGTATTTCCAGAACACTGCCGGATAATAGCAGTGTGTTTCAGGCACCATATAGCCTCTTGACGGAAACAGAGATTTTCTGCATAATACCGTTTGGTTAGATATTACTAACCCTCATGTATTACTTGCCTTAACAATCTATAAATCCGAAAGGCAGAGAAAGGAGAGTTTATGAAAGAAACAAAGAAAAACGCTATCCTACGGGTATTTCAAACCGCACAATGCAGTTCTGTCCGGTACATATTGGGTGTGTCTTGTTCCTCTGTCAGCATATTACTGTCAGGCGTTCCTTTCTACACGATCTACCAGATTGTTCGTATCTTTCTGGAATCATCCTTGCATCATACGTCTGTAGATGTATCTGCTGCATGGTTGTGGGCCGGAATTACGCTGGCAAGTATTGTCATTGGCATTGTACTTTCGATTATCGGCAGTTTTGTTTGTCATTCCTGTGCCTTTCATGCGCTTTATGATTTACGAATGAAAATTTTGAATCACATGGGCAGGCTTAACCTGGGATTCTTCACAGGCGGACAGTCCGGTGCAGTACATAAAACCATGAATGATAACATTGAAAAAATGGAAACCATTATTGCCCATGATGTATCGAACCTCATTGGGGCTGGTCTCCTGTTGTTTTCACTGTCGGTGCTGCTATTTTCTATCAACGTACCGCTTGCTTTGACAATTGCCGCAGCATTGCTGCTTGCGTTTATGATTCAGTTTTCAGCTTTTGGAGGAAAACGTGGACAGAAGATTTGGACGGATCTCAACCGTTCGTCTACAGAACTGGACGCGGCATTTTCTGAATATGTATCCGGAATGGAAGAAGAAAAAATCTTTGGAAAGCCGGAGGCTGCGGCTTTACGACTGACCAATCTAATAGAGAAAAACCGTAAAAGCCTGATGGCTTACCTAAAGCGTGTCACACCTATTTATGGAGCTTACAAAACCATCACGCTTTCTGTATTAGCCTTCCTTTTAGCTGTGGGATGCGTTTTGCTGTATCTAAATCCCGATGATCATGGCTTAATGATGGAGCTGTTGATGTTTTTGATTGTCGGTCCCGCAGTGATCAGCCCGTTGATGGAATTGGTAGAGTTTGGCGCGGACCTTCGGAATCTGGCTGTGCGGATGGATCAAATCGAGGAGATTATGAAAATGGAGACGATAGCGGACGGCGCATGCGATACCTTGCCGGTTTCTGCGGAACTTGCGTTTAAAGATGTAAGTTTTTCCTATCAAAAAGCAGCAGACCCCTTACGGCGTATGGCACTGAAGCATCTCACAATGCATATTCCGGCAGGTTCCTTCGCTGCTTTGGTTGGTCCGTCGGGCGGTGGGAAATCCACAGCAGGACAGCTGCTGGCAAGATTTTGGGATGTGGAAAGTGGAAGTATTTCCATTGGAGGAAAGGATATACGAGACTATTCTTCCAAGACCCTTATGGATACTATCGCTTTTGTGTTTCAGGATACCTACATATTTGCCGAAAGCGTTTATGACAATATTTCCATGCACCAAAATGTGACTCGCGAGGAGGTAGAACGAGCCGCGAAGGCTGCACGCTGCCAGGATTTTATTCAAGCATTGCCGGAGGGCTACCACACAAAATTAGGTGATGGAGGACATAAATTATCTGGCGGAGAAGCACAGCGTATCGCCATTGCAAGGGCGATCCTAAAAAATGCCCCGATTGTCGTGCTGGATGAAGCAATGGCTTTTGCGGACGCGGAAAACGAATTGGCGTTACGAGAAGGTATGGCGGAATTGTTGAAAGGGAAAACCGTTTTGATGATCGCGCACCGTCTTTATTCCATCCAAGATGCAGATATTATTTTCGTTCTGGAAGGCGGAAAGCTGAAAGAACAAGGGACACACCAAGAACTACTGCAAAAACATGGCCTGTATGCCCATTTATGGTCCATCCAGAATGAAACGGGAAACTGGCGGATGAAACACCCTGCGGGTGTACCTGAATGCCTTGAAAGACGCGACAGACATATGAAAGGAGGTTCAGAGTATGTTTCAGATAATCCGGCAATTCACCTTCCATAAGCCGAAGGAAATCATCCAGCCCACAGTATGGTTGTTTCTTTCACAGTTGTGCAGTATGCTCCCGGCTATTTTAGCATATATGGCCATCTACACGTTGGGACAGGCTTTTATGCCACCATATACCTTGAACTTACAGCTTCTTATTACTCTTGCTTCCATTGGTTTAGGGTATATCCTGCTTCAATATGCGGTAGAGTTGATTTCCTATTACTTTACCTATGGACGTGCTTACAGCGATACAGCAAAAAAACGTGCAGCATATATTCAAAAGCTGCGCCGCCAGCCTCTGGGATTTTTTTCGGCCAAAGAGTCAGGAGAACTGATCAGTTCCTTTGCTAACGACTTTGCAAACGTAGAATACACGCTCTGCTATTGGCTGCCCTATCCCATTGGTGTCGGTGCGCTGCTGGTAATTTCTATTGTATGGATCAGTATGTATGACTGGCGTATGGGAATTGCCATGTTTGGAATGCTGCCAATCTGCGCGGCGATTATGTTTGGAATTTCCCGCATTAAGGAAAAACACAGCCGGCAGGTCATGGAGGCAAAAAACCATGCGGCTACGCAAATCAACGAATATCTGCATGGTATGAAAGATTTAAAAGCATACCATAGGACAGGAGAGGGCTTTCAGTCTTTAGAATCGGCCATGCGGAAATTGCGGAATGAGTCATTAAAAGAAGAAGCAGTTGCAGGCAGTTTATCCACCTTGTGTTCTTCTTTAGTAAAATTTATTGTTCCCGTCACTGCTGCGGTTGGGCTTTATCTGCTGATCGGCGGTACACTGTCTGTTTTGGATTTTGCAGGCTTTCTCGTTTTAGCGACCAAGCTGGTAGAAGCGGAATTGATGGTTGTTACCAGCATATCTGCGCTGCGCGGGATGATACCTTCCGGTGAGCGATTGGACAAGGTTATGACAACAGACGAGTTATCTGGTACTGAAAAAATCGAAGAAGGTACTTCTTATCAGTTTGAGAATGTGTCTTTTGGATATGAAAAGTATGCAAATGTCATAAGGGATGTTTCCTTCACTGCCCCGTCCGGTTCGTTCACAGCTTTAGTCGGCCCATCAGGAAGCGGAAAGTCCACCCTGCTTCGTCTGATGGCACGGTTTTGGGATTATCAAACCGGTCATATCCGAATGGACGGCAGAGATATAAAAGAAGTCCAGCCGGACAGCCTGCTTTCCCACATCTCCATGGTAATGCAAAACGCTTATTTGTTCCGAGGAACTATCCGGGAAAACCTTTGCTTTGGCAATGAGTGTATTGCAGAGGAACAAATGATAAAAGCGTGCAGGCAGGCCCACTGCCATGATTTTATCTCTGCCCTGCCGGAAGGCTACGACACAGTTGTCGGGGAAGGCGGAGCAACACTTTCAGGCGGCGAACGCCAGCGGATTTCACTTGCCAGGGCATTTCTGAAAAACGTACCGATCCTTCTGCTGGATGAACCAACCGCTTCTTTGGACGCAGATAATGAGGCTATGGTACAGAAAGCGTTGGACGAGATTTCCAAAGAGCGCACCGTCATTATGATTGCCCACCGGTTAAAAACAGTACGCGGTGCAGAGCAAATCCTTGTACTGCAGAATGGAAAAATCGTACAGAAAGGAACCCATAACCAGCTTGCCGGACAAGAAGGACTCTATGCCCGGC
Source organism: Mediterraneibacter flintii (assembly GCF_055387595.1). NCBI lineage: Bacteria > Bacillati > Bacillota > Clostridia > Lachnospirales > Lachnospiraceae > Mediterraneibacter > Mediterraneibacter flintii. The sequence continues at coordinate 3,436,463 of NZ_AP031405.1, forward strand.
TGTGGGGACTGCAAAGCCAAGCTGGAGACTATACATTCAAACAATCTTAGATATTATACGGGGAGGTTCTCAAATGAAAGAAAAAGTATTAGGTTTGAAAGAATTTGTCATTGTCCTGCTGCTATCCTGCGTAGAAACGGTCATTGCACTTGTAACCACCATGCCGTTTGCAGCTAATTTGCAGCTTGTCTATTTTCTCGCACCTGGTCTTGCAGGTTTAATCAACGGTATTATCTACGTCCTGCTTGTAAAAAAGTGTCCGAAAATCGGCACGCAGTTTATCATTCCAATGGTTTACGGCCTGTATTTCCTGTTTACGGGCAGCGTCTATGTATTCGTGTTCTTCACAATTTTAGCGGTTGTAAACGAACTGATTATGCTGGGCGGTGGGTATCAGAGCAAAATCCGTCCGGCCATCCCTCATGCACTTACATGGATGCTCAATGCAATGGGCAGCACGCTGACTATGCTGCTGTTTAGCGACAGCATGGTACAAAGCTATGTGGCTATGGGAATGGACGCCGCCAGCGCAAAAGCGGCGCTCGCGTCTTTAGAAGGGTTCTGGCTGGCTCCGCAGAATATTGTAATTGCCTTAGCTGCCGCAGCAGCTTTGTCTATTGCCGGATATGCACTGGGCATGAAAATGCTGGGCAAACACTTTAAGCCTGCCGGAGTTGTGTAATGGAAAAGCAAAAGCAGAGTCATTTTCGGCCAGATCCCCGCACATGGCTGCTGCTCTGCCTGCTGGGGATTGCCTCGATCCTGCTGGTTCATTCTGAAATCGGAGGATTGTGCCTGTTCACAGGGTGCCTGCTGATCCATCTTCTGTCGAGAAACAGGAATAAGCTCTTGCCCTATGTGCTGTATTACCTTATTTTTTATGGTATCGGCTGGGCGGGCGTAAGACTGCTGGACAGCGGAGCAGCCTTTTCCGTAAGTTCCATGCTGTCTAGCATAGGGATTGTCGGCAGAAAAATGCTGATTCCTCTATCCTTTGCCACTGCGCTTGCCGGAGAAGCTACCGGCTCTCTGATGGCAGCTTTACGGGCCATGCGTTTTCCGAAGGCTGTCGGGATAGCGGTTGCAGTAGTTCTCCGGTTTTTCCCAACGATTTCCGGAGAATACCGGGCTATCCGTTCTTCCCAGAGGTTTAGAGGAATCGGGGTAGGCATAATCCACACGCTTACCCATCTTCCTTCTACGGTAGAATATATTTTAATCCCGCTGATCTTAAGAACGACGAAGGTTGCAGAGGAGCTGTCTGCTTCTATGACGGTGCGCGGCGTGCGCTTTTCCGGTGAAACCATCAGTTACCATCCCATTTATTTTAGTTGGAAAGACGGAATTCTCTGCGTATTCATGGTATTCATTTCCAGCGCAGTTTTTGTGCTGGAGAAAGGAGGGTGGTTGTGATCAAGTTAAAAAATATCTCTTTCTCCTATGCAAACAGTCGTGAGGGCAGCCAACTGCACCGCATTGATTTGACTGTTAAAAAGGGGGAGCTGGTGATTTTAGCAGGAAAAAGCGGCTGTGGCAAAACGACTTTGGCGAGGGTTCTCAACGGGCTTTGCCCACAGTTTTACCCTGGAAACCTTACAGGAAGTTATTCACTGGACGGACAGGATGCTCTTAAAATGCCCATCCATCAGTTAGGTACAATGGTTGGCAGCGTATTCCAAGATCCGCGCAGCCAGTTTTTTACTACTAATACAACAGACGAGATTGCACTGGGTATGGAGAATATTCCACTGAAGCGTCCCCTCATGCAAAAACGAGTAGACGCTGTGTGTGCACAGATGAACATTGACCGGCTGCTCGACCGGAGGATATTTCCACTGTCCAGCGGAGAAAAGCAGCTTATCGCTGTTGCATCCATCTGCGCTATGGAACCAAAAGTAATCGTGATGGATGAGCCTTCCGCAAATCTGGACAGCGACGCTATGACGCGGTTGGGCGCGCTGCTCTACCGGCTGAAAGAAGCCGGACATACCATTATTTTATCGGAACACCGTTTTCATTATGTGCGCGATTCCTTTGACCGGCTTATCTTTATGGAGAACGGAGCAATTTCTGCTATCTACAGTCATGGTGAGGCATTGAAGCTCTCCAAAGACCAGCTTGCGTCTATGGGGCTGCGCCCCTTTGACACACCAGCTTTTCAAGTGGGCGGCGCCTCTCTGTCAAAACCAGATGATACCTTGCATGTTTCTGAAATCTCCTGTATGTTGGATGGACGGCAGATTTTAGAGGAAGTTTCTTTCTCAGCAAGAAGCGGAAAGATTCTCGCCATTGCGGGGCCAAACGGTGCGGGAAAGTCTACCTTGTGCCGGACGATCACCGGCTTGTACCGGGCAATGGGAACGGTACAGATTCATGGAGAATATCTGAAGAGAAAGCAGCGCACAAACCATTCTTTTTTCGTGCAGCAGGATTCCGATTACCAGCTCTACGCCCCTACGGTTTTGGACGAGTTTTGGATTGGACAAAAAGAAACGCCTGCTCTAAAAGAAACTGCTTTGGCGAGATTAAGAGAAATGGGATTGGATGTTTTTCAAAACCGGCACCCGGCCTCACTCTCCGGCGGTCAGAAGCAACGGTTACTTTTGGCGATTGCGGCAGCCAGCAGCAGGAATCTTCTTGTATTTGACGAACCGACAAGCGGATTAGATGGTTACAATATGCGGCTGACAGTACAGCTTTTCAAACAGCTTGCAAAGGAAGGCAAATGCATTCTTCTGATTACTCACGATATGGATTTAATTGCCGAAGCCGCCGACTGCGTAATCTACCTTGAACAAGGAAAAGTACGCTACCATCGCAATGTGCTGCGGAAAACAAAAGCGGCAGTAAAACCAATGTCCCAACCGCTTTTTTGATGTAAATTTTACTATTTAATCATTTTTCTGTATTCTCTTGGCAGCAGCCCTGTAATTCGCTGAAACTGCTTCGCGAAACTTTCCGGCCGGTCATACCCTACTGCCTGCGCAATCTCAGCAATACTTAATTCTGTTCCTATCAGCAGGTGCTGCGCCTGATCGATACGTCTCTGAATGATATAATCAGTAATATTACATCCAAAGTATTCTTTGAATTTTGTTTTCAGTTTTGTATTTCCCATATATGCAATTTTGCATAGCTGTTCTACAGAAATAGAGAATCCAAAATGATGGTCAATATAATCTGAAACAGCTTTTAAGTTCTCCTCATCCTTTTTTGTGATGGGGATTTTTTTACTTTGCTTTTGATTCTGCTGCGCTTGTTCCAATATTAAGGCAAGTGTTTCTAAAACTTTGCCTTCGTAAAAAAGTTTTGCAGATACTCCATTACCAGAGTATGACTGAATCTGTTTTAACAGAGAAACAAGCTGTGGGAAATCCACGCCAAGCATCATTCCCTTAAATGCGTTACGCGGATCAATGTATTTTCCACCCAATTTTTCTTTTAAGCAGCTGTTATAAAAATCCGGCATGATACTGATACTTACAGAACGGATTGGAATATTCTTGTGGTAAACTGCCTGAAAGATTTTATTGCTTCCCCCGACATATCCTCTCAAACTGTTTGGGGATAACTGCCGATATGGGTGGAATTCTTCACCAGAAACAGAAAAGAAATATTGGACAGCAATAAAATCGGGCTCTGGTGATTCCAAAAAGAAATCCTCATAGAAAAGGAAATCCTGCTTTTCTATTACAAACATATTTTCATAAAAATAGTTCCAAAAGTAGCCCTCTCCCTTATCTGGCAACAAGGTATAGCAGTATTGTCCTTCCTCAATATCCGACTGTTTCTTATCTAAAATAAACCCGCCGTCTGGCAGTATCTGTTCATAGAGTTTTTTTACTCCGTTCATATAATCGCCTCTCAAAATACGCCTATTCGTCGAAAGAATACGGCTAAAAGTCTTTTATTAACAAATCCCATTGTGTCTGACAAGGACTATCCCCATAATAAAAACAGTGGGTTAGTAATTGCTAACCTATCGTATCACAACTGAACGCCTTATGCAATGGCAGAAGGAGGGAGGCAAAACAAGATGGTTTTTAAGGCAGCCAAACCGGATTCACGTATCTTAATTTTACAGATTATAGTAACCGGTATTTTGGGCTTTTCTTTTCATAGTGAATTTGCGGTAATCTCACTTTTTCTTGTAATTGATTTTTTGCTTTTTTATTGGTATGGGATAAAAGTTTTTATAAAACGACTTCTGTCCTATGCAGTAATGTATGGAGTAATCTTTGGCCTTACAGCAGTAAATGTACCGGTTCTGTCTGTGATTTTTCCACCGTTTTTGATGATGATCGTCAGGGCATATCCCCTTTATCTGCTGCTTAAATTATTAGCAGATAAAACACCAATGGATGAACTGCTGTATTCATTAGATCGGATTCATATTCCAAAGTCTTTATCCATTCCGTTGATGATCATATATCGATATGTTCCTACAATCTTTCGAGAAATCCATTATATAAATGAAAGCCTGAAAATGCGGGGGCTAAACCTTTCGTTTTCTAACCTAAAACGCCTGCCGGGAACTTTGGAAAATTATATAGTCCCTTTACTTTTCCGAAGTGAAAAGATTTCAGAAGAACTATCTGCCGCTTCTCTGTGTAAAGGACTTAGCACAGAGAGAAAACGGACATGCTACACAGATGTCCGTTTTACAGCCGCTGATTATCTATATCTATTGGGCATGGTTATTGTTATTGGCGCATTGTTTTTCCTGAATTATCTGACTTTATAATGGAGGTGAGCATGATATGAAAAATTCAAAGGAGATAATTTCATTTGATGCGTTTAGTTTTACTTATGATGAAAGCGGCAGCTTTGGCGTGCACAACATTAATCTTACGATACAGGAAGGGGAATTTATTATCCTGACCGGACCAAGCGGATGTGGGAAAACAACCCTTACCCGGTGTATGAATGGCTTAATCCCCGATTTTTTTGAAGGAAAATTAAGTGGAAACTGCCGGATATGCGGCATGGATATTTTACAACATGAAACCGGAGACTACTCCGCTTATGTAGGGAGTGTTTTTCAAGATCCCCGTTCTCAATTTTTCACTCTCCATGTAAAGACAGAATTACCGTTCCCCAGCGAAAATCTCGGTATTCCAATGAGAGAAATTCAAAAGAGGCTGAATGGAACAGTAAAAGATCTGCATATCGAAAGACTTTTACAAAAGAGTATTTTTCAGCTTTCCAGCGGAGAAAAGCAAAAAGTGGCAGTAGCTTCTGTTTATACCGCAGGGGTAAATGTATATGTGCTTGATGAGCCTTCGGCAAATTTGGACTGGATTGGTACAGAGCAGCTGCGTCAGCTTCTAAAGCAATTAAAGGAACAAGGCTGTACGATTATTGTTTCTGAACATAAGTTGTATTATTTGCGGGAGCTGGCAGATCGTATGGTCTTTCTTCAAAATGGCAGGATTCATAAAATCCTTGACAACAGCGAGATAATTCATTGTTCAAATGAATGGCTTAGAGCAAACGGTCTTCGAAACCTTGACTTGAAACAAATAGCACATACTTCTGTTGTAATTCCGCAATCCGATCATACACCGGTATCTATCCGGGCAGAAAACCTGTCTTTCAAATATCCACAGGAACCGCTTCTGTGGAGAGATGTCTCCTTTTCTGCGGAAGGCGGCGACATTATCGGCATAGTCGGAAAAAATGGAACTGGCAAATCTACGCTGATCCGGGTTCTTATGGGGCTTGAAAAACCGCAGTGCGGAAAAATCAGCCTATGTGGAAAATACGCCTCCCGGCAGCAAAGAAGGAAAAAATCCTTTTATGTTATGCAGGACGTAGATTATCAATTTTTTGCAGGAAGCGTTCTGGAAGAAATGCTTTCCGGACATGAAAAAGAAGCAGACGTTTTGGAAAAAGCCAGAGAAATCCTGAAAAACTTTCATTTGGAAAAATATGAGGATGTGCATCCCTCAACACTTTCAGGAGGACAAAAACAGAGACTCTCCATTGCTCTGTCCTGTATGTGCAGTATGTCCTTTCTCTACTTTGATGAGCCTACCAGCGGACTTGATGCTGAAAATATGCAGCTTGTCCGGAAGACGATTATAGAGCAGGCCGGAAAAGGCTGCATATCCTTTGTTATCACGCATGATTATGAATTTGCCGCCGCACTTTTTACTTCCCTTTTGATTGTCCAGGACGATCATCATATAAAGCGGATTGCTCCAGAGCAGTATCACCCATCTATCTTATCAAAACTATTTGAATTGGAGGAAATTTAATATGGCTACAAAAACAAAAGAAAGCAAAAAAATCCGTGACCTCATCCGTATAGGTGTATTTAGTGCCTTATGGATCGCCGTAAGTTGGATCATTGCCTGCACAGTGGGATTTTTCCCGCTGATTCTGCTTGTCCTTCCCTGTATTCTTGCAGTGGCAGGAGCATTGATTCTCGTTGTTATGCTGTCAAAAGTAAATATTCCCGGCGGTATCCTTATTTCGTCGTTCCTGTTTGGAATTTGTCTGTTTTCAATGGTTCCTTATGGACTGATGTTCATTTGTACCTTTGTGGGAGGGATAATCGGGGAAATTATTTACAACACAGCCGGTAAAAAAAATAATGCTGGAAAAGTAATTGCCATTTCTTTCCCTTTGTTTGGATTGGCGTTAGGCGAGTACATACCACTGTGTTATATGCAGGAAGCTTTTAAGAGCTTTTATGCCGACCGTTTTACCGGTTCTGTTGCAGATGCAGGCATGGAACTCATCAATACACCTCTCGTTATCATATTAACCGTTATTACCGTTATTTGTGCGATTCTTGGTTACTTCTGGGGAAAGAAAATTGCAGCAAGCCGTATGGTAAATCAAGGGGGATATAAAAATGGGAAAAGCAACAAATAAAAAAAATGGAATTCCTCGTCTGTTAGAACTGGCAGGTGAAAAGAAAACCCTACTGGTATGGGGGTGTATCCTTTCAACAGTTAATGTATTCTTTCAGTTGGTTCCTTATTTAGCGGTCTATAACATTATGGCCGAATTGCTGAAAAATGCTTCGGATCTCACTCAGGCAAATACAGACTTTATGATTTCCTGGTCATTAAAAGGAATTATCGGACTGTTGATCGCCTATGTTTTTATGTATTTTGGCGGTATGTTAGGGCACACCGCAGCTTATCGGACACTCTATGGAATCCGCGTGCGATTATCCGAACATATCAGCAAACTTCCTTTGGGATGGTTTAACAGAAATGCAATTGGCAAGGTAAAACAGATTGCAGAACAGGATGTAGAGCAGATTGAAAAATTTATCGCTCACCAATTCCCTGATATGGTAAATACTATCGTCCTGCTGATTGTTATGGTAGTCATTATGTTTGGCCTTAGTCCATGGCTGGCTCTGGCATGTATCGTCCCTATTATTATAGGTTTTACCGTGCAGTTCTCCATGATGTTTGGGAAGAAAGCACAAGAAGGATTGATTGAGTATTACGATGCTTTGGAAAATATCAGTACATCTTCCGTACAGTATGTCCGCGGTATGCCTTCTATTAAAATCTTTGGTCAGACTGTCCATTCTTTTCGGAAATTTTATCAGGATATTATGGGCTATCGGGATTTCAGTACAAAATATGCAGACAACTATGAGCCTGCCTACTGCTTGTTCCGGGTATTGGTCCTGTCTCTTGCCACATTTATTTTGGCGATTGGGATTTTCCTTTTTTCCGGTAATCCGCAAAATATGGCGTTTGCCATTACACTGTTGTTCTTTCTGATTTTTGCTCCCGGCATTTCCACACCGGTATTCAAATTCAATAGTCTTGGCTCCAGTATGAATACTATTACGGAAGGCGTAAAACGAATTGATGAGATTATGAATGAAGTCCCGATACAGGAACCGGCGGAAGGAAAAAAGCCTAAAAGCTATGATATAACCTTTGAGCATGTGTCCTTTTCTTATGGAGGAAATACAGGCGCACTGGTATTGAAAGACGTTAGTTTTTGCGCTGAACAGGGGCAGATCACTGCTCTTGTAGGTCCGTCCGGTTCTGGAAAATCTACCATTGCACAGCTTATCCCTCGTTTTGGGGATGTAAAGGATGGACAGATTAAAATAGGCGGCGTAGATATCCGAAAAATAAAGACGGAAGATTTGATGTCATGCATGTCCTTTGTATTCCAGGATTCCTTTTTGTTTTCTGATACACTTTATAACAACATAGCAGTTGGGAAGCCCGGCGCCGCAAAGGAAGAAGTATATGCTGCGGCAAAAGCGGCACAATGCCATGAATTTATCGAAAAGTTACCTCAGGGTTACGACACTTTGATTGGAGAGGGCGGTGTCTATTTATCAGGCGGTGAGGAACAGCGTGTTTCTGTAGCAAGGGCTATCTTAAAAAATGCCCCGATACTGATTCTCGATGAAGCTACGGCCTACGCTGATCCAGAAAATGAACGTCAAATGCAGTTGGCTTTACAGGAACTTATCAAAAATAAAACAGTACTGATTATCGCCCATCGTCTCATTACAATAAAAAATGCAAATAAGATAGAGGTTATCAAAGATGGGCAGATCGAGCATGCCGGTACACATGATTTTCTTTTACAGAATAGCACAACATACTCCGCTATGTGGACGGCATACACCATTTCATCTGACTGGCAGATCGCAGCTAAAAAGGAGGTGGCACAGCCATGAAGAAATCAGGAGCACTTTACTGTATTACAGCAGGTAATCCGAAAAAGGTCATTAAACCGGTCATATGGACAGTTCTGGCTGATCTGGTCAATTTATTTCCCTTCGGCTTACTTGCTGTCGCTGTCAGCAGTATATATCTTTATTTTGGCGGCACATTGGAAAACCTGGATATTCGTACTCTTTGGATCGTTTGGGGAGGTATGGCGCTTCTTGCAGTTATTCTTTATTTTTTTGAGAGAAAAGCTGTTCATGCTTCCTACCATGATGGTTATGATGCCAGCGCGAAAGGCCGGGTGCAGCTTGCCGAACATATTCGTAAACTGCCGCTTGGATTTTTAATGAGCAAAGATCCCGGTGAATTGGGAAATACCATGATGAATGATTTTGCACAGATTGAGGAGGCAGTGACTCATGTTTTGCCGCAGTTGATCGGCGGCTTTATCACAGCGGTTCTTGGCTTTGTCGGCATGTCCTTTATAGATTGGCGTATGGCTTTCGCTATGTTTGCCGGATTTCCTGTAACTCTCTTGATTCTTTCTGGTGTTCAGACGATAGATAAAATGCGCGGGGCGGCTCATACAAGAGCCAGAATTGAGCAGACAAGCCGCCTGCAGGAATACCTTACAGGAATGAAGGTTATTAAGGCGTATAATCTGCGAGGCACAAACTTCAAAAAGCTGGAGCAGGCTTTTTACTCCTTTATGAAAGAGTCTATCAAACTGGAATGTGTATCCGGGCCTTTCTACCTGGTAGCAGTATCATTTTTACAATTTGGTCTTTCGCTGATTACAATGATTGGCGTTTATCTGCTGATGGGAGGAACTCTGGATATGATTATCTTTGCCATGTTTCTTTTAGTAGGGACACGAATTTTTGATCCGCTTGTAGGGGCAATTATCCAGCTTCCAGTTTTTGTCTATCAAAAGACTGCTGGAGAGCGCATTGTGGACTTGATGGATGAACCAATCATGTCTGGTGAAGGAGAGGCACCTCAAAAACACGACATACAGTTTGAACATGTAACCTTTGGATATGGGAAAGATACGGTTTTGCATGATGTGAGTGCTTCCTTTCCATCAGGCTCTATGACTGCTGTCGTGGGACCTTCCGGCAGCGGTAAAAGCACTATGCTCCGACTGATCGCTCGATTTTATGATCCGCAGGCTGGGACTGTCCGGTTTGGCAATGTAGACGAAAAGACTGTTGATCCGGAAAAGCTGATGTCTAAAATATCCGTTGTCTTCCAGGATGTATATTTATTCCAAGACACGATTGGCAATAATATCCGCTATGGCAGGGAGAACGCCACACAGAAGGAAATTGAGGCAGCCGCGAAGCTGGCTCATTGCCATGACTTCATTATGGCGCTGCCTGATACTTATAACACAATGGTTGGTGAAGGAGGCTCTACTTTATCGGGTGGAGAAAAGCAGAGAATTTCTATCGCGCGGGCGATTCTAAAAGATGCGCCTGTATTACTGCTTGATGAAGCTACGTCATCTCTTGATCCAGAAAATGAAGTGGAGGTACAGCAGGCTATTGAGGAGTTGATAAAAGATCGTACTGTTGTGATGATTGCTCACAAGCTGAAAACAATTGCTGGCGCTGATCAGATTATTGTACTGGATCAAGGGGAGGTAAAAGAAGTCGGAACCCATGAGGAGCTAATGGAAAAACAAGGCCTATATCATCATCTATGGAATATTCAGCAGACTACAGAAGGTTGGCAGATAAATTGATTTTCCAAATCATTTACAAGAAGGTGCAGCCATATGACTTCAACATCATCAATGGAGAATTTCTGGAGGCTATTTTAGTTATTCATCAGAACAACGGCTATGTACGCTGCATAGGGCCCTGTAAACTGGAACAAAACACTAAGAAGAAAAAATGTCCCCCAATATCCGTTCATAAAAGAGTATGATATTTCTGCCGAAGAATTATCTCGTATGTGTTCAAACAGTTTTAAAGAATGAAAGAGTGAACTCCTACTGGCTCACTTTTATTTATGCATAACGGCAGATCTTTGACAACTGATACTTTTAATCGCAGACTAAAAAAATATTGAACAGCTTTAGAAATAACTTATCTTTCAAGCCATAAAATACAATTTACGAATGCTTCTATTTTATTCAATACTGGTGTAAAGGAAATAGATTATACAGCCTTTATTAGGGCACTCTAATCTAGCTATGACAAGACATTATATAGGGCAGCGTGTAATTGAAAGAGATACCTCTCAAATGGCTCAAATTTTGTCATAAATGCCGTATTTACAGGCTGTACAACTTTTCAAAGAAAATGAAAAACGCTTCAAACCCTCTGTTTACAAGGGTTTGAAGCACCTTACAAAACTGCCGCAGACCGGAATCGAACCGGTACGGGTATCACTACCCACGGGATTTTAAGTCCCGGGCGTCTGCCAGTTCCGCCACTGCGGCATATGGAACCTATAGGGCTCGAACCTATGACCCTCTGCTTGTAAGGCAGATGCTCTCCCAGCTGAGCTAAGATTCCATTCAAACATCAAAAACAATTATATACCTAATCACTTTTAATGTCAACGACCCAGAAGAGACTCGAACTCTCGACCTCCGCCGTGACAGGGCGGCGCTCTAACCAACTGAGCCACTGGGCCTCGTTATGAACACTTAGCATCTATTCTTTAGACGCTTACGTGCAATACTCGTTAACGCTCTTAATGAGCGTCCGCGCAAACTAACGGTCGACGCGATTACAATTTTTTCAAAATAGTGGACCTTCAGGGACTCGAACCCGGGACCGATCGGTTATGAGCCGATTGCTCTAACCAGCTGAGCTAAAGGTCCACACAAAATATGTCCCACAAGGGAACAAAGCCGATGATCGGACTCGAACCGATAACCTGCTGATTACAAATCAGCTGCTCTGCCAATTGAGCCACATCGGCAATTTCTAATTTTCTTTCGAGCAGCTGATTTGTAATCAGCGCTCCGCCTGCGATTGACTTCGTCAATCTTATTAAATTGTGCCACATCGGCAATTTATGTTTCTTTTCGGGCAACTGATTTGTAATCAGCGCTCTGCCTGCGATTGACTTCCTTCAATCTTATTAAATTGCGCCGCATCGGCAAATTTAAAATGACTCCGACGGGAATCGAACCCGTGTTACCGCCGTGAAAGGGCGATGTCTTAACCGCTTGACCACGGAGCCTAAAATTACCTCTTATATTTTTATAGACCGCAAGTATTCGCTTACGGTCTATAAGCTCCCCCTGTTGGACTCGAACCAACGACAACTCGGTTAACAGCCGAGTGCTCTACCGACTGAGCTAAGGAGGAATATTACTTATTTATCAGGTTATACCCTGAAAACTGCATACAAAAGAAATCATCATCCAACCTATCACCTGCTTGGTTATGCCCTCGACCTATTAGTAACAGTCAGCTCCACATGTTACCATGCTTCCACCTCTGCCCTATCTACCTCGTCGTCTTCAAGGGGTCTTACTAGCTTTCGCTATGGGATATCTCTTCTTGAGGGGGGCTTCACGCTTAGATGCCTTCAGCGTTTATCCCTTCCCGGCTTGGCTACTCTGCTATGCCCTTGGCAGAACAACAGATTCACCAGCGGCCAGTCCATCCCGGTCCTCTCGTACTAAGGACAGCTCCTCTCAAATATCCTACGCCCACGCCGGATAGGGACCGAACTGTCTCACGACGTTCTGAACCCAGCTCGCGTACCGCTTTAATGGGCGAACAGCCCAACCCTTGGGACCTACTTCAGCCCCAGGATGCGATGAGCCGACATCGAGGTGCCAAACCACTCCGTCGATGTGAACTCTTGGGAGTGATAAGCCTGTTATCCCCAGGGTAGCTTTTATCCGTTGAGCGATGGCAATCCCACTTTATACCACCGGATCACTAAGTCCTACTTTCGTACCTGCTCCACCCGTCGGTGTCGCAGTCAAGCTCCCTTCTGCCTTTACACTCTCCGAATGGTTTCCGACCATTCTGAGGGAACCTTTGAGCGCCTCCGATACCCTTTCGGAGGCGACCGCCCCAGTCAAACTCCCCACCTGACATTGTCCCCCAGCCGGTTCACGGCTGCTGGTTAGAAACCCAATACTGCAAGGGTGGTATCCCAACAGCGACTCCATGGTAACTGGCGTTACCATTTCCTTGTCTCCCACCTATCCTGTACATGCAATACCGAATCCCAGTATCAAGCTGGAGTAAAGCTCCATGGGGTCTTTCCGTCCTGGCGCAGGTAACCAGCATCTTCACTGGTATTTCAATTTCACCGGGTGCATTGTTGAGACAGTGCCCAAATCATTACGCCTTTCGTGCGGGTCGGAACTTACCCGACAAGGAATTTCGCTACCTTAGGACCGTTATAGTTACGGCCGCCGTTTACTGGGGCTTAAGTTCAAAGCTTCGTGTTGCCACTAACCTCTCCCCTTAACCTTCCAGCACCGGGCAGGCGTCAGCCCATATACCTCACCTTTCGGTTTTGCATAGACCTGTGTTTTTGCTAAACAGTTGCTTGGGCCAATTCTCTGCGGCCAGTCTTACCTGGCACTCCTTCTCCCGAAGTTACGGAGTCATTTTGCCGAGTTCCTTAACAATGCTTCTCCCGTCGGCCTTAGGATTCTCTCCTCATCCACCTGTGTCGGTTTACGGTACGGGTATCTTACAAACAATAGCGGCTTTTCTTGGCAGCTAGCTCACACGCTTCGCTACTCTTAGTTCGCTCCACTTCACGTCTTCGGATTGTGCACCGGATTTGCCTTATGCACTCCTACCTCGCTTGTACCGGGCTTTCCATTCCCGGCTCGTGCTCTCTCTCTGCGTCCCCACAGTTCTGTTATAAGATAGTACA